>NZ_NRRB01000010.1 GCF_002282895.1 Paraferrimonas haliotis
CGCGTTTCCCTTCGACCGTCAAGTGCTTTTTGAAAACTTTTTTCAAGGCGCTTATTGGGTCGACTGACTCGGGCTTATTCAGTGGCTGTTTGGCCCTGTGCCGTGTCAGTGGATGCGCATTATAGGGCGCTGATTATTTAGCGCAAGGGGTTTTTATATAAAAAAAGATCGCTTGGCGATCTTTTGTTCTAATTGGCGGATTAGTTAGCGTTTCGGCTATTTTTGATTCAAATAGCTTTGAATCAGCTGCAGTGCTTTAGGATCATCCCATTCAATATAGGTACGAGCAAACGCCACCAGTTCGCCTTTTCTGTTTAGGATAAAGCTTGCTGGAATCACATCTAAAGGAAAGACACTACCAGAACTTTGCTTTGGATCGTAATACGAGTGAAATTCACCAATTTGATAGTCTTTTAAAAATTGGTCGACTTTTGCCTTACCTTCCAAATCTATAGAAACAGGCAAGAAGACGAAATCGTCATCGTTTACAGATTGTTCGAGCTTTTTAAGTGCTGGAATTTCTCTAATACAAGGTGGACACCAGGTCGCCCAGTAGTTAATCATCACTACCTTACCTTTAAAGCTATCTACTGATAGCTCTTTACCGTCGGCATCGGTAAACACAACGTTCTCGATTGCGAAAGGTTCATCCAATTGCGTGATGCGATCCACACTGGATTGAGGTTTTTCCGTTTTCGGTTGCATGCCCGGATAAGCATTAACGCCGGCCGAAGCCAGCGTTAATGTTAAAAAGGCAACCAATATCGATAATGGTTTCACTTTTATTTGTCTCGCTTTAATAAAGCATCTAATTCGGCGCGTTGCTCAGCTGATATTTCAACTTTTTCTGTCGTATTGATGCGGCTTTTACGTACAAAACGATATAACAATGCACCACCGAACAAGAGCAAACCAAGAGGTCCCAACCAGAGAATTAACGTTTTTGGTTCCCAGCGCGGCTTATATAAAACAAAGTCACCGTACCGGCTGGTCATAAACTCAACAATCTCTGCATCACTCTTACCAGCATCAACCATTTGATAGACTTCCAGGCGCAAGTCGTGCGCTACTGGAGAGTTAGAGTCAATCAGGTTTTGGTTTTGACACTGTGGACAGCGCAATTCTTCAGCCAGTTTTATTGCTCGTTTCTGATTTTGCGGCGTTTTAAACTCGTAAGTATCAACTGGCGTAGCTAACGCCACGCTCATACTCAAACCAAGCACCAACAAGGCCGATACAATAGAAATTGCAAACTTTTTCATTACGCGTTTTCCTTAACAAGCTTCTTCGCTTTTAGATCTTGAATAACTGGCAGTAGTACACTATTGAAAATACGCTCATCGATAGGCCCTGCATAGCGATAGCGAACGATACCGTCTTCATCGATAATGAAGGTTTCTGGTGCACCGTATACGCCAAGGTCAAGACCTAGACGACCATCCTTATCATAAATGTTAAGCGAGTATGGGTCGCCAGTGCGATTCATTTCTGCAATCGCTAACTGGCGTTCGTCTCTATAGTTAATGCCAATGATTGGCACGATATTTTGACGTGCCAATCGCATTAAATAAGGATGCTCGTACTTACATGAAGGACACCAAGTCGCCCACACGTTTAATAACGCTATCTCGCCCTTAATGCTGTCATTGTCCAATACAACACCAGGACGCAGTACATCTTCAAGGTTAAACGCTGGAACGGGTTTACCGATCAACGCTGAGTCCAACTCATTAGGGTTATAATTGCCATTGCCAATTTCGATTAGCGCATAAGCAAAAATACCCAATAAAGCCGCAGCAATTCCTAACGGTAAGAACTTCATGCCTTTCATAGTTTACTTCTCCGCAGCCACAGGCTTAGCGTTGCTGATGCCTGTTGAGTCTGTATCACTAACTGTCTTCTTAGGACGATAACGTTTATCGGAACCCGCTAAGAAGCCACCGATCATCATAACCAAAGAACCAATCCACAACCAACGAACAAACGGCTTGTAGTTAAGGCGAACCGCGTAATCACCGGCGCCAATTGGGTCACCCATGGTTACGTATAAGTCACGGAAGAAGCCCCAATCAATACCTGCCTCGGTCATATCCATGGTACGAACATTGTACTGACGACGATCAGGACGTAAGAATGCGATTTCTTTACCATCGTATTCAACACGGATTTGGCCTTGATCAGCCGTATAGTTCGGACCACGAACGCGCTTAGTTTCTAGATAGTGGAAGGTGTAACCCGCCACTTCGGCACTTTTACCAGGACCTAAGCGAACACTGATTTCTTCAGAGTAGTTAGACACCATAGTGCCACCAACTACTGCCATAGCAATACCTAAGTGAGCTACCGCCATACCTAACTGGCTTCGGCCTAAACGACGGTTACTAAAACCACCGTCTTTTTCTTTAGTTAGGTTATACACTTCACGCAATGAAGTAAGTGCTACCCATGTCGCCAACGCGATACCAAAGAATACCCAGCCGTTAAACTCACCGCCGGCCAAGAAAGGAGTCGCAGCACCTACAATCAATGCAACAATCGCTAGCGGCATTAACTGGCGCTTCAACTCACCCTCTTTAGAGCGTTTCCAACGAATAATTGGACCGATACCCATAAAGACCATTAACACAAAGGTAATTGGGACAAACACCGCGTTAAAGTATGGAGGTCCTACTGAAATCTTACCCATGCCGAGAGCATCAATAAGCAATGGATACAGCGTACCGAGTAACACGGTACCACAGGCTACGGTAAGCAATACGTTACAGGTGAGCAGCATGGTTTCTTTAGACCACAACTCAAACTTCGCTGGGCTGCTCATTTCAGAGGCGCGCATTGCAAACAGGATGAGCGAGCCACCAATAGCGATACCAAGAAGCAGTAGAATAAACATACCACGGCTAGGATCAGCTGCGAATGAGTGAACCGATGTTAGAACACCAGAACGTACAATGAAGGTACCGAGTAAGCTTAAAGAGAATGCAAAGATAGACAGAAGTACTGTCCAGTTACGGAACGTGCCACGTTTCTCTGTCACAATAACCGAGTGCAGAAGTGCAGTACCGATCAACCAAGGCATAAAGGACGCATTTTCTACTGGATCCCAGAACCACCAGCCGCCCCAGCCAAGCTCGTAATAAGCCCACCAAGAACCGAGTGAAATACCGCCGGTAAGGAAGACCCATGCAGCCAGTGTCCACGGACGGCTCCAACGAGCCCAAGCAGAATCCAAACGTCCGCTCATCAACGCGGCGATGGCAAATGCAAAACTCACTGAGAAGCCAACGTATCCCAAGTACAACATTGGAGGATGGAAAATTAGACCCACGTCCTGCAGCATTGGGTTAAGATCGCGCCCTTCCAAAGGAATTGGATTTAAGCGTTCGAACGGGCTGGAGGTTAGCAACATAAACAAGCAGAAGCCAACCGTGATCATCGCCAAAATGGCTAGAACTCGAGCAGTAAAGACTTCTTCAAGTCCTTTACTGAACATCGCAATTGCGGCCGTCCAAACTGATAAAGAGAACACCCAGAATAATAGGGAGCCTTCATGACCACCCCAAACCGCTGCTATTTTAAAGAAAATAGGCAACTGAGAATTCGAATGATGGGCAACATATGCTACCGAGAAATCATCAACTGCAAACGAATAGCCTAACGCTATTACCGCAAGGGTGATGAAAGCGAACATGCCGTAGCTTAACGGCCATGCGTAGCGAACTAGATATTGATCTTTACGCGCCACACCAACTAATGGGACCACACTTAACAGCATGGCAAACGCCAAACCAATAATAAGTGAAAAATGCCCTAACTCTGGGATCATGAGATTACCTCAATAGTTAATAATTACTCTTGCAAGCGTACTTCTTGGTACCATGACCCGATTCTCCGGATCATAATCTCCGCTAACAAATACATTAGCAAATCGTGTTTTTTCATTTTAGTGTTTGCATGCGGTCATGTCTCCCCTAATGGTTCAATTATGGGTTACTGGTCGCATTATCCAAACTTTAATTCCACGTTAAAAATAGGGAATTAGTCGCAAGGTTTGGCTAGAAAAAGAGCAAACTACCGTTGTGACAAGCGAGTTTCAAGAAAGTTTCGTTAGTTTTTTATTATCACGACTGAACTGTGAGGCAGGACGCAATACTCATGATTAATTTTGCCGCAAAAAGCATATTACTTGTTGATAATTCCTGTTTACGTGTACCCTAATGTCAGCACAATAGGTTTCGACCTATACACATTCATTAATCAACGAAAAGATAGCCATGCATACATTTTGGATATTTATCGCGCTTGTATTAGTAGTTGGACTAGCGCTCATTTGGGTTCCGCACCTACGCCAACAAAAGCTGAATGAGAAAGAAGAAGCCGGCGTACGACATCAAACTAACCTTGAACTGTTTAACGAACGCTTAGCTGCTTTCGAAAAAGAGTTACAAGAGGGTGAACTAGACCAACAAGAGTTCGATGCGTTAAAGCAAGAACTTGAAATGGCGCTACTGCAAGACGTTCAGGATAAAGAAGACGAATCCTTGAGCAATGAAAGTAAGCACAAGTCACCTTTGTGGCCGGGTATTATGACCGTAGCGTTATTTGCGATTGTCGGCTACATGTACCATCAACTTGGTGCTTATGAGCAAGCAACTAACTCTCCGACCGTCCAAAGAGAGCAAGATCCACACGCTGGCATGGATCCAAACCAATTGATGCAGCAACGTGTGCAAATGTTTGAAGCGCAGGTTCAAGCTCAACCTGACAACAGCCAGGCATGGTTTAACTTAGGTCATGCTTACATGTCAGCCAGCAAGTATCCGCAATCAATTGCCGCTTTTGATAAGGTAATGGAGTTAGTGGGCACTCACTCTGAATTGTTAGGACCCAAAGCGACTGCTATGTACTACATGGCCAATCAAAACATCACTCCAGAGATTCAAGCCATTATTGATCAATCGCTTGAATTGGATGCAAACGACCCTTCCACGCTGCTTTTAGTTGCTATGGATGCGTTCTTTAAAGCCGAATATCAGCAAGCGATTGATGCTTGGACAGCCATATTAAACGGCGAACGTACCGACATCGACAGAGCGGCAATATTGGATGCGATCCAAACGGCGCAAACCCGTTTGGGGCAAGGTGACAGCACTATGCCAAACGACGCAGTACACCAAAATGCAGCCACCGGTGAAATGCCTGACGATGCAACTCACGCCAAGGCTCGCGAAGAGTCTAGCGCAACGTCATTACCAGCTGCAGCAGTAGGTGATCAAAAAGTTGAAGTTGAAGTGACTGTGGCAGATGCGCTTAGAGATCAACTGCGACCAACTGATATGGTCTTCATTTATGCCCGTCATCAAGGTGGTGGTATGCCTCTAGCGGCGGTTCGCTTAGGAATTTCAGCATTACCAACGACCGTTATACTCGATGATACTAAGGCGATGAGCCCGCAAATGACAATCAGCAGTGCTGAAGTAGTGGAAGTTATCGCGACCGTGTCTCACAACGGCGATATTCGTGCAGACAGTGGCGACCTTCAAGGATTACTTGAAACCGTAACCGTTGGTGATACGACTACTCACAAGTTAGTTATTGACCAAGTCATTCCATAACAGTCGAATGACCACAAAAAAGGCGACCTACTGGTCGCCTTTTCTTATGGTGCGATTGTAATCTTAATTACTTAGATTTAGCCATGTACTCAATCGCAGCTTTGTAATCGTCATCGCTACAATCGGTGCACATGCCACCTGGAGGCATCGCATTCATGCCTTGCTTGATAGAAAGCACAAGGTTGTCCATACCTTTTTGTAGACGAGGTTCCCAAGCCGCAGCATCACCTTTCTTAGGAGCGCCTGCAACGCCCATATCGTGACAAACTTGGCATGCTTTGGCGTAGATAGCTTCAGCGTCTTGAGCCAATACGTTTCCTGAAAGACCCATCGCAACGGCGGCAGCCATATAAACCAATTTTTTCATGATGTAATTCCCGTTTGTTCCAAAATTCTTTATTTTTCAGCAAATTAATTGCTTTATGATGCATAACAGATACTGAATGCTTGGACAGGTTACACCATTTACCACAAAAACTCATCTTTTTGTGACGAAGTTCTCATGTGCTTGCGCGGTTGTTAACAAGAGCTCAGATTAGTTACATTAGCGATTAATCAAAAAGTTTCACAAAGATCTTGAGAATCTGCACTAGGTCAAATTGCTGATAATTTAACTTGGTCAAAATGCGGCATAACCGTTCAATTATGTTAGCATTTAGCGCACTTGTTTAAGGTCGATTTTTCAGAGGGAAAAGTGACTAACACAACCGCCAATCCACTATTGTCTACACGAAAGCTTACCTGCATTCGTGAAGAACGCATTTTATTTGATGAGCTAAGCTTTGATATTTGTGCCGGCGATATTGTTCAGATCGAAGGCCCAAATGGCTCCGGCAAAACCAGCTTACTAAGAATTATGGCGGGACTGTCACGCCCATATGCTGGAGACATCTTATATAAAGAACAGCCGATCACTGAAGAACGTGATGCGTATAATGCTGACTTGCTTTATTTCGGCCACCTTCCCGGAGTGAAGAGCGAGTTGACCGCTGAAGAAAACCTCGATTTTAATCTAAAGATTTCAGGATACGACGGTTTCGATACCCGTGAGATTCTCTCAAAAGTCAATTTAACCGGTTTTGAAGAGGCACCGGCTGGCCATTTATCAGCAGGGCAACATCGCCGTACCGCGCTGGCACGTTTATGGAACTCTGACTGCAAGATTTGGATTCTCGATGAACCCTTTACTGCAATCGACAAGAAAGGCGTAGCCGAGCTCGAACAAATGCTTTTGAAACATGCTGCGGCCGGTGGTTGCGTCGTGATCACGACACACCAAGACTTGTCTTTGGAAGAAAATCGTCAATACAAGAAAATTTGTCTTGAGTATCAATACATATAAGAGCGCTGATTCATGAACAAAAAAATTAGTTACAGCAAAGCCTTTTACACGGTATTGAAACGCGATATCCAAATTGCAATCCGCCATCAAGGCGATATTTGGAACCCGATTTTATTTTTCATCATCGTGGTCACCCTATTTCCTTTAGCCATTGGCCCAGACGCAAACATTTTATCGCGCATTGCTCCAGGGATTATTTGGGTAGCAGCTCTACTTGCATCGTTACTATCACTAGAGCGCTTGTTTAAAGCTGATTTTGCCGATGGCAGCTTGGAGCAAATGATGCTCAGCCCTCAGCCTCTTGCATTAATGGCACTAGCAAAAGTGCTGGCACACTGGATCCTAACCGGCGTTCCTGTCATCTTAGTAGCACCACTACTTGCTGTATTATTGCATTTAGACGAACATAGCTACGGGGCCCTTATGGCAACTCTCGCTATTGGAACTCCAGTGTTAAGCCTTATTGGCGCCATTGGTGTAGCGCTTACGGTTGGATTACGCAAAGGCGGCGTACTGCTTAGTTTATTAATATTACCGCTGTATATACCGGTATTGATTTTTGCTACCAGCGCCATTGACGCTGCAAGCATGAATATGTCTTATGGCGGCCAACTCGCAATTATAGGTGCGATGTTAGCCGGTTCTTTAACCTTGGCTCCAATTGCAATTGGCGCCTCATTGCGTGTGAGTACAAACTAAAATGTGGAAATGGTTACACCCTTACGCTAATCCAGAAAACGCTTATCGCCTAGCGGGTAAGATTCTTCCCTGGGTAGCAGCCGCTGCAATCGCTGCGATTGTTACTGGTACCGGTTGGGGACTATTATTCGCCCCAGCGGATTATCAGCAAGGTGACAGCTTTCGAATTATTTATATTCACGTGCCTGCCGCATCAATGTCGATGATGGTTTATATGTCCATGGCGATTACCGCATTCATCGGCTTGGTATGGCAATACAAGCAATGCGACTGGGCTGCTGCCGCTATGGCTCCGATTGGTGCCGTATTTACCTTTATTGCGCTTATTACCGGTGCTACTTGGGGTAAACCAATGTGGGGCGCTTGGTGGGTTTGGGATGCTCGCCTAACGGCCGAGCTGGTTCTGCTATTCTTATATCTGGGTGTCATTGCCTTGTATGCGTCCTTTGAAGACAAAGTGTTGGCCGCTCGCGCAGCAGGAATCTTGGCGGTAGTTGGTGTAATTAATATTCCAATCATCAAGTATTCTGTTGAATGGTGGAGTTCGCTACATCAGCCGGCAACCATCAAGATTACCGAAGAGTCGGCTATGTCATCTGACATGCTATACCCACTGTTAATAAATATATTTGGCTTCGGTCTTATGTTTGGCGCGTTAACTTTAGTTCGCTTCCGCGCAGAAATTTTAGCCCGTAACGCAATGCGTCCATGGGTTCGTGAACTTGCTACGCAAGAAGGAGTCAAATAAATGCAGTTCGACAGTTTTGCTGACTTTATCAACATGGGCGGGTACGCATTTTACGTGTGGTTAGCCTATGGAATATCTGCTTCAGCGCTTGCCATTTTAATTGTGCAAAGCCTGACAAAAAAATCAAAAGTATTAAAAGAAATCGGCGACAAAATTAAGCGTGAAGAGCGCTTACGCCAAAACCGGAGTAATAAGTAATGAACCCAAGACGTAAAAAACGCCTTGTCTTTGCAGTCGCATTGTTAGCAGGTGTCACCGCCATCGCATCCTTGTTGTTGTATGCATTGAACTCGAACCTAAACTTGTTCTACACACCAACAGAAATTGTAAACGGTAAACCGGACACCGGTGAGCGCCCAGAGGTTGGTCAACGCATCCGCGTCGGCGGCATGGTCACCATAGGTACCTTGCAGCGCGACCCAGACAGCTTGCACGTTGAGTTCGCTATTCACGATGCCGCCGGCGGTGAGATCATGGTAACTTACGACGACCTACTTCCGGATCTATTCCGAGAAGGGCAAGGCATTGTTGCTCAGGGTGTACTTGGGGAAGGTAACGTGTTGGTGGCTTCTGAAGTGTTAGCAAAACACGATGAAAACTACATGCCACCTGAAGTTGCAGAAGCCATGGGCAAAAGCCACGAACAGCTAGAGTACTCTGAAACTCAAGTGAGTGGCTCGAGTTACTAACGTGCATCTACACGCTAAAAGGCTGCCTAGGGGCAGCCTTTTTTACGTCTGTGCATAGCATTTGCTTTTTAGCTTTGATTTAACTCAAGCCTTGCGAGTCGATGGAATTGGTTTAACGACGTAAGGTGGGTGTATATTGGCGCTAACAGACCGCGGTTTTTTAGGTCTAAAAATTGCTCATCCGACAAACCATTGAGCTTCTCTTGATCGATCACATAAATGCCGTTTATGGTGCGCTTTTCTTGGCCGACGTTAATGGTTAGGCTTTGGTTGGAAAACAAATCTAAGTTTGCATAATGAGACACGATAGCCTGAGTCGTAGCATTGTCTTCAAAGTTTGCCACCAATTCGTTTTTTCGAGTGGATAAATAATCAGATTCGGAGTCGCCATTAAACAAAGGATTGCCCATTGTTTCGCTGACTTCAGGAGCATCTTCCCGAATGCCGATCCAAAGTTTATTTTGCTCATCTGGATTATGAATGACCGCAAGGGGGTAATCTCTAACTACCGCTGGAATATACAAACCTTGCCAATTACCCTGCTGCACACTTAAATTTTGCTGGGGTTTTAGCCCAAGCATTGCAACCGCCTGAAAGGCTCCAGTCTCAGAGTTTTTTATAAACACGATTGGGTATTCCGTTGCCGCTTTATCAAACTCCATGGCGGTTATCGCCACAATTTGCTGGGTAGCAACATGAGAGTAATCGGTGTCCGAAATTTTAATATTATTGTGTTTAATGGGATCCAATAGTGAAATCGACATGGCGTCTCCTTGCTCGTTTGGCGTTTTAGTTATTGTTTTTGCAATCCATATTGATGAATTTTGTTGATCAATTCTCGATGGCTCGGCATAGCCTTAACCAATTGTTGCCGATAAGTTTCTAGCTGCTCTTGTATGTTGACGAGGTGTCGCCTCTGTTCAATTGATAGCGATCCCGGTTTCGATTTGAATTTCATTCCATACATAACATACAGATAATTCTCCGCATTAAACACTTCGTAACGGGAAAAAAAGTCTTGAGTCGATGGGGGATACTGTTGCCACAAAGCTAACCTACTCGCTAACTCGTCTGGAATGGAGTGAGCTGCACGGTTATCTTTCCAAAAGGCTGAATCTTCTCTATCGGAAAGCAAGTAATGGAGCTTGGCAAATTCAACCACCCGTTCCCAGGCATAGCTCATGGTGTCATTAAACCGCTTTTGCAACATAGGTAGAGCGTTAGTGGCGGTAGGGAGCCTTTGAGCCAGATATTCTCCAGCCATATCCGTCAGCAAGATCGATGTGGCTTCAATTGGTTCCAAGAACCCCTGAGCCAGTCCCATAGCGACGCAGTTGTTCTTCCAGAATTGTTGACGAAATCCAACTTTCATATCAATGGTTCGGTGCGGCAAATCCGCTAGCTTACCTTGCAGGTAACGATCTAACTTCTGTGCAGCTTGCTCGTTATCTAGATGATTATCCGAATAAACAAACCCGACGCCTCGACGTTCGGTAAGGGCAATATCCCAAATCCAACCAGCTTGGTGTGCCGTCGCTTTTGTATAAGGGGGGATTTCGCTGTCTAGTGACGTGGGTACTTGCGTTACTATCGCCTTATTGACAAGCAAAGTATCAGACACATCCACCAAGGGAACATTCAAGGTTTTGCTTATGAGCACTGACTCGAAGCCACTGCAGTCGACATAGAAGTCGAACGCTTGCTCTCCAATACCTTGGTCAAGATGCAATGAGCGAATATAACCGTTTGCAAACAAGCTCGCGTCCACTACATTTGCGCGAACATGTTCTATTTTAAACTTCGATTTAACGTTATCGGCTAACAGCTGTGCAAACTTAGCGGCATTTAAATGGTAGGCATAGCTCGAGGCCCCTTGATATTCAGCCATCGTAATATTCTTTGGGCCTTTTAACTCATCACACAAAGACGCTTGAGCGGACACTAAGTGGGCGAAATCCAGTTCAGGCTCGGCTAAATAGTGCTGAATCAAAGGCTCCCAAGTGGCGTTAGGTGCATCAAACAAGTGATGATACTGATTTAGGCGACCGTGGCGATTGGCATCCAGCCAGTTAACAAACTGGATCGATTGCTTGAACGTCGCGTCGCAACGTCTAATAAGGTCGGTTTCAGAAATGCCAAAGCTCTGTAACGACTTTCTGATAGAGGGAACGGTACCCTCACCTACACCAACGCTCGGAATATCAGGCGATTCAATTAGGGTAAGTGATACTTTATCTGACCAAACAGAGTGCGCTATATGATTGAGAACCAACCACCCTGCTGTGCCACCACCGATGATAGCGATAGAAAACGTACTCAAACCGACTCCTTAGTTTGTCCTACAAAAAATAGAATAGCCCAGCAGAAGCTGGGCTATTAAAGTACGTTTCCACGATGGTTATTGCTTACTTAGAAGCGTAATGTTAAACCAACCGTGTAACGAGCTTCACCCTCGAAGTACCATGCTGGGTAACCGTCTTTCAATTCTGGTTTAACCTCCGCAGCACCTGGTGCTACGCCCAGTTGCACACTGTCTTCTTCTAGTAAATTAACCACTTCAAACGTCATTGCTAAATAGTCAGTGAAGTTATAGCTAGCACTCAAGTCTACCGTACCATAAGACTGATGCTCTCGGTTACCATAGAATCCAGGCAACTCGCGTATCATATACTCAGAACGCCAGTTATATGCAGCACGAGCCGAGAAACGCTCAAGTTCATAGTAACCGACTAAGTTAACCGTATGTTTTGACGAATCGGAGAATACTTCGACTAAGTCAGGGTAGTTTTCTGCAGGAGCGCTGGAATCGGCATAGGTGTAGTTCGCAGAATATCCAAGACCGTTATCAAAGTAATCTTGAATTTGAGCTTCAATACCGTTGATCTTGCCGCCAGAACCGTTCTTCTTAGTTGAAACCGTCCATTCATCTTTACCAGAATCTGGGTCCACAATACCAATTGATTGCCCGAGTATCTGATCGTTGGTGATAAATGACGTAATGTCTTTATAGAAATAACCAATGCTGGCTAAACCATCTTCACTGAAGTACCACTCAACGCCTAAATCTGCCTGAGTCGCTTTAAACGGGTTCAGCGCAATGTTACCGGTATTGACCACTTCGTTACCCGCTGTACCGTCGGCATAACCAACAAGTGAACTAGAGGCAAACATGTCAGCGTAGTTCGGGCGTGAAATAACCTGTGCTGCAGAACCGCGTAAGATAAGATCATCTGCTAGGTCGTAAGCGATGTTAAAGCTTGGCAAAACCTCGCTGTAGTCCGCTTCAGCTGTGCTTAGAGTGTTTGCATAAGAGCCATCCGCCTGCAGCATAAAGTAATCTGAAGAGGCATCGGTTTTGACATAGCGAACGCCAAAGTTACCGCGAACTCTATCCGCTTCAAAATCGGCCATAACGTAAAGCGCTAGGTTCTTTTCATTAATGGTACCGTACCCTGATTTGTATACGGTGCCATCGGTAGAAAAGCCATCTACCGCAGCGAATGCGCCATCAAGCATGGCATCAAGATTAGGTTTCGGGAGAGTGAAACCTGCACCTGATGACACTTGCCCTGAGTAGTAAGCGCTTGCGTCTTGAGCAGGGATCCCAACGACATTAGCCGGCAAGGTCTCTTGCTTAACGTCATGGTCTGCATAGCGGACACCGGTCTTCATAGCACTTACAAAGCCCCAATTAACCGGTACCGTAATGTCGAATTGAGCGTAGGTTTCTTCATCGGAATTAGGTTGTTTCTTCAAAGCCCAACCTGCTGGCTCTAACTGACCAGTGAAGTCGTCAGCAGAGAAGTTTTTGTTGGCAATGTTTATATCGATAATTTTACCGGTCGCGTCATAGGTTCCAGCATAATCTGATGGCTTACCTAGCCAAAAGCCATAATTAGCGGTGATGTCGGTACCACCTTCCGATTTAGTGTTGCCTACTCGACCTTCCAATGTGAAAGCATCGTGCTCGTACTTGAAATCCAAATCGATGGTATTGGAGTCCATGCTCGCTTGACGGGCCCACGTTTGAGCCCATCCTGGGTTAGCGCCCATTCCGTCCCGTCGATAGAACACACAAGTACCCGAAGCATTCTTTTGCTCACAAGCCGCGTCTTTATCGTCTGGGAACATAACAAATAGAGAGGTATTCGCGTTATTCGCCTTCATATCCAAAGCCATAACGTTTAAGCCGAATGTTAAACTGTCGGTTGGCATAAACTGCACAGCCGCATTGATTGCTGAGCGTTCGCGCTCTTGTTCAAAGGTTGTTGGAACGATGTCGCCCCAACCAACCAAAGACTCGATACCATTACGTTGGTAATTAATTTGCGAGCCGGCTGCGGAGATCAAGAAACCAAAGTTTTCGTCTTCGTTTTTCCAACTATACAACCCTGAAAGTTCTGGATCGATTTCTTTAGAAATTGTGCCGTAGTCGCCTTTAGCACTTAGGAATACGCTATTTGCTTCTAGGTCCAGCGGTTTGCGAGTATTCACAATCACTGTTCCGCCAATTCCACCTTCCGCTAGGTCTGCTTGAGATGACTTGTAGACTTGGATACCGCCCACCATTTCAGGTGGCAATAAACTGTAGTTAAAACTGCGATCAATTGATTGTTGATCATACCATCCGGTAGAGGCTACTGAATGGCCATTTAGCAGCGTTCGAGTAAGTTGTGAAGAAGCACCACGAATAGAAACTTGTTGCCCTTGACCAAACTGGCGATTCACTGCAACACCGGGAATTCGTCCTAGAGATTCGCCAACATCTGAGTCGGGAAACTTACCTACATCTTCAGCGGTAACGGCGTCAACCACTGCATTAGAGAATCGTTTATCATTTAACGAGGCTTTCATCGAGGCACGCATACCGCGAACTTCGATTTTCTCAATTTCTTTTTCTTCTACTGCTGTTTCTTCAGCTACCGCGCCAAAAGAGACTGCGGTGCCCATTAGCAGTGCAATATTTGTCGCGAGCAGAGTACGTCTAAATGTAGATGGCTGCATGTTCGTTTCCCTTACTAAACCATAACTTTTTTAATTGTTTTCTATCCATGCCCATTCTCCAACGGAGAATGACAACGCTGTCATGTGTTAACCAATAGTACACAAGGAGTTACTTTTTAGCCACATTTTTTTTACAACGCTGGCAGACTTATCATAGAGCCATGAGGTAAACGCTAGATATACAAAGGGTTACAGTAGGAATGAACTTAAGGGGTCGAACAACCAGTGGCACACTAATTAGCAGCTTCTAACAGGCTTAGGTAGAATTTCAGATACAAAAAAACCGAGCCGTAGCTCGGTTTTTTTGATTCAGTCAGCTTACTCAGCAGCAGCTTCCGCTTCTACTTCTTCAGCAACTGGGCGATCTACTAACTCGATGTATGCCATTGGAGCATTGTCACCGGTGCGGTAGCCGCACTTAAGAATACGGGTATAACCGCCAGGACGTTCCTGGTAGCGAGGACCCAATTCGTTAAACAATTTACCTACGACTTCTTGGTCGCGGGTGCGAGCAAACGCTAAACGGCGGTTTGCAACGCTATCACTTTTAGCAAGTGTAATTAAAGGTTCAACTACGCGACGCAATTCTTTCGCTTTAGCTACAGTGGTTTTGATCACTTCGTGACGAACCAAAGAACCTGCCATGTTACGGAACATAGCTTGACGATGACTGCTGTTGCGGTTTAGTTGACGACCACTCTTACGATGGCGCATGACCTAATCCTTCTAACTTGTATCTGTACTAACTTGGCTTATAGGTCGTCTAGAAGGCTAGCCGGTGGCCAGTTCTCTAAACGCATTCCCAACGACAGCCCACGAGATGCCAAAACGTCTTTAATTTCAGTAAGAGATTTCTTACCAAGATTAGGCGTTTTAAGAAGCTCGACTTCTGTGCGTTGTACCAAATCGCCGATGTAATGAATCGCTTCAGCTTTCAAACAGTTAGCTGAACGTACAGTAAGCTCTAAATCGTCGACAGGACGTAGTAAAATCGGATCGAATTCCGGCTTCTCTTCTTTCTCTTCTGGCTCAGTAACATCGCGAAGCTCAACAAAGGCTTCTAGTTGCTCAGCAAGAATAGTAGCAGAACGACGAATTGCCTCTTCTGGGTCGAGTGTACCATTGGTGGTCATATCGATTACCAGTTTATCAAGGTCAGTACGTTGTTCTACACGAGCTGCTTCAACATTGTATGCGATGCGAGCTACTGGTGAGAATGAAGCATCCACTAACAGACGTCCAATAGGACGCTCATCGTCTTCGGTTTGCGCACGGGCTGATGCCGGTACATAACCACGACCACGTTCTACTGTAATACGCATGTTAATATCAGTTTCGCCGGTCAAGTGACAAATCACATGATCCGGATTCATGATGGTAACATCACCGTCGTGGGTAATATCACCAGCTACTACAGGGCCCGTCCCCGACTTAGATAAAGTCAGAACTGCCTCGTCCTTTCCTTCGATTTTTACCGCTAAGCCTTTAAGGTTTAGCAAAATCTCTAGGATGTCTTCCTGAACGCCTTCCTTGCTGCTGTATTCATGCAATACACCGTCAATCTCAACTTGAGTTACGGCGCATCCTGGCATGGATGACAACAAAATGCGACGAAGCGCATTACCCAATGTGTGTCCAAACCCACGCTCGAGTGGCTCTAAAGTCACCTTGGCACGTGTTGGGCTAACTTGTTCAATATCAACAAGACGTGGCTTAAGAAATTCTGTAACAGAACCCTGCATTGTGTCCTCTCTTTAAAAGTTGCTTTACTTAGAGTAAAGCTCGACGATCAGCTGTTCGTTAATCTCAGCAGACAAATCGCTGCGTTCTGGTTGACGCTTAAATACGCCTTCCATTTTCGCGCTGTCTACTTCAACCCAAGTGGCTTGCTCGCGTTGGCCAGCCAATTCCAAAGAAGCCTTAATACGGGCTTGCTTTTGAGATTTTTCTCGGATGCTTACAACATCATTCGCAGAAACTTTGAATGATGGAATGTTAACCACTCTACCGTTAACCATAACGGCTTTGTGACTAACTAGCTGGCGTGACTCTGCACGAGTTGCACCAAAGCCCATACGATAAACAACGTTATCTAAACGGCCTTCTAGCAATTGCAGTAGGTTCTCACCAGTATTACCTTTGATTCGTGCCGCATCTTTGTAGTAGTTGCGGAACTGTTTTTCTAGTACGCCGTACATACGACGAACTTTTTGTTTCTCACGTAACTGAACGCCGTAGTCTGATAGACGACCGCGTCGTGCGCCGTGTTGTCCAGGTGCAGTTTCTAACTTACACTTAGAATCAATCGCTCGTACACCGCTTTTTAGGAACAAATCAGTTCCTTCGCGGCGGCTAAGCTTGAGTTTAGGACCCAAGTATCTTGCCATGATCTTTCTCCAACTTATCCTAAGATGCGATTAAACGCGACGTTTCTTAGGAGGACGACAACCATTGTGTGGAATCGGAGTCACATCAGTAATGTTAGTGATGCGATAGCCAGCAGCGTTTAAAGCACGAATTGCACTTTCACGACCTGGACCCGGGCCCTTCACAAAGACTTCAAGGTTTTTAACACCGTATTCTGCCGCAGCAGTACCGGCGCGCTCTGCAGCTACTTGAGCAGCAAATGGGGTAGACTTACGTGAACCACGGAAGCCAGAACCACCTGCAGTTGCCCAAGACAACGCATTGCCTTGACGATCTGTAATGGTGACGATGGTGTTGTTGAATGATGCATGGATATGAGCCATACCATCTGCAACTTGTTTACGTACGCGTTTACGAGAACGTGACGGAACTTTAGCCATAACTTATACCTTCCCGTTACTTCTTAATTGGTTTACGAGGACCTTTACGCGTGCGCGCATTGGTCTTAGTACGTTGCCCACGAAGTGGAAGGCTACGACGATGACGAAGTCCACGGTAACAACCAAGGTCCATAAGACGCTTGATGTTCATGGAAACTTCACGGCGGAGGTCACCCTCAACGGTGAACTTAGCCACCTCTTCACGAAGCAAATCAATTTGAGCTTCGTCTAGTTCCTTGATCTTCACATCTTCAGCGATGCCAGTATTAGCACAAATAGCTTTTGCGCTAGTACGGCCAATGCCGAAAATCGCGGTTAAAGCGATAACCGCGTGCTTATGATCAGGAATGTTAATGCCAGCGATACGGGCCACTATGCACTCCAAATAATTAAAGGTTCGACTGCGAAAAGCCCGGTAGGATACTCAACAGTTGAACAATTTGCAAACAAAATATTTGCCAGCCCTTCGTGAGGGCTGGCAAATGGTTCTTTCTTAGCCTTGACGCTGTTTGTGTTTAGGTTCAACACAAATCACGCGAACAACGCCATTACGCTTGATGATCTTGCAATTACGGCAGATCTTCTTCACGGAAGCACGAACTTTCATTTCATCACTCCGTTTAACTTAGCGACCATAGCGATCTAAATTCGCTTTGTTCACTAGGTTAGCCTTCTTCATGACAGATTCATACTGATGAGACATCATATGAGTCTGTACCTGTGCCATAAAGTCCATGAGTACAACTACCATAATCAGTAGGGAAGTACCGCCAAAGTAGAAAGGTACGTTCCAAGTAACCAGCATGAACTCTGGAATTAAACAAATAAAGGTAATGTACACCGCACCCGCTAGGGTTAAACGAGTCATCACTTTATCAATGTATCGCGAAGTCTGTTCGCCTGGACGAATGCCCGGGATGAACGCACCTGATTTCTTCAAGTTATCTGCTGTTTCGCGTGGATTAAATACCAACGCGGTATAGAAGAAACAGAAGAACACGATCGCTGCAGCATACAAAACAATGTATAGCGGTTGGCCAGGTGATAACGCTAAAGAGATATCACTCAACCAAGTCATACTTTCATTTTGACCAAACCACTGAGCTAGTGTGCTTGGGAACAAAATAATGCTTGATGCAAAAATAGGGGGAATTACACCCGCCATATTTATCTTAAGCGGTAAGTGTGAGCTTTGACCCGCAAACACCTTACGGCCTTGCTGGCGTTTTGCGTAGTTAACGACGATTCGGCGTTGTCCACGTTCCACAAATACCACGAAATAAGTTACAGCAAATACGATTACCGCCATAAGCAGTAATACCAATACGTTCAGGTCGCCTTGACGCGCTTGCTCAGCAGTTTGGCCAATGGCTGGCGGTAAGCCCGCAACAATACCTGCAAAAATCAGGATTGAAATACCATTACCAATACCACGCTCAGTAATTTGCTCACCCAACCACATTAAGAACATGGTACCGGTAACCAAACTGACCACTGCTACAAATAGGAAACCAAAGCCTGGATTAACCACAAGCCCCGGAACCAAATTAGGCAAACCGGTAGCGATACCGATTGACTGCATTGTAGCGAGCACTAATGTCATATACCGAGTGTACTGACTGATTTTCTTACGACCAGCTTCCCCATCCTTCTTGAGTTCCATGAAGTGAGGATGAACGACCGTCATTAACTGCATGATAATCGATGCCGAAATGTACGGCATGATACCAAGCGCTAAGATGGACGCTCGCTCTAAGGCACCACCAGAAAACATGTTAAACATGTTCAAGATGGTACCTTGTTGCTGGTTAAAGACCTCAGCCAATACAGCAGCGTCAACACCAGGAATTGGTACAAACGATCCCGCTCTAAATACGATGATCGCACCAAGCACGAACAGTAGACGGGTCTTTAACTCGGAAAGTCCGCCTTTCGCGTTGTTTCTTTCAGTTCCTGGTTTTGCCATCGACGTCTTATTCCTCGATCTTTCCGCCGGCAGCTTCGATTGCTGCACGTGCACCTTTGGTTGCTCTTAGACCTTTTACAGTCACTGGGCGCTCAATGGTACCTGAAAGTACGATTTTCGCAAACTGAATGTTACGAGAAATAACGTTCGCATCTTTTAAGCTGTTCAAATCGACGACATCACCGTTTACTTTGGCTAGTTCGCTTAAACGAACTTCAGAGCTTACAAGTGACTTACGTGAAGTAAAGCCAAACTTAGGTAAGCGCTGTTTCAAAGGCATTTGACCACCTTCAAAGCCAACACGCGGCATACCACCAGAACGAGACTTCTGACCTTTGTGGCCACGACCACCGGTCTTACCAAGACCAGAACCGATACCACGACCTACACGCTTAGCGGTAGACTTAGAGCCTTCTGCTGGAGATAGATTGTTTAAACGCATCTTATTCCTCCACCGATACCATGTAGTAAACTTTGTTAACCATACCGCGAACAGAAGGAGTATCTTCTAATTCAACAGTGTGGCCGATTTTACGTAGACCCAAACCAGTTAGCGTTGCACGGTGCTTAGGTAAGCGCCCGATTGAGCTTTTGGTTTGAGTTACTTTAATAGTCTTCTTAGCCATGGTGTATTACCCCTGAATGTCTTCAACACTCAATCCACGCTTAGCAGCGACTTGAGCAGGTGACTTCATGTGCACCAGCGCGTCGATTGTTGCGCGAACGATGTTGATAGGGTTAGTCGAACCGTAAGCTTTAGACAGTACGTTATGTACGCCTACAACTTCTAGTACGGCACGCATTGCACCACCGGCAATAATACCGGTACCTTCAGATGCTGGCTGCATATATACGCGAGAACCAGAGTGACGACCTTTAACAGGGTGGAACAAAGTTCCTTCGTTCAACTCGATGGTGCTCATGTTACGGCGCGCTTTTTCCATAGCTTTTTGAATCGCTGCTGGAACTTCGCGTGCTTTGCCATAACCAAAGCCAACTTTACCGTTTCCGTCGCCCACTACAGTTAATGCAGTAAAGCTAAAGATACGGCCACCTTTAACTACTTTCGATACACGGTTAACTGCAATCAATTTCTCTTGCAGGTCACCGCCTTTCGCTTCGATGTTTGCCATTCTTGACTCCCAACCTTAGAACTGGAGGCCAGCTTCACGAGCGGCGTCAGCTAGTGCCTGTACGCGGCCGTGATACTTAAAGCCTGAACGATCGAAAGCGACAGATGATACGCCTTTCTCGATCGCACGCTCTGCGATAGTTTTACCAACCACTTTGGCCGCGTCTACGTTGCCAGTACCTTTTAGCTCGGCTGCAACTGCTTTTTCAACAGTTGAAGCACTTGCTAGTACTTGAGCTTCAGGGCTGATTACCTGAGCGTAGATGTGGCGCGGAGTGCGGTGAATAACCAGACGGTTAACGCCCAGCTCTTTGATCTTCGCACGTGCGCGAGTAGCGCGACGCAAACGAGATGATTTCTTATCCATATCGCGTTACCTACTTCTTCTTGGCTTCTTTACGACGAACATTTTCGTCAGCATAACGAACACCTTTACCTTTGTAAGGTTCTGGAGCACGGTATGCGCGAATTTCTGCAGCTACCTGGCCTACAACTTCTTTGTCAGCACCTTTGATGACAAGTTCAGTTTGGCTTGGAGCTTCAGCTGTTACGCCTTCAGGAAGAGCGTGTTCTACAGGGTGAGAAAAACCTAGGGTTAGGCTAATGCTTTTGCCTTTAACGGCAGCACGGTAACCTACACCGATAAGTTGTAGTTTCTTCTCAAAACCTTCAGAAACGCCTTTTACCATGTTGTTAATTAATGCGCGAGCTGTACCTGCTTGTGCCCAACCGTTTGCGAAACCTTCGCGAGGAGCGAAAGTAACTTGGTTGTCAGCTACAGAGATTTCAACTGCACTGTTAAAAACGCGGGTCAGTGAAGATTTACCTTTTACAGTAACTTCTTGACCGTTAACCGCTACCTCTACGCCTGCTGGGATAGAGACTGGTGCTTTAGCTACACGAGACATCTTTCCTTCCTTACGCTACGTAGCAGACAACTTCGCCGCCCAAGCCAGCTTTACGGGCTGCTCGGTCAGTCATCACGCCTTTAGAAGTAGAAACGATTGCAACACCCAGGCCGCCCATCACTTTTGGTAGTTCGTCTTTACCTTTGTAAATACGAAGACCAGGACGGCTTACGCGCTGGATAGTTTCAACCACTGGTTTGCCTTGGAAATACTTTAGTTCAATTTCCAGTTCAGGCTTGGCTTCGCTGGTTACTGCAAAGTCAGAAATGTAACCTTCTTCTTTAAGAACCTGTGCTACAGATACTTTCATCTTAGCAGAAGGCATGGTTACAGATACTTTGCTAGCAGCTTGGCCGTTACGAATACGCGTTAGCATATCCGCAATAGGATCTTGCATGCTCATAATTGGCTTACTCCCGTGACAAGTGCTTACCAGCTGGCCTTTTTAAGACCAGGAACTTCACCACGCATGGCAGCTTCACGTAACTTAATGCGGCTTAAGCCGAATTTACGTAAGAAACCATGTGGGCGGCCAGTTTGATTACAACGGTTACGCTGACGCGAACGGCTGGAATCACGAGGCAGAGTTTGCAGCTTAAGGACTGCATCCCAACGCTCTTCTTCAGAAGTGGCTGGATTTGCGATCAGTGCCTTAAGAGCCTGGCGCTTTTCAGCGTACTTGGCTACGAGTTTTGCACGTTTTGCTTCACGTGCTTTCATAGAAGTCTTTGCCATTACCCTAACCCTTATTTACGAAATGGGAAGTTAAATGCGTTCAACAGAGCGCGACCTTCTTCGTCTGATTTCGCAGTAGTAGTGATAGTAATATCCATACCACGAATCTTATCGATTTTATCGTAATCGATTTCAGGGAAGATGATTTGCTCACGCACGCCCATGCTGTAGTTACCACGACCGTCGAATGACTTAGGATTCAAGCCACGGAAGTCGCGAATACGCGGGATTGCGATGCTGATTAAACGCTCAAAGAATTCCCACATGCGCTCGCCACGCAGGGTTACTTTACAGCCAATTGGGTAGCCATCACGGATTTTGAAACCGGCAACCGACTTACGGGCTACGGTAACAACTGGTTTTTGGCCTGCGATAGCAGTCATGTCGCCTACGGCGTGTTCCATAACTTTCTTATCTGCAACGGCTTCACCAACACCCATGTTAAGGGTGATTTTTTCAATCCGAGGGACTTGCATGACACTGTTATAACCAAACTCTTTCATAAGAGCAGCTACTACAGTCTCTTTATAGGTATCATGCAGTTTCGCCATCGTTTACTCCAAATATTACTTAAACGAGTTCACTATTCGATTTAAAGAAACGAACTTTTTTGCCGTCTTCAAATCGGAAACCAACACGATCAGCTTTACCCGTTTGAGGGTTAAGGATCGCTACGTTTGATGCTTGAATTGGTGCTTCTTTCTCAACGATACCACCTTGAACGCCTAACTGAGGGTTAGGTTTCTGGTGTTTCTTGACAAGATTCACGCCTTCAACAATCAATTTACCAGTAGGAAGGACTTGAGTGACTTTACCAGTCTTACCTTTGTCTTTTCCTGCTAGTACTACAACTTCGTCTTCACGAATGATTTTTGCTGCCATTATTAGCTCCTTACAGTACTTCTGGGGCTAGTGACACAATTTTCATAAATTGCTCAGTACGCAATTCACGAGTCACAGGTCCAAAGATACGAGTACCAATCGGCTGCAGGTTAGCGTTCAGTAGAACTGCTGCATTCCGATCGAAGCGAATGACAGAGCCATCTGGACGACGAACGCCTTTCTTAGTACGGACTACCACCGCGTTGTACACATCACCTTTCTTCACTTTACCGCGAGGAATGGATTCTTTAACAGAAACCTTGATGATGTCGCCGATGCCGGCATAACGACGGTGAGAGCCACCCAAGACCTTAATACACTGTACACTGCGAGCGCCGCTGTTATCGGCCACATCCAGAGTAGATTGCATTTGGATCATTTTAAGTGCTCCGCTATCGGTTACTACACAAATTACCCGTAATTGGGCTCCGCCTTATAGGCACATCTACCTAAAAGGGCGCAGAAGTATAACACCCAAAAAAGGAAAAGTGTAGATAAAAAATAAACGGCCCCGAAGGGCCGCTTCTACTTGTCTTAATTCTGTGACGAATTAAGCCTTTACTACGACGTCAACCAAGGTCCAAGACTTAGTCTTAGAGATTGGCGCACACTCGCGAATAGTCACGGTGTCACCAACACTGGCTTGGTTTTGTTCGTCATGTACGTGCAGCTTAGTCGTACGCTTGATGAATTTCCCGTAAATTGGGTGCTTCACCATGCGCTCAACAGCAACAACAAAGGACTTGTCCATTTTGTCGCTAGTGACTCGACCTTGCAAAGTACGAATTTTATCGCTCATTACGCACCTGCCTTCTGATTAAGGATGGTCTTAACGCGCGCAATGCTGCGGCGTACTTTCTTCAGCTCGTTAGTCTGATTCAGCTGACCAGTGGCATGTTGCATACGCAGGTTGAACTGCTCACGCAACAGGCTCAGAAGTTCAGCGTTCAGTTCTTCAACGCTCTTTTGAGTTAGTTCGCTAGCTTTCATTACATCACCTGCTTAGTAACAAAGGTGGTCTTGATTGGAAGCTTAGCTGCAGCAAGTTCAAACGCTTCACGCGCAAGTTCCGCTGGAACACCTTCCATTTCGTACAAGACTTTTCCAGGTTGAATCTGGCAAACCCAGTATTCAACGTTACCCTTACCTTTACCCATACGTACTTCAAGCGGCTTGTTGGTAATTGGCTTGTCTGGGAAGACACGAATCCAAATTTTACCTTGACGCTTAATGTGACGAGTCATGGCACGACGGGCGGCTTCAATTTGACGAGCTGTGATACGGCCACGGCCTACAGCTTTCAAACCAAATTCGCCAAAGCTAACGTCAGTTCCGTTGGCTAGACCACGGTTGCGGCCTTTGTGCATTTTACGGAACTTCATTCGTTTTGGTTGCAGCATTACTGGCTCTCCTATTTACCGCGAGGCTTACGCTTTTGCGGCTTCGGTTGCTCAGCTTGCTGTAGTGGCAATCCACCTAGAACTTCGCCTTTGAAGATCCAAGTTTTAATGCCGATCACACCGTAAGTGGTGTGTGCTTCAGCAGTTGAGTAATCGATATCAGCACGCAGCGTGTGCAATGGTACACGACCTTCACGATACCATTCGGAACGTGCGATCTCGGCACCACCCAGACGACCACTTACTTCAACTTTGATGCCTTTGGCACCTAAGCGCATGGCGTTTTGTACAGCGCGCTTCATAGCACGACGGAACATAACACGACGCTCAAGTTGAGAAGCGATGCTTTCTGCAACCAATTTAGCTTCCAGTTCAGGCTTACGTACTTCGGCAATGTTAATTTGCGCTGAAGTACCAGTGAACTTAGCAATCTCTTGACGTAGCTTCTCTACGTCTTCACCTTTCTTACCGATAACCACGCCTGGACGTGCGGTGTGAATGGTTACTCGAATGCTCTTAGCTGGACGCTCGATAACAATTTTGGAAACGCTTGCGCTTTTTAGTTTCTTGTTAAGAAACTCGCGAACTTCCCAATCACTTTGCAGGTTATCTGCATAGTCTTTGTCGGCGTACCAGGTAGAGATCCAAGGTTTGGTAATTCCTAAACGGATACCATTAGGATGTACTTTTTGACCCATTGCTCACTCCTAGCGATCTGATACAACCACAGTAATGTGGCTGGTACGCTTGATGATACGATCCGCACGACCTTTAGCACGTGGCATGATGCGCTTCATAGTAGGGCCTTCGTCAACGAATACCTTAGCTACTTTTAGCTCATCAATGTCAAGACCGTCGTTATGTTCCGCGTTGGCGATAGCAGCGTCCAGAACCTTTTTGATAAGCGCAGCGGCTTTCTTAGGGCTGAATGCTAATACTTCCAAAGCTGTTTCAACAGGTAGACCACGGATTTGATCGGCTACTAGACGCGCCTTTTGAGGCGACGTGCGAGCAAAGCGGTGTTTAGATAAAACTTCCATCATATGCTCCTATTAACGCTTCTTCGCTTTCTTATCAGCAGCGTGGCCGCGATAAGTACGAGTTGGCGCAAATTCGCCTAGTTTATGACCAATCATTTCGTCTGACACGAATACAGGCACGTGTTGACGACCATTATGGACAGCGATGGTCAATCCAATCATATCTGGAATGATCATGGAACGACGAGACCAAGTCTTAATAGGCTTCTTCTCGTTGTTCTCCACCGCTTTCTCTACCTTCTTCAACAAGTGTAGGTCAATGAATGGACCTTTCTTGAGAGAACGTGGCATGGTGAATCCTCTTATTTCTTGTTACGACGGCGTACGATGTACTTGTCGGTACGTTTGTTCTTACGAGTTTTGTAACCTTTAGTAGGCATACCCCATGGAGACACAGGGTGACGACCACCAGAAGTACGTCCCTCACCACCACCGTGTGGGTGATCAACCGGGTTCATGGCAACACCACGAACAGTCGGACGAACACCGCGCCAGCGGCTTGCACCTGCTTTACCAAGTTGGCGTAGCATGTGCTCAGAGTTACCTACTTCACCGATAGTCGCACGACACTCGGAAAGAACTTTTCGCATTTCACCAGAACGTAGACGCAAGGTGACATAAGCACCATCGCGAGCAACAATCTGAATGTATGCACCAGCAGAACGAGCCATTTGGCCGCCTTTACCAGGCTTAAGTTCTACGTTATGAACAACAGAGCCCACAGGGATGTTGCGCATTGGTAGGGCGTTACCTACCTTGATTTCAGCGTCAGCGCCGCTACGGATTGGGTCGCCAGCCTTGATTCCCTTAGGAGCCAAGATGTAACGACGTTCACCGTCTGCGTAAAGTACCAAAGCAATGTTTGCTGAACGGTTTGGATCATATTCCAAACGCTCAACCTTTGCTGGGATACCATCTTTGTTACGCTTGAAGTCGATGATACGGTAGTGCTGTTTGTGACCACCGCCGATGTGGCGAGTGGTGATACGGCCAGCATTGTTACGACCACCAGACTTTGATTTCTTGTCTAGAAGCGCTGCAAAAGGCTTACCTTTATGAAGGTCGGCATTAACCACTTTAACTACGTGGCGACGACCCGGAGAGGTAGGCTTACATTTAACGATTGCCATGTTTCAAACTCCTTCGGATTACTCAGCGCCGCCAACGAAGTCTAGGTCTTGGCCTTCAGCCAAAGTTACATAGGCTTTTTTCCAGTCGATGCGACGACCGAAACGAGCGCCGTGACGCTTGGTTTTGCCTTTAGTAACCAAGGTGCGAACACCTTTAACTTCTACTTCGAACAGTTTTTCAACAGCTGCTTTAATTTCAGACTTAGTAGCGTCTTTAGCAACTTTGAAAACTACGGTGTTTTCTTGCTCTGCAACAACAGTACTCTTTTCAGAGATGTGTGGAGCTAGAATTACTTTTAGTAAACGCTCTTCGCGGATCATGCCAACATCTCCTCAATCTGCTTAATAGCGTCAGCAGTAATCAATACTTTGTCGAACGCGATTAGACTTACTGGGTCAATACCCGCTACGTCACGTACGTCAACTTTGTAAAGGTTACGTGCAGCCAAGAACAGATTCTCGTCTACTTCAGGAGTCACGATCAGAACGTCGTTCAGATCCAGCTCTTTAAGTTTTGCAGCCAGTTCCTTAGTTTTAGGAGCTTCTACTGCGAACTTCTCAACGACAATCAGACGCTCTTGACGTACCAGCTCAGAAAGGATGCTTTTAATCGCACCGCGGTACATCTTTTTGTTCACTTTTTGACTGTGATCTTGTGGCTTAGCCGCAAAAGATACACCGCCACCGCGCCAAATTGGGCTACGGATAGTACCAGCACGTGCACGGCCAGTACCTTTTTGACGCCAAGGCTTCTTACCACCACCAGAAACTTCAGAACGAGTTTTCTGAGCGCGAGTTCCTTGACGAGCATTTGCTGCAAATGCAACAACTACTTGATGAACCAGAGCTTCGTTAAAATCGCGACCGAAGGTAGTTTCGGAAACTTCAAGAGCGCTTTGAGCGTCTTTCAATACCAATTCCATTACTATCTCCTAATTACGCTTTAACAGCAGGCTTGATAATCAGGTTGCCACCGGTGGCTCCTGGTACCGCGCCTTTGATTAATAGCAAGTTACGTTCAGCGTCAACACGTACTAGGTCCAAAGATTGAACTGTTACGCGCTCGTCGCCCATGTGACCAGCCATTTTCTTACCCTTGAACACACGGCCTGGAGTTTGGTTTTGACCAATAGAACCAGGAGCACGGTGTGCCAACGAGTTACCGTGAGTAGCGTCTTGAGTGCGGAAGTTCCAACGCTTAACAGCGCCTTGGAAACCCTTACCTTTAGAACGACCGGTAACGTCAACCTTTGCAACATCTGCAAAGATATCTACTTTAATTTCTGCACCAACTTCGATGCCTTCGCCTTCACCTTCACCTAGACGGAATTCCCACAAACCACGACCGGCTTCAACGCCCGCCTTGGCAAAGTGACCCGCTTCAGCTTTGTTCACGCGATTAGCTTTTTTGGTGCCAGTAGTTACTTGAAGAGCGCGGTAACCATCGGTTTCCAAATCACGGATTTGGGTAACCTTGTTAGCTTCTACTTCAACTACTGTGACTGGGATAGAAACGCCTTCTTCTGTGAAGATGCGAGTCATACCCACTTTACGACCAATAAGACCGATAGCCATCTCTCAAACCTCTTTCGATTTAGATCTCTGCTTAACCCAAGCTGATTTGGACGTCTACGCCCGCAGCAAGATCCAAACGCATTAATGCGTCAACGGTCTTTTCAGTTGGCTCCACAATGTCAACTAGACGTTTATGAGTACGGATTTCGTACTGGTCACGCGCGTCTTTGTTTACGTGTGGAGAGATCAATACTGTATAGCGCTCTTTACGAGTAGGTAGTGGAATAGGACCACGAACCTGAGCACCAGTGCGCTTAGCAGTTTCAACGATCTCCGCTGTAGACTGATCGATCAGACGATGATCGAATGCCTTCAGGCGGATACGGATTCTTTGGTTCTGCATTAGACCAGAGCTCCCAAATTTAGACACATAAAAAACCACCCCTCAAAAGCTCCTTAATTGGACTCTGAGAGTGATTGCTTTAAACCATTCGATTCCCAATTGGAATCGCTGTCTAGTGGTAATCAAGACTGAGTTAGCTCTTAATTAACCCGCTAATTCTTACTCGGACAAACCGAGTGAGGCGTGCATTATACACTTTGATGGGGCTAACGCAACCCCGATATCAAATTAAATGTATGCTTCATTGCGTTAACGCTAAGTTTGTGGAGTTTGGTCTGCGTGCCAACGCTGGGTTAGCAAAAAGTAACTTACTGGGAATATAACGAGGCTAGAGAGCGTGACTAGGAAAATGTTTAAGTCTAACTGGTGAGGTGTTAGCAGCGCTATTGCGATTACACGCAATGCGGCAACTAGCGTAATAATATAAACATCGAAAAGCCGAGCTTTGATCAGTTTCAAAAGGAGCGAAACAAGCACGG
Source organism: Paraferrimonas haliotis (assembly GCF_002282895.1). Taxonomy (GTDB): domain Bacteria; phylum Pseudomonadota; class Gammaproteobacteria; order Enterobacterales; family Shewanellaceae; genus Paraferrimonas; species Paraferrimonas haliotis. The sequence goes on from NZ_NRRB01000010.1 coordinate 28,492, forward strand.
AAGCCAAAGTAAAAGAAGTTATATATATTGCTAAATTTAGATAGTTTGGCTCCAAACCAGCACTTAACATGGCCGAACCCGGTTTATGAGGAGCAACAGATAGGATAATAAGCTCCTCAATTTCGAAAAGACACCAGTGCAGTGCAAGACTACCTCCAACCCAGATTGACAAGTTTCGTAATAGTATATTGACGCTTATCATGGTCGATCCCCTTCTAGTGATGCTGCGTGTAGTTTTTAACCGCCCAACATACTTCTTGAGGCTTTAAACCTCCTCCAGAGTTGGTATATACAGTCTCACAATGTACGCTATAGGCAATCCCATCGACTCCTTGCCCGCTCGTATCCTCAAATGTTCCATTATTTGCATTGTAAAATAATCCGCTTTTTTGAGCTGTTCCAACTACCTTGGCAAATCCCACGGTGGAATACTGTGTTATCAACTCAAATTCCATTGTGCTGTCATCTACGAAAATAGCCACGATAACAATCGGAGTAGTAACCTGTAAAAGTTTTTCCCAGAAGCTCCCTTTAGGAAGGTCACTGACTAAGTATTGTGAACGCAAGAATGTAATTGTGTCTTCATAAACTCCTGAAGAAAACATGTCACTAGCACTCCTAGCAACATGAGACGGAATCTCTATGAAAAATTCATTATCGGCAAACTTAGTGAAAGCGCTACTTTGTTCTGTTAGAAACGTTAAATTTTGCCTTAAGGTCTCGAGTGTATTAACCACTTCTTGCGGTGTACTGACCTCTATAACGTCGAGACTTGTAAATCCAGGTTCGTAAAAGCTTATTACCTTGAAGGTTTTTGCCGACCAGTTATTTTCATTAACCACCACAACTTCCGAAACGTTTCCTACCCGATTCATTATCGCTAAATCTCTCATTGCACTATCGGAACAGTTCAACGCACATGTTGTTACTTCGGCTTCAAACGCACTAGCAGGTAAGCAGGTAAGCAGGTAAGCAGGTAAGCAGGTAAGCAGGTAAGCAGGTAAGCAGGTAAGCATTATTAGAAGTTTTTTCATTAGCAAATCCCTGTGTAAACGAGTCCTTTATTTCTTATAAGCTACATTAGGGTTAACTGGTTTTCAAGCAAGATCAGCTCAACTAAAAGGCCTGAGTTCGGTACAATACCGAAATCAGGCCTTGGGGCTTGCCGCTTAACAAAGTGTCCAACTTTAAGGGGTCACTTCATAAGCGGGCTTTTCTAACAACAGAGTTAAGCGTCTACTATTCTACGATAGTCGCTACAACACCAGCGCCTACAGTACGGCCACCTTCGCGGATTGCGAAACGTAGACCTTCGTCCATCGCGATTGGGCAGATTAGCTCTACTACCATCTTGATGTTATCACCAGGCATTACCATCTCTACGCCCGCTGGCAATTCGATGGTACCGGTTACGTCAGTTGTACGGAAGTAGAACTGTGGACGGTAACCTTTGAAGAATGGCGTGTGACGGCCACCTTCGTCTTTAGAAAGTACGTATACTTCTGATTCGAACTTAGTGTGTGGAGTAATTGAACCAGGCTTCGCTAGTACTTGACCACGTTGAACTTCTTCACGCTTAGTACCACGTAGAAGAACACCACAGTTCTCACCTGCACGACCTTCGTCTAGAAGCTTACGGAACATCTCTACACCGGTACAAGTAGTAGTAGTGGTATCTTTGATACCTACGATTTCTACTTCGTCACCTACGCGGATGATACCACGCTCAACACGACCGGTTACTACAGTACCACGGCCTTGGATTGAGAATACGTCTTCGATTGGAAGAATGAAATCACGGTCGATGTCACGCTCTGGCTCTGGGATGTAAGTATCCAAAGCTTCCGCTAACTCAACAATCTTGTCTTCCCACTCTTTCTCGCCTTCTAGCGCTTTAAGAGCTGAGCCTTGAATTACTGGTAAGTCATCACCTGGGAATTCGTACTCGGATAGAAGTTCACGAACTTCCATTTCTACTAGCTCTAGCAATTCTTCGTCATCTACCATGTCACACTTGTTCATGAATACGATGATGTAAGGTACGCCAACCTGACGTGACAACAAGATGTGCTCACGAGTTTGTGGCATTGGGCCGTCAGTTGAAGCTACTACCAAAATAGCGCCGTCCATTTGAGCAGCACCAGTAATCATGTTCTTAACGTAGTCAGCGTGACCTGGACAGTCTACGTGAGCGTAGTGACGAGTCGGAGTGTCATACTCTACGTGAGAAGTAGAAATGGTAATACCACGCTCGCGCTCTTCTGGAGCGTTATCGATTGCAGCAAAGTCTTTCGCTTCACCACCGTATACTTTTGCAAGTACGTTAGTGATAGCAGCAGTTAGGGTTGTTTTACCGTGGTCAACGTGGCCAATAGTACCAACGTTAACGTGCGGCTTGGAACGTTCAAACTTTTCTTTAGACACGATGTCTTCCTTTCATTTTTCATTTGCTCGCTAGTTAGTTTAGCTAACGAGCGGAGTAAAAATTAATACGTTTCAATTATTGATTGAGCAACGTTTTGCGGTGCTTCGCTATACTTCATAAACTCCATTGAGTATGAAGCACGCCCCTGAGTTGCGCTTCGCAAATCAGTAGCATAGCCAAACATTTCCGAAAGTGGAACTGATGAACGAACAATCTTAATGCCCGCAACACCGTCTTCCATTCCGTCAATAACTCCACGACGACGATTTAGATCACCAACAACATGACCCATATAGTCTTCGGGAGTAGTTACTTCAACTTTCATTAATGGCTCTAGCAATACAGGGTTCGCTTCAAGCGCCCCTTTTCTAAAGCCCATAGAGCCTGCAACTTTAAACGCCATTTCGTTCGAATCAACATCATGATAAGAACCATCGAATAAGGTTACTTTTACGTTTAGCATGGGATAACCCGCCAACACGCCTTGGTCAACCTGATCCGAAACGCCTTTTTCAACCGCTGGAATAAAGTCCTTAGGAACCGTTCCACCAACGATTTCATTTACAAACTCAAAATTGTTTTCACTGTCTTCAGGCAATGGTTCGATACGAAGCCATACGTGACCGTATTGACCACGACCTCCGGATTGACGAACAAATTTACCTTCAGCTTCAACACTTGAGCGAATGGTTTCGCGATAAGCCACTTGCGGCTTACCTACGTTACATTCAACTGTAAACTCTCGGCGCATACGGTCGATAATGATGTCTAAGTGCAGCTCACCCATACCAGAGATAAGGGTTTGACCGGACTCTTCATCAGTTTCGACTCTAAAAGATGGGTCTTCTGCCGCTAGTTTACTTAGGGCAATGGCCATCTTTTCTTGATCCGCTTTTGATTTCGGTTCAACGGCAATTTGAATAACAGGCTCTGGAAATTCCATTCTTTCCAGAATGACTTTGTGATTCATATCGCACAAAGTATCGCCAGTAGTTACGTCCTTAAGACCAATGGCGGCAGCGATATCGCCAGCACGCACTTCTTTGATCTCTTTACGGTCGTTAGAGTGCATTTGCACCATACGACCAAAACGCTCTTTCTTTTCTTTAACCGAGTTGTATACGTGGGCACCGGTCTCAATGACACCTGAGTATACCCGCATAAAGGTTAAAGTACCGACGAATGGGTCGGTGGCGATTTTAAACGCAAGGGCAGAGAAAGGCTCATCATCAGAAGACGGTCGCGCAACTTCGTTACCATTCTCGTCTTCACCTTTAATGGCTGCAACTTGGTTAGGTGCTGGCAAATATTCCACCACACAATCCAATACAGCTTGTACGCCTTTGTTCTTAAACGCTGAACCACAAGTTGCCAATACAATCTCGTTATCGAGGGTGCGTTGGCGAAGCGCCTGCTTGATTTCTGACTCGGTAAGCTCACCTTCTTCAAGGTACTTTTCCATTAATTCGTCAGAAGCTTCGGCTGCTGCTTCTACTAGGTTCATGTGCCATTCTTCAGCAAGCTCTTGCATGTCAGCTGGGATGTCTTGATAGGTAAAGGTTACCCCTTTATCTTCCTCACTCCAGTTGATTGCTTTCATCTTGATTAAATCAATGACACCAGCAAACTCGTCCTCAGCACCAATGTTTAGCTGAATCGGTACGCAATTGGCACCTAAGCGATTGTTGATTTGATCAACAACGCGCAAGAAATCAGCACCAGCACGGTCCATCTTATTGACGAAAACCATACGAGGTACATGGTATTTATCGGCTTGGCGCCATACAGTCTCAGACTGCGGCTCCACACCGGATGAACCACAAAATACTACTACGGCACCATCAAGCACACGTAAAGAGCGCTCCACCTCAATGGTGAAGTCTACGTGTCCTGGAGTATCGATAATATTAATACGATGCTCATCGAACTGAGCATCCATTCCACGCCAGAAAGTCGTGGTTGCAGCTGAGGTAATAGTAATACCGCGTTCTTGTTCCTGCTCCATCCAATCCATAGTTGCGGCGCCATCATGCACCTCACCTATTTTATGGGACAGACCAGTATAGAACAGGACTCGCTCGGTAGTTGTTGTTTTACCGGCGTCAACGTGAGCAACAATACCGATATTACGGTAACGCTCAATAGGAGTTGTACGAGCCACTATTATAGTCCTCTTGCCTTGCGGCTTTGAGTATTGGTCATAGCAAAGAATGGCGCGAACACAATTGCTCGCGCCAATCTGTTACCAGCGGTAATGAGCAAACGCTTTGTTTGCTTCAGCCATACGGTGAACGTCTTCACGTTTCTTAACAGCTGTACCTTTGTTTTCGGCTGCGTCTAGCATTTCACCGGCTAGACGGTACGCCATAGATTTTTCACCACGCTTACGAGCCGCTTCAACTAACCAACGCATGGCTAGTGTGTTACGACGAACTGGACGAACTTCAACTGGCACCTGGTAAGTTGAACCACCAACACGACGAGATTTAACCTCGACTTGTGGGCGAACGTTTTCTAGGGCAGCTTCAAAGATGCTTAGGGCTTCTCCGCCATTTTTGGCAGAAGCAGCGTCTAATGCACCGTATACAATTTTTTCAGCAACAGATTTCTTACCATCAAGCATTAATACGTTAATGAACTTGGCTAGTAACTCACTGTTAAACTTAGGGTCAGGTAAAATTTTACGTTGACCTACAACGCGACGTCTTGGCATAACATGCTCCGTTTACGCTTCAGGGATTTCCAAAACCGATTGGTAATCTCAAAAATAAATTTAGTTTGGCCTTACTTAACGGAGGTACGTTAAGACTTAGGTCTCTTAGCACCGTACTTAGAACGGCCTTGGCGACGATCACTAACACCCGCAGTATCTAGAGCACCGCGAACAGTGTGGTAGCGAACACCTGGCAAGTCTTTAACACGACCGCCACGGATAAGAATCACACTGTGCTCTTGCAAGTTGTGACCTTCACCGCCGATGTATGAAGTAACTTCGAAACCATTGGTTAAACGAACACGCGCTACTTTACGTAGTGCAGAGTTTGGTTTCTTAGGGGTAGTGGTATATACACGAGTACATACACCACGTTTTTGTGGACACGCTTCTAGCGCAGGCACATTAGTCTTGTCGACTTTAGGCTTACGCGCTTTGCGTACCAACTGGTTTACAGTTGCCATTAAACAGCTCCAAATTAGTAATAAACTAATCAATTTTAAGGTGTGAAAAATCTTCCCCAAAAATGGGGAGCCGAAATTTTAGGGACAGTTGCCCTATGTGTCAAGAATTAACCACCTTTCTTTGCATGATCCAGCTCTAAAACGCAAAAAGGACGCCCAAAGGCGCCCTTTATTATGCAGATTAAAGAAACTTATTCTTTAATTACATCGCTGGTAGCGTTTAGCAAGTCCGCTAGGTTTTGCTCGGCTTCGCTTGCAGAAACCGAGGCTACCGCTTCTTCAGACTCTTCCGAAGCCGCGTTACGGTTCTGATGATAAGCATAACCGGTACCGGCTGGAATCAAACGACCAACAATCACGTTCTCTTTCAGACCACGTAGGTTATCTACCTTACCTGCAACCGCAGCTTCGGTTAGAACACGAGTGGTTTCTTGGAACGAGGCTGCTGAAATAAATGATTCAGTGGCCAATGAGGCTTTAGTAATACCCATCAGTTCACGTTCGAACTCAATAGCAGGCTTACCTTCCGCTTCACGCTTGCGGTTTGCAATCTTAACGCGAGACACTTCCGCTTGTTCGCCTTCTAAGAACTCACTGTCGTGTGCCTTAGTAATGATGCACTTACGTAGCATCTGACGAATAATAACTTCAATGTGCTTGTCGTTAATCTTTACACCCTGCAGACGGTATACATCTTGTACTTCGTTCACGATGTAGTTAGCAACATGGTGAATGCCACGCAAACGCAAAATGTCGTGCGGAGCTTCTGGACCATCAGCAATGACTTCGCCTTTTTCTACCTTTTCACCTTCGAACACGTTTAGGTTACGCCATTTAGGAATCATTTCCTCGTATGGCTTACCTGAACCTTCTTCGGTGGCAGGAGTAATTACAAGACGACGCTTACCTTTAGTTTCTTTACCAAACGAGATGGTACCGGAAACTTCAGCTAGGATTGCAGGCTCTTTAGGCTTACGCGCTTCAAACAAGTCGGCTACGCGAGGCAGACCACCGGTAATATCGCGAGTTTTCGACGACTCTTGTGGAATACGAGCAATCGCATCACCCACGTTCAACGCCGCGCCATCTTCAATGGTTACAATCGCGTTGGCCGGCAAGAAGTATTGTGCTGGCACTTCGGTACCGGCAATCATTACGTCATTACCTTTGCTGTCCACAAGCTTAACCATCGGACGCATTTCTTTACCGGCACTTGGGCGCTGTGATGGGTCAAGAATTACAATAGATGATAAACCGGTCAACTCATCGGTTTGACGAGAGATGGTAACCCCTTCAATCAAGTCGACGAACTTAACGGTACCCGCCATCTCAGTGATGATTGGATGCGTGTGTGGATCCCAGTTTGCAATGACTTGACCTGCGTCAATGTCGCCGCCTTCTTGAACCTCAAGAACGGTACCGTAAGGTACTTTGTAACGCTCTTTCTCGCGACCAAGCTCATCGATAATGGCCAGCTCTGAAGAACGAGACACAATCACCAACTTACCTTCTGAGTTAGTTACGTGCTTAGCGTTATGCAGCTTCAAGCTACCAGCATTCTTAACTTGAACGTTGTTTTCCGCAGACGCTCGCGATGCCGCACCACCAATGTGGAAGGTACGCATGGTAAGCTGTGTACCCGGCTCACCAATGGACTGAGCTGCGATAACACCAATGGATTCGCCCATGTTAGCAATATGACCGCGAGCCAAATCACGACCATAACACTTAGAACAAACACCGAAATCGGTATCACAGGTAATCACTGAGCGAACGATAACTTCGTCTACCGAGTACTCTTCTAGGCGGTCACACCATGCTTCATCAAGCAAAGTATTGCGCGGAACCAATACGTCAGTTGTACCTGGCTGATACACGTCTTCGGCAACAACACGACCCAATACGCGCTCACGTAACGGCTCAACAACGTCACCGCCTTCGATTAGCGGCTTCATGACCAAGCCTTTGTGAGTACCACAATCTTCGTCAATAACCACTAAATCTTGAGCAACGTCAACTAAACGACGAGTCAAATAACCCGAGTTAGCGGTCTTCAATGCGGTATCCGCAAGACCCTTACGAGCACCGTGAGTCGAAATAAAGTATTGGTTTACGTTCAAGCCTTCACGGAAGTTAGCCACAATCGGAGTTTCGATAATGGAGCCATCCGGTTTCGCCATTAGGCCACGCATACCCGCCAACTGACGAATCTGTGCGGCACTACCACGAGCGCCTGAGTCGGCCATCATGTAGATGCTGTTAAAGGAATCTTGCTTCTCATCTTCGCCGTCGCGGTTAGTAACGGTTTCAGACGACAAGTTATCCATCATAGCCTTGGCTACTTTTTCGTTAGCGCTTGCCCAGATATCGATTACCTTGTTGTAACGCTCACCAGCGGTTACCAAACCAGATTGGAATTGTTCTGAAATCTCTTTAACTTCCGCTTCTGCGTCAGCAATGATTTCTTTCTTCTCGTCTGGAATCACCATGTCGTTGATGCCTACTGAGGCACCAGAGATTGTGGCGTAGTGGAAACCGGTATACATGAGTTGGTCAGCAAAAATAACCGTTGGCTTAAGACCTAGTTGACGGTAACAGGTGTTAAGCAGAGCTGAAATTTGCTTTTTGCCCATGGCTTGGTTAACCAAGTCAAAGGACAAACCTTTCGGCATGATTTGCGACAGAATGGCACGGCCTACGGTCGTATCAACAACTCGTGTAGACGGCTCTTTTTCACCGTTATCAAGTACTTGATATTCAGTGATACGAACTTTAACGCGAGCATGCAATTCAGCAACTTCGGTACGATAAGCTTTTTCGGCTTCAGCAATGGATTCGAATACCATGCCTTCACCACGACCGTTTACGCGATCACGAGTGATGTAGTACAGACCCAATACAACGTCCTGAGAAGGAACAATGATTGGCTCGCCGTTGGCTGGTGACAAGATGTTGTTGGTAGACATCATCAAGGCACGGGCTTCTAATTGCGCTTCTAAGGTTAACGGCACGTGTACCGCCATTTGGTCACCATCGAAGTCAGCGTTATAAGCCGCACAAACCAATGGGTGCAATTGAATCGCTTTACCTTCAATCAGTACCGGCTCAAAGGCTTGAATACCCAAACGGTGAAGCGTTGGTGCACGGTTAAGTAGTACCGGGTGCTCACGAATTACTTCGTCAAGTACGTCCCATACTTCACCTACTTCGCGCTCAACCATCTTCTTAGCGGCTTTGATCGTGGTAGCAAGACCACGGCCTTCTAGCTTGCCGTAGATAAATGGCTTGAATAGCTCAAGTGCCATCTTCTTAGGAAGACCACATTGGTGCAAACGTAAGGTTGGGCCTACGGTAATTACCGAACGACCTGAATAGTCCACACGCTTACCAAGCAAGTTCTGACGGAAACGACCTTGCTTACCTTTGATCATATCGGCCAAAGATTTCAAAGGACGCTTATTCGAACCGGTGATCGCACGACCACGACGACCGTTATCCAATAGCGCATCCACAGATTCTTGCAGCATACGTTTTTCGTTACGTACGATGATGTCTGGTGCCGCTAAGTCTAATAGACGTTTCAAACGGTTGTTACGGTTAATAACGCGACGATACAAATCGTTCAAATCAGAGGTCGCAAAACGGCCACCGTCCAACGGAACAAGTGGGCGCAAATCTGGCGGAAGAACAGGCAATACTTGCAAGATCATCCACTCAGGCTTATTACCTGATTGATAGAAAGATTCCATAAGCTTCAAGCGCTTAGTAACTTTCTTACGTTTTGTTTCAGAGTTGATGGTTGGCAGCTCTTCGCGCATTGCCTCAACTTCTTTTTCAAGCTCAATGCCGCGCAGCAATTCTAGAACCGCTTCTGCACCCATCTTAGCTTCAAACTCATCGCCGTACTCTTCTAATGCATCAAGATACATTTCTTCTGTCAGCATTTGACCGCGCTCAAGGCTGGTCATGCCAGGCTCGATCACAACAAATGATTCGAAGTAAAGTACACGCTCAATGTCACGCAAGGTCATATCAAGCATTAAGCCGATACGAGATGGTAATGATTTCAAGAACCAAATGTGCGCCACAGGGCTTGCAAGTTCAATGTGACCCATGCGCTCACGACGCACTTTAGTTTGAGTCACTTCAACGCCACATTTCTCACAAATGACACCGCGGTGTTTAAGGCGCTTATATTTACCACACAAACATTCGTAGTCTTTTACTGGGCCGAAAATACGGGCACAGAATAAGCCGTCGCGCTCAGGCTTGAACGTACGATAGTTGATGGTTTCCGGCTTTTTAACTTCGCCGAACGACCAAGAGCGGATCAAATCTGGCGATGCCAGACCAATCTTGATTCCTTCAAACTCTTCTGTCTTATTTTGCTGTTTTAAAAACTTAAGTAAGTCTTTCACGTTTTTCTCCTAGTGGAGTTAAACCCGGTAGCCCAAGCCGCTTGGGCTACCATACCTGATGAAAACCGAATACCGTCCAGTTATTCCTGATCCAACTCAATGTGGATACCAAGAGAGCGAATCTCTTTCAGCAATACGTTGAAGGATTCTGGCATACCAGGTTGCATCTGGTGGTTGCCATCAACGATGTTCTTATACATCTGAGTACGACCGTTCACATCATCCGACTTAACAGTCAGCATTTCCTGCAAGGTGTAAGCAGCACCGTAAGCTTCAAGTGCCCATACTTCCATCTCACCGAAACGTTGACCACCGAATTGAGCTTTACCACCCAGCGGTTGCTGAGTAACCAAGCTGTAAGAGCCGGTGGAACGAGCGTGCATTTTGTCATCAACCAAGTGGTTAAGTTTAAGCATGTACATGTAACCAACGGTTACTGGACGCTCAAACTCACGACCGGTACGGCCATCACACAACACTAACTGACCAGAAGTAGGTAAGCCGGCTAACGCTAGCATATCTTTAATTTCTGATTCTTTAGCGCCGTCAAACGCAGGCGTTGCCGTTGGAATACCACCACGAAGGTTTTTCGCTAGGCGAATCACTTCTTCGTCGGTAAAGCTGTTGATGTCAACCTGCTGCTGGCAATCGTTACCCAAGGCATAAACTTGGCGGATGTATTCGCGAAGCTCAGCAAGTTCTCGTTGCTCATCAAGCATTGCAGCAATATTGTTACCAATACCTTTCGCCGCCGCACCTAAGTGAACTTCTAATACTTGACCGATGTTCATACGCGAAGGTACGCCCAATGGGTTTAGAACGATGTCGACTGGGTTTCCTGTTTCGTCGTAAGGCATATCTTCCACAGGAACAATGGTAGAAATAACACCTTTGTTACCGTGACGACCCGCCATCTTGTCACCTGGTTGTAGGCGACGTTTAACAGCTAGATACACTTTGACGATCTTAAGAACGCCAGGGTTCAAGTCATCGCCTTGAGTGATCTTGCGACGTTTCACTTCAAACTTCTTATCGAACTCAGCTTTCAACTCAGCATTTTGTTCAGCAAGCTGTTCGAGCTGCGACTGCAGTTCTTCATCAGACAGGCTTTGCTCTAACCATTTTTGGCGAGGCAATTCATCGATTTTCGCTTCGTCCATTCCTGACGCAACCAACAAGTTGCGAGCACGGCCTAATACACCGTCTTCTAGGATTTGGAACTCTTCGGTCAAATCTTTTTTAGCTTCCGCTAAGTGCATTTCTTCGATTTCAATAGCACGCTTGTCTTTCTCTACACCGTCGCGAGTGAAGACTTGTACATCAATAACCGTACCGGTTACTGAGTTAGGTACACGTAGCGAGCTGTCTTTAACGTCAGAAGCTTTCTCACCGAAAATTGCACGCAAAAGTTTTTCTTCTGGAGTCAGTTGGGTTTCGCCTTTTGGAGTCACCTTACCAACTAGAATGTCGCCACCCTTCACCTCTGCACCAATGTACACAATGCCTGATTCATCAAGCTTGGAAAGCGCTGATTCACCAACATTAGGAATGTCCGCTGAAATTTCTTCAGGTCCTAACTTGGTATCACGAGCAATACATGAAAGCTCTTGAATATGAATGGTTGTGAAGCGATCTTCTTGAGCTACGCGCTCAGAAATAAGAATCGAGTCTTCGAAGTTATAACCGTTCCAAGGCATAAAGGCGATGCGCATGTTTTGGCCAAGTGCCAAATCACCAAGGTCCGTAGAAGGACCGTCCGCCAGTACGTCACCACGAACAACCGGCTCACCAACATTACAGCAAGGACGCTGGTTAATGCAGGTATTTTGGTTAGAGCGGGTGTACTTGGTTAGGTTGTAAATATCGATACCAGCTTCACCTGGAACCAACTCTTCTTCGTTTACCTTAACCACGATACGGCTGGCGTCTACGTAGTCAATGCTACCGCCGCGCTTAGCAACAACGGTTACACCGGAGTCAACCGCTACCGCGCGCTCAATACCGGTACCAACAAGCGGCTTGTCGGCGCGCAATGTAGGAACGGCTTGACGTTGCATGTTCGAGCCCATCAAGGCTCGGTTAGCATCATCGTGCTCTAGGAATGGAATGAGCGAAGCTGCCACCGAAATAATTTGTTGTGGCGATACGTCCATATAGTCGATTTGTTCAGCCGGTACTAACGTAGACTCACCTTTATGACGACATGGGATAAGCTCATCGACTAACTCACCTTTTGCATCTACATTCGCGTTAGCGTTCGCAATAACGTGGTTGCCTTCTTCGATTGCTGATAGGTAATCAACAACGTCGGTAACCTTGCCATTCTTAACTTGGCGGTACGGCGTTTCTAAGAAGCCGTATTCGTTGGTGCGAGAGTAGCTTGAAAGCGAGTTAATCAGACCAATGTTTGGCCCTTCAGGAGTCTCAATTGGACATAAACGACCATAGTGCGTTGGGTGTACGTCACGTACTTCAAAACCGGCACGCTCACGAGTCAGACCGCCAGGACCTAACGCGGAGATACGACGCTTATGCGTAACTTCTGACAACGGGTTGTTTTGGTCCATGAATTGCGACAATTGGCTTGAACCAAAGAACTCTTTAACCGCTGCTGAGATTGGCTTAGCGTTGATGAGATCTTGAGGCATCAACGTATCTAGGTCACCCAGACTTAAACGTTCACGAACAGCACGTTCTACACGAACTAGACCAACACGGAATTGGTTCTCTGCCATTTCACCAACCGAACGGATACGGCGGTTACCGAGGTGATCGATGTCATCAACTTCATCATTACCACTGCGGATTTCGATGATTTTCTTCATCACCGCAACGATGTCTTCTTTGCTTAGCGTACCAGCACCTTGATCTTCGCCCAATCCAAGACGACGATTAAACTTCATGCGGCCAACCGTTGACAGGTCGTAGCGCTCATCAGAGAAGAACAGGTTATCAAACAAGGCTTCTGCAGCGTCTTTTGTTGGCGGCTCGCCTGGACGCATCATGCGATAAATCTCTACCAAGGCTTCTAGGCGATTGGTCGTGCTATCAATACGTAATGTATCGGAGATAAACGCACCGTGATCAAGGTCGTTGATAAACAGAACACCGAACTCTTTAATCTTAGCTTGCGATAACGCTGCTAGCGATTCCAGGGTCAAATCGGAGTTGGCTTCAACAACGATTTCACCGGTCGCTTTGTCAATGTAATCTTGAGCTGCGCGCTTATCAACAATGTACTCCAAAGGTACTTCTAACTCTTTGGTTTCTTGCTTTTCAAGCGTGCGAATGTGGCGAGCAGTGATGCGGCGACCACTCTCTACTAACACATTGCCTTTGTTGTCTTTGATGTCGAAACTAGCGGTTTCACCACGCAAACGCTCTGGAATCAACTCCATGACTAACTTATCTTTCTTAATTTTGAAGTTAGTGCGCTCGAAGAAGGTATCCAAAATCTCTTGAGTGCTAAACTCAAGTGCGCGCAAGATAATACTTGCTGGAAGCTTACGACGTCGGTCAATACGAACAAATAGGCTATCTTTAGGGTCAAACTCAAAGTCTAACCAAGAGCCACGGTAAGGAATCACGCGTGCGTTATAAAGCACCTTACCTGATGAATGAGTTTTACCACGGTCATGGTCAAAGAATACGCCAGGGCTACGATGCAATTGTGAAACAATTACACGCTCTGTACCGTTAATTACAAACGTTCCGTTTTCAGTCATCAATGGGATATCGCCCATGTAGACTTCTTGTTCTTTAACGTCTTTAACAGTACCGGCTGGTGCATCTCTATCATACAAAACCAAACGCAACTTAACGCGCAATGGTTTTGAGTATGTAATGCCGCGGATCTGACATTCCTTAACATCAAAGACTGGCTCACCAAGACGATAGCTTACATACTGAAGCTCCGAGTTCCCGGAAAAGCTCTTGATTGGAAATACGCTACGAAAGGCCGCTTCAAAACCGCGTTCCCCTGTAGGATCTTGATCGATAAATTTGCTGAATGAATCCAGCTGAATAGACAACAGGTAAGGGATATCCAACACTTGTGGACGCTTACCGAAGTCCTTACGAATACGCTTCTTTTCAGAATAGGAGTAAACCATGGGTTTCCTCTAGCTGGCTGATAACTGACCCAAACTGCTCCTCATGAACAGTCTGTTTATCCGACACCGTTGGAGCAAGACCCTAGCCAGTAATCGCTGCGAGGGACCGCGTTGCATTTGACGAATACGGTGCAAAAAACCGTCAATGCTTATAGCGCAAAAAGCCTGATGGTTAAAAAACCATCAGGCCAACCTAATAAAAAATTAGGCGCGTAAACTGTTAGATAACAGCTTACTTGATTTCAACAGAAGCGCCGGCTTCTTCAAGAGTTTTCTTCAACTCTTCGGCTTCTTCTTTAGAAACAGCTTCTTTAACTGCTACTGGAGCAGATTCTACCATACCTTTAGCTTCTTTCAAGCCTAGGCCAGTAGCACCACGTACTGCTTTAATAGCAGCAACTTTGTTAGGACCAGCAGCGGCTAGAACTACGTCAAATTCGGTTTGCTCTTCAGCTGCACCGGCATCGCCAGCACCGCCAGCAACTACTGCAGCAGCAGCAGATACGCCGAATTTTTCTTCCATAGCTTCGATAAGCTCAACAACTTGCATTACAGACATTTCTGCAACTGCGTCTAGGATTTGTTCATTAGTAATAGACATTACAATTCTCTCTAAAATCAATATTTAATTCGTTAAACGATAACCAAAACCGAATTATGCGGCTTCTTTGGCATCGCGAATAGCTGCGATAGTACGTACCAACTTGCCTGCAGAAGCTTCTTTCATTGTCATCATTAACTGAGCAATCGCTTCGTCGTAAGTAGGTAGTTTCGCTAAAATTTCTACATCAGCGACGGCGCCTTCAAAGGCTGCGGCTTTAACTTCGAAATTGTCTTGCTCTTTAGCAAAGTCTTTGAAAAGACGTGCTGCGGCACCTGGGTGCTCGTTTGAGAAAGCAATCAAAGTAGGACCAGTGAACGTCTCTAAAAGACATTCATAGTCAGTGCCTTCAACTGCACGACGTAAAAGGGTGTTACGAACAACTCGTACGTATACGCCAGCTTCACGAGCTTGCTTACGTAGCGCAGTCATATCACCTACAGTTACACCGCGAGAATCGGCAACTACTGCAGACAGGGCACCTTTGGCAGCTTCGTTGACTTCAGCAACAATTGCTTTCTTGTCTTGAAGATTTAATGCCATTGGACATTCTCCTGGATTCTACCCGGGCTAATTCCCGGAATTTACCAAACTAAGTCAACATTGACTTAGCAATTTACGGTGAAGAGTCCAGTACAAAAATTCAATTCATACTAGGGGGGTCTCACACCGTCTACGTAGGAAATTAAGTGTTACGACTAATCGTGCGACACCTACGGTCTTGGACGGGAGTCTTACGGTTAAACCGCAGACTCCAACCCACAAGGGCGGCCGATTATAAAGTAATCGACTGTCCTTGTAAAATTAGTTTGAGCTAGTGGTATCCAAGCTGCCTTGGTCAAGCGCAACACCCGCACCCATAGTGGTCGAGATGCTAACTTTCTTGATGAATACACCTTTAGCAGAAGACGGTTTCGCCTTCTTAAGTGCAACCAACAATGCTTCCAAGTTCTCTTGAAGTTGCTTAGGCTCAAAGTTCACCTTACCAATGGTAGTGTGAATGATACCGTTTTTGTCGTTGCGGTAACGAACCTGACCTGCTTTAGCGTTTTTAACCGCTTCCGCTACGTTAGGAGTTACAGTGCCAGTTTTAGGGTTTGGCATTAGGCCGCGAGGACCTAAGATTTGACCCAATTGGCCAACCACACGCATAGCGTCTGGAGAAGCAACAACTACGTCGAAGTTCATTTCACCTTTCTTAACTTGCTCGGCTAGGTCTTCCATGCCAACCAAATCAGCACCGGCTTCTTTCGCAGCTTCTGCGTTAGCGCCTTGGGTGAATACTGCAACGCGAACGTCACGACCGGTACCGTGAGGTAATACGGTAGCGCCACGTACGTTTTGATCAGATTTACGAGGGTCAACGCCCAAGTTTACAGAAGCATCTACACTTTCAACGAACTTAGCAGTTGCTAATTCTTTAAGAAGAGCAATCGCTTCGTTGATTTCGTATTCTTTAGTTACTTCTACTTTTTCGCGGATTACGCGCATGCGCTTAGAAAGCTTTGCCATCGTCTTAGTCCTCTACTACCAAGCCCATAGAACGGGCAGTGCCTTCAATAGAACGCATCATCGCTTCAACGTCTGCCCCAGTCATATCTTGGGCTTTAGTTTCAGCAATTTCACGAACCTGTGCAGATTTAACCGTACCCACTTTTTCAGTGTTAGGACGGCCAGAACCGGACTTAATACCAGCCGCTTTCAACAATAGGAAAGATGCAGGTGGAGTCTTGGTTTCGAAGGTGAAAGAACGATCGTTGTATACAGTGATAACAACTGGAATTGGCATGCCTTTGTCGAACTTATCAGTACGAGCGTTGAATGCTTTACAGAATTCCATGATGTTCACACCATGTTGACCTAGAGCAGGACCAACTGGTGGCGACGGGTTAGCAGCACCGGCTGCTACTTGTAGCTTAATATAAGCTTGGACTTTCTTAGCCATTTTAGATTCCTCTTATGGGTTCAAACACCATTAAGACCACGCTGGGCTTAATAGCTCCCCGGTAACAAAAAAGCCTTATTGAAAAATAAGGGCAGCGGATTATACGAAATATCCAGCTATAAGCCAAAGGTTTTTGTGTTTTTTTTAAACAAAGCCAAACATCAAAGCGTTAAGCGTAAAAAAGCAGCCTTTTGGCTGCTTTTAAGTACCTAAGAATTAACTATTCAACTAGGACTTTTCGATTTGAGCAAACTCAAGGTCAACCGGCGTAGATCGGCCGAAAATCATAACCGAAACTTTGACTCGGCTCTTCTCATAATCGACTTCTTCAACGGTGCCGTTGAAGTCTGCGAAAGGACCTTCTGTTACACGAACCACTTCGCCTGGTTCGAACAGGGTTCTTGGTGTCGGCGCGTCCACATTGTCTTGTAAGCGTTGAAGAATGGCTTCGGCTTCACGATCGCTGATAGGTGCTGGACGGTCAGATGTGCCGCCAATGAACCCCATGACTCGCGGAATATTGCGGACCAAGTGCCAGCTCGAATCGTTCATTTCCATTTGTACTAATACGTACCCAGGGAAAAACTTACGCTCGCTTTTTCGGCGTTGTCCACCACGCATTTCAACGACTTCTTCCGTTGGAACCAAGACTTCACCGAAGAATTGTTCCATTTCATGCATTTTGATGTGCTCTAGTAGCGTTTTAGCTACCCGAGCTTCGTAACCAGAGAATGCTTGTACCACGTACCATCTTTTCTTAGCTTCAGCCATTTCAGTCATTAGAAAACCTTATACGCCTGTAATGAAGTTAACGATACGAACGAGCAGCGCGTCCAGTCCCCAAAGCACTAATGCAAGAACCCCTGTTGCCGCAAGTACAATAAACGTTGTATTGAGTGCTTCTTGGCGAGTAGGCCAAACCACTTTTCGAATTTCTAAACGCGACTCTTTAGCAAACGCAAATCCGGTCTTACCTTTTTCAGTTTGCAAAGCAATGAACGCTGCTACAGCAAACGCCACGACTATAGCGATCGCTCGATACAGCACTGAAACTTCTGAGTACATAGAGTTGCCGATTACGGCTGCGGCTAGCAAAATAATTACTAAGCCCCATTTCAAGATATCCAAGGAACCGCCGCCTTGGTTTTCAGTATTCGTTGTCATCAATAATTCCGCAAACTACAGTATATCGCCTCGGCAACTTTACCAAGGCACAAAAAATTGGCCATAGATTGTATGCTTTTAGGGGGCTCGACGCAATACAATCCTTTATTAGTCTGAGATCTCTCTCGAAATCCTAGCGAATAATCATCAGATTCACCCTAAACTCGTGCTCGATTGTATCACCCGTCCAACGATCGTGGTCGGGCGAGCCTAATAGCTAGAAGTTTATTTGGAAGTTTCCGCCAGCGGCGTATTGCTCATCAGAACCATAGCCCGCGAACAAATCGAACACCACGGTTGAAGCGATATTAATACCAAATCCGCCTGTCCACATATCCTGCAGTGTATTCTCTAGATCACTTTTATAGCCACCTCGCAGTTCCAACCAATCGGCCGCTTCAAACGCTACCCCAACTTTGACAAACTGTGTCTTCTGTTCAAATTCAGCGAACCGTTTAGTAGGCGTTAGCTCAGCTTCTGCAGACAAAGCAAACCATTCAGACTGATAATGAGCACCCGCACTCCAACTTGGGGCCACTTCTAACGTCAATGGTGCTATGGCTTCATCAGAGGTCGTTACGCTTTGTTTAACAAGATTACGTCCTGCCAAACCAAAGCGTAAACCATTATTCAGAGTGTAGGCGACGCCCACATCAAGGTTAAAACCATTACTTTGAGTCCGATAGCGCGAATCTTTCCAGTCATCTGAGTCCCAGTTATTAACGGTTGCCGCATAAGCGTATGTATCAATATATTGAAGCTTGGGGGTCACGCCTATAGCCACATGATGGCCCGAGTCTAAAGCAAACTGTCGAGCCAATGAAACACCAAACTCTTGAACTAATACCCCCAACCCTTGTGCGTTAGATACAAGGTTATCGGGATCCGGTATTCCCACAAAATCATCTTCGTCAACCTGACCAATCGCAATTGCCTCGGCGGAAGCAGAAGCGCTAATGGTAACCGCAACTAGCTCTGTAGGTATAATAAACGCACCACCAATATCACCATCAGCGCTGACTTGATTGCCGTCTAATCCTAACAATGCAGCCTTCCATTCTAAAATTAGATTGGGGTTGGTGGGATCTTGTTGCAACTGCTCATTAAGTCTTTGAAAATCATCAATGCTATCAACAAAACTGTCGGCATCTTGTGCACTTAAGGATATGGCGGGTAACAGTATTGCAGAGTGCTGTCCTCCTAACGCCGTGAGCGCCGGATTATAGAAAGCAGCCGCTGCATGAGTGGCGTTTATGCCAGCGCCGGCTAATGCCTCAGTTCTGGCATCAGGTCCAAATATTGACGCGCTAGCAATGGTCGGTAAGAGAGCGACGACTAAGGCGGTGTAACGCAACCTAAACATAACGATCCTTTATTATTTTATTAGTGCCACTTCCAGTGCACTTTTTTGTATAGATTACCTTACTTTTTCAATCTTGCAACCGGTCAATATTCTGACAGATGTCAACAACAAAACACCAAGTTTTACGCACAAAAAAGCCCGCGTTAAGCGGGCTTTTTGAGATTCTAACCTAAGTTAGAATTATTCTACGATAGTCGCTACAACACCTGCGCCTACAGTACGGCCACCTTCGCGGATTGCGAAACGTAGACCTTCGTCCATCGCGATTGGGCAGATTAGCTCTACTACCATCTTGATGTTATCACCAGGCATTACCATCTCTACGCCCGCTGGCAATTCGATGGTACCGGTTACGTCAGTTGTACGGAAGTAGAACTGTGGACGGTAACCTTTGAAGAATGGAGTGTGACGGCCACCTTCGTCTTTAGAAAGTACGTATACTTCTGATTCGAACTTAGTGTGTGGAGTGATTGAACCAGGCTTCGCTAGTACTTGACCACGTTGAACTTCTTCACGCTTAGTACCACGTAGAAGAACACCACAGTTCTCACCTGCACGACCTTCGTCTAGAAGCTTACGGAACATCTCTACACCGGTACAAGTAGTAGTGGTAGTATCTTTGATACCTACGATTTCTACTTCGTCACCTACACGGATGATACCACGCTCAACACGACCGGTTACTACAGTACCACGGCCTTGGATTGAGAATACGTCTTCGATTGGAAGAATGAAATCACGGTCGATGTCACGCTCTGGCTCTGGGATGTAAGTATCCAAAGCTTCCGCTAACTCAACAATCTTGTCTTCCCACTCTTTCTCGCCTTCTAGCGCCTTAAGAGCTGAGCCTTGAATTACTGGCAAATCATCACCTGGGAATTCGTACTCAGATAGAAGTTCACGAACTTCCATTTCTACTAGCTCTAGCAATTCTTCGTCATCTACCATGTCACACTTGTTCATGAATACGATGATGTAAGGTACGCCAACCTGACGTGACAACAAGATGTGCTCACGAGTTTGTGGCATTGGGCCGTCAGTTGAAGCTACTACCAAAATAGCACCGTCCATTTGAGCAGCACCAGTAATCATGTTCTTAACGTAGTCAGCGTGACCTGGGCAGTCTACGTGAGCGTAGTGACGAGTTGGAGTGTCATACTCTACGTGTGAAGTAGAAATGGTAATACCACGCTCGCGCTCTTCTGGAGCGTTATCGATTGCAGCAAAGTCTTTCGCTTCACCACCGTATACTTTTGCAAGTACGTTAGTGATAGCAGCAGTTAGGGTTGTTTTACCGTGGTCAACGTGGCCAATGGTACCAACGTTAACGTGCGGCTTGGAACGTTCAAACTTTTCTTTAGACATGGTATTGCCTCGGTCCGTTTAGTAATCGTGGCACATGCCACTTTTCATAGTACAAAAAAATCGCTCAGCAGCTTTGGCTAAGCAATTTTCCAAGTATACAATAAGTATGGGAAATTTGAACAAAGGAGTGGTGCTGATAGGCAGATTTGAACTGCCGACCTCACCCTTACCAAGGGTGCGCTCTACCAACTGAGCTATATCAGCACTGATTTGGAGCGGGCAGCGGGAATCGAACCCGCATCATCAGCTTGGAAGGCTGAGGTAATAGCCATTATACGATGCCCGCGAATCTTATCCTAGGTTCAGGCTTACCCAGACTTTAAATAAGTGGTGGAGGGGGAAGGATTCGAACCTTCGAAGGCTGAGCCGTCAGATTTACAGTCTGATCCCTTTGGCCACTCGGGAACCCCTCCACACGATAATTTGGAAATGAGTGGTGCCGGCTGCCGGAGTCGAACTGGCGACCTACTGATTACAAGTCAGTTGCTCTACCAACTGAGCTAAGCCGGCACATCATTTCGGAGCGGGATATTAGGTAAATATGCGCTTGAGTGCAAGACCAAACACCATTTTTTTTAAAAAAAAGTGCTGTTTGCACAAAAAAACAGCCCTTATAGCCACAATTCCACCTTCAGTCTAGCATCGTTAAGCCTAGTTGTTGTTTGAATTTGGTGAATAGTGTAATGTTCTTTCGTTAATAGAAATGGGCAATTAATGACTCAACATTCCAGGCCACACAGTGGCACCTACCTAAGCTTCTCTCAGCACGACTGGGCGCAATTGCGTAACTCAGTGCCGCTAACCTTGACGAATTCGGATCTCGACGACTTGAGAGGAATTAACGTCAATGTGTCGCTGCAAGAAGTATCGGATATTTATTTGCCTCTCTCTCGACTACTTAACCTGATTATCAATAGCCAACAAAGCCGCAGTGCAGTATTAGAAAAGTTTCTTGGTAATTACCCTAAACGCCGACCCTATATCATTAGTATTGCAGGGAGCGTCGCTGTCGGTAAAAGTACGACAGCTCGTATTCTGCAAGCTTTGTTACAACGCTGGCCTGAGCACCCGAAAGTTGACTTAGTCACTACAGATGGCTTTTTGTATCCCTTAGAGGAGCTCCAAAAGCGCAACATTCTTCACCGAAAAGGGTTCCCTGAAAGTTACGACGTCAGGCATTTAGTCGAGTTTGTTGCCGATGTCAAAAATGGAAAGCAAGATGTAAAAGCGCCCATTTATAGCCATATTAGCTACGATAGACTCAAAGACGCGCACATCAATGTCAACCAGCCGGACATTTTGATCTTAGAAGGGCTCAATGTATTGCAAACAGCGAGGGAAGATACCGCGAGCGGTCATTCCCAATACGTTTCCGACTATGTCGATTTTTCAATTTACGTAGACGCGCCTCAGCACCTTTTAAAACAATGGTATATCGAACGCTTCCTGCATTTTCGCGATACTGCTTTTAGCCGCCCCGAAAGCTATTTTAATCACTATGCGAACCTCAGCGATGAGCAAGCGCATGAAACCGCTGGTCACATTTGGGATACCATTAACGGACCCAATTTAGTTCAGAATATTCTACCAACTAAAAATAGAGCCGCATTGGTTCTTAAAAAAGGAGCGGACCACTTGGTACAGCAAGTATTATTAAGTAAATAGCCTCAACGATACTTCCCCTCCCGCATAAGTTTTAATAAAGCCATCAATTAACAATTTCAAGTTACCTTCCTTGTCGATACCTTGATAAAGGCCGCCAACTGCATTTTGACTGCTTGTTAGTAAGACTTCGCGCCCACGAAATTCATCGAAAGCATGCCATCGTTCCAAAAAGGTGGTTAAGCCTGATAATTCGAATTCGGCGAGGTCGACTAACAATTTAGCGTGTAGCTTTTCAACCAGCGCATTCTTATCGACTTCCAGCTCTCCGTTCGGACATAAGTCAGACCAGGGTTGATCAATGTCTTTGGCAGCCAACGTAGGCATCGAGACATTGATGCCAAACCCAATAATAAGGTGGCAAGGGCCATCTGGAGAGCCCTTAAGCTCAACCAAAACCCCTGCAAGTTTTTTACTGTCACGATAAATGTCGTTAGGCCACTTCAGTCCAATCCCGTCGATTCCCAGCTCTGTCAAACTTTCCGCGAGGCTCAGTCCCACCACTAAACTCAAACCCATTGCGGCACTAAAACCATCATCTAAACGCCAGTAAACCGATTGATAAAGGTGGCAGCCATACGGTGATACCCAATTTCGACCGCGCCGTCCCCGTCCTGCAGACTGCGTTTCGGCTATGCAGGTATCGCCCTTTTGTAACCGGTTGGCATTGTCCATAATATAGCGATTGGTGCTATCCAGTTGATGAAACCAAAACAATTGGCGTTCTAATGATTGCTGCAGCACCTGCGAATTAATGAGGCTTATCGGCTTAGCGAGGCGATAGCCTTTTCCCTTCACCGAATAGATATCAAGTCCTTGTTCGGACAACTGCTTAACGTGTTTACTGATTGCAGCTCTTGTAACGCCTAAGCGGTGTGCTAAATCTTCACCCGACACAAACCCTTCAGATTGTTGCAAGCAACTCAGTAGATCATGCTTTCTCTGCCAACTATCCATCGACTACACCAATATACTCGCCAACACAGTCATACAGTCGCACCTCAGGCTCTAAGCGAATACCGTAGGTATGCATTACGGTATTGATGATCTTAGAGACCAGTCGCTTCAATTGAGACGCTGTTCCCCCACCTTGATTAACTAACACCAAAGCCTGATTGGCATGAACCGCGACCTTACCTTCGGCGTGGCCTTTAAGATGGCAGCGCTCAATTAAGTAACCAGCCGCGAGTTTATGAGAACCGTCCGCCAAAGCAAAGGAAACGAGGCTAGGGTCTTTTTCCAGCAGTATTTTATGCGTTTTGGCAGAGACAACGGGGTTCTTAAAAAAGCTTCCAGCATTACCCAGCAGTTTTGGGTCAGGCAGCTTAGCCATGCGAATCTCACAGACTTTATCGAAGACCGACTTGGGGGTGAGGCTCTCGTGATTCTGAAGTGATTTAAGAGGGCCATAGTTCAGTTTCGGCTGCCAATCTATAGGAAGGTCAATAACAATCTCAATAATCCAAGCATTGCCTTTAAGCGCTCTTTTGAAAATGGAATCTCGATAGCCAAATTGACAGTCTTGGTTAAACAGTCGAACCTCTTTACCAGTCTCAATTTCGAGATAAGTTACGCTGTACAAAATATCAGAAAGCTCTACGCCATAGGCACCGATATTTTGAATTGGTGCCGCACCTGCTGTACCAGGAATAAGCGCAAGATTCTCAACGCCACCTATGCCCTGTTCCACCAACCAACGAACCACATCATGCCAACCTTCGCCACTGCCAAGCGTAATGCGATAGTAATCGCCTAACTTTATGATTTCTCGTTTCATTATGCGATTGAGCAGAACGTCCCCCTGATAATCCTCTAAGAATACGACGTTACTGCCTTCGCCTAACATCAAAGGGGCTTTTGCGTAATTCGATGCCATGTATGAGTGCAAGTCATCTTTTGATTGGATGATCTTAAGCGCTCGGCAGTGAGCATCGAAACCGAAGGTGTGATGTTGTGACAGATTAACTAAACTCATGGCATTCACTGTTATGAAACTTACCGTGCATTCTACTCTTATTTAACGATGAACTTTTCTATTATTTAATTATTTTGAGCGCCGCTTTGAATAGTTCACCTTGAGCGTTAGGCAGCATGTCAAATAGCGCCATTTCAACACAGGTTTGATTTACTCCTAACTTATCCATTTGAGCGATAGCGGCCACTTTATTCTGTGCTATGCGCGAAGAGATTGCATCCGTCAGCACATGGACATCCAAACCGTAGTTCAACATATCCTGCACCGATTGATAAACACAAATGTGTGCTTCTATACCCATTACTAAGACCTGAGAACAGCCAACCTCTTTTAACTGTTGAACAAAATCAGTGCTGCCAAAGCAACTGAAGGTATTTTTAACGATCGGGACGTTTCCGGTAAGCTCTGAAGCGATTTTTTCGTGGGTATTTCCAAGTTTTTCAGGCAGCTGCTCAATCCAGAATACAGGAAGTTCTAGCAAATTTGCGATTTTGACCATTTTTGCACAGTTATCGATCACCTTATCGCTATGGTCGACAATTTGAGCAAGCTTACCTTGAACGTCTATAAGTACAACACCGCACTTCCGTTTATCCAGCTTCATGTATACGCTCCCACGCTTTTTAGGTTTTTAATTCATAGTAAAGCTGGTGTTCTTGCTTGTAAAACGCAACTTATCGCTCTGTCAGTGATTCTAAGGACTTAGTTGTAAAAAAGGCCGAATACCTCAGTGTAGATTCATTGTATTGAGTTAAGCCCCGCAAGAAATGACCGCGAGGGTAGGTCGAGGACGATGCCCTAGGCGGTGACCAGGCCTTCGCAGAGCTCAGGCCGTTTCTCCGGCGAAGGCCAAACTCTTGGCCTTCTTATTCCCGGCTCCACCCTACTATCACATGATATGCGGCGCCTACGGCGCACTATTTATTTTCCCATGTGAGAGCACATCATCAAATTTGAAGCATAAAAAAACCCCCGTCAAAGACGGGGGCATTTTTATATTTAAAGCCTGGCGGTGACCTACTCTCACATGGGGAA
>NZ_NRRB01000011.1 GCF_002282895.1 Paraferrimonas haliotis
ATCCAAAACGCTGGATCAGGGTGACCGCGCCCGTCTTGGCCACTTGGTGGGTATGGCCCGCTTTCTTGACCAGGTGCGTGGCAATGACGCGGTAAACGATGCCCAGCACCCACCCCATGATCTCGGGCCGGCTGGCAAACAGGAAACGCAGCTGAAACGGGAAGCTCAACACCCACTGACGCATGGGTTGTTCAGGCAGTACTTCATCAACCAGCAAGGCGGCACTTTCGGCCATCCGCCGCGCCCCACAGCTCGGGCAGAAACCGCGACGCTTACAGCTGAAAGCGACCAGGTGCTCGGCGTGGCAAGACTCGCAGCGAACCCGTAGAAAGCCATGCTCCAGCCGCCCGCATTGGAGAAATTCTTCAAATTCCCGTTGCACATAGCCCGGCAATTCCTTTCCCTGCTCTGCCATAAGCGCAGCGAATGCCGGGTAATACTCGTCAACGATCTGATAGAGAAGGGTTTGCTCGGGTCGGTGGCTCTGGTAACGACCAGTATCCCGATCCCGGCTGGCCGTCCTGGCCGCCACATGAGGCATGTTCCGCGTCCTTGCAATACTGTGTTTAGCAAAAATGCAAGCCGATGAACAACTCGCGATGGCAACAGCTAAAAAATTGGTAGAACAAAAACGCCAAATTGAAAAACAATGTTCTAAATAAATCCACCACTCGCACAAATCCCCCCTATTGTGCGAGCCTAAAAACACAGACACCTTATCACTGCTTTTCGAAACCATTAATCAATGCTTCTAAACCAAATAAAAAAGCCTCTGTGCCATCATCTTGATCCATAATTTGCAAAGCATCTTTTAATAGTCGAGGCATCGTATCATCTGCTATTTGTTGCCTATCATTAAGTGCTGCGATATGTTCTTGCTGCTCTAACACAGAACCTAACGTAAAATGACCAACCGCGCTTATTGCATATAACCCACATTTTAATGAAAAACCATTGTCCACCATAAACTGCAACTGCATTTCTACGGTGTCATATTGGTCTGAACTCGGGCGAGTCCCTAAATGCACTTTTGCGCCATCACGGTAACTTAATAATGCATCACGAAAGCTCAATGCATTATTACGTAAAAATTGTTGCCACGTTTCCCCAACTGCGGGTAATGAATGACGATGATTACGCTTTAGCATTTCAACAGATAATGCATCCAACAATGTGCGCTTGTTCTTCACATGCCAATATAGTGTAGGCTGCTCTACGCCCAGTTTTTGAGCTAGTTTTCGCGTTGTCAGCCCTTCCATTCCCACTTCATTTAGCAACTCTAATGCCACTGTGATGATGGTTTCTTTATCTAATCGCGCCATACTGCCCTCTCTTTTTTTCTATTGACACTCTATCACTGATAGGGATATATTCCAACTCTATCAATGATAGAGAAAAAACGATGAATAAATTTGCGATCACCGCTTTAACGATCACCGCCCTAGATGCTATGGGGATCGGCTTGATCATGCCTGTATTGCCTACATTGTTACGTGAATACGTGTCGGCTGAAAATTTAGCAAATCATTACGGTATCCTGCTGGCACTGTATGCCATCATGCAGGTTTTTTTTGCTCCTCTACTTGGCAAATGGTCTGATAAATTCGGGCGCCGACCAATATTACTACTATCTCTTGCAGGCGCTGCTGTGGATTACACTTTGCTTGCATTATCTAGCTCACTTTGGATGCTATACGTTGGGCGATTAATTTCTGGAGTTACTGGCGCAACAGGTGCGGTCGCCGCTTCTGTTATTGCTGACAATACTGCTTCACAAGAGCGTACTAAGTGGTTTGGACGCTTAGGGGCGGCTTTTGGTGTCGGGTTAATCTCTGGCCCTGCAATTGGCGGCTTTACAGGGCAATTCTCAGCTCATCTTCCTTTTATTATTGCTGCCATTTTAAATGCGCTCTCTTTTTTAGTTATTATGTTGATATTTAAAGATAATAAAATCAAAAATACTGAAAAAAACACCACAGAAACAGCAGAAAATTCGCGACCTTTCCTGCAAGTGATCAAGCCAGTCATACTATTGTTATTTATCTTTTTTATGACTCAAATGATAGGGCAAATTCCAGCAACGACATGGGTGTTATTTACGGAACATCGTTTTCAATGGGGCAGTATGGAGATCGGCCTATCTTTAGCGGGGTTAGGCATCATGCATGCCTTGTTCCAAGCATTTGTAGCGGGCGCAATCGCCAAGAAATTCAATGAAAAAGTGACGATTATTGTGGGCTTTGTTGTTGATGGAGCAGCATTCATTATTTTGTCATTATTGACAAAGGGTTGGATGATTTACCCTACATTAATCTTACTCGCCGGCGGCAGTATTGCGCTACCAGCCTTACAGGGGTTAATGTCAGCTCAAGTCAATCAAACTAACCAAGGTAAGCTACAAGGCGTTCTAGTCAGCTTAACCAATACGACGGGGGTGATCGGCCCATTATTATTTAGCTTTATTTTTGGTCAAACACTGGCAAGTTGGGATGGCTGGATATGGATGATTGGTGCGATAATGTATGTTTTATTGATTGTATTTATTTTATCTTTTTATAGAAGCACCAAAAAGATAGTTAAAATAGCGAAGCTACCAGCGAGCTAAGTTTTAGCATATCAATATTAAGTGCTATGATACCCCTATCAGATTTGCTTTTAGCACAAGATATTAAGAGACAAACCCTATGACATTACCCCCTAAAAAACCAAGAACAAAACCTGCGGAAGAAAGGCTAGATGACCTAATGAACGTATAGGAAGAATAAACGCCCTTTTCACCCAAGTCCAACAGCTTTGGACCGCAGTTGACTCTTTCGACACCCCTGCGATGCAACCCAATCCGGCTGACGGGGAGCCAGCAACGCTGAAAATTTACCCTCCTCTTTCCCACTAGCGGCTCCTTTTCCGACAACCAGCACGGCGGATCCCTGCCGCGGCGCTGTGAACGCAGCATTTTGATTGGTATCGTTGGCCTTCAGGCTCGTCAGTCAAACAGACCCAGGAGCAGCTCAGCCGGTGGCGCCCGGCTTTCGGGTAACGCCCTGGTCCCGCTGGTTTCGGCTTTGTGCTTCAGGTGATCAAGGATCTGCTTGATCACTATAGGGTCTTCAATGGGGTATAAAGCCCAACGGTACGAAAACGTACGCTAAGAAAAATCCTCTTGGTCAGTTGGCTGTTTTAATGGCCTAAGTTCCCCGTTTATCACTTGTTCGGCCAACGTAAATGAGTAATGACCTAACATGTTCACGTGTTTATAACTGAGGGGAGACAGACGCGCCATATCTTCATCTTTCAGATCTACTCCCTGACTTTCTAAATGGGTTATCGCTGCTTGCATGTAAATTGTATTCCATAACACGACGGCATTGGTTACCAGTCCTAGTGTTCCTAATTGATCTTCTTGCCCTTCACGGTAACGTTTCCGTATCTCACCTCTTTGACCGTGACAAATTGCTCTAGCAACGGCATGGCGACTTTCGCCGCGATTAAGCTGTGTCAGTATCCGTCTGCGATAATCTTCGTCATCAATGTAATTGAGCAGATATAACGTTTTGTTGATGCGACCAGCCTCTATGATAGCTTGAGCTAAGCTAGATGGACGGTCACTTTTGAGCAGAGAACGAATAAGTTCTGATGCTTGTACTGTCCCCAGTTTAAGAGAGCCAGCTATACGCATCATATCGTCCCAGTGTTGTTCTATTTTGTGGGTATTAACACAGCTTCTGGCAAGCTCTTCAAGAGCGCCATAATTTGCTTCTTTGTCCACTCGCCAGAATACGGATTCTCCTGCATCGGCTAACCTTGGTGAAAACTGATACCCCAACAACCAGAAAAGCCCAAACACCAGATCGCTTGATCCTGCGGTATCTGTCATAATTTCTACTGGATTGAGACCCGCCTGTTGTTCCAATAGACCTTCAAGAACAAAAATGGAATCACGTAAGGTCCCGGGAATGACTATTCCGTGAAAGCCTGTAAACTGATCCGAGACAAAGTTATACCAAGTTATTCCGCGACTAGAGCCGAAGTATTTTCTGTTCGCACCGGAATTGATTGTGCGGGTTGGAGTGACAAACCTCATTCCATCTGCTGAAGCCACTTCTCCGCCTCCCCATTGATGGGCGAGTGAGAGTGACGATTGATAGTCAACCAACTTAGCGTTCGCTTTAACGAGAGTTTCAGCTCGAAGATAATTTTGTTTAACCCAACTGAGTCTATGTCTTGTCAAAGCGGGAACGTGAGATTTTATTAGCGGTTCCAAACCGATATTACACGCTTCGGCCAGTAGCACTGCGCAAATGCTGACTGTAATGTCGTTGGCTCGAGCGTTGGATTCACTTATATGTGTGAACTCATCGGCAAACCCTGTGTGAGCATTAATCTCAAGTAATAGCTCCGTCAAATCAACACGGGGAAGTAATGCTTCAATTTGCTTTGAAAGATGCTGTAAACTCGGTGGGTTATCCAGCTTGTCTATGTGTGTAATAGTTAACGTTGGGCGTTTACCCGAATCATCGATTTTTACAGCTTGGTTGTCATCAAAGTTTTCCGAGACTTGTCGATAGGTTGCATCAAGTTGTTGAGTTAAAGCGGTAATAGCTTCTTTGGGATTAATGGGATGCCCTAATGAGCGGCACACCTGAATGCGATTGATTTGCCACTCGTGACCTTGCAGTAGTTTGGCTCTTGGATCTCCCCAGCGGTCACTATTTGCAACAAAAATGTCACGACGACGCAAGCTATCTTGTAACCTATCTAAAAAGCATAGGGTATAACCGCGTTTATTAACTCGTCCTTCTTTGTCCACAACAAGGCGCTTCCAAGGATTAGACACAATATCCATG
The DNA here is from genome assembly GCF_002282895.1 of Paraferrimonas haliotis. Taxonomy (GTDB): domain Bacteria; phylum Pseudomonadota; class Gammaproteobacteria; order Enterobacterales; family Shewanellaceae; genus Paraferrimonas; species Paraferrimonas haliotis. The sequence continues at coordinate 4,845 of NZ_NRRB01000011.1, forward strand.
GGTGCATCGTCGAGAATTTGTTTACGAGAGTCGAGTAATTGACTCAAATAATCATGAGCCTCTAATGTCATAACGCCAGCAGGTGCAGCTTCAAAGTCGATATCTTTGAATAACGAAGGTAAAAATCGTCTTACACGACCATACTGTTCAACCATTTCTTCGTGAAAGTTATCATCGTAGGGGCGAGCCAACTCTTTGATGGTGGTGATGGACTTTTCTAAGCTTTCACGGGAAAGTTTCTGGAAAATAGCAGATCGTAGATCCTCATCTTCCACGGTATCATTGAGTAACAGGACACAAACATTGGCCAGTGTAAGTGCGGATTTGTCCAGGTCTTTAAGCGTTCGTAATCGCTTTTTCTGACCTAACTTTTTTGCCTCACCTGCGATTTGAGTGATGAGCATATCCAATACGTCTAGCGCTTCATCGAGTGCAATGATTTCATACGCTTTGACGAACGCCACTAAGATAGCTTTCCGTTTATTGGTTGGCATACGCGCGATTTTATAAGCCGAAATCATCCCAGCGTAACGGGCAATATGCTTAAATCGAATCGGAGGGATCCCTGTGAAATCGAGGGACTGTATCCCAAAGGATTTAAGCGCTTTATAACGACCTACCGACTCGTTAAACGCAGGACTACTTATGTTGACTGGACCTTTTCGATATCGGTCAAAATGTGTCGTTCTTGATGTATCTGAGAGCTGGAGTAAGCAGTCTAACTGCTCGCCTTGATCACTGCTAGGTAATGCTGCTAAGCGCTCCCATAGACGGTTTTCGGAACGCTCTCTTATTTGGGAGATTAGCCGAGTTAAGGTAGATGCTCCAGGTAAAAGAATTTTGTGTTGGATTAACCATCCCGTTGCCAGGTCAAAAAGCAAACTAGGACGTTCATTACTTATCCAGCTCCGCGTGTACAAAAGACGGATAAGCCTAAATGACCAAGGCCAAGAAAACTCGCGATAGTGATATTGGGTGCGAATAAGGCTAGCATGCTCCCTTCGGGTCGTTTCCCGTTGAGCATAATCATTGAGGATCGCAATATTCGTGATACCAAGTTGTCTTGCTACAAACCTTTGCGTATTTTTCGGTATTTGCGTTAAGTCGGTCAAAAAGGTGCCAAGAAAACGTGCACAACCTAATTGTAGAGCAACCCCAAAGCGATTGTGTTCACCACGCCGTATTCCAATAAAAACTAGATCCGCTTCATCTAAGTGGAAATATCTAGCGAGTTGGACATCATTCGGATCACCTTGAAACTGCCCGTAATTGCTTTTTTGTTCATTGGTTAAGAAATCTACGGGCATTTCAATCCCTATCTGTATTAGTCAAGTGAAAAGTACAAGCCTTCGTTAGCCCAACCACTGAAGTTTCCGTATAAATAATAACTCTGTTTTAACCAGTACAACAAGAGAGTGATTTCACACCCTTACTAAAAGTCTGGGCGCATAATTTTAACCTTTCAACAATGGTAAATAATGGAACAGTTGCGGGGCTTTGTTCAACTCTTTAATTTACTGTTATTTTATTACGAATGGCCAGTGCAACCATACGCCGTCTTGGTTGTGTTGCCCTGAGTTACCATTTTTTGTGTTGTATCTTTGTTTAGATACAGGCAACATAATTACCAATAAATACTCGATATAGAAAATTAAGGAGCCTTATCTTGAAACCAGGGAAAACAGGTGTCAGCCGCATTATTGATGCAACCGATTATTCAATGAAAGGATTAAAAGCCGCTTGGATAAATGAAGCCGCTTTTAGACAAGAAGTTGTTCTAACTCTCATTTTTACATGTGTCGCTTTTCTGCTTCCAGTTGATCACATTGAACGGGCTTTGCTTATTTCTAGCTTACTGCTTGTCGTAATTGTTGAGTTGATGAACTCGGCAGTCGAAGCTGTGGTTGATCGCATCAGCGATGAATGGCATGAGTTAAGTGGTCGAGCGAAAGACATTGGTTCAGCCGCTGTTTTTGTGGCACTCGCACTTGCGTTACTAGTTTGGGCATCCGTTATTATCGAAATACTATGAAAAAAATAAATCAATTAATTCAAGGTAACATATCATTTGTCACCTTCACTTTTATTTTGGCTTTTTACTTTACTGCCATTGTTAACCTTCCTGTATATAAGGAGCTTAACAATATTTTAAGCCAGTTAGATAACGTAAAGGTTGGCTTTATTATATCAATCCCATTTTTCTTTTTGGCTGCTCTAAATTTTTTGTTTAACTTATTTAGCTGGCCATGGATTGGAAAGCCATTTTTTATCACTTTATTGATTATCTCTAGTATGATCAGTTATGCAGGTTATAACTACGGTACCTTGTTCGACTACGATATGATCGTTAACATTGTTGAGACAGACTCCAGTGAAGCTACATCATATTTAAGTAGTTATTCGATTGTCTGGACCATATTGATGGGTGTCATTCCTGCCTTACTTGTTTTCAAAGCCCCTCTCAATCCAACAATCAATCTTATTAAGTTAGTTCTCACTAAGTTAGCTTCTATGCTTGCTTCTTTAGCGGTTATTGCACTCATTGCCGGTTTGTATTATCAGGATTACACCTCTGTTGGCCGGAACAATAGTTATTTAAAAAAAATGATTATCCCTACCCAGTTTGTCTATAGTGCAACTGGCTATGTGAGAGATACTTACTTCTCTGAACCTATTCCATATCGCAAGCTCGCAATGGATGCCCGTCAAACCGCCATTGCGATGCAACAGGCACAAAGTAAACCTAACTTACTCGTTTTTGTGGTTGGCGAAACCGCTCGTTCACAGAACTATGAGCTGAACGGATACACAAGACCAACTAATCAATATACCCGAGACCTAGACATCATCTCTTTCCAAGATGTGAGCTCGTGTGGTACCGCCACAGCAGTCTCTGTTCCTTGTATGTTTTCATCATTAACGCGCCAAAACTTTGACCGTGCAACAGCAGACAGTCAAGACAACCTACTAGATATTCTAAAGCGGGCTAATGTTTCATTATTATGGAAGGAAAATGATGGTGGTGACAAAGGCGTGGCGCGTAACATTACTCAGATTACGGTAGATCGGTCTCGCCAAGATGAAATGTGTAATGGAAAAACCTGTTATGACATAGCACTACTGGAAAACTTTGATCAAGATGCTGAAGGTTTAGATGGTAATCGAATGATTGCACTACACCTTATCGGTAGTCATGGTCCGACTTACTTCCAACGCTACCCGAGAGAGAAAGCGACCTTTCTACCTGATTGTCCACGCGCTGACATTGAAAATTGCTCGGTCGAAGAAATTGTAAATACTTACGATAACACTATCCTCTATACCGACTATGTCATCAGTCAAGCGATCGAAAAGTTGGAGTCATTAGAAGATAAATACAACACGGCGTTGGTGTATGTATCTGACCACGGCGAGTCACTTGGTGAGAATGGTCTATTTTTGCATGGTATGCCCTATAGCTTAGCGCCCAATCACCAAACGAAAGTGCCATTAATAATGTGGATGTCTCCTGGTTTCAAAACCAATAAACAGATCAACTACGACTGTTTGAGTCAGCAGGCGAAAAATGGAAACTATTCACATGACAATATCTTCCACTCCATTCTCGGAATCATGGATATCGAAACCCAAGAATACGAAAAATCTCTCGATATATTCAGTACTTGTCGTCAATCGTAACTAGGTGAAAAAATGAAAAAAATGAATTTTGGTCCACTACGACCAATACTCGCCTTTGCACTTGTTGCTTTTTGCATACTAACAGTATCTCGTATGCTACTTGCACTATGGATGGCAGAGCGAGTTTCTTCTTCTGAAGGTTGGGGAGCACTTATTTTACAAGGTGCAAGGGTTGATATTGCGACACTATGTTGGCTATTCATTCTGCCAAGTTTATTAGCATCACTTCTTCCGGTGGATGGCATCATAGGTAAAATCTGGCGCTTAGCTTTACGCGTTTGGCTTGTGTTCGGCTTGTGGATCCTCGTTTATATGGAGCTCGCGACTCCACCTTTTATTATGGAGTACGACTTACGACCAAACCGCCTGTTTGTCGAATATCTAATCTATCCAAAAGAAGTATTCAGTATGCTTTGGGTTGGATACAAACTCGAGTTATTCATTGGCTTGGTCGGTTCAACTATGACTCTAGCACTTGGCTGGCTATGGAGCGGTAAAATAACTCGGACAACAAAGCAATTCAAATGGTATTGGCGTCCTGTGCTAGCGATTATTGTGGTTTTACTTGGCGTATTAGGAGCAAGATCTACATTGGGGCATCGTCCACTAAACCCTGCAATGGTGGCGTTTTCAAGCGATCCTTTAGTGAACGATCTGGTACTGAACTCATCATATTCACTCCTTTTTGCAGTGAATAACATGAAATCAGAGCGCAGCGCAGAAAAGTTTTACGGAAAAATGGCCCAAGACAAAGTAATAGAATTAGTAAAACAATCTTCTGCTAAGCCTGAACGCTTTGTTCCTGGCTCCTTGCCAACCTTGAATCAAAACATCGCAAGCTATCAAGGGAAGAAAAAGAACTTAGTCATTCTTCTCCAAGAAAGCTTGGGAGCACGTTTTGTCGGTGGAATGGGGGGGCTACCTCTGACTCCAAACCTAGACAAATTACTTAAAGAAGGCTGGGCCTTCAACCAAATGTATGCCACTGGCACACGCTCAGTTCGAGGGATCGAAGCAATAACCACAGGTTTCCCACCTACGCCATCACGTGCCGTTGTTAAGCTAAGTAAAAGCCAAACAGGTTTCTTTACCATTGCTGAGCTACTCAAAAATGAAGGCTACCACACTCAATTTATTTATGGTGGCGAAGCTCACTTTGATAACATGAAAAGCTTTTTCTTAGGTAATGGCTTTGAAGATATTGTTGAAGAGAAGGACTATCAGAGTCCAAGTTTTAAAGGCTCTTGGGGCGTTAGCGATGAAGATCTTTATACCAAGGCGCATCAAGAATTTACTCAATTAAATAAGCAAAATAGGCCTTTCTTTAGCTTAGTTTTCACTTCAAGTAATCACAGTCCATTTGAGTACCCAGAAGGAAAAATTGAACCTTACGATAGCGAATATAACACGCGTAACAATACGGTAAAATATTCTGATTATGCGCTTGGAACTTTCTTCGATAAAGCTAAGCAATCTAAATACTGGGACGACACCGTTTTTATTATCATCGCAGATCATGATGCGCAAGTTCACGGTTCGCAATTGGTACCGGTGAACCATTTCCATATCCCAGCCGTCATTTTGGGTAATGGCATTGCACCAAGGATAGACGAACGCTTGGTAAACAACCTAGATATGCCTCCAACTCTGCTATCTCTGATCGGAGTAGACAGCGTATCACCGATGATAGGTCGCGACATGACGCAACCGTTAGCCAGAGAAGATGAACGAGTAATGATGCAGTTTGATAAAAACTATGGTTACCTAACACGCGACAACTTAGTTGTCTTCTCTCCAGGCGAAAAAGTATCAAGTTATACGTATAACTTTGATACCAATGAATTAACGCCAGCTCAGGTAGAACAAAGTGTTATAGACCGAGCTAAAGCCAACGCTTTGTTTGGCTCTATGGCTTATAAAAATAATTGGTATAAATCGGACAATTAAAAGCTGCTGAGAAATCACAAAAAGACTAAACCACACCAATAAAAATTCACTTAATACTCAACGGCCAAAATAAAGATATCCTCCCCTTCAAGGGGAGCGATATTATTTGTATGTTAATTACTGATTCAAGCGCTTAATAATGTAAGACTTTTAAGTATATCCTATGATCACAGATAAAAAGTGGCAGTTTTTATATATTTGTCATAACCTATATGGCACACCACTTTAGATCATAACTTAAATGTCACTTAAGGCAGATTATGTACATCTTTGGCTACCTTAGAGCATCAACTAGCGATCAAAATGCAAAACGAGCACAAAAAGTCTTACAGGAGTTTGTACAGCAAAAAGGCTGTCGAATAGCAGGTTGGTATGTTGAGAATGAATCGGGCGCATCATTGCAAAGGCCTGAATTACTCCGATTACTTGATGATGCTGCAACAGGGGATGCAATCATCATCGAGCAAATTGATCGACTTTCTCGTCTTGATGAGGAAAGTTGGTTCAAATTAAAGGAAATGCTGAACCAAAAGGATCTTAAGGTTATCAGCCTTGATTTACCGACCAGTCATATCGCTTTTGCACCACATATTACCGATGAGTTCACTCGCTCTATGATCAGAGCCATTAACGGGATGATGATGGATATGCTCGCAGCGATTGCAAGAAAGGATTACCAAGATCGTCGTCGTCGACAAGCTGAAGGTATCATGAAGGCGCGAGAAGAGGGAAAATATCGTGGACGACAAGCCGACCTTCAGCTTCACGAAAAAATCTATCAGCTAAGAGTTATCAATAAGCTGAGTATCAGTGATACCGCGAAACTCACCAATGTTTCAGATCGTACAGTCATTCGCGTTGCTAAGAAGTTGGCAAGTGAGCGTTCTGCGGAATAAGAAGCTTAGCGTACGTTTTCGTTCCATTGGGCTTCATACCCCTCAATGCAGGCGATGACTTTCATGGCGCCGCCGCAGCCGCTGCAGGTCTCGATGTCGATATTGAAAACACGCTTGAG
>NZ_NRRB01000012.1 GCF_002282895.1 Paraferrimonas haliotis
GTGGAGGGGTTCCCGAGTGGCCAAAGGGATCAGACTGTAAATCTGACGGCTCAGCCTTCGAAGGTTCGAATCCTTCCCCCTCCACCATCTTTTGAAAAGGGCGACCTCATGGGTCGCCCTTTTTCGTTTTCGTTGTTAACGCTGTTTAATCGATCTGCAGATACTTGTGCATTTGCACCGATAAACGCCAGTTGCGCTCAATACAGGTTTTCATGGCCAGAGCTGTTGCTGCTTCAATTTGACTGATGGGCTGTAAGCACATGCTCTTATTGGTGAGATCGATGCCCTCAAGTAAGGCGTCAAGCTCGTCAATATGACGTTGACGGGCAATGGGGTGTTTAATCTCATTGGCGCGCTCTAGGGCTTGCACTAGTACCGCTTTTCCACCTTTCATATTGATTTTCGGTGATACCGTCACCCAGGCTCCATCGCTGACCTTTACCAACTCGGTACCGCTGGTTTCGATTTGCACCTGATAGCCCTTTGCTTCAAGCGCCTGACATAACTCAGTCAAATCGTATTGGCACGGCTCGCCGCCGGTAATAACGACCAACTTAGCTTGAAAGCCTTGAGCTTTAAAGGCGTCGATTAGTTGCTCAGAGGAATAGTGGCTCCAACGTCCAACCTCACCATCAACACACAACACTTGCTCTGGCGAGACTTGCAAAGCTGGGTCTAGTGTCCATGTATGTTTGGTATCACACCATGAACAGCCAACTTCACAGCCTTGCAAACGCACGAAAATTGCAGCTAAGCCGCTGTTCTTACCTTCGCCTTGTATGGTTTCAAACACTTCATTTACAGGGTACAAACTTTTTACTCATTGGTTACTGAACTGAGCGCATTATAAATGCAAACTCACAACACAAACAGCTTACTTATCGATTCATTCAATTATCATGGTATGATCGCCCTGAATTTTCTCAATAAAGATTGTTTCATGAATACAGCCATTGTGGTTTTTAGTGGCGGACAAGATTCCACCACCTGTTTAGTTCAAGCGCTTGCTCAATATGACAAAGTGTACGCGCTAACCTTTGATTACGGCCAACGACACGCTCAAGAAATACAAGTCGCTCAAGCACTTACGAAGAAGCTTAATGTACCTCACAAGATCATTGACGTTGGTTTGTTAAATGACTTAGCGATTTCAGCCCTTACTCGCGATGAAATTCCAGTATCAAATGAATTGATGGACAATGGCTTGCCCAACACCTTTGTACCAGGGCGTAACATCTTATTTCTGACGTTGGCAGGAATTTTTGCCTACCAAGTGGGGGCGCAAACCGTCATTACTGGTGTATGTGAAACCGATTACTCGGGCTACCCAGATTGTCGTGACGAGTTTGTAAAAGCGCTCAATAGCGCCCTGGTTAAAGGCATGGATCGGCCGTTAACCTTAGCGACCCCCTTGATGTGGCTAGACAAAGCAGAAACCTGGGCGTTGGCCGACAAATACCAAGCTCTAGAGCTGGTTAAAGAGCAAACCTTAACCTGCTACAACGGCATTATTGGGAGTGGCTGTGGCGAGTGCCCAAGTTGCCTGCTGAGGGCTCAGGGCTTATCTGAGTATTTACAAAATCCACAGCAAACCATGGCCTCGCTAGAGAAAAAATGCAGCAATTAATGGTGCGACTGTTGGGCCGCAATTATTGGCATTACCTTGGTTTTGCCGCGGTTGCAATGCTGGTGACTTTACTGCTTCCGGTACAGTCGGTCGAATTTGATCGCTCCCTAATCGCAAGCGGTCAATGGTGGCGGTTAATCAGTGGCAATTTAGCTCATACCAACAGCTACCATATGTGGTTAAACCTCGCGGGACTTATGGTGTTGGCCTCATTACACGGCGATCATTTCTCTAAAAAGTGGCTAGTTGGGCTCTTTATTGGCCTCGCCTTGGCCACAGGCATGGGTTTGTTTGTGTTCGCCCCAAATACAGAGCGTTATGTCGGCCTTAGCGGCATGCTACACGGATTATTTGTAATAGGCGCCGTGGCCGATTGTAGAAAAGGCTGGAAAAGTGGCTATCTGTTACTCTTGGGAGTAGCGATCAAGGTTGGTTACGAACAAACGTTTGGCGCCAGCCCAGAGCTTGAAGCATTAATTCATGCTCGAGTAGCTACCGAAAGTCACCTAATCGGTGCCCTAAGCGGCGCTCTGGCAGCTCTACTATGGTGGTGGTTACACCGCCACAACCGCGACCAACACCAAACCGCTAATTAGCAACCACCAATTGTTCTCTAAGATTATGCACCTGATCTCTAATCGCCGCCGCTTCTTCAAACTCTAGATTCTTAGCATGATTAAGCATTTGCTTTTCAAGTTGTTCGATTTGTTTAGTCAGTTCCGCAATGGACAGCTTACCCTGATTAATCGCTCGGTAATCCTTCGATTTTGGCTCGCCGACGTTAGCCCACGCCTTAGCATCGGAAGCATCAGCCGGTGCCTCCATGACATCGGTAATCTTTTTAACCACGCCTTTAGGCGTAATTCCGTGGGCTTCATTGAAGGCTTGTTGAACTTCTCGACGACGATTGGTTTCGGAAATCGCTCTGTCCATTGAGCCGGTAATTTTATCCGCGTACAAAATGGCTTTACCGTTTAAGTTTCGAGCGGCGCGACCTATGGTTTGAATCAAGGAACGATCGGAGCGCAAAAAACCCTCTTTGTCAGCGTCTAAAATTGCTACTAAGGAAACCTCTGGCATGTCTAACCCTTCTCGCAACAGGTTAATACCCACCAATACATCGAACTCTCCCAAACGCAGATCTCGAATGATCTCCATACGCTCCACGGTATCAATGTCAGAATGCAGGTAACGTACTCGAACGCCATGCTCGGTGAAGTATTCCGTAAGGTCCTCCGCCATGCGTTTGGTAAGCGTAGTTACCAGAACCCGCTCTTTTACCGCCGTACGCAGGTTTATCTCCGAGAGCAGATCATCAACTTGCACCGCCACAGGGCGTACTTCGACTTCAGGGTCCAGCAGTCCTGTGGGCCGAACCACCTGCTCAACCACATCTTCGCCGGAGTGCTCTATCTCGTATTTTCCAGGTGTTGCCGACACAAAAACAGTTTGCGGCATCAAGGATTCAAACTCTTCAAATTTAAGGGGACGATTGTCCAGTGCCGATGGCAATCGAAAGCCGTACTCCACCAAATTCTCTTTACGGCTGCGATCCCCTTTATACATGCCACCGACTTGCGGCACGGTGACGTGAGATTCGTCTATCACCAACAAGCCATCTTTGGGCAAATAGTCTAACAAGGTCGGTGGCGGCTCACCCGGCGCTCGGCCGGACAAGTAACGGGAGTAGTTTTCGATGCCCGAGCAATACCCCAGCTCATTCATCATTTCAATATCGTATTGAGTTCGCTCGGTAATCCGCTGCTCTTCAATGAGCTTGTGATTGGCCAAAAACTGGGCTTTACGCTCACGCAACTCTTCCTTAATTTTGTCGCTCGCATCAAGGATTTTTTCTTTCGGTGTTACGTAGTGGGTTTTCGGGTAAATGGTGGTGCGACTCAGATTCTTGTTAACCGTACCTGTTAGTGGATCGAATGAGCTAATTCGCTCCACTTCATCATCAAACAACTCAATGCGGATCCCGTCTTTTTCTGAGTCCGCAGGAAACACATCAATGACTTCACCACGGACTCTAAAGGTACCGCGCTGAAAATCCATGTCGTTGCGGTTGTATTGCATCTCTGCTAACCGAGCCAAAATCTCACGTTGCCCCATGATGTCACCAATGCTAACGTGCAAAAGCATGCGCATGTAACTTTCTGGATCACCCAGTCCGTATATGGCCGATACCGAAGCCACTAACACCACGTCGCGTCGCTCTAACAAAGCTTTTGTGGCGGATAAGCGCATTTGCTCAATGTGAGCGTTTATCGACGCGTCTTTTTCAATAAAAGTATCGGTGGTCGGGACATAAGCTTCAGGTTGGTAGTAGTCATAGTAGGAAACAAAATATTCCACCGAATTTTCTGGGAAAAATTCTTTCATTTCTCCGTATAACTGGGCGGCTAACGTTTTATTCGGAGCGAGCAGTATTGCGGGTCGGTCAAGGTTAGCAATGACGTTAGCAATGGTGAAGGTTTTACCCGAGCCGGTCACCCCAAGTAAGGTCTGTTTCGCAAGTCCAGACTCAATACCATCTTGCAATTGCTCGATGGCTTTTGGCTGATCACCCGCCGGGGAAAACTGAGAAACTAATTTAAACTTCTTGTCTATCATACCTTACTTCCAAACACGCTACTTTCGTTACCGTTAACAAGTCGAGTGATGTTACCCATATTGCTATTATCGTCACTTTTAGTGAAATCGTCTGCTTTTTGACACTTTAGCCAAATAACCGTGCGCAACTGGCATAAAATACATTCAAACAGCACAGTAAATGAGATTTAATTCACAACCAAAACTCTGTAGTTTTTTTGATCAGTTTTTTCAACGCCAATGTTTTCAACCTAACCCACATCAAAAATGTAACCAATTGAAATTTAACGCTTTAAATAAAATCAACCGAATTCAAACAATTTAACTAAAATGCCTATTTATTAGGGGCTATAGAGCTAAAAATGGGTTTAACCCACAGGCTTATCCACAGATTCAGTGGATAACTAACGCAAACTCAATAACCCCAAGGATTTGCGTGTTATTGATGTAAATCGCAGGTATCAGATGTTAATAATTACATTTGTAAGTTAGTTACATTTTTTGTCTTCTGCTGCGTAGGCTAGCATAAATCATATGCTAACCACTGCGACATTTCACTCTAGCAAACATCTTAACGCCAGTTTGCGCACTCTGTAAGCAATCACGCTTATTATCTTCACTTTTTTTGAAATCCTAGTTGACTCTCAATCACCAGCGATTTACTATGCGCTCCGTCTTAAAGACACAGAGAAATTCTCTGGTTGTGCGATTCCCCCTTAGTTCAGTTGGTAGAACGGCGGACTGTTAATCCGTATGTCGCTGGTTCAAGTCCAGCAGGGGGAGCCACTTTTAAGACAGTTGTTCCCCCTTAGTTCAGTTGGTAGAACGGCGGACTGTTAATCCGTATGTCGCTGGTTCAAGTCCAGCAGGGGGAGCCATTTTAAAGAGAGTTGTTCCCCCTTAGTTCAGTTGGTAGAACGGCGGACTGTTAATCCGTATGTCGCTGGTTCAAGTCCAGCAGGGGGAGCCA
>NZ_NRRB01000013.1 GCF_002282895.1 Paraferrimonas haliotis
ATATCCGCAAGCAACAAGAAGCTGCCAACACCTTTGCACAACAAGCAGTGTTCCTGTCCTGGCAGTCAGCCGCGGACAATGTCACGAAAGCGGCAGAGTTACTGCATCTGTTTGTGGATGAGAACATTGATGATAATCAACCCTTCTCAGTAGTCAGACAACAGGCATTGAAGGTCATGAATGACAGGGATATCCAGACCCTCTGCCTTTACCTGAAAAAACAGAAACGGACCGTGGAAGAGTACCAGTGGCAACATTACGATGAACAATGCAATCTCCTGGAGCAACTGTTAAGGCAGGTGTTCTTGTGCCTTGAATGTGAGGCCGGTAAAGGCTCAGAAGCCGTCGTCGCCCAACTTCAACAGATGCAGACGGAAATCGCATTCGGTGGACCACTGAAGACGATGGATACGTCGCTCATCCCGAAAAAGCACCTCCCATGGTTGGTTAAACAGGATAACGTTAACCCGCAACGTTACGAATGGCTGCTCTACCGGCAGTTAACCTCACGACTGAATGGACGCATTTATTTGCCAAATGTTACCAAATACCGCGCACTGGAAGACGACCTGATCCCCCAGACATCGCAGGATACCTTGCTGGCCTCATCAACACTGGACAGACTAAAACAGCCCGCAGAGTTATTGTTACAGGAGAAACAACACCGGCTGGAAAGTGCACTCAAAGACGTTGCTCTCCATATTGATGAGGGAGACAATCGAAATGTGATCATGAAAAATCGTACCGGTACCCGCTGGCGTCTGCCGACCAAAAGCGCTACATCTCTGGTCAACAATCCCTTTTTTAAGCGAATGCAACCGGTCGGTATCGCGGATGTACTGCGGTATGTAGAGCGCGAAACCGGGTTCATGAAATGTCTGACTCATGTACTTCCGATACAAAAACAAGGGTTCACTCATCAGGATGATTTACTGGCCATTCTGATTGCCAACGCCACTCACCGTGGTGTGTATGGCATGGCGCAGATCTCCGATCGAAGCTATGAACACCTGAGTACGGTGCAGGCCAACTATATCCGGCCTGAAACGCTGCATGACGCCAGCGACGTGATCAATAATGCGGTTGCAGCGCTACCCATCTTCCGCCACTACCATATTCAGGAGGACCAGCTGCATGCCAGTGCGGATGGTCAGAAATTCGAAACCCATCTGGAAACCTTTAAAACCCGGTACTCCTCTAAGTATTTCGGCACCAACAAAGGGATCACGGCCATGACACTGGTGGCCAACCACAGCGCCCTCAATGCTCGGATCATCGGTTCCAACGAGCACGAATCACACTATATTTATGACCTGTTACAATCCAACAGCAGTGAAATCAAACCTGACGTACTCTCGACAGATACACACGGTGTCAATCATGTTAACTTCGCCTTACTGGATCTATGCGGTTACAGTTTTGCACCGCGATACGCGCAGTTCAGTAGTGTCATCAATGATCTGTTTGATGTGACTGAAAGTGAACAAGGCAGCACCATACTGGCGCTAAAGAAGCCTATCAGAACGAATGTTATTACAACGGGATGGCAAGATATCAGGCGTATTGTTCTGTCACTTCAGACAAAGCGGACGACACAAGCAATGCTGGTAAGAAAGTTGTCTGGTTACCCTTCTGGACACCCAATATTACAGGCTCTGACGGAGTATAATCGACTGGTTAAAGCGCAATATTTACTTGACTACATCGACGATGCCAGTTTGCGGCAGTATGTGCAACGTGCCCTGAACCGGGGAGAAGCATGGCACTTCCTTAGACGAGCCATTGCGTCGGTGAATGGTGATCAGTTCCGTGGCAAAAACGAGTCTGAAATCGCTATCTGGAATGAATGCGCAAGATTGCTTGCCAACGCGATCATCTACTTCAACTCCGCGATACTGAGTCATCTTCTGGGACACTTTGAAGCGAGAGGAGATGAAGAGAAAGCGGGTATCACTCGTGCTGTTTCGCCCGTTGCGTGGCAAAATATCAACTTAAGCGGAACGTATAACTTCACTAATACTGGGAAATTGCCCAATATTGGCGAAATAACAAGGCCGATAGTGGATGATTAGGCTCCAAGCTGAAAGTAAACCACCTCCGCAGCCATTTATTGGTGTGGTCTACAGAGGATTATGTCTTTTTAGAGGGGAAAATCCCTAGAACCCCACCTTGAGACAGAACGCGCCTTGGTCAGAATCCCAGTCGCTGGGCGGGTTTGCGCCTACGCTCTTGACCCCCACGAGGTCTGGAAAGGGTACGACAACGCCAAAGAATACGCGGCCTTCGTGACCAAGACGCTGGTCAACAAGGACGGCGATATTAAGCGCCGGATCATGTCGATGTTTAGCCCAGAGGAACGCCCAGACGACAGGGAGTGACGGGCACTGGCTGGCAATGTCTAGCAACGGCAGGCATTTCGGCTGAGGGTAAAAGAACTTTCCGCTAAGCGATAGACTGTATGTAAACACAGTATTGCAAGGACGCGGAACATGCCTCATGTGGCGGCCAGGACGGCCAGCCGGGATCGGGATACTGGTC
>NZ_NRRB01000014.1 GCF_002282895.1 Paraferrimonas haliotis
CCCCACACTACCATCGGCGCTATTGCGTTTCACTGCTGAGTTCGGAATGGGATCAGGTGGGTCCACAACGCTATGGCCGCCAAGCAAAATTTTGTCTGGAACAAAAGTTAACGCACTTTAGTGCGGCCCGTCAGGGGCAACTACAAGGAAGTAGTTGATAAAAACTGTCCCATTATTTGAAAAAAGCTGATGTTCTCTTATTCGCAAAATCATTGCACCACCAAACCCATCTGGGTTGTATGGTTAAGCCGCACGGGTCATTAGTACAAGTTAGCTCAACGCCTCACAACGCTTACACACCTTGCCTATCAACGTCCTGGTCTCGGACGGCCCTTCAGAGGTCTTAAAGACCTAGGGATGACTCATCTTAAGGCCTGCTTCCCGCTTAGATGCTTTCAGCGGTTATCAGTTCCGAACGTAGCTACCGGGCAATGCATCTGGCGATACAACCCGAACACCAGGGGTTCGTCCACTCCGGTCCTCTCGTACTAGGAGCAGCTCCCTTCAATCATCCAACGCCCACGGCAGATAGGGACCGAACTGTCTCACGACGTTCTGAACCCAGCTCGCGTACCACTTTAAATGGCGAACAGCCATACCCTTGGGACCGACTTCAGCCCCAGGATGTGATGAGCCGACATCGAGGTGCCAAACACCGCCGTCGATATGAACTCTTGGGCGGTATCAGCCTGTTATCCCCGGAGTACCTTTTATCCGTTGAGCGATGGCCCTTCCATACAGAACCACCGGATCACTATGACCTACTTTCGTACCTGCTCGACGTGTCTGTCTCGCAGTTAAGCTAGCTTATGCCATTGCACTAACCACACGATGTCCGACCGTGTTTAGCTAACCTTCGTGCTCCTCCGTTACTCTTTGGGAGGAGACCGCCCCAGTCAAACTACCCACCAGACACTGTCCTCAACCCCGATTAGGGGCCTAAGTTAGAACATCACGCATACAAGGGTGGTATTTCAAGGTTGGCTCCACGACTACTGGCGTAATCGCTTCAAAGCCTCCCACCTATCCTACACATGTAGGAGCAATGTTCAGTGTCAAGCTGTAGTAAAGGTTCACGGGGTCTTTCCGTCTAGCCGCGGGTATACGGCATCTTCACCGCAATTTCAACTTCACTGAGTCTCGGCTGGAGACAGCGTGGCCATCATTACGCCATTCGTGCAGGTCGGAACTTACCCGACAAGGAATTTCGCTACCTTAGGACCGTTATAGTTACGGCCGCCGTTTACCGGGGCTTCGATCATGAGCTTCGACAAAGTCTAACCCAATCAATTAACCTTCCGGCACCGGGCAGGCGTCACACCGTATACGTCTTCTTACGAATTTGCACAGTGCTGTGTTTTTGATAAACAGTTGCAGCCACCTGGTATCTGCGACCACCGCCAGCTTAGGAAGCAAGTTCCATCACCAGCAGCGGCGTACCTTCTCCCGAAGTTACGGTACCATTTTGCCTAGTTCCTTCAGCCGAGTTCTCTCAAGCGCCTTGGTATTCTCTACCCAACCACCTGTGTCGGTTTGGGGTACGGTTCCTTGTAACCTGAAGCTTAGAAGTTTTTCCTGGAAGTATGGCATCAATCACTTCGTGTCCGTGGACACTCGTCATCAGCTCTCAGTCTTAGTGGTCCGGATTTGCCTAAACCACCAACCTACTGCCTTAAACAGGGACAACCAACGCCCTGATGACCTAGCCTGCTCCGTCACTCCGTCGCAGTTACAAGAAGTACGGGAATATTAACCCGTTTCCCATCGTCTACGCTTTTCAGCCTCGACTTAGGGGCCGACTCACCCTGCCCTGATTAACATTGGACAGGAAACCTTGGTTTTTCGGCGAGGGGGTTTTTCACCCCCTTTATCGTTACTCATGTCAGCATTCGCACTTCTGATACCTCCAGCGTGGGTTACCCCTTCGCCTTCAACGGCTTACAGAACGCTCCTCTACCATGC
>NZ_NRRB01000016.1 GCF_002282895.1 Paraferrimonas haliotis
CCACCTCCGCAGCCATTTATTGGTGTGGTCTACAGAGGATTAAGTCTTTTTAGAGGGGAAAATCCCTAGAACCCCATCTCCAAACATATCAAGCGTGTCTGTATCCCACTCTATTGTAAACAAGACATTTTTATCTTTTATATTCAATGGCTTATTTTCCTGCTAATTGGTAATACCATGAAAAATACCATGCTCAGAAAAGGCTTAACAATATTTTGAAAAATTGCCTACTGAGCGCTGCCGCACAGCTCCATAGGCCGCTTTCCTGGCTTTGCTTCCAGATGTATGCTATTCTGCTCCTGCAGCTAATGGATCACCGCAAACAGGTTACTCGCCTGGGGATTCCCTTTCGACCCGAGCATCCGTATGAGACTCATGCTCGATTATTATTATTATAGAAGCCCCCATGAATAAATCGCTCATCATTTTCGGCATCGTCAACATAACCTCGGACAGTTTCTCCGATGGAGGCCGGTATCTGGCGCCAGACGCAGCCATTGCGCAGGCGCGTAAGCTGATGGCCGAGGGGGCAGATGTGATCGACCTCGGTCCGGCATCCAGCAATCCCGACGCCGCGCCTGTTTCGTCCGACACAGAAATCGCGCGTATCGCGCCGGTGCTGGACGCGCTCAAGGCAGATGGCATTCCCGTCTCGCTCGACAGTTATCAACCCGCGACGCAAGCCTATGCCTTGTCGCGTGGTGTGGCCTATCTCAATGATATTCGCGGTTTTCCAGACGCTGCGTTCTATCCGCAATTGGCGAAATCATCTGCCAAACTCGTCGTTATGCATTCGGTGCAAGACGGGCAGGCAGATCGGCGCGAGGCACCCGCTGGCGACATCATGGATCACATTGCGGCGTTCTTTGACGCGCGCATCGCGGCGCTGACGGGTGCCGGTATCAAACGCAACCGCCTTGTCCTTGATCCCGGCATGGGGTTTTTTCTGGGGGCTGCTCCCGAAACCTCGCTCTCGGTGCTGGCGCGGTTCGATGAATTGCGGCTGCGCTTCGATTTGCCGGTGCTTCTGTCTGTTTCGCGCAAATCCTTTCTGCGCGCGCTCACAGGCCGTGGTCCGGGGGATGTCGGGGCCGCGACACTCGCTGCAGAGCTTGCCGCCGCCGCAGGTGGAGCTGACTTCATCCGCACACACGAGCCGCGCCCCTTGCGCGACGGGCTGGCGGTATTGGCGGCGCTGAAAGAAACCGCAAGAATTCGTTAACTGCACATTCGGGATATTTCTCTATATTCGCGGTTCAGCAGGCATGTCCCCTTTGAGGGCGACCCGACGACAGGATAATCGACCTTATGGTGCGCAAATATTTCGGCACAGACGGTATTCGTGGCAAAGCCAACGAAGGCGCGATGACGGCGGAAACCGCCTTGCGCGTCGGCATGGCGGCTGGCCGTGTCTTTCGTCGCGGTGACCACCGCCATCGTGTCGTGATCGGCAAGGATACGCGCCTGTCGGGCTATATGCTTGAACCCGCGCTCACAGCCGGTTTCACCTCGATGGGCATGGACGTATTCCTTTTTGGCCCGCTGCCGACAACGTATAGGAAGAATAAACGCCCTTTTCACCCAAGTCCAACAGCTTTGGACCGCAGTTGACTCTTTCGACACCCCT
>NZ_NRRB01000017.1 GCF_002282895.1 Paraferrimonas haliotis
GCATTCGCACTTCTGATACCTCCAGCGTGGGTTACCCCTTCGCCTTCAACGGCTTACAGAACGCTCCTCTACCATGCATAGCAAGCTATGCATCCGTAGCTTCGGTGGTATGTTTAGCCCCGTTAAATCTTCCGCGCAGGCCGACTCGACTAGTGAGCTATTACGCTTTCTTTAAATGATGGCTGCTTCTAAGCCAACATCCTAGCTGTCTAAGCCTTCCCACATCGTTTCCCACTTAACATACACTTTGGGACCTTAGCTGACGGTCTGGGTTGTTTCCCTTTCCACGACGGACGTTAGCACCCGCCGTGTGTCTCCCGCGATTGCACTCATTGGTATTCGGAGTTTGCAAAGGGTTGGTAAGTCGGGATGACCCCCTAGCCTTAACAGTGCTCTACCCCCAATGGTGAGACGCGAGGCGCTACCTAAATAGCTTTCGAGGAGAACCAGCTATCTCCCGGTTTGATTGGCCTTTCACCCCTATCCACAAGTCATCCGCTAATTTTTCAACATTAGTCGGTTCGGTCCTCCAGTACCTGTTACGGCACCTTCAACCTGCCCATGGATAGATCACCGGGTTTCGGGTCTACGCCTTGCAACTATTCGCCCAGTTAAGACTCGATTTCTCTACGGCTCCCCTATCGGTTAACCTTGCTACAAAACGTAAGTCGCTGACCCATTATACAAAAGGTACGCAGTCACGGTATCAAGTACCGCTCCCACTGCTTGTACGTATACGGTTTCAGGTTCTATTTCACTCCCCTCACAGGGGTTCTTTTCGCCTTTCCCTCACGGTACTGGTTCACTATCGGTCAATCAGGAGTATTTAGCCTTGGAGGATGGTCCCCCCATGTTCAGACAAGATATCACGTGTCCCGTCCTACTCGATTTCACACTAAGGTCGTTTTCATGTACGGGGCTATCACCCTGTATCGCCAAGCTTTCCAACTTGTTCCACTAACTTCCAAAGTACTTAAGGGCTAATCCCCGTTCGCTCGCCGCTACTAGGGGAATCTCGGTTGATTTCTTTTCCTCCGGGTACTTAGATGTTTCAGTTCCCCGGGTTCGCCTCTTACAACTATGTATTCATTGCAAGATACTGACTTATGCCAGTGGGTTTCCCCATTCGGAAATCTGTGAGTCAAAGCCTTTTATCGACTCGTCACAGCTTATCGCAGATTAACACGTCCTTCATCGCCTCTGATTGCCTAGGCATCCACCGTATACGCTTAGTCACTTAACCATACAACCCACATGGGTCTGGCTTG
>NZ_NRRB01000018.1 GCF_002282895.1 Paraferrimonas haliotis
CAGGGGTGTCGAAAGAGTCAACTGCGGTCCAAAGCTGTTGGACTTGGGTGAAAAGGGCGTTTATTCTTCCTATACGTATGATTCAAACTGCAGATGAGTTACATTTGAAAGAAAAGGTGAAAAAACCAATTGAGAAATTATTGCATGTGCTTAATGCCTCAAATAAAAAATTAATTATTCAATACCGATCATTATGAAACTATCATTAATTGTTGCCATGGATAAAAATTTTGGCATTGGTAAAGACAACGATTTGTTATGGAAATTGCCGGCTGATATGAAATTCTTTAAAGAAACTTCAACAGGTCATGTAGTAATAACCGGACGTAAAAATTATGAATCTATTCCTGAGAAATTTAGACCCTTGCCAAATCGTGAAAATGCCGTTTTAACTCACCAAATCGGCTATCAAGCACCAGGAGCTCATGTCTTTTTTTCACTTACTGAATGTTTAGAGTTCTATAAAAATGAAACCGAAAGAACTGTTTTCATCATTGGTGGGGGACAAATTTATGCAGAAGTTATGCAGCGAAACATCCTTCAAGAAATGTATATCACACAAGTAGATGGAGTGTTTGACGCAGATACTTTTTTTCCTAAATTTTCTGAATCTGAGTGGAATAGTGAAACTGTACTGAAACAGGGTATTGATGAAAAACACGCTTTTGCTTTTGAAATAAAAAAATATACACGTAAATAACTCTAAAACTTACTGTTTTTGTTGAAATGTTTTGTATGTAACGGTTTCAAAACTTCAACGACCTTACTAACTTTGCCTCCTTATGATTTTATGTATAGCTGAAAAACCTTCTGTGGCAAAAGATATTGCCGAAGTAATTGGTGCAAAACAACGCAACAACGGCTTTTATGAAGGAAATGGCTATTGGGTAACCTGGACTTTTGGCCATCTGTGTACATTGAATGAACCCCATGATTACAAAGAAAATTGGAAATACTGGAAATTGGAAGATCTGCCAATTGTACCTAAAAAATTTGGCATTAAACTAATTGATAACGATGGAGTAAAAAGGCAATTTGCTGTTATTGAAAAATTGGTAGCATCTTGTTCTGAAGTCATCAATTGCGGGGATGCCGGGCAGGAAGGGGAGTTGATACAAAGATGGGTATTGGCACCTGGTCAAGAAAGCGGGCCATACCCACCAAGTGGCCAAGACGGGCGCGGTCACCCTGATCCAGCGTTTTGGAT
>NZ_NRRB01000001.1 GCF_002282895.1 Paraferrimonas haliotis
GCCATAGCGTTGTGGACCCACCTGATCCCATTCCGAACTCAGCAGTGAAACGCAATAGCGCCGATGGTAGTGTGGGGCTTCCCCATGTGAGAGTAGGTCACCGCCAGGCTTCAAATACGAAACAGCCCCTGTCTAACGACAGGGGTTTTATTTTCGCTGATATAGCTCAGTTGGTAGAGCGCACCCTTGGTAAGGGTGAGGCCGGCAGTTCGAATCTGCCTATTAGCACCAGATAGTAATCGCTTCGCAGCTCAATGCATTAGACGAAGTCGATAAGGAATGAACCTTATCAACTACCTATTTGTAGTTGACTCTAACCTACTCAAACACGGTAGGTTACGGCTTGTTTATTCCGAACGAAGTTTTGCTTGGCGGCCATAGCGTTGTGGACCCACCTGATCCCATTCCGAACTCAGCAGTGAAACGCAATAGCGCCGATGGTAGTGTGGGGCTTCCCCATGTGAGAGTAGGTCACCGCCAGGCTTTAAATATAAAAATGCCCCCGTCTTTGACGGGGGTTTTTTTATGCTTCAAATTTGATGATGTGCTCTCACATGGGAAAATAAATAGTGCGCCGTAGGCGCCACATATCATGTGATAGTAGGGTGGAGACCGCTCGGAGATTGCGGCTGAGCAATCTCAGGTCGGAACGGACAACATCTATGATGTTGTCCTGGACACCGCCAGGCTTCAAATAACAAAAAAGGGCTTCCCGAAAGGGAGGCCCTTTTTCGTTAAAGAGTGATCGATGATTTACTCTCTCATGGAGTAGTAAGAAATGGTTTCTGCCTATGTGTATAAATTTAGGGAGAAGTATTGAACGCACGAGTTTGTAGCTCAAAGAGCAACCCGGCAGAATGATAAGAGTAAACTAGAGTGGACACAGCTTGGGTTCGAATATTTGTTGCTATTAGCCCCCTTTTAACAAGAATACTCCTAAGTGAGCTAACTTAGCTACGGCACTAATCTACTAATTTATAGTTTATGTAGTAAAAAGAAGCGAAGACTACAGTGATTACAAAATAGGTGGCTTTGTTGTTGCCAAATTCGATAACTAAACTAAGCGAAAATAACGACATAAGTAATAAATATACTACTGTACTCTGTTTAATATAGTTCGATGCATAGCAATAGAAGTAGACCGAGAAACAGACTAATACAGTACCAACGTAAGAGAATCCTGCGCGACTAAATAAGAATATAGAGAGCAAGAAGATAATTAATGCACTTAATTTTAATAGCCATTTAGCTATTTCTTGTTCCATAGTTGCCAAACCCCCAAAAGGCTAGGTTTGTCTACCTAGCCTTTTTAGCTATATTCTAATCAGACGTATAGGTTGCAAATGCGACGACTGCTCCAGCAGCCATACCAAGAGCAAAGCCTGCTCCGAGAGCTTTAGATACTGCGACTGCACCAGCAATCAAAGGAATAACACCACCTTGTACTAGCTCTTGATCGTTTAAATTAAGTTCTTGCATAACGACACTCCTATTCCATTAGATTCTGAACGGTTAAATAGCCAACTAAAAAACCAGAGGTAAACCCGATTGCCCATGCGTCTACAGTAAGTGCCGCAATAATCAAAGGAGCAACCCCTCCATTAACTTGTTCTAGCTGATGTGTTTCTAATTGAGTCATTTGAATATCCTTTTCAATGAGAATGATGATGCTTGTGTGAACGTGCAATCACTACAACGATACGCAGTAGTGGTCACGATAAAAATTTAGTACACAGTTTTGGATACCGCAAACAGGCAAGAGAGAATTCGTTCTTTAGTCGTATTCTTGGCAAATAAAAAAGCCGGTTAGCTAAGCTAACCGGCTTTCAAAGTTGTTAACGTGCTACGTATTATTTAGCAGCGCGGAACTTTGGAGACTTGCCTTCACGTGGGAATGGGTGAGCAACACCTTCGTGACAGTCGATACAAGTCTTGTAACCGTCTTCGCCTTTCTTCTCGAAGTTTCTGCTGTGCATTCTTTGAGCCATTTTGCTCATAGTTTCTGGCTGATCTTCGTAGATGCGGCTATGACATTTTTGACAAGTAGAAGAGTCAATTTGACGGAAGTAACCAGCAGCCAATTCAGCCTGTTCTGCACGATTTTCGTCTAACCATTTTTGAGTGTTGAAATCTTTAATGGTCATGTAACCCCAAAGATCTTTAGACACGATAATTTTCTTTTTCAGATAACCGAAAGAGTCTTGTGCAATATGACACTGCTGACACTCTACAACGATACCGTGTTTATTACCGCCATGAACCGAAGTTAATACTTCGTCTTTCAGTGAGTGGTTGCTGTGACAAGTCATACAAAACTCGTCAGTACTGGTTGCATGCAAGGTTTTTTGCGAAGCAAAGAAACCAACAGCACCAATAATAATACCAACAACTAACAAAGCGAAAATTGAGTATTTAGTACTCGGTTTGAATAGTGCACGCCAGTTCATGGCCATCTCCTAGATATTAAAATTTGTCTCTTTAGCAGGGACTTAAATAACTATAGTCCACTTGCTGAATGTGCTCAGTATAAGTCATTGGCCTTGTAGAGGTGAAAACTGATAGCGTGAGCTGGATCAAACTTTTGTTATTGTCGTTGAATTTTTTCGAAAAAACAAAGTCAGCTCAAGGTTCTTCGCTTTTGGGCCTTTGATCTAAATCAAGTACGATTAAAACATAACCAGTATTGATTGGTTCTGCAAATCCATGAGTCATGTGATAATCTCGGCTAACCCGCATTCGACTTTAACTACTCTCGATGAAAATAGAACTTATCTGTACAGGTGAAGAAGTACTTTCAGGGCAAATCGTAGATACAAACGCAAGCTGGTTTGCTAACTGTTTGCTGGATAATGGCTTTGAGTTATCTCGAAAGACAACGGTTGGCGATCGAATGGAAGATTTGATTTCAGTTTTTCAAGAGCGCAGTAAAACTGCCGATGTCATTGTAGTTAATGGCGGCTTAGGGCCTACTGAGGATGACCTATCCGCACAAGCTGCGGCGCAAGCTTGTGGTGTCCCGCTTGTTGTTAATGAGCCATGGTTAGAGTTAATGAGCCAGTGGTTTGCTCGCTCAGGGCGCGTTATGGCGGCTAACAACAAAAAGCAAGCAATGTTACCCGAAGGGGCGGTTATGATAGAGAATCCAGTAGGAACCGCCTGCGGCTTTAGAATCAAGCTCAATAATGCTTGGCTTTTATTCACACCCGGTGTGCCTCATGAATTCAAACGCATGATTCATGATCACTTGCTGCCTTTTGTCCGATCTCAACGCTCAAGTCGTACCCCTGTAAAGTTAGCGAAACTGATGACCTTTGGAGAAGGAGAATCTCAACTGGCAAGCCGATTAGACTCGGTGACTTTAAGCGACGGCATAGACATAGGCTACAGAGCTTCTTCGCCACAGCTAGAAGTAAAGATCTTTGCAAGAACAGACGCAGCAATCGCGAAACTGGATGAGACCACTAAAAAAGTTAAGCAGCAAATAGGAGAGTCCTTCTTTGGGGAAGGTGGACACACCCTAGCCGAATGCATTCATAAGCAGCTTATCAAGTCAGGTGTGACTATTGCCGCAGCTGAGTCCTGCACTGGAGGCTTACTCGCGAGTCAGTTAGTCGCTTTTCCCGGCAGCAGTCGATATTTGCAATCCAGCATTGTAAGTTACAGCAATCAAGCTAAAAAAACGCTGCTTGGCGTTAGTAGCGATACGCTGGAACTACATGGTGCGGTATCAAAACAAACGGCTGCTGAGATGGCCCTTGGCGTTAGACAAATTATGGATACAGATTATGGTTTGTCGGTGACCGGTATTGCAGGGCCTGAAGGTGGTTCAGACGATAAACCCGTTGGCACGGTTTGCATTGGTTTATCGACCCGAAACCAGGTGTTCACTCAACGGCTTCAATTCGGCAATCGTTCTCGGACCTGGATCAGAAATATGAGCTGTGCGGTGGCCTACGACATGTTACGACGGGCGATCGCAGGTCAGTTCCCTATTGCCGACTATCCCATGCTAAAGCGCATCAGCTGACCAGAATTAGTCAGTGAAAGAGAAATTGATGTATCCAGGGGTCACTTCAACGCCTTTGGTAAATTTAGCAAGGACCGCTTGGCTCCATTGCTTTTGATCAAGCCGATATACTGGCTGACTTTCTAAAAAATAGCGCAAAAACTGTATTGTTTGGGGCGTAATATAGGATAGCGCCTCATTTAATTGAGGCGGGTCGCTTTTCATGCTTACCAACTGTAATTCGCGCAGGTACAAAGCTTGTTGTTCAGCGTTGTAGTAGGGTTTGGCTTCGAACTCTACGAATACAGAAGCAGAAAGCGGAAATAACGGATTGGAGACCTTAATTTTCGATTGAGCAGACACTTTCATGGTGTCTTGTTTGTGCCCTAAGGTCACCGAAATGTCGTTTAAACTGACTTCGGTACGAAAAACGGGGGTACTTACAGTTTTCGTTTCATAGCCAACGTGCTCTTGTATGTACCCTTCTAGTTCGCCTTCGCTTACAGAGTATTTGCTGGCGCAACCTTGTGCCAAGATTGCAATCGTTATTATCAGCGCCTGCTTAAACCGTCTCAAACTATTTCCTCAACCTGTGTTACGCATACCTGCAGCGACGCCCGCAATCGTAAGCAGCAATGCCTGTTCTACGTGATCTTTACCAACGGTGTCTTGATCGCGAATACGACCTAACAACTCAGCTTGTAAAAAGTTCAGTGGATCAATGTAGGGGTTTCGCAACTCAACCGATTCTCGATTCCATGGAGTGTGGTCCATTAATCGCTGTTCTCCGGTTAAATCGAGAATGGTATTAATACCTTGTTGCAGCTTAGTTCGAATGTCATTACCTACCGGGTGCAGTGCTTTTTCTACTAGAGTGTTTTCATAATAGCGAGATAGGTTTGGCTCAGTTTTAGCGAGCACCATCTCAAGCATTGAAATTCGCGCTTGGAAAAACGGCCAAGAATTGATCATCTCTTGCAACAATTCGGTTTTGCCAGAATCAATGGCTTGCTGCAAGGCTTCTCCGGCGCCAAGCCATGCGGGTAACATCATCCGATTTTGGCTCCATGCAAAAATCCATGGAATGGCTCGCAAACTCTCAACGCCCCCTTGAGGATTGCGCTTTGCTGGACGACTGCCTAGTGGCAACATACTCAGTTCAACTTCTGGCGTTGCCGCTCTGAAATAAGGTACAAAATTAGGGTCGTGGCGCACTACGTTTCGATAGCACTCTACCGAATGTTCAGCCATTGCCGCCACGCAATCGCGCCAGCTTTGTTTCGGTGCCGGTGGTGGCAACAGAGTCGCCTCCATAACCGCTGACGTATAGAGCGCTAAACTTTGCACCGCCAATTTGGGCAGACCGAATTTAAATCGAATCATTTCGCCCTGTTCGGTGACGCGAATACGGCCATCAACTGATCCTGGAGGTTGTGACAAAATTGCTTGGTGAGCAGGGCCACCACCGCGACCAATTGTGCCGCCTCGACCGTGAAATAGCGTAAGTTTAACACCGGCTTTTTTACATACTTCGACCAGCTCTTCCTGCGCTCGATATTGCCCCCAAGCTGCTGCCATTACCCCAGCATCTTTAGCGGAGTCCGAATAGCCAATCATCACTTCTTGGTGACCCTGACAGTAATTCTTATACCAATCGACCGCTAACAGCGACTCAATAGCCGTCGATGCATGGTTGAGATCATCTAAGGTTTCGAATAACGGCACTATGCGCATGCTATGGCTGCAATCACACTCTTTAAGTAACAATAAAACCGCCAACACATCCGAAGGCTGACTCGCCATGGAGATAACGTAAGAGCCTAAAGACTCTTGGCTGGTTTCGCCAATCAAACGACAGGTATCCAACACCTCTTGAGTGTCTTTTGAAGGTTGCCAGGCATTAGAAATGAGGGGGCGTTTGTTGCTTAACTCTGTTAGCAAGAAGGACTGTTTTTGCGTTTCACTCCATTGATTATAGTCCCCCATGCCAAGGTATTCAGTTAGCTCAGCGATGGCAGAGGCATGGCGAGCCGCATCTTGACGAATGTCCAAGCGAGTCAGGCAAATACCAAAGCACGCGATGCGACGTATAACGTCTAACAGTAAACCATTGGCTATTAACCGCATACCGCTGTCGTAAAGGCTGCGATAGCACAAGTGGATGGGGTCAAACACCTCTTTGGCCGAGCGAATTAGGCCATCGTTAAAATGCCCCTGTTTGCCTGCCAGTTCCAGCTTATAGTGTTCCCAGCTGCCCCGCAGCCGTTCACGCAAGGCGCGTAACACTTCTCGATAAGGTTCACTGGTATCGGTAACTTGAGCCAACAGTTCATCGCTGGCATTGTTCATGGAAAGTTCGTCAATTAAGGCTTCAACGTCTCTAAACAATAGGCGTGTTGCCGCCATCTTATTGCGCAGCAGTACTTCCCGAGTGACTTTCGCGGTTACAAATGGGTTACCATCGCGATCGCCACCCATCCAACTTGAGAAACGTATAGGAGCCAGCTCCACCGGTAACTCTTGGCCGGTATGCTCCACCAGTTTGTCGTTAAAACGGCGCAAATAATCTGGGACGGCTTGCCACAAAGAGGATTCGATAACGGCAACTCCCCAACTGGCTTCATCAACTGGGGTAGGGCGCGTTTGACGGATTTCATTGGTGTGCCACATTTGCGCAATGAGTTGACGAATTCTCAGTCTTAGCTGGGTTTGCTCCACATCCGTTAGCTGTGGATTTTCCATTTCTGAGAGGGCGTCTACAAGTGCATCGTACTTATGAATTAAGGTTTGTCGAGAAACCTCGGTTGGGTGTGCTGTGAGCACTAGATCAATATTCAGTTCCGTTAAACATTGCTGGACCTGATTGTGTTCCATTTTTCCATTAAGCAGGCGCCCTAAAAGCTGCTCTACTGGATCCGGTACGCAGACCAATTCGTCGCAGTTACGAGAAATGGTGTGAAATTGTTCAGCGGTGTTGGCTAAGTTTAGGAATTGATTAAAGGCTTTAGCAAAGGGCACGAGCTCATCATCAGGAAGCGCTGTGAGGGTCGCTAACATTTGTTCGCCGGCGTCAATATCACCATTGCGAGATGCTTTAGCCAGTTGCCGAATGGTTTCTACTTTTTCGAGGAACTGCTTGCCTTCGCTTTCTTGGATGGTGTCACCTAAGACTTGCCCGAGAAAACTTACGTTTGATTTTAACGAGGCATACATGTCAGCCATTGTTCAACTCCATGGTCTTATTAATTGTTTGATTATTCGCTTTTAGCACAGCATTGCAAGACCAACTGCTTGAATAAATCGATACTGGGTTGCAGTTGGTCCATGGCCAAATATTCATTGGGTTGGTGCGCCTGAGCAATGCTTCCGGGACCAAGCACTAAAGTCTGGCAGCCAAGGCTTTGAATATAAGGGGCTTCCGTAGCATAGTTAACCGCCATCGGTTTTTGACCACTGACCTTGGCAACCAAGTCACTAAAGGCTGAGTCGTTATTTCCTTTAAAAGGTTCGGCCCCTGGGTATAACTCCTTAACTTCAATGCAATTAGGGTGCTGTTGATGCAAAGGCGACAAAAATTGTTCCACTAAAGCATTGAGCTCTGCTAAAGCCAAACCAGGAAGCGGTCGAATATCGATGTGCAACTCGCAGCAGCCACAAATGCGATTGGCGGCGTCCCCCCCATTAATATGGCCAAAATTTAAGGTTGGGTAGCCTACGCTAAACGCATCGGTTCGATAGTTTTCCGATAAATACTGTTGCAGCTTGAGCAATTGCGCGATGGCTTTATGCATAATTTCGATGGCGTTAATGCCATTGGCAGGATCCGAAGAATGGCCACTTTTTCCATGCACACGGATCCCCGTAGCCATGTGCCCTTTATGCAAATAAACCGGCTGCAACCCCGTCGGCTCGCCAATGATGGCAAAATGTGGCGATATCATGGGTTGCGCCGCCAGTGCTTTTGCTCCAGCCATGGTGGTTTCTTCATCTGCGCTTGCCACAATGTAGATGGGTTGTTGTAGCTTATCGAGCGGCAAGTCTCGCAGCGCCTCGATGACCAAGGCGAAAAAACCTTTCATGTCACAACTGCCTAAGCCATACCACTTATTGTCCTTTTCGGTTAGCGTGAACGGATCGGACTGCCAGCCTCTGTCATCGAATGGTACTGTGTCGGTATGGCCAGCAAACAACAAACCGCCTTTTCCTTGACCGTATTGAGCAATTAAATTGTATTTATCTCGAGTCCCTGCAACCGCTTGTCGTTGGCAGGTGAAGCCCAGCTCAGTAAACCAAGCTTCTATCAGGTCGAGTACCGGTCCATTGTTGATGTCTAAGCTTGCATCTAACGAGCTGATTGATGCCGTTTCAATCAACTTGCTGAAATTTTGTTTTAACGAGGGTAAATTTTTCATAAATTTAAAAAATACTTATTCATTTTTATTGCATAAAAAAATTTAAGCAGTTAGTCTAGCAATCAACTAACCAACGACGCAATTGCAACACAGTATTAAATCGCCTATGAAAACCGATATTGCACTACTAGGATTACGACGACGAATCTAACAGACCGTCGACTTTTAATAAGTTGATTCGGTCTGATGACAACTCGCTGTTTTGACTCATTAAAAAAGTAACACATAATTCGGATAGGTAAGATGAAAAATATCGCAATTGTAGGCGCAAGCGGCTACACAGGCGCTCAACTCGCGCAGTTGATCCACAATCATTCTTTATTAGCATTACAAGGCCTGTATGTTTCCGCAGCAAGCCTCGATGCCCACAAGCCTCTCAATCAACTTTACCCAGCTTACAGCGATATTGAATTGCCTTTGCAGCCTCTTGAGCAAACGGCGATGGACGCCATTATTGCGCAAGCCGATGCTGTGGCCTTATGCACAGCCCACGAAGTCAGCGTAACGCTTGCAGCACAATTTATAGAGGCTGGCCTAAGCGTTTTTGATTTAAGTGGCGCCTATCGCTTAGACAGTAACGAATATCCACAGTGGTACGGTTTTGAACACCAACAAACACAGTTGCTTAATGCGGCTTGTTACGGGCTGGCCGACTTCTCTGAGAATGACATTGTCGACGCTACTCTAATAGCCGTACCAGGCTGTTACCCAACGGCCAGCCTAACGGCACTTAAGCCCATTCAGCACCTCATCGATGAACAATTGCCAGTAATTAACGCAGTTAGTGGAGTAAGCGGAGCAGGTCGCAAGGCTTCGCTTACCTCATCATATTGTGAAGTCAGCTTAAACGCTTACGGGGTGCTCAATCATCGTCATCAGCCGGAAATCGCTAAATACTTAGGGCAAGATGTGGTCTTTACTCCGCACTTGGGCAACTTCAAGCGCGGTATTTTGGCCACTATTTCTGTGAAGCTTAAAGCAAACGTGAGTGTGTATCAGATTGAGCAGGCCTATCAGTGTTTTAGCGACAATCCACTGGTAACGGTTGCTCAGGGGGTTATGCCCAAGCTTGACGACGTGGTGAACACGCCGCGCTGTCATCTTGGTTGGCAATACGATCAACCGCGTCAACAGCTGATCGTGAGCAGTGCGATTGACAACTTGATGAAAGGCGCCGCGAGCCAAGCCTTGCAGTGCATAAACATTCATTATCAGTTAGGCAAGAATGCTGGTTTGGTTAAGGGCGCGTAAATCATGAAAAAAACACTCGTTATTAAAGTAGGCGGTGCGCTGCTAGCCGATGCTTCCCTAACCTCACAGTTAATGGATACGATTGCCACGCTAATGCAGTCAACCAATGTGGTGTTGGTTCATGGTGGTGGCGACTTAGTCGATGAGCAATTAGCCGCTAATGGCTACAGCAGCGATAAACACTTTGGCTTGCGGATTTCACCCGCTTCTCACATGCCTGTTGTCGTTGGTGCGCTTGCAGGTACCGCTAATAAAACATTGCAGGCCGCCGCTACCGCAGCAGGTATAAACAATATTGCTATTAGCCTAGCCGACGCTAACTTAGTCAATGCCTCCATTAAAGACCCAATGCTAGGATGTGTTGGTGAAGTGACCGGCAATGATGCAAGTTTACTAGAAGTCGCCTTTAATAAGGGTTGGTTAACCATCATCAGTTCAATTGCTGTCGATAAAAGTGGCACTTTGTTGAACATCAATGCCGATCAAGCCGCCAGTGCAGTAGCATCCTTGGTAAACGGACAGCTTATTTTACTCTCCAATGTGGCGGGTGTTCTGGGTAAAAACGGACAACTACTAGACGTTCTTGATACTAAGTTAGCCAACCAGTTAATTGACGAGCAAGTTATCAAAGATGGCATGCTTGTGAAGGTAAAGGCGGCGCAGCAGCTGGCTGAACAAATTGGCAGCGCCGTCATCGTGGGCTCCTGGAGTGAGCCACAAGCACTGCTAAAGTTCGTTCAAGGCAGTCATTTTGGAACACAAGTATTGGGCGATGCTAAGGAGCCGTGTTAATGAACCACCTACTTACCCTAAAAACCTTAACGCAAGAAGCCTTTTTGGAATTACTATCCTCGGCTCAGTCAATAAAAGCCAATCCTCAACAATATTCGCAGGCTTTGGCGGGAAAAAGCGTGGCGATGCTGTTTGAAAAGCCTTCACTTAGAACTCGAGTGAGCTTTGATATAGGCATTAACAAACTCGGCGGCCATGCCGTGTATTTGGATCAGCAGAACGGCGCTCTTGGGGTTCGTGAGCCTGTCTCTGATTTTGCCTCTAATTTGTCATGCTGGGTCGACGCCATCGTAGCTCGTACCTTTACTCAGCAAACAATTGAAGAGCTGGCTGAACACGGCTCAGTTCCAGTGGTCAACGCATTATCAGACTTATACCACCCCTGCCAAGGGCTTGCGGACTGGTTAACCTTAAAAGAGCACTTCGTTGATTTGACTCAAGTCCATTTAGCTTATGTGGGTGATGGCAACAATGTGACCCATTCACTTATGTTTGGCGCAGCGCTAGCCGGCGCGAAGATGACCATTGTATGCCCACCAGGGCACTTCCCAGATGCAATGTTGGTGCTCGAAGCACAAGCGCTCGCTCAAAAACACGGTGGTGATATTGTCTTGAGTGAAAAACTCAGCGCTTTAGAAAACGTATCAGCAATCTATACCGATACCTGGATCTCCATGGGAGATACCGTTGAGTTGGCTGAAATTAAGCAGAAATTCATGCCATTTCAGGTTAATACTCAATTAATGCAACAAACAAATGCTCAGTTATTTATGCACTGTCTACCAGCATACCGAGGCCAAGAGGCTAGTGCCGAGGTGGTCGATGGAGAGCAATCCGTAATTTTACAGCAGGCCGAAAACCGCATGCATGCGCAAAACGCCGTATTACTCAAGTTACTAGGTTAGGAGAAATTTCATGTCTAAAGTAAGCAAGGTCGTATTAGCTTATAGCGGTGGTTTGGATACATCAGCGATCATTCCTTATTTAAAGGAAGAATACGGTTGTGAAGTCGTAGCGTTTGTTGCCGATGTAGGGCAAGGCGCTGCCGAACTCGAGGGTGTAGAAGAAAAAGCACTAGCCTCTGGCGCAAGCAGTTGTTATGTGGTTGATTTAAAAGATGAGTTTGTAAGTGACTACATTTACCCGATCCTAAAGACCGGTGCCGTATACGAAGGTAAGTACTTGCTAGGCACTTCAATGGCGAGGCCTATTATTGCTAAAGCGCAGGTTGAGCTCGCCCTGAAGCTTGGCGCCGATGGCGTTGCTCACGGTTGTACTGGTAAAGGTAACGATCAGGTGCGTTTTGAGAGCACCTATGCGGCGTTAGCTCCTCAGCTTGAAGTTATCGCGCCATGGCGTGAATGGAGTATGCGCTCTCGTC
This sequence comes from Paraferrimonas haliotis, assembly GCF_002282895.1. Classification (GTDB taxonomy): domain Bacteria; phylum Pseudomonadota; class Gammaproteobacteria; order Enterobacterales; family Shewanellaceae; genus Paraferrimonas; species Paraferrimonas haliotis. The sequence continues at coordinate 11,843 of NZ_NRRB01000001.1, forward strand.
CTGATTTACTGAATTATTTGGCCGAGAAAAACATTCCTACCACCGCATCGGCTGAGAAAATCTATAGCCGCGACGCCAACGCTTGGCACATTTCTCACGAAGGCGGAGAGCTAGAGGATCCTTGGTGTGAGCCAACAGAGAAAGTGTGGACTTGGACGGTGTCGCCTGAGCAAGCACCGAATGAGCCAGAGTACATCACGGTGAAGGTAGAAAAAGGCGAAGTGGTCGCGGTAAATGGTACAGCGTTATCCCCCTTTGCAGCGCTGGAAACCTTAAACTCACTCGCCGCAGCCCATGGCGTAGGTCGTATCGACATCGTCGAAAACCGGTTAGTGGGCATGAAATCTCGTGGCTGCTACGAAACTCCTGGAGGCACTGTGATGATGGAAGCGTTGCGGGGCGTAGAAGCGTTAGTGCTAGATAAGTCGGCTCACCACTTTAGAGAGCAAATTGGTCTAGAGTTTAGTCACTTGTTATATGATGGCCGTTGGTTCACTCCAGTCGCCCAAGCTCAGTTGGCAGCAGCGCATTCATTGGCACAACTGGTGAGTGGAGAGGTGGTGATTAAACTCTATAAAGGACAAGCAACGGTCGCTCAGCGTCAATCCGCTAATAGCTTGTATTCCGAAGCGTTTGCCACGTTTGACGAAGATGAAGTATACAACCAAAAACACGCGGAAGGTTTTATTCGGTTATTCAGCCTATCTTCCAGAATTTCCGCTCTGAAGCAGCAGGAGAAATAATATGGCGTTATGGGGTGGGCGGTTCAGCGAAGCCAGCAGCGATTTATTCAAACAGTTTAACGACTCGTTAGTTGTTGATTGTCGCTTGCTTAAACAAGACATAGAAGGATCAATTGCCTGGGCTCATGCGCTGGCAAAGGTTGATGTACTCAGTCCAGAAGAGGCGCAGCGATTACAAGTAGCCTTGTTGGAAGTGTTAGCAGAGTTCGACGGCCAACCCCAATTAGTGGTCGCAAGCGGAGCTGAAGATATTCACAGCTTCGTAGAGCAACAGCTTATTCTTAAAGTTGGCGATCTGGGTAAAAAGTTGCACACAGGCCGCAGCCGTAACGACCAAGTGGCGACGGATCTAAAGCTTTGGTGCAAACAAGAAGGTGAAGCCGTACTCGCCTTGTTGATAAAAATGCAACAGTCGCTTATTCATTTGGCGGAACGTGAATCTGACGCGGTTATTCCAGGTTATACCCATTTGCAACGTGCCCAGCCCATCACTTTTGGTCATTGGTGCTTGGCGTATCTAGAAATGCTAGAAAGAGACGTGACACGTCTGCAAGATGGCTTGACTCGATTGGACGTTTGTCCTTTAGGCTCTGGAGCGCTGGCTGGGACGGCCTATCCCATTGACCGTCATGAGTTGGCAGTCTCCTTAGGTTTTAAAACCGCGACCATGAATAGCCTCGATGGCGTATCCGATCGTGACCACGTAATTGAGCTTTGTAATAGTGCGGCTATCAGCATGATGCATTTGTCGAGAATGGCTGAAGATCTCATCTTCTTTAATTCTGGCGAAGCCGGTTTTATTGAGCTTGCGGATCAGGTGACCTCTGGTTCGAGCTTGATGCCTCAAAAGAAAAACCCAGATGCTTTGGAGTTAATCCGTGGTAAAACGGGCCGGGTATACGGTGCCTTGATGGGGATCTTAACCACAATGAAAGGCCTGCCTATGGCCTACAACAAAGACATGCAAGAAGACAAAGAAGGTCTGTTTGATGTTGTTGATACGTGGCAGATTTGTCTGAAAATGGCGACATTGGTCATGAAAGACTTAAAAGTAAACCGTGCCAGAGCCTTATCGGCGGCACAGCAGGGCTATGCAAACGCTACTGAGCTGGCGGACTACTTAGTATCAAAAGGCATTCCGTTTAGAGAAGCGCACCACATTGTTGGTGAAGCGGTAGTGGGCGCTATTGCGGCGAACAAAGCGCTTGAAGATTTTACACTGGAAGAGTTGCAAGGTTTTTCAAACATCATTCAATCCGATGTTTATCAACACTTAACCATTGAGTCCATATTGGACAAACGAGATGTTCTTGGTGGTACGTCAATCAAGCAAGTGAAAGAAGCCTTGGTGCGTCAAGACAAGCCGATAGAGCAGGTGCAACATTCATTAGATAAAACTCAACTGCGATTGAACGCTCATAAAGCCGAAATGCTCAACGTACGCCCGGCTAGGCTGTCTGATGTCAACGACATTACCCGCATCGTGAGCCATTGGACCGATCTCGGTGAGACCTTACCTCGCAGTAGAGACGATGTTTTGCGTGACATTTTAGACTTCGCCGTAGCCGATAATGGCAATAAAGTGGTGGGCTGCGCCAGTCTTTATATATACGGAACCGGGCTCGCTGAGTTGCGCTCCGTGGGCATTGACGAGGAACATCAAGGCCGAGGACAAGGTAAGGCTCTCGTAGACTACATGCTTAACAAAGCTCGTGAGTTGGAGCTCAACCGCCTCATTGTTCTTACGCGTGCACCAGAGTTTTTCGCCAAAATGGGCTTTGTTGATACCGATAAGGACAGCTTACCCGAGAAAGTGATGAAAGATTGCGAACTGTGTCCGCGGCAAGACGCTTGTGACGAGATAGCGATGGAGTTCATCGTAAATCCTTAGGGGTTAGAAACAACGGCCAAAACAGCCTCATTTTGAGGCTGTTTTTTTGGTTGCCTCAGTGGTCGGGGGTGTTAACATCACAAAAAAGCTGCGAACTGCTAAGTTTATGGCTACAATGCCGCCAATCGATTTTTCCAGCTCAATTCCTTTTAGGAGTGCTCATGTCATCAGCTTCTTTCTATAGTCAAATACAACAGCAACTTGTGGATGTTAAAGCGGAAGGTTTATACAAATCAGAACGTGTTATTACCACCGCCCAACAGCCCGGCATTAGCGTAGCCAGCGGCGATGATGTGATTAATTTTTGCGCCAATAATTACTTAGGTTTAGCTAACCATCCTGACTTAATTAATGCCGCTAAAGCAGGGCTCGATAGCCATGGCTTTGGTATGGCGTCGGTGCGTTTTATTTGTGGAACTCAAGACATTCATAAAAAACTAGAAGCTGAGCTGAGTGATTTTTTAGGAATGGAAGACACCATTCTTTATTCGTCGTGCTTTGATGCAAATGCCGGTTTATTTGAGACCTTGCTCACCGCCGATGACGCAATTATTTCAGACTCCTTGAACCATGCCTCCATCATTGATGGGGTTCGTTTGTGTAAAGCAAAGCGTTTTCGTTATGCCAACAACGATATGGCGGAACTGGAAGCTTGCCTTAAGGCCGCCGATGAAGCCGGAGCTCGACACAAATTGATTGCGACCGATGGTGTATTCTCGATGGATGGGGTTATCGCGAACCTGCAAGCCGTATGTGATCTTGCCGATAAGTACAACGCATTGGTAATGGTTGACGACTCCCATGCCGTTGGGTTCGTCGGAGACAATGGCCGCGGAACCCACGAATACTGCCAAGTAATGGATCGGGTCGATATTATTACCGGTACGTTAGGAAAGGCCATGGGGGGCGCATCTGGCGGTTTTACTTCCGCTAAGCAAGAGGTTATCGATTGGCTTCGTCAACGCAGCCGCCCCTATCTATTCTCTAACTCACTTGCACCGGCGATTGTCAGTGCTTCATTGAAAGTTTTAGAAATGCTGAAGGATGGCCAAGCCTTGCGTCAGCGTCTAATGGATAACAGTCAACGCTTTAGAGGCGAAATGGAAGCGGCTGGTTTTACCTGTGCAGGCGCGGATCATGCCATTGTTCCCGTTATGATAGGTGACGCTAAGCTTGCCGCTGACTTTGCCGATAAGTTGTTGGCTGAAGGCATCTACGTCGTCGGGTTTAGCTTCCCTGTGGTACCGAAAGGCCAAGCGAGAATTCGTACTCAAATGTCTGCAGCTCATACTGATGCGCAATTAGATAAAGCGATTGAAGCCTTTATTCGCATCGGCAAAGAAATGGCAATCATCTAGGAGCAGTTTGATGAAAGCACTCAGTAAATTAAAAGCTCAACCTGGCATTTGGATGGTTGAGTCGGAAAAACCGCAATTAGGTCACAACGACTTATTGATCAAGATCCGCAAAACCGCGATTTGTGGTACCGACATGCACATTTATAATTGGGATGAATGGTCACAAAACACCATCCCTGTTCCCATGATTGTGGGCCATGAATACGTAGGCGAAGTGGTAGAAGTTGGTACCGAAGTTCGCGGTTTTGAAGTGGGCGATAGGGTTTCAGGTGAAGGTCATATTACCTGTGGTCATTGCCGAAACTGTCGAGCTGGCCGCACTCATTTGTGCCGCAATACCTTTGGTGTTGGGGTAAACCGACAAGGGTGCTTTGCAGAATACTTGGTTATTCCAGCGTTCAATGCATTTAAGATCCCAGAGGACATATCCGATGATTTAGCGTCGATTTTCGATCCGTTCGGAAATGCCGTCCACACCGCCTTAAGCTTCGATCTAGTCGGTGAAGATGTACTCATTACCGGAGCTGGACCCATAGGTATTATGGCAGCGGCCGTGTGCAAGCACGTAGGTGCTCGCCACGTGGTGGTTACCGACGTAAATGAATATCGCCTTGAGCTAGCCCAAAAAATGGGAGCGACCCGCGCTGTAAATGTCGCCAAGGAAGACTTGCACGAGGTGATGGCTGAGCTTGGAATGACCGAGGGGTTTGATGTCGGCTTGGAAATGTCAGGTGTTCCATCAGCGTTTCACTCTATGTTAGACACCATGAATCACGGCGGCAAGGTCGCTATGCTAGGAATTCCTGGCGGAGAAATGGCGATCGATTGGTCACAAGTTATTTTCAAAGGACTGATTATTAAAGGTATCTATGGACGTGAAATGTTTGAAACTTGGTACAAAATGGCCAGCTTAATTCAGTCAGGTCTGGATATCACTCCTATTATTACCCATCATTTTGATGTGGAAGACTTTCAAAAAGGCTTTGATGTGATGGGCTCAGGTCAATCCGGTAAAGTTATCCTTAACTGGGAATGATTGTAAATTTAACCCACACTAATGGCGCTTTTTAGCGCCATTTTACGTAAGATAGAGTCAACAGCTAAGACTAAGGCATTACAATGACTAGCTTTCAACGAATTTCCGTAATACAAGCCAGTGAATTGCTAGAGAAACAGGCGGCTAAAGTACTCGATATCCGTGACCCGCAAAGCTTTTCACAAGGACACATTCCAGGTTCGTTACCGTTAAACAACGATAACGTGCAACAAATACTCGATGAAACCGAAGAAGATGAGACGGTTATCGTGGTTTGCTATCATGGCATCAGTAGCCAACAAGCGGCCCAATACCTTGTCGAGCAAGGGCTCAATCAGGTTTACAGCCTAGATGGCGGCTATCAGGCTTGGGGACAGGCATTCGGTTAATATGATAATAGTCGGTGAACTGCCCAACAGTCGAGCTGCACAAGCGTTGGCTGATTACCTTAAAAGCCAGGGAGTGCCAGCACGAATACGACCCGCTGAATCGGGTAACTTTGCAATTGAAATAAGAGATGAAGCCGATTTAGAGCGTGCTCAAATTGAGTTTGAGCGTTTTTTACAGTCGCCCAATGATCCTAAGTATTATGCCGCTTCCTGGAGCGACGGTGACGCTAAGGTGCGATTCAATTATCAGAAAGGGCCAAGCTTCTTCCATCAACTAAAACAAGGTGCAGGTCCTTTAACGCTAACTATTCTCTCTATCTGTGTCGCAATATACTTACTCGCGGTAATGGGCTTAGCTGAAGCGATCTATACGCCGCTTTTTTTCTTTGCAAACTTACAACAGGCCAATTTTGCAGAGTTTTGGCGCTGGTTTACCCCAGTGCTGCTGCACTTTTCCATCGTACATCTAGCATTTAATGGGTTGTGGTGGTGGATGCTCGGCGGACAAGTGGAGAAAAACTTAGGGTTAAGCAAGCTTCTATTGATTTTGCTGGTGGCCGCCTTGCTGCCTAATTTACTCCAGTATTTTATGACGGGCCCAAATTTTGGCGGCTTGTCTGGGGTGGTTTATGCTCTAATGGGCTATTGTTGGATCATGGGGCGGCGCGCGCCTCAGTCGGGATTATATCTTGCTCCGGCCTATGCCGGCTTTATGTTGTTTTGGCTGGCACTCGGGTTTATGGATGTCTTGGGTATCCCCGTTGCCAATGGCGCTCATTTAGGCGGCCTGCTGGTTGGTGTAGGGCAAGCATTTATTGACAGTCATCGGCTCAACCGTGGTGGTGAATCTTGATGGCGCAAACAGTAAAGCATTGTAAGTTCAGCAATGTCATTGGAGTCTACGCGCATTAATATGGAACGGTTGAGTTTTCCCTATGGCGGTTATGCAAATTGGCAGAAGTTCTCACAACTGCGTTGTCAGCCTTACGGTATATTGTCGCAATGGTTGCAAAGCCAAGACAGCTTAACAGAACGCTTAAAAGCATTAGATTTAGGCTTTGAAGTGGAAGTCTTAGGTGAGCAAGCCATGATGCTTTGTGACAACGAGAAAACGTCCACCAGTGATGAAGTCTATTGGGTTCGTGAAGTCTTATTGCATCTAGACAATCAGCCTTGGATTTTTGCTCGAACAGTCATTCCCCAGTCCCTGCTTGCCATTTCAAATATCGACTTTAAGCAGTTAGGAAACCGGCCGTTAGGGGAAGTGCTATTTAACACCACGCCCTTTGAGCAGGGGCCGTTAACATTTGCCGAACACGCTTGTGATACACCGGTTTTTCAAGCATTTGCTAAAGATAATGTATGGTCTGGTGCGTTATGGGGTCGGCGCCGTCCGTTTCACCATCAACAAAAGACACTAACCGTTGCTGAAACCTTTCTACCAGCCGCGTGTGCCTACTTACAATCTCTGTAATCTTTGCAGTAATACCCAAGCGCGAGTTTGACAAAGCGCGAAGGGCTTGGTTAAGCTTCCCTTGAACTCAAAATAACAGCAGTGGAACACTACGTGTTAAGAATCTTCGGCACCCTATTCATGATGATGGCTTTGCTTGGACAAAGCCTAGTTGTTAGTGCCAAAGGCCCAACCACTCAGACAGCAATGCCTACAACCAGTGAGATTTCGCAAACCCAGGACGCAATGGACTGCCACAGCACTGGAACCGCTCAGTCGACTCAATCTCATGATTGCTGCGACAGCGACTCAGCACAGCACCAGTGTTTGGCTAGCGAAGATGGGAGCTGTTCAGAGCAGTGCGGTCAATGCTCGTCGGTTGTGGTGACTGCTGCGGCTATTCCCATTACGAACGTTAATACGGGCGTTAAATCCTCTTCCGAAGGAAACGGTTTCGACGAAGCGCCGTATTCCTTGCTGCTTTTCAAGAAATCACCGCCTCCAAGGTGTTAATCGCTATTCTTTATAAATAATTTAAAGCGCTTTGTGCTTTTCTAGAACACAATGCGTTAGCTATTGATGAAGACGCTGCAAGTGCAGTGCAATATTTGGAGATTACCATGGGTGAGCGATTCCCATCCCTATCACTATTAACGCTGTTGGTAGTAACATTTGTCGTCAGTCTATCCTTTTTCAATGTGGCGATGGCAACCAGCGTCGACACTACTGCTCAACACCAGCATCAACACACTAGCGGCTATGCCTGCCCTATGCACCCGCAACAAACGGGTGAAGAGGGGGAACGATGCCCAATTTGTAATATGTACTTAGAGCCTATTGAGCAAGAAACACAGGCGCAAACCAAATACGTTTGTCCAATGCACCCTCAAATTGTTTCTGATAGTGAAGGAACCTGTCCTATTTGTGGAATGAATCTTGAAAAAGTAGAAGTAGGGGGCGCATCTCAAACCATAGAAATCGAAGTCGCAGGAGGTATGCAGCAAGCCTTAGGTATGCGCACTCAAACGGTTGAGAAGGGAACATTATGGCGCTACGTGAAGACCTTAGGAACCGTGCAATACGACCAAGACAGTATTTTTCATCTACACGCTCGCGCAACCGGATGGATAGAAAAAATGGCCATCAACAATGTTGGTCAAAGCGTTAAAAAGGGCGACTTTATGTTTGAGCTTTACTCGCCTGAACTGGTGTCTGCTCAAGATGATTTTTTACAAGCATTAGACTACAGCAGTAGCTCAGATCGAATGTCTGCGGAGCTGCTTCGTAAAGCTAGGCTTCGTTTGGAGTTGCTGGGCATTTCCGAAAAAACCATTAAGCAAATAGAAGCCTCTAAACAAAGCTTATATCGGGTACCTTTTTACGCGCCTCAAGACGGCTACGTTAGCGATTTGAGCGTGCGCGATGGCATGTATATTCAGCCGGGTGATACTTTGTTTGAATTGGTTAATTTAAGTCATGTTTGGGTGATCGCTGACGTGTTCGAAAATGAACAGTCGTGGTTAGAGCAAGGACGACCCGCCGATGTGACCGCAGCAGCGCAGGGACTGTTTGGGTTGGAAGGCAGTATCGATTACATTTACCCAGAGTTAGACCCGGTTACGCGGGCTATGCAGGTTAGAATTCGACTTGCAAATCCCGACAAGAAATTGCGTCCCGGAACATTAGTCGATGTGGAGCTTTATGGGGGGCCTAAGCGCGATTTATTGATTATTCCCATGGAAGCCTTAATTCAGACCGGTCGTGAAAATCGGGTGGTCGTGCAACTCAGTGACACAACTTTTAGCTCGGTCACTGTTAAGCTCGGAATTATGGTAAAAGGCCAAGCGGAAGTGCTTGATGGCTTGCAGGCAGGGGATAACGTGGTGGTCTCTGGGCAGTTCCTGATCGATTCTGAGGCCAGTATTCAAGGAAGTCTTCAGCGCCTAAGCCAGCCTTCACCCGATGGCTCTCATCACGATCACAGCCACCATTAATTGAGGTTAATATGTTAGCTAAGTTAATTGAAGCCTCAGTCAAACAGCGAGCTTTGGTGCTATTGCTCAGTGCTATTATCGCCGTTGTTGGTTATCAAGCCATGCACTCAACGCCATTGGACGCGTTGCCGGATTTGTCTGACGTACAAGTGATTGTTAAGACAAGTTACCCAGGACAATCACCACAGCTGGTAGAAGACCAAGTAACCTACCCGTTATCGACCGCCATGTTGGCCGTACCCGGTGCTAAAACCGTGCGTGGTTTCTCCATGTTCGGCGACTCTTATGTTTATGTGATTTTTGAAGACGGTACCGATATTTATTGGGCCCGCTCAAGGGTTCTAGAATACTTATCGCAGGTTCAGTCTCAACTCCCTCAGGGCGTTATTCCAAGTTTGGGACCGGACGCTTCTGGGGTAGGTTGGGTATTTCAATATGCGCTGGTGGATAAAACGGGCAAACATGACCTTGCCCAGCTACGAAGTTTGCAAGACTGGTTTTTAAAACTGGAGTTGCAAAGCGTTGCAGGGGTCTCTGAGGTTGCCACCGTTGGCGGCATGGAACAGTCTTACCAGATTGTGGTCGACCCCCATAAATTAGCGCTTTATCAGTTAGATCTCATGAGTATTCGCCGAGCGTTAGAACAATCCAATAACTCGGTAGGTGGCTCTGTACTTGAAATGGGCGAAGCGGAGTACATGATCACCGCTTCCGGGTATCGCCAAAACTTGGATGATTTCCGGGAAATACCGCTGGGAGTGGTATCGGAGTCGGGAACACCGGTGTTAATGAAAGACGTGGCACAGATTCGAACCGGCCCTAGCGCCCGACGCGGCATCGCTGAACTTGATGGAAAAGGCGAAGTGGTGGGGGGCATCGTAGTGATGCGCTATGGCGAAAACGCTTTGCAAACCATAGACAAAGTTCGAGAAAAAATTGTTGAAATTGAACAAGGGCTGCCCCAAGGCGTCGAGCTGGTCATTACCTATGATAGGTCGCAGTTGATTCTCAATTCAGTGAACAACCTCAAAGACAAAGTGATTGAAGAAATGTTGGTGGTTGCTCTAATCTGCTTTGTCTTTTTATTGCATGTTCGCTCGACGCTAGTGGCGGTCATCAGTTTACCAATGTCGATTCTGATAAGTTTTATCATCATGAAATTTATGGGTGTGAATGCGAATATCATGAGCCTTGGAGGCATTGCGATTGCCATTGGGGCACTGGTAGATGCGGCCATTGTGATGGTAGAGAATGCACACAAACACCTGGATAAATATGAGCAGCAACAGGGCCATCCGGCAACCGGTAGCGAACATTGGCGGACCATTATAGATGCGTCCATAGAAGTTGGGCCAGCTTTGTTTTTCAGTTTGTTGATCATCACCTTGAGCTTTATTCCTGTGTTCGCCTTAGAAGCTCAAGAGGGGCGATTGTTTCACCCGTTGGCTTATACGAAAACGTTTGCTATGGCGGCTTCAGCACTGTTGGCGGTCACCTTAATTCCAGTATTGATGGGCTATTTTGTTCGCGGGCGTATTCCTCGAGAAAGCAACAATCCGTTAAGCCGTTTTTTAATTGCTATTTATAAACCAACATTGAGGCTGGTATTACGCTTTCCTGTTGTGACCTTGTTTGTTGCGGTTATTGCGCTGTGCTCTGCCGTCGTGCCGTTGTCACGAATGGGCTCGGAATTCATGCCTGAGCTGGATGAAGGCGACTTGCTTTATATGCCAACAACCCTTCCGGGTATTAGTGCCGGAAAGGCGGCGGAAATCCTACAGCAAACCGATAGACTGATAAAAACCATCCCAGAGGTGAAAAGTGTATTTGGCAAGGTGGGTAGAGCAGAAACCGCCACGGACCCTGCACCATTGACCATGCTGGAAACGACCATTCGTTTGCAACCTAGAGACCAATGGCGGCAAGGATACACCCTGAAAGACATCATTGATGAGTTGCAGCGGACCGTAAAAGTACCGGGTATAACCAATGCCTGGGTTCAGCCAATCAAAACTCGCATCGACATGTTGTCAACGGGTGTTAGAACCCCCGTTGGCATTAAGATATCCGGCTCTGATGTAACTCAGTTACAAAGCATTGGTGCAGAAGTTGAGGCAATTTTATCGCGGTTACCGAATACGGCCTCAGCATTCGCCCAGCGAACTGAAGGCGGGCGATATTTGGACATAGAGCCTAACTTACCGGCCGCCGCCCGTTACGGAATGACGTTAAGCGATGTTCAAGATGTGGTGCAAATGGCCATTGGCGGCATGCAAGTTGGCGAGTCGATTCAGGGCCGAGAACGCTACCCAATCAACATTCGCTACCCTCGAGAGCTTCGAGACGACATCGAGAAATTACGTTCGCTGCCTGTGCTCACTAAAACCGGCAAGTACGTCCCGCTTAGCAGTTTGGCAAGCCTCAGTATCAACGATGGGCCACCCATGCTTGCTTCGGAAAATGGCCGTTTAATCAGCTGGGTATTTGTGGACATTAACGACGTCAGCATCGGTGAGTACATCAGTCAGGCCCAGGCTGCCTTGCAAGAACAGTTGGTGTTACCGGCGCGATACAACTACAGCTTTGCAGGGCAATACGAATACATGCAACGGGTTGCCGAGAAAATGGAATTGGTGGTACCACTGATGTTGGCGGTTATTTTCTTGTTGCTAATGATGACATTTGGTTCGCTGATTCAAGCATCGGTCATCATGCTTAGCTTGCCGTTTGCATTGGTGGGCAGTGCCTGGCTTTTATACCTGCTGAACTACGACCTGTCGGTGGCCGTAGCAGTTGGTATGATAGCGCTAGCCGGGGTGGCGGCAGAATTTGGGGTCGTCATGCAAGTGTATTTAAATAACGCCATTAAAGCGCGCCAGCAAACAAGCCAACTACAAAGTAGGGAGCAATTAAAACAAGCGCTTGTTGAAGGTGCGGTGTTGCGCATACGTCCAAAAGCCATGACCGTAGCGACCATATTCTTTGGCTTGTTGCCCATTATGTGGGGCGTTGGCAGTGGTAACGATGTGATGCAAAAAATCGCAGCACCCATGGTCGGAGGCATGATAACAGCGCCGCTGTTAAGCTTGTTTGTAATTCCAGCAATTTACTACTTAATTTATCGCCGACCGTTATTGAAGTCTTAGCCGCAGATAAAAAAACAGTGCGCATTAGCGCACTGCATTGGCCTGCAACAACTGAGACTGCTTTATGGGAGGGAGTGAATCAAAGTGTTGCAGTAAGACGCGCAATAACCGTGACTTGGCCATTGAATGACGTTGGGAGTTCGCATTCAATTGCGCCAGTGCCGAACTGGTTATGGTATAGCTGACATGAATAAACTTGCTCTTGTCTTCAACGTCAACTGGCTTTTTTTGTGGCGCTCTATCTTCGATTAAGGTCATCTGTTGAGGGCGCAACTGAGTGACCTTGGCGGAAGATTTTCGCGTGACAGTATTCGCTGCCATGGGCGTTTGACGACCCGAAGCATAGTCCAAAGCTCCGTCGATAAAATCGTCGACGGACAAGGGCTTATGCGATGGCGTAGGCCGCTTTTTCTTTAGATCCGCTAATGGCATAAGTTCCTCGTCCTAACTGCTCACGTTGTTCACGAAAACGGGTGGCTAATTCTTCAGTATTGCTGACTTCCATAAGCTCGTTAACCAAGCTACGAATTTCGTCAGAGGCTTTACCTTCACTGTCTTGTTCTATCACTGACAGCCCTGACTCTTCGCTATCGTCATATACATTGCGGTGATAGGTCACACCTTCTAAAACCGGGATGCCCCATGTTTTGCAGACCTCTTTGGCCTCCCAAATACGTTTTGCTTGATTAGGAAGAGACGGACATTGAGTTATAACAAAGTGCGCTTTCAAATCAGGGTTGATCATTTGGCAAGTGGCGAGTAACTCATCCATGTGGGAGACGGTTTTTAAGTCGCGACGTTTGGGTCGTAGCGGTAACATGGCGTAGTTCGCGACCGATAAGGTTGCTCGCAAAGCCAAACTGTCCTGACCGCCGCAATCGACAATGATGATGTCGTAGGCTTTTTGTAGGCTGAGTAAATCATTCCGGATTTTGCCGTACATTTGAACGCAGTTGATTTTGGTTAACTTGCTGTTGTTGCCGCGAGTTTGTGCCCAGTCTGCGCTGGTCCTTTGAGGATCGCAGTCGACTAACATCACTGAAGCACCGCATTCTTTGGCAAGGTAAACCGCCGTATTTTGAGCTAGGCAGCTTTTACCACTTCCGCCTTTTTCGCCCCCGATAAGTAAAATCATAATGCCCATCCATAGTGTTTCTTGTTGTACCTTCAATTATAAGAAGTGATGAACATCGTGCGGCATTGTTTATAGACAAAGTTTTTATAAAAACTGGTTTTTATAAGTTATTGTTATATTAAACCCCGTCAAAACACCGACAAAAAACCGTGAGCGACGGTAATCGCTCACATGGTCAATAAATTGTCGTCGCTTAACAACTAATGTGGATAAACCGGTAGGTAGTTGGCCATAGCCAACAAGTGACAAGCGCCAATGACAACGCCAAGAGTTAATACCGCGTACAGCACTAGGTTGCCACCAGGAACCTTAAACGCTGCATTGGGAAATTGCTGGCGGGCTTTTTTGGCCATCAGTGCCGGCACAATCAAAGTCCACACCGTCGCTGCGAGCGCCGCAAATCCAATGGCGACAATGAAACCATTAGGAAATAACAACGCCAACAAGGTAGGGGGAACAAAGGTTACCAAAGCGGTTTTAAAGCGACCGCTGCGGCCATCGTCGAAATCGAACAAATCGGCAATATAGTCAAACAAGCCAAGCGTTACTCCGAGAAACGATGATGCCACCGCAAGGTTGGCAAATACTTGCAGGCTTTTACCGAGCCAGTCACTGTTCACCACCTGACTTAAGGCACCGACTAAAGCTCCCATGTTGCCACCTTGAGCGATGATGCCATCAAACTCAGTACGGGCAAGATTACCCATGGCCGCCAATTGCCAACACATATAAATAGCAAGCGCGATTAGGGTACCGATTGCAATGGCAGCCGCTACTTTTGATGGGTTTTTACCATAGTACTTAACCAGGCTTGGAACGTTACCATGGTAGCCAAAACTGGCCAGAGCAAAGGGCAGCGCCGCCAGAATATAAGGGGCAAATGTTGGAGCGCCATCCGGTTGCCATAGGTATTGGGCTTCGACATTGCCGAGCATGTTGCCAATGGACAATAAGAAGGTAATTATCATCGCGCCCAGCATAATACTGGTGATGCGATCCACCGCTTTGGTACTAACAAACACCACACTCGCCAGCACGGCAGCAAAAATCAGACCCGCCAGAGGCTGTGGCAAATTCACGCCTAACCCTTGAGCGGATAACGCCACCATGGAGCTGCCTCCGCTCACGTAAGCGTAGGTCAAAATGTACAAAACAAAGGCTATGGCGAGGCCATTTATGATTCGCCAAGCTTGACCCAGGGTCGACTTAGTCAAGGTATCGAAACTGGCCCCTTCTTTAAAATGTAGGTTGGTTTCTAGCAGTAACAGGCCAGACACAAACATGAAGGCCCACATTACTAGAAGCATGAGACTTGAATAACCAAACCACATACCTGCCGAAACCACGGGCAGAGAGAACATCCCGGCACCGACTGTGGTACCAGCAATGATCATTGCGCCACCTAACAGCGACGGTTGGTTAGTTGATTGTCCGGCGTTTAAATGTTTAGCCATTGTTGATTAATCCTGCTCGAAGCTTTGGCGAATGTTTTGTTTTACGGAAGCGCTAAGCAGTTCGTTGATGGTCATAGCGGTGTCAGCTACTTGGGTGCTGCCTTCATCGAAAAAGCCGAATTCTTTCAGCCGGATGACCAAGTTGCCGTATAACTTCTTATCAAAGAACTCTGGGGCTGTAATGCCGTTTAGGCTGCCAAGACGCTTAGCTATCACTTGGCTTTTCTTCTCAAGCGAAGCTCGGTCAATGTCAGGCTTCTCCAGTAAAATATTGAACAGAATGCCATAGCGCTGCAGGCTCTCTTGAGACACCGCAGCGATATTGCGAAGTTTAAGTAAGGCTTTTGGATTCTCTGAGATTTGCTCGTTGTCATGGAGCAAATCAAGCTCAATCATGGCGTCGATGGTGCGATTGATGTAGTCATCGGCGAACTCGGTATTAAAGAACAGCTCAGCTCGCATCATAGGAACAAACATTTGCACTTTCGCTATCAAGGTATCACGAGACACAGGACCGCAGCGGTAGCAAGTTTTTGCAATAAGCGCTGGTATTAACAACATATGCAAAATGTTGTTGCGGTAATAGGTCATGGTGATCGCGGTTTGCTCCGACAGTGATACGATCTCGCCAATATTATCTTTACTTACCGAAAACTTATCTAAATCTAAGGCTTCTTGAAGCAATTGTTTGCCATCCATATCTGGCACGGTGGCGGTTTTGCTGTAAGGCGCGATACGCAACAATTGCAAATAGCAGTCTAGTTGAGACTCTAGCTGTTTGCGCTCCATGGCGTTTTGCGGTGTAGAAAGCAAGGCCAAGCTAGTTAACGGTGCAGGGCTAATGGCCGCCGCATCGTTAATGTGGCGCATGATCTGGTTGGCCAATTTGTTGACCACTGGGGTTAACCAGGCCGGCTTTTGCTCATCACTTTTCTCGAGTTGCTGACGCCAATCGGGCACCTGTTGGTTGAGGAATTGGTGAATGGTAATGGGCTCGCCAAAATTGACATAACATTGGCCGTAATTGCGTAATTTGCGGATAGCACCAAATACCTGCCACACCGACTCTTTTTCTTTTTTCTTACCTCTAAGCTCTTTATGGTAAGTGGCCACTTCCATAACGTGATCGTAGCCAAGGTATACCGGCACAAACGTGATTGGGCGCTCAATGCCTCGCATCATGCTTTGTACTGTCATAGCTATCATGCCCGTTTTAGGCGCGAGCAAGCGACCGGTACGGCTGCGTCCGCCTTCACAGAAATACTCTACCGAATAACCTTTGCTAAACAGGGTATCTAAGTACTCTTTAAAAATGGCGGTATACAACTTATCGCCAGCAAAGCTGCGACGAATAAAAAAGGCGCCCCCTTTACGGAAAATCGGGCCCGCTGGCCAGAAGTTGAGATTAATACCAGCGGCAATATGCGGTGGAATCATCCCTTGGTAATACAACAGATAGGACAAGAGTAAATAGTCCATATGGCTGCGGTGACAAGGAACGTACACAATCTCGTGACCGTCGTGAGACAGCTGGCGGACACGGCCTGCTCCGGTAATATTGACGCCACGGTACAGTTTGTTCCACAACCAGGTGAGAATGTGGTCGGCAACCCGTACCAAATTGTCTGAGTAACCTGCAGCCACCTCGTCTAAGCAGGCGTATGCCTTTTGACGGGCTTTCTCTTCGCTAATGTTCTTGCTTTGAGCTTCTTCTTTGATGGCCTTTTGAATGTTCTCCGACTTCATCAACGCATCAATAATTAACTCTCTGCGAGGTAAGTCAGGACCGGTAAGCACGCGTCGTTGGCGGCCAAAATGCACGCGTGCGACACGGCTTAGTTTGTGCGCTAAATGCTCATCGCTGCCGTGCTGATCAGCCATGTAACGCAGCGATACTGGCGGCGAAAATTGAATGAAGTTTCGGCGTCCCAAAAACAGCAGCATAAAAAATTTGCGGAGCCAGCTAGGTGATTCACGCTCAATCATGGCTGACGACATATTGTCGCCAGACTTACCGGGTTTTCGCCCCCAAAATAAACCAACGGGAATCAGCTTAACGTCTAACTCAGGATTTTGCCTATGTAACGCCAGCAGTTTGCGAAAACTTTCGAGTGAATTTTCATTATCTTCGCGTTTGCCCACCAACGGCTTGCTGCCCTCAGTAACCACAAACCGAGGCGCTGTCATTCCCTCAACGACGAAAGGTGAAAAAGGATCGGGCAGGCCAAGTTTGCCACAGACGTTCGATAGGGCAATCTTATCGCTAAAGGAGTCAGTTTTAAGAACGTAGGCGATGGCTTGATGGTTATCAATGCCTAATTCATCCATAGGATTAGTCAGTATGATTTTACTTCTAACTAAGAGCTTTTGAGCCCAGCTCACTAGAGTTAACCAAACTGGCTTTTTACTGTCAGACATACTAATTCGTGAAACCTTGATAGCTATATTGCGGCACAGAATAGCAAAATCTGTTGAAAAAGGCTGTGTTTGTTTGCACGACTTTCTGTCAATTTGCGAACTGCTTCAACAACGGGGCTGTCCTTGTTTATCTATAAGACGAAAGCGTTGACGGCAAAGGTTTCATTTGCCTCTCTAAATCGAGATAAGTTTACGTAATTACTCTAAAAATTAATGTAAGAAGGCCACCTCAAAAGGTGGCCTTCTTAGCAGATTGTAGCCATTATTTTTGGTAGCTTGGGTAGTCGGTCAGTCCCGCTTCAGCGCCACCAAATAGGGTATCGGGATTGTGCTGCGCTAACGGATAGCCGTTTTGTATCCGCGACACCAAATCTGGGTTGGCAATAAAGGGGCGACCAAACCCAATCATATCGGCATAGCCGTCTTGTAGCGCTTGCTCTGCTTTATCAGCGTCGTAGCGCCCAGCCCAAATAAGCACGCCATCGTATGCCGCGCGCACGGCTCTTTTGAAGCTGGTGGGCGTTTCTGGAGCATCGTCCCAATCCACTTCAGCAAAGTGGATGTACACCACGTTCAGCTCATTGAGAAGCTTAGCAGCGGCTTCATAGGTAGCCTGTGGTGTGTCATCAACCGTGCCGTTTAGCGAGGTAAAGGGCGCAAGGCGCACACCTACTTTATCGGCACCAATGGCTTCGCTCATGGCGCTAACAACCTCAGCCATAAAGCGTAACCGATTTTCGATAGAGCCGCCGTATTCGTCGGTACGTTGGTTGGCTTGTGAATCAATGAATTGATTGATCAAATAACCATTGGCAGCGTGCAATTCCACCCCATCAAAGCCCGCCTCAACCGCGTTTAAAGCCGCTTGGCGATATTCTTCAACCACCTGCTTAATGTCTTCTTTGGTCATGGTTCTAGGTTCAACAACGTCTACGAAACCGGGTTCGTCATTTCCGTTATCGATGAATACTTTCACGTTTTCAGCTTTTAGAGCCGATGATGAAATCGGTTGTTCACCGCCAATATTATCTGGGTGAGTCACACGTCCAACGTGCCAAACTTGTGCGAAAATTGCGCCACCTTGTTGATGTACCGCATCGGTTACTTTGCGCCAACCGGCAATTTGCTCGGCAGTGTAAATACCCGGTGTCCATGCATACCCTTGGCCCATAGCTGAAATTTGCGTGCCTTCAGAGACTATCAGACCCGCTGAAGCTCTTTGTGCGTAATAGGTTGCCATCATGTCGTTGGCAGAGTTTCCAGGTTGGGTGGCTCGAGAGCGCGTCATAGGAGGCATGACAATACGGTTCTTGAGGGTGAGTTTTCCAAGTGTAAGGGGCTTAAATAGTGAAGTCATGGTATGTCCTATTTCGGCATATTCGAGCGAGATGGCTCAATTTATTTTCCAATAGGATAGATCACGAAAGGTGATCCTCATGTGACAAAAGCAATGATATTTGTGAGATCCGACACAAAAAGTCGATAACCACTAGATAGGATAGACGGAGTCACGGACCTTTAAACTGGGGGTAAATAAATGCTCTACCGCGAGAGTAGGTAACTGATAGCAATCCTGCAATACCAGCCGAGCCGCCATGCTCCCCATTTTATCTACTGGGTTAGTGATCGTTGTCAAGCGAGGGTATAAGTAATTGGCAAAGATGACATTATCGTAACCAATAATCGAAAGCTCTTGTGGAATGGAAATTGAATGTTCACGGGCGTATTTCATTGCGCCTGAGGCCATTTCATCATTGGAACATACTATGGCAGTAAACGAGCGGTTGGTGCTTAAGAAATGTTTGAGTGCTTGTTGGCCACCGGTCTCTTTAAAGTCCCCAACAAAAAATAGTTCTTCGTTAAACGGAATATCAAATTCGGCAAGGGCGCGCTTGTGGCCTGTTAACCTATCAACCGCGTCGGCTTTAAACATAGGGCCTGAAACGTAGGCTATGTCTCTATGATTGTTCTCAATCAGGTTTTTGGTCGCTAAATAGCCACCCATTTTGTTGTCTAGGCTTACGCATTTGTCGGCAATCGCCTCAACATAACGGCTAATAAGATATACTGGGGTTTTGCCTTGGTTAATCTCGATTAAATACTCGTCGCTTACGGCTTCAACGTGGGCAATAATGGCGTCACATTTCCTACTGATCAAAAAATCGATGCCTTCTTTTTCTCGGGTTTGATCACTGTGACCCGTGGTAATGATTACGTGTTTACCGGCTTTGCGTAACTCTTGCTCTATCGCGGCCATCATCAGTCCGAAAAATGGCCCATCAAGCTCAGATACCATAATACCTATGCTGTTGGTTCGATTAGAAGCAAGCGATTGGGCGATGGCGTTCGGACGGTAGTCTAACTGCTGCATTGCATCTAACACTTTTGTGCGAGTTGACTCCCGCACCTTGCTATTACCATTGATTACTCGAGAAACGGTAGTCAGTGACACGCCAGCTGTTTTTGCTACTTCGTAAATTGTGGCCATAGGTTATTGTTAGTATGAGCAATTAAGTTGAAAAATAATAACTGACTCCATGTGTTTTAACTAGCATTTAAGCGCAAGCCTTTTTGCAGTTCAGCAATCTTATTGTTAGTGAGTCGGTATTGAGTCATGACAATGGCGGCTAAAATCGAGCCGATGGCAGGATAAATGGTAAAGGACATCAGTAAGCCATGAAGGGTCGCATCGGTTTGCTCGGTATCAGCTTGATAACCGTAGTAGGCTAACAGCCAGCCAGCGATAGCGCCGCCAAGCGCCACTCCAATTTTAATGAAGAAAATGATGCCGGAATACACTAAACCGGTAACACGAATGCCGCTTTTATGGTGGCCGTAGTCAATGGTGTCTGCCATTTTGGCCCATAATAGCGGCGTTCCCATATCTAAGAAAAACTTCCAAGCAATAAAAGCCGCCATGGCGAGCGCTATTTGATCCGAACCTATGAAGTAACTGGCCATACAAATAGCTGCCGCAATTAGCTGCAGGCTAATATAAGCGCGAATTTTACAGACTCTTGCTGCTAACGGTTGAGAAAGAGCGCAACCAATCATTGACGCAATGACACCAAGGGTCATGAACTGGGTAATTAAATCCTCTCGTCCTAAGAAGTACTTTACATAGTAGACGGCTAAGGTAAAACGAAGGACTTGGCCGGTTAGCAAGAATGTAACCGCAATACTCAGAATTCGCCATTGGTCGTTTTGCCACAAAGTGGATAAGGTTTTGCGGTAGCTGACTTGCTGCTCTTTAGGTTGCGCAATGCGCTCTTTGGTACCAGCAAAACACAGTAAAAATAGGATAAAGCCAATGATACTCATGACGATCATGGTGTACTGGTAACCGAGTGCTTTATCACCTTCACCAAAGAAATCCACCATAGGCATGGTACACCCGGCAACAATAACGCCGCCGAGCATGCCAAATACGAATCGGTACGACTGCACGCTCACACGCTCTTTAGCGTCAGAGGTTAGAACGCCCCCTAGCGCACAATAGGGAATATTGATTAGGGTGTAGGCGATCATGAGCAAGCTATAAGTGGTGAAGGCATAAATTATTTTGGCGCTGCCTTCTAGCTCCGGTTTGGTAAAGGCCAGAATACTGATCAGTGCAAACGGTAGCGCCAGCCACAACAAATAGGGGCGAAAATGTCCCCAGCGAGATTGAGTGCGATCTGCAATAGCGCCCATGATAGGATCGGTAACCGCATCGAAAATACGAACCACCAAGAACATAGTGCCAACCACTGCGGCATCCAATCCAACTACATCGGTGTAGTAGAGCATTAAGAACATCATGACGGTTTGGAAAATAATGTTACTTGCGGTGTCGCCTAGGCCATAAGCCACTTTCTCTCGAACTGATAACATAGTCTTAAGCTCAATATCGTGTTGTTATTAATTGGCGATAGGCGATGGCACTATCTTTTAGCGTTCGGGTCTGGGATGAATAATCGACGTATACGATGCCAAAACGTTTGCTGTAGCCCTCTGCCCATTCAAAATTGTCCATTAAACTCCAGGCAAAATAACCGTTCACATTGACACCTTGAACCATGGCGTCATTGACCGCGTTTAAATGACGTTGGTAATAGTCGATTCGGCGCGAATCAGCAACTTTACCGGCGTTTACTTGGTCGTCAATGGCGGCTCCGTTTTCGGTAATGTATATCGGCGGTAAGGTATACGTTTTGTTCATTCCTACCAACAAATCGGTTAACGCACTCGGATAGATTTCCCAGCCAATATCGGTTAACGGTTGGGGTGGCGGAAGTTGCACAAAAGGTTGCTGTTCGTCTGCTCGATAGATGGCTCTTGTGTAAAAGTTGACGCCTAAAAAGTCCAGCGGCTGAGCGATGGTGGCCATATCACCTTCTAGAATATCGGGTCGACATGATGCGTCTAATTGTTCTATAACGTCCGGATATTTGCCTTCCATTATCGGGCGAAGGTACCAATCGTTATGATAGCCGTCAGCGAAAGCGGTGGCTTCTTGGTCT
Source organism: Paraferrimonas haliotis (assembly GCF_002282895.1). GTDB lineage: Bacteria > Pseudomonadota > Gammaproteobacteria > Enterobacterales > Shewanellaceae > Paraferrimonas > Paraferrimonas haliotis. The sequence goes on from NZ_NRRB01000001.1 coordinate 33,362, forward strand.
TTTGGGTCTTCGCTTGCGCTGTAACAAGGGGTGAAGTTAAGTACTATGCCATTCATTGCATGAGGGGCATGTTGCTGCAACGCTTGCAAGGCCAAGCCATGAGCTAACAATAAATGATGAGCCGCTTTTCGGCCATTGGCTTGGCCGGTTTTGCCCGGCGCGTGTATACCAGCCTCGTAGCCTAAGTAGGCGCTGCAAAAAGGCTCGTTTAAGGTGGCGTAGCTGTGTACCAAGGTTCCAAAAAGCTGGGCGACTTGTGTCGCGTAACGTTCAAACTGATAAGCGGTATCTCGGTTTAACCAACCACCTTGATCTTCTAAATATTGTGGTAGGTCCCAATGGTAAAGCGTAACAAAGGCTTTGATGCCTTTTTGTTGAAGACGCTTAAGCAAGTTAACGTAGTAGTTGGCTCCTTCTCGGCGAAGTTCACCATCTTCGTCAATCAACCTTGGCCATGAGATTGAAAGTCGGTAAGCATCAACTCCTAATGACTCGATGAGATCAATATCCTGTTGCCAGAGTTGATAATGGTTACAAGCCACAGCGCCATTGGAATGGTCGGCAATCTTGCCTGGGGTAGCGCAAAAGGTATCCCAAATACACGGCAGGCGGTGCTCGATGCCCCCTTCAATTTGGAACGAAGCAGTGGCAACGCCGTAGATGAAATCTTTATCAAGCATGGGGCTGTTAGCGGGTAGCTTTAATTGTTGCTTCATCCTTAACGATCTTCCATTGGTTAGTTATTGAGTTTTACTGCCCACACCTAAGTTTTGAAAACGCTTACATTTAACATTAGAAACGGCTTATATTGTTTTACTTCAGCCTTGAAAGCGCTTTCATTTATGATGTATGTTAGTATTTTGTTAATGCTAAATCAAGGGTCGATAGGAGAGTCAGTCATGAATCCATGGATAAGTGGTACGTTGGGAATCCTCTGCACCACGGTTTTATTAGCCTGTGCTGAACAAAATGCACAAAAGCCGGAGCCTACAGCCACCAACTCGCCTGCTCAGGCTACGACTGACAAAGGGTACAATATTGACCTTTGGCCTAAGCTAAGCAGTGAAGTCGCCAGCGACCCAGCAATCGAAGCTAAAGTCACCGAAATACTCGCTAAAATGACTTTAGAGCAGAAAATAGCGCAAATGATTCAGCCTGAAATTCGCGATATTAGTGTTGAAGATATGCGGAAATACGGCTTTGGCTCCTACTTAAACGGCGGCGGGTCTTTTCCCTCAGGAAATAAGCAAGCCACCCCGGCAGACTGGATCGATTTGGCCGAAGCCATGTATCAAGCATCGATGGATGACTCGCTTGATGGTATTGCCATACCAACCATGTGGGGGACGGATGCGGTACACGGTCACAACAACGTTATCGGAGCGACGCTGTTCCCGCATAATATTGGCCTAGGGGCGATGAACAATCCCGAATTGATAGAAAAGATTGCCGAGATAACGGCGACCGAAGTCATGGTAACTGGCATTGATTGGGTTTTTGCTCCTACCGTGGCGGTCGTCAGAGACGACCGCTGGGGGCGAACTTATGAAGGCTACTCAGAGCATCCAGACATTGTGCGTTCATACAGTGCAGCCATTGTAAAAGGGCTGCAAGGCCGCGCAGATAAGGATTTTCTCGGCGATGACCGCGTCATCAGTACGGTGAAGCACTTTGTCGGCGACGGTGGCACCGTTGAGGGGGACGATCAGGGAAACAACATTGCCTCGGAAAAAGAGTTGGTTGAGTTACATGCTCAGGGTTACGTTGGTGGCTTGAGTGCCGGCGCTCAAAGCGTCATGGCATCGTTTAACTCTTGGCACGGTGAAAAAATTCACGGTCACAAGTACTTGTTAAACGATGTATTGAAAGAGCGCATGGGCTTTGATGGCTTTGTTGTGGGGGATTGGAACGGCCATGGTCAGGTTGCCGGTTGCAGCAACGAATCCTGCGCAAAAGCCATTAATGCAGGGCTGGATATGTTTATGGCGCCCACCCCATCTTGGAAGCCCTTGTACTACAACACTCTGGAACAAGCTCAGCAAGACATCATTCCTATGAGTCGTATCGACGATGCTGTAGCGCGTATCTTACGGGTGAAGTTGCGAGCGGGGTTGTTCGAGAAACCTAGCCCAGCCAACAGAGCCATTTCAGGACAAGTAGAGCTTATTGGGCATGCCGATCATCGCCAGGTTGCCAAACAAGCAGTACGAGAATCTTTAGTGCTGTTAAAAAATCAGCGAGGCATATTGCCCTTGCCAAGCAATTTATCGGTATTGGTGGCCGGCGATGGTGCGAATAACATTGGCAAACAAAGCGGTGGTTGGACAATTACTTGGCAGGGAACCGGTAACACCAATGCTGATTTTCCTGGGGCAACATCCATTTATGATGGCATTGTTCAGCAAGTGACCAAAGGAGGCGGAACCGCGACGCTTAGTGAAGATGGCAGCTTTCAGCAAAAGCCAGATGTCGCAATCGTAGTCTTTGGGGAATCGCCCTATGCTGAAGGTCACGGAGATCGCCCTAATGTTGATTATCAGATTGGCGATAAACGCGATTTAGCGTTACTGCAAAAGTTAAAGGCGCAAGGGATACCGGTTATATCGCTGTTTATTTCTGGGCGGCCGTTATGGGTTAATGCAGAACTCAATGCTTCCGATGCGTTCGTGGCGGTATGGCTTCCCGGTAGCGAAGGAGACGCTATAGCACAGGTGCTTTTCAGGGATACCAATCAACAAGTGCAATATGATTTCGTTGGTAAACTGTCGTTTTCGTGGCCTAAAACAGCGACGCAAACGGTTAACTGGCAAGATGAAGACTATCAGCCGTTATTGCCCTATGGTTTTGGTTTAACCTATCAAGATGACAACGTCTTGGGAGATGACTTAGACGAAACCTATCACTTTGCTAAAAACGAATTAGCACCGATGCCGTTGTTTAATGGCACCATGCAAAAACCTTGGTTACTGTGGTTAACTGACGAACAGCAAAAGTTACAAGTACAAGCTAATAGCGCTCAATTAGGCTCTGTTGGGTATCGAACCATCGATAAAGAAATTCAAGAGGATGCGTTTAAAGTTGCCTTTAGTGGCGGCTCGAAAGCAGCGGTTAGCATGATTTCTAAGAGCAATTTTAGGGAAGATTTGCGAGTGCAGTTGATTCAAGAGTCAGCCTTAGTGTTCGGTTATCGAGTCGATACGAAACCATCCGAGTCAGTTGCCCTTATGATGTACTGTGAAGCAGAAGAGAACCAATCGGGGCCTGCTCCCCAATGCCAAGGCGGCTTAGACATTACCGAGCAATTGTCGCAAGCGAAATTAGGTGAGTGGCAAACTTTGGCGGTGGATATGGGTTGCTTTAAAGAAGCCGGCATGCAACTGGCTAATACCGTATCGCCATTCTCGCTCGAAACCCAAGGTACCCTAGAATTAGCACTTGCCGACGTCACGATTCAGCCTCAAAAGGCTTTGACGGCCGACATCCGTTGCTCAGGTATAGAGTAGCGAGACGGCACTGAGTTCCTAGCTGGCGCAGTATTGCTCAATGAACTGATGGTGCGCTGGCAAGGTCTCTAATCGCTGTTGTATTTGGCGCTTAATGCCGTTGAGCAGTTTTTCTAGCTCCTGTTCAGAGAGCATATCCGCGATCAGGTGATGCTGCTTTGGCATTAGCCCTTGCCCAAGCATTACCTGGGTCCAGGAATCCACTCGGAATATGTCACCGTCGTCTAAAAACACCCGACCGGTTTCTTTAAACAGATCGATTTTATGCTGCAAACTCTCTGGTACTTCCATGGCGCTGCAGTGGCGCCAAAACGCGCTATCTTGGCGTTGAGTCACTTTATAGTGCAATACAATGAAGTCGCGAATGTTCTCAATTTCAGACTGTAACTGTTTATTGTACTCATCGATGGCTTGGTGGGTGATACCTTGAAACGGGAAGAGTCGCAAAAAGCGCACTATGCCTGACATAATCAAGTGAATGCTGGTGGACTCTAAAGGCTCTACGAAACCACTGGCCAAGCCTAAGGCTAGGCAGTTTTTGTTCCAGCCCTTACGGCGACGTCCGGTTTTAAATTTAATCACTCTCGGCTCATTAATTGCTGTGCCCGCCACTGAGCCCGTAAGCGTATCAATGGCTTGTTGATCAGCTTGGTACTGACTGCAATAAACCAGACCGTTGCCAACGCGATGTTGCAACGGAATGCGCCATTGCCAACCGCTGTCGTGTGCGGTTGCTATGGTATACGGCAAAACGGTGTGGTCAGTCGCTTCCGTTTGCATGGCCACCGCGCTGTCGCATGGCAGCATATGGGACCAATCGTCGTAACCGGTATGCAAGGCTTTTTCAATCAGCAATCCGGAAAAGCCGGTGCAGTCTATAAAAAAGTCGGCGATTATTATGTTGCCGTTGGCTAAGGTAATGGATTCGATGTATCCGTCATTCGTGCGCTTATTGACCGCAACAATTTTACCCTCTTGCCGTTTAGCACCAAGCTCGGTGGCAAATTCTCGCAAAAACATGGCGTAGCGAGTAGCGTCTAGGTGATAAGCATAGTTAATTGGGTTTTGTTTACTAAAACCAAACTTACCGGCTTTAGCTGCCTGCAATTCGTAGCAGTAGCTGCCAAAGTCGCCTTCTATGCCCTGTTGCAGTCCTTGCATCCAAAAATGATGAAACTCGCCAGCCCAGCATTCTCGTCCAGTAGCCCCAAAAGAGTGAATGTAATCGCTATCTGTTTGACCCCAGTGCTTAAATTGGATGCCCAGTTTAAAAGTTGCACTGGTGCGCCTCATAAAGCTTTGCTCGTTGATACCCAAGAGTTTGTGAAAGGTTCGAATGGGCGGGATAGTGGCTTCACCCACACCGACGGTTCCTATGTCATCTGACTCGATTAAGGTCACTTTTACTTGCTTGCCAACTAATTTGGCGATGGCGGCACACGCCATCCATCCGGCAGTACCACCGCCGGCGATGACCACATGCTTTACAGGAGATAACGAACTCATAAGTTGGTCTCTTTAGTTTTTGTCTTTAAAAGGGTTCGCAGCAAGTCGCGGTTACTGGGTAAGCCCGCATTGAAACTGGCCATTTTCTTTTTGTTTAAGGCGATAAAATGCTGTGCCGCCTGTGGGTGATTAAGTGCGCTGCTGGCATCTACCAAGGTATTAAAACCCATACCATACAATACGTACTGATAACTGGCGGAAGAAAAGATCTCTTCATTTTCAACGAAGTCAAATCGCGATGGCGGCTGGTATTGCCACAATTGTAACTGCTGCAGCAAACGAGGTGGAATGCTTTCACGGGCTCGCTGTGCTAGCCAATAGGGCTCGTTGCGCTGAGACAGCACATAATGCAACTTTAAAAACTCTATCACTCGCTCCCATCGATATTGAAAGCGACTGTTAAAGCGTTGCGCTAACGCCTGCATGTGATCGCGGTCGACCGGCATCTGCTCACTGAGCATTGAGGCGCTTAACTCAACCATAGCAAGCGCTGAGGCCTCTAACGGCTCTATAAAACCGGCAGCCATTCCTACGGCAACGCAATTATTCTTCCAGAACTGTTGGCGATAGCCGGGTGTGAATGACAACGGTCGAATCATCAGCTCGGCTATGGCTTGTGCGCTTAAGTTGTGCGACTGGCTTAAGTAGTTTTCTAGAACTTGGCGCGCCGATGCTTCGGTTTCGTATTGACTAGCGTAGGTGTAGCCAATGCCCAGTCGGTTCGGAAGTCCTATTTGCCAAATCCATCCTGCTCGTTGGGCGGTTGCTAAGGTGGTGGACTCAATCTCTGACATGGGGTCGGTAACCGCAATCTGGACACCTAATGCTCGGTCATTGGCCAAAACATCGGCTTTCGGTTGCATCGGCACTTGATAGTGTTCTCCGAGCAAACGGCTGCGTATGCCGGAACAATCAATGAACAAGTCACCGTCAATATCGCCATGCTCTTGAGTGGTGAGCGCTTTAATGTCGCCATTATCGCTACTGGTCACATTTACCACTTCATCCAGCACACGATTCACCCCTAGTGATGTGCAGCAATGTTGTGCCAAAAGCTCGGCAAACTTTGCGGCATCCAAATGGTAGCCATAATTGGTGACAGCTGCGTACTCTGGGGTAGAGGCTTGCTTAGGGGCGAGTTGCTTATCGCATACCGACGCTTGAACGTTCACCGCCGCTGCGAAGGGTTGCTCCTTCGCAAGGGTTTGCCAAGCGTAATGCAGATTGGTTTGAACATAGCCCTCAGGAACCATAAAAGGATGGTAATAGCTGTCGTTAACTTCAGCTGTTCGCCAACCAATGAATTTAGAACCCTGCTTAAAGCTGGCGTCACAGCGTTTAAGAAACTCGAGCTCGTTGATACCGATTCGCTTTAAGGTATTGCGCATTGAAGGCCAAGTGCCTTCTCCAACACCTATGGTTGCAATGTTGGGAGACTCAATAAGAGTGACGGTTAAGTTGGGGTGTTCTGCTGCAATTAATCCAGCCGTTAGCCAGCCAGCGCTGCCACCGCCCAGTACTACTATGTGTTGCAACGATCGCTTTATCATAGGTTTTTTATTGTTCTTTAGTTGGTTAATAACCAAGCTAACAATCGCTTAGCTATTGTTCAAGTCTGGGTCTGGTTGGGCTTAAGTGAGCGTAAAAAAAAACGGGCCACCCGATACTGGATGACCCGTGTAAGGGAGTGTTTAGAAGCTGTATCGGGCTCCTAGGTGGTAACGAGCACCAAGCTCTTCAACTTGCCACAATTGCGCGGCATAGCGACCGTGTTGGCGGCTGTTCTCTTCGGTTACGTTAATGCCTTCTAGGAAAATCGATAGACTTTCATTGAAGTTATAAGCAACGTTGAAGTCGAACTGTTGATAAGCTTCGGTAAAGCTTGGCTCATTGTTATAACGAGCAGGACTGTTTAAGAACTTGTCACGCCAGTTATAAGCGATACGGGCTGAAAACGACTCAATTTCATACATGAGAATCACGTTAGCGGTATCGCTCAGTCCCACCAGTGCAAACTGAGTGGTACCAGGATCTGCATTGACATCAAAGTCTACGTCGCCATCAACCGTGGTGTAGTTTGCTTGGAAACCAAAGCCTGTCTCGCCAAAGAAATGCTGAACCGCAAACTCGAAGCCATCAATGGTGGCCTTCTTGTTGTTGGTAGGCACTTGAGCTAAGAAGTCCATTAACGGATCGCTGCTGTCTGGAAGAATGTCGTACATGGCTTCAAATTCTTCATAAGACATGGAATCAAAGTCGACGTTGTTCTCCATTGCAGCGGTCATTTGGAACAGGTTGGAATCGGTAATTGGCAAACCACGGGCTTGCAGCTCAGCTAACGCCGCCTGAGCTCGTGGGCCGGCGGTTGCATCCCTTAAATCGTAAAAGTTTTGGGTTTGCGGAGCGATACCAATAAAGTTACTGACTTTCTTCAAGTAGTAACCCGCAGACACATAACTGGTGTCGTCAAAGTACCACTCTGCCGATACGTCGAAGTTATCCGATTCCAGTGGTATCAACGCAGGGTTACCGGTAGACGCAGTTGCTGGCGCAGCCCCTGGAATTAAGGTCGGAGCACCTGGACCCGAAACCGTAGCCGCTGAGCTCAGTTGGTCGTAAGTTGGGCGACCAATGGTGGTACTGTATGAGGCTCGAGTAATGACGTTGTCGATGATTTCAATATCGAAATCAATGTTTGGTAACCAGTGATCGTAATCAGCCGATAAACTGAAATCTTCTTTTTGGGTACCGTAGCGGACGTTAAAGTCGTTGTTACCTTCCCAAGCCACGGCGTTGGGCAAATCAATGTTGGCGGTAGAGGTGATGTCAGTCTTCTCGTAACGCAAGCCAACCACTAAGTTGTAAGGACGGTCAAACAGTTCGTTAGACCAGTTAAACTGAGCAAAACCCGAGTAAATGTCTTCTTTAATGGTTCGGTTGGTTGCAAAGGCGCCGTCTGCTGCGAAGTCGAAACCGTAGGCTCCTGCTGCCCATTCACCCACCTGTGACGCGCTGCCGGTAAAGGCTTGGTCGAACGAACCCGTGGTATCGAAGTCGTCAAATTCATTTAAGAAGTTGGTTGGGGTGAGGAAGCCATCGGGCAATTCGCCTGGGTTTTCAATACCCCAGTTACCCATGGTATTTCGAGTTAGCGACTGCAGCGAGTGGCTTTCCATTGAACGGGATTCGATACCAAAATCAATGGAGCCGCTATCAAGTTCATAGCTACCTTCCAATCTAAATTGGGTAATTTCGGATTCTTGGCGCGCGAAGTTTGCGTCCAGAATTGACGTACCAACATCATCCTGATCCAAAATACCGTTACAGTTTAAGTTGGTCCGACGGCAATCATCGAAATCAATGAACATGCCAGGCAAGTCGCGGGTGAAATCTACTTCTTGGGCATTAACAATGTTGGCACCTAAACCGGCGTTCAACCAACTGCCATAAGGCGCGTCGGGCTCACTAACGGCTTTCGAGTTGTGTGCATCGAACATCATCGAGAAGCTGTCGGTTAACTGGTAAGTGATGTTCAAACCAAACGAGTCGTTTTTATTGGTTTGATTCAGCTCTTGCAATGCAAGGCCGATATCACGAGGCAGCTGTTCTCGACGCTCTTCGCGATAATGGATCGGGGTCTTAACGGCATTATCGTCAAAGGTTAAGTCGCTTTTATAGGTATCCATCCAAATGGATTGCTCAGCCCGGGCTTCGAATAGATCTTGTTGAGAGTGCATGTACTCGAGGGTTGCGACTAAGTCGTTAGTCGGTGCAAATTGCAAAGAGACCAACGCATTGGTTCTCTCACGCTCGCGATCCGCGATGGTATATCGTAAATCCGAAGGCATGGAGTACAGCTGCCCCATGGCCGGCGGGTTAGTGAGGTTAATGTCGTCAGCCGCTTGAGGAATGGTTCCGTCAAATGGGCTCGTACGCCATTGGTTCACATAAGCCCCCGCAGCAGAGCTATCACGCTTTTGGTAGTTTAAGCTAACGGTTGCGCCTAAGCTTGCGTCATTGTTAACCCAGCTGGCAATACCTGATAACTCGGGCGTGACGTCGTCACCAACACGGTTGGTGGTGTCGTATAAGGCTTTCGCTGCAACAGAGCCTTGGAAGCCAGGGCCGGCAATGTCCAATGGACGTGCCGTAGTGATGTCGATGGTGGAGCCGATACCGCCGGATGCGATGTTGGCCTTACTGGTTTTGTACACTTCGACGGTTCTAACACTGTCGCCAGACAGGTTAGAGAAGTCAAATGAACGTGAATTAGGAGTACCACCGCCCGCTGGCAGAGACGATGCCGGCATGGTACGACCGTTTACCGTAACCATGTTGTAATCGGGGCCAAATCCACGCACGGTTACCTTGGATCCCTCGCCATTGGAACGGTCGATGGACACACCGGTAATACGTTGTAACGCTTCCGCTAAGTTAGTGTCTGGAAATTTACCGATGTCTTCGGCGGATATGGCATCAACGACACCCACTGCATCTCGCTTTAGACGCGTGGATTCTTTAATACTGCTGCGCACGCCTTTAACTTGGACGACTTCGATATCTTCAGTTACTGCGGCCTCTTCAGCGAATGCTGGTAGGCCCATTGGTACACCCAAAACCAGTGATAGGCTTGCTGCCAATTTGGTTTTAGCAAATGGCTTATTCGACATTGTCTGCTCCCTAGCTGCTTTGTCTTTTTGTTATTTGTCATTTTGAAAACGCAAGGCACCATCATCGACAACATTCGCAGAGAACATACAGCTATCTCTCCATAAAGATGGAAGCGCTTTCATTAAACCTAGAGCAATATTAGTAATCAGTCAATTAGTTTTTTACAATATTGCAACAATGCTGGGTTAGCATGCCATTGCTCCTAATCGCACGGAATCCTATTAGCTATAGGTTTGTATGTTAATCATTGGCTTGTGCGCGTTTAACGTTAGCGGTTCATTGGTGATAAAAAAATGTTGCAGAGAATCCCGTTGATCTCTATATTTTTATGAAAGCGCTTTCAGGTTGTCGCGCAGGTCGCAGAGTTTTAATAATAAAAACAGCGTTTATGCCGCTAACAACATGAGGTGACTACGCCATGGAATCGCAACAATCGTTGACCATGAAAGAGAAGTTAGGCTATGCCTGTGGTGACGTAGCAAGCAACATCTACTGGCGTGTGTTTGATGTGTTTCTGTTCATTTTCTATACCGACGTGTTTGGATTACCGGCGGCTGTTGTTGGTACCATGATGCTCGTGACTCGCCTGATAGACGCTTTCAGCGATCCTATGATGGGCGCTCTTGCCGATAGAACTCAAACCCGTTTTGGTAAGTTTCGCCCTTATTTGTTGTGGGGTGTGCTTCCCATTGCTGCTAGCGGCGTGCTCACCTTTAGTTCGCCGGAATTATCGGATTCAGGCAAAGTGGTGTGGGCCTACGCCACTTACATATTTATGATGCTCAGCTACACCTTCATTAACGTACCTTACGGTGCCTTATTAGGGGTCATGACCTCTGACTCGCAAAACCGCACTACCTTAACCAGCTTTCGATTTATCGGTGCTTTTTCAGGCGGTAGCTTAGTTGCCTATTTAACTCCTGAGTTGGTGCAATGGTTTGGTCAAGGTAATGAAGCGGTTGGCTGGCGACTGACCATGGTGCTGTATGGCGTGGTCGCAGGTGCTTTATTTGTTGTTACTTTCTTAAGTACCAAAGAGCGAGTGCTGCCAATGCAGTCACAGCCCACACCTGTGATGAGAGACCTTAAAGATCTATTGAAAAACAAGCCTTGGTTGATTTTGTTTGGGTTAGCAATGGTGGTGATGATAACCATCAGCCTGCGAGCATCGAGCGGTACTTTCTACATTAAGTATTATGCTCAGCGACCCGATTTGATTGGCAGCTTTTCGTTGGTGTATTTGTTAGCGCTCGGCGTGGGTGCCGCATTGACCCCAATATTGACGCGTTATATCGACAAACGACGCTTGCTGGCCTGGCTTATGACGGGCGTCGCTTTGTGCTGTGCATTGTTTTATTGGATTGATCATGACGATATTGAGCTGATGTTCATTGGCCAAATTGCCATCGGCTTAATGCTCGGTCCCAAATCGCCTTTGGTTTTTTCTATGTACGCCGATACCGCTGATTTTTCGGAGTGGAAACACAAAAGGCGAGCAACGGCTATGGTTTTTTCGGCCGCGGCCTTTTCTCAAAAGCTCGGCGGCGCTTTGGCGGGAGCCATGATAGGTTGGCTCTTGGCATACTATGGTTACCAAGCGAATTTGGTTCAAAGCGACGCTTCTCAATGGGCGATTGTGCTGTTGATGAGCTTAATTCCGGCATTGTTTGCTGTGATAGCCGTACTGATCATCATTCCTTATCCGCTTAGCGAGGCGCGACTGAAATCTATCCAACAACAATTGGCTGCTGAGAAACTAACATCGAAGACCTCGCTGGGGGTGAAATGAATCACAGTCAACAGCAACCCTACACGCATGTGGTCGAGTTGGAAGTCGAACAATCTAAATCCTATCGCATCGATCTGCACGAAATCACTCGCATGCCTCAGGCCAGTGGCTATCTTTGGAATGACCAAATGAGCTTGCAGATGAACTGTCAAGGTTATGCATCAGTGATGTTCATGGACCCAGAGCCAAGCAAGTACAGCACTGCGCCCAATCTTGAGGCTCAGACTTTTATTCAACCTGAAACGCAATACTATGCGCATTATCCTGGGCGCTTTTTCTATCTAAAAAACTTAGCGACTGGCGAGCTTATCTCACTACCGTTTGCACCGTGTAAAGTGATGCCCGAGGTGCTGACCTTTAGCCAGCAACAGCAGCGACTGAGCTGGCACGTTAATCATTGGGGAGCGAGCTTCGATTTAACGGTGGCACTGGCTGACAAGGACACCTTGGAAGTTTGGCAACTGGATATCGTCAACGACACTGAACAGCCCCTGCAATTAAGCTTGATCAGCTATTTTTCAGTAGGTTACCGCTCTTGGATGTATCAATCAGGCTTCTATGATGACGATTCACAAGCATTGGTGTGCAAAGCCATCACTCCCTATCAGCGCTTGCAAGACTACAAACCTGACGGACAACTCAAAGACATCACCTTTTGTTTAAGCGAAAAGCCGCCCACATCTTGGTGCGCCAACCAACAAGCCTTTGAAGGCGATGGGCATATATCAGCACCTCAGCAATGCAACCAAGCCACACTTAATAACGACCTTGCTTGTTATGAAACGCCAGTCGCTGCTATGCAATTTAAATTGGAGCTAGCACCTAAATCCAACTTTAGTAATCGTTGGTTATTTGGCGCAACAACTTCAGTGGCTGAACTGGATAAAATTAGGCAGGCCTATTTGGAAAACGAGCCAAGCATTGCTTCCTGTGGCGCTGATATCGAATCTCGCTTTGAGCTCAGTGGGCTCGATGCCGACATTGAAGCCTATGCGAATTGTTGGGGAAGCCGCCAAATTCGCTATCTTACTGATACCAATCGCTTAACCACGGATCCGCAAACCCGCAATCTGGTGCAAGATGTATTAGGGTTGGTTTATATCGACCCAGACAAAGCCAAGCGGCAAATGGTCATGGCCATGCAGCAACAGCGCTGCAATGGGGAAATGCCCGATGGCATATTGTTGACCGACAGCGCTGAGCTGAAATACATCAATCAGGTTCCCCATGGCGATCACAGCGTGTGGCCATTGCTTTGGTGCCAAGCTTATCTAGATGAAACCAACGACGTTGCTCTGCTCAATGAGATGCTGGTGTTTAGCGACAGCTCCACTAAACAGCCGTTTTGGCGGCACTTGGAATTGGCCATTGAGCATTTGTTATCTCAGCGAGATGAGCGGGGGTTGAGCTATATTCAGCAAGGTGATTGGTGCGACCCAATGAACATGGTTGGCCCAAAAGGCAAAGGCGTATCCAGCTGGTTAACCATGGCCACCGCTTGCGCGCTTAAATCTTGGTGTTACATCGTCGAACACTATCTCGAGGACTACAGTCCACTTAAACTCAATGAGTGTCATCGTTTGTACGGTCAAATTAACGAGGCGGTTAATCAGCATTTTTGGAATGGCAGTTGGTATGCAAGAGGCATCACCGACAATGGGCGGCTTTTCGGCGTGGCCAGTGAGCCTGAAGGGCAAATGTATTTAAATCCGCAGTCGTGGGCGATGCTCAGTGGCGCCGCCAGTTCGGCTAAATGTTTTAATTTGCTTTACGAGGTGGAGCGACGCCTCAATACGCCTTATGGAACCATGATGCTCTCTCCAGCCTATACCTCAATGGTTGAAGACATTGGTCGGTTAACGCAAAAATACCCCGGAGTGGCCGAAAATGGCTCGGTATACAACCATGCTTCGGCGTTTTATGCCTATGCATTGTATCAAGTGGGTGAACATCAACATGCTTATCAAGCGCTTAAGCGAATGTTACCGAAAGGCGCTGATGCCTTAATTCGCGGCCAGTTACCTAATTTCATTCCAAACTATTATCGAGGTGCCTACTACCAAAACCCAGATTACGCGGGGCGCTCCAGTCACTTGGTTAACACCGGCACCTGTGCCTGGGTGTACCGGATGCTGATAGAGGAATTATGTGGTTTGAAAGGCTTTCGGGGGCGGCTTGTAGTTTCTCCGAAACTGCCCGCGAGCGTGAACCAGCTGTCGGGTAAGCGCCAGTTTGCTGGAGCCACGTTCAACTTCACTATCAACCGCAGTAGCGTGCAGTCGGTCTCGCTCACCATGGATGGCTTAGCAATTTCAGGTCAACAGATCAGCGACATTCAATCGGGTAGGCGTTACCAACTGAACATTGAGGTGCCCTTTGAGTGAATTAGTGGTCATTATGGGCATTAGCGGTACCGGTAAAAGCACCTTAGCAAAAGCGTTTGCCAACAGCGTAGGAGGTGTTTTTGTTGAGGCTGATGATTTTCATAGCGACCAAGCAAAAGCGTTAATGGCTAAAGGTCAGGGGATTGATGAAGACATGCGAAACCGCTGGTTTAAACGGCTGTTAACTCAAGTGGACAGCCTGTTAAGTAACGAGACACCGGTGGTAATGGCTTTTTCAGGGCTTAAACAATTGCATCGTAATCAATTGGCGCAACGTGCCGATAAAGTCACTGGCTTCTTTTTAAACGGCGATGATTCCCTGATTCGTCAGCGCTTGACTGAACGCCAACGTCATTTTGCGGGTATTGAACTGCTGGATAGCCAACTAGCGGCTTTGCAAGCTGTAAAGACTTCCGAGCTGCAATGGATCATACCCATCGATATTGCTCAAAGTTTAGAGCAGAATTTAGCCGCGATGATTCATTGTTGGCAGCAGCGTCAACAGAATAGGACATCGCCATGAAACGCATGCAAGGCCTAATTACCTCAGTATTATTGATGAGCATGGCAGCGAGCGTAAATGCCGCTCCTAAGGGGGCCACCATCGCTAAGAGTCATGAGGCAATGACGATTGACGGTTATGCCTCAGAAGCCGTCTGGTCAACACAGCCTTGGCAAGCCATTAATCACATAATTTTAGGTGACACGCCATTATCGGAGCGTGACTTTAGCGGTCGATTTAAGCTCGCCTGGAAAGAAGAAGGGCTTTACTTGTTGGTGGAAATCAGCGACGACGTATTGTTCGACCAACACGCCAACCCTTTGCTTCGTTATTGGGACGATGACTGCCTTGAGGTTTTTGTTGATGCCGATGCGTCAGGGGGCGATCACCAGTTTAATTTTAATGCCTTCGCCTATCATGTTGGTTTGGATGGCCAGGTGGCGGATATTGGTGAGCAAACAGAGACTCACCAAGAGCCATTTATTTTGTTAAACGACCACGTGAATAACCGCTGGCGTCGCGACGAGCACGGGCTGCTTACTTGGGAGTTGATGGTTTTTGTTTTCGATGATGACTTTAAACCCGACAGTAATCATCCCCCTATGGTGCTTTCTCAAGGGCATGAGCTTGGTTTTATGCTCGCGTATTGCGATAACGATGGCAGTGATGAGAGAGAGCACTTCATAGGCTCCGTGGCGATTAAGCCAATCAATGGAGATAAAAATCTAGGTTATAAGAACGCCGATGTGTTTCAGCGGTATCGGCTTAACAAAGAATAACTAAATTAATTTAACCAGCAGTTAAATGAAGGGGGACATATATTAACCAATTGCTATGTGTTATCGATCACTGTTTTCGAAAAGCTGTAAAAACTCCTAGCGATTGTTACTAAAAGCTTAAGTAGTCTTGCATTCGAACATATGTATTCCAACAAAAAACTTCGAATGTGATCACATGATGAAAACTTTAATAAAACCAATGGCTACATTGGTAACCTTAGTAGGGGCATTAGCCGTTAGTGGACCGCTGGTAGCCAATGAGTCTAACGACCTTGATATCTTGGTCGACAAGTTCCAGCAAGGCAGTTACTCCAGTCGTGGTGCGGATGGTTGTATGATGTGTCATCGTCGCGATGAAGGCGTTGCAGACATTTTTGTAAGCGCTCATGGCAAAACTGACAATGGCCCAATGGCCGGTTTACAGTGCGAAGCGTGTCATGGCCCTCAAGGGAAACACCGCGGCAAAAATGAACCAATGCTGAGTTTTGGCAAGGACTCTGCTCTAACCGCTGACATGCAAAACAGTGTTTGTTTAGGTTGCCACCAAGGCACCCAAGCTCACTGGAGTTATTCTCTGCACAAGCTTGAAGAAGTAAGCTGCGTGAGCTGTCACAGCATCCACACTGCAAACGATGCGGTATTGGATCGTTCAAATCAAGTTGCCGCATGTACCAGTTGCCACTTAAAGCAAAAAGGCGATATTAACAAGCGTTCTTCGCACCCAATGACTAATGAGCAAATGGTCTATTCACCCTATATCAACAAAGCCTCACGCTACTCAAGCTTCAAGGTATACGTGATAAAGCTATCTTAGCTTATTGTTTAGCACTTCGACGGATCACTGAATACTTTGATCGCTTTCCGGATAATTTAACTATCAAAGACCTACGTCGGTATTTCAGCTACATGATTGGGCAAGTCTCTTGGAGTACAATCAAACTATACCGGTGTGGGCTCCATGTTTAGAGAGGAGAGTAAGACGCAAGAATCTGAATTAGCTCTCTTTTATCTGATCGCTTATTTAATGCTAATGGGAAGCTTGATAAATAACCTTTTTTATAATCCAACTTACCTTTAATTAAATCCTGCAAGAAAGAATTTTCCTCATGCAGATAGTCACTTATTTTCGCATTGTTTGCTGAAATGGCATTTGCACTTTTGCGAATAAATTTGTTAGCAAGCTTCAAGTTATCATTTAAATAATAAAAAATTGCCAACTCACGATACAGAAGTTCAATTGGGTGAACCGCCTTTTGCTCGTGCTCATTAGCAAAGCCCTCAACAATACTTTTAACTTGCTCTGCAACAGGTGCTCCGGTGATCAAAGAGCCGTTTACGGCTTTCAGATAGGCAAGCTTATCAAAATTATTGTATGCATGATTTGGTTCATCAAAAAGTGCTAAAGTCACAGAAATCGCTTCGTCATAACTTTGCATTTTTAGGAGCAATTGAGCTTTCAATATTCTAAACCGGCTAAAATCACTCGCAGGCAAAAATGGGTATAACTCTAGTAATGCTGACAGTAAGTTCGACAAGCTTTCAGCACCTTCTTCTTTGCGTATAGCATGCCGGAGGTAATTCATCTTAGCCTTTAAAAAGATAATAGAGTTACTGGAATCACAATTCTCCTCACTTTCTAGAATAATGGCCGATAGAGAACTGTAATTCTCAGCTAACTCATAGCTTTTCTTTGCCCGTACAAAAGCTTGATCAAAATCTAAGTCGTTATAAAAAACCTCAGACTCAACCAGCAAGCCATCCATGATTAAAGACAAATTATCAGGGTTGTAAATAACACGATCCACTAAAATCTTTTGCTCTTCCAGCAACTGCAAAGCTAACTGGGTATTACCTATATGGTTGATAATTTTGAGTAAAAAGACGTTCGTTCTATACGCAAACACCTCTAAGTTGTTCACTTCAGAGGAGCTCACCTCATCAACAGCGTCTTTAAGGGTGCTTAATAGCTTGATAAATCGTTCGTACTCCCATCCCGGCTTACACAACCGCCACAGCCTATCCAACACAGCTTCAAATGCAGTACGAGCACCTGCTACACCCAACTTAGTAAACAAGGCTGTTAATGTTCTATTTAGCCCACTTATTGCAGCATCAGTACCTTCTGTTTCCAACATCAGCAACCAACGCACAGATGCAAGTGCATAATCTTGATCTCGTTCGGCTACAAATGCTCTTCGTTCTTGATACCGACTGAAAGTCTTGAATCCGGTAAATAAGCCTTTTCTTGTCAAATCATTAAGGATCTGTGCTTCAAATTGGCGTTTATTGTGATAATTGATGTTCGCCAAAAAGTCTGCTGCAACTAACCCCCAAAGGTTATTGGCATAATCTAAGTGTATCTTTATTTTGCTGCCAATGATGTCAACAAGCCCTTTGGTAGCAAGATCAACTTCAAGCGCTTGCGGCAGCTTACGAATCACATCATCTTCAATATCGCTGACTTTGGTTTGCCTGACACCGTCTATCGTCCTAGTTGCAACAACAATATCTAGCTGCTCAATAACTTGTCCCTCGGGCAAAGCCGACTCAAACAAGGACAGCAAGTCAAAGAGCATTACCCGATAGGTTTTTTCTCGATTCGTTATCTTTACTTTTGACTCATTGATTGTCGATAAAAAATGGTAATCAAATGGGACTTTAGTCAATGTTTCGATAAAGGTTTGCGCTTTGTTTAAAGCTTCTTTATGCCCAAAATCCTTCCGAAATTCAGTTAGATGGAAATCGCGGATTGACTTTACACCGAGTGTTGAAGGGAGGCTATTACAAGCTCTGTCAAGGGCCTTGCTACTTGTCTCATAGTCCGCATTACATAAAAAACCTGATATAAGCCATTGACCTCTGTTACTTTCAAAATCACCTGACTCATCAATAAATAGGGTATATTTCATAAATCTCTCTACTATAGGAAAACTTGGCAAGATGGGCAGACTATGTTTGAAACTTGTTCCGCCTTAGTTCGATGATAGGTAAAGTTAAACTGATTTTTGTACAAATCCCGATGGCAAACATAACATACTGTTTTGACTGTCAAGTGATTACACTTTTTACATGTTATTCGCCAACTGTTATTTCCACCCTCTGTTTTCTTTTTTTTGCATATAAAATCATCGTAAGAGCTTGTTCCGCACGAAACGCATGTGGTATCAAACCAAAAATTGTGAGCCCCGCCACCATAATCCAAAAAATAAGAAGCTGACTGGATAAACATCCCAAGCAAACGTTGCAAGTTATCGAGAGTGTTTCCATATTTAGAAGATGGTAAAAGGAAAATAAAGCCTTTTTTATGTTTTAAATTCTGACCGTAATCTGAATGTTTCCCCCAATCTAAAGGAGACGTCTTTTCCTGTACTGCATCATTTTTAGGGTGCAGCAAAAAGACCTGATTTTTTCCGTCCTCATCATAGTCTTTGTTTTCGGTCAAATCATTTAAAATACCCTCAAAGCCACTTTGAAATAGATTATCTTTAAACTTTGCATCGAGAACCAAGCGTTTACGCTGTACATTGCCTTGCTGCCAATTGTCGTAAACACTTTTTTCAGAATCCAGGTTACGATGTCTTTCTTGATATTGCTCGTATGGAACAGGGTCAGGAGATGTTGTCCCTTCATACTGAGAAAATGGGGAGGTTGTCGGTGATGTTTTATTAAAAACGTATCCCTGATACTCCATATCCAAAACAAAGTCTGGTCGACGCCCCCTCTTTACTAGCTCCTTTTCATAACCCAGATAAAGTCGCCTGTTATTTATCGGATTATGAAAATCAAACTCAACGTTATATTCATTGTTAGTTGCCGCTCGGATTAACCGGCTTTGCCAATCTCCAGCCATTTCATAGCCATACACTTCTGAGCATAGTTTAATGATCTGCAATAAACACCAGCGCTCATAAAGGAGTGGAATATTAACAATGCCGATCTCATCAAACTCAGAAAGAGAATTGAACAAATCACCATCCATACCATCAAGTGCATTTATTTTTGAAAAATAGGACTTTGCCTTTGAATATACGGGGTTTTGTACAAAGGACATTGTATTGGGAAAGACCGCACTGCGTTTTATTTTGTGTTCTTTGAAAAAGCTATTTATCTTTCTCAACCTTACAAAAATTGGTTCAATTTGATGTAGGATATTGTGGCGAGAACGCTTACTACTCTCGAGCAGATCATTTTTTTTGGCTATGAATGAAGATTCCCGCTTGAGCTCTTTTATTTCGTTTGAATTAAGTGGCACCTCCCAGCCTTTACTTTCGTAAATTTGCCGCCGCCTTGTCCGGTCAGCCAATTCGTCTTGTATCTTTTTATGTTTAGGTAAAACAACATCTTCAACATGATGAAAGTAGATGTAATAAAAAGGCTTTTCAGGATTTGAATAATCTCTACCTTTTTGCACCATTCCTTTGATTGTTAAACTTAAGTAGTTATCATCCCCTCTTTGTGACAAAACCCAATCGAAAATCGACTGTTGCATCCCTACAACAGCATAAGAACGTTTAAACTTAGGGTTACCCTTAACTCGTTCACCATTAATCTGACTTATAAAAAAGTATCCTGAATATTTCTTAAAAACTTTTGTCACAGAAAGTCTATAACTACCAGAATCGATATTTAAAATATTATTGGGTAATGGGGGTTGATTCCTCAGCGCCTGTGAAAGAGTTTCTCTTTGCAGTCTGTAATCTCGTTCTATGACCCTTGTTTCATCATCAAAAATTCCTTGGTCAATTGTTTTTGTTTTTCTCGAATTATTGCTATCAATATTCCTTTTGTTGTTGTCAATCATACGTAGCAAGTGTTGCTCTTGCTTTGTCAAAACTGAACATAACTGCTTTGCAATATAGAAAACCCTATACGCACAAGAATGAAGATAACGGTTTTCCGGTGTATCAAAAGTTTCATTATAACTGCGGCTAGTTAACTGCTTTCGTATTCCTTTTGTCGCAATCTCTCTAAAGGTCAGATTGACTGGCCTAACCTGCTTAAATGCCTTTTTTTCTTGAACTTCTTTCAACTCAACAACAGGCTTTTTCATCATCGCTTCTAATGAGTCTGCAAAGTCCCGGAACAAACTGATTGCTTCTTCAGAAAGCATGTTGCTACTTTTTGAAACTGTACCTTTTACCGAACTTTGCAGGTTTAGAATTATTTGCCATAAACCATCTTTAAAATCCTGAAGGTATTCCTCTAAATCATCTACGGTTAGGTTTGAAGCGTTATTCTTTAACGTGACAGGAGTGTTCTGAATAACGAGTTCGACAACCCCAACAGTTCTGTATAATTCAGTAAGATAATGCTTAGAATTGGCATCCCAGCCGTCACTATGAATCCACCAATCTTTTTGTGTTTTAGGATCTTTTACAGGAATTAATTGAACTTTATTCCCTTCACCATCTTTAACGTAAGGTATGTGAAGTTGTTTTTCGGAAATAATATGAACAGCAATGCGAGGCAGATATTTTTGGTAGGTCATCCCTTCAATGAGATAGCTGCCGTTCTCCAATTCCTCAACAGGGATAGGGTTTCGGCTAATTTCTAAAGATTTAACCGTTTCGGGATCACTCCACGAAACGTCTAAATATCGAAATTCAACACTATCAATCATTACTTAACCCAATAATTGACTAGCCAATCATTTGCCTCTGCTTTTGCTCTAAGCTCCTCAAGCTCCTCAAGGCAATTGTCTACACAATCTTCTTTAACCAATCCGTTTAGATTTTCTTTTAGAAAAGCAAGCATGTCTATCAATACTTCCTTTTTCTGCTTACCATTTCCTACTTTCTGCTCCCCTTCAAACATTAATTTTGGTAACACCTTATGAAGAATAAAGTTGTTAAGAGCAACTTGACGTTTAGTTGAGAAAAGCGACAACTCATTTGCATAATTTTTTGCCTGGCGCACAGTTCTGAACCCAAACTCGACGCCAAGCTTGCTTAAAAACTCCCTTCCTAGTCGCTTTAGAACTTCTTCTAATTCATCTTGGTCATCTAATTCCGGGTATTGCCTTCTAACACCCAACTGATCATTTTTTATATTGAGTGGTCGCGATAAATCTAAGTCGTCAAATGCTTCAACTTCAGATGTAATTACTTTCAAATCCATTAAAAAAGGATTCCTAAATTTCATTACATGAGCTCTGTCGAGTATTTTAGGCGAAAGGTAGTGTGTTGTATCGTCGACATTAATCGCACCAATAATTCTTACATTAGGAGGAAGTTTGATGGATGAGGGTGTATTGATAAATCCACTTAAAATACGTCTTAGCTTGCCATGGTAATTAAGTAGTGAGTCCCCTTCATGAAAACCACATAATTTGTGCAGTTGAGCATTTACTTCCTCATCCTGCAAAAAGTCGACAAAGTCATTTAATTGTTTTCCATCGGAATCCGCTTTTACCTTGTCTACTAAACGCAAAAACGTTTGATATTCCTCCAAAGCATGTGCTGCTTCATCATCAGAATAGAGGTATATTTCAGGTTGCTGCTTTCGCTCTTCCAGTAAACTTAAGAAATCTGCGAAGTAATACTCAACACGAGCAAGGTTCATTTCATCTAAGCAAATCAGGTAAGGCGTTTCTGGATCTGATTCAGCTTCAATTAGCGCTGTTAAAAAGGAGGTGATAACATATTTTTTTTCTAAAGGGTTATAGTAGCCGAGTAAATCCTCTGCGCTAGTCCAATTAGGTTTTACTGGTATGATGAAAGACTTTCCACCAATAGAATCGGCGAACGATTTTACCAAATTGGTTTTACCGCAACCTGAGTCTCCCGCTAATATGATCAGGTCGTTAGTCCTTAGTAGTGCGAAAAAATCTTCGATTACGCTTCGGTGATAGTAAATCGATTTATCCCTCATATAAGCCTGAATGTAGGCAGCAGCTTTTTTATAGTCTCCTCCTAAATCTTCATCAAAGTCATAACCAACATCTAGTGTGTTCTTTTGCGCCTGACCGATTAGCTTCATAAACTCCTTTTCATCAAGGAGCCCTAGGTTAATTAAAGTTTGACTCTTTTCCTGGATAAACTCTTTTAAGCGCTCAAGTTTACTTTCCATTTCTTTCATTCTCTCTTGATATGAATTTTTATGACGCTGAAGTTCTAGCGTTTGCTCTTTTATCGCTAGGCCGACTCTTTTCTGCTCTTCGATCAATTTTTTGTGTTTTTTTTGGTTAGCTACTATACGCTGCTCTATTTGAGACAATTCAGTATTTTTTTTGTCGATATCTACCTGTAATTGCTGACGATCGAGCTGTTGGGCACTATTTATCTCTTCAATTTCTCGCTCTAGCGCAACTTTCTTATTCTCTAAGATTTCCTTATCTCGCTCTAGCGCAGCTATCCGAGATTGCCTATCTTTCTCTATTTTTTTCTTATTTTTTTCAAAGTAGTGATCGATAACCCATTGTTCAATGAATGAGTTTTCATCATCTTGAAAGGCATCGCGATTCCAATCATTAGGAACAGCCATCAGCAAAGAACCACTTCCCTCTTTAACACAGACCTCTATCGGGTTTTTGTGTTTTTCTCGTTCGGATTTCGGACTTAAAGTCAGTTGCGCCTTAACATGAGTGCCTATTAGCGGACTATTGAGTATTCCCTTTGCATCAGTCCAGTTAAAAAAGGCTTTAACACTGCGTTTTATATCTCTATCTGATAAGGGGTAATTGAGGGGTTTGCCCGTTTTTACATGCAGAATTCGCTCTAAAAAATAAAAGTAAGAATCTTCAGTTTTGACCTTTTTTATGACACCTATAACCTCTATTGGCGCTGACTTATCATACCCCCAGCTTTCCCTGAGAACCTCCATTAGCTCAGGGTCAGAAAGCATCTTTAGCTGATCTTTCTCGTATATTGTCATTTCACCCACCAAATTGCCCCATTACTCATAAATCATCCTGGTATTTCAGGAACAACATCCATGAGGTTTGTTCGGTGTAGCCTAGCTCACTAGAGCAGCCCGCTTCCTTGTGCAAGATGTCATCAATATTCTTAAACGTCTGTTCAAACATTAGTTAACTCAATGTGGGTAGGAAAGCTATCTTTTAGAAGAGGTATCTTTCATTCGAAAATTTGAGTTATCTTAGCAAAAAAAATAGGCTAATGCTGCTATGCATTCGTGCTCTTTCTGTCACTAAAAAGTTCTATCTACAGGTGATTTACGGCTAACACTAGTGGCAGTTATCGCTGGTCTAGTCTCTAAAAGTATGGCCGGTTATTGATCTCATCTAGGCGCTAGATACCTATGAGAAGAGGTTTTCTAGTCGGTCGCTCTTGACTGGCAGCTTACTTCCTGGCTTGGTGCTTTTTTCTTGCTGACACACTGACATCTAGATTTGCTTCAGAATTTAAGCAACCTCAAATCGCTGAGAAAACCTCAAAAATCGCGTTTTTTTAAACACTCAGCCACTCTAAGCCTTTCTAGAGCAACGTTTACGCGATTAACAACATAGGACTTTAGATTTAACTCTACTGTTTGTGGCTACCATCCAAGAATAGGTACAGCAAATTCTCCTTTTTGTGTCCTTATGTATCGTTGAAATGAAGGTAATCCCGCTGCTCTGTTGTAGCTTCTCAAGAATAAGCACGAAGGGTGGCAGCTGCTTAAATATTCGAGCACTCACAGATTCCTTAAAATTCTCACAGGAATTGTGAGTTTTTCCACAGGTAGTAGTCCAATTTTGTTTGAGTGCGTCCCTTTCGATTTGATTAGTTCGAGAGGCTAAGCGATGAGTTTGTTCCGAAATATTAACTGGTGTTGAAGCGATATTTACCAGAGTTGTCAGCTGCACTGACGGAGTACGAATGTTGAGTATGGTTACGTTGTACTACCAAAGAGATTTTCTGGAAAGCTTTTCAAACGAAAGTTCTTCGACCTGAAAGGGCCAAATAAACACGCATATTTACTGTCTTACAGTGCGGTGGTTGAGTGTACGCAAAACACCCGGAGTTCATAATTCGGTGTCAGCCTACTGAGCGCAAATGATGTTTGGTTAACTTTTGACACGCGCATACGTCTCATTTTTTCAAAATACCAATTGCTACACCTTCGCCGCAGAATTACTCTTTCCAAAAAAACGGAAAACATCATGTCACTTGCTGCTCTGCACTTCACACTTGTAGAAGTCACTTGCTCCAATCAAGGTACGAATTTCGAAGGCAGCACCTTTGTTATCAGAACTCTCTGGACCGGCAACAGCTTTGGCCAATCTGTCAAGCTGGAATTCAACGGTGATGATATCACCAGTGAGCGGTTGAAACTCGAATTTCAGTTAGCAAAAACCGAGTACAACCGACTTGTGTTCGGCCACTGCCTGTATTGGCAGGACGACCACCAATATACCTTTCAGGCCCTTTACGGCTCTTTTACGGAATTCTCTTCTGAGCTATTTAGACTGTCAAAGCATTATAGGGATGCGGTTCAGATGTTCGAAGATGCCGAAGGACAACTAGTCGACACGCCATTAGACGAATTGCGAGCAGAGTTAAAACAGCGGACAAAGCTAGAAAATTTACTTCGCATAAAATTGTGCGACTATCACTTCTCCACAGAAGAGATCAACGAACTGGTTTGATACGCGGCCTTAAAGGAAGATTTAAACGCCGGCAGCCAAGGGCCAGTCAACAACCGCATTTCCAAAGATGATGCTTGGGATCAGTTTCCGAACATTCGAGCGATTAACAATCACGGTGAAGGAAAGGAACTCTGTGGGATATCCCCAAAAGCATTTTCAGCACTAGAGACAATCACTGGCACGATCCGGGGAAAAGGCTCACCGCTATTGTCGTCGATACGCTATTGAGAGCAATTCCAGCGTAGCTGAGTTTGAACTAAGAGCATTGCCAGCGCCTGATACAACAAAGGCCGCCTATATCGATGACCTTGTTAGCTTCCTTACTTAGTTTTGCTTTGCGACTGCTTTTCCCAGAATTTCAAAGAATCCCAGCTACAACAATCGAAACTGACTACTTGTTGCTAACCGATGTCGCGGATTTCGTAAACTAAGTAAATTGTGAATTTACATCCAAAGCGGGTGTATTCCAACGGTAATCCTCCCATTTTTAACCGAAGTTAAAAGTAGAAGTTAGGCCGCAAGTAATGACGGTCTGCCAGTCCTTAGCAGTTGGAGAGGACTGCTGAACAAATTCCGACGCTGATTGCTGTTAGAAAACGATAGCTATCGAATGATGAGCGCCCGCCAATCTTGGCGGGCTTTGTTGATTTACGTGCGGTAGGAGAGGTTTATATTCGTTCTTGAAAGGAGCAAGTCGCTATTTGGTCCTTATCAACCCAAGTCGTTTTTTGCTCACTCTTGGAACTGATTACGACTTTTTCACCATAGTTTTTAAAGTGCTCAAATGGAGTGCCCCCAAAGAAAAAGCCAGATTCGTATTGGTCTCCGAGCTTGCCCAAAAGTATAACCTTGGCCCTGTCGCCTAAATCTTGTTCTACGAACCCATAGCTGTTGTAGAAGGTGCAGATCGTGTCTCCTGGCTGATATTTGCTGGTTCTTCTTTCTAGCCAGTTTCCTTTCACTCTCTGTAAGTAGTCACAGTATTGAGATTCAAGCAATGCGCGCTGTTCGCTAGCTTCTAGGGCTTTTCGGGCGGCGAGTTGCTTGTCTTCGCTGCTATCATCTTCATCATCATTAAGCTTGAATTTGATTACCTCTACTAGAACTGCTGGTGTATACGCGCGTCCATTCTTTTTGGCTGGAGCGAACTTCCACTTTTTAAGGGCTCTTATCGCTTCTTTCTCAAAGAGGTTTGCAGGTTTTGAGTCAAGAACAACAATGTCTTGCACCCCGCCTCGTATATCAATACTGAAACCGAGCTTAACAAAACCTTCAGCGCCTTTTCGTGCAGCTTTCATCGGGTATCGCGGTTCGATTCTAACGACCGGCTCAGTATGCGGTACGTTTTGTGCAATGGCTACGCCGTTGCAAGTGGCTGAAGAAAGAAGAAGCACTAGCCAAAGTGGTTTCATGAAAGCATCCTTGCGACTCAATTAGTGTTGATTGCGGTGGTAAGATTAGTTAAAAGTTCGTGACGAGGTTGCTGCTATATAGGGCTGTTAATTTGCATCCAAAACCGATCATCTTCAACCCCTATTTGCCGTTAGTCGCCGTATTCTAGATGCCAATCTACTGGTTCAAGCGTAAGCAAAGTTCTCGGTTTTTAGGTCGTTTTTGGCTGCAAAAGAGGTTCTTGGTAGCCTCTTCGAATCAGTGTGAAGACGAGGTTTTTGGCGGTCAGATTTTGGTGGTTTCCAGCAATTTTCTAGAAAACACCCCCAAACCTTGAAGTTCTAGAGTTGTAATTGAAACCCTTACCTTTTGATTTTAATGCTAAAAGTTCCTTAGCGGCAATTGTCGAACAGTTTCACCCTATTGGACAAAATTTCAAATGAAACTGGACCCCACAGTTAATTAACCTAAATCGATCAAGGGTTGACCAATCATAATTACTGTATATACTGACAGTCACTGTATAAAAAAACAGGGCTAATCATGAGACCGTTAACGCCAAGACAAGCTGAAATTCTGGAGCTGATAAAAACCGCAATCCAAGATACTGGAATGCCGCCAACGAGAGCCGAGATCGCCAGAACACTGGGTTTTCGTAGTGCGAACGCAGCGGAAGAGCACTTAAAGGCGTTGGCAAAAAAAGGTTTCATTGAAATCATGCCTGGCACCTCTCGCGGCATCCGCTTAAGCCAAGAAGAAAGTGCCAACGACGAGTTGGGGTTACCGCTGATTGGTCGAGTGGCCGCCGGTGAGCCTATCTTGGCGCAAGAGCATGTTGAGAGTCATTACAAAGTTGACCCAAGTATGTTCCGCCCAAGCGCTGATTTTCTATTAAAAGTCAGCGGAGACAGTATGAAAAACATCGGCATTCTCGATGGTGACTTACTGGCCGTGCATAAAATGCAAACGGCTAATAATGGTCAGGTGGTCGTTGCTCGAGTTGATGAAGATGTCACAGTTAAACGCTTTGAGCGCCAAGGTAGTACGGTATTGCTCCATCCAGAGAATGACGAGTTAAGTCCTATTAAAGTTGATTTAACCTGTCAACACTTTGCGATTGAGGGGCTTGCGGTTGGCGTTATTCGTAATGGAGAATGGTTATGAGTAATGTATTAGGACAGGCGTCGCGCCATCCAGGGCTTTGGCAAATCACCAGCAATGAAGCGACGGTCAGACAGCAACCAATAATTAATCCGGTGTCCGTGAGTCAAGAAGGCATCGCAGAATTTAAACAGCTTGCGCCGTCGTTGGCGAATTTGAGTATAAGTGGTCAGTGGTTGGTGTTGGTTGCGCCGCCAAGCTGGCAGTACAAACAGATGCTGCTGGAAGCCGGTGTCGCAATGGGAAATGTCCTGCTGGTTCACCCTAAAGATGAAGTTGATGCACTGTGGGCGGTTGAGCAAGCACTCACCTGTGGCACGTGCAGTGCGGTTGTTGCTTGGACAGATGCTCTGCCAAGTCGTGATATTAAGCGTCTGCAACTGGCAACACGCAATGCCTCGGCACCCGCGTTTTTAATGCAAGCTCATCAAAATGTAAATACTCACTTACCAGACGGCCAAGACAAATCAGTGGTTATGTCTCATAGCACTTCTAAAGTTTCACCTCTCCATTAAGCGTTATCGCCTAGCAGTGGTCGGTTTGTTAAAACGACCACTGTAATTTTTATCCAATTCAAACCTTGATTCAGATCACATTCGTGGTTAGGTTAGAAAGGGAATTACAAATAATTAACATTCAGATGTAGGTGCGCAGTACATGATTTAGTCATGAGGCATTCTTGAACTCTTTGCGAGTATTTTTGCTCGCTTTGCGCTTTGCGCTAATTGAAAGGAGTCAACTTGTGACGCGAATCTTGTGTTGGTTGGCGGCGATGTTAGTCGTACCGTCAACAATGGCGAATGAAGTGCCATTGAACCTAACACCGGGTGCAACGGAAATCAGTCAGCAAGTCTATGATTTGCATATGACCATATTTTATATTTGTTGTGCTATTGGTGTAATTGTTTTTGGGGCCATGTTTTATTCGATGTTGGCCCACCGCAAATCAAAAGGTGCGGTTGCTGCCACATTTCATGAAAGTACTAAGGTTGAGATCCTATGGACCCTCATTCCGTTCTTAATCTTAATTGGCATGGCGATCCCCGCCACTAAAACTCTTATTGCGATGGAAGATCCTTCCAATTCCGACATCACCATTCAAGTGACCGGGTCGCAATGGAAATGGCATTACAAATACTTCGATCAAGACATCGAATTTTTTAGTCTACTTTCCACAACCCAAGAGCAAATAGCCGGTGCCGAAGCGAAAGGCGAACACTACCTGCTTGAAGTGGATAAGCCGCTCGTGATTCCTACCGGTAAAAAGGTGCGTTTCTTGATGACCTCTGATGACGTTATCCACTCTTGGTGGGTACCGGCTTTCGCGGTGAAGAAAGACGCCAATCCTGGCTTTATTAACGAAGCCTGGACCATAGTTGATGAGCCAGGTACCTATCGCGGTCAGTGTGCAGAATTGTGTGGTAAAGACCATGGATTCATGCCGATTGTGGTTGAGGTAGTAACGCCTGAAGCGTTTGATGTTTGGGTAGCCGAGCAACAACAAGCGGCGGCGGATGCTGCGGCTGAAGCTGCGGCGAGCTTAAACCAAACACTGACGATGGAAGAGTCGATGACTCTGGGTGAACAAGTCTATATTGCACGCTGTGCGGCGTGCCATCAGCCAAATGGTGCCGGCCTACCTGGCGTATTCCCGAGCTTGAAAAAGTCTCCTTACATCCTAGGCGATGTCGCTGCTCACATCGATATCGTGGTTAACGGTCAAGCGGGAACGGCTATGCAGGCGTTTTCCGGTCAGCTTACCGCTAAAGAAATTGCTGCGGTTGTGACCTATGAGCGAAATGCGTGGGGCAATGACACCGGTGATTTAGTGCAAGCGGCGGATGTTGCTGGCGGTAGCGGTGCTGAGGAAAGTGCGCCACAAGAACAGCCTGCCACGAATCTAAAACCAGTAACCGAAGCGGTAGTGGTAACCGTAGAAGATGTGGTTGAAGAAGTGGAAGAGCAACTGTCGGACTTGTCCATGGACGAGCTCATGAGCAAAGGTGAACAAGTGTACATGGCCCAATGCGTGGCTTGTCACCAGCCTACAGGTCAAGGCATGCCACCCGCTTTCCCATCGCTTGTTGGAAGTCCAATTACTGTCGGTGATGTAGCGGCTCATATCGATATCGTAGTTAAGGGTAAACCGGGTAGCGCGATGATGGGATATGGCCAAATGTTAACGGCTACTGAAATTGCGGCTGTGGTTACTTACGAGCGAAACGCTTGGGGTAATAACACAGGTGATGCGGTGCAGCCATCACAAGTGCATGCAGCGAAAAGTGGGCAGTAAGGAGAAATAATCATGAGTGCAGTTACTCAAGACCAACACGAGATTGGTCACGACGATCATCATGACGCCCACCACGGTCCTGCCAAAGGGCTTATGCGTTGGGTGTTAACCACTAACCACAAAGACATTGGTTCGCTCTACTTGTGGTTTAGTTTCATCATGTTTTTAACCGGCGGTGCCATGGCGATGGTCATCCGTGCCGAGTTATTTGAGCCGGGTTTGCAATTGGTTGACCCGAACTTCTTTAACCAAATGACGACTGTTCATGGTCTTATTATGGTGTTTGGTGCGGTTATGCCAGCCTTTACCGGGCTTGCCAACTGGATGATACCCATGATGATTGGTGCGCCGGATATGGCGCTGCCTCGCATGAATAACTGGAGCTTTTGGATCTTGCCTTTTGCGTTCGCAATCCTACTGGCGTCGTTGTTTATGGAAGGTGGCGGCCCTAACTTTGGTTGGACGTTTTACGCGCCGCTGTCTACTCACTTTAGCCCCGACAGTACCGCTTTATTTGTGTTTTCAGTACACATCATGGGGATAAGCTCCATTATGGGCGCCATTAACGTCATCGTGACCATCGTTAATATGCGCGCGCCAGGCATGACTTGGATGAAGTTACCTTTGTTCGTATGGACATGGTTAATCACCGCCTTCCTATTGATTGCTGTCATGCCGGTTCTGGCGGGCGTAGTCACCATGGTGCTTACCGATAAATTCTTCGGTACCAGCTTCTTCGATGCGGCTGGCGGCGGTGACCCAGTGCTGTTCCAACACATATTTTGGTTCTTTGGTCACCCAGAAGTTTACATCATGATTTTGCCAAGTTTTGGCATCATCAGTGCCATTGTGCCGGCGTTTGCGCGTAAGCCTTTGTTTGGCTATGCCTCTATGGTCTACGCAACCGCGAGTATTGCTGTGTTGTCGTTCTTAGTTTGGGCGCACCATATGTTTACAACCGGTATGCCGGTATTTGCCGAGCTGTTCTTCATGTATTGCACCATGTTAATCGCGGTGCCCACTGGGGTTAAGGTATTTAACTGGGTTGCCACCATGTGGCGTGGCTCAATGACCTTTGAAGTGCCTATGTTGTTTTCGTTGGCCTTTATCATTTTGTTCACCATTGGCGGTTTCTCAGGGCTAATGCTGGCGATTACGCCGGTGGATTTCCAATATCACGATACCTATTTTGTGGTGGCACACTTCCACTACGTATTGGTAACCGGTGCTGTGTTCTCCATTATGGCTGCTGCCTATTATTGGTTGCCTAAATGGACCGGTAATATGTACAACGAAACCTTGGCTAAATGGCATTTTTGGTGCTCGTTGATTTCGGTAAATGTACTGTTCTTCCCTATGCACTTTTTGGGATTAGCGGGAATGCCGCGTCGTATTCCAGATTATGCGTTGCAATTTGCCGACATTAACCAAATCGTTTCCATCGGTGGTTTTGCCTTCGGTTTATCGCAGTTGATATTTCTTGCGGTGCTGTTGAAGTGCATTAAGGGCGGCGAAAAAGCACCGTCGAAACCTTGGGAAGGTGCTGAAGGGTTAGAGTGGACTATAGCCAGTCCAGCCCCTTATCACAGTTTCACGACACCACCAGAGGTGAAGTAAGCCCATGACCACACAGCCGAAAACCAATAAAAAGCTGACTCTGTCATTAGTGCTGATTGCGTTTGGCATGTTTGGCTTCGGCTACGCTTTAGTGCCGCTTTACGACGTGTTTTGCGAAATCACAGGTATTAACGGCAAAACACGAGATGAAGCGGTGGTCTATCAGGCGGGCGAGGTAAACAAAGAGCGTTTGGTTACCGTGGAGTTTATTGCTCATGTGTCTCCAGAGATGCCATGGCAATTTGCACCCATAGTAAAACGTATGCAGGTACACCCCGGTGACCTTAAGCGCGTCTCCTTTGAAGTAATTAGTGAAGCGGGTGATGCAACGTTAGGCCAAGCCATACCGTCGGTTAGCCCAGGGCAAGCTGCTCTGTACTTAAATAAGACTGAGTGTTTTTGTTTCAATCAACAACAATTAGCAGCGGGGGCTCGTGCCGAGTTGCCACTGATCTTTTTTGTCGACCCGGAGCTTCCGGAAGAAATAAATACCCTCACCTTGTCTTACACCCTCTATAACATCAGTGATCAATTGACCGTAACAGCGGCAAATGGAGCTCACTATGAGTAACAAAACAGAAGTTTATTATGTTCCGGCGCAAAGCCCTTGGCCCATTGTAGGTGCTATTGGACTGTTTTTAATTGCGTACGGAGCGGGTACCTACGTTCAACAATTGAACCAACCAGGCGGTTTTGGTGGTTACATTTTACTGGCGGGAATCGCCACCATTATTTTTATGTTGGTGGGTTGGTTTCGTAATGTGATTGATGAATCCATTGCCGGTCTGTATTCAGCGCAAATGGACCGTTCCTTTAGACAGGGCATGAGTTGGTTCATTTTCTCTGAAGTGATGTTTTTCGTGGCTTTTTTCGGCGCCTTATTTTACGCCCGCATGATAGCGGTGCCATGGCTCGGTGGCGCCAGTAATAACGCCATGACGCATGAGGTGCTATGGCCCACTTTTGAAGCGGTGTGGCCTTTGGTGACAACGCCCGATGGCACCACAACCGAAGCCATGGGGTGGCAAGGTTTGCCGCTATACAACACCATTATTCTGGTGATCAGTTCGGTAACGCTGCACTTCAGTCATGTGGGTTTGGAAAAAAATCAACGTAAAGCCCTCATTGTTTGGCTGGCGATTACCATTCTGTTGGGGATTGGCTTCTTGTTTTTACAAGCAGAAGAATACGTATTCGCCTATCGTGAAATGGGGCTAACGTTAGCGTCTGGAATCTACGGTAATACTTTCTATTTGCTCACGGGCTTTCATGGAATGCACGTTACCTTAGGGACCATTATTTTAATTATTCTGTTCTTTAGGGTACTTAAAGGGCATTTCTCACCGGACAATCATTTCGCATTCCAAGCGGGCAGCTGGTATTGGCACTTTGTGGATGTCGTGTGGTTGTGTTTGTTCGTGTTTGTGTACGTTTTATAGAACGATTTAATAAGGTCGTGGGTTGGGCTGTACTAAGCCCAATGCCATGGCTACTAATAACAACAAAATAACCAGAGCCGAAAAGGCCACTCGACGTCCTAAATAGCGCGTCATGGAATTGTTGCTGTTTCCCTTGATCATGGCAAATAACGCACTGCCAAGGCTGAAAACAATTACGAGTAGTAACCCGATGATGACCAGTTTAAATACGAGCATAAAAGCGCCTTATAAAAGCAAATCGCTGTGGTTGTTTGTGATAACTACTGTCGCTTTGTTTGCCATTATGGTCAAGCTAGGATTTTGGCAGTTAGCTCGTGCCGAGCAAGCCCAGCTCAATCTCGACAATCTGCAACAGCGGGGCACAGAAGTGCTCGAAGGTTGGCAGCAATTGGCCAACCAACAAGCCTTAGACGGTTATCAAATTGCACTATCAGGCATCGTGTCGCAACAATCTCTTTTATTAGATAACCAAACCTTTGAAGGGCGAGTTGGCTACCGTTGGTTAATGGCGTTGTATTCGACTGAAGCTGCAACCCAAGCCATCTTACTTGATTTGGGCTTTGTCGCGGCGCCGGTTTCTCGTGAACAGTTGCCGGCGCTGCCTCAAATAGCAACCGAGCAAACGGTGACAGGAAACTTATACCGCCCTGGTGTTAATCAATTTAATTCGGCGTTGGCGGCTGAGCCGGGATTCCCAAAACGCATTCAAAGCCTCGATTTATCCGCCATTGCCAAACTGTTGGGCTTGTCCGAATTGTCACCATACGTGGTGCAGCTTAAGCAAATACAAGCGATGGATCTGCAACCCAATTGGAAAGCTCAGGTCATGCCGCCGCACAAGCATACCGGTTATGCGGTGCAATGGTTTGCCATGTCGGCGGTGCTGGTTATCGTCGCTCTGTCTTTTATTTACCGAACTTGGTTTCGCAGTTAAGGAGTAACCATGACTCAGCAACCCAACCGAAAGCCGATGATTATTGTCATCGCATTATTCGCGTTACCCGTGGTGGTGGCCAAGCTGTTCTTAGCATTGAATTGGTATGAAGGCGGCGTGACCAATCGAGGTCAGTTATTGCCTGTTGAAACCAACTACCAATCGCTGGCGATTGAAAATCCGGCTCCTGGTAAATGGCAACTCGTTTACGCCATGCCGAAAGATTGCATGGCGGCTTGCCAAAAAGACATTGAACTGCTTAAAAATAGCGTTACTGCGCTGGGTAGAAAGCAAGACCGAGTAGAGCCGGTCATCTTGGTGAAACCAGAAGTGTCAGAGGCTGTACAACAACAATTAAAGGCGTCTGGTTTTTTAATTCAAACCGCGAATAGCCAACTGCCTATAACAACCGGCGCAAGTGCGATTGCCGACCCCTTGGGCAATTGGGTGCTGAGCTATCAACAACGGTTAATTGCTCAAGAGCAAATTCAAACCAGTCGTGACCGATTACTAGACGTTAAAAAGCTTCTGAAAATGTCGAAGGTGGGATAAATGAATAAAGCATTAGCATTTTCCATAGGGTTGGCCATTTGCGTCATTTTAATGGGGGCATACACCCGCTTGGAAAACGCCGGTTTAGGCTGCCCAGACTGGCCCGGTTGCTATGGTTTTGTCGGCGTCCCTATGGAACAAGCTCATATTGAGCAAGCTGAAGCGGCCTTTCCTGAACGCCCAGTAGAGCCTCATAAAGCCTGGCTAGAAATGATTCATCGCTACATAGCTTCGTTACTGGGCTTCACCATTCTATTGCTTATGGTGTTTGCTTGGCGACACCATAAACACGGGTTATTAAGTCAACCAAAACTGGCGACAGGGTTGTTTTTTCTTGTTTGTTTTCAAGGGGCTTTGGGCGCTTGGACGGTAACCATGAAGTTACTTCCGCAAGTGGTCATGGCGCATTTGCTCGGCGGGTTTACTGTGCTGTCCTTGCTGTTTTTGTGGTGGCTGCGGCGCACATTGAACGGCGTGACGGTAGACGATGTTGCTCGTAAATATGCACCGCTAGCGGCGTTTGCGCTTACCTTGCTCATTGGCCAGATAATGCTGGGTGGCTGGACGTCGGCAAACTACGCAGCAACTGCCTGCACTGAATTGCCGTGGTGTGAAGGCGATTGGCTATCACGACTTGATATTAACGGCGCATTTTCGCTGCCGGAGGGGCATCACAACAGCTATGAATTTGGCGTTATGGATTATGCGGCTCGGATGACGGTACACGTTAGCCACCGGCTGGGCGCTGTGGTTGTCAGTGCGGTGTTGGTGTTGCTTGGGTGGTTGCTCATCAACAAGAGTCAACAGCCGCTAGTACGAAAAGCCGGTTGGATTATGTTGAGCCTACTTGGCTTACAGGTTTTGTTAGGCATCAGCAATGTGGTTTGGCAGCTACCGCTTCCCGTAGCCGTGGCTCACAATGGTGGAGCAGCGCTGTTGCTTCTGAGTCTGGTATTTATAAATTTCTTAAGTTGGCGTAGGGCCTAGCAAGGAGTCAGCATGGCTAAGACAATTGATACTCAAATACACTCTGGGTCGTCGCCGATTCAATTGAACTGGCGAGACTACTTAGAAATGACCAAGCCTAAGGTGGTGGCACTGATGTTGCTCACCGTGGTGGTGGGCATGTGCTTGGCGGTTCCCGGGGCTGTACCATTGGATAAGTTGCTGTTCGGATTATTTGGCATTGGTGCCATGTCGGGAGCTGCGGCAGCCTTTAACCACCTCATTGATCGACGCATTGATGCGGTGATGGCCAGAACCCATAAACGACCGTTGCCCGAGGGCAAAGTGTCTCCCAAACGAGCTCTGATGTTTGCCATTGGTTTGAGCGTGCTGGGTTTCGTGGTTTTGCATGAGCTGGTTAACCCGCTAACCGCGTGGTTGACCTTTGCCAGTTTAATTGGCTACGCCCTGATTTACACCGCGTACTTAAAACGTGCCACGCCACAAAATATTGTGATTGGAGGCTTAGCCGGTGCCATGCCGCCCTTGTTAGGCTG
Source organism: Paraferrimonas haliotis (assembly GCF_002282895.1). Classification (GTDB taxonomy): domain Bacteria; phylum Pseudomonadota; class Gammaproteobacteria; order Enterobacterales; family Shewanellaceae; genus Paraferrimonas; species Paraferrimonas haliotis. Next base: position 68,972 of record NZ_NRRB01000001.1, read on the forward strand.
GACCTCCGTCACAGGCGATTGGCATGGCCATGCGTGGTTACTGGTGATGATTATTTTCGTTTGGACGCCACCGCACTTTTGGGCCTTAGCCATTCATCGTCGCGATGACTACGCCAAAGTCGGTATGCCGATGTTGCCGGTAACTCACGGCGTTGAATTTACCAAGACAGCCATCTTGTTGTATTCGTTTTTACTTGGGGTTGTGTGTTTATTGCCCGTCGTGTTGGGCATGTGTTCCACCCTCTATTTGATTGGTTCCAGCGTGCTGAGCATGGGTTTTATTTATAAAGCGTGGCTGCTGAAATACAGCGACGAGCCACAGCATGCCATGGGCTTATTTAAGTTCTCAATCGTTCATCTAATGTTGTTGTTTATTGTGTTATTGCTGGATCACTATTTGGGGGCGTTATGAACCTAAAGCATGGGTTGCCACTGGCTGGAGTGGCGATATTGGCGCTGCTTGCGGGCATGTTTGTTAATCAAAGCATTATCAATCCTGAGCCATCTTTGGATAAGCAAGCGCCAATTTCTGCGCTGGTTTATCCAACGCCGAGGCAGCTAACCGGCTTTGAATTGACTGACCAACACGGTCAGCGCTTTACCCCAGAAAGCCTCAAAGGAAAATGGAGTTTGTTGTTTGCCGGTTACACCAGTTGCCCAGATGTGTGCCCAACCACTCTTATTCAGTTAAAGAGCGCTCACAAACAGTTGGCCATGGGCGATGACTTACAAGTGGTATTGGTGTCGGTCGATCCAAAGCGCGACCATCAGCAAAAGCTCAAGCAGTACATTGATTATTTTAACCCGAGCTTTAGTGCCATTCGTGGTGACCATCCGCAGCTGTATCCGCTCACTCAACAATTGGGGCTGGTATACTCAATGAGTGGCGATGATCCAGATAATTATCTGGTCGATCACAGTGCAGCGGTTGCCTTGATTAACCCTCAAGGGCAATTAGCGGCCTTGCTTAAACCAAAGCCGCAGCAACCCGGGAAAATTGCCATGGTTCGCGGCGATGATGTTGCTCAAGATGTGGCTTTGATCATTTCAGGCAGAGCCGCTAATTTGTAGCGTTAACCCTTAGGGTAAGTGCCATCGGCTTTAGCACGCAACCAAGGTTGTGAGAACCAAAAGTAGCCGCTTTTGGTTTTGCTGGGCGCGGTGCAGTTGTAGCGAGAGCGACCAACGGGCACATCCCCTTCTGGGGAAATCACAAACTCATTGTCGGAAACCCAAACCGGCTTCACAGCACCTTGGCCTTGCACGTAACACATCAGTTCTTTAGTGCGGACATCCGTGACGTCCATTTTCACCCGAAGCTCGGGACGTGTATTGTCGTGAGCTAAGGTAGGGTCGGTGGGCGTAACTTCCAGCAAGGTAAATGGCATGCTGTTAATCTTTACCTTGAAGCTCGGCATGCTGGAGTAGGTGTTCGCCATTGGAAAGCGCGGAATGGCGCGCAGATCAGTCGTTAACCCCACCGCACCTGATTGCTGGCCAATGCCAATGTAACCCAGCTGTTCCAGCAGAGCGGTTACTTGATCATCATACTCGCCATAAGGGTAGGCCAGCATCTTAAAATTGTATCCGGTATTTTGCTTAATTTTTGCTTCGGCGTTCTCAATGTCTTTTTGAATGCGAGCCAGCCACTGAGAATTATTTTCTCCCTCAAGCTTTTGCACTAGATGAAGATGACTTGAGGTGTGGTTTGCAATTTCGACACCGTCAGCCACCATTTTGCCAATGGTTTCCCAGGACATCATTTGGTGGAAGCCTTTATCTAAGGGGTCGGTTGCAACGAACACGGTATAAGGAAATCCGTATTGTTTTAGAATGGGGTGGGCATTATCAAAATTGTCTTGATAGCCATCGTCGAAGGTAATCACAACCGTTTTTGGCGCTGGCTCTTGACCCTTGTTAAGCATCTCAACCAATTTTGACATGGGAATCACATTGAACTCATGCTCTTTAATATAGGCCATATGCTCGTTGAAGCGATCAATGCTGGTTGTTGTGGATTTCGGAGCGTGATCCGATACATGATGGTATTGTAAAATGACAGCGGCTTGAGCCAGCTGGCAAGCCAATAACGTGGTTAAAAGCAGTAAAATTCGAGTCACAAGCTACCTCACGAAAAGGAGTGATAATCTGAAATCGTTTATGTCCATTGCCCAACATAAAGCCGTATTAGTGTTGGCGCTTCCTATGATTCTTTCCAACGTCACGTCGCCGTTGTTAGGGCTGGTGGATACCGCGGTTATTGGTCATATGGATGAGCCTTATTATTTGGGCGGTGTTGCCGTAGGCTCTATGATTATAACCCTAATTTTCTGGTTAATGGGATTTTTACGCATGGCCACCACAGGGATGGTGGCTCAAGCCTTTGGTCGAGAGCAGGTTAATGCCCAAGCTAAGCTGTTGATTCAGGGGCTGTGTATTGCGTTAGCCATTAGCCTGTTGATTCTCGTCTTGCAACATCCCATTAAATCGTTGGCGCTATGGTTAGCCGGTGCATCGGCCGAAGTCAGTGCCCAAGCACAATCCTATTATTCGGTCCGTATTTGGGCCACGCCAATGGCCTTGACCAATTTAGTGCTTATGGGGTGGCTGTTAGGTCGACAACAAGCAAAGTTGGCGATGGTGGCGGTCATTGTGACCAACTGCGTCAATTTATCCTTGGATTTATGGTTTGTTATTGGGCTGGGCTGGGGTGTGCAGGGCGTTGCGTGGGCTTCCTTACTGGCAGAAAGCTGCAGCATGGTGCTGTTATTAGTGTTCGCCAATAGGCAGCTGACGAGCATGGGCTTAAGTGTTGTGGTTGCCCTAAAACGTCACTTAGCGATTAATGGTCTGGGGGCGCTGTTGGCGCTCAAGCGTGATATCTTTATTCGCAGTGCCTGCCTGCAAGCCGTGTTTTCCTTTATCACTTTTCAAGGCGCTCGATTGGGTGATATTCCTTTAGCAGCTAACGCCATCTTGCTTAATTTCCTAATGCTCATTAGTTATGCGCTGGATGGTTTCGCATACTCAGCAGAAGCACAAGTAGGGCAGGCCTATGGCCAAAATAAGCCTGAGCGACTTCACTTTTTAGTCAAGCTCAATCTTTTGTGGGGAGCGTTTAGCGGTTTATGTTTTAGCTTAGCGTTCTTACTGTTCGGTGAGCACCTTATTGCATTAATGACCGGCATTGCCGAGGTCCAAGAATACGCCAAAGAGTACCTAATGTGGGTCATTGCGTTACCCTTGTTGAGTTTTCTGTGCTACTTGATGGACGGTGTTTATATTGGTGCTGCGAAAGGCGCGGTTATGCGCAATTCCATGATGGTTTCGGCCTTAGCCGTCTTTTTTCCGATGTGGTGGATATTGCATTCTTTTGGGCTGACCAACACCGCTTTATGGGCGGCGCTTTCCGCGTTCATGGTGGCAAGAGGGTTAACCTTATCCGGTCATTATTCTTGGAGCATTGCCCGGCGCAGGTTTATCAACAATGCCGCGCAATCAATTTGAAGAGCGTCGTTGTAAGTGCATAAGCGCAAGATTCGGGTGGTTTGCTTGGTTTCACTTAAGGTAAGCTGAGGCTATTGTTTCACTATGTTTTTCTATTAACCATGACCAATCCTGCTCCCATGCATCGCCATTATCAGATAGTGGCTGAGGCCATTCGATACATTGAAGGGCATTTGACCTCGCAACCCAAACTGGCTGAAATAGCGGCAGCGGTTAATTTAAGTGAACACCATTTTCAACGCGTGTTTAGAGAGTGGGCCGGTGTCTCTCCAAAACAGTTCCTGCAGTATTTAACCAAAGAAAGGGCGTTGGTGGCGCTTAAACAGCAGTGCAGCGTTGAGCAAACCAGCTTGCAGCTAGGCTTATCGAGCAGCAGCCGATTGCACGATTTGCTGGTGACCACAGAAGCGCTCACGCCTGGAGAAGTCAAGGCCGGGGGCAAAGGCGTTACCATTGAATATGGGCAAGCGGATACTGTGTTTGGTAAGGCCACGTTGGCGTGGTGTGCTCGCGGTTTGTGTTACCTTGCGTTTGAACAAAACTTAACCACGCAACACATACAGCAGCAATGGCCAAATGCACAGTTGCTTGGTGATAACGACATGGCGCAAGATTGGGCTAATCGAATTTTTTCCGAACAACCGAGCTCAATAAAGCTGCTGCTAAAAGGCAGTCCTTTCCAATTGCAGATTTGGCAGGCATTGTTACGCATTAAGCCGGGCGATTTGGTCTCTTACGGACATCTGGCGCAACTGGCGGGTAACGCCAAAGCTAGTCGAGCGGTAGGAAGCGCTATGGCTTCGAACAGCATCGCTTATTTAATACCGTGTCATCGAGTCATTAGAGCCAATGGCGAACTTGGACAGTATCGCTGGGGGGTTGAACGAAAACGGCTGATGCAGGCTTGGGAAGCCTGTCATCAGCCGGTCCAATAAGACGCTTAAACAGGCTTATTGGTAAGAGTGGTCACCATGCTCGTGCTCGGTGGCATCGCGCACACCGGTAATCTCGCCGGCAAAACGCTCTAGTAGTTGGGTTTCAATGCCGTCTTTTAAGGTTACATCAACCATTGAGCAACCGTTACAACCGCCACCGAATTGAATGACGGCCACGCCGTCGTCGGTCAGCTCAGTCAACACAATGTGGCCGCCATGGCTGGCCAATTGCGGGTTAATTTCAGCTTGAATCACGTAATCGAGACGTTCTAATAAAGGCGCGTCATCGGCCACTTTGCGCATTTTTGCGTTGGGCGCCTTCAGGGTTAATTGAGACCCAAGTTGGTCAGCCACATAGTCGATTTCGGCATCCTCTAAAAACGGTGCGCTTTTCTCATCCACCATGGCCTTAAAGCCAGTAAACTCCAATTGAATATCATCTGCTTCTACTGCGTCCGGTGGGCAATAGGAAACGCCACACTCTGCGGTAGCAGTACCGGGATTGATAACAAACACTCGAATGTGAGTGCCTTCAGGTTGATCAGCCAACAGCTTGGCAAAATGGCCTTGGGCCGATTCGGAAATAGCGATCATTACAACAGCTCCAATAGCAGTATCTGAGTAAATTAGTCTGATTTGGCTTAATCATACTCCTACAATTCGAGAAGCGGTAGTGTTAATCGAAAAACACCCACAGCAATTGCGAGCTAAAACACATTCAGCAACAACATCAGCGTGGCAGGGGGGCTGATAAAGTGTTAAGTTGCTCACAGAAACTGATGGGCTATCGGTTTTTTAACGGAAAAAATTATAACAACAAGGCGATGTAAACCTCATGAAAATCAGAAGCATGCTAGCACTTCTGTGCTGTTTTTTTGTTCCGGTGGCAATAGCAAATCCAGTGTTGCCGGACGTCGAGTATCAGCAACAAGTTACCCACCCTACTGACTACCTTGGATACCCAGTGGGCGAGTGGCACCTGCGTCACGACCAGCTGAACGGTTACATTCAACTATTGGCTCAACAAAGCAACCGGGTTGCGCTGCTTGAAAGCGGCCACAGTTTTGAAATGCGCCAACAACGAAGCCTAGCGATTGGCTCGCCTGAAAATATTGCCAATATCGATAAACTCATGCAGCAACGTGCAGACGTCCGTAAGGGCAACCAGCAGTCTGGTCCTACGGTTGTTTGGTTGGCCTATTCCATTCATGGCAATGAGGCGAGCGGCGCTCATGTCGGTATGCTCATGAGTTACTATTTAGCCGCCAGTAACGAACAGTGGGTTAATAAACTGCTTCAAGATACGGTGGTGCTTATCACGCCGAGCCAAAACCCCGACGGCATGGATCGCTTTGCTAACTGGGCCAATGCTCATAAGGGTGAAAACATTGTGGTGGATCATCACCATCGTGAACATAAAGAACCTTGGCCTTCAGGGCGTGTGAATCATTACATGCAAGACCTTAACCGAGATTGGTTATTCCTACGTCACCCCGAGTCTCAAGGCCGAGTTAAATTATTTCAGCAATGGTTACCGCACGTCGTCGGTGACTTTCATGAAATGGGGCATAACTCCACCTACTTCTTTCAGCCGGGTGTTCCGAGTCGAACCAATCCACTGACGCCGGCAATGAACCAAAAGTTAACCGCTGACATTGCTCAGTTCCATCAGCGCGCGTTAGACGGCGTTCGTCAGGCTTACTTCAGCCGTGAACGATTTGATGACTTCTTTTATGGGAAAGGTTCTACCTATCCTGATATTAACGGGTCGGTGGGTATCTTGTTCGAGCAAGCCTCTGCCCGAGGCCATGCACAAAACTCAGATAATGGCGTACTCACATTACAACGCGCCATTCGAAATCAATGGCTTACGTCCATTTCCACCATTCAAGCGACACAAGCCTTATCTTCACAATTAAAGGACTATCAATCTAAGTTCTACAAAGAAGCATTAGCCAGTGGCGATAGCCGCGGCTATTTGATTGAAGCTAAGGGCGATGACTATCGTCGAGATGAGTTGGCCCGCATATTAAAGCAGCACAATGTTGAGTTTAAATACCTCAAGGAAACGGTCACCCATAAAGGCGTGCAATACACTCCGCAAGGCGCGCTGTACTTACCGCATCAACAAGCGCAAGCGCCTCTGCTGCACAGCCTATTCGATAGCCGAACCGAGTTCGCCGAAAACGTTTTCTACGACATATCCAGTTGGCACATTGGTCGTGCTTTTGACATGGATCTTGGTGAAGACGTTAACGTTTCAAGCAAAAAGTTGACCGATACCGCACCCAGTTTGCAACTGGTACTGGATGATACGGCTAATTTTTGGCTGTTCGATTATCGTCACGGCAAAGCGCCAGCCCTCGCGCAGGCTTTGGTAAATCGCGGCGTTATCGTTAAGTTCGCCAATAAACCGGTGACCCTAAAGCAAGCAGGTAATACCGTGTCTTTGGGCGCTGGCTTCTTACTTGTGCCAACCGACCAACCACAGTTTTCGCCAGAACAATTAGTGGAGCTGGGGCAACCTTGGGTGAATCGATATCAACTTGAACCCATCGCCATCAGCAGTGGTGCAGCGGCCAGTGGTTCGGACTTAGGCAGCCCTGAGTATCGTCCTATAAAACCGGTAAGCTTAGCCTTACTAGGTGGCGCAGGGGTTAATCAGTTGAGCTTTGGTCAAGCTTGGTATTATTTAGACAGAACCATGGATTTGCCAACCACGATTATGGACAAGCACCGGGTAACCAGCCAGGTGCTAAAGCAATACAGCCATCTTGTTCTTACCGATGGTCGTTACAACGATTTAACGCCTGCTCAGGTTGGCCATATTAAAGAGTTTGTAAGAAACGGAGGCATTCTAATCGCGCTGCAAGGCGCTTCTGCGTGGGCTGCACAACAAGGCTTGGTGAGCGTAACGGTGAGTCAGCGCAAAGATTTTGCGCCCTTGTTTGATAGCAGCGGTCTAGGTTACGCCGATCGCAGTGCCTTTAATGCCAAAAAAGCAGTGGGCGGTGCTATTTTGCAGTTAAATACGGACAACACACACCCACTGATGTTTGGTACCCAAGGCGATAATTTGGCGGTTATGAAGAATCGAGCCATTACCTTTTCCGCACCCAAACAGCCGTTTTTAAGTGTCGCCAGCTACGCCAAATCCCCGTTGTTAAGCGGCTACTTGGCTAAGGAATATCAACAGGCCTTTGCTGAGCAAAATGCACTAATGATTGAGAACTACGGCGCTGGCAAGGTGGTCATCGCTGCCGACAATTTAGTATTTCGAAACATCTGGCTGGGTACAGAGAAAATCTTAGCCAACAGCGTACTATTCGCACCGGGAATGTTCCTGTAACGCGCTTTTAGTTTGGGTTCTCGCCAGCACCCAGACTTGACACTCTACCGCATATGGCTTAAGTAGATTTGCCAATGCTTGGCTGGTAGCGCCAGTGGTATACACATCGTCGATAATGGCGATGTGTTTTAGAGTTGGGGACTCCTTTAGCTCAAACACCTGCCGTAAATTGTTGAGCCGTTGTTGGCGATTTAATCCTTGTTGGGGCGTTTTTGAGCGGGCGACAAATAGCTCGATAACCGGAATGCCGCAATGTCTTGAAAGCTCATGGGCGATAACCTCTGCCTGATTAAAGCCACGTGTTAAGCGGCTGGTAAGCGCCTGAGGAACCGGTACGATGGCCTGAACCGGCTCAATAAGGCCATTGTTCCAAAGCACGTTAAGTCGCAACAACAGCAATTTCGCCAACGGCGCTACCCAAACCAGTTGACCACCGTGTTTCAGTTGGTTAATGCCTTTGCCGGCATGACAGGCATAATAACAGGCAGCCACAACCATCAGTTGTTCCGTTTGTCGGCAAGTATGACAGCGTATTGGTGGTTGAATGGGTAGGGCACCATCGCAACCAAGGCAAGCCCGCCATGGGCCAGCATACTGGCTAAAACAATAGTCACACCAAGCATCTTCATTATTGGTCAGCCAGTGCTGGCACAGCAAACAACGCTTCGGTAAACTGGCTAGCAATCTTGTTATGCAATAGCCAACACGAGTTGTCCAAGCGCGTGCTGTCACCCCAAAAGAAGTTAACAATCTCATGAGTTTAAGCTTAGCCAATAGCGATTACGGTCTGCCATCATACCAAGGGACTAATTTAAGTGAATTTCCTTTGGTGTGTGTTCACGGTTGGGGTATGAATCCCAGTGTGTTTAGTGAGTTAGAACGCCATGCTGAGCAGAATAAGCAAAGATTTATTACCATAGCGCTACCCGGGCATGGCGCAAGCCCGCTAGTAAATATTGACTATGAGGCCTGGGTTGATCACATTGCCGCTCAGATACCGCAACAAAGTATTTTGCTGGGGTGGTCATTAGGGGGCATGTTGGCAATGGCCATCGCGCTTAAATACCCAAACAAGCTGGCTGGATTAATCAGCGTTGCGGCATCGCCCAAGTTTGTAGCAGACGATGCTTGGCCGGGCACTAAGGCCAATGTGTTAGCCACTTTTCAGCAGCAGTTGCAGCAAAATCCAAAGCTTACCCAAGAGCGCTTCTTAGCGTTACAAGCTATGGGCAGCCCAGACGCAAGGCAAGACATCAAGCGTTTAAAGCAGTTAGTTTTATCCCAGCCAGAGCCGCACCCTAAAGCGCTGGAGTTTGGTTTAACACTGCTGGAGCAGTTGGATCTGCGTGAGGCACTGGCGCACATCAATATGCCTTGGCTGAGAGTATGGGGCAAGCTTGATGGGCTAACGCCCATCGCGCAAAAAGAGCGATTGCAGCACCTGAGTGGTCAAGACTGGGTGATTGCTAAGGCCAGCCATGCCCCTTTTATTTCCCACCCTCAGACGTTTTATCAAGGCCTGCGTCAGTGGATGAACGGGGCTACTTCTTCGCCTTAGCAAATGCCTCGGCGAACGCATTGCCCATGGCGGCGTTGGTGGCTGGTGCCGGTTTACTGCGAGGCGACGCAGCGCGCCGAGCAGGCTTACCTTTGGCGCTGGCTTTGTTGGACTTAGGTTTAGCGGGGGCGGCTTTTTCATCTAAGCGCATGGTTAAACTCACTCGCTTTCGAGCCACGTCCACATCCAACACTTTCACTTTTACAAAGTCGCCGGTTTTAACCACTTTATGCGGGTCATCCACGTAGTCGTTTGCCAGCGATGAAATGTGTACCAAGCCATCTTGATGAACACCCACATCAACAAAAGCACCAAAGTTGGTGACGTTGGTGATGACGCCCTGCAAAATCATTTCCGGTTTCAGATCCGTTAAGCTTTCGACGCCTTCCTTAAAGTTGGCGGTTTTAAACTCGCCGCGGGGATCTCGCCCAGGTTTTGTGAGTTCCGTAATGATGTCGGTGACCGTAGGTAAACCAAATTGCGAATCGATAAAGTCTTGAGGGGACAGTTTGCTGAGCAAGTCGCTGCGGCCAATTAAATCGGCACTGGCGAGCTCATTGGCCTTGGCAATACGCTCGACCACCGGATAGGCCTCAGGGTGAACCGCCGACATATCCAGCGGGTTGTCGCCATTGATGATGCGCATGAAACCGGCACATTGCTGGTAAGCTTTAGGCCCTAAACGAGGTACCTTTAACAGTTGTTTGCGTTCGCTAAAAGGTCCAAATTCATCGCGATGAGCGACGATGTTTTGAGCAATCGCTTTGCTAAGACCGGCAACGCGAGCCAGTAACGCGGCGGAGGCGGTATTCACGTCAACACCCACGGCATTTACGCAATCTTCCACCACATCATCCAGACTTTGAGCTAACTGGCTTTGGCTAACATCGTGTTGATATTGGCCTACACCAATGGCCTTCGGCTCAATTTTTACCAGCTCGGCAAGCGGATCTTGTAAACGTCTTGCAATGGACATAGCCCCCCGAATGGTGACGTCCAGATCCGGCAATTCTAGAGAGGCAAACTCCGATGCTGAATAAACCGAGGCACCAGCCTCGGAAACCATGATTTTCTTAGGCTTAGGGGATTCCATATCGGCGAGCATTTCGGCTACCAGCTTGTCGGTTTCCCTTGAGCCGGTGCCATTGCCAATAGCGATCAGCTCCACCTTATGCATTTTAACCAAATTGGCTAAGGTGCGGCGCGACTTATCCCAGGCATTTTGGGGCGGGTGAGGGTAAATGACACTGTGGGTCAAGTATTTACCGGTAGCGTCCACCACAGCAATTTTAACGCCGGTCCTAAGGCCTGGATCTAAGCCAATAGTGACCTTCGCGCCAGCCGCAGGTGCCATTAGCAAATCGCCCAAATTGCGAGCGAACACTTTAATGGCTTCTGTTTCCGAATTTTTGCGCAGCTGTGTGAGTAATTCGGTTTCTAAATGCGCCGCCACTTTCAGCTTCCAGCAAAGCTGAACGACTCGGTTTAGCCAAGCGTCGCCAGCTTGCCCAGCAAACCCCAAGCGCAAATGGTCATGGACAATTTGCTCGCCAGGATGGCGGCTATCGCCGTCGCTAGGGGGTATTTCCAACCCCAATGACAGCACGCCTTCGTTACGCCCTCGCAGCATGGCTAAAACACGATGACTGGGCGCTTTGGCAAGGGCTTCGCTGTGGTCAAAATAATCTCGATATTTAGCCCCTGTTTTTTCTTGTCCTTTCACAACTTGGGCTTTGAGTTGAGCGTTTTTCTGCAAAAAGCTCCGCACTTTTTGCAACAGCTGAGCGTCTTCGGCGAAGCGTTCTATTAATATAAAACTGGCACCATCTAGGGCCGCTTGAGCGTCATTGATTCCGGCTTCTGGGTTTAAGTAGGCTTGAGCTTTTTCTAGCGGCTGCTGATCGCGGTGGATCAACAAACTATCGGCTAACGGCTCAAGCCCTGCTTCGATGGCCATTTGCCCTTTGGTTCGGCGTTTGGGCTTATAAGGTAAATACAAGTCTTCCAACAGGCTCTTTGAGTCACAGCTATTAATGGCATTGGCGAGTTTATCGGTGAGTTTTCCCTGGGCGTCGATGCTGGCCAAAATCACTTTGCGGCGCTCGTTTAATTCGGTCAAATAATTAAGACGACTGGCTAATTGGCGTAATTGAGTATCGTCTAAGCCACCGGTTTTTTCTTTGCGATAGCGAGCGATAAAGGGAATGGTTGCGCCGCTGTCAATGAGCTCAATGCAGGCTTGAACTTGAGTCGGGGCAATGGCCAATTCAGAGGCGATTAGTTGACTGATGGTCGACATATAGTTTTTGCTTCCAATCGTGCTTGTAATAGTGCGAGGCTCAACACATTAGCATAATTGCGCCACGGTCACATACAATCGAGCCCACGCTTTTTCCAGTTGCTCAATTATTGTTAGTATAGGTTTTTTAGCAGAACTGAGGATTGCGACTTGGCCACCAATCTCATCACACCCGAAGGCTTCGAAAAACTTAAAAAAGAGCTCGATTACTTGTGGCTTGAGTACCGCCCTGAAATTACTAAGAAAGTTACCTGGGCAGCCAGCCTTGGTGATCGCAGTGAAAACGCTGACTATAAAGAGAACAAGCGATTATTGAGGCAAATCGACAGCCGAGTTCGTTTTTTACGAAAGCGTATTGAACATTTAAAAGTAGTGGCGCCCTCGGCTCAGCAATTGGGTAAAGTATTTTTTGGTGCTCAGGTTGAAATCGAAGATGAACAAGGCAACACGCTGGAGTTTCGAATTGTGGGGCCGGATGAAATTTATGGCCAAAAAGAGGCCATATCCATTGATTCGCCCATGGCTAGGGCTCTGCTTAAGAAATCAGTAGACGATGAAGCTGTGGTGGCGACACCAAACGGTGACAAAGTTTGGTACGTTAATCGTATCAATTACCCAGGCTTTGAAACGCCAACATGAAACGCTTGTTAACACTTTTTTCTAAGAAAACTTATTTTTTAAAGCGTCTTATCAGTCATTTAGTTAAACACTAGTGTAGACTCGTCATATAAACGTTGCCGCTAAGGAAATTGCTCATGGGACAAGAGACTTCGAAAATCTTAGTTGTGGATGATGACATGCGACTTAGAGCGCTGCTAGAGCGCTACTTGGTTGAGCAAGGTTATCAAGTACGAGCCGCCGCTAATGCCGAGCAAATGGACCGCCTTTTAGAGCGTGAAAATTTTCACTTAATGGTATTGGACCTCATGCTTCCAGGCGAGGACGGCCTGTCTATCTGTCGTCGTTTAAGACAAAAAGACGATCAATTACCCATCGTTATGCTTACCGCTAAAGGCGATGAGGTGGATCGCATTATTGGTTTAGAGCTGGGTGCCGATGACTACTTACCCAAGCCTTTTAATCCCAGAGAGCTCTTAGCTCGCATAAAAGCGGTATTGCGACGACAAAGCGTCGATGCGCCCGGTGCGCCATCGCAGCAAGAAGAGTTGGTGAGCTTCGGAGAGTTCAATTTAAACCTTGCCACTCGAGAAATGATGAAAGGGGATCAGCCTATTGCTCTAACCAGTGGTGAGTTTGCGGTGTTAAAAGTGCTGGTTTCCCATCCTCGTGAGCCCATGTCTCGAGACAAACTGATGAACTTAGCTCGCGGTCGTGATTACTCGGCATTGGAACGCTCCATCGATGTGCAAGTTTCAAGATTAAGACGCTTAATTGAAGTCGATGCAACCAACCCGCGTTATATCCAAACGGTATGGGGACTCGGCTACGTTTTCATTCCTGATGGCGCCAGCCGCTAGTTCGCTGGTATGCTGCGAAAATTACTGCCTAGAAGCGCTTTTGGCCAATTGGCATTGCTAATTGGAAGCGTGTTATTGATCAACCAGCTGGTGAGTTATGTAACCGTGGCGGTATACGTGATTAAGCCCACCACTCTGCAGCTTAACGAGTTAATGGGCCGGCAAATTAATCAATTGTTTGTTGATGGTCTAGAGTTTGCGCCGGATAGACCGACGGTAGTGGAAGCGCTCAGAGCTAAAACTCGGGACGATGAATTACAAATTTATACCCTGCAACAAGCGCGAGATTTAGGGGTTGAACAAGCGACTTATTACGGTTTTTTATCCGATCAAATGTCCATTCAATTAGGTGGTGAGGCCGATGTTCGCATTACCTCAGGGGTGCAATATTGGGTGTGGGTTCGACCACCACAAGCACCCAGTATTTGGATTCGGATTCCGCTGCCTGGTATGTCCGATTCGAACATCTCTCCACTTACCTTGTACTTGTTAGTCATTGGGGTTTTGAGTGTCGCTGGGGGCTGGTTGTTTGCTCGCCAACAATCTCGGCCGTTGCGTCGCTTACAAAAAGCCGCCATGGACGTGTCCCGAGGTAACTATCCCAACCCTTTGCCGCTTCAAGGCAGCGCCGAAGTGGAAGAGGTGACCAAAGCCTTTAATAAAATGTCATCGAGCATGAAGCAGTTAGAGCAAGACAGAGCCTTGCTGATGGCGGGTATTAGCCACGATTTACGCACGCCGCTCACACGAATTCGTCTGGCCAGTGAAATGATGAGTGAGCAAGATGAGTATTTGCAACAAGGTATCGCCCATGATATTGAAGATATGGACGAAATCATCAACCAGTTTATCGCCTTTATTCGTACCGATCATCACGACAACTTGGTGCAGTGCACCTTAGCCGAGTTAACTCGAGAAATTGCCAAAGCCGAGGCTCATCGCATCGAAGAATTAGAGCTAACGATTGACTCAGAGCAGCCGGTACTGGCGAACCCGGTTGCCATCAAACGCGTTATTGCGAATCTGGTTGAAAACGCGCATCGCTACGGCAAGGGTTGGATAGCCATTCGAGTATGGGACGATGGCGATTTCAGCTTTGTGCAAATCAGCGATAACGGTCCTGGCATTGATTCAAATAAACTCGAAGAGCTGTTTCAGCCCTTTACTCAAGGTGATACCGCCCGCGGCAGCGTAGGCTCTGGGTTGGGATTAGCCATTGTAAGACGCATTGTCGTTTCGCACGGCGGGCATGTGTCGTTAACCAATCGACAGGAGGGAGGACTTAGCGCAACGGTACGCTTGCCTTTTTCCCGAACCACTAGCAATTAGATGAAAAATTGTACAAACTTAAGTCAGTGATTTTTACTATTGGCAAGGATGACCATGAAAGACGAACAATCAAAGCTCGACCTAAACCCACAAAGTGAATCGTCAGAAATGACCAATGCGCAAGATTCAAGCCTTGCCCAAGATCAAGAACAGACCCACGAGCAGACTCAAGAACAGTTACGCCATCCGCTCACGGAAATTTGGTTCTACCCACGAGAGGCGTATCGAGCGCTCGCACAACACCCGCTGCCTAAACTTAACTTGACCATCGCTGCACTAGCTGGGGTCGTACAAGTATTGGCCAGCGGTTTTATGCAGGAAGATGGCCAATTTAATAGCATTATGGTGCTGTTGTTTTCCGCGCTCGTAGGGGGCAGTATCGGCGGTATTATCGGCGTTTATCTGTCGTCGTTCTTGTTCAAGTTCACCGGTAAGTTGTTAGGCGGTTCCGCCAGTTATGCACGTTTGCGGGATGTGTTTAGTTGGTCGAGTTTACCTTCGCTGATCAATCTGCCGTTCTTGTTGCTGTTTTTGGTCATCATGGGCAATGGCTATTTCGACCCTAAGTACTTTGAAACTCATCCAGGCTTGATTGTTACTCTATTAGTTGCCGCTTGGGGATTGGTCAGCCTAGTGGTGAGCATCTGGGGGCTTATTCTCATGGTGGTGGGCATTTCAGAAGTGCAGAACTTTAGCATCTGGAGAGCCATCGCCAACTTTGTCTTATCGGTGCTTATTATTGTGGTGCCGATAGTGATCATTGCATTCGCAGTGGGTTCAGCGGGGCTCTAACACGTTTATTAAGCCCAAAAAGGCGCCAGTTCGGCGTCTTTTTTGTCAGCAAAAACAGCTGGAAATGTGCTACTCTGAGCACAAATTTTCCAAGGATTTGTGCTCGTGCTCAGTTATCGTCACAGTTTTCATGCCGGCAATCATGCCGACGTCTTAAAACACGCCACTTTGTCTTTGCTGTTGGAGAAGTTTAAGCAAAAGGCCAAGCCTTTCTGCTATCTAGACTCCCATTCCGGTGGCGGACTTTATGATTTGCACGATGAGACTGCCCAAAAAACGGGTGAATACATACACGGCATTCAAAAGCTGTATCAACACCGCCAGGATTACCCTGAGCTAACAGGCTATTTTGAGGCCATTGCCCATCACAACAGTGACGACCAACTGCGGTATTATCCGGGCTCACCAGAAATCGCTCGACTGCTTCTTCGCGACCACGATAGTCTGCAGCTTATGGAGTTGCATAACACTGAAATTGAGAACTTACGCAACAACCTAGGTGGGGATGAACGAGTAGGCATTCACCATCGCAATGGTTTTGAAGGTTTGCCGGGCATCTTACCTTTACCGGTTAAGCGAGGCTTGGCGTTAATCGACCCATCTTATGAGCTTAAACAAGATTATGCGGCGGTGGTTAAATCCGTCAAACAATCCATTAAACGCTGGAATACTGGGGTCTATGCCGTCTGGTATCCGATGTTGGCAGCAGAGCGAGATCACAGCCAATGGCTGTTATCGCAATTAGAAGCGCTCGCGCCTAAAAACCTGCTGGTAGCAGAACTTAGTGTTGAGCCACAAGCACAAGACTTTGGCATGCATGGCTCCGGGATGGCCATTATTAACGCGCCCTATCAACTGGATACTCAGTTGCAGGCCCTGCTGAGTAAGCTGCATCAGCACTTGGATCCACAACAAAATGGCGAGCAAAGCGTACGTTGGATAGTGCAGCCGGGCTAGCCGATTAAGCGAAAAAGAAGTTGGCAATTGAACAAAAAGTGACGTAAGTTATACGAAATGACACCGCTGTCATTTGTGCTTTTTATGAACAAGTGCGACAGTGTTTACAACAAAAATAACGGAAAAGACTCTGATTATGGATGCTGCAATCGACAAAACATCTCCGCAAAAAAGTCAGCTGATACCAATGAGCATCATTGGTGCGCTGTTTTTTATTTTCGGCTTCGTTACTTGGTTGAACGGTTCACTGATTCCCTTTTTGGAAATCGTTTGCGAACTCAATCAAATGGAAGCTTATTTGGTCACCATGGCTTTCTACATTGCCTACACAGTGATGGCCTTACCCATGTCGGCCATATTAAAACGCACGGGTTACAAGAATGGCATGATGCTTGGCCTGATTATTATTGCGGTGGGCTCTTTGCTGTTTATTCCTGCAGCGCAATCCCGTAACTATGGCGTTTTCTTGTTTGCATTGTTCGTCATGGGCTCAGGCCTCACCATTTTGCAAACGGCGTCGAACCCTTACATTGTTCATTTAGGACCTAAAGAGAGTGCGGCGGTTCGTATTAGCATCATGGGCCTGTTGAACAAAGGAGCCGGCATTGTTGCTCCGATTTTATTCACGGCACTCATGTTATCGGGAATGGACCAGTTCTCAGAAGAAAAAATGGCGCTGCTTGATAGCCTAGCTAAAGAGCAAGCATTGTCAGACCTGTCGAATCGCTTAGTTGAACCTTATCTCTACATGGCCGGTGTGCTTATGGTGTTGGCTGCAGCAATTAAGTTTTCACCGTTACCGGAGCTTGAGCTGGACGATGAGGGTCAAGTGGGCGACAACCGCGGCATTTTGCAGTATCCACAGCTCATTCTAGGGGCCATCACCTTATTTCTATACGTTGGTGTGGAAGTCATCGCTGGTGATACCATCGGTGTTTATGGGCGTCAATCGGGCGTCAGTCATTTTGGTATGTTGACCAGTTATACCATGGCCTTTATGGTCTTAGGCTACATTATTGGTACCTTGACAATTCCTCGTTTTATCAAACAAGAAACGGCGCTACTAGGCTCAGCGGTGGCTGGAATTTTATTCAGTGCTGGTATTATGTTCAGCGCCGCTGACTCCAGTTCAATTGCCGATGCAACCATTGCTTTAGTAGGCATCCCAACCATCCCCAATACGGTTCTGTTTTTAGCACTACTTGGCTTTGCTAATGCCTTGGTATGGCCAGCGGTTTGGCCGTTGGCGCTGGACGGTTTAGGTAAGCACACCAGTACAGGCGCCGCCTTACTTATTATGGGGATTTCAGGGGGAGCGATATTGCCATTTATCTATGGCTGGTTGGCGGAAAGCAGCGGTAATTCGCAGTTGTCTTACGCTATTTTGCTGCCTTGTTACTTGTTCATATTGTATTACGCGGTTAAGGGACACAAACTGCGCAGTTGGTAATGAGTGAATATTACCTTTATCTGATTCGCCGCAATGATGGGGCGCTTTATACCGGTATTACGACCGATGTAAAGCGCCGTTTTAACGAGCATTGCCATACACCGTTGGCGGCAAAAGCTTTGAAAGGCCGAGGTCCGTTACGCCTAGAATTCAGTCAAGCCGTGGGCGATCGCTCGCGAGCCTCTAAGTTAGAGTATCAAGTTAAAAAGCTTTCCAAAAAACAAAAGCTCGCGCTGATTAGCGGAGCTTTATCCTTGTCTTCACTGCTCTCAAGCGAGTAACCGCACTATCGAGTTTGACAGCTTTGATCCTGCGGTTGGGTTGGCCATAAACATAGAGCGACTAAGGTGTTGGCATTATCTTGGTCCATGTAAAGCGTTGCATAATGGTTGCCTTTGCGAGCTTGGATAGTGCCTTCGCTGTAGTTTCCAAAGCCATTGGTTTCAGATTGCAAAATGTACCAGCCGTTATTTGTCAACTCTTGAGTCAAACCAAACTGAGTCACGAGAAACGGGTCTGAGACCACGTAGTGCATGGCTAAGCCATGTTCGTGAATAGCTATCGCGGGTTGACTGGACAACTCATTAGCAAGCTCAAACAATTCCGGATGAGATAATTCACTGGCGTAGTTAGTGGCGGCCGGTTTGACTCTAGCTTCTGCTTGACCAAAGCTGAGGCTAGGCATGACCAATGCTGACCACAAAGAAAATAAGGCCGCGATAACGACAGTGGTTACTAACGATTCGACAGTTAATGATTTCATGGCTTACACATCCCCTTGACTTGTTAACTGATAAGTTACAAGCCACTAACAATGATGACTGTAACTTTTAACGCGGAGAATGTGTGATAAGGATCATTGAGGGTAACCCGAGGCAAAAAGCCTCGGGATATTAGAGGGTTATTTTAGTTGAGGGCCCGCATCAATGATGGACTGAGCAACCTCGTATTGACTGAAGTTGTCGACAAACTGCTTGGCCAATCGGTTCGCGGCTTGTTGATAGGCATCAGAGTCTTGCCAGGTGTTTTGAGGAATTAATAATTGACTATCAACGCCTTCAACCTGAGTTGGAACCTCAAGATTTAGCACCGGCAAGTGTTCGGTAGCACCGCCTTTTAAAGAACCATTAACGATGGCATCAATAATGGCTCGGGTGGTGGGAATATCGAAGCGACGACCAACCCCGTAAGGGCCGCCGGTCCAGCCAGTGTTTACTAAATACACTTGAGTGTCGAATGCTTCAATTCGTTCCATTAGCAGTTGTGCGTACACCGACGCCGGTCGTGGAAAGAAGGGTGCACCAAAGCAGGTTGAAAAAGTGGACTCAATAGCCGCATTCGAGCCCATTTCGGTGGAGCCCACTTTTGCGGTATAACCGGACAAAAAGTGATAGGCTGCTTGTTCCTTGTTCAGCAATGACACCGGCGGTAACACCCCAGATACATCGCAGGTTAAAAACACTACAGCGTGGGGCTCTTGTCCCTTGTTTTGCTCAACTCGCTTACCAATGTGAGACAACGGGTATCCGGCTCGAGAATTCTCCGTCAAGCTGGTGTCGTGGTAATCAGGAACACGATGTCCATCGAGCACCACATTTTCAAGTACGGCTCCAAACTTAATGGCATCCCAAATGACCGGTTCGTTTTTCTGGCTAAGGTCAATGCATTTGGCGTAACAACCGCCTTCAATATTGAACACTTCGCCATTGCCCCAACCGTGTTCGTCATCACCTATTAAGAAGCGCTTCGGATCCGCCGAAAGGGTTGTCTTTCCGGTACCCGATAGCCCGAAAAATAGCACGGTATCACCGCTTTCACCTACGTTGGCGCTGCAGTGCATGGGCAATACGTTTTTGTCGGGAAGCAAAAAGTTTTGCACTGAAAACATCGCTTTTTTCATTTCCCCTGCGTAACGCATGCCAGCAAGTAATACTTTCTTTTCGGCAAAGTTGATGATCACCACACCATCGCTGTGGGTGCCATCTTGCTCTGGTTGGCACTTGAAGCTAGGAGCATTCATTATCTGCCAAATGGGCTTGTCGGAGGGGTTGTAGGAGTCTGGTCGTATGAACAAGTTATTGGCAAACAAATGATGCCAAGCCAGCTCTGTGGTCACGCGCAATGGCAAATAATGCTCATTGGAGGCACCCACATGCAATTGCGATTGATAACGGTTACGGCGTGATAAATACTCGGACACCTTTTGCCAAAGTGCCTCGAATTTATCCTGAGAAAATGGTCGGTTCACCTTGCCCCAGTCAATTTGACTCTCGGTACTTGATTCGGCAACGATGAAGCGGTCTTTCGGGGAACGTCCGGTACGCTCGCCAGTATAGGCAACCAGTGCTCCGTTATTCGCTAAGTGCCCCTCGTTATTTTGTAGGGCATGCTCGATGAGTTCTGCGCGACTTAAGTCGTGCAAAATGCGCGATTGAGTATCCACCATTTAAGGTCTCCTCGTGGATAGTTAATACGAGCCAGTTGACTGGCTTCTGTGTTATTTATGATTGTTATATCGGAGAACAAGTGCCTTAGCTTGCTCTCCTGTCTTCCAGCGCTCGCTTGTCTCTATTTTGAGATCTTTTTAATGCTGATGGTTATCGCTCAAGTTGCCATCGAAAAGCGCTGCGACATCAATTGAGTCAAACTCATACTTGCTTCCACAATAATCGCAGTCTAAAGATATGTGGCCCATATCGGCGACAATGCTTTCAACTTCTGCACGATCAATAGTGAGAATCGCGGACGCACTTCGTTCGCGAGAGCAGCGGCATTTAAAATTGACGTCTGTTGGATCAAATACTCGAACTTTCTCTTGATGATACAAGCGGTGCAAAACTTCTTGTGCGTCGAGAGAAAAGAGCTCATCCGACTTTATAGTATGGGTGAGTTGTTGCAAATGATCGAATTCTGCCAAATCCGCGTCTTCTCCAGGCAGTACTTGCAACAGCATACCCGCAGCATTATTGCCGTCGGCGAAGAGCCAAATTTTGGTTGGTAATTGCTCGGAGCGTTCAAAGTAACCCTCCAAACAGGCGCTGATGGTGTCCTTGTCCAAGGCCACAACGCCCTGATAGCGCTCACCTTTGTCAGGGGTGATGGTAATTACCATGTGGCCTTTGCCTATTAAGTCCACTAAACTCGCATCATCGTCGATGTGGCCCTGATGGTGAGCCACCCCGCGCATATTTAGATTTTGGTCACCGTTTACGACTGCCAGCGATACCGGACCATCGCCTTGCAATTGCACTGCAATGTCTCCTTCAAATTTGATGGTGGCCGCTAGCAGGCTGGTTGCCGCGAGCAGTTCACCCATAAGTTGTTGCAGCGCCTTCGGGTAGTCGTGTCCTTGCAACATGCGTTGGTAGCTTTGCTGAAGCTGCACTAATTGGCCTCTAACGTCAGCTTCCTCAAATAAGTAGCGATTTAATTTATCTTGGCTCATGCTGTTCTCGAATTCTTTAATCGGTAGATTTAAAACGAATTATTTGCCGACGCTGTTTTTTGTCCGGCTTAGTTCGTGGTTGTGGATTGTTGCTCGCCAATAATTTTCGATTGGCCGCGTTCACTTCTCTTTTGCTAATACTTTCTTCAGTTTCATGATAAACAGTTGCGGCAATGCTGGCATTAACGCGCTTATCGATCAGTTTATCGACTACAATTACTTTTTCATCGAACCCTTGTCTGAGTGTAATAGTGGCGTCACATTCTACCGGTCGGCTAGGCTTACAACGCTGGCCATTGTAGTGGACTTTACCGCCGCTGATCATCTCTTGGGCTAGACTTCGTGTTTTGTATAATCGAGCAGACCACAACCATTTGTCGAGACGAACTTTGAGTTGCTTATCAGAATCGGACAAAACTTACCTTTTACGTGTGAAAATACTGGCTTGGCTCACATTGTACAAAACGCAGTGCCGTTAGCATATAGCGCTTTGGTCAATATGGATGCTTGCTTGCTCTGAGAAATACGGGGTAACATAGACCCTTATTGGCTATAACATATAATTACAATAGATTAGGCGCATTGAAGCTGCTTAATAAAGTGGCTAAAAACTATGGATGTATTAGAAAAAACGCTAAATCAGATAAAGTCTATTCCACAAGCCCCCATTGCTAGTGGCGCTTTTGCGATCTTGCTGATAATCGCCATCTATTTAGTAGCTCAAATCAGTTGGAGTTTAATCGATACGCCGGCTCCTGCGAGCAACTGGTCTCCGCAGATAACGTCGTCAGCTAAATCCACTTCAGTATCGGTGTCTAAACTCGTTGATAGTCACTTATTTGGTGAGTACGACAAAGAGACTGCTGAGAAACCGAAAGAAGTGGTTGTCGAGCAGGTCATTGATGCCCCTAAAACCAGTTTGAGCTTGTTGCTCACTGGGGTGGTGGCGTCCACTGAACAAACTCGAGGATTGGCCATTATTGAGGCCGGTGGCAGCCAAGAAACCTACGGCATTGGTGACACCATTAAAGGCCAGTCTGCATCCATCAAAGAAGTGTATGCTGATCGTATTATCATCACTAACCGTGGTCGCTACGAAACATTGATGTTGGATGGCATAAAATACACCAGCCAGCCAAGTCAACCGGTGAAACCTAGAGCCGCGCCCACAAGCCGTTCCAATAGCCGCAGTGTCGCCATTGACCGTAAAGAGCTTTTAAAAGACCCAAGCAAACTAACAGATATAGTATCGATAACCCCCGTAACTCGCTCTGGCGAAACCTTAGGGTATCGACTCAACCCAGGTCGCGATGGCAAGTTGTTTCGTGATGCAGGGCTTAAACCAAACGATTTAGCAAAATCCATTAATGGATACGATTTGACCGACGCCATGCAAGCCATGGAGTTGATGTCACAACTGGCCGAACTGAGCGATGTCTCGGTTATGGTTGAACGTGATGGACAGTTAGTAGAAGTTAATCTTAGCGTACCGCAATAGACGGGCTTAGAGGAAAGTATGATTATTAAAAGGGTAAAAATGGGGTTGTTGGCGTCTTTAATGGCGGCCACCTGCGCGATGAGCAGCACCACCATTGCCGAGGAAGCACTGTACGCAGCCAACTTTAAGGGAACCGATATTCAGGAATTCATCAACATTGTTGGTAAGAACCTGAATCGCACTATTATTGTAGACCCAACCGTTCGTGGCAAAGTCAATGTGCGCTCTTATGACATGCTTACCGATGAACAATATTATCAATTCTTCTTAAACGTATTGCAGGTCTACGGTTATGCCATCATTGAGATGGACAACAACATCATCAAGGTCATTAAAGATAAAGACGCCAAAGTAGCCAACATTCGAGTTGCCGACGATGACTCGCCGGGCGTTGGTGACGAAATGGTCACCCGAATCGTGCCTTTGTATAACGTTGAAGCGAAGCAATTAGCGCCTTTATTGCGTCAGTTAAACGACAACGCCGGTGGCGGTAACGTGGTTAACTACGATCCGTCCAATGTATTGATGATTACCGGCCGTGCAGCGGTTGTAAACAAACTCGTGGAAGTCGTTAAACGTGTAGACCGTCAGGGTGATACCGCCATGAAAGTGGTGAAGCTTAAGTACGCTTCTGCTGGCGAATTGGTGCGTATTGTTGAAACCTTATATCGCGCTCAAGGGCAGGGCAGCAGTGCCGGTAAGGCCCCAAAAGTCGTCGCCGATGAACGTACGAACTCGGTCATCATCAGTGGTGACGAGAAAAGTCGCGAGCGGGTGGTGGAGTTAATTAAGCGTCTTGACGGTGAATTGGAAAGCACTGGTAACACTAAGGTGGTGTACCTTAAGCACGCCAAAGCTGAAGACTTGGTGCAAGTGTTGTCAGGCTTTGCCGAAACCTTACAAGCGCAAAGTGACGCCGCCAGCGGCAGTTCATCTAATGCTCGCGGTAATGATCGCCGCAGTAAAATTACCATCATGGCGCACAACGATACCAACGCCTTGGTTATTAACGCAGAACCGGACCAAATGCGTACCTTAGATACGGTGATTCGCCAGCTCGACATTCGTCGCGCACAAGTGTTGGTTGAAGCCATCATTGTTGAAGTGGCTGAAGGTGACAACGTTGGTTTTGGTGTGCAATGGGCTACTGCCGCCGGTGGTGGTACTCAGTTTAATAACCTAGGCCCAACCATCGGTGAGATTGGTGCCGGTATTTGGCAAGCACAACCGGAAGACGGAACCACCGTTTGTACCGAAAATGGCACCTGTACCGAGAATCCTGAGAAACGCGGTGACATTACCTTGTTGGCACAAGCTTTAGGTAAAGTGAATGGTATGGCCTGGGGCATTGCCTTTGGTGACTTTGGTGCCATTGTTCAAGCCGTGTCATCGGACACCAACTCTAACGTTCTAGCAACGCCATCAATTACCACCCTAGATAACCAAGAAGCCTCCTTCATCGTGGGTGATGAAGTGCCTATTCTTACCGGCTCTACAGCCGGCTCTAACAATGACAACCCGTTCTCTACCGTAGAGCGTAAAGAAGTGGGTGTGAAGCTTAAAGTTGTCCCACAAATTAACGAAGGCAAGTCAGTTAAACTAACCATTGAGCAAGAAGTTTCGAACGTAAACGGCCAAACCGCGGTTGACGTTACTTTTGCGACGCGTCGCCTGACCACCACGGTTATGGCAGATTCTGGTCAAATAGTGGTGCTTGGTGGATTGCTTAACGAGCAAGTGCAAGAGAGCGTACAAAAAGTACCGTTCTTGGGTGATATTCCAATTATTGGACACTTGTTCAAGTCGTCGAACTCAGCGACCCGTAAAACCAATCTTATGGTATTCATTAAACCCACCATTATTCGCGATGGGTTAACCATGACGGGCGTTACTGGCCGCAAATACAATTACTTCCGGGCCTTGCAGTTAGAGCAACAAGACAAGGGCGTTAACTTAATGCCGAATACTGACGTTCCAGTATTGGAAGATTGGGACCAAGAAGCCTACCTGCCTGATGAAGTGAATAAGATTTTGGATCAGTATCGCAGCGGTGAAGGGTTGACTACGCCAATGCGAGAAACCGACAGCACCTTACGAGCGTTGCAAGAGTCGAAAGATAAAGACAAGCAAAAACAGGCTGAGCAAGAACAGCAGGCCGAAAGCACGGAAGGTCAAGATGACTGAGCAAAAGCAACCCGCAGCGGAGGTTGATGAGCAGCACCCGCTTGCTGCTGAGCCTCAGGCCTTGGATGCCGAAGAGGCTCAAACGCTAGACGACATCGAGGAGCAAGAGTTATCGCTCCCTTGGCGTCTGCCCTTTGCCTTTGCTAAACGAAACGAATTGGTGATTCATCATAAAGAGGAATCGCCGGAATCAGAATTGGTATTGTTTCATACTGAGAACACTCAGTTATCCTCTATGCTAGAGGCGTGCCGTGTAGCCGGTGCTAACTTACCTTTAGTGAAGTTAGACGATAAAGCCTTCGATGAAATGTTAACGATGGCTTATCAGCAAGATTCGTCAGAAGCACAGCAAATGATGGAAGACATCGGCAACGAGATGGACTTGTTCACCCTTGCCGAAGAATTGCCTCAAACCGAAGATTTATTAGAAACCGAAGACGATGCGCCGATCATTAAGTTGATTAACGCACTGTTATCCGAAGCCATTAAAGAAGAAGCGTCGGATATCCACATTGAGACCTATGAGAAGCAATTGGTGGTGCGTTTTCGTGTTGATGGCGTGCTTAAAGAAGTGCTTAAACCCAACCGTAAATTATCGTCGCTATTGGTATCGCGTATCAAAGTAATGGCGCGATTGGATATTGCGGAAAAGCGAGTTCCTCAAGACGGTCGTATTTCCTTAAGAATTGGTGGTCGAGCCGTAGACGTGCGGGTTTCAACCATGCCTTCCAGTCATGGTGAGCGTGTGGTGTTGCGTCTTTTAGATAAGAATGCCGGACGCCTTGATTTGGCCCAATTGGGCATGACCCCAAGCGTTCGTGAAAAGTTTGATGGGTTAATTCGAAAACCCCACGGCATTATTTTGGTGACCGGTCCAACCGGCTCAGGTAAATCCACCACGCTTTATGCGGGCTTGAATGAAATTAACTCACGCGACCGTAACATCTTAACCGTTGAAGATCCTATTGAATACGAATTAGAAGGCATTGGTCAAACTCAAGTAAACACCAAAGTCGACATGACGTTTGCTCGTGGACTGCGCGCCATTTTGCGACAAGATCCCGATGTGGTGATGGTGGGTGAGATTCGAGACTTGGTTACGGGACAAATTGGTGTGCAAGCCTCGCTTACCGGCCACTTGGTTTTATCTACGCTGCACACAAACACAGCATCCGGCGCCATTACTCGTTTGCAAGATATGGGCATTGAGCCATTTTTGGTGTCTTCCAGTTTGCTGGGCGTCTTGGCGCAACGACTCATTCGAACCTTATGTCCCGATTGTAAACAAGCGCATACCCCTGAGCCTCGCGAGCGCGATTTAATGGGGTTAGACGACAAGTTTAACGGCGTTATTTACCATGCGGTTGGCTGTGAGCATTGCAACTTCAATGGTTATCGTGGACGTACCGGTATTCATGAATTGTTGGTGGTTGATGACGACATTCGTGAGCTCATCCATAACGGTAAAGGCGAGCTTGCCATCGAGCGTTATTTGCGAGCCCATAACCCAAGCATTCGCCAAGACGGCATAGAGAAAGTGCTTGCAGGGAAGACTACCCTAGAAGAGGTTATGCGGGTTACCCGCGAGGAATAAACTATGCCGGCATTTGAGTATCAAGCATTTACTAAGGCTGGAAAAAAAGCCAACGGCGTTATCGAGGCCGATACCGCTCGCCAAGCTCGTGGTTTATTGCGCGACCAAGGCTTAATGCCAACCTCGGTTGAGCCGGTTGCAGAAAAAGAGAAAAAACAACGCAAAGTTAAAACACAGCTGTTCAAAAAGCGTATTTCTGCCGACGAATTGGCGCTGTTGACGCGTCAAATAGCAACGCTGGTGGCGTCCGGCATGCCGATTGAAGAATCGCTAAAGGCGGTTGCTCAACAAACCGAAAAAGCGCGCTTGTCATCGATGATCATGGCGGTGCGCTCACGGGTTGTTGAGGGGTACTCAATGGCGGATTCCTTGGCAGAGTTTCCCCATGTGTTTGATGAGCTGTTTGTTGCCATGGTGGCTTCCGGCGAAAAATCCGGTCACCTAGAGGTGGTGCTCAATCGCTTGGCCGATTACACCGAGCGCCGCCAGCAGTTAAAATCAAAGATGACTCAAGCCATGATCTATCCGGTCATGCTGACCTTAGTCGCCATATCCGTTATCGCCATTTTGTTATCGGCAGTTGTGCCTCAGGTGATTAGCCAATTCGAGCATATGGGGCAAGACTTACCCGCGACCACTCAATTTTTAATTGCCGCATCGGACTTTGTTCGCGGGTACGGCTTATGGATCCTAGGTCTTATTGTTATTGGTGTTACCGTTTGGCGACAGTTGTTGCTGCGACCAGCTATTCGCCTGCGCTACGATTCGTGGATTTTGAATGTGCCGGTAATCGGAAAAGTAGCCAAAGGCCTGAACACCGCTCGTTTTGCCCGTACACTCAGTATTTTAACTGCCAGTGCTGTGCCCTTATTAGAGGCGATGCGCATTGCCTCCGATGTATTGCTCAATCGTAAGGTGAAAGATGCGGTGGCAGAGGCGACGTCTCGAGTTCGTGAAGGAACCAGTTTGCGAGCCGCTTTACAAAATACCAAACTTTTTCCGCCAATGATGCTCTATATGATAGCGTCCGGTGAAAAATCCGGTCAGCTGGAACAAATGCTAGAGCGGGCTGCCGATAACCAAGATCGTGAGTTTGAAGGGCAAGTTAATTTA
Organism: Paraferrimonas haliotis; assembly: GCF_002282895.1. Taxonomy (GTDB): domain Bacteria; phylum Pseudomonadota; class Gammaproteobacteria; order Enterobacterales; family Shewanellaceae; genus Paraferrimonas; species Paraferrimonas haliotis. The sequence continues at coordinate 96,460 of NZ_NRRB01000001.1, forward strand.
GCTTTAGGTGTCTTTGAACCCATGTTGGTGGTTAGTATGGCGGCAGTAGTGTTGTTTATTGTGATGGCCATCCTGCAACCGATTTTAGAATTGAATAATATGATTGGCTAATATAGCCCAATCTTAAAGAGAGAAACGCATGAACAGACAAAGCAAGCGCCAAACCGGTTTTACCCTACTCGAAGTAATGGTTGTTATTGTTATTTTGGGTATTTTGGCTTCATTAGTGGTACCTAACCTAATGGGTAACAAGGAGCAAGCGGACCGCCAAAAAGCGGTGTCCGATATTGTAGCGCTTGAAAGTGCCTTAGATATGTACCGTTTGAACAACAACCGCTACCCAACCACTGAACAAGGTTTGGATGCTTTGGTGAATCGTCCAACCATTTCACCAGAGCCGCGTAATTACCCAGATGGTGGATTCATTAAGCGTTTGCCAACGGATCCTTGGGGCAATGAGTACCTGTTAGTCAGCCCAGGTGAGTTTGGTCGCGTAGACGTGTTTTCAATGGGCCCAGACATGGAGCCAGGAACCGACGATGACATCGGTAACTGGAACCTAAACGAGCATCAATAACCTATGATTAGACGCCGCCAGTCCGGCTTTACCTTATTAGAAGTTATGCTGGTGGTGTTGCTAATCGGTATGAGTGCCGCTGCCGTGGTGCTCAGTATGTCCACCAACTCGGTGGAAGATGAGCTGAAGAAGCAAGCTCAAAAGTTTATGGCGGTAACTGAAATTGCATTGCAAGAAGCGACGTTATCCGGACGCTTTGCCGGCATTTTAGTTGAAGATAACAGTTACTCGTTTTTGGTTTACGACGATGAAGTTCGCCGCGCAACCGAAACCGATGAGCAAAAAAAACAGCGCCGTCTTAATCAAAGCAATCTTCCTAAATGGCTAGCCCTGAGCGGGCGTCGTGGTTTTGAGCGGCAAACAATGGCGCAAGGCATTGACCTTGAGCTCACCATTGACGGCCTGCCGTTGGACCAAGAAGAGGACGGTGGCGAATCATGGTTTGATGATGATTTTATTGAAGCCACTAATGCCAATAAGCACCCAGAGCCGCAACTGTTATTGTTTCCCTCCGGAGAGATGACCGCCTTTGAACTGATATTCGCCTCTAAAAATGATAAAGGTGAAGACGTTATTGTAGAAGTAATCGGTGACCCCCTTGGTCGTATGCACATTGTTGGCGAAGAGCCTGAGGATGAGCAATGAGACGCCAAGGTGGAATGACGCTATTAGAAGTCATGGTTGCCTTGGCGGTGTTTGCCATTGCTGCGGTTTCCATGTCTAAGAGTTTGACGGATCAGGTGAGCAACCTACCGGTGCTTAAAGAGCGCACCTTAGCGCAGTGGGTAGCTGATAATCAAATGGTAGAAACCCGTTTAAGTGAACCGTTTCCCGAGTTAGGTGAGAAGCGCGGTGATACCGAATTGTATGAGCAAACTTGGTATTGGAAACGAAAAGTCGTTAAAACCAGCGATGATAAATTTCGCAAAGTGACCGTGGAAGTCAGTGACGATGATCGATTCGAACGGGTGATAATGGAGGTAAGCACTTATGTTGCGAAGCTCGATTAACGCTCGCGGATTCACCCTGCTTGAAATGCTCATTGCAATCGCCATTTTTGCCATGATTGGCTTAGCCAGTAATGCCGTACTGCAAACCACCATTAATCAAAACGATTTAACTCAAGTGTATTCTGATCACTTAAGGGATCTGCAGCAGGGCATGGGTGTGATAGAAAGGGACTTGTCGCAGTTGGTGGCTCGCACTTTTCGTGGTGACGAAGAGCACGGCAGCGCAGTTATCATTAAAGACAATAATCTGTTGGATTCGGAAGGCGAAACACTTATTTTTCATCGCATTGGGTGGTTAAATCCAGACGGTATTTTGCCGCGAGGTAGCATTCAAAGCGTAGCTTACCGCCTGTTCGAGGGTAAACTTGAGCGACTGAGCTTTCCTTACCCAGACCCAATTATTGATGATGAGCCAAACATAGTGACCTTGGCCAGCGATGTCGTAGAAGTGAGATATTCATTCTATTATGAAGGCAGCTGGAGCAAGACAGTAAAGAACGATGCGTTGCCGAAAGGAATTGCCATTGAACTGGAGTTCGAAGACAACGTTCGAGCCATGCGCAAGTTTTTGGTGCCCGCCGGGGCTATTGCCAGCTCAAACAATGACGATGATGGCTCAAACGAAAACGGCAACAACGGTGGTAGTGGTAACAATAGCGGTGGCAATAACAATGGTTCTGGCTCGGGCTCTGGCTCGGATTCAGGTGAGCCGGAGGAGGGGCCGTAATGGTGACTGCGCGCAAACAGCGAGGCATGGCGTTGTTAGTGGTGATGATGGTGGTAGCCATCATCGCAGCTTTAGCGGTTAAAATCAGCGGTCGCACTCAAGTTGCTTTGCAAAGAACCCTCAACCTGGCGCAATACGATCAAGCTTATTGGTATGCCATGTCGGCAGAGGAGCTGGCAAAGAAAGTATTGAAACAAGACTTGGATGACAGCGAAGGGCGTGTTCATTTACAACAATACTGGGCCAGTCCCAACATTGTCTTTCCTGTGGATGATGGCCAAATAGCGGGCCAAATTACCGATATGCGCTCTTGCTTTAACCTCAATGCGTTAAGCGTTAAGCCAACCGAGCAAGAACAACAGCAAGCACAAGGTTTTACCTTATCATTAGCCGCGAAACAGTACCAAGCCATGTTAGAGGCGTTAGAGATTGATAGTTATGGGGCAGAGCGGCTCACCCATACCTTAGTTGACTACGTTGACAGTGATACAGAGATGAGTCCCTATGGCGCTGAAGATGCGGATTACGAAAGTCGTAAGGTGCCCTACCGTGCAGCGAACACATTAATGAATCACCGCAGTGAGTTGCGAGCGGTTATTGGCTACAATCAAGCTTTGTATCAAAGATTACAAGACTTGGTTTGTGCGATTCCAGGCGAGGACTCGCAGGTGCTCAATGTGAACACCATAAAGCCGGAGAACGCCGAACTGATGGTGGGGATGCTTCAGGGTGAGATAAGCCTAAGTGACGCACAAAGTTTAATTAATCAAAGACCCGCCTCTGGTTGGGAAAAAATAGAAGAGTTTTGGGAAGAGTCAGCTGTTCGGTCATTAACCGTGTCCGACAGCATTAAAAGTAGCTTTGTCATCACGAGCAGCTACTTTGATGTGCAGTCGGCGGCAAAGGTCGACGAGAGCATTTTCAGACTGTCCAGCGTGATGAAAAAGGGTGGAAACAATCAAATGCAAGTACTAACCCGCCAGTTTGGAGGGCAACGATGAGCGAACAAGTAACGATTAGGCTGGGCAGAGATTACGATCAGCCGATACAATGGCTGGTGTACTCGAGCACAGAAGACGAAGTCATTGCATCCGGAGAAATCGCCAACGCCGAAGAGCTGAACCAATTAACGGAACGCTGCGCTGGCAAAACGGTGGATGTGTTGGTGCCCGCCAGTTCGCTAACCTTGACTACAGTGACGCTACCAGAAAAAGGTCACCGACAAGCGCTCAAAGCGCTGCCGTTTATGTTAGAAGAAGAGCTGGCGCAAGATGTTGAGCAGCTTCACTTTGTGGTGGGTCCCATTGAGGGTAACCAAGCCAGCGTCGCTGTGGTGGCGAAGCAATTAATGGCGGGCTGGTTGGCTTGGCTTGCGGATGCCGAAATTAGCGCTCGCCGGATCGTAGTCGACGCATTAGCGTTGCCATGGCAGCCCCAGCAATGGTCTATGGTGGAAATGGATGGTCAATGGTTGATTCGTCAACAACAAGCCATTGCCTTGGCCGTAGATAAATCGTGGTTAACCATGATTGCTGCCAAAACCGTTGCACATTGCGCTGAGCAGGAAGTGGACACACCGGTAGTTGCCGCTTATTCCCCCCTAGATCTGCCCATGATGGACGTTCAACAGCAAACCCTTGAGCTGCCCATGCTGACCCTTGCAAAAGGCGCAGCTTCGGCACCCATGAATTTATTGGTGGGTGAGTTTGCGCCTAAACGGGAATACTTTAAGCACATTCAGGTTTGGAAAAAAGTAGCTGCGGTCCTCGTAGTTTGCTTTGTGCTTGGGGTCATTAATAACGGTATTCAGTGGTATCGCTATAGCCAACAAGCGCAGCAAACCCAACAGCAGTCAATTGATATTTATAAGAAGATGTTTAACAGCACCCCGCGTGCTGGACTGTTAAGAACCCAAATCGACTCAAAGCTAAGAGAGTTGCAAGGCGGTCAAGGCGGCAGTCAGGTATTTGCAATTATGGATACCTTAGATCCCGCGTTTGACAAAGTGCCTCAGCTTAAACTGACTGGAATTCGTTACGATGCCAATCGTGGTGAGTTGCGCCTCAGCATTAAGGCTCCAAACTTTAGTCAGGTTGAGCAGTTTGAGCAGCTGGCTAAAGAAGATTTTCAAGTGAGCACCGGTTCAATGAATAACAGCGATGAACTGATAACCGGCACCATCACCATTAAGGAATTTTAGACATGAAAGAATGGTGGAATAATCTCGATCTACGAGAGCGAAAACTGGCCATTGTCGCGGCAATATTCGTAGCCATTGGTGTTCTATACTGGGGCGTTTGGCAACCGGTAGCTAACGGTCGAGAGGCGGCGGAAACTCGCTACAACTCTCAACAACGCTTGCTCGAGCATGTGCAGCAGACCGCTAATCAAATTGCCAGCATTCGAGCTTCTGGTGGTAACCAGGGCACTCGCAGTGGCAGCTTGCAAAGCATTGCCAGTCGCACCGCACCCAGCTATCAGTTATCCATCACTCGGTTTAACCCGAGCAACAATAAGTTGCAATTAAGCATGGACGACGCGCCCTTTGATAACCTAGCCAATTGGTTGGCCGTGCTGGTTAATCAGTATGGTGTGGTTATCGATAATGTGGAAGTGACCGAAACCGATATCCCTGGTGTCGTTCGCATTCGTCGACTTACGTTGGCTAAGTAGTAGGAAATTTTGTGTCGAAATTAAAAATCATTATTGCCTCCATACTCCTATATCTGGTTTTTATGGTGGCATTATTTCCAGCACGGTTTGCCGTGAAGTTGGCGCCTTTGCCAAATCATGTGCAGCTCAATCAGGTGTCCGGTTCACTGTGGCAGGGTAAGGTTGGGCAATTGGTTGTAGGGCGATACCACATTGACCAGCTGGCTTGGGAGATGCATCCATGGCAACTGTTTACCGGAGAAGCTGCGCTGTCTTTTACTGTAGGAAAAAGTCGTTCTTCGCTTCGTGGTCACGGTGATATTGGCTATGGTTTATCCGGGTTACGTATTTCGCAACTTAAAGTGATTGGCGATATTTCCTATTGGGCACCGTCGACTATGTTACCGCTGCGGTCTAAGGCCACCGGTCAAGTCGAAGTCTTTATTGCCAACTATCAGCAAGGACAGCCTTATTGCGAGTCCATGCAAGGCCAAGTCGAAGCCTTAACCTTAGATGTGAATAATCAATTTGGGGAATTTCCGCTGGGAGACATTCGCTTAGACCTGAGTTGCGACAACGGAAAACTGCTGGCTACCGCCAGCGAAGACGCCAATCAGCTTGGGGCTCAGGGGCAGTTTAGCCTCGATGAGGGCGGTGTGTATCAGTTGTCCGCGAGCATTCGTAAAGTCGACAGTCAGCCTGAGCAATTGCAAAAAGCATTGTCGTTTCTGGGGAAACCCGATGCGAAAGGTCGTTACCCACTCGAGTTCTCAGGAAAAATTCCTGGCTTCTAATGAGCGCGATAAAGCATCCTTAGTTATTGATAAAGCGCCTATAATGGCGCTTTTTTATTCTGAGAAACCGGAACAACACTTTCTTAAGGGGCTACAACACATAGTATTTTATACAGCTTGGCTAAAGTAATTCCATAGCACAACGTCAATGGAATTTATTATGAGAACAAACAGCGAACGCTTCGTTTTTACTTTTGCCCCTGTAGAAGTCGACATTGAAGAGCAGCAGCTCGAAACCTTTGAACCGGTGAAGCCGGAAATGTTCGACACCAGCGATTCAAAACCTGAACTTGTTGCCGAGCAAGCGCCTAAGCAGACCGCAGCAGCGTCCAAGGCCAAAGTTAAGTCAGCGCAGGCTAAATCTCAGGCTCATAAAAGTAAACCTCATAATAGCCAATGGCAGGACCATCAGTTTAACAAGGTTGCGAAACCAGGGCACAAGATGCCAATGCAATTTAATGCAGTGGTAGAAGAGGAGCCAGCGCCACTGGGACGCAACCAATGTCGCAGCGCAAAAAACAAAGTCGTTCAAGTTAAGTACCGCAATAAACGACGCACCTTATCTTTGGATGCTTAGCGCCAACCATTGACGTGCCATAAATCGCCAGCTTATTTGCTGGCTTTTTTATGCCCAAAAGAGCGGTTAACACATAAGTAACGGCTTAAAAAATGCCCATCTATAATAAAAAATAATTATTTTACGATTAATTTTCTATCTAAATATTCGCGGTCACCTTCCGTTTATATACTTAAATTTAACCACGACACACCTTTAACTTATTGTATTTTATTGATGTAAAATATCCAATACCAAACAATAGTTCCTAAAGCTATTTTTGACTGCTCTTATCGTTATAATTAAAATTTATCACCGTGAAATTTGAGTTTTTATTTTTCTCCGTAAACTTGCCATCAACTTGAAACGAACCAGTCACTAACGACTGACTTACTTTAACTTTGAAAACTTAACAAACGGAGTTTACTCATGAAAAAGCAAATCTTAGCCCTACTAGCCGTATCTGTATTAGCTGCACCAGCCATGGCCGCTGACAATAACCAATGGTTCATTGGTGCCGAAGCCGGTGTGAGCACCGACGCTCTTAAAAAAGGCGCAACTAAAGACGACCGCCGCGCTGAGTTTGGCATCAAGGCTGGTAAATACTTTGGCGACCAAGACCAAGTGCGTACTTACATTACTTACCGTGGTGAGCAAGATGGCAAAAAAGGCGATCACATTAAATCTCGCAGCCTATTAGTGTCTGCCGATTACCTTGTTGGCTTGAACCAAGCAAACACCATTAACTGGTTCGTTGGTGCGACTGCCGGTGTTACTCGCATCTCTGAGCGCGTAGGTCCTGAGTTGGCTTCTTCTAAGAAGAACACTGACGACGCCGTTAACAACTTAGCTTACGGTGCGCAAACCGGTTTCAAATTTGACCTAGGTAAGAACTTCGAAATGGAGTTAGGCTACCAATACTTGCGCCACACTGGTAAAAAAGACGAAATTCGTTTCGCTAACGACCAACGCATCAACCTAGGTGCTTCGTTCAAGTTCTAATCGAACTTTATAACAAAAACGCCCGCTGTTTAGCGGGCGTTTTTGTTAGCTTAAGTCCAACATGAGTTGTCGTTGCTTAACCAATTTAAAGTACTGCGGCTGTTGCGACTTCGCCAGTTTTTCGGAGCGGGGCAAATGCACTTTAAGCGGATCCACAGGACGACCATTAACGTGTAATTCGTAGTGCAGATGCGGCCCTGTTATGCGTCCTGTAGCGCCGGAACGCGCAATCACCTGACCTTGACGCACGGTTTGACCCGGCGATACTAACGCTCTGGATAAATGAAGAAAACGGGTGCGGTATCTGTCGCCATGTTGAATCACCACGTAACGACCGGCAAATCTGTGGTTGGTAACGGTGCGCACCACACCATCAGCTGGGGCTAACACCGGCGTTCCTACTGGGGTAGCAAAGTCCACACCATTATGAGGTCGAATAAGGCCAGTCACCGGGTGCTTGCGTTTGGGGTCGAATCGGGAGCTGATGCGAAACTTGCCACGATAAGGCCGCTCTAAAAAACCTTGGCTTAAGCCATTGGCATTTTCGTCATAAAAGTGACCGTCGTTGTTGCGGAACACTTCAAATCGGGTATTGCCTCGTTGAAACCTGACCGCCATAATTTTGTGCTCACCAGTGGCAGCGCCATCAATGTATTGATTTTTTCTTAAAACTTGAAAGGTATCGCCTTTACGAATGCTGCGGGTGAAGTCGATTTTATCTCGAAATAATGTGCCAATGAATACCGCGTCACTGGCGGATAAACCGCTTGCTCTTGCGGCATTATAGAAGGAATTGCTTATTTCGCCGGAAATGATTTGTGGTTGCCAATTACCTTCTCGTTTGACTTCGCGGTAACTAAACTCACCACTGCTAGCTCGCTCAAATATCACTTGATGAGCCGCATTAAACACCAGTTCCAGTTTAGCCAAGTGGCCATCGTCGGTTTTCCAAAGTTTAAGCTCATGACCGGGTCGCAGAGTATCTAGCGCTAAAACCGAAAGATCAGCGTCCAGTACGTTAAGTAAGTCATGAGTCGATAATCCAGCTTGCTGAAATAGGGCGCTTAAGTTATCGCCCTCTTTGATGATGGTTTGCCACTGTGGCGTATTGATAGGCGCCGGCTCCCAAGTATCGGCAGCGAGACGTCCAATGGGGCCATTCACATCCAAAGCAATATCGATACGCTGCTGAGGCGTATACGCTGAATTTTGGCTGATCATGAGTACTGCAGCCATCATTAACACACTTGCCCCTGCTGCCAGTTGCTTGCGAGAAATTGGGGGGAATTTAGGCTGAATTTTTAATCGTTGCAGCTGCGACATAATACCTCTCAAACGTTGTCGAGGGCATACTATAAAGCAGGTTCCACTAATATAAAGGGTATTTGCAGTGATAAAGGTGGTTGCAATGCTTATTTTTTCGACGAGATCACAACATTTTCACTGGGTTTTAGGTTTAAAAAATTTTCATAATGCTATTCAAGGCGGCGTTAGCTGATATAAAGTAGGGTTAAGGCGACGATAATAAAGAGAGAAGGCCATGGCCGAACAGCGCGATAAGCCTGAAATTTTAAAAGCAGAACTGGTGGCGGAAAGTCGCCTGTTTAAAATAGAGCAGGTGCACCTGCGCTTTTCTAATGGCCAAGAGCGGCTGTACGAGAGAATGCGTGGTAATCAAAGTGGCGCGGTCATGATAGTACCGGTTTCTAATGATGGCCATTTGCTCCTTGCACAGGAATATTGCGCCGGAACCGACAGCTATGAATGGGGATTTCCCAAAGGCTTAATCGATCCGGGTGAAACGCCAGAGCAAGCGGCCAATCGAGAGCTGCAAGAAGAGCTAGGTTTTGCTGCCAATCGCTTAGTGGAATTAAAATCACTGGCATTGGCTCCCGGTTATTTCGCCAGTAAGATGCACATCTTCTTAGCTCAAGATTTGCATGAAAATTGGTTAGAGGGCGATGAGCCGGAGCCCATTGTGGTGCAGCAAGTACCCTGCGATGATTGGCAGCAATTATTGGCCAGAAAAGATTTTACCGAATCGCGTTCGGTTGCTGCTCTGTTTCTAGCTCAGCAACACTTAGGACTTAGTTAACAGGCGGGAGTATTTATGCAGCCTAAAGCCCTCATTGATGACGTTATCGACATTGCCAAATACGCTGGGCAATTAATTCGAGATATCTATGAAAACGGCCACTACCAGCAGCTCACCAAATCCGATGAAACCCCAGTCACCAGTGCCGATCTGGCGGCTCACGAATACATTATTGCGGCGCTTGCTAAGCTTACGCCCGATATTCCCATCTTGTCAGAAGAAGACGCTAATACGCCCTTGTCTTTACGCAAACACTGGAGTCGTTACTGGTTAGTGGATCCACTCGATGGCACTCAGGAGTTCATTGCCGGAAGTGGAGACTTCGCGGTCATTATTGCGTTAATTGAACACAATCAGCCCCACGTTGGGGTGGTGTATTCACCCATGACCCATGACTGCTACTACGCAATTAAGGGGCAAGGCGCCTATAAACGAACCCAACAAGGGACTGAGGTTGCTATCAGCACCAAGTCCATTGACCCTCAGCAGTTGAGCGAACTGCGCTTAGCCATCAGTCGTCGCCAGAAAACGGAAAAGCTACTGGCTCAATTAACGCCAGACCTAAACTACCCAATGCAACCTCTAGGAAGTGCAGCCCTTAAAAGTTGCCTCGTGGCCGAGGGGGGAGCCGATTGTTACGTTCGCATAGGTCCCACTGGCGAATGGGACACTGGCGCCACTCAATGCATAATCGAAGAAGCAGGGGGCGCCATTTTGTCAACCCGGCTACAGCCCCTTAGCTATAATCAGCGAGAAGGGTTTGAGAACCCGGATTTTGTGGTGATTGGCGAGCCAAGACTGGATTGGGGCAAAATTCTCATCAACCCTAACTAGCTATCTTTGCAGCGAGTGTTTGCTTAAGCGGTATTCAATGCGATGCCGGTATTTTTGATTTGGCTGCAGAAGTCCAGTGTTGAATTGGCTTTGATTGGGCCCATTAGGCACGTGCTGTGGCTCAATACACAGCCCTTGATAAGGCTTGAAAGGTTCGGCTAAATATCGCCCCTGATAATATTGATAGCCGGGCTTATCGCTCCATACTTGCAAACTCAACTGCTGAGCTTTTGATTGAATCGTTGCCATTTTCCACAATCCGCTATGCTTGTTGGTAATGATGTGGTTGTCGATATCGTGCGGCCACGCGAGAGCTTGTGCAATGCTCACCCGCTCGCCATTGGGTAGATTATTTTGGTTGTTAACCAGCACAGCATCACCCTCGAGGGTGATTTGCTGATCCTCTCCAAGATTAAAGTAGCTGTGTTGGGTAATGCTCACCGGCGTGGTTTTGGTCGTAGTGGCGCTAATGTCTATGGTTAAGCTCGCATTTTCCTTAATCTCATAGCGAACCGTTACCGCCAATTCCCCAGGAAAGCCTTGATGGCCATCGGCTAAGGTGCAAGATAGGGTTACGCTGTTGGAAGTGTGCTCAATGCAATGCCAATGTTGTTTATTGAGTCCTTCAAAACCACCGTGCAGGCAATTGTCATTTTCATTGCACGCTAAAGCATGCCAGCCAGAATCGCTTGTAAATCCGCGCTCAATCCGATTAGCGTAACGCCCAGCTATGGCACCAATATAAAAGGGATCGTCTAGGTAGTCATTTAGGTTCGGGTAGCTTAAGGTCAATGGATGTCCGTTATATTCAAATGATTGGATGATGCCCCCGAAATTTAAAATGGTGGCACTGATATCACCGGCTTGAATTGCATAGCGAGTTAAGGTCATGTTCTTTTGTGGGCTCATGGCGGGTTAGGTTTGATGTTAATACTGCGTAAAAAGTGGGCTTAATTCAAACCCGATTTTTTCATACAGGCCTAAAAAAAGCAGCTTGCGCTGCTTTTTAGATAGGGCTTTGGCAAGGCTATTTGCCTTGCTCTCGAGCAATGGCTCGGTAACCAATGTCGGTTCTAAAGTAGACGTCGTCCCAGTGGATTTTGTCAACCAACTTATAGGCATCGGCCTGTGCTTGCGCCACGCTATCACCTAACGCCGTGGCACATAAAACACGGCCTCCGTTGGTCACAACTTGCCCATTGTTGATTGAGGTACCGGCATGGAACACTTTAGCGGAATCAGAGTCAGCTCCTTGCAAGCCGTCTATTACGTCACCTTTGTTGTAACTTTCTGGGTAACCGCCGGCAGCCAATACCACGCCAACCGCTGCACGAGGATCGTAATCTGCAGTAACGGTATCGAGTTTGCCAACGCAAGCCGCCATGCAAAGCTCAACCAGATCCGACTTTAAGCGCATCATGATAGGCTGGGTTTCAGGGTCGCCAAAGCGACAATTAAACTCCAATACCTTGGCAGTACCGTCTTTTGCTACCATAAGTCCGGCATACAGGAAACCGGTATAGGTGTTACCCTCTGCAGCCATGCCATCAACGGTTGGGCGAATCACTTTATCCATTACCCAGTCATGCACGTCAGGCGTTACAACCGGTGCTGGCGAGTAGGCGCCCATGCCGCCGGTGTTAGGGCCTTGGTCGGCATTATCACGGGCTTTATGGTCCTGACTGGTGGCCATTGGCAATATGTTTTTGCCGTCCACCATCACGATGAAAGAGGCTTCTTCGCCCACTAAGAATTCTTCGATAACGACACGGCTACCGGCGTCACCAAACTTATTGTCCGCCAGCATGTCGTCGATGGCGGCGAATGCTTGAGCTTCATTTTCGGCGATGATGACCCCTTTGCCAGCGGCTAAGCCATCGGCTTTAATGACAATTGGGCAACCTTGTTGACGAACATAATCCTTAGCCGCTTCAATCTCGGTAAAGTTACCGTAGGCCGCGGTTGGAATCTTGTGTCGAGCCAAAAAGTCTTTAGAGAAGGCTTTGGAGCCTTCTAATTGCGCCGCGGCTTGCGAAGGCCCAAAAATGGTTTGACCCACTTCCATAAAGGCGTCGACAACGCCTTCTACTAACGGGGCTTCTGGGCCAACAATGGTCAGCTCTACCCCATTTTCTTGCGCGAAATCTTGCAGTTGGTCTATATCGCAAACGTCGATGTTTACGTTTTCTAATTTAGGCTCGGTTGCGGTACCGGCATTGCCAGGGGCCACAAATACCGTGTCGACCTTAGGGTTTTGTGCCGCTTTCCAAGCTAGCGCATGCTCGCGGCCACCGCCGCCGATTACTAATACTTTCATATCGAGTCCTTGTGCAATTAGTGACGGAAATGACGCATTCCGGTAAAGACCATCGCCATATCGTGCTCATCGGCAGCGGCGATAATTTCTTCGTCGCGAATTGAGCCGCCTGGCTGAATCACGCAGGTAATTCCGGCAGCGGCTGCGGCATCAATACCATCGCGAAACGGGAAGAAAGCGTCGGAGGCCATGACCGAGCCTGCGACTTCTAAGCCTTCATCAGCGGCTTTGATTCCGGCGATTTTGGCTGAGTACACTCGGCTCATTTGACCGGCACCAACGCCAATGGTCATACCATCGTTGGCATAGACAATGGCATTGGATTTTACGAATTTCGCCACTTTCCAGCAAAACAGTAAGTCTTTCAATTGTGCTTCAGTTGGCTGGCGCTTTGATACCACGGTCAGTTGCGAAGCTTCTACCATGCCTTGGTCGCGATCTTGCACTAGCAGGCCGCCGTTTACTCGCTTGTAGTCAAGTCCTTGGGTTTGGTTATGCCACTGGCCACACTCTAATAAGCGTACATTGGCTTTAGCTGAAACCACTTGCTTGGCGTCATCGGAAACCTTAGGGGCAATGATGACTTCAACAAACTGACGTTCAACAATGGCGCTTGCAGTCGCGGCATCCAGCTCACGGTTGAACGCAATAATGCCGCCAAACGCTGAGGTTGGGTCGGTTTTAAACGCCCGCTCATAAGCGTTAAGAATGTCGCTGCCAATCGCAACACCACATGGGTTGGCGTGTTTGACGATAACACAGGCAGGTTGCTCAAATTCTTTCACACACTCTAGGGCTGCGTCGGTATCGGCGATGTTGTTATAAGACAGCGCCTTTCCTTGAATTTGAGTGGCACTGGCAACTGAGGCCTCATCTACACTGTTATCGACGTAAAACGCCGCTTGCTGATGGCTATTCTCACCGTAACGCAAGTCTTGTTTTTTGGTGAGCTGAGTATTGAATGTGCGCGGGAATTTGGAGTCGCTCTCGCCTTGATGGTGGCTTGGCACCTGCGTGCCAAAATGGTTGGCGATCATGCCATCGTACTGGGCGGTATGCTCAAACGCGGCAATGGCCAAATCGAATCGAGTTTGGTGGCGAGTTGAGCCGTTATTTTCTTGTAACTCGGCTAACACTCGAGGGTAATCGTTGGCGTTAACCACTATGGTAACGTCTTTGTGATTTTTGGCCGCCGCTCTGACCATGGTTGGGCCACCGATGTCGATGTTTTCAATGGCATCTTCAAGCGTGCAACCGGGCTTAGCGACGGTATCGGCAAAGGGGTATAGGTTCACCACAACCAGGTCGATGGTGTCGATGTTATTTTGCTCAAGTACGGCTTCGTCGGTACCACGGCGAGCCAGAATGCCTCCGTGAACCTTTGGGTGCAGGGTTTTAACCCGACCGTCCATTATTTCCGGGTGACCTGTATAGTTGGATACTTCGGTCACAGTTAGGCCGTTTTCGGCTAACAGTTTAGCGGTGCCGCCAGTAGAAAGTAGATCGACGCCGTGAGCGGCAAGCGCTTGGGCAAATTCTACAATTCCGGTTTTATCTGAAACGCTAAGCAGCGCGCGGCGAATAGGGCGTGGGGTGTCCATCAATCTTTATTCCTAGCTTGAAGGGTTAGTATTTTTTCGCGCGGCTATTCTAACACTAAAAAGTGTGATAATTGTCGGATTTTTCCCCTTTTTTGCTGTTCATTAACTTTTTTGTAAATGACTCGTACCGTCTTCCGACAAAACACTTACAACATGTTTGTATTTTAGCAATTCCAAAGGCTTGGATGGCGGCCAATAACATCGAGCGTTTTTGACCTAGATAGGGCTTAATATTAGATCCAGCTAACATTTCTCGTTCAATGATGATTAAAGTGTTGACCTTTGATTTAAGTCTAAGGTTTATACTGCAACCATTGTTTATTGGTTAGGAAGCGTACGCATGACATTAATGAAAATTGGTGAGGTTGCGAAGCAGTTCAATGTAAAGGCCGATACGTTAAGGTTTTACGAAAAAAATGGCCTTGTCGGAGCTTCTGGCAGAAGCCAGTCGGGCTATCGGTTATATAACAGCGACGATATTCAGCGCTTAAGCTTTATTATGCGGGCAAAAGCGGTTGGCTTTAGTTTAGCGGACATCCAAGATCTATTGTCCATTGAGCTGGATAAATCCAATTGGGCCTGTGCCGATGTCAAGAACATGGTCGACACTAAACTGTCGCAAATCGAAGCCAAACTGGCGGAGCTTAATCGTTTTCGAAGCTCACTAAAAAGTTTATCGGATGCTTGCTGTGGCGGGCCTGATAGCGCCGAATACTGCTCCATTTTAGAAGCCTTGGAGTCTCAAAATGCTACTGAATAATTTCATCGACTTATTCTTAGACTCAGCGCCCTGGCTGTTACTTGGTTTGGTGCTTGCCGGAATCATTAAAGTGTTTGTGCCCATGGCATGGATGCAAAAGCAATTGGGCGGCAATGGCTTTAAACCCACCTTCAAAGCGGCATTATTAGGTGCGCCATTGCCACTGTGTTCCTGCGGTGTGATTCCCGCTGCTGTTGGTTTGCGCCGAGCGGGTGCTTCTAAAAGCGCAACCACAGCTTTTATGGTGGCGACGCCGGAAACTGGGGTCGATTCGGTTTCGGTTTCTGTGGTGTTGTTGGGGCCTTTTTTGGCCATCGTGCGGCCCATCGCCGCTATCACCAGCGCGATTGTAGCGGGCCTGTTGGTTGGACGGGATGACGATGCGGCAACAGAAACTGCAGCAGCCAAGCCTGCGGCGAGCGGTTGCTGTTCGAGCAAATCGGAGCCGGTGGTAAAAGCAAGCGGCTGCTGTTCGAGCAAATCAGAGCCGGTGACAAAAGCTAGTGGCTGCTGTTCGAGTAAATCGGAGCCCGTGGCAAAAGCTAGTGGTTGCTGTTCGAGTAAGCAAGATGTAGCCGTAAAGCCGCAAGCTTCGCTGTTAGCTAAGCTGACCGAAGGCCTGAAATTCGCGGCAACCGATTTAGTGCGCGATACCAGCATGTGGTTGCTGGTGGGCTTGTTCTTCGCAGCTTTGGTCACCACTTATGTGCCGGCAGACTTTTTAGCCAAATGGGGTAACGGCTTGTTGGCCATGCTGGTGATGGTGCTGGTATCGGTACCTATGTACATTTGCGCAACGGCCTCAACGCCAATTGCCGCGGGTTTATTGCTTGCAGGCGTAAGTCCAGGGGCGGTGTTGGTGTTCATGCTGGCGGGTCCGGCCACCAATATTGCAACACTTGGAGTGATAACCAAAGAGCTTGGCAAGCGCGCCCTGTTCGGTTACCTCGGTGGTGTCTTAGGCTGCGCCATTTTATTTGGCTTATTGACTAACTTTGCCGTCTCACAATTGGGTATTCAAGTGCAGCCACAAGTGGGTCATGAGCATCGACTGTTGCCGATGTGGTTAACGATTTCTACATCTGTGATATTGGCCATACTTATGGCGCGTGTGGCCATTAACAAACTCTTGCAATATCGGCAAAATGATTCCAAGCTAACCACTTCAAATTAGGGAGAAATCCATGCAGTGGTTAGCGTTGAGCTTTGATGAGCTATCGGTGGCGCAATTGTATCAAGTCATGCAATTGCGCAGTCGTGTTTTTGTTGTGGAGCAGGACTGCGTATACAACGATCTCGACGGTAAAGACACTCAAGTGGGTGTGGTTCATTTATTGGGCTTTGGCGATGACGGTCAGTTACACGCCTACCTGCGAGCCTTGCCTCATGGCGTTTCCTACCCCCAAGTAAGCATTGGCCGCATTGTTGTGGATCCCAGCATGCGTGGATTAGAGCTTGGGAAAAACTTAATTCTGCAAGGCATCGAGCTATGCCAAACCCAATGGCCCCACCAAGACATTAAAATCGGCGCTCAAGCCCACCTTAAAGCTTTGTATGGCGCCTTTGGTTTTGAAGTCGATTCACCCGAATACCTTGAAGACGGTATTCCTCATGTGGACATGTTGTTAAAGCGCTAACGGCCGGTTCACTCATTTTAAGGACAGATTAATGACAAAAGCATTCCATTTAGGCGTTAGTGCCGACCAATTAAACGGTGCGCAATTGGCCATTTTGCCCGGCGCTCCAGAGCGGGTAGAAAAAATTGCTGCAAGTCTTGATAACCCGGTTTTTTTAGCCAGTCAGCGCGAATTCTGTTTGTATCGGGGCGAGCTAAATGGCAAGCCACTGGTTGTATGCTCAACCGGAATCGGTGGCCCGTCGACGTCTATAGCAGTGGAAGAGTTGGCGCAAATGGGCATAACCACCTTTTTGCGAGTGGGCACCACAGGCGCCATTCAACCGCAAGTCAATGTTGGCGATCTCATCATAACCCAAGCTTCCGTTCGACTGGATGGCGCTAGCTTGCACTTTGCCCCGCTAAGCTATCCGGCGAGCGCGGATTTCTTTGCCACTCAAGCCATGGTTAATGCGGCGCAACAACAGCAACTTACTTACCACGTAGGCATTACCGCTTCGAGCGATACCTTTTATCCGGGGCAAGAACGCTACGACACCCACTCGGGTTATGTGGTCGACTCGCTGCAGGGTAGCATGAAGCAATGGCAGCAACTGGGCGTACTAAACTATGAGATGGAATCCGCCACTTTGTTTACTCAGTGTAACGCCTTGGGCTTAAAGGCAGCCTGCGTGGCAGGGGTATTAATTAATCGTGCCGGTGGTGAAATTCCGGATCAAGCCACCATTGCATTAGCGGAAGATCGCGCCATTTCAACCGTGGTAGCGGCAGCTAACTTATTGATTTAAATTAATTGAGTAATTTAGTTTACCGTAATATTTGACATATTATGTCAATCGGTTCACAGTTATACCCAGGTTAAGAATAACTAAGTGAGGTTTGTCTATGTGGTCTAATCCTGCAGTTGTGTGGGTAGTCGTTGGCATTCTTATGATGCTCGCGGAGTTGATTATTCCCGGTGGCGTTATCTTCTTCCTTGGGTTATCGGCGCTGCTCGTCGGCGGCCTCATAGGTCTTGGCCTAATTAGCAGTTGGGTAATCGCGGTTACCGTTTGGTTCATTCTGTCGATTGTTCTAACACTGTCACTTCGACAACTGGTTCAAAAGCACTTCGGTGGTGACATAAGCCACCAAAATACCGATGAAGAGTTTAGCCTTCATGGGCAAACTGCCGATGTTATAGAGCCCATAGGCCCTGGTCAAAGTCAAGGTCGAGTGCGCTTTCAAGGAACCACTTGGACCGCGGTTTCTGATGGCCGAGAGATAGCGGTCGGCGAAGAAGTGGTGGTGGTTTGTCGCGAGAATATTGGCTTACTTGTGGAGCCGAAAACCGCCTGAGCAACTATCTATACCAACATTACCGAATAAGAGGGAGTCGTTATGTTCGGATTTACCTTAATCATCTTGCTTCTGCTGTTTATTTTGTGGAAGTTGATGCTTGTTGTACCCATGCGCGAAGTGAACGTGATTGAGCGTTTAGGTAAGTTTCGTGCGGTGTTGCAGCCGGGATTTCATATCCTAATTCCGTTTTTTGATCGAGTGGCTTATCGTCATGACACCCGTGAAGAAGTGCTCGATGTCCCACCTCAAAGTTGTATCTCAAAGGACAACATTCAAATTGAAGTGGATGGCTTGGTTTACATAAAAGTTATCGACGGTCATAAGGCCAGTTACGGTATCGAAGATTATCGTTTGGCTTCTATTAATTTGGCGCAAACAACCATGCGCTCTGAAATTGGTAAGCTGTCGTTGAGCCAGACGTTTTCTGAGCGGGAAGCGTTGAATGAATCGATAGTTCGCGAAATTGATATTGCATCGGACCCTTGGGGCATTAAGGTGCTTCGTTATGAGATCAAAAACATTACCCCAAGCCGCCATGTGATTCATACCCTTGAAAAGCAAATGGAAGCTGAGCGTTCTAAACGTGCCGAAATTACTACGGCGCGGGCACACAAAGAGGCCATGATTAACCTTTCCGAAGGTGAGCGGCAATACGCTATTAATATCTCAGAAGGCGAGAAGCAAAAGCGTATTAATGAAGCCTTAGGTACCGCCAAAGAAATTGAGATTATTGCAGATGCGAAGGCGCAAGGTATGAACCTTGTGAGCGCCGCCATTGCTAAACCCGGCGGTGATGACGCCATGCAAATGCAACTGCAAGAAGAGTTTATCGACCAAATGGGCGAGGTACTTCAAAACACCGAAGTGTCGGTGGTCCCCAATGACTTGGCCAGGATTCAGGGCATGTTCGAAGGCATCAACCAAGTGGGCGATAGCTTAAAAGGAGGTAAGGCATGAACGCACCAGTAGATTTAAATATGCTGGCCATGGCGATATGGGGCATTTTGTTCCTCATCTTTATGGTTCAGCTGATTCGTTCTATTCGCTTGGTGCCTACCAAATCAGCCTATGTCGTTGAGCGTCTCGGCAAATACCATGGCACTTTGGAAGCGGGCTTTCACGCCCTCATTCCGTTCATCGATAAAGTTGCATACGTGCATGATCTTAAAGAGGAAACCATCGATGTTCCGCCACAAGAGTGCTTCTCGAAAGATGAAGTAAACGTGGAAGTTGATGGGGTGATCTACATTTCGGTTATGGATCCTGTGAAAGCGAGCTATGGCATCACAGATTATCGCTACGCCGCCATGCAGTTGGCTCAAACCACCACGCGTTCGGTTATTGGTACCTTAGAGCTGGATAGAACTTTCGAAGAGCGGGATTTGATCAGTGCCAAAGTGGTGGATGTATTGGACAAAGCCGGCCACATTTGGGGGATTAAAGTTCACCGCTATGAGATTAAGAACATCAGTCCGCCGGAGACGGTCAAAAATGCCATGGAAATGCAGGTGAATGCGGAGCGAGAAAAACGAGCCTTGCTGGCCAAGAGCGAAGGTGAGAAGCAAAGCCAAATTAATCGTTCAGAAGGGATAAAATCAGAAATGATTAATGTCTCTGAAGGTGAAATGCAAAAACGCATTAATGAGGCAGAAGGTAAAGCTCAGGAGATTCTCTCAATTGCCGCAGCGACGGCTGAATCCATCAATAAGTTGGCTGAGGCCATTAATGCGCCGGGCGGTAAGCAATCGCTAGAAATGCAGTTAGGCAGCCGCTATTTGAAGCAAATTAAAGGCATTCAAGGCGACAACAATAAGGTGATTTTGCCGGGTAACATGCTGGATTACGCCGCTTGGATGAAAGGGATTAAGCAAAAGTAAGATACTGATTAGCGACATCCGTTGAAGAAAGTCAGCACTTAGATCTAGGTGCTGACTTTTTTTGTGCTCAAAAGTTAACCAACAGTTTCTCGGTGTAACTTGGCTGTAACGCTTACGCATTTTTGTGTGAAATTTACAAAAATGGATGGTGCGATAGTGTGAGAGCTCTCTAAGAAAGTAACTAAAAGCGCGTTGTAGCGATGTTTGCCACAGTATTTACTGGAAGTTTTGTTCAAAATGCTCGCTCTTAATTTGAGCGAGTATCAACACTGTGGCGACGATAGATTGGCTAGCGCAAGCACTGGGATTTATTTCGATGGGGATCGGTTGGTATGCCGTTAGCCGTCGCGATGATCTGGGCTTTATTAGCTTCAATTTGGCCTCCGCATTGATTGCTTCCCTGCATTTTGCATTGCTGGACTCTATGGTGCTGGCAACCATAATGCTATTAAGCGGCCTACGCTTTGCAATAAGCTTAAAATCAAGGCGAAAACCTTGGGTTTGGCTGTTTGTTGGCGGCGCGCTGTTGCAAGGCTTGGCACTTGCGCAATATTGGTATGAGTGGTTCGCCATTGTCGCTTCAATGATTTCAAGCTGGGCGGTTTTCGTAACCCGAGGAAAGCGCTTAAGAGAAAGCTTATTACTTTGCAACGGCTTGAACTTGATTAACGCCGTTGGCGTGATGTCGTGGTCCACTATCTTATATTGCAGCGGCACCCTAGTAACCCTCGCTTATCGCCTCCTAAAAAGCGAGTTCAACAGCTCCCAGCTCCAACACCAGTAACCCAATGGGGACGTACCCCAAAGCCCTTCGCCAAAAGCGTGGGGACGTACCCCTGTGGATAACTCCAAGCTGTCATCGCGCGTTTTCTGCAGGCAAAAAAATGGCCTCAACAAGTGAGGCCTAAAAATATCTAATCACATTAGCAAGGGAGATTTGGTGGGTAACCAACTCGTTACCCGATGACTTTAGTATCGCCCAAGCTTGTGAAAAGCGATGTGTGGTTTATTAAAAAATTTGTGGTCTATTAGTCGTTAACTTACTTGCTTAGATAAAGGTATGAAGCTGCCGAAATGGTTGCGAGAATAATTGGCAAAATAGCGACTTCCCAAAACGATAGATAGGAAGCAGAAGTACCGATAACACTGGTCATGATAATTAATATTAGCCAAGCAACTTTGGTCTTATTCATTTTAGAGTACCTTTTGATTCAATTCCGCTGCTTAATGGTTATCAAGAATACACTGTAGTCGATTAAACAAGGAAAGGACCAAAATTAGATGAATTGGTATTGGTTAAAAGGCAAAAAAATGGCCTCAACAGGTGAGGCCTAAAAGTATCTAATCACATTAGCAAGGGAGATTTGATGGGTAACCATCTCGTTACCCGATGACTTTAGTATTGCCCAAGCTTGTGAAAAGCGATGTGTGCTTGCTCGATGCATTTGTGTGGAGAACAGCGCTGCCCCAGATAAAAGGGACGTACCCCTGTGGATAAGCGGGGTACGTCCCCAAAAGCAAAAAGCGGGATGCCATTGCTGGCATCCCGCTTTTTGATGAACTGCAGCTAACTGCTTAGTTCATGCCGTATTTACTAATATACGTCCCCATAAAACCTCAAATTTGTACAGCGGAATTGTTTAGTGCATTTAAATCAATGACTTTTAGGTATCTTTGTTTACCTTTGTTACGTTTTGTCTTATTCTTTCTGGAATGATTTGTGGGTAAATTTGTGGGTAAAAAATGTCTTTATCTGATACAAAGCTAAAATCTTTACTGGGAAAAACTCATGCTGGGACTTGTGCGAAAAAGCTCAGTGATAGAGATGGATTAACCATTTACTGGTCTCCAAAAGGAAAGCTTTCATTCTATTTTAGATTTAGATTTCACGGAAAAGGACAGCAACTTAAACTAGGGACTTACCCGCTGCTCTCTCTAAAAGTTGCGAGGAAGAAAGCGGAAGTATGTAAGAAATGGCTTGAAGAAGGGCATAATCCAGTTACCCAAATTAAGCTAGTTTCGGAGCAAAAACTAACCCCAGTTACGGTTGAATGCGCTCTTGAATACTGGATAGATAAGTACGCCAAAACCAAAAGGAAAAATTGGGCAAAGACTCAACAACAATTTAAAGCTTATATATATCCAAAGATAGGTAACTTGCCAGTCGAACAATGCGAAACTAGGCATTGGATTGTTGTTTTCGAAGAATATGCGGAGAAGTCCCCAGTTGGTGCAGGCTATGCCTTTCAAGCGTCCAAGCAAGCCCTAAAGTATTGTAAGAATAGAAAATATGCGTACAGCAATGCTTTAGATGAATTAAATATTAGTGACGTTGCTAAAAGCCAGACCCCGAAAGATAGAGTTTTATCGCTAGTTGAACTTAGGGACATTCTTGCTTGGGCAAAGGACTATAAATTGTCGTCTTACTATCAATGGCTAGCCGTTCTATTAATTTACACGGGGGCTAGGACTCAGGAAGTGAGGCTCTCAGAGTCTAAGGAATGGGATTTAGAGGCTAAGGTTTGGACGGTTCCTAGATCTCACAGTAAAAATAATAAAGTCATTACTCGACCAATACCTTGCGAAATTATCCCGTTAATTAAATTCCTACTAGCTGATAATCCAAGGTACTTACTTGGGGAACTGAAGCGACCAGAGGCTGTTAGCACGTATGCGTCAAGTTTAAATAAAAGGCTAGGTCACTCCAAATGGAATTGGCATGATATTAGAAGGAGCTTTAGCACTTTTTTAAATGAAGCTGAGGAGGATACTTTTATTATTGAAATGCTCTTGGGGCACTCGATAGGTGGAGTTGCTGCGCATTACGATAAAGCACCACGGCTAGAGCAAAAGCGCAGAGTTTATAGACGATGGGAACGATTATTGAGCGGTGCTAGTGACAATGTTTTTGTATTAAGGAGCGCTAACGGTGCTGAGTGATGATAAAAAAATTCGAAGAGAGCAATTAAAGAGAAGTGCAGAGGCATTTAGAGGTACAAACTCTAATTTATTAGATGTCGTACAAGTGCACCCTAAAGACGCCCCAAAGCTTGTTAAGTCTATTGCAGTATCCACGAAGCTAGATAGCGCTAGTATGCAGCCTGAAGACACTGTTCTTAATGCTAGCGAGTTACTCTGGCATTTAGGGTACGAACATTTATCTGAGAAGTTGCAAGAGGTGGCTAACGAACTAAATGCTTATAGAAATGAAGATGATGCAAGAAAAGCACAGGAGAGAAGAAAAAAGCAACCATTGGTGGATTATCAAACAATAGCGGCTAAGTTAGCGCTTCATAAGGTAGAAAGAACAAAAAATACATCATCACCTTACTCTTTGAGTGCTGCAATCGATAGCGTTCTAAATGAATGGGAACAACAGCCCGACTTAAGGGATGAAGTCAAACCAAGTTCGAGTACGGTTAGGCGCTGGGCAAAACAAATAAACCGTAACTAAGTTTTCTCAAATTAGTTTTGCACGATAGCCTATTTTGCAAAACTCGTCTGTCATAGTGGTTCCTGAAATCTAAATAAACAGGAGCGACAATGAAACCACAAAAGATACTTTCAATAACTGACGTGTGCCAACTCGTTCAAAAAAACCGCAAGACTTTATGGGATTGGGTAAAAAATGGTGACTTCCCCAAACCTATAATGCTCAGAGGGAAAACTTTGGGCTGGTCAGAATCAACATATAACAACTGGGTTAATGGCGCTTCTGAACAGGAGGGCGGGGAATGAACACATTAAATAAAGCAGTCATTCAGTTAATCGGTTTTCGTTCTGGAAAGCGTGAGCTGGGGGTTAACGCAAAAACAAGGGACGATGCTGCGTATTTAATCAGAGAGCTAATGTTACTTGGTTATCGACTAACAAAAGATGAAATCTACTATCTGACAGCTCAAGACTCTACGCAAGTGATAGATCACATACGAAATAAATGGTTTACGCCTGTTTATTGTGAACGAATCCAGCCTTCCAATTGGTATATAACCCCGCAGGAAATTGAACGTTTTAAATATGACCGAGATGCGCAAAGGCAGGAGGTAAAAAGCCAATACCTTTCCAAAAAGC
Organism: Paraferrimonas haliotis; assembly: GCF_002282895.1. Classification (GTDB taxonomy): domain Bacteria; phylum Pseudomonadota; class Gammaproteobacteria; order Enterobacterales; family Shewanellaceae; genus Paraferrimonas; species Paraferrimonas haliotis. The sequence goes on from NZ_NRRB01000001.1 coordinate 120,310, forward strand.
ACACCAGAGATGTTCAGACGGTAGTCAAATTGCGAAAAAATATAGGTGATACAGCTTTTGACAAGCTTATTGCTGAAATCAAAGATTTAACTAATCAAATAAAAAACCGCAACCAATAGGTTGCGGCTTTCATCTCGGTGCTAGCGGTCGTATAGATAAGAAGTGCCGCTAGCCTTCCCATGGAGAATATAACATGAAAAGAGAAACTTTTCAGAATTGGCGCTGCACTGTATTTAATAGCATCACAGAGAAACGAGGTAAACATGCACCAATTGAGTGGCTTGCTGATGCGGTAAAGAATCCCACACAAGAACAAAAAGCGCAGGCTAAAGCTATTGCTCCCCACTCCTGCGAAAGTAAAACGAAAGAAGCGGTAAAGGCTCACAATCAGATGACCATGCTTTGGCTTGATTTGGACGACAGCCCCCTAGCCTGTGCTGGTGATGTGCATGCTCAAGTGGACGGCATTACAGGCAAATGCTTGATGTTCATTCACACAACCGCTAGCCACCAGCAGGATGGCAAAGGAAACCGCTACAGGGTATTGATTCCGCTAGCTAAGCCTATGCCTTGTGATGAGTGGGAAAAAGCTCAAAGAGCGTTACAAGAGCGTTTAGAAAGCGTTGGGGCTGACGAGTGTAGCGCTCGAGTGCAGCAAATTATTTTTGAACCCGTACAAACGGCAAGTTACGAAGGAAAGTCTTATCAAGGAGATTTGTTAGATGGTCACACCATAGCAGCCCTATACCAGCCGACAGCGATAGCCGAGCCGACAGTACACACACAAACTAACCCAGTGTTTGACGCTGCAAATGCTGTGTTAAGTATGGAGAATTTGCTGGCGGACTATGGTTACCAAAGAAGGGGTGAGAAATGGCTTTACCCAAACAGTGACAGCGGGAGAGCAGGCGTTGAGATTACGAGCCAAGGCAAATATGTGTCACACCATACAAGCGACCCACTAAACGGGGGGATGCCAAAAGATCCTTTAGACGTATACGCCCACTGGGAGCATGGCGGCAACCCTGGAAAGGCAGTGCAAAGGCTGGCGGAGCGACACCCAAGCGTCAGAGCAGCACAAGAAAAGCAACAAAGAGAGTTTTCAAGCACACACACAGCGCAGGCTAGTCAGTCCCATGATTTAAATTGGGATGAGCCTAAAACTTTAAAAGTTAACCTGCCTCCAGTTCCTGAGTTCGATACAAAATTGCTGCCAGAATGCCTGAGAGCATACTGCGTTGATTCTTCTCACAACCTAGACCAAGCGCCCAACGACTTTGTAGCGGTTACGCTGTTAGTCTGCGCTGCAGCTGTGATAGGTGGACAAGCTAAGGTAAAGCCTAAAGCTAGGGCTGCATGGACTGAATACCCAATTCTTTGGGGGGCATGTGTAGGACGCCCTAGCAGCAAGAAAACTCCCACGATAAATGCAGGGGTAGAGTTGATCAGGCATTGTGAATCAGTGCTAGCTAAAGATAATTCAGAGGCGCTAAAAGAACGCAAAGTAAGTAATGATATTGCTGAGGCGCAAATACAAGCGAAAGAAGAGCAGTATTCTGTGGCGATTGCTGAGGGAGACATCGACGGAGCCGCTAAGCTAGCTGAAGCGATAGAGGGAGAAAGAGCTAAAATAATAAAGCCCCAAAAACGCAGGATAATGATCAATGACTCCACTGTAGAAGCTATTCAAATCAGGATGCAGCAGAATCCGCTGGGAACGCTGGTTTTGCGTGACGAGTTGAGCGGATGGATCCAAACTATGGAACAGCCAAACAGACGGCATGAGCGGGCGTTCTACCTTGAAATGTTTAACGGTGGGAGCTATTCGGTTGAGAGGGTTTCTCGAAAGCCTGTGGAAATAGAATCGGCTATCGGGTTTGTTCTAGGAGGTATCCAGCCAAGCAAACTTAGAGGGGTGTTAATAGACAGAGATACAGGTGCAGGTGATGACGGGTTATTGGAAAGGCTTCAATTAGCAGTAATGCCAGATGCCAAAACGCCCCAATACACTGACGAGGCAGGCAATCCTTTTGCAAAAACGCAGGCTGAAAACGCTTTCGTGTCCTTGCTAAGAGTTGGGAAAGGCGGCAAACCCTTAATTTGCAGTTTTGACAAAACAGCGCAGGTTAGATTTTCTGAAGTAAGTCAGTCTATATCTAATAGGCTAAACGCTGTAGATGATGCAAAAGGAGCCGTGTTAGGCAAGTATCCTGCAATGATAGCTAAAATATCCCTAGTGATTCATTTGCTGGAGCAGGCTGGAGCAGCAGGCGCTAACCAAGCGCAGTTTACGGACGTTATTAGCCTGCGCTCGTTGGAGGTGGCTATTAAATGGAGCGAGTACCTAGAGGCTCACAACGACCGAATAACTAGCTACTGGCGGCATGAGGCGCAAATAAAGCCAACAACAACGCTACTTGATAGGCTAGATCAGTTGCCTAACCCTTTTACAAAGGTGCAATTAAAGGATAAAGGGTGGGCAGGTCTTGGCTGCCCAGAGCGGCGAGATACGGCACTTAAGCAGCTCTTGGATGCAGGCTATATTAAGGAGGTAGCAATCAAAAACCCAAAGGGGAGAGATACCATTCACTACCACTCCCACCCTAATTTTTGCGGCTAGAGGAATTGTTAGAGCTATACCCCTGAACCCCTTTTAACCCTCATTATTGATTATTTGCACATAATCAGGGGTTCGAGGGGTAAAGGGGTACAGCTCTCGCAAAAAAAGCTTAGCACTTTTGGAGGCTTTTGGCTGTGGGGTAATATCTGTTATCGCAATGATTAATAAAGCGATATCGGATATCTGAGAGCTAGCCTTTTCGAATAACCGCGCGTTTCTGCACTCTATAAAAAAGAGTAGAAAGTGAGCGATTTTTGACTATGCTAAAACCATAAACTAATACAAAGGACTGTGCTTATGTTAATACTAACCCGCAAACCTCAACAATCAATTACCCTTTCAAACGTTTACGATAAGGAAGGGAATGCGTTGCCTCCTATAACCGTTGTCTTACTTGCTAATGATGGTCACCAAGCAAAAATAGGGTTTCACGCAGATCAAAGTATCACGATAGTTCGTGACGAACTGAACAAAATAGACAGCGCAGGCTAAACATTCGTTTCTGGACGATATAAAAGGAGAAGTACACCTAAAATTTTTGATATGAAATATAACTAAATAACGTTAAGGATTAGATTTCTTTATTTGTTGTTTTATATCTGTTTTTAGCAACCTTCCTGCAAATGATTAAAAGAAGAAAAAATGGAAAAAATGTTAACCGTTATAGTACTAATTGGAGCGTTAGTAGGATGTGGTGGGAATAACAATACAGAGAAAGAGCAACCACTCCCTCCGGTTATGAAGCCAAGTGGCGTTAGTATTGAAACTGAACACGGAAATATTATTGTTAATTGGGAAGCGCATAAGGGCTTGTCTTACGATCTTTATATTTCAACGGATAAGAATTTTGATTTTGAGAACTACAATTCATTCGAAAACTCGGAGTGGATAAAGAACGTTTCAAGCCCTTATCGTTATACTCCTCAGAACCTTAAAGAAGTGTATTTCATTAGGCTCGTTGCGGTTGATGGTGAGAGAGAAAGTGAGGCAAGCGAGATTGAAGAAGTTGTAGCTCGGTACGAACCAAATGGAGCAGTCGTGTTGGATTTAGCAGACCGGTTGATTTGGGCAAGATGTGGTATTGGGCAAAGCTGGAACGAGTTGGATAATACTTGTGAAGGAGATTTAACGTTAATGACTCACGTTGATGCAATGAAATATCTTATAGCAACAGAGGGTGGTTGGCGACTTCCAACAAGAGATGAATTAATGGGGCTAGTGTATTGCCCGACAGGCGTGCCTTCTTATTTTCTAACTGAGGTTGAAGAAAGCTGTGATAGCTCAGACAAGGACGACTGGAAAATTTATGAGCCAGTCTTTCCAATGGTGGGTTCCTACTCAGTTTATAGAACCAGTACTCGTTGGCACGTTCAAGGAGTTAATCAACTTTTCTTTCGGCAAGTAGGGTTTTTGGATGGGAATAGTAATATTTCAGCGAATGAACCTGTTGCGGTCGCAGTTCGGTTAGTGAAAGATAATTCATAACCAAAGAAATAATTGAAAAGAATAATTATAATCCTAATAAGTACAATTAGTTACAGACTCATGATTTTTGGACTAGCGAGTTTATGAGGATAGTATCTCAAATAAACTCGCAGCCACTTTGCACAAACTTCTTATAGGATAGCTAATCTATCGTTATTGACGTGCGAGTAACCTTTCCTTCTCGTTCATTAAATATACAGCTAAAACTAGACTGTACTGTTTTACCAAGCTTATTTGGGGCTTCTATGCTACCTTTTACGACGTAAACTTGCTGTTCACCATCAGGGGTATCAATCGTTGTGCCTTTGAAAGTGTTTATTTGCTTGAATTTTGATTCGTTTGGGAATTTTAAACGATCTTTTACTGCCAGCCTGCAGTTTGTTCTCATTTGTTGAGTGATTTCTCGTAGCTGCTTTTCTGCAGCGACTTCTTGTGCGGTCTTGGTTTCTTTTGCTCGAGGAGATTGCGTAGAACTTTCTTTATCTGGCAACAATTGCCATAACCCCACAACAATGATTAGTAAAATGAATGCTCGCATATCTATATCCTTATAAATGTCTAGATAACTTTTCAACAATCATCATATTACTTTATACAATGCTAAGCATGATTTTTCTCGCATTTACGAAACAGGAAGTGGGTAAATTCGTGGGTAAAAAGCAGAAAAAAAAGGGCTAGAAAAATCTAACCCTTTGTTTATTTTGTCTTTACTGTTAGCTGCTTAGTTCATGCCGTATTTTTTAAGCTTCTTGCGCAAGGTGCCGCGGTTGATGCCCAGCATGTTGGCTGCGCGAGTTTGGTTGCCGCGAGTGTGCTGCATGATGATGTCTAGAAGAGGAGCTTCAACTTCGCAAAGTACCATTTCGTAAACTTCTTGGGCTTCTTGGCCTTCAAGGTTAGCGAAGTAGTTTTGTACTGCGCGCTTTACTGAATCACGCAATAGTTGTGGCTTAATAGCGCCGCTTGCGGTTTCAATTTTTCCAACGGTAAGTTGAGCTTCGTTATGAGTAGGTTGATCAAACATGCTTTGTTTTGCTCTTAAATTAAAGTGTAAAAACTTGCCCAAAATAACGCGTTAATGACTCGCGTTGCTCTTGAGCACTTTCCAATCGATTAAAGACCGCGCGGAACTCTTTTTGCTCTCCTGAATTTAGGTACCAACCGATGTGTTTACGGGCAAAGCGCACCCCTTTAAACTCACCATAAAACTGATGCAGCATATCAAGATGTGACAGCATCACTTGCTGCTGTTCACTGTCTGCAATCGGTTGTGCTTTTGTACCTGTTTTCAGGTAGTGCAAAATTTCCTGAAAAATCCAAGGTCTTCCTTGGGCTCCACGGCCAATCATAAGCGCATCGACGCCTGTATAATCCAGCACGGCCTGTGCTTTCTCCGGACTGTCGATATCACCATTTGCAATGACTGGAATCGAAATCGCTCGCTTAATAGCTTTAATGGTGTCGAATTCCGCTTCGCCTTTGTACATGTCTTTTCGAGTTCGACCGTGAACGGCCAACGCTTGAATACCGGACTCTTGCGCGATGCGGGCTATTTCGACGCCGTTACGATTATCGGGGTCCCAGCCAGTACGAATCTTTAGGGTTACCGGTACCTTTACCGCACCAACAACCGCCAATAGAATCTGCTCCACCAATTCAGGGTCTTTTAACAAGGCTGAGCCGGCGAGCTTTTTGTTTACCTTTTTTGCAGGGCAGCCCATATTAATGTCGATGATCTGCGCACCGTTCGAAACGTTGAACTGAGCAGCATAAGCCATTTGCTGTGGGTCTGAGCCTGCTATTTGTACTGAGCGGATACCGTGTTCGCCACTGTGGTCCATGCGTTGTCGGCTTTTTTCGCTATCCCAAACCTCTGGGTTGGAAGACAGCATTTCTGAAACCGCTAAAGCGGCGCCGTATCGCAGGCACAATTTACGAAATGGCTGATCGGTAACACCAGCCATGGGTGCTAAGATTAGGGGGTTATCTAATTGATAATCGCCTATTCGCATTGGTTGCACCTCGCAGTACCCTTGCTCAACAAAGGGGCGCTATATTACGTCTTTTTTTGAGCCGAGAAAAGATTAAAAATTAAGCTTTTTACAAGTTTTTTGCTTGACATTTGACCAAGCGCACAAGCTTAAGCAAGTTGTTAATAACTTGCTAATTTTAGGAGAGAAAAACGAGGGCTACCAAGGGATGCAGCCCTAAAATTCATTAGCCTTTTCGCACGCCTGTCAAGCGTGACCAGTCTTCTTTGTGAGCAGGCTCATCCATTTCGAACCATTGGCTATAATGCTCACGCAATTCGTCAGCTTGCTCTTGAAGTAAGCCTGATAATGCCAACAAACCACCGCTTTGCACGCGCTCGGCAATTAACGGCGCAAGCTCTTTCAACGGCCCAGCAAGAATGTTTGCAACCAGCACCTCAGCTTTCAGCTCGTCCGGTTGGTCATTGGGCAAATACAGCGACAGCTTTCGCTCGACACCATTACGACGAGCGTTTTCTTGGCTGGCTTCAATGGCTTGAGGGTCAATGTCGATGCCGGTTACATGGGCTGCGCCAAGCTTAAGCGCGGCAATGGCTAAAATGCCCGAGCCGCAACCAAAATCCACCACTTGGCGATTGGCTAACTCAAGACTATCGAGCCACTCTAAGCACAAGGCTGTGGTTGGGTGAGTACCGGTGCCAAAAGCCAAGCCTGGGTCTAACAGCACATTAACCGCATCCGGCTCAGGCGCTTCTCGCCAGCTCGGGCAAATCCACAGACGCCGGCCAAACTGCATGGGGTGGAAGTTATCCATCCACTCCCGCTCCCAGTCTTTATCTTCGAGCGCCTCTACTTTATAAGCAAAATCTGCTGGCATGCTCGGCCACAGTTTAAGCTGCTCAACCACAGCGTCCATGTCGGTTAGGGCATCAAAAAGGCCAATAACAATGGTCTCGCCCCACAACCTTGTTTCACCAGGCAGCGGTTCAAACACTGGATCGTCTTTGGCGTCCATATAGGTGACGGATAAAGCACCGGTTTCAGTTAACGCATCGCTAATTGCGTCTGCGGTTTCATTGGTTGCGTCAATTCGTATTTGAATCCAAGCCATGGGTTGTTACTGCCTCAAAAAATAGTTGGCGCTAATTGTAAACCAATTTCTTGGCTTTGCGAGTCTTTCCGGTTTTCCCGCGAAATGCGCAAATGTGAAGCAGCGCAGGTTGTCCGGTCTAACCAGTGACTAAAGTTCACAAATATTGACTTAGATTCGGGTTTCGTCAAAAAAGCTGCTCTATGCTGATGGCTAACTACGTGCTCAGCTACATGCTCAACTAAGAACTCAACCAACCGATATCTAGGAATGCTCGCCATGAAACCTCAGCTTCCCGTTGGCCCTAATCAGGCCCGCATCGACCTGCTTCAAAGCGTTACCGGCGCTTTGATGGCGCTGTTTTTGATTGTGCACATTCACTTTGAGTCCAGCATTTTACTGGGCAAAGATGCCTTTTTCGCCGTGGTGCAGATCCTCGAAGGGGGCTTGTTTACCGATGACGGTTTGGGCCGAATGTGGGTTACCAGAGTCTTCAGCGGCTTTATGCTGCTGCTGTTCATCGCACACGCGGCTGCCGCACTTAGGCGTTTTCCAACCCGCTATCGTCATTGGAAAGCATTGCGCCAACAAATGAGCGTAGTAAAGCACGGCGACACACAACTGTGGTTTTGGCAGATGCTGACCGGATTCCTGCTGTTTTTCTTAGTATCGGTTCACTTGTTCACCATGTTGCTTAATCCAGAAATTGGCCCCCATTACAGTGCGGCACGGGTGGTGCATGAGCATGCCTGGCTACTGTATCTGCTGCTACTGCCCGCGGTGGTGTTTCACGCCATGATTGGATTGTATCGAGTGGCGCTGAAGTGGGGCGTGGTGGCCAATCGCTCTCGCGCTAAAAAGGTAGCCTTGTTTATGTGCGCTTACTTAATGCTAATGGGGCTGGCCAGTTTACTAGGCTACGTAGCCATAGGGCTGGATTTACCATTGAATTTTGAACCCTTTGGGCCGGCACACTAGGAGCGCAAAAACATGAAAATCATCTACACAGATTCTTTAGTTATTGGCGCAGGACTGGCGGGTTTGCGAGTAGCAATCGCCAGCAAACAGCGCGGGCTCGATACTTTGGTGTTGTCGCTGATTCCGGCCAAACGTTCTCACTCAGCAGCGGCCCAAGGGGGCATGCAAGCAAGCCTTGCTAATGCATTAAAAGGCCAAGGCGACAACGAAGATGTGCATTTTCACGATACCGTAAAAGGCTCCGACTGGGGCTGCGATCAACAAGTGGCTCGTATGTTTGCTCACACGGCTCCTAAAGCGGTTCGCGAACTGGCCAATTGGGGCGTGCCATGGACTCGAGTAAAAGCAGGGCCAAGGCAAGTGGTGGTCAACGCCGAAAAAGTCACCCTTGAAGAAGCGCAAAAAGCGCACGGTCTCATTAACGCCCGAGATTTTGGCGGCACCAAAAAATGGCGTACCTGCTACACCGCCGATGGCACCGGCCACTCGCTGTTATACGCGGTGGATAATAAAGCCATCTCGTTAGACATTCCGGTCATAGAGCGGGTAGAAGCGTTGTCGTTAATTCACGACGGTGAGCGTTGTCATGGAGCCATTGTTCGTGACTTGGTCAGCGGCGAAATTAGCGCTTATGTGGCCAAAGCCACCACCATCGCCACCGGCGGTTATGGACGCCTATACTCTGTGTCCACCAATGCCATTATTTGCGAAGGCATTGGCGCCGCGTTGGCGTTGGATACCGGGGTGGCCACCTTGGGCAACATGGAAGCGGTGCAGTTTCACCCAACCGCGATTGTGCCGGTAGGCATTTTAACCACCGAAGGTTGCCGCGGTGACGGCGGCTTGCTTAGAGATAAAGACGGTCATCGGTTTATGCCCGACTACGAACCAGAGAAAAAAGAATTGGCCAGTCGCGATGTGGTGTCACGGCGCATGACGGAACACATGCGCAAAGGTAAGGGGGTTGATAGTCCATACGGCCCGCATTTATGGCTCGACATTACCTTACTTGGCAAAGAGCACATTGATAAAAACCTGCGTGAAGTGAAGGAAATTTGTGAGAACTTCTTGGGCATAGACCCTGCCAAAGATTGGATCCCAGTGCGACCGACGCAGCATTACTCGATGGGCGGTGTGCGTACCAAAGCCAATGGTGAAAGTCCGCAGCTCAAAGGCTTATTTGCCGTTGGTGAAGCCGCGTGTTGGGACATGCACGGCTTTAACCGCCTTGGCGGCAACAGCTTGGCGGAAACCGTGGTAGCCGGCATGATCATTGGTGAATACGTTGCTGATTTTTGTGACGCTAACGCCCTGCATATCGATACCGATTTAATCCACGCTAAGCTTGACGAGCTGAACGGTGAAGTGAGTCAGCTATTGAGCCAAGAAGAAGGTGAAAACGTCTATCAGCTGCGCAACGAAATGCAGCAAGTAATGATGGACTACGTGGGCATTTTTAGAAACGGTGATGAGCTTGAAAAAGCAGTGTCGACACTGAAACAGCTGATGCAACGCAGTCAAAAGCTCAAGCTTACCTGCAAAAAGCGTCACGCCAATCCAGAGCTGGTGGATGCGCTGCGGCTAAAACGCATGTTGCGGGTGGCGCAAACCGTGGCCACCGGCGCCTTAGCGCGCACCGAATCCCGTGGAGCCCATGCGCGGGAAGATTACCCTAAGCGCGACGACGCCAATTGGCTTAATCGCACCTTAGCAAGCTGGCCCAATGCCCAAGCTTTAGAGCCAACACTGAGCTACGAGGCGCTGGATGTGATGGCCATGGAGCTACCCCCAGGTTATCGCGGTTACGGCGATGATAACGCCATTGCCCATCCCGACACCGAAAAACGCAACGCGCAATTGGCTGACATTCGCGAGCAGCTTGGCAACAGCGCCACAGCCCAACAGCGCCAAGATGCCATCATGCCATTTCAGTTACCCAGCCAGTTTAAACCGGCAAACCAACGACTCGAGGACAGTGAATCATGAGCCAAGGCCGTACCTTAACCTTCAATATTTTTCGCTACGATCCGCAACAACCGGACTGTCAGCCGAGCACTGAACGTTATCAAATAACCGAAGCGCCGGGTATGACGGTGTTCATTGCCTTGAATATGATTCGCGAGCAGCAAGACCCATCGTTGCAGTTTGACTTTGTATGTCGAGCCGGCATTTGCGGAAGTTGTGCCATGGTCATTAATGGCGTGCCAACGCTGGCTTGTCGAACCCTTACCGCGAATTATGCCGACGCTGAAATCACCCTAATGCCGTTGCCGGGGTTTGAGCTTATTGGCGATTTGTCGGTGAATACCGGTAAGTTCATGCGTCAATTGTCCGAGCGACTGCAGCTGTGGCTAACCCCAACCCAACAAGAAAATGACATTCATTCCATTGAAGCACCGATGGAGCCGGAGTTAGCGGATGAGTTGTATGAGCTGGAGCGCTGCATTGAATGCGGCTGCTGCGTATCGGCCTGTGCCACCAAGCAAATGAACGACCACTTTGTGGGGGCGGTGGGGCTTATGAAACTGGCGCGGTTTGCCAAAGACAGCCGTGACGCTCGTGAAGATAGCGATTTCTACCACGTTATCGGCAATCAAGACGGCGTGTTTGGCTGCATGACCTTGCTAGGCTGCCAAGACAATTGCCCGAAACAACTGCCGCACCAAACGCAAATCGCTTATTTGCGCCGTAAAATGACACGAATTATTTAGGGTTCAGAGTGAAAAAATGCCCGTTCGTATAGGAACGGGCATTTTTACTAATGAAGCTGGCAGTTGCTATGACATGACCAAGGAAGTATGTCCACAACGATAGTTTTGGTAATACTTTGGAAATGGTACGGTGTACCAGAGTTTATGGGGAGTCCTGTGGCATTGGTTCCAAATGAATCGTATTCGACAACCCCGTTATCATTGACCCTAATTTTGATGCTTTTTTTACCACCAGTGGACGAATAGAAAATCAGTTTGTTAGACGTTGAGTTTTGTTTTTGTAAATTAGCGCCATTCTCATCGCCAATCCACCATTCATAAGAAGTAATCTGGCCGTCCACATCATTAGCATTGGCGGTAACAGTGACTCTGTTAGTCCCACCTAGCCAGCTATTTTCTTCAACCACACTTATTGAAACCGAAGGCGTGTAGTTCTCAGAGGTTATTGTGCGAGATTGTCCAGTGATAGAAGAGCAATCAGGAACATACCCATATGGGGTATAAATCATCGCTAACTCTCTAGTTAAACCACCGTGGTGTATTGTGTCTGGTATTTTGAAAACATCGTCTGTGGTTCCATCTTCGCTCAAAACAATTACAGCGTTATAGTCAACATAGAGAGTTTGAGGCTGATACTTACATTTGAGATCATCAAGCTCATATCTAATCGTATGTAAAGAAGAGGCTAAGGTGGAGGAGGTAAATAATATAGAAATGAAAAATAGGGTGAAAATGCTAAATTGATTGTTTGATTGTTTGATTGTTTGATTGTTTGATTGTTTGATTGTTTGATTGTTTGATTGTTTGATTGTTTGATTGTTTGATTGTTTGATTGTTTGATTGTTTGATTGTTTCATTTTGCAGCCTTTAAGCCAATTAAAATTTATAAGTTAAAAAGAATAGTTAATACCTAACTGATATTGAGTGAGCCTATCCTGTTCTCGTAGGTAGCCAATATTAGCACTTAGGGTATCGTTAATTTTGTAGTAAATAGCAGTGGAGTAGATGTTGTAAGGCGTATAGTAACCGTCTAAAAATATTCTCTCATAGTCGAGTGTTGCGTCCACTTTAGGCAAGAGTTCTGCTGCAGCTGAAACCTTTATCGCGGGAGACTGCGCCGAGAAGTTCGGGGAAACATTGGAAAGCTCATCTTTTTCCCAACGGTAGCCAATAAAACTAGTGAATCGAAAGATGTCCGTTTGGAAAGCGTCATAACCGATATATGCTATTGTATCTTGCTGAGACTCTGTGATGGGTGTTACGCCTAAAAATTTACCATCTCCTTTGGAATATTGATGGCGAAGATCAGCTGCAAAGCGGCCAACCCCCAACTGATAGGTTATCCCCACTCCGTTAAGGGATGAAGCCCAGTCTGATTTTGTCTTGCTGTATAAATAACTGACAGATACTTGCTGTTCAAGTTCGGCTGATACGCCAAAGCTAGTCATTACTAGCACAGCGGTTAGTAAGTTTTTCATAAGGTTACCTTAGGGTACTTTATAGTTGTTGTTGATTTTATGGGGGGATTGCCGACAGTGATCATTGATGAGCCATTCACATCGATCAGCGTGCAATCCTTGCACTTTACTCTAGCTGAGCAAAAAACAGTTTATTGCAAAAATGTTAAAATGCAAAGTGGTTTTACTGAGTCATGGAGTGAACATTATCAGTAATCAAGACGGTATACTTGGCTGCATGAGCTAATTAGACTGCTAAGATATTTGCCCCGAATACAGACCCAATAAAGCCCTATAAAACTCACGCTCACTCGTAGCGATTAACGTTAAAGCCATAGCGCTGGTAATTGTCGACCAGCGTTAGGCCCAGCTTCAATAAGATTTTGTTGGAGGCAATGTTTTCAACCACGGCTTCCGCCATAATATTGGTTAACCCTAATTCATTGCGGGCGTAATCCATGGTTGCTTGTGCCGCTTCATAGGCTAGGCCTTGCCCCCAATATTGAGGTAGCATGCGATAGCCAATGTCTGGTCGCTGCTCGTCGTCCAAATATTTTACCCCACAAAAACCAATGACCTTGTTATCGCCTTTATGGATCAGCGCATAACGAGCGTAGCCATAACGTTGGTACTCTTCTTGCCATAAGTCGGTGATTAGTTTCATGGCGTCTTGACGGGTTTTAACCGTACCGGCATCGCCGGTGTAACGGCACACTTCTGGGTTGGTTGAAAACGCGAATACGGCGTCAACGTCGTCAATGCAAAAGTGACGCATTTGCAGCCTTGGGGTGTCGATTAATATCTCTGGGACTTCCATTTTTACTACTCCAATACGTTGTCGTCACCGTCTTCCAGCTTGCGAGGCTTAATCCAGTAATTAAATTGAGGAGTCCACTGGGCTTCACCAATACCCGCCAGTCCCAACAAAGGCCAGGCGGCACAATACAGATCGCCAGGGCCAAAGGCGCAATGGTTGGTGCGATAAATAACGCCGTCGCGAAGCTCATAAACAACCGCACCGGGCATATTGTCGTAACCCTGCTGGGCCACTTGTTGCTTCATGTAATCACCGCCACCGTGGGAGGCCAATCGAAAACCCCAGTTGCGACTGTTAGCGAATGTTCGCATGGTGTGAATGTCGTTTTTCGAAACTAAAACCACCGACAGGGCAGACTCCAAATGGGGCAGAATACCGTTAATACCATCGCCCCAAAGTGTGCAGTAACGACAGGCTTCACCCATATTATGGATCATCAATAATTTGGTTTTTCCGGCAAACAGCTCAGATAAAGCCACCTCGCCGGATAAGGTCTGCAAGCGATAATCGGCAATTGGCTCACCGCTAATCGCTTGCCGCATTTGATTGAGCTGGGTGACCTTCTCCAAAATTTCTTGTTCTAGCTGTTCAATTTGAGCAATAGACATAAGCGACCCCTTGTTTGTTATTACCCTAAGATGGTTGCTTAGCGTCAATAAGTAAAGCGGTGTGGTCAATCAAGGCAAACAGGCAGAGTAGCGATACTGCTGCTAAAATTAGCTGGCAAAAGTAGGGGAACTCAGCGAGCAAAATGCCCTCTAATAGCTGCTTTGTACTGTTTTTTCTGCTTTTTTATAACCGCGTTAATGTCACGTTTTCACACATCAATGGCGAGAATTGATAAAGAGGCTATAAATGCGTCAAAGAAACCAGTATACTAGCGCCGCAAATTTTGAACCTAACAAGTAGATTAACCAAATGACTGACTTATCAAAATACAGAAATATCGGTATTTTCGCGCACGTTGATGCGGGTAAAACAACCACGACTGAGCGTATCCTTAAACTGACCGGTAAAATTCACAAAACCGGTGAAGTGCATGATGGCGAATCAACTACCGACTTCATGGAACAGGAAGCTGAGCGCGGTATTACTATTCAGTCGGCCGCGACCACTTGTTTCTGGAAAGACCATCGCATGAACATCATCGATACTCCAGGACACGTTGACTTCACTGTTGAAGTATACCGTTCTCTTAAAGTACTAGACGGTGGTGTAGGTGTATTCTGTGGTTCTGGTGGTGTTGAGCCGCAATCAGAAACCAACTGGCGCTATGCAAACGAATCTGAAGTTGCTCGTCTAATTTTCGTAAACAAATTAGACCGTATGGGTGCAGACTTCTACCGCGTTGTAGACCAAGTTAAAAACGTACTTGGCGCGAACCCATTGGTAATGACTCTACCAATCGGTATCGAAGACGATTTCACAGGTGTTGTTGACGTACTAAGCCAAAAAGCTTACGTATGGGATGACTCTGGCCTTCCAGAAAACTTCGAAGTACAAGACATTCCTGCCGACATGGTTGAGAAAGCTGCGGAATACCGTGAAGCACTCATCGAGTCTGCAGTAGAGTTGGACGACGACCTAATGATGGCTTACATGGACGGCGAAGAGCCTTCTTTGGAAGACATTAAGCGTTGTATCCGTGAAGGTACTCGTACCATGCACTTCTTCCCAACTTACTGTGGTTCTGCCTTTAAAAACAAAGGTGTTCAATTGGTTCTTGACGCGGTTATTGATTACCTACCAAGCCCAACTGAAGTTGATCCTCAGCCTCTTACTGACGAAGAAGGCCAAGAAACTGGCGAACACGCTATTGTTTCTGCCGATGAGCCATTACGTGCCTTGGCATTTAAGATCATGGACGACCGTTTCGGTGCCTTGACCTTTATCCGCATCTACTCAGGTGTAATGGAGAAAGGTATGACCGTACTTAACTCTTACACAGGTAAAACTGAGCGTATCGGCCGTATGGTTGAAATGCACGCAGACGAGCGTACTGAACTGACTCGTGCCCAAGCCGGTGACATCATCGCTGTTGTTGGTATGAAGAACGTTCAAACCGGTCACACTTTATGTGCTACCGATGCGCCTTGTACTCTAGAGCCAATGATCTTCCCTGAGCCAGTAATCTCGATTGCTGTTGCGCCTAAGGACAAAGGTTCTGTTGAGAAAATGGGTATCGCTATCGGTAAGATGGTTGCAGAAGATCCATCGTTCGTTGTTGAAACTGACGAAGATTCTGGCGAAACCATCCTTAAAGGTATGGGTGAACTTCACCTAGACATTAAAGTAGACATCTTGAAGCGTACCTACGGCGTTGAGCTAGTAGTTGGTAAGCCACAAGTAGCCTACCGTGAAACTATTACTCAACAAGTTGAAGACAGCTACACGCACAAGAAGCAGTCTGGTGGTTCTGGTCAATTCGGTAAGATCGATTACCGCATCAAGCCAGGCGAGCAAGGCTCAGGCTTCAAGTTCAGCTCTTCAGTTGTTGGTGGTAACGTACCGAAAGAATTCTGGCCTGCCGTTGAGAAAGGTTTTGCAGCCATGATGGAAAACGGTGTTCTAGCTGGCTTCCCAGTACTAGACGTTGAAGTTGAGCTATACGACGGTGCTTTCCACGCAGTTGACTCGTCAGCTATCGCGTTCGAAATCGCTGCTAAAGGCGCATTCCGTCAATCGATTCCAAAAGCTGGCGCACAACTTCTTGAGCCAATCATGAAAGTTGACGTGTTCACTCCAGAAGACCACGTTGGTGACGTAATCGGTGACTTGAACCGTCGTCGCGGCATGATCTCTGGTCAAGAAGCGGGCGCAACAGGTGTTCGTATTAAGGGTGACGTACCACTATCTGAAATGTTCGGATACATTGGTCACCTGCGTACTATGACTTCTGGTCGTGGTCAGTTCTCTATGGAGTTCAGCCACTACGCACCATGTCCTGCTAACGTTGCAGAGCAAGTCATTGCTGCTGAGAAAGAAAAGCAAGCTAACAAGTAAGCTTTTTAGCTCTCAATAAAAAACGCCGCTTTTGCGGCGTTTTTTTATGGGCTCGAGTTAGTGGCTAAAGCTCTGCGACTATAACTCAGTGGCTACAGCTCAACGATGAGCTTACCTGTATTCGCACCACTAAACAGTAGGTTCACACCGTCAATGGCACTTTCTAAGCCGTTTAAGGTGTGCACCTTGTGCTCCAGCTTACCTTGCTGCAGGTAACCCAATAAGCCTTGGGTGATTTCAGCACCACGATGATAGTGATCGGTAATGGTAAAGCCTTCAATGCGAGCACGACGCTTAATCAGGTTTATCCAACTTGGCGCGGGTGCTGGCGTTGCTGAGTGATAATCGGCAATAAGACCACACACGGCTACACGACCATGGGGATTAATGCGCTCAATCACATGATGCTGCACTTCACCTCCGGTGTTTTCAAACATCAAATCGACGCCATTAGGGGTTAATGCCAGCAACTTTTCCGCGACGTTATCGGTTTTGTAGTTAATAACGCCCTGACAGCCCAGCTGTGTTAGCCAGTCGCATTTATCATCGCTACCGGCAACACCCACCACGTTAAGGCCGTCGGCCACCGCCATTTGCACCACCACAGAGCCAACGGCACCGGCGGCACCGGTGACCACAATGGTCTGATTCGGCTTGGCTTCGAGAATGTCTTTATAACCAATGTAGGCGGTCATGCCTGGCATGCCTAACGCTGACAAAGCTAACTCTGCGCTCACGCCTTCTGGTAGCACAGTCATACCGGTACCATTACTCAGCAGTTGCTCGGTCCAGCCAGTAATGCCGGTCACTCGCGCACCCACAGGAAACTTAGGGTGATTCGATTCGGTGACCGTGCCTACGCCAATGGCGCGCATGACTTCGCCAATTTGCACCGGTGGAATGTAGCTGTTTGGATCCGGTGATACCCAGCCTCGCATTGCAGGATCTAACGATAAATGACTAACGGCAATACGAAATTCGTCGCTTTTAAGCGGCTCTTCAGGGCGAGAAACCACCTCAAAGGTGTCTTGGTTAATGTGGGCTTCGGGATACGCTTTTAACACAATGGCTTGATAGCTCATGAAAGATTCCTTGTTAATTCAAACGTGCGTTTTATAGCCTACTGTTTGCCTTGTCTCAGGTAAATACGCAATTCGCTAATTGGTATGCTTTTGTGCTAGTTTTTAAGTTCATTAATGCATAAAAAGGACGACTTATGACCAATAAAAAACTGGTTGTCATTACCGGCGCAAGCTCTGGTTTTGGAATGGCAATGGCGCAGGAATTTTCTAAAGACGGTTACCCCTTGCTGCTGTTAGCACGGCGTGTCGACAAAATGCAGGCATTAAATTTACCTAATGCATTGTGTCGCGAAGTAGATGTCACCGATAAAGCAGGATTTGAAGCGGCGGTACGAGAAGCGGAAGCGCAGTATGGTAAAACCGACTTATTGGTCAATAATGCTGGGGTGATGCTTCTAGGCGATATTGCCAGCCAAGACAGTGCCGAGTGGAAAACCATGCTGGATGTGAATGTCATGGGGGTTATGAATGGCATGCAGATCGTGATGGCGGACATGCGCGAACGTAAATCCGGTACCATTATTAATTTGTCCTCCATCGCCGGAATTCAGCCTTTTGGAAACCACGCTGCCTATTGCGCCAGTAAATATGGTGTACGCGGATTAACCCAAACCGCTCGCATGGAAATGAGCCCTCATAATGTTCGCGTAATAGCCGTAGAGCCGGGTGCAGTAACTACTGAACTGTTGGGTCATACTACAGATAAGAACATTATTGACGGTTATAACCAATGGAAAAACGCCGTGGGTGCGGTAAACATTACCGCCGAGGATGTCGCTCGAACCATAAAGTTTTCCTACGAATTGCCACAAAGTGTGTTATTGCGAGAAATCGTTATTACCGACACCATGCAAGATGCCTAGCCACCTTTAGCACTAAATAAATGAACAGTTCGCCAGTATAAGGACGTCGTTATGAAATTCATCAAAATAGCAGCAGTGTTGGCGTTATCAAGCCTATTGGCTGGGTGCCCCATTGACGGTAATGACGGTGCTAATGGAGCCCAAGGACCGGCGGGCGCTCAAGGTCCTGCCGGACCCGCAGGCGCGCCAGGGCCGGCTGGAGAAGCTGGCATACATTGCTGGGATACCAATCAAAATGGCATAAACGACCCTGAGGAAGACATCAATAAAGATGGGTTGTGGAATGTATTTGATTGTCGTATTACCAATGCAGGTGAACAACATCCGGATGCTCAGTATAACTTCCAACATTTTTGTGAGGCGTTTGCCAATCTAGGTCAATTCCCTCAAGGTTGCCCGTCAGACTCGCACACCACCCCAACCGGCACCTTAACAGCCATGATCCCAAGTCAATTTGATGGCGCTTATCAAACCTGCAGCGATTTATCGATATCGGTTGAGGGCAACATCGCTTTTTGGTCATTGGATAACGGTTTTATTTCCAGCTCGCAGGTTTTCCAAATCTCGGAAAATGACATGTGTCGAAGCGCTTGTGATGGCGACCCTCGCTGCGTCGCTTCTGAGTGGCATCTGAGAGCGGGTGTTGGTGCAGGTGATTGTCAGCTTTACTATCATTCCGACTCATTAACGCAATCTTATAAGCGCCAATGCGGTATTGATATACCCGATGCAGGAATGAGTGCAGCAGAGGTTTGCTTGCTCGCGTTAGGGAGTGACACTGTGTGGCATGCTCAATGCCCTTAGCTTATTTTAAGAGCTTACTTTAAGGTATCGTACTTGAGCCTAAGCTCAATAAGCTCTTTTCTTAGTTCGGCGGTAGGGTTTAAATCGTACTCTTGTTGCTTGTCGTGAATTTTGGCAAGCAACTCCACTTTCGGCGGGATAAAACCGGCATCCGCTAAAAAACGGTTCACCGCCCGAGTTTCTTTGGGCGCTCTAAAATAGCCATCAAGCTCTAAGGGCTTAGCTTTGTGCGGGTTATTATCTAACCCGCCAGCTTGCTCAAGCTTTTTTAAACTGCGAGCGATGTGTGCATCAAGAAAGTCGGCCATGTCGTACTCTAAGGGTTTGTAATAAAACTTAGCGACACGCAGCGCTGATGGCGCGAGTCATGCTACCTATTTCCGAGGCAAGTTGCTTATCGCCAGTAAGCTCAACCTTGTTATGCCAAGTGTGAATTTCAGCGTCACTGGCGTCGTAATCACCTAATCTAATTTCGGTGTTGCCGTCGGTTAAATACCACCTACCGGGATAGGTGTTATCTTGATAAAAAACGACATTAGCGCGGCTAAAGTCGAGGGTTCCTTCCGAGCTGCGACTGGTGCGATCCGTTATATTTTGATCCAAATTGAAGCTGTAGAAACTGGTTTCGTGACTGTAACTGTAGTTGACTTTCATTTTGCAGTTACTGATGTCGCCCGAGTAAATCATTGAGCGGGCGTAATGGCGCATGTTCACATCAAGGTGCTCGGGACTTGTTGTCCAATTAATCCGATAACTAAAGTATTTTTCCAGCAGCCCGGGCAGTTGCGCCATGGCTTTAGCACCGTCGCGAGCTAATTGCCGTTGCTGCGCTTGCTGATTCGGTTGTTGTGAGGCGATAACACCAGAAGTATGACGGCCGCTATTAAGCGATGAATAGCCTCTAACGTTAACGTTACCACTGAGCAGCGCATCGCCTGTTACCAATGCGTCACCGGACACTCGAGCATTACCTTCAACAATCGCATCGCCTTCAATGACAGCATTTCCAGATATACGAGCCTTATCGGCAACGCTGGCATTGCCGCGAATAATGGCGTTGCCTTGAATGCGAGCATAACCTTCCACCGTGGCGGATTGGCAAACCGCAGCGGTGGGCGCAATAAAGACCCGTTCGCCAACAAAAGCGCCATGGCCAACAAAGCCACCAGGGGCAGGATTTCGATCGCGGTTATTGGTGTAAATGTAGCCCTCTTCGCCGGGACAGCTTGCCGAGGTTGCGGCCTGAGCGGTATTGGCTAGTGCTAATAGCATCACCATTAACAATAATGGACGTTGCATAGGTTTCTCGCGCATGTGATTTTTTAGAGTGAGTATCCCTTCATCATATAAAACCCGCTCAAGAGTGCAACTTTCAGTGACTAAAGCGAGGGAAAGCTCTCACAAGGTTTTGTAAGAGCTTTATCGTGGTGGCGATATGGACTAGTAACTCAGCTCGGCTATCCAGTCGATGTTGCCTAAGTAGCTTAAGGTGTCGGCATCAAAGTCGTTGCCTTCGAGTAGGGCTTTTTTCAGTGCCGAATTGTTGGTGAAGCGGATCTGCTTGAGCTGGTTGTTGCGCAGGTATAGGTTGGTAAGTTCAACGTTATTACTGAGGTCAATTTCTGTGATTGGACTATTCTCTATTGTGACGTATTGAACGGCTGTGTTTGCGCTTAGGTCAATATGTTGAATTAAGCTTTGGCCAATGCGTAAGTGTTTCAAATTTAAAAACTCGTTCAGTGTTAACTCTGATAATTGGTTGTTATTGAGAATCAAAGCATACAGTTGCTCTGCTTGTGAGAGGCTAAACTGGCTTAAAGACTGAGAGCGAATTAGCAGGGATTTAAGAGCTGGGAGGTTACTCCCATGAAATGAGGCGAGGCTATCGTCGCTACGAACTTCGATTTCTCTTAGTTCCGGCATGTCAGCAATGGTTAGCTCTTTTAGTTTCGACTCTCGGTAAGAGTTTGAAAGATAGATTTGTTGCAAATTTTCGTTACCAGAAAAACGAATGGTTTCAAGCGAGCTGTTTCTCGAAAGAAACAATTCTTCTAGACGGGAAAGATTGGTTAAATCAAGTGATTGAATACTGCTATCAATAATTTGCAGTGTTTTAAGTGAAACTAATTTGCTTAAGTTATTGACTGCCGTTACGTCTACCCCGTTGCAATAAAAATGCAACACGTCTTCAGGCTCATACCAACCATAAGCCTCGCTGTATTTTAAAAGGCAGTCATTGGCGGCATCGGAGCCAAGATCAATGGAGTCAAGAATGGATCTCGGTGGTTCAACCGTATCGTCACTGCTGCCACAGCCAGTTGCTCCTAAAGTTATTGTCATGACCAGTGCGGCTATGAATGCACGCTTATTGTTTAACAGTTCCATGGCGTAATGCTCCTTGTTTTAAGAGCCGAGCCACGTGTGACTCGGCCCAATCGTTGAGATGCTTTAATACTTGGTGCGCAGTTGATCGACTATGTTTTGGTACTCTTCGCCTTTGATTAAGGCTTTATAATCGTCTCGAAGTTGCTCAAGTTTGTTGTAGGCAAAGGTTGCGTTACCGGGCCCATAGTCGGCAAAGAAGTAGCGGTAGGTGCTGCCAGTATACGCATCCGTTACAAAGTAATTTGTGCAGGTGGTCATTGCTCTAATGGTACAATTGGTGGTGGTTTGAGGGGTGATGGTAACTTGACCGTTGACTAAAATATTGGCTTGCGTACCGCGTAATTCCAATTCGTCAGCCATTTCATTACCACGACTTTCTAGCTCCGCACTGGCATAGTCCTGATTTGCAGCTAGATCGGCGTATACGGCATACCGCATTGAAGCAGCCATTGCGTATTGATTGGTTAGCTCGGCGTAATAAGGTTTTTTACTGTCAAATGCCGTGTGCGTAATGACGTCGGTGCTTCTTGAATACATTTGTTGAGCATAAAACTCATTGCGAGTTCCATTTTCCATTTCTATGTAGAAATCCTTCATAACGATTTGTAACGCTTCAAGGCTAGATAGTAATTCGCCTTTTTCATGTTCGTCGAAACCGGCGGCAACAATGTTTTCTATTTGAGCGAGACTCTCTGCACTGAGATTAACGACTTGTGGATCGCCACTACCAAATACCGCACCGGAAATAACGTTTTTCACACCATTTTTAATGGCGCTTGCTGCCGCTTGTACTACTAGGCCTGCAACCCACGAGACTGTGGCTCCGCCAACAACTGTTTGCTCAATCTCTGGAGGTTGCTCTATCATCTGAGCTGTTGAGCTGTTGAGCTGTTGAGCTGTTGAGCTGTTGAGCTGTTCAGTTGTTCATCTGTGGTGTTGGCATTGGCGCTTAGTGAGGTGCAAACGCCGATAATTGCCGCTAATGTTGTTTTTTTCATTAGTTCATGTCCTTAAGTTAATTATTTTCCTTGTAGCAGCGCTGCAGTTATTAACATATGGTCAACAATTAACCGCGTCAATAGTGTGGAAAAGCCACAATCGACGACAAAGCCTGACAATAGTGGTTCGATATTGAAGGTTAAAAGTGGAATTTTGCGTAAAAAACAGGCGGCTTAATAAAGCGGTTAATTTGAACACACCTACAAAGGAGTAGGGCGATAATGGGTGGGAATGATAATTCCATTAAAAAAGCCTTCATTAGTATTTGCTAATCTTTTTTGATGAACTTGTTTTAGCGCTTTTTATAACCAAAATTTACTCACTTTTTGCGGAGGGCAAAGGTAGTCAGATCTTGCCAATTTTTTGTTTTACCTGCGCGTTCGTCATTTATTAATCAAATACGATATTTTTAAGGATTTAAAATTCCTATTAAAGGTGTCGTTAATCAGCGCTTTGATATAACTACTAGGAATTACAATTAAATTTTTAATTTCAAAAAATTCTATATAAAGTGTGCTGATATTGACCGCTGAGGCAGCGCAGACTAGAGTAACTTGTCGTTAACTTATTGGAGCTTGCATGAAAACACTGACGGATCTTACCTTAATCACCACATCGGTCACCCCAAGCTCGATGCGGGTGAGTTTGTTTCTCGCCGAAAAAGGATTAGAGATAGCAACCCAAGAAATTAATGTTCGCCAAGGCGACAACCTTGCGGATGATTTTAAACAAAAAAGCATTAACGGCCTTATTCCCCTACTTAAGCTTGAAAATGGCCAGTATTTATCGGAATCCTTGAGCATTTGCCGCTACATCGATGAACGCGAACCGGATGAGTTGGGCTTATTCGGTTTTGATACCTTATCTCGTGCTCAGGTGGATATGTGGAATCGGGTACTGGAATGGCAGGCCTTAATACCGGCGTTTCAGGCGTTTAGAAACATCACCGCCATTTACAAAGATCGCGAACGCTGTGTCAGTGCTTGGGGCGAAGAATCTAAGCTTAGAGTGAGCGAGTTTTTACCGCGATTAGAAGCGCGCTTGCAAGAAAGCGCCTATGTCGGGTGCGACCGCTTTAGTTGCGCCGACATTACCGCCTTTATTTTCTTGAGAATGTGCAGCGCCCTCGAGGTTGAATGGCAGCAGTATCCGGCGTTAAAAGCCTGGTTCGATACCGTCGCCAGTCGCCCAGCTTTTCAACAATAGCTGTTCAGCAATAGCGAGTTACTGGCTAAGCTGCACCACAAAACAGCCATAGCCTGGCAACGACAATACGCCGTTGTCATGCTCCCCAGCGACCAAACTCGATGGGGTTATTGGTTGTAATAAGTCGCCTTGTTCAAGCTCAGTGGTTACAGCGTGTCTCGATAAATTAAAAGCGCACAAGAGTCGTTGCCTTTGATAATGGCGAATGAACATCAACACAGGCTCTGGCGCATCAATAAACTCGATATCACCGTATTGCAGCGCTGGCCATTGTTTGCGCCAGTCGGTTATGCATTTGAAACTGTTTAATATTGATTGCGGATCGCGTTCTTGAGTTGCCACGGCGAGCGACTGATGAGTTTCACTCACCGGCAACCAAGGCCGATGCTTACTAAAGCCGGCATTATCTTCATTGGCATCCCACGGCATGGGGGTACGACATCCGTCTCGCCCTTTAAAGGTGGGCCAAAAGGTAATGCCGTATGGGTCTTGCAGTTGTTCAAAGGGAATGTCGGCCTCGCCAAGACCAAGCTCTTCTCCTTGGAAAATGCACACGCTGCCCCGCAATGCAGTGATCAGCGCTGCGAGCATTTTGCATTGCTCAGCGTTGGTGGTACCGGGCACTTCGCTCCAACGGCTGGCCACTCGAATCACGTCGTGATTACTCACCGACCAACAGGGCCAACCTTGGGTCACTTGCTTCTCGAGGTTTTCCACGGTTTGGCGAATATAACCGGCACTGTAGTCATCGGTGAGTAACTCGAAACTGTAACCCATGTGCAACCTACCCGCTTCGGTGTATTCGGCGGTGGTGGCCAGCGAGTCTTCGGCGGATATTTCGCCTAAGGCTGCGGTACCGGGGTAGCGGTCCATCAGTGCTCGCAACTGCTCTAAGAAGGGCAGGTTTTCGGGTTGGGTATTGTTGTAATAGTGGTACTGATAGGCGTACGGGTTATCCGCTGAAAAGCCACGGCCAACTCGAGCGTGAGGCGGTTTAGCTGGGTTATCTCGCAATTGTTGGTCGTGGAAACAAAAGTTAATGGCATCCAACCGCAAGCCGTCAACGCCTCGCTTGAGCCAAAACTCTACGTTATCCAATACCGCTTGCTGAACCTGTGGGTTATGAAAGTTTAAATCCGGTTGGCTGCTTAAAAAGTTGTGTAAATAGTACTGTTGACGACGGGGCTCCCACTCCCAACCGCAACCGCCAAAAATCGAAAGCCAATTGTTAGGCGCTGTGCCATCGGGCTTTGGGTCGGCCCAAACGTACCAATCAGCTTTGTCGTTGGTGGTGTCTTGGCGCGATTCAATGAACCATTGATGTTGATTGGAGGTGTGACTTAAGACTTGATCGATCATCACTTTAATGCCCAAGTTATGGGCTTTGGCCAATACTCTATCGAAGTCGTCTAAGTTGCCAAATAAGGGATCCACATCGCGGTAATCACTGATGTCGTAGCCAAAATCCGCCATGGGAGATTTAAAGAATGGCGATATCCAAATGGCGTCTACGCCTAAGCTGGCGATGTAATCGAGCTTGTTATAAATGCCCGCTAAATCGCCGACACCGTCGTTATTGGTGTCGGCAAAACTGCGTGGGTAAATTTGATAGATAACCGCGCCACGCCACCACTGTGTTGAACTCATTGTGTGTCCTTTCTTGGATTTTTACTGCGTCGCAATTGCTCAATTATCGCAGTTAAATTCTCTTGCTTTTGTACAACCCTAAAGGTTCCAGTGCTCTAGGTCACGGTGCATACGTATGCAGCCGAATAACGGTAGTTCAAGTGGCGCATTTTTACACCATAAAATTTAATGAATTGTTATATCACTCATAACGTTAGCTTATTTTGAGGTTTTATAGTTCCTGCGGTTGACTGTGGGTAAGCTGGGTTGTTGCAATCTCGTTAAAAGGTTGGGTCGTTTTTAACAGTTCGTGCATCTTAATAGGGTTGAAACAATGAATTTGCAGTAAACTCTTTGCTAGCCGTGGCTCGTGCATAGTCTTGTTGTAGCGGGGTTAGGTAACGTTTTTATGACAGACGGGCCAAATTTCTGTTTGAATACGTATGCATTTGTTTGTTCAAGCCGGCATAGCTGATTACTATCCGAATCAACTGCTAAAAAATAAGCAGACTAATAACAATTAAAACACATGTATTCCAAGGGGAAGGTCGTTATGTCGTTTAAGCCTAGTGTGGTCACATTAGCTTTGGTTGCAGCTGGCTATTGCACATCGCTGTACGCCGCTGATGAAACCGTAGCAATAGACTCACAAGCCAGTAAGATTGAAGTGTTGCAAGTAAAAGGTATTCGCCGCTCTATTGAAGCTTCGCAAGCACTCAAAATGGAAAATTCCTCCATTGTTGAAGCGGTGTCGGCAGAAGACATTGGCAAGCTCCCAGACGTATCCATTGCTGAATCGTTAGCGCGTTTGCCTGGAATAGCCACTCAGCGGTTAGACGGTCGCGCCAACGTAGTATCCATTCGTGGCTTGTCGCCGGATTTCACCACCGCTACGTTAAATGGCCGCGAACAGGTCACCATTTCTGATAACCGCGGCGTTGAGTTTGATCAATACCCGTCAGAGCTCATGAGCGGTGTGGTGGTCTACAAAACGCCCGATGCAAGCGTTATGTCTCAAGCCATTGGCGGAACTGTGGATATGCGCACGGTGCGCCCTTTAGCTCACGGCGAACAAGCCATTGTGGTGATTGCCCGAGGCGAGATGAACGATATTGGCAAGCTGAACCCAGACGGCGACGATAAAGGCTATCGAGCATCGTTGTCTTACATTGACCAATTCGCTAACGATACCCTTGGTATCGCTTTTGGTTACGCGAAAATGAGCTCGCCAAACCAAGAAGAACGGATGCACATTTGGGGTTACCCTGAAGTATCTGATACCGATAACTCGCTTATCTTTGGTGGTGCCAAACCTTATGTTCGTTCGAGCACGTTAGAACGTGATGGGGTTATGGGTGTGATTGAATACCAACCGAACGATAAGTTCCACTCGGTGCTTGATCTGTACTACAGCAAATTTAACGACAAGCAAATTCTACGAGGCGTTGAAATTCCTGGCGCTCATTGGGGTAACGGCTCGGGTAACAGCGGTTTTGAAGTCATTAACACCGAAAACGGCTTGGTGACAGAAGGCATTTTGAAAAATCAAAAAGTGCTTATTCGTAACGACATCAATGAAATGGACGCCGACGTAGTGTCGGTTGGCTGGAACAACAGCTATCAGCTCTCTGAAAATTGGAGCGGCGAGTTGGATTTATCCTACTCGAAAGCGGATCGCGAAAGCTGGGGGTACGAAAACTACGCTGGAACCAGTCGTAATGGCCAAGCCGGCTGTGATGATCCGGTTACTGGCGACCCGCGTCCAAACGTCTGCCAAGACATGCATTTTGTGATGGGACCGCAAGGACCCATCTTTACCCCGGGCATTGACTATGCCGATCCAACCAACATTCGTTTAGGCGGACAGTTTCCTTGGGGCAACAGTGTAGTGGGCACTGACGGCCAAGACGGCTTCTTGAATATCGCTAACATTAAGGACGAGTTGGCGGCGATTCGTGTCAGTGCCACACGCAGCTTCCATCACGGTGCCATTTCTAGCGTCCGTTTTGGAGTAAACTACAGCGAGCGCAGCAAAGATCGTGAAGATGAAGGTTTTTATTTGCGTCTTGCCTCATATGAAGCCGGTAACCCTGATTCCATGACCAGCATTCCGCCACAGTATTTGTTGCCGTCAGTCAATATGGGCTTTATTGGCTTTAACAGCGTGATTGCTTATGACTCAATGGCGTTGCTGCGTGATGGCTATTACGACATGTTTGCGCAAAGTGATACGGTGCAAGATAGAGCCACCGCCAACTGGGGCGTAGACGAGAAAGTCACCACAGGCTTTGTTATGGCCGATATCGACACAGAGCTGTTTGATAAAGGCTTGCGGGGTAATGTGGGTTTGCAGGTGGTGCACACCGACCAAAGCTCAACCGGATTAGCAGCGCAAACCGACGCCAACGGTATGGTGAGCACCCAACCATCCAGCGGTGGAACAACCTATACCGAAGTACTGCCGAGCTTAAACTTGAGTTGGGCAGTAGCCGACAGCCAGCAAGTTCGATTTGCTGCGGCACGCACCTTGGCTCGCCCGCGTATGGACCAAATGAACGCCGGTTACAATTACAGCTACGACGCTTCTAAAGCCGACAGCACCGATATTGATGACTCGCCTTGGAGTGGTGGCGGTGGTAACCCAGAGCTAAAACCTTGGATGGCTTGGCAGTACGATGTGAGTTACGAGGTTTATGTTGATGGTAACGCCTTCGCCATTGGCGCCTTTTATAAAGACTTGGAAAACTACGTTTATGAAGAAACCATCATTGGTGACTTTTCTGACATCAGCGTTCCCGATCCGCAACCCAAACTGACCCAAGGCTATTTAAACAGCTTTGCTAATGGTGAAGGGGGTTACATTCGCGGTATTGAAGCGTCGGCGCACATTACCGGTAAGTGGCTTAGTGATTCGCTCGCTCCGTTTGGCTTAATCATTAACGGTGCGCTAAATGACTCAGAGGTTCGTGAAACCAAAGACAGCGACCCAACCACCTTGCCAGGGCTGTCAGAGAAAACCGCCAATGCCACTTTCTATTACGAAGATCATGGTTTTCAAGCGCGTATCTCGGCTCGTTATCGCAGCGACTTCTTGGGTGAGGTTACCGGTGTTTCCTTTGCCCGTGATAAGCGCTACGTATTAGAAGAAACCGTGGTGGATGCGCAAATTGGGTACGACTTCTCTGAGTCTTCCATTGAAGCCTTGTACGGGTTATCGATTCTGTTCCAAGTGACCAATTTAACGGACCAAGAGTTTGTAACCTACGAGAATGGCGATCCGCGCCAAGTGAAAGATCACCAGACCTATGGCCGCAATTACATGGCAGGCTTTAGCTATACCTTCTAAGCTCATAAGGTTCTAAGAGGCTAACAAAGCACCTCGCTCATTGCTGACCGAGGTGCTTTTTTATGCTTGAATACGTATGCAATTCTTTGCGCTGGTGGGACTGCTATGAGTACCATCAAGTGTAGACTCGGACACACAGTCCCTGCGATGCGTAATAATAAAGAGAAATAATTAATGAAACGCAATGCCTTATTATTGAGTCTGGCCATGCTGGCTGGACTTGGCTCCTGTAAAAGCCCTGACCCTCAGCCAGCGGCCACGGCAGCCTCACCGCAAAAAGTGGTGGTCTATCAAATGTTCACTCGTTTGTTTGGCAACAAGAACACCACCAATGAGCCTTGGGGTACCCTTGAGCAAAACGGTGTTGGCAAGTTTAACGACATTAACGACGATGCGCTTAACGGCATTAAAGAATTGGGCGTGAGCCACATTTGGTATACCGGCGTGTTGCATCATGCACTGGTGGCTGACTACAGCGAATACGGCATCAGCAATGACGATCCCGACGTTATTAAAGGGCGTGCCGGCTCACCTTATGCGGTTAAAGATTACTACAGTGTTAATCCCGATTTAGCCGTTGATCCCAGCCAACGCATGCAAGAGTTTAAAGCTTTGGTTGAGCGCACCCACCGCCACGGCATGAAAGTGCTGATAGACATTGTGCCCAACCACATTGCCCGAAATTATCAATCGTTAGGTAAGCCTGCAGGGGTTAAAGACTTTGGTGCAAACGATGATGTTACGGTCGAGTATGCTCGCGACAATAACTTCTACTACGTGGTGGGCCAAGATTTTGAAGTGCCGGATTGGCAAGATGATTATCAAGTGCTCGGGGGCGAGCAGCACCCGCAGGTGGACCACCAGTTTGATGAAAGCCCAGCTAAGTGGACCGGCAATGGTGCTCGCAGCGCGAAACCAAGCATGCTCGACTGGTATGAGACGGTTAAGGTTAACTACGGCGTCAACCCCGACGGCGGTTTTGATTTTCCGACGCTGCCATTGGGATACGCCAAAAAAGACGTACAACAGCATTATGAGTTTTGGCAAGGCAAAGACGTGCCAGACTCTTGGGTTAAGTTTAAAGACATTGTTAGCTTTTGGCTCGAATTCGGAGTGGATGGCTTTCGATACGACATGGCGGAAATGGTTCCGGTGGAGTTTTGGAGCTATTTAAACAGCCACATTAAGCATCGCAATCCGCAGGCCTTTTTGCTGGCAGAGGTGTACCAACCGAGCTTGTATCGTGACTACTTGCATAAAGGTAAGATGGATTACTTGTACGATAAGGTGGAATTGTACGACACCCTTAAGCACATCATTCGTGGTCAGCAACAAACCGCTGCACTGGTGGCCATTCAAAAAGGCAAGCAAGACATTGAACACAACATGTTGCATTTTTTGGAAAATCACGATGAACAGCGCATCGCCACCCCAGATTTTGCCACCGAGCCTGAACATGGCCTGCCAGCCATGGTGGTGTCCGCCACCTTAAGCACCTCGCCTACTATGTTGTATTTCGGTCAAGATGTGGGGGAGCGAGCCGAGCACGATGCCGGTTTTGGTAAAGCCAGCCGCACCACCATTTTCGACTACTGGGGCGTAAGCGCACATCAACGCTGGATGAACGACGGCCGTTTCGATGGCGGCCAACTGACAGAGCGCGAGCAAGCGCTGCGGGATTACTACGTGCGCCTGATGCAATTTACCCGCAACAGCTCGGCGTTAATGGGGCAATATGCCGAGCTGCATACGGTGAACAGTCGTAACAGCAACTATCATCAGCGCCTGTTTAGTTTTGCGCGCTGGAGTAGCGATGAGCAGTTGCTAATTATCGCTAACTTCGAACAGCGAGCCGTGACGGATTTACCTTTTATTGTACCGCCATCGCAAGTGGCTAATTTTGAGCTTAGCGACGGTCGCTATCGGCTGATAGACCAACTTGATGAGAGTGAGCATTGGTTAACCGTGAGCAATGGTAAGGGGTCGTTACCTTTATCGCTGCAACCCATGCAATCTCGCATTCTTCAAATTCAACCTCAGTAAGGAAGCCGCCATGCGCCAGTGGATTTTTGCATTCGTTTGTTTAGTAGGCAGCGGCTCTGCACTTGCGACACAGGTTGTAAGCCACAAACTGGTAGATGAGCAATTGCTCATTGAAACCGACAATGGCCCAGTATTGGTCAGTGGATACGGCAATGGAGCGATGGCTGTTCATTATCAACCTAAAGGGGTTAAACAACTGCCATCCTTTGCCATTGATGAGCAGGCGCCCATTGTGCAGGGTGAATTAAGCGATGATGGCGACGTGCTTCATTACCGACTTGCCGAAATTCGCGCTGAAATTCAAAAGTCGCCGTTGCAGTTTCGCTTTTATCAAAACGACAAGCTGTTAGTCGCAGAAGAAGCCGGTTTGGTGTCTCACGATTCGGTGCGGGGTTTTCGATTCGCTCTTAATGATGAAGAAAAGCTCATTGGCGGTGGTCAGCGAGTGGTTGGCATGGACCGTCGAGGCATGCGCCTACCGCTTTATAACAAAGCGTCTTACGGCTACACCACTCATGCGGAACAAATGTATTTTGGTCTGTCAGCGGTAATGTCCACCAATAAGTACGCCTTGGTGTTTGATAACTCCGCCAGTGGCTGGATGGATTTGGGTAAAACCGAAGCCAACATTTTGCAATTTGAAGCCAAAGGCGGGCGTACCGCTTATTTGGTCGCTGCGGGGCATAACTACCCCAGCTTAATTGAAAACCTCACCGAGGCCACCGGTCGCCAACCTTTGCCACCACGCTGGGCGCTGGGCAACTACGCTTCTCGTTTCGGTTATCGCAGCGAACAGCAAGCCCGTGAAACCGTTGCCAAGTTCATTGAAGAAGACTTCCCGTTAGATGCCATTGTGCTGGATTTGTATTGGTTTGGTGCAGATATTAAAGGGCACATGGGCAACCTCGCCTGGGATCGCAAAGCGTGGCCGAATCCGCGCAAAATGATAAGAGACTTTAGTGACCTTGGCATTAATACCGTGCTGATTACTGAGCCGTTTGTGCTCACCAGCTCCAAGCGTTGGCAGCAAGCGGTAGACGCTAAAGCGTTGGCGCACGACTTTGCTGGAAAGCCTAAAACCTTCGATTTCTATTTTGGTAACACCGGCTTAATCGATGTCTTCAGCCAGTCTGGGCAAGAGTGGTTTTGGGGAATCTATCAGGAGCTCTTGAAAGACGGTGTGGCCGGCTGGTGGGGTGACTTAGGGGAGCCTGAAGTGCATCCGCACGATGCTATTCACGCTCTTGGCAGCGCCGATGAAATCCACAATGCCTACGGCCACCAATGGGCCAAATTGGTGTTTGAAGGCTTGCAACAAGCGCAACCGGACAAACGGCCAATGATCATGATGCGCTCTGGCTTTATTGGCTCTCAGCGCTACGGCATGATCCCTTGGACCGGCGATGTCAGCCGCAGTTGGGATGGCTTAAAACCGCAAGTAGAATTGGCTTTGCAAATGGGGCTGTTGGGCTTGGGCTATACACACAGCGACCTCGGTGGCTTTGCCGGTGGCGAACAATTCGACGCTGAAATGTACACCCGCTGGATGCAATACGGCGTGTTTCAGCCGGTTTATCGCCCACACGCTCAAGACAACATCGCTCCAGAGCCGGTGTTTCACGATCAACAAACCAAAGACATTGTTCGTCGCTACGTCAATTTGCGTTACCAATTAATGCCTTATCTGTACACCTTAGCCTATGAAAACAGCACCTCGGGCATGCCGTTGATGCGCCCTTTGATGTTCAGCGATGAAACAGATTTAAGCTTAGTGGATAACAAAGACGCCTATTTTTGGGGTGATGCATTTTTAGTGGCACCTGTGGTTGAAGCCGGCGCTAAATCGGTTGCCATCGATTTGCCAAAGGGGGTGTGGTTTGACTTTTTTACCAACGTACGCTTTAACGGCGGTCAAGCCATTGATATGCCGGTTAGCATTGACACCATTCCGGTATTGGTAAAGGCGGGCAGCTTTATTCCCATGGTGGCGGTGCAACACAACACCAAGGATTACACCAGCGCCAATTTAGAGCTGCACTATTACCACGACGACAGTGTCCGCAAAGCCTATGACTTCATGTATGAAGACGATGGCGTTAACCCTAAAGCCATCGCGCAGGGGCAATATCAGCTTTTAGAGTTTAAGGCGGATTATGCCCATCAGTTACTGACCTTACATTTGCACCAAAATGGCGACTACATGGGCGCTCCAAAATCTCGCCAAGTCACGGTAACGATTCACAACTGGAACAAACAACAAGCTCAAGTGACCCTGTCTGGTAAAACCTTAGACAGCCGCATTGAGCAAGGTAAGTTAATGTTCACTTTGCCTTGGAACCAGGCTGAGCAGGTCATTAGCATCCGCTAACTAATAACAACGAGAAGAGGACGCTCCATGGTTAACGAAAAACCCAATTTAAGTTTTTGGCAAATATGGAATATGTGCTTTGGCTTTTTAGGCATTCAATTTGGGTTTGCTCTGCAAAACGCCAACGTCAGTCGTATTTTCCAAACCTTGGGCGCCGATATGGAGACCATTCCCTTGCTGTGGATAGCGGGGCCGGTGACTGGCTTGTTGGTGCAGCCGATTGTGGGATACTTCAGCGACCGCACTTGGAATCGCTTAGGTAGACGTCGTCCTTATTTTCTTTACGGCGCCTTGTTTACCAGTTTAGCGCTGGTGGCCATGCCAAACTCCAGTGCTCTGTGGATGGCGGCGGGTATGCTTTGGATTATGGATGCCGCCATTAACGTGTCGATGGAACCGTTTCGAGCCTTTGTTGGCGATAATTTACCGAAACGCCAGCAGCCCAAAGGTTATGCCATGCAAAGCTTCTTCATTGGCGTAGGTGCGGTGATAGCTTCTATGTTGCCGTTTCTGTTGGCAGGCATGGGTGTCAGTAACGAAGCTGGCCCTGGAGAGATACCCGATACCGTTAAATATTCCTTCTATTTTGGTGCGGTGGTGCTGTTTGTGGCGGTGGGGTGGACTGTGGTATCCACCAAAGAATACTCCCCAGAGCAGTTGGCTTCATTTGAAGAGCAGCAACAGCATAGGCAGGAATCTGCGCAGCAACGTTCTGCCGATGCATACAACAAAGGCGCTTTATTTTGGTTATTGCCGGGCGTTATGGGTGCGGCATTGGTTTATTTCATGGGCCTTGATAAGCAGCTCTACATTCTGTCGATTGGGGTCGCGCTATTTGGTCTAGCTCAGTTCTACGTAGGCATGCGTCGCCAAGGGAATGGCCAAGGTAATGGTTTCGATACGGTAATGGACGACTTATTCAACATGCCAACCGTAATGAAACAACTGGCCGTTGTGCAATTTTTCTCATGGTTTGCCTTGTTTGCGATGTGGATCTATACCACTGCAGCGGTCACTCAGGTGCATTTCGGCTCTTCCGATCCCACCTCCGCGGCCTACAACGAAGGGGCGAACTGGGTTGGGGTGTTGTTTGCTGCATACAACGGCTTTGCCGCCATCGCCGCTTTAGTTATTCCAGCCATGGTGAGTCGATTCGGTTTACGCAAGGCGCACCTTGCCAACCTCTTGATGGGTGCTGCGGGTTTGGCTTCCTTCCTCATTATTCGCGACCCTAACTATTTGCTGGTGGCTATGGTGGGCGTAGGCTTTGCGTGGGCCTCTATTTTGTCACTGCCCTACGCCATGTTAGCCGGTTGCTTGCCGGCTAAGAAAATGGGGGTGTACATGGGTATATTTAATTTCTTCATTGTCATACCTCAGTTGTTAGCGGCCACCTTGTTAGGACTCATTTTAAAGTACCTATTCGCTGCAGAGCCGGTTTACGCCTTATTAATTGGCGCGCTCAGCCTGGCCATCGCCGGAGCGTTCGCGTTGCGAGTATCAATACAACCGACTCAACAATAAGGGAAAACCGTCATGTTAAAACCCACGATTACGTTAATCGCCTTAAGTTTATCACTGGCGGCCTGCTCTAATGCCAGTGCACCCGCTAAACCACTGACTAAGCTTTCCGGTACTGACCACCCCTTTGCCAGCGAGTCGGTTTATTTTGTGTTGACCGATCGCTTCGTAGACGGCGATAAAACCAATAACTATGAATCCGATTCTGGCTGGAATCTGCCGCTGGTTTGGGACAACGGTGATGAGGGTAATGTGGGCTTTATGGGGGGAGACTTTAAAGGACTGCTTAACAATGCCGATTACATTAAAGACATGGGGTTTAGCGCTATTTGGATGACCCCCATTGTGCAAAATCCGGCGGATGCGTTTAATGGTGGCAAGCGAATTCAGGCCCATGGCTTTGCTATGGATAAAGGCAAGGCCGCTTATCACGGCTATTGGGGAGTCAATTTTTATAAGTTAGATAAGCATTTGCCCTCGGCCGATTTGGACTATGCCCAATTGAATCAGGCCCTTTCTGAAAAAGGACTGAAAACGGTATTAGATGTGGTTATTAACCATGGCTCCCCTGCCTATACCATGGAGACCGTGTTGCCTGATTATGGCAAATTGTATGACAAAGACGGCAGCTTAGTGGCGGATCATATGAACCTTGCACCGGCGCAATTGGATCCCGACAACGAACCACTGCACCGTTTTTTCAATCAGCAGCCCGATTTAGCAGAGCTTGCGGACATGAATGTATCCAATCCTGAGGTGATGGACTACTTCGTTAACGCTTATCTGCAATGGCTCGACCAAGGAGCGGGTGCTTTTCGGATTGATACGGTTAAACACGTGCCCACCGAAGCTTGGGGTGAGTTTAGTCAGCGCATCCGTGCTAAATACCCGCAATTGTTCATGTTTGGCGAAGTGTATTCGTTTGATGCAGAGGAAATTGCCCAGTATACCCACCCGGACAACGGCGGCATGAGTGTACTTGATTTTCCAATGAAGCAAGCGCTGGGGGAGATGTTTGAACAGAACAAAGGGTTCGAAACACTATTGCCGACATTGCATTTAAAGGACGGTCCCTATGCCAATCCCTATGAATTGACCATCTTTTACGATAACCACGATATGCCGCGTATGAACGCCGACGATAACGGCTTTATTAACGCCCACAATTGGTTGTTCACCGCCCGCGGCATTCCGGTTATTTACTATGGCTCTGAAATCGGCTTTGAGCGGGGAAAGGCGGAGCACAAAGGCAATCGTAATTACTTCGGTCAAGAGCGTATCGAACAGGCTAAGCAGCACCCGATTCGAGCCAAACTTGCGGACATCGCTATGGTGCGGGCGCAAAATGTAGCGCTGCAACGGGGACTGCAATTCAATCTTGAGTTTAAAGGGGATAGAGCCAGTTTTTATCGCGTTTATCAAGACGGTGAGCAAAGCCAAACCGCCTTAGTGCTGCTCAATAAAGGCGATAAAGCGCAGCGCTTTGAGATTAGCCAATACTTGCAGGCGGGCACCTGGACTGACGCCCAAACCAAACAAACTCAAACGGTGGCGGCTAACCAAGCCTTGATCACTGAAGTAGCCCCTCATGCGGTTAAGGTGCTGGTAATGAGCGAGCCCGTAACCGATGCTGACTTTATTAGTGCGTTAACCCAGAACTAGGTGCTGCTTCTAACTACTATGTTGGTGGCAATGGTAATGGACTCGACTGGCTCTTCTTTGATGAGGGAGAGCAGGGTGGTCACTAACACTTCACCAGCAAGCTTAGTATCTTGGCGAATGGTGGATAAGGCAGGCGAGGTGTAGCTGGCAATAGGAATGTCGTCAAAGCCTATAACGGCGATATCACCGGGAACCTTGAGGCCCGCTTCTTTAATGGCTTTAATGGCGCCAATGGCGATTAAATCGCTGGCGGCAAACAGCGCGGTGAACTCGGCGTCGCCTTGCAGTAATTGCTTGGTGCTTTGATAACCGGCATCTTCGGTGGTAATGGCATCTTGTTGTAAAGCCGGCTCGACCGCTAATTGGTGTTCAAGCAGTGCCGAGACATAGCCTTGGTAACGGTCAAAAAATTCAGGGTAATGTTTGGAAGCATTGCCAACGAACGCTATGCGCTGATGACCGCGTTCAATAAGGTGAGAGGTGGCTTGATAACCGCCTAAACGATTATCACAGCTAATGGAAAGTCCGGTGTCTGATTCTGGTCCCCATCTTATAAAACGGGTGCCTTGCTGTTTTAGTTGAGCTAATTTTGGTTGCGATTCGATATCATCTCCGTAACCTAGAAGAATAATGCCATCGGCTTTGTGGCTGTCCTCGTAGTCAGCGTGCCAATCGTTGGACAGCTGCTGAAACGACACTAATAAGTCGTAACCTTGCTTAGCACAGGCTTGGGTTATGGACGCGAGCATGGCAAAGAAAAACGGGTTAATCAGTGAGTCGTCGGTGGTGGGATCTTCGAAAAATAATAAGGCCAAGGTGTGGCTTTGCTGAGATCGCAAACTGCTGGCGTGCTTATCAACCTTATAGTTAAGTTGGTGAGCAATGGCTTTCACTTTGTCGATGGTTTCTTGTTTGACCAAGGGCGAATCGCGCAAGGCACGAGAGACCGTGGACTGAGAAACACCGGCAAGATGAGCGATATCAAATGAGGTGGCTTTGCCTTTCATAGGGGGTAACAGGCTCTTATTATTGTTCGTTGCTTCATCAATATAACAGATGAATTTAGTTGGCAAAACCAGAGAAACCAATAATGACACAATACACAATTGTCGCAGATATAGGCGGTACTAACGCGCGATTTGCATTAGCTAGCCAAACCGAAGAAGGCGTGCACACCCAAGAAGTGCGCTTTTATCCGTCTAAGAATTACATCAGCCTAGAAGCGGTTGTGCGTGAGTACATGAGCAGTTTGCCCGAGGGAATCACACCCGACAGTGCCTGTTTAGCGGTGGCGGGTCCCATCGATAAATACTCGGTAACGGTAACCAATTTGGGTTGGCACAATAACGTTGATGAGCTTCGCCGCCATTTGCAACTCAAGCACCTAAAAGTCATTAACGATTTTGTCGCCTATGCTTATTCCATCCCTTTACTGCCGGAAAACCAATTGCAGTCGGTGAAACCGGGGGACGCTATGAAATGTTCACCACGGGTTGTGTTAGGGCCGGGCACGGGATTTGGGGTGGCTTCACTGGTGCCTATGAATGACCGCTGGCACGCCATTGCCTGTGAAGGAGGCCACATCAGCCTCGCCTCTACCAATGCGCGCCAAGCAGCGTTGGTGGAAATCTTAGCCAGACGTCATTCCCACGTGAGTGTTGAAACCATTTTATGTGGCCAAGGACTGGTTAACTTGTACAAAGCCATGGGCACCTTCTTAGACGCACCAACCCCCTTAACCACGCCTGCTGAAATTACCGCTGCGGCGGATGCTCGTAGCCCTCTTGCCTGGGAAACCTTAGATGAATTTTGCCGCTGGTTAGGCAGCGTTACTGCCGATATGGTATTGGTGCAGGGTGCACGGGGCGGCGCCTATTTAGGGGGCGGAATTTTACCGCGCATCTCCGAGTTTTTGCAGCACAGTGACTTTACCCGCGCTTTTGGTCAAAAAGGCAAAATGGCGGAGTATCTAGAGCCCATCCCCGTGTCTTTAGCGCTGAAAAGCGATACCGCATTGATGGGCGCGGCGGCTTGGTATTTTGATAACCGAGACAGCTAGTTCTGCCTTTTTAACCTCCCCTAAAACAACAATGCCCCATCGTTAGCGACGGGGCGTTGTACTTCTACTCGATAACAAAGGATTTAACGCTAGCCTTCCTGTTCGAGCTTCTTCTCTAAGTAATGGATGTTTGAGCCACCGTTTTGGAAGTTCTCATCGTCCATAATGCGCATTTGCAAGGCGGTGTTGGTTTTAATGCCATCAACCACGAGTTCCCGCAGCGCATTTTGCATGCGAGCAATGGCGATACCGCGGTTTTCACCGTAAGTGATAAGCTTACCGATCATTGAATCGTAGTAAGGCGGCACTCTATAGCCTGCATAGATGTGCGAATCCCAGCGGATACCCATTCCACCAGGCGGGTGGAAGCGAGTAATTTCGCCTGGGCTTGGGATAAAGGTTTGCGCATCTTCGGCGTTAATTCGACATTCAATGGCGTGGCCACGAATAACAACATCGTCTTGAGTTAACGACAAAGGTTGGCCTGCGGCAACGCGCAATTGCTCCTTAATCAAATCCACACCAGTAACCATTTCGGTGACAGGGTGTTCTACTTGAATACGGGTGTTCATTTCAATGAAGTAGAACTCACCGTTTTCGTATAGGAACTCAAACGTACCGGCGCCACAGTAACCAATTTCCACACAAGCTCGGGCACAGCGCTCGCCAATGAACTTACGCATTTCTTCGGTAATACCGGGTGCTGGCGCTTCTTCAACCACTTTTTGGTGGCGGCGTTGCATAGAGCAATCACGCTCACCTAAGTGAATGGCATTGCCATGGCTGTCGGCCATTACCTGAATTTCTACGTGGCGAGGGTTTTCAAGGTATTTTTCCATGTAAACCGCTGGGTTGTTAAACGCCGCACCGGCTTCCGCTTTAGTAAGCTCAATGGAATCAATGAGCTCACCTTCGTTGCGTACAACTCGCATACCGCGACCGCCGCCACCGCCAGACGCTTTAATGATGACGGGATAGCCAATGCGTCGAGCAAGGCGAATGTTGCGCTCGCTGTCTTCATTGAGCTCGCCATCTGAGCCGGGCACGGTAGGAACGCCAGCGCGTTTCATCGCTTCAATAGCCGATACTTTATCGCCCATTAAGCGAATGACATCCGCCGATGGGCCAATGAATATGTATCCGCTTTTAGCAACTTGCTCGGCAAAGTCGGCGCTTTCCGCTAAAAAGCCATAACCTGGGTGAATGGCAATGGCGTCACTAATTTCCGCTGCGGCGATCAGCGCCGGGATATTAAGGTAGCTTTCTAAGGCTGGTGCGTTGCCGATACAAACGGTTTCGTCAGCCAATAATACGTGCTTTAAGTCTTTGTCTGCCTTCGAGTGAACCGCAACGGTTTTGATGCCTAACTCTTTACAGGCACGCAAAATCCGTAGCGCAATTTCGCCTCGGTTTGCTATGACTACTTTATCTAACATATGGCTAGCCTTCTTATTTATTCGATGATGAACAAAGGTTCGTCAAACTCTACTGGCTCGCCATTGTCAATAAGAACTTCTTTAACAACACCGGCTTTGTCGGCTTCAATTTGATTCATCATTTTCATGGCTTCAATGATGCACAAGGTGTCACCAACATTCACTTTTTGGCCAACTTCTACAAAGGGTGCAGAGCCTGGGGTTGCGGCGCGATAAAAAGTACCAACCATTGGCGATTTCAAGGTATGTCCCGATACTGCAGCTGGCGCAGCTTCTGCTGGCGCTGCTGCAACGGCTGCTGGAGCAGGAGCTACTGCAGGGGCTGCCGCCGGTGCCTGGATGACTTGGGTAGCAGGAGCCGCTTGACCGTGACGGCAAATACGTACCGCCTCTTCGCCTTCGGTGATTTCCAGCTCGGCAATGCCGGACTCTTGAACTAATTCAATCAGTTTCTTAATTTTACGAATATCCATAACGATTCTCTCAGTCTTGTTGGTTGTTAGCTGACTGCAAATATTGCGCTGCAGCCACTAGGGCAAATTGATAACCTTGCGCACCCAGCCCGCAAATTACGCCGACGGCCTTATCCGAAAAATAGGAATGTTGGCGAAACGGTTCGCGGGCGTGAACATTAGATAGGTGCACTTCGATAAAAGGTATTCCAACACCGGTGAGCGCGTCTCTCAGGGCGACACTGGTGTGGGTATACGCCGCCGGATTTATCACAATAAAATCGGCGTCGCTGTTGTGTATTGCTTCAATGAGTTGATGCTCGGCGTTAGCTTGAACATGAGTTAACGATAAACCTAAGCTGTCGGCTTTGGCTTGAGCGTCGCTCACAATGCGGTCTAGGGTTAGCGTTCCGTAATGTTGCGGTTCTCGAGTTCCTAATAGGTTTAGATTAGGACCATTAAGAAGCAGAACTTGCTGATTGTTCGACATT
The DNA here is from genome assembly GCF_002282895.1 of Paraferrimonas haliotis. Lineage (GTDB taxonomy): Bacteria > Pseudomonadota > Gammaproteobacteria > Enterobacterales > Shewanellaceae > Paraferrimonas > Paraferrimonas haliotis. The sequence goes on from NZ_NRRB01000001.1 coordinate 160,805, forward strand.
TTGTAGCTATCCTCGGCAACTCGTTGGCTAACATGATGCTAACGTGCAAAGCACGTATAGTCCATAAGCAAATGCGCGTTAGCTTGTGAACTAACGCGCACATTTGCACCATTATAGAGTTTTCGACGACAATCGCAGCAAAATACTGGTCTAATGACCGAGAATTTTAGTCTTTGAGGACGTTTTGCTCCATATCGAGCGCAGGCATTGAGCTTGATGGCGAGCCGACAACCCTTGCTGGAATGCCGACGACCGTGGTGTGGGGGGCAACTGGACTCAGTACCACAGAACCCGAACCAATTTTAGCACCTTCGCCAATTTCAATGTTGCCAAGTACTTTCGCACCGGCACCAATCATAACGCCTTGTCGAATTTTAGGGTGGCGATCACCGTTTTCGTTGCCGGTACCCCCTAAGGTTACCGATTGCAAAATCGATACATTATCTTCGATGACACAGGTTTCACCGACGACGATGCCGGAGGCGTGGTCAAACATAACCCCTTTGCCAATGGTTGCGGCTGGGTGAATATCGACGCCGTAGGTTTCTGATACACGGCTTTGCAAATATAAGGCGAGGGCTCGACGATCGTTTTTCCACAAACAATGGCTGATGCGATGGGCTTGTAACGCTTTATAGCCCTTTAGGTACAGCAGCACAGTGGCGCATTGGTCAATGGCCGGGTCACGCTCTTTCACTGCACAAATATCGAAGCCAGCGCATTCAACCAACTTAGGATGTTTTGCATAAGCGGTTTGAATGACTTCTCTTAAGGTAATGGCCGGCATGTTGCTGTCACCCAATTGATTTGCCAGCATATAGCTTAAGGCGGCGCCTAAGTCGTCGTGGCCAATAATACTGGAGTGAAAGTAACTCGCCAGAAAGGGCTCTTTTTCCGACTGTAATACTACTTGGCTCTTAATTTCTTGCCAGACGTCTTTAATGTTAACCACTTTGGTTCTCCATCAACTTATTCTTGCAGTAACTGCTCGCGTAGGTATTTAAACAGTTCACGACTCGCTTTGGGCGGTTTGTTGGTGCTTGCCTCTTTATTGGCTTGGCGAACCCAGTTACGCAATCGCTGTCTATCTAATTCAGGATGTTCACTGAGCAATTGTTCAACGGCGGAATTGCCCTCAGCGATCAATGTATCTCGCTGCTGCTCAATGGCGTGAAACTTCGCATTGTTAATGGCGTGCTCGTTTTCTATCTCATAAAGCGCCTGTTTTATCGGTTCGATTTCAATATTGCGCATGATTTTGCCAATGTACTGCATATGGCGCCGTTTCGCTTCGTGCTTTTTCTCAAGACGATGCGCCAATTCGATGGCCTCTGCAAGAATGGGCTCTAGCGGTACTTTCGCCAGTTTAGCCGGCGCTAAGTTAACCAGCTTTAAGCCGATTTTCTGCAAGGCTTCTGATTCACGCTTAAGCTGTGATTTGCTGACAAACTCAGGCTCTTGCTCTTGTTCCGGCTTATCCGAAAAAGGCTTCATGATAAATTTCTCAATAACTAATAGAACAGTTTGCTTATATTAACAGTTTATAACGGTATTTTGCGTGTTAGGTGAAAAGAAACGCGTTACTTCTGTTATGCTTATCGCAAATTGCTATTGGAGATAAGCTGTGACTCAGCAAAAGTTGGACAGTGAATTGGAGCGCCTAAAGCAGGCCGTCGCGGTTGCCGTAGAGCAAGCGACCACTCTTGGCGCCGATCAGGCGGAAGTGGCCATTAGCCGACAACAGGGGTTGTCGGTGGGTACCCGCATGAAAGAAGTGGAAACGGTTGAATTTAATCAAGACGGTGCGCTGGGCATTAGTTTGTACCTAAATGGCTGCAAAGGCACTTCTTCCACATCGGATCTAAGTCCTGAAGCGATAGAACAAGCGGTTAAAGCGGCATTTAGTATTGCTAAATACACGCAAGCTGACGAGGCCAACGGCCTAGCTGATAGCGAGCTCATGGCAACGGACCCGAAAGATCTGGATTTATGCCATCCGCAAGATTTTACGCCGGAGCAACTGCAAGCATTAGCCATTAGAGCAGAAAGTGCGGCGATGGATGCTGGTATTGAGCATTCAGACGGTGCCCATGCATCGGCACATACCGGCCTTAAAGTGTATGGTAATAGCCATGGCTTTTTGCACGGCAAGCTTACCAGCCGTTATGGCATCAGCATGGTTGCCATTGCTGAGCAAGACGGCAAGATGCAACGGGATTATGACTACACGTCAGCCCGTCGCTTTGATGAGCTGTGGACCCCAGAGCAAGTGGGTCAAGGAGCCGCTGAAAAAGTGTTATCACATTTGGGCGCGCGCAAGTTAGAGACGCAAACCTTGCCTGTGCTGTTTCAAAAAGAAGTGGCCACTGGCTTAATTGGTCATTTGGTTCACGCCATCAGTGGTGGGGCTCTATACCGTAAATCGAGCTTTTTATTGGATAAACTTGGGGAAGTTGTTTTTCCTAGCTGGTTTAACATTCATGAGAATCCATGGATAAAAGGCGGCTTAGGCAGTGCGGCCTATGACAGTGAAGGAGTGGCCACTAAGCCAGCCGATATCATCACTGACGGCGTACTCGCTCAATATTTGCTTACCAGTTACTCAGCGCGTCGCATGGGCATGCAGACCACAGGTCATGCTGGTGGTATTTATAACTGGCACATTCAAGATACTGGCGTTGATTTTCAGCAAATCTTAAAACAAATGGATAAAGGCATATTAGTCACCGAAGTCATGGGGCAGGGCGTAAACACAGTGAACGGCGATTACTCGCGCGGTGCCGCTGGTTTCTATGTGGAAAACGGTGAGATTCAATACCCAGTGGAAGAGTTCACCATTGCCGCTAACTTGAAAGACATGTTCGCCAACATTGTGGCTATTGATAATGAGCGAGAGACTCGCTCAGCCATTGGCACCGGTGCGGTGTTAGTTGAGTCAATGAAAATTGCCGGTAACTAGTTTACAAAAGACGGAGTTACAACAGCACTAAGGTCGCCAGCCCTAAAAAGGCAAATAAACCGATAACGTCGGTGATGGTGGTGAGCGCCATTCCACCGGCGAGGGCTGGGTCGATATTCAGCTTTTTCAGTAACAGCGGAATGGCAGCACCGGCTAATCCTGCCACGGTTAAGTTCACCAGCATGGCGCCGCTGATAAGGATGGCAAACGACACTTCGCCTTTCCATAGCCAAACCACCACAAAAATGAGCAAGGCCCAAATAAGGCCGTTTAGAAACCCAATGGCCAGCTCTTTGCCGATGAGCCAACGGGCGTTGGAATCGCCAATGTGGCCTAGCGCCAAACCGCGGATCACCAGAGCGAGGGTTTGGTTACCGGCAACGCCGCCCATTGACGGCACAATGGTCATCAAAATAGCGATGGTGGCGAATTGCTCTAGGGTGCCTTCAAACATGCTGCTTACCGAGGCGGCTAACAAAGCAGCGAATAGATTGACCGTAAGCCACAAGCTGCGGCGCAGGGTACTTTTGAACACAGGCCCAAAGGTATCCACGTCGTCTTCCATACCCGCCATACTCAACATGGAGTGTTCCGCATCTTCACGAATAACATCCACCACATCGTCAATGGTAATTCGCCCAAGCAACTTACCGTCGTTATCAATGACCGGTGCCGATACCCAATCATGACGCTCAAACAGCATGGAAACCTTACTGTCTTCCATATCCACCGGGATGGCTTCAAGCTCTTGGTTCATCAATTTTTTGATGGTGATGTTGGGGTCACAGGTGAGCAGGGTGGTAATGGCGACTCCCCCTAATAGCTTGTCTCGCTTGTCCACAACGTACAAGGTATCGGTAGCTTCTGGCAGTTCGCCGCGTATGCGCAGATACCGCAAAATGACATCCACACTGATGTCTGGACGAATGGCCACGGTGTCGGTATTCATGAGACTGCCGGCGGTGTCATCAGGATAAGACAGCGCTTGCTCAACCCGGTGTCTATCTTGAGTGTCCATGGATTGCAGCACTTCTTGATACACAGAATCGGGCAAACTTCTCAGGATATAAGCCAAGTCATCGGTGTCCATGCCGGCGGTCGCAGACGCTAAGCTTTCGGCGCTCATTTGGCTGATTAAGCTGTCTTTAACGTCTTCTGGCAGCTCTTCAAGAATTTCACCTTGTTGGTCATGATCCACCATTTGCCAAAGCACCATACGGGTCTTGGTTGGGGACGATTCCAACAAAAAAGCGACGTCGGCACAGGCCATGTGGTGCAGCATTTGGCGTACGTGCACGAACATACCGCTGCTTAAGGCTTGGTTGACCTGAAGCAGTTGTTCTTCGCTGGTTTGTGTATCGAGTACGTCGAGTGCCATCAACTTTCGCCTTTGCCTATGCTTGGCTAAGTCTATCTTAAATAAAATGAAATATCAGGTCGGATGTGGATAACTGAGGGTTATTCGGCTTCGTCGAAACGGGCTTGTATTAACTGACATACGTCGGTAAGCGCTTGTTGAGCTTGAGGTCCCGTGGCAATAACCTCCACTTCTTTACCTAAACCGCTTTCGAGCATGAGCAAGCCAAGTACACTGTCTGCCGATGCGGTTTTATTGCCTTGCTTAAGGGTAACGTTGGCGTCGTATTGAACCGCTAATTTCGCCAGCAAGGTAGCGGCGCGCGCGTGTAATCCCAGCTTATTGCATATGGTGACTTTAGCGCTCAGTCGGTCGCTCATTCTAGTTCTCGATGGCGCACTTCAACTTTATGATTGCCGGCTTGAAAGAAGCTTGCGACTTTTTCTGCTAAATAGACCGAACGATGTTTGCCGCCGGTGCAACCAAAGGCAAAGGTTACGTAACTGCGGTTATTTTGCTCCAACTGAGGTAACCAAGTTTGGATAAACTCCTGCATTTGCTGATACAGCTTTTGCACGGTTTGTTGCTCATCGAGGTAATCGATAACCGGCTGCTCAAGGCCAGTATGGGGGCGCAGCTCTGGTAACCAATGAGGGTTGGGTAAAAAACGCACATCAATAACGTAATCGGCCTCCCTAGGTAAGCCATGCTTAAAGCCAAACGAAAGGAAAGTAAGTACTAACTCTTTGGGTACCGCCCCAAACAAGTTTTCTCTAATGGTGTCACTTAAGTCGTAAATGGTTAGGTTGCTGGTATCAACGTAATGATCGGCAATATTCGCCAGGGGCGCCAACAAGGATTTTTCGTCCTTAATGGCTTTCATCAGTGACGACTGGTATTTGTTAAGCGGATGCAGGCGCCGAGTTTCGGAATACCGTTTCAGCAAAACCTCATCTTCAGAGTGTAAGTAGAAGCTGGTGACATCGTACTGCTGTTTAAGGGTATTGAGTCGGTATTCTAATTGGTCGGAATTAATAGAGAGGTTGCGCACATCAATGCTAATTGCAACGCTGTCACAACGGCCATCAAGTTCTTCCAGTAGCGCTGGCATCAATGACAGCGGCAAATTGTCTACGCAATAGTAGCCTAAATCTTCCAGCACTTTCAGAGCGTATGATTTTCCAGAGCCACTGCGACCCGACACAATAACCAATTTCATTGCTCGCAAACCACCTCATATAGTTCGGCGTCGGTATGACTGCGTCGTAATTGTTTGCAGATGCGTTTATCGGTAAGGGTTGCAGCCATTTGCGACAAGGTTTTTAAATGCAATTGAGCATCATCGTTGGGAACGAATAGAGCAAACAGTAGATCCACCGGTTGGTTATCGATGGCGTCATATTGAATAGGTTCTTCGCACTTCACCAATACCGCAATGGGTTTGTCGATGTTGGTAAGCTTTCCGTGGGGAATGGCAATGCCGTTCCCTATGCCGGTGCTGCCCATTTTTTCTCGGGCTAGTAGCGCTTCAAAAATTTCTTGAGGTGTTAGCTCTGGCGCTTGCTCGGCGGCAAGTTCGCTGATGAGTTGCAGCACCTTCTTTTTGCTACCTGGGGTGGCGCAATGTGCGCACCCCGGTACCAATATGGTCTTAATTTCCATCTTAGTGTCTAGTTAACTTCTCTTTATGCTTGATGACTTGTCGATCAAGTTTATCAATTAAGGAATCGATTGCGGCGTACATATCGGAATGTTCGGACGTTGCAAAAACTTCACCACCGGGTAAGTGCACATTGGCTTCTGCTTTTTGCTGCATTTTTTCCACATTCAACACGACATGAACGTTGTTGATTTGGTCAAAGTGACGCTCCAGCTTGGCAAACTTAGTTTCCACATAATCTCTTAAAGAATCTGTGATTTCAACGTGGTGGCCAGTTAAATTGATTTGCATAAAACAACTCCTTGATGCTGACGTTACAAACTTTTTCGTTGGTTTGAAGGTGGAATTAATAAAGCTTCGCGATACTTTGCTATGGTACGTCGAGCAACTTTAATGCCTTGCTCTGCTAGAATCTGTGCCATTTTGCTGTCGCTAAGTGGCTTCTTCGGGTTCTCCGCGGCTACTAATTTTTTAATCAGTGCCCGAATGGCCGTCGAAGAGCATTCGCCTCCATCGTCGGTTCCAACATGACTGGAGAAAAAGTACTTAAGCTCAAAAATTCCCCTCGGGGTATGCATGTATTTTTGCGTGGTTACCCGAGAAATGGTTGACTCATGCATATCAACCGCCTCGGCTATATCGTTCAGTACCATGGGTTTCATGGCTTCTTCGCCATATTCAAAAAAACCTTGTTGGAACTTAACAATACAATTGGACACTTTTAATAAGGTTTCGTTGCGACTTTCTAAACTTTTTATAAACCAGCGGGCTTCTTGCAAATGGCCTTTAATAAATTGACTGTCGGATTTGCTTGTAGCCGAGTTGGCCATGGCCGCATATTGCTGGTTAACACCAATTTTAGGCATGCTATCAGGATTCAACTCCACCACCCAACGACCGTTCTTTTTGGAAACCGATACGTCCGGTACCACGTATTGATCGTCTCCTGCTTGAATCATAGCACCTGGATTAGGGTTCAGAGTTTTTATTAGATCAAGCGCCTGCTTAAGCTCGTTTTCTTTGAGCTTGGTTTTACGCATCAGTTGCCGAAAATCGCGAGTGGCCAACAATTCCATGTACTCTGAAACTAATAGCTTGGCGGCATCGAGGGAGGGCGTGTCATTGGCGAATTGGTTCAATTGAATTTGCAAGCATTCTTGCAATGAGCGAGCTGCCACGCCAATGGGATCGAAATGCTGAATACGCTTTAAGACCGCTGCGACCTCTTCGGCTTCCACATCGCTATCGCCAACCGCTTCAACTAAATCGTCGATGCTTTGGGTTAGATAACCCTTGTCATCAATGGCGTCAATAATGGCGGTAGCAATGGCTAGGTCAAGATCGCTAAAGGGCGTTAATTGCATTTGCCAGAGGAGGTGCGCATCTAAGCTGTCGCTGGTACTGCCTTGGAATACTTTGTCGTCGTCACGGGGGAGCGCCGACGATGGCGCGCTGGATGCCGAATACATTTCATCCCAAGTGGTATCCATTGGCAACTCATCGGCGATGGAGTCTTGATTGAGGGCTTCGTTAGTTTCTACGGTGCTGGTGTCAGCGGTTGCTTGGGCGCTGCTAGCACTCTCTAGGGGTTGCGGTTCGTCCTTAGCGCTGTTCACCGGTGTTACCGAGTCATCTTGGCTATCGACGACGCTCTCTTGAGAGTCTGCTTGCTCCAATAGTGGGTTAGCGTCGAGCGCTTCTTGAATTTCTTGCTGTAGCTCTAAAGAAGACAATTGCAATAAGCGAATGGCTTGTTGTAATTGTGGGGTCATTGTCAATTGCTGACCCAGCTTTAGCTGGAGAGACGCTTTCATGCTGCTAACGGTTATCCTTGTTATCGTTACTGGGTCATGAACATGGATTTGTGGGTAGGAACTAATTGCCCATACCCTTTAACTATAGCCTGAATTGTTCGCCTAAGTATACAGCCCGAACCTGTTGGTTGTTCAAGATGTCCTCAGGGGCCCCTTCGGCAATTAAAGCGCCATGACTAACAATGTATGCTCGCTCGCATACATCCAAGGTTTCACGGACATTGTGGTCGGTAATAAGTACCCCAAGCCCTCGAGATTTCAACTGCTCGATGATTTTCTTAATATCGATAACTGAGATCGGATCGACACCGGCAAAGGGTTCGTCAAGCAGCACGAATTTGGGGTTTGCCGCTAACGCGCGAGCAATCTCGACCCGACGTCGCTCACCGCCGGACAAACTCATGCCGGTGTTGTCGCGAATGTGGGTAATATGAAACTCTTCCAGAAGATATTCCAGCTCATCTTGGCGTTGCTTTTTAGTCAGCTCTTTGCGAGTTTCCAACACCGCCATAATGTTATCAACTACGGTCAGTTTGCGAAAAATGCTCGCTTCTTGAGGCAGGTAACCTATGCCTTTGCGCGAACGTTCGTGCATGGGCGCGAGCGTTAGATCTTCTTCATCGATGACGATGCGGCCTTTATCGCTTTTAACCAAACCCACCACCATGTAAAAGGTGGTGGTTTTACCGGCGCCGTTGGGACCTAACAATCCAATGACTTGGCCAGTTTTTACCTGCAAGCTTACATCTTTAACCACTTGGCGGCTTTTGTAAGACTTAGCAACATTGCTTACGGTAAGTGTCGATACTTTCATGAATTACTTTTCCTCAGACTGCTGCTGTTCTTGAGGTGGGGTTTTATCGCCATGATCCAGCTGCTGAGGCTGCAATATGGTAATAACCCGCTCATCGCTGTTCTCAGAGCCTTCAGCAATGATGCGTTGGGTTTCCATATTGTAGCGAATTTGATGCCCAGTAACCTTGTTACCGGTTTGCTCTAAGGTTGCTTCGCCTTCCATCACCAAGGTGTTGCTGGCAATATCGTAGCGAATTTCATTGGCAGAAGCATTGGCCGGTAGGCCGTTTTCCATCATTTGAGTGTAGGTGGCCGGTTGCCCAGTGGCAATAAGTACTTTAGCGGTTTTATCTTCGTTGGTTTGTGCCGTGAGGCGATTCGCTTTAATTTCCATGCTGCCTTGTTTAACGACTACATCTCCATCAAAAATGATCAAACTTTTATTGATGTCGGCGCTTTGGGTGTTGGAACGAATTTTTACTTCTTGCAAGTAATCTGCGCTAGTGGCTAATGCCGGTATCGATAGCCCAAAAGCCACGGCAAAAACAACGGCTCTTTTAATCTCATTCAACATGATAGGTTCCTTCAACTTGCTTGAGCAAATTGACCTTATTTTCGTTTAGGTCGGCGAATAAACCGACTCCGGTGAGGTCGAAGTCGTCGCCCTCAACAAACAATGCTTTATTGGAAGTCATTATCATACTGTTTAAGTCAACTTCCAAGTAGCTGGTGGTAATGTTCTTGATGGGCTCGTTAGGGCTTATGGCCTCAATAAGCACGCCCTCTTCAAGCAGAACGTTTTGAGTGTCGTTATTTAAGGTGCCGGTTTTAGCGCTTAATTGCCACTGCGAGCCGCCCTCATTTGGAAACACATTATAGCGAGGGGCGCCAAAAATGGTTAAGTTAAGTGCTTGATAATGCTCCATGCTGTCGGCGTGAACACGACTGCTTAGGTTGCCCGCTTCGTCGTAAACTCGAGAGTTCAGCTCGGTGGCAACAAAATCCGGTTGGTAAGTGCCATCATCGGCGGATGATTGATCCGCTGCCCGTTTTTGTTGCACCTGCCAATACAAACCGGTGGCAATGGCAAACATGAGTAAGGTAATGATGGTGACTCGGCTCATATGCTTAATCCTTTGGCGTCGTCGAGTTTATTTTGACTGAGCAATATCAAATCGGCCAGTTCGCGCACTGCGCCATGACCGCCATTAATGCTGGTGGTGAATAAACAGTGTTGGCGCACAATCGGGTGTGCATCGTTTACCGCGACGCTTAAGCCGACTTCTTGCATGACCGGTAAATCCACTAAGTCATCGCCAATATAAGCCACTTGTTCGCGGCGTAATTTAAGCTCGCTGATTAAGTTTTGGTAAACCGAAATCTTGTCTTCAATACCTTGGTAAATGTGTTCAATCCCAAGGGCTGTCATGCGCTGCTGTACAAGTGTTGATTTACGCCCTGTGATCACCGCGACGATGATATTGGCCGATTGCAGGGCTTTTACCCCATAGCCGTCGCGAGTGTGAAAGGCTTTTAGCTCTTCACCGCTGTTGCCTAGATAAATACGGCCATCGGAAAACACGCCGTCGACATCGCATATTAGCAGTTTAACTTGGCTTGCGGCATTCCAAACCTCGTCAGTTACAGGGCCATATAAGGTATTTTTACTCATTAAATAACTCCTGCTCTAACCAGATCCAACATGTTTAATGCGCCAATCGGACGCCGCTCTTCATCCACTAGCAACAAACCATTGATGTTGTGTTGCTCCATTAAGTTTAGTGCTTGAGCGGCCAAAACGTCGCCGTTTAAGGTAACGCAGTCGGTGGTCATCACATCAGAAATTGGGGTGTTGCGCAAATCCACACCAGCGTCAATAACACGGCGTAAATCGCCATCGGTAAATAAGCCCAGCAGTTGCTGTTGGTCATTCACGATGGCGGTCATGCCCAAGCCTTTAGCACTAATTTCTAGCAGGCTGGTGGCAATGGACTGGTCTGGGGTTACTCGCGGTAGGCCATCCCCTTTGTGCATAATATCGGACACTTTTAACAGCAGTTTACGCCCCAGTGAGCCGCCAGGATGTGAGAGCGCAAAATCGTCAGCGGTGAAACCGCGAGCTTGTAACAGAGCAACCGCCAGAGCGTCGCCCATGACCAGCGTAGCAGTGGTGCTTGATGTGGGGGCTAAACCAAGCGGGCAGGCTTCTTGCGGGACTTCAATGCACAGGTGAATGTCGGCAATGCTGGCTAGACTGGAACTGGGACGCCCAGTCATCGCGATCAGGGTCAAACCCATGCGTTTAATCACCGGCATCAAGGTTTGAATTTCATGGGCTTCGCCAGAGTTACTGATGGCGATGACCACGTCGTTTGCCGACAGCATACCTAAATCGCCGTGAGCGGCCTCTCCAGGGTGCACGAAAAAGGAAGGTGTCCCGGTGCTGGCCAAGGTTGCTGCAATCTTATTGCCGATATGGCCGGACTTACCCATTCCCATCACGATAACTTTGCCGTTAGCCTTTAAGATGGCTTTACAGGCCGCTACAAACTCGCTGGATTCTATGTATTGATAAAGGTTATCCAAGGCGGTCTTTTCGATATCGACAACCTGTTTGCCCCAATCGGTAAATTGTTTGTCCTGCAACGCCATAGGTCGATGCTCTCCAACTGATTTATTAACTTGAATATTGGCTGGTAAATATAAGGGTTTGATAGCCAACGAATAACGACAACAGCAATATGCCATGCCAACGTCTTAACTTAAACGGCTTGCCACCCATAATAAGTAATACGGCTAATAAGCCGCTGGTGGCGAGCATTACGTACAAATCTCTACCGGATGCATTGGCATCCATTTGGCTAGGCGCAATCAATCCAGGAATGGCCAATACCGCTAGAATATTGAAAATATTTGAGCCAACCACGTTGCCCACTGCTAAATCGTCTTCTTTTTTCATTAAGCTGGCAATGCTGGCGGCCAATTCCGGCAAACTGGTACCAACGGCGATAATGGTTAAGCCAATCATTAAGTCCGACATGCCAAAATGATGGGCGATACCCACTGCTCCAGTGACGAGCCAGTCAGAGCTCAACGGCAGAATTACGATACCAATGAGCAACCAAAATACCGCCGTCTTGGTGGATACGTCGGCAGGAATTTCGTCGTCCGCTTCTTGAGCAAAAGCATCCGGTGCATGTTCTCGCTGTCTAAAGGCATGCCAAATCAAGTAGCTCATGAGCAGCAAAAAGCCGGCTAATAACACCCCTGCTTCAATAAACGTAAGGAAACCGTCCCAAATGCACCATGCGGCGAGTAAACTGGCACCAAGCATCATTGGAATCTCTCGCATCAAAGTGCGTGAGTCTACCGCGACCGCTCTTACCGCTGCCGTAACGCCTAAGATAAGAGTGATGTTAGCAATGTTGGAGCCAATAACGTTGCCAATGGCGGTGTCTGGCCGTCCATCAAGCGAAGCCGTCGCCGCGACAAACATTTCCGGCGCGGAAGATCCCATGGCAACAATGGTTAGGCCGATAAGTAGCGGCGGCAATCCAAGATTACGAGCGAACGCGGATGCGCCATAAACAAATCGGTCAGCACTCCAAATGAGGGCCAGCAATCCGCCAATCAGTAAAGCTACGTTAATTAACATTATTAACCGTTCAAAATGATCGAATCGGCTATTTTCGCTGTTTCAGTAAACAATTGGAAGTATCGAAGCGCTAAACTTGTGTCGCGCTTAGCAAAAAGCGTAAACTTATACACTGTTTGCCGCTTTAGAATGCGGCTATTAGGCCGCCATAATGAGAAATAAAATGGGTCAAGGAACACCATTAATTGAAGTTAATCAGTTACGATTTAGTCGTGGTGATCGGGTCATCTTTGATGACATCTCGCTGACCATTCCTAAAGGCAAAGTAACCGCCATCATGGGGCCTTCAGGTATTGGTAAAACTACCTTATTGAAGTTGCTGGGTGGTCAGTTAGCTCCGGATAGGGGGGAAGTGCGGTTTGATGGCCACGACATAAATAAGCTAAATCGTAAAACGCTTTACCAAGTGCGACGTAGAATGAGCATGCTGTTTCAAAGCGGGGCGCTGTTCACCGACATGAACGTGTTTGACAACGTCGCCTTTCCGTTGCGAGAGCACAGTAATCTTCCCGACGAATTGATAGAAAAGTTGGTGCTAATGAAGCTGCAAGCGGTTGGCCTTCGTGGTGCCAGCAAGCTCATGCCCTCAGAGCTTTCCGGCGGCATGCAACGACGAGCTGCGCTGGCGAGAGCCATTGCCTTAGAGCCAGAGTTGGTGCTGTTTGACGAGCCGTTTACTGGGCAAGATCCGATTTCCATGGGAGTGTTGGTCAAACTCATTAAAGATTTGACTCAAGCGCTCTCGCTGACCTCTGTGGTGGTGTCGCACGATGTTGATGAGGTATTGTCCATTGCCGATTTTGTCTACGTAATTGCAGATAAACGCATCATCGCCGAAGGAACGCCCAAGCAATTGCAGCAACGGCAGGACCCAGAGTTGGTTCAGTTTTTACGTGGGCGCGCCGATGGTCCGGTTCCTTTTCACATGCAAGCACAGGACTACATGAAGGAGCTACAGGGTGATTGAATGGATTCGTAAAGTAGGGGTTAACACCTTAGCTTGGGTTGCAAGTCTTGGCCGAGCAACCTTAATGTTACTGTCGGCACTCATCGCCAAACCGACGCCTAAAAAGAGCTTTCCCCTGTTGGTGCGACAGCTGTACGTACTAGGAGTGCAGTCGGTTTCCATAATCGTGATTTCGGGTCTCTTTATTGGCATGGTCATTGGCCTACAAGGCTATACCATATTGGTCGGTTTTGGCGCCGAAGAAAGTTTAGGGCCTATGGTGGCACTGTCGTTGTTGAGAGAGTTAGGCCCGGTGGTCACGGCGCTGCTGTTTGCCGGGCGAGCGGGCTCTGCACTCACCGCAGAAATCGGCTTAATGAAGGCGACTGAGCAGCTATCCAGCATGGAAATGATGGCGGTAGACCCGCTGCGACAAGTAATTGCTCCGCGATTTTGGGCTGGAGTGATCAGCATGCCCTTGCTAGCCTTAATGTTTACCGCCGTTGGTATTTGGGGCGGTCAGTTGGTTGGGGTGGATTGGAAAGGCATCGACAGTGGTGCCTTTTGGAGCATTTTGCAGGCGTCGGTTGAGTGGCGCCAAGATATTGTGAATTGCATCATCAAAAGTACGGTGTTTGCTTTTGTCGTGACCTGGATTTCGGTTTACAAGGGCTATGACGCCACACCGAACCCAGAAGGAATCAGTCGGGCAACAACGGCAACGGTGGTGCATTCTTCGTTGGCGGTGTTAGCCCTAGACTTCGTCTTAACCGCAATTATGTTTGGGAAATAACAAGATGTCGAAACAACAAATGGAACTTTTGGTCGGTGGTTTTATCTTAGCAGGTATCGGGGCACTCTTGGTGCTGACCATTAAGGTAGCCAATGTCGACCTGAGCCAATCGAAAGACAGTTACTCGGTTGAGGCGGTGTTTGACAATATTGGCAGTTTAAAGGTCCGCTCTCCGGTTAAAGTGGGCGGTGTGGTTGTTGGTCGAGTAAGCGCCATTGAATTAGACCGGCAATTGTTGTCTCCCAAAGTCACCTTGCGTCTTGATGGCCGCTACCGAGATTTTTCAGAAAACTCCAGCGTGTCTATTTTGACGTCTGGATTGTTGGGCGAACAGTACGTTGGCCTAGAGCCGGGTTTTATTGATGAAGATACCGAATTATTAACAGACGGCGATACCATTCATGACACCCGATCAGCCATAGTCCTTGAAGATTTGATAGGGCAATTTTTATACAGCATGAAGTCGGATAAAAACTAATGAGCTATTTTTCCCGTTACCAACATTCTTTCCTTAGCTTTGTTTTGATTGTGTGTGCCTCGCTTATTTGCTCAAACGCAATGGCGGACGAGGTCAATCGCAACGACCCTTATGAAATGATGAAACAAGTGTCAGAGCTAACCTTTGAGCGTTTTCATCAAGACCAAGCTTTGATTAAAGAAGATCCTAACCATCTGAAAGTCATTGTACGCGAAGAGATGATGCCCTATGTCGATGGCCCATACGCTTCCTACAAAGTGCTTGGCCGTTATTTACGACAAACCACTAAGCCTCAGCGAGACGCCTTTGTTGAAGCCTTCAGTGACTACATGATTACCACCTATGCTCAAGCATTTACTGAATATACCAACCAACGGGTAACCTTTGCCCCAGCACAGGATTTCAGCCAACAAAAAATCGTGTCGGTTGGGGTCAATATTGTGGAAAGTGGGCGTCCTGACATTAAGCTGCAATTTAAAGCGCGTCGTTTAAAAAACGGTGAATGGAGAGCGTTCGATATGGTGGCAGAAGGCGTCAGTTTACTGGCCTCAAGACAGTCCGAGATCGGTGCGATGATTCGTCGCGAAGGCATCGACAAGGTTATTGAAGAGCTTGCCAGTAAAGGTGATATCGACATTCGCCCGAAACAAACGCGCAAGGCCAATTGATGATATCCACCGAACGACACGATACCTGTTTGCGGATAATGGGCGAGCTGAATCAGAGCCAGGTAGCAAAACTTGCGCAAACGGATGACTATCGCTTAGATAACGCGGTAGACTGTATCGACCTCAGTCAGGTTAGTTTTATTGATAGCGCCGGAGTGGCGCTGCTGGTGCACTGGTATGGACAACAAGGCGGTGCGTTAACATTCACCGGCGTGAGCTCTCAGCTCATTGATCTTGCTAACCTTTATGACTTACCCATTTTTTCAGCTGAGCCCTTTAATCCAGCCTCGGCTGACCAATAATTGAAACGATAGGATCGCTAAATGGATTGCGAACAGGTTAAAGCCATCTTAACTGACGCCATTACGGCTGAAGAGATTGTTGTAAAACAAGAAGGCACTCACTACAAAATCATCGTTGTTGATGACCAATTTGACGGCATGAGTCGAGTTAAACAACAACAAACCGTGTACGCTCCGTTGATGGAGAAAATTCAAGACGGTACGTTACACGCTATTACAATCAAAGCCTTTACGTCTGCTCAGTGGAAGCGCGAAAAGATTTTTAACGGATAGAACTTTGGATAAATTACAAATTAGCGCCAGCGGCCCATTAAAAGGGGCGGTGAGAATTTCTGGTGCAAAAAATGCTGCACTTCCTATTTTAATGGCGGGGGTGTTAGCCGAAGATGACTTCGTATTAAGCAATGTGCCGGAGCTTCGAGACGTTGCAACGACTTGCAAATTGCTTGAGTGTTTAGGTGCTCAAGTTCAGCAATCTGGCCACCAAGTCAGCATTAAACCGCAAGGCATTACCGAGTTTTGTGCGCCCTACGATTTAGTGCGCACCATGCGAGCGTCGATTCTCATTTTAGGGCCGTTATTGGCTCGCTTTGGTCAAGCTGACGTGTCGCTTCCTGGGGGCTGCGCTATTGGCGCGCGTCCGGTTGATTTGCACATCCAAGGCCTTAAAGCCATGGGTGCCGATATTGAAGTGGAAGACGGTTACATTAAAGCGCGGGTAGATGGTCGCTTGAAAGGCGCCAATATCTTTATGGACATGGTGAGTGTGACCGGTACCGAAAACTTATTGATGGCAGCGGTATTAGCCGATGGCGAGACTGTGATTGAAAACGCCGCTCGCGAGCCAGAAGTGGTGGATTTAGCCAACTGCCTGATGGCAATGGGTGCCAACATCAGCGGCGCAGGTACCGACACCATTCGCGTTCAAGGCGTAGAAAAACTCAGTGGTGTGAATTACCGAGTGATGCCGGATCGCATTGAAACCGGAACCTTTTTGGTGGCTGCGGCCATAACTCGAGGTGCCATTCGCTGTACTCATGCCGATCCAAAGTCGTTGGATGCAGTTTTGGCGAAGCTTGAAGAAGCCGGTGCCGAGATCAGCTGTGGTGACGATTGGATTGAATTGGATATGAAAGGGCAGCAGCCGCAAGCGGTGAGCATTAAAACCGCACCTTATCCAGCCTTTCCCACCGATATGCAGGCACAATTTTGTGTGTTGAATTGTTTAGCTCAAGGCAGCGGTACCATTACCGAAAACATCTTTGAGAACCGTTTTATGCACGTGCCAGAATTAGGTCGTATGGGTGCAAAAATGAGCTTAGAAGGGTCAACTTGTATCATTGAAGGGCAACAAAAACTCAATGCGGCTCAAGTGATGGCAACCGACCTGCGGGCGTCCGCCAGTTTGGTTATTGCAGGCTTGATGGCAGAAGGTAACACCATAGTTGATCGCATTTACCATTTAGATCGAGGCTATGAGCACATCGAAGACAAGTTCCAAGGATTGGGTGCTAAAGTCGTTCGAGTGAGTTAGCAAAAAAGCCTCTTACCCAAGCGGGCAAGAGGCCTTAACAATTATTGCGGCGCAGTCAATACGGGAGAGTATGGCGGCGTCGCTTTTCGTTCCGTCATTGTCGATTGCAGAGTTAAGTAAATGCTCGCCAGTACGATGGCAAGCGATACCCAGCCCCACAAACCAAGCCAGCCAAAACGACCGTTATTGTGCCTTTGAATGCGTTGGTAGCACATGCGCATACCGCTTAAGCAGAGGAACGTCAGAATGAGTCCAAAAGCCACCCAAATCAGTTTTACCTCTAATCCGCCAAAGTTGCCATAATGCAGGGGGTCCATGGTGTGGTCTAGACGATCCCAAAACGGCAACTCTTGGGCTTTGATGACTCGGGTAACCTCACCGGTTTCAACGTCGACGTTAACGGTGTTGGCCCGTTCACGAATCAATATTGTGCCATCTTGCCCCCACGCGACAAAACGTGCCTTGCTGTTTCTTGGATAGAAAAAACGGGTCACCGCAAGCTCGGGTCGTGCTTCTTCAACGCGGGTTAGTATTGTATCGAGGTACAACAGAGAAGCTTGTTCTGCCGGCTGCTCTATTTGCGCAGAACCACCACGAGGTCCCTTAGTTTGTCCAAACTTTGATACGGCATCGTAAAAGTACCAGAGGCCCGACAATGCCATTATCAGTACGAACCAAAAGCTGGTTAACCCAAGCCATTTGTGCCAATCCGCCCAACTAGAGCGCTTGGCGTTAAGCTTTTGTTTGGGCAGTTTGGTAAACCCTTGCCACCATTTTCGATACACAAAAGGGGCTGTAATCAGCAAACCTAGTAGACAGATTGAGGTAGCCGTAACAATAATCGAGCCCCATTTGGGGATGGATAAATTGGCGTGCAAGCGCTTCAAAAAGCTCGCAATTCGTGACGGACTGCCTTCGCCGGTTAATTCGCCGGTCGCTTGATCAAAATAGACGTAAAGAGTCTTGCCATCTTTTATCAAATAGATTTCACCGGCGAGGTAGCTTTGAGGCCTTACTCTACCCCCGTGAATTTGCCAGCCGGGATACTGTTGACGAAGATTGTTTTCCGCCGCTACCCAGTTAACTTTTTCAAAAGGCTCTGAGCTGACGCCGCGATACTTACTGTCCCAGATATATTGTAGCTCGTAGCTTACGGTGGCTAGGGTGCCGGTAAAGCACACCCACGCCAGTAAAATCGAGAAAACGAATCCGAAATAGTGATGAAAGTTAAACCACTGTTTTGCATTAAGTTTCATTGATGCAATTAGCCTTTAAAACGCCATGGATACAGAGGCTTTGAAGTAGCGCCCCTGTCCTGCAGTTACATCGCTGTATGAGCCGCCGTCTAAATAATCAACATCTAAAAGGTTCTCTACATTGACTCGAAAATCCATTTGGTAATCGTTTATTTTCCATTGGTATGAGGCGCCAGCATCAAAGCGCGTGTAAGCATCTTTAGTGATGGTGTTTTCAAGGTTGGCGTAGCGCTCACCAACGTGCACCATACCCAAATTAAAGGCCAGATTGTCACTCATCAAGTAACGAGCCCAGGCGTTAGCGCTGAACTTGGGCGCATCGATTGGGGTATTATCTTGATACAGGTTGTGCTCAACGTATTTGGCGTCAAGGGTCATGGCAGAGGCCATCAAAAACCACTTTTCTGAAAGGCGACCGGCAGCAGAGGCTTCAAAACCGCGATGTCTTTGTTCACCATCTTGAAGGGTAATGGTTTCTTCGGGCTTGGTTGGGTTTTCGGTATCCAAGGTCAATACGATGTTGGTTTTGCGAATATCAAAAGCCGCCGCGGTTAGCATTAATCCACCGTTGAACAATTCGACTTTGGCACCCAATTCAATGGACTTAGACAGCTCTGGATCCAAGTTTTTACCAAAGTTCAAATCGTCTTGATCCGTCACAATGGTATTCGGTTCGAAGCTTTCAGAATAGTTGGCGTAAATGGAAGAGTTTTCACTGGGATGATAAATCAATCCAAAACGGGGCAAGAAAGTGTCGCTGTCGCCTAAGCCATCGCCGCTTTCGTTAATGTCTTGGCGATACTGGTCGAAACGGCCGCCTATGAGCACTTGCCAATGTTCATTCAGAGTCATTAAGTCTTGAAAGTAGACACCGTAGTAGATGTATTCTGAAGGCACCCCTTTGTCCACCGTGTTAAAGTCTAAATCCGGTGCCGGTGGTAAAGGCTGACCTGGGGTAATGGTCATGGCAGCGCCACGGTCGCGACGGGTTTGGTAAAAATAATCTACGCCGTTGAAACCAACCAGTAGGTTATGGTCAACACCAAAAGCTTGCGCCTCGCCGGTTAAATCAACATAAAAGGTTTTGTATTGCCAATCATCTTCACGGTCGAATGGGCTAATGGTGTAGGTTTCTACCCCCGTGTTTGGATCGACATTGTAGGAACTGGCACTCGGGAGTGAATCGAAACGTTGTCGATAAAACAGTTGATGGTTAGCGCCCATTTTTAGTTGAAAATCGGAGCCAAGATAAATGGTGAGATCCGCACCGTAGTTTTGGATTTCGTTATCTGTGTAGGCCCATGGCATATCCCAAACTCGGTCTTTGCCGCCAATAAGGTTACCATCGTCGTCGAGCCAACCACCAGAGTCGATTCCGGCTTTATCTTTGGTGATGTCATAATGAACATTGAGCATACCCCAGTTACCAAGATCGCCTTCTAACTGGAAGGAACCCAAGGCGCGGTCTCTAGAATTGTCTGAACCGTCTTGGTATTGACGCCAAGAGTTAGTGTCTTGCTTTACGATAACCGCTCGCCCGCGCAAAGTTCCGGACTCGTTGAGTGCGCCGCCAAAGTCACCTTGAAAGCGAGTGCTACCGTATTCATCGGTGTCAAAGCCTAGGTTAGCAACAGTATGGTAAGTGGGCTTTTTGGTGACCATATTAATTAAGCCACCTGGCGCGGATTGGCCATAGAGCATGCTAGATGGGCCTTTTAATACTTCTACCCTTTCCAATATTTCAATGGGGTGAACAAAATGAGACCAAACCTGCTGCCCATCTTTTAGGTAACCGCTACCGGAAGACGCTTCAAAGCCACGTAAATTGAACACTTGGCGATTCCACTTGGTTGAGCCGGCACTGACACTGGAGTCATTCAGCAGTACATCACCTAGGGTGCTGGTGAGCTGTTCGTCCATAACGATTTCTGGAATGACTGAAATAGACTGTGGTGTATCTAATATCTCCATAGGGGATCGCATTGCCCCTGAAGCACTGTCAGGGTTGTAGTCGACAAAGGTACGCCCTTTAACTTGGATCACTTCGTCAACCTGCCCAGAAGGGGTGGCCGCTTGTTCTTCGGCGAAACTGATGTTGCTTAGGCTTGCTAATACAGCCAAGGAAATGCACGTTTTATTCATTATCTACATCCACTGCTAATCTGTCTCTTGTCAATGAGACTCATTGGTTTGAACAGCAATGTATAGATATGCGAGAATAGATCAACAAATGATAATTATTATCATTTGCATTTGCGAGTTAGGTCACAAGTTTTAGTGGTTGTGGTTAACTTTTAGACAGAGTTTGTGCCGCTTAGAAGCCATTATTTCAACTCAGCAATAATCACGGTTACAGAATACAGCTTGCCGGCTCGATTAATGGTGAGCTCTAATTCACTACCTGGCGCGCTTTCAGCAATATAGTCTTTTAATGCAGGGGCATTGGTAACGCGCTTATCTGCGTATCCAGTGATGATGTCATCTGGACGAATGCCAGCCGCCGCGGCAGGACCATTGGGATCAACAGCGGTTACTTGGATACCTTGAAGGTTAGGTAGATTGAGCATTTGTCGCCAGCGCGGGTCGATAGGGCCCCCTTGGATGCCAATTTCACCACGAATAACACGACCGTTTGCAATGAGCTTGCGCATAATGTCGTTGGCCAGCTGCAACGGAATGGCGAAGTTGATGCCATGGCCACCGCCTTCAGCTGCGATTTGGAAGGCGGCGGTGTTAATACCCACAAGCTGGCCGTTGGTGTCGATCAACGCACCGCCACTGTTACCTGCGTTAATCGCTGCGTCCGTTTGCAAAAAATCTTGTTGGCCGGTCACACTCATACCCACACGGCCCGTGGCACTGATGATGCCCTGAGTAATGGTTTGGCCAAGATTATACGGGTTACCAATCGCCAGCACTACGTCACCTACTTGAGTGGTAGCGTCTAGGGAATAGGGCACCACAGGCAAGTCTTCTCCTTCGATACGCAATACCGCTAAATCCGTGAGCGGGTCGGTGCCTACCACATCGGACACAAACTGACGACCATCTTGTAAAGCGACGAGAATTTGGTCTGCCTGAGAGACCACGTGGTAGTTGGTTAAGATAAAGCCCTTAGAGCTCATAATGACACCACTGCCCAACCCTTGCAGCTGAGGGCGAGCTAAGGCGCGAGTCTTACGAAGACTGTAAATGTTTACGACGGCGGGCGCCGCTTGACGAACCGCGTTAGCAAATGACAGCTCTTTGCTTTGGGAAGCAAGGTTAAAGCTAAAGGGTAAAGGCTGCTTATTTATTAAAGGCACCACCACCAATATGATGGCTGCAATTGAAAGTCCCATAGCAACGGCTTTAACAATATAGAGAATAATGCCTTTAATTTTCATGGTGTTGGTCACTTAGGCTTGCGCAAACAGGAGGCGTATAACATCTATGTTATCACCTTATTAGCACACAAATTAACAAAATAGTGGGTTAGTTCAAAATACAAAAAACCGGCACAGGCCGGTTTTTTGTAAGCATGCGTGTTCGCATTATCTTAGTACGATATACAGTTGTGAGTTATCGCGTTTAACATTTAAAGCAATGGCGCCTTGGGTGTCGTCTAAGGTATCGCGAAGCGATTTCAAGCCTTTGATACGAGTTCGGTTGACGCCAAGAATTTCGTCTCCTTTCTTAAGCCCTACCGCAGCAGCAGGACTGTTCGGAGCGACTTCTCGAATGATCACCGAATTATCGCCATTGGCTAAGGTGGCACCGGTTAAGCTTGGGTGCATGTTTTCGGCACTGGCGGTTTCCATGTCGGCTTGCGCTAGGGTTACCTTAAAGTTTTTCTTTTTGCCATCACGAATCACCCCTAAGGTGACTTTTGCTCCGGCACCGTAGGTACCCACTTTAGCTCGCAGCGCTTGGAAAGATTTAATAGGGTTACCATTGATGCTGACAATGATGTCGCCGGCTTCTAGCCCGGCTTCAGCTGCAGCGCTGTCTTCCATTACTTGGCTTACGAAGGCGCCGTGTTTAGTTTCTAAGCCAAACGCTTGTGCCAACTCATTGTCGAGCTCGCGTCCGAGCACGCCCAGAACGCCGCGACGAACTTCGCCAAATTCAAGGATTTGGTCAACCAGGTTGTCCACCATATTAATTGGGATGGCAAAGCCAATACCTACGTTGCCGCCACCTGGGGCAACAATAGCCGTGTTAATACCCACCAACTCGCCTCTTAGATTCACTAAGGCGCCACCGGAGTTTCCGCTATTAATGGCGGCGTCGGTTTGAATGAAGTTTTCAAGGCTTTCAATGCCCAGTCCACTGCGGCCTAAAGCGCTCACGATGCCCGATGTCACGGTTTGACCAAGGCCAAAGGGGTTACCAATCGCCACCGTAAAGTCACCCACTCGAACCTTGTCTGAGTTAGCTTTGTGTACTTGGGTAAGGCGCTTGGCTTCAATTTGTAGCAACGCCACGTCGGAATCGGAGTCGGAACCAATGAGCTTAGCTTCAAATTCTCGACCATCGTTCAGACCAACTTTGATGGTATCTGCACCATCAATGACGTGGTGGTTGGTAACAATATAGCCTTTATCGGCGTCAATAATGACACCAGAGCCTAATCCTCGAAATGGGCGTTCGCGCACTTGTTCTTCAGGCGCATTGGGGCCAAAGAAGTAGCGGAACATTTCTGGAACGCGTTGGCGTGATACTTGAGTGCCATTTACACTGATGGATACCACGGCCGGGGTAACGTTTTCCAACATGGGCGCTAAGCTCGGTAATTGCTGGCCATCCACCGCCATTGGAAGGGCGGCGCTAGCGGGTAGCGAAGCTAAGCTGACAGTCGTTGATAAGATAGCTGCACTTGCTAACAGTACGCGTTTTTTCATATACGGCTTTTCTCCAATACGGCAATTATTATGATTAACAAGGAGTTGTTAAGTTGAGACTCACCTTAAATCGATTAGTTCCCTTTAGCTATGTGGCCACCCCTGGACAATTTCAATGGCCAGTAGAGCAAGCCTTTAAATTTTAGCCAAAAAAAAGCCGCGAAGAGCGGCTTTTTATATTATTTAACTTCCCGCAGACCAGGGGGGGCAATGATTTGTTGAGATCCTTGAACGTAATCCTTGGGGGGTAACTTAGCGGGATCTTGACCATCTTCTATGCTGGCTGGAGTAAATGTAACTAATTGTTTTTCAGGCTCGCTGCCAAGCATGTTTTTAGCCGATTCGTTCCAATGGCTGTTAAGGCGATTGATTTGGTCGGTTATCTGTTCCAATATCTCATGGGTTTGATCGAAGTGGTCGCTCACTTCTTGCTTTTGTTGCTCTAGTGCAAATCTCGCCTGATCCAACTGTGAGCTCGACTCACTGCCGGTTTTACTCATAAGTGAACGAGCCACATAGCCGCCAACGCAACCAACAATAAATGCGGCAATCACTAATGCCCAATCCATATTTACTCCTTAAAAAAATAGCGCTTTCGCTCACTATACCGTGCAACTTTGTGACATGGTACTATTGCCTGCCACAAGCCTACAAGGAAGAGAACTACCCAAGTGCAAACCAAGTCGCCGCTGCAACAGTATCAGTCTGATTTACAACGTCCCGATTTTCATCCGGATGCGGCCCAGCAAAAAGCCGTAGAAGCTTTACAACGATTGTATGACGAACTTACCACAAAGGCTAATTCGACCAGTTGGTTTGCTTCTTTGACGGGCAAGCTTATGGGCAAGCAGGCAGGCAGCATTCAAGGTTTGTATTTTTGGGGAGGCGTGGGTCGAGGTAAGACGTATCTGGTGGATATGTTTTATCACGCCTTACCTGGTACTCAGAAATTGCGGGCTCATTTCCACCGATTTATGCACCGTGTTCATCAAGCGTTGGAAGCTAACAAAGGTGAAGTGGATCCGTTAATAAAAGTGGCCGATGAACTGGCGAAACAATATCAAATCATTTGCTTCGATGAGTTTTACGTCACCGACATCACTGACGCCATGATCCTAGCAACCTTGTTCGAAGCCTTATTTGAGCGCGGTGTCATTTTAGTTGCCACGTCGAATATTGAGCCGGACAACCTTTATCGCAACGGCTTGCAACGGGCTCGTTTTTTACCCTGTATCGATTTAATTAAACGCCATTGTCAGGTCATGGAGTTAGATTCCGGTATCGATTATCGGTTGCGCACGCTCAAGCAGGCCGAAATTTATCACTGGCCACTGGACGACATCGCTCATCAGCAGTTGCACAGTTATTTCGAACAGTTGGCACCTGAGCTTGGCACCCAAGGCCAGAGCATTGCCATTGAAGGACGCAACATCGACACGATTCGTCAAGCCGATGGCGTACTGCTGGTGGATTTCTTAGCCATGTGCGATGGCCCCCGCAGTCAGCGCGACTACATGGAAATCGCCCGCATATACCATACGGTATTGCTGAGTAATGTTGAACAAATGGGAAGCTTACAGGGCGGCGACGACATTGCTCGCCGTTTTCTCGCCTTGGTGGATGAATTTTACGATCGCAATGTTAAGTTAATCATGTCCGCCGAAGTGGAACTTAACCAACTATACCGTGGTGGCGGGCTCGAATTTGAGTTCAAACGTTGTGTTTCGCGGTTAATCGAAATGCAATCTCACGACTACTTAGCACAGCCCCACCTGCCTTAGTACTCACTTCTGTTGCTAAGAGTAAAAAAAGGGTGATTTTTAAACCGCATTTGTCTATAATTCGCGGCCTGCCCACGTTATAGCCATTGAAAAATGGTGATTTTCGCCGAGAAAGGCTCTCGAAGGGGTGCCCGAATACGGCAAATTTATTAGTTAGTTCAAAGAGTTAATCTTTTTCTAACTGTGTGACAGAAATTTATTTATTGGGTTAAAGTTAAATGAAAACTTTTACTGCTAAACCAGAAACCGTAAAACGCGACTGGTATGTTGTTGACGCAAACGGCAAAACTTTAGGTCGTTTGGCTACTGAAATTGCTACTCGCCTACGCGGTAAGCACAAGCCAGAATACACTCCGCACGTTGACACTGGTGACTACATTGTAGTTATCAATGCTGACAAAGTTACCGTAACTGGTAACAAAGCGAAGGGTAAAATGTACTACTCGCACACTGGTTTCCCAGGCGGCATCAAGGAAATTAGCTTCGAAAAGCTGATCGACAAGAAGCCTGAAATGATCATCGAGAAAGCAGTTAAAGGTATGTTGCCAAAAGGTCCTCTTGGACGCGCAATGTTCCGCAAACTGAAAGTTTACGCAGGCGCTGAGCACAACCATGCTGCACAGCAACCACAAGTTCTTGATATCTAAACGGGATTAGGCAAATGGCTGAAAATCAGTACTACGGCACTGGCCGTCGCAAAAGCTCTACCGCTCGCGTATTCGTTAAAGCTGGTAGCGGCAACATCACAGTAAACAACCGTTCTTTGGATGTTTACTTCGGTCGTGAAACTGCTCGTATGGTTGTTCGTCAACCTCTAGAGCTAGTTGAACTACTAGAAAAATTAGACATCAACGCTACTGTTAAAGGTGGTGGTACTACTGGTCAAGCGGGTGCAATCCGCCACGGTATTACTCGCGCTCTTATGCAGTACGATGAGTCACTACGCCCATCTCTACGTAAAGCTGGCTTCGTTACTCGTGACGCACGTCAAGTTGAGCGTAAGAAAGTTGGTCTACGTAAAGCACGTCGTAAACCACAATTCTCTAAGCGTTAATTTTACGCTTACAGGATGGCGAAAAGACCCGGCCTTTTGGTCGGGTTTTTTATTGGATTTAAATCTTCAGAGAGTAATTTTTAGCCGATTGACAGGCGGTCGACATCAACAAAACAGCAGTTTAATAGCCTTTTATCGACAAACCTGAGAAAAAAGCATCAAACGCACTACATAAGTTGCCAAAGTAACTATGATCCTTGTCTAATTTTTCGTTATAATGAGCGCGCTTTTGCAAACTAGGCAAAAGCGGGAGTCACCTCTCGAATAATATAACTATAAGATTCCTACACCCTCATGGGAGATAATTGGATGAGCAATGCGCCTGTCGATAATGGACGCCGCCGATTCCTGACTGCAACCACCGCTGTAATTGGTGGTGTTGGTGCTGTTGGAGTAGCAGTACCTTTCATTAAATCTTGGAATCCAAGCGCCAAAGCGAAAGCTGCCGGTGCTCCGGTCGAAATTGATCTAAGTAAGGTAGAGCCTGGACAACTGATCCGGGTTGAATGGCGAGGCAAACCTGTATGGGTTGTGCGTCGTACACCTGAAGTGTTAAGTAAGTTAAAAGAATTGGATGGCCAGTTACGGGATCCTAATTCAGAAGAGCCACAACAACCAAGTTATGCAACTAACCCAACGCGTGCAATTAAAGACGAGTTCTTTATTGCGGTGGGTATTTGTACGCACCTTGGCTGTTCGCCAACGTATCTTCCCGATACCTTTGGTGAGCAAGTACAGGGCGTGCCTTCGGGCTTCTTCTGCCCGTGTCACGGTTCCAAGTTTGATATGGCTGGGCGCGTGTTCCAAAGCGTACCGGCGCCATTGAACTTAGTAGTACCGCCGCACCAGTATGTTAACGACACCACGGTTATTGTGGGTGTCGACCAGGAGGGTAATGCGTAATGGACAAGTTACTGGATTGGGTCAATGCTCGCATTCCGATGACGGCAACCTATAACAAGCATATTGGTCAATACCCAGCACCAAAGAACTTCAACTTTTGGTACTTTTTTGGCTCTTTAGCCATGTTAGTGCTGGTAAACCAGCTATTAACCGGTATTTGGTTGACCATGAACTACGTACCAACCGCCGAAGGTGCGTTCGCATCGATTGAATACATCATGCGTGATGTTGAGTACGGTTGGTTGCTACGATACATGCACTCAACCGGCGCTTCCGCCTTCTTCGTGGTTATCTATTTGCACATGTTCCGCGGCTTAATTTACGGTTCGTATCAAAAGCCTCGTGAATTGCTGTGGATTTTTGGCATGTTGATCTTCTTGATACTGATGGCCGAAGCCTTCATGGGTTACCTGCTGCCTTGGGGACAAATGTCTTATTGGGGTGCTCAGGTAATTATTTCACTGTTTGGTGCGATTCCTGTGATAGGCGATGATCTCACCCTGTGGATCCGCGGTGATTACGTCGTATCAGGAGCAACCCTAAACCGCTTCTTTGCTTTGCACGTTATTGCATTGCCATTGGTATTGGTTGTGTTGGTATTCCTGCACATTATTGCACTGCACGAAGTGGGTTCTAATAACCCTGACGGTGTAGAAATTAAGAAGAATAAAGATGAAAACGGATGGCCAGTAGACGGCATTCCTTTCCATCCTTATTACACAGTGAAAGACATCTTTGGTGTCGCTGGTTTCTTAATCTTCTTCTGCTATGTAATTTTCTTCATGCCAGAAGGCGGTGGTTACTTCTTAGAGAAGCCAAACTTTGAAGCCGCTAACCCGCTGAAAACGCCTGAGCACATTGCTCCAGTTTGGTACTTCACGCCATTCTACGCCATGTTGCGAGCGGTACCTGACAAGCTGGGTGGTGTGATTGTAATGGGTGCGGCAATTGTTATCTTGTTCCTATTGCCTTGGTTAGACCGTTGCAAAGTGAAATCGATTCGTTACCGCAGTAATCTGCATAAGTTGAACATTGCACAACTGAGCGTTAGCTTCATCGTGCTGGGTGTTTTAGGTGCGCTACCTGCGGATCCTGTTAAAACGCTTATGTCTCAAATTTTCACTTTGTTGTACTTCGGATTCTTCGGCTTCCTGTGGTTATACAGTAAGAATGAAAAATGTAAGCCAGTGCCAGAGAGGGTAACCAAATAATGAAAAAATTATTAATCGCCATTATTGCCCTAATACCTAGCCTAGCGCTTGCAGCGGGGGGAGCTCCGGTTCCATTTAAAGCCAACATCGACTTGCATGACACTGAATCATTGCAGCGCGGTGCAAAAGCTTTTATGGAAAACTGCTTTGCCTGTCACAGCACTAAGTACCAGCGTTATGGTCGTGTTGCAGAAGACTTGGATATTCCTGTTGATGTGATGCGTAATGAGTACATCTCTACCGGTGCCAAAATTGGCGAGTTGATGGAAAACTCTATCGATCCGGAAGATGCAGCCAAATGGTTTGGTGCTGCGCCACCAGATCTAACCTTGGCCGCTCGTGTGCGTGGTGAAGACTGGGTATACAGTTACCTAAAATCTTTCTACAAAGACGAAAGCCGTCCATTTGGTTCTAACAATACCGTATTCCCATTAGTGGGTATGCCACACGTACTCGAGCATTATCAAGGTGTTCCTGTGTTGCAAGAAGACGGTACCATTGTTGCTGAAGGCGGCAGTATGACGGCTGAAGAGTATGATCAGTTAGTCCGAGACATTACCGGATTTATGGTGTACAGCGCAGAGCCCATCAGGCTAGAGCGTGAACGCCTAGGTAAATGGGTGCTTGGCTTCTTATTCATATTCTTGATCGTCAGCTATTTGTTGAAGAAAGAATACTGGAAAGATGTGCATTAATTGCCATTAACAGGTAAAATGCGCTGTTTAGTTGTTCGAGGGGCTTAAGCCCCTCGTTGCTGTGTTTGTAAACCTATAATTTGGAGGGTAGCCATGGCCGTTGCTGCCAATAAACGCTCTGTTATGACCCTATATTCGGGCGCCAGTGATTTGTATAGCCACCAGACACGCATTGTGCTGGCTGAAAAAGGTGTCAGCGTCGATGTCACTCAAGTGGATCCCAACCATCTTCCAGAAGAATTGGTTGAGCTAAACCCATACAACACAGTACCAACCTTGGTAGATCGCGAATTGGTGTTATACCAATCTCGTATCATCATGGAGTACTTAGACGAGCGCTTCCCACACCCACCTTTGATGCCAGTTTACCCGGTATCTCGTGGTTCAAGCCGCTTAATGATGCACCGCATTGAAAACGATTGGTATCAGTTAGTGGACAACATCACTAAAGGTGTCAACGCCGATGCCAGCCGCCGTCAATTGCAAGACAGCATTTTAAGCTTAGCGCCGCTATTCGCTGAATACACTTACTTCATGAGTGAAGAATTCAGCTTAATGGATTGCTACGTAGCACCACTCTTGTGGCGTTTGCCGGTACTGGGCATTTCTGTAGAAGGTGAAGCCGGTAAAGAAATTAAAGCTTACATGAAACGCGTATTCGAACGTGAGAGCTTCAAAGCATCGCTCACCGAAATCGAACGCGAAATGAGAATGAGCATTTAATTATGGCTACGCTAACTCCGAGTCGTCCTTATTTGCTGCGTGCTTACTATGAGTGGCTCAGTGATAACCAATTGACACCGCATCTGGTTGTGGATGCAACGGTGGCGGGTACCCAAGTACCTCAACAATTCGTCAAGGATGGACAAATCGTACTGAACATATTGAACAGTGCGGTGGTGGGGTTGCAAATGACTAACGACGAAGTGAGTTTTAATGCTCGCTTCGCCGGTCAGCCGCAGAAAGTGATTTTGCCCATGGCATCGATCATCGCGATATATGCTCGTGAAAACGGAGCGGGCACGGTGTTTGATGATGAAGAAGCCTTTGAGCGCGAAGAAGATCAGGAGCTGACGCAAGAATTAGATGGCGCCGATAGCAAACCAGAATTAGTGACGGCGTCTGACTCCTCAGACGATGAACCTAAAAAGTCATCGAGTAAATCGAGAAATCATTTGCGCGTCATTAAGTAAGCGCTAACGCTCGTAGAAAGGACCGTAAGGTCCTTTTTTTATGCCTCAACTCTTAGGGTGTTCAGATCTGAACTGGAGCTGAATACCTGATCCCCTCCCTAATTAGGTATTTTAGTCGCCAAGATGCTTGTTGATGACTTGGTATCGGTTAACTGTTCTCACACCAATTCATTTGTACACATTCATCGGCGCTGGTGAGAAGTGGGTCCGAAGCGACGAATCCGGTAATGAACGGGAGTACCAGATGAAAAAATCTTTAATATCACTTACGTTGCTGTCACTGCTATGTGGTTGCAACAGCGACGTGGGTACGGTGGCGGAAATGGGTTCGGCAACCGTCACGGTGAACACGGTGATTGCGCAATCCAAGACGCAACAGTTTATAGAAAGTCACTCCAGCCTAATTCAGCCTGCGGAGCAGGTGGAGGTGATCAGTCGCACCCAAGGCTACTTGATTAAGACTCATGCCAAAGCGGGCGATTCGGTCAAGAAAGGGCAGTTGTTATACGAATTGGATGCGGTGGATTATGAAATCAGCAAAGCCGAGTTGGATTCACAACTCGCCATCGCCAATACTCATCTGCAAATGGCACAAAGAGAATACGCACGGGCACAACAACTTAAAGAAAGTTTGTCACTGCAAGAACTTGATGAAGTGGAAACCAATTTTAAACTAGCACAAGGCCAAGTCGCGCTGTTGGAACGACAAATTGACCGTGTTCAGTTAGACATCAGCCGCACCAAAATTAGAGCTCCGATTAATGGTGTCATAGGCGAGCGCAGTTTCGATGAGGGTGCCTTGATTAACGCCGGTCAAGTGCTTAACGACATTGTTAACGATGAGCAGGTTGAGGTGATTCTTAATCTGGACGAAAAAAAGCTGCTGGCCATCATTGATGACCTCCGTCAAGGCAATGCCGACTTCTCGGCAAGACTGCAGCTCATAGACGGCACAACTTTGTCGGAAGAAGGCCAAGTAAGCAGCATAGACAATAAGGTCAACCCTAACACCGGCAGCCTTGCCATCAAGGTACAATTTACTAACCAGGGGCAACTGTATTCCGGTCAATACGCTCAGTTATTGGTAGTGAGAAGCGCCGACTCCATGCTTCTGCCGCAACAAGCCATCATTAATGCACCGGATGGCAACTATGTGTATACCGTGGTTGAGGGCAAGGTTGCTCGACAAGACGTAACAACGGGCACAGCACTAAAAGACAAGCGAGTGGTATTTGGCGTGGCTGAAGGTGCTCAAGTTATTACCCATGGCCATTCTCGTTTGAGTGTGGGCGAACCCGTCCAAATCGAGGGTTAAGTGATGATCCGTTTTTTTCTCGAACGACCCAAATTTGCCATCGTTTTCTCAATATTATTAATCCTTATTGGTGCCGCCGCAGCCGTGAAAATGCCTGTTGGGTTGTATCCGAGTGTGGCACCGCCAACCGTTAATGTGTTTGCTAACTTTCGCGGTGCCAACGCTCAGGTAGTGAACGACACGGTTGCAGCGGTCATTGAAAAGCAAGTGAATGGCGTAGAGAACATGATTTATATGCGCTCTAATTCAAGTAATTCAGGCCAATACTCACTGAATGTGTTTTTCAAAACTGGGATGGACGTTGACCGCGCAGCCACTTTAGTGCAAAACCGAGTGAATGCGGCAATGCCGTTATTGCCAGACGGTGTTAAGCGAGAGGGGGTTTTCGTTGAAAAAGTGTCGCCCTCTATGCTGATGCTGGCGAGTTTATATACTCCGGATGATAGCCTTGATGGTATTACCATTTCGAATTACGCCTCTAAGTACTTAAAAGAAACCATCGCTCGTGTCGAAGGGGTTTCTAAAGTCGAGATTCTGGGTGAGAAAGAGTACGCCATGCGCATCTGGGTAAAACCAGAGCGCTTATTAAGCTATGACCTAACCGCTGAAGACGTTATCAATGCGGTGGCTGCGCAAAACCAAACCCGCAGTGCCGGCAGTTTAGGCTCGGAGCCCGTGGTGGGTGATGATCAGTGGACCTACACGGTAACGGTGCGGGGGCGTTTGAAAAACGCTGACGAATTTGCCGACATTCGTTTACGCACTTTAAGCGATGGCTCTATTGTGCGTATTGGGGACGTTGCCGATGTTGAACTCGGCGCTAACCAATACCTATACGATGCCTTTCAAAATGGCCATCAGGCCGTTACCTTGGCAATATATCAAGACCCAAGTGCCAATGCTGTGGACGTGGCAAGCAAGGTGAGAGAGCAATTGCAGCGCTTGGCGAGCGATTTTCCAACAGGTATGGACTACACCTTAGCCTATGACGCTACTGACAATATTCAAGTAACCATTGATGCCGCCATCGAAACCTTGGTCATCGCGGTATTACTGGTGACTTTCATTACTTGGTTGTTTCTTGGTACGTGGCGTGCAACGGTTATTGTGTGCAGTGCCATACCGGTTTCGTTGGTAGCTACCTTTGCCTTGATGCAAGCGCTGGATATGACCATTAACACCATTAGCCTATTTGGC
Source organism: Paraferrimonas haliotis (assembly GCF_002282895.1). GTDB lineage: Bacteria > Pseudomonadota > Gammaproteobacteria > Enterobacterales > Shewanellaceae > Paraferrimonas > Paraferrimonas haliotis. The sequence continues at coordinate 193,254 of NZ_NRRB01000001.1, forward strand.
ATGATCTTGGCTATAGGCATTGTGGTGGATGCCGCCATTATTGTAGTGGAGACCGTTGAGCGTTTAATGCATGAAGGGATGCAAGATGCTAAAGAGGCCACCTTGGTCGCTATGAAAACCGTGCTTGGCCCTTTGATTGCCTCTGCAGCGGTTTTGGTCGCTGTTTTTGCGCCGACGTTAATGATGGAAGGCATGGTTGGCATTATTTACAGCCAGTTTGGGCAAACCTTAGTGATTGCGGTGGTTATCTCGACGCTGGTGGCTGTCACCCTAACACCGGCACTTTCAGCGATGCTGATGAAAGTTGAGGAAAAGCCGAAACTGTTGCAGCGATTTGATAAATCCCTCGATACTTTTAGCAACCGCTTTGGGTTGGGCGTGAGCTTCTTAACCAAACGCATTGGCTTAACATTTGTGCTGATCGGGGCATTATGCGCCAGCATTGTAGCCATTAATGGCAACTTGGCCAGCGCTTTGTTCCCTGGAGAAGATCAAGGCGTGGTGTTTTCTATGGTTGACCTTCCAGAAGCGGCATCGCTTGATCGCACCCGAAAGGCTGTAAAGACAGTATCTGACAAAGTCATGGCGCTAGCGGGAGTGGAAAGTATTGTTACCGTACCTGGATACAATCTATTAAACGAAGCGACTCAATCGAACTCCGCCCTTATTGTTACTAAGTTAAGTCACTGGCAACAACGAGGGGCCGAGTTACATCAAGACATCATCACAGCACAAATCCAGCAAGCCATAGACGAAATGCCTGAGGGCTTAGGCATGGCATTTGGGCTGCCGGCGGTACCGGAATTAGGCTTTGTTGATGGCGTCGAATTTATGCTGCTTGATCAAAAAGGGCGCTCTCCTCAGGAGGTAGAAAGTGTCTTAAACGAGTTCTTGGCCCGGGTTAACGATCGCCCAGAAATAGCGGCCGCTTTTTCAACCTATAGCGTGGCTACGCCTAACATTAAGTTGGACATTAATGAGGAACGCGCCGCAATGAAAGGGGTGGCATTTGAGTCACTGGTAAACACCATTAATACCCAGTTCGGCGGTACCTACATTAATGATTTCACTTTAGACGGGCGAAATTTCATGGTGCAGGTACAAGCTAAGGCCAGCGAGCGTGACAACGAAACGGCATTAGATCGATTGTTTGTTCGAAACGACCATGGTGATATGATTCGCGTGGGTAACTTAGTTGACAGTCACATCGAGTTCACACCCGCTACGTTAGTGCGCTACAACATCAACGGCTCGGCGTTAATCAATGGTCTAGCGGCCCCAGGTTTTTCCTCGGGCGAGGTCATGGCGGCTATGGAAGCCGAGGCCGAAAGCTTACCCGATGGCTATAGCTACGAGTGGTCTGGGCTCTCTCGCCAAGAGAAAGAAGCGGGCAACGCTGCCGCCATCGCCTTTGCTGCGGCGCTCGTCATCGTCTATTTGCTGTTGGTTGCCCAATACGAGTCTTGGTTAACCCCCTTGGCTATTTTGCTACCGGTTCCCACAGCCGCCCTAGGTACCTTCTTATCCTGCTTCGCGGTGGGTGCGAGCATTAGCTTATACACTCAAATCGCTTTAGTACTGCTGATCGGCATGACTGCCCGCAACTCAATCTTAATCGTTGAGTTTGCAAAGCAGTTGAGAGAAGAGCAAGGGGTGAGCTTGGTGAAAGCTGCGACTCAAGCGACTCGATTGCGGTTACGAGCAATCTTAATGACGGCCTTGTCATTTGCCATCGGCCAAATCCCCTTGATGTTTGCTGCGAGCGCTGGAGCAGGAGCTCAGCAAGCCATTGGTTGGGCCGCCTTTGGCGGTATTTGCAGCGCCACCTTTGTCGGTTGTTTGTTAGTCCCAGCAGCCTTTGTATTCTTCCAAGGCGTGCGTGAGAAGTTTTCGCTAAAAGCGAGACAGGCAGTGGCTTCCCCACAAGCCGTATAGGCTGCCATTAGGGTTACCTTCCCGTTTGTGGTACTCCCTCCAAAAGCCGGTAATTTCGATTACCGGCTTTTTGGTGGCTTTAGTTGGAACACGCTTCAACCATTTGTGCTGCAATGAAATTCATTAAGCCTCGGTGGGCATAACTTTCCAGCGACATCCATTCTAAAATGGCTGGTGACTCTTGATTTTGGGTGCCCAGCGAAATCAACTTTAGTTGATTGGCCTCAGCCAATGGTCGACCAATGTGATCCGGCAGTGGTGCCACGCCAAGCCCTTGCATTGCGCATGCCGCCGCCTGCCTAAAGTTTTGGGTGTAGCTGGTTTTCAACGACCAAGTTTCCCATTGCAAACGGCTGGTGTCATTGGCCCCGGTTTTCGGCCAAAATAGGCGGTGAGGTGTGTAGTCAGAGGTTTGCACCTTGTCTTTAAGAGCCAGCGGGTGTTGCGGGTGCACATACATACTCATGCTAATGTTACCCACCGGCTCGATAACAATGCCTTTCAATAGAGCGTCTTCTCGCATGGCTAATAAGCCATCGACTTTCTTCGCCAGCAGCAAACCATAGCCTTCAAAAATGCTTGGCTGACTGAGTTCGATTTCGATACTGGGCCAGTGCTTGTATATGTTAGCAACAATTCCAGCCATTTTTTCATCGCTGATCAAATCCGGTATGGCCAATCGCAGCACTTTAGGGGTGGTGTCATCAAATAGTTGTTCCGCGATGTCATTAAATACATCGATGGTTTCAATGGTGAGCTTCGCTTGATGGAGCAGTCGCTGACCACGGGGGGATAGCACCACGCTTTTGCCCGCGCCTTCGCGAGTAAAAAGCTGATAGCCAAGTTCGTCTTCCATCGCTGCGATGGTTCGGCTTAATGTGGGGTGGGAGCTTCCAAGCTGGGTGGCTGCTTTGGACATAGAGCCCGATTTCGCGATGGTTATGAATGCGCGAATGGCAAAGCTGTCGATCGCCATATGTAAGAAATCCTTAGCCTAATCTTGTTAGGCTAAGGATAACAGGAATTTAACGGTTAGATCACCAACTAGAGCCGAATTGAATGTGGACAGTGGTTTCTTCAGGGCCTCGGGCCAAGTCCATGCCCACTTCCATACCGTATTTATCGGCAATTAAGTAGCGGAAACCGGCGCCACCGGCGACTTGGGTTTCCTTGAACAGGTCTTGGGCTTTATCGGCAGCACTGCCGGCACCAGCAAAACCCAGCACCGACCAGCGAGAGTCGAGGTAGCGGCGTGCTTCAAATTCAGAAGCAACAACCTGGTCGCCTTGATAACGCATGGCCGGGATCCCGCGAAGCGATATGAACGGCCGTGCGTAAAAAGGGACTTGCCCGTCGACCACATCGGCACTGACTTTTAAGCCAAGCACCCATTGTTGCAATTCCCAAAACTGCACGTGTTTCACTTCGGCTTTTTGATAGTTGTAATTGCTATCGGCTTCTCGCCCTTCAAAGTGTGCCAACGACGCTTCTATTTTGTAGCCATTTTTCGGCGAAAAGTGGTTGTCATGGGTATCGTACAACAACTCAACGGCACCGCTTAATACGCGATTTTGATAGCCAAAGCTTGGAATAGGACCTTGCGCTTCGCCGCGAATGCTATTGTCACCGTCAAAATAGGTCATGGAGGCACCTAGGAACAAAGGTGACTCGTTAACGCGGAACAGTATGGTTTGATCCAAAAAGGCACCTTTTAATTTGTAGTCAAATAACGGTGCGGTGGAATCGCCATAGTAAGCCAAGTTTATCTCAGGTAGTACCGCCATACCTTCATAGCGAATGCTGTCATTCTTCCAGTAGCCTTGGTAAAAACCGCCGTTTACTTTTGAGCCATTTTCAGTGGCAATGGAAAAAATACCGCTGATGTCCGGCGGGGTTTCGGCGACTAAAGAGTCGCTTAAAAAGACCACCGCTAAGCCACCACCATAGCCCACAGCAGGCTCGGTAACCATTATCGGTACGGGCAAAAAGCCGTAGGCTTGGCTTAGCCAATTGGACACATCCAGTTTGCCGTCGTCGCCAATAAAATTGGACGGCTCTGCGGTGCGTTGAGGTTTGGCAATGTCTTGTTCCGAAACCGGTACTTCGGTTGCTAATACTGAGCCGCTAAATAGCGCGGAAATTGCGACTGATGTAATGAGTTGTTTGAGTTTCATAATGACTGCCTGGAGCTATTACTCTAAATTAAGGGCGTTTAAAAAGCGCCCGAGAGCGCTCGCTTCTATCGTGACAGGGAGTTAGTCATCCCATACATCACTGTAAATTTCTTCTTCGATGATGCGGTCCGTTACTTCATCTTCTATGGCACGATCGATAAGCTCGTCTTCGATGACGCGATCGACAATGGCGTCTTCAACCAGCGCATCCGCTACAATGCGATCTTCAAGGTATCGAGCGTCGCGGCAGCGGTCGTCTTGAATGGCGCCTTCAACCATGCCGTTAATCGCACCCACACCGGCGCCAATCGCTGCACCGCGTTTAGCGCCTTCCTTACCATCGACAATGCCACCAACAATGGCGCCCGCTACGGCACCTTCGACGCCGCCCGCGATGGTCTCGCCCAGTTCGTTGTTGCAGTCGTAAGCCATGGATGAGGCGCTCATAAACATGGATACAGCGACTAAAATTGGAGCTTTCATGGATTTACCTATCGTGATTTATTTAAAAAGTGGCTGCAGTTTAGCGGGCGAACCTGAACCGTTTATGAACGATAAAAATTATGCACAGCAGCTGTTCAGAAGCGTTCGGATGTTAATGGATGGTAAAAGTTACACTTTTCTTGGAATTTGGCCCCACAAACACGCTACAAAGCATGTACAAACATCCTGCGATTGTGTATTAAAGGAGGTTAGCCCGCGCAGATGGGCCTAATAACTCTAACGTAGTGATCTCAAAACAACAGGAAAAATTATGTACCTGAAAACAGCCCTTGCCTTGAGTGTGGCATTCGCACTAAGCGCCTGTAGCAGTAATTCTTCTGACGACGCCAGTCAGCAAGCGACAGACAGCGTAAGCGCAACCGCCTTGGCAGCTTCTAATCCATTTGCTAAAGACAGCAGCTTGCAATATCAAGCTCCAGACTTCACCGTCATTAAAAAAGAACACTTTAAGCCAGCCTTTGAAGTGGGCATGCAAGAGCATCTAGCTGAAATCAATGCTATTGCTGAACAAAGCGATGCTGCCACCTTCGATAACACCGTCCTTGCAATGGAAAAGTCCGGTAAATTATTAGGCCGTGTATCCAGCGTATTCTTTAACTTGTCGGGCAGTAACAGCGACGACGAGATTCGAGCCATTCAAGGTGAAATGGCACCTAAGCTATCAGCACACAATGACGACATCTATTTGAACGACAAACTGTTCCAACGCGTGAAAAGCGTTTACGAGGGGCTTGGGCAGTCTGACTTGGACAGTGAGTCTAAGCGTTTGGTTGAAGTGTATTACAAGCGTTTTGTGCAAGCGGGCGCTAAGCTAACTGCAGAGCAAAAAGCTCAAATTCGCGAGCTAAACGCCCAAGAAGCTAAGCTAACCAACGAATTTGCACAACGCGTATTAGCCTTAGGTGGCGAACGTGCGGTATTGGTTGATGACGTTGCCGAGCTAAAAGGCTTGTCCGACGCACAAATCGGCAGCCTAGCTAAACGCGCGAGCGACGCCGGTCATGACGGTAAGTACCTTATTCCGCTAGTGAACACCACTCGCCAAGACATTATGGCCAGCATCGAAGATCGCGAATTGCGTCAGCGTATCTGGGAAGCGTCTGCTTACCGTGGTCTTGAAGGCGAGAACGAAACAGCCAGCATCGCTGCTAAGCTTGCACAGCTTCGCGTTAAAAAAGCCAAGCTATTAGGCTTTAATAACTGGGCCGAGTACCGCATGAACAATGCCATGGCACAGAAGCCTGAAAACGTCCGTAACATGCTTGCAAGCATGGTGCCTGCGGTTGTTAAAAATGCCACTAAAGAAGCTGAAGCCATCAAGAAAATGATGAAGTCTGAAGGCACTGAGCATGCGCTTCAGCCTTGGGATTGGGCTTACTACGCTGAAAAAGTTCGTCAAAAGGAATACGCAATTGATGAAGCCGAAGTAAAACAATACTTCGAGTTTAACAGCGTGCTCGAGAAGGGTGTATTCTTCACCATGAACAAGCTTTATGGCATTACCTTCAAAGCTCGTCCAGACCTACCGGTTTATCACCCAGACGTTAAAGCTTATGAAGTCTTTGACGCCGACGGCACCAGCATTGCCATTTTCTACGGTGATTACTTTGCTCGTACCGGTAAGCGCGGTGGCGCCTGGATGAACTCGTTTGTTCGCCAATCTAAGTTTGACGGCACGACCCCAGTGATCGTTAACGTAATGAACATTCCAAAGGGTGCCGAAGGTCAGCCTACGCTAGTAAGCTATGACAACGTGACCACCATGTTCCACGAAATGGGTCACGCGCTTCACGGCATGTTCTCTGATGTGAATTATCGCAGCCTAGCAGGTACCGCTGTATCTCGCGACTACGTAGAATTCCCATCAACCTTTGAAGAAGATTGGGCGCAAAATCCAGAAGTACTAGCTAACTACGCTAAGCACTACAAAACCGGTGAAGCCATTCCAAAAGCGCTTTTGGACAAGATCATCAAATCTCGTAGCTTCAACCAAGGTTACGATACCCTTGAGTACATGGCAGCAGCGTTAGTCGATCTAGAGTGGCACTCGTTGGAAGACGATACCTTAATCACTGACGTGAAAGGCTTTGAGCAAAAAGCGTTAGAGAAAAACGGTGTTGCGGTACCAGCCATTCCACCACGTTATAAGTCTACTTACTTCTCTCACATCTTTGCCGGTGGCTACTCAGCGAGCTATTACGCTTACTTGTGGAGTGAAATCTTGGCAGCGGATGCGTTTGCTTACATGCAAACCACCGGTGGCTTAACTCGCGAGAACGGTGACAACTACCGTAAAAACATTTTGTCAGTGGGTAACACTCGTCCACCAATGGAAAGCTACAAAGCCTTCCGTGGTCAAGAGCCAACGACTGACGCCTTGTTGAAACGTCGCGGTATTAACTAGAGTTAACACCACGCCAACAAAAGCCGAGCAGTGATGCTCGGCTTTTTTATGCCTAAAAAATGGCAGAAAGGCGTTGCATGCTGGCTATTTAATCGCTTCCTTGTTAGCGTGTTGGCAAAACAATAATACGAGTTAGAAGGAATAAGGGATGAGTTTTCGACAGTTAATCAGCATGGTCGTACTATGCTCAGTCACCAGTTTGAGTGTCCATGGGTTACCAGTTCACGCAAAAGAAGCCAAAGTCAGTGAAGCTCAGCAACCGCTGCGTTCTATTACTGAGCATCAAGTTCGAATTAATGGTGATCGCATAAAATATCAAGCGATAGCCGGAGAAACCTTCTTATACGATGACAAGGACAATCCGACCGCCAGTATTCACTCGGTCAGTTATTTGCGGACCGACATCAAAAACGACCCGACCCGACCGGTGACCTTTGTATTTAATGGTGGCCCAGGCTCGGCTTCCATTTGGTTGCACTTAGGCTTGTTTGGACCACAACGAGTGGTGGTGCCTGGTGATGCTAAAGACGATGGTGCGCCTCCTTATCAAATGGTCGACAATCAATATTCTATGCTTGATCAAACCGATTTGGTGTTTATTGATCCGGTGGGGACCGGTCTAAGCCGAGCGCTAGGGGATAAACAAGGCAGTGACTTTTGGGGCGTGAAAGAAGACGCACGCTCTATCGCTGACTTTATTCGCCTATGGTTAACGGAATACGGACGTTGGAATGCGGCTAAATATCTCGCCGGTGAAAGCTACGGAACTACTCGAGCGGCCGCTGTGACCCAAGAGCTGCAAGGCGGCTGGACCAACGTTTCCCTTAATGGCGTTTTACTCATTTCCTCTATTCTGGATTTCACCCACGCTCGCTATCAGCCGGGTAACCATCAACCCTATATTGGTTTTTTACCCACCATGGCGGCTACCGCTTTTTATCACGACAAAGTATCGCCACAGGATAAAGCGTTAGGTTTAGAAGGATTCATTGAAGAGTCGCGTGCGTTTGCTATTGGTGAATACGCTTCCGCGCTGCTGCTCGGCAATCGGTTAACGGAGCAGCAATATCAGCAAACTCGAGCGAGCTTAGCTCGCTTTACCGGCTTGTCAGAAAGCTACTTAGACAGAGTCAATCTGCGGGTTTCTGCACATCGCTACACTAAGCAATTGCTGCGCGACCAAGACCTCACTGTTGGCCGATTAGACAGTCGCTACACCGGCGTAGACTACGATAGCGGCGGCGAATACATAGACAACGATCCATCCGGATACGGTATTTCTGGTGCGTATACCGCGGCCATTCAAGATTATTTATTCCGTGTGCTAAAAGTGGATACCAAACGCAAGTTTCAGGTGTTATCCGTTGACGTAAACCGTGGTTGGAATTGGAACGTCTCCGGCAAGCAAATGCACTTTGTGAATGTGGCACCGTATTTAGGCCGAGCCATGCGCGAAAACAGCGGTCTAAAGGTGTTTGTTGCCAACGGCTACTTCGATTTTGCAACACCGTTTTTCGCCACTGAGAATACCTTCGCCGATAATGGCATCGACAATAGCCGGGTCACCATGGCTTACTATCCTGCAGGGCACATGATGTATGTCGAGCCACAATCGTTGCAGAAGTTGGTAAAAGACATGCGCGCTTTCTATGACTAAGGTAAAATCGGCGCTTTGCTAATTTGCCGTTTATGATACCAACAGGGCGCTTGATTTATGCTGTTAATGCTCGATAACTACGATTCGTTTACTTACAACCTGGTGCAATACTTTCAAGAGTTAGGACAACAGGTTGCAGTGGTGAGAAACGATCAAATGAGCATTGCTGACATACAAGCGCTCAACCCCTCGTGTATCGTAGTCTCTCCTGGGCCATGTAGCCCAGATCAGGCTGGAGTTTCCTTAGCTTTAGTGGAAGCGTTTGCGAGCAAGGTACCCATACTTGGGGTTTGTTTAGGTCATCAAACCTTAGCCCAGGTTTACGGCGCTAAGGTGGTGCGGGCTCCTCAAGTCATGCACGGTAAAACCAGCCTAATTAGTCATACCGGCGAGGGCCTTTTTGCCGGGTTAAACAACCCGCTTCAGGTTACTCGCTATCATTCGTTAATTGTGGATGATATTCCTGACGGCTTTCAACTAGACGCCTACTTGGACGACCCGCAATACGGGCGCCTTGTTATGGCCATGAGCCAACCGCAATTACAGCTATACGGGGTTCAATTTCACCCAGAGTCCATTATGACCGAGCAAGGTCATCAACTCTTACAAAACTTCCTAAACCTTAGCCACCTCAAAGGGTGTGCTGCAGGCGACTTCATGGTATAACAAGCCTCAGCTAACGCATTAGTCAAACAAAACAAAAATAAGAGATCAAAGTTATGACCCAACGGAGATTGAAAGCTGCGGCCAGTAGCTTATGTCTAATCTTACTCAGTGGCTGTGCTGCGAGCACCACCGCTATTGAGCCAAAAGCGGCCCCAATGGCGACGCCTCTGCAAACCGCTAACCTTCCAAGCGCAGACACCCCATTAACCATGAAGCAAATTATGGCGGATCCTGCTTGGATGGGTATTTCGCCTTCTAATGCTTATTGGGCTGATGACAGCGGTGAAGTGATTTTCCAGCGCAAAGGTTTTCTCGATACCTTAACGAGCTATTATCGCCAAGGTATTGAGCAAAGCGAAGCCACACAGGTGAGCATTGCCGATTATCATAAGTTGCCTCAGCAAGGCGGTGATCTTAGCCGTGATGGCAAATTTAAGGTGTATTTGTATCAAGGCAACGTGTTCGTTAAGCAACTGAGCAGTGGCGAAATACGCCAATACACCCGATTCAACACCCAATTGTCCGGCGTTAAGTTTCTTAATGATGGCAGTGTCGCCTATTGGCAAGATGCGGCGCTTTATCGATTGGATCTTAACAGCGGTATGACCACCCAAATTGCCGACGTGCGATTTGAAAAAGCGCCAAGCGGTGTTAAAGAGCCCAACGGATTTTTGGCAGAGCAGCAACACCGATTGATTCAATACGTTGCCAAGCAACATCAAAATGCCAAGCAAACTCAGCAGTTTAATAAGGATTTACAGCGCCTAGACAACACTCTTGCGGCCAAGCCGTTTTACTTGGGTGGTAAAGAGCGACTCACCAATTTGAGTTTATCCAATTCCGGTCGTTACTTGCTGGTGGTCGCCCAAGACAAAGACGCTAGTTGGCGTGACAAGCACGACATCATGCCGAACTACTTGGGCAAAGACGGTTACGTTGATGCGGTTAATGTTCGCGCTCGAGTAGCGGAAGCCAAGCCGGTGGCGCAACGCTTTGTGATTCTGGATTTAGAGAAAGGCACTCAAAAAGACATTACCATTGAAGGCTTAACCGGTTTCGATGAGGACGTATTAGCTTCAGTGAAGCAGGAAAATGCCAAAGCAAAAGGCGAAACCTATAAGAGTGAAAAGGCTACTCGTACAATACGCTTAATGCTGGACTGGACTTGGAGCCAAAGCCCCATTCAATGGCACCCGCAAAACGACCAGTTGTTGGTAATGCTTGAAGCTACCGATAACAAAGATCGTTGGATTGCCTCGGTTGATCTCGACAAGGGCAGATTCAATACTCAACACAGATTAAGCGACCAAGCCTGGATTAACTACACTCATAATGATTTTGGTTGGGTTGGTAACTCACAGCAATTCTACTTCTTATCAGAGCAAACTGGGTATTCTCAGCTTTACCTACAGACGCTCGGTGGCAAGGCAAAAGCGCTAACTCAAGGTGAGTTTGTGGTTAATTCAGTGACACTGTCGCCGGATAACCAGTACCTGTATTACCGTGCCAATCCGCGTCATCCAGGTAAGTACGACGTGTATCGGGTAGCGCTCAATGGCTCTGCACCTGAGCGTATGACTCAGTTTGAGGGTAACCTTGACTACAGCTTGAGCCCTGATGGCAACAAATTGCTGTTAACCGCTTCAACCAACACCTCGCTGCCTGAATTGTTTGTGCAAAGCGTGGGTAGCGAGCAGGCTAAACAGCTGACCCAAAGCCAAAGCAAAGCCTTTGCCGATTATCCTTGGCAAGCAGGGCAAATCGTAGCGATTCCATCAAGCCATCAAGCCAAGCCGGTTTACGCTCGCGTGTATCTGCCTCAAGGCTATGATGAGACTCAGCAATACCCAGCGGTCATATTCAGCCATGGTGCAGGCTACTTGCAAAATGCTCACTACGGTTGGTCAAGCTATTACCGCGAATTCATGTTCCACAACCTTCTTGCACAGAATGGCTATGTTGTGCTCGATATCGATTATCGCGGTTCTAAAGGCTATGGCCGAGATTGGCGTACCGCGGTTTATCGCGATATGGGGCGCACCGAAGTTGAAGACATGGTGGATGCGGTCAATTGGATGAGCGCTAACGCCAGTGTTGATAAAGGACGCGTGGGTCATTACGGCGGCTCATACGGCGGCTTCTTGACCTTTATGGCCTTATTTACCGAGCCAGAGCTTTTCCAAGCTGGTGCGGCATTGCGTCCGGTTACCGACTGGGCCCACTACAATGCCCCGTACACCTCAAACATTTTGAATACGCCTGAGGTTGACCCCATTGCTTATAATCGCTCAAGCCCGATTGAACATGCCGAAGGCCTTAATAAGCGCCTGTTGATCATGAGCGGCGTGTTGGACGACAACGTCTTCTTCCAAGACAGTGTGCGCTTAGTGCAACGCTTAATTGAGCTGGAGAAAGAAAACTTTGAAACGGCGATTTATCCAGTGGAGCCCCATGGTTTCCGTCAACCGTCGAGCTGGCTTGACGAGTATCGTCGAATCTTTAAGATGTTTGAAGAAGAGCTAAAATAATTATCAGCGAGTAACAAGGCCCTCAGTTCGTCACTTTGGGCCTTTTTCTTTATAGGAGGTTTCATGGCCAGTTGGCAAAGTCAGGTGCTCAATAGCATCATGTCCATGATCGCACGACCCGGGATGAGTCAACTGGGGCCTAAAGGGCGACTCACCGCCAGCCTAAGCGATATTCGAGAGAAGCTAGAAGCATTAGATGCCCGTTTTGTCGATATTCCTAAATCGCTTAATGCCACCTTTACTGAGCTGCCGAATTGTCGTTTATGGCGCTATCGCCATCGAGAGTCTTCAGTCGACCGCCATCTTCTTTATCTTCGAGGCGGAGGATTTTGCTTTAGAACGCCCAATACCCACGCTCATTTAATTCGCCATTTTTGTAAAGAAGCAAAAGTGCAAGCCTGGGTTCCCGATTATCGACTGGCACCAGAGCACCCCTTTCCAGCAGCAATCAATGACGTAATTAGCAGTTATAAGTCCTTGCTCGATAGAGGCATTGATAGTCAGCAAATCATTGTCGGGGGTGATTCAGCGGGTGGTCATTTGGCGTTGGCGCTGATGATTGCATGTGAGCAACAACAGTTGCCGATTCCGAAGGGGTTAATGCTGCTATCGCCCGCTACCGATTTGGCCATGACCGGGGATGCAGAAGCCATATTGGACGTTGATGATCCGTTTTTCACTTTAGAAGGCATGTTACGGCTGCGCAGTGCCTATCTTGACGGGCATAACCCAAGTCATCCGATGTTGTCGCCGTTACTGGCAGATTTAAGCATGGTGCCTAATACTCTATTGATAGCTGGTGAAAGAGAGTTGCTACGAGATGACTCGTGTCGACTGGCTAAAAAACTGCAACAAGCGCAACGACCGGTTCGATTTAGGCTTTGGGACGACATGCCCCACGTATTCCCGCTGTTTGATTGGTTACCTGAATCAGAAAAAGCCATCAAGTTGTGCAATGAGTGGTTGCTATCTCAGTTTGATTAATGCGTCATTATGCACAATAAATGCATAATACTGGCTTTGCATTAATCGTAATGATTATTTTTGACTATTTATTTCTCGAATAAGCGATTTATACGAGGTTTTAGTCACCTGTTAGTTCATGTTTATTCACTTCAAACAGAGTGTTTCGCAAGTGTAAATGCTCATAACTAGCAATTAGCACTCAGATCGGCTAATAATGGTCTGAATTTTAAGAAAGAGGCTGAGCCTCGAGCGCGTTTAACAAGTTTGCAACCTGCAGTATAAAGCGCTTAATCATGAGTTTTAGCCTCCCAAATAAAAATAAAGGAAGAGTTCAATGACTAACCCACTATCCGTTTCTCGTGACACTTTTAATGACGTTATGGTGCCTAACTATGCACCTTCAGCTGTAATACCTGTAAAAGGTGAAGGCAGCCGTGTCTGGGATCAGCAAGGCAAAGAGTATGTTGATTTTGCCGGCGGAATTGCGGTCAACTGTCTCGGTCATTGCCACCCCGCATTGGTAACGGCGCTTACTGAACAAGGGCAAAAGCTTTGGCACTTATCTAATGTCATGACCAACGAGCCAGCGCTGCGTTTGGCATCTAAGCTAGTAGATGCCACCTTTGCTGATAAAGTCTACTTTGCCAACTCTGGCGCCGAAGCCAACGAAGCGGCGTTGAAGTTAGCCCGTCGCCACGCTCTAGAAAAACACGGTGAGCATAAAAATCAAATTATTGCGTTTAACCAAGGTTTCCATGGTCGCACCTTCTTTACGGTATCAGTGGGTGGCCAAGCCATCTACTCCGACGGTTTCGGACCTAAGCCTGGCGCCATCGACCACATCAATTACAACGACATTGAAGCCTTTAAAGCGCTTATCAGCGACAACACCTGTGCGGTGATGATGGAACCGTTACAAGGTGAAGGTGGCATCATCAAAGCCGAGCCTGAGTTTTTGCGTCAGGTGCGTGCTCTGTGTGACCAACACAATGCCTTGCTTATTTTTGATGAAGTGCAAACCGGCATGGGCCGTACTGGCGAGCTGTATGCTTATATGGGTACCGATGTGGTACCGGACATCCTAACCACAGCAAAAGCGCTGGGCGGTGGATTCCCAATCGCCGCTATGCTCACTACAGATGAAATCGCCGTAAGCTTGAAAATCGGCAGCCACGGCTCTACCTACGGCGGCAACCCGCTGGCTTGTGCAATTGGTGAAGCGGTGATGGACGTGGTGAATCAAGCGCCGGTATTGGCGGGTGTTAAAGCCAAGCATGAGCTGATTAAAAATGGCTTGAATGCCATTAACGCTAAATACAAAGTATTCGAGTGTGTGCGTGGAGAAGGCTTACTCATCGGAGCCGTGATGAATCAAGACTATCAAGGCAAAGCTCGAGACTTTATGGTCGCTGCAGTTGAGCAAGGGCTCATGTGTCTTATCGCAGGCGCTAACGTGGTGCGATTCACGCCGTCTTTGGTAATTCCAGATGAAGACATTGCCTTGGGCCTAGAGCGATTTGAAGCCGCGGTTGCGGCGGTTGTAAACGCAAGCTAAGGAGCGATAAATGGTTATTGTCAGACCTATTGAAACGGCTGATATTGATGCGCTTATGACCATTGCTGAAGCCTCTGGACACGGCTTCACATCGTTGCCGCTTAATCGCGACTTGCTGGAACGTAAAATCAAGCGCAGCGAAGCCTCGTTCAGCGCTGAGGTAGCAGGCCCCCACGATGAAGGTTATCTGATGGTGTTAGAAGACACAGAGACCGGCGAAGTGGTGGGTACCAGTGGTATCGAAGCGGCGGTTGGGCTGGTGGACGCGTTTTATCATTATCGCCTTGGTACCGAAGTCTATCACAGTGAAAAGCTGTCGGTACGTAACGAGGTTGAAACCTTGACCATGTGCCACGACTACACAGGTGCAGCCGAGCTATGTACTTTGTTTTTGAAGAAAGACTATCGCCATAGCGGCAACGGTCGCTTGCTATCAAAGCATCGCTTTTTGTTCATGGCGCAACATCCGCACCGATTTGGTGAGCGTGTGATTGCCGAAATGCGAGGGGTGAGTGATGACCAAGGCCAGTCGCCGTTTTTCGATTGGCTGCAAAAGCACTTCTTTACCATCGACTTTCCTTATGCCGACTACTTGAGTGGTATGGGTGAAAAGTCATTTATGGCGGAGTTGATGCCCCGTAATCCCATTTATACCTGTTTGCTGCCCACTGAAGCGCAGCAAGTGATTGGCAGAGTGCACCCCAACACACGCCCAGCCCTTAAGCTCTTAGAAGCCGAAGGGCTGCGCTGTCGTGGCTACGTTGATATCTTCGATGCCGGTCCAACGGTTGAATGCCTATTGGGTGATATCGCAAGCGTTAGAAACAGCGACAACTACCAAGTTGTCATTGTTGATGCGCTGCCTGAAGAAGGCGTGAAACTGCTGGCGGCCAATGACAAGACTCAGGACTATCGAGCGGCCCAAGTGACGGTACATAGTGAAGCCCAGGATGGGGTGGTGTATATCACCCACAAACAAGCGGCAGCGTTAAAAGTGCAACAGGGCGATACGCTGCGTCTGTTGCTAAGCTAAGGAAGTTTTTATGACTCATTTTATTAAAGGACAGTGGCTGGCCGGCAACGGCGAGGCCATGACATCGGTAAACCCTGCTAATAATGAAACTTTATGGCAAGGGCATAGCGCCACACCCGAACAAGTTGATGCGGCCTTAAGCGCAGCTCGCCAAGCTCAGTTTGACTGGTTCATGTTGGGTTATGAAGGGCGCGTTGCTGTGGTTGAGCAATATAAGGCGCAACTTACCGAGCATAAGCAACAAATGGCAGAGCTGATTGCTCAAGAGACGGGTAAGCCATTGTGGGAAACCGCCACGGAAGCGGCGGCCATGATCGGCAAGATTGGCCTGTCGATGCAATCGTACCAAGAGCGCACTGGCGAGAAACGCAATGACATCCCGGGGGCCACCGCTGTGTTGCGTCACAAGCCTCATGGTGTGGTTGCCGTGTTTGGCCCTTATAACTTCCCGGGACACTTGCCCAATGGTCACATAGTACCTGCCTTGTTAGCGGGGAATACCGTGGTCTTTAAGCCGTCGGAATTAACCCCTGCGGTGGCGGAGTTTATGCTGAAGTTATGGCAACAGGCCGGTTTGCCAGAGGGGGTTATTAACCTGGTTCAAGGCACGGTTGAAACCGGTAAAGCCTTGGCTAACTCTCCGCAAATCGATGGCTTGTTCTTTACTGGAAGCTCCCGCACTGGGCACTTATTGCATCAGCAGTTTGCTGGCGATCCTGGACGCATTTTAGCCCTGGAAATGGGCGGTAATAACCCTTTGGTTGTGAAAGATGTCAGTGATATCAAAGCGGCGGTTTATGAAATCATTCAGTCGGCCTACATTTCTACCGGACAACGCTGTACCTGTGCCCGTCGTTTGTATGTGCAACAAGGCGAGCAGGGCGACGCGCTGCTTGCCGAGCTGGTCAAAGCGGTTAAAGCCATTCGAGTAGCCCCTTGGAATGCCGAGCCACAGCCGTTTGCCGGCAGCATGATTTCTCATCAAGCGGCCAATGGCATGCTTGCGGTTCAGCAAAAACTGGTAGAAGCCGGTGCCGAGCCATTGGTGACCATGGAATTGCTGCAAGCCAACACAGGCCTTATCAGCCCTGGTTTGATTGATGTAACCGCGGTAACCAAGCTTGACGATGAAGAGTATTTTGGGCCGTTACTTTCGGTGATTCGTTATCAAACCTTTGACCAAGCCATTGAGCTGGCCAACAACACCAAATACGGTTTATCAGCGGGTCTTTTGGCAGACAGCGTAGCGGATTATCAATACTTCCTAGCTCGAATTCGAGCGGGCATTGTTAATTGGAACAAACAAACCACAGGAGCCTCTGGCGCGGCACCGTTCGGTGGTATTGGTGCTTCCGGTAACCATCGAGCCAGTGCTTATTATGCAGCTGATTATTGTGCCTATCCGGTGGCCTCAGTAGAAGCGGATGCGTTGGCGTTACCCGCCACCTTTAGTCCTGGAATCGAGTTGTAAAAGGATACTCCATCATGCTTACGGTAGAACAATTATTTGACGGGCTTTGGCAAGATTATTTAAGCCATACCCCCAGCGCTCAACCGATACACGAGTTACTGGGCGGCGGTGCTGATATCATTAACGACCACATTGCGTTGCGAACCTTTAATATAGGGCCGGTAACCGTGGACGCTTTAGCCCAGCATTTTTTAGATTTGGGTTATTTTGAAGCGGGTCAGTATGACTTTGAGGCAAAGAAGCTTAAAGCTAAACACTTTCAGCACGCCAATTCACACTACCCTAAGGTGTTCATTTCTGAATTATTAGTAGAAGAAATGCCTACCGAGGTGCAGACCATCATCAAGCGCATGGTTGCCAACGTGAATCCAGCGGACGTGTCCAAGCCGGAGTTCTTGTACAGTGGAACCCACTGGCAAGTCTCCAAGGACGAGTATCAGCTGCTTGCCCAGCGCAGTGAGTACGCCGCTTGGATGTCGGTGTGGGGCTATCGAGCCAATCACTTTACGGTGTCGGTGAATGAGTTGCCAGGGTTTGAGACCCTTGAACAGGTGAATCAAGCCCTTAAAGATGGCGGCTTTACTCTGAATGCTTCCGGTGGTGAAATTAAAGGCTCGAAAGCAGTATTACTCGAGCAGTCGTCCACTATGGCTGATTCGCAACTGGTGCAGTTAACGGATGCCAAGCTTGATATCCCAAGTTGCTTTTACGAATTTGCGCTGCGCCACGAAGACGCTGATGGAAGGCTCTATCAGGGTTTTGTTGCCGCGTCGGCGGATAAAATTTTTGAGAGCACCAACGCTAACTAGCTGACAGCAGTTATCCATCAAAAAGACGCCATCAAGGCGTCTTTTTTTATCTAATACCTACAATAAAAAGGGCGCTGCGCGTGTGCAGGGTAAGCAGGCCCTTTTTTTGCCGATTAGTAGTTGTGGTACTCAGCCATCTTCGCAGGGCTGTGACACACTGAGCAAGACTCTACAACTGGCTCAGGGTCAAACACATTGAAGCTGTCGCTTTCACCCATGTGAGTACCTGCAGGGGTTACTGCAACATTAAAGTCACCACCATTTTGTTCCATGTGTGCTTTGGCTGCTGCACCGGTGTGGCAAGTCGCGCAGTTGGCTGCAATTGGCGTGATACCGTAAACGTTATCTTGATCCATGCCATTAAGTACCAGTGCCGGTGCAACGTTGGCGAGGTCGATGTCACCCGTATGGCAAGCAACACACTCAACTTTCTTGTTGCGGTCAACGGTAGGCATCTTACCTAGGTCACGCTCTTCGTTGTACGCACCAAAGTGCATGTTGTGAACGAATGGGCCCCACGCCATTGGGTGGTCTTTATCTTGTTTGTCGTGCTCCCAGTTGTAAGCACTGTGACATTGAACACAAGCGTCGCCGCCTAGGTCAAAACCACCGCGTTGAGAACCGTGACCGTCAAGACCTTC
Organism: Paraferrimonas haliotis; assembly: GCF_002282895.1. Classification (GTDB taxonomy): domain Bacteria; phylum Pseudomonadota; class Gammaproteobacteria; order Enterobacterales; family Shewanellaceae; genus Paraferrimonas; species Paraferrimonas haliotis. Next base: position 211,597 of record NZ_NRRB01000001.1, read on the forward strand.
GGTGTGGCAGTTCAGACATTTCAGACCGTCTGAGCTGGTGCGACGAACGTCTTTAACGTTAGATACGGTAATAGGAGCGCGAGGCGAAGCGCCATCTTTGTTGTGGAATATACGTCCATCAACGCCGCCAAGTAGCACTTCGCCATCCATGTACGGCAGGGCATGCTCAATGGTGTATACGTAAGTGTCGGCTTCGCTACCAGCGACAACGCCGGTAGAGCGAGCTACGTGGCCGGCATCGCGACCTGGAAGCATGGCTTCACCGTTTTTCATAACGGTCGCCCAACCGCGAGGCGTTGCATCCATTGGGTCAATCGCTGTCACATCAACCGCATTACCGTCAGCGTCCATGGCTTTTACGGTGACTAAGATGTTGGCTTTGTCGTCGCTACGAGCAACAGATAACACGTCGAAGCTATAACGATTCAATGCTTCGTCTCGAGCTTTGCCGTTGTTGTGGTCGTAGTAGAAACCGCCGTCAGCATTATGACAAGAGGTACAGTTCGCGTCGGTAAAGCCGCTGTGGTCAACCCCTAGACCGTTGTTTGGATCTTGAAGGTTGGTGTGACAGGTGGCACAGCCATTGATGGTGGCGGTAAATACCACGTCATCCATGTGACAGGTTGAACAACGCTTCATGTCCATGGAGTAGTTGCTCCATAGGGCAGAGTGGCCAGAAGAGACCATGCCATTGTCAGCATCGAACTTCTTACCGTGGCCGAACATCGCCATGGTGTTATTAGCCCAACCGCCATTCTCTTTTTGAACGTCGGTGTGACATACCAAACAGGCTTCAACCACTACCACATTTTGGTCGTTGTCTAGTGCATGGTGGTGCTGGTGCCAGCCCCAAGTCGCGTTGCCTGATGCGGCATCAAATTCACCGTGACAAGCCACACATTTGGCATCATCAGTGGTTTGAACCTTTGCTAGGTTGTCAGAGTCGTTGAACATAATGCGCTTGGTACGAGGAACGCCGTCATTAGCACTACGCCAACCAGGACGAACATAACCGATACCGGTAGAGTCAGCAGTAACCCCGTCTTGTGGAACAACGAGACTATATACGCCATCGCCCGTGTGTTCTAAGGTACCCACAGAGGAGTCAGAACCGGCTTGATAAGTAACGTCTATGGTGTCTGCTAGCATACCGTTTTCGTCGGTAACGGTAGACATTAATTGGACGCGATCTAAGGTTTCAATGTTTTCGCCGTCTTGGTTTTGAATGGCGAAGGTAACGTTTACGGTACCGTCACCGTAGGTCCACTCAAGCACTTGAGCTTGAGCCGAGGTAATGACTAAAGGTGGTTTTGGTGCTTCGGGTCCCTGTGGGCCTTCAGGGCCTTGTGGACCTTGGGCGCCATCTTTACCATCGCTGCAAGCACCAAGTGTGAACATGGCGCCTAGCATAGTGGCTAGAACGGTTTTTCTGGTTAAAGACATGTATTACTCCTGCAAATGAGTTTGTCATTGTTGTTATATCGGTCAATTTGGCTTGACCTGAGCCGATTATAGGCAGGCGAAATTTCCCAAAAAAGGCGCTTTAATGCCGTTTGGCGGTTTAATAAAAACTTGTTGTCGATTGTCAGTACTGGATTGATTTTTGGAACTTATCTGCCGACTAAATTGTGAGTTAGATCTAGCTTTGGGCGCGGTTAGATACAGTTACCTAACATTGTGTTAATGAGTTTGTTAAGGCTCTGGGGAATAAAAAAAGACGCCATAAAGGCGTCTTTTTTGCAACTTACTGTAAACTTCTTTTCTTATTGATAGTGGTTTGCAGGGTATTATCAATAAGTTTAAAAGTTCTTAGAAGCTGTGTTTTTCAGCAATGTTTGCTTCACTGTGACATACAGAGCAGCTTTCGCGAGGCAGTTTGGCATCAACCACTACGTCACCGTCGAAGGTAGCGTTGGTCGCGTCAATCATTTTCTCGAACGTTGCAGCACCACTGTGAATCATGTGTGCTTTAGCCGCTTCACCGTTGTGACAAGAGTAACAAGTCGCAGCAGCTGGGCTGGTTGCAAAGAAGTCTGAATCAGCAGTCATGTCATGACGAGTGATCAAGGCACCGGTAGTCTCGATAGCAACTAGGTTCACAGAACCGTCAACGTGACATTGTGCACAGTCGTTTAGACGAGCTGGGTACTTGAATACGCGCTTCGCTTCAGTTTCATCTAAGTTCTGTTCTGCACGGTTTTGAGCGTGAAGAGCGTGAACATAAGTGTTCCATGCGAAGTGATCAACTACAGTGTCTTCTGGAGCAACGCCTTTAGCTTTGAAGGTTTTATCCCACTGAGCCATGTTAACGTTATGACAAGCGACACATTGTTGCTCTAAGTCGTTACGACGAGTGTGCATGCCGTAGGCTTGATCACCATGACAAGAGGCACAGTTTTCGTTAGAAACTACTTGGCGACGCTTCATGCTGTCGTCAACTAGGCCGTTCATGTCAAAGAAGGCGGTAGTAGAACGAATACGCTCAACTAGCTTGCCGTCCATTGCTGGAACACCAGTCTTTTCATCAGCCTTAACTTGTGCTTCAACCGCTAATACACCAACAGCCATATCAGTATTGCTTGGAATGATTAGGCCAGTGTTGTTTTTAGTGTTGTCATCTTCAAGTTGACCAGAGATAACGTAGGTGTACTTACCTTCTGCAGGAACAGAAGTGGTCGGGGCAATGCCTTCTACACGGTAGTTCACTGAGTGATCCGCTAAACGGCCAAGTGAGCCATCTGCTTTGGTTTCAGTGGTTAGCATACGGTAGCCCGCATCTGCATCCCAAGCAGCAGTGATACGCATCGCGTTGAACAGTTGCGACTCGTTTGGTGCTTGAGTAACTGGCATGCCTTCGCTATCTAGGATAGTTAAGGTTACGGTTACTTCGGCAGTATTGTAGCTGTTGCCACCACGATCAGAGGTCATTGGCGCAACTGCTACATCAGTAACGTTTACGCTAAAGGCGTTGCGAGCATTGGTGCGCGCAGCAACGCGATCAACGTGATCTTGTTGAGCAGTGCTGTGACAGTTAGTACAGCTATCAGTCATGGTAGAACCAAAGCTGTGAGTGTACTCGGTGCGTGGATAGGTATCGCCATCACCGTGACAACCTAGGCACGATTGAATGTTAGCAGTAGGGGCTAACCACTCAGCGCCGTTTGGCAGCTCTTCTGTAGCGTCAGTTACGTGACAAGAAGTACAGTCGTAGGCCGCGGTTACGTGAGTGTTGGTCGGTAGACCAGAGTGCCAACGGTGAGCACGTTGTACAAAGATACCACGACGCTCTTGTCCGTCAGGAGAGTGACAGGTAGAACAAGCTTCTACGTTGTTGGCATAGTGCGGAGAGCGGTCATAGGTATCGTAGCGAGCGTAGGCAATGTCGGTGTGACAAGCGTTACAAGACTCGGTAGCCACCATTGCGCGGGTGGCAGTAAGGTCAGACCCATCAACCATGAAGTCGTATTCAGGCATGATGTCTGGCACAGGGCCAATGCCTGGAATACCAATGTTAGATTCTACGCGAACCATAAAACGTTGCGGTAGGCTAGCATCGTACTTGTCGGCGTTTTCTGGTGTTGCGGTAACAGTATAGGTACCGTCGCCGTGGTCAACCAAGCAGCCGTCTTCGCCAGTTTCACAACGTGGGTAACCAAAGCTTTGACGCTCGCTGTAACCGGCATCGGTCATAGCCAATTGTGAAGATAGGAAACGAACGCGCGGTAAACCGACTACGGTTTGACCTTGTTCGTTGGTCAACTTGAAGGTTGTAGTGCGAATGCCATCGGCATCGATACCAGCTTCCAAGTACTCTAGGTTTAGAGACTCAGCTGAAGTTGCGTGATTAGGTACTTCTGGGGCACCTGGACCTTGTGGGCCTTCTGGACCTTGTGGTCCTTGAGGGCCGTCTTTTCCATCGCTACCGCAGGCACCTAAACCAAATAGGGCCATGGCAACGGTAGTGGCTAACGCCTTTTGCTTAAAAGACATATATTACTCCTGCGTAATTGTGATTATGAGTCCGGCGCGTTTCTTTATGGTTGTAATCAATAGCTGTAAACAGAGTTACAGAGTTACGTGAAACGTCGCCTAAAAATCTCACCGATAATCTAGCAAATAGGTGACTGGATTTTGTGCAAATGTTGGTAGGGTGTGATCCAGCTCTGCGGCGGATTTTAGAAGTGTTGATTGCTGCAAATTTTGCTCATCAAGTGAAGATAATTTTGTGATTGATAATGATTTGAAAATTTTTTGTAAAGTTTAACAATTGGCGAGGTTGCGCTTAGGTGAGCAATTGCTAATGTAATTAACACACAAAAAAAGCCAACCGCTAAGGTTGGCTTTTGTGAGCTATCTTCACTAAATTAGAAAATTAGCGAGTCCCGTAGACCACAATGGTTTTACCATGGGCTTGGATTAAGTTTTGCTCTTCCAGCATTTTCAAAATACGACCAACGGTTTCGCGAGAACAACCAACAATCTGGCCAATCTCTTGGCGAGTGATCTTAATTTGCATGCCGTCTGGGTGAGTCATTGCATCCGGCTGTTTGGCTAGGTGCAACAGGGTTTGCGCGATACGACCAGCAACGTCTAAGAAAGCTAAATCGCCCACTTTTTGGCTGGTGCTTTGTAAGCGGTGCGCCATTTGAGCCGACAGCTTCATTAGAATGTCAGGGTTCACTTGAATAAGTTGCATGAATTTCTTGTAAGAAATTTCTGCAATTTCACAAGGCGCTTTAGCACGAACCCAAGCGGTACGCTCGGATTGATCTTCAAACAGGCCTAGCTCACCAATGAAGTCACCTTGGTTTAGGTAAGACAAAATCATTTCTTTGCCTTCTTCATCTTTAATCAGTACCGCAACTGATCCCTTTACAATGTAGTAAAGCGTATCCGATTCTTCGCCCGCATGAATAAGGGTGCTTTTCGCTGGGTATTTGTGAATGTGACAATGCGACAAAAACCATTCTAAGGTTGGATCGGGTTTTGGTTTTCCGATTAGAGCCATAATGGGATCCTCTGTTTCAATATATAAATGTCAAAAAACTAAAAAGACGCGGCTTCTATGAGTACTGTCAGCGCGTCTTAAAAAATCTGGGCTGTGAACAACGTCACTTATTGAGTCGTTCCATTTTCGTACTTTGCTAAATTATGTCAACTTTCCACCAGAATTAAGCGGATCTATTATTCATTACTGACAACTCACTCACACTTTTCTCGTGATTCCACACTAATTTATTGAGCAATTTGCGAGCAGAATCGGCAAATAACACCAGAAACTTAACTAAATCACACAAATTTCACGATTGGGCTTTAGTCCAATAGACTGGACAAATGCCGATTTGTGGCGTTAACTCATGGTAAGTCACCGCAAGAGAATGAATATGATTGCATCTCGTTCGCCTTTTTACCTGCTTGTATTATTGGCCCTTGTTATTCAATCGCCAGCGAATGCTTTTACTACGCCTCAACCGCAAGCAGAGATCATTCAGTCGCGAATCGCCTTACTGCGCTATCAAGTGAGTCAAGGTGACCCAAGAGCGCACTATTTGCTGGGGGTTATGCAACTCTCTGGGCGTTATTTACCAAAAGATGAACAAGCCGCTTTATCAAAGTTAGAATTTGCCGCTAACGCTGACTATTCCAAAGCCATTCACACCTTGGCTGACTTCTTATTTAACGGCGAGTATTTACCTCGTGATCTCGCCAAAGCGCAGCATTGGTATCATAAATTGTTGGCAACGGAGCCGCAGTGGGCCAGTTTTCAACTCGGGTTTATTTTTGCCTCGGGCGGTATTGGTGTTGAACGGAATTGCGGCAAGGCCATTGATTATTTTTCACGAGTAGAAAACCCAGCCGCCCAAAATAATCTGGTGTGGCTACTGGCAACCTGCCCCGAAGCGAAACATCGCGATGGAGAGCGCGCAGTTGCCTTAGGCAAGGCATTGCTGGCTGAAAACGGCGATAATGCCACCGGATTGGATAATTTAGCAGCGGCTTACGCTGAGGTGGGGGATTTTAGCAATGCCGTGCTAACCCAGCGGCGAGCGATTGAGTTTGCGCAGCAAGCACCAACTCAAGACTCGCAGTTAATTGAGGAGCTGGAATCGCGCCTTGATAACTATCTCGCCAGTCAGCCGTATCGGGAGACTATTGCTCTGCCACGCTAACGCCCATTAATTGTTTCATTACATTGAGATTGTAATTAGCCACAATTCGCTGCGATTGGAACAGTGCTTTTAGCTCGATTAAGGTGATTATAATCAACGGCACCAGCCCCCACACCGAGCCCATAATCAACCACACCAACCCCAATAAAAAACAGCATAGGTTGATGAATCCTCGGTTGATCTTACCTAAGTAGAAGTGATGCATTCCTGCGATAAACAGATAGTTCAACACCGCATAGGTATCAGGGTCCTTCAGCTGTCGTTTCAACTTACCATAGATGCGAGTGCGGGTTTCATCGGTAAGTTGGTTCAGTTGACGCTGCAACTCGTCTTTTTCACGTTGACACTCATCAAGGGTTAGCATGTTAGCGGCCTAAGGTAATGATGACAGTTTCACGGCTCCAGAACAGCCAAAAGCGACGCTTCTCAATCACTTGAAAAACCAATTGCCAGCCCTGAGCGGCTTCTTCATTGAGGGTGGCTTCAAGCTTTTCTAAAGGCATACCTGACGCACCTAGAAACAAGGTGCCCAAAGCGCCTTCGGCAACTTGCAGCACTTTGTATTGTTGGTATTTAGTGACCATGCAGTGACTCCTTAATCATCTCTGGTGGTTAAGCTTTTCTTTCTATCAATTAAATCTTGAATCAGTGGGGTTAACAATAATTCCATGGCTAAGCCCATTTTTCCCCCAGGCACCACCAAGGTATTACGACGCGACATAAAGCTGCCTTGAATCATGCGCAAATAGTAGGTGAAGTCCACTTGGCGCATGCCGCGAAAGCGAATTACAACAAAGCTTTCGTCGCTGCTTGGTATGTCTTTGGCGCTGAACGGGTTTGAGGTGTCCACCGTAGGGACTCGCTGAAAGTTAATGTGAGTCCGAGAAAATTGCGGCGTCATGTGATTCACATAGTCATCCATTGAACGCACAATCGAGCTCATAACCTTTTCGCGACTGTGGCCACGGTCATTGGTGTCTCGAACAATCTTTTGAATCCACTCTAGGTTAACAATGGGCACCATACCGATGAGCAAATCCACATGAGAGGCTATGTCCACGTCAGGCGTTACCGCGCCGCCGTGCAATCCTTCGTAATAGAGCAGGTCGGTATCTTCCGGCAGGGGAGTCCAAGGGGTAAAGGTGCCCGGCATTTGGTTAAAGGGTACTGCATCGTCGAAGGTGTGCAGGTATTTTCTTATTTCGCCAGAGCCCGTTGCCGCGTATTCAGAGAAAAAGCGCTCTAGTCGCTTAAAATCGTTCGCCTCGGGCCCAAAATAGCTGACATCACGGCCCGCTTCTTTGGCTTTACGAACCACCATTTCCATTTCGGCGCGAGTGTGGCTGTGGAAACTGTCGCCTTCAACAATGGCCGCTTTTAAGCCCAACAACCGAAAGATGTGCTTAAACGCATTGGTGGTGGTTGTCGTCCCGGCACCAGAAGAACCGGTTACCGCAATAATCGGGTGTTTAATGGACATGGTCTAAATTCCTTATAGGCGAACTGTCTTTTATATGCCTCAACAAGGTCTTAGGTCAAGGTTTCAGCAATTGTTCTTTGTCTTTAATGGCAACCGATTCGTCGTCCTCAGAGTATTCCACCATCAATTCGCCTTTGGCTAAACGCCGTTTGCACAGCGCTATTGCTTCGGTCATTTTAGCATCGTCGAGTTGACTGATATTGAGATCTTCAACTTGCCGATAAATGAACTCTTTGATTAGGTTTTCCAGAGTATCAGGGTCGAGGGCTTGCAACGATTCATAGGGAATTAACATGGTTGATTAACTGCCTTTTAAAAAGTGAAGAATGCGGCGTTCTAGAAAAAATTTTGGCGCCCAGGGTTTGCCTCCTTCAATAAATCCAACATGACCACCATGGCTGCAGAGTTGATACTGTACTTGCTGAGACAGCTGAGCACGGGTTGGAATGACGTCTTGATTCATGAAGGGGTCGTCTTGAGCATGCAGCACCAAAGTGGGTATTTCAATGGACTTTAAATAGGGCAGGCCAGACGCTTGTTGATAATAATCGTGAACGTCTTTAAATCCGTGCAGCGGGGCTGTCACTTGATCATCGAACTGATAAAAGGTTTTAAGCTGGTCGACTTGCTGCAACGACAGCGGCATTTTGTCCACTAGGTGAGGCTGGGCTAATTTTTGCCGAACCCGCTGCTGCAGCTGTTTTATGAGATAGCTTTGATAAACCTTAGAAAATCCCTTTTCAAGTCGTTTAGCACACGCACTTAATTGCAGCGGAGCAGAGACGGCTACGGCTCTTTTAATGCCGCTGTTATGGGGCCGTTCGCCTAAGTATTTAACGAGTACATTAGCCCCCAAGCTATAGCCAACCGCCAAAATGGGGTTATTAGGGAAACGTGCGTTAAGGTTTGCGATCGTGAACGCCAAGTCTTGGGTATCGCCGCTATGATAGCTTCTGGCTAAGCGGTTAGGCTCTAATGAGCAGTTGCGGTGATGATGCACCACCGCGCTTATGTTTTGCTTTTGACAATCGAGCAGCAAGCGTTTGGCGTAATGACTGCGAGCACTGCCCTCTAACCCATGCAAAATTAACACAATCGGTTTGTTTGCTGTCGGCGTTGCCAACCATTCAAGGTCGATGAAATCGCCGTCATCGGTTTCCAAGCGTTGTTGTTTAAGGGGTATCGGCTTGGGTTGGGTCAGTAATGGAATGATGGTTTGGGTGTGCGGGCTTTTGGCCCACCACGCCGGTGTAAATCCAGAGCTCATTTTTTGGCCTTTTGGCTGATCTTAGTTGCATCGCAGTAAATGCGCTTGCTACATTGCTAACTTAAGAGTAACGGAAAAGTGGCTAGGGAGGCCAGATGCGTAGGCGCACTTTTTTAACCATAGGTATCGCTAGCACCGCGGCAATGGCTTTCGGAGTCAAACTGTACTCTGATAAAGCGTTTGACGACAGCAATTATGATGAACATCATCGGGTGCTGTTGGCGGCCTTGGTTCCTGTGTTGCTCGACGGCATTCTTCCCGAAGTGACTCAACCGCGACAGCGCGCAATTAACCGCTGTATCGACAACTGTTTGACCACCATATCGCTGTTACCGGAGCACCAAGCAGAACAGATGCAAGAGCTGTTGCAATCACTTGAAGCACAGTTTGGGAACTTGTTGCTGGTGGGCAGCATCACGCCGTTGGCTTTGCAATCGCCGGCACAAATTCAGCAAGTGCTTGAATCGTGGCGAAACAGCTTCATTGAGATGCTGCAACAGGCGTATTTAGGGCTTAGAAATCTCATCATTGCCAGTTACTACTCCGATCCCGACGTTTGGCCAACGCTTGGTTACCATAAACCCAACATACCTGGAGCCAGTTAATGACCCCGGATCCTTTTGAAGCTGGAATCGCCAGTGGCTGGAACGTACAACAAGCAACCGATATAGCCAATGCAGAGCAATTGAAAACCGATGTGGTTATAGTGGGCTCTGGCGCCGGCGGTGCTACCGCGGCTGAAATGCTGGCGCTGGCTGGCTTTAAGGTATTGATATTAGAGGCGGGGCCCCTTAAACGCTCCAAAGACTTTGTTATGGAAGAGCGGCGTGCCTACCCGGAGTTGTATCAACAAAGCGCCGCTATGCTTAATCAGCAACAATCCATCGGCATTATGCAAGGGCGTGCAGTGGGCGGTTCCACTACGGTCAATTGGACCACGTCCATTCGAACTCCCGACAAAACGTTGTCTTTTTGGCAATCGGACAAACGTGTTGAGGGGTTGGATGCTCAATCGCTCGCGCCGTATTTTGAAGCGGCAGAACAGCGTTTAGGAATCACTACCTGGACGGCGGACGCCAACCCAAACAATCAAGTTATCGCCGATGGTTGTCGAGCATTGGGCTGGCAATACACTAAAATTAACCGCAACGTCAAAGGCTGCTGGAACCTTGGCTATTGTGGCATGGGCTGTCCTATTAACGCTAAACAATCCATGTTAGTCACCAGCATCCCTACGGCACTTAGCCATGGTGCGCGTTTGATAACGCAGGCGCAGGTGTGGCAAATGAGCTTTGATGGCGAGCGAGTTAATGAACTCTTGGTGCGTGCCATTGATGAAGCGGATCGCAGCTTAAGTCGTCAGTTTAGCGTAAAAGCGAAGCACGTCATTCTGGCTGGTGGCGCCATTAATACCCCGGCTTTATTAATGCGCTCCAATGCACAGGATCCACACCGTGTTTTAGGACGCAATACCACCTTACATCCAAGCCTTATTTCCGCCGCCATTTTCGATGAGCCTATCAAAGCCCACTCTGGCGCTCCGCAAAGCTATTATTCTGATGAATTTGTTTGGAAAAACGGGGTGCAAGGGCGAATGGGGTTTAAGATAGAAGCGGCCCCTTTACACCCAATGCTGTTGGCAAGCAAAAGCTTCGGCTTTGGTCGTCAACATGCCGATCTTATGAAGCAGTTTAATTATCTGCACGCCTCCATTGCGCTGGTGCGGGATGGTTTTGACAGTCTACATGGCGCCGGTCAGGTGGTGTTAGATGAGCAAGGCCATGCCCATTTAAATTACCCGCTTTCGAAAGGGTTTTGGGAGGCGGCTAAAAGAGCCTTTATGGCAATGGCACAAATGCAATTTGCCGCTGGGGCTAAAGCGGTGTTGCCGATTCATGACAACATGCCGATGTTTGAATCTTGGCAGCATGCCAGTAAAGTCATCGCCAAAACCAATTTCGAAGAGTTAACCACAGTGGTGGCGTCGGCGCATGTTATGGGAGGCTGTGCCATGGGAGAAGATCCCACCATGGCTTGGGTTTCTTCTCAGGGCAAAAGCCATTACTACAAAAACCTCACTGTGATGGATGGCTCTATTTTCCCCACCAGTTTAGGAGCCAATCCTCAGCTGAGTATTTACGCAATTACCCGCAAAAACTGCGAAACCTTGATTAAGGAATTACACGAACGGGTGTAAAGCGGGAACAAGGCTTGTTACGCCATAGTGCTGACCTAAACAGCCAAGATTGTCTCCAGCGGACTTGCTCAATTGCAGCAACGGTGTGAGTTGTTGTTGCAACTGGCGCTCCAGCATCAACTCGATGGCCAACAAGCGTTGATAATAACCAGGGTTGCCACTTTTTGCCCTTCGACGAATGGCTCGCAACGGTGCCAACTGTTGCTGCCAAAGCGCCGATGTTGCCAGCAGTTTTGGCCAGCAGTTTGGGTTAATGGTCAGACGTTGTTGGTCACAATACAACGCCAGCAAGGCTAAGTTTACGTCGACTTCGTGTTCATCTTGCAAACCCAACAAAGCCTGTTTGCACTGAACTTGGGCGTAATTGCGCTCCACCTTTCGCCAATCAATCGGCAGCACTTTGAATCTCTTCAATTTGCTCTTGTATATCAAACCACTCCAATTCGCTTTCTTCTAGCGCTAGTTTAAACTCGCCTTGTTGTTTCAGCAGTTCGGTGAGTTTGCTTTTGTTGGCTGCTGAATAGAGTTCTGAATCCGATAGCTGTTGCTCGATGTCGGCCAATTTCGTCTGCAACTGAGCCTGATGCGTCTCAAGCTTCTTCGCCTTTTGCGTCAGCGGCGATAGCTTCTGTCGAAGTTGCGCTTGTTGGCGTTTTTGCGCTTTTCGATCAACGCTTGGCTTGTCGCTCTGAGCTCGGGCGTTACTGGCCAGTTCGCGACTTTGGTTAAGCAGCCACTGATGATAGTCGTCTAAGTCGCCATTAAATGGCTGCACTTGACCTTGATCCACTAGGTAATAGTCGCTGCAACTGACCTTCAGCAAATGGCGATCGTGGGACACAATAATCATTGCGCCGTCGAAATCTTGCAAGGCCATGGTCAGTGCCGAGCGCATATCCAGATCCAAATGGTTGGTGGGTTCGTCCAACAACAATAGGTTCGGCTTTTGCCATACGAGTAAAGCCAACACCAGTCTCGCTTTTTCACCGCCAGAAAAAGGCGCTACCGCTTGTAGGGCTTTGTCACCGCTGAATCCGAATCCCCCTAAATAATCGCGCAACTCTTGCTCGGTTTGATTCTCAGCAAGTCGTTGTAAATGCGTTAAAGGGCTGTCTTGCAGTGACAACAGCTCCAACTGATGCTGGGCAAAGTAGCCAATGCTTAACCCTTGGCTTGGCTCAAACTCTCCTTGCATGGGGTGAAGCTCACCACTTAACAGCTTAATAAGGGTCGACTTACCAGCCCCGTTGCGTCCCAGCAAGCCGATGCGAGCGCCCGCCACCAAATTCAGCTGCACCTTATCTAAAATAGGGGTGTCACCGTAACCCACTTGCACCTGATCCATTTTAACTAATGGCGTCGGCAGCGCAGCGGGTTTCAAAAAGCGCATTTTAAAGGGGTTATCCGCTTGCGCCGGAGCTAGCTCAGCCATTTTTTCTAAAGCCTTGAGTCGGCTTTGCGCTTGACGAGCTTTTGAAGCTTTGTAACGAAACCGATCCACATACGCTTGCATGTGGGCTTTTTGTTTTTGCTGCTTTTCAAATTGGGAGGTTTGCTGAGCTTTGCGTTCTGCTCGCGTTCGTTCAAAACGAGAATAGTTACCCTGGTAGCTAACGCATTCATTGTTTTCGATGTGAATGATCTCGCCAATGACGTTGTCGAGAAAATCGCGGTCGTGGCTAATCAGTACTAAGGTGCCTTGATACTGCTTTAACCAGCCTTCAAGCCAAAACAGGGTATCTAAATCGAGGTGGTTGGTGGGTTCATCGAGCAGCAGTAAGTCGGAGCGACACAACAAGGCTTGAGCCAGGTTTAAACGCATTCGCCAACCACCGGAGAATGACTTTACGCTTTGTTGCTGCATGGCTTCGCTGAACCCTAAACCCGCCAGCAACTCTGCCGCTCTGGCGTTGATGGCGTAGCCACCAATGGCATCCAGTTGCCCGTGAAGCAGGGCAATGGCTTCACCATTACCGGCAAGCTCTGCATCGCTTAATTGCTGTTGCAGTGTCCGATATTCGATATCGCCATCAATCACGTAGTCGATGGCAGAGCGACTGAGTGCCGGCGTTTCTTGAGCAACGCTGGCCACCTGCCACCCTTTAGGGAAATCGCAATCGCCGCTATCAAGCTGAATCTCCCCTTTTAACAAGGCGAATAGCGAAGACTTTCCGCAGCCATTAGCACCCACTAGGCCTACTTTGTGGCCGGGGTAAATGGTGAAGCTGGCGTGGTTAAGCAAAACTCGCCCACCGCGGATGAGTTGAGCTTGATTTAGGGTTATCATAGCGACAAATTACAAATAAAAGATTAGGAGCATAGAATACCAAATAGTTTGTCTTGGGTATTCTAAATTCACATGAGCAAAAGAAAAAAACGCTTTATAGCGGGGGCGGTTTGCCCAAAATGCCAAGCCAAAGACAGCATCATGTTGTTTATTCTAGAAGGCATAGAAACCATTGAATGCGCCGATTGCGGTCATACTCAGCAGCAACTAGAAAGCGAGCAACAATCTAAATCTGGCGATATGATTGGCTTGTTTAAACCGGAATAGCTAAAAAGCCGACCTTGCGGTCGGCTTTGTGATTTGATCTCGACTGAGATTACATGCCCAAAAAGGATTTGGACTTAGTTTTACGAATTTCTTTCTCGTCTTGCCACTCAATCAAGCCGGTTTCTAGATCCATTAAACGCATGGTCATTTTGTAGTACACATCGCGGGTTGAACTTTGTTGCTTAACGATGCTAGATAGGTTGCCGTACAGCATGTACTGAGCGCCCACCTGACGACCAAAGCTGATGGCTGTGGAAGGGTCCACCATACCTGAGCTGTTTTGGTAATCTAATTGCTTGCGAACCGCATCGACTTTGGTCATGTCTACAAAGCGGAACTTACCTGAACGCAGTAACTTAGTGCTGATGCTGTCGGTGATGGACTCAGTATCAATGTGTTCCGAGGTTTTGTTCTTGATACGATCCACGAAAATAATGGGGCGATCGTTGGCGGTCATTTCCATTACTGGCGGGAACGTCAGCATGCTGTCCACCATTTTAGCCGCGATGGCTTGTAGATCAGTGGAGCCAAAGTTTTCATTGACTGTTTCCACTTCACCGGCGTCACCGTATTCAACCTTTGACTGACAAGCACTCAAGCCAAGACCAATCACAATTAACAATAAATACTTCATCTTTTTCATAAATTACCTGTCTGCTTGTTATAACGTTTTACTGAAAACTCGAAGATGCGAGCCGGTTTGAATCGCCCAAACGAGAGTCGTTTGACCGGATTTAATTTCAATAGTTTCTGCCAGTTTAGCATTGATTTGCAAGGGGTATGAACCGGCTTCTACGTAACCTTGTGCGATTTGAGCTTGGCTTGGTAAGGTTAACCAGCTGCGCAAATCGGCGCGCTCGCTAATGATGTTGAATATTTCCATCGCCACTCCACCCCAAGAATCGTTCTTGCGTTGAGCCCATTGATTGGTTTCGGCTTTTGCGTAAACTCTGGCCGCCTGTCGCACCAAAATGGCCGGCATTTCTTCAACCAGCGCATTGACCGCTAAATCGTCAATGTCACTGATAGGCTGTGCTTGCAGGCGGGTGTTGCTGCCAAGGGCGATGTTGGCAGAGGCTGCGTGTTTGTTTCGGTTAGCGTAGGTAGGCATGGAAGCCGTCTGCCACATACCGTCGATTCGAAACGGCACCGAAAACTCTTTTTTAGCCGGTACAAAGCCAGTCTCGTAAATTACCACCATGCGGCCTTGACCCGCTTGCATGGTCTTCGCTTCACCCCACTTTTGTTTAAACTCCTCGTATTGCTGCATACCGAGTGATCTGGCTAAGCGAACTAACTCTTGTTCAACGTAGCGATTGGGGTAAATTTGGGCGGCTTTACGATAGTCAATGTAGGCGTCGTTGGGCTCACCGCTTAGTTCGTGTAGCAAGCCGGTGGTGTAATAGCTGTAGGCGTTTAGGAAAGAGCTGGTGGCCTTTGACGATTTCGACAATCGATTCATCTCAGCGGTGACCGCACCGTTTTCCATTGCCTGCAGCTCAGCGTTGTTTTTTCGGTAGCGAGCTTGCTCCATTTGTTGCAATTCGTTGGCGCGTCTGACTTCCACTAAAGCGCCTTCCATATCTCCCAACATGAGATAGTTAAAGGCCTGATATTGATGCACTAAAATTCGCTCAAAGCCCGGGCCACGATAGGGTAGAGCGTTGTCGTTAAGCAGAACGCTCGAGGCATTGGCGGTGAGGTTAGAAGCGCTGATAGTGGCGTCGAAGTCGGCGCTGTTGTAGGCCCGGATAGCGGCTGCATAATAGCCTTTACTTTGCTCAAAATCGCCATTGAGCTGGGCGATCCGACCGGCTTCTTGAGCGTATAAAATGCCGTCTTCGCCGTTTATTTTGGCGGATAAGTCCGTAGGCGGTTTGCTTTGCCCTTGGCTCAGCTGTTGTTGGTAGCCTTGCAGTTGCGCAGGATAGGGCATAAACAAACTGTTGGTCGCACACCCTGTGAGTAGCAAGGCGAAAACGAGGTAGCTGATGTTTCTTAGCAATTGGCTCATGGCTTAATAATGTGGTGGTGGCGTTTCGTCTTGTTCCGACGCCAAGTTAGATGGCGCATGCGCAGCGAGTCGTTTGGCTAGGTACTCAATTTGCACCTGTTGCTTTTGGACCTGCTCGCTTAACCGTATAACTTCTTGGTTTAAAGAGTCAATTAATTCGTCTTGAAAAGCTTGGCGGCTTTCGAGCTTTTCCGCCAATAGTTGAACCGATGTTTGTTCCACACATACACCTTAATGTTGGATTCCTCTCGCTATTGTAGCCACTTATGCCATTAAACCGAAAGCTTTTACGCCACTAATTACGTGAGGAGTGCAGATTACTTGGCGTTTTAAATTACATAATGTAGAGTATTGCCAACCTCTAAAAAGCCACAGTCATTGTGGAAACTGCACTTATTTAAGGAATCTTAATGAAATCTGTATTGAAAGTGTCGCTACTCGCGTTAGCGATTGCTGGTGTGAGCGCCTGTAACGATCAATCTAAATCGGCAGATAACGCAGCCGTTGCTGCGGCAAAGATCACCACGACTGCTCAAAAAGAATCCTATGCGTTGGGCGTAGTAATGGCTGAGCAACTCAGTCTTAAAGATCTTAAAGAGTTGGGCGTTGAAGTAGATCAAGAAGCTGTTACTCAAGGCTTTGCCGAAACCTTAGCGGGTAACGGTCAGTTGACGGAAGAAGAGCTACAAAGCGTGATGCGCGAGTTTTCAACCAAAGTGAATGAGCTGCAAGCGGCCAAAGAAAACAAAGCGGCTGAAGAAGCTAAGCAAGCGGGCATCGATTATTTAGAAGCCAACAAGGCAAAAGAAGGCGTTCAGGTTACAGACTCTGGACTGCAATACGAAGTGCTAACCGCTGCTGACGGTGAAAAGCCAACGGCTGAAGATACGGTTGAAGTGCATTATCGCGGTACCTTGATCGATGGTACTGAATTTGACAGCTCATACGGTCGCGGTGAAACGGCTAAATTCCCGCTAAATCGCGTTATTAAAGGCTGGACCGAAGGTGTTCAGTTGATGTCAGTGGGTTCAAAATACCGCTTCGTTATTCCTCAGGAGCTGGCCTACGGCGCCAATGTTCAGCCGGGCGGAAAAATCCCTCCATACGCGACCTTGGTATTCGAAGTAGAACTTATTTCAATCGAGAAAGCCGCGACTGCTGAATAAGCGTCTAGCGGTTACCTGAAAAAAGAGCCGACGTTCGGCTCTTTTTTTATTGCTACGAGGATGTATGGACTATCAGTTTAGACAAGACCCCATCGATGGTCGTGTGATGACCCAGTTGTCAATGGAACAGCAAGTGCTGGGTCATTGGTTTAACGATGAACTGGCGCTAAACGCATCGCTGCAACAACAGCTATTACGCATAGACGACTTGAGTGCGCTATCGGATTGGCAGTACATTGGCCGAGAGATAAGCATTCAAATTGATGACGGTGACGTGTTTGTATGGGTAAACGGCACAGTGGGTGAAGACAGTGAAGAGTATGACGCCGGTTTAAGCTTATATACTGAAGAGTCGCAAACGCAATTGGGCGTTGAGGACTTTATCAAAGTCCTCAACGCTTGGTTCGCTTTTAAAAACGGTTATTGATTGAGGTAGCGTACCGCCATTTCAGTTCGTGATTTGGCTTCGGCTTTGCGCAGCAAATTCTTAATGTGAACTTTAACCGTGCCTTCACTAA
Organism: Paraferrimonas haliotis; assembly: GCF_002282895.1. GTDB lineage: Bacteria > Pseudomonadota > Gammaproteobacteria > Enterobacterales > Shewanellaceae > Paraferrimonas > Paraferrimonas haliotis. Next base: position 228,963 of record NZ_NRRB01000001.1, read on the forward strand.
TGTGCAGGCTGTCGGATATCGCTCGGTTACTCATGCCTTCGGCAACGAGCTGTAATATTTGCAACTCGCGAGGGGTTAACTCCATTATCCAGCTGGTATCGGAATCCGGTTGGTTAAGATCCTGCAGGTAAGGGCGTAATTGCTCGCTGATGATGGTTTCGCCAAGCATAATTTGCTTAAGCTGAGCGATGAGTTCATCCGGATCCGAATCTTTAAGCAAATAACCATCGGCTCCGGCGCGAAGCAAGCGAATCACGTCTTGCTTGTTGTCCGATACCGTTAATATGACCACTTTTGAGGTAATGCCGTCGGCTCTAATCGCATTAAGGGTGTCAAGTCCACTCATGCCCTTCATATTAAGGTCGAGTAACACGATGTCAGGTTCATCTCCGCGCATTGCTGCTAGGGCATCAATGCCCGCGCCAACTTCTCCGAATAGTTCAAATTCATCTTCTGCTTGCAGAAGTTGGCAAATGCCATTGCGTAATAACGGGTGATCATCTACGACCAATACTGAGTAAGCGAGTGTCATGTGCGCTCCTTAGCAACTGCTGATGCGGGAAATGTTAAACCGATTGTGGTGCCATGACCAGCACTAGTTTCAATATTAATCTGGCCGTCTAGTCGAGCAGCGCGTTCTTGCATAATTCCTAAGCCGAAATGGCCTTCTTTGTGGTTAATGTCTGGCATGCCAACACCGTCATCGCTGATGGTAATGGACACAAGCTCAGGTGAAACCACTCGGCAACCAATGATTATTTTAGTTGGGTTGGCGTGTTTTATCGCATTAATACACGCTTCTCGGGCTACTTGCAGAATGTGGATGTGTTGAGCGGGCTGCAAGTAGTGACGCGGAATTTCGTCCTGCAAGGTAATGGGGGCGGTGCAGTCTTTTTGTAAATGCTCCACCATGCTAACCAAGGCGCTGTGCAAATCCGGCTCATTAATGGTTAACCTAAAGGTGGTGAGTAATTCTCGCAATTGGCGATAAGCGGTGGACACACCTTCCTCGATGGCCACAAGCGGTGTTTGCGCTTTTTGCGGAATAGGGTCGTCTTTAAAGCCTTTGCGCAGCAAATTGGTTTGAATTTTCAAAAAGGCCAGCACCTGACCCAGCGAGTCGTGCAGCTCCCGCGCAATGGTGGCGCGCTCGTCTAACAGTGCATATTGTTGGCGCTCGTCTTCGGACTTTTGAATCAGCAGGGTTCGAGAGATCATGTTGGCGAGTTGTTCAAACAAGGGCTTCGACAGGCTGCATTGCCCGTATAGGTGCAACTCCCCTACATCGCTGTTGTCGTGACTCAGGGGCAATATTAGACTCGGTTCAACAGCCTTAGGCCAGCCATTGTGAGCTTCGATGTCTTGCGCCATTAGGTCGTCAAGATGAATGCGAGCGTATTGCACGTATTCGAGTTCGGTGATGGTGGTGAGCGCGGCGCTTAGGCGGATGTGGATATTCTGATTGCCCCTAAGATCCGTCATGACTTTGTTGGCGATAACCAGCTCTTGGTTAGCCTTCGATAACGCTTCGGTTTTTTGGTCAACACGAGATTGCAAGTCGCGGTAGAGCTCTTCCATGTCGTTGGCGCTTTGCTGAAAAGCGCCGGCCACTTCGGTTAACTCTGCAAAATGATATTGTCCCAGTTGTAATTCAAATTCTCGGTTTCGAATGCGCTGAGAAGCAACAACCAAATCATCTAAGGGCGTAGTAAGGTTGCGTTTTGCAAAACGAATCGCCCAAAACGCCATCGACAGCATGATCAATAACCCCACCGCAAGACTTACCGCCAACATGATCAACTTGCGTTTGGCGTGTTGCTCCATTAGCAGCACCATGTGATCAATCATATCAACGAATGGAATCAGTTTAGCGGCGTAGGATCGTGAATCCTCTAACAATATGTATTGCTTCATGTTTTGCCACTTATCCACCACCATTTGATACTGATCTTCAATTTCCTTAGGGGTGAAGAATCCACCGTGATTGGCCAGCGCATCCGAATATAAGGTTTGTTCAAATTCATTGATCTTTTGCAGGGCTTGCTGACTGCCTGAATTCGCAAAGAACAACAACCGATAGCTTTGCATTCGCAGCGAGCCTGAGGCGTTGATAACCCGAGCATCCCCTAAACTGTAGGCGAGGTTAACAATAGAAAAGGTGGATAAGCCTGCGCTAATGACGATGTAAATGAGCATCAGTCGTAGCAGGGTAGTGGTCATTTTAGATTTCATAGTCGACAGGATACCGAAAATATCAAGCGCTTCAATAGTCCTGAAGAAGAACCGGCTGTCACCATTTTTACGGGTACCAATGTTTACTGTGATCTGTATCACTCAATTAAATTGATCTGTCGCAAAAAAAGTGATGCTTATGACTAATTAGGTATACACTTTGTTATTGCGTGTAATACATTTGTTGCATGCATGGTGGAGCATAATCACCAGCAGGAAGAGTATTAATAATAATGAGAGAACGTTTATGAAAACATTGCAGCTAACCATGTCGGCATTATTATCAGCAGTGATTTTTGCTGCCGGTGTCAGTGCCAAGCCGGGCACAGAGCCTCGCAACGAAATGTATGAGAAGAAATTTCCTAAACAGTACAACAGTTGGAAAGCAACCGCAGAAAGTGAAGAAATTGTGGATGCGCTTGAAGGCGATCCTAATCTCGTGATCCTTTGGGCCGGTTATGGTTTTGCCAAGGACTACAACAAAGCCCGTGGCCATATGTATGCGGTCACCGACTTGCGCGAAACATTGCGAACCGGAGCCCCAAAAACTGCTGAAGATGGTCCGATGCCAATGGCATGTTGGAGCTGTAAAAGCCCTGACGTTCCTCGTTATATTGAAGAAAACGGTGAAAAAGCATACTTCACTGGTAAATGGGCTAAAGGTGGCTCTGAAATTGTGAACACCATTGGTTGCGGCGACTGTCACGACAAAGGCTCACCTAAACTGCGTATTTCGCGTCCCTATGCAGACCGAGCTTTCGAAGCCATCGACATGCCGTTTGCAAAAGCGTCACGCAAAGACAAACAAACCATGGTGTGTTCTCAGTGTCACGTAGAATACTACTTTGAGAAAACCGCCGATAAAAAAGGCTTTGTTAAGTTCCCATGGGATGGCGGTACGACCGTTGAAGCCATGGAAGCTTACTACGATGCATTGCAATTTGCTGACTGGACTCATGGATTGTCAAAAGCACCGATGTTAAAAGCGCAGCATCCTGGTTTCGAAACTTGGAGAGACGGTATCCACGGCAAAAACAACGTAAGTTGTACTGATTGCCACATGCCTCGTGTTACCGATGAAAACGGTAAAAAATACACGGATCATAAAGTGGGTAACCCGTTTGATCAGTTCGAGTTTACCTGTGCTCGTTGCCACGACCAAAGCAAAGAAATGCTAGAAGGTGTGATGCAAGCTCGCCACGATGCGGTAACCGAGATTAAGCTTAAGGCTGAAAAGCAATTAGTGGCAGCGCACTTTGAAGCGGCTGCGGCTTGGAAAGCAGGCGCTACTGACGTGGAAATGAAAGACATTTTAACCCTAATTCGTCATTCTCAATGGCGTTGGGATTATGCCATTGCCTCGCACGGCGTATCGGCTCACGCGCCAGATGAAGCATTGCGCATCTTAGGTACCGCGGTAAGTAAAGCCGCCGACGCGCGGGTTAAACTTGCTCACTTATTAGCGAGCAAAGGCCAAGCAGGCCCTGTTAAGTTGCCTGACATTTCCACTAAAGCCAAAGCACAAGCGGCCTTAGGCATGGATATGAAGAAGATGAACGCAGATAAGCAAGAATTTCTTAAAACAACGGTTAAAGAGTGGGATAAGAAAGCCGCTGCTCGTGAGGCCAAAATGAAGTAATTGGCGGTTACGGTATAGAGAGCCCTCGATAAACGAGGGCTTTTTTTTGGAAATAGGTTCACTTTAATAGTTTTACATGCCAACCAAGCAATCGTTGACCGCAATAGACGGGCTGACTGCTGGTGGAAACGAAACCTAACTGTGTTGCCTTGGCTTCTAAGTTGGACATTTGCGTGGCCGATAATGCGGCTGAGCGTAAGTCTTTAAGGCGTTGCGTATGCAACTTATAAACCTGTTCAACTTCATCTAAACGAGAGGCTCTCGAATCGATAGGCTCTTGAATAAAGCGGCTAAACACATCTTGTATTTGCTCTAAGGCACCGGTGCTAGCCAATTCATCTTGGTAGGCCTCAATTAGGCGATTACTGATTGATGATATGTTTTGATTTGCTGATTTTACAGCATCACTAGCCAGTGCGCGACGGAGCTTAACTCGACTGGATATGTCGCCATAAGCTCCATTAAGTTGATGAGCCCCTTTTAACAATTCAGTAAATTCTTGGCTTTCTAATAACGCTAAGGTATGTCGGTTTTGTTTGAGTATAAATGAATCTTGATGGTGGCAAATAAACTGCGCTGTGCCTTTGGCGGATAACACTCGGAATACTTGCTGAAGGGACAGCTCGAGTTGGCTGTATTCAATCCCAAATTGACTGCAAACCAGCTGGAACCTTTGGTCTTCATAAGGAAGTGCTTCACAATTTATTTCGGAATCGAACACTAATTGAATTTCTGGTGCGATTTCAGAAGCTTGTTTTAGAGCGAATTGACCATCAATCTTTGCTAAATCGCACACAACAATGGTTTGAGGAAGCTTGCTGGTGTGCTTTATAAGTTGCAGGGGGATGGTGCCATTTCCAGTAGCAATATCGAGCATTTGGTCTTGGGGGGGGTAACCCCGCCACGGCATCTAGCCAAATCCGATCAATTTGTTCTTGAAATTCATTATCCACCTCATTAGCAAATGAAGAGGTATTTCCTTGCGCCCAATAATTATTCCAATGTGCAGTCACTGTGACACCTACTATTTATATAAGTAGCGAGAGAATAAAAAGAGATAAACAATATTTCCAATCATTTTTATATCGGAATGTAATGAAGTGTTATTAAGTCGTTTTTTGTGAATAGTTATGCACCCAGGATAATGAGAAACAGATTTCAAGTGATTTATTGATTATATTTGTTTGTTTTTTAACCGCTTTAATTTCTGAACATCAAGCCTTTATTTTTGCCCGAACCATCATAAGAATTTCCTTAATTACCATATAGATGGCGCTTGCTAGAGCAACTCTTGCCAATAGTAGGGTGCCGTTAAAAATAAGTGTTATTTTAATGTTATTAAATGTGTTGCCTTTTTGCTTTTGCTGTGGTTTTATTGTTGCAACCCTCGCATTCGAGTAACAAATTGTTAACCGAATAAAGTGGGATTTACCAAAACTGCCATTGAAAGCGGTTTATAAAAATAAAATCTAATGGGAGAGATAATAATGCATTCCAATAGCATATTGGCGAAGTCAGTTCGTACAGCTCTTGCTTTCGGAGCAGTAGCTTCAGTGTTTACTGTGCCAACAGCAATTGCAGCGGATGAAGAAGTAGAACGTATCGAAGTTACCGGTTCTCGAATTCAACGAGCGGACCTAGAAACTTCTTCACCGGTTACCGTTATTGATCGTGCCACGATCGAAGCGTCTGGTATGCCAACAGTTTCCGACTTTGTTCGTAACCTAGCACAGAACTCGTTCGGTTCATTCCGTGACGCGTCAGGCTTTGGTTCTGGTCAAGCGTCTCAGTCAACAGTAGACCTTCGTGGCCTTGGTCCACAGCGCACCTTAGTACTTATTGACGGACGTCGTACTGGTTATTCTGCAGCGTTTGGTGGCTCGACTCAGAACTTGAACACTATTCCAATGGCTGCGGTTAAGCGTGTTGAAATTCTTCGTGATGGCGCTTCAGCCGTTTACGGTTCAGATGCGATTGCCGGTGTAATTAACGTAATTACCGAGAAAGACTACAACGGTGGCAACATTGAGGTAGAATTTGGTCGTCCTCAAGAAGAAGGCGCTGATGAAAACAGTGCTCGAATGACCTTCGGTGCTTCGAATGATAAAACCAACGTCGTTGCTTCTATGGAATACTACAAGCGTGAAGCTTTGTACGACGCGCAACGTCCTTACAGTGCCGTAGGTACTGGTACTTCATTTGGTTGGCCAGGTGGTGGTATTCCAAGTTGGGCAGGTAAGCCAGCTGACCCGGATGCAAAACCAGGTTCTGAGTTTATCGATGCTCGCTGCCCAACTAATATTGGTGACTCGGCGGACTTCCCTAACTCTTACATTGGTGCAAATGGTCGCTGTAACTACAACTACGCAGCAGACTCAGCCACCATGGCGGCGCAACAACGTTTCTCAACTTACATTAACGTCAATCACACCATCAACGACGATGTGGATTTTTTCAGCCGCGCAATGGTATCTCGCGTATGGACTGAAGGGCGCTTTGCAGCAGCTCCAGTTACTCAGCCGTATCCAATTTTCACTCGTACCGATGCTAATGCTGATTTGTATGACACTGCGGCTAAAAAATATGGGTTTGATGGCCAAACTCCTGATGCAGACGGTAATATGCTAAATCAAAATGTTTTACTACTGATGCGCACAGTACCTAACGGTAACCGTGACTCAGAAGTAGAAGATTTCGAAATGAACCTTCTAGCAGGTCTTCGTGGTTCAGTTGATATTTTAGGTGGTTCAAACTGGGAAGTTGGTACTCAGTTCATCCGTTCTGAAGTAACGGGTATTAACAAAAACCTCGCGAACAAAGTTGCGATTCAAAACGCCCTAGACTCCGGTGAACTGAACTTCTTTGGCTTAGATTACATGAGAGCCGATGGAACAGAAGTTAAGTACACACCAGGTGAAGCAGAAACGGTAATGGCTAAGTTTAACGACTGGGGAGTATACCGTGGCCGTACTCAAACATTCGCAGCTGATGCTTCTTTGAGCTTTGACATGTTTGAACTACCAGCTGGCGCAGTACCTTTAGCTTTAGGTTTGGAGTATAACTCTACCAGCTTCATGCAAGAGAATGATCCTAACTCTAACCGTTTAGAGCTTGCCGGTACTTCTGGTGGTGACAACATTTATGGTAAGAGTCGTGATATCTTCTCTGCATCTGCAGAAACCATTGTTCCAGTTATTGATGGTTTAGATGTCAACTTATCTCTACGCTACGATAACTACTCTGACTTCGGTAACACTACTAACCCTAAAGTTGGTGTGACTTACCGTCCGTTTGATTCTTGGTTACTGCGTGGTTCTTGGGGTAAAGGCTTCCGTGCACCAGCATTTGATGATTTGTACGGTAACCAATCAGAGTCTTTCCCATCAGCAATTGACACAACTGCTTGTGCTAACGCTGGTGACCCAAGTGACCCAGTTTGTAGCTCTGCACAATATCGCGCATTCTATGGTGGTAACGAAGCTCTAGACGCTGAGCAGTCAGAGTCATTGACCTTTGGTACAGTAGTTAACATTACCGATTCTTGGGACGTAGAATTGGGTTACTACAAAATCGAAATCGAAGATACTATTGGTACTATTTCTGCTCAAAAAGCATTTGACCTAGAAGCAGCTGGCCAAGGTGGTTTGGTATTCCGTACTAACACTGGTGAAGTGGATTACTTGAAATTGACTTCACAAAACTTGGGTACGCTTAATACCAGCGGTATTGATTTCAACACCAATTACTTCGTAGAAACCGGTGCTGGTGATTTCAACTTCAAGATTGACTGGAACTACATCTTAGAGTGGGCTGAGAAAGTCGACGCTACTGCTGATGAGATTGATTACATCGGTGAAATGGGTCAACCTAAGATGCGTGGTAACGTAGGTCTTACCTATATGGTTTCAGATTTCTCTGTTGCTTGGAACTCTTACTACATTGACAAACAAGAGTCAGAGATTAGTGGTACCGTTTACAACGTAGACGCTCACATTACTCACGACATTCAGTTTGCTTATAATGCACCTTGGGATGGTAAAGTCAGCGTAGGTGTTCGTAACCTAACTGATAAAGATCCAGAGTTAAACCACGACTACTATGGTCACCCAGGTTATGACTTGTATCTATACAGCCCAGTGGGTCGTGCCTACTACTTGCGTTACACTCAAACTTTCTAAGGAAGTTTTAGAACGCTTGATAGTTTAGTTTAAATAGAAAAGGCCATCGATGTTAATCGATGGCCTTTTTAGTTTTTGTTACTTATGAGAGTATTATTTTTCAGCGAGTTGCTTAGCTAACAGCTCCTCGTAGGTACCTTGGAAATCCACCAGTTGCTTATCTTTGATCTCGATAATGCGGTTCGCTAAAGACGACACAAATTCACGGTCGTGACTCACAAAAATTAATGTCCCTTCATACATTTCCAGTGCTAGGTTTAACGACTCAATCGACTCCATGTCTAAGTGGTTGGTAGGCTCATCTAAAATCAAAACATTTGGTGCTTGCATGATAAGCTTACCGAATAACAGTCGGTTCTTTTCGCCACCACTGCATACCGCAACTTTTTTAGTGAAATCATGAGCAGAAAAGAGCAATCGGCCTAAGGTGCTGCGCACGATTTGGTCATCGTGACCAGGTTTGCGCCATTGGCTCATCCAATCAAACAACGTAATGTCTTGTTGAAACTCGCGGTTAGTGTCTTGAGGACAGTAACCTAAGGCGGCGTTTTCGGACCACTGAATGGTACCGCTGTTGGCATCGAGTTCGCTCATCAAGCACCGCAGCAGGGTGGACTTTCCAACACCGTTCTCACCTAAAATCGCAAGCTTAGTGCCGGCCTCTAGAATAAACTCACCCCCTTCAAATAAGGTTTCACCATCAAAACCGTGACCCAGCTGCTCTATAATCAGTGCATTTCGGTGCAGCTTCTTTTCTTGGGTGAAACGAATAAACGGGTTAACTCGGCTGGAGGCCTTAATGTCATCAAGTTTTATTTTCTCGATCTGCTTCGCTCGGCTGGTAGCCTGTTTCGCCTTTGACGCATTGGCAGAGAAGCGACTCACAAATTGCTGTAGCTCAGCTATTTGTGCCGATTTTTTAGCATTTTCAGCTTGTAAGCGTTCGCGGGCCTGAGTAGAGGCAAACATAAAGTCATCGTAGTTGCCCGGATAAACGCGAAGTTCTCCGTAGTCAATGTCCGCCATATGGGTACAGACCGCGTTAAGGAAATGACGATCGTGGGAAATGATGATCATGGTAGAGCGGCGGCTATTGAGCACTTCCTCTAGCCAGCGAATGGTATCAATGTCGAGGTTGTTGGTAGGCTCGTCGAGCAACAAAATATCGGGATCCGAGAACAAGGCTTGAGCCAGCAGAACCCGTAGTTTCCAACCCGGCGCGACTTCACTCATTAAACCAAAGTGAAGCGATTCCTCAATACCTGCTGCTAGCAAAATTTCTCCGGCACGGCTTTCTGCACTATAGCCGTCCATCTCAGCAAACTGAACCTCTAAGTCGGCGACTAGCATGCCTTCTTCTTCAGACATTTCCGCAAGGGAATAAATGCGGTCTCGTTCTTGTTTTACCGCCCACAATTCGCTGTGACCCATAATAACGGTATCAATAACTGTGTATTGCTCAAAAGCAAACTGGTCTTGATGCAACTTGCCCACGCGCTCATTCGGCGCCACCGAAACCGAGCCCGATGATGGCGTTAACGAGCCATCTAAGATCTTCATAAAAGTGGATTTACCGCAGCCGTTTGCGCCAATTAAGCCGTAGCGGTTGCCGTTACCAAATTTTACAGAAATGTTTTCGAATAGCGGTTTAGCACCAAATTGCATGGTGACGTTAGCAGTCGTAATCACAGGTTAATCTCTTTATCGAGGGGATTTGGACGAATGAAGTGCGCCACTATAGGGAAATAGTGGCGTTGGGTCGAGCATTTTTTCGGCTATCTGCCGAGCAACATCAAAAATTCGTTGCGAGTTTTCACATCATTGCGAAACGCGCCGAGCATTACTGACGACTTCATCTTCGAGTTTTGCTTTTCAACGCCGCGCATCATCATGCACATGTGCTTAGCTTCCACAAGCACGGCGACACCGGCTGCGTCGGTTACCTCTTGTACGGCTTCTGCAATTTGCTTGGTTAAGTTCTCTTGAATTTGCAGTCGTCTTGCAAACATATCGACTATGCGTGCAAATTTTGACAAGCCAAGTACTTTGCCTCGCGGTAAATAGGCGATGTGGCATTGGCCAATAAATGGCAGCATATGATGTTCACACATGCTATACAGCTCAATATTTTGCACAATCACCATTTCATCGGTATCAGAGTCAAACACCGCGTTATTTACGATGTCGTTGAGTTCCTGATGATATCCTTGAGTAAGGAATTTCATAGCTTTGGCGGCTCGTTGAGGAGTGTCTAGTAAGCCGTTCCGTTTAGGATCTTCGCCAATTTCAGTTAAAATTTTGCTGTATAGATTCGTTAGTGGCTTAGTCAAAATGGCCTCGGTAAGTTATTTTCTTTATGAGTTACAGTGTGATGAATTGGTTAACAAATATCAACCTGATAACCTATACGGGAATTGTTTTAAAAAGGATTAACTATGGGCGCTAAACCGCTGTTGCAGCTCGCTGCAGGGCCTTATGCTAAACGCCATCTAGAACAACACGGGCTAAGGCTGGCTGACTTTGAGCGGTTTCAAGCCGCATCCGGAGGCCCCAAGTGGTTAGCCATCGCGGAATTGGACCGCGAGATATGGCGTCAGTGGCACAAGGCCGGTCGGCATCGAATGGACGCCATTGGCGCTTCAAGCGGAGGCTGGCGAACTACCGCGTTGGCCTGTGTTGACGGGGATGCGGCGCATCGTCGATTGCAACAGGCCTACATTAGCTTTGATGCCGATGCTCGACCAACACAACCGCAAATTGAACAGCAAATTCGTCAGTTAATTCGACAGTCGCTAAGCCGCAGTGGTACTCATGAGGTGCTAAACAATGGCGCTTGGCAAACCAACTTAGTGGCGTCTCAAGCACGGCGTTTAGGCGCTTCCACCCATAAAGCGAGAATCGCAACCGCGTTAATGCTTGCAGCTGCTACAAATAGCGTGAGTCGGCGCAGTTTAGATTGGCATTATCGTCGCGTCATCTTTGGTGTGGTTGATGACAGCCCCTATGCCACCCTTACCGATCTGCCAACGCAATTTGCTGCGTTAACCGAGCACAATTTGGAAGATGTGTTAGTGGCGACCGGCTCCATACCCTTGCTATCGGCGCCGGTAACCAATATCGCCAATGCGCCAAAAGGGTATTATTTCGACGGTGGTATTTCCGACTACCACTTCGACATTGCACCTGAGCCTAAAAAGCTCACTATTTACCCGCACTTTATCAATGGTGCTTATGCTGGATGGTTCGATAAGTTTTTCCCAAGTCGCAAAAAACCAGCGAACTTCAGCCATACGCTGCTGCTAAGTCCAACCCAAGCATTCATTGAGCAATTGCCTTTAAAGAAACTGCCGGATCGCTCAGACTTTGGCAAAATACCCGATGCGCAACGCAAGCATAATTGGCATCAAGCAGCGGCGCTAAGCGAAGCGTTAGCCCTAGAATTTCGGCAATTGTGCAGCGGTGAAAGTCCGCTACTGATAGAGGCGTTGTAAGTTAACGGGGAAATAATCGGTCTTAATGGTTAAGTGCTAAACTGTATTTAGGTGCTTAGCCAAGGACAACCCCATGCGAACCGAGCGGACTAACCTGATCATATTGGAACAATGGATACTCCCCCAAGGACGGTTAGAGCTGCGCATTACCCAACCCGAGGTAATGCAGTTGGTGGTGGACCACTATAAACATGAAACGCCCATTGCGTTAGGGGTTATCAACGAAGAGGCCAACGCCAATAGCTTACCTTGCTTACGCTACGCTACCGCGTGTCGCATCATCGACTTTTTTCAACTGGATGACAACAGCACCTCGTTTGTCTTTGAGGGGATAAATCGGTTGCGGGTAGTAAGTACTTACTCAGTATCAGAGAGTCTTTGGAAAGCACAAGTCATTCGACTGCCAAACTGGCCGGCTTATCCTTTGGCTTCCGAGTTTGAATTGCTTTCCACAGCACTAAAGTATTTTTACCAAGAGAACCCAGATTTATTGGAGTTATACCCAGATGCACAATTGGATGATGCTAACTGGGTAAGTCAACGTTGGCTTGAGGTGTTACCCATTATTGATCAAGATAAACAGGCCCTGCTCAGCCAACCAAACTGCCAACAGGCCATGAGCTTCGTTTTAAAGCTGATCATTGAAAAGCAGCAGTAGCCGCAAGAGCTTAAGCTTGCTCGATAGACAATTGATGAACGCCATCGGATGGATGACAAATAAAGGTCGTTACATCAACGCCGGTTTGTTTACTGAATTCACCTTCGACGGCGGAGAAAACCGCTTCGGTGTAGTCGTGATCAATTAACGCCACAACGCAACCGCCAACGCCACCTCCAGTAATTCTAACACCACCTTTATCACCGACCACTTGATTAATCGAATCCACTAATTGATCAATTTGCGGCACACTCAGTTCAAAGTTATCCCGCATGGACTCATGCGCTTGTGCCATGATCTGCGAGAATTTAGCCAGTTGCCCTCTTTGTAACGCCTTGCCAGCGCTGTAGACGCGAGCATTTTCTCCAAGCACATGCAATGCTCGCTTGTACAAGGTAGGGGATAAACTGGCCTTGCCTTGTTCTAGCTGAGACAAGGTAAGCTCGCGTAAACTTTCTACGCCAAAGTGCTGTGCTGCTTGCGCGCATTCGTGCTGTCGTAGATGGTAATCATCGGCACTGCGTTTAAGGGGTTGAGTGGGCATAAAGATGAGTAAACTGAGGTTATCTGGAATTTCAATGGGCTTAGCACTCATGTCCATGCAGTCTATCATCATGGCGTGATCTTCCCGCGCGCAAGCGCTGATCATTTGATCCATTAAGCCGCACTCAAAGCCTACGTACTGATATTCACTGCGTTGTGCCAGCTGCGCTAAAGCTAAATTGGATAAATGCAGTTGGTTTTGTTCGCTGAGAGCCATGGCAAAGGCAATCTCTAGTGCCGCTGATGAGGCCAGTCCCGCATTAAGAGGCACATTAGATGCTATGGCAACGTTCATGCCTTTTATATCGAGGCCCGTTAGCAAAAACGAACGACACAAACCGATTAAATAGTTAAACCAGGGGGCGTTATCATTGTCTTGCTGTTCTTCGCTGCTTATTTGCCACGATTGGACCTCTGCACCAAAACGCGCGCTTACGGCATTAATGCAATTATCGGAATTCGGGCTAACTGCAATAACCGTGTGGAAGTTGATGGCTGCTGGTAACACCAAGCCTTCATTATAGTCGGTGTGACCGCCAATAAGATTAACGCGTCCCGGTGCCTTAAACATTGCTGTAGGCACAGTGTCATAGGTTAGTTCAAACAGCGCTTGTGCTGCTTGAGCGGGGGTGGACATTGTTGAACTCCGATACTGCCAAAATTCAGAAACACCCCCTTAAGCTAACATAACTGTGGCTAAGTGCCAGCGTCTATTAACAGATATTAATGAGAATCGTTAAGCTAGAGCGGATTATTTTTGCCATCGGTGCTGTATTGAGTTTGCGGTTCCGGCATGAGCTCATAGGCTATTTGCTCGGCAAAACCGGCTCCTGCAGCCTCAAATACGTTATATACCGCGGCAACACCTAACTCTTTGAGCTCTTCGACTTCCTCTTCAAATTGAACAATAGCGCTGACTTGGCCTTTGTAGGCACTGTGATTTAATTGCCCTAGGGCAAACAAGTTACCTTGGTGATGTGGCATGGCGAGTAACACCATCTCAATGCCGGCGGAGGGATCAATTTTATGCCAAAAATCGGTGTCTACGGCATCGCCTAAAATCACGTTGCGCCCTTGCTCTCTATGCAAATCAATAATATCGGGTTTGTGGTCGATACCTACTACACAGTTGCCATAGCGCGTCACCAATTCATCATAGGCACCACTACCAATGCGGCCCATTCCCAGAATAAGGAAGCGAGGGCTGCCTAAATTAATGGGCTGGTCCACCACCGAGAGGTGAGATTTTTGAAAACGATGCCAAAAACTTTGCCAGGTTTGATAGATGCGTTCGGAATGGGTATTCAGTGGCGCTGCAATTAGAAAGCTAATGGAAAGGGCAATGGCTAACACCACCACAAACTGCGCTGGTAGCCACCCTTTAAAGCTTGCAACCGCCGCTACAATTAACCCGAACTCACTGAAGTTAGTTAGGCTTAATGCCGCTAAAAGCCCGGTACGGGCACGCAGTGAAAAGCGAGTGAACAGCACGAAAAACATGGCCATTTTAACCGGCAACAACAGCAGTAATAACAACGCTAAACTGAAGTCTTGCAGGCTTGGTAAACCATTAAGGCCAACGGTTAAGAAAAACGCCACCAGCAATAACTCTTTCAACTCGAACAAAGACTTCGCCAGCTCCGATGCCCGTTTGTGATTGGCTAGCATAATGCCCATGATCAAGGCGCCTAGATCCGGCTTTAATCCCACCATTTCGAATAAGGCAGCGCCAAACACTAAGGCCATGGCTAAACCGAACAGCACCAGCACGTCGCCACGGCCAACTTTGTCGAGGGCCATCGAAAAGAGCGGTCTAAGCAAAGGCAAGGCTAACAGTGCCAGCGCCCAATAACTGGGGAATTCGCCTTTAGATACGGTTAAAAAGATGACCGCGAACACGTCTTGCATGATCAGCACACCAATGGCTATTTGGCCATACAAGGACGCCATTTCACCTTTTTCTTCTAGCGTTTTAACGGCAAATACGGTACTTGAAAACGACAGAGCGAAACTTAACAGCAACAATTGCCAAGTATCCAATGCTTGCAGTTGCGACAATCCTAGCCATCCTAGTACCTTTAAAAATGGCACAAATAGGGTTACCGAAAGCAATACATGCGCGCTGGCTCCTCCCCATACTTGCGCTTTGGCAAGGCTGCGAATGTCCAGCTTCAAGCCAATCGCGAACAATAACAACAACACCCCGAGATCCGCCAGTTGTTGCAGCAAAGGCAAGTGGGTATCCGCCATTCCTAAGCTGTATAACACAAAGCCTGCGGCTAGATAGCCGAGTAGCGAAGGTAAACCAAGTCGATTGCAGATGAATCCGCAAACCAGTGCTATAACGATAATGGCGGGTTCCATGGGGCTCCGAGTCTGATAAAAAGCAAAAGAGATAGGGCTATTGTTATGGTAGAACTTTAGCTTTTACTGAGTATTTAGGCAAATATATTGAGATTCTAGGCAAAATTGTAGCAAATGTGTCATAAACGTTAGCTGTTTTAAGCCTTGTTAACAGAGTGATATTTTTTGCGCGAACTAAAAATAACTAATAATTTCATTTGCTTGTTGAAGGCTGTTGGCTTTTTGTTGATAGTGAATAAATATCCATGCTTAAGCGGTCATTTATGCAATTTACAAGCGCACTAAAAGCGAGTAGTCTGATTTCCAAATAAATGAAATGACTTTTAAAGCGGCTGTTGCCAGCAGTCGCCAGTCTCGCAAAACGGTGTAATTTAACCCATTTGCGCGCAAACAATCTTATAGCAGGGCGACATGTCAAAAACTAAAAACTTACTCCTTTTCCTCATCCCTTCATTCATAGGCATTTTGCTGTTTATGACGCCAGTCAGCATCGACGGTGCGGTTACCATTCCGATTGCGGCAATGGCAGGCCTGATTAAACAAGGGCTTGGGGACTACATCTTTGATGTTATTGTGGCGGTGATTTGGGTAACCGCGCTAACCACCATAATTGCAAAAGTTGTTAAACCCGATGTGGTGAATCGCTCACCGTTTCTAAGTGATTTGCTGTACGTCAGCAACGCTTGGTTCGTTACTCGCATGTTAGGGGCTTTATTTGCCACATTGGCGTTCTATAAAGTGGGCCCTGAGGCGGCATGGGCAGACTCCACCGGTGGTTTGGTGTTGTTTGACTTAATGCCCACCTTATTTGCGGTGTTCATATTAGCCGGTTTGCTGATGCCCTTATTGCTTAACTTCGGTTTGCTGGAGTTCATTGGCGTAATGCTCACAAAGGTTATGCGCCCGCTGTTTAACTTGCCAGGTCGAAGTGCGGTCAGCAGCATCGCCTCTTGGTTAGGTGATGGCAGTGTCGGTATCTTAATGACCAGTAAGCAGTACGAACAAAAGATCTTCACCAAACGAGAAGCCGCCATTATTGGTACCAACTTTTCGTTGGTATCCATTACCTTCACCTTAGTGATTATTAGCCAAGTAAAATTAGAGCACATGTTTGCGGCGTTTTACCTAACGGTGTGTGTAGCCGGTATCTTAGCGGCCATTATCGTGCCGAGACTGCCACCGCTGCGCAATATTCCTAATACTTACATTGATGGCTCAGAGCCAACCAAAGACGTGGAAGTCATTCCAGCTGGAAAAAACTTGGTTGGCTATGGTGTGGAAATGGCCATGGAGCGCGCCGCCAAAGCGCCGAGCTTCGGTAAGTTGGTCAACGATGGTTTTAAGAATGCCATTGAGATGCTGTTTGCCATTTTGCCGGTCGTTATGGCGGTAGGCACCATTGCTACCATGATTGCCGAGTTTACGCCGGTATTTAACTGGCTTGGTGCACCCTTCGTACCTCTACTTGAGCTAATGCAAGTACCAGAAGCGGTAGCGGCTTCTAAAACCATGGTGGTGGGTTTTGCCGACATGTTTGTGCCGTCTATTCTTGCGGCCAGCATTGAAAGCGATATGACCCGTTTTATTATTGCGGCGCTGTCGGTCACTCAGCTTATCTTTATGTCGGAAGTGGGTGCATTGCTTCTGGGCAGTAAGATTCCAGTGACCCTAACCCAACTGTTTATCGTATTCATTTTACGTACGCTGGTAACCTTGCCAATCATCGTATTAATGGCCAATTTGTTCTTCTAAGCAGCGTTTAAAAGCCTTTAATCGACTCAACAAAAACGGCGCTATTAAGCGCCGTTTTTTATGGTTCAAAGATAACCTTTTCCGCCATTAGCCTCGAATTTTATAGCCAATGGAATTGAGCACGTCGCTGCCGGGGCAGTTGTCAGAGATCGCCTGTGGACAACGCCCGCTGCCATCTTCTAAGCAAAAGTTCATGCGGGTAACGGTTTTGGTGGTTTCGCTTAATAAGCCTTCAGTAACGCTGCCCCAATGCCAACGTCGCACCGAGTCGTACGCCGCTTGACCGAACTCAGGTGTTGATTGCTCAATAACACGCAACTGCAATAAGCGATAGTCAGGGGATAGTACCAACTCCACCGAAGCACAGCCCATGGTGCCGGACTCGGCCATTGCTCTTGGATAGCGAGGAGGGTGGCGAACCACTCGCTGGAAGTCTTTTTGCGCCAATAACGCTGGAGCAATCGTTACGTCTGGGTAGTTGTCCTCAAGCTCATTGGGTTTTGGGGTACTCTCGCAGCCACTGATAAACACTGTGGCGAGTAGGGCGAGTAGCCCCTTGTAATAAGGGGCTTTGGTCTTGATTCCGTCCATGGATTTCCTCTATAAATTAGCTTGTGTGTTTTATTTTTCTTCTTGTTCTGGCTCTAGAATAATGTCCAGATGGTCGGCAAATGGTTGTGCACTCATAAAGCCGGTTACCGTTAGAGAATCCTGCAGCTCACCTTGCTGGTCAAAGAACAAAATGGTTGGCAGACCTAACACGCCAAAGTGCTCAAGCAGCTCATTATCTAGATCATCACCGTTGGTAACGTCCGCTTGCAACAACACGTATTGTTTTAAGCGCTCGTCCACGTTCGGAGCAACAAAGGTTTTGCTTTCAAACTCTTTACAGGCGACACACCAATCGGCGTACAAATCCAGCATCACTGGCTTGCCGTCGGCTTTTGCTTGAGCCAGTGCTTCTTCTAAATCCGCCAGTGACTTAATGCGCTCAAAGGTGGCGTGCTTTGCCTGAGCTTGGCTTGCGCCTTGTGGGTGTAATTCAGCCATTAGGTGGTGAAAGCCGTAACTGAAGCTGGCCATGAGCATGAGGATCAACACCACAGAGCGAGCCGATTGCTTCCAGTTAAATTGGGTCAGCTTGTTCTGGTGCATTAAATAACCAATGAAGCTTATGGCCCACACGGTCCACAGCATCTCCATCCACAATCCTGGCCAAATACGCTCAAGCATGATGATAGCAACCGCTATCAACAAGAAACCAAAGATGGTTTTGATGATTTCCATCCAGGCACCGGCACGAGGCAATAATTTACCGCCGGTGGTGCCAATAATCAGAAGCGGAACGCCCATCCCCATGCTCAGTGCGTACAATGCTAAGAAGCCCAGCAGTAAATCACCGCTTTGAGCTACGTAAATTAAGGCGCCGGATAACGGAGCCGTGGTACAAGGTGAGGCCACCAAACCAGAGAGTACGCCCATCATGACCACACCCATTAAGGTGCCGCCTTTTTGGTTATTGCTGATGTTGTTAAGCTTTTCTTGCCACTTGCTTGGCAGCTGCAATTCGTACAAGCCAAACATGGACAAACTCAAAATGACAAAGAAAACAGCGATGGTAATCAGTACCGCTGGGTGTTGCAGTGCCGCTTGATACTTCATGCCGGCGCTGGCCACAATTAACCCCAACAGCGAGTAGGTAACCGCCATACCCTGCACATAGGCCATGGATAAGGTGAACGCGCGTCCTAGCGACAGTTTTTTACCTTGACCTACAATGATGCCAGATAAAATCGGGTACATGGGGAACACGCAGGGGGTTAAGGCCAAGCCTATCCCCAATCCAAAGAACACCAATAAGGTGAGCCAAAAGCTGTCATTTTCCAGCATAGCCGCCAAACCCGCTTGTTGGGTTTGGGGGGGCGTGTTGGCTGCTGTGCCGCTGGTGTCGCTTGAGGCAATGCTGGCCACGCCATCGGCGGCATCAACCGTCAGCAGTGGAATGGCAATTTTGGTCGGCGGAAAGCAAAGTTTGCCCTCGGCGCAACCCATAAAGGTTAATTCGAGTTCGGCGGCGCTGCCTGCTTGCTGGATGGGGATTTGAAAGCTGACTTGATTGTAGTAAACCTCTTGCTCACCAAAATATTCGTCGTGGTGCATTTTGCCTTCAGGTAAAGCGGCTTCTCCAATGTCGGCATCACTGGCACTGAATTGCAACTTATCACGGTATAAGTAATAGCCATCGGCGATGTCAAAGCTGACGGTAAGTACCGCGCCCGTTTGCGAGAAATCCTCTTGAAACGCTTGGTTTACTGGCATTAATTCCGGCTCGGATTTCAAAAATCCAAAGGCAGAAGAGGCCATAAGCGTGTTTGCGTGTACTTGCGTGACCATCAATAGGCTGACGGCAATGAGCGCTGAAAATAGTTTTTTCATAAGTCTAAGCTAGCTTCCAACCGCACTTCATAAGCGGCATTACAAGGCATAATAGTTATGCTAATAATTTCAGGTACTTTATCGCAATAAAGCACCTCGATTTCGGTTTGCACTTGAGTAAGACCCGATGAATGGGTTTTTAGTTGCAATGGAACGTAAGATTGTTGGCATTGCGCCTTTTATCCAAGATAAAAGGTTACTCGTTTCAATAATCAGGGTAATACTTTACTGTTTTTGTAAGACGCTCGCACCTTTCAAGTCACAAAAGCTAGAGCTAACCTTGAAAAATCGCAGTTACGCCCTCATTAATTAAATTACCCAAACGATAAAGAGGTCATCATGCTCGGTGTATTAGTACTGGCGTTTATTCTTGTTCCGATTATTGAAATTGCAGTCATTATTCAAGTGGGCGGCTGGTTAGGCGCGCCTGCAACCATCGCATTTATGGTCATCACGGCAATCATTGGCGCGTCTTTGGTGCGCGATCAAGGCTTGAAAACGCTGTTCAGTGTGCAGTCGCGTTTAAACCGTGGTGAATTACCTGGGTTACAGATCGTTGAAGGCATTTTATTAGCGGTGGCAGGTGTGTTGTTAGTTACCCCAGGGTTTGTCACCGATTTGGTGGGTTTTACCTTATTGCTGCCGCCCACACGACAACTGCTGGCCCATTGGCTGTTAGCGCGCATGCAAGTGCAAATGGTCAACCATGCCAGCGCCAACCCTTATGCTGGAGCCAATCCGCATGCATCAAACGATTCTTTCGACAAACAACAAGGCGATACCATTGACGGCGAATTCGAGCGCAAAGACTAGTTGCTATTTTCAGCGATAATGTCGCAGCTGGTAGACCATGATGAGCGCTATCATGGCCGCCATCATATTGGCCACAGGTAAGGCGATAAAAGCGCCGGCCACCTGATAATAATGCTGCCCAATAATCACCAGCGGCAGCATTAATACAGCCACCCGAATTAGGTTTAGTCCTAGGCTTGCCACGGGTTTGCGGTAAGCGTTCAATGATTGTCCCGTTACAATGACAACGCCAAGAAAGCCGTAGGCTAACGGCACATAGCTCAAATAAAAATCTAGCCAAGTCAGTACGTTCGCATGATTACTAAAGAGTCCTGCGATGTTTCCACTGAACAGAATGAGCGGTAACGCCATCAGAGTTTGAATAAAAAAGGTCGCAAGCAGCGATATCTTTAGCCCTTTATATGCTCGGCTGTGTTGACCTGAGCCTAGGTTAGCGGCAATAAACGGCGCTAAGGCGGTGGCAAGTCCGTTAACAATGATCAGTAAAAACGTCTCAATGCGCATGGCTGCACCAAAGGCAGCTACGGCGGCTTCATCTAAGCGAGCGAGAATGGCAATAATTAGGCTATTGGCAATAGGGTGGAGCAGTGAATTTAGGGTAGCCGGAGTTGCTATGGCCATTATTTTGCGAACATTTATGAGCATAGGCTTAAGCGCTTCGCGTATGGGAGCATCGTTTCGCCAATGCCACAACCTTGTTAAGCGCCAGCCAATGTGTTGCTTCCAAGCCAACATGGATAACCCAAGTCCAACCAACCAGCTAATGGCGGTAGCCAGCGCAGCGCCTTCAATGCCCATGGCCACAATGGGGCCCCAGCCAAAAATGAGAATCGGGTCTAGAATAAAATTGGTAAACGAGGCCCACAACATAATTTTGGCGGGACTTAAGGCGTCACCATGACACCGCAGCGCTTTGTTACCCACCACCATTAACAGCAACAGTGGAATCGCGGCGTACCAAATGCTCATGTATTGAGCGATGAGTGGCATCACATCGCTGCTGGCACCAAGCAGGGTAAAGGTGGGGGTGAGCAATAGCCATCCCAGTCCGGCTAACGCCAACGCTACCACCAAGGTGAGTTGGATCGTGTTAGCAAACAAACGCCGTGCGTGAGCATATTCGGCTTTGCCCAAATGCACGCCATAGTGAGCGGAAAGTGCATTCCCTAAACCTTTACCAAAGGCACTGATCACAAGCCACACGGGTATCGAAAAGCTTAGGGCAAGCAAAGCTTGGGTAGAAATTAGGCTGACAAAATAAGTGTCTACTAGCGCGGTTCCCATCAGCGCCAAAAAGCCAATAATGTTAGGCCAACTGGTGCGCAATAAGATTGCAGTAATAGAGCCGGACAGTAATCCTTTGGAGCGAAGCATCATCGACAAACCAACAACATGGGGCTAGGGCAAAGTGTACGAATATTAGGTGGCGCTAATCCTAACAGCTCTGCAGTCGATATCTAAAAAAAGATAATTTTTTTTGAACAAGCCCTTTAAAAAGTATCGAGCGGCCCCATATAAAGTGGCATCAGTCGGTTTTACCGGCTTACACACTAACAAACCTTTTGCTAAAGCAAGTTATAGGAGAATTCGTTAATGAACATTCGTCCCCTACATGACCGAGTAATCGTCAAGCGCACAGAAGTAGAATCTACCTCTGCCGGTGGCATTGTGTTAACTGGAAGTGCCGCTGAAAAGTCAACTCGTGGCGAAGTCGTTGCAACGGGCAAAGGCCGCATTTTAGAAAACGGTTCAGTGCAAGCCTTGGATGTACAAGTTGGCGATACCGTTATTTTCAATGAAGGTTATGGCGTTAAGTCTGAAAAAATTGACGGCGAAGAGTATTTGATCATGTCCGAAGCGGACATCATGGCCGTTGTAGAATAATCGCAAACGAATTTAAGAGGATATTGAAATGTCTGCAAAAGAAGTAAAATTTGGAAACGACGCTCGCGTTAAAATGCTAGCGGGCGTTAACGTTCTGGCCAACGCCGTGAAAACCACCCTAGGTCCTAAAGGTCGTAACGTGGTTCTAGACAAAAGCTTTGGCGCACCCACCATCACTAAAGACGGTGTATCGGTTGCTAAAGAAATTGAGCTAGAAGATAAGTTTGAAAACATGGGCGCGCAAATGGTGAAAGAAGTTGCTTCTAAAGCCAACGACGCCGCGGGTGACGGCACCACTACCGCCACCGTATTAGCGCAAGCCATTGTTACCGAAGGTCTAAAAGCCGTTGCGGCGGGCATGAACCCAATGGATCTCAAGCGCGGTATCGACAAAGCGGTTATCGCCGCGGTTGCTGAGCTAAAAGAACTGTCTACCCCGTGTTCAGACAACAAAGCCATTGCTCAAGTAGGTACCATTTCTGCCAACTCTGATGAGTCTATCGGCGACATCATTGCCACCGCCATGGAGCGTGTGGGTAAAGAAGGCGTTATCACGGTTGAAGAAGGCCAAGCCCTTGAAAACGAGCTGGATGTGGTTGAAGGCATGCAGTTTGACCGCGGTTACCTATCTCCGTATTTCATCAACAACCAAGACAACGGCAGCGTTGAGCTAGACAGCCCGTTCATCTTGTTGGTTGACAAGAAAATCTCTAACATCCGCGAATTGTTGCCAATCCTAGAAGGTTTGGCGAAAACCGGTAAGCCGCTGTTCATTGTTGCGGAAGACGTGGAAGGCGAAGCCCTAGCCACCTTGGTTGTGAATAACATGCGCGGCATCGTTAAAGTAGCTGCGGTTAAAGCACCAGGCTTTGGTGATCGTCGTAAAGCCATGTTGCAAGACATCGCGATTCTAACTGGCGGTGATGTGATTTCTGAAGAAATCGGTCTAGAGCTAGAGAAAGCGACCCTAGAAAACCTAGGTACCGCTAAGCGCGTTATCATCACTAAAGATAACAGCACCATCATTGATGGCGAAGGCGATGCGACCAACATCGAAGGCCGCGTTACCCAAATCAAACAGCAAATCGAAGAAACCACTTCTGATTACGACCGCGAAAAACTGCAAGAGCGCATGGCGAAATTAGCTGGCGGTGTTGCGGTTATTAAAGTCGGTGCCGCAACCGAAGTGGAAATGAAAGAGAAGAAAGCTCGCGTTGAAGATGCACTGCACGCAACCCGCGCCGCGGTAGAAGAAGGCGTCGTTGCTGGTGGTGGTGTTGCTTTGGTTCGCGCCGCAAGCACTTTGTCGGTTGAAACGGCTAACGAAGACCAAGCACACGGTGTTAATATTGCACTGCGCGCTATGGAAGCTCCGCTTCGCCAAATCGCTACTAACGCTGGCGAAGAAGCGTCAGTGGTTGCTAACAACGTTAAACAAGGCGAAGGTAACTACGGTTACAACGCTGGTAACGACAGCTACGGCGACATGCTAGAAATGGGTATCTTGGATCCAACCAAAGTAACCCGCAGCGCGCTTCAGTTCGCTTCATCGGTTGCTGGTCTTATGATCACCACCGAGTGCATGGTTACCGAAATCCCTCAAGAAGCGGCACCAATGGCACCTGATATGGGTGGCATGGGCGGAATGGGCGGCATGGGCGGCATGATGTAAGCCCAATCTCGTTTATTGCATAAAAAGCCTGTAAGTGAAAGCTTACAGGCTTTTTTGTCGGTTGTTGCTGGCTAATTGCCCATCAGCGAATACAGCCCCGTATCTCAACCAACTCAATGTCGTGGCCTTCAATAACCTGACCTTGCGGACACAGGCTATTAGGCGGCTCAAAGAAATCATCCACCGAAAAAAATGCGTACACCAAAATCGCCACCATGGCCACGGTGCCTAGGCGGTGAATCCATACGTATTTACTAGAAAATTGCATCGGTAACCATCCTCAATGGGTGCACAAACTAAGATGGTGAAAGCTTAGGGGAGGGTAGATGAACCTAGGCTGAATACCCAGGAACATTCGCTTGATTAAGGATAAAACTGTGATCAACATGGCGCATATACATAAGCGACGACAGTGGGACAACGCCCGTTGATTTAATACCCCAACGCAAAGTCAATTTGGTTATTAAGCGGTTGATTCGCAATGAATCTAAGGTAGTTGTCGGCAAATTGGCGCACCACATCTTCTGTGGTACTAGGCGCAGCAACGTGCGGTGTGAGTATGGCGTTCTGGCATTTCCACAGCGGGTTATCTTCCGGCAATGGTTCTTGTCGATACACGTCCAACACCGCGTGACTGGTTGGGTTGAGCGACAAATGCAGTATTAACGCTTGTTCATCCACTAAATCGCCACGGCCCACATTAACAAATATGGTGCCCGGCTTTAACAGCTGTAGCCGATGCTTATCGAACAGGTTCACCGTTTCATCGGTAGAAGGTAATACACACACCACCAAATCTGCCCCAGGCAAAGCGCTATCCAGTTGCTGAATACTTAAGGTCATGTCAAACGGTGCTTTAGGGGTGCCGGAGCGGTTAACGCCAATCACTTCAATGCCAAACTGATGGGCGGTTTGGCAAATGTGTTGGCCAATATCGCCGGTGCCCAGCAGCACCATGCGTTTACCCCGCAGTTGACGCAGCGGCAAGGCTTGCCAATGACTGTTACGCTGCAACTGTGAGTATTTTGTATGGTGGCGATACAAGGCCAAAATATGCCCAAAAACGTACTCGCTCATCATGGGGCCAAACAGATTTTTGATGTTAGTGAGTTGGTAATGATGATGACGACGCGATTTGGTCAAGGCATCAACCCCGGCAAACGTCGACTGAACCCACGCGAGCTGGCTGGCATGGGCCAACAATGGCGCTGCCAGTTTAGGCTCAGCTAGCCACACATCCGCTTCGAATACCGAATTCGGGCTGTCGTCCAACACTTCTAGGTCGGGTAAGTTGTGACGCCGGATGGCCTCGTAATAAGCCGAGTTGTCTCGCGTTAATACTAACAGTTTATGTTTCATAGCCTGAAAACGGGTTGCTCTTGCTGGTCATTGTTATTGATTGTATTCCCCAGTGTAGTCAAAGGATTAGGGTTACGCTAATCGGCCCAAACGTGTTTTGCTTGGGTGACCTTAGAGCGAGCTTTTTTACGGGCCTGACACGGAAAGTTGCTAAAGATGCCGTCAACACCCCACTGGCTAAGGAGTTCAATGTCTTCTTCTTCGTCGACGGTATAAACAAACACCTTAAGCCCCCGTTGATGAGCATCGTCGACCATGGCTTGATTCAAGAAATCGACGTCGCAATTCACCGAATAAGCATTAAGCTGCTGCGCAAAATAGGCCAAATCCAACGGTAAGCACGAGGTGAGCGCGCCAATTTTAAGCTCAGGACGCAAGCGGTAGCTTTCGTTAAGCAGTTGATGATTAAACGAAGACAGCAAAAATTGGTCGTGGCTAAAATTATAATGCCGGCAAGCATAGTCAATGGCCGCATGGGCGAGCATTAAGGTATCTGGTCCTTTAAGCTCAATATTGAGATCGCATCGGCCATTAATGCGCTCCATAACTTGTTCAAGGGTGGGAATGCGCTCGCCTTCGCCGGCATCTAACGCTTGCAGTTGCTGCACGCTGGTGCTCTTAATTTGGCCAGTGCCGTTGGTGCGACGGTGCAACCAGCGATCGTGAATCACCATTAAACTGTCGCCACTGCGATAGACATCGATTTCAATGGCGCATGCTTCACTGATAAGCGCTTGGTCTATAGCTTTGAGCGTGTTTTCGGGCGCAAGGCCACTGGCGCCGCGATGAGCGATGATTTTCATAATCTCTACTTAGCTGCTGTTAAGACTTCAAAATGCTTTCGGTCATGGTGTTGCCGCCTTTGCCCACCACATGCACTTCCAGTTGTGGGTAGGCCAATTCAACCTTGTTGTCGCGTAAGCGGCGCACAATCTTCTTGTGCAGGTCGTGACGCAATGGCCAACGGGAACCCATTTCTTTAGCGTAGGCGCGCACTTCAAAGTCTTGCGTGTGTTGCCCAAATCCGGCGAACCACACTTCAGGCTCGGGCAGATCTAAGGCGAAGTCAGACTCTTTAACCGCTTGGTAGAGCAGGGCTTCAACCAGCGATGGATCCGAATCTCGGGCCACCGACACATTCAGGATAACCCGAGTGATCGGGTCCGACAGCGACCAGTTAATCAATTGCTCGGTAATAAAGGCCTTGTTGGGCACAATGATTTCTTTGCGATCCCAGTCGACAATGGTGGTGGCGCGAATTTGAATCTTAGAAACGGTGCCGGTGAGCTCGCGAATGGTCACGGTATCACCAATGCGCACCGGTTTTTCCATTAAGATGATAAGACCGGAAATGAAGTTAGCGAAAATCTCTTGCAATCCAAAACCCAAACCAACCGACAAAGCGGCAATGAGCCATTGCAATTTAGACCATTCCACACCAATTGAGCCAAAGGCGATGAACAGCCCCAGCATCATTACCGTGTAGCGACTCACCGTAGCGATGGCAAACCCTGTTCCTGGCGATAGCTCAAGCCGCGATAAAATAACCAGCTCCATCATCCCCGGTAGGTTGGCGGCAATCACCCACGCCAAAGACACAATGATGATGGCCACTAACACCGACTTCAAGGTAATGGGAATCGACTGCTCCAAGCCATTAACCATGGAGGTGGTGTTCCACAGGGTAACGCCGTCGAGCATGGATACAAAGGCCGCTTGGGTTTGGGTCCACAAGCCAACGAAGGCCACCAAAAACGCCACCACGAATAAGGTGCGCACTAAACCAAGTGACTGGCTTGAGATGGTATCTAAGTCCAATATTTGCTCGTCAGTGGCTTCACTGAAGCTGTCCACTATGCCATCGGTGCTGTTGTCGTTCTGGTTTTCACGTTGCGCTAATTGGTCGGCACGCTTAGCTTTAGCGCGCTCGAAGGCGATTTTACGCTGTTCAATGAGCATCCAGCGCTTGATCAGCATAAAGGCCATTAAGAAGCTTAACGCCAACACTATCGACATTTGCAGTTGCATTAATAACTGGCTAGCGGTGTAGAAATAGCCGTTAGCCGCCATAACGGCGCACACCGGTGGGAACACCAGCAACAGCGCCCACAGCATGCGTTGCAGCAGTTTTTGATTCTTGTCGGGTCGTTTTTCCACATGATAGCTGCGCACCAAGCGGAAGCAGCGCAAGTAAAACCACCACACGGTGACCGAAAATAATATGAATACGCCGCGACCTAAGCTATTGCGCAGCAACGAGTTGTCTGAGGATTCGGTGAAACCAATGATCCCCACCATAGGTAAGGCGATAACGGTAAAGCGGAAAAACAACCGCAGCCCTTGCTGCACCAACTCCGGGTTGCGTCGAAAGTGGCCAATCAGCAGGCCTTTTTCGGCCGACAGTTGTGCCGCAAGCCGATACAGGAAGAACGAAAAGCCGACAGCGCTAATGCCCACACCCACCGCTTGCACAAAATTGCTGGGGCTTAAGGTATAAATAACCCCCGCAAACATCACCGGCGCAGGCAGCAGCGCCGAGTAAGCGAACGAGCCAATAAACACTTTAAAGGTGTCACCAAAGCTGTCTTGACTGACGTTACCTACGTATTGAATGTGGTCGTCTAACAGCTTTTGGTAGCGAGCTTTACTGATGTCGTGGATAACTAAAAACAATACCGAGACAATCAGCCACCACGACCAATAAGTGGATTGTTGTTTAGGCGACTCGAATAGCTCTTGCCACTGGCTGGCGCTCACCGCCCAATTAATGGATGACGCTAAGTTTGCCAACCAAAATGAGTTAATCGGCATGGCGTTAGGTACCCAAAACAAATGTTCATTGAGCAGGTTTTCAATGGTGTCGTATTGATGCGCCAATTGATCGTATATCAAGCGCAGTCGCGCTAGTTCAGTTAAATGGGCTTTATATTGGTCAATCAGCTCGGTCAGCAGCTCCCCTTGAAGCGTTAATAAGGCTCGCTGTTCATCTGAGCTAAATTTGCCTTGTTCAAGGCGACGTTGTAATTGCCCGTTTTGTTGCTGGTATTGAAATTGATATAAACGGGCATCGCTTACTTTAGCTTCTAATTGCGCTGTGCTCGGCGGGTTTTCCAGCTGCCACAAATGCTGCAACAAGGTGTCGCCATAAGAGGCGCTTATGTCCATTAATTGCAGCTGTTCGTTTACTTTCGCCAGCTGCAAGGATTGGCGTTGATAGCGCAACTCCATTTGCTGTTGTTCTTGCTGGGCTTGGTCGGTGGCTTGCGACAGCAATTCTAATTGGTAGGCCATCCGTAAGTTCTGCTCGACCAAAGGTCGTAGCGACTCATCTTGCAATTTGTCGCGCTGATTTCTCACCAGCTGCATGGCACGCTCGCTGGTGCTGCTGCGTTGTTTTTGACTCAAACGGTTAAGCTGCTCCAGCAAGCTATCCTGAGTTTGAATCTTGGTTCGCAATAGGGTTAGCCGCAGCTGCTTGAGTTGCAGTGACTGCTCGGAATGAGCCAGTTCATCTTGTAAGGTGGCCAGTGACTGATTGAGGTAATCGCTTTTTAACCGGTTAAGTTGCGACTCTTTGTTGGTGGCACTGAGATCGACAATGGTGGCCCCAACTTGCTGCAAATTGGCTTGCGCCTCGTTAATCAGTTTCGGTAGGGCGTCAATGTAGCTGCTGAGCTGGGTTAGCTCATAGTTCAATTGAACTTCGTCTTGCTTAAGTTGAGTTAATCGGGAATGCGCTTTATCTAATTGCTGGTCAACCGGTTCATTGCTTGGGTATTGCATGGTCGCCGCTTGAGCAATCTGTTGCTGCAGTTGTTGCGTATTGCTTTCAAAATCGTCCGCCTGCTCGCGCAGATCTTGCTGGCGTTGTTGCAATCGCTCAATGGATAAAGCCAATTCATTAAGCTGGGCGTCAATGTTGGTGGTGGCGGTTTTGCTGGGATCAAGGGCGAAACGTTGCCCCGGAAGCAAACTCGAGTTTGCGCTCGCCAGTAAACTTAAGCAAGACAAGCACAATATTAGGCAGCGCAACAGCGTTTTCATAGCTAAATTGATATCACAGAATCAAGCCAATGGGCAATTCAAGTCATTATCTTCACTATGGCACAATTGTCCAGTAAGCGCTTTATTTAGTTCGGTTTTTGTGAGTTTTCAAGGTCTCATACATGGCGGTTGTAACCACCAAAAAACCACCGAGAAGGGTAGAGGAGCTTGGCACCTCCCCAAGTATCAACAGCGCTAAAGAAGTGGCGTACAGTGGTTGCAAGCAGTTAATAAAGCTTACGCTCTTAGCCGGCAGCTGTCCTAATGCGGCATTAAATAGTGCGTGCGGTAGTGCGGTGAACACCACAGCCAATAAGGCTAACGTGCTCCAATCAGCGCCGCTCATTTGCCAATGTTCATTGCCTAAAAACGGCAGCAAAATAACGCACGCCACCACGCTTTGTACCAACATTGAATGCTGCCCAGAATACTGACTGAAGTGGCGCTTATACAGTAGGTTTCGTGCGGTAAATAAAGCGGCTGAAATCACGCCTAAAATCACGCCTTGGGTTACTTGGTTGCTTAAGTCAAAGCTCGGCATCATCAGCGCCACACCGAAAAACACCACAATCGATGCAACCACGTCAACCAGGGCTATCTTTTGCTTGTTTAGGTAGGGCTCAGCCAGTGTCACCATCACCGGGTAGCTGAAAAAGGAGATCACGCCAATAGCCACCGTCGACAGTTGCATTGATGCAAAGTAGGTCACCCAATGCAAGCAAATCACTACTCCAAGCACGGTACCCCATAAATAATCTTTGGCGTGCTTAAGAGCGATGGCTTGACCGTTTACCTTAAGCCAAACGGCTAGTACTGCAGCGGCAAGCAGGCATCGCCAAAAGGTAATGTCTAAAGCGGGTAAAGGAATGAGCTTTGAAAACAAAGCGGTGCCGCCAAATAGCAGCACCGCAGTGTGAAGTTGAAACAGGCTGTTATTCTGCAGTAGCGCTTTCATCTTGGCCTTTAATGTGGGCGAATGGCGTACCCATTACCGTGGGCTGCGACGGCTCGACACCATCGGCAAAGCGGTTAATCGCGTTTTCGCCAAACAAAAGTACAACAGTGCTTCCGAGTTTGAAGCGACCCATCTCTTCACCTTTTTCTAAGGTAATCGGATTGTTTAACGCGTCGTAGTCCCAATTAAATACGCTCTTACCCGCAGGTGGGGTTACGGTGCCGGCCCACACGGTTTCAATACTGGCAACAATAGTAGCGCCTACTAATACCATGGCCATTGGGCCAATTTCCGTATCAAAGGTGGCAACAACTCGTTCGTTGCGGGCAAACAGTCCAGGCACGTTGCGAGCTGTTAATGGGTTCACCGAGAACAAGTCACCGGGTACGTAGGTCATGCTGCGCAGAGTGCCGGCAATGGGCATGTGAATGCGGTGGTAGTCCCGCGGCGATAAGTAAATGGTGGCAAACTGGCCATTGGCAAATTGAGCAGCGTGATCGGCACCGCAGGCCAATAGCTCTTGAGCGCTAAAGTGATGGCCTTTAGCTTGAAAAATGCGTCCTTGTTCAATGGCTCCGCATTGACTTACGCAACCGTCGACTGGGTGGGCAAGCGTATTAGTATCTTGGACAATCGGACGAAGACCGGGTTTTAGTTCTCGAGTAAAGAACTCATTGAAGGTGCGAAAAGACTGGGTATCTTCGATGGCCGCTTCGCTCATGTTCACCTGATATTTCTTGGCGAACCAATTGATGAACGCTGTGGTTAGCCAGCCAGATTTAGACGCCGCAAACGCGCCCACCAAGCGAGATAACAAATGCTTAGGCGTCGCGTATTGAATTAAAATTAGGAACTTATCCAAGGTCTTATCCATTAATCTATAGAGGTTTGCTTAATATGGCGCGAATCTTTCTGTTCGCCCATGCTTTCAATAATTCGTAAATAGTTTTGATATCGGTCAGGGTCTATTTTACCCAGTTCGAGCGCCTCAACGATCGCACAGCCGGGGTCGTCATTATGTTTACAATCTCTGAATTTGCAAGCACCAAGGTAATCTCTGAACTCTTTAAAGCACCAGGTCACCCGTTCCCGCTCCATATGCCACAGACCAAATTCGCGAACTCCAGGGGAGTCGATAAGCGCTCCTCCGCCTTGCAAATGAAGCAGTTTAGCGGTTGTGGTGGTGTGCTGGCCTAATCCGGAGTTTTCCGAAACCTCGCCTTCAAGCAAGTCCGCTTGTGGCATTAACGCATTCACCAGCGACGATTTGCCCACACCGGATTGCCCCACCAGTATATTGACCTGAGCTTGCATGTTGTTTGCCAGCTCATCAACACCATTTTCCGCTTTTGCACTGGCTAAAATCACTGGGTAGCCAAGCGCTCGATAGGGTTGTAAGGCGTTGTCGAGCTGGGCCATCTCAGCTTCGTCTAACAAGTCGGTTTTATTCAGCACAATGCTAGCATCGATGCCGGTATCTTCTGCAGCAACTAAATAACGGTCGATGATTTGGCTGGAGAACGCCGGCACCACGCTAGAAACGATAAAAATGTGGTCAATGTTGGCAGCAATGACCTTAACGCCGTCGTAATAATCGGGTCGGGTTAATTGACTGCGACGCGGATGAACCGCTTCCACAACGCCACCGTCGTCTGTGGTTGAGCAACGTAAAATGACGTTGTCACCACTGACTAAGCTATCGATGTTGCGTCGCAATTGAGCTTTTAAGCGCACGCCGTCGTCCGTTTCTACTTCTGCGTGCTGACCATAGCGACTGATCACTCGCGCTTGCAGCTCGGGCCCTAGAGTGTCGTCATCGGGGATGACGGTTTGGGTCTGCTGCAATTTCTTAGAACGGTTGGCTTTTATTCGCCGTAACTGACCTTTACTCAGTTTTTTACGCTTAGTCACTAATCAAGCTCATATAATAGTTGAAGCTGAAACAAGGCGGTATCATACTACTTTCTCATCAAAAACTCTAAATAAGGAGTGTCACAGGGCATGGCTCAAGACGCGCAAAATCTCATCTGGGTTGATTTAGAAATGACGGGCTTAGACCCAAAAGTCGATCGAATCATTGAAATTGCTACCATAGTGACCGATAAAGAGTTGAATTTGGTGGCAGAAGGGCCGGTGTTAGCCATTCATCAAAGTGACCAGCAGTTGGCGCTTATGGACGACTGGAATCAGAAGCACCACGGCCAGTCGGGTTTGATTGAACGAGTCAAGCAAAGCCAAATAACCGAAGCCGATGCCATCGCCCAAACCATTGAGTTTTTAAGGTTGCACGTGCCGCCGGGCAAATCGCCCATGTGCGGTAACAGCATTGGCCAAGATCGACGCTTTTTAAACGCGTACATGCCGGAGCTTGAAAATTATTTTCACTATCGCAACTTAGACGTGAGCTCGATAAAAGAAGTTACTCGTCGTTGGGCGCCGCAAGTGCTTAAAAACTTTAGCAAGAAGAATACCCATCAGGCGCTCGATGACATTCGTGAGTCAGTGCAAGAATTGCGATTCTACCGTGAGCACGTATTCAAAATTTAAGCAAACGCGCCAAAAAACGCAATCGGGGGTTGCATGGCGGATAAAATCGCCTATAATGCGGCTCTCTCAAACGGGATGGCTTCCGTTATACTGAGAGAATGAAAAGTTGATGCGAGTATAGCTCAGCTGGTAGAGCGCGACCTTGCCAAGGTCGAGGTCACGAGTTCGAACCTCGTTACTCGCTCCAATTCAACTTTTCAGTGATAAAAATGGTGTGCGAGTATAGCTCAGCTGGTAGAGCGCGACCTTGCCAAGGTCGAGGTCACGAGTTCGAACCTCGTTACTCGCTCCAATTCAACTTTTTAGAGATAAAAATGGGCGCGAGTATAGCTCAGCTGGTAGAGCGCGACCTTGCCAAGGTCGAGGTCACGAGTTCGAACCTCGTTACTCGCTCCAAATTGCTTATCCCCAAGGACGCGAGTATAGCTCAGCTGGTAGAGCGCAACCTTGCCAAGGTTGAGGTCACGAGTTCGAACCTCGTTACTCGCTCCAATTTCTATTTTTTCCCACACTCAGTTAAATGCACTTTTGAATCACAAAGATTTTGTGTTGGTGTGTGATCCAGCTCTGCTTTTGCGTTTTTTTATCCGCTAGTTTGGGTAAAGTCAGACCTTTTTATGATCCTGCTCACCAAAATTAACTAAATTTACTCTGATAATTCCAACATCAAATTTACATTTTGTTTTTTAATTATTGGGATAATTATATGCGGATCCAACAACTGCAAGAACTCATTGAGTATGTAGCTGCATGCCGAAAGGACATGGCGTCACTGTATCAACGTTTAGCGCAACAGGCTGACTCGTCACGAGTGACCTTAATGCTTGAATATTTAGTGACTCACGAAAACGAAGTGTCTGAAAAACTGTTGGAGTACGTCGCAGATGCGCCGGATACGGTTTTGCAGGCTTGGCTTAAAGATTTCCTATTCGAAGACTTTAAGAGCAACTGTGAAAAAATTGAAATTCCAGCCGACATCAGCGAAGAGCAAATCTTGGATTTGCATTTATCATTGGAAAATAAGCTCATTGGCTTATTAGAAGAGAACGCTGCTCGCTTAGGAACTAAGGCCGCCAAACAAGCGTTGGAGCAGTTGATCTTAGTAGAGAAGAATCGTCAGAAGCGACTGGTTCACTCGACGATGAGAATGGATGACATTTAATCGTCATTCTTAGGTTGCACTAAAAGCACTTTGCCAGTAACTTGGTCTGACCAGTTGCAGGGAGTGCTTTTTTTATGACTAAACCTAACCGCGTTGTTCGCCAAATCCAGCCACTACACAAGCTGCCCAGTTGGCTATTTTCCTTTGTTAGCAGTTTTGCGTTTAACCGTTTGGTGCCGTTTTCGCGCACAGCAGGGCAAAAGTTTGTGCGTTGGGATCACACCGGCGTCGAAATTTTCCTCAAAAATCGCAAAAAAGTGCAAAACCACATTAAAACACCCCATGCCGCAGCCATGGTTTTAGCGGCTGAAACCGCCTCTGGGGCGGCCATGGCTTGGTTCTTGCCGGACGACAAACTTCCTTTGATAAAGAACATGGACGTGGCCTTTGTAAAACGTGCAAGCGGAGACATTAGCGCCGTGGCCAGTATTACTCCAGAGCAAATTGCCGCCATGGAAAACGAAGAAAAAGGCAGTTTTTGGGTGGAGGTGACCATCACCGACGCCGTCGCCATTGAGCCGGTTATTGCCAAGATGGAATGGGCTTGGATAACAAAACGTTAATCAACCTCTCAGTTGTTGCATGGGTCGCTAGCAGGTGATGCTGCAAGCGTCTAAAATTCATCGGTATTGGTGCTTTTTAGGAATCTGCTGCAGCCATGCCCTTGTCTCAATTACAACACAATTATTTTTATCGCGCCGAGCACATCCGTGTGACGGAAGAAGGTGTTATCGATAGCGGTTTAATCAGCGGTTATCGACTAATGCAACAAGCCGCTCAAGCCGTGTTTGATGTTATCGAAAGCCGCTATCCCCAGGGTAAAATTTGTATTGTTTGCGGACCGGGTAACAACGGCGGCGACGGTTACGAGTTAGCCCACCTTTGCCATCAAGCGGGTCGAGCGGTACAAGTGCTACAATGGGCACCGCATAAAGCGGTCAGTGGTGATGCTCACGTTGCCCGCTCAAACCTAAAAGCCACAGGCGTTGCGATTCAGCCTATTGAACACGAAGCCCAATTGCCTATTGCTGAGGATTGCCAGTTAATCGTCGATGCCATTCTCGGTAATCGTTGTCGCAGTGAGGCCAATGCAGCGCTGAGTGCGCTGTTTCGCAGTATTAATCAGCACTCGGCAGATGTTGTCAGTGTCGACATACCCTCTGGTTTACACGCCGACACCGGCGTGGCCATCAACGGCGCGGTTAATGCCAACATCACCGTCACCTTTGGCGCTTATAAACTTGGGTTGCTAACCGGGCAAGCGCGACTTTATCGAGGGCAATTGTTGTTAGCGGACTTAGGCATTGGCGATCAGTTTGAGCGCTACAGCCAGCACTTAGGTCAGCGTTGTGACGCCCGTGATATCGCTACATTCATCAAGCCTCGGCAAGCCACCGCGCATAAGGGGCAACACGGCAAATTAACCGTGATTGGCGGTGATTTGGGCATGCCAGGGTCGGTTAAGCTGGCGGCCGAAGCGGCGTTGCGAGCCGGCACCGGTTTGGTTACTGTGGTGTCTCATGAACAACATCAGGCCGCCATTTTGCAAAATCGACCGGAACTCATGTTTTGTCGCTGCGAATTGGTGGATATGGAGGTTTATTCGAGACTCGGTTGGGCCAATGTTCTGCTGCTTGGACCGGGCCTAGGACAACAAGAATGGGGCTACAACTTGTTTAAAGCGTGTATATTGAGCGAGAAGCCGTTGGTGTTAGATGCCGATGGGCTTAACATGCTGGCTATTGAGCCGTCGCGCAATGACAATTGGATTCTAACGCCCCATTCCGCTGAAGCTGCTCGACTTTTACAATGCAACGTTACTGAGATAGAAAATAATCGCTTACAAGCGGTGCAAGCCTTGCAACAAAAGTTTGGCGGCGTGGTCTTACTAAAAGGTCCGGGTACCTTGATATACGATGGCCAACAACTGGTGGTTGCCGATGTTGGCAATCCAGGGCTTGCGGTGGCGGGCAGTGGCGACTTATTATCGGGTATTATTGCTGCAATATGGGCCCAGGGACTGAGTGCCTTTGACTCAACCGTTGCAGCGGCGCTTATTCATGGCAGCGCTGCAGACGTTGCTGCAGAAAAAGGCCAGCGTGGTATGCTACCCAGCGACTTATTGCCTTATATTCGAACAATGGTTAATCCCTAAAATAATGACACTAATAAAAGAATTTAACGTCGCCGATGAAGCGCAAAGCACCCGTTTAGGCCAGCAATTATCGCAACAACTGACGGCACCCTTTGTGGTTTATCTGGACGGCCCTTTA
Organism: Paraferrimonas haliotis; assembly: GCF_002282895.1. Lineage (GTDB taxonomy): Bacteria > Pseudomonadota > Gammaproteobacteria > Enterobacterales > Shewanellaceae > Paraferrimonas > Paraferrimonas haliotis. Next base: position 264,965 of record NZ_NRRB01000001.1, read on the forward strand.
GGCGCAGGCAAGACCACTTTTAGTCGCGGTATTATTCAAGGGTTAGGGCATAAAGGCGCGGTAAAAAGCCCTACCTATACTCTGGTGGAGCCATACGAGCTGCCCAAGTTAACCCTGTATCATTTCGATTTGTATCGTTTAAGTGATCCCGAAGAATTAGAATTTATGGGTATCCGAGACTACTTTAATGATGGCAGCATTTGTCTCATTGAATGGCCGGAGCGTGGCTTTGGTTGTATTGAGGCTGCTGATTTAATAATAAAAATAAGGTACTTTGAAGAAGGGCGGCAGTTCACTATTGAAGCCCATTCAGATAAGGCCAAAGGAATAATAGAAAAATTGTCGTAACATGAAACAATGGACATTGATTTGGATAAAGCTCAGTTTATTGGCAAGCTTTATCTTTGCGGCTACACCCGCTCTCGCTAATAAAGTCGAAAACATTCGCTTTTCCGGTAAAGACGGAAACACGCGGGTGGTGTTTGATTTATCCAGCAAACCTAGCTACAACGTGTTTTCCTTAAAGTCACCCGATCGATTGGTGATAGATCTTGCGTCTACCCGTTCAGAGGTCTCGGTTAACAAGTTGCAAAGCCCTGGGCGCTTAATTAAGAAAGTGCGCAACAGCAAACCTCCGAAAAGCAGTGACCATCGTTTTGTTCTCGATTTGTCGCAAAAAGCCAGTTTTAAGCATTTCACGTTAGCGCCAGTGCCGCCCTACGGCTACCGGCTGGTGGTGGATTTAGCGGTTGACCAACCTATTAAGCAAACTGTTGCTACTACCGCACCCGCGGCTCAACGCGACGTGGTGGTTGCTGTAGATGCCGGCCATGGTGGCCGAGATCCTGGCTCCATTGGGCCGGCCGGCACTAAGGAAAAAGCGCTAACTCTGGAGATCTCAAAGCGTCTTGCTAAAAAAATTAACGCAACGTCAGGCATGCGAGCGGTGTTGATACGCAGCAATGACTCCTACGTTGATCTGACCGAGCGTTCGGAGCGAGCTCGCCGTGCCAAAGCCGATATCTTGCTGTCGATTCACGCCGACGCCTTTCGAACGCCACAGCCTCGCGGTGCCGGGGTATTCGTTCTTTCGGATAATCGCTACACTCGAGAAACCAATAAGTTGTTGCGCTCAGAAGATAAATATACCGAGCTGGTCGGAGCCGGCGAAGCCATTAAAAATGCCGAAGGCGGCGAAGACGTGGCGCAATGGTTGGTAGAGCTCAACAGTGTTCGTTCATTGGAGCAAGCCCGTACCGCTGGCCAGCAAATTTATAAAGAGATGGACAGAGTTACCCGCATGCACCGTCCCAAAGTCGAATACAAAAGCTTAGCGGTGCTCAAAGCCACGGACATACCGTCATTACTTATTGAAACGGGCTTTTTATCCAATCCGCAAGAAGAAAAAATGCTGAAAACCCGCAGCCATCAAGAGAAGTTGGTAACCGCCATACACAAAGGTCTGTTGTCGCACTTTTACAACAATCCACCCGAGCAAACGTTATTTGCCCAACGAGGAGCAACCGTGCGCTACAAGGTTCGCTCCGGTGACAGCCTATCCGCCATTGCTCAGGTTCATGGGGTGAAAGTATCGGAAATCAAGAAAATTAATAAGCTCAGCAGCAGTAACATCCGGATTGGGCAAACCTTGATGATACCAAGGCGATAAATCAATGACCGAAATCCAGGTATTGCCGCCACAATTGGCTAACCAAATTGCCGCTGGGGAAGTGGTGGAACGCCCCGCCTCAGTAGTTAAAGAGCTGGTGGAAAACAGCTTAGATGCCAATGCAACTCGGGTTGACATTGAAATTCAGGGTGGCGGCGCACGCCTGATTAGAATTCGAGATAATGGCCATGGCATCGCTAAAGCTCAACTGACCTTAGCGCTAGAGCGCCATGCCACCAGTAAGCTGGCAAGCCTCGAAGATTTAGATGCCATTCGCAGTTTTGGCTTTCGCGGTGAGGCGTTAGCCAGTGTGAGCTCGGTGTCGCGCTTAACCATAATTTCTCGCACCAAGGAGCAAAGTGAAGCATGGCAAGCCTTCGCTGAAGGACGCGACATGCAGGTGCAAGTGAAGCCTGCGGCGCATCCTGTTGGCACCAGCATTGAAGTGGCGGATTTGTTTTTTAATACACCGGCGAGAAGGCGGTTTTTAAAGAGCGATAAAACCGAGATTGGCCACATTGATGAATGGTTGAAACGAGCGGCATTGGCGCGCCCCGATATTCATTTTAGCTTAAGTCACAACGGAAAGCTGATTCGCAGTTTCCGCCCAGCCAAAGACGACAAAAGCTATCTTAATCGGCTAACCCAAGTATGCGGCAAAGCGTTTGTTGAACAGGCGCTCGCCATTAGTTGCGAGCATCAACAGATGGCGCTAAGCGGTCATTTGCAAGTGAGTAGCGAAGCGTTGGCGCAACCGGTTCAATACTTTTACGTGAACGGTCGGTTAGTGCGTGATCGACTGATCAATCATGCGGTAAGGCAAGCGTTTGTGGAAAGCGCACAGCATCAACCCGGCGGCTTTGTGCTCATGTTAAGCATTGACCCCGGTCAAGTGGATGTCAATGTGCATCCAGCCAAACACGAGGTGCGGTTTCACCAAAGTCGATTGGTGCACGATTTCATTGTGCAAGCTTTGGTGTCAGCGATAAATCAAGGCCAAGCCCTGCCATTGGACAGTCAGCCTCAAGCACCCGCAAGCGCCTTTCAAGAGCCAACAGTGCAGCCGGATTACCATACTGCTGAGCAACCGTATCCTAATCAATTAAAACCAAGCCAATTAAGTTCTAGTCAGTCAGTGGGTGCTTACTCTCGCGTTGGGGCTTCTGCCGGTGGTAACCGTCAAGCTACAAGCCAAGATCCTCGAGCGTTCAATAACTACCAAACCCTGATGACTGGATCAGCGATGGCCGAGACGGCGCAAGATGTCGGCATGCCCCCTATACTGGATAATGCCTATTGGGTGAGTGCTGAAGGGCGTGAGTTGTCCTTATTGCCAGTGTCTGAAGTAGCACGGCAACTACAAATTACACAACTGGCTGAGCAACTCAATGATGGCGAGTCGTTGACCGCACAACCTCTGTTGTTGCCCATGAGCCTTGTTTGGCAACCACAATGGCAAAGCTTGTTGGAACCTGTGCATCCTAGGCTGACCCAATTGGGGATAGAGCTAAAGCGTCATGCCAGCAAAGTGGTGGTGAAGAAAGTGGGCGCGTTTTTGCGTCACCGCGAATTGGCGGATGTCATGCCGAGATTGCTTGATGCGTTAGCGGCAGATGATCTAGAAATTGCTTCGTTACTGGCGTTATTAATAGAGCCCGCGACGTTTAAAGGTAACCCTCAGGCATTGTGGGCGCAATACCAAGCCGCACCAGAAGGGGTTCGCAAGCGCCTCTCGCAAAACGCTCTTGTTTGCCCTTGGGAACAATGGTTAACGACGCTAAAACAGGAACAACAATGATGGCTCAATCCAACTCAGTCATTTGCTTGATGGGGCCAACGGCATCGGGTAAAACCGATTTGGCGATGCGCATTACGCAACAGTTGCCCGCCGATATTGTATCGGTGGATTCTGCCATGATATACCGGCAAATGGACATTGGCACCGCCAAGCCCACTGCTGAAGAACTGGCACAGGCGCCGCACCGCTTAATTGACATCATCGATCCAAAGGAAAGTTACTCCGCTGCCGAGTTTCGCCGTGATGCGGTTCAAGAAATTGAATCAATATTAAGCAAAGGACGGATTCCTTTGCTGGTGGGTGGAACTATGATGTATTTTAAAGCTCTACTAGAAGGCTTGAGTCCTTTGCCCCCTGCAAATACAGAGGTTCGGGCGCAAATACAGCATGAATCGGAGCAGCATGGTTGGCAATACTTGCATCAGCAATTAGAGCAAGTTGACCCAACCTCGGCAGCTCGCATTCATCCAAATGATCCGCAACGATTGTCACGGGCGTTGGAAGTTTTTCGGGTAACAGGTAAGAGTTTAACCGAGCTTACCCAAATAAAATCCGAGGTATTGCCGTATAATTTTTTACAATATGCTATCATGCCGCCTCAACGAGCAGAATTACATCGATTAATTAAGCTGCGTTTTGAACAAATGCTAGTGCAGGGATTTGTTGAAGAAGTGCAGACTTTGATGGCTCGTGGTGATTTACACCCTGACTTACCATCCATACGGTGTGTGGGATATCGGCAAGTTTGGCAGTATCTTGAAGGTCAAGATGATTACCAAACTATGGTCGATAAAGGCGTTGCTGCAACGCGCCAATTGGCGAAGCGGCAAATTACTTGGTTAAGGGGTTGGAAAGATTTAGTAGAACTTGATTCAAACAAAGACGCCAATCTTGATAAAATTTTGAAAGGATTGGGCTAGCATATTACTTTGTGCTGTATCATACTGAATCAAAATACTTTTAAGAAAAAGAACTTGTTATTTAAGGAACTAAGAAAATGGCAAAAGGGCAATCTCTACAAGACCCGTTTTTAAACGCTTTGCGTCGCGAACGAGTTCCTGTTTCTATCTATCTAGTAAACGGAATTAAACTTCAGGGACAAATCGAATCGTTCGACCAATTCGTTATTTTGCTGAAAAACACCGTTAGTCAAATGGTTTATAAGCACGCAATTTCTACTGTGGTGCCAGCTCGTCCGTTTAGCGTCCAAAGCCAGCCAGCTGGTCAAGGTGCTGACGAATCTAACGGAAACCACTAATCTGATAAACACGGAACGTTTTTAGCCCAAACTATTAGGAGCGAAAACGCTTGTTTGATCGTCATGAGGGCGGCGAAAATGCCGTCCTTGTTCATATCGACTTTTCTGACGAAAGCGACCGCGAAGATCTCAAAGAACTGGAATTATTAGTTCAATCCGCAGGCGTTACTGCGGTGAGTGTCGTTGGTGGCAGTAGAAAATCACCTCACCCGAAATACTACGTTGGATCTGGTAAAGCTGAAGAAATCGCGGCAACGGTAAAAGCAACTGATGCCGATGTGGTGATATTTAATCATGCGCTCAGTCCAGCTCAAGAACGTAATCTTGAGAGCGTGTGTCATTGCAGGGTGTTGGATCGTACGACACTCATTTTGGATATTTTTGCTCAACGTGCGCGCACCCACGAAGGTAAGCTGCAAGTTGAACTGGCTCAGTTACGCCATTTGTCCACTCGACTGGTTCGAGGCTGGACTCACTTGGAGCGCCAAAAAGGCGGTATTGGTCTGCGTGGGCCCGGAGAAACCCAGCTTGAAACCGACAGACGTTTGCTGCGAGAGCGAATTAAATCGATCCAAAAGCGCTTAGATAAAGTATCTAAACAACGAGGACAAAGCCGTCGCGCCAGACAACGTAAGGAAATTCCAACCTTGTCTCTGGTGGGCTATACCAATGCCGGCAAGTCGACTTTGTTTAATGCCATCACCAACAGTGAGGTGTACGCCGCAGACCAATTGTTTGCGACGCTCGACCCTACCTTAAGACGGGTGGAGCTTGAGGACGTAGGTCCGTGTATTTTGGCGGATACGGTTGGATTCATTCGTCATTTGCCCCACGATTTGGTGGCGGCATTTAAGGCGACATTGTTGGAAACTCGGGAAGCAGACATCTTATTGCATGTTATTGATGCTGCCGATGCCAACATGGGCGAGAACATGCATTCTGTTCAAGTGGTGCTTGAAGAGTTAGATGCAGAAGAGATACCGCAACTGTTAATTTGCAATAAAATTGACCTAATGGATGAAGTTAAGCCTAAAATTGATTATGACGATCAAGGTTTACCAATCCGGGTTTGGGTTTCGGCTCAACAAGGATTAGGCTTAGAGCTGATCGAGCAGGCATTAACTGAGCGGCTAGGGCAAGCAATCAAAACCATCGAATTGCTGGTGCCTCCGTCACACAGTCAGGTTATTGGACGATTCATGAATTTGGATATCGTTCAACAACAGAACTATGATGAACAAGGGAACTGTTCGGTGACGATTCGTTTGCCAGACATGGAGTGGCAACGATTGCTAAAGCAAAGTGATGGAATGCTACAAGACTTTATCCAGACCTCTGAGACTGATAAAGTAACTGATTGATAATTTATAAATTTCACATTTCCACGTATTGGAGTATTGAATGGCTTGGAATGAGCCCGGCAACAAGGGAAATGACCCTTGGGGAAGCGGCGGTGGTAATAAGAATCAAGGACCACCGGATTTAGACGATATTTTTCGAAACTTAGCCAAAAAATTTGGTGGCGGTAAAGGCGGCTCGGGCCGCAATTCCGGCAGCAACATTGGCGGCCTTGGCGTGGTGGTGCTGTTTGTTCTCGCCGCGGTTATTTGGGGTGCTTCAGGTTTCTACACCATCCAAGAAGCAGAGCGCGGCGTGGTTCTTCGCTTCGGTCAATACATCGAGGAAACTGGGCCAGGTCTCGGTTGGCGTCCAACCTTTGTTGATGAAGTCATTCCTGTGAACGTCAGTCGAGTAGCCAGTATTCCGGCCAACGGCAGCATGCTGACCGAAGACGAAAACGTAGTGCGGGTTGAAATGGAAGTTCAATACCGAATCACCGATGCCTATCGTTATCTGTTTAGCGTTACCGACGCCAACGAAAGTTTGAGCGAAGCCTTGGATTCGGCGCTGAGATACGTGATTGGTCATACCGAGATGGATGACATTCTCACCACCGGTCGTGAAAAGGTTCGCCAAGATACCCGAACTGAACTTGAGCGCATCATTGAACCTTATAACCTTGGTTTAACCGTAACCGACGTCAACTTTAAGGCGGCTCGTCCACCGGAAGAAGTGAAAGACGCGTTCGATGACGCCATTGCAGCACAAGAAGATGAAGAGCGTTTTGTTCGTGAAGCGGAAGCTTATGCTCGTGAGCGCGAGCCGAAAGCTCGTGGTACCGTGAAGCGTATGGAGCAAGAAGCCAATGCTTACAAACAACGGGTGATTTTGGAAGCTGAAGGTAAGGTGGCACGCTTTGAGAAGCTACTGCCTGAATATCAAGCGGCACCAAAGGTAACTCGCGATCGTTTGTACATTGAAGCGATGGCGAAAGTATATGGTAACACCAGCAAAGTCTTGCTTGATAACAGCGAAGGCGCTGGCGGCAACCTAATGTACTTACCGCTCGATAAAATGATGAATAATCAACAGTCGACCATGCAAATGATGCCGAATATGGGCAACGTGCAACAGCCTGTCAGCAATGTTGGCCAAAACTCGACCGTGAACAGCACCAGCACACGTGGTATGCGCGGTGATCGTCAGGGGAGAAACTAAGTTATGAATCCAGCAAGAATTATTATCATCGCTATCATACTTGGGCTTGGTCTGAACTCGTTGTTCGTGGTTAATGAAGGTGAACGCGCGGTTGTGACCCGTTTCTCCAAGTTAATTGAAGATCAAGACGGTGCTCGAGTTTACACACCGGGAATCCATTTTAAGATTCCAGCGATCGACCACGTGCGTATTATGGATGCGCGCATTCAAACGCTAGATGGTCAGCCAGACCGCTTTGTCACGAGCGAGAAAAAAGACTTAATCGTCGACTCGTTTGTAAAGTGGCGCATTCGTGATTTCCGTCAGTTCTACTTATCCACCAACGGCGGTAACAAGCTAACAGCTGAAGCCCTGTTGCAAAGTAAGATCAATAACGGACTTCGCAGTGAGTTTGGTTCACGCACCATTAAAGACATCGTTTCTGGTAGCCGTGACGAGCTTCAAGAGGAAGCGCTAAGCTCGGCCTCTGAAAGTGCCACCGACTTGGGAATTGAAGTTGTGGATGTGCGGGTTAAGCAAATTAACTTACCTCGTGAAGTTAGTAACTCGATCTTCCAGCGGATGCGTGCTGAGCGCCAAGCAGTGGCGAAGGAGCATCGCTCTCAAGGTAAAGAGAAAGCCGAAGTGATTCGTGCTGAAATCGACGCTCGCATTACCGTAATGATTGCAGATGCACAACGACAAGCCTTAACCACCCGCGGTCAAGGGGATGCGGAATCTGCCAACATTTATGCAAGTGCTTATCAGAAAGACCAAGAGTTCTTTGCTTTCTTACGCTCAATGGACGCTTACCAAGAGTCCTTCAACAGTAAGCAGGATGTGATGTTGGTTTCTCCTGAAGGCGACTTCTTCCGCTTTATGAAGAACAGCGATGGTAGTCTGTCATCTAACAAGTAATTGCGAATAGCGAATCAAAGCCCGGAACTTAACCGTCCGGGCTTTTTTATTGAGGTAAAATCATGGCTCAAAATTATTGGATACTCGCCACTGGGCTGGTGCTCATCATTGAAGGAATTGGCCCCATGTTGTTTCCAAACAAGTGGCGTGGCATGATTCAACAAATCGCGGAAATGGATACCAACGGCCTACGTCGTTTTGGTGGCGTTTTGGTGGTTAGTGGCGCCTGTATATTGTTCATTTTTTCCTAAAAGCGGTGGAAAAAACTCGCTTTCTTCTGCTAAACTCCCGTTTTAATTCCTAGCGTGCAGCGAAAAATGGGCAAAAATGTAGTGGTGCTCGGTACCCAATGGGGTGACGAGGGTAAAGGAAAAGTAGTTGATCTGTTAACCGATCAAGCAAAGTATGTGGTTCGTTATCAAGGCGGCCATAATGCGGGACACACCTTAGTGATTGAAGGTGAGAAAACCGTACTTCACTTAATTCCATCAGGTATTCTTCGTTCCAACGTAAAATGCATCATCGGCAACGGTGTTGTATTGTCTCCAGAAGCCTTACTTAAAGAAATTGCCATGCTTAAAGAGCGTGGTGTACCGGTTGAAGAGCGTTTGCTTATTTCTGAAGCCTGTCCGTTAATTCTGCCATTTCACGTTGCCATTGATATGGCCAGAGAACGTGCCCGTGGTAACAAAGCCATTGGCACCACTGGACGTGGTATTGGACCAGCATACGAAGACAAAGTCAGTCGTCGCGGTTTGCGCGTAGGCGATCTATTCAACCCCGAGTTATTTGCAGAAAAGCTTAAAGAAGTGATGACCTATCATAACTTTATGCTGACTGAATTCCATGGCGAAGAAGCGGTGGATTATCAAAAGACTTTGGATGACGCATTGGCCATTGCCGACACACTCAAAGCTATGGTTGCCGATGTCACTGAATTGCTTGATCAAGCTCGCCGTAATGGTGATGCCATCATGTTTGAAGGTGCTCAAGGCACGTTATTGGATATTGATCACGGTACGTACCCCTACGTTACCTCGTCGAATACCACCGCTGGTGGTGTAGCCACAGGCTCAGGCTTTGGCCCACGTCATCTGGATTACGTTTTAGGTATTATTAAAGCCTACACCACGCGTGTTGGCGCAGGACCGTTTCCGACCGAGCTGGATAATGAAATTGGCGAGCACTTGGGTGTTAAAGGCCATGAGTTTGGCGCCACCACCGGCCGTAAGCGCCGTCCAGGCTGGTTAGATGCCGTGGCCATGCGCCGCGCCGTGCAAATTAACAGCATATCCGGCTTCTGTTTGACCAAACTGGACGTATTGGACGGCTTAGAGCAAGTGGGCATCTGCGTAGGCTACAAGTACCCAGATGGCTCAGTAGCAACCGTACCGCCAATGGCCGCAGAAGGCTATGAGCAGGTTGAACCTGTATATGAGTACATGCCGGGCTGGAGTGAAAACACCTTCGGTGTTACCGAGTTTGACGCATTGCCGCAGCAAGCGCGTGACTACATTAAGCGCATCGAAGAGCTACTGGAAACTCCAGTAGACATCATCTCAACCGGCCCCGATCGCGTTGAAACCATGATATTGCGCCACCCATTCGCAAGCTAAGCAAACAGCTCGAACCAAAAAAGGAGAACTTACGTTCTCCTTTTTTATTACCCAAGCTTCCATTGGGGACGTACCCCACTACCCGAAAGTATATCGGGGACGTACCCCTGTTCAGCGGGGACGTACCCTTTTAGCTGAAAGTATATTGGGGTACGTCCCTTTGCTACTTTTGGCTATCGACCCAAGCTTGCATTTTGGCTTCTAGGATTTTTAGAGGCATGGCGCCATCCACCAAGATTTGGCGGTGGAACTCGCGCACGTCAAACTTATCACCCAATTGCTGCTGTGCGTTTTCGCGCATCTTTTGCAATGAGATGCGGCCAATCATGTAACCAAGCGCCTGTCCTGGGATTGCCATGTAACGCTCAACCTCTGCCACCACGTCGGTCTCGGATATGGGTGAGTTCGATTGCATGAACTCAATCGCTTGTTCGCGCGTCCAGCCCTTTGCGTGTAAGCCGGTATCCACCACTAGCCGGTTTGCCCGCCAAATTTGCGCATACAGCATGCCGAAGTATTGGTAGGGGTCGGTGTACATGCCAAGCTCGAGGCCAAGCGTTTCTGCATATAAGCCCCAACCTTCAATGTAAGCGGTATAACCACCGTAGCGTCTAAATGCCGGCAAGTTACCCGCTTCTTGGTTTATGGATACTTGGAAGTGATGGCCGGGAGAGGCTTCGTGAATCGATAAGGTTTCCATGAACCACTTAGGTCGTGACTTCAGATCATAGGTGTTGGCGTAGAATACACCTGGGCGCTTCCCATCTGGAGAGCCTCGGTAATACTGAGCCGCCGCGGAAGATTGCTCGCGAAACGGCTCAATCGCTTTGATGACGTAGTTGGTTTTAGGTTGAACGTTAAACAACTTGTCTAAGGTGGGGTCGATTTTATCTCGAAGCGCCTCGTAGCCCGCAATCATTTCTTCAGGCGTATCCCAATAGAATTTCGGGTCGGTTTCTAAGTATTCGAAAAAGGCTGGCATGTCGCCGTCGAACTTAACTTGGGCTTTGACCTTCTTCATTTCGTTGAATAACCGTTGCGCTTCTTTTAAGCCAATTTCATGAATTTCTTCAGCGGTTAAATCGGTAGTGGTATTTTGCTTAACCAAGTAGCGATACAAGTCTTTGCCATTTGGAATGGCACCAATGCCGTCGGTATCGCGAGTTTTAGGTAAGTAGTCTTTCTCGATAAACTCGGCTAAACGGGCATAAGCAGGTAACACTTGCTGCTCGATAATAGCTTTATAGCTGTCGGTTAAGCGTTTTTTATCGGCATCGCTAAAGGATTCCGGCAGCTTAGTAATAGGGCCCCAAAACAAGCTGGTTTCAGCGGAATCAGCGGCTAAAGTTTGCACCTGTGGCAGCAGTTTTTGGGCAAGCACGGTAGGCAGCACCGCGCCGCTATTGGCACCCTCACGCATCTTAGCGATAACACGGTCAACATAAGGGGCAAAGCCGGAGATTCGCTTGTTCCAGTTGTCATAATCTTCCACTGTTGCAAAAGGTTGCCCCAACATGCCGTTGCTCATTTGTGGCAGGTACATAGGACCACCGCCAAACTGGGTCAGCGGCATTAATTCTTGGGTAGCATTAGCGCCGGAATCTTGCCCTTCTTTCCACATCTGCATGTTATAAGAAAAGATTTGATAGCTGATTTTATCTTGGCCAGAAAGCTTGCTTTCATCGATGGCTTGAATCGCGGCCAAGTATTTGAGGTTCATGGCCTCAACTTTGGCGTCATGCTCCTTGGTACCGGCATCGCCCCATTGATCGTTAAAACGCATATCGCCACGCATGGTGGCAACAATTGGGTTGAGCTCGAGGGTATCAGCTTCGTGATCAGCAAACAGCTGGTTAAGTTTTTGGCTCTCTGATAGCTGGGATTGTTCTTGTGCGGCGGTGCTGGCCGAAACGACTTCAGCGGCGTGAACGCTACCAAACTGGCAGATAACGGCCAACGCAACCGGGGCGAGAAGGGCTTTCATGGTTATTCCTTTGTTATTTTTGTAATCCGCTCATTACTATAGCGAGCCTATTTCACAGGTCAATCAGCAAAAAATCGCCGCCGTCATATCACTAACTGCCTCTTTTGCCTTATAATTGAGCTTTCCTACCCGCTAAGCCGAGAGCATATGAGCAAAGATCCCCATTTCGATCGTGAGCAACAAAAGTATCAAAACCCCATTCCTAGCCGAGAATTCATTCTCGATCTTCTTCGCAGCCAATCCGCGCCGATGAACCGTGAGCAAATCGGTATCTCGTTAGCGCTTACCGACGAAGAGCAGTGGGAAGGGTTGCGACGTCGCTTGCGCGCTATGGAGCGAGATGGTCAGCTGATATTTACCCGCGCCAAAAGCTATGCGCTGCCGGAGCGGATGGATATGATCATAGGCACAGTGCTGGGTCATAAAGACGGCTTCGGCTTTTTGCGTCCCGAAGAAGACGGCCAAGACTTATTCATATCGAACCGCTGCATGGCTAAGTACTTTCACGGCGACAAGGTCATGGCGCAACCCATTGGCCATGATAAACGCGGCCGCCAAGAAGTTCGCTTGGTCAGGCTGCTTGAGCCCAGAAAAGCCGCCATCGTGGGGCGCTACCACACTCAGGGCAGCATCGCCTTTATCACGCCGCAAGATAAGCGCATTCCGCAAGATATTATTATCGAGAAAGGGGCGGCAAACGGCGCTAACCCCGGTGACATTTGCGTGGTGGAAATTCGAGAGCGGCCAACCCACTTTATGGCAGCCAAAGGCGAAGTAGTTGAGGTGCTTGGGCAACAAAATGCACCGGGCATGGAAATTGACATTGCCCTGCGTAATTTCGATCTGCCGCATCAATGGAATACCCGCATTGACCGCCAACTACGAAAGCTTGGCGACGAGGTCAGCGAAACCGATAAAGGCAATCGCCAAGACCTGCGTCATTTGCCGTTTGTCACCATCGACGGCAGCGATGCTCGCGATTTCGATGACGCGGTTTATGCCGAGAAAAAGCGCAGCGGTTGGCGCTTGTGGGTCGCCATTGCCGATGTCAGCCACTACGTTAAAAAAGGCTCAGCGCTGGATGAGGAAGCCATAGCCCGCGGCAATTCGGTGTATTTCCCATCGCAAGTGATTCCAATGCTGCCGGAAAAATTATCCAATGGCTTATGCTCGCTGAAACCTAAAGTGGACCGGCTGGCGATGGTGTGTGAAATGACCATTACCGCTCAAGGCAAACTGTCGGGCTTTAAGTTCTACCCCGCGGTCATTCATTCCCATGCGCGGCTGATATACGAGCAAGTTGCGCAGGCGCTCACCGAGGGCAGCACAAACCAAGACCTGCAAGCCGTTTTGCCACATTTACATGTACTGCAAGACCTGTATCTTGCCTTGGTGACTGCTCGGGAAGAGCGCGGCGCAATCGCCTTTGAAACTGAAGAAACCCAGTTTATTTTTAATGACGAGCGCAAAATTGAAGCCATTGTGCCCCGCAGTCGCAATCAAGCTCATAAAATCATTGAAGAGTGCATGATTGTCGCAAACGTCGCAGCTGCGCGCTTTGTTAAACGCCATAAAGCGGAAACCTTATATCGAGTCCATCAGCCGCCTTCAGAAACTAAGCTCAGCAGCTTTAGAGAGTTCGTTAACGAGCGCGGCCTTAATTTGGGTGGCGGTGAAGAGCCAACTCCGGCCGATTATTCTGAATTGCTTGAGCGCATTAAGGGCCGCGACGATGCCGAGCTTATCCAAATCATGCTGTTACGCAGCATGAGTCAAGCCATATACTCGGCCGACAATGACGGCCACTTTGGTTTGGCACTGGAGCAATATGCCCACTTTACCTCACCCATTAGGCGTTATCCTGATTTGCAGCTGCACAGAACCATTCGCTATTTGGTTAACCGAGAAGCCGCTCAGAAAGCCGGTAAAGCGCTCACTGAAAACTGGACGAGAGACGGCGGCTACCTGTATCAAATCGAAGAGCTCGACGAGTTAGGTTTGCAATGTTCAACCACAGAACGCCGTGCCGATGACGCCACTCGCGAAGTCTCAGATTGGCTAAAGTGTGAGTATATGCAAGCCCACATAGGGGATGAGTTTGAGGCGGTGATAGCCTCGGTCACCAGCTTTGGCTTTTTTGCTCGCCTTAAAGGCTTATTCATTGACGGGCTGGTGCACGTCTCCAGTTTGGCCAACGATTACTACCGATTCGATTCTGGTCGACAAATGTTGGTGGGTGAAAGCCAGGCCCGCAGTTATCGCATTGGTGATACTGTGTCGGTGAAAATCGCTGCGGTCAACCTAGACGATAAGCAAATCGACATGGTGCTCACCGACAACGCCAAAGCTAAGGCGAGCAAGGGCCGAACCAGCAACACCGGTAACAAAACCGGCTCAATTCGAGCGCAACTGCGAAAAGGCAATTTTGGCAAATCCAGCAGTTCAACAAAGAAACGTCGCAGCTCGACGGGAAAAGGCAGCTATAAGTCCGCCTCAAAGCCGGCTAAGCCCTCTAAATCTAAGTCCTCTAAATCTAAGTCATCTAAACGGCGCAAATAAGCGACGTAAATAAAAGAGTTAAACAGTTATGAGTAAGCAACAATGGGTATTTGGTCTTCATGCAATTCAAGCGATTTTAGAAAGACAGCCCGAGCAAGTGATAGAGCTATGGTGCTTAAAAGGACGCCAAGACGAACGAGTAAACCAGCTCATCGACTTAGCCAGCCAATTTGGCATTCCCATGCAACAAGCGGCTCGAAAAACCTTGGATGATAAAGCAGGCTCAAGCCAGCATCAGGGCGTTATCGCTCGAATAAAAGAAGCCAAGCCACTTAATGAGAACGACCTAGACCTCATCATCAAGCAAACCGATAAGCCGCTGTTACTGATTCTAGATGGCGTAACCGATCCCCATAATCTTGGCGCTTGTTTACGCAATGCCGACGCCGCGGGCGTCGCTGCGGTTATAGTGCCAAAAGACAAATCGGTAGGCATTACGCCAACGGTTCGCAAAGTGGCGGTGGGTGCTGCTGAAGTGGTGCCGCTGGTGGCGGTGACTAACTTAGCGAGAACCATGCGCCACTTGCAACAGCAAGGCGTGTGGATTGTGGGGGCCGCTGGAGAAGCCGATTGCGATCTATATCAAGCCGACCTAAAAGGGCCATTGGCCATTGCTATGGGTGCTGAAGGTAAAGGACTGCGCCGTCTTTCTCGAGAAAGCTGTGACACTTTAGTGTCCATTCCTATGCTGGGCAGCGTGTCGAGCTTAAACGTGTCCGTGGCAACCGGTATTTGTTTGTTTGAAGCGCTGCGACAACGACGCTAGAGCCAGTTACTCAACGCGATTTACTGAACGCGAGTTATTCAAAGGTATACAACAAATTAATGGTGGTGACGGTGTCGGTTCTTTTACTGTCCGCTGGAACCACCTTATTGTGTCTGACGAATAGTCCCACTTTTAATGCCCAGTCTCTAAAGAACAAGTTTTTATAGCTCAAATCGAGCGTGGTTACGGTGTTTTCCTGACCCACCTCAGTGGTTAGGTCGGCGTTTAAGGTGGTGTATTGTTGCAGCTTTTGCTCAAACTTAGACGCCGCACGGAAAATGATTTCTCGGGTCGGGTGTGGATCCGGCACTTCGGTACTCACATTTGGCAAAGAGTAACGATAACCGGGACCGGCTTCAAAGCTCAGTTTTGATTTGCGGGTCTTAATGGCGTCAAAACCGTAACCGGTCGATACAATGTATTGTTTGGTAAACGAGCCGAAGGTATCCCAACTTAGATCGCCACGACCATACAAATAGTCGCCATCGGAAAACTTGTGATCCGACTGAAATTGAACCTGATACTGTTCAGCGGTGGTTTTTTCTGAGTCCGAGGCAAAGTAGGCTCGCAAGTTGCCTTCTTGCTTGTTGTCGTCGGTTTCATAAATGAGCTTGGTGCGACCATTGACCGATGATGCGGTGGTGTTACCCGATGTGACCTGCAAGCCAAACTCAACCTCGGCACTGAAAGGAGTTTCTGGATCCTCATATTCAGGGGGCACGATAGCCCACGCTGGAGTGGCAACAAGGATTAAAGGTAACAGGCAACGCAGTTTCATTTATTAGCTTTAGTATTCACTGATGTATCAGGTTTAAGACAGCTGGCTATAATACTTCACTCAACACCAAAGTAAAACGCCAACCAGTGGGAAATTAACCGCTAAATCTGCGTGAATAGCGCTTGAACTTGCTGGCGCTTTTCTGTACTATTCGCCGCTTGAATCAGTCACACATCTTTTGTTCCTTGCCTCTTAGCGGTCTGACTGAACCCAGAACGAGGCTGATTAACCCGTAAGGAGCTTTTAAATGCGTCATTACGAAATCGTATTTATGGTTCACCCTGACCAGAGTGAACAAGTACCTGGCATGATCGAGCGTTACACCGGCATCATCACTGAAGCTGGCGGTACTATCCATCGCTTGGAAGACTGGGGTCGTCGCCAACTGGCTTATCCTATCGACAAGCTGCACAAGGCCCACTACGTTCTGCTTAACGCAGAAGCAACTTCAGAATCTATCGCTGAATTGGAAACTGCTTTCCGTTTCAACGATGCAGTATTGCGCAACATGGTTATCCGTGCAAAAGACGCAGTAACTGAAGCTTCTCCTATGGCTAAAGCCAAAGAAGAGCGTGAAAGCCGCCGTCCTGCTCCACAGCAAGACAAGCCTGCAGCAACCACTGAAGAAGCGAGCGCTGAGTAAGTTTTTACGTGACCACTAATCATCTGCTTATTGTCGGCACCATAGCGTCAGCCCCAAGGCAAGTAACCAGTGCAGCGGGAATTCCCCACACAGTGTTGCAACTTGAGCATCGCAGTGAGCAACAACAAGCAGGCTTGAATCGACAGGTTTTTTGTCCGATTAGAGTAGTGGTAAGCGGCAAGCATCTACAAGGTGCCTGCGCAAAACTGACATCAGGCTGTAATGTGAAGGTGCAAGGTTTTCTCGCTTGGCAACAAGCTCGAGATGGCAATGGCAAACTCATGTTACACGCAGATTCTATAGAATTGATAAGTTAGGAGACTAACCCATGGCACGTTATTTTCGTCGTCGCAAGTTCTGTCGTTTCACCGCTGAAGGTGTTACTCAGATCGATTACAAAGACATCGCTACTTTGAAGAACTACATCACAGAGAGCGGTAAAATCGTACCGAGTCGTATCACTGGTACTAGCGCTAAATACCAGCGCCAGCTAGCCACTGCAATCAAGCGTGCTCGTTACTTAGCTCTGTTGCCTTACACTGACTTACATAAGTAAGCCGGTAAGCAATTCATAACTGAATTTAAGAGGAAAAGTAATGAACATTATTTTGCTTGATAAAATCGCAAACCTTGGTGGCCTAGGTGACCAAGTTTCTGTAAAAGCTGGCTACGCTCGTAACTTCCTTTTGCCACAAGGCAAAGCGGTAGTTGCTACCAAAGCTAACGTAGAAGTATTCGAAGCTCGTCGCGCTGAATTAGAAGCCAAAATGGCTGAAGAATTAGCTGCTGCTGAAGCTCGTGCGGCTAAGTTAGCTGCTCTAGAAGGCGTTTCAATCGCTTCTAAAGCTGGTGACGAAGGCAAACTATTCGGCTCTATCGGTACTCGCGATATCGCTGAAGCAGTTTCTGCTGCTGGTGAAGAATTGGCTAAGTCTGAAGTTCGTCTACCAAACGGTGCTCTACGCAACGTTGGTGAGTTCGAAGTTGACGTCCAATTGCACACTGAAGTTAAAGCCGTTGTTAAAGTAAGCATTGTAGCTGAATAATAACGATTTTAATGACAGTAAAAAGACACCGCCGTAAGGCGGTGTTTTTTTATGGATATCGCTCACTTTGTTGTGGCGTTGGCTTAGGGTAAAATTAGCCCATTAAAGATACGTGAGGTCAGTCAATTGACGTTTAGAGTGCTATTTATTGCCCTGCTGATGATAACCAGCAGTGTGCAGGCTAATCCATATCCTCTGCCGGACGATGGCAGTCGCTTGGTTGGGCGTTTGCAGTATCACCAAGTGATCCATGGTCAGCATCTTGCTCAAATTGGCAACATGTATAATGTTGGGCTGATTGCGTTAATGGAAGCCAATCCGGGTGTGGATCCGTTTTTGCCAAAAGCGGGCACCATGCTGACCATTCCAACGCAGGCCTTGTTGCCGGATGTGGCCCACAAAGGCATTGTTATCAATTTAGCCGAGTTAAGGCTGTATTTCTTCGAGCCTAAAACCAACAAGGTGCACATATTCCCGATTGGTATCGGTCGAGTGGGTCGCGAAACCCCTGAAATGGCTACCACCATTTCAATGCGCATTCCAAACCCGTCTTGGACGCCTACCAAAGGCATTCGAGCCGATCATCTAGAGCGTACCGGTGAGGTTCTGCCTCCTATGGTCGCGGGCGGCTCTCCTGATAATCCATTGGGCTTATACGCGCTAAAGCTTGCTTATGGCGATGGCAGCTATTTAATTCACGGCACGAATAAAGACTTTGGCATTGGTATGCGGGTAAGCTCCGGATGCATACGTATGAATCCTGCCGATATTGAGTGGATTTTTGATAAAGTTCGCAAGGGAACACCGGTTCGCGTGATCAATCAAACCGTTAAGGCGGCACGAGAGCCCGATGGCAAACTCATTATTGAAGTGCACTCGCCGCTCACCGAGCAGGAAGGCGATAGCGTCAGTCGTAAAATCGACTTCAGCCCTAAAGTTCGCTCGCTACTTGCAGAGTCGGATGTGGATTCCCGTCAGCTCAAGCAAGAGCTTGAAGCGCAATTGGGTATACCGGTGAGGCTTAATATTCGCGCCCAACTGTCCGCCGTAGAGGCTAACGCTCACTAATACGAGACTGCTAAGCCATTTTTACTCGCCGAGCCCATTGCAGCTCGGCGTTTTTATCTCTCCTTTTAGAATTCCTTCTAATACCCTAAAAAGCCCGCTATAGCGTCGTTTTAGCGATGTTTTGCAAGGCTATTTATCGCTCAATATGTTAATGCATTGTTGTGAATACGTATGCATAAAGTTGTGGCAAAAAAACAACCGTGCTTAACATAGATAAAATAACAAACCCACGAAATCGGTTAATTTGGTTGTATAAGTGGTTTTTGGGTTACTAAAAAAAGCGGTAACTACACAAGGGGATAAGGATGCCACAATTCAAACCCAGCGTCCTAGCCATAGCTCTCGCAGCTGCAGGCTTAGGTGGGGCGTTTGTCTCGAATAGCGCCTTTGCACAAGACCAACAAGACCAACAAGAACAAGAGCAAACTCAGGTTCAGCAACAAAATGTCGTAGAAGAAGTGGAGCAGCAGCCTACCGAAGCAGATGACTCCATTGAACGAATTGAGGTGAAAGGGTACAGCCGAAGCCTTATCGATTCCATTAACGCTAAGCGCTATGAAGATACGGTATCGGAGCAACTCAGCGCCGATGACTTAGGCTCTCTTCCTGATGTGTCCATTGCCGATGCACTTACGCGTTTGCCTGGTATTTCGGCGGTTCGAACCGGCGGTCAGGCGGCTGAAATTAACATTCGAGGTATGTCCGGTGGCTTTGTTTTCTCTACTTTAAATGGCCGTGAACAGGTATCCACCAGTGGCAGCCGCAGCATTGAATTCGATCAATACCCTACTGAACTCATTACCTCAGGTGCGGTATATAAGTCACCAAAAGCGTCGTTGATTGAAGGCGGTGTGGCCGGTACGGTTGAACTTAAAACCGCCAGCCCCCTCGCCAATGATAAAGCCCACACCTTTACCGCTAACGTTCGCGGCATGTATAACGATCGCGCTGGAGAAGTTTATGGTGCCGATGAATATGGCTCTCGAGTTAGCTTCTCTTATCAAGGTAAATACTTAGAAGATACCCTAGGGGTTGCTGTGGGTTACGCTCGACTAGACCAACCCAGTGTAGCGACTCAATTTATTGGTTTATATTACAACGGCAATAAAGACGTTGATGGCAAGCCAAACGACACCGATGGCCCAGCCGATAACCCCGCCAATGAGTACATCAGTGAAGGCTTTGAACTTCAGCACTTAGGCGGTAAAGAAGAGCGAAACGGTTACATGGGTGCCATTGAATGGGCGCCAGTGGATAACTTCGTTCTTAAAGCCGATGCGTTTGTCTCCCGCTTTGACTCGGAAGCCTTTGCCCGAGGCTTTCGGGTCAAACTTGGCGGACCGTCAGCCGCCGTTTCTAATCCGGTGATTGATGGTAATGCGGTTATTGGCGGTAACTTTAACCGCACCAGTCAAAGCTTTACTCGGGTCGAAATCGTTAACGACGACAACCGCGATTACGATGAAGTGGACAGCTATGGCGTTAACGCCAATTGGCATGTGACCGATCGCTTAACTGTTAATGCCGACGTGTCGTTATCGAAGGCTAAAAGTGATTTTCGAAACGGCTTACTTTGGTCTAACGTCGCAGAAGACGCCACCATCGATAATCCTGTGTTTGATACCAATGTCTCGATTAACTATTTGCTGAATGGCTTAGATTTACCCGACGTAGGCTTTAACCAAGCCGCCGCGTTCTCAGACATAGACCGGGTAATGGTCAGTAAATACGGTATTTATCCGTACGTCAACGAAGACGAAGTTAAAGCTTATCGTCTCGACTTTGCTTATGAATTGGATTTTGGTTTCTTAAGCTCAGTTGAGTTTGGTGCTCGTTATTCCGACCGCACCTACTCGAACGACCGCTCAGTGTTCGAATACGGCAACGATGGCGCTTTCTCGAGCAGCGAGCCTCCATTACGACTCACTGATGATATGGCCACCGTGGTGGATTGGGAAGGCGATTTTGGCTATTTCCCATCTTACTTAGCCATTGACTTAAACTCGGCACTTAATGCCTGGTTCCCCAATGGGGTGCCACAACCTGTGCAAACTTGGGGTAACGCCGATGGCGTAACTGACCCACAAGGTTATACCACCAACTATTCCTGGTCGGTATTGCAAAGTGGTGAAGTGTACGAAAAAGTATTGTCGGCTTATTTAATGTTTAACATTAATGCCGAATTGGGCTCACTGCCGCTTACCGGTAACTTTGGGGTGCGCCGCGTCGATACTGACCAATCGGCTACCTTATTGGAAAACGTCGGCGGCGATGCCACCCTTGGCGCGCAATACATTGTCGATGAAATTGGCATTATCAATGACTTGTACGCTCCTACCATCAAAGGTGACAAGTACACCGACTATTTACCGTCGGTTAACTTAAACCTTGGCGTAACCGAAAACAGCCAAGTGCGTTTTGCTGCGGCTAAAGTGATGTCACGACCACCTATTAACCGGTTAGCCGGTGACGCCAGCGCTACCGTAAGTGACGACGGTAAGATTAATGGTTCCAGTACCAATAACCCATTCCTGAAGCCTTTCTACGCCGATCAATTTGATTTGTCGTACGAATACTACATGGAAGATGGCATTGTGGTTGCCGCGGTGTTCTACAAGAACATTGATTCATTCATCGACACCATTGCCATTGATGGATTCGACTTTAAAGGCAATGGATTCAACGTACCAGATTACATTGTAGACCCCACCAGTGGTGAGCAAATTGAAACCACCAACGGTGTCTATACCACGGCCGTGAACAACGCAGAAGGCGGTTACATTCGCGGCGTAGAATTGGCTTATACGCAGGTGTTTACAGGCTTGCCTGGCGCGTTCTCGGGGCTTGGTTTTAACGCCAACTACTCGTTCACTCAATCGGAAGTAGAGTCTAAGACCGACCTCGGTGGTGAAACGGTTACCCAGTCGCTACCTGGACTTTCTGAAAACGTAGCCAGCGCAACCTTATTCTATAACTACGCTGGGTTTGACGCCCGAGTCAGTGCACGCTATCGCGATGACTTTGTGTCAGAGCAGGTTGCGGTAAACGAGCAGGTAGTGAACTTTGATGGTGAAACCGTAGTGGATTTCCAATCGTCTTATCAAATCACCGATTACCTAGGCGTGTTGTTCCAGGTTAATAACCTAACCGATGAACCCACTAAGAGTTATTTTGGTAATCCATCCCGCACCGGTACCTTGCAGTACTTTGGTAGAGAATATTTTCTTGGTGTGACAGTTAATTTGTAAAGGTTATAAAAACTATGAAAAACAATAACTTTACAAATCTTAATTGCGCGCTAATCCATTAATTAGGAGAACGACTCATGACGAGCCTATCTCACACTAGCAAATTGGCGTTTATCGCCCTAGGCCTCGCCGCCATCAGCGGTTGTGGCGACTCTTCGGAGCCTGGAGAACAACTGTTAACCTGTGCGGTACCTATGGTGCCCGATGCCAGCGGTACCATGTGTGTAGCGCCAGAGCCTATTAGTTGTCCGGCGCCAACGGTACCGGATGAAAAGAACGAACAATGCATTGTGGGTGCCGACCCAACCTTGCCGGACCCTGTATTTACGCCAGCCGACGGCCAAGCGGTGCTTTATTATAATCGCCCAATGGACGCCAGTAACTCTCCGAGCGATCCAGTCTACGACGGCTACCGTTTGCACACCTGGAACGACGAAAGCTGTGATGCATACGCGCCACCTTTTGATGCCACCGATTGGGCTAACGGTCATCAGTTCGATGGTATTGATCCAAACTATGGCGCTTATTGGATTTTGGATCTAAAAGACGGTTACAGCGATTGTGCTAACTTCATTATTCACATTGGTACTGAGGGCTCAGGTAAAGCCTTAGGTGATGTGGACTTGAAGATGCCACTGATGCAAGACGACGAAACCTTCGTTCGTATGAACTTTACCCTTCATGGTGAGCCGTCGGTTTTCGAATACCCAATTTTAAATCTTGGTGCGCAACCTCTGTCCATTAGCGGCAGCGCAGCGCATTGGTTAGATGCCGATACCCTGCTGTGGGATCAAGACGACAGTGGCATTAGTGAAGTGAAATTACACTACTCGATGGCCGCCGATCTTGAAGTGGAAACCGAGCCGGATCGCATTGTAAACGGCGAATCCGTCAGCTTAATGGCGGTGGAGTTAACCGATGAGCAAAAAGCGCGGGTGCCTCACATTGGCCACTGGAAAGCTTACTCCACTGGACTGGCTCACGAGCAAGCCAAGAAGGTCGCCAAATCACAATTGGTGGTTGCGGCTTACGATGGCGAGAACATGCCCGTAGCGGCGACCCGTGTGCAACACGCTAAAGCGCTGGATCATTTATACACCAGCGGCGAAGCCGATGCCGACGAAGCGCCGTTAGGGGTTGTATATGATGGCGATAACATTCATGTGTCGGTTTGGGCGCCTACGGCTCAAAGCGTTAACTTGAAAGTGTATGACGCTGATAAAAATGAAACCAGCAGCCAAGCCATGACGGAAGATACCGCCACCGGTATATGGAGTTACAGCGGCACTGCCAGTCTTGATCGTCAATACTATCGCTTTGAAGTCACCGTCTATCATCCAGTGACCGACAGCATTGAAGTGATTGAAGCCACCGACCCATACTCGCTAAACGTATCGGCCAACGGTCGCTACAGTCAGTTCGTTAACCTTGATGATGACGATTTGAAGCCGGAAGGTTGGGATGGGCACATGGTGCCTACCATCGCCAAGGCGGAAGACGCGGTTATTTACGAGGGACACGTTCGCGATTTCAGTGCTCGAGATGAAAGCACCATGGGCGAATATCGTGGCAAGTATATGGCCTTTACTCAGTCCGATAGCGCACCGGTAATGCACCTACAACAACTTGCCGCTGCCGGTTTGACCCATTTCCACGTATTGCCAGTGACCGATATGGCCACGGTCAATGAAATGGCTGATGAGCGTGTCGATATTCAAGACAACCTAGGCAAGCTGTGCGACATGATTGACGACAATGCAGCGGCTTGTATCACACAAGATAAAAGCGCCAGCATTATCAGCATTCTTGAGCAAGCGCTGCCGGGTTCGAAAGACGCCCAAGAGCTAGTGAATGCGATGCGTGGCATGGATAGTTTCAATTGGGGCTACGATCCGCAACACTTCATAGCGCCAGAGGGCAGTTATGCCACCAATGCCGACGGTGTTGAGCGCATTATCGAATTGCGTGCCATGAACCAAGCCTTGCATGAAATGGGCTTACGAGTGGTGTTGGATGTTGTGTATAACCACACCAGCTCATCCGGTTTATGGGATAACTCGGTGTTGGATAAATTGGTACCGGGCTACTACCACAGATATAACGAAGAAAGCGGTGATATTGAGCGCTCAACTTGTTGTGAAAATACAGCGACAGAGCATCGCATGATGGACAGATTCGTCGCCGACTCTATGGTGATTTTGGCGCAGCAATACGGCTTCGATGGTTTTCGCTTCGACGTCATGGGGCACATGCCTAAGTCCACCATATTGGCCGCTCGCGACGCTGTTCAAGCGGTTGATCCAGATAACTATTTCTACGGTGAAGGCTGGAACTTTGGTGAAGTAGCTGATAACCGTTTGTTTGAGCAAGCGACTCAAGCCAACATGGCTGGCAGCGAAGTGGGTACCTTCAACGACCGCATCCGTGAAGCGGTACGCCAAGGTAACTTATTTGCGGAGGAAGAGTCTGACGGACGCTTGCGTGACCAAGATACCTTGCGCTTGTCGATGGCGGGCAACCTGGCCAACTACGTGTTAAAAGACGTAAATGGCAATTCCGCCAGCGGCTCAAGCTTTAGCTGGAATAGCCAGCCAACTGCTTATGCGCTGGATCCGGCCGACTCCATTAACTACGTGTCTAAGCACGACAATGAAACTTTGTGGGATCAATTAAGCTACAGCCACCCGGTTGGCCGCAGTTTAGAAGATCGCGTTCGCATTCAGCATGTGGCTGCTACCTTGCCGCTGTTAAGCCAAGGCATCCCGTTCTTGCAAATGGGTGGCGACTTGATGCGCTCTAAGTCGATGGATCGCAACAGCTACGACTCCGGCGACTGGTTTAACTATGTCGACTTTACTAAAAACAGCAACAACTGGAATGTGGGTTTACCCCTAGCTCAAGATAATCAGAGCAAGTGGGATCAAATCAGCGGCATCTCAGCGAACCCGCTAGCCGCGGCATCCATGAGCGAGATTGAGTGGGTGTCTACACTGTTCCAAGAAATCTTAAGCATTCGCCGTGATAGCCCGTTATTGCGCCTAGCAGATGAGCAGCAAATCATAGACCGTTTAGGATTCCACAACGTAGGTAAGCGCCAAACCCAAGGGCTGATTGTGATGAGCCTTGATGACGGCTTGGGCTTACAAGACCTCGATCCTATGGTTGACGCCATGGTGGTTGTGGTTAATGCCAGCCATCAAGAGCAAAGCCATACCGTACCTACGGCCATGGGTTTTGAATTGCACTCGCTGCTCGCCAACTCTTTGGACAATCGGGTTCGCTTGGCAAGCTTTAGCGACGGTGAAGGCGAGGGAACCTTTGTGGTGCCAGCGCTGACAACCGCCGTATTTGTTAAACCGCAAATGGGCGACCAAGGTGAAGGCCTGTCGGCCAATGCCACCGTTGGCGCGCCGGATGTGGTGCCCTTTGGTAGTACCGAGGTACTGGTTCGTGGCTCCATGAACGGTTGGGGCGAGAGCGATGTGATGACCTACGTGGGCGGCGGCGAATACCGTATTGCCATTACCTTAGCGGCGGGTGATTACGAGTTTAAAGTGGCCTCCGCGGATTGGAGTACGGTTGATTTTGGTGCGCTGTCAGCCGATGTGGCCATGGTTGATGAAGGCGTAGAAGAAATGCTTGCCCGCTCTGGCGCGAATATGACCTTCACCGCCAGTATGGACGCTACCTATGTGTTCTCACTGGACGCCAGCGATACCTCACAACCGGTATTACGCATCTATAACGAAGAGCCGTTTGTTGGCACCGCGGTATACCTGCGCGGTAGCTTGAATGGCTGGGGTACAGCCGATGAGCTTAGCTACATAGGCGGCGGCATGTACCGGGTTGATGTTATGCTGGCCGCGGGTGACTATGAGTTTAAGGTTGCATCGGAAGATTGGTCTACGGTGGACTTTGGTTCCGGTGAATCCGACGCTGCTGTTGAGCAAGGGTTACCAGAGCTGCTGGCTGTGTCAGGGGCTAACATGACCTTCACTGCCAGCGAAGAACGCAGCTATGCCTTCATCTTTGACGCCTCTAACCTCAATGAGCCAACGTTAGCCATTTACCCATCAGAAATGTTTGGCGCGAATATGGTTTACATACGTGGCAGCATGAACGGTTGGGGCGAGGTGGACTTGCTCAGCTACCAAGGTCTGTCTACCTATGAGGTTGAGATTGATCTGGCGGCGGGCGACCACGAGTTTAAAATCGCCACTGGCGATTGGTCGACGGTGGATCTCGGAGCGCTCACTGGTGAAGAAGAAGTACAACTGGGGAGCTCACAAATGCTCGCCGGTGCCGGTGCCAACTTGAAGATAATGGGGGCCGAGGCTGGAACTTATCGCTTCAGTGTAAGCGGACCGGATCCAAGTGCGGTGAAACTGACAGTAACCAAACTGTAGTAGACTCTTAACCAAAAAATACCGTCCTAATTGGACGGTATTTTTTTATGGGTAGCTCGCGCTTAAACTGAACCCAAAAATAAAGGCGTAACCTTGTGGCTACGCCTTTATTCCGTTAACTGTGTTCGCGATGGGTCGCGAATGGATTACTTTTTGTAACCGCTAGCAACGTTATCAACACGCTCGTTGGCGCGGGCAGCTTCTTGCTGAGCTTCCATTGCAGCAGATTTTGCTGCATTAACGTCAGAGCGTAGAGACGCGTGCTCAGATTTAAGCGCGTTTACTTCTGAAGTTAGAGCGTCAACTTTGTCGTTCAAGCTAGCTACGCTTGACTCTAGGTTTTGGGTGTTAGCACAACCGGTTAGCATGGCGGCCATGGCAACGCCTGCAACAGTGATTAGTTTTTTGTTCATGCGAATATCCTTTATGCAATATATTATGCTCAGCAATTATTCTCGCTAAAAAGCGGAATAACCGTTTAAGTATGTCATAAATTTTAATAACTTCATCATTTAAATACAGAAAAATAGCGATTTTCGTCAAATTCTGTTGTTAAGGGCGCCATTTTCGACATTAATCGTGGCTAATCGTGGTCAAATGGGCGCCATCACCGCTTTCGTTTTCAGTTACTATGATTTGATAATGCTTACCCGGCATCAGGTTTTGGGCGTCGAAATTGGCTAAATTGTTTTCTGGATTGGCAAAATCCGGAGCCAAACTGTGATCCGTTACTATGATGGCGTCATTACCTGGGTCGGCGGTTACTCGGGTCAAATAGCCGCGGTTACCAAAGGTCAGTTGGTCGCCAATTTTACTGCGAATGCCGTGCACGAAATAAGCATCCACCACCAAATTTTCGCCCGGCCCATAGGCATGAACTACGCTGATGGCAAACTGGTCGCTTTGTAGCGGCTGGTCAAGCTCATCCAGATTGGGCGCCTCGAAAATGGCGGCACTCAAACTAAAGTCTTGATGACTTAACAAGATGACTTGCTTAGCTTCACCGTTGTTAAGAGTATCGCTTAAGCTGGCCAGCTCATCGCCACCGTTACTGTCTACTATGGATACATTAAGCCTTGATGGGTCGTCTTTATTGGCCGCCAATTGATTCCAATTCACATTGGCTTGAGTGACCCCCATAAATTCAACATTGGTAATTAACCCATCTAAATTTTGACTGGCGGCATCGGACACCACACTGCCGCCTAAGTTAATACTGCCACTGTAACCGGTATTGGTGTCGCTTCTGGCGCTGTTGATTAAGGTGATATTAGCAACATGAGCAACAACATCATCGCCCGGGGGAGGTGGGGTGGTACTGTCGTCATCGCTTTTACTGCAGCCAAGCAATGTAAGCGCCAGTGTCAAAGGTATCAGCCATAACTTCATGATGATTCTCGGTCGTTGAGAGGGTTGTTGGATAAGTGTAGTTGAAGCACAGAGGCTTGTAGGGACATTAGCAACAAAAAAGCCAATCGATTTTTTTTCGATTGGCTTTGATTTCTGAGGAGGTTGAGCTATTTAACCAGCTCAAGCTCGTCAATCAGGTTTTGGGCGTTATCCACCTTATCCATCATCCACAACACATAGCGAATATCGACGTGAATGGCGCGGGTAATTTCTTCATTGAAGTACCAATCTTTGGTAATGGCTTCGTAGGTGGAGTCGAAGTTAAGACCCACCAACTCACCGTCGCCGTTAAGAATGGGCGAGCCTGAATTGCCGCCGGTGGTATCGACACTGCTTAAGAAGTTAACCGGTACCGAATTAAAGGGCGGTTGCTGGCTATCACAGCTTATGAAACGGCATAAAAAGCTTTGTTTTTGCGGGTATAGCTCGCTGACCATGTGCTCACCATAGTCTTTGGCTTTAATTGCATCCAGTAGCTTTTTAGGCGCGTTAAACGGCTCCACATCGGTGTTTTTAGCAAGGATCCCTTCAAGCTTGGTAAAGGGCTGTTTATACAGAGCATCCGCCGACATGTAGCCGTCTACCGTGCCGTAGGATATGCGCAAGGTGCGATTGGCGTCTGGATACACAGGTTTATTGTTTTCTTTGTTGAAGGCGATAATAGCTTGCATGTATGCGGGGCGCGCTTTCGACAATTCGCCCCACACGGTTTTTTCGCGCTTCTCTTGCTCATTGGTCACCGGATACAAGGCGACGGCTAAACGAATGAAAGGATCGGCGCTTTGTTGAAACGCTTGTACCGGTTTGTTCATCCAGTCTAAGCGAGTGTTGCTGTCCGACAGTCTGGTAAGGGTGTACATGGCCTGCAATCGCTCTTCAAGCGGCTTGTCGTCCCCTTCCGCTAGCATGGCGTCGAGCTCGGCTACGCGGTGCGGTTGGTTCTGATAGGCTTCCAGCTCCATGAGCCACAGGGCTTTGTCCATCGACGCGTCATAACTGGTGTCCAGCCTTTTTAAGCGGGCGACAAACATTTTCTCGTCCCGCTGTTGGAAGCCAGGCTCACGCTCGGCATCGGGTTTTTGTTGCTCAATGGCCCAGCGGTATAAATTGGCGGCGGTTTTTAGCATGGCGCTGTTTTGGGCGTTATCGAAAAACAAGTTGGTTTGCTGGCGTTCGCGTTTGTCGGCCAGCAGCTTTTCTAGTTGAGCCACGTCATCCAGCACCGCAGGCGCATTGGTTTTGGCCCAGTCGCTAAAGGCTTGCTGCTGTTGCTCTTTGATGCCGACAATGTCAGTGGCCTTAAAGCCGTCCATTAAGCCGTTTAGCTTTTTCATGCGGTTAGCGGTACTGGCCACTTGGCCGGCGTATTTAATGGCCAGAGCTTCGTTGTCAAAGCTCATGCGATCAATAATGTCTAACTGCTTTTGATAGTGATTGGCTTGCTGCGGGTATAACCACTCTTTGGCGAACTTAAGCTCACTGGCTCGGCGGTATCGTTGGGTTGCACCTGGGTATCCCGCCACTAAGACGCCGTCACCGGCTTTCACACCCTTGGCGTTGATTTTAAGAAAGCTTTTTGGGGTGTAGGGGACGTTATCTTCAGCGTACGCTGCAGGCTTGCCATCTTTGCCCACATAAGCGCGTAGGAAGGTAAAGTCGCCAGCGTGACGCGGGTACTCGTAGTTGTCGATGTCGCCACCAAATGCGCCAACACCCATCGGCGGAGCGTACACTAAGCGTACATCACGAATGATCAGTTGCTTAATTAAGTAGTATTCTAGGCCCGAATGAAAACTGGACACCGCACAGCGGTAGTTTTCGTCGGATTCGCATTCCTTAATCAGCGCTTTGCGATTATCTTGAATGGCGTAGTAGCGTTTTAGTGGCTCGCTGGGCAGATTCTCGGTCACTTGTTTGCTAACATCGGTAACAGATTCGGTGATGTATAAGCGCTCGCTAGGGCCGGCGTGTACCTCGTCGGCTAAGGTGTTGGCCAAAAAGCCGTCTTGAATGTAATTGTGCTGCTGGCGCGAGTTGTATTGAATGGCACGGTAAGCGCAATGGTGATTGGTGACAACCAAGCCTTTAGGTGAAACAAAACTGGCGGTACAATAGCCCAAGCCTACAACCGCATTCATTGGGTACTGACTTAAATCGGCTAAATCATTGGCTGCAATGCGGATGCCGGATTGCTTTAATTGGTCTGCAATTTCAGGCATTTGATGCGGCTGCCACTGACCTTCGTTGGCGTGGGCCGAGGTTGCGACCAATAACAGTGAAGCGAAACAAAGCGCTTTGCGCATAACGGGTCCTTATCGTTGTCGTTTTTTATGGACCGACATTTAACCACATTTTTGCCCCAATTGGGCCAGTAGAAGAGCGTTTCATGACACAGCAAGGTCAATTTAACAAAAATAAGCGCAATCAAAAGCCAGACGCGCAAGTGGCACAGCTGAAAGTGCCTCCGCACTCGCTAGAAGCAGAGCAGTCGGTATTAGGTGGTTTAATGTTAGATGCAGAGGCTTGGGATAGAGTCTCGGAGCACATCACCAAAGACGACTTTTACGCCCGTGCTCATCAGCTTATTTTTGAGGCCATGCAAGAGCTTATTGAAGGCGGCCACCCGCTGGATATGATCACCGTTTCCGAGCGCTTAGAGCTTCATCAGCAACTGGAAGATGCCGGTGGCTTTGCCTATTTAGGCGAAATTGCCAAGAACACTCCCAGTGCCAGCAACATTCAATCGTACGCGGAAATTGTTCGTGAACGCGCCGTTGTGCGAGACATGATTCGTGTGGCCAGTGACATTGCCGATGCCGGGTTTAACCCCGAAGGACGCAACTCTGCTGAGTTATTGGACTTGGCTGAAAGCAAAGTATTTAAGATCGCCGAATCTCGAGGCAAAGATAATGAAGGCCCTGAAGACGTTAAAAGCATCTTAAATAAAACCGTCGATCGCATTGAAGAGTTGTTTAATAACCCAAATAACGGTGGTGTTACTGGAGTTTCTACCGGCTACGCGGACTTGGATAAAATGACTGCAGGTTTGCAAAAATCCGATTTGGTGATTGTTGCTGCGCGTCCGTCCATGGGTAAAACCACCTTTGCCATGAACCTGTGCGAATACGCCGCAATGAACGAAGACAAGCCGGTGCTTATTTTCAGTCTGGAGATGCCTTCAGAACAAATTATGATGCGGATGTTGGCCTCGGTGGGTCGGGTTAACCAAACCAACATACGCACCGGCCAGCTCAATGATGAAGATTGGGCGCGGGTATCGTCAACCATGGGCTTGATGCTAGAAAAAGCCAAAATGCACATCGATGACTCGTCGGGCCTAACTCCGACCGAAGTGCGCAGCCGCGCTCGACGAGTGGCCCGTGAACACGGCGGCTTGAGCATGATTATGATCGATTACCTGCAATTAATGCAGGTGCCGGGATTGTCCGATAATCGTACCTTAGAAATTGCCGAAATCTCCCGCTCGCTTAAGGCGCTGGCGAAGGAGTTGCAGGTACCTGTGGTGGCGCTATCACAGCTTAACCGTTCTTTGGAGCAGCGAGCTGACAAACGCCCTGTGAACTCAGACTTGCGTGAATCCGGCTCTATTGAGCAAGATGCCGACTTAATCATGTTTATTTATCGCGATGAGGTGTATAACGATGACTCACCGGATAAAGGCATGGCAGAAATCATTATTGGCAAGCAGCGTAACGGCCCAATTGGTCGAGTGCCGTTAACCTTTTTGGGGCATTTTTCTCGCTTTGACAACTACGCGGGTCACCGCGAATTCGACGAATAATCTATCTAGAAGAGCAAGCATTTGAAGCCTTTTCCTCGCGCCGATATTAATCGCCAAGCCTTGTTGCACAATTTGCAACGGCTAAAGGCGTTGGCGCCCTCCAGTAAAATCATGGCGGTGGTCAAAGCCAACGCCTATGGCCACAATTTAGTTGAAGTATGCCGCTGTTTAAGCATGGCCGACGGCTTTGGTCTGGCGCGTTTAGAAGAGGCGTTAGAGCTTCGAGAACACCAAGTCAGCGCGCGTTTGTTATTGCTTGAAGGCGTATTTCGCAGCAGTGATTACCAAAAGCTGGTGGCGCATAACATTGACACGGTTATTCACGACATCAGCCAAGTTGAGATGCTAGAGGCCGCCTCCATTCAACAGGCGGTTAAGGTTTGGCTAAAAATTGATACGGGAATGCACCGTTTAGGCATTCGTCCAGAGCAGTTTTTAGAGATCTATCAACGGCTAATGGCCAACGATAAAGTGGCTAAACCCATTAATTTAATGAGCCATTTTGCCAGTGCCGACGATCCGTCCAACCCGTCTTCATTAGCGCAATTAGCCTTATTTGAGCGGTTAACTCACGGGCTACCCGGCGAGCGCACCATTGCCAATTCGGCGGGGGCATTGAGCTTCCCGCAAGCTCAACAAGACTGGATCCGCACCGGCTTAGCGTTATACGGGGTTAGCCCCAGCGATGATGATTTAGCCGAGCGCTGTGGCCTCAAGCCCGCCATGACCTTAGTGTCTCGCTTAATCGCGGTTCGCCCCCACAAGCAAGGGGAGGCCGTTGGTTATGGCGGTACGTGGCAAGCGCCCCACGACACAAGGTTAGGCGTTGTGGCCATTGGTTATGGCGACGGCTATCCAAGAAACGCGCCCATTGGCACCCCTGTGTGGGTCAATGGTCGAGAATGCCCCATTGTTGGACGGGTTTCTATGGACATGCTTACCATTGATTTAGGTTTGTCCTGCCAAGATAAAGCCGGCGACGAAGTTATCATGTGGGGAGAGCAGCTGCCGGTGGAGCGTGTTGCCAAGAAAATCGGCACCATTTCTTATGAG
This sequence comes from Paraferrimonas haliotis, assembly GCF_002282895.1. Taxonomy (GTDB): domain Bacteria; phylum Pseudomonadota; class Gammaproteobacteria; order Enterobacterales; family Shewanellaceae; genus Paraferrimonas; species Paraferrimonas haliotis. The sequence continues at coordinate 297,525 of NZ_NRRB01000001.1, forward strand.
TTAGTCACCAAACTGACACCGCGGGTAGCGGTCACCTTCGCTTAAACGCATTTTTCCGCTAGATTGACAGCGCTTACCAAACGCCAAGCATTAGATGGTTATCCTGTTTATTTTAAATAAACAGGATAACGTACTGGTAAAAAACAACTTATTTGCCTTGATCACTGTTTAATCTCTACTAAGCTTTCCTTTACCAATTCATTTTAGTTAGTGAAAACAACCGATATTTGGCTCGATTCTAGAGGGAATATCTGGGGAGCTGCTGTAAAGCAGAAGATAACAAATCCGCCTATCTCAACAGGCGAAAATAAAAAAGGCAGTTTGCATGAATAGAGGTCTTATAAGAGATCACGACCTTGGGTTTGCGCTATTCTTTCGGTTAGCGGATCTCTTCATCATCATGATCAGTTTATGGTTATGCATCCAGATAGTCAGTGTGAGTTTCGTAAACTTCTACGGTTTTTGTGCGGCCATTGCTTGCCTGAGTTTCTTAATTTGTGCTGAAAGCGGCGACCTCTATCGCTCGTGGCGCATGAACAACTTTCGCCGCCAAGCCGGTGTGGTCTTAGTCAGTTGGGTGGTGGCAGCAGCCATTTTGTTAGTGTGCGCTTACTTCACCAAAACCAGTGAGATATATTCTCGGCTGGTGATTGGTAGCTGGTTTCTGTTAGCGCCAGCACTCATTTTAAGTTGGCGGTTGTTGATCCAAAAAACCAAAGGGCAGATGCGCTCCCACGGTTTTAATAGCCGCCGAGCCGCCATTATTGGGCTTACCGAAAACGGCATTCGGCTCGGTAAGGAGCTAGAGAAACAAAAAGATTTAGGGATAGTGCTCGACGGCTATTATGACGATCGCAATGACCAACGCGTGTGCAACAAAACCGGCATGCATTGCGATGGCTCGGTAGCGCAAGCGTTAGAGCGAGCTAAAAATTCTGATATCGACCAAGTGTACATTGCCATGCCATTGTCGGCGAAAGATCGCATTGCCTTTTATTTAAAAGAGTTTAGCGATACCACCGCCAACACCTATATTGTGCCGGATTTTTTCACTTACAACCTCATGCACTCTCGCTGGAATAATGTCGGCGATGTGCAAACCTTCAGTGTTTTTGATACGCCCTTTTACGGCTTGTCTTCGTGGGTAAAACGAGCGGAAGACATTGTGATTTCATGCCTTGCGTTATTGGTGTTAAGCCCACTGATGTTGCTGGTAGCGATTGGTGTAAAACTGTCGTCGCCGGGAGACATATTGTTTAAGCAAGATCGCTACGGGCTGGATGGCCGTCGCATAAAAGTGTGGAAATTTCGCTCCATGACCACCAGTGAAAATGGTGATCACGTCACTCAAGCTACGCGCAATGATCCACGTGTCACCCGCTTTGGTGCCTTTATCCGTCGCACTTCGTTGGATGAATTACCTCAGTTTTTTAATACCTTGCAAGGTGATATGTCCATTGTTGGTCCACGACCTCATGCGGTGGCTCATAATGAACAGTATCGCAGCATTGTCGATCGCTACATGCTGCGCCATAAAGTGAAACCAGGCATTACTGGCCTCGCCCAAATAAACGGTTTTCGCGGTGAGACCGATACCCTCGACAAAATGGAACGTCGAGTAGAATACGACTTGAAGTACATCAATGATTGGTCGTTATGGATGGACATAAAAATAATTGCCATGACCGCAATCAAAGGCTTTACCGGTAATACCGCTTACTAAAAGCCGACGGATTAATGGTCGCTTAACTGCGCTAAAGAGATGTGCCTATGAATAATACTGTGAAGAAAGTCGTGATCCCTGTCGCCGGCTTAGGAACCCGAATGTTGCCGGCAACCAAAGCCATTCCAAAGGAGATGCTGCCTTTGGTAGATAAGCCCCTCATTCAGCACATAGTTAATGAATGCGTATGTGCAGGACTTAACGAAATTGTGTTGGTGACCCACGCCTCCAAAAACGCCATAGAAAACCATTTCGACACCAGCTTCGAGCTGGAAGTGACTTTAGAAAACCGAGTTAAGCGGCAACTGTTAGAAGAAGTGCAAAGCATCTGCCCCAAAGGCGTTACCATTATTAGCGTGCGTCAAGGTGAGGCGAAGGGGTTAGGGCACGCCATTAACTGTGCTCATGCGGTGATTGGTGACGAGCCGTTTGCTGTGGTATTGCCGGATGTGGTGCTGGATGAATACAGCTGCCAGCTTGAGCAGGATAACTTAGCGGCCATGGTTGAACGCTTTGAAACCAGCGGTGTGACGCAAATTATGGTGGAGCCAGTGGCCGAGGATGACGTGAGTAAATACGGCATCGCCGATTGCAAAGGCACAGAGTTATTCCCTGGCAGCATTGCTCCCATTTATTCCATTATAGAGAAGCCGGCTAAAGAGGATGCGCCTTCCAATCTAGCCATTGTCGGTCGCTACGTGTTTACCTCTGAAATTTGGCCCTTGTTGGCCAGCACTCCTGCGGGCGTTGGCGGTGAAATTCAGCTTACCGATGCCATTGCTACCTTGCTGGATCGGCATTCGGTAGAGGCTTATCACATAGAAGGCCACAGTCACGATTGTGGTGATAAACTTGGTTACTTGAAAGCCAATTTGAGTTACGCCATGCACGATCCCCAGCTAGGTGATGACGTGACTCAATACCTAAAACACCAGCTGACCCTAACGACAGTGAGCTACCTCAAACGAGCCTGATGGCTTTGAGCCATAAAGATCGCGGTAGAACATTGGCGCAAGTATCATGATAAGCAATAGGTTGGATAATGGCAGTGCCAACCACACGCCTAAAATTCCGAAAAGCTTAGGCAGTATCCATAAAAATGGCAATTGCACCAGCATGTTGCTTATGGATACCGCCAGCGCCTTAAGGCCTTGCTGAGTCGCCATATAATACACCGCCATTAACGCAATCATACCGTCTAGAAACATACCACTGAGGTGAAATAGCAAGCCATCGCTGGCACTGTTAATCACCTCGGTTTCGGTATTAAACAGTGATATACCGTATTGGGGCGATAGGTTAAGCAGCCCATACCAAACAAGGCCACTGACTATTACCAGCTTGCTGGCGAGGGCCACCACCTTGCGCTTGTCGCTTACACGTGCGGCACCATGGAAAAAGCTCACCAACGGTTGCATGCCTTCGCTCAAACCCTGCGCAAAGAGGTAATAGAGTGTCATTAAATAGCCGACGATGGCGAACGCGGAGACCGCGGTTACCCCACCGTGCTCGATAAACAAGCGATTGTGCAAGGCAATAATGAAGCCGCTGTACAGGTGCATAACCAACAGCGAGCTGCCCAGCATTAAGCTTTGTCCCATTAGCTTAACCAGAGCCGATGGACGGGTTCGCATCGGTTTTACCAGTGCAAGTGCTGAGCGATAATACAAAAGACTGAAAGCGATGACGGCCGTATTGGCCGCAACCGTAGCAAAGGCGGCGCCTTCTAAACCCAACTCAAGTTTGACGATGAGCAGATAATTCAGAGCAACATTAAACAGAGCACCAAATATCATGATAAGCGTTGCCACATTAGGGCTATCGTCGTTGCGAATCAGCATTGGCAGAGCTATGGAGGCCATGGGCGCGATGGCAGCGATTGCAAAAATGTTGATGTACTGCAACGCCAGGGCCGTGGTGGCGCTATCGGCTCCTTGTGCGGTGATAATGAATTCCGCCCCCCAATACACGGCGATAGCACCGAGCAGTGCCAGTAATAATGTGAGTACTAATGTGGCGTACAGCGCATGGCCAGCTGCTTGCAGTTGCTGTTTACCGCGGGCAATGGATATGAGCGAGCCACTGCCCATGCCGAGCATTAACCCCAAGCCAAAGAATACGCTTAAGACAGGGTAGGCAAAATTGACCGCTGCCAAGGCTTGGTGGCCCACATATTGGCCAAGGAAGATGCCATCGGTAATGATGTAAATACCACTGACCAGCATAGCGGTAATTGCAGGAATCGCGTTGCGCCAAAATTGAGATGCAATGGAAGGAGAAGTAGCGAGCGTCATATCGGTCATCCGTTTGCGAGCGGTTGTGGAAAGAGTGGGACTATTATCCTCTAAAATTGAAATGGATAAAGTTAGTATGTATCTGCTAATTAGATACTATGCGCTAACGCCTCAATTCCTTGCATCAGACTGCAATTGCTTGGGTGCGTTCGTTACAATGACACTCAGAAACGGCCTTTATTAACGACATCAGGAACACCGCCATGGCAACAACAGCCCACGCCTTACACATCTTAGTGAAACACAAAGATCAGGCGCTCGATGTGCTTAAGCAGCTCGAAAAAGGCGCTAAATTTCAAGCGCTTGCTAAAAAGTATTCCAAGTGTCCATCGGCTAAAAAAGGGGGCGACTTGGGCGAGTTTCGCAAAGGGCAAATGGTGCCTCAGTTCGATAAAGCCTGTTTCCAAGGGGAGTTGATAACCCCGCAACTGGTAAAGACGCGCTTTGGTTGGCACGTTGTTAAAGTGCTTTATCGAACCTAAAAGGCTTCGTTTACATTAAAGTAGAAGCCGCTATCACCGTCACCAAAGGCGAGATCCAGTCGCAAATTAACCCGAGGCTTTACTTCGAAACGGTAACCTAGGCCAACGCTAGGCAGCACCTTACTGTCGGTTAGATGGTGCACTTCATCGGCTAATACCCCACCCCCAAGCCAATACACCATGCCGTGGCGCCCTTTTAAATGATGGCGGTATTCCGCTTGCATCAGCAGCATTTGCTGATCACGATAACGGCCAGAGGTATAACCTCGAAGCAAGTGGCCACCCCCCAGCTTTGACAGCTGGTTCCAAGGGACGTCGCCACTGCTAAAACGACCGCGTACCTGCCAAGCTAATACGTCTTGCTCCCGCAGTCCTATGTAGCGGCTGTACTGTAAGTCAATGATATTAAAATTATTATCACTGCCCAGTGCGGTGCGATAGATACCCAGTTCCAGTTGTGCGATACGCCCTTGTTGAGGGTTAAGCACATTGTCTCGGCTGTCGTAGTTAATCAGTAAGTCCACGCCTACGCTGGTGGACGACTCAGTAACAAGTGAACCGTCAATGTCAGGGTTTATTGCTGTTACATTTCGGCCTTGTTCGTAATCCACATCAAAGCCAATACCAACAAAGCTGTATTGGAACAAACGCTGTAACCACATAGGATTTAATCGAGCAGAACGACTGTCAAAGTCCACTCGGTTGTTGGGCTGGTGATTGCTGTCATAGCCTACGCCGTAATAAACATCGGGTACGTCAAACAACTCCATGGTTAGGTAGAAGCGTTGTTGGTCTTCATTGAGAAAGGTTTTGTTGTTCATGGAAACACCCAAAGCACCATTGGTTGACGCTAAGGCGTTGATCACCAGTGATGACAGTTGCGTGTTAGGGTTATCGTCCACCTGATACAGCCCAACAGCGGACATGCCCACACCCAGCTGCATTTCCGGGTTATAAAAGGGCCCAGGAAGAAAACTAAAATCAATCAGTTTATCGGCATCAAACTCGCCATCGGCGCCAAGTTTATCGAGAAACTCATCAAGCCAACTGGGTTCGTTTGATAGCGGCTCAGGTGCGTTATGACTGGCTGCTGCGCTGACACTGGTCAGTATCAGTCCAATTATCAGGCAATGGCGCAGCGTCGCTATCATGGTTGATTTCTCTCAAATAATTTAGGTCCAGCAAGGTGCGGGTTAGTCTCAAGATAAAGGCTTAGCTGCTGTTTATCCAGCCGTTCATCGAACTGGGCAATGGTTGCAAACTGGGTATGATTAAAGCCATCGCCCCAAACCGGTTCTGGTATGTGGGCAAAACTGTCGGCGTAGCGCTGCTCGACAGACAACCACAGCTTGGCAACACGATCGAACTGAATACCAAAGAGCTCGCTTTGCAAAGATAAATTAAGCGGGTTTACATCGCCGTGGTATAAGCTTTGCAAGAGAGGCCAATGTTCACTTCGTTGCGCTAATTGGGAGGCGACCAAATAGGGCGATTGGCGGTCGCCAAGTTGGTAGTGGCGCAATAACAAGGTGAACTTATTCGGTAACGGCTCGTTTGAGTTCCACCAATACCCATCAACCGCATCCAGCAAGGCGTTGGTTTGCTTAATTGGTACCGCCTCAAGCTCTAATAAACTGGCGTTTAACCATTGAGTCATATGAAAATTGAACTGCTGCCGAGTCGCTGCTTGATGATTATTTAAAATGGCCAATGCCAGCTTGGCTCCCAGCATATTGGAATACAAATCTTCCACCGAATAGGCGGACACGGCTTCGCTCCAAGGGGCGAAACTTCGATAGCCATGCCCTTGTGCGATTTCATGGGCTTCCGCCATAAAATAGGCCAGTCGTGCCGATAACGAGGCGGCTAATTGCCAGCGTTGCTCGGCGGACAAGCCGTCGACCGAGAAGTTGCTCAGTTCAATGTGACGAGGACCGAGCTCAGGTGGCAGGTCGATGCGATGTGGCTTGCCTAAGTTTGGATGAATTCGATAAAACAGCGCCACCGTTAAATCGGCGGTATCTCGCACATGCGCTAAATCGATAAAGCCGCCCCGTTGGGTGTATATCAAGCCGTTATTCTCGGTGCGTCTGGACTGATTGGGTGCCGGACGCTGGTAACTAAAGCTACCGGCACCGTAGCCATGGGCGCCAATCGTCTCTAAGTCGACGCTATTCGACAAGCGAAAGAGCGGCACCGGCAAGGTATAAATAGCGACTTTTTGATTATGGCCAAAGGCGCAACAAGGGCGCACATTGGTGGGCAATTCGAAGACGGATTGCTCGCTAAAATGCACCTCTTTAGTAAGCGTTGGATCCGGCGTGTCGCTGAGTGCTTGCTGAGTGGCCAGCGTTGATGGTGCGGCACTCATGCTCCAGTCGCTGCTTGTGCACCCGCTTGCAACCATCGCCAACAGCAAGATAATCATGGTGGTTATTGTTGAGCGGTTAATCATTGGCGAGGAACTCGTTAATGACGTCACCAACGACATCAGGAGCGTCACTGCTCAGTACATGAGAGCCGTTTGCCACTATGACAATAGGGCTTGATAATAAACGGGCGAACTCCATGCCTAAATGCAAAGGAAAAATTTTATCTTTGGCGCCCCACAACAGCAATGATGGCGGCAAATTCTGGGTTACATTTTGCTCGAGCAACTGGTCTCGATAACTGGGTAAAGAATCAATTAAGGCCCGCTTTTGCGATGGGTTAGGCGCAAAGTACAGCTGATTGATTTGTTCATCAATAAAACTGGGATACCAAGGAAAATCGGCAAACGAATTATCTAACAACAAGCGCACACCATGGTGATCCTTGGGGACGAAAATGTCACTGCTGCTGGATTTGTTAAACCTTTGGTTTAAGGCGGCTATTTCTTTATCGGAGAGGCTGAGCCCAGGGCTTGAGATCATGATGGCCTTGTTAACCCTAGGTTCGTGGATCATCATGTCTAGGGTAACAAAGCCGCCATAGGACAGCCCCACCACCGCAACCTCAGTGATGTTCAAATGATCCAGTAGTGCCGACATGGCTTGAGTTTGTGCTGGCAGGGTTGCTTCTTGGTTACTAAAGGAGTCACCAAACCACAGCAGGTCCACCGCAATTACGTAAAAATGTTCATTGATACGAGGAATGACCTCGCTCCAAGTGTTGATGGCTGTGCCTCCAATACCATGAATCAGCAGCAAAGCCGGTTTATCAGAATGTTCACCAACGAAGTAGTGTAATTGCCCTTGGTGGTTAGGCAGAGCCAGTTGCTGCTCAGTAAAGCCAAGCTGCTGCCATTGGCGAGCTTGCATGTCTTCGACTCGCTGCACCGAAGAGCACCCGCTTAAGGTAATCATGAGGCACAGGGTTAACAGAAAGCGAGTCATGTTAGAAACGATACCCCAGACCAACCATTAAGCTTTTTCGAGTACCAAAGCCACCTTCAACTAACAGGTCAAAGCCATTGCCCATTTCAACTTGGGCGCCAAACAGACCATTCCAGCGGTCGGCGAGATGTTGCTCGACGTGAAACATGGCATCACTGGGCAGCGGAATGCCTAAGTCGATAACGTCATTGAGGTAGCCACTAAAACGTTGTTCCACTTTTTGATACATGGCGCCTACCCAAATTTGGGCGTTGTTACCAAAAAATTGCGTGCGATAGCCGACTCTTGGTGATGCCACTAGGGTGTCAATTTCACCTTTTAAAATATCGAGGTTGGTTTTGGTGTAATTCACGTCGACCAAGGCGAACCAATTACCAATTCCCCCAACTAAGGTGGTGCCAGCACCATAAGTCGTGCCTTTGAATTCCAGATCGAACGGTACTGGAATGGGCACAGGTAACATGTCTACGGATACCGAAACTCGAGCTTTACTTGAACCTTTGGTGTGACCGATAACCCCGTAAGCATTAAGAAAAGGCAGCAGCCATACATCGCCGCGCAAGGTGATGGTTTCTGAGGTTTGATCGGCCTCGTCGCCAACGATGGAAATGGTATCGTCCAGCCCGCCGAGCCCCGACAATTGGATTGCGTCAATAATAAGGGGTTGATCCATGGACATGTAGTTAAAGGTGAGGCCGTATGGCTTGGGCAGCTCATGACCAAGATCCATGGCTTCTTGAGCCCAAATAGGGAATATACGGTCATATCGACCGGTATTTTGAGCATTCTCTTGGGCATTAGCTACGCCGATGCCAAGCATGACGACGAGCGCCATAGCTGTACTGATATAGTGTTTCATTGTTGTATCCTTGCCCTAAGAGGCACTGCACGCGTCTTAGGTGCCAGCGTTCATAGCGCCGGCGATTTAATAATGTGATTAGTGCGATAAGCGTGGAAAGTATAGGGGGCGGCCCTTAGTGAGCAAAAACTCTAATGGGGCTTTGTGATCAAGATATCGTTCATTTTTTAAACTGTAAAAAGGTTGCAATGAATTTGATTGCGGTTGTTTGTTGAGATGTATGTTAGTTGCGCTGCAAATGTAAAAAAGGCTCGCCAATGGGGATGACGAGCCTTAAGACGTTGGCGGCTGGAAGAAAGCCTAAGCTATTTTTCCATACGTTTTAAAATTGCCATGGACACAACAGCAACCGCAATAAAGCCAACAATAAAGATGCTTGGCATGGCGGCGTAACCGAGAATGTGCCAAATAATTGATTCTAACGTGCTCATAATTAACTCTCCTTAGGCTACTGCCATCCCTCTACGCCTTTCATATCAGGTAAGCGATGAGCAATGCCTTTATGACAATCAACGCAGGTTTTATCACCGTTGGCCAGAGCCGTTGAATGCATGGCAACGCTTCGAGGGCGCTGTTCGGAAAAGTCCATGTATTCGAATTCATGGCAATTTCGACATTCCCGTGAGTCGTTCTTTTTCATTCGTGCCCACTCGCGCTCGGCGAGGTGCAGTCGTCGTGCTTCGAATTTCTCTGGGGTATCAATTGTCCCCATTACGAAGGCGAACACTTCTTTACTGGCTTGCACCTTGCGAACGATTTTTTCGGTCCAGGTATGAGGTACATGACAATCTGAACAAATCGCCCGCACCCCAGAGCGATTAGAAAAGTGAATGGTTTCTTGTATTTCAACCGTTAGTGGTTCGTGGCAGCCGCCGCAAAACGCTTCGCTGTTGGTGGCTTCCATTACGGTGTTAAAAGCGCCCCAAAACATGATACCGCCGGCGAACCCCATACCCAGAACCGCGCCCACAGCAACTTTACTGGGGGTTTTAAGGCGTTGCCAAAAGTCTTTAATAAATTTCATTTTCTACCTCAATGCTCGACTACTGGCGCAATGAATCCACTGCTTGGAATTGGTTTTCCACAAGAGGCTGAGCATCGGCTTGAGTCACGTGACACTGCAAACAAAAGTAGCGTCGTGGCGACATGTCGGCCAATACTTCACCTTCTCGGGCTTGATAGTGGGTCACACTGATTTTTGTGGCGCCACTGTCTCGAGCGTTCTTCCAACTGTGGCAAGATAAGCACTTGTTGGCATTTAAACTCATCTCGTAATGACGAGTTTTATGCGGAATTAATGGTGGCTGATACACATAGCTGCTGGCATAGGGTTTGTCTTGCTCGACAACCTTTTTTAACTGCTCTGCTTGGGCCTGTTGGTTCAACTCAGTATTGCCGCGCAGAGAGTTAACTCCGCCGTTGTTGGCGCTTGCGGGCAGTGACAAAACCAAGGCTAAACTCGCCAATACGATTGATGGTTTCATGTTCATATTACTCTCCTCTCGCGTCCCGCGAGATTGGCCGGCTATTTCAGCCGGCTTTCGATAAATGGGTTAGGCCTTCATGATCTTAACGGCGCACTTTTTAAAGTCGGTTTCTTTAGATAATGGGTCCGTCGCGTCAAGGGTTAACTTGTTGGTTAGCTGTTTAGCATCGAACCAAGGCATAAATACCAACCCCTTCGGTGGGCGATTACGGCCTCGGGTTTCAATGCGGCTCTTAAGCTCACCGCGTCGGCTTTTCACTATGACCTCATCGCCACGCTTTAACTTACGCTCGCGAGCATCTTCGGGGTGAATGAAGATCACCGCATCTGGGAATGCTTTGTAGAGTTCGGGAACCCGACGGGTCATGGTGCCAGAATGCCAATGCTCCAACACGCGGCCAGTACTGAGCCACAGATCGTAATCGGCGTCGGGCATTTCTGGTGGTCGTTCATACGGGGTGGCGATGATGAGCGCTTTGCCATCGGGCTTGCCGTAAAACTCAACGCCGTTACCGGCTTTAACGTATGGGTCGGAGCCTTCTCTGAAGCGCCAGCGAGTTTCTTTGCCATCAACCACAGGCCAGCGTAGGCCGCGCTCTTCGTGGTAGCGGTCAAACGGGGCTAAATCGTGACCGTGGCCACGACCAAAGGAAGCGTATTCTTCGAACAAGCCTTTTTGCACGTAGTAGCCAAAGTGCTTGGCTTCGTCGTTTAAGGACGCTTTGATTTCATCTTGGCCAAAGGCGTCAACTTTGCCGTTGCGATAAAGCACCTCGTACAGCGATTTGTCTCGGTATTCTGGTTTCTTGGCTAATAGCTCTTCCGGCCATACGTCTTCTACTTGGAAGCGTTTTGAGAACTCCAACAGCTGCCACAAATCCGACTTAGCATCGCCTGGAGCGCTTACTTGTTGGTGCCAAAATTGGGTGCGTCGTTCTGCGTTGCCGTAAGCACCTTCTTTCTCGACCCACATGGCGGTAGGCAGAATTAAATCCGCCGCCTGTGCGGTAACGGTAGGATATGGGTCAGAAACCACAATGAAGTTTTCAGGGTTACGATAGCCGGGTAAGCCTTCTTCATTTAGGTTGGGCGCGGCTTGCATGTTGTTGTTACACATCACCCAATACGCATTGAGCTTGCCGTCTTTAAGCATGCGGTTTTGCAGTACCGCATGGTAACCCGGTTTTGGTGGGATAGTGCCTTCTGGCAGTTGCCATAGCTCTTCGGCGTGAGCGCGGTGTTTAGGGTTGTTAACCACCATATCAGCCGGGAGACGGTGCGAGAAGGTACCCACTTCACGGGCGGTTCCACAAGCTGACGGCTGTCCGGTTAATGAGAATGGGCTGTTACCGGCCTCTGAAATTTTTCCGGTTAACAAGTGAATGTTGTAGCACGAGTTGTTCGCCCATACGCCGCGGGTGTGCTGATTAAAACCCATGGTCCAAAACGAGGTAACTTTGATGTTTGGGTTGGCGTAGGTTTCGGCTAATTCAACTAATTTGTGCTCCGGCACGCCGGATAATTTGGCCACGGTTTTTAAATCATAGTCTTTGAGAAACTCGCGATATTCATCGAAACTCATGTCGGTCATTTTGCCGGAGTCTGGATTTTTGGCGCGTTTTTGCAAAGGATGTTCAGGACGTAAACCGTAGCCAATGTCGGTGGTGCCGCGTTTAAAGTGGGTATGCTTGTTTACGAAATCCCAATTGACTCGGTCGTTTTCAATAATGTAATGAGCGATGAAGTTCAAAATGGCTAAATCGGTTTGTGGCGTGAATACAATGCCATTGTCCGCCAGTTCGAAACTGCGATGCTCAAAGGTAGACAGCACGTGAACTTTAACGTGCGGCGAGGACAAACGGCGGTCGGTTAGGCGTGACCACAAAATGGGGTGCATCTCCGCCATGTTGGAGCCCCACAGAACAAAGGCGTCGGCGGCTTCGAGATCGTCATAACACCCCATGGGCTCATCGATGCCAAAGGCTCGCATAAAGCCGCCTACAGCTGAAGCCATGCAATGACGTGCGTTAGGGTCAATGTTGTTGGTTCTAAAGCCGGCTTTATGCAACTTAGAAGCGGCGTAACCTTCCCATACGGTCCACTGGCCTGAGCCGAACATACCTACCGAAGTCGGCCCTTTTTTAGCCAGCGCTTCCTTCCATTTTTGCGCCATGATATCGAAGGCTTGATCCCAACTGATGGGGGTAAATTCACCGTTTTTATCAAACTTGCCGTCGGTCATACGCAGCAGAGGCGTGGTTAAGCGATCTTTGCCGTACATAACCTTAGATAGAAAATAGCCTTTAATGCAGTTTAGGCCCTTGTTAACCGGCGACTCTGGGTCTCCTTGAGTGGCCACTACCTTGCCTTTGCGAGTACCCACTAACACGCTGCAACCGGTTCCGCAGAAACGACAGGGGGCTTTGTCCCAGGTGACTTTAGTATCGCTGGATGAGGTAATTAAGTTGGTGGCGTTTGCTGGTAAATTAATGCCTGCGAGCGTTGCTGCAGCGCTAATGGCGTTTGCTTTTACAAATTGTCGGCGTGTCCATTTCATAGAGAATCCTCGACCTACTTTTTAGTATTCAACCGACAATTAAACTGCCAGCTATTGCTTGAAACTGATACATCTCTTAAGTAATAAGTTAACAGGATGTTGGGCTTAATCAATGAATTTAACCATTTTTTTACAGTGGTTACTTGGTGACGGAAGTCTTGGCTGGAAATCGCCTAATCGAGCTCAATTTGAGTTTTTCGTGATACACTTCGCCGCTTGCGCTCAATAACTAGGAGACCATGTAACATGGCGAACCACCAAGCCACTGATACCACCTTATCTCTGGTGGAGAAAATTGGAAAAAAAATACCTGACCCCATCGTGATTTTCATGTCTTTGTTGACCTTTTGCTTCTTGCTGACTGCGGTTGTAGGCGGGTTAACGTTTGATACGCAAAACCCTGGTGGTGGCGTAACGACCCACGTTATTAAGAACATGACCGAAGCGGAAAACGTGCGCTGGCTGTTTGATAACGCGTTGCTGCAAAATTGGTTGGCCTTTGGTAATGGTGTTCTGGGCGTTATTTTGATCGTGATGCTGGGTGTTGGTGTTGCTGAGCATTCAGGTTTGTTGACCGCTGTTATTAAAAAGCTGGGTACCCGGTTGCCGGATAAATTGCTAGCGCCGGCCTTGGTATTTCTTGGCATCATGAGCTCCATTGCCACCGACGCCGGATACTTGGTGTTGGTTCCGCTGGCGGGTTTGCTATACGCCGGTCTTGGCAAAAACCCGTTGATTGGCATGGCGGCGGCGTTTGCTGGGGTATCTGCAGGCTTTAGTGCTAACTTGATTCCGGCTACGCCCATTGATGTCATTTTGGGAATGAACGCACAGGTATTTGCCGAATCTCAAGGCGTGCCTTTTGAGCGAGCAAATGGCACCGCGTTAACGCCGGCGACCATGCATTACTACTTTATTTTTGCATCCACCTTCTTGCTGGCGGCGCTTGGCGCCTGGGTTACAGCAAAGTTTGTAGCACCCAAGCTTGAAAAAATGGACTACGTGGTGCCTGAAGATATGCACCTCGAAGATTTTAATATCAGTGACGACGAAAAGCGCGGTCTTAAGGCGTCGTTGTGGGGTTTAATTGGTGCGTTAGGCATTATTGTGGCGCTGGGGATGGGGCCGTTGGCTGAGTTTACTGATGAAACTGGGCGCACGGTTTCACCTCTACTGAATAACGTCATCTTATTGATTGCTATGGTGTTCATCATCATTGGTGCCGCGTTTGGTTTCGCTTCCAAGAAGTTTACTAAGCTGATGGATGTGATTAACGCTATGGTGGGGCAGATGAACACCATGGGCTACATTTTGGTGCTAACCTTTTTCTGCTACAACTTTTTGGGCTTGCTCAGTTACTCGGGGCTCGGTACCTATGTCACCTTTGTGGGGGCGACGTTTTTGCAATCACTTGGGCTGCAAGAATTTCCAATACTGTTGATTATTGGATTCGTATTCACCACCGCGGTTATTAACTTATTCGTAGGTGGGCTTACCTCTAAATGGATGCTGTTGGGGCCTATTTTTATCCCGATGTTGTACGCCGTTAACCCTAATATGACGCCAGATTTGGTGACCGCGGCTTATCGAGTGGCGGACTCGTCCACCAACATCATTACTCCGATGATGAGCTACGCCGGTGTGATTTTGGCGTTTATGCGCAAATACAAGCCTGACTTAAGCTTTGGTGACATGATCCTAATGATGCTGCCGTATTCTGTGGTGTTCTTGATTGCGTGGACCACCATGCTGATTGCTTTCTTTGCCTTTGGAATACCGCTCGGGTTTTAGGTTAATCGCAAAAAAAGGGGCCAGGCCCCTTTTTTAAGCTTCCAGAAAGGGGGCCAGGCCCCCTTTTTTTAGGCGCTAAATTGGCGAGATTCGCCGTCGGTGGGTATCCATACTTTTTCAAGAAGTCCATGCTGTTGTAATGAATTGGCTAGGGTCTTTCGGTCAACCGGGCAATGGTTGAGAGCTTCCATGTGATTGGCTATTACCTGTTTTGGACTGAGCTTTATGAAATCTATTACCTCTGCGGTGGGCATTAAGAGCGATTGACCAACATCCATTTGAGCTTGTCCTGCTGCGACAACCGTAATGTCCGGTTTAAGTTCGTCAAGCGCCCGTCTTACGTCATCGGTTAGCACGGTATCACCGCTTATGTATAAGCTGGGTTCACCGGGTAATTTTATAAAAAAGCCACACCCGTTAGCCATGACCTTATGGATCCAGCCATGCCCATGTTGTGCTGGTACTGCAGTAATGGAGCCATCTAGGAATTCGGTTGGTTGCCAAGGATTTAAACCGTGGCTTACTTTCATACCGTACTTTTCCAAATAAGCTTTGTCTTTAGCGAAGGTGGTGACAGGAATGTCGTTTTGGCTTAGAAAAGCTTCGCCTGCGGGATCTAAATGATCTGCATGCTGTAGCGGTTTAAAACCGAAGGTTTGGCTGTGAGTAATTAACGCGTGAGTGACTTTGCTAAGTAGTTCTGCACAGCCTTCTGGTAGAGCAACCGTCGGGTTCTTTTGTGCTTTAAAGCGCACTACTGAAAAAGGTGGAAGGGCTCCTTTATCGCTGAGCATGGGGTCCACAATAATAACGGCTTGCTGAGTTTCTATGACGAAAGTTGCACTGCGTAAGTGGTGTATTTTCATTGCCCTAATTCTCACGGTGGTGTTTTTAAATCATTATTGGGCAACCTATAGCTCTTAGCAACCAAAAAAAGGGGCCAGGCCCCCTTTTTTATAGCATCAAGAAAAGGGGGCCAGGCCCCCTTTTTGGAGAGCGGCCAGCGGGTTACTTACATTCGGAGAAAACCGCCTTAGTTAAGCCTTGCTCGGCTTGCTTAACGGTATCTGCACACATAGGTTTGGTGAACTCTAAGGTGTCATTAAAGTTGTAACCAATTTGAGCGCGAGTGTCGTAGTTGGTAAACAGGAAGTCACCATTACTGTGGTTGTAGACAAATTGCGTCCAGGTCGCGTAGGTTTCGCCATTAACTGGGTCTATTAAATCCTGAGGAACTAAGTTACCAGCATTGAAAGTACTAAGCAGTTTACCGCGAGTTTGTGCCCAGTTTTTACCTTCATCGAAGCTAACGTGCTGAGTATTAAATAGGCCGCGTAAGTGACGATCTTTGGAGCTAATTGAGCTCGGCAAGTCTTTAGCAGTCAAATCATCGAAGTTCACTTTTTCAGCGTTGTCACGATGGTATTGTTGCAGTGGAGCATTGGCCATTACACGCAGGTCGCTGTTGCTGTCGCCCCGATATACCACCATTTCGCCACCTTCGTTAAGTTGAAATAGCGCGATATCACCTTTGCTGTCTTGTATCGACACATGCAAGCCGTGCTGAGTTCCGTGTAATCCGTCGACCCAAGCAATTTGCCACTGTTTGTTGTTAAAGGCGCGGACCGCTTCTTCAGTCGTCGCATAGGTTTCGGTGATATAGGCTACGAGATCTAAGAAGCTTACTGCTGGAGCACCGTTATCCTTATAGTCTTTAATAAACTCTTGTGAATCAGCCATATAAAGCAATGATGCCGCTAGACCTTTCTCGTTGATGGCGTCTGAAGCGACACCATGGAACACTTCATATTCCATTTGAGCAATACTGTGGTACTTGGTTGTCCACTGCATCGCGTTGGCGTAGCTCGGGGCTTCGCTGTTGCGTTGAATTCCGACCGGATTCACCTGAGCTACATTTCCCAACTGTTGCCCCCAATCCAATGAACGGACAGTCGCTACGCCGTGCGGAGTTTCTAGCGTGAAACGTGAGCACGCTTCAGCGACTGGCGTTAACGCGGTTATTGAGGCTGCAGCGATAAGTAAGGCTGATAAAGTATTCTTAGTAATAGTCATGATAATTTCCTCGTTAAATTTAAGCCGATGGGCTAAACATTGCATCTCGTTGGTTTGAGTTAATTATCCACTAAATATTGGATTCTAAAAGCTGCTTAGGGTAGGGTATTTAGGTAGTCTAAAAAGGTGGGTTTTATGGCTTATTCGTTAGAGCAGTTACAAGCATACGTTGCGACTGTTGAGCAAAAGGGGATGGCCGCCGCTGCGAGACATCTTGGAAAACACGTATCTACGCTGCGAGAGCAAGTGAATAACTTAGAACTTGATACGGGCCTTACTTTGTTTGAGCGCTTACCAAAATCGTTGAAGGTGACGGCGGAAGGCGAGCAGTTGTATACCTATGCCAAATCTTTGTTAAAAGAATCTGGCCATTTTCAGGCTAAGGTTAGTAGCTTACTAGAAGGCGTACCGGATAGCTTAGTCATTGGTATTGATGCCAGCGTGATGAGCAAAGAGCTGGATCGCTTGATAGCAGATATTCTCGATAGCTTTCCGTATATGTCGATGCAGGTATTACAAGGTGACACGATTCAGGTGCGAGATTGGCTGTTGAGGGGAGAAGTAGATATTGGCTTCATGATAGGTATTATCAACGTTCCGCAACACCTGCAATACACAACCGCCTATAAGTTCGAGGTGACTCGGGTATTACCTAGCAATTGGAAGCTGCCTAAAGATGACAATCAGCGCTGGCTGGCGGATCGATTGCAATTGAGCTTGTCGTTCATTGAGGACATAGGGTTTGCAGATGCTGATGTGTTTAGCCATCGTTTTTTGCGCTGTAATAATGCTCAGCAAATGCTGAATTTAATAGAACAAGGTGTCGGGTGGGGGCATTTACCGGCTTTTATTTGTGGTGCTGCCGTAGAGCGAAAAGCGGTACAAACGTTTAAAGGTGCTCGGGAAGTATTTGCTGAGTGGCCAGTCGATATTGCGTGGCAAGCTACTAAAGCTATAAATCCTGCGATGCAGCAGTTTATCGATGGTGCGTTGGAGTTCGAGGATCGCTAAAAAGGGGCCAGGCCCCTTTTATTGTTTTAGGAAAGGGGGCCTGGCCCCCTTTTTGGGGAGCTAGGTTTCCCCAAACCGCTGAGTATGCTAACTTGCGCCATTGAGCTAATTGAATCAAAGATAGGAATTTGGACTATGCCAAAGGCTAGTGATATCAAGAAAAACGCCGCCATTGAATTTAATGGGAAAACCTACATTGTACGCGACATCGAGCGCTCTGTGCCTCAAGGCCGCGCTGGCGGAAGCCTATATCGGATGCGCATGTACGACATTGTCACCGGTGCCAAAGTCGATGAAACGTTTAAAGATTCAGAAATGTTGGATTTAGCGGATTTACGCCGCAGACCATCAGCATTTTCTTACGTTGATGGCGATGAGTATGTATTCATGGACAATGAAGATTACACCCCTTATCACCTTAATAAGGACGCCATCGCCGACGAGATTCCGTTTTTCAACGAAGCCACAGAAGGCATGCAAATAGTCATTGTTAACGATGCTCCAGTAGCACTGGATATGCCAACCAGTGTGGATTTAGAAGTGGTGGAAACCGACCCATCCATTAAAGGCGCGTCGGCAACTTCTCGCACCAAGCCCGCAGTATTGTCCACTGGCGTAACCGTGCAGGTGCCGGAATACATTGCCACCGGTGATGTAGTCAAAGTTAACGTCGAAGAAAAGAAATTTATGAGCCGCGCTTAAGCGCTAAGCCCTAAATCTTAGCCCTAAATCTTAGCCCTTAAGCCGCATACCGAGCTAATAACAGTTCACTAATCTGCTTAGTGAACTGTTTTTTTTCAGCATCCGATGGCGCATCGCGCATCCCCATTACCATCGGCCAAAAATAATGGCCTTTGATAAGCGCGTAAGCGTGCTCGCTAAACCGCAACGCATCGCACTCCTTCAGTCGCCCTTCACGCAAAGCCGCTTCAGCCCAATGTCCGATTGCACTGTCTTTTTTGGATATTTTTTGAACCTGTTCCCTAAGCTCGGCCGGTGAATGGAAGTAATAGTCAAACGCTACTCTCGCCAACGCCAGATAGTCAGCATCGCAACTAATGGTTAATTCGGCGCTCAATAGACGTTGCAACTGCTTAACTAGCGGCTGGTCAGCTTGAAAATCCACTTTTGCAGCGGCACTGGCTTCTTCCCAAAGTCCTTTGACCAATTCAATGACCAACTCATCTTTACTGGAGAAATGGTTGTACACAGTACGCTTAGACACATTCGCAAGCTTAGCCAGCATGTCCATACTGGTGCCATCAACCCCTTGACTTAGAAACGCATTTTTTGCTGCTTCAACAATGGCTCGGCGTTTCATTTGGCTACGACTTAGGTTCATTGGTAACTCGTCAAATTCAATAATTAACGCAAATAGTACACTAAGCAGTTTACTTTTTGCAATATCAATGTAAACTACACCGACTAGTTTACTTTTGACTGTAGATTTGAGCGTAAATATGAAACCTGTACTTGTAGGAGCTTTGCTAATGACATCTTCTTCACTAGCCGCGGAGCATTCAGCGGCGGTTAATATCGATGGAAAATATCAAAACACGGATGTGCAATACAGTGCCTCGGCATCATCTTTGTGGGATGCGGCTAAAGCCTATTGGAACAGTAAACGCACCGAGCCTGCGCCTACTCAACCGTTACCAGTAGTAGCCATGACCCACCAATCGGTGCAGCAATTACCCGATGCCAGCGTTACTCGCTTAGGCCACAGCTCAACGCTTATTAAGCTCGATGGCAAACTCATCCTAACCGACCCGGTGTTCAGTGAGCGCGCCTCACCGGTTCAGTTTATCGGGCCAAAACGCTTTCAAGCAGCCGCCATTGAGCTTACGGAATTGCCCGACATTGATGTGGTGGTAATCAGTCACGATCATTACGATCATCTAGACAAAGCCAGCATCAAAGCGCTCGCCCCCAAGACCAAAGCGTTCATAGTGCCCTTAGGCATTGGTGAATTGCTACAAGACTGGGGTGTGGCAGCGGACACCATTCGCGAACTGGACTGGTGGCAAGAAACGCGCATCGATTCGCTGTTATTTGCGGCAACCCCCACTCAGCATTTTTCTGGACGCGGGCTTTTAGACACCAACAAACGCTTATGGGCCAGCTGGGTGATAAAAGGCCAACAGGCAAATATCTTCTTTAGCGGCGATTCCGGTTACTTCCCTGGCTTTAAAGCCATTGGCGACACTTACGGTCCGTTTGATTTAACTTTAATTGAGACCGGCGCTTATAACGAAGCATGGAGCGACATTCACATGATGCCGGAGCAAAGCGTGCAGGCGAACATTGATCTTCAAGGTCGCGCCATGATGCCCATTCACAACAGCACCTTCGATTTGGCGTTACACAATTGGTATGAGCCGTTGGAGCGGGCCCATCAAGCCGCACAAGAACAGCAGGTCACGCTGGTCACCAGCTTGTTTGGAGAGCCGGTTTCGGTGCTGGCCATTGATGAGCGTGTGCAAAGCGCTTGGTGGCGAGAGGTTAAGCTGTCTAACCAAGAAGCAATCGAGACGGCAAAGGCGAAAAACCTAGCCCCAGTTGCTGCTCGATAGTCCTTGAGCCGTCCTACAAACAAAAAAGTCACTCGCCTACAAGCGAGTGACTTTTTAGCAATTTACCTTCCAAGCTTATCGATTACTTAGCTTTTGGATGCGCACCAAGTACTTGGCGCTCAGCTTTGTTGGTATCGAATTGGCTAAAGTTGTACGTTTCGATTTCCCACGTGTCGTGACGGTCTAGTACCCACTCGCCAGCGTTACGGTCAGTGTGCACAGTCCATAAGGTTGGGAATACACCACCGACATACGGGTCTTCTTGCTCGTAGCCTGAGAATACTGTGTTAGCAGCGGCTTTCATTGCAACTTTAACCGCGTTGATGTCGGTAACATTGCGCTTGTACATGTCTTCCAATACCGCCTTGCCACGTAAGCGACGGTCATAAGCTCTAATGCTCGCACCCGCTTCAGTTTGCTCTTTGTCCAGCAATAAGTGGAAGCTGAACTCAGGGTCGTTAGACATGTAGGCGCTGCCATCTTCTTGATACACTTTCATTTCACCGTTAATGAATTCAACTACGGCGGTGTCGCCAG
Organism: Paraferrimonas haliotis; assembly: GCF_002282895.1. Lineage (GTDB taxonomy): Bacteria > Pseudomonadota > Gammaproteobacteria > Enterobacterales > Shewanellaceae > Paraferrimonas > Paraferrimonas haliotis. The sequence goes on from NZ_NRRB01000001.1 coordinate 318,285, forward strand.
AGCGGTCAGCAAATTGATAATGAACCGGCGCGTTCTCTTTACAGTGAGTCATGTCGTCATGTGGAGGCAAACCACAAACGCCGTTATCGATTACATCAATCTTGTGTAAATTAGCCACGACTTCCTTAACCGTAGAGAAGTTGTCCGCTGCCCATTGTGGAATCATTAAGGCATCAACATCAGGCTTGGCATCAGTTGGCTGGCCAAATTGAGTGTAGTCACTGCCTAAATAAAGGATGCGTGCTTCTAGACCTTCTTCATTCATCGCTTCAGCAACGATACCTGGTAAGAAGCTTGAAATTTTAAGCGCTGCAAACTTAGAGGTGGTGGTTACGGCATCTTTAGTATTGGCGTATTGACGCTCCATACCTTTACCATCGCCAACGACTTTAGCATCGTCGTGACCAACCCAGTCCATGGTGCGCATGCTAACGGCAGCCTTATCGTTGTTGTAAACTAAAGTAGTGCAGGCATTTGCAACGGTTGCGATACCGGCGGTAAGAACAGTGGCAGTAGCTAGAGCAATAATTGACTTTTTCATAATGAACCTCGGCGTTGTTTCGGTTTAAAGTGGTCTTCACTTGATGGGGCTATTATGTATGGTAATATCCTTAAATAGTAATTACTGAGTAAGGGGTTTCCCCTTTATAGGGTTTAGGATGGCCTATAGCCTAGAGCAATTAAGAGCATTCGTTGAAACCGCTAACAGCGGAAGTTTCCGTGGCGCGGCACTTACCATAGGCAAACACTCGTCGACCATTGGCGAGCTGGTGGCTAATTTGGAAATCGATATTGGTGTGGAATTGTTTGAGCGCAGTCGGCGCAGCATTTCCTTAACTGAAGCTGGCAAAGAGCTACTGGAATTCGCCAAGCCGGTGCTTCGAGAAGCCGAGTTTTTTCAAGACAAGGCGGACTCGGTTATTGCCAAAGCGCCCACCGACTTTACCGTGGCCATTGACCCCGCTTTGCGCTGCAACGACGTCATTGACTGCTACAAGAGCGTGCTTAAGCGTTTTCCCAGCATTAACTTGACCGTGTTAACCGGCGACGTTATGCAGATACACAGCTGGTTGCGTTCTGGTCGAGTGGATGTCGGTTTTTGTCCGACGGGCATTCAAACCCCAATGGACATGAGCATGTCTCGAAGCTTTGCGTTTGAGTTGACCAATGTGGTCTCAACAGATTACAAGGTTATTGACGGTTCGCTAACGCGTCAGCAGCTCAGATCCATGCCGCAAATCATTCACAGCTTTATGAAAGACGTAGGGTTAGAAAGCGCTCACCGCGAAAGCCATCGAGTCATAGTGGCCAATAACACCATTGAAATCATGGAGATGGTGAAATCAGGCTTAGGTTGGGCGCGCTTACCGGTTTTCTTAGCGAATCAGTCAAGCCATAAAGACGAACTGCAAATGTTTAAAATTGACGATGGTCGCACGGAATTATGGTGGGGAGAAGTGGTCTACTTATCCAGTCGTCGTCCAGATGCGGCGATGCAACTGTTTATCGACAAGGCTAAAGCCATACCGGATAAACTGTAATTAGACGTAAGTCTTCATCTCATGAGGCAACACAATTCGTGACGAAACGTAAGTTGGTCAAATACAGCAAAGAAGCCGCGATTTGGTTTGTGGTGGTGGTCGGTGTTTTATGGGCGCTGGATCAATATCGCGGCCGAGACTTTCCCAAGCAGGCGATTCCTCAACAGGTAGTCATGGATACACACGGCCAAAAGGTCGATATCATGGCGGCTTCTTATGAAACGCCACAGCTGGTTTATTTTTGGGGCAGCTGGTGTCCCGCCTGCCGTATTGTGAGCCCTCAAGTCAATAAGTTAGCGTCGTATTATGACGTTACCAGTATTGCCATGGCGTCGGGTAGCGATGAAGAGATAAACCGCTACATGGCCGAGCAAGACTATGATTTTACTGTGGTGAACGATGACAGCAGCGAACTCACGCGAGCTTGGGGTGTATCGATAGCGCCGACACTATTTATTATAAAAAACGGAGAAGTCAGTAGCTTTACCATTGGCGTAACCTCGTTGCCCGGTTTGTTGTTGCGGCTCACCTTAGCTTAACGGATTGTTTTTATGACCATTAAGATAGCCATTGGCAATATTGAACAAGCCATTGCTGTAGAAGCTCAAATTCCAGAGTTTGAACAGGTCGGGACTTACACAAAATTAGCTGAGCGGTTAGCCGATAAATCGCACTTGATATTGATTGCCTTTGACGCTGATACACCGGTGGCCTATAAAGTAGGCTACCCATTGTCTAATCAAGAATTTTACAGTTGGTTAGGTGGGGTAATTCCAAGTCATCGCAAGCGCGGTATTGCCACCTTGTTACGACAAGAACAAGAGATCTGGGTACAAGAGCAAGGTTATCGATGCATTAGTGTGAAATCGATGAATCGTTTTCCAGCGATGTTGCAGTTGTTGATAGACAGTGGTTACCAGATTAGCGGATACATCGACAAGGGGACACCTGACACCAGTAAAATATGCTTTACTAAATCGTTAAACGAGCATTTATAGTTCACTGGCTTAGATCACAGAACGCCTTACTGCTTGATTATCGTTTGATTATTTGTGTCAAAATGCGGCTTAAAAGAGCAAGTGATTTGCACAATAATAACAAGGCACCAAGCAATGGATAACCAGCTAACAAACACGCCCGAGGAGCATGCTATGCCGTGCCCGCAACCGCAACCGCAGAGCTCAGAGGCGCCAAACAGACAGCCAGAATACTACAGCACCTCAACGCTAAAATTCTGCGTCGTCTCTTTATTAACCTTGGGTTTGTTTAGTTATTATTGGTGCTACAAAAACTGGCAGGCAATTGAAAAAACACAGCGTCCTGGCATTTTACCTAAGCTGCGAGGTGTGTTCGCGCCGTTTTTCAGCCACAGCTTGCTGAAGACCATTCAACGCAGCGCAACAAACGCTCAAGTAAAGGCTGCTATCTATCCATTTGTCGGGTTTTGCATTTACTTTTTTACCCCTTTCTTAACTCGGGTTTTAAACCTTTATGAGTTGGTCGCACTGTTATCATTCATTGGTTTGATTCCCGCTAATATTGCCTTAGCCAAAATTAATGCCAAGAATTATCCAAAACAAGGGGTCGATAGACGTTTTACCGCTTGGAATGCCGCGTTTGCGACACTGTGTACGCCCATGCTGATTCTCACAATAGTAGCTAGCACCGCAACAATGCGAAACTATGAACAAGCACTTAAGGCACATGAATTTGGCCAAAATGAAAAGGCGGCACAGCATTATCAGCTCGCCTTAGAGCAGGTTCAAGATTCGCTTTTTGCCTGGCCTCTAGAAATTAACATCAGAGCCGCATATGGCGAGCATCTGTTATCTCAAGTTGAACAGAAACCCGAGCTGCTTTGGGAGGCGCGAGAGCAATATAACGAAGCGTTATCACTTAACGAACTCGACAGGTTTCAAATCCTAGCGCTGTTTGACGTGGGCTATCTGTGGAGCGCACTGGCTAAAACCTATCAACTGGAAGCGGCTTACACCGACAATGTCGACGTTTATTATGATGCCTTACAAAACGCTTTCTACGCTCAAGACAAAGCGGCTACTGAATTTGAGGCCGAACAGCAGTGGCGAAGTTTAAACGCGAGCTATTACTCGCTTGGCGAAATTGCCGAGTGGTATGGCGACTATGAAGAAGCAATAAGATGGCTCGAAAAAGCCGTTGAGCTAGATAAGCGCCACGGGTTTGAAGACGATTTGATCGTCGATAGTCAGTATTTGGAGCGGTTACGAGCGGCTTTAGCGGAGTCGCTGGTAAATAGTGATAGAGGATCAGAGGGGTGATAATTTTTTAATTAATTTTGTGGTATTTAGTCAGGTTTTTAACTAAGTAAAATAAACTGAAAGAAGGTGTAAACATTTATCTGCCGTACTTGTTCAACTATTCATTAAATATTGAGGCATTTCAAAAGAATGGAGAGCAGGCTCGTTTTTTTGAGTTGCGAGATGTCTGTCAAATTAGCTATTAATAAACGCTTTAAACTATATGTATATAGCTCACTCATTGGGTATAGTGCGTCGATAAATTTTACTATTTTCAGTTACTAATGTCTGCATTAAAGAACATCCCTTTTATCGTAAAAAATCTAATCACTTTCGGTATTTTCTCTAGGTATCTAAAACTCGCAAAGGAATACTCGACTATTTATGAGCGCTATGAATCTACTCATGATTCTGCTACGCGATTAATCCAAGAATTAAATAAGCTATATGACTCAATTTCTTCCAATGTAGCTTTGTTGAATTCTTTCAAAAAAAGGCACCGGAACATTATTGGAAAAGGATGGCATATTGAGAAATTTGTTATAACGAAACAAGAACCGACTCTGCTGCTCAAAGCTTTTAACTCCAAATACAACCTTCATACTAACGTCGCTGCTGGGGCTGGAGTAGGAGTCGGAACACTTACTGGTGCTTGGCTAACGGTGGGTGCATTTGGAACGGCTTCTACTGGAGCTGCAATTTCAGGACTTTCTGGAATAGCAGCTTTTAACGCAACCTTAGCGTGGTTTGGTTTAGGTTCATTAGCCGCAGGTGGTTTCGGAATGGCAGGAGGCAAGTTTATTCTTACGCTAGCTCTAATAGTTATTACTTGGCTAACAATGGTTTTCGGCTTTCATCGGAAACTAGCAAAAACTCACTCCAAAAAGGCTGAGGTGATCTCTGAATTGGATAAACTACAATCACGTTTGCCACAATTAACAGCGGAGGTTGCAACACTTGAAAAACAAAGTTTAGTGATGGCTAAGCTGACTAAAGACTATTTATTGATTGGCAGTGAATGTAACAAGATGATCTACCCCAATGGAGTGCTAAGTAAAGTTAGACAAACGATCGCTTCATGCTTAGGCTTCAAACGGTACTCTAAAAAACAATACCAAGGAGTTGATAGGCTGAGGAAAGCCAGCGAGGGTCTAGCTAGGTCGCTGTCTGAGTTATAAGGTGTTTGATGAATGAGATCCAAACTCATGTCTTGAGCTAACCTATTTCCGCTTCAGAGTGCTATAATCCCGCCATTACCTCCACCCCGCTAACCAAAGGTACTCTTAGCACTGTGACCGACCGCTATCACCACCACCGCTTTTCTGTGGCGCCAATGCTCGATTGGGCTGATTGAAGGTTAAAGTTATTAATTATCAGTAGGTTATTGCATTCTTAATTTTGCTTGGGGGACTATTGGGGGCTTTATTCTTATTTTAGTCTATTATTGAGTTTAATCGTTCTTGCTTTCGCATCACTCTGACTTTTTACGCTGTAGCAACTTAATTATCGTAACTGATATAGACATTCCTTTAAAACTAAAAAAAATTAGCGTATAATCCCGTTAACTAAATATTTGCAATAGGGTGAGTGATGATTGAATTAAGTGAGCTTCAGGAGAGGATTTTGTCATTTGTGATGTCGCAAATTTCTAAGGAAACGTTTGTCGATATAAATGAAAATGTTCGACTGAAGTACAGCAATGTAGATGAATTCGTGGATGCTTCTGTTCAACATATCCCTAAACCTCGCCTGCGCGCTCAGATGCGCCGTTATCTTATTGACGATGCTTTTGCTGATTCTTCGCCGGATCCAAGTTCGACGATTAAAAATACTACGCCTAAAGGGGAATTTTACACAGAGCTACAGTTTGGTCGCGTTACTCTTAGTCATGTAGAGCTAACGGGCAGTGGGCGTGTGAGAAAAGCACTTCACCGTAGTAGAATGGCCGCTAAAAATGCTAGCCTAGAAGGTAGTACAATAGATATGTTCGACAACGCTCCTCTTGAGCTCGACGAAATGCTGCACCTAGTTTTGATTACCGTTCACCCGGAAGCCAGTAGTTCTAATCAAGGGATACCTGAGGCAATGAACATTTGCGTCCCTTTCTCTGATTGGGAGGATTACCATCTGATTGTTCCACTGAGTTTATTAATTAATATGTACGACAAGTCCAGCGATGTCGATGATGATATTCATGATGGTGCATGGCCAACATTGAAAACAGATATGCTTGAACGAGAAAAGCGAAAAGATGAAGGTTAAACAATGAGAGCTGGTGTAAACGAATTTTGTGGTGAACGTTTGACTCAGGTTCGTGAATCGTTAGCTATTACTAAGGTTGCTTTAGCAACGATCGTCGGCGTGTCTCCGGCGACTATCACGAACTGGGAATCAGGCAAACAGTCGCCAGAGGCGGCGAAGCTAGAAACCTTAAGCAGTGCAGTAAATGTTCCTACACATTGGTTTCTTCGGCCAATAGAAAAGTATGGTGATACCCCATCGTTTTTTAGAACTTTGGCGTCAACTTCAAAAGCAGCACAAGGTGTAAGTAAAGTGAAGCTCGAATGGATGTTCGAGATTTCTGATTTACTGCAGCATTGGTTGGATTGGACTCAAGTAAATCTGCCTATAGTAACTACCCCATATCATCTACTAGAAGATGAAGATATTGAAGAACTCGCGATGGCGACAAGGATGGCGATGGGGCTCGGTGAAGGACCCGTATCTAACGTGGTTCTATCGATGGAGAATAACGGTATTATCTGCAGCCGTGGAGACATAGGCTATGCGAAAATGGACGGTGTTTCACGGTGGAACTCGCGTGATAATCGTCCGTATGTTTTTTTAGCAAACGACAAAGCAAATGGTATTCGCAGTCGATTTGACGCTGCTCACGAGCTTGGGCATGTAGTCATGCACAGGTTTGTGGAACAGCTTGATAAAAAAAATATTGCCGAAATAGAGCGACAGGCAAATTATTTTGCTAGCGCATTTTTGCTGCCTGCTACTAGTTTTGCGCGTGAGTTGTCACATCCAAACCTTGAGAGCCTTGTAGCGTTAAAGCCTCGTTGGAAAGTCTCTGTCTCGGCAATGGTAATGCGCTGTCACCAGCTGGATATTATTGACGAGCGGGTTAAAACTAATTTGTTTAAGCGAATTTCAGCGAAGGGATGGAGAACGCTTGAGCCATATGATAATAAAATACCAATCGAACGTCCTAGACTACTTAATAGAGCTATCCAGATGCTTGTAGATAGTGGAGGAATTTCCAAGCAGGATTTATTGGACAAGCTTGGTTTTTCGGCTAATACCCTTGAGGCATTATGCGGACTTGAAGAAAACTACTTTGAAAACAACTTAAATGATCCTGGTAATTTAATACAGTTTAGAGGGGCTATTTCGGGAGGTAGTTCTAAAAAGGCTGCTGCTAAGGTTCTGCCTTTTGAGAAAAGCAAAGCGTAACTTTTATTACCTTGAAATGGGTCTTTACGGCCCTTTCAAGCATATACTTTGTTAGTTCTTAAACGATGAGCAATAACGCCCTAAAATATCACCGTCCAGTTTGCCGTTTCTGATGTATAGACTAACAACGGTTAAAAAGTTGCCGTATCGATGCGGAGTCAAGCGTAATATCAGCAAGGCATCTGGTGATAATCTCATTGCTATTTTAATTTTTCGATCTTCTTCAGTAGAGTAAATTGTCCCTGGTTGCGCAAGCTTAAGTGCTAACACTTCCTGCAGTGACTTGTTTATCTTTCGAAGCCAATGTCTATGTCTCTTTTCGATGTGAATTTGGCCAAAGCCGGCATGGCCTACTTGAAGTCTTATTGGAAGGTCCTCATCGAATCCTGTTATTGTTCCGGATGGGATGACAGCCCAGTCTCGCCGGCCGTTAACCAGCCAATAGTCGTACTTGTTGTTTCCGGTGACGGTGAAGGTATCGGTTGGCATGATGCCTCAAAGAGGATAGTATTTTGTCCTTGTTGGGTGAGAAGTTTAACAGCCCTACTTATTTGACACCATAGCCGGATTCCGTTAGTCTTGGCTCTAGGTCGTTTAAAGACGATTTGTCAACCTGAGGTAACCAGAGAAGGTTAGACATTGGAGTAAAGGCACAGTTACCCTAGACGTGCCGAACGTGGTACAGATGCTGTTCTGTTCAGTGGATCCAAGTTATTTGGCACTGCGGGCGCCGTTCCGACCTAATACAAAAAGCTGCTTCGAGCAGCTTTTGTTGTTTTTGATGCTGTTTCATTCTAGCCATTCACCCGCTGCCAATTGCTCGACGCCACCTGACGCTGGGTGTCGATGAACGCAGCCAAGTCGTGAACGTGTACTGCCCATTTGCTTTTTTGTGTATTGCCCTGGCGAAATGCTGGAATAGGCAACTCGCAACTTGCAGCTTTTCGTGCAGCTACTTTTGGCGTGCAGCCAAAATAGGACTCGCAAATTTCATCCAGAGGCAGCACGGCTTTTTCATATTCGGCCATCAGTAGAAAGACTGTATTCATGATTTACCTTCACCATTAAGCGACCGTGCTCTCATCGCTTCTTCACATATCACAAAAATCTCGCTTGGGTTTTGACCGTCTTTAATGGCGTCATCTCGAAATTGTTGTGAAAGCCCCAGACTTAGAAAATTTATAAATATTCTGCATCGAGCACTCTTAAAGTCATACCAAAAGCCGTACATAGCACCTGGCTGCAATTGTGACTTGCTCATAATGACTCCTTAGAGTTTGCCGGCTTTAGTATTATTTCTTCTAAAAGCTCTGGATTTTCATAGATGTTGCCGATGACAGTGCAGTCACACCAATGCTCACCGAGCGAATCACTTTCGCCAAAGTTGTCATGCACAACAAACTGCAGTCGGTGATGACACCAACCTACCCAGCCATGAGACGGGTAGGTTTCGTCTGGTGCGATCCAAGCCGAAAGGACAATGTCGCCTTCATAGACTTCAACATCGTTAACTATTCCTGCTAGCTGACGCTTGGCAATGATGTCCACCATGTCATAGTCAAGCGGGTCTTTCTTATTTATTAGGCGGTTTAGCGTGGTGTAGTGCTTCAACACTTCCGTTTTAAAGGTGTCTTTGTAGCGCCTAAGCATTACTTCAAACTTAACTTCTCGTTGAGTAACCTGATTCATAATGACTCCTTACCACTTATCGGTTTTCTGATAACTCTGGCCAGTCGATTTCTTTAATTTTTTCGACGATGCCGTTCGCTATGATTAAGCTAGCTTTGGCGCGACAGAAGTTAGGCAACTCCACTTGATTAAGTGCAGCAGCTTGAGCGGTGGCATGGCCACGGCTTAGATGGTCGATAAGTGCATCAATGACCTTGTCGCTGCGAATATTGGTTAGCGAGATAAGCAACTTAACGCGCTCTTCGGTTTCTGCACCTGGTACTAGTATTGTGTGTGGGTTCATGCGGTTACTCTCCAAGTTTCTTGAATCGACAGGGGCACGGATACTCTGTCTTTGCTTCTTTATCTGCTGTATCGATGTCTGCTAGGCGTTGTTTCATTTGTTCGTACTCGGTTCTGGCTGGATGCCCTTTTGCTAAAGCGTACACCCAGCTTTCAAGGTCGAGGTAGTGAGCCTCAAGCTCGACTGTTTGTTCTGTTGTTTGTGTCATATCGTCTCCTGAAGCTATTAGGCATACACCACATCAAAGGCGTAAATGCACAGCAGGTAGACGCTGATGGCGACGGCGAGTGTGAATGCGTCTTTGAGTTTTTTCATTTCTAACACCTAATATTATTTCTATTTGGAATATAAATAAAATAAATAAATATTTCAAACAGAAATTTAAAAATAGTGAAATGCGACAAAAACCAAAGATTTATTTACAAAAATGAGTAGATTGCTTTTCAAACGATACAAAAAATCCGCATATAGCGGATTAAGTGAGAGAGATTTTACTATGAAAGGTATTGGGTTTGAGTCAGGTCTTTACAGGTTAGTCCTTCCAGCCTGCATGTATCATCGGTGCGATAAATGTGAGCTCATCGAGATTTACATAAATAGGATCGATATTCCTATCTTGCGTGAACAGTGCTGCTTTCCCAGGGAGAAGCTTAAGAAACATAAAAGTGGGCGCCTCTCCGTCAACAGAAACTAAAACGGGCTTACCGTCTACAAGTTCAGCATTTGGATCAATTAAGATCCAACCGCCATCAGCGAGCATTGCACCTAAATTATCTGTAGTAACCTCGAACGCTATACCTTTTAGGCCGGGTGGTATAGTTGCTCTGTCAATAGGCGTTGCTTCTTCGCCGTTAAATATATTTATGGCGTCAGATACTGAGTAAATAGGGCTTTTGGCGCCTCCGTGCTCTAGAGCAAGCCTGCTAACGTTAAGCCAGCTTGCCAGCTTTTCCTTAAATGCATCATCAGCTTTTTGCTTACCAGATAGTCTCGCGCTCAGAGCTCCTTGACTAACACCTAAAGCACCAGCGATTTCTTTTTGGGTTATCTTCCGAGATTCATCTCGCTTCTTTAGCTCGATAAGACGAGTTGCTTCATCGTACCACGCCATAAGTAAACCTCTTGTTGCATCAATGTGTTTCAGTTGTAACTTGTTTAGCTGTTTATATTACTCCTCGAAATATTCAGTCGCAATCGATTGTTACGTATTCAATGTTTTACAGATTTTCTAAAAATATATATTTGAAATAATTATTTCCATATGTAATTATCCCGTTCAAGAGTTTGAAAGGTGGTTTATGTCGGTAGTAAAAGAGATAAGAAAAAGTAAAAAGCTCACGCAAGGAGAGTTTGCGAAGCGTATAGGCGTCTATAACCAAGGCAACTTGTCCTCTATAGAGCGAGGTCAACGTAAGCTACCTAAAGATGCAGCATTTTATTGCCTTCACTTTGCCACCGACAGGCTAGATGATTTAAAAAAAGAGGTGTATGGGGCAGATTCAAGCCCTGTGACTGCCGCAATGGCATTTGATGCAGTATGTGTGCTTGGGATTCAATTTTATCCAGCTATAAAGAAAATACTCGAAGAATCAGAAACTAGACAATACACGAAAAAGAATTAAAAACCGGGGCGGCAAGCCACCCCAGCGACAATAAAACCCCATCATAGAGCGGCAACTCTAGGGGTTCTACCGGAGGTCATTATGACAAATGTACGAATTACACACAAGGTTTGCAGCACTGCGGAGGTGTTGCTATGAACCGCTCCCCCCTATCGACCCGCTGTTTTGCCGGAGCCGGCAAATCACCCATCACACTCAAGAACGGCCAGTACTGTTGGAAAGGCTTTGAGCTAAACGCCACTGGCGCGCGCAACGCAATTGAAGTTCGCAAAGCCGAGCTTGCCAGAACGCTTAAAGACAATCGTCGCGAGGTGGCGTAATGGCCAAGTGTGTCTTTGAAATAAAAGTAAATCATGAAATGAGGGCGCTTACTGCGTTGGCTGATTCGCTTCATGGAGAAATGCTTCGTCTTCCTCCTCAGATGGCAGAAGATGCAAAGAAAATAGAGCAGAAACTCATTGAAGCCAAACAAGCACACGAAACTTTTCAAGTTAGGCCTTTTAATGCTGACTGGTTACCTACTAAAGCAGGGGCTAATAATGGCATGGAGATCGATATTATCAGTGTGCCATCGAAAGCTTTTTTGGATCTTATGGATGCCGTTATTAGACGAGATGTTGGGTACTTCAAGCGGAACAACTTGTAACCCTTGGGGCGTTATTAACCAGCTTTGTGTCGTCGGGAAACGGTGCATGCTCCAGTTTGCATGGTCTGGGTTATCAAAACCGTGCACATCATAAGCTTGTTAGCACTTACCAGGGACGGCTCGGGCGTGCGTTGTTGGCGCCCATTTTTTTCCACCTGGTGTTATTAAGGAGTTCGCTTGAGTCGCCACTTTGAAGAGCTGGCCAAAGCCGCAATATGCAACAGCGGCGTCATGAAACTCACCCTCATTGGCTTGAGTGTGGAAGCGGATGTAAACGGTGTGAGCTACACATCGATTTCAGGTTTGGCAACCTTTGCCTGCACTGAAAGTAAATGGATAAGAAAAGGACTTATTTTGTTAAAGCGTCACCACTACATATTCACAGCGACATCGCTTAAAGACATTAGCGAGCAATGCCGTTTTGAAATCACCCTAAACGCTTCGGTGTTGCAAGCAGCTGCGCCGCGTGGCTATACGCATTTAGCAAGGTAGGGCAGGTGATGATGTTGGCTCAGGAAGTTGTTCAATCACAGCGCACTCGCGGAGAGCACTGCACTAAGGTGAAGAATAGCGCTCCTAAGTATGTTGAGCCTACCCATTACAAAAACCCACCGGCATTCATTAAAGACTTAGTAACCAAGTCGCAGCTGGTTGATATGACGAAAAGCGATTCGGCCTATCATGCGCGGTGGATGAACGGTCGCCGCAAAGCGTTTTACCCTGATCGCCAGAAAGCCATCCGGGCTCTGGCTACTGTTTTTTGTCGTCACATTAACCTGGTCACTCACCAAGTTGAGCTGTCATTATCAACCGCGGCTCACATGGCCGGCTTGGCCACACTCTCAAAGGGTGAAGCTGAGCGCGTGGCTGAGGATGATTTGTATCAAGCAAAGTATTCAATCTCTCGTGCCAGTCGTGCATTTAGAGACATGGTTGAGATGGGTTGGATAAGAGCCGACCGTTCCTGGCAAGTGTGGGATAAGCACAGCGGCGTGTGGGTTGATAAGTATTACGAGGTGACACCGGTCTTTTTTGATGCGCTTGGCATTACCTTTGAGCGCGTCGAGCGTCAGCGTAATAAGCGGCTAGGGCTGTTAAAAAGCCAAGGGCTTAACAGTGGGCTTACGCCTGAGCAAGTAGGCAAGATGAGCATTAGCCAGATAAAAGCAGACGGCAAGCTTCGCTGGCGCCGCAAAGCCTTTGAGCGCAACGCAAGCCTTCGCGATAAGAAGAAACTTACTCGTCAAATGCGCGTTAAAACCGCACAAGAGCAACGTCATGTGGCCGTTAAACAAGTGATGGCCACCCTTGGCGATAAGCTTGGCACCGTATCCAAAGACGCCTTTACCGATATGGTGAACAAAGAAGTGGCATCATTGCGCTCGTTCACCGGCGTAGAGCGCCCACCTAACGAACGATTAAACTAACCAATACCCAAGCATGGCTTGGGCGATAACCCCTGCACGGTCGCTAATTGCGGCCTTTTTTGTGCCCGTTTTTTAGCATATTCAGCACGCTTTAAGATGAGTTGCGTCACTTTACCAGGGCGCGTTGTGAGTTATACACAAGAATGTGCAAGCGGGTTTTGAACAAGGTGCTATTTGCTGAGAATAATGTGCAATATTATCTGCCTATTAATAATTCAAAGAATTACTTATATCGTTCACGCTGTGTGTGAATATGATGAGCCCACTTGCAGGCCAGCAAGCTGGCCGCCGTGGTGCTTGGGTTAAGGTTGCCCATTGCCTAGCTTACGCTAGGGGGCAACTACTAGATGCTGATGGTCTCTTTTGCCTACGGCCTTTAGCCCGTTGTTGGAGACTGGTAGTGAGCAACCCTGCGGGGCTTGTCGCTGCGCGACTGTCTAGCAGGGAGTTGGAAAAGCGAACTTGTTTACGGTAGGATGAACTCATTATCAGCAAAGAAGTCTATATAATAAACAACTCCAAAGTAGGGTTGTTATTCAACAAAGGAATTCGGTATGACTAACTTTCTATCGAAACTTCTATCGGCTGGAACCCGTGAAGTAAATCTTGATAAATACGAAATTAAGATACTGGAAGTGACAAACAACAAAATTGTTTTTGATGAGAAGTCTCTTTGGAAAAGCAAGGAGGTTCAAAAACAATTCGCAGCCATTGAAGAGGAGTTTGGACTGAAACCGGCTAAGGCGAGTGATTCTTAAGGCATGGTAAGTCCCTACATTTTAATTATTCTAATTATCTGCGTTGTTGGTTTCTTTGCTCTATTCTTTCACCCGGCGGGTTATCGCACTTTAGCTAAGCTATCTGGCTACCAATCCTTCTTCTTATGTGCATTAACCGGCATGTGCCTAGTTTTACTAGGTACATTGTTATATTTGCCGTTTGGAAAAGGTGCGCATTTGTTCGCCGAATGGGCATTTTGCGTTAGCTGGCGACCTTTTGACGCACTTTTCGAAAAGGCGTATCCAACAGCTGCCATCCCAAGCTGGATAGGCACCTTTGCTGAGGTCGCAGTGCTCAGCTGTGTCATTGCTTTGGTTTTTATTCCAAAGAAAGCCTCGGATAGAAAAAAAGCTAAGGTGAAGGCATTACTTAACGATTCAGAATCGCCGGAATTCTTAGAGCTTATTAATGACTCAAACGAATTTGGGTTGCCTATATTATTTACGCTCTCGGATAGAAAAGTTTACATTGGGTATGTCTTTGGTGTGCCTACATCAGATTATAACGATGTCAAAATTATCCCGCTTGTTAGCGGTTATCGTTGTAAAGAAACGCTTAAATTCATCCCGGTTACCCCATATGTAACACTGTATAAAGAGAAACATGAAAAAGATGAAAACTATACTCTAAACAAGTACAGCGTTTCGTTACCTCTAAAAGACATTGTTCATGGACACTTGCACAACTTTGAGGATCATAAGCGGTTTATTGAATTAGAATCGGACCCGTCAAAGCATAGTAAAGGAACTATATCTAAAGCATAGAGGAATAAGCCTTATCACTTAACTGAAACCGCCAAAGAAAGGGACTTACTCTAGAAAGTGTAGGGTAGCTAATAATGGCTAAAATAATATAGGCAACATAGAATAACGGTAATTGTGTATAGACTAACTACAATGAATTCATTGGCAGGTGAAGAGTTTTTCATGACGATGTATGAAAATGCCCTGTCTATTCCTAAAAAAATAATCCAAACAAGACTTATGCAACTAGTACAAAAAGAAATGACGAAGGTTAGGAGAATGAGCAGACTCAGCTTTTGCTCACCCCCAAGGTAAGCACTTGCGTCTATAAGCCATGATGCAATGCACAAAAGTATGGATACAAAATTGATGGCAATACAAAATTTTATTTGTTCCACTATTTCTTTATCTTTTACGTTTTTGGGGGTGAGAATTAGTCATTGCTTAGAGCGTGACTTTGGTGTTATCGAGGGTCTGTAGCAAGGTCCGTTATGGTTACCCGTCCTGTAGGGATTTCGCAGTCACCAATGCAGCCACCAAAACCAATCCAAATTCCAAGGTTCCAACCTCCGCCAACACTGTAACCGCCACCAAGGCCTGAGTTGCTAGGATTAGAACTTTGCGGTGAGCAAGAGTCTGAGTTAGTTTCATTATCAGGGTCAGCGTCGTAGATGTTCGTTTTGTAGTCATAACCACGTATAACCAGTTCTGGATCACCAGAGTTATCACCTGAACTATTTAAGTAGTTGTAGATCATTTGAGAGCTCCAGCCGTTGTCTTGGTAAGACTGCGCCATCGCAGCTAAACGAACTGCTTCATCTTTAGAAAAACCGAGAGTAGCGGCTACGGCTCCAAAAAACCAATTTCCAAATGCTTCATCTGCATTATATTGCGGGTTATTTTTCAAATCAAACTCACACCCGGAACAAAATGCAGACCCTATAATTGCAGCCCCATTTGATACTGAGGAGCTGTCAATAGTATTTAAGGCTTCACTAAGGCGTTCGAAAAATTTTATGTTTCTGTTTATGTTGAAGTTGGATGGGGTACCTGGACTTTGTTCGTTACTCGTACATTGCATAGCTAACGGCGCAACGAAGAGAGACCTCTCATCCTGACAAATTCCGTTATTGCACGTGCCTCCCCCGCCTACAGGCGGAGGAGTTGGTTCTGATTCTTCTTTAATATTAGTGAGGTGAATAACCACAATAATGCTATCATCTAGCTTAGTCTGGCTAATTCTTATGTGCTTGTTTTCATTTAGATAGTTTAATGGTGAAATTGAAAATGCCAACTTACGATTAGAGCTATTTACCAATACTCCAAGCGTACCTTGGGAGTTAGAATGGTAATCAGTTATATATCGTTGACCAGAAGGTTTATTCATATCCCAGAGCCTTACTTTGCTGCGTACATTATCTACGCTAGCTATAGCGATTTTTACATCGGTATTTTCTGGGATATCATCGAATATGTAGCAGTTTTCAAAAGACTGAGACTCTTTAAGATCGTGTTCTCCTGCTCCAGAAATATCTACTGGAATACAGTCTAGGTTGTCTGCTGCATTAGCTGAGTTGAAAGATAATAATACTATCGAGCACACTGTCACGAGAAAGTGAGAGAATTTCATTTAATTTCCTTATTTCAATTATTATTAATTGCTGCAATCAAAGTAACAACCTAACTACTTTTCCGGCAAACAGATCAGTGTCTAATAGTATTGATGCGTTTGAACGTAGTCGGCACTTAGAGATGCTAGTATTAGAGGACTGACAACATGAAATGAACAGCAACATTAATAAATATTTCATTTCCAAATCCATTTGTTCGCAACTTGTTAACAAAACCGTTAACAAAAGCCACTATATTTTATGTGGTTATTGCTGTCAAATTGTGCAGGTACTGTTCAATTGAGGTTTTTTCAACATTCACTTACCCAAAGCTTTGCGTCTTATCCAGGAGGCAAGCGCTTCATCACCGGCCAGCGCTTTGACCTGCGACAACTCCTTATCATTAAAATATAGCATCACTCTGTGAGCGCGTTTTTGCTGCTCACTTTTCTTTGGGCGACCGCCTTTTTGCTTGTTAGCTTCCATGACTTTCTCTTCGTTATTTTTATAGTAAAAAACTAGTTTATAACTGCTTTAAAACTTATTCAAATCTCATTGTCTGTGGTAGAATTAACCAACAATAAAATCAAATTAATTCATTGGGTTAGTTAGCTTTTTATGGGGGTTAGGTGTTATGTCACAGCGTTGTTCTAAGACAAGTTTGATTAACCGAACAGAGCAATTTATTTGCGAGTTAAAGCGTAAAAGGCCTGGAGCAAAAATGCTTGGGCGTTATACCAGTCGGCGTGACCGTATTGAGTTTCAATGCGAGTGTGGCAATGTCGTAAAGATATCGCCTTATGGCTTTTTGCAAACTGAAAAGTGTCACGCTTGTCGAGAGCCAGTTGCTCCTCGAAAAATCTACTCGAGCAATACCAGCTCTCGCTTGGCCATGGACGGTGAAGAGTTGCCATTAAAGCTAATGGCGCTTAGCAGTACTCCATTAATCAGTTGTCCATAAGGTGTGTTAGTGAAAAAGTTATACGTTGTGCGTGATTGTCGTCCCCATCCAAGTTTGCTGGTCTTTCGTTTACACCTGGTATTAGAGTCATCACCTCATGAAGCTGTGGCTAAAGTCGTTGGCGAAAACCGGTGGATATCTCATAGCATCTCTGGTGAGCAGTATGACTTTGAGGTGCAGCATGGAGATGAGCGCCCCAGCTACTGGGTTACTGGATGATAAAACGTCATATTGCCAGTTATAGCGACGCTGAGCTTAGGCGCTTGCAAAAGGCAGGTGCTCGCGAGGTGGTTGACCGTCGCTACCCTCGGTTGGTGTTTCGCTTTACCCGAACCGGCGGTAGTTGGTTTCAGGTGGTTAATAGCGTGTGGCGCAAAGTTGGCCGCTGGCCAGAAACATCAGCTAAAAATGCCATTGCGCACTGGGCTTATGTGAGTTCGAGCAACATGAACGTTGGGCAGGTGCTAACCTGGGCGCTTGAGCGTAACCAGCAAGATATCAGCTTATCGGATAAAACCCGGGCGAATAAGCGTTACACGATTACGTCTTTAATTGGGCGTCTTGGTCACCTCGAGGTAAAGCGCATCACTAAAGCGGACATTGATGGCTTGTTGTTTATGCCAATGATGTCGTCAGGGTATGCACTAAGCACCATTGAGCGTGCCTTTAAAGATTTAAAAGCAAGCTTTGCTAGGGCGTATCGGCTAAACATCATCACGATTAATCCGCTGTCTGACATGATGTTTAGGGATTTTTCAGCTTCATCGGTTAAGCCTGCTGGCACGCAGCTGCTGCCACATCATCTGTCGGATTGGCTTCAAGTGCATTCAACCGCACCGCCGGCAACCTTTGTCATGTTAGCGCTGATGGTGATGTTTGGCACACGCATTGGTGAAACCAGGAAAGCCAAGTGGGCTCATTTTGATTTGGATAAAGGGCTTTGGCGATTGCAGGCAGAGGATGTGAAGACGTCTCAAGCGCTTACGCTTCCACTGAGTGACTTGGCCATTGACGTTCTTAACTGGTATCGCCACAACTGGGTTGGGAATTTAAGCGTCTACCTGTTTCCTAATGCCGATGGTAAAGGTTGTATTTGCGCGGATGTGGCCAGTCGTCGAGTGAGAGAGATTAGCCAGGGCGATTGGTCATCTCACCACATTCGAAAGATGATGAGAAGCTCGCTTGCGGACCTGGGAGAGGATTACTTTACCTCGGAGCGCATTCTTAATCATGCCAAGAGTAAATTAGACCAGGCATACATTCATCCAAACCAACTTAAGCTGATGCGAGAAACGCTTGAGCGCTGGCATCAGCATCTAATTGATAGCGGCTTTAAAACGTCGCCGTCAGCACGATAGAGAGGTATAGATGCAAGAGTCGATTGAGGGTAAGTTACGTATTTGGGGGCGATGGGCGAGTGATAAAACCGGTACTGAATACCGTTGTGCTCTCGAAGTGAAACTACCAAGAGGCACCTCACTCACGGCTCAAGACATCGATACCGCAATGCGAGTGGATGCGGCGATTGCCAACCTCAATGTGTCTCGCTGGGCTGGCGACCACTCTCTGGTGTGGCTCCTTAAACAATACTACATGCATCAATGCTCTTATGCTGAGATTGCTGCATTTATTAAAGCTCACCCAAAGAGCGCACTAAACGATGGTTGGGCGCTTGGCGAAATGAGTAAAGACAAGATATGGAAACTGTTGTGTCAGGCTAAGGGGTATGTGGCGGGGTGGTTGGATGCACAAGCTAATGTTGCCACAATGTAGCGCTAATTGTTAATAAGCTGTTTTTCTTGCAGTCACTAATTCTGAATGTAATTTTTTTATAGGATTTTATTTCGTTCAAAGGGTTTTGCGGATTTTTTATACATCAAAGTTGAGTGGTTTGTTAAGTTTTGTGGTGAGTAAAACAACCAATAACAAGGATGATGTTATGACAAACTCGAAAACGTTAGTAAGTTATATATTTTCTATAGTTTTATGTTTTGCTGCCTTTTCAAGCAAGGCAGATGTTGCTCAGTTAAATAACAAGTACGATGCTTATATAACAGGCACATATTATTCGGCAGATCTATCAGATAATGGGAGCTATAGCCCTAGTTTGAAAGTTTCTGACAGTGTGCTAAACGGAAATATTCGAAAATCTCACCAAGAAATCATTCAGTTATACACTGATTTACGTGATATCAGACATGATCTTGAGAATGAAATTAAAGACTTTTTCGAGGATAACTTTCTGCATTATAGTTGGCTTCGCTTTAGTATTACAGGGCCTATTGAGGTTAAGCTGACAGGACTTGGAAATAATAAAATTCAAGTAAATTTAAGCAAGTTTAGTGTTTATGCGAGAGTAAAAGCGGAAAATAGTTGGTGGTTGAACGTTTACGCGACAATGAATATGCCATCAGCGGAATTTGTCGCTGAGTTAGATATTTATACTGGTGAGCTTAGCAATATGCAATTGTTAAGCAACTATAGCATAGATCTTGATTCGTCGATTGATTATCTACTCCCTGGATTTAGCAATATTTTTACAATTGCGTTTAATTTCTATTTTGATGATCCTATTGGAGACGCGTTAACAACTTTGGACGGAACAGTTACAGCACTTGCTTTGGAAAATGTCATTCCAGTAAACGAGTACGTTTATAATGGCGTTGATTTTGGCAAGGAAATAATTGAGCACCTAGACAATATGTTAGATGGAGAATTTATCCATATCGTTGCCAATGATTTCCCGCTAGTACAATCCCCTAAAGCTCATTTTTGTGTCGAGCCCAATCTCATGTCTTGGTATGAAGCTATAGCAGAAGTAAATGTATCGAATCGGGCATATATGAGAATTGGTAGAGATATTAATCAAAACTGTGTTTGGAATGGAAGTGGCGGTCAACCCGACTATTAATAGTTTAATTGAGGAAAAGATATGTTGCGAAGTATTTTGATTGTTATGCTCTGCGTGGTACCAATAATTGGACAAGCTCAGACAAAGCATAATATCAATGTTGGAGCAGAGTTCGGCTTAGCGAGTACAGAGCCAAGAGCTTCAGATGCGGACTCTAGCCGACAGGGTGATAGTTATTTTCGAATGGGAGCTGGATACAGATTTTCGATAAATGACAATTGGTCACTAGAGGCGCGATATTTAGAAGGCTTTAATGCAGGGGTTTTTGCTGGTGCAAAGACAGCTATGGCGCCTTCTGCCGTTAAAGTTGGCGGCGAGTATCAATGGTACATTTCAGAATTAAACCGTTGGGTGCTTAAAGCCGGATATGCTCAATATTTGCTTAGTGCAAGCTTAAAATCGGACTGGCAAGACAATGGGTGGAATGACAGTGGTCAAGGTGCGTATATTGCGACTGGGCTGCGAGTTAAATTCCGTTCAAACATAGAGATGAACTGGATATTATCTTATGACAAGTATCAGCCATCACAGAACTTAGGCCTGTCAGCGATCTTTGGCTATAATTTCTGAGTAGAGTGGACTGTTGAAATGAAAGCAGCACTTCAGGCGCTGCTTTTTTATGTTTTTTTGTTCAATGTTCTCTTTTTTATCAATAGAGCTGCGCATTAAAAAGTCGTGCTCCTAGGTGCGTGCATGAACAATACACTAGCTCTTGCTAGTATCGCCAACCGATAGCCTACGTTGTATTCTGAAGGCTGTGAGAACACTTTTGGCTAGAAGAGTGTGGTAGGGTGGCTAGATGGCCGAAGAAAGTCTATTAGCCTATTTTTTGATATTTATTATCAGTTATGTGATAAGGTTTGTTTGGGGTGAGGTTAATATTTGTGTACTTTGAGATGTTGGCAACTTGTCTCCGATGCGGTAGGTAAGTATTATACGCGCCAAAATCACATCATCGAGTTAGTATGGCCTTACCAAAAGAATGCGGAAACTGGCTTTCTGAATCTATTGATTCTGTGACGTATTTATATTCAACGATTAGGGAAGACAATCAGTTTGTAGCCTTTGCGGTGGTATTTATGTTTATACTCTTGCTCTTTCATGCAGTATCAGCTTTCAAAAATAACGCCGTGACTTCGAAGTTGGTTGGTTCATTAAAGTCTGGGAAAAATGATGTTTAGCGATTTCATAGTGATGATCATTTCGTTATCCATGGCGATGGTAGGATTCCTTTATCTGCGAGGAGCGCAAAAGGCGTCCATGAGCGTTTTTAATGAGCTTTTCACTAAGACAGAAGAGTATTTAAGATCAGACGCATCTGACTCTGATAAGGATAATGCACTTTCCAGATTGAAACACTCTCGAAGCACATTATTCGCTATTCTCATGTTAATTGTTTTGCCGATTGGCTTGCTTGTTGTGACTCTTCGTCAAGCAGTTACAAACAAGAAAAGCAAAGAGCTTAGTGATGCTGACAATGAATTGATGAGACTGTGGTTCAAAACCCAGTTTTTTAGTAATCCATTGATTTCTGCCTCCACAATTCTTTTATCTATAGTAACAATTGTTCTTGGTTACCTTGTGATTATCACACTCATGTCTATCGTTTTTAGAGATGAGATTAAAATGCAGCGCATTGGTGACATCAACACTCCAGCTGCTTTTGTGAGCTCAGTAGCAAAAGGAGTTTAGTTGGCTAGCTAGGAATAATTTGATGCTCCTTTGCTATCAGAATTATCTTGTATTTCCCTCTTTCCACTCGCTCGTTACCAAATAGTTTTCTCGACTGTATCCCGTTTCTTTGTTCTGCCCACAGTTCTTGTCGATATTGAGAAGAATCAATTACCACGCGCTTGGTATGGCTGTCGTTTGTCATTGCTACTCTACTCACTCACGATCCAAAGGTTCATTTTTATGGTAACTGTGCCCGGGTTCAATACGCTTAAGTCGTAGATTAAAAACCATGAATTTATTCGAGATCAAACCGAGACGAAAAGGGCAAATACCTTATCAACTCAAGGCCTCAAAACGTACAGTCGAACCCCAAAGGGGAAGATATTTAGCCTAAATTTACGCGAAAAGTTATCACTATTCTGATAAGTTCCTGCGTCATAAACCTTCACGTTTTTAGTAGATGATCAATAGACGTTTGATTGTCGCGACGGAATGTGGTCAACTTCAGCTATGGTCAGGTTCTTGCGCTTGACCGGTAGCCTCCAAGTTTCTTGGGGGCTTTTTTATGCCTGGAGTTTAGGAGTTGTATGAAACCAGAGACTGGAGCAATCGTTGTCGGCTCTGGCATGTCGTTGCCTGCGAGCATTACTAAGTCAGTAGCAATTGAACAAAGCTTTTTGCAAGCATCGTTGAGCGAGGTTGTTGCTGGGCACTTTACATGGCATACCGCAGATATAACAACGCTACTCGGTATTTTTCTAAGTATCTGTGGTTTGGGTGTAGCAATTTGGCGAGGGTTAAAGCATGAGCGCTGAAATTTTAGTGGTTGAAACAACCAGAGAGCTATACACAAAGCATTTTTCAATCCATGAGCTGCGCTGCGGTTGCAACAATTGTAAGAAGAAAAAGCCACATAAAATTAAGCGTTCGGCATTATTAGCACTTGAGAAAGCCCGTATTGAGTCGGGTGTAGTGATGCCGCTGAGCTCAGCTTATCGGTGTACCGAGCATCCGGAAGAAGCAAGAAAGCAAAACCCTGGGCAGCATAATGCAGGCGTTGCTTTTGATATTCGCATTCGACACAGCAAGGAGCGCTCTAAGGCGCTTTTTTATTTAATGAACAACGGGTTTTGGGCTGTAGGTAGTGCAATGAATTTTTTTCACGTTGATCTGCGGGGCAGTTTCGCAGGTTGGTCCTATAGTTAAAGGAGATTTTATGAAGTGGTTAACCAGTTCGTTCATCGCAGGCTCTATATTGTTTGCACTAGTGGCGTTCTTATTTGTGCCAGCTGCGTTTGCTGAGGTGTTGATTGAAGATGCAACCAGAAGCGCGCTAGCAACACTGTTTAGCGAGTCCACCGCTGCGTTAATTATTGCAGTGATCAGTATTATTGGTTATTCCTGGACTATGCTAAGAGCGACATTATCGCCAGAGCTGCTAGCAAGGGCACCAAAGTTTGTTGTTATGGCTTTGGAGTTTTTAGCTGGCAACTTTGGCAAGTCCCAGAATTTAGACTCTCCGCTCGATAAGCGAAGGTAAAGTTTCCATAGTGTGTCTAGACGTAGCCCCGAAAGGGGCTTTTTTTATACCTGAGTGAAATTCAATATGATGACGAAATTAACTAAGTTGCTCGAAGTGTTGGTCATCATATTCAATTTGATTCGGAAGCAGGTTAATGAAACTAAGCGAGAACGTGCGCTGGCTGACCCTGTTCGCTTCATTGCTGGTCATGGCCAGCTGCGCCAATCATCAGCAACCTTCGCCGAGCTGGCCACACTCACTGAATGTGATTCGGCTTGCGGACGGAGGAGTCTGCATGGATGCCGAGAGTGCCAGGAAGCTCGCAACGCTAAAGGCTGAGCTCGAAAAGATTTAGATATTTTTTACTGATTACGCCGCCCCAACACCATCAACGCAGCTAACCTTCGGGATTATTAGATTGAGGGGCGGCACCTTAGCTTGGAAACAATATGCCGCCAAGGACACCGAGAGCTTGCAGACATCGAGGATGTCGCTATACTACCACTAGTCGCGAAGGCTACTGTGATAAGCATGTTGGTGAAGGTTGGAATCGTCATGCTAATGGGCGAACATCAACACAGCGTGGTTATGGCGCAAGTTGGCGCAGGCTAAGAAGGCAAGTTCTTGAGCGTGATTCTCATTTGTGTCGTATGTGCTTGAACACAGGCGTGGTTACTCCGGCCGTTACGGTTGATCACATTGTAGCTAAGGCGCATGGTGGAACTGATCACATGGAGAACTTGCAAGCTTTGTGTGATAAATGTCATAAAGCTAAGACAGCAGCAGAGCGCCTCAGAAGCCGCAGAAGCAGCTCATCCCAACGAGGTACCTAGGTACCTAAAATAACTTTTCAAAGTCACATCGACCGATTTAAGGCCCCCCTCCCTTAAATCGCTGCAGTGGTGCGCCTGAATGACCGCCGCCGAAGTCATATTTTTACGTGTTTAAAATAAGAAATCTTTTTTGGAGGTGCGATGAGTGCTTCAGTTCGCGCTTCTGGAGGCGGTCGAAAGTCTAAGCAATCCCTTGTCGGAGTTGGTGATCAATCGATCCAACGGGTTAACCCGCCGGATCAGTTGCGTGATGAAAATGCGGTCGTTATTTGGAAGCAACAAAGCAAGTTAATGATAGCTAGAGGCACATTGGCGAGAGAAGACTTACCGTTGCTGATGGCATACTGCAACAATTTCTCAATCATGCTTGAGGCAGACTCAGAGATTGCTCAGCGAGGCTTTTATTCCGAAACGGCTCAAGGTGGACTGAAGACACATCCTGCCGTGAATATTCGAAAAGAAGCGATTGCACAGATGAAATCATTGGGCAGTCTCCTCGGGTTAGATCCTTTGTCTCGAGGTCGAGTGCTTGGCACATCTGGTCCCAAAGAAGGACAGCAAGGGAACGAGTTCGATGAGTTTTAACTATGGCCAAGTTTCCGAACGTAAACGCTGCAAGCAAGTATGCGCGGGATGTGGTTGCAGGAAAAATTCTAGCGTGTCGCTTTGTAAGGCGAGCGTGTGAGCGTCACCTCTTTGATTTAAAGCGAAGCTCTAACCCCGACTACCCATACCGCTTTGACAAAACCAAGGCTGAGCGGGTTTGTCGATTTATCCAAAAGCTAAGGCACACCAAAGGGAAGTGGGCTCGATTAACAGGTGAGAACGCAAAGCTTAAGCTAGAGCCCTGGCAACTATTCATTTTCTGTTGCGTGTTTGGCTGGGTGCATAAGAAGAGCGGCTTGCGTCGATTCCGAGAAGCTTACAATGAAGTGCCACGAAAGAATGGCAAATCGGCTAAGAGTGCTGGATTTGGGCTTTATATGCTGACCGCCGATAACGAGTACGGTGCCGAAGTGTATTGTGGTGCAACGACCGAAAAGCAAGCGCTTGAGGTTTTTAACCCCGCGCGCTTAATGGCGAAGATGCTACCGGATTTGAGAGCGCGATTTGATATTGCCGTTTGGGCGAAAAAACTAACGCTTCCTGATGGCTCTAAGTTTGAACCGGTCATTGGTGATCCCGGCGATGGCTCAAGTCCTAACGCCGGCATTGTTGATGAATATCACGAGCATCCAGACTCAAGTCAGTACGACACGCTTATTACCGGTATGGGTTCTCGTGAACAGCCACTCATGTGGGGAATTACAACGGCGGGCTTTAACATCGATGGCCCATGCTACGACATGCGTGATCGCGTTATTCAAATGCTTGATGGGTTTGAACATCCCGAGCTCGATGATCCAGAGCTGTTTGGCATCATCTACACCATTGATGAAGACGTTGATTGGAAGAGTGAAGAAGCGCTGAAAATGGCTAACCCGAACTATGGTGTTTCTGTGTCGGGGGAGTATCTTCGCTCGCAACAGCTGCGAGCCTTGAAGCGTGCTCGCTACGTAAACGCATTTAAGACAAAGCACTTAAATATCTGGGTTGCAGGCAAAGAAGCTTTCTTTGATATGGAAGCCTGGAAGCGATGCGAAGATCAATCGTTGTGTATTGAACAGTTTACTACTGACGATTGTTATCTTGGATTCGACCTGGCACGAAAGCTGGATATGAACTCAAAAGCGCGCCTATTTACGAGAACCGTTGACGGGCAACGGCATTACTACTCAATTGCTCCTAAGTTTTGGGTGCCAGAAGAGCAGCTTGATAACGACGATAGGCGCCTTGCAGAACTCTTTCAGAAGTGGGTAAACGTTGGGTGCCTAGATGCAACCGATGGTGCTGAGGTTGATTACCGCGAAATCTTAGAGCATGCCAAAGACGTTCATCTTGAAACACCGGTAAACGAAAGCGCGATAGATCCACACGGTGCAACTAATCTCTCGCACCAGTTGGCTGACGAAGGGTTAACACCCATCACAATCACTCAAAATTACACCAACATGTCGGACCCAATGAAGGAGTTGGAGGCGGCGATATTAGCAGGGCGCTTTCATCATGACGGTCACCCAATCATGACCTGGTGCGTGGGTAATGTGGTTGGGAAGTATTTACCAGGTAACGATGACATTGTTAGACCGATTAAGCAAAAGCCGACGAACAAAATTGATGGTGCTGTTGCACTTATTATGGCGATTGGGCGTGCGATGGTTGCTGTAGAAAGCTACAACCCGTTAGAGGATTTTGACGCCGAGGATTATGTCTTGTGATTATTCTATTGAATGTAATTGGTTTGCTGGCTTTCACTTCGGTGGTTGCTGGCGTTTTTTTGCAGTTTGGATTAGCTATCACGCTAATGCTGGGCGGCGGAGCAGTTCTTGTTTTTTCAATTCGTGCGCTATCACTTGTTAAGCGACAAGTCGCTCGGGGGCAATGATGCTGGATTGGATGATTGAAACGCGCAACCTGGAGAATCCAGATAAGCCACTAGACTTAAGTGAAGAGGCGAACTGGTCAGCTAGTGGTGAGAGTGTCAACGAGAATACCGCCGGCAAGTTGGCTGCTGTTTATTCGTGCATTGGCGTTCTTGGTCGATCACTTGGCCAACTGCCATTGCATGTCCTTAGAAAAGTTGATGGAAAGGTAACTCGCGCAACGGATCATCCGGTTTATTATCTGTTGCACGACGAGCCTAACTCGATGCAAACAAGTTACGATTGGCGCGAAACCATTATGGTTCACGTTAATGGTTGGGGTAACGGTTATTCCCCTATTGAGCGAGACCGACATGGCACTGTGGTGGGGCTGGATTTACTGAGGCCGTGGGAGTCATCACTTTTTAGAAGCTCATCAAATCGTTGGGTTTATTCAGTGAGTAGTGATGAGTTACCGCTTAAATCAGTAAACCCGGACGACATGCTTCACTTCAAAGCCATTGGCTCTAATGGTCTCATCGGGCGCAGTCCAATTCTTCAGTGCGCCGAAACATTTGCGCTTGGTCAAGCCTCTCAGCGATACGGCAATCGGTTCTTTGGTGGCGGCGGTCGACCTGCAGCCATTGTGAGTGCCAAAGGGCAGCTGAACAAAGAAAGCTGGAACATATTGAAAACAGCTTGGAAGCAAGCAAAGCGCGCATTAAGAGATGAAGACAATAATACGCTCATGCTTCCAGCGGAGCTTGACTACAACCAGCTCACCATCGCACCAGAAGATGCACAGTTTTTAGAAACTCGAAAATTTAACCGGTCAGAAATTGCGGGCATTTATAACGTTCCCTCACACATGATCAACGATTTGGATAAGGCTACTTTTTCCAATATCTCGGAGCAAGCCATTCAGTTTGTTCGCCACACTATGATCCCCTGGGTTGTTAAATTTGAGCAGGAAATGAACCGAAAGCTGTTCACTCAGGCTGAACGTCGTGCCGGCTATTATGTGAAATTTAATTTAAACGGACTGCTTCGAGGAACATCTAAAGATCGCGCTGAGTTTTACACCAAAGCCATCCGAGATGGTTGGATGACTCGCAACGAAGTGCGGGAACTCGAAGAAATGAACCAAGCAGATGGGCTTGATAAGTTCTTGATGTCAGCTGATTTACAACCGAAAGTTGTTGGAGACAAAAATGAAAAACGTTAACCGCATGGGATTTTCTCATCAAGTTCGAATGGAAGGCGAGGGGGAAGAGCGAAAAATCGTAGGTTACGCCGCAAAGTTTAATACTCGCTCCAATAACCTTGGAGGCTTTGTCGAAGTCATTGAAGAAGGCGCATTTGATGGTGTGCTTGATGATGATGTTCGAGCACTTTTCAATCACAGTCCTTTGTATGTCTTGGGACGAAACTCAGCAGGTACGTTATCGTTATTCATTGATGAGATTGGATTGCGTTATGAAATCACACCGCCCGATACGCAGACTATTAACGACTTAGTTATTGCACCCATGGAGCGTGGCGATATTGACCAAAGCTCATTTGCGTTCCGACTACCCAGCGATGGCTATCGATGGGATGAAGCCGATGACGGTGTTTACGTGCGCACTATTACTCGCATCTCTAAGTTGCTTGATGTAAGTCCGGTGACGTACCCAGCTTACAACGATACTGAAGCAGCTGCACGCTCACTTGAGGCGTATAAGCGCAGTCAGGTGGAGAACCATAACGATGCTGAGTTGCGAATGCTTCAAGAACAGTCTCACCGAGATCGACAGTTGCAGACCCTTTAGTTCACTAACACGTTAATTTTACACATCAATCAACCGGCCGCTTCTGCGGCTTTTTTTATGGGAAATACTCTATGAAATTACATGAAATGTTGCAGAAGCGAAATAACATCGCTAAGCAAATGCGAGAGCTTAATGATAAAGCCAAAGACGAAAAGCGCGGCTTTACGGATGACGAAAACAAGCGTTGGGGAGACATGACGCTCGAACATGAACAGCTATCCGACTCGATTGAGCGTGAGGAAAAGCTGCGCAACCTTGATGATCAAGAGTCGCAAGAGCGCAGTATTGACCTTGGTACCGACACCACAGAAGCTCGCCATGCACAGCTTTTTGAGAAAGTTGTTCGCAACGGATTATCTGATTTGACCACCGAAGAGCGCGCGGAGTTTCGTGCGATGGGTGTCGGACAAGACACTAAGGGTGGTTTCACTGTTCCAACAAACTTCCGCGACAAAGTGGTTGAATCGATGGCGTTGTATGGTGGCTTAGCCAATGTGTGCCAGGTTCTCAACACGTCGGACGGACAACCGATGGAATGGCCGGTGTTTGATGGCCGTGCCGATGTTGGTGAAATGATTGGTGAAAATGCTCAATCCGGCGAAGAATCACCAGATACCGCTAACGTGTCGTTGGGTGCAAAAAAGGCAACGTCTAAGATCATTCGCATCTCAAACGAGTTGCTGCAGGACAGCGGTGTTGATATCGCTGGAATGCTTTCTCGACGAGTAGCTTCTCGACTCGGTCGCGTTGAAGCATTGCAGATTATCAGTGGTGATGGCACTGGTAATAACGTTAATGGCGTGGTCAATCAAATCCAACAGTCTCACACCGCGAACGCGGTATCAGCGGTGACCTATGAAGATTTGGTTGAGCTTAAGCATAAGGTTGACCCTGCCTACCGTATGGGCGGCATGTGTCGATTCTTGTTCAATGACGACACGTTCAAGAGCTTGAAGCTTTTGAAAGACAGCCAAAATCGGCCACTGTGGTTACCGGCCATTGCGGGGGTTGCGCCTTCAACCATTGATGGTGATCAGTTCACCATTGAGCAAGCTTTATCTAATGCTCAAGCCAGCTCGACATCTGCTATGTACGGCGACATGAATGGCATCGTTCTTCGTCGCGTTAACTACATGGCACTGCGTCGCCTTGTGGAGCGTTATGCGGATTACGACCAAACGGGCTTCATTGGTTTCCATCGTTTTGATGTGTTGCTTGAAGATGTCGCGGCTGTTGCGAAACTAAGCCACGCTGCTAGCTAACAATCACAAGCCCAGTCATCAACACCTTGACTGGGCATTTTAGGAGTTTTGGACATGGCAAAGAAAAACAAGACGGCAACACCTACGCCTGTTGAGCAAGCGCCAGAGGTTGAAACTGAGCCGACGGACATTGCACCAACGCCGGTAGTTGAAACTGAGAATGTGGAAACCACGCCGATTGAAACTGGGCAAGAGTCCGTCGTTGAAACCGAGCCGACGGAGATCGGGGCAGAGTCGGTGATTGATAATGAGCGCGAGCGGGTTGTAGTGCTTGGTATTTCGCTAGTCGATACCGAGCTTGGCAGTTTTAAACCAGATGATCACTATCCGTGCACTGCAGCCACGGCTGAACGACTTATCGAACGCGGGCATGCAAAAGCTCATGATTAACCTTGAAACGGTCAAAAAACAGGTTCACATCGAAGATGATGACACCGAGCATGACGTATTGCTCGGTGTTTACATCTCAGCGGCAAAGAAGCATGTTGCCGATTATCTTAATCGGACGGTTTATTGGCCGGAAGATATAAAGCCTGAAGAGAGCTTGCGCCCTGAGCATTGGATGGACGCGAACGAGCCTTGCGAGCTTGCTGGCTTGCTAGTGATTGCTCATTGGTTTGCTAATCGTGAATCGGTTGTTGTTGGAACCATTACAAGCGAAGTACCGCAAGGTTTTAAGGCGTTGCTAAATCCATATCGAATCATCAACGTGTAGAGGTAACTATGCGCATTCGAGCAGGTGAGCTGTGTGACCGTTTAACTATCTACCAGCGTGAAGAAGGTACTGACGCGATTGGTCAACCGAACGTTACGCTGTTGGAAATTGGCAAAGCGTGGGGGAAAGTCGAGTACCTAAACGTTGACCGCAAGCGCGAAGCGGATCAGCTCTCGTATTCGGGAAATACTCAAGTTACGCTCAGACGACGTTCGCTATTTGTTGAAGGGCTTGTGTTTGAGCATGAGGGACAGCAAATGATAGTGGATGGCATAACGCCGCGCGGTCGACATGCGTTGGTTGCCCATTGCCATATCGAGGTTTATCCAAATGGCTAAAGACGTTATTGGAATTGAAGAGCTTGAGAAAGCGTTATTGGAGCTTGAAGTGGAGGCAGGCTGGAAGACCTTAAGAACCGCCATTAATGAAGGAGCCAAGTTGATTCAAAACGACATGGCGGCCAATGCCAACTTCAATGAAAGTAACGTTACCGAGCCTCACATGGCTGACCAGATTTCACGAGCAGTCAGGAAACCTGGTAGTCGTTCCCGTAGAGATACTGCGGCTGTTGCGATTATTGGCCCAAGAAAAGGGCATAAGCAAAAAGCGATTGCGCAAGAGTATGGTCAAAAGCGCGGCCAGATAGCCATTCCTTTTATTCTTCCAGCCCTTGAGCGCAACGCTGAGCAGGTCGTTAAAAACATTGACTCATCGCTGAAAAAGGCACTGTTTTGATTGATGTTGAATTGAAAAAAGAGCTCGAGCCTTTAGGTCTGCCGGTGTTTTATTGGCCGGCGCCACCGAGCGTTAATGACTGCATCGTCTTCAATCAAATGGATTTAACCGAAAGCGATGTTGGGTTGGCAAAGCTTACTCATCACCGCGTGAAATTTCGGGTGCAAATCTATCACCGGCGCATTCTCGACGCCAAAGCAATTGGCGAGTTGTTAGTTGCATTGCTTGATAAACGCAACAGCACGGTAGGGGATATGCCAGTGGACTATGTGTCGTTTGCCGGGTACTTCGAAAACTATCTGACAGAAAGTCGCGAATACCAACTTTCGTATGACTTCATTATTACTTTAAGAGGAAAGCTTTATGGAAAATAAGGTTGCAAAGCACGCGTTATTGCCTGGCGGTACTCGCGTATTTTGGTTGCCAGCAACGGCGTCTACCGCACCGAACTTTAGCGACACGCCGGATGCGGGGACGTTGCCGCCCGATACGACGACCGACTGGGTTGAAGTTCCTGAATTTAAGTCCATCGGCGAGCTGGGTGATGTTGTGACGAACTGGGCAGACGCTTCAGTGCTTGCAGATACTCGCGCGCAATCGGTTCCAGGTCAGCAAGAATCTGAAGATTTAGAGTTTGGCTTCGTTGATGTTACTGATGAAACCGACGGTGCAAACTATGAAAAACTGGTGATGGCCGCTAAAGCAAAAGAAGTTGGCTCGATTGGAGTAATGCTACCTAATGGTCGCGTGTGTTATTACGGCGTGCAGCTGGGCGGCTTTAAAGTCGCAGAGCTTAGCTTGACGGAAGTCATAAGCTCAATGATCCCTGCCAAGAAGCGAACGGACACTATGTGGAAACCGAAGGCAAGCAGCTAACAACACACCACTTACTTATGCCCGCTTAATGCGGGCTTTTTTATGGGATAACCAAAATGACTAAGAAAAAGAGAACACTTGCTCAAAAACTACTGGATGGTTTAACCCCTCCACTGGAGCTTAAATTACTCGGTGAAACGTTCAAATGTCGCCGATTACCGGTGCAACATTTAATTGATTTCGAGCGGTTGGCTAAGCGCCCTGAGCCAGATACGGAAGCAATCATGCGCAAGTCGTGTGAGCTGATTTTACTCGCTCTGGTGGATGAGGACGGCTCACTTTCTGAACTCTCCGTTGACTCCCTAATGAGCATGGCCCCGGCGGATGCCATTGGTGATGCGGTACAAGTTGTTTTGGGTAACAACATGGATGCGGCCGATGCGGCGGGAAAGTCTTAGACCAAACGCCATTCATTCTATTTCTGTTCAAGCTGGGTCAGGACTTAGGGGTAAAGAACCCGTTCGAACTGACTGAGCTTGAACCGGAAGTACTCGATTTTTGGATAGCGTTCTATGGGTACACCCCAGAGCGTGCAGAGCAGATGGCAATGAAGCGCGAGCTTGAGAGCAAACCCGAATCCGAGAAAATGCGGGATGTGATGCGAATATTGGGAGGAGGTTAAATGTCAACAAGTGTCGTCGGTAGATTGGTGGTCGCCATCCAAGCCGATTCATCAAAACTATCACAGGCATTCAGAAAGACGACATCCCTTTCCGTTCGGTGGTCTAAGAATATCGCGTCGGCCACCAAAGTGGTTGCTAAAACCATTGCCGGCATGGCCGCTGGTGCCGTGCTGTCTCTGGCGGGTGTGAATGCCGCATTTGCAACCATGGCAAGCGGTATTGATGAGACGGCAAAGTTTGCCGACAGAATTGCGATACCCATAGAAAAACTGCAGGAGTATCAGTACGCGGCTGGTCAAGCGGGAATGGCGCAAGGGCAATTTAATACAGCCCTGCAGCGTTCAACTCGGCGGATCAGTGAAGCGGCCATTGGCACCGGTGCGGCACAAAATGCAATGAAAGAGCTTGGCCTTGATGCAGTTAAGTTGAATGCGTTGAGTCCAGATAAGCAACTGGCAGCCATCGCTGATGCAATGGAAGGCGTTTCTAATGAGACGGATAAAGTTCGTTTAGCGGCCCAGCTTTTTGACTCCGAAGGCGTTGCAATGATCAACGTTCTTCGCGGTGGTGCTGGCGCTATGGAAGAGGCCGCACAGCGAGCTCAAGATTTGGGTTTGGTGTTAACTCGAACCGATGCGGCATTAGCAGAAATGGCTAATGACAGTATTGATAATACGGTGCAAATGCTGGGCGGTCTTAAGAATATGATCCTGGTTGGCATTGCGCCGGCACTGCAAATGTTCAACGAATGGATTGTGGGTACGGTCCAACGCTTGGGCGGCTTTAGTACGATCCTTAGCAATGTCTCAGCGTGGTTTGGTTCAACCTTCCGCTATATTGTTAACGATATTCTGGCGCCTGCGTTAACCTCAATTCAAACGTTTTGGCTATCCACCAAACGTTCTTTCTATTCCATTCTTGAGGTCGGTACGCCGTTGCTTCGTGGCATTGTCGGCATTGTCACCTCGTTTAGAGACATCGTCTCTAACGCGATTGGGTTCGTAGTAGCGAGAATTAATAACGTTCTGGAGCTGGTCGGAAAAGACACAATCAACTTCGAGTTTGATCCGGTGTCGGTTGATGATGTGATCCCACCAGACTTTGCAACACAAATGGCTGAGCGAGCAAATGAAGCAGCGCAGGAGCTGACATTACTTCAAGAAGGCACCGTGGCCACTTGGGGAGAGATGACGGTAACGGCTGTGGATAACATGGTTGAGAACTTCACTGCAGGCTATGAGGCCATTCAGGAGCAGGCGGCTAAGTCTGCTGAAGCCCGAAATTTGGCCGCGCAAGTCGGTGGCAAAGCGGAAGAGCGCGTTAACAAAGCCACATCCAAAAACTACAAAGAAGAAATCTTAAAGCGTGTTGGACTGAATAAAGAGGGCGCTTTACGAACCGCATTGACTAACACTTTTCAAGGTATCTCTGAAGGTGTGAAGCTCGGATTTCCTATGGGTATTCCAGCGGTAGCGTGGGCAACGCTTCAAGGCTTCGCCGCCTACAACAGCATTAAGAGCATTAAAGGTATCGCGCACAGTGGTTTGCCTCGTGTTCCTAGTGAAGGTACGTACTTACTGCAAAAAGATGAAGCGGTGCTTAAGAAACAAGAAGCGCAAGAGTATCGAGCCGGCAACCTTCAAAAAACTCAAAGTAATGATGTCACTATTAACATTACCGCGACCGACGCTGAAGGAGTGCGTGACTTATTACTCAATGAGCGGACATTAATCCGAGATTTAGCCATGGAGTTTTAATGATTGCACCGGAATTTATTGCTGAGGTTGATATTACTTCAGAGACTAATACGCAACTAACAGAAGCTAAGAACATGAAGCAAATTGTTAGGCGCGGATTAGGGCATCGATGGGTTTTGCGTATTAAAACTCGCGTGTTGTATGAGCATGAGCATCGACCTTTGTATGCTCAGCTTACTGCGTTACTTGGGCGTTACGGCTCTTTTAGTCAAGTGATCCCAAGATACTCCTATCCGCAAAATGAAAGCCTAACGGATGCAAAGGTGCGAGCGTCGGTTGCATCGGGTTCCACGTCAATTCCACTAGAAGGCCTGCCCGCGAATGTGTCAAACATTATCACGGCAGGCGACTTCGTAACCTTCGACCATTCGAAAGTATACCTGGTTGTAGAGAGTGCGAACTCTAACGGGCAAGGTGAAACAACCATTCGTTTGCATACCGGACTTTATGAGACTTTAAGACCAACTGAAACCGCGGTGTTTCAAGGGGTCGCGTTTCAAGTGTGCCTGGAGAAAGATCCCATCACCCTAAAACGCAAAGCCAAGACAGGTGAGTTGCTTGCGATGGATTTAAAGTTGTTGGAGCGACTATGAAAAACCGCACCCCTGAGCAAATCAGCGCGATTGAACAAGGTTGGCCAACGTATGCACTGGTGCGCGTTCTGGGTTGGTCGGGCATTCATGCCTACACCGACGCGCCGTTTGATATTGAATACGATGCCTCCACTTTCTTAAGTAATGGCGTGCTACTTGGGCTTAGTAACGTTAAAGAAGACGGCACGGTTAACCCACAAACTCGTGATTTAAGTTTGTCAGGCGCAACCAATGACACAGTTGATGCATACACTGACACGCGCACCATTGGCGATAGAGTTGAAGAGTTTGCGGTGTATTACGATCCTGATACTGGGTTAAGTGTTGGCGACCCGTTACCAGTGAACTTTGGCAACATCTCCAAAGTGAAATACACCGATAACCGACAGCCCACCATTGGCATAACCGTATCGTCTAAGTGGGACACGTTTGCCGGTGTGCGTTTGTGCGCAGCTAACAATACGACGCATCGCACCGCAGTTGATGATGTTAACGACACATTTTTCAAGTTCGTTCACGATGAGTTTGCAGAGACTGAATAACCATGAACACTAAAACCATTGACCAGGTCTTTGTGCCATCAACCTTAGGTGACACCACCGGCAGCATGGACGCCTCGATTATTTCATCACTTGATGATGCCTGGGCGCGTCGCGTTAAGATTGATGATACATCGAAGGCGCTTTCGGTTGTCTACGGTAAAGCGTGGGTTGAGCCGGTTCGCGTGTTTGCCGCATCGCGACAATGGTCTAAGCGTGAGAAGTGGTATCACCGCTCAACGCATAAATACTCAACTTTGGTTTCAATGTTTGCGTTTGCAACGGCGGGAACCAGCCGCAGCTACGCCGTTCGTGACATTGTGTTCGATGAGCTTCGGGGCTTTAATGACATCGCCAATGAGTTTCGTGGTGATAAGTACGGCCGCAAAAAATTCAATTATAACGTGGGCACTGGGCGGCAAACTACAGTACCTGATTACGTATCAGCAGCGTGTGCACCTGGCGCGCGCTTTGGCGTGCCGGTACCATGGGATGGGGGCGCCATTGGTAAAAATGTTGGTTACTTAGAATTCGAAGCGGTTTATACCGGTTGGGATTTATTCAAAGATGAAAGTTATCCCAACATCGATAAGCTGCTGATTGAAGACGTTAGCCAGTCAAACAATCCAGCCGATTGTATCTATGACTACCTAACCGACACGTTTTACGGTGCAGGTTTTGATCCAGCGCTGCTCGATGCTTCGAGCTTTCAAGCGGTGCGCGATTACTTTGATACGCAAATCACCTCGAGCAACTACACCGGCCCTTATCTTGAGTTCAACGTCGCGTTGTCCACAGGCGATGAGTTTAAAGACAATTTAAATAAAATGTTGTCGCAAAGCCGGTGTGCGTTGGTTGATAGGGATGGCCGTATAGCCCTGGTTGTTGAGCGTGAAATTAACCCGGTCTTTGAGCTGGACTCCTCAAACATCGTTGGGGCAATTAACCTTCAATTGCCTGAAGCGTCTAATAAGTACAACCGCATTGTCGCGCGCTATAAGCCGGATTCCTTTTCAGGTGAAGAGGCTATTTTTGTATACCCTCGTTTGCCTGAAGACAGAGACTTATGGGAAGCCTGGTACGCCGAAGATGGCCGCATCAGCCAAACCGAAGTCACGTTTGATTGCATCAGCAACAAAGACCAGATTGCACAGCAGCTAGAGATATTTGCGAAACGCTCTCGCTTTGGTCGGATGCTTGAGTGCGAAGTAATGGGGCAGGCGACCTTGCTCGAGGTATTTGATGTTGTCCAGATAACTCACGACTATTACAACCTGAACAAGCATGAATTCATGGTTGAGTCACGTAAGCCGGATGACAAAAAGGGAACGGTTAAGCTTAAGCTTCGAGCGTATGACTCAGCGATTTACCCATTTGACACCAACCGAACCGTAGAGGATGAAAGCTACTCTCGTATACCTGGCGCGATAGTGTGTACTATTACCGATGTGCAATACATTGTGCATCCTGATTTAAGCGCAACGGTATCGTGGGAATACGAAGCGAATGCCGATGTGAGCTTTGAGGTGTATGTTGATTCAGACGCTGAAGAAACCTCATTCACCGGAACCACAGGCTCGAATCAGATTGTGGTGACCGGTCTTGAAAAAGGCACTTATGAGCTGGTGATAACCGGCGTTGCCAATGGCAGAAATGCCGCAGGCTCTCACACATCAACAATTTCCATTTACGAGCCTGACAGCCCAATCACACCCATTCCAAAAGTCACTCATAACTCCATTGAACTCTCAGCAAGCTTAAGCCATGGCTGGAGTGTGGATGAATCGCTTCAGTTTTACATTAGTGAAACTGCTCAGCAACCAGCTAACCCGTTTGCTCGAGGCGTGAATGCCGTTGCAACTGATTTAAAACCATCAACCAAATATTACTATTGGATCACTGCAGTCAATCGGGCGGGTGAATCAGCTGCTGTTAGTGATGATGTGACGACGCTTAGGGCGCCAAATGCAGGTGACTTTGGTGCGGCGAATAAAGAGCATGGGCATACTGGCGCGGAAGCAGGTCGGTTTATTCAAGATGCGATGCCTGACAGCCCAGTTGAGGGCGATGTGTGGATGAAGCCAGGCGCTGTTGGAGGCGCAGGTGGCGGTACCGTCGAATCAGTTAACAACAAGCAACCAGACGCCAATGGTAACGTTGATATCGATTATCAGGATGTTGGAGCAGCTCAAGAGCAGCACACTCATTCTCAAGAAGAATACACGCCAGCCATCGCGAGCAACATTTCAGCCGCTGACAGCGCGTCACTTTGGCCGAATGGTGTTTCAATATCCAGCGTTGGTGGCGCGAACTCCGATTACCCGATAGGGTATGGCACTGTGGTGACGTTTAAATTATCGAACGTTAGAGTTTTCCAGTTCATGCACACGAACAGCGCTGGCGGTCAAGCTTTGTACCACAGAAGCCTTTACAATGACGACCCTAGTGCTTGGTATCAAATAGCGAGCCGCGAGTGGGTTGATGACAACTATGGAGACTATTCAAGTCGCACCGTGGCATTTGGACGAATCCTCTCAAATAACTCAGTCCCTGTTCGCGTTAATGAAAATCGCGGCAACGTTATTTGGGATTGGCAAGACTTGGTTGAGTATAAGTCTGAGCACTTAAGTGATGGCGAAAGTGGATCGAACTACAATAAGGCGGTAACGCCGGATATAGGTTCTGGGTTTGCTGGAGGGAAAGCATTAGGGGTTACCACATACCAAACTCACTATTCAGATTTCTTAGAGGTTGAACCTGGCGAAAGGCTATTTGGTGAAATGTGGGTTAAAGGTGATGGAGCCAATCGATATTACTTTGGAATAGAGCGTTTCGATAAAGACAAAAAGCCTATCGCGACCAATAATGGAACCACATATTTTGTGGCGAGCAATAAGTTTTCAGAGACCACCTGGCGCAAAGATACTGGCCAAATAGTCATTCCAACATCTCACACACCATACGATGGCTCAGATGGCAGTGGCGTGAAATACGTCAGAGTTCGCTTACTTCTTAATCGCGCAGATGCTTCACAAGGGCTTTGCTACTACGGCGGTTGTAAGTTATATCGAACCACTCGAGGGCCTGTAGGTTTAAATGAGGGCTCGCAAGCGTATCCGTCTCTTCATTTTGAGTCCGATCCATCATTGGGTTTTTGGCAAAGCTCGTCTGGGGAGGTGACGTTTACTGGTGACTTTAATACTTTAGGCGAGTTAACGGAGCAAGGTGAGCGAGTATATTCGCCAAACAATAAACCGACCGGCGAGTCCGTTGGACGATTCATCCAAGACACCGCACCAACGTCACCAAAAGAAGGCGATGCTTGGATGCAACCAGGAACGGTATCAGCCGTCGGCGGTGGCGTTCAAACTGTTAACGGAGTTTCACCCGATGGCAGTGGCAATGTAACACTCAGTGCGAGCGATATCACAACCGGTACGTTTTCAACTGGCCGGATACCTAACTTAGCGGCATCAAAAATCACGAGTGGCACGTTTAACGGCGCTCGTTTACCTGCGCCAACGAGCTCAGTGCGAGGTGGCGTTAAGCTCTCTTGGAACAGCT
The DNA here is from genome assembly GCF_002282895.1 of Paraferrimonas haliotis. Lineage (GTDB taxonomy): Bacteria > Pseudomonadota > Gammaproteobacteria > Enterobacterales > Shewanellaceae > Paraferrimonas > Paraferrimonas haliotis. Next base: position 357,202 of record NZ_NRRB01000001.1, read on the forward strand.
CAACCAAAACGCTCAACATCATTACAACGTAGGAGTTAATGTGGCAAACATACTTCAACTCAACGGCTCTGATGTTAGCAACCCACAGCGTAATGGTGTTGAAATCAACACGCTTCAGCTTAATGGGGTTACGTTTTGGCAGCGTGTAACAGGACCACCTCAAGTAATATTGAGCGGAACCGTAACATTACGCGTTGAGTTTGGTGACCAAGCTATAGTCGAGTTTGGTAACCAAAACATTACGTTCTACGAAGATGGCGGAACGCAGAGCAGGGCATGGGTAAGCGCTTCCGTTTCAACGGGCTTATTCGAGCGGCGAATTAATAACGGCCTATGGACCGGTTTAAGTTCTATTTATCTATGGCCGGGCATCCACTTGCTCGAAATTAGAGAGGTAGCGGATACCAGTAACAGTGGCAATATGGCGATCATAGTCGAGGAAAATTTATAATGTATACAGAAACTTTAGCGTTCACTGACAACCACGGGCTGGCCTTTGAAGCTGCCATTGTTGGCTTAGCTTATGTCTCAAAAAATGACGTAACGACGAACCTAACGCAATACGATGAAATTCAAGACGATGTTGTTCGATTAGATGACCAGCGTTATGAGATGGAGTACCAGGTACAATACTGGGTTAATGTCGAAGCCAAAAACTCTCGAGCCATTCCATTAATTTATGTCGATGGCAACCGAAACTCGACGTTTACGCTGACCTATGATGCTGACGATGTGCGTGACGCACAAAACATTGCGCTCGACCACTTTAAAACAAACATCTTGCGGCTTGGTAGTTAATCATGCCGATACAAGGGGTGAAAGTAGGTGGTTCAAACTTTGAATCGATTGGCCCAATCCAAGGTGTTAAAACCGGCGGCTCTGCACTGGAGAGTATTGGCAAAGTGTTTGCCTATAAAGATACCGCTGATGTCATAAGCAGCGAATATCAGCCACCAAGTGACATGCAGGGGCTTCGCTGGCATTACGTATACGGCGATGCTCTAGCAGGTAGCACAGATTCCATTGCGGCCACTGACATTAACGTTGCGGATAATGTTGATCTCGAAGCCCAAATCAGAATCTTTAGGCTTATTACTGCCGCCGATACGCTAGGCAGCTCGAGCATACACATTCGAGGTTTATCGACTGGCTTGCCTTCACCGGGCTCATGGCTTGCTGCTGGTAACTGGCTAACGCCCAGCGCTATCGATACTGGGCAAATGTATTACCGGGTGGTAAAAATCAGTGGCTCTACCGTCTATAATTCGGCGGGCAATGTTGCGACGCTTAATGTGTGGCGTCTTGGTGCAACAGCAACGGGTAGTATTGTGGATAATACTTACGCTGTAAAACGAGCAAGGAGCCCAGTTAACAGTGAGGAAAAAGCGACGCTAAGAATAGACATCGCTTACTTGCCTGATGGGTTAACGCTATCAACCTCTAATTTAGTTTTCTTAAAGTCCATCGACGCCACCTTGCAAGCGGGTGGAATACTGTAGACAAAAAAGCTCCTAATCAAGGAGCTTTCTCAAATGGTGCGAAAATGGTGCGAATTGTGCGACGGTTTCCGGTGGTTTAGCTGTCGGTCGCCAGTCGCTAACCCTTTGTTTTGTTGGCCTTTAGTGGCTCTTGAGTTGGTGGAGGCGGCGGGGCTCGAACCCGCCGCTTATATGCACCTTAATTAATAGCTCTATCGCGTCTTTTTATCGTGGATCCGATGCGCTTGGAGCTGAGTATATATGTTCCATAAAACGTTCAAGTCTCTATGTCCAGTGACCTGAGCGACCTCTTCGATAGAGTAGCCAAGCTCAAAAAGTCTACTCGCTCCTTCTCGCCTTAGATCTCTATATTGCAAACCTTTAATGCCTAATTTGTTTCTTACTCTTTGAAAGCCAGCTGCGACCGACTTAGAGTTAAACGGGAATATTCGGTTGTCTCCAGGAACCTTCGTTTGTCGCATTACGATATCGAAAGAATCTCCAAGTAACGGGCACCACATATGGTTCCCTGCTTTTTTTCTTGGGTCCTTACGGTTTCGGATCATAACTAGCCTCTTATCTTGCTCCAAGTCCTCCCAAGTTATTGAAGTAACTTCCGATAACCTCATGCAAGTGAGTAATGAAAACTGATAAATATCATTAAAAGGTATGGGATTCTTTACTCTTGCACCCAATCGTTTAGCTGTAGCTTCACGTTCGGCTAAACCTTCAGATATTAATAACTCTTCTTCTGGGGTTTGTCTTCTCGTTCGCCTTTCACTTCTAGCGACTAAACCCAGTTTAAATAATGTCGGAAGGACATCTTCAACGACTTGATAAGTTACGTCGTACCCCCACAACGGTTTCGCAACCTTTAGCACACTCTTGATATAAGTTACATCGTGGTAGATTGTTGCTGGCTTTGGTGCGGTGTTTGCCGCGGCACGAAAACGACAATGCGCGATGAAATCCTGAGTGGTAAGCTCGTCCGCTTTTATTGAAGCGATGTCGCAATCGACGACCATTTCCAAAACATATTTTTTGGTTCTACCAATCTTTTGCGACAAGTTAGGATCGGTAAGATAGGCTTGAATGAGTTCCCCAAGAGTTGGTGTTTCTTTTGTGTAACCTGGCAACCCATTTAATTCGATTTCATCCAGCATGCGTTTACCCCATGTTTTGGCGTGTGCATGCTTGCTGAAAGTTTTACTTGAGCGATGTATAATCTTGTTATTCGCTTTTACGACCACTTTGCATCGATAGCGCACGGAGCCATCTGAACGTGGTCGTTTTTCAATGTGGAATGATGCCATTTGGGTTCCTTACACAAACAAAGTTCCCCATATCGGAGGGGGACTATTGGGGAACCAATATAGCAAAAATACACAAAAACGGTACTAAATAAACTTGAATATGACAGATAGCGATCTCCCTCAAACCCTCGGAAATCAAAGAAAACCACGAATAATGCACCACCACCGTTTCTCCGTGGCGCCAATGCTCGATTGGACCGACCGCCATTACCGCTTCATGGCGCGCATCATGTCTAAGCAGGCGTTGCTGTACACCGAAATGGTGACCACCGGCGCTATTTTGTTTGGCAAGGGCGACTATTTGCAGTTTAACGAGCAGGAGCATCCGGTTTCGTTGCAGCTTGGGGGCTCAGATCCGCAAGCGTTGGCTCAGTGTGCTCGCATTGCTCAGCAGCGTGGCTATGATGAGCTTAATTTGAATGTGGGTTGCCCGTCGGATCGGGTTCAAAACGGTCGCTTTGGAGCTTGCTTAATGGCGGAGCCGGCGCTGGTGGCTGAGTGCACTCAAGCCATGCAGGACGTGGTGGACATTCCGGTAACGGTTAAGTGTCGCATTGGCATTGACGAGCAAGATTCTTATCAATTTTTAACCGACTTTATCGGCACTGTGGCGGACGCTGGCGTGGAGCAGGTTACGGTTCACGCTCGTAAAGCTTGGTTGCAAGGGTTAAGCCCTAAGCAAAATCGCGAAATACCGCCGTTGGATTATCCTCGGGTGTACCAGTTAAAGCGGGATTTTCCTCATCTCACCCTTGCCATTAATGGCGGCATTACCAGCTTTGAAGCGGCGCACGCGCACCTTGAGCATGTGGATGGCGTGATGGTGGGGCGCGAAGCCTATTCTAATCCTTATATGCTGGCGCAAGTGGATTCTGAGCTGTTTGGTGACAGCGCAGCCGTGATGTCTCGCATTGACGTGGTTGAGCAGATGATTCCATACATAGAGCAACACTTAGCAGCCGGTGGTCGTCTGAATCACATTGCTCGGCATATGATTGGTCTGTTTCAAGGGCAGGCGGGTGGTCGTCAGTGGCGTCGTCACCTTAGCGAAAATGCACACAAAGCCGATGCCGGTATCGAGGTGCTTACGCAAGCACTTAAGCTGATGCAAGACACCGCACAGCATGTGTCTAAGCTTCAGCAGCAAAATTCGGAACAAGGAAGTTAGTCGATGAGCAATTACTTGGCGCTGGCGGATTTTAAAAATGCTTGGATGTTTAACCGCAACGATGTTGGCGTGAGTGGCGACGATAAAGCACTTATTAAGCCTATGACCGAGTTTCGTGCCACCCAATTGTGGAAACAGCTCATCAGCAAACAGGTGGATCACCCCGACTTTTTCAAAAAGGGGGACTGGCCCTTTAATGTCACCAACTGGCAGGAAAGCGGTGATTGGGAAGCTTTGTTCGATAGCGAACACGCGTCTTTGCCTGAACAGATATTGGAGCATCTCGACTGGGATGAAAACACCGTGGTGTACTATTGCGTGGACCAGAAAACCGTTATCGAAACCCAATGGGCGGTCTTTAAACGCTGCTGGAAAGCCTTTTTGTTCATGGACGATGGCAGCTTACTGGTGGGCAAAAAACGCCAACAAGCGGTGCAGTTTTTGTCCAACGGCACCTTTCAAATTGGCGTTCGCAGCGCGCTCTAATAGGCCAGCAAAAGCACTAGGCTTGCCAATAAGGCGTTTGCACTAAGGCGCTGCGACGCGACTGCTCCATGGCAAACACCAAAGACGCTTCTTTGCGCGACAGCCAGGCTTCAATATCCACACCAATGGCTTGCGCCTGCTCTCGAATGGCTTGGTAACAGGCCAGCTCATTAATGCCTTTGGCCATGTCATTCCAAGGTAAGCGAAATTCGTCGCGCCCGGCGTGTCCGTACAATTCGCCGTAACTCACGCCAACCAACAAGCTTTTTTCTAGCGGCGCGGCAAATGCCAGATAATCGTCTTTATCTAAATCCGTGTCGATGGGCATCAACTGTTGTACTTTTTGCCAAGAGTCCGCCTGAAAGCGGGTGGCATGCTGGCGTAAATCCGAACTGTCGGTCTCTATTTGAGCAATACTGGCCAGTTTCAATAATTGCAGCTGTAATTGCCCGTACTGAAGCGCCTCAAGCAACCCCGCTAATCGCTGCTCCAGTTGCAAGTTAGCCAGCGCCTGGCTCATGGCCGCATTAAGCTGCTCAGGGTCCAGCTTTTTGCGCAGGCTTTTGCTGTTGATATCTAATGCATAGGTGAGGGCGCTCGCTTTGTCTACAAAACTAAGTTGCCCTTCAAACCAAGCAAACAGCTGCCTCGCTTGCTCATCGAGTTGCTGAAATTGCGTCAGTACCAGCTTTAACATGCGTAGCGTTTGTCGTAAGTCTTGCCATAGGCTCGGACTAGGATAGGACTCAAGCATGAGCTCCAATTGTTGCCAGCGCTCTAAACCGGCCATGACCAGCTTTTTAAACGCTTGCGCGGGTGATAGGTCGTCACTGAGTTGAATAAAGTCCAAGTCGGTAAGATAGGCATCGAACGCTTGCGCCGCGAGTTGATAACCGCGCTTAGCTTTGCTTTCTTGCCCCAAACGCAATGGCACCCGCTCAGCAAGCATTGTTGCGCAGTTAAATAAAACAGCTGGGTCATCATCAATCAGTTCAAGTTCCACCTCGCTAATGGGTAACTCGGTGTTATTACAGGTTATCGCGCCGCTATCCAAGCACACCTCCAGCTGCTGTTGCTCAACCTGAAGGCGCCACAAATGGCGGGTGAAATCGGTATTAAATAGAGGTGTTAGTTGCTGTTGCAACTGCGCGATATCGGCGTTTTTAGGCCAAATGCTGCTGTCAAATTGAGCTAAATCGGGTAACTCACCGGCAATGGGTACGTTGTATTCTGGGCGACTGTGCAGCCCACCACTTACCTGGCCGGCGGTTTTAATGGTTTGCTCGTTGATGCCTTCGCCATTTCGAACTCTAAGACCCATGTGCCACTGTCGAAGCTGCAGTGCGTCGGTGTCGAAGTAGGTGTTGCGCAAATGAAGTACTTTCTCATCGACAGTCACCCCGAGTTGAGGTACCTGATCCTTGAGTTTTTGCCTGTGTTTTTTGTTTATAAGTAGCTTTAGTTCAACTTCGGTTTGGCTCATTTGTCACAATTTCTCGATAATGTCATAAAAGCATCATGCAGGTTTCATTTGTTAGTAATCTTAGCAATCCTGCATACAGCAAGAGTTTCAGCAGTTCTTACCTTATCGCGCCATTTCATTAACTTGCATTTAACAATTTAATCGGTTTTATTTAGTAATCGCTTGTGTTAACTTGCGCCAAAATTTCCGATGGGAAATGAAATTTAATCACTAAATAGGTAACGGCTATGCCAGTAAACTCTATTTTAGGTGTCTTTGCAAAGTCACCTATTAAACCGCTCCAAGAACATATAAATACGGTAAAAGAGTGCACCAACACCTTAATCCCTTTTTTAGAAGCAGTTATTGCTAAGGATTGGGCGGCTGCAAACAAGTATCGCGATAAAGTAAGCAAACTTGAAAAAGATGCTGACGTTATTAAGCGCGACCTGCGTATGTCACTTCCTGGTGGCTTATTTATGCCGGTTGAGCGAGGCGATATCTTGGAAGTATTAACCCACCAAGACAAAATTGCCAACAAAGCGAAAGACATCGCAGGTCGAATGATTGGTCGCGAACTTGAGATTCCGGCAGGTCTAGAAAATGACTTCTTGGCCTATACCAAGCGTTGTATCGATGCAGTAGAGCAAGCGCACGAAGCCATTAACGAGCTGGACGAGTTGCTAGAGTCAGGCTTTAGAGGCCGTGAAGTTGAGTTGGTCGCTAAGATGATCCAACGCCTTGATCGCATTGAAGACGACACCGACGCCATGCAAATTCAGTTGCGTCGAAGCCTCTTTGAAATCGAAAAAGACATGAATCCTGTGGATGTCATTGTGCTTTATAAAATCATTGAGTGGACGGGCGACTTAGCCGATTTGGCTGAGCGCGTAGGTTCTCGTCTTGAGCTGATGTTGGCTCGAGCTTAATCCTTAACCGAAGATAATAGGTAAATTAACATGGTAGATGTTTTAGCCACCCACGGTTACTGGTTAATCGGATTTGCAGCGCTGTTTGGTTTTTTAATGGCGTGGGGTATTGGTGCCAATGACGTTGCTAATGCAATGGGTACCTCCGTTGGTTCAAAAGCAATTACAATCAAGCAAGCCATTATAATTGCAATGATCTTTGAGTTCGCGGGCGCTTATCTCGCGGGCGGTGAAGTAACCAGCACCATTCGTAAAGGCATTATTGACTCGGGTTACTTCGTAGAAACACCTGAACTGCTTGTCTTTGGTATGATTTCGGCCTTGCTTGCGGCAGGTTTGTGGTTAGTATTAGCCTCATATTTAGGTTGGCCGGTATCAACCACTCACTCCATTATTGGCGCCATTGTTGGTTTTGCCGCTGTAGGTGTTGGTACTGAAGCAGTTGAATGGGGCAAAGTGGGCGGTATTGTTGGCTCTTGGGTGGTGACCCCAGCCATATCGGGCATCATTGCTTATCTGATATTCCAAACCGCACAGAATTTGATTTTTGATAAAGAAGATCCGTTTGCAGCGGCTAAGAAATACGTGCCTATTTACATGATGTTTGCCGGCTTTATTATGTCGCTGGTAACCATCACCAAGGGTCTTAAGCACGTTGGTATTAAGTTCTCCAACTTCGAAGCCTTTACGCTATCCATCTTAATTGGTCTAATCGTTGCGGGCATTGGTAAGTACTTTATTAGCCGAGTTAAGGTAAACATGGAAGCCACCCGTGATGATCATTACCATAACGTAGAGAAAATCTTTGCGATCTTAATGGTTATTACCGCCTGTTGTATGGCGTTTGCCCACGGTTCAAACGACGTGGCCAATGCCATTGGTCCTTTGGCAGCTGTGGTATCGATTGTTAACGACCCGAACCATGACATCAGTGCTAAAGCGCAGCTTGCGCCTTGGATTTTACCTTTAGGTGCTGTTGGTATCGTTATGGGCTTGGCTATTTTCGGCAAGCGCGTGATTGAAACCATTGGTAAGAACATTACTCACCTAACCCCAAGCCGTGGTTTTGCGGCAGAGCTTGCTGCAGCGAGCACTGTGGTGATTGCCTCTGGTACCGGTCTACCGATTTCTACCACGCAAACCTTGGTAGGCGCGGTATTAGGTGTTGGTATGGCACGCGGTATTGCGGCACTGAATTTAGGTGTGGTGCGTAACATCGTAGTGTCTTGGGTTATTACGCTGCCAGCGGGTGCTGGCCTGTCAATCATGTTCTTCTTCATGATTAAAGGCATCTTCAGTTAATCAGTGTTGATCCACTTCAAAAGAGGGGAGCCAAAACGGCTCCCCTCTTGCATATTGGCGTCGAACTGCCTAGCATGGGCTCATCCATTAGTTTGAGAGTCTAAAGAACGTGAAACTAACTCGAAAAACCGCATTAGCGCTGATGTTTATTGGCAGTGCCTCACTCACCTCTATGAGCGCTGTTGCTGCAGATGCTTACATCTCTGACAACGTCTATGTGTATTTGCAAGCTGGCCCTTCTAATCAATATCGAATCTTAGGCACCATTGAAACTGGGCAAAAGATTACGCTCTTAAACGAAACTCAAAACGATTACGTAAAAATAAGAGATCACAAAGGCCGTGAAGGTTGGCTGCCCAGTGAATACGTGAGCAATAGCGAGAGCTTTCGTTATCAAGTAAGTAATGCCAATAGTGCCAAAGAAGCTGCCGACGCTAAAGCGCAGCAAGCCCAGCAAGCGCTCAATGAATTGCAAACGGTTAAATCGGATCTAGACAGCGAGTTGTCACAAACTAAGGCTGAATTAGCCAAAACCAAACGGTCGTTAGCGGCGGCACTTGAATCGCAACAGGTGGCTGAAAAGGCTCTGGCGGATGTGCGCAATGACGAAGAGTTCGCCATGTGGCGCGAAGGCGGCATGATAGCCGGCGTGGGTATCATACTCGGCCTTATTATTGCTTACTTGCCAAAGCCAAGAAAGCGCAGCGGCGCTAATCCTTGGATGTAATGCCTTCGCCATTAACCAGCTGAGTGGTTTGGTTAATGCTTGGAGCCATAATGCCCTGTTTCTTAAATTCCGACATCACTCTTAGGGTGATGTCGGTTTCAAATAATTTCTCATATTTGGTATCCAGCACATAGGCTTTGAGCGTGAGCTTGATGCCGAAATAGGTATCGCTGATTTCTTGCTTAACTAATACCACAATGGGTTTGGGTAAATGAATATAACGACTCGATGCCGCTGCTTCTCGAATAATGTCTCGCGCCAATGTAAGGTCTTGATCTAACGCCACATGAAACGGAATGGATACCTGCATGTCTAGGGCGCCATAGTTGCCACTCACCACCACATCACTTAAAAATTTACTGTTAGGTATGGTAATAATGTCGTCGGTTAAGGTGCGCATTCGAACAGAGCGCAGACCAATGGAGGTGATGTCGCCGTAGTGCCCTTCAAAAGTGACTCTATCGCCCACTTGAAAGGGGCGGTCAATCATTACCGTAAGGCCGGCAATAAAGGATGCGGCGAGATCTTTCATAGCGAAGCCTACCGAAACCGCTAAGGTACCGCCAATCAGCGCCAGAACTCTATCGTCGACTCGAAAGCTCAACATGAACACCGTAATGCCCGCGGTCATGTACACAAAAAACTGGAAAAAAGATTGCAGCTTTTGGGCTAACATTCGTCGTTGTGCGAACTGACTGCCAATATTGTCTACGATGTTCTGGGTAAACTTGAGTAACCCCCAAGCAATGAGCACCACCAACATGGAGGTAGCAACGCCACTCCAACGAATGAGATTGGCGATTTCTGCCAGGTTATCAAGGTTTGCTCCGCCATCTTCGGCATATGCAGAAGGACTTGCACTTACGAGTATTGCTGCACTAATAAGCCAAACTATTCGCGTCATTTATTTCACCAAAAGATGTTGGTTATGCAAGGTGTCGGTAATGTACCTAAACCAGTGGGATGATATTTTCGCTTTGTCATCTAGCAGTTCAATGAAGCCGCGATTTTGGAAGTAACGCAGGGTATTAAGCACTTCTGAAAAACTCAGCTGAGTACAATCCGATAACTCTTCAGCGGAGGCGACTTCCAGCTGGACAATCGCCCTTAGCACCGCCAACATTGGCTTAGGCATGGTTTCCAGCTCTTTTGCATCCGGCGCTTTGAAGATGCGTACATAAACCTGATCATCGGTTTTGTCGCGATGCAGTGACATTCTAAAAAAGCGTAATGCTACGGTTGGATTGCCGTCGGAGTAATCCCATAGAATGCGATAAAACCCCATTTCCGCGCGCTCTTCTTCGGTTAAATCTTGCTCGTCCCACTGTTTAGGTAGCTTGAGTCCGGCGAAGCTAATGGCGTGCTCGCCTTCTTTGGCGATGCGGGTTTGCAGTAAGTCAGCAATTTGTTGCTCGCTCCAACGGGGTAAGGCTAACACCTTATCAAACAGCAGACGCTCGCCTCGCGCTCGGTCAATAAAGCGCCAGGTGGATTGGTCGATACCCAGCACTACACCGTGATTGTTTCTGCCACGGCGAACCAGCTTGGTAAACTTCATTAACTCGCTTAAACCGCCGACTTTTGGGCTAACCAGTCGTTGCGAATTATCGATACACAACAAAATGCGATGCTCTGCCTTGCGCAGATGTTTCACCAACTCGATTTCGGTGGCGTCTTCAGGCATCCCTAGTTCGGCTTTAATTGCTTTGAGTAGCTCATTAAAGCCGCCGTGAGGGCAGTTAATGTAATAGCCGTGTTCTGACTTGCTGCGGTACAACAAGCGCTTTAAGAAAGTGGTGAGTCCTAAACCGCGCTCGCTGCATACCATTACCATGGCGGGAATATTGGCCAATACGTAGCGTGACAATTCGTTCAACTGCTCTTTGCCATAGTCTTCGACCAAAGTGCTGTCTTGATGACCGGGGGCAATGTAGTTAAACGCCTCGTCGCCTTTTATGCGTTTCATGTGTTGGCTTTCTTCAGCGATTTGGCTTTGCTTGGCCACTTCCACTCTAAATAAGTAAGCCAAAGCGTGCTTGAACATCTGGTACTGGGACAGGTTTTGGTAGAGCTCAAAGAACAGTCGTTGCCGAATCAGCACCACCATGCCTATCGCGGTGGCTACCGGGCTTAGTAACCAATGCTTTTGGTGGTCGATGGCCCAATGGATATAAGGGGGGGCGTCTTCCATCTTATTCACTTGCTGGAAAACGACGCTGCGCCAACTGACTAAGGTTTTTACGAGTATGACCAAAAATATCAACAGCATGCTGGATTGGACCCAAGAATATATGGTGCCCTCGTTAACGCTGAGCTTGGTAGAGGTTAAGATAATGCCAACAAAAACGCCGGTCCAAACCCAAAGCTTAATGGTACTCATTCTAAGCTGTACAATGCCGCTGATGTTATTACTGTGACTGTGGAACGAGGCAAATTCGGTGACCAGCTTAATGACAATAACAGCCGTGAAACTCCAACGCACAATAATATCGACGTAACTGAGACCGCTAAAGCCAGGCAGTTCCAGTAAAATCAGCAGTACAATGTGTATCGCAATCAACCACGCCAATGGTTTGTGGATCCGATTGGCATAACGCCAAAAAGTGGTGCTTAAGCTTTCTTTGCGCCTTGGGTGCTGCTTGGCCAACTCTAATCGAGAAATAACGAAGTTGTGTCCCGCTTTCAGCCAAAATTTCAAAACTCCAAACACCAGCAGAATCTTTATTACCACCAAAATGGCCGGCACAGGAGATACGCGCAAGTCTTGAGCAAAGGTAATTAGGTTTCTTAGCTGGGCGATAAACTGGTATCGAACAATGGTTTGAGTTACGGCGGCTTCTTGCCAGAGTTGACGCACGCCATCGGGGCCAAATCCGGTATAGCGATTGTTTACATCGCTGCTCACGTATTTAAGCAGCCATGCCTTACTGTGATTTAAGCTGTCTAGGCTGAGTTTTTGGGTTTCGATTTGCTCCCAAGCGGATTGTTTTTGCTCGGAAGGTAGTTGATGGTAACTTTTCAGCGATTCTGACAATTCACCGCGCTGGCTAGCAACTTGGCTGAAGGTATAGCTGAGTAAGTTAGCGGCGTGGGAAAGGTCGCGCTTGCTGGCTAAATGAGGCTCTGGCAGCGAATCTATTTTCTCTTTTACTTCAATGCTTTGGGTCGAAAGTGTTTGGCTGTCATAGTCGCTCCAATCAATCTCTGCAGCAACACAAACGCTGAACAACAAAGCCTGCAGGGCTAACAGAGGGGTTAGCCACCTATTGATTACCGAGGATGGTGCCGAACTGGTGTGGACGCTCGAGTTCATCGCATTTAATCCATTGTTACTGCTTAGTTAATAACGATAATGTAACCAGCCCACACTGTCCAAATTATTTGCGTTGTAATAATTGTTTTATTTCATTGAGTTGGGCTTGAATGTCAGCCTGGTTGCTTTCCATGTTGGTTTGATTTTGTTGCATGGCTTGCTGATTCGTTTGCAACTCTTCTAACAAGCTTTGCAATTTGGCATTGGTGCGTTCTTCGTACGCATTAATACTTTCTTCCTGATCGGGGTGAACAAACAAGGAGGCAACGTAACCCGATACCACACCAAAAAAGCCAACACCGCCAATAATCACCAAGCCGCCGAGGATGCGCCCAGCACTTGTGGAAGGGTAGTAGTCGCCATAGCCAACGGTGGATATGGTCACAAATGCCCACCACAAGGCTTCTTCGGCGGTATTAATATTCGATGCAGGATTGCCGCCTTCAATTAATAAAATCAATATTGAGCTGAAACTCACCAGTACGAGGGTGGCTAGCATTAACCCCATGATACTGGTTTGGGCGCGTTGGCGAATCAGTGGTACTAATATTGAACGACTCATACGAATAAGACGAATAACGCGCAATATTTGGAATATTCGAGCAAATCGAAGTTGCTCAATGGCGGGTATACTGGCCACACAATCTATCCAATTGCGTTTGATATAGGTCATTTTATCGGAGCTGCGAAAGAGACCACCAAAGAACTTGGCTTGAAAGATAATGCAAATGCCGGTGTCGATGTAAAACAGCAAGCGATAGGTTTCGACGCCGATGTCGTGAAAGGTCATGGTCCAAACGACGACGACTGCAATGACGGATAAAACCATCATAGCGATTTCGACTGGGGTTAGCTGAAATTCTACCTTGGGGTGTTGCGTGCCTGCCATGGACTTGTATTCACTTAACTAGTTCTTTTCAACATAGCGTATCAGATCCGCCAGCACTTGTTTCTTTATTTCTAATTGATCATTAGGGTCGAGCTGATACTTTTTTGCCAGCTCTTCATAGTCACCAGGGTTTAGGGTTAACGTTAGGCGAGGGCGTTTCGGGCGTCGGTTAACGCTTAAGCCAAGTATTGAGCGAATTTGATCGGAAGGGCTTAAGCCGGCATCAAGGGCTTCGCGGCGAATATGATGCTGAAACTGTTCATCAAGATCAAAAGCGACCTGAGTCGCTTTTGCTGCACGCTGTCCTGCCTGCCATTTTTCCGGTAAATCGCTTTTAGGCTTATCGGGTTTGCTCATGATGGCCAATACTCACGAATGTCAGAAACGGGGCGATACAAAGTCAGCAATACGTCGGTTTCGCCATTCTCATAAACTTCGATGTCAATGGCATGAGTGTCTTCATCGTTAACCAACTGGTAGCCTTCAAACGCTTCGCCATGATTCAGGTTACTGTCTTGTGGCGGCGGAGACTGACGATAGTCTTGGCGGTGGAAATAGCCAAAGTCCGCGTGATCAGTTTTGCGATAATGTCCAGCAAACCAACCGCTTAACTCGGGATCCGATGACTCGGGTTGCAATTCCGCCCTAACGTCTTCTTCAAATACGTCGGCAAAGGCTTCCATGTCGAACAAGGATTCCACTTCAGCTCGGGTTAGTTTAATGGAGAGGGTCAAATATTCTTGGTCATCATTTTCGACGCCGAGAAAAATTAGATGGGTGCCGCTACCGCGCAGTAACCACTCTGGTGAACGCTGATGCTTGTATTCATAACAATGCACCGCTTCCACCTTGAGCTGTTGACCACGCAGTTGCGGCGGTAACGCAAAACTGTCATCAAGGACAATCATATCGCCCTGATTGAGTGCCGAGGGGTGGTTGAGCTGGCGAGGCGCCGGCTCATCTTTGCCACCAAACAGCTTTTTAAAAAAGCTCATAGCTTATTCTGCACCATTTTTAGCTTTTAAGCGATCCAACACAGAGTTGGCACTGGTTTTTTGCTCGCCAATTCCTGCAGCGGACAATTTATCCATTAAGCTCTTTTCGCTGTTTTCTTCTTGCAACTGCTCTGACGCTTTAAGTTTATCATCAAAGTTCTGTTGGCGCTGTTTAATGCGCTCTAATGAATCTTTGGCGTTCATCAGTTTCGAGTTACTGCTGGCGAAAGAGTCGGTAATGGTGGCCGTAGCTTTTTGCACGCTTTCTGTGGTTTTTACCATGCTCAGTTGACGCTGATAGTCCGCAAGTTGGCGTTCGGTTTTCTTCACCAACTCTTTTAAGCGTTGAGCGTGAGCGCTGAAGCTATCCAGTGCCGATTGTTGCTCAGCCAGTTCGGCTTCAAGAGAAGCGATTTTCTCAGCCACTTCCAGTGCTAAGGCTTCGTTGCCTTGTTGCAGCGCTTGCGTCGCGTAACCTTCGTGTTCGGTAATGCTGCGCTTGATGCGATCCACTTCGCGGTTGGCTTGCATTTCTTTAGCCATGACATCGGTCAGTTCTCGTTTGGCCTTGGTCAGGTGGTTCTCAGCGTCTTTAATTTCTTGCTCAAAAATTCGGGTAGAGTTGGCATCTACAATTTGCTCACCAACTTCACGAGCGCCGCCTCGAAGGGCTGTCATTAATTTGTTTAAGATACTCATTTGGGTTTTCCCCTCTCTATAAATTCGTTACAACGGTTTAATTACTTCAAGTAGCCAGCCATTTCATCGATAACTTCTAGGCAGTTGTCGGATAGCAAAGCCAATTCGTGTTCAATGTCTTCCATGCTAGATGAGGACGATAAAGCCCCAAACACGACGTATTTATTGTCCACTTTGGCAAACGACGATAATGGCATGGGAATGTTCAGCTCGAGCATGGTTTGCAACATGTCCGTACGTTTGCTTTGATCCACTTCTTGCTCATCCCATAAGTAGCTGATGCATAGCACTTGATCATCGGTAACCGACACAAATACAGGTAACTCTTCACGCCCTACCACATTGACTTGTAATACTTCGACTTCGCCATCAATGGGATAACAGTCAAATTGAAAACCGGTATGGCTGTTATCACCCAGTTGATTAAGGTGGTTGGCGATCGTATGAATGTTCATAAGTGTCCTCTCTGACATATTATGTCTAGTAACAATAGCAGCGCGACATAATATGTCAAGCATCTATTCGTTGAAATTTAATCCTTGGCCTTTTGCCCAGGCTTGCTGATGATATTGATAGAGTTGGTTTGATCCAAAATGGTTCACTTTAATTGCTTGTTTATCCCAGTAAAAATCGCCAGGAAAGGCAAATGAGGCGTGAACCATATCAAGTGTCAGCCACGCTTCATTTATTTTAGGCCACTCAGAAAGTGCCGATAACCGTTGTTGTGGCGATGGACCGGTTTTGGTGGCTATGCTCCATCCCCACTCTCCAAAGCTAGGCACATTATGGTGGTATTGTTGAACCGCGCTAAACCCAGCAGCATCAAGCGTCTTCGCTACAGAAATAAACGCTTTGCGAGCATGGTAGGGCGATGTGGATTGCACCGCGATAACCCCATCGGCATTGAGCAGATGTTTAAGCTTGGCGTAAAACTGGTCGCTATACACTTTGTTAATGTCTGGGTGGCTTGGATCCGGCAGATCCACAATGATGGTGTCGTAAAAGCGTTGTTGTCGAATTAAGTCGTCGGCGCCGTTAAAGGCATCGGCGTATATTACTTTTGCTCTCGGATCGTTAAGGGCATCGCCGGTTAAGTGGGTAATAGCTTTGGCTACACCTATAGAAAAATAACGTTCGGGGTGGGCAAAGGTGTTCACTAACTGTTGGTCAAGATCCATCAAAGTGACTTGCTTAGGTTGCCATTTCAGCACTTGCTTTAAGGCTAAGCCGTCGCCTCCACCAATGATCAATATGTTGTCGTGACGGGGGCTTGCAGCCATGGCTGGGTGCACTAAAAAGCTGTGATATACGTGCTCGTCTTGGCTACTAAACTGCAGCCTTCCGTTTAAATAAAGCGAATAGACGGTGTTGGTTTGGGCGCCCATTTGACGCTCGGTGAGCACCATTTGTTGAAAGCGGGTGGCTTGTTGGAACACCACTTTGTCTTGATACAGCAGATTATTAAATTGACGTTGCCAATCTGGGCCTTGCAGCGCAAGAGTAGCCAGCAATATCGCGGCTAAGCCATGCCCCAGCAGTAGCAATCTAGGACGACGAATGTAGCTCCAATAACGCCATAAAAAGACCAAGCCGGCAATCAAGTTCACGGTTGCAGTCATGGCGGCAGCGGTTTGGGTATCAATGGTCAGCATCCAGATAACCCAAATAGCCGCTCCGATACCGGCGCCTATGTAGTCGGCGCCATAAATGGTGCCCGCATTATGCTTAAGATGCTCGCTGGCCAGATCTTGGCGGACTCTAGCAATCAGCGGAATTTCCATACCAATCAGCCAACCAAGAATTACCCCCCACACATAGGGCAAATATTGCGCCCACTTTTGCGCCGTCGCTAATAAGCCACCGCTGGGCGCCATTTCTTGTGGAAGCCCATAGGTGTCGGCAATTAGGCTTGGCAAGATTTGGGTTGCGCCGATGATGGCGGCGGTAAGTAAAATGGCGATTGAGCCTAAAATGGCCACCGACAATTCCAACACCGCAAAACCGCTAAAGGCACAACGCACCTTGCGCGCAGCAAACGCTCCTAACCCCATCGACACAATCATTAAGCCAATCATGGTGAAAATGGCCGCCTCCATAGCGCCCAAAATGCGACCCGCATAATGGGAGAGGAGGTATTCGTAGATGAGGCCGCAGCCGGCGAGAATGGTCATGATGCCCAACAATAGGGCATCATCAAGTTTTCCTAAATGGCGCTGGGTCATACCATTAAGGCAGCCAAAATAAGGGCAATACCAATGCTAATGGATAATTCAATAGCGGCAACACCAATGTTTTCCTGTTGATCCACTTCTTGAGTCAGATTAATTCCGGCGAGCACCAAACGTTTAGCAACCGGCAGCACCAGTAAAAGAATGACCAACATGATGAGCGAATAGCTAAACCAACCGGCAATGTTCGACAGATAGCTATAGGGGTTAAACTCAACAAAGTAGCTTGCAGAATTAAAGGTAATGGCGAGCGCAATGAGGTAGCCACCATGACGGATAGCCAGCGCAATTTGCCCCTGTTCTAAGGCGTGTTGCAAGCTGCCGTTTGGATTACGACGTTGATACTGATAATCCCGCACTCGGGTCATGGTAACCAACATCAGCTGGGTCACAATAAAACCGGTGAAAATGGCAATAAAGGTATTAACATCAAGCCCTTCTGCCCAAATTAAGTTAGCGCGAATAATGATGGCGGTGGCTATGGCTACGCAAGCATCGACAATGGCGACGGCTTTGTTGCCCTCGATAATAAGGCCCGGTTTATCGATCTTGTTGAGCGCTACTTTGTCGTGTAACCAGCGTCCCATTTTAATCAGCAACAGGCCACAAATGCCGTAGATGCTCATGCCGATGAACTCTATTACAAACGACTCGGCCGCTTCACCGCTAATTGCGCCTGTAAGCACAATACTTAATGCCAGCACTGCGCCGGCGGTACTGATACCAAAGGCGAAGTTGTCTTTCTCTGCTAATTCTTTGGTGCTGTTAACGCGGCTATACCAACCTTGTAGAAATCGCATCAAGGTCAGTAGAGCAATGGCCACGATAAGGTCGATTACCAAAATCACCGCCAGGTCAGATGAGATACCCATGTGATTCAACATAATTTGAAATCCTTTCTGTTATTTACCGCGGCGAGTGCTGCGAGTTGTTCTTTTATTACTGTTACGAAAACCGTTGCTGCTGCCTTTGGCATAATTAGAGCGAAACTTAGAGGCGCTGCTTGGACGATTTTTGGTTTGTTGAGCTACTTGGCTAGAGCGCGATAAACCGCTGCTTCCGGTTTTGGTGCGAGCGTAAGGGCTGCCAAAATTCTTGTCTCGTGAAAACGTTTTCTGTTGCGTTCGCACTTGTTTTGGCGAGCTGTAACGTTTACGGCCATAGTCGCCGTAATAGCTGTAATCGCGGTTACGACTCCAGCGATCGTAGCGCACAGGGTTGGTTAAATTAGAGAACATGGCGTACATGCCGTACCATTGCCAAAATGACATGCCATTAGAGCCGCTTTCCCACGAACCATAAGCTGGGTTTCCGACCAACTGACTGCCGGCACCAAAATCTTCGGCGCCATTAGCGGCCATACTGGCGGCTTTGCTGACCGAATTAACACGTGCGAGTGCGCCATTAGACATATCGGCAATTACATTAACTGGGTCCGACAGTAAATCATTATAACTGTTCGGGTCCGCCGCCAATGTTAATTCGTAGGCTTCGGCAAGTTGCTCATCTAAGTCGATAAAGTTTGCCGAATCGCCCAACTCTTGATAGCGGGTTACTAGTTGCTGAAATAGAGGCCCTTGGGTGGTGGCGTCTAATTGCAGCTGGCTTAACAGCGGTGCCAGCTCTGGACGGCTTTGGGCCAGTACTTGGCTGTATTGATTGAGCAACATGGCGTTGCGTATTTCGCCTTTGTCAATCATTTGCCCCAAGCGGGCGATGCGTTGTTCCGATTGCTGTTGATAATGGCTTATTTTTTCAGGTCTATCGTCGCCACAGCCACTGATCAATAGCGCGCTGATGATGACAAAAACTCGTGCTAGCTTCGCTGCCATGCCTGCTCCATTAATGGTAAAGTATTTGGACACTTTGGGTCGTTAAAGTATAACCAAGCTTTATTCTTAGGACGTTATTATGGCCATTGATGCCGCCGGCAACAAGCAACAATTACAGATTGTTACTAAGGTAAAACAACAGTATTGGCAGCAACTTACTGAAAAATGGCAAGCTCCAGAGCAAGTATTAAGCGCTTCCCAATGCCAATTATTGGAACAAATCTTAAGTTGCAGCGACTTTGTTGCCAATCAACTGATACGCCGTCCTGAGTGGATTGAAGCCATGTTGATTGACGGCGAACTGTTCAAACCGCAGCGCCACCTCGACTATCGACAGCGGCTAAGCCACCAACTTCGCGATTGTGGCAACGACGATCAAGCTAAGCAGATTCTACGCCGGTTTAGAAATCGAGAAATGGTGCTGATTGCGTGGCGTGACTTCTGCGCTCTAGCGCCTTTACGGGAGAGTCTTGTTCACCTTTCAGAGCTTGCCCAAGCCATTATTTTAGAAAGCCGCGACTGGTTAACCAAAACTATGATGGCGGCTAATGGCATTCCCATGGATGAGCACGGAGTGGAACAGCAATTATTAGTGATCGGAATGGGAAAGCTGGGTGGTCGCGAACTCAATTACTCGTCAGACATTGACCTGATTTTTTGCTTCGGTGAACACGGCCATACCCAAGGAGGGCGACGCAGCCTCGAAAACCAAGCCTACTTTATTCGCCTCGGCCAACGGCTGGTTAATTTATTGCACCAAGTCACGGTGGATGGTTTTTGTTATCGGGTCGACATGCGCCTTCGGCCGTTTGGCGATTCCGGGCCGTTAGTGGTGAGTTTTCAAGCCATGGAAGACTATTATCAAGAGCAAGGGCGTGAATGGGAACGCTATGCCATGGTGAAAGGCCGCGTGTTAGGGGAACGTAACCAAGCGGTAGTAGAGCTGAGTGAACTCATGCGACCCTTTGTGTATCGTCGCTATTTGGATTTTTCCGCCGTCGAGTCACTTCGCAAAATGAAGCAAATGATTGCTCAAGAAGTTCGTCGGCGTCAGCTCACGGATAACATAAAACTGGGTCAAGGCGGCATTCGCGAAGTGGAGTTTGCGGTGCAAAGCCTGCAACTCATTCGCGGCGGGCGCGAGCCAAGTCTACGAACACAAAGCTTGTATAAAGGGCTGCAACAACTGCATCAGTTGGGGCAAATTAGTGCTTTGCAAAAGCAGCAACTGCAAGACAATTACGATTTACTGCGGCGAGTTGAAAACCTGCTACAGGCCATTAACGACCAGCAAACTCAAACCTTGCCAGATAACGAGCTGGATTGGGCGCGATTGTGCATTGGTTGCGGTTATGACGACAGTCAAGCGTTACGCAAGGCCATTAATCATGCCATGGAGCAAATTCATCAGGTGTTCTTAGACACCATTGGTGATGACAACGACGACACACAACAACCCAGTTGGTGTCAGTCGCTTTGGCAGTCGTATCAAGAGGATGTGGCCTTAGCCATTGCTAGCGAAGTGCTGGCTCACAGCGAAGCGTTTGTGGCGCAATTAAGCCAATGGCGAACCATGAGCAGTAAGCGTCGTACAGGCGCTCGCGGGCGCGAGACGTTGGACAAACTGATGCCGTGCATCATCGAAGACTGCAGTAGTTATAAACAGCCGCATTTGGTGTTGCAACGGGTTACTCAGGTGCTTGACAAAATTCTAACCCGCACGACTTACCTAGAGCTTTTGCTGGAAAATCCAGGCGCCCGAGCGCAGTTGCTCCGCTTGTGTCAGGCCAGTCCGTGGATCACCGAGCAGTTGGCGCGCTTTCCACTCTTGCTCGACGAGCTTATTGATCCGGTGTTGCTGTACAATCCGACACCGCTGAATGAGTATTCCAGTGAGTTGCGTCAGTATCTATTGCGCATTGGTGAAGACGATTTAGAAGGACAGATGGAAGCGCTGCGTCAATTTAAGCTGGCTCAGCAATTGAAAATTGCAGCAGCGGATGTAACCGGCGTCTTGCCGTTAATGGAAGTGTCTGATCACTTAACCTTTTTAGCCGAAGCGGTTATTGAACAGGTGGTGAATCAAGCTTGGCAGCAAGTTACCGAGCGCCACGGTACCCCACCGGGGTTGGCTAAAGGAGAAACCGGTTTTGTGGTGGCGGCATACGGCAAAGCCGGTGGCATTGAGCTTGGGTATGGCTCTGATTTGGATTTGGTTTTCTTGCATCAGTCGTTGGACGGGCAAACTCAAGGCAGCGACCGCAGCATTGATGCGAAGCATTTTTATTTAAAGCTGGCGCAGCGAATTCTGCATTTGTTCTCAACCCGCACGCCCTCTGGAATTCTTTATGAAGTGGATATGCGCTTGCGACCATCAGGTGCCTCAGGCCTACTGGTCAGTGAGCTGGATAGCTTTGCCGATTACCAACAAAACGAAGCTTGGGTATGGGAGCATCAGGCATTAATTCGTTCCCGAGTGGTTTATGGCGCGCCAGAACTGGCGGGCCGCTACAGTCGAATTCGCTCTGCAGTGCTGTCTAAAGGCATTGAGCCGGAAAAGCTAAAACAAGAAGTGCGCGATATGCGCAAAAAAATGCGTGACCACCTGTTAAACAGCGCCGATGATATTGATCTAAAACAAGGTGTGGGTGGGATTACCGACATCGAGTTTATTGCGCAATATTTAGTGCTGGCGCACGCACCTGCACACCTAAGCTTGTGTCGTTGGTCAGACAATGTGCGTATTTTCGAACAGCTAGCCGAGACGGAAATCATACCCTTTGAGCAAGCGCAACTCTTGATTAACGCATACTGTACCTTGCGCAACGCTAGCCATCGCAAAACTCTATCGGTTCCCGAAACTCCATCAGAACCTTCGGTCAACCACGCCATGGCCAATGTAGAGGCGATTTGGAACCAGTTATTCGAGGTTAGTTAGAGAAAAGCGGTTGTATAATCTGCCGCAGAAAACGTTCAAATTCAGGGATGAATTTGCGAGCGTACAAGGAGGTATTCACAGCGTTTTTCGAAGGAAGACTATACAACCGCTTTTCAGCTAAAACCTAACTCGCTAATACAGGGAGCCTTGGCCATCTGGGCGAGTTTTGAAGCGTCGGTGCAGCCACATGTATTGGGCTTTGTTTTGGCTAATAATGGACTCCACCACTTTGTTGCAGGTTTTGGCGTCTTCCAGCTCGTTATCGCCAGGGAAGTTCTCTAGCGGTGGGCTGATGACTACGCGGTAGCCTTTATCGCCGTCAGTGCGCTCCACAAAAAAAGGTAATATTTTAGCGTTTCCTTGTTTAGCGAGCATGGTGGCGGCGGTAATGGTGGCGGCCTGTTCTACGCCAAACCAAGGTGCGAAAACGGCGCGTCTTGGGCCAAAGTCTTGATCGGCGGTGTACCAGATTAAGTCTGGCATGTGCAGGGTTTCAAGCATGCCGCGTACAGCGCCTTTCTTCGGGATCATGCCCTTAGCGGATTTGAGCCGACCTCGGGTTTGCAGATACTCCAATAGCGGATTATCGTTGGGTCGAAACACACCGTAACCGCCGCTTTCTTGGGTGAGTACTCGAGGACCCATTTCTAAGCACAGTGCGTGTACGGCAAACAGGACGACGCCGTTGCCGTCGTTTAGTGTTTGCTCTATGTGCTCAACGCCGGTCATGTCCATGTGCTGACGAACCCGTTTGTCTGACCACCACCAAGCATTGACCGAATCAAAAATGGCTTTGCCGGTTTCTTCGAAATTGCGTTTTACCAGATGCTGTCGTTCCTGCTCGCTCATTTCGGGGAAGCACAGCTCTAAGTTGCGCTGGGCGGTATGAACGCGCTTTTTCAAAAAACGGTGTACTAAACGACCCAATCCTGCACCCATTTTCATTTGAATGGGTAATGGTAAACGGGTGGTTAACCACAACAATCCGGCGAAAAACCAGATTAACCAGTATTTTGGATGCAGCAGTTGGGCGCTAAATTGCGCTTTCGTTATCACGTTATCTAAACTCTGTTGGTAAATTTCAGCTGCTATAGCTTAAATCGATTAGGCTTTTAGGTACAATCAATCTAATCACACTTATTAAAAAGTTTTAAGTCGAGTTAATTATGCTTGAATTGCCAGCCTTTGAAACCGCCAAGGTCCTTGTTCTTGGTGACGTAATGCTGGATCGATATTGGGTCGGTCCTACGTCTCGAATTTCTCCTGAAGCGCCCGTGCCTGTTGTTAAGGTAGAGCAGCTCGATGATCGCCCTGGTGGTGCGGCAAACGTGGCCTTTAACGTGGCAACACTTGGCGGTCAAGCCAACTTGGCGGGACTGGTGGGTAAAGACGATGCCGCCAAAGCCTTGGCGGTGGGTATTGAAGCGCTTGGCGTAAATACCGCGCTGATGGCGGTGGACTCGGCACCGACGATTACCAAGCTTAGGGTGTTGTCCCGTAATCAGCAACTGCTGCGGCTGGACTTTGAACAAGAGTTTGTTGAGCAAGACTCGCAAGCACTGATGGCCCATTGGGCTGATAAGCTGACCGACGTAAAGGTTCTGGTGTTGTCGGATTATGCCAAAGGTACTCTAGCCGCTCCTCAAGCGCTCATTGCGGCGGCTAAATCCCAGCAAGTGGCTGTGGTTGTGGACCCAAAAGGTCACGATTTTAGCCGCTACCAAGGAGCGACCGTACTCACCCCAAATATGAGCGAATTTGAAGGGGTCGTAGGCAAAGTGATCGATGAACAGGATCTCATCGAAAAAGGCGAGCGATTAATGGAGCAGCTGCAGCTCAGCGCGCTGTTAATCACCCGCAGTGAGCATGGCATGACTTTGCTGCAACAAGGCCAAGACAGTTACCACATTCCAACACAGGCCAAGGAAGTGTACGACGTCACCGGTGCCGGAGATACGGTAGTGGCTACGTTAGCGTCGTCGCTCGCGGCCGGCTCCAGCCTTAAAGACGCCTGCATGTTGGCCAACGTCGCTGCAGGTGTCGTAGTGGCAAAAGTGGGTACGTCAACGGTGAGTGATGTGGAACTTGCAGACGCGGTTTTACAGGCCAATCCTGGCTCCGATTTAGGGGTGCTGTCACAAAGCCAAATGCTTAAAAGCATTCGAGCCGCTCAAGCTCGCGGCGAAACTGTTGTCATGACCAATGGCTGTTTCGATATTCTCCACGCCGGCCATGTAAGTTATTTGCAGCAAGCCAAAGCCTTAGGTGATCGACTGATTGTTGCGGTTAATGATGACGATTCGGTGAAGCGCTTAAAAGGCGAGGGCAGGCCGGTGAATCCAGTTAATCGCCGTATGGCGGTCCTCGAAGGACTGGGTGCTGTTGATTGGGTGATCCCGTTTAGCGAGGACACGCCTCAGCGAGTCATTGCAGAATTGTTGCCGAATATATTGGTTAAAGGCGGTGATTATCAACCCCAAGAAATCGCCGGCGGTGAAGAAGTCATTGCCAATGGTGGAGAGGTTAAAGTGCTCGGGTTTGAAGACGGTTGCTCCACCACCGCCATTATCAAACAAATTGAGCAAGGGCGTTAATTGATCAGTTTAGCGGTGTTAGCGGGCTTAATGCATCTTAGCTATATTGATGATCGCCGCGTTATTGAATGCAATATTCAAAACGCTGAGCAATGCGTTCAACTGCTGCCCGATGAATTGGCGCATAACTTGTTGCAGCGCTACCCCAACTGGCCGCAGGACATAGGTTACCGCCAGGCGGTAAGCTATGTCTTTGATAACGAACACGTTGCCGGTATGATACTGCTTGCCAATCCACACCGAAACCAAGTGTATCAACAATGGTTAGGCAGCGATTGGTACACCTATGAAGCGGCAGATGAAGCTCAATTGGTGCGCTGGCATGAATTAGGCCATGTGTATGCGCGCAATCAAATTAGCGCACTGCCTGAGCTTCCTGAAGTGGATGGTGAACTGGGCCTTAATGTTGCCTTATACCAACAGGAAATCTTAGCGGATCTGTATGTGGCTTGGCGGATTGCGGTTCAGCACCAAGATTGGCCATTGTTAAACCAGCAAATACATCGTCGCAATTTAGCCATGATGAAGCGTGATAGCGACGTTAACCATTGGAGCGTTCCTTGGTTACTTCCGCTGTTAAGCATCGACCCAAAGCAAGTGGCCCAACTGGATTACCCAGAGTTTTCTAAGTTAGCACTTACTCTGGTTAAACCAATTGATAAGTCTGAGTTGCTAGAGTTGCTGTATTTATTTCGGCGCGAGTTTAGTGATGGCGCTACCACGCCTAGCAATAAACGCTACCTTTCGTGGCGACGGGCGCAGTTTGGCACCTATGTTGAACCGACTTTGGTGGAATTGATGGGAAAAAAAACCGCAACTAAGTGGACTCAATTGCGGTATTTTTAAACGGCTTGATGATTAGGCCATACTCGCGGCAAGGCGAGTAACGTCTGGCGTTAATCCAAGACTGATGGGTTGCTGTGCGCGTGCGCAGGCAATCATAATCATTGTCTGATTAGTATTGTCCAGCGTGGCCGAAAGTACTTTTAGGCCTTGTTCTTCAACTAAGGTGCGAGCGTCTATTGCTAGCGCTTGCTCTAAGTCTAAGATTACCGCAACGTTACCATTACCCAACTCAATCTTTGTGAAGTCACCTTCCGGAGGACGAGTGGTATTGGCTACCATGATTAGATTATTGTCATTGTCGAAAGTACTCGACAAAATGTTAAAGCCTTCCTTGTGCAACTGCTTGCGCAGCTCAAATTCAGAGACTTGGCAGTGCTCAACTACGATGGACCAAATGCCTTTGCTCAGCTCTCTTTTTACAATGGCTGTCATAAGGACTCACTTATTTATAATATAAAAAGGCATCTATGTGCCTACTACCCCTTGTAAGGAGCGGCGATTCTGCCTAATTTGCTGGGCAAATGGAAGTTTGAGCGCTTGTGAATGTGCTGTTTTGTGAATGATATCGAAAAGTGGTTAAAAGAGTGTTCTTGGTCTAGAAATCCTCACCATCTGTTAACAAATAAAAAACCGAAGCGTTAAGCTTCGGTTTCTAAAGAGTAAAAAAGTTTACTCAGCTGTTAATCGGCTTCTTTTAGACTGGCTGACAAATCAACAATGGCTTTCTTGCCGTCGCCAAATAGCATTAGGGCGTTATCTTTAGCAAACAGCGGGTTTGGTAATCCAGCAAAACCAGGGCTTAGAGAACGTTTCACCACCACCACGGTTTTGGCTTTATCCACGTTTAGAATGGGCATGCCGTAGATTGGCGAGCCTTTGTCTTCTCTTGCCATTGGGTTGGTCACGTCATTAGCGCCAATCACAATAGCCACATCGGTTTGCTCGAATTGAGGGTTGATGGTGTCCATCTCAACCAGCTGCTCGTAAGGCACTTCGGCTTCAGCAAGCAACACGTTCATGTGCCCAGGCATACGCCCCGCAACCGGGTGAATGGCGTATTGAACCTCGGTACCGCGCTCTTCCAACACGTTGGCAAGATCGCGAACGGCGTGTTGTGCTTGCGCCATCGCCAGACCGTAGCCCGGTACGATAACCACGCGTTCGGCGGTTTCAAGCAGCATGGCCACTTCTTCCGGTGAGGAGGATTTCACTTTACCGGCATACACTTCATCGGCATCAACGGTTTCACCTACTTCACCCATAACCCCAAATAGCACATTGGTCAGGCTACGATTCATGGCTTTACACATAATGCTTGTTAAGATCAGACCGGAGGCCCCCACCAGTGAACCGGAAACGATTAACACCGTATTGTTGGTGATAAAGCCAGCGGTCGCGGCGGCAATACCCGAGTATGAGTTTAACAGGGCAATAACCACCGGCATATCAGCGCCACCAATGGGAATCACCAATACCAAACCTAACACGATAGCAACCGCCACTAAGGCCACCATTAGGGCGGTATTCGTTGGCTCGTTAACAATGGCTATGCTCAAACCAATGGCTGCAATCAACAGCACGGCATTCAACACCTTGTTGCCGGGAACCGCAATCGGGTTACCAGAAATAAGCTCTTGTAACTTTGCGTACGCCACGAAGGAGCCCGATAGGGTGACGGCGCCAATGAGTACAGTTGCCGAGATGGATATCATGGGCACCAAATCATGGTTTAAACCGTAGAAATTAGCCAAGGCAACCGCCAAGGATGCGCCGCCACCAAAACCGTTCAGTACCGCTACCATTTGCGGCATCGCGGTCATTTGTACTTTCGTCGCCATGGTCGCACCAATCACGCCACCAATAATGACGCCGGCAATGATCCATTGGAAACTTAAGATGTTTTGGTCGAACAAGGTCACCACAACAGCAATCAGCATACCCAACGCAGATAACTGGTTACCTTTTACCGCAGTTCGAGGTTTGGTGAGGCCTTTGATACCAAGAATGAACAGTACGGCGGCGACCAAATAAGCTAAATAAATGAATTCAGTTTGCATGGTGGCTTACTTCCTTTTGAACATGGCAAGCATGCGGTTTGTCACCATATAACCGCCAATTACGTTAATGGTGGCGAGTACAACAGCGATGAATCCAAAAATGTTGACCAGTGGGTCCGGAGCGCCGGAACCTGCAGCCAGTAATGCGCCAACCAAGGTAATACCAGAAATGGCGTTACTGCCGGACATGAGGGGGGTGTGCAATGTTGGTGGCACCTTGGTGATGAGCTCAACCCCAAGAAAAATGGCCACAACGAATAAGGTAAGCAGTATTAACAGTTCCATTAGCGTGATACCTCGTTATTGCTATTAAGGCCTAGTACGTCCCGTAAACGCGGACTTATAATCTCGCCTTGATGACTGACTGTGGTTTCTTTGATGATTTCATCTTCAAAATCAAGGGTTAAACTTGAGTCTTCAATCATCAAGTTGAGTAAATTCTCAATGTTGGTCGCGAACATTTGACTGGCATGAGTCGCGGCCATACTGGCCATATTGGATGGCCCGATAATAGTGACTCCGTTGCTTTCAATGACTTGGTCAAGCTCAGTTAATTCGCAGTTTCCGCCGGTTTCAGCCGCCAAATCGACAATGACAGTACCCGGTTTCATTTTTTCGACCATGGCCGCGGTAATCAACTTAGGCGCTGGACGACCTGGGATTGCCGCAGTGGTAATCACCACATCTTGCTGAGCCAATACGTCGGCCATCGCCGCTTGTTGGCGGGCTATAAAGTCATCGGTTTGTTCGGTGGCATAACCGCCTTTGGTTTCTGTGGCGCTGTCTTCCAAATTCAACTCAACCGGACGAGCCCCTACAGAAATAATTTGTTCGCGAGCGGCTGGTCGAATGTCATAGGCTTCAACCACAGCGCCTAGCCGTTTAGCCGTGGCACAGGCTTGCAACCCAGCAACACCTACACCCATGATAAATACTCGAGCAGGCTTTAGGGTACCGGCTGCAGTCATCATCATAGGGAACAAACGCGGCGCTTTCTCGGCGGCAATCAGTACCGCTTTGTAGCCTGCGATGGTGGCCATGGATGACAGCACGTCCATGCTTTGAGCGCGGGTAATGCGCGGCACGAGCTCTAACGCCAATGCAGTAACGCCTGTGTTGGCGTACTCAGCGACTTGCTGCGCTCTGGCTAATGGATCCATGGTGGCAATTAACCACTGATCTTTACGTAATTGGCTATTAACTTGTTCGGCTTGTTGGTCTTTACATGAGACGCAAATGATCACCTGCGCATCCGCCATAACTTGGTCTCGCTCAGCAATGCTGGCGCCCGCATCTTGGTAGTCTTGGTCGCTAAAGCCAGAGGCGCTTCCAGCGCTTGCTTCAACCGTTACATTAAGTCCTTTTTTAACCAATTTAGCGACGTTTACAGGCAATAGCGCTACCCGTTTTTCACCCGCATTGATTTCTTTTAGTAAACCGATTTTCACGGAGGTTATCCTCTAGTGGAATGGTAAGGTAATAACTCGTCTTGTCTTTAGGAACGTTTTGCTTATTTTTACAGAAGTTACTTTTGGCCACAGCGTAAGCTTAGTACCTTTAAAGCCCTTTTATTCTGCTTTTTTTGAGCTGGATCTCAACCTCAAATACGTCCGAAGTGCTGGATTTAGGTCAATTATCCTCAAGAAATGTGACCTGCAGCAACACAGCGGCCGAGCATAGCACGCCAACAATATTCCAAAAAGGAATAAAAAATCATCTTTTATTCTTTTTTAATTATTTAACGCCTAGGTAGAGTGGGGGCATCACTCACACTAGGGAATGCCCTAGGTTTTAGCTTGGAATTACACATGGTTGGTAAAGAGTTGTCGGCGCTGGCTTCGCCACTAGAAGAAAACCAGATTCAGTCGTTAACGCAATTAACGCAACAATTAAGCCCATTGCAGCAAGCGTGGGTGAGCGGTTACCTCGCCGCCTCAGCGTCGGCGGCACTGCAAGCGACCACCTATGCTGAGGCAACTACAGCAAACACTGACACCAGCGCACCAACCACCGCCGCTCAACCAACGTTGACCATTTTATATGGCAGTCAAACCGGTAACTGTAAGGCGTTAGCACAAACCTTATTCCAGCAGACCCAACAGCAGGGTGTCACAAGCGAGCTGGTTTCAATGGCTGAGTTTAACCCTCGTAAACTAAAGGATGAGCAGGGTTTGTTGGTGTTGGTATCGACTCATGGAGAGGGGGATCCACCGGATGACGCCATCGGCTTCTATAAATTCTTAAACAGCAAAAGAGCGCCACAGTTAAGCCAGCTCAAATATTCGGTATTGGCCTTGGGCGACTCCAGCTATGAGCATTTTTGTCAAACTGGTAAAGACATTGATGAGCGCTTGGAGCAATTGGGAGCTAAGCGTTTAGCTCCTCGCCAAGATTGCGATCTCGACTATGAAGGCGAGGCTGAACAGTGGCAACAAAACACAGTTAAACAGTGGTTAGAGTCTCTTCCAAATGCGTCGAGCACGGCACAGGTGGTCAGTATTAACCCCAGTTTAAGTAACGCCGTGCAAACGGAACAAGGCTACAGCGCCAAAGCACCGGTAGAAGCGGAAGTGTTATCGGTGCAGAGCATTACCGGACGCGACTCCATTAAAGACATTTATCACATTGAATTAGCCTTGCCTGAAGGCATTCGTTACCAAGAGGGCGACAGTCTTGGGGTGTGGGCCGACAATCGGGCAGATACGGTGTCATCGGTGCTAGAGGCACTTAGCCTCGATGGCGACGAGCCTGTGCAACTTAAAGGTGCAACCCTGTCATTGCGCGAGGCCTTAACCAAACGGCTTGAGCTCACATTGATAACCCCGCCGCAATTGCAAAAGTGGGCGCAACTGAGTGCTGCTACCGAACTCACGGTGCGCATCGCTGAGAAGCAGCACCTGAGAGCCTACATTGCCCAGCGTGATTGGTTGCAGGTGTTCCGAGAGTTTCCAGCCAGCGTCACAGCACAGCAGCTGGTGGACAGTCTGCGAGCGCTCAGTCCTCGGTTGTATTCCATTGCATCCAGTCAACAGCTGGTGGAAGAGGAGGTGCATCTAACAGTGGCACAAGTGAAACGAGACAACCGCCTTGGAACCCACTACGGCCTGGCCTCCAATTATTTGGCGGATCGCATTGAAGAAGGACAAACAGTGTCTGTGTTTGTTGAAAGCAACAGTCACTTTAAGCCCAGTAGCGATGCCCAAACGCCGCTGATTATGATTGGCCCAGGAACTGGCATTGCTCCTTTTAGAAGTTTTATGCAAGCGCGAGAAGCGCAAGGCTTGAAAGGCAACACTTGGCTGTTCTTTGGTAATCCCAATTTTGAACAAGACTTCTTGTATCAAACCGAGTGGCAAAGCTATTTGAAGCAAGGGGTGTTAGAAAAAATCGATTTAGCATTTTCGCGCGATCAGGTTGAGAAAGTGTACGTCCAAGACCGGTTACTGCAGCAAGCGCCTGCGGTGTGGCAATGGTTACAGCAAGGTGCGGCCATTTACGTTTGTGGCGACGCCGAACGCATGGCAAAAGACGTCGAAAAGGCGCTACTCACCCTCATTGCTCAGCAAGGGCAAATGACCCATCAACAGGCGCAGGACTATTTAGAATCATTGCGTAGCAATCATCGCTATCAAAAGGACGTTTACTAATGAGCAAGCAAAAACTGGCGGTTAACGAGTATTTGAAAACCGATAGCGACTATTTACGTGGCAGTATCGAGCAAGGTCTGGCCGATCAAGTCACCGGCGCTTTCGCCGAGGGTGACCAGCAACTGATTAAGTTTCACGGCTTTTATCAGCAAGATAATCGAGACATACGTCAAGAGCGAGCCGAGCAAAAACTCGAACCTTTACATAGCTTTATGTTGCGAGCGCGGGTGCCTGGAGGTATTTGTACACCGGAGCAATGGTTGGCGCTCGATGACATTGCTGCCAACTTAACCAGCTACCACAGTATTCGGCTTACCACCCGCCAAACGTTTCAATATCATGGCATCGCTAAGCGCAATGTGAAGGCGTTGATTCAAGGGTTGGATAAAGCGGGGCTTGATTCCATTGCAGCCTGTGGTGATGTTAACCGTAACGTTATGTGCAACCCTAATCCCGTTCAGTCGAGCTTGCATCAACAGGTATACCCGTTTGCGGTAAAACTGTCTGAGGATCTGTTGCCGAAAACGCAAGCCTATGCCGAAATCTGGCTAGATAAGGAAAAACTGCTCACCACCGAAACCACCGTCGAGCCTATGTATGGCAATACCTATTTGCCTCGCAAATTCAAGACAGCGGTAGCCATTCCACCTCACAACGATGTGGATGTATACACCAACGATTTGGGTTTTATTGCCATTGCTACCGGTGACGAGCTGCAAGGGTTTAACGTCAGTGTTGGGGGAGGCATGGGTTCAACTCACGGTGATATCAACACTTACCCTAGGCTGGCGGATGTTTTAGGTTTTATTGAGCCGCAACACAGTCTTAAAGTCGCTGAGGCGGTCATTACCACTCAACGAGATTGGGGTAATCGGGTTGATCGCAAACGCGCCCGTCTTAAATACACAATAGATGACCGTGGTCTTGAGGCGTTTAAAGCTGAAGTGGAAAAACGCTCCGGTATCCAGTTTAAACCCGCCAGACCGGTGCAGTTTGACAGCCGTGGTGATCGCTTCGGTTGGCACAAAGGGGTGGATGACAGTTGGCACCTTACTTTGTATTTAGAGAACGGACGAATAGTGGACAAAGAAAATCGTCCCATGCGTTCAGGACTAAGAGCCATTGCTAACGTCCACAAAGGCGATTTTCGCATGACCGCCACCCAAAATTTAATCGTTGCCAATGTGGCGCAAGAAGATAAGCAAGTCATTGAAGACATTGCCCGACAATACGGTTTATACGGCGAACTCGTATCCGCCACACGAGGGCAGTCTATGGCCTGTGTGGCACTGCCTACTTGCCCACTGGCAATGGCGGAAGCTGAACGGTATTTGGGCGACTTTTTGTCCAAAGTCGAAGCGCTCCAGCAGCAACACCGAATTGCCGATGTGCCCATTGTTGTGCGAATTACCGGCTGTCCTAATGGCTGTGCGCGTCCGTTCGCCGCCGAGATAGCCTTAGTGGGCAAATCAACCGGTCGCTACAACCTGTACCTTGGTGCGTCTCATGTGGGTACTCGTTTAAACAAAATGGTGTTAGAGAACGTTACCGAAGCCCAAATATTGGCGCATCTCGATCCCTTGTTTGCCAAGTTTGCCAACGAGCGTGACGAGAACGAGTCATTTGGTGATTTTGTGGTGCGCAGTGGTGCAGTCGCTCCTGTGTATCACTCGGCCACCGATTTTCACGCGTAAGAGGTTTATTATGCACTCTGAATTTGATGTCGCGATTCCGTCTCTTGAAACGTTAACCGCGCTGGATAAAGCCGGTCAACAACAGGCGCTGCAAGAGCTTAATGAACTTCTTGCTAACTGGACTCCACAACAACGCATGGCCTGGGCTGTTAATTCGCTGCCAGGCAACAAAGCCTTGTCTTCAAGCTTTGGTATTCAGTCAGCGCTATTGCTGCACATGAGTGTGAATGTTCAGGCGGACATACCGGTTATTTTGACCGATACCGGTTACTTGTTCGATGAAACGTATCAATTTGTGGATGAGTTAACTCAACGATTTGGACTTAATTTGCATGTGTATCGCTCTAGACTCAGTCCCGCTTGGCAAGAGGCGCGCTATGGTCAACTGTGGCTAAAAGGGCTCGATGGTCTAGAGCAATATAACAAGATGAATAAAGTGGAACCGATGAATAGAGCGCTTGCAGAGCTTAACACCAGCGTATGGATTGCCGGTTTGCGCCGAGTTCAGTCGGATACGCGACAGCAACTGCCCATTTTATCGGTGCAAAATGGCCGCTATAAATTGCTGCCGATTGTGGATTGGGATAATCAACAAGTGCATCAATATCTCACCGATCACCAATTGCCGTATCACCCGTTATGGCAAAAAGGTTATGTGTCGGTTGGAGATACTCATACGTCTAAGCCACTCGAGCCCGGTGAATTAGAGCAAGACACGCGCTTTTTTGGATTAAAGCGCGAGTGTGGATTGCATTTCGATATTTAGCTCGAGGTAACTACCATTCAATGTGGATGGGGGTGCCTTCGCTCACCAAGCTCATGATCTCGTTCATCTGTTCATTGGTAACGGCAATACAGCCATTGGTCCAATCGAAGTTTTGGTCCAGTGGCGAGTAACCTGCGTTCAGTGGCTTTTGGCCATGGATCATGATTTGCCCACCTGGGTTGATGCCTAAGGCTTTGGCGATGCGGCGATCTTTCTCGTTGGGGTAATCAATGTGAAAGGCTCGATAATAATGAGAATGTTCATTTTTGTAATTAAGCGTATACAAGCCTTCTGGGGTGCGCTGATCGCCTTCCTGACGCTTGTGGCCTTTGGGATTGTCACCAAGGGCAATCCGATATTCACTGACAATGGTGTCGCCAGACTTTAGGTACATCATGCGAATCGATTTATCCACATGCACCAAATCCACTTTAGATGCCTGTGCACCAAAGGAGCTAACACTCAAAGCAAGGATGATAAATGCCAGCAGTAGATAACCTCGGTGACAGTGGCATTGATTAAATGAGGTCATTCACCGATACCCCAATGCCTAGCCGTTGGTTGTGATGATTGTAGTCAATCATGCTCTCACCATACCCATTAAAATACTGTACGTAGAAACGCAGGTTGCCTTTAATTGGGTAGCTCCAGTTAAATTGCAGAGAACCTTTGTTATCGCTGAAATCCAAATTGTTGCGAACGATCATGGAGTATCTTTGGTTATCTAAGCCATAGGCGAAGTGCAGTTCCATGTTCCCTAAGAAATGTTCAATATCTGGATTGTCGTCGCCTTTGGGATCCAATGGATCTTCTTTTTCTTCTTCTGGCAATCGGTACCAAGCCTTCGCCATCATGGCGAAATTACCGCGATCAAACACCGCTTGACCGTAAATTCGATTCCAAGAGCGGGAAAGAGGTTGGGATTGGCCGTTGGATTGATGACTTAAACCAAATCCCCAAAACGAATTGCGCAAACCAAACAGTTCTTGGTCATTTCTAAACAGTACAAAGGCTTCTGGTTCGTGGTTGGTTTCTCTAAACGGCGATGAAATTTCTTTGTTATAGACTTGCCAATAGGATTGATTGGTATAAGCCACAAACAGGTAGCCGTTGTCATTAATAAAATTGGTCGCTATGGGCAGTTTAAAACTGATTTGAAACTTCGCTTCTAGGTTGTCCAGTCCCACCTCTTGAGTGCCCGGTACGTTGTCGCGACTGGGCTTCTTATTAGGGCGAGACATGTAACTCACTGGTAGTAAATAGTTTACTCGGTGGGTGGTCAACACATAGGCTTCGCCGAGCTGCTCGGCTTCAGTTTCTAAGCGTTCTTGAAGGAGAGAGTCCTCGGCCTGCGCGGATGCTACCAGTCCCAAAGCGAGAATGAGCAACCAAAACTTAAACGACATGTTGGTCCCTTGTAATTTTTTTGTGTCATTCTAACAGGGGAGGCGTGGTGTGGGTAGCCGTAAATGCAGAGTCTCTCTATATGCTTAATCGTTATATTAAATCGATTTTTGATATTTTTTACGGAATAAGTAGACAGGTATAGTTGCTGTACCTATCAACAACATCGAAACGCTATGTCATTGCATGAATTAACAGGCAACAACGGCGCCGCTACCGTCTACTTAGTAGGTGCCGGAGCGGGCGACGCCGACTTATTAACAATGAAAGCCTATCGATTGCTTGAAAGGGCTGATTGCGTACTTTATGACGCCTTGGTGAGCCAACAAATTCTCGATCTCATCAACCCAAGGGCGGAGAAAATTGCCGTAGGCAAACGGGCTGGTCAGCACAGCGCTTCACAAGCCGACATTAATCAATTGTTGGTAACCAAAGCCCACCAAAATCATCGTATTGTGGTGCGTCTTAAGGGTGGCGACCCGTTTGTTTTTGGGCGAGGAGGCGAAGAGCTGCTGAGCCTCTCGAAAGCCGGTGTCCGGTTTGAAGTGGTGCCAGGGGTCAGTGCCGCCAACGTTGCCAGTGCCTACGCAGGTATCCCATTAACGCACCGGGGCATTAGTACCTCGGTGAGTTTAGTAACCGGCCACTGTATGGCGCAGGGAGACCCAGCTCAATGGCGCGAGTTTGCTCAAGCCAACCATACCTTAGTGATTTACATGGGGTTGCAATCGGCAGCCCATATCCAAGACAGCTTGCTAGCGGCGGGGCGTGCCTCTAGCACCCCCGTGGCGGTAGTCAGTAACGCTGGACGAGCGGAGCAAGTACGGCGACTAGGCCGCTTGTCTCAATTGGCATCGTTAGCAACCGAGGCTAAAGGGCATGGTCCCGGTTTGGTGATTATTGGCGAAGTAGTTGGCTTAGCGGGACAGATGGACTGGCGCCCAAAGGCCGAACTTACCTCGCCCCATCAAGGCATTATAAAGCGTCATCATAGTCTCGGTTAATCCTTTACACGTTGTTAGATTCTATGGCGGTTTTTAGGCGAGTGAGCCCTTTTTTAAAGTTGTGGTCGATGAAATAACGACTGAATAACGCCATGTATGGACCGATTAAAAAACGATCAAACTCTCCCTTCATTTGCCAGCGTATAACTGTCACGCGATTTTTCAGTGTACGCAATGCAATGTCTCCGGTTGCGTAATTGTCCCCAACCGACATGGTGTAGCTAACGCCGTGATCCGGATGGGCAGTATTAAAGATTAAGTTGCCTTTTTCTCGCCCCTGTTCGTCCACCCAACGTTGATAGGCATCATCACCAAAACTGGGATCGCCAAGCACAATTTGCAGCTTTGGGTTATTGTTGTGCCACGAGGTCCACTGTGGCCAGCGCTTTAAATCAGCAATCCAAGGATAGATCTCGGCTTTATCGGCATTTATTTCTATCTGTTGTACTACCTGATAATGATTAGGTAAGGCTACGCCTCCCAATGCAAAGGCGACTAAAAGCCCTGCGCACACGCGAATCAACCACTTCAAAATACTACTCCCTAACAATCGTCATCGTTAGTATAGTTCAGGCTTTCCTGTCATGGATGTTGGTTAGAATCGATGACCAAAAGAGAGGTTAAACAAGACGTCTAAACCATCGTTAGGTTGGTCAATATTGGCATTGCTGAAGTGGCGGTAGAAAAAACCGATTGAGGAGTTGCGCTCGGGTCCAAAGTACATACCTGCCCCCACCTGAGCGAGCAGAGCAAATTGACTGGCTTGGTAGCGGTCACCCAATTGTTTTTCACTTAACCAAGTTGGGCCAAGGGCGCGTACTTGAAAGTAATACAGCTGTTTACCAATGGGCTGCAATAATTTCAACTCGGGAAATAATGACAACGCGGTAATGTTGCTATTGCCCTCAATGGCGTTGGTTTTTAGGTGTGTAATACTCGCTCCCCAGCTGAGTCGCTGTACATCGCTGCGTTGCCACTCTTGAATTAACAAGTCGGCAGCGATCATTTGATTGTCTTGAGCGCCGCCCGGTTGCGGGCTGTTGCCATAAGACATGGACCATTCAGCAGCACTTGCCAAGGCGCTTACACAAAGTAAGACAAGCCCTATTGTAAGGTGAAATAGACGGTTCATGGTTGATACACCAAGGTCATGGCGTACTCGTTGGGTGCCGCTAACGGTTGAACTGTTAAACCGCAATCAAGCGCCAACGCATCGTCACACACACCAAGCAGTGATAACCGAGATGGCGACTGGCAGTGAGCGCACTTCCAAGCGGCTTCTTTGGTGGTCCAGTAGCGATAAAACTGAGCAATATCGGTAATTGCTTGTGGCTCTTGCGGGTGGCGAATGTAATCCCAAATGCCTTGATGATTTCGATTAGGATTCATGAATTCGATGTCTACGCCCAGCGGTTGATGGTAAACCGCTGCCACCAGGTGCTCGCCGCTGTGGGAAAGGCTTAGGTGAAGATTGCCGTCATCTAAGGTGGGGGCTCCATGTTGGTTCCGACCAATGGAATCAGGACTAACCGCTCGTTGCCAATGCCGTTCAAGCAATGTGGCTAACAGCTGGTTGCCCTGCATTTGTTGTTGCGGTCTCGATAGCGTTTTATCGAAGCTGCTAAGGGCAACCAAGGGCGCTTGCACGATTTACGCCTTATGGCATTCGATTAAGGTGTGCCCCAAGCCAATGTTATCGGTTTGGCTGACAATGGTGAGACCGGCTTGTTCGATTAACGGCAAAAACTCGTGGCTCATGTAAAAGCGGCTGTTGCCATTGGCTATCGCTGTAAAATATAAGCTGGTGGCATTCAGCGCATGGCTTGCCGATTCGTAAGGCTGACAATCTGGGAATAACTCCAAAATATACACTCGCGAATCGGGACGCATGGCCTGGGTCACTCGAGTCAAAATAGAGACAATTTGTTCCTTTGAAAAGCAATCGAGGAACTGGCTCATCCAATACACGTCTTTACCTTCAGGCAGGGCGTTTTGCGGGTTTAACAAATCGCAGGCTTGGGCTTGAACCCGTTGCTGGAAACCGTGGGTGACCATGTTTTCTAATGCCACTTGCAACTGCGGCGGCAAGTCAACCATGGTCACTTGAACTTGGCTGTCGTGTTGGCAGCATTGCAGGGTCCACTTACCCGTGTTGGCGCCAATATCACATAAACTGGTGGTTGGCGTAGCAAACACCTTTTCTAATAAGGTGCCGAAACTGCGATCGGAATAATAATGATCAAAGTTAAACCAACTGTTCTTTTGTTGCTCCGTCAGTTGCGATAAACCCGGATACAAGGTTTCCCAGTCGCCAAGGTATTGCAACCCAACCGGTTTCGCTTGTTGTATCGACTCGGTGAGCTTGTCCATGCCTTGATAGCAAATGTCTGCCACGAAATCTATGTTGGCTATGGTCATAGCATCGTGATCGACAAAGTGCCCTAGCTTAGTCAGCTGGTAGTTCGGTGCTTGCCACGTGACCAGTCCAATAGACAAGGCCATATCGAGCAGCACCGCTACGCCGTATTCACTGACCCCAGTATCTAGGGCTAACTCAGCTGCACTGGCACCGCGCTCCTGGTAGTTAGTTAGCGCCGATAAAATGCCAAGCTTCCTCAGGGCTTGCGCCGTTTGAAAACTGACTGGGGCAAAGGCTAGGCGTTGCGCTTGCTCTTTGGCTTCAAGCGGTGTGAGCTTGTCGTCACTGTAAAAGTTCATAAACTATTGCTCACTCTTGCCGGCCTGCTGACGGTAAACATCGTATAAAGATTCCTGAATATCACGATCCAAGTTGGTTACCCAAGTATTGTATTTGGTGTGAATTTTGCCATTTTTATAGTTCATATTGACGGAGTCGACATAACGTATGGCATATCCCTCTGTGGTAAATGGAATGTCTACGGTTACTTCGTGGGTGCGTAAGGTTAATTTGGCTTCCATCATACCTGGGGCTTTGAGCTGCATTATCCAGCCCCGTTTAAAACTGGCTTTCTCGATAGCGGTTTGCACTTGAACTTCAGTTAAGTTCGCAGGCACAGGTCGATCTTCAAATTTCATCGGTGGTTTTACGATGCAAGCTGAGATACACAGGGTTAAAAATAGGACTGTGATTGTTCGTAACATTTTGGGCCTCATTGTTATTTTACGATTTATGGGCATTTAGAATAACGATGGGTCATGTTAGCATAAATGCAAGATTTGCGATGAAAATTACCAGCAACATGAAGCTTTCCATTGGGTGTGATGCGTGGCACCTTAGCAACGATCAAGGTTTACAAGCCATCGCCGCCGGCAGTTCAGCGTTTCCAGAATTAGCTAAAGTGCCCGCAGGCATGAAACGTCGTGCCAGTGCTTTATCAAAAAACGTGGTGGCCAGCGGTCTTAGCCTATTGCAACAAGATGACTGCGAGTTCATCGTGTTTGCCAGTCAAAGCGGTGAAATTCAGCGTACGCTCAAATTGTTGTTTCAGCTCGCGGATGAGGAGGAACTGTCTCCCATGGCGTTTGCGCAGTCGGTGGTCAGTACTGCTCCGGGTTTACTCACCATTGCCGCCAACAAAGCCATTCCCTTCACCACCATCAGTGCCGCCGAGAATACCTTTGAAGCAGCGCTGCTTGAGAGTCTGGTGACTCTGGCGAGCGGTCGCTATAACAACCTCATCTTGATGGTGGCCGACGAAGCGTTACCGCCAATTTATCATGCCCACAGCCAACGCTCTCGAGAAGACAATTTAATCGTATTACGCCTATGGACCCAAGGGCCGTGGCAAATTAATGTGGGTCCTAATGCTGGCAACAATCCATTTGAGCTAGAAGCATTTTTAAAGGCGCTACAAACGCCCTCGAGCTTTAATAGCAGTCTCTTTGGAAGTGAGCTTACATGGCGTCTAAACTAGTAACTCGGCTAAGCAAAATCATCAGAGGGGCTTGCTCTGGCGTGTCGTTTGTTGTGTTTGGCATTGGCGGGCTGTTTTTATCTTATGTTTGGTTTCCCCTCATTGCCTTAAAAACCAGAGATGAAACTCAGCGGCAACTATACTGTCAAGCGAGCATTAGTCGTACGTTTCGCTTTTTTACCCAGTTTATGGCGGCATTAAACATACTGACCATCGACGTTAAAAATTTACAAGGCTTGCAACAACAACCGGGGCGAATCATCATCGCCAGCCATCCAACCTTGATAGACGTCGTGATATTAATGGGGTATTTACGCCAGTGCGACTGTATTGTGAAGGCGGACCTGTGGCACAATCCGTTTATAAAGCATGTGGTTAGCATGGCTGGCTATATTCCCAATCAATCCGAGGGTATTATTGAACAGGTTGAGCAACGGCTGAGCCAAGGACGCACGGTATTGATTTTCCCAGAAGGCTCAAGAACCCCGGTGGGACAAGCGGTTAATTGCCAAAGAGGCGCCGCTCAATTGGCGGTTCGCAGCAATGCCTCGATACAGCCTGTGGTGATCCAATGCCAACCGTTGGCCTTATATAAAGGGTGCCCTTGGTATAATATGCCCGCATCCCCGATGCATTTTTCAATTAATGTGGGTGAGATTGAGAGCATCGAACGGTTTACCGATAACGCGCCATCTCCGTCAACGGCGGCGCGCAAATTGACTCGATATTTTAATGAGGTGCTTAATCAAGCGCCTTAAATCAAAGGAACAGTGTTGTGAACGATTTGGATGTACAGCTTAAGCAGCTGATAATTAATTCACTGAATCTCGAAGACTTGCAAGTAAGCGATATTGACAGTGACGAACCTTTGTTTGGTGATGGCGATGGTCTCAACTTAGACTCTATCGATGCCTTGGAACTCGGGCTTGCGATTAAGAAAACCTTTAATATCGTCATTAATGGTGACGATCCGGCTGTACGTGAACACTTTCAAAGTGTCACCACATTGGCGGATTATATTTCTTCTCAGAGCACTCAAGGAGCCGTCTGATGAGTTATGAAGAGGTATTTGCACTGATCAAAGAAGCCATGGTGGAGCTGTTTGAATTAGAGCCTTCGCAAGTAACGCCAGAGGCATTATTGGCGGATGATTTAGATCTGGATAGTATTGATGCTGTGGACTTAGTGGTGTTCTTGCAAAACAAGACCGGCGATAAATTTGAAGCCGAGACTTTTAAGTCGGTCAAAACCGTCGATGATGTGGTGGTCGCGGTTGTTGATTTAGCAGCTAACGCTTAATGAAACTGGTATCGGTATTAGGCGGCATTTTAGTTGCTTTATACCCGTTACTGGTTTTCATGGGGCTTTCCCACGACCATGGGGTGTGGGTCTTCGGCTTAATTTTTGCGGTTTTGTGTTATCGGGTGGTGTTTAGCAAAGCCATAACAGCGATGGCCAAACTGCTGCGGTTTGGAGCCGCCATTGGCGTGGTGCTAGTGGCGCTCGGCATGCTGTTAAAGCAACAGCATTGGTTTTTGTATTATCCGGTGGCCATTAACTTAGTATTGGCCACCGGCTTTTACATCAGTCTGCGTGCAAAGTCGCCGGTGATAACTCAACTGGCGTTATTACAGGATCCAAACCTGGATGAACGCGGCCGACACTACACCGCCACACTGACTAAACTGTGGCTTGTGTTCTTTGTCATAAACGCCAGCATTGCCTGCGCCACTACTTTTATGTCACTGAACCTTTGGACTTTGTACAACGGATTGATCAGCTACCTTCTCATTGGCACTTTGCTTGGTGGGGAATGGCTTTATCGGAAATGGGTGTTAAAGGTATGAAACACTCGCTATTGCACAACCTATTATGCGAGCACAATGGCCAGCGCGTTATCGCTTACCGTTCGGCGACACCGCTCACTTTGCGGCAGTTACAAACAGACTGTGCGCATTTGGTTACCCGTTTGAAAGCTCACCAAGCGAGAGACTTTGCGATAGTATGCGACGAACCTTGGTCGATGCTGGTGGCGCTACTCAGCTGTCATCAGGCCGATAAACACGCCATCCTTCCAAGTAATCTGCAACCTAAAAACTGGCCTAGCTATCGGCTTAAGTGGCCACTTATCAGTAATATCGATGCCGCATTGCACCACAATGACGTTGCAGTGGAAATTGGCTCAAAACAAGCGCTTGAAGTGGACTTTAGCCCCTTGGACGGCAGCGCCTGTGGGTTGTCTTTGTTTACTTCGGGCAGCAGCGGTGAACCTACTCAAATTAGCAAAACCCTGCAATTGCTTGAGCGAGAAGCTCAAGAGCTGCAGCAGCAGTTTTGCAGTGATGAACCGGTGACTCGAGTAACAGCCTCAGTGGCTCACAATCACATTTATGGCTTGTTGTTTCGCGTGGTGTGGCCTTTGCTGGCAAACCGCCCCTTTGACTGCGGCTTGATTGAGCACGAAGAAGCATTAATGTTGCAACTCACCAAACAAACGTTATTTGTTGCCAGTCCTGCATTTTTAGAGCGCTTAGGGCAAATGGAACAACTTCAAGGGCAGTGTCATAGCGTATTCAGCTCCGGAGGTCCTTTGTCATTCGAAGCCGTAGAAAGCTGTTCAAAACGCTTGCAGTGCCGTCCCATTGAGGTTTATGGCAGTACTGAAACGGGCGGTATCGCATTTCGGCAGCGACAACACGCGAACCAGCCTTGGCAAGCGTTTTCGTGCGTCGAATTGGCCATTCATAATCAATGTTTAGTGGTGCGTTCTCCCTATATTGAAGCGGCTTATTTTGCGACTAAGGACCAGGTTGAACTTCAGGATAGCAACTTATTCAGTTTGGTTGGTCGACAAGATCGCATTGTTAAAATCGCTGAAAAACGAGTTTCTTTGGATGAAATCGAGCTTGCTCTAAAACAATCGAGTTTGGTTGATGACTGCGCGGCGTTAGCCGTTACCCAAGGAAAACAGCTGCGCATTGTGTGCGCGGTGGCGTTGTCCGAAGAAGGGAAGCAGCACTATGCCAGCCAGGGGCACTCATGGTTGTGGCGGGAATTGCGCAAATGCTTATCTGGCCTGCTAGAGCCGGTTGCTTTGCCACGCAAAATCAAGGTGGTGGGGTTCATTCCTCGAAACAGTCAGTTTAAATTAGACCTGGCAGCGATTAAGGAGTTGTTCCATGACTGAACCACGCTACCCTCAAGTATTAGCCAAGCAGGTGAGTGCTACCAGCGCTTGTTTGAGTTTACACATTCCGGCCCAGCTGCTGTTTTTTAAAGGCCATTTCGAAGGCACGCCGATTCTGCCCGGTGTGGTGCAAATGGATTGGGCGATTCACTACGCCAAGCAGCTGATGGTTCCAGATTTTCGTTTTGCAGGCGCCGATGTCATTAAGTATCAGCAGCCCATAAAGCCAGATATGCAACTGCAGTTGCAGCTGGATTGGGATGAGGCCCGACAAAAATTGACCTTCAGTTACCACAGTGATTTAGGCAACCATGCCACCGGCAAGTTAAAGAGTCAGCGCTAATGCTTAATATCGTCGCCATCATTCCTTGCTATAACCACGGCAATACCGTCGCTGCAGTGGTGCAACAGTTGCGTCAGCACGAACTGGTTATGGTATTGGTCAATGATGGTAGTAACGCCGAAACCACCGCGGCGCTGCGACAACTTAAAAACGATAACGATGTATTTTTGCTTGAGCTGGAAACCAATCAAGGTAAGGGTGGAGCGGTGATGGCAGGGATGACATGGGCTTATCAGCAAGGATACAGCCATGGACTCCAGGTGGACGCTGATGGCCAACACGATCTCGCCAAAATTCCGAATCTGATTGCCTTGGCAAGCGATAACCCAAAGGCGGTAATATCAGGCCAGCCAATCTATGGCGATGATGTTCCTAAGGGGCGTTTGTACGGACGCTATGCAACCCATGTATCGGTTTGGATTGAAACTTTGTCACTACAAATCCGAGATTCCATGTGTGGCTTTCGAATTTATCCATTGGCGGCTACCTATGAATTAATTTCTACTGTTAAACTTGGTCGGCGCATGGATTTCGATATTGAAATCTTAGTCAGGCTCTACTGGCAAGGGCTTGATATACAGTTTCTTCCGATCGCGGTGCACTACCCAGAAGACGGCGTGAGTCATTTCGACGCTCTGTGGGACAATGTTAAAATCAGTTGGCTCCATACTCGCCTGATCACTCAAATGTTGTTTAAGAGCCCGACCCTTATTCGTCGTCATTTCAGCGCTTCTCAAAACAATCATTGGTCGAAGCATAGAGAGCGGGGCAGCTATTTAGGCATCATGATTTTGCTCAAAAGCTATCAGCTTTTTGGGCGCAAAGCGTTTTCTTTGATGCTTCACCCTGTGATTGCCTTTTATTACCTTACCGACGCGAACGCCCGTGCAACCTCTACCCAATACCGACAAAAGCTGACGGAATTTGCAAAAAGCCGCAGTCATTCGTTGCCAACACTGAGCAGCTACCGCCACATATACAGCTTTGGGCAAAACATGCTGGATAAGCTGGCGGCATGGGGAGGCCACATTGGCCTTGATTCGTTGGATTTTAGCGATGAGGCTTTGCTGCAAAGCGTGATAAACAGCAATGAGGGGGCGGTAATATTAGCCAGCCACCTAGGAAACATAGAGCTGTGTCGCGCCTTGTCTGGCAAATACACCGAGTTAACCATTAACGCGTTGGTGTTTACCGAACATGCCGAGACGTTTAATAGCGTTATGAAGCAAGTAAACCCAAACAGCAATCTTAATTTGATACAGGTTACTGAGTTAGGGCCTGATACCGCCATTTTGTTAGAGCAGAAGCTGAGTCAGGGAGAGTGGGTGGTT
The DNA here is from genome assembly GCF_002282895.1 of Paraferrimonas haliotis. GTDB lineage: Bacteria > Pseudomonadota > Gammaproteobacteria > Enterobacterales > Shewanellaceae > Paraferrimonas > Paraferrimonas haliotis. The sequence continues at coordinate 401,730 of NZ_NRRB01000001.1, forward strand.
ATCGTTGGTGATAGAACCTCTGTGACGCAACACAAACGGGTGGTGTGGCAGTCGTTTTTAGGGACGCCAGCGCCTTTCCCACAGGGGCCTTTTATGTTGGCAGGGCTGTTAAAACACCCTGTATACACCATGTTCGGTTTCGCCAATAACGACCGTTATGACATCTTTTTCGAGCCCTTTGAGCAACATCCGAGCCTGCCAAGAGGGCAGCGGCAACAAGCGCTTCAGCAGTTAGTGGCCAAGTACGCGCAGCGGCTCGAGCACTATGCGCTGCGTTATCCGCTGCAGTGGTATAACTTTTTTGATTTTTGGACTTGTGAACATGACAGTTAATGCCTCTAAGGTCGTTTTTGGCGACCGCAATTTGAACATAGAAGACATCGTCGACGTTGCCTTTAAAGGTCGTGGCGTGAGCTTAAGCGAGCAACCACAATTCGCCAAACGCATCGAAAAAGGCGCCGACTTTCTCGATAAGCTTTGGAAAGAAGAAGGTATTATTTATGGCGTTACCACGGGTTACGGAGACAGTTGTACTGTGTCGATTCCGGCCAATTTAGTGGAAGAATTGCCACATCAACTCACTCGTTTTCATGGTTGTGGCTTAGGCAAACACTTCGACACCAGTGAAACCCGGGCCATCATAGCGACACGCCTCGCTTCATTAAGCCGTGGCGTATCTGGGGTAAGCATGGAGCTGCTTGAAAACTTGGTGGGTTTGCTTGAGAACGACATTTTACCTCGCATTCCTGAAGAAGGCTCGGTGGGGGCGTCGGGCGACTTAACCCCGCTTTCTTACATTGCCGCCGCTCTTATAGGTGAGCGGGATGTGGTGTATAAAGGGCAGGTCACCAGCGCTGCGGTTGCGCTTCAAAATGCCGGCATCAAGCCGATACAGCTTAAACCCAAAGAAGGCTTAGCAATGATGAACGGAACCGCGGTAATGACCGCCATTGCTTGCTTAACATGGAAACGCGCCGATTATTTGTGTCAGTTGGCTACCCGGATTACCGCAATGGTCAGCATTGGTATGCAAGGCAACGCGTTTCATTTTGGCGAAGCCTTGCATGCGGTTAAACCACACCCCGGCCAAGTGCTATGTGCTCAGCGAGTGCGCCAAGATTTGGATTCGCAACGAGCCCCTCGAAACTCAGATCGATTGCAAGACCGCTACTCATTGCGCTGTGCTCCTCATGTAATCGGGGTGCTGCAGGATACCTTAGAGTGGGCTCGCGGCGTTATTGAAATAGAGCTTAATTCGGCTAACGACAACCCCATCATCGACGGCGAAGAAGAGCGTGTGCTTCATGGTGGCCATTTTTATGGTGGCCATATTGCCATGGTTATGGATAGTCTCAAAGCGGCGGTGGCCAATGTCGCCGACCTGTTGGACAGACAATTGGCGCAGCTATGTGACTATAAATTCAATAACGGTTTGCCCTATAACTTAAGCGGTGCCAAGGCCGATGTGCTGCCCATTAATCACGGTTTTAAAGCGGTGCAAATTGGGGTGTCGGCGTGGACCGCTGAGGCCCTTAAAAACACCATGCCTGCTTCAGTCTTCAGTCGCTCAACCGAAAGCCATAATCAAGATAAGGTGAGCATGGGCACCATTGCCGCTCGCGATTGCCGGCGGGTCATTGAGTTAACCGAGCAGGTTGCGGTAGCTTGTGCTTTCGCTTCCGTACAGGCCATCGAATTAAGGCAACGGCAACAACAACTTGATGCCACGGAACTTAGCCAAAGCATTCAAAAAAGCATTACCGAAATACGTGCGATTAGCCCATTTTTAGACAGCGACCGCCCGCTTGAAGCTGAATTAAGAGAAGGCTTGAATGCGGTGCGACTGCAGTTATGGACCTTGTACTAATGACGCTTGTTGCCAATGCACAGGTGCGGGTACCGTTTCAAGACTGCGACCCCATGCGGGTGGTGTGGCACGGTAATTATTTTCGCTATTTGGAGTTAGGGCGAGAAGCGCTGTTAGCCGAACTGGATTTCGATTATCGGGAAATGGAGCGCCAAGGCTATGCCTTTCCGGTGGTGGATACGCGCATGAAATTTGTCGCCTCGGCAGTCTACGGCGATGCTCTGACCATTCAAAGCCGCTTGGATGAGTGGGAAAATCGGTTAAAAATCAGTTATCGAATCACTCGCGATAGCGATGGAGCTACTTGCATTAAAGCTCACACCATTCACTGTGCAGTGGGCTTGGAGGATGGCCAAATGCGTTTTGCTTCGCCACAATGCTTATTATCGAAGGTACAGGTATGGCAAGAATCTCAATCCTAGTCCTGACGTTGCTGATCAGTTTTAGCGGGTGGGGACAAACCCCGGCTAACTTGCAAACGATAGAGCAGGCGTTGGCCGCGAATCAACAGCTGCAAGGGCAATATCAGCAACAACGCTTTATTGCCGGGCTGTCACGACCGCTAACCTCCAGTGGTGACTTTTATTTAATCAAAAACCAAGCGCTGCTTTGGCAGCAAAGCGTTCCGTTTGAACAGCAAACGCTCATGAGCCAAAGTGGCATCGATGTTTATACAAACCACGTAAAACAGCCGCAAAGCTCGCAGCAAGCAAAGCTGTCGCAGTCCATTAGCCAAACGGTATTGGCGCTGATGTCGGGCGACTTGAAGCGACAGAGTGAGTTGTTTGATGTGCGCCTTAATACCGAACCCCAGTGGCCGCTATGGCAACTGCAGCTTACCCCTAAAGGCGGAATGTTTGCCAAAGTGCTGGCCAACATTGAGGTCAGCGGAAACCAAGGGGATGTGTTGACACTGAAAGTGATGGAAAACAGTGGTGATCACACCGAGACGCGTTTTATCCAAACCAGCCCACTGACTCAGGTTCCCGAATTGCTTAAGGGGCTGGATAACCGTGAATCGAAATAGCCTAGCCTTTGTGTATGCGGCGTTAGTGGCATTTGCTAGCGTCATGTTAGCCGTTTGGATATACCAGGGCGGCCAGCCGAATAACAACTTCCTCGATTTACTGCCTAAAGACCAGCAACGTCCTTGGGTGCAGCAGGTACTTGATGAGGTGAGTGAGGACGTTGAAACAAAGTTAATTCTGGTGGTCAACGGTGATGACTTTACTCAGGTAAAAGCGGCCACCGATGAGTTGAGCCAAGAGCTTAGCCAATCTTTGGAGTTGATGGTCACCGATGTCGATGATATTCAGTCTAAAATTGGCAAAAGCTTGTTCGATTACCGCTATCAATTACTTGATAACGACACCCGCAATGGCCTTCAAAATGACGGTGCGCCAGAGATTGCGCAGCGTGCCATCACCCAGATTTATAGTCCGTTTGCCGGCGTTTCTTTTGCCGAATTGGATAAGGATCCTTTCCTGCTGTTCCGCCATTATTTAACGCACGCGTTTGCAGAGCCTCGCTTTAGCGCCGAACAAGGCTACTTGGTGCGTCACAGTGGTTCGCAAGTGCAAATTTTACTGCAAGCACAGCTCATGGCGAGCCCTTATCAAAGAGAACAGCAGCAGTTAATAGCTCAACTCAACCAGCGTGTTGACGACATCGCACAACAGTATGGAGTGGATGTTTGGCGACAGGGTGCTGCTTTTTACGTCACAGATGCCGCTTCGTCGGCACAATTTGAAGTGGCGATTATTGGCGGCGGTTCATTAGTGGCCATTGTCATTATCATGTTGTTGCTTTTTCGCAGCCCTCAACCGCTCGCCTTATGTCTACTCACGATTTACAGTGCCATCACCATGGCAGCCGCTGTCACCTGGTTGTGGTTTGGACAAATTCATGGATTTACCTTGGTGGTTGGGGCGAGCTTAATTGGTATCTCGGTGGACTATGCCTTCCACTATATTTGTTATCGCAGTTGCGCCGGGGCTCATTGGCACCCGAAAACAGCGTTAAAGCACATGCAGCCGGTTCTGCTTTTGGGCATGCTGTCGTCTTGCTTTGCGTTTGCGGTCATGATCTGGGGAGGATTTCCCGGGCTTAAGCAAGTCGCTGTATTCTGCAGCGTCGGCTTAGCTGGCGCATTGGCAAGCGTGTTGTTGCTGTATCCCTTGTTCACTGAAACAGCAGCTAAGACCGATTTAAGCGCATTAGGAGACACCCTGGTTAATGGCTGCAACAACTATCGCCGCAGCGTGATAAGCCGCTTGGCTTGGCTGCTTGTAGTGGTTATTTCCGGTTATGGCCTAACCTTGGTAAGTTTTAACGACGACGTGCGCGCCATGCAGTCTTTGTCTTCGCAATTGAAACAAGAAGAAACGCTCATTGCTAACGCCACGGGTGTTAGCCCAAGTCAACAATGGTTGGTGATTGTTGCCGATACCCAAGAGCAAGCGCTCACCACCCAAGAACAATTAATGCCACAACTGCAAGCGCTGCAACAGCAAGGCGTGTTAAGTCGCTTTGTTAGCTTAGGACAGTTGCTGCCTTCGCAAGCTCAACAACAGCAAAATTACCGACTGAGTCAGTACTTGCTAGCAAGTTCGGGGGAGCAGTTAGCGGCTCAACTTGGTCTCTCAACAACCCCACAACTGCCGCCATTTAAATTACTTACTTGGGAAGTCTTTTCTTACTTAAAAGCCGATTTGCCATTCTTATTTGGCAGCCTCAGTGATGGCCGAAGCTATGTGGTGGTGACCCTGCAAGGGGTACAGGATATCGCTGCAATTGAAGCGCTGCAGCAGCAAAGCGCGCAGGTAAGCGTTAGCTATGTCGCGCGAGCCGATGAAATCAGTACCCTGTTAAGCGATTATCGCAACAGTGTTTTAGAATTACTGCTGGTGGCCTTGCTGGCGGTGTTTACGTTGCTAGCTAGTCGCTATGGTTTGTTGCAAGGTGCCCGGCTGTTACTGGCGCCGGTGCTTGCTTGTGGCTTTGCCATCGCTTTGCCAGCAATAGCTGGATTACAAGCCAACCTGTTTAGCCTGCTTGGTTTACTGATCGTGTTTGGGGTTGGAGTGGACTACAGTTTAATTTTAAACGGCCATCGCAATCAGGGGCATGGTTTACTGACGGTGATTTTGGCGGGCATTACCACCTTACTGGCGTTTGGGATTATGGCCTTTTCCAGTAATAACGCCATTGCCAGCTTCGGTCTAACGATTGCCTGCGGCATCTTTGCCGCCTGGGTGCTCGCGCCACAACCACAAAGGATGAAGCATGTTGCACCTTAGAGTGTTCGTTATTGGTTTGGTGTTGCTGGCAACAGGGTGTGCCACTACCGAGCAAAATCGCGGCCGAGATGCCTGGCCAAGTCCAGGAAGTTATGGTGGCGAGGCTTATATTCAGCAGCAAGCGCAACTTAAACGAGGTGAGCAACAGTATCAATTCATCGCCGTTACCGAAATCAATGCTAAACAGGTACGCCTGGTAGGCCTATCGATAATGGGCGTAAAGCTGTTCGACCTCAGCTGGGATGGCACAGTGCTCACCAGTCACAGCCTGCTGCCAAAATCGGAGCAAGGGCCGAACGATGCGCTGGTGCTGGAAAGCTTGTTGTTGGCGCTATGGCCGCCAACAGAGCTCGATGCATTGCTTAGTAGCGCTAAGCTCACTATGATAACCACATCAGATTCGCGAGTGGTGAGCAAGGGCGACGGTCAACAACAGCTGACCGTGCTTTATCAGCAACCACGACAAAACGGTGGTCAGATACGCATTATCGATAAGCGTTTCCAAACAGAGTTAACCTTAACGACCATCGAATGGCAGCAGTAATTTATGTACATCGAGCAAATTGGCGCCATCAGTGCATTAGGCCGTGGCAAACAAGCAACCCTAGATGCCTTAGCTTCAGGTGAAAGCAAGGGCATGGCTCGCTTAGGCGAGCCGCTTTACAGTGGCCGATTTGGCTGTGTGGCCAGTATTGTTGAAGAGTTACCGCCGGTGCCCACGTCATTCCGTCATTGGGATAATCGCAACAATCGCATAGCTGCGGCGTGCTTTGAGCAAATTCAGCAAGGTGTTGAGCGAGCGATAAGCTCGATGGGTGCTCATCGAATTGGGGTCGTGATCGGCACCAGCACCTGCGGTATTGCCGAAGGCGAAAAAGCCATTCGCCACTTTCAACAACATCGACAATTACCCGATGATTTCCAGTTCAGTCACCAAGACATTGGCAACAGTGCCGACTTTATAGCAAAGCTTGCTCAAGTTGACGGACCACGATTTTCTATTTCTACCGCTTGCTCTTCCGCTGCCAGAACCTTTATCTCGGCGCAAAAATTACTGCAAACCGGTGTGTGTGATGCGGTCATTTGCGGCGGTGTCGACAGTTATTGCGACCTGACCGTCAATGGTTTCGATGCGCTTGAGCAAGTCTCTAGCGATCCTTGTATGCCGTTTTCAAGCGAACGCCGTGGCATTAACATCGGCGAGGCTGGGGCCTTGTTTTTATGCACTCGTGAGCCAGCGGCCTTGTATTTGGCTGGCTGGGGCGAATCAGCCGAAGGGCATCATATGTCGGCTCCGTTGCCAAGCGGTGAAGGTGCTCAGCAAGCGATGCAGCAAGCATTGACCATGGCCAATCTAAGCGCCGCTGATATTGGCTATGTAAACGCCCACGGTACCGCCACACAACTGAACGATGCTATGGAGTCGAAAGCAATTTCAGAGCTGTTGGGTGATACCCCAGTGAGCTCAACGAAAGCGCTCACCGGGCATTGTTTAGGGGCGGCTGCGGCTATTGAAGCCGCCATTTGCTGCTGGAGTCTAGAACACCAAACGCTGCCGCAGCAATTTCCCCGGTCCAGCGAACTTGACCCAGAGTGCAGTCCAATCAACTTAGTGAAATCTGAGCAGGCGCTTACGGACAACTTCGTCATCTCAAACTCGTTTGCCTTTGGTGGCAATAATGCGGCGCTGATTTTTGGAGTAACTCGTGACTGAAGCTAACTATCCCCCCATTGAAGCCTTATTGCCACACAGTGCACCCATGATTTTGCTGGATGAAGTGTTGGACTGCAATGAGCAGGAAATATGCTGCGGTGTTACCATAAGCGAGCAAGGGGTATTTTACGATGTCCACAAGCAAGGGGTTGCCGCGCACGTGGGTATAGAGTTTATGGCGCAGGCAATAGGCGCCGCTGCTGGAATAAAAGCTCTGTCGACCGATAAGCCCATTCAGGTTGGACTGCTGCTGGGCGGCCGACGCTACCAAGATCAAGGTAAAGTATACCCGCTTGGCGCGGTGCTAAAGGTCTACGCCAAACAGGTGATGCTTGATGAGCACATGGGTGTTTATCAGTGTCGCATCGAATATCAAGGAGAGGTGGTGGCCAGTGCTCAGTTAAATACCTACCGGCCATCACAGCAAATGCTGGAAACGCTCAAAACACCAGCGTAATCGTAACTAGGAAGTGCTATGAAGCAAGTGTTAATCACAGGTGCTAGCAAAGGCTTAGGTCAAGCCATTGCCATTGAGCTCGCCGGCCAAGGTTTTTTGGTAGTGGCTCATTATGGCCGCGATAAAGCGGGTGCTGAACAGACTCAAGCGCAAATTCAAGCCGACGGTGGTCATTGTCGCATTTTGCAATTCGATGTTTCCGATAGAGCTCAGTGTAAGCAAGTCATTGATGCCGATATTGCCGAGCATGGCGCTTATTTTGGGGTGGTTTCCAACGCTGGAATTACTCGCGATACCGCCTTTCCAGCCATGACTGGAGAAGATTGGGACGATGTGATTCACACCAACCTTGACAGCTTTTATAACGTGATTCATCCGACCGTTATGCCTATGGTTGCTAACCGACAAGGTCGGATCATTGCCATGGCTTCTCTGTCGGGGCAAGTGGGTAATCGCGGCCAAGTGAATTATTCCGCCTCGAAGGCCGGCATTATTGGGGCCACCAAAGCCTTGGCCACCGAACTGGCCAGTAAGCGACGGGCGATTACGGTTAACTGCGTTGCGCCGGGATTAATTGATACCGGTATGGTTGAAGAGCACGTTAAACAGCATGTGCTGCCGGCCATTCCACTGCAGCGAATGGGCACGGCTAAAGAAGTGGCGGCGTTGGTGGCGTTCTTGTTAAGCCCTAATGCCGGCTATATTAATCGACAGGTGATTGGAATTAACGGAGGGTTGCATTAATGACTCATCGCGTTGTGGTAACCTCAATGGCGGGGATTACCTCTTTAGGTACCGACGTCGAGCAGGTGTTTAGCGCTTTGAAAAGCCGACAAAACGCTGTTCAGCGCATGCAAGACTGGCGCATTTACGATGGCCTTAAAACCCAGTTGGCAGCACCCATTAACGACTTCAGTTTGCCCAGTCATTATACCCGCAAGAAAATTCGTTCAATGAGCCGAGTTTCGAAACTGGCTACACGCGCCACCGAGCTGGCCCTTAGCGCCAACGGCTTGCTGGACGAAGCGGCACTCACCGACGGCTCAACCGGAATTTCCTACGGCAGTTGCAGCGGCAGCACCACAGAAGGCAACGCCTTTACCACCTTGTTGCGGGATCACAGCACCCGTGAAATGGACGCCAATACGTACGTCAAGATGATGTCTCACAGTGCCGCGGTTAATGCCGGGCTGTTCTTTGGTTTACGAGGGCGAGTGATTCCCACTTCATCGGCCTGTACCTCCAGCTCCCAAGGCATTGGCTACGGCTATGAAGCCATTAAATACGGCCAGCAGTTGGCCATGGTGTGCGGTGGCGCCGAGGAGCTGTGCCCAACCCAATCGGCGGTATTCGATACTCTATTTGCCACCAGTCAAAAAAACGATTCACCGAGCTTGACGCCGCGGCCTTACGACGCGGATCGTGACGGCTTAGTTATTGGCGAGGGTGCTGGCAGTTTCGTATTAGAAAATCTTGATTTCGCCTTAGCGCGCGGTGCTAAACCTATTGCTGAGCTGGTTGGCTTTGCCACCAATTGCGACGCGGCCCACGTGACTCAACCTCGCGCTGAGACCATGCAAAAATGCATCGAAATGGCGTTAGCCAATGCAAATTTGCCCGCATCAGCCATTGGTTATGTAAATGGCCATGGCACCGCTACCGAGTTGGGCGACATCGCCGAAACTCAAGCGACTTCAGCGGTATTTGGCAACGCCATGCCCATTTCAAGCCTTAAGAGTTATTTTGGCCATACTTTAGGGGCTTGCGGCGCCATAGAAGCTTGGCTGACCATAGAAATGATGCGTCGCGGTTGGTTTGCGCCGACGGTAAATTTGGACAATATCGATCCCCGTTGCGGGGAGCTGGATTACATCACGGCTGCAGGCAAAGCCATGGACGTCGAGTATGTGATGAGCAATAACTTTGCCTTTGGCGGCATTAATACATCACTCATCTTTAAAAGACTGGACTAATCGCTAACGGAGACTCGGTTGCCAGCGAGTCTCCATACCTTGCTCAGGATTGGCTGGAATTAGCCGCGCTAACATCAAAGAGCATAACGCAAAACCAGCACCCACGTAGAACACCGCCGCAGGTGATACTATCCAAACCATCCCCAGCAATACCGGAATGATCACCGCCGCAATGTGGTTGATGGTAAAGCTAATACCAGCAGTGGCTGCAATGTCCTCACGCTTAGCAATTTTCTGAAAGTAGGTTTTTATCGCCAGTGCCATGGCAAACAACAAGTGATCAATTACGTACAATGCTGCGGCAATAATGGCGGTATCCACCAAAGCGTAACTGACGAAGACTGCAATCAACCCCAGGTATTCAATGGTGAGCGCTCGTTGCTCACCGATGCGCCCGATGAAACGTCCAATGCGCTTGGCAAACAATAAATTAAACACATAGTTAATTAAAAACAGCGCTGTAATTTGACTGACGGAGTAGCCGAATTTTTCCACCATCATAAACCCGGCAAACACCATGAATATTTGGCGCCGAGCGCCAGAGAAAAACACCAACGCATAGTACAACCAGTATTGCTTGCGCAGAATCAGCTTTTGTTGTTGATTGGTGGTGCTTGGAAAGCGCGGAAAATAGAACCACAGTGCTAGGGTCAGTATGACCCCAAACCCGCCAATTAAGGCATAGGTGAGTTGATAATCCACCTGCAACCAAGACATTAACAGCCAAATGCTGGCATAGGCACTTAGGGCTGCAGCGGCTTTCCAAGCCAGGGCTTGCCCTAAAAAAGTGGCGGTTTCATTTTTATCAAGCCACTGTAAAGTCAGCGATTGGTTGACGGTTTCAAAGTAGTGAAAGCCAATGCTCATCAGTACCGTGGTTAAATAAAGACCAATAACGCTGGGAAAATAACCGGTAATGGCCACCCCGATGCAGGTTAAGCCTAACGCCAAAAAGGCAAAGGTTTGCTCTTTTAATACCAACAAAACAAACACCGCAGTGAAGGCTAAAAAGCCCGGCACTTCGCGCAAGCTTTGCAGCATGCCAATTTCTTCACCACTAAAGGCGGCCCGCTCGATAACAAAGTTGTTGAGCAACACTTGCCATACGGAAAACACCAATGACATGACGAAAATCATAAGCAGGAGCAGCTGTTTTTGTTGTTTCACAATGGCTCACTTTAGTTGGTTAGAGCTCCATATTAACCTGAATTGGTCAAACCGTGTCTACTTAAGCTAAGCTTAATTTAACGCACTGTACCTAAAGACTGGCATTAAACTGACAAAAATATGGGGAGAAACGGTATGATTATTCGAACGTTATTGCTCATTGGTCTGCTTTCAGGATGCGCCACCGCTCCAGATAATGCCGCTAGGGCGCCCATTCCTTTTGAAGATTCTGCATTTTTTCCCAAGCTGGACGTGGCGAACCGCCATCAAGCCACTCGTTTAGATAAAGCGCAAGCCAACGATCTTAAACTGCAGTTTAATCGCCACGGTGGCGAGTTGTTAGCGCACCAGTGGCTAGCCGAGCAACTGTCCGCTCAAAAGGGCCATTTCCAATATCAAGAACGGGTTTCAGAATTGCCTGCTAGCACCTATGAGGTTCGTGTCGGCAATTGTTTGTCACTGGTGTTGTTAACCGCGGCCATGGCGAAAGAGTTGGGCATTAAAGTGCGCTACCGAGAAGTAAAGGTGGATCCGATTTGGGATCGAGACTCGGGTTACCTGCTCATTAACGACCACATTAACATCGGATTGATGCCGGGCTTTATGCCAACCACCTATACCACCAGTCGCGATACGTTTGTGGTGGACTTTTTACCCACTCGTGCCATCGCCGGTTACCGGGTCAACTTTGTAACGGAAGACCAAGTGCTGTCGATGTTGTTCAATAATTTGGCGGCGGAGAATTTGATTGATGGCAATATTCGACCGGCCTATTGGATGGCGAAAGAGGCGCTCAGTTATGATGAGCACTCGACTCAGGCAATGAATACCCTTGCATTGGTTTATCGTCGCAGTGGTCTGGAAGAGCAAGCTGAATTTCTGTATCAGAGAGCCTTGTCATTAAACCAAGATGACTTAACATCGCTCAACAACTATTCGGTGTTACTGGCGGATCAAGGTCGCTTAACCGAATGGGCCGCTATCCATAAGCGGGTAGAGCTGAGTCGTTTGCGAAATCCCTATCACTTTTTTGACCAAGCGGAGCTAGCGTTTGCAAATAATGATTATCAGCGCGCTATCTATTATTACAACAAGGCGTTAGATAAAGCGGATTACCGCCATGAGTTTTACTTTGGACTGGCCAAATCCTATGCCCAAACGGGGGACCATTTAAAGGCAAAAGACAACCTCGCTAAAGCCTTGTCACTGTCTCAGGATGTGGATAATAAAAAACGCTACCAGTCGAAACTGGCAGCGTTTGCATCGCGACAATAGCATCAATTAAGCGTGGTAGCTTAGGCAATGGCTTACTTCATCGCGAGAGCCTAAGATAACGGCGACCCGCTGGTGGATACCGCTCGGTTCAATATCGAGAATGTTTTCATAACCGGTAGACGCTAAGCCATTGGCTTGCTCAACCAACATGGCCATTGGGTTGGCTTCGTACATTAAACGCAGCTTAAAGGGCTTATCTGGGTTCTTGTGGTCAGCCGGGTAAGTAAAGATACCGCCACGACTTAATACCCGATGCACATCGCCCACCATGGCAGCAATCCAACGCATGTTAAAGTTCTTTTCTCTTACCCCATTAGCCCCTTCGAGTAAGTCATTAATGTAGCCTTGCATCGGCGCTTGCCAGAATCGTTGGTTCGACATGTTAATGGCAAACTCCTGAGTTGTGGCTGGTATTTGCACCTGTGCTTCAAGCTGCAAGAAGGTTTGGCTGTTTGGGTCTAGGGTGTACATTTGAGTCCCCTGACCGGTGGACAGTGCCATAAGAGTGGAAGGACCATAAAGGGCATAACCCGCCGCTAATTGATTGCGGCCGCTTTGCAAAAAGCTGGCTTGGGTAAGCGTACCTTCCGGTGCCGGTAACACCGAAAATATAGTGCCAACTAAGCTGTTAATGTCGATGTTAGACGAGCCATCGAGCGGGTCAAAGCTCACTAAAAAACGACCGTCGCTGTGTAAGCTGACCACGTCATCTTCTTCCTCAGAAGCAATCCCTTTAACGCTAGGTAATTCTGCTAAGCGGCGTTTGATAAGGTCATTGGCAATGATGTCCAATTTCTTCTGGGTTTCCCCTTGCACGTTTTCAGAGCTTGCCACGCCTAACACGCCGGCCAAAGCGCCGCGGCGCACGTCATTACTGATTTCACAGCAAATATCGGCTAATAACTCGAGTAATTGGGAAAGTTCGGGATCGGTTTGTTGGTTTTGTAAGGCAGTTTGCAAGGATTGCATTGCGAATTCCTGTGGCCGTCAGTAGGTGAATGGTGCGCGGCTAATGATAGCGTAACCTAGGCCTGCCCGACAACTGAGCAGGCCTATAAATGTGTCGCGGTTAGCGTTTGCGTATCAGCACCACCACAATGGCAACCACCGCAAGAATCATGCAATAGAATGCTTGGCTTACGGCAGCCAGAGGCGAAATCAAAAACGCTGATGAGAGCAATAAAGCCTGAGCGCCATAGGGCAGCAGACCTTGCACGATACAGGCGAAAATATCCAAAATACTGGCGGCGCGCTTAGGGGCCACTTGATGCTGGGTCGCCAATTGCTTAGCAAGATCGCCCGCCACAATGATTGACACCGTGTTATTCGCAACACAGGTGTTGGTGAACGACACTAAGCCCGCCATACCAAGCTCTGCTGCACGAGTAGAGGCCTCACCTTGCTTTTTAGAAAAGCGAGCAATGAGCTTTTCAATGATGTTGGATACAAATGCCAGACCGCCTTGTTGCTGCATTAATGCCGCAAGTCCGCCAACCAGCATGGACAAAATGAAGATTTCCTGCATGTTGCCAAAACCGGCGTATACATCTTGGCCAAACTGAATGACACCATAGTCTGTGGTGGCGATGGCGCTCAGGCCCGCAAACAAAATCCCTGCGGTGAGCACCACAAATACGTTCACACCTGCTACCGCTAAAATCAAAATGGCGATGTAAGGCAAAACGCTTAATAGGTCATATTGCTGCGGCTCAATCACCGCCTCACCAGCGCTGGCAAAGCTGAAAATAAGCAGGGTGATAAGCGCTGCCGGTACCGCAAAAATTAGGTTTTCACGGAATTTATCGCGCATGTCGCAGCCTTGGGTGCGAGTCGAGGCGATGGTGGTGTCGCTAATAATGGACAAGTTATCCCCAAACATGGCGCCAGATAAAATGGCACCGGCCATCAAAGCGGGCTCAATCCCCGCTTGTTGAGCAACGCCCAGTGCAATGGGCGCAACCGCCGCTAGGGTTCCCATCGAGGTACCCATAGAGGTGGAAATGAAAGCGGCAATGATAAAGAAGCCCGGTAATAAAAACGCTGCTGGAATCAAGCTAAGACCCAGAGCTACGGTAGCGTCGACACCGCCGGTTGCTTTACCAACCGCGGCGAAAGCACCCGCCAGCAAGTAAATCAAACACATGGTGATGATGTTGTTGTGACCTATGCCATCAACAAAGGTGGCAATGGCATTATTGAGCTTTTGTTTGCTGAGAATGATCGCCAGTAATATTGCGGGCAATATCGCTACAACACTGGGCAGCTGATAAAAAGCGAAGTCCACGCCCTGGCTTTGAAAGTAAAGCCCTGCACCAATAAACAGAGTTAGAAAAACGCCCAAAGGCAATAAGGCCAGCGCCTTAGGAGTAGGTTGTTGAGATTGGCTCACAATTATCTCGCTTTCATGCAGTTAATGTTTGGCTAATTAAGTTGGCAAGATTATAAGAGTTCTTGCTAGTTTGTCAATCTAGACGTCCAGACGTTTTTGCTTCTAAATTGTTTTGCCGCATTACTTTGCTGGATAGTAAAGGCAATTCCTAGGTACAATAGCCAACAATTTCACCTTTTATGCAGTTGGATGAGGCTTAATGCACATACACATACTTGGAATTTGCGGAACCTTTATGGGCGGTTTGGCAATATTAGCCCGAAACATGGGACATAAAGTAACCGGCAGCGATGCCAATGTGTACCCGCCAATGAGCACTCAGCTGCAACAGCAAGGAATAGAGCTCATACAAGGCTTTGAGCCCAGTCAGCTTGATAGCAACCCCGATTTGGTGGTGATTGGTAACGCCATGAGCCGAGGTAACCCGTGCGTAGAAGCTGTGCTCAATCGCGGCCTCGCCTACACCAGTGGCCCAGAGTTCCTATCCCGTCATGTGTTGCAAAATCGCTGGGTATTAGCCGTCTCTGGCACCCATGGCAAAACCACCACCGCCAGCATGCTCGCCTGGATTTTGGAAAGTAGTGGTTACAAACCGGGCTTTCTGATTGGTGGTGTTCCGCAAAACTTTGGGGTTTCTGCTCGATTGGGTGAGTCGGATTTTTTTGTGGTGGAAGCGGACGAATACGATAGCGCCTTTTTCGATAAACGGTCCAAATTTGTGCACTATCGCCCCAAGACTCTGGTGATTAATAATTTGGAATTCGACCACGCCGATATTTTTGACGATTTAGGCGCCATTCAAAAACAATTCCATCATTTGCTGCGTATGATCCCTGAACTCGGTCAAGTCATTTATCCGGGTAATAGCGAAGCCATTGAGCAGGTTATCGACATGGGCTGCTGGAGCGAACAACAAGCCATTTCAGCCAAAGGTTGGCATTGTCGACTGCTGAACGAGGAGGGCAGTAAGCTGGCGATTTACCACCATGATGCTTTGCAAGGTGAGTTGCATTGGCAACAAATCGGCCAACACAATGCCGATAATGCCTTAATGGCGATTTTGGCCGCCCGTCATGTTGGTGTTGAGGTGGCGTCAGCTTGCCAAGCGTTAGCCGACTTTGCGCCACCTAAGCGTCGCCTAGAGCTGCTAGGAGAGCCAGCCGACATTAAGGTGTACGATGACTTTGCTCACCACCCAACCGCCATTGCCACCACTTTAGCCGGTATGCGGGCGAAAGTGGGGGATAAGCGGGTTATTGCCGTACTTGAGCCACGCTCTGCCACCATGAAGCGTGGCGTGCATCAGCACACCTTGGCGCAATCGGTGAACGATGCTGACTTGACCTTTGTGTATCAGCCGCCAGGCTTGGGGTGGGATTTAAGCCAGGCCATGGCCGATGCTCGTCCACCCACTCAAGTGTGCCAAGACGTTGATACCTTAGTGGAGCAAGTCGCACAAGCGGCCAACCCAACCGACAGCATCGTCATTATGAGTAACGGCGGCTTTGACGGACTGCATCAAAAATTATTAACGCGTTTGGAGCAATAGCATGACCCAGTCACACTCGCCAGAGCCCATTACCGTAGCGTATACCGGCGCATCCGGTGCGGGTTATGGCTTGCGCTTAGTGCAACAACTTTTGCTTCTAGGGCATCCGGTTTATTTAATGGTGTCCAGTGCCGCTCGGGTGGTGCTAAAAACGGAAGAACAGTTAGGCTTGTCGGCCAATCCTGAAAAAATGACCGAACAATTGAATCAATATTTTGGCACTGAGCCGGGACTGCTGCAGGTGTTTGCCAAAGAAGACTGGTTTTCGCCGGTTGCGTCAGGCTCATCCGCCCCTAAAAAGATGATCATTTGCCCGTGCAGCGCCGGTTCGCTCGCAGCCGTGGCCACCGGCATGAGCAACAACCTTATTGAACGAGCTGCTGATGTGGTGCTAAAAGAACGCGGACAGCTGATTTTAGTGCCGCGAGAAACGCCGTTTCACGCTATTCATCTGCAACACATGCTGACTCTCAGCCAATTAGGGGCAGTTATTATGCCGGCGGCACCGGGTTTTTATCATCAGCCTAAGCGTATTGAGGATCTAATCGACTTTATGGTGGCACGCATCATGGACCATCTGGGCATTAGCCAACAATTGATGGCACCGTGGGGCTACGCTAACAAACCTTTGGATGATGACTCCAAATCGTAACCTATTAATTAACAGTGACAGCAAAATCGATGACAACAGAATCAGTATTAGCGCTTGATATTCAAGGCTTAACCAAAACCTACAGTGGCGGAGTAAAAGCGCTTAAAGGCATAGACTTAAGCGTCAGCCAAGGCGACTTTTTTGCCTTGCTTGGCCCAAACGGTGCCGGAAAATCCACCAGCATTGGCATCATAAGCTCTTTGGTTCATCGCAGCAGCGGCAGCGTTAAGGTGTTTGGCTATGACATCAGTACTCACCTTGAAGATGCCAAACGCTGCATCGGTCTGGTACCGCAGGAGTTTAACTTTAATCAGTTTGAAACCGTGCAACAGATCGTGGTTAACCAAGCCGGTTATTACGGAGTGCCTCGGGCGCTGGCGCATGAGCGCGCAAAAACCTATTTAAGCCAGCTCGACTTGTGGGAAAAGCGTCATGCTCGAGCTCGCGAGCTCTCAGGCGGTATGAAACGCCGTTTGATGATAGCCAGAGCCTTAATGCACCAACCTAAGCTGCTCATTTTAGATGAGCCTACTGCGGGAGTAGACATTGAGCTGCGACGCAGTATGTGGGAATTTTTGCGCAAGATAAACCAAGAAGGGGTCACCATTATTTTGACTACCCATTATCTTGAAGAAGCGGAAATGCTGTGTCGCAACATTGGCATTATTGACCACGGCAGCTTGGTTGAGTGCACCAGCATGAAGTCACTGCTTAACAAATTGACCATTGAAACCTTCGTTTTAGACTTGCAAGCGCAGCCGCCTCAGTTTGACTTATCCGGCTTTACTTGGCGTCAACTTGATGAGGTCACTATTGAAGTGGATGTGGAAAAAGAATCTGGGCTCAACCCTGTATTCCAGCAGCTAACCGAACAAGGTGTGCAAGTATTGTCGATGCGAAACAAAGCCAACCGTTTAGAAGAGTTGTTTGTGCGTTTAGTGGAAGCAGGTAAGGGGAATGAGGCATGAGAGCCAGCTATTGGATTGCGTTTAAAAGCATCATAACCAAAGAAGTCACCCGGTTTACGCGGATTTGGGTGCAAACCATTTTACCGTCAGCCATTACCATGACTCTGTATTTCTTGATATTTGGTAACTTGATTGGCCGTCGAATTGGTGAAATGGGTGGCGTGAGTTATATGGAATTTATTGCGCCCGGCCTAATCATGATGGCCATTATTACCAACTCCTTTTCTAACGTGGCGTCGAGCTTCTTTAGTGCTAAGTTTCAGCGCAACCTCGAAGAGCTGTTGGTGGCGCCGGTGCCCAATTATGTGATTATTGCCGGCTACGTAGGCGGTGGCGTAGCTCGGGGCTTGCTGGTTGGCGCCATGGTCAGTTGTGTGGCCTTATTCTTTATTCCTATGCAAGTGCACAGCTTATTTATCATAGTGGCAACGGTCATCATGACCAGCGTGCTGTTTGCTTTGGCTGGTCTCATTAACGCGGTATTTGCCAACAGTTACGATGACATTTCGATAGTGCCCACCTTTGTATTAACACCATTAACCTATTTAGGCGGCGTGTTTTATTCATTGAGTTTGTTGCCGGACTTCTGGCAAGGGGTCTCGGCACTGAACCCAGTGGTTTACGTAATTAATGCGTTTCGCTATGGCTTTTTGGGGATCCACGACATCAGTGTGGTGACCTCATTTGCAGTGATCAGTGCCTTTATCGCGGTATTCTATGGCGTTGCTCATTACCTCATTAAACACGGTAAAGGGTTGCGCAGCTAAGGATGCAAACAAGCTAATGGCCGACAGTCGCATTATTGTTTCTAACCAGCAGGGCTTGCACGAACAGCTGGATGAGGTGGTGTTGAAGCATCTTCAACACCCATTTCAAAAGCCCTACGCTCAGCACACGCTGGATGAATTTGAGCGCATTAACGCCATTGTCCAAGCCAGTGAGCGCCCTCTGATAGTAGACTCCTGCTGTGGGGTGGGGGAGAGCACGGCTAACATCGCTCGCTTGCACCCTCAGGCCTTAGTCATTGGCTTAGACAAGTCCGCTTATCGAATTGGTAAACATCACGAGTATCAAGGCGAAGACGGCGAGTATTTATTGGCTCGGGTTGATCTGAATGATTTTTGGCGATTAGCGGTGGCGGCAAACTGGCAAGTGCACAAGCACTTCTTGCTGTACCCTAATCCGTGGCCGAAGTCTAAGCATCTGCAACGACGTTGGCACGGTGCAGCGGTGTTTCCAAGCTTGCTTGCATTGGGGGGAGCGCTTGAGCTTCGTAGTAATTGGCCGGTATACCTGCAAGAGTTTCAGCGGGCGTTAGAGCTCGCTGGGCACGCGAGCGAGTTGACTGAGCTCACCGTAGAGCAACCGTTGACGCCATTTGAGCGTAAGTACCAGGCCTCGGGTCAGGCGCTCTATCAGTTGCGTTGTGCGTTGGACGCCGAATCTTGAGATGGGATCGAGTGAGCGAGTAGCTCGTCACGGTAGTTTTCAAGGCGCACTATCATTAATAAATTGTCCGACACCAAGCCGTTATAATGCTGCTTAATGCCTAGCTGAGCTTTGGCGTAGGCGGCGTCGCTTTGGTTTTCTTCTTGCCAATAACGATGGCGCTCGAGACGTTTCAAATCGCTGTCTTTAAGCAAGTCAAAATAATCGTTTTCTTGTTGAATGCGAGATATCTCGGTGGAAATCATTTCCAACATTTTCTCTTTGCCCATGTTTTGGCTTTTCAGAAAATCCACCAAAGACACCAGCTTATCTTTCTGACTCTTGTCGTTTGAGGTTTCAAAGGTAAGCCCCTTAGCAAAGGTAATTTCACGTTCACGATAATCTTTAGGGCATGAGGTTTGGCTGAAGACGATTTTATCGTCCTTTATGCACTTATAAACCTGAGCACTGGCTTGGGCGCTCAGTAGCAATAAGGATAGGAACGGGACGATTGTGAGTTTTGCCATCCGCTGGCCACCTCTTTCGAACGTGAATTGGTATTTGGGTATAACAACTATTTAACCAGCATTTGCGCCGTTTGCATAGCGCAATAAAAAAGCCCCTAACTAGGGGCTTTAAAATTGAAACCTGAACAATAACTTAGGCCACTTGGACCGGAATCGCGTTGGAGGTGCGAACCATTTCATTGTCTTGGTTTAAGTACACCAAGCTAGGCTTATGGGTTTGCGCTTCTTGAGCGTCATACACGCCATAGGCACAAATGATCACGCGATCACCCGGTGACGCTTGGTGAGCGGCGGCACCGTTTACGGAAATAATGTGTGAACCACGTTCCGCTGAAATGGCGTAGGTGGTAAAACGCTTACCGTTATCAATGTTGTATATCTGAATCTGCTCATTCTCTAGAATGTTGGCAGCTTCGAGTAAATCTTGGTCAATGGCACACGAGCCTTCGTACTCTAGCTCGGCGTGAGTAACACGAGCTTGGTGCAGTTTGCCAATTAGCATAGTGCGTTGCATACAGCTAATTTCCTCGGTTTTGCAATGAATTCTGGCTTAAAAAAATCAGGGTGAACTATATATCAAACCCTAGGGTTATTACAACTCAACCGCTAAGTTATCGATCAGTCGAGGTTTTCCTAAATAGGCCGCAGCGAAAATGACCAAACTTTGGTCTTTATCGTTGGCTAGAGCGAGATCTTGGGGTCGCCTGACTTCTAAATAGTCTACCTTAAATCCTGCTTGGGTTAAGTGTTGTTGTGCATTTTTTACACAGCGTTCGATGTTTTCACCACCTTTTAGCTGTTGTGCCATCCGTTGCAATGTTTGGTAGAGCTGCGGTGCGATTTGGCGTTCAGCCTCGGTTAAGTAGCCGTTACGGGAGCTCATGGCGAGCCCGTCTTGGTGGCGACCGGTGGCAACCTCAACGATGTCGATGGGCATGGCTAAGTCGCTAACCATGGTTTTTATTACCTGCAGTTGCTGAAAGTCTTTTACCCCAAAGCAAGCAATGTCAGGCTGCACCAAATTAAACAGCTTATTCACTATGGTGGTTACACCGCGAAAATGCCCTGGTCGAGAGGCGCCGCATAAGCAATCGGTGATTCCGGGCACTTCAACAAAGGTTTGTGCCGCCAGCCCTTTAGGATAAATGATGTCGGCGCTGGGGGTAAACAACAACGCAGTGCCGTGCGCTTCAAGTGCCTTTGCGTCTGCTTTTAACGTGCGAGGATAACTGTCCAGATCTTCGTTGGCGCCAAATTGCATCGGGTTAACAAAAATAGAAGCAACCACTTTATCGGCGCGCTCTGCAGCCGCATCAATCAAGCTTAAGTGACCTTGATGGAGATTGCCCATGGTGGGAACAAAAGCAATGCTTTGCCCTTGCTGACGCCATTGTGTAATGGTACTTCTGAGTTCGGCGATGTCGCTGATGTGTTTCATAATCGATATTGGCTTAATTAAAGGTGTGCTCGTCGGCTGGAAACTCTTGTGCCGCTACTTGCGCTTTGTAGCGTTGGATGGCCAAATGAATATCACCGGTTTCCGCTAAGAAATTCTTGGAAAACTTAGGGATGTAGCCGGTGGAGATGCCCAGCAAGTCGTGCATTACCAAAATCTGACCGTCGGTGTCTTTGCCAGCCCCAATGCCTATCACAGGAATGCTTACAGCCTCGGTAATGGCTTTTGCAAGGGACGCCGGTACGCATTCGATGACCAGTAATTGTGCGCCGGCCTGCTCCAACGCTTGGGCGTCTTTTATCATGGCTTGTGCTTGTTCGGCCTGACGCCCTTGTATTTTAAAACCACCAAATAAATGCACCGATTGCGGGGTTAGGCCAAGATGACCACAAACCGGAATGCCTCGCTGTGTTAACGCGCTTACCGTTTCTAAAAGCCATTGGCCGCCCTCTAGTTTAACCATGCTGGCACCGGCTCGCATGAGCTCGGCGGCGTTAGTCATGGCTAACTCTGTGGTGGCGTAGCTCATGAAGGGCATGTCGGCCATCACTAAGGCGTTTTTAGCGCCTTTGCGTACGCTGCGGGTGTGGTAGGCAATATCGGCGACGGTGACCGGCAAGGTGTCGTCTTGGCCTTGTAATACCATGCCCAGCGAGTCACCAATCAAAAGAACCTCGATACCTTGGGCGTCGAATGCGCTGGCGAAACTGGCATCGTAGGCCGTAAGTGCGGAAAATTTATTGCCCTGCTGTTTCATTTTTAGCAATGAGGCTGTGGTAATTTTTGCCATAACAAAGTGCTCTTTTGTTGAACCTTAGTTCGTTGCAACCGGCACCAGTGCCGGGTCGTTGTTGCTCTGCAACCAGTCCTCAACCAAAGAGCCATCAGGGAGGCGCAGTTGAGGGGCTATTTCTACTAGGGGTTGCAGTACGAATCGTCGTTGCTGCAAACCGTAATGGGGTACGGTTAATCGCGGTAATTCGATTACTTGCTGACCGTACAACAGTAAGTCTAAATCCAGGGTGCGCGGTCCCCAGCGTTGTTCACGAACTCGGCCTTGCTGATTCTCAATGGCTTGCATCGCATCAAGCAGTTCCAGCGGCTCAAGATCTGTGCTCAGCTCGGCAACGGCATTAACGTAATCCGGCTGAGCGACACTGCCCATAGGCTTAGAATGATACATCTGTGAACAGGTAACCAATTGCGAGCGCGGTATTTTTGCGAGCGCCTGCAATGCTTGTTGCAGCTGCTGTATCGGCTGCTCTAAATTAGCGCCCAGACCAATGAAACACCGCTGCAAAACATTAACCTCGTGCCTTGGATTCAGTTTTGGTTTTGCTGTCGTTACTGCGCGGCTTGCGTCTGCGCCGATTTTGCGGCTTACGCCCGGGTTGCTGTTTGCGCACCAGCTTGCGTCGCTGCCCTTCGTCGGCCTCTACCAGCTCGGTCCACCAGTTCGCCAGCGATTCAACACGGCCACCTTCAATTTCGCCACGGAGCAACAGCAAATCGTAGCCCGCTCTAAATTTAGGATGCTCAAGCAGCTTGAGGGCACGCCCGCCTTGATTACGTTCTAAGCGCAACTGCAACTGCCAAATGTCTTTGGTTGGGGTTGAGTGGCGTCTTGGAATGCTAATTCGTTGGCATTGCTGCTCTAAAATATCGCCCATCGCAGCAAAGTGAGCGTCGTAGATGTTCAAACCGGCTTCGTTGGCAATTTCATGGGCCCGCTCTGACAATGGATACCAAAGCAGAGCAGCATAAAAGAACGAGGGAGTTACCGGCTTATCTTGCATGACGCGGGTATCGGTGGCTTTCATCACCAGTTGTGCCATGCGATCGGCACTGCCATTTGGGGCATCGGCAATGGCTTGCCCGAGGGTTGGGAACAGGGGCTCAAACAAGTCGAATTGTTGCATCATGTCGAAGTTAGCAACGGCTTTGCCATTAAAAAACAACTTGAGCGCTTCGTCGTACATACGGGCTGCCGGAATGTCTTTCAGCAGCGGCGCTAAGCGGTTAATTGGCACTTTGGTTGACTCGTCAATATGCAAATCTAACTTGGTTGAAAAGCGCACAGCTCTGAGCATGCGTACCGGGTCTTCGCGATAACGGGTTTCGGGGTCACCAAGCAGCTTTAAACGGCCCGCTTCTAAATCTTGTAAGGCGCCGCCATAGGCGCGAATGCTAAAGTCGCTAATGTCATAATACATTGCGTTAATGCTGAAATCGCGGCGTTCGGCATCTTGGTCAATGGAACCGTAAACATTATCTCGCAACAGTCGTCCAGAGGTGTTGGTTTTCGACTGTTTGGCATTGTCTTCTACGTGGTGGCCTCTTAAGGTGGCCACTTCAATGATTTCACGGCCAAATAGAATATGCGCTAATCGAAATCTTCGGCCTACTAGACGGCTGTTTCTAAACAGCTTTTTTACTTGCTCTGGGGTCGCGTCAGTTGCGACATCAAAGTCTTTAGGGTCGAGTCCTAACAAAATATCGCGTACGCCGCCGCCCACTAAGTAGCTTTTATAGCCGGCTTTGTGTAAGCGATATAACACCTTAATGGCATTGGGACTGATCTGTTTACGAGATATGTTGTGTTTATCTCGCGAAATAATCTGCAGTTGTAAGCCCGCCTCAGTGGTAGTGCTCGGTTGGTCACCAAACCACTTTTTGTAGAGGGCGCTAATTCGACCGAAAATATTACACCTCAAGTGTCTTATGTTGATAAGCGCCATACTATAGCAGAATTGCGCCTTTGAGTAATCCTTAAACTTGTGACTCAATTAGCTGATTGGACTTAGGAATTGCCTGCCAATCAAAGTGGTTGATGGCAAATTGGATAACTTCATCCGGTGAGGCGTGAGTCGCGTTTTCTGGTAGGGGCTGGTTCAGTATGGTCAAGGCCTGCAGCAAGTTACTGATTACCTGTTGCTGCGATAATTGCGGAGCATGATTTTGCTTCGACAGCTTTTGGCCATTTGCCATGACGGCAAGCGGCAAATGAGCCCATTTAGGAGGTGTCAGGCCGAGGGTTTGATACAGACTGATGTGACGGCCGCTGGTTTCCAGCAAATCTGCGCCTCTAACCACTTCGGTAATGCCTTGAGCGTGATCGTCTAACACCACCGCAAGCTGGTAGGCAAAATAGCCATCGCGCCTTTTCAGCAAAAAATCTTCCTCCGCCCAGTGAGGCTCTAGGGTGATTTGTCCTTTCAGCTCATCCATAAACTGATAACAGGGGAATTGATTGCGTAAACGAATGCCTTGTTGGTGAGTGGCCAGCTGGCGGTCGCGGCATTGGCCGTCGTAAAAGCCGCCCAGTGCTTGAATGCGTTTACGGGGACAGTCGCATGCATAGGCTACCTTGGACGACAGCAAGGATTGCAATTGCTCTTGATAGTCTTGAAAGCGGCTGGATTGATAAAAAATTGAGTCATCCCAATGCAGACCATGAGCTTCTAAGCTGCG
Source organism: Paraferrimonas haliotis (assembly GCF_002282895.1). Lineage (GTDB taxonomy): Bacteria > Pseudomonadota > Gammaproteobacteria > Enterobacterales > Shewanellaceae > Paraferrimonas > Paraferrimonas haliotis. Next base: position 425,922 of record NZ_NRRB01000001.1, read on the forward strand.
CAAAATAGCATCGGCACTGCCTGCGACTTCTCTTGGAGGATCGAGGTCGTCGATTCGAACCAGCCATTTTCCAGACTGAGATTTGGCTCTGAGATAACTGCCAAGGGCAGCTACCAGTGACCCCATATGCAATGGGCCTGAAGGGGAGGGGGCGAAACGACCTAGGTACGTCATGGCTATCGAAATCAAAAAAGGGGCCATACTAGCCCCTTTGATTGTTATTGCTTAACCAGCCATCTGCTTTTCTTTAATTTCGGCTAGCGTTTTGCAATCGATGCATAAGTCCGCGGTTGGGCGTGCCTCAAGGCGGCGAATACCAATCTCGATACCGCAAGCGTCGCAAAAACCAAAATCGTCTTCTTCGATTTTCTGCAGCGTCTTTTCGATTTTCTTGATCAGTTTGCGCTCGCGGTCACGAGTACGCAGCTCAATACTGAACTCTTCTTCTTGAGCGGCACGATCAACCGGATCCGGGAAGTTTGCCGCTTCGTCTTGCATGTGGTTAACCGTGCGGTCAACCTCTAGACGTAGTTGGGTGCGCCAAGCATCTAAAATGGTGCGAAAGTGAGCGTGTTGTTGCTCGCTCATGTACTCTTCACCATCTTTAGGTTGGTATGGTTCGACACCGGCAATGGCCATTACGCCAATTTTCTTTGTGCCTGCTGGCATCCTGCTTCTCCTATTTCTAACGCGCGCAAATAAACTGATATTATTTTAGGGCGCATACATATATCAGACGCGCCTTAATCTGGCAAATTTTTTGTCAAGATAATCACTAATTTTACTTTGTGGAAACACTTAAGTTACACAAAATTTGAGCACTGCAATCGTGAGTGCTGATTTTTCTACAATACCGCTACCTGCTTACTTATACACACTGTGTTGTCATTGAATTCGCAGCAATATGCAAGCACTTCTACGCCATTTTGTTGCGCTTCTTTTAACAAGCCTGCATATTTTTCATCAATTTCTTTTGCGGCTCTGACTCGGTCGATGCCAGAGTGTGCGACCACGAATAATAATACCGCTCTGTGGCCTAAGCTCTGCATGTGCATGAGTTCACGCAGATGTTTTTGGCCTCGAGTTGATACCGAGTCGGGAAAAGCGCCTTCGCCGTCACCCATATGCAAGGTAACGCTTTTAATTTCCACGAAGCAATCTGGCTTGTTGTTACCACTGAGTAGCAGGTCAATTCGGCTCTTTTCCTCGCCGTAGGCTACCTCTGTTTGGATTCGACTGTAGCCGTTTAGTTCCCTAATGAGCTCACGATTAATGGCTTCCACAGCGAGCGCATTAGCACGCCCGGTGTTCACCGAGAACATATGGCCATTGTCGTCTTGGCCTAATTCCCAGGTATGCGGGTACTTGCGTTTCGGGTTATCGGACTCGCTCAGCCACACCGTGTGCCCGGGAAACAAGCAGTGCTTCATGGAGCCGGTATTGGGGCAATGGGCGGTGATTACAGAGCCATCGGCAAGCTCAATGTCCGCCAAGAAGCGTTTGTAACGTTTGAGTAAGCGGCCTTTAATGAGCGGGGATGAAAATTCCATGATTATTACTGTGATTGTTGGCGTCAAAAAAGCAGCTTACCAGTTTTTTAGACGCTGCGTAGACTCGAGTTTAGCTTTCGTCGACTATGTTTTCTGGTAAAGTAGCATCAAACGCCTTGTTAATCTGTAACTCTGTGACCTCACCTCTTCCCATTAGCGCCCATTTAACCGCCATCTCTGAGCAGCTTGAGGCTCATAGTAACCTTGTGTTGCAAGCCCAACCCGGTGCCGGTAAATCCACTCAAGTGCCCTTGCATTTATTGGGTTCAAGCTGGTTACAAGGGCAGCGCATTTTGATGCTCGAGCCACGTCGACTGGCGGCCAAATCGCTGGCGACCTATTTAGCAGCGCAGCTTGGTGAGACAGTGGGGCAGCGCGTGGGTTATCAAGTGCGTCACGAGCGTAAAATCTCAGCCAATACTCAATTGGAAATTGTCACTGAAGGTATTTTAACCCGTCGCTTGCAATCCGATCCTGAGCTAACAGGGGTTGGCTTGGTCATTTTTGACGAGTTTCACGAACGCTCGATTCACAGTGACTTAGGTTTGATGTTTTGTTTAGAGGCTCAACAAGGGTTGCGAGATGATCTTAGGCTGTTGGTAATGTCGGCCACCATAGACACTGAGCAAATTGCTCGTTACCTGCTGCAAGCCCCTGTTATTGAATGCCCAGGGCGCAGTTTTGAAGTGGCGGAGCATTACCTGACTCAAAAAGCGCAGCGACTGGATGTTGCGGTGGCCAATGCGGTGGTGAAGGCGTTACAGCATGACCAGGGCGATGTGTTGGTGTTTTTACCCGGCGCTGGAGACATTCGCCGAGCACAACGGCAACTGAGTCAGGCCGTATCGAGCGACTCGCTTGGCAACAGCATACAGGTGCTGCCGCTCTACGGAAGTCTCCCATTCGAGCAGCAGCAGCGCGCCATCAGTGGTCCGGTCTCTGGGGTTCGTAAAGTCATATTAGCCACTAACATTGCCGAAACCAGCTTAACCATTGAGGGCATTACGAGTGTGATTGACTCGGGGTTAGAGCGACAAAACAGCTATGACCCGAAAACCGGCTTAACTCGCTTGCAAACTCTATGGATATCGAAAGCATCGGCGGAGCAGCGTAAGGGGCGTGCTGGGCGAACTCAAGCTGGCCAGTGTTATCGGTTGTGGCGCGCTTCTGAGCAGGCCAGTTTAGCCTCTTACCAAGTCGAGCAAATTTGCTTAGAAGACCTAACCGCGACTGTGTTGGACTTGCATTTATGGGGGCTTACCCAATACCAGCAGGTGCCTTGGTTAAGCGCGCCGAATCCGATTCATTATGAGGCGGCTAAACGAGTGCTGCTGATGCTTAAGCTGATTGACGACACGGATCGCGTAACGCCCATTGGGCGTAAGGTGGCAGCGCTGGGTATGGAGCCGCGCCTCGGCGCTATGGTGATTAGGGCCCAAAGCCAAGGACAAGGTTGGCTCGCTTGCCAATTGGCGGCCATATTATCTGAGCGGGACATGTTAGTAGGGCAGGGTGCTGAGCTGGGTTTGCGAGTTATGGCTTGGCATGAGCCTCACGATTTTTCAGTGAACCAAGCACCCTTTAGTGCGGTGAAGCGCAATGCCAGTCAATGGGCGAAGCGCCTTGATATTAAGCCACAAGCGCCGAGTTCTATGGCTCAATTACAACAAGATATTGGTGAACTATTGTTGCAGGCCTATCCCGACAGACTGGCGAAGTTAAGGCATGCAGGTAAGCCAGACTTTACCTTATTCACCGGTAAGGGGGTGCAGTTGGCTGACGATGACCCCTTATGCGGCACGGACTGGTTAGTGGTTGCGGACGCTGATGGGCAAAACCAAGGCGGTCGCATTTATCTAGCGCAAGCGTTGAGCAAAGAGCAGGTCATGAGCCATTATCAGCATTTGCAAACGGAGCAGGCGAGCTATGTTTATTATGCCTCGCGAGAGACCATTGGCGCCACTGTCACTGCCTTTATCGGAAAAATAAGCCTGTCACAGCAAACCAAGCGAACCCTTACAGCTGAGCAGTTTGCTGAGGCGTTACCTCTGTTTTTAAAAGAGCATGGTTTAGCGCTGTTAGGCTTATCAGCTAAGGGTAAATCCTGGTTGACTCGAGTGCGTTGGTTAGCACAGTACGACCCTAGATTCACAGGTTTTAGTGAGCAAGTCTTGATAGATGATATCGCATCGTGGCTGCTTGATTATCATCCATCCTTGTGCAGTTTGAAGCAGTTGCAAACCCTTGATGTGTTGTCTCTGCTCAAAGCCCGTATAGACTATCAGTTACTTAATGAGCTGGATCATCAGGCGCCGAGTCATTATCTGGCACCATCAGGCAAGCGGATTGACATTGAATATGACCTAGATACAGGCCCTAAAGTATCGGTGCAACTGCAAGAGCTGTTTGGCGAATTGCAATCACCCAAGCTGGCTTTTGGTCAGGTTAATTTGTGCTTTGAGCTGTTGTCTCCAGCACGTCGCCCCATTCAGACCACCAGCGATTTAGGTCAGTTTTGGCAGGGCAGTTATGTGGAGGTCGCCAAGGATATGCGCGGCCGATACCCCAAACACCGTTGGCCTGAAGAGCCGTTGACCGAAAAGCCCGGGCGTTCAATTAAAAGAAAGCATTAGGTGTGCACTAGGGTCTGGCTTTATAATCCTTGCCAGCGCCGATGCGATAGAAAAAACCAATAAAAATGACCAAGAACATCACCAAAAAACGCCCATCTAAAAAGTCCAAAGCAAAGTCGACCAAGCGTCACTGGGGAAAGTCGCTGTTATCGCTGCTGTTGAAGTTATCCCTAATAGGGGTGGCGATATTGGTAGCGTGGGGGATCTACCTGGACTCGCAAATTGCGCAAAAATTCAGCGGGCAGCAGTGGCATTTGCCGGCGCAGGTGTTCAGTCGCTCTTTGGCGCTTTATCCCGATGCACCGGTGAGTCATGGCCAAACCATTGCTGAGCTTAATATGCTGGGCTATCGCAAAGTGGCCAATCCGCGCCGTGTCGGCGAATACAGCGCTTCGCAAGATAAGGTTGAAGTTTGGCGGCGGGGATTTCAAAACGCCAATGGCTGGCAACATGAACAACGATTGCTGATCAGTTTTGACGCTCGAGGTGTCGCCGAGGTGCAGCGACTGTCGGATAACCGGCAGTTGGCCATTGCCTACTTAGAGCCTGTATTGCTGGATCGCATGGTGACGCAAGATAGAGAAGATAGGGTGTTCGTACCGCGAGAGCGCATACCGCAACCGCTGGTGGAGGCTTTGTTACTTATCGAAGATCGTGACTTTTACCAGCACCATGGCGTTAACCCGTCGGCCATTGCTCGCGCCGCCGTGGTTAACGTAAAAGCAGGGCGCACCGTGCAAGGTGGCTCCACTATTACCCAGCAACTGGCGAAGAACTTTTTCTTATCGTCTGAGCGATCGTTGTGGCGCAAAGTTCGAGAAGCCTATATGGCGCTCATTATTGATTTTCGCTATTCCAAAGAAGCCATTTTGGAAGCCTATTTAAACGAAGTTTATATGGGGCAGGATCGCGCCCGTGGGGTTCATGGAATGGGATTGGCGGCGCAGTTCTATTTTGGTCGGCCGTTGACGGAGCTAACCACTTCGCAACAAGCGTTGCTGATTGCGTTGATTAAGGGACCCAGTTACTACAATCCATGGCGCTATGGTGAGCGAGCTGCGTCGCGCCGTGATCTGGTACTGCGAGTGCTGCTTGAGCACGATAAGCTCACCACCGAAGAGTACAAGCTGGCGGTTAATCAGCCGTTGCAGCTGCGCGATAGAGACCGACGTGTGCGTCAAAGCTTGCCGGCGTTTTTCAGCTTGGTTCGACAAGAACTGAGCGCTCGTTATGGTAACCGCTTAGCTAATGCCTCTGGAATTAAGGTGTACACTACGTTAGATCCCTTGGCTCAAAAGGCTGCAGAACAAGCGGTAGTGGCAGAAATGGCGCGTATCAAAGCGCGGACTAAAAAAAGCGACTTGCAAGTGGGTATAGTAGTAACTGACCGTTATCAAGGTGGGGTTGCGGCGATGATTGGCGACGCCAACCCGAATTTCGCAGGCTTTAACCGAGCCTTAGATATTCGTCGTCCCATAGGCTCGCTGGTAAAGCCGTTTGTTTACGCTACGGCGCTGTCTAACCCAAGTTATAACTTAGCGACACCGCTGAAAGACGAAGCGATTTCACTGTCTAACGGTCAAGGTAAAACATGGCAGCCGAAAAACGTCGATAAGCAGTTTAAAGGGCAGGTGCCCTTGCTGGACGCCTTAGTTGGGTCGCGTAACGTCCCCACGGTCAATTTAGGCATGGAAGTGGGCTTGAACTCGGTGGCGGCGACCTTGCACCAATCGGGCTGGCGTCAAGATGTATCCATATACCCGTCGATGCTGCTGGGCGCTATTGACGGCTCACCTATGATGGCGGCACAGATATTTCACACTCTAGCCGATGGCGGTCGTTACCGGCCGTTGACCTCGATTACCGCAGTGCTTGATAACGACAATCAGCTTATCGAAGCAGACCATCGCCGAGCGACTCAAGCCATCGACCCACAAACGGCTTATCTGGTTGAATATGCCTTAAAAGAAGTGGTTAAGCGGGGAACCGCTAAAGCCCTTGGCGCGAACTTCCCAAGCTATGTGCTGGCTGGGAAAACCGGTACCAGCAACGATAATCGCGACTCTTGGTTTGCAGGCTACGATCAAAACAACGTAGCCGCGGTTTGGGTAGGCTTAGACAACAATGACACAACCGGCCTATACGGCAGCAGCGGCGCAATGGGGGTCTACCAAAGCTTCCTCAAAAACCGCCGCCCTATGTCACTGCGCTCCACGCCACCACAAGGCATAGTAACCGGCTACTTCGACCCCGCAACCGGGCAAGCCCAGCAAAAAGAATGCAACGCCACCATAGCGCGCCCCGCCATGAAAAGCTCATGGCAACCAACCGCCAATTGCTCCCACGGCAGCAAAAGCTGGTGGAACTCGCTGTTCGAATAGGGGACGTACCCCATCCCCCAAAGGTACTAGCTGGGGACGTACCCCAATAGCCAAAGGTCTAAAAGGGTACGTCCCCTTTAGCCGAAGGTATGAGTGAACAAATCAAGGGTGATGAGGGTTACCTTCGAAAATCGCTATGAATACATCCTTGTAAGCTCGCTAATTCATCCTTGAATTAGACGTTTTCTTCGGTAACTCTCATCACCCTTTTCGAATGTTGGTCAACTCCGGCTAACTAATGGCTTTTATGAGTGCTTGAGCAACAATCTCGGATGAGCCAGGATTTTGTCCGGTAATCAGCAAGCCGTCTTCAACCAGCAATGGATGCCAATCTTCGCCTTTTTGATAGGTAGCACCTAACGATATCAGCTGATCTTCCAATAGATAAGGAACGACATTGGTTAAGCCTACGGCTTCTTCTTCACCATTGGTAAAGCCGGTGACCCGCTTGCCTTTAACCAAAGGTTCACCATCGGCGTTTTTAGCTTTCAATAACACCGCTGGGGCATGACAAACGCTCGCTACCTGCTTTCCAGCGCCAATGAAGCTTTCGATTAAGGCGATGGAGTCGAGGTCTTCATACAGGTCCCACAGCGGCCCATGCCCACCTGGGTAAAATACCGCATCAAAGTCATCTTGCTTTACATCGCTTAGCTTTACTGTGGTTGCTAAGTCTGCTTGGGCAGCAGTGTCATTATCGAAGCGGCGTGTCGCGTCGGTTTGATAATCAGGCTCGTGACTTTTTGGGTCGAGGGGCGGCTGACCGCCTTTGGGGGATGCAAGGGTTACGGTCGCCCCTGCGTCTTTAAATTGATAATAAGGGCTGGCAAACTCTTCCAGCCAAAATCCAGTTTTCTCGCCAGTGTCACCTAATTCATCGTGAGAGGTGAGTACTATCAACACGTTCATAAAATCTTTCCTTGCTACTTGTAAGAGAGGGTTATTCTAACCCCAATATTACGGTAATAGTAAATAGGCGTATCACTCATAGGGTAAGGCTTTATGCCGCTTCTATTTGATTGGTGGGCTACAAAAGCGCCAACAGAGCAATCCGCTGGCGCTTTTGGTTACAGCAGGTTTAAGCTAAAGCTTAAACCAAACGTCTAAACGTCAAATCGATCAGCGTTCATGACTTTATTCCAAGCGGCCACAAAGTCGATAACGAACTGTTGTTGGTTATCGTCTTGAGCATAAAACTCAGCATAGCTGCGCAAAATAGAGTTGGAGCCAAATACCAAGTCAACTCGTGTCGCCGACCATTTAGTTGCGCCGGTTTTTCGGTCGTTAATGTGGTACAAGTTACGACCTTTCGGCTCCCAGGTGTTGGCCATGTCAGTTAGGTTTACGAAGAAGTCGTTGGTTAGCAAACCTGGGCGGTCGGTAAAGACCCCATGAGCTTGCCCGTCGTGGTTCACATTAAGCACTCGCATGCCACCAATCAGCACGGTCATTTCAGGAGCGCTGAGTCCCATTAGCTGAGCGCGGTCCAGCAGCAGCTCTTCCGGTTTAACCGCAAAGTGCTGTTTTTGCCAGTTTCTAAAGCCATCGGCAACCGGCTCCAACACCGCAAACGATTCAACATCGGTTTGTTCAGCGCTGGCATCGCCACGGCCCGGTAAAAATGGCACATCGACATCAAAGCCAGCTGCTTTTATCGAATTGGCTAAGCCAAGATTACCCGCTAATACAATGGTATCTGCAAGGCTTGCGTTATGAGCCTCAGCGATTGGCGCTAACACAGACAGCACTTGGTTTAACCGCTCTGGCTCGTTCCCTTGCCACTGATTTTGAGGGGCTAACGCAATGCGAGCGCCATTAGCGCCACCGCGCTTATCGGAACCGCGGAAGGTGCGGGCACTGTCCCAAGCGGTGGCGATCATTTCTTGGTTAGAAAGACCCGAAGCCGCAATGGCTTGGTTAACCGCTGCCACGTCGTAGTCGCTGCTACCGGCAGGGATTGGGTCTTGCCAAATTAAGTCCTCAGCTGGGGCGTCAGGACCTAAATAGCGGCTCTTAGGGCCTAAATCGCGATGGGTAAGCTTAAACCAAGCACGGGAAAAGACTTCTTCAAAATAAGCCGGATCTTGATGGAACTTCTCGGAAATCTTTCGATACTCTGGATCAAATCGCAACGCCATGTCGGCATCGGTCATAATGGGGTTGTGGCGAATAGAGCTGTCTTCTACATCCACAGGCTTATCTTGCTCTTCAATGTGTACCGGCTCCCATTGCCAAGCACCAGCAGGGCTTTTTTGCAGCCACCAATCGTGCTTGAACAGCATCTCAAAGTAACCGTTGTCCCACTGAGTTGGGTTGGAAGTCCATGCCCCTTCAATGCCACTGGTTACGGTATCACGGCCGACGCCGCGAGACTTATGATTGTTCCAACCCAGGCCTTGCTCTTCGATTTCAGCTCCCTCGGGCTCGGCACCGAGATTAGCTGCATCACCATTACCGTGCGCCTTACCAACCGTATGACCGCCCGCCGTTAAGGCAACGGTTTCCTCGTCATTCATGGCCATACGAGCAAACGTCACACGCATATCTTGTGCAGTTTTCAACGGATCTGGCTTACCATCAACTCCCTCAGGGTTAACGTAAATAAGCCCCATCATTACCGCCGCTAACGGGTTTTCAAGATCGCGCTCGCCGGAGTAGCGGGAGTTATCGTTGTCACTTGGCGCCAACCAATCGGTTTCAGATCCCCAATAAATGTCTTTTTCAGGATGCCAAATGTCTTCGCGGCCAAAAGCAAAGCCAAAGGTTTTTAGGCCCATTGACTCGTAAGCCATATTGCCCGCCAGAATCATTAAATCGGCCCAGCTGACTTGATTGCCGTATTTGCGTTTGATGGGCCACAATAAGCGTCGCGCTTTATCGAGGTTGCCGTTATCAGGCCACGAATTTAGCGGAGCGAAGCGCTGGTTACCGGTTGCGCTGCCACCACGGCCGTCGCTAATGCGGTAAGTGCCCGCCGAGTGCCATGCCATGCGGATCATCAAGCCACCGTAATGGCCCCAATCCGCCGGCCACCAATCTTGGCTGTCTTGCATGAGCAGCTTAAGGTCGCTCTTAAGGGCTTCAACATTTAACTGCTTTACCGCTTCACGATAATCAAAGTTGGAGGCAAGCGGGGAAGTTTTTTGGTCGTGTTGATGCAAAATGTCGAGGTTTAAAGACTTAGGCCACCAAGCATGGTTGGCATTAGCGGGCGCACTGGCGCCGCCATGGTGAAATGGGCAGCCGTTAGAGTTATTAGAGTCGCTCATAGGAACTTCCTTTGAAATAGGTTAAAACCACACTAAAGATAGCAAATGATAATAATTATCATTGTTGACTTAAATCAAAAAACCCCGATTAATCTAATCGAAAAATCCTAACTACCTAAAAACTGACCATAATTTCTCATTTCTTCTTCAATCAATAGCTCACCTGATAGGTTATTTGAACAAAGTCATTAGCAAAGCGAGTTGTCGTAGTGCTGGTAAGCTTTACTGGCTGCTGCAGTTTGCCAAACAGAGGAATTCCGCTCCCTAATACAATGGGTGCTTGGGTAATGGTGATGTCATCGATGAGCTTAAGATTTAAAAACGAAGTTATGGTGGTACCGCCGTCGATATAAGCGTGCTTGAAGCCTTTGCGGGTTAACGACGCGATTAGATCGGTTATGCTGCCGTTAAACATCTCAACCTTGCCTTGCAAGCTCTTAGGAGGTTGGGTTAGCGTGCTACTCAGTACCACAATGTGGGTTGTTCCATAGGGCCACTGCTCGGGTGTTAGGTTCATGCTGGCAATGGTTTCCATGCATTTTCTCCCCATCACCATGCAATCCACTGACGCCATAAACTGGCTAAATCCCATATCGGGATTCTCGCTCATGTCTGCCTGAGAATTGCCCGCCGTGTGTAACCAATCGACACCACCATCGTCAGTAGCGATGTATCCGTCGACGCTGGTGGCGATAAATACTGAACATTTCATACTTTAGCTTTCCTTAAGGGGCTTCATATTTGTTTTAGCAATAATCGCAGGCCGCAACAAATTCAAGAACAAAAAACGCAGGCTCATCGTTGCAATGTTAATAATATTTGACATTGGGTGAGCGCAATTCTATAGTTCGTGTTAAGTTTTTTTAACATATAAGTTTTTTAACATTAAAGTTGGAGCCTGCTATGTCGTTTCAAGAAAAATCAGCCTGGACCATGCTCGTTGCACTGTCGCTTGCCGCCATACTGTATGCCGTTAACGTAATCAGCGTTGCAACCGAGGTCGGCGCACTGCCGTCGCCCAATGTACCAGGTCTATTAACCTTAGCCGGCGTTACCGTAGTGATTGCGATTATCGGGCATATCGTGATGGCCGCACTCAGTCCCAAAGAAGCCAATGCCGCTAGCGACGAACGCGAGCGCTTAATTAGCCAAAAAGCAGGGCACTGGGCTTCCTACGTTTTGGGGACTGGCGTGCTTGTATCTCTCGGGTCATTTTTAGTGACAGGAAACGGCAGCGCACTGTTTTACGCTTGTTTTGCAAGCCTAATCGCTAGCCATTTAGTCGAGTACATTCTGCAAATCGTGTTTAATAGAAGAGTTTTTATTTAATGGCTAAGACATTCCCAATCGCTAATCGAGTGAAAACGTTGCGAGAAAATGCCGGATTAACCCAGTCTGAACTCGGCGAGGCGATTGGCGTTACCCGCCAAACCGTCGCAGCAATAGAGCAGTGTCGCTACTCGCCGTCCCTTGAAACCGCATTTCGGTTAGCCAGACTATTTGAGACTGATATTAATGCGGTGTTTTATTGGAACGAGTAAAGGGGAGCTTGCTGGTTGCGGTTAACTTGGTGAGCAAAGCTTTTTCTTAATATGGTTATCTATTATTCTCTTTAATATATTGAGCATAGAATAAATCTGCCAGATCATTTTCAGAAAGCTCTCCAAGTACTGCGTCTCTCATTGCGTTAGCGAATAAATCATTGTCAGCGGTAAGCTCGAAATCATTAAGCGACAAATACTCCAACGCAATAGCTAAACCTGTTCGTTTGTTGGCGTCAGGTAATGAATGAGATACAGCAATGCTGATAGCATACTTAGCTGCAATTTCGAAAATATCATCGAGGCCGGAGTAAGCGATTGCGTTATCAATACGTCCTAAAGCGCCTTGCAATTTGGATATATCTACACGACCTTTCATTCCAGGTTCGTGTTCTAGTATGTATGTGTTTATTTCTACAACCCTTTCAAAGGGAAAGAAAATCAACTCCATTACATATCAGCCAACTTAGTAAATGTATTTTTGTGCGTGCGTATTACTAGCTTTGTTTCAGAACGAACAATTTGCTGACCATAGGCTCCTGAAAGATCAAGCTTTTTAGTGGCACGTATTTTAGGTCTACTAACAGGTTGAACACCATACTTTTGGATTTTTTCGTTCATAGTTTGCCTCTTCAATCTTGACGCAGTATAGGCCATCTTGGATCTAAAGTATAACGACCGGTAGGTTGCTAGTTTTAAACCCTGAATCTTATACTATCGCGAGTGAATATAACTACTGTACAATGGGTAAGGATTTGTCGGGGCATATGGAAAGGATTTCGAATCGATAGTGCAGTAAATGCTGATCCTGCAATTCGCCTAAAACCGACTGATTAGAGCCCCATCACTGATTAGTTGTTTTTCTCTTTAGATGGTCCGACACAGACCTGCTTTAAGAGTAATATTTCGACTTTTTGTTTTGAATCACCAATCGATTGTAACGTTTGAAGGGAGTTTGCGCCTGCAAATGAGCTCATCGCAATTTTAGCTCCAGAGCCTGTTACCCCTGATACAGATAAGTTAACGAGCTCAGCGGTGTATTTCCAAGCATTTAGTTTAGACAAGACCTGTTGATATTCTTCATCAGTCGCTGGCGTTATTGACACGGTTATATTTGCACCGTCACTGAGTTTGAATTTTTTCTTAGAAAGCTCGTCAAGTGTAAGGAAACCCTCACTCGCGCTACCGTCGATAGAGATTTGAACGACTTGTTCCCGCTCACCTGTCTCAAAGTTGCATGCATACGTTGTATTCAGAATAAGTGCTAGCGATAGAAGTAAGCCTGTTTTGAGCTTCATGAAGTTTTCCTTTACTAAGCATGACAATTAACAAGGTATTATTTTGAGTGTTTTTTATAGAGTGGCTAACACCTTAGCAACCACTTAGAATCTCCTATAAAACCATACAACTAAGCAAGATTCCTTGATGATAATCAAGCATCCGGATTCCGTGTTTGTTTTTGTTAAGAGCGCCAAAAGCGCTAAAAAAGAGCTGTTAGAAATGAGCCGACCAGCGGTTAAAAAGAAGGTGATGAGCTTTAGCCGTAGAAAACATCCAATTCAGGGATGAATTGCCGAGCGTACAGGGAAGTATTGACAGCGATTTTCGAAGGCAAAGCTAATCACCTTCCTTCCAAAACCGCTGTCTGCAAACCGCTAAGCCAACTACTTGTTAGCCGCGATTTCCGCTAGCACCTTGTCGGCCACTTCGAGGGTGCGAGCAATGTCGTCGTCTGAGTGGGCAAGGCTTAGGAAGCTGGCTTCAAACGCGCTTGGCGCTAGGTAGATGCCTGCTTCTAGCATACCGTGGTAGAACGCCTTGAAGGTGTCCATGTCGCATTCGGTTACTTGGTCAAAGCGAGTTACTTTTTCAAGCTCAGTGAAGAAGAATCCGAACATGCCGCCAACGTAGTTAATGCTCATTGGAATGCCGTGCTTATCAGCTGCCGCTTTAAAGCCCTTCGCTACGGTTTCGGTTTTGGCCGATAGGGCTTCGTACACACCGTCTTTGTCCAGCTCGTTTAGCTGAGCCAAACCCGCCGCCATGGCAACAGGGTTACCGGAAAGCGTGCCCGCTTGGTAAACGCCGCCAACCGGAGAAATGTGCTGCATTACCTCTTTGCTGCCACCAAAGGCACCCACAGGCATGCCGCCGCCAATCACTTTACCTAGGGTCACTAAGTCCGGCTTAACACCGTAGTGGCCGTGAGCACAGCCTTTAGCAACGCGGAAGCCCGTCATTACTTCGTCGATAATAAGCAGCGCACCGTATTGGTCACAAATTTCACGCAAGCCTTCCAAGAAGCCTTCAACCGGAGGAATGCAGTTCATGTTGCCCGCAACCGGCTCTAAAATGATACACGCAATCTCGCTGCCCACTTCTTCAAACATCGCCTTAACGGAATCAAGGTCGTTATAAACCGCCGTTAAGGTGTGCTTAGCAAAGTCTGCTGGAATGCCTGGAGAATTTGGTTGGCCAAAGGTCAACAAACCCGAGCCGGCTTTTACCAACAAGCAGTCAGCGTGACCGTGGTAGTTGCCTTCAAACTTCAAGATTTTATCGCGGTTGGTGTAGCCACGGGCCAAGCGAATGGCGCTCATGGTGGCTTCGGTGCCGGATGACACCATGCGCACTTGGTCTACCGCTGGTAGCCAGTTGCACACGCGCTCCGCCATTTCAACTTCCAAAGAAGTCGGCGCACCAAAAGATAAGCCGTTTTTAGCGGTTTCAACCACAGCGTTTAAGATGGCAGGGTGGTTGTGGCCAAGGATCATCGGGCCCCAAGAACCCACGTAGTCGATGTACTGCTGGCCATCGGCATCGGTGATGTAAGCGCCGTCAGCTTTTTCGATAAAGCGAGGAGTGCCGCCAACGCCGTTAAAGGCACGAACCGGCGAGTTAACGCCACCAGGGATAGTTTGTTTTGCTTGTTCAAAAAGTTCTTGTGAACGGGTCATGTGAATTCCTTGATTACCTTTTCGGTTATTGCTTATAAACGCAATGAAAGATCCGGTTATTTTGCGGTGTCCTAGAGAATTTGCAATAGCAGGGATCACATAGTCGATTAAATGTTGCGAGTTAACATACGAGAGGCAGTGTGTTTCCGACTTTTTACACGCCGAATTACATCACTTTTTGTTTCAGCAGTTGGGTTAAATGGGACCAACTGATAACACCGACAGGATGGCCGTTTTGGTCGTGTATGTAGACCTCTCCAGAGCCTTGTGGTGCTAGTATTTGATAGGCTTTATCGAGGCTTGCGGTATCCGGTAGCCCTTCAATGGCGTGCATTTTTAAGCTTTCTTCGTTGTCGAACGACTGCATTTGCAATTCAATCATGTGAATACTGTCGTCCGGTTGGCGCAATAATACCGAACGTCCCTGAGCGCGCTTAAGCACTTCTAACAACAGCTCTCGGTCGTGTTGCACAATCACCAGCCGTCGATCCATGATCTGACGAACGCCGTATTTTTGCAGCGCTTGCTCCATGGGCGGAGAGCGATAATCGAGACCACTGATGTCCAGCTGCTGCAGCAAAATCGAGCGCACCCCAAATCCCTGATAACAAATTAAAAAGGCGGGAATGGTGACAAACATGGCGGGCAATATCACCGACACATCACCGGTGAGCTCCACCAAAGCCACCAAGGCTGCTAAGGGGGCACCGAGGCCCACGGAAAACATCACCGACATGCCAATTACGGTATATAAGCCAACATAGGGGCCGACTTCTGGCCAAATGCTGGCGCTGATCCAGGCTACAATTGCGCCTAGTAGCGCGCCGATGCCGTACATGGGCCCTATTAGCCCCCCCGGTATGCCAAGACCAATGGCGGCGACGGTGGCAATCACTTTAGCAATGAGCACCAAACACAATAAGATAATTGCTGGAGAGTCGCTCACCGCCAGTAAGATGGCCGATTCACCGGTACCTAGAGCTTGCGGAAAAGCAAAGCCAACCAGCGCGGTTATTACCCCCGCCAGCACCATGCGCACGCCCAGAGGCCAAGGTGCTGATTGGCGGGTCACGGTCACTAAGGAGTAGTTAAACGCCGCCGCCAACACGCCAAACAGTACCCCGGCAAAAATCAAAATCGGGTATTGGCTAATGGGCAGAGCCAGCACCGCTATACTGTCGAACTCATGCACATTGCCAAAGGCTAAGTGGCTGGCTAAAGCGCCGCAAATGGCCGCAATAATAATAGGAAACAAATATTGCATCCGGTATTCTCGCAAGATCACCTCGAACACGAAAATAACCGCCGCCAGCGGCGTATTAAAGGTGGCGGCAATACCAGCGGCAACGCCACTGGAGGCGAGAATGCGCATGGCATTGTCCGGCAATCGCAATTGTTGCGACAAGGTGCTGGCAGTGGTTGCCCCTAAGTGAATCGACGGGCCTTCGCGCCCTACCGAAAAGCCGCACACCAAGGCAATCAGCGCGTGAACAAATTGACCGGTGAGGGTTTGAGTCGGAATGTGCCCAGAAAACAGCTTGATACGATGCAGCACATAAGCAATGCCCATGCGACGGTTATTGGGTTGGGTTCGATAAATGATCAGCCAAATCAGCAGCGCGCCTATGACCGGCAGCAGCACCCGCCAGTCGACCCCTAATACACTGTAGTCGGCGTCTGATATGGCCAACAGCCCTTGAATCAGCTCAACCGCTAACCGGAAAACAATGATGACTATGGAACAGATCACAGCAAACACTAAAGCTAACGCATTTAGCTGGATACTGGTGTTCGCCTGTGCCAAAGTATCTCTCAGTTTTTCCAAAGTGATTCCTTTTTAACCGTATCGCTTTAGTCTATCAAACAGGAACCGAGTGAATGCAAGGAATAAAATCCAAATGGCGGAAATTTTTGAATTGGGAGAGGAGCTTACATCCAAGGCTCGGCTCAATCATCGCCATGGTGGTACTGGCTTATTTTGCTGGTTGGTTAGCCAAATACGGCTTGTGGCACCAAGCGGATGTACAGCGTGACTATTGGCAGCAACAATACCAACAACAACAGCAAGCGCTTACCGACGCTCGTCAACAACTGTCCACCTCTAAGCTCGATTTAAGCATTGAAAAGCAAACCTTAAAACAAATGCAGGTGGACTTTAATACCTTGCAAGGTCGCCTAACCAAAGTAACTGAAGAGCTGGATTTTTACCGCTCGGTCATGGCTCCGGAAATGGCGGCAGAAGGGGTGTACGCCAGTGATATGGAAATTCGCTCGGGCGCGCTGCCTAACAAATACGATTTTCGCCTCGTACTTGCGCAACTGAAAAAACGCAAAACCTCGGTGCGCGGTGTGGTCGATGTTACCTTTTTTGGCGTACAAAATGGCAAGACCCAGCGTTTTCGGCTTTCAGATATGGCCGTCAATGACATAAATAAGCAATTTAACTTCCAGTATTTCCAATTTATTACCGGAAGTTATGTGTTGCCTGAAGGGTTTGAACCGCAACGGGTCGAAGTGGTGGTGCGGGTTTCAGCGCGAGGCAGTACTAAAGCAGCCACCACCACCGCTAAATTTGACTACCAAGAAGTGTTAATTGGCGCAGAAGATGGACAAGCAATACTTGAACAAGATACTCGGGTAATAGATAATCCCGCCAAGCCTAATGTAGTAGAGAATGATTAACATGAGCGAACAAGCCGAAGCAGCAATGCCGATTTATTTTACCGATGATGCGGCGAGTAAGGTTAAAACCTTGCTGGAAGAAGAAGGCAATGAGCAATTAAAACTGCGGGTTTACGTAACTGGCGGTGGCTGCTCAGGCTTTCAATATGGCTTTACCTTTGATGAAAAAGTTAACGAAGGTGACTTTACCGTTGAGAAAGAAGGGGTCCAGTTAGTGGTAGACCCTATGAGCTTGCAATATTTAATGGGCGGCACCGTAGACTACACTTCGGGTCTTGAAGGTTCCCGCTTTTTTGTGAATAACCCCAATGCCACCACCACCTGCGGCTGTGGTGCGAGCTTCTCAGTCTAGCGACTTCCCATCTCAGCTTAAACGCGAAGCGATGTCATTAATAATGGCATCGCTCGTTTGTGTATACAATGTAACAATCGTTAACATTTCAATTCACCCTCGGCCGCGATTTCTGGCATAATTCTTTGCAGTCATAATAATAATTGGAACACTTGCTGTATGTCTGCATCCAAGTCTGGCTCCTTGTTAGAGCGCAAGCCATTCATTCTCGCCATTATCGTATTCGTTGCTGTGGTTCTGTGGGTCGCTTCAGGCGCCTTTTCCGATAAAGAGCCCATTCAATCTAAAAGTGCCAGCGAACAACCGCAATTGCTGCTAGCTAAGGTGCAAGTTCGCCACATTAAGGCCCAAAACGTCAGCAAAAATTTAACTCTGTACGGTCGTACCGAGCCTAATCGTCAGGTGGAGCTGAAAGCCGAAGCCAAAGGCGCCATTATTGAAGTCATCGCTAAGCGCGGCAGCAAAGTTAGCAAAGGCCAGCCGTTATTGCGCATTGCGCCAGAAGCGCGAGCACTGCAGTTAGCCACGGCCAAAGCCGATCTCGAGCAGCGTCGCATTGAGTTTGAAGGCATTCAAGCGCTTAAGCAGCAAGGCTTGCAAGGTGAGCTCACCCTGGCCACCACCCAAGCGGCGCTGGATAATGCCCGCGCTCAGGTTCGTAAAATTGAATTAGAGCTAGAAAAAACCGTGATTCGAGCGCCGTTTGATGGCGTGTTTAACGAGCGCCACGTAGAAGTGGGGCAATACGTGGGCATAGGCGATCGAGTCGGTACAGTAACCGATTTAAATCCACTGATTGTGCGCGCCGATGTTACCGAAGCCGATGTCAGCTATTTGCAGAAAGGCAGTCCCGCCTCGGCGACCTTTGTGGATAACACCGTTGCCAACGGCACCATTCGTTTTATCTCTACCGTATCAAACCCCAACACCAATACCTTTAAAGTGGAGTTGGCAATTGATAATGAGCAGGGCATTTTAAGGGCCGGCCGCAGCGCCGAGCTGTCGATTCCGTTAGAAACCCAAAAGGCCATTAAAATTTCGCCTGCTTTGTTAGCTTTAGACGAGCAGGGCAATTTGGGCATTAAAGGCGTTAATAGCGACAACACGGTTGAGTTTCATCCCATTCAGCTGGTTAAAGCCGATGGCGATGAGGTGTGGACCAGTGGCGTTGGTGATGAAATTGATGTGATTTCATTAGGTCAAGGTTTTGTTCGCGCCGGCGATCAAGTCGAAATCGTTCGAGAGCAAAGCGGGGGCTAATACTATGTTGGCATTAATTGGCGCCGCCTTGTCGCGAGCCCGCACTATGTGCATGCTGTTGGTGCTTATTTTGATTGCCGGGGTGGTGACCTTTAACGGCATTCCGAAAGAAGCTGAGCCGGATATCACCATTCCTATTATATACGTGTCGGTTACCCACGATGGCATTTCCCCGGAAGATGCTGAGCGTATGTTGGTGCGGCCCATGGAGCAAGAGCTGCGCTCGCTCGAAGGCATTAAAGAAATTCGCTCCACCGCCTCGGAAGGCCACGCCAGCGTGGTGCTTGAGTTCATCGCAGGCTTTGATCCTAAAGAAGCGCTGGCGGATGTGCGCGATAGGGTAACCATTGCCAAAGCCAAATTACCCGACGATACCGAAGAGCCCACGGTTAACGAAGTGACCATGGCCAATCAAAAAGCGGTTATTACTGTGACGCTATCTGGCACAGTGCCCGAGCGCACCTTAATTCAGCTCGCCCGCGATTTGCGCGACAAGCTCGAGGCTAACCGTGAAATTTTGGAAGTGGACATTGGCGGCAACCGTGAAGACATTCTAGAGATCATTGTCGACCCCTTGTTGTTGGAAAGCTATCAGCTCGACCAAGGTGATATTTTCAATCTGATTTCCCGAAATAACCGCTTGGTTGCGGCAGGTACCATGGACACCGGCAAAGGGCGTTTTGCGGTGAAGGTGCCGTCGGTGTTCGAGAGCATTAAAGACGTGCTCGACATGCCTATTAAAGTGGATGGCGATAGAGTCATTACCTTTTCCGACGTGGCCTCTATTCGACGCTCTTATAAAGACGCCACCAGTTACGCCCGCCTAAACGGTGAAATGGCGGTCTCCCTAGAAGTCAAAAAACGTCCCGGTGAGAACATCATAGATACGGTTAACTTGGTTAAGCAACTGATGGATGAGCAAAAGGAATTTTTGCCGCCTAATTTGCGCATCGACTACAGCGGTGACGCCTCGAAAGACGTTAAAGAGATGCTGACGGATCTGCAAAATAACGTACTGTCGGCCATTATTCTGGTGGTGATCGTTATTATTGCCGCCCTAGGTTGGCGCAGTGCTTCTTTGGTGGGCATCGCCATTCCCGGCTCGTTTCTTACCGGCATTTTGGTGTTGGCTGTTGGCGGCTTAACCATCAACATGATGGTGCTGTTTGCCTTGATTATGGCGGTGGGCATGCTGGTGGACGGTGCCATTGTTGTGACCGAGTATGCCGACCGTCGCATGATGGAAGGAGCGCCTAGAAAAGAAGCCTACGCCGAAGCAGCTAAGCGCATGGCCTGGCCCATTATCGCGTCAACCGCCACTACGCTCGCAGCCTTTGGGCCCTTGCTGTTTTGGCCGGATACCATGGGCGAGTTTATGCGCTATTTGCCACTGACCTTGATAGCGACCTTGTCGGCGTCTTTGGTCATGGCGCTGCTGTTTGTGCCGGTGCTGGGCAGCTTGTTTGGTAAGCCACGGCTTATCAGCGACGCTCAACAGCACCAAATTAAGATTGCAGAAAGCGGCGATGTGACCCAGCTAAAGGGGGCCTCTGGGGTTTACGCCAGAATGCTGCGGGGCGCCATTCGCAACCCTTGGAAAATTCTACTGGCTACCTTTTTGCTCGCGTTTTCAATCATTTTCGCCTTTGCTCGTTCAGGGCTTGGGGTGGAGTTCTTCCCAACCATTGAGCCTGCAGGGCTTAACGTAACGGTGCGTTCGGTGGGGGATTTATCCATTGATGAAAAAGACGACATCATGCATAAGGTGGAGCAACGCCTGTTACCCATTGAAGGCTTAGAAACCTTATACAGTCGAGTGGGTGGTAACGATCGGGTTGGCTCGTTACGCATGAACCTAGTGGATTGGAAGATTCGACCTAAGGCCGATACCGTAGTGGCCGATGTGAACGCGGCGGTCGCCGATTTAGGCGGTATTGAAGTGGAGGTTCGTAAAGATCAGGCAGGCCCCGGTGGCGGTAAAGATCTGAAACTAGAGCTTAGCTCGCGATTCCCGGAATTGCTTAATGAAACTGCCCGAAAAATTAAAGGCATTTTAGAAGCCGACGCGGCGTTTGTGAACGTTGACGATAACAGCGCTAAAGACGGTATTGAATGGCAGCTGATTGTGGACAGACAAAAAGCGGCGCGCTTTGGTGCCGATGCCAGCCTTGTGGGCAGCACGGTTCAATTCGTGACCAACGGCCTTAAAATTGGCGAATATCGCCCCGACGACGCCGATGATGAGTTAGACATACGGGTTCGCTTCCCACAAGACAAGCGCAACATTTTGCGATTGGACGAGTTGCGGGTGAAAACCCAATACGGCCAAGTGCCGATTTCCAACTTCGTTGAGCGCAGACCCGATGCCAAAGTTGACTCGATTCGCCGTGTTGATGGTCGTCGTGTGCTGACGGTACAAGCCGACATGGCACCGGGGGAGCAGCTAGGGGTGCACTTGCCACGCCTGCAGGCCATGTTGCCAGACATGGGCATCGATCCTAGGGTGAACATTAAAGTGCGCGGTGAGAATGAAGAGCAAAACGAATCGCAAGCCTTCTTGCTCAATGCGCTGTTTGTGGCTTTGTTTGTGATGGCGATTATTTTGGTGACCCAGTTTAACAGCTTCTATCAAGCTGGGCTGATTTTAACCGCGGTGCTGTTTTCTACGGTGGGGGTATTCTTAGGGTTGCTCATTACTGGGTCGGCCTTTGGGGTGGTAATGTCCGGTATCGGAGTGATTGCACTGGCGGGCATTGTGGTGAATAACAACATTGTGTTGATTGACACTTACAACGTGCTTAAACGCCAAGGCATGTCCACCGAAGAAGCCATTTTGCGCACCGGTGCGCAACGCTTGCGTCCAGTAATGCTGACCACCATTACCACCATTTTAGGCTTATTGCCCATGGTGCTTAAAATGAACGTGGACTTGGTTAACCGCGAAGTGCTCTTTGGCGCGCCATCGACCCAGTGGTGGTCGCAATTAGCGACGGCGGTGGCGGGAGGCTTGGCGTTTGCTACCCTGCTGACGTTAATTTTAACGCCTTGCTTGATCAACCTAAGAGACCGGCCTAAGCGCAAGGCAGCGCCAGTGCGCTTAGCCGCTGATAACCAGCAAGACATTGCTGCTTAAAGTAATGGCTGCTTAAGCTTTTTGCGCCAGCAGCGAGAACACCATAGGCACATTATGAGGAATGCCGGCGGGGTAATATCGACCCGGCTGGCGCTCTTCTAACTGTTCAAAACAATCGTAGGGGCTGAAATCAAATTCATGCAGCATTTGCAGCTTAAGCCCGGCATCGATTAATGCTGACACCACCTCAGCAATGGAATGAGACCAACAATAAAAAGGCTGGCTTTGTTGGTGCCCCTCCACATAGCTTTGCTCTTCGAAATGATCTGGCTGTGATTGGAAAAAATAGCTGGCTTTGTCATATACCAAGGTATAGCAAGGGTGAAACTCGGCCAAATAAAGCTGACCTTGGGGGGCTAAATAGTGATGAATGAGCTGGGCCCAGGCGTTTAGATCCGCTAGCCAACATAGGGCGCCATAGGAGACAAATACCAGGTCAAATTCTAGCGGGGCTTGAAGGTGTTGCTGCAAGCTCAATACGTCGCAGCAAATGAACTCCACATGATCAAGATGAGTTTGATGCGCCAGCTGTTTAGCGGCATCTATGGCCACCGGTGAAATGTCCACCCCAACCACTCGACTGGCGCCCATGCGAGCCAACGACAGCGTATCCATACCGAAGTGGCATTGCAGATGAAGCACCCGCTTACCCTTAACCTCGGGCAATTCAGCCAATTCAATTTCTTGCAACGAGGTTTCACCTTTCAGAAACCCAGCCACATTATAGAAATTGGAATTTAAATGATCTTTGGTGCGTGCATCCCAACTGTCGGTGTTTACACGCAAGTATTTGTCGGTTGTTGTCATAAAAGCCACCTGCGGTTCAGATGTATAGCTTAGAACACAAATGGCTTAATGAGTTCAGTTTGCCGGAAAAAAAGCGCCTAACACGGCTGCGCGTGAGGCGCCGGTAACCGCGGGCAGATTCGAGGTTTTATTAGCCATGAATTGCTTAGCAAGCCAGGCAAACGCAATGGCTTCAACCCATTGTGCTTCGATGCCTTGACTGTCGGTGGTGGTGACTTCAAATCGAGGCATTTTGTGCTGCAGGCGTTTCATGAGCTCTGGGTTTAATGCGCCTCCCCCACACACCATAATTTGGCCTTTATTGGCCAGCTTTAAGCATTGGTCGGTGATGCTGTCGCAGGTTAAGTCCAGCAGTGTCGATAACACATCGGCGTCGCTTAAGTTGATGTAATCGCTAAGCTGCTGTGACAGCCAGGCTTGATTATAAAGCTCGCGGCCGGTGCTTTTGGGATAGGGTTGGGCAAAATAGGGGTGACTGAGTAGAGCCTTCAGCAGTTGCGGCTCTGTGGTACCACTGGCGGCTATCGTGCCGTTGGTATCAAAAGCTTGATTAAGCGATTGGCGGCACCAAGCGTCCATTAAGGTGTTGCCCGGGCCGGTATCAAACCCCACTACCGGCTGTTGCGAGCCCTTTGCTGGTAAATAGGTGACGTTAGCGATACCACCAATGTTGATAACCAAAGTGGGCTGCTCGGTTGCGCTAAACACCGCTTGATGAAACGCCGGAACCAATGGAGCGCCTTGGCCACCGAGAGCTATGTCTTTGCGTCTAAAATCGGCGATGACGTCTATGTTGGTGTTGAGGGCTATGGTGTTAGGATCGCCAATTTGCAAACTAAAGCCTTGTTCGAGCTCGGGCATGTGGCGAATGGTTTGGCCGTGACTGCCAATGGCGGTGATGTCTTTTGGAGCCACCGAGCTGTGCTCAATAACCGCTAGCGTAGCCTTGGCAAATAAGCGACCGACTTCTCGGTCTAACTGTCCTAGCCGATTAATTTCATCGTGGCCAGGGGTGGTGATGCCGTGCAGCTTTTGCAGCAGCGGAGCGGGGATGGTTTCACTGTGTTTGCTCACCAGATGCGGTTTACCCTGCTCGTCAAAGCCCACCAGTGCCGCGTCGACACTGTCCATGCTGGTGCCGGACATAAGCCCGATGAAATAGTCCTTTATCATTGTGATGACGCCATTCGCAGTTGCTGTTGTTGTTCAAGTCGGGCAATTGTGGGTTTCGCCAGCGCTAGGAATTTTTCTCTTTCTGAGGCTTTAATCGGCTCAGACTTTGGCAATTTAACCGTACGCGGATTGCGGTGCACGCCGTTAACGATGAATTCATAATGCAAATGCGCGCCGGTAACGCGCCCGGTTGCCCCCAAGTTACCAATGATTTGGCCTTGTTTAACATAGTCGCCTTTCTTTACCCGTCGTTTGCTTAAGTGCAAGTATTTAGTGGTGTAGGTATCGCTGTGTTTAATGAACACATAGTTACCATTGAGATTATTGTAGGTAGACGCCACCACTCGGCCATTACCGGCGGCTTTAATGGGCGTTCCCACCGGAGCGACGTAATCCACACCATTGTGGGGGCGAACGTTGCCGGTAACCGGATGCAGTCTTCGTGGGTTAAAGTTGGAGCTTACCCGAGTAAAGTCGACAGGGGAGCGTAAGAAAGCCCCTTTCATGGCGCGTCCTTCGCTGTTGTAATACTGGCCGTCGCTGTAGCGAATGGCATCGAAACTCTCGCCTTGGTTGCTAAAGCGCGCGGCAATAATGTTGCCGTTACCAACCGCTTCTCCGTCGATGTATTTCTTTTCGTAGAGCACACTAAAGTGGTCGCCCTTGCGAATGTCCAAGGCAAAATCCACGTTCCAGCCAAAGATCTCCGCCAAATTCATGATTTGAGCCGGCGTTAGCCCCGCGGTGATGCCTGCGTTCCAAAAGTTGCTGGTGATGGTGGCGCCGGCAAATTGCTCCACCATTTCTACCGGACGTTCAAAAACCGATTCCGATAAGCCCTTGTCATCTTTGTTGACCACTAGGTATTTGGTCTTGGAAATGTCGTAGGTTAAGCCGGCAAATTGACCGTTTTCATTGGTTCGAATGAGAATGTGCTCACCGGGCATAATTTTAATTAGGGATTTTTTAGCTTTTGCAAGCTGGGTCACATCGTAGGTGTCTCTTGGGCTCAAACCCGCACGGCTGAAGAGTTTGCCGAGGGAATCTCCGGATTCTACGGTGTAACTGGTTTCCGTGATTTTAGTTTCCGTTTGCGTCGGCGCTTGCACCTCTGATGTGGCTTTAGATGCGCTAATGTTGGCTCTAACTGGGGTTAGGGTGTTGGGTTGGCGTTGCGCCGAATCACTGGATAAATCCAGTTGTAAATCAATACGTTGATTAGATTTGCTGTCGTCGTAATCGCGGGAAGCAGCGGCATCATCTGTTGGCAGTAACAGCACAACCACCACAAGTAAGGTCACGGCGGCTAAAATGGATTGATGCTTTTTTGGCAAAGATTTGTAAAAGGTAATCAGTTTACGCATGAATATTCGAGAGTCTTGAGCACGGCTTTAATCATCAAGCCCTAGTGTACACACTTTCAATTATAGTGGCTAACAAGTAACATTAAGCCCATTTTTAGATTTATGGCCCTAATTAGGAGCGAGCGAGACTATGGCGCATTTTGAGGCGGATTTAGAAACCGTTATGGCGGAGATCAGACGTGGCACCGATGAAATATTGGTGGAGTCTGAATTATTGGAAAAGTTGAAAGAAAAGCGTCCTTTACGCATCAAGTTGGGTGCCGATCCAACTGCTCCCGATATTCACCTTGGCCACACGGTTATTCTTAACAAGTTGCGTCAGTTCCAACAGTTGGGTCACGAAGTCATTTTCTTGATTGGTGATTTCACCGCTATGGTGGGTGACCCGTCCGGTAAAAACAGCACCCGCCCGCCGCTAACCCGCGAAGACGTGCTGCGCAATGCTGAAACCTACAAAGAGCAGGTGTTCAAAATTCTGGATCCAGCTAAAACCCGCATTGAGTTTAACTCCAGCTGGCTCGAAGAGCTTGGCGCGGGTGGCATGATTAAGCTGGCGGCGCAGCAAACCGTAGCCCGCATGCTTGAGCGCGACGACTTTAAAAAGCGTTACGCCTCAGGTACCGCCATTGCCATCCACGAGTTTTTATACCCCTTATTGCAAGGCTATGATTCGGTGGCGTTAACTGCCGATGTCGAGCTGGGTGGTACCGATCAAAAGTTCAATTTGTTGATGGGTCGCGAGCTGCAAAAAGGCGAAGGGCAAAAGCCGCAATCGGTGATCATGATGCCACTGTTGGTTGGGCTTGATGGCGTTAAGAAAATGTCTAAGTCGCAAAACAACTACATTGGTGTGAGTGATGCGCCGGATGAGATGTTTGGCAAGATCATGTCCATTAGCGATGAGCTGATGTGGGACTACTATGAGCTGTTAAGCTTCCGTCCGCTTAGCGAAGTGGCGGCGCTTAAAGCCGAAGTTGCTGGCGGCAGCAATCCTCGCGATACTAAAATTTTGCTGGCCAAAGAAATCATTGCTCGCTTCCACGATGACGCCGCGGCCACGCAAGCCGAAGCCAATTTCATTGCCCGCTTCCAAAAAGGCGCCATTCCCGATGAGATGCCTGAATTTGAGTTAGCGATTGGCGATGGCCTGGGCATAGCCAACTTACTGAAAGACGCCGGGCTGGTTAACTCCACCTCGGATGCCATGCGTATGATTAAGCAAGGTGCGGTAAAAATCGATGGCGAGAAAGTCACCGACAGTCGCCTACAGTTAAGCGAAGCAAGCACTAAGGTGTATCAGGTTGGCAAACGCAAATTTGCTCGAGTGACCCTAAAATGAACTGGCGCGTTTTCGTAATCAACTTAGATTCAAGCACCGAGCGCTTAGATAAAGTGAGCCAAGAGTGTCAGCGTTTGGGCATTGAGTTTGAACGCGTTTCTGCAACCCGTGGCAGTGACTTAAGCGACGATGAAATGGCGCAGTACTACGATGCCGAAGTGAATCGTCGCCATTACTTTAAACAGCTGAATGCTGGCGAGATAGGTTGTTACTTAAGCCATTATTTCTGCTGGAAAAAAATTGTCGATGAAGGCTTAGACTACGCTTTGATTTTGGAAGACGATTCTAAGCTCACCGATGAACTGGGACTGTTGTTAAGCAAAGTGCCTAAGTTAAGCCGTGATTGGGATTACTTAAAACTGTCAACCGGTAGTAACATCCCGGCGGTTCAGCAAGGCATTGATTTGGGTGACGGCATTCATTTGCATCAAGGACTTAAGTTGTCTTCCACCACCACAGGACAATTCGTGTCAGCTGAGGGGGCTAAAAAGCTTATCGACACAGCGTTGCCGATCCGCCGACCAGTGGATAAAGATCTGCAGTATTGGTTTGAAAAGGATTTGCGCTGCTTTGTAGTGAAGCCTATTCCAGTGCTTATGGGCGGGTTTGATAGCGATATCGATAACTCGTCGGTGCGAGCCAAAGTAAAACACTCACTTTGGCACAAGCTAAGCTTGAACATCGACTATAACCTTAAGCTTTGGCAGCATCGTAAGCGGCTGCCAGCCTTGCCGAGTTATCAAGCTAAACGCTGAGTTTAGTCGCCATAAACTGACTCATACGCGGCTTGCGACAACTGTTGTTGAATGTGAGCCGCGGCTGGGTAATTGCCGCCTTTGCGATTAGCCAGTACCGCCTTCACGCTAAAATCGTCGCCGTAGGCTTGGCGGTTGTATTCCATATCCAGCGATAGCTTTAACCCTTCGAACGAACCGCCTAAATACGCCCCTTGGTTAGACGACACCATGAGTACCTCAATGCCATGGGTTGAGCCGGCAGCTTTGCCACTAAAGCCGGGGCCTAAGGTGGTGTCACCGGCGGCACCAAAGCGATACTTGCCTTCAAATACCCGCTCTAACGCTTGGTTGCTTAAAATGGCACCAATGCCATTCACCTGTTGAGCACCGGCCAATAAGCCGACTTGAACGCTGTTAAGCTTAATAAAAATGGGATCGCTCCAATCTTGGTGGTGGCGCACCAGCAAAATACCGCGCCCCCATTGTCCGCCCACAATAAAGCCCGCCTGACGGCCGCTAGGAATAATAACAATGGCTTTGGCTGAGCCGGAGAGGTTTTTAACCGAAGACCAGTGCTCTTGGGTCATAAAGGTTTGTAGGTTTTGCAAGCTCAGCTGAGTTAATTGATGCGCGTCGTTGCCGCTGAGCGCTTGCTTGGTATCAGCAGATTGAATGGAGCTTGATGCGCAACCGCTGCACATGAAAACGGCAGCCAATAGCCAGCCAAACAATTGATGACGACACTGCATAATTACACCTCGCTCATTAACAAGGCGTACATAGTAATCATGGCGCTAGCAAAAATCTCGCTTGGTTTGAATTCGTTAAAAAGCGGTGCAGAAATGAAAAGCGAGCGCTTCTAGAAGCTGAGGGTGTTGCTGTTATTTTGCACAGCTATCAATAACCTGATAACTTTTTGGTAGGCGCTGATAATTGTGCCTCTGCAAACGACGACACTGATTTGAAGATGACCGTATTTTGGAGTTAGCTATGAAACGGATTTCCGGCGCTGCTATTGCAATGCTGCCTATCGCTATTTTCAGCGTTAGCTTTGCAACTTATGCAAACGACATATTCACGTGCAAGGTTTTCATTACGCGAACAATAGTATCCCACTTGGGCTGCGTTTTACCGTTAAAGGTTTTATACATACTTTCGCGGTTTAAGCCCGCTTGTTCGGCTACACTGCTTACGCCGTGCAGTTTTACTAACTGGCCTAATGCCGTAACAAAAGTATTAGGGTCTTCATCTTGATAACACTCAAGTAAAAACGCATTAATTTCGTCTTGAGTTTCCATAAATTCAAATGGATTAAATTCCGTTAATTGCTCAGTCATATTCAATTCTCCAACTTAGACAGTAATTGTTTGGCTCTTTCAATATCACGGCTTTGGCATGATTTATCGCCACCACAAAGCAGTATAACCACCTGACCATTACGTATCGTGAAATATAAGCGATAACCTTTACCGACAAATATCCGCATTTCACTTAATGGACCGTTAATCGCTTTTACATCGCCTAAGTTACCGTTCACTGCTCGCGTTAGTCTTAGTGCAATTGCTTTAATGGCCTGGCGATCTTTTAACTTACCAAGCCATTTCTTAAACGTGTCCGTTTGTAATACTTCATATTTCATAAAACACATTGTAGCTCGTAGGCTACATTAAAGCCACATGATATCCAGCGTAGATTTTTAATGAAAATGGTGAAGCGCCAAGGGGGCAACGGCGACTTAACCGAGCATAAGTAATTTGGGTGACATCATCATTTACACTAAAAGCTAACGATGTACATAGGAATCAAGTTTAAAAAATGCCACTCGCTTAAGAAACGAGTGGCATTATCATGAGAGCAGAGCTTATCGGTTTCGCTGTAGTCCGTCAGGCTCTATTTACAGCGACTGCAGTTCCGCTTTTTGCTCGTTGAGTTTTGCGATGTTGGTTTGCATCTCTTCAAGCTTAGCGCGCTCTTTGTCGATAACCGCAGCCGGTGCTTTGGCAACAAAGTTCGCGTTATTAAGCTTGCCAGCGGTGCGCTGCATATCTTGATTGATTTTTTCAATCTGCTTATCGATACGTGCCACTTCCGCCTCGACATCGATTAAGCCGGCCATTGGGATCAGCAGCTCCATGTTGCCCACTAATTGTGTGGCCGACATCGGTGCTTTTTCGCCTTCGCCAAGTTCGCTGATGCTTTCTAGGTTGGCCAAGCGGAACAGGAAGGTTTCGTTGGCGTTTAAGCGGGCTCGCTCGTCATCGTTAATGCTGCGAACCAATGCGTTAAGTGGTTTCGATGGGGCAATGTTAAGCTCGCCACGGACGTTTCGAACCGCAACAATAACCTGCTTAAGCCATTCCAATTCCGCCATGGCTTGCTCGTTTACTTGCTCGCCATTGAACTGAGGGTATGCGGCCAGCATGATGGAATCGCCTTCTACTCCGGCCACCGGTTTCACTCGATCCCAAATGCTTTCGGTAATAAACGGCATAACAGGGTGCATTAGGCGCAGCAGGGCTTCCAATACGGTAATCAAGGTGTGGCGAGTGGCGCGTTGTTGCGCTTCGCTGCCATTGGCGAGTACCGGTTTGGTGAGCTCTAAATACCAGTCGCAGAATTGGTTCCAAGTAAACTCATAAAGCGCATTGGCCGCCATGTCGAAACGGTAGTTATCGATGGACTCGGTTACTTGAGCGACGGTTTGGTTGAATTGGCCTAG
Organism: Paraferrimonas haliotis; assembly: GCF_002282895.1. Lineage (GTDB taxonomy): Bacteria > Pseudomonadota > Gammaproteobacteria > Enterobacterales > Shewanellaceae > Paraferrimonas > Paraferrimonas haliotis. Next base: position 455,819 of record NZ_NRRB01000001.1, read on the forward strand.
GATCCAGCGATCGGCAAGACTAAGCTCCATGTCGCCACCGTTAATGCCGCAGTCGTGCTCTTCGGTGTTCATGAGCACGTAGCGCGAGGCGTTCCACAGCTTGTTGCAGAAGTTGCGGTAACCTTCTAAACGGCTCATGTCCCAGTTAATGTCGCGACCGGTTGACGCCATGGCTGCAAGGGTGAAGCGTAGGGCGTCGGTACCGTGAGCGTTAATGCCGTCGGCGAATTCTTTACGAGTCGACTTTTCAATCTTCTTCGCCAATTGTGGCTGCATCATGTTGCCACAACGCTTAGCCACCAAGCTTTCTAAGTCAATGCCGTCAATCATGTCTAATGGGTCCAGCACGTTACCCTTAGATTTCGACATCTTGTTGCCTTGTTCGTCACGAATAAGGCCGGTTACGTAAACCGTTTTAAATGGCACCTGCGGCTTACCATTTTCGTCTTTGCAGAAGTGCATGGTCATCATGATCATCCGCGCAACCCAGAAGAAAATGATGTCAAAGCCGGTAACCAGTACATCGGTTGGGTGGAAGGTACGCAAGGCGTCGGTGTCTTCTGGCCAACCTAGGGTAGAGAATGTCCACAGCGCCGAGCTAAACCAGGTGTCGAGCACGTCATCGTCTTGGCGAAGTACCACATCGGCCGGCAATTGGTTTTGCTCACGAACTTCTTGTTCGCTGCGACCAACGTAAACCTTGCCGCTTTCGTCGTACCAAGCGGGAATGCGATGTCCCCACCACAGCTGTCGTGAAATGCACCAGTCTTGAATGTCGTTCATCCAAGCGTTGTACATGTTTTCGTATTGCTGCGGTACAAACTTAATGTCGCCGTTAGCTACGGCTTCTTGAGCGGTTTTTGCCATGGGCGCTACCGCCACATACCATTGGTCGGTAAGCAGAGGCTCAATCACCACGCCGGAACGGTCGCCGTAAGGCACCATTAAGCTGTGGTCGTCAATTTTTTCAAGTAGGCCTAAGGCTTCAAACTCAGCAACTACCGCTTTACGAGCAGCAAAGCGCTCAAGACCGACATAAGCCTCTGGCAAGCTGATGTGAATGTCGTTATTGACTGTGCCGTCGCTGTTAATAACTTCAGCGTCGCGGCGAACTTCAGCATTTGGAGTGAAAATGTTGACCATGGTCAAACCATGGCGTTTGCCCACTTCGTAGTCGTTGAAGTCGTGAGCTGGGGTGATTTTCACGCAACCCGTGCCTTTTTCCATGTCGGCGTGTTCGTCGCCCACAATCACAATGCGGCGATTCACAATGGGTAAGATGATCTCTTTGCCAATTAAGTCGTTGTAGCGCTCGTCGTTCGGGTTTACTGCAACGGCGGAGTCACCCAACATGGTTTCTGGGCGAGTAGTGGCAACCACTAAATAGTCTTTGCCATCTTTAGTTAGGTTGGCGTCCGCTAATGGGTAGCGGAAGTGCCACATATGGCCGTTCTTTTCTTTGTTTTCAACTTCCAGATCGGAAATGGCGGTGTGCAGCTTAGGGTCCCAGTTAACCAAGCGCTTACCGCGATAGATAAGGTCGTCTTGGTACAAGCGTACGAATACTTCTTGCACCGCTTTGGATAAACCTTCGTCCATGGTGAAGCGTTCACGCTCCCAGTCCACAGAGGCGCCTAAACGACGCAATTGCTGAGTAATGGTGCCACCGGAATGGTTCTTCCAGTCCCACACTTTTTCCATAAAGGCATCACGGCCTATGTCGTGGCGCGTTTTTCCTTCTTCCGCTTCTAACTTGCGCTCTACCAGCATTTGGGTGGCGATACCGGCGTGGTCTGTGCCCACTTGCCATAAGGTGTTTTTGCCTTTCATCCGCTGATAACGGGTTAGGGTGTCCATAATGGTATCTTGGAATGCATGTCCCATGTGAAGGCTACCGGTAACGTTTGGTGGCGGGATCATGATGCAGTAGTTGCCAAGGCTTTGGTCACCGGATGGCTTAAAGTAACCTTTCTCTTCCCAAGCCTTATACAGTGCTTGTTCTAGGCTTTGCGGATTGTAGGTAGTATCCATAAAATTCGGTCAATCTCTAGCGGTAGTTAGTTAAACGGAAAACAGCGTATTATGCCGTATTTCAACGGGCTTAGCTAGCAACAAACAGTGACCTAACTCAAGCAAGTTCGTCTGCGCAGCATTGGTCTTGCAAGAATTCGATGACGGCGTTCAGTTGCTCAAATTCGGCGGTGCAAAATAGGGTACGTCCCTCTCGTCGTTGTTGAATAAGACCCGCCGAGGCCAAACTCGATAAATGATGGGACAGGGTAGAGCCTGGTACGTTAAGTTGTTGTTGTACGTCGCCCACCGCTATCCCTTTGCTGCCAGATTGCACCAATCGTTTGTAGATGGCCAGTCGAGTCGGGTGGCCAAGCTCTTTTAGAGCCTTTGCGGCTTGTTCAAGTTGCATGTGATCTCCTTCCTGTATCATTATTTCGATATTACTAGAAATATCTTGACATGAAAACCGGCACTCTTTATATTTCGACTAATCTGGAAATGTGGAAATTATTGGTCATAGTGATGAATTATCAAGCCCTAGTAGATGCGTTGTCGATGTTTGCCTTTTTAGCGGTGGAGCTCACTCTGCTGTTTTTGTTAATAAGTTATGGGGTAGGGGTATTACAAACCTACCTGCCACCCCAGAAAATTCAGGCGGTTCTGAGCAGTAAAAACGGTAAAGGTTACGTTGTTGCCGCCTTACTTGGCGCTATTACGCCGTTTTGTAGCTGTTCAACCATTCCTTTTTTAAAAGGCTTACTGCGAGCGCGAGCGGGTTTTGGCACCATGATGGTATTCCTGTTCGCAAGTCCTTTATTAAACCCCATCATAATTGGCCTGTTTGCCGTGACTTTTGGTATTAAAGTGACCGCTTTTTATTTTGTGATAGCCATGGGGGTGTCGCTTATTGCGGGTGTGGTGCTTGAAAAGCTTGGCTTTGAGCGTTACGTAAAAGCCGACGCTTACAGCGAGCCAAAGCCAAAGTCTTGCTGTGGTGCAACTAACAAAGCGGTTGCTGAGGAGAGTAAATGGCGCAAGATTTGGCGTGCCACCTGGCAAGACTTTGTTAAGGTGACGCCTTACTTGTTTGGCGGTATTGCCATTGGTGCATTGATTTACGGCTTTATGCCCACAGAGCTTATCACCCACTACGCCAGTGAAGACAACCCGTTTGCTGTGGTGGTTGCTGCTGTGATTGGCATTCCGCTTTATATTCGAGCAGAAGCGGTGATTCCGCTTAGCGCTGCGCTTGCCGCCAAAGGAATGAGCTTAGGCGCGGTGATGGCCCTTATTATTGGCAGCGCTGGGGCAAGTTTGACTGAGGTAATTTTGCTTAAGTCCATTTTCAAAACGCCCATGATTTATGCGTTTGTGGGGGTTATTGTCACCATGGCAATAAGTGCGGGCTATTTATACGGATGGCTATTTTAACGAAATCTTTACATAAGATTACACAGCCTTGACGCTGCTTGACGGCGAACACTTTAGCATAACAATCTCGGACCAATGAAGGCTTGTACTTTCAGTGGATGGGACTGGAAAGGAGTGGATGGAAGTGTATATGAAACGCATTAAACGGATTGAGGTAGGCGTGTCAGCTATCGTAACCAGCGCAGCGCTAATTATAACGCTGTTGAGTATGGTAGGCTGCTCATCGGAATCGCAGCCCGAATCATCGGCTGACTCACAACTGCAAGGCGGCGATAGTGTTACAGAGCAAGCCATACCAAGCTTGCCTGAGCAGCCGTTTAATTACGCTGTAATTGAGCTGCCTCAGCATTACCGAGTGAATACCTTTGCCGCTGGGGCGCAATTGCAGCGGGCAGCCATTGAGCTTGATAACACACCGGTTGATAATCCGATAACGGATCACGGAGCTACTTTAGGTCGAGTGTTGTTTTATGATCGCCGCTTAAGTGCTAATGGCAGCATCGCTTGTGCCTCTTGTCATCAAAGTGATCATGGTTTTTCCGATGCTAACCGTTTAAGTGAAGGCTTTGACGGCGAAGATACCCGCCGTCACTCTATGGGCCTTGCCAATGCGGTGTTTTATCAGTCCGGTAAATTTTTCTGGGACGAGCGAGCAGAAACGCTAGAAGCGCAGGTACTGATGCCGTTTCAAGATCCGGTAGAAATGGGCTTGTCGCTGGAAGAACTCAATCAACGAGTCATGGCCCAGAGTTACTATGGGCCGCTTTTTGAACGTGCGTTTGGAGATGCACAGGTTACGTCTGAGCGAATTGCCAAGGCGTTGGCGCAGTTTATTCGCGCCATGGTGAGCATCAGTGCGAAATACGATCAAGCGCGCGTAGAAGTGGATAACGCGGCGCAAGACTTTCCTGGGTTTACCGCTCAGGAAAACTTAGGCAAACGCTTATTCTTTTTGCCGCGGCAACTGGCCGATGGTCAAAGCACCAACTGCGCCGGTTGCCACATCAGTGAAGCCTTTGTGGGCGCCGCATCAATGCCACTTCGAGGCACTACCAGCGCTACCAACAATGGTCTAGATATTGATAGCAGTGTCGATCATGGTGTGTTCGAGAGCAGTGGTAATACTAACGATCAAGGCAAGTTTAAAGTGCCTTCGTTAAAAAATGTCGGCGTAACACCGCCTTATATGCACGATGGGCGTTTTGCGACGCTCGAGGAGGTGGTGGAGCATTACAGCACCGCCATACAGCCTCACCCTAATTTGTCCCCGATTTTACGAGCAGCCAATGGTGAGCCTGTGCGTTTTAACTTCACTGACGCAGAGAAAGCCGCGCTGGTGGCGTTTTTACACACCTTAACCGACTACGACATGATGGCGGATGAAAAATTCAGTGACCCATTTCAATAATATCGCAATAAAAAAGGGAAGCTTAGTAAGCTTCCCTTTGTGTTTGCCTTCGCGGTTGACTCTCACTTATTTGGGCGATTGTATTAGCGCCAAAGTTAGCGCGGCTTATTCGCCTTGGTCAATCTCGGCTTTGTTCATCAGATACTGAGTCAAAATTGGCACTGGGCGGCCGGTAGAACCTTTGTTCTTACCTGAGTTCCACGCAGTACCTGCGCAGTCAATGTGAGCCCATTGATATTTCTTGGCAAAGCGAGACAAGAAACAAGCCGCGGTAATGGTGCCAGCAGGGCGGCCGCCAATGTTTTGCATGTCAGCAAATGGGCTTTCAATTTGCTCTTGATACTCGTCCCACAACGGCAAGCGCCAAGCGCGGTCACCGGATTGCTCGCCGGCGTTTAAGAGCTCGTGGGCCAATGGATTATGGTTCGACAGTAGGCCACTGGCGTGTTTGCCCAGAGCAATCACACAGGCACCGGTTAAGGTGGCGGTATCCACCACGGTTTCTGGGTCAAAGCGCTCAACGTAGGTCAGCACGTCACACAGCACCATACGACCTTCAGCATCGGTATTCAGCACTTCAACCGTTTGGCCACTCATGGTGGTAATGATATCGCCCGGGCGATAGGCTTTGCCATCGGGCATATTCTCACAACCGGCAAGAATGGCGATAACGTTAATCGGTAGATTAAGCTCAACCACAGACTTCATCATGCCAATGACACCGGCAGCACCGCCCATGTCGTATTTCATTTCGTCCATGCCTTCGCCAGGCTTGAGTGAAATACCGCCTGAGTCAAAGGTAAGCCCTTTGCCGATAATAACGATAGGTCGGGCACTGGCATCTGGCGCGCCTTGGTAGTTCATTACCGTCATAATTGACTCGTTTTCTGAGCCTCGACCAACCGCTAAGTAGGACTGCATGTCCAGCTCGGCCATTTGCTCTTCGCCCAACGTGGTAACGGTAAGGGCATCGCAGTTTTCACCCAACTGGCGTGCTTGAGAAGCTAGGTAGGCTGGATTACAAATGTTTGGCGGCATGTTGGCCACATCACGACACAGCTTCATGCCTTCTGAAATGGCTAAGCCATGATTAATGGCGCGCTCGCCCACGGGTAATTCACGACGGGTGGACACGTTAAACACCATTTTACGCAATGGACGGCGGGTTTCGCCTTTTTTGCTTTTTAGGGTGTCGAAGGTGTACAAGGTATCGGCGGTGGTTTCTACCGCTTGGCGAACCTTCCAGTAAGTGTCACGACCTTTCACATGCAGTTCGCTTAAAAAGCAAACGGCTTCCATGGAGCCTGTCTCGTTTAAGGTGTTAATGGTTTTGGCGATGATTTGTTTGTATTGGCGCTCATCGAGCTCACGCTCTTTACCGCAACCTACGAGCAATACCCGCTCGCTTAATACATTGGGCACATGGTGAAGCAGTAACATTTGCCCCGGTTTGCCTTCAAGGTCGCCGCGACGTAAAAGGTTGCTGATATAGCCTTCACTGATTTTATCCAGTTGTTCAGCTATGCCAGATAAACGACGGGGTTCATAAACACCGACAACAATACAGGCAGAACGTTGTTTTTCTGGACTACCGCTCTTAACATTAAACTCCATGAGCACTCCTAGATAGTTAAAGACATCGACTGTTTATTGTTAGATAATGTCGGTTTACGACGCAATTTTCAGTTTAATGCCCTTAGACTCTGTTGTTACTATCGTTTGTATGATTCTTCGGATGTGAGTCCGAACTGGGTGACGTTTAAGATAGAAAACTATCGAAAGTAGTTAGTTTACATAAAAGATAGGCTGTTTCCAGCAAAAAACAAAGTTAAGTGGTCGGATAAAGTAGTGATCCTATTTAGATACTTGATAAAAGAGGTTTTGAAAGCGCAAGCAGCGGTGCTGTTTGTGCTGCTTACCATATTTATAAGCCAAAACTTTGTGCGAGTTTTGGCCGATGCCTCTGAGGGACAATTTCCTGCAGGGCTTGTGGCCACCATCATGGCATTAAACCTCCCTTGGTTATCGGCGCTCATTGTGCCCTTGAGCTTGTTTTTAGGCGTACTGTTGGCTCATGGTCGCATGTACGCAGAAAGCGAAATGACGGTGATGCATGCGGTGGGCGTATCGGAGTGGTACGTTGCCCGGGTGACCTTGTTGTTAGCGGTCTTTAATATGGTTATTGCTGGAGCCTTGTCGCTGTACATTGCGCCGTGGGCACAAGAAAAAGAAGCGCAAATCCTCGAAAAAGCACGCTCAGAAGCGGGCTTAGCCGCCTTAGTGCAAGGGCGTTTTCAACAAGCGGCAAACGGCCAAGCGGTTATTTTCGTTGAAAAATTGGATAAAAACGCCACCTTAGAGCGGGTGTTTGTGGCGCATTTACCGAAAGACGTGGCTGAAGGTGAAGAGCCAGAAGCGCCGTCTGTGGTGGTGGCTAATAGCGGTCAAATCATCGAAGATCGCAGCGGCGGTCAACGCTTAAAATTAGATGATGGTGTTCGTTATCAAGGCGGCGTTGGCCGAGTGGATTACCAAATCACCGAATTTGGTGATTATCAAATGCAGATAAAAGAGCAAGCCGCTGAAGAGCGCCGTAGGCGTTTATCGGCCTTGCCTCTTAATGAGTTGCGGGCCATGGATACTGCTGAGGCCAATGCCGAGTTTCATTGGCGACTGGCAATACCTTTGGCGTTGCCGATTATGGTGCTGATGGCGGTGCCCTTGTCGCGCGTAAACACCCGTCAGGGAAAATTTGCCAAAATTGGCCCGGCCATCCTCTTGTATTTAGGTTACTTTGGTATGTTAGTGGCGGGACGACGTTCCCTCGAAGACGGCGTGTTACCTGAGCAATTGGGATTGTGGTGGGTACACCTATTTGGTTTGATAATTGCCATTATTATGATTGCCAAAGAACGCCCCATAGGGCTTAAGTTTATGGGGTTACTCAGTGGTCGATTGAATCGAGATGGTAAGCAGGAAGCACAGTCATGATGAAAATTCTCGATTGGTACATTGCTCGCATTCTGGTGTCCACCTCGGCCCTGACCTTGCTGATTTTAACCGGTTTGTCCGGCATCATTAAATGGGTCGACCAATTGCGTATGGTGGGGCGCGGCACCTACGATATGAGCGACGCCCTTATTTATGTGCTTTATCTTATTCCTCGTGACATCGAGATGTTTTTTCCAATGGCGGTGTTACTGGGTGCCTTAATTGGCTTAGGCATGATGGCGCAAAGCTCAGAGCTGGTGGTAATGCAAGCATCTGGCTGGTCGCGCTTAGACATCATTAAATCCGTTATGAAAACCGCCATTCCTTTGATGCTTCTGGTGATGGCCATCGGCGAGTGGGTAGCCCCAGTTAGTGAGCAAACCGGACGGCAACTGCAAGCCCACAAGGTGTCTGGCGGTAAAATGTTTAAAGGCAAGCGCAGTACTTGGGCTAAAGACGGTGATTTGTTTGTAAACATTGCCGAGGTGGAAAAAGCCACCTTACTGAAAGGCATTACTCAGTATCAATTTGACGATAATCAGCACCTTATCGCGGTGATTTCGGCAGCGAAAGCCGACTTTAGCGACGGCATTTGGAAAATGCACGACGTCACAGTGACACGCTTAACCGACACCAAAGTCACCCTTAATCACAACGAAACTCAGAATTGGCAGTCGACCCTTACCCCAGATAAATTGAGTGTGGTATCGGTTAAGCCTGAAGCGCTTTCTATTAAAGGGCTGGTGGGCTATTTAGATTACTTAAAAGTGAATAAGCAAGACCCAAGTCGCTACGAATTAGCGCTCTGGCGCAAACTGATGCAGCCGTTTACGGTGGCGGTAATGATGCTGATGGCCTTGTCGTTTGTGTTCAGCCCCATTCGAACTTCCACCATGGGGGCACGAGTGCTCATTGGCGTAGTGGCCGGTTTCACTTATTACGTGTCCAGCGAAGTGCTTGGCACGGTGAGCTTGGTTTATCAGCTACCGGCGGCGGTTGGAGCGATTACGCCGAGCGTGTTATTTGTCGGCGTTGCTATGTGGCTGCTACGGCGCTAGCGGGCCTTGGCTTTTTCGATTACCGTTAACCAAGATTGTCCCCAACGCGCTTTCGAGCACGCCATTTGAACCGTTTGCAACCCCTTGATGGCAAGGTTTTGTGCATCTTTTGGCGTCTCAAATAAATGGGCTAAGGCGGTTTCAAAATTGTCAGCGCTGGGTACCAGCATTTTGCCGTTAAAGTTATCCACCACTATGTTTGACAGTCCGCCGACATTCGAGCACACCACGCAGCACCCTGCCGCCATGGCTTCGATGAGCGCCAGCGAAGTACCTTCCGAGCCGAGTGTTGGCACAATAGCGATGTGATGCTGTTGATGAACATCAAAGCTTTGCTGCGGCTCATAGGTCGTAAAGCTTACCCGCGAGTTTGACGCAAACAGCTGTTGCAATTGCGGCAATTGAGGGCCATTTCCTGCCAGCGTAAGTTCAATGTTTGGGTAGCGCGCTAGCAGTCTATGAAGCGCCGGCGCTACGTCGCCTACGCCGCGATAATCTACGAATCGTCGAGCAATAATTACTTTAAGAGGGTTGGTTTTTGCCCACTTTTTCTCAAAGGCCGCTTCGGTTATGGCCTGGTCATAATAGTTGTAAATGACCTCAACCTCGCCAGACAAATTAGCCCAGGTGCGATGCCAGTTAACGAAGTTATGATCAACGCATATTAAGGTATCGGCCTGCTGTGCTTTGTTTAAATAGCTTAAGCTGCGTTTAATGGCGTTAAAGTACTGCCACATCTTAATCGAAGCGCGGTGGGGTTTGTCCCAAGACACACCATGTTGGATAGCAATGGTGGCTATGCCTTTGACCGGTATTGCATAGGAGTCGCTGGCAAAGATAATAATATCACCGGCGCTTGCTAGGGCTTTGGCCTGTTTTACCAGTGCGTATTTTCTAAGATTTCCCCTTAGCCAGCGGCTGTGAACACCGATGACTTGATAACCGTCTTTTTCAAACTCAAAGTCTTCCTTGGCCGATTGTATAAAGCACACTTGATAAGCTTGCTCAGTTAATACTTGAGCCAGATCTAAAATGTACTTTTCAATGCCACCAAAGCCAACTAAATGGCCGTTTTTATCAAACAAATTGCGCTGGATAATGAACACTTTGCTCATGGTAGTTGGTCCTGCAAAATGGCAACAATGCGTTGACACGCCTTGCCATCGCCGTAGGGGTTTTCTATGGCCTTTTGCGCTGACGCGGTGTCAGCTAATGCTTGACCCACTTGAGTGACAATGGTTTGTGTATGAGTACCAACCAGAGAAACGGTACCAGCTTCAATGGCTTCCGGACGTTCGGTTTTATCGCGTAACACGAATACCGGCTTATTAAGCGAGGGCGCTTCCTCTTGAATACCGCCGGAGTCGGTCAATATTACCGCCGCTGAATCCATCAAAGCCACGAAATCGGCGTAGTCTAACGGCTTAATCAGCTTGATGTTGGCATGCTCAGTTAATGACTCTTGAGTGATTTTGGTGATGTTAGGGTTAGGGTGCACCGGAAACACCACTAAGGTGTTTGGGAGCTCACTGATTTCGATGAGAGCTTGGCAAATGCTGGCAAAAGGCGCACCAAAGTTCTCTCGTCGGTGACAGGTTACTAATACCACACGCTTTTGTCGGCTTAACTGAATAAGCGCTTGGGTCGATTCACTGATTAAGTCGGAACGACTATTAACCGTTTTTACCGTTTGTAAAAGGGCGTCAATTACTGTGTTACCGGTAACGAATATGCGCTTGGAATCTACGCCTTCTCTGGTGAGGTTGTCTGCCGCCGTTTGCGTCGGGGCAAAATGAAATTGCGCCAAGGCACCCGTTAGCTTTCTGTTGGCCTCTTCGGGGAACGGGCTGTAGATATCGTGAGTTCGTAATCCCGCTTCAACGTGACCAACCGCCACTTGCTTATAATAGGCCGCCAGTGAGGCCGCAAAACAGGTGGTGGTGTCGCCGTGCACCAGCACGACCTGAGGCTGGCATTGGTCGATAACCTCGCTGACTCCGTCTAGCACTTGCGACGTAATCCATTGCAGTGTTTGGCCCGGTTTCATTAGGTTTAAGTCGTAATCTGGAGTGATGTTGAATATGGATAACACCTGATCCAGCATTTCACGGTGCTGTCCGGTAACGCAAACGCGAACGTCGACGCCTTGGGTGTTGTTCAGCTGATTAACCAAAGGGCACATTTTAATGGCTTCGGGTCGGGTGCCAAAAACAACTAATACTTTCATCAATTAAACCCCGTTCCAGTTCTTGAGCTGGTTAGCTTGCATGGATAACACCACCACTTCGGTTTCACTTAGGGTGTCTTGCAAAGCGCGTTTGTCTTTATTGAGCAAAATAAATAGGTTACCTAAACCAAGCAGTGAGGCGAAAAAGCGGGTAATGGCTCTTGGTAAACTGATGCACTGGCCGTTAACGTGCTGCACTTTTAAGCGCCATGCACGCATGCCCAAAGTTTGCCCACCTCGGCTCCAAAACCACACATAAAACCCAACCACCCAAAATGCTATCCAGGCTTGATAAAGGTTGCTGAGCCAAGCTTGCTCACTAATGGCGGCAGCTAAATCGCCCTCGCCAACATCGATAACGCCTACGCTAGACAAAACAGCGGCGATAGCAAAGCCGATGGCACCGGCAAACATATAAACCGCAACTGCTATTAGAAAGTCGTAGATGATGGCGCCGAAGCGGCGCATGAAAGATGCTCGAGGAAAATTCGCGTGTTCGAAATTGCTCATTATGGGTTAATTTTTATGACAGCTTGAGAATGTGGCTAAGTTTAACAGAAACCGAGATGGAGCGGGAAATTTAGCGCATTTACACAGGGTAGTGCTGAAAAAATAATGAATGGCACATTTTTTATCCGATCAGCTCAATTGCTACTTGCTAATCCGAAGCCAGTGGATATAATGCTCCCCATTGTTTTTGCAGTGTCCTGCAGTAAACATTGCCGGTGTGGTGAAATTGGTATACACGACGGATTCAAAATCCGTTGCCTTCGGGCGTGGCGGTTCAAGTCCGCCCACCGGTACCATATTAAAACAGAAAAGCCTCGACTAACGTCGGGGCTTTTTTGTATCTAAATGCCGACAACCGCTCAGAAGCGCGACGGCACTTCTAAGCGATATAAGACTTAGGCGAAAACCTGTTGCAGTGCAGGCACCACTTGCTTCTTACGGCTTAATACGCCGTCAAGCCATACTCGGCCATCAACGCTGGCTTTGTCGTACGCTTTGGCGGTAAGCTCTGCGTCGTCAGAAACCACCAACAGCTCAGAGCCTTCTTTCATAATGTCGGTGAGCAGCAAAATAACGCTGTGGCGATTGCCTTCTGCTTTGAGGGCGGCAATGTCTGCTTCGAGGTCGCTCTTAATGGCGTCAAATACCGACAGGTCAATCACTTCGAGCTGGCCAATGCCCACTAAATTGCCGTTCATATCGAAATCTTTAAAGTCGCGCAGTACCAGATCGCGGGCTGGGGTGCCGTCGACCGCAGATTTCACTTTAAACATGTCCATGCCCAGCGCTTTGAAATCTTCAATGCCGGCGATTTCTGCTAAGGCTTCAACACAGCGAATATCAGCGGTGGTGCAGGTGGGTGACTTAAAGATAACGGTATCGCTTAAAATGGCACACATCATGATGCCAGCAATGTTGGCTGGGATTTCCACTTGATAGAAATCGTACATCATTTTAATAACGGTATTACTGCACCCTACTGGGCGGATCCAGCATTCCAGCGGGGTAGAGGTGGTTAAGTCACCTAATTTGTGGTGATCGACGATGCCAACAATGGTGGCTTGAGCAATGTCATCCGGCGCTTGGGTGACTTCAGAGTGATCCACAATATAGACTTGCTCACCGGCGTAGCTTTCTTTCAGCGCCGGAGCTTCAAAGCCGAACTTGTTTAAAATAAAATCCGTTTCAGGCGATAACTCACCTAAACGAGTGGCCACCGCAGCTTCGCCAATTTGGTTTTTCAGGTAAGCCAGTGCAATGGCACCGCAAATGGAATCGGAATCTGGGATCTTGTGACCCACAACGTACATTGTCATTGAATATGCTCCTTTAAATTTGCAGCGATTCTACCAAGAAATTGGAAACGAACCAAACCGACGCTGCTAACGCTCCCAATACGGCTTGTCACCAAAATACTCCATTAAGAAGTCGATGAACAAACGGCTTTTTTGAGGAAGGTAGCGGGTGGCCGGATAGACAACATAAGCACCAAACTGATTCAAGCGATAGTTAGGCAAAAGTACGCTTAAGCGACCATCGTTAATGGCTTGCCAAGCAATAAAGCGCGGCAACAAGGTGATGCCATGCCCTGCAATGGCCATTTGCGCCAAGACATCACCATTATTGGCAATGACATGGGGTGTTAAGTTTGGCGTGTGAACCACGCCGGCGCTATCGGTCAGGGTTATCGAAGTGGATGCCTGTTGGCTGTATTTTAGCAATCGATGCTGACTCAGTTCGTCCGGCGTTATGGGTGCGCCATGCTCTGATACATAGTCGGGACTTACACACAAGACGTGGCTAATTTGAGTAATTCGCTTGGCCTGCAACGATGAGTCGGCGAGCTCACCTATGCGCAACGCCAGATCAATACCGTCTTCTACAAGGTTCACTTTGGCGTCAGACAGGTCTAGCTCTAATGTTAACTCGGGGTGGCGCTTACAGAACTGGTCGATAACAGGCGTTAAATGGTGCAGGCTAAAAGATAACGGCGCCGATACCCGCAGGTGGCCACTGAGCTTGGATTGAGAGCGCGTCATTTGGGCGTTAAGCTCGGCTACTTCGTCGGTAATTAATTGCGCTTGTTTAAAATAGCGCTGTCCGGCTTCGGTTAAGCTAGAGCTGCGGGTGGTGCGATTAATCAGGGTAACCCCTAAATTTTGCTCAAGCTCCTGCAATCGTTTACTTACCGCTGACTTGGCTAGGTTTAAGCGTTCTGAAGCTTTAGTGATGCTGCCGCTTTCAACAACGGCAATAAACAGCGCCATGTTTTCCAGTTGCCCCATCTTGCCACCTTATTGTTCTCAAATTAAGAATAATGATTTGCCATTCTTGGTGTTTATCAATTTATTGTCAACTAATAGCATGGGTGTATGGTTGATTGAAACGATTAAGTGAGGATCTATGACAACCCTACAACAACAGCCGATAAACGCCCTTCGAGAGGTCACTGAAATCCATTCGGGCATCGCCACATCCGACGGAGATGGCGTAAAGCTCACCCGCATCATTGGCACCACTAAGCTGGATATGCTGGATCCGTTTTTGCTGTTGGATTGTTTTGAAAGCGATGACGCTGCGGATTACATCGGTGGCTTTCCAACTCATCCTCATCGCGGTTTTGAGACCGTCACGTATTTATTAAATGGCAAAATGCGTCATAAAGACAGTGCCGGCCATGAAGGTGTGGTAGAGCCGGGTGGCGTGCAATGGATGACTGCGGGTAAAGGGGTGTTGCATTCTGAAATGCCGGAGCAAGACAACGGGTTGCTAAAAGGCTATCAGTTGTGGGTGAATTTACCTAAGTCCGCAAAAATGATTGAGCCGACGTATCAAGAATATCCGCCTGCAGTAACGCCTTTGGAAACCCGCGCTGATGGCAGCGTGGTGCGAGTGATTGCCGGTAAAACGGATTTGGGCACCCAAGGCCCTATTGTAAACCCATACACCAAACCAACCTTTATGGACGTGTCGCTGGCGAAGCATCAGGAGTTTGAACAAAGGCTACCGCTGCAGCATAACGCGTTTTTGTACGTGATTGACGGTGAAGCGTTAGTGTATGACCACACCGGCAAAACTACCGCCGTTAGCGCGAAACAGGTGGCGCTTCTAAGCCCAGGAGAGCGCTTGTTGGTGAGTGCAACCGATAGTGCGCGCTTTTTATTGCTGGCGGGACAGCCCCTTAATGAGCCGGTGGAGCGAGCAGGCCCGTTTGTCATGAACACCCGCCAAGAGTTGCTGCAAGCGTATCACGATTTTCAGTCTGGACATTTTAATTAATCAGTCAACACTGACTTCAAGAAAAACTTAGCATAGGAGAGAACAACATGGGATTACTCATCGACGGCCAGTGGCATGATACTTGGTATGACACCAAATCCAGCGGTGGTAAGTTTGAACGCAAAGCCTCGAGCTTTAGGAATTGGGTTACTAAAGATGGCAGTGCAGGGCCTTCAGGTAAAGGCGGCTTTAAAGCCGAGGCGAATCGCTATCACCTGTATGTATCGCTGGCGTGTCCGTGGGCGCATCGAGCCATCATTTATCGCAAGCTTAAAGGGCTTGAAGACATGATTTCCATGTCGGTTGTTAATGCTTACATGGCCGAAAATGGCTGGACGTTTGAGCCGGGTGACGGTGTGGTGGCGGACCCCATTCACAACGCTGAATTTATGCATCAAGTGTATACCGCGGCGGATCCAAGCTATACCGGTCGAGTGACGGTGCCGGTACTGTGGGATAAGCACACCAACACCATTGTTAGCAACGAATCCTCCGAAATCATCCGTATGTTTAACCAAGCTTTTGATGAAGTGGGTGCTAAACCGCTGGATTTATATCCGCAGGCGTTGCGTGCTCAAATTGATGAGCTTAATGAGTTTATTTATCCCAACATTAATAACGGCGTTTATCGAGCGGGTTTTGCCACCACCCAAGATGCATATGACGACGCAGTGCAAGATGTGTTTAACGCATTGGATACGCTGGAGCAGCGCTTGTCGAATCAACGCTATTTAACCGGCAATCAAATTACTGAAGCCGACTGGCGCTTGTTCACTACCTTAGTGCGCTTCGACGCCGTGTACGTTGGACACTTTAAATGCAATCTGCGCAGAATAGTGGATTATCCCAATGTCTGGGGCTATTTAAAAGACTTGTATCAAATCAATGGCATTGGCGAGACTGTGGCGATGCAATACATTAAAACCCATTACTACGCCAGCCATGACACCATTAACCCTACGCGGGTGATCCCTGCAGGGCCCGTTATTGATTTTAACGAGCCCCACGGAAGAGGTTAGTGCTAACTGAAGTTAATCATCACAGCTAAAATAATGGTGGCGATGGATAGGGCGGTTAATAGCAGCATAAAACGCCAAATAAACTTAGCCCAAACGAACCAATCGACTTTGCACACACCGAGGCAGCCAATAAGCGCTGCCGAGGTGGGAATAATGATATTGGTGAAACCGTCACCCAGCTGGAAGGCCAACACCGCGATTTGGCGAGGCAAGCCTAAAATGTCCGACAAAGGCGCCATAATTGGCATGGTCAGCGCCGCTTGCCCAGAGCCTGAGGCGATAAAGAAGTTAAACACCGACTGGAACAAATACATGCATACCGCGGATACGGTTTCCGGCAAATCCCCAAGCACATTGCCGGTGTAATAAAGCAAGGTATTAAGCACCGAGGCCTGATCCGCCTGATCTCCGCCGAGAATGATGACAATGCCTTTGGCCATGCCCACAATCATGGCCGCCGGTAACAGCTCCTGAGCGCCTTTTTTAAAAGCATCCGCCACTTGATTGATGGTTAGGCGCTTACTGACAATGGCAATAATGCCCACCACCACGCCTATGGTGAAGAATTGACTGGCCAGCTCGGGTATGTAGTAGCCGCGCGCAATAACGCCCCAAACCACCCAAATAATGCCAAGCAAGAATGCGCTTAACACCACTGCGTCGGTTCGGTTAAATTGAATTTTTTCTAGGGTGCTAACATCGGCGATGGGTGAGCTGTCTGGGCATACAGACAGCTTAGGGTCGCGCTTAATTTTAGCGGCATAGTGCATGGTAAAAATAATGCCCACAGCGGTAAAGAGTACCCACATGATGATTCGAAAGTTCATGCCAGACATGATGGGAATATCAGCAATGCCTTGAGCAATGGCGACGCTGAATGGGTTCATCCACGACGCCGCAAAACCGATTTGAGTGGACACATAGGTGACCAATACGGTGACCACGCCGTCGTAGCCCAGCGCTCGCATCAGTGGCAGTAAGACAATGCAAAAGGCAATGGACTCCTCGCCCATGCCAAAAATGGCGCCCCCAGCTGAAAACAGCAAGAACAATAGCGGAATAAACAGTAATTCCAGCTGTTTGGTTTTATCGATGAGGCTCAAAATGCCATTATCAATGGCTTTGGTTTGCATGATGATGCCAAAGGCACCGCCGGTGAGAATGATGAACATCATCACCCCAATGGCTGAGCCCCACTTGCTTCCCGATACCATGCCCTCAAAGGCGAAGTTTAAAAAGCCAACCCCGCCGTGTTCCGCAAATAATGGCACTCCTTGATAGTCGTTGGCGAACTGAAAACTGCCCGCCACCAATTCTTTTTTGTTGGTATCTGGGTTAAGAGCCACTTCAAAGAAACCCGCCGGCACAAAATGAGTAGCAATAGCGGCGACTAGAACGACAAAAAATAAGATAATAAAGGCATCCGGCATGGCTTTGGCGGATGTTGATGAAGGCATAGACTGTTGGGACATAGGGCGTTTTTGTTGTTTGTTGTGACGGCAGTCTAACAATAAATTTTGGTGGATTCGACAGCTTGTCAATATTGTTAGAAGGATCGCGCATTTGATTAAAATTCATCAAGCCATTTGTGCTATGTTAAAGCCGATTTGTTATTTGAATATCGGCAAAAAGGATTTGTGGTGTGAGAGCGGCAAAATCTGTTTTAATCGTCATAGATAGCTTGAGCGGCGGCGGTGCTGAAAAGTGCATGTTGCGGCTTGCTGACGAAATGCTTGCGCTGGGTCAAAGAGTGGCCATGATCAGTTTGTCTCAGGGGCAAGACTATCCGGTTTCAGACAAAATCGAATTGATTACATTTCCAGAAAAATCCAGCCGCAGTTTGTGGCGTTGGTATCGTCGCCGCGACTCTAGAAAGCGACTGCTTCAGGCCATTAATACCCTTGCTCATGGGAAACCATTTGATTTAATTCTGGGAAATCTAGAAGACGCTAACGCCTTACTAAGCGGTTTGGGGTTAAAGAATGTATACATGGTGGTTCACAACACCATATCGCGAGAGTTACACCAAGAGCGCCGTCGCCCTTTGAAATACCTCAAGTTAAAGTCCAAGAAAAAGCGCATGGATGGACAACACTTAATTTGTGTTTCAAAAGGCGTTGAAGAGGACGTTCGCAACTGGCAGGCAATTTCGCCGAGCAGTGTGCGAACCATTTATAACCCGCTCAACCAACAGGCTTTAATTGATGAGTTAGAGACTCAGCATCCGTCAACGGAATTGGGCCAATACATTATTCATGTGGGGCGTTTTGCAAGAACCAAGCGCCACGACCTACTGATGAACATGATGAGCCAACTAAAAAGCGACGTAAAACTGGTGTGTTTGTGTTCGAAACCCAAGCGGGTGAATGCCTTAGCCAAGCAATATGGGGTTGAGCATAAGGTCATAGCTCCGGGGTTTGACCCGAATCCGTACCCATGGATTGCCAACGCCGAGGCGATGGTACTGGCGTCTGATTTCGAAGGCTTTCCAACCGTGTTGATTGAGTCGTTAGCATTGGGTACCCAAGTCGTTAGCGCAGATTGCCAACATGGACCAAGTGAAATTTTACTCGATGAGTTACGTCAAAATCTGGTTCCTATGGATAAGCGCCATGAATTACATCGCTACGTAGAGCATGCCTTAAGCAACCCAGTGGACGTATCCAATGCCGCTGTACTGAAGGCTACTCAAGGTCAGGTGGTAGCGCAGCAGTACCTGACCTTAGCGGATTCATAAGCGGTTATTTTGCAGAGCGCTTGCTCTTAGGAACATAATTTAGAATCGAAATGGGCACCGGTTTTCTAGGTTCGAACCCTTCGATCACCCGCCGTTCAATCAAGTGCCCAAGGCGGCTTTCAATCATGCACAAATTCTTAAAGTCGTCTTTAGATAACAAACTGACCGCCTCACCGGTTTGCTCTGCACGACCGGTTCTGCCGATTCGATGAACATAATTGTCGGCCGGGTAGGGTAAGTCGTAGTTAATCACACAAGGCAGCCCTTCGATGTCGATGCCGCGGGCTGCAACTCCCGTTGCCACCAAATAAGGCAGGTCACCGTTTACGAAGGTATCTAATACTCGCTCTCGAGCGGCTTGATTGCGGCCGCTATGAATGCAATCTGCCATAATGCCGCGTTTTTCCAGCTGGCTTACCAGTTTGGCGGCGCCTTGTTTGGTTTCTATGAAAATGAGCACTTTTTGCCAGTCATGGCTCTTCAGTAAGTGACTCAGTAGCGCAGATTTGGTGTCCTTGTCTACGGTCACTAACCATTGGCTAATTTGCGCTTTAGAGGCGCTGTGCTTGGTGATGCTGATTTCTTTCGGCGACTCAATGGCGTTGCGAGCTAATGCTCGTACTGGGTTAGAGAGTGTTGCTGAAAACAGCAAGCATTGCACCGACTGCTCGATGCGATCGAACACTTTATTGATGTCGTCAATGAAGCCCATGTCCAGCATTCTATCGGCTTCATCCAACACTAAGGTTTGCAGTTCGTCAAAGCGTATGGCTTTTTGGTCGAACAAATCAATTAAGCGGCCAGGGGTGGCCACCAATACATCTAAACCATCAATTAAGGCTTGTTTTTGAGGACCATACTCAACGCCGCCATAAATTGCAGCGCTTCGCAGTTCGGAGTGTTTAGCAAAGGCCTGTAAATCGCTGTTTACTTGGTTCGCCAACTCTCGGGTGGGCACCAAAATTAGGGCACGCGCGCGCTTTTTGCGAAGCGTTTGAGACCCGCTTAGCTGCTCTAAGATGGGCAGAGCAAAGGCGGCGGTTTTGCCAGTACCGGTTTGCGCGGCGGCAATCAAGTTGTGACCCGCTAAGATAATTGGAATGGCTTGCTGTTGAATGTGAGTGGGTTTACTAAAGCCAAGCTCACTGACGGCACTGTCAATATTGTTTGATAGCCCAAGTGAAGAAAATGTCATGACGGAACTCTTTCTGATTTGCTGGCAGTAGTTTACCTGTTTTTGCAGATCTTGGCTGGTTTAATAACCGTTAACTTGATGGGGATCGACTCCCAACCTGTACTTATTCGCTTGTAGATAGCTTGCGCTCTGGGCAAAATGGGGCTCTGTTACGTGATATAGGTAATAATAAGACTAATGACACCTGCAACTATCAGCGTCTTTTTAATTGGCAACGATCCCTCATCGGTTGCTAACGAAGCGCTTGTTCAAGCGTTTGAAGGCGTTAACGTTTCGTGCCAGTTCATCGCACCGCTGACGCAAGAAAGCGAAGCCGACGATCGTCCTCCGTCGTTGTTGGCTTCTAATGAGCAACAAACGCGGCGCTTTTATCGCGATATCAGCGAGCAAGAGCAGCTTCAATACCAAACGCATCAACTCGTTTGGCAACAAATTATTGACCAGCAGTTGGATTACGCCTTGGTATTAGATAGCAAGGTAACCCTAAGCGGTTCTTTGTCGCCGTTGTTGGACGCCTTACAAGCATTGCACAAGCAACGCACCAAATTCGAATGGGATTATGTCATGCTTGCTGACAGCCAACTCAACAAGGGTAAAGCCATCTATCGACGTAAGCTGGCTCAAATGGAGCTGCTGACCTACAAGACCATTCCTTTACAAGCGTCGGCTCAGGCCATTTCTGCAAGAGGCGCGCAACGCTTGCTGGACAACAGTAAAACCATCGCCCGGCCGCTGGTTTATGACTTGCGTAGTCATTGGGATTTAGGCATCGAGGTGTTGGGTTTAGCACCCTATGTATTTGACGGCGCACAGAGTGTCGAAGCCTCGGCTCAACAAACCGCTTCTGTAAATTATGCCCGCTGTTTTTTGCAATCACTAGAGCGCAAGGTTACAGCTTGGTCAAACACGCGTTTACTGGTTGTAAAACAACAAGAATTACGCTGATATTTCATTCAAACCTCTGCTAGTATCCGCCGTTCAAAAAATTATCGAGTCGCATCATGCGAACGAATTGGAGAGAGCAAGTGAAATATTTAATGAGCATTGTAGTGCTAGGTTCATTGTTAATAACGACGTCGGCTGTGGCGGGACCTCAGGTAGGCATTATGGTAGGCAGTGACAACGGAGTCTCCATCCGTCATCACGGTTATCAAGTGGAAGTGGGAATAAACGATGCTTCAATTGCTTTGGATAAAACCTACTACTTCAACAACAGCCCTTATTTCTACTGGGGTGGCGGCGTAAAGTGGCAGGATCATAGCAACAGAAAACTGGGTGCTCGAGCTGTGTTTGGAGCCGCGACTAAGGTTGAAGACTTCGTATTCTTTGCTGAGGCCAAGCCTATTTTTTATGTCGTTAACGGTGCCTCCGTGCAACTTGAAGGCACCTTAGGCGTGCGCTATCAGTTCTAGCCTATCGACTGTCGATAAATCTTGAAACGACCATCGTTGTCAATGATGTTCACCGGCCCAAAATGCGTCGCGATTGCGTCGGAATAGGGTAGGTGACCATTGGCAACGATTTGCCAAACACTGCGCCGTTTTAGCTTTTTCTTCGATTGGCGAATAAACTCCATCGCGACCGATGTGGAGGTTTGCAGGCCATCGTGAAACGGCGGGTTAGACAGTATCGCTTTCAAACCGTACTCAACCTCTTGTAATCCGTCACTTGGGTAAACCTTGGCGTTAACTTGGTTACTGGCCAAGGTCAGTTCAGTGCTGGCGAGCGCCATGGCATTGATATCTATGCACTCCAGCTTAATATCGGGATAACGCTTTGCCGCGACTAGGCCAATAACACCGCAACCACAGCCGAAGTCCAACACTCGCCCTTTCAATTCCGGCATATGTTTTAGAAACAGCTCGCTGCCTTTATCTAAGCGTTTATCGCTAAATACGCCGGGGAGCATGCTAATTTGCAGGGTTTCGCCATCAACTTCAATCGGATAGTGGGATAACCACTGTTGTAACGGTGGCATGGGTGTCGGCGTGTGACAAACACTGCTGAACAGCAAGCAATGGCGCGCATTATCTTGTTTGATGGGGGCTGAAAAGCCGTCTGGCAGTTGCTTGGCCAACGTTTTAACACCGCTTTTGTTTTCACCCACGACCCATAAAATGCCATTTTCGGTTAAATGACTTTGGGCTAAGGCAAATAAATAGCGCGCCAACGGCTTCGCTTTTGGATAATACAGTATCACCTGCTCGTACTGTTGAGGCGCCTCTTTGGGCAGATTGACTCCGAAGTGGCACTGTAACCGTTCGCTCGCTTGCTGCTTGAGCGTTGTAAAGTGTTGGTAGTCTAATGACAAGGCGTGACAGGCGGCGACTTGTTGAGAAAACAACGAAGCCAACGAGTCCGACTCATGGTTAATCAATAAGGTGTTAACCGAGTCAAATTCGTCGAAATTTCGTTCTAGGACTAACGAAGTAGGACAAAGCATTAGTCGTTGTTCTCTTTAATGGCGGCCGCGGGGGCATCATTGACAACAACGCCACTGGCTTCTGGCATTGGGCTGCCGGCTTTTGGTGGTAATAAGCTCATCAGTTGAGTCGCAATCTCAATATTATCTTGATGACCGTTAAACAGCTCAGAGCCTCTTCCAAAGGCCAATACCGGAACGTCTACGGCCGTGTGTCCTCCCGTGGTCCAGCCGGTATTAGTACGATCATCAACAATGGCTCTAATTGCTTTTGCCATGATTTTCTTGTCAACCGCATCGCGTGCTTTTTGCAGGCTCGCAAGTTCATCTTCTGTCGGTTGTAGCGCTAACGCATCGGCGACGAGCGCTTGCCAATTATCATTTTTATAGGTGGCCTCTGCCAGTGTTCTAGAGCCTTGCTTAATGTCAGCAATCATTTTTGGCTTCCAAACGTATTCGCCATCTTTTGCCAAGGTGAGGCCGCCGGTTGCGTGATCGGCTGTAACCACCATGGTGGCATTAGGATTAGCTCGAACGTATTGTTCAACCACCTCAATGGCATTCGCAAAATCCTCGGTCTCATGCATTACTCCGGCAATATCATTGTCATGACCGGCCCAATCGATTTGGCTGCCTTCAACCATTAATACAAACCCTTTTGGATGAGCAGACAGTAACCTTAATGCATGCTCGGTCAGTAGTGCCAATCTGTTGGGTGTGTCATCGTCTAATGCGGCGGGTAAGCCAACCTCACCGAACAAACCAATAACAGGCATGTGTTGAACGCCCTCTAGGTCTTGATAACGCTCAATGTGGCTAAACCCTTTTTGCTTAAGAGTAGCTAACATGTCTTGGCTAAAGTATTTTTGGCCGCCTCCAAGCATGACGTCAGCGGGTGACTCGACATAAGACGCGGCGAGCTCATCGTAGTTGCGACGACTTTCATTATGAGCAAGGAAAGCGGCTGGCGTGGCATGATTAATCTGTGAGGTTACAGCAACACCGGTCGCCATACCGCGCTCTCGAGCCATCTCCATGATGGTGGTAACCGGTTGCTTATTTTCATCAACTGAAATGGCACCGTTATAAGTTTTTACGCCGGTGGCAAGTGCGGTTGCTGACGCTGCCGAATCGGTGACATAGCCACTGACTGGCGCCGGATGAGTGCGAGCGGTGCCTGTGAGTAAGCGGTCGAAAACCGTCTCTTCCACTTCTAAGGTGTCAGGGTTGTCTTTGTAGTAGCGATAGCCGCTGACCACGGCAGGACCCATGCCATCTCCAATCATAATGATTATGCTATGGGGCGCTTGTTGCTGTTCGTCGGGGGCTTTAGGCCCCGCTAACTGCGGCGTTGATGCGAATGCGGTGCAGGCAAACAGCGCCGCAGTTAGGCTAAAAATGATAGAGCGTTTCATTGGCTTTCCTTAACGCGTGACTCAATGGCATCCATGAGCTTACCTGTGATGCTGATGCCAAATTCTTTTTCAATCTCGACAATACAGGTTGGGCTTGTAACATTAATTTCTGTTAATTTAGCGCCGATAACATCAAGGCCGACGAAGATAAGTCCTCGTTTTTTCAGTTCAGGACCGATGGCATTGGCGATTTCCCAGTCCGACTCACTCAAAGGTTGAGCAACTCCGCGACCGCCTGCGGCAATATTGCCTCGGGTTTCTCCTTTGGCAGGGATTCGAGCGAGGCAGTAAGGCATAGGCTCTCCGTCCACCACTAATATTCGTTTATCACCGGCGTCAATTTGAGGCACAAACTGTTGAGCCATAGCGTAGCGGCTTTGATGTTCGGTTAAGGTTTCTATGATCACCCCAATGTTAGGATCACGGTCGGTTACGCGGAATATGGACGCACCGCCCATGCCGTCGAGCGGCTTTAAAATAACGTCGGAAAATTCGCTAATAAAATCGCGTAATTGCTTATCGGAGCGGGTCACTAAGGTCGTGGGAGTAAATTGACTAAACCACGCGGTAAACAGTTTCTCGTTGGCGTCGCGCAAACTTTGCGGTTTATTAACAATCAGGGTGCCTTGCTCTTCGGCGCGCTCCAGAAGATAAGTGGCGTACACAAACTCAGTATCAAAAGGAGGATCTTTGCGCATAAGCACCGCATCGAGCTCCGCCAAAGGTTGGCTGACGGTGTCTTCTAGGTGGTACCAGTCTTGCGGATCTTGTTTTACCGACAAAGGCTTCATGGTGGCGTAGGTTTGGCCATCACGCAGATGCAAATCTTGCATCTCCATGTAAAACAGTTGGTAGCCGCGTCGTTGAGCTTCTAGCAACATGGCAAAGCTAGAGTCTTTCTTGATGTTGATGGAGCTTATGGGGTCCATCACGATTCCGAGTTTCAACATGTATAAATTCCTATCCCAAATCGCCAAATCGTAATTGCAATGCACTGATTACGGTCAATGCTGCCGTTTCGGTTCTTAATACCCGCGGGCCTATTAAAATATCTACAAAGTCATGGGTTTGAGTTAAGGCTATTTCCTCTGGACTCAATCCCCCTTCTGGCCCAATTAATAGCCGGACTCGCTGGGCCGTTAAGCTAAGGCCGTTAATGCCATGACTTGCTCGAGGGTGCAGGTTTAGCTTGGTGGCTTCACTGTTTTCAGCGCACCACTGCTCAAGCTCCATGGCGGGTCGTACTTCGGGGACCACGGCTCGGCCGGATTGTTCACAGGCCGAAATGACAATTTTTTGCCATTGCTGTAGTCGTTTTTGTAATCGTTCGCCGGTCAACTTAACACCACAGCGCTCCGAAAAAAGCGGGGTAATGGTGTTAACGCCTAATTCCACTGACTTTTGCAACGTAAAATCCATGCGATCACCACGAGAGATAACTTGCCCTAAATGGATGTTCAGTGGCGATTCATTGCTGACCAAGGTTTTTTCTTGAACAGTAACCGCTACTCGCTTTTTGGTGAGCTCTATAATCGTGGCATGATAAAAGTGACCATCGCCATTAAATAAGTCCAAGCGTTGGCCGACACTCATGCGCATCACCCGGGCAACATGATTGGTCGCATCATCCGATAAGCTTATCGCGGTATCGAGAGGGATTGAGTCTGGATGATGTATCCGTGGCGTTCTCATGTACTGATTTCTTTTAAGGTCAAAGTGCTAATTTGTTGATAAGTGTAACCTAAAGCGTTGCTTTTGTACGCTCTCTCGTGGCCATATTTTTATTGTGAGCGGCGCAAGCTTGGGATACAAACAGATTTTCAGTACCTTGAATTGAGCGGATTAAGTGGTTACGTCGGCACTCTATATCCGACACGGGATATTGATTATTCCAAGCTTCAAAAAGCTGTTGTTGTGCTGCGGAAATGGTCAGGCCGTATTGTTGTTGCATATACCAATAGGTGCGAGCAATGGCGCCCCTAGCTTGTTGAGGAGGCGAAGCTTTTCTGGCCTTAAAATCCACCACCATTTGACAAGCACCATATTGTGATGCGTTATTCGGTAGAGCACTGAAGCGATAATTGCTGCGATCACCATTTACCTCACCAATGGCCGGTACTAGGTTGTGTAAGTCCGCCTCCATACGCTTAAAGTTGGCATCGGTTTTACGGCAGTGGCTGCGTCCACCCTGCTGCCAGCATTGGCTTTGATGGCCTAACTCCCATGCCGATACAATGTGCTCCCACTCAATTCTACTTGCCCTTTTCGGTTGCTTTCGAGCTTGGTAACCGCAGGCTTCTAGATCCGGTTGCCACTTTTTTTGATTAATAATAATCGGACAACCGCAATAAAAACTTTGCATGGGTAACTCTTGCGAATAGAGCGTCATGGCTACTTTCTTAGCGTTGCTAAAACTACTGGGAAAGGTAGGTGTGGCGTTAGCGTGGAAGCCAATGCTGAAAAGCAATAGCCAAAAGAACTGAGTTGGTTTCACTGCATCATTCCTACTTAACTGAGGTTAAGTGACTTCGAATCAATAAGCCTAAACTTTAACTAATTGCTGGTGGCAACGTCGACACAGATACTGCGCTCCACGTAACACTTTGTTATGCCGTCTTAAGGTCAGTTGTACAGGACCGCATTGGCATTGATATGTGAATTCAGGCCCCGATACCTTTGACACATCAAAGTTGTGTGTGGTTTTGGGCTCACACTGAAATACGTGGCGCATGATTTGTTGCCATTCTTTGCCGTGAGGGCGCACCCGACCGTGACGTTGAAAACAAATCAAATGGGCAACCTCATGAGGCACAACATCCGTTAAAAACGCCTCAAGATTATCTTGCATAAGCTTGGGGTTAAACCGCAACCGGTTTTCCGATAAATGAGCGGTGCCAGCGCTGCGACCACGAAGCTTAAAACTAACCTGCGGTCGGGTAAATTGGGTTTTATAGTGACTGTCCAGTTGCCGATAGCAAGCTTCAACTCGTTCTAAAAGCAAAGCTTGCTGTGGCGTTAAGTCTGTATTACAAGGCAAGGGCTGCCTGTTTGAGCATGGCATCTATTTGTTCAACGATGGCTTTTTCAGTGGCTTCATCATACCCGGAAACCCGTGGCGTATGAATATGTCCTACCGCAATTGTGCTGTCAAAGCGGTCCCGCTGAAGAATGCTGCGATAACTGATTTCGTTAGACAGGTAGCCACCGCCACTGCCCTCAACCGACGTCTGTCTTTGCAGTTCTGTTAAACTCGACGCGTTAAACGTGCCGTTTTCTAAGGTACTTACCTTATGATTATCAATAACCTGCCAAGGCCCTTTAACCGATTGCATGGCCGTCACAGGCAAAGAAAACTCAACAAATTCTGGGCCGTTTAGGTCGCGGTTGTCGAATTTTGGCAGTAAAGGGTTGGTTGCCGTTGCGCCGGTTAATTGATTAAGGTTATCCACCGCTGCGGCACTGCGATTTAAGCCTGGAAAGCGTTCCAGATCGAAATGATCCCTTCCCATTGAAATGGTCGCGACCATAGACACTTTGCTGGTTCTAAATATGGGAGCCAGCCAAGACTCAACAATGCCATCATCAAAGTCGGCGAAGCGCACTGGCATGATGACCGACTGCACTTCAACTTTGAGGCCGTTAGCTTGCCAGGTTTTACCGTCTAACCAAAGTGCAGCTAAACCGGAGGGGTTGCTTTGAGAAATGTTTTTATCTAAAAAGAAAGGGTCGAAGCCACTCACGAGAATGGCAATGTCGGTATCGTCGCTGAACTTGATATTAGCCATGCCTCGAGAATTGGTTTCTACCGCCTTGAGCGCGATGTCTTTTTGCCAGTTAGCAATGGAGAAGTCTGGATTGTTTTGCTTGATGGCTTGGCGTAACTGTAAACGGCCCCAGTATAAGGCGCGATCGTCCCAGTGGCCGGATTGAACATCGCGCACCGCTTGTTGCCATAGGCGTTCCCCTTCTCGCGCCACCACTTTAGTTACGGGCAATTCACCGCGACTTTCTTGGTAGCGTTGAATGCTGATGTTGAGCATGGGCTGGTAGCGTTCAACCACTGTAGGCATTTGGCTTTGAGCCGTTGAGATGCGAGCTTCTTCAACATCCAGCGGCAAAGAGGCTGATTGAACGGTTACGGGCAAACACAGCGCGGCGCCTAAAGCGACAATTCTCGCGACAGCAAACATGGGGGCAATCCTTTGAGTAAACTTTTATTGTTTTAACTCAGAGTATTACAACCTAAGCTTAGTCTCAATAGCTAGTGGGCTTGAGATGTGATCTGTTCGGGTAAAATGCTGGTGCCATCTTTGTGCTGTGGGGGTTTAAAGCCCTGTACCTGATTTCGCCCACGCGTTTTTGCCAAATACATGGCTTTATCGGCCGCTGCCAGCAAACTGTCAAAATCGTAGCCGCCGTTGGCTGTGGTTGCTACCCCCAGACTTGCGGTCACCGCCACTTCTGGCTCGTTGGCCATGAGTGCCACGCGAGTGATCGCTTGGCGGCACAATTCCGCAATTTGCAAGGCTTGCCCTTCAGAGCAACCGGCAAGCACGAGTGCAAATTCTTCGCCCCCCATTCGGCCAAATAAATCGTTGCTTCTCGCCACTTTTTTGCAGGCGTTAGCGACTTCGATTAACACTCTATCGCCAATGGGGTGACCGTGTACGTCGTTAATTTTCTTAAAATGGTCAATATCCAATAGGATGATCGCCATGGGGGTTTGCCGCTTTCTATTGAGTTTAAGCAAGCCTCGACCTTGGGTCACAATGAAACGGCGGTTATAGCAAGCCGTTAGCGGATCGGTGATTGCTGCTAAGCTGGCTTTTTTATGGGCGGCACTTAGGCGATATAAACCGATAATTAGCACAAGGGTTACGCTGGCGAAGATGATGCTAAAGATGCGGTTGTTCCACGCTTGCTTAGCGGACAGTTGCTGTTGCAGTTTCAGCAGTTCGTTTTGCTGATTGAGGTGTTCGATTTGAGTCGACTTTTCGCTGTTACTGAATTGGCCTAAGGCGAGTGCTAGTTGCTTTTCGGCATCGGTTAATTCGGTCGTGGTTTCAGTGTCGGTATAGCGTTGCAAATGCTCTAAAGCTAACAATTTATTTTGCGCCATCAGTTCGATTTGATAGAGCGTATAAAAAGATTGTTTAAAGGCATGGTTGGCATGAACTAAGTCGCTGCCAATAGTAACGGCGCGATTGGCCGCGGAGCGCGCTTGATTTAAAAAACCGAGACGAAAATAAGCTTGCGATAAGGTGTGATAAAAATCGACCAACATATCGGGATAGCTGACCTGAGACAATTGTTGACGATGGCGGTTCAAGATTTGCAATGCCAATTCTGGCTGTTCTCTGGCGATGAATTGATTGGCTTGAATGAGAAACAAACCAGTGAGTACTATGTTCTCATTGGTCGCTTGACAGGCGCTTATGGCCTGAGTCATAAGCGGGGCGTCTGGGGCTAACGACTGCTGATATGCACCGGCTTCTGCTTTTAACGCTTTTGCGGTACAGATTTGACGAGCGTTCGGCGAGTTGGCCAAAATTTTATCGGCGTAGTCCGTGCCTAGGTAGTACAAGCCAAGTTGATTGAAAAACAGACCAAGTATGGCCATGCCACGATTTTTGATTCGATTGTCGTTGACCTGAGGTAAATCCTGCATCGCTTTTTCGGCATATTGGAGTCCTTGCAACCATTGCCGAGTTAGCCCAAAACTCAGTACCAGTTGCGAGCGGGCCTCAAAGGTATGTGTGGGGTCTTGAGTCACACCCAACAATTGGTGCAGTTGCTGTTGCGCCCTTATGTGGTCACCTTCGAACAAGGTGTGTCGAGCTTTCAACAGGTTGAGCTGGGTGGTTTGTTTCTGGTTTAAGCTGTCGCGGTTACTTTCAATAGTGCGTATGAATCGTTGAAACTGTTGGCTATCTGAAGAGACCACTTTTTCGGCGAGTAACAGCTGTGAATCAATGGCATCAAGGGCGCTCGCTTTTGCACTGACAAATAAACTTGCACACAAACACACCAACAAAACCCACAAACAGGTCGAAGTTGACGTTTTACTATCACAAGCTGTTTCTGTCGAATTGTTCATTAGTTAATGGTTCGTCCTTGACGGATCACATTGATGGCCCAATCAGCCTTTACCGTTTTCACGTGAGTTACTGTTAATTTTAGACAGGATTTGAGAGCTTATGTGAAAATTGTGTTAATTTGAAACATTGATTAACAAAGTTTACCTTGTTAGGCATCGACGTAACTAACATTCTTTTTTTGAACAACAATAACTCTCTTAAGGTGATCAACTAATGAAGCGTATTTTTCTATCGGGTGTGTGCGCATCTATTTTGGCGGTGAGCGGTTGTAGCGAAACTCCGCAACCACCACAAACTGAAACGGCAAAACCAGCGCAAACTGCTGTTGCAGTGAACCAAGCCTTATCATCAGGTATCGACTTTGCTAACTTTGATAAGTCGGTTCGTCCACAGGATAACTTTTATCGTTACGTAAACGGTACTTGGTTGAAAAATACAACAATGCCGGCCGATAAAACTTCCATTGGTGCCTTTTACGATCTGCGTGAAGAGTCTCAAGAAGACGTTAAAGCCATTATCGAAGAGTTGGCTGCTACCGATAATCTAGCCGCGGGCAGTGACGAGCAAAAAGTGGCGGATTTGTACCGTTCGTACATGGACACCGATACCATCGAAAAGCTTGGCTTAACGCCAATTAAACCCATGTTGAATGAAATTGATCAAATCAAAAACGATGACGATTTGATGCAATTTTTTGCCGAATCTCAAATCGCTGGAGCGGGCACACCATTGGCGTTTTATATTGAAGTGGATGCCAAAGACTCGAGCCGTTACGCTACTCACATTTGGCAGTACGGTTTAAGCCTTCCTGATCGTGATTACTACCTAAACGAAGATGAGCGATTTGTTAATATTCGCAGCGCTTATCTTGCCCACATCGAAAAAATGTTCAGCTTGGCAGGCTTAGCTAATGCAAAACAGGCGGCGCAAACCGTCATGAACATTGAAACTGGGCTGGCCAAAGCACATTGGACCCGTGTTGAATCTCGAGATTCGCAAAAACGTTACAACAAGTATCAAGTTAATGATTTGCCTCAACTGGCTGATCAAGTGAATTGGCAAGCTTATTTAGCGGCCCTTGGGGTGGCGGATCAGCCGGACATTATCATTAACCAGCCAAGCTATATCGAAGGCTTCAACAATCTATTGAAAACCGTTTCGATAGACGACTGGAAAACCTATGCAACCTGGCACACCTTAACCGCTTACGCATCGTTACTGAATGCCGACTTAGCGGATGAGAACTTTGACTTTTTCGCCCGCACCTTAAATGGCCAACAAGAGCAAAAACCTCGTTGGAAACGCGGCGTGGATCGGGTTAACTCGGTCTTGGGCGAAGTGGTTGGTAAAATCTACGTGAGCAAACACTTTAAGCCCGAAGCGAAAGCTCGTATGAGTGAGCTGGTGGAAAACTTGCGCAATGCTTACGGAGCCAGCATTGATGATTTAGATTGGATGGGCGATGAAACTAAGGGCAAAGCAAAGGCTAAACTAGCGGCGTTTACTCCAAAAATTGGTTACCCGGATCGCTGGGAAGATTACTCAGATCTCACCATTAAAGCCGACGCCTTGGTTGCCAATACTATGGCGGCCTCTCGCGTACAGCACGCCAAAGAACTCGAGAAATTGGCCGGTCCTATTCGCAAATGGGAATGGCATATGAACCCGCAAACGGTTAATGCTTACTACAACCCAACCATGAACGAAATTGTATTCCCGGCTGCGATTTTACAGCCTCCATTCTTTAATATGGCAGCGGATGACGCGGTAAACTATGGTGGTATTGGGGCGGTTATCGGTCATGAAATGGGCCATGGTTTTGACGACCAAGGAGCGCGTTATGATGGCGATGGTAACCTTAAAAACTGGTGGACCGAAGACGATTTGAAAGCCTTTGGTAAACGTACTAAACAGTTGGTGGATCAGTTTAACGGCTACTATGTGTTTGATGATTTGCACGTTAACGGTGAGCTAACCCTTGGCGAAAACATTGGTGACTTGTCGGGCATCACTATCGCGTATAAAGCCTACAAAATGAGCTTAAACGGTAAAGAAGCGCCGGTTATCGACGGTTTAACCGGTGACCAACGTTTCTTTATTGGATTTACTCAAATTTGGCGTGGCATGTACCAAGAACAAGCTCTGCGTAATCGAGTGGCGACAGACCCTCATTCACCGGGTGAATTTAGAGCGTTAGGGTCACTCTCTAACACACCTGAGTTCTATAAAGCGTTCGATGTAAAAGAAGGTGATGCTATGTATTTGCCGCCTGAAAAACGCGTAAAGATCTGGTAATCGGTTAATACGCAATTTAAGGCCTAGCGATTTCGCTAGGCCTTTTCTGTTGCCACATCAAATACGGCTTTAGACAAGTGTGTACGGCGCTCTTCAACCGGCGGCAACTGCATGTAATCGCCGTAATAGTTGCTTAAGTAGTCATGAACATCATTAGGAGCACTGAAGGTTAAGCCTTCAAACTCAATGGTACCTAATGGAAAGACGGTTTCATAATTCCATGACTTCAAAAAAGGCATTTCAAAACCGTAAATCACCATATCTGTACCCTGATTTTCAGAGCACAATTGTTGCAGAGTTTTTTGAATCCAGCGATCGCTGATTAATCGATAGATGGCGTAGTCCAATCCCTTTTTAACTTGGGCCTTATCTTTCTTTATACAAATGCGCTTAAAAAGGGTTTCTTTCCTGCTAAAACTTTGATGAGGACGTTTTTTAATGACATCCATAGGAAAGATGTCAATGGCAAGTCCTTGATGAAACGGTGGGTGATCCGCACGCCAACTTTCTTCAATGTGCTCTCGCACAAAGGTATTATTTAGCCGAATTTTGCAGGGCATGTGGCGCGCGCCTGGGTAGTGCGGGTCGCTTGCCATGCATTGCACAAATAAATGCTCAGGAAGCTTGTCTTGAGCAATCTTTAGAAACCGCTCGAAATCTTCCCTGGGCATGGCAATGTCAATATCATCGTCCCACGGAATAAAACCTTGGTGGCGTTTAGCACCAAGCAAAGTACCGGCATCAAGCCAGTAGCAGAGATTTTCTTGATCGCACAGTTGAACCACCTCTTTGAGAATGGTTAACGCGGTTTGTTGAACTCGAGGGGTATCTACGGTCGACATTAAATTAGCTATTGAAAGAATCAGTTGCCGCGAATTATATAGCCTTGCTTATAAGTTGGCTAGAAATCTAGCCCGCTAGTTGCTGAGCCATAGGGATTGATAGGGGGCGAGATTGATAACGCCATTGTCAGCATTTAAATCCTGTTGCGATAACAAGTCGTGCCAGAGGTTGGTTTCGATGAGGTTAAGTTCAGACAAAGATAGCCGCTGTGGTTTGCTGGTAACGTTGCTGACGCAAAAAATGCTTTGCTTGCGATCAATGCTTTGTCTCCAAACCCCAAATACATGATTACCTAGCTGCAAGGTAAATTGAGTGGCGTTAGGATGAAAAGCACTTTGTTGCCGGCGGATGCTAATTAGCGCGTTTATTTGAGCGAGAATATCACCATGATGAGCCTCTTTATGTTGCAGGAGACTTTGTAAGCGGCTAAGTTGCCAGCGGTGGCGGTTAATACTGCGATTATGGTTACTGTGTTGTACCTTGTCGTAATCGTTTTGTGTGCCTAAAAAGCTGTGAATATAGATGGCTGGAATGCCTTCTAAAGACAGCATAATGGTGTGGGCACATAAAAAGCGTTGCCGTTGGTAGCTGTCTTCGCTGTGGTGGGTTCGAGCGAGCGCATCAAATAAACTTACGTTAATTTCATAAGGTTTAACTTGGTCTTGGGTTAAATTTCGCCATGAGACTAATCCACCGCTTTGTTGCACTGTCTCAATGAGCTCATCGACTTCTGTAGCGGAGAAAATATGCTCCACTGGACGCAATCCAATACCGTCATGAGAAGCGATGAAATTGAGAAAGAAGGTACCGTTTTGAGCCGGCGGCATCGACATTGACCAATTACGCAAATGGGAGCAGTCTTGGCTCAATAAGGTATGCAATAACAGTGGTGGTAAGGCAAAGTTGTATATGCCGTGGGCCTCATTGGCATTTCCAAAATAGCTTAAGTTCTCGCGGTTAGGAATGTTGGTTTCGGTGATAACCCACGCTGCGGGATTGGCATGCTCAATCAACAGCCGCAGTAACCGAATGATGCGGTGCGTATTGGTCAAATTTAAACAATTGGTTCCGGGAGTCTTCCACAAAAATGCGATGGCATCGAGGCGAAAAACGCTGGTTTGTTTGTCTAGGTAGAATCGAATAATGCTGATAAATTCGAGAAGTACTTCTGGGTTGGCGAAATTAAAATCCACTTGATCGCGACTGAAGGTACACCAAACCTGACGCTCTCCATCGTTGCAGCGATACGTCTGACTAAGTGCGTTGGTTCTAGGGCGAATGACCTTGGAAAGATCCCAGTCGCTGTCGATTTCGATGAAATAGTCTTTACCGGGTGATAGGCCTTGACGAAAATTGTTAAACCAGCCGCTGCGACTTGAACAATGATTGATGACTAAATCCGACATTAAACGGTAGTGGTTGCCAAAGGCTTCGATGTCTTGCCAGTCGCCCAAGCTGTCATTGACTTGGTAGTAATCTAAAACGGCAAAACCATCATCCGAGGTATAAGGAAAGTAGGGCAATAGATGCACCACACTGACGTTATTGCCCAGATGTTGTTGGACAAAGTCTAACAAAGTGGCGAGGGGTTTACGGTTGCGCTCAATTATCGAATCGCCATAGCTAATAAGCACACAATCTTTTTCCGTCCAGTGGTTTTGGTGGGGTCGAGGCGCTTGATGAGTGTTTTCAAGGCGCATAACTTTCAAAACCTTATGCGCCAACTCAGTTGGATCATGGTCAGGGTACAAGGTACGTAAGTAGGTTTGTACCGTATGATGCAGAGACTCGTTTACAACCACTAGACTGCTCGCTTAATTGGGCAAGAATAGTCCTGCATATCCTGTTCAACCGCCGCTACTAAACGCTCGAAAACATCGGGCATGGCAGCCACCACTCTGTCCCAGCTAGGAATGAATGGGGTCTCCATGGAGTGATTGAGAAAATGGTTACCGGCTTTAATGATGTTCTGCGCAAATAATTCGACCGCTGCTTCTTCTTTATGAATGTCTAAATTAAGGCCGTTTATTAGGGCATCGTTGCGATAGGATTCGATAAAATCCAGCGCCATACGATAGTAGGTGGCCTTAAGAGAGCGCAGCACGCCATCGTTAAAAACGGTGCCTTGAGTCGCTAATTTTCTAAACA
This sequence comes from Paraferrimonas haliotis, assembly GCF_002282895.1. Taxonomy (GTDB): domain Bacteria; phylum Pseudomonadota; class Gammaproteobacteria; order Enterobacterales; family Shewanellaceae; genus Paraferrimonas; species Paraferrimonas haliotis. Next base: position 490,908 of record NZ_NRRB01000001.1, read on the forward strand.
AGGCTTTAGAAATATCGATGGACATGCGAGACAGCCCAGTTTGCTCATCATCAATGGACAGATCTTGATGCTTGTGGTCGTAGACGTCGCAAATATCAACTTGGCACAGACGGTTGCTGGCGTAGTTGCGCTTCATCTCTGCCAGCACGCCGATTTCAAGCCCCCAGTCGCTGGGGATCCGTAGATCACTGAGGACATCTAGACGAAAACTAAACTCGCCTGCCAATGGGTAACGGTAGCTGTCTAGGTATTCTAAATATTCGCTATCGGGTACTATCTTTTTTAGCGCGCGAATTAAGGGGGTAACCAACAACCTACTTACTCGGCCATTGAGACTGCCGTTTGCGGCTCGAGCGTAGTAGCCTTTGCAAAACTTATATTGAAACGAAGGATGCGCCACCGGATAGATAAGCCGAGCTAAGAGCTCGCGGTCATAGGTCAATATATCGCAATCGTGTAATGCCAGTGCTTGTACCTTTTGTGTGGCCAAGGCGTAGCCAAAGCAATACCAAACATTGCGTCCTTTACCCAGTTGCTCCGGTGCCAATCCGCGTTGCTTTAGTTCGCGATCCAAAGCTTTTAGGCGTGGGCCGTCGTTCCAAAGCACTTTAGGCTGTTGAGGAAGTTGGGAAAAAAACGCTAACGCCTTTTGATATTCGTCCAAGTTGGCTCTATCCAGACCAATAATTACCTGTGATAGGTAAGGGACTTTTTGTAAGTGCTTGACGATGTTGGGTAGGGCTTTGGTTTCTAATTCGGAGTAGAGTGAGGGCAATACCAAGCCCAACGGACGTTGTTTCGAAAATCGGCAAAGATCAGCTTCTAACTCACTAAGCGGGCGTCGATTGATGTTATGTAACGTGGTAATAATGCCATTTTGATAGAAATCAGCCATGGTTAACTCCTTGTTTCAATTCCAAATAGGGAGGCTATCGCTTCGTTCCAACCTGCGGGACCTTTAGCTTGTGTGGCAAAGCTCATGGGGTGATTAGGAATGCTCGGAACGCCGTGAATAGGAGAACGAACCCAAATGGCGATGTCGGCTTCGTTTAACATTTCAATGTCGTTGGCGCTGTCGCCCAAACCCACTACAGTGGTAAGCGCTCGATTCTTTTGCTGATACGCCTGTTTAAGCCAGCGCAGAGCTCGGCCTTTAGAGGTCGCTCCTAATACATGATAAAACCGGCCGCCTTTTAATAACGTCAACTGCTCTTGTTTTAGACACTCTTTAAACCGCTCTAGCTCGGCGTCACTGTCTTGCCAAATAATGGGTTCGGAATATTCTCTTTGATTGGCTAGTTCGGCATCGGTTGCGCTTAATCCGGTTGCCTCCATTAAGTGGCTTAAGGGCATTTCACTGAACCCTTGGAATCGGAAGCCTAGCGCCCGTAATTTTTCGAGTTTAGCCAATATCCGATGACGAGAGGTTCCGAGTGGCAGCACCCAATGATCAGAGGTTTGCAGCAATTGTTCAGATTCGCAGTGCAGTCGTGCCATCCAGGGTTTAGGTATGCAAACAGCGGATCCATTTTCGACGATAAAAGGGTCACTCAATCCCAGAGATTTACGAATGACCATGGACTCTAGTCGTGTTTTACTGGTATTGACGATAATGGGGATGGTGTGATGTTGGCAAAATGACAACGCGGGCTGGGCTGGCACATAAGAATAGCTATAATGGTCGAGCAAAGTGCCATCAAGATCCGTGGCAATCATGGTATGGTCAGCGCAATAACGATTCATAAAGCTACCCGGTTACATCAGTTAATGAGTGACAGTGACTCAGCAATACTCATTCCATTTTTGTAACCGGCTGTTTTTAATGCATAAATAATGATTTGGCGATGGCGCTGGTGGAGCCTATGGTTGCTTTTAGTGCACCGAATTAACAGCTTACAAAAATCTGCACCAAAACGGTGCGCATGGACAGAGGAAATCTCATGACAGCAGACAATCGCTTTAAGCAAACCATTAATGCAATCAAGCAAGCTAAGCAGGTGTGGATCTTAGTGGATGAGCACGGTTGCGTTATGCTTAACAGTGACGATGAAGACTGCGTGCCGGTGTGGTCAAGCCAACAAGATGCACAAGCTTTCGCCGTGGAGGAGTGGCAACATTGCCAAGCGAAGGCCATCAAATTAAGTGATTGGCGCAGTCGTTGGAGTAGAGGTTTAGAGCAAGACGATTTAGCCGTAGTAGTGCACCCTGATAACGATGGTATGGGCGTTGTTGTCGATGCCATGGAATTTGATTTTGAGCTTTCAAAGCGCTAATGAAGGTCGCTATCTAAAAAATATTAACTTTTCTTGAAAGAAATCCAGATGAGCATAGGTCTTAGTGATTATCGAATGTGGGTAATGGAGATCTCATGAAAGCGTTAACTAAATTTTGTGTATTGCTTGTGGCGAGTTTTGTACTAGCTTCCTGTGCCAGTGTCTCAAAGCAACCTGTTTTCGAAGAGGAAGGATTGGCCAATCGCGGTTATGACGTGGTGTCTTACTTTACCGACAATGAAGCTCAGCTAGGTAGCGAGCAGTTTAGTACTCGCTATAACGGCGTAGAGTGGCGTTTTGCATCGGCCGAACATCTTGAAATGTTTAACAATGCTCCACAACAGTATGCTCCTCAATACGGTGGTTATTGTGCTTACGCGATGTCTAAAGGCTTTGTCGTGAGTACCGACCCGCAAGCGTTTGCAATTGAAAACGGTAAGCTTTATTTAAACTATTCATTGGGCGTAAGGGAGACCTGGCTTAAAGATAAACCAGGTTATATCGAGAAAGCGAACGCTAATTGGCTCGAGAAAACCGCTGAACAATAACCCTTAGTCGGCGTTTATGTCGGGTAAGTTACAGTAAGCAAACGCGGTGGTGAACGCCGCTTCTTGAAAGGCCTTTAAGCCGGTTTCGCGAAAATCGATGGGCAATGGGGTGTGCGACAGTGAGGTTTTCACCGCGTTGCTACTAATCAGCTCGACATCGAGTCCATCAATCAGTTGAATCGCCGCTTCCATTTTAAAGCCAACGGCGCTGCCGGCGAAACGGCCTTTGGTTGGACGTTGGCGAATTACAACTTTATCCACCTGATAGTCGCTCATCAGTTTGTTAAAGTCGAACTGAAACTTACGCAATGATTCACCGTCTTCGCTGTTAAGCAAGGTGATTCGGCGAACTCGAAAAGGCGGCAAATCGAATAAGCCACCGGAAAACGACAGCAAAGTCACCACCGCCTCATTACTTTTAAGCTCTACGCCACAGACTTTCATTGTTTAATCCTACTGAATTGATTTTGCGAGATTATACCTTAAGTGAACGCACTTTATGTGTTTAGTCGTCCGCTAAGCGTATTTTTTGCGCCTGAGACAATCGATTAAACTCATTGATAACATCGAACTTCGGATGCTGAGCGTGCAGCGCGACCAAATCGACGTTAAGTATTCCTTGTTCATCGTATTGGCTGGCGTAGCTGCCGAGTTTGGGATTTTGGTAACTAAAGTTCGTTAACAGACCCACCGCGAAATTAGCGAACTGAAACGCTTCGTACTCGTTGTTCAGTGTCATAAAGTCCAAATAAGACATCGACTTTAACGTTTTTTGAGCGGTAAAAGCGGCCAAAAAACCTTGCTGAAGCGGACCAGGTTTTGTTCGTTGCAGCTGATAAGCGTGTCGAGTTTCATGAACTAATAGCAACAGCGATAAGTAGGGGTCGTTGCTGGTGAACTTACTGCTGTTTAGATACACGATGCCGCTTTCTGGATCATCCACATCGAAATCAAAATAGGCCAGTTTATCGGGATAGCTATCCGCATCGATTAATAAGGTGGGTGGAGCGACACCCAGTATTCGACATTGCAGAGCAAACACTTGTTGAAGGTACGGCTGTTGCTGTTCAAAGCTTAACTTAGGCCAGTCTTCTATGGCTTCTTTTAGGGGAGCGGATCGTCTGATTTGTCTTACCAAATCTCGGGCTTGGCTTTGGGTATAGAGTTGCGCTTGTTGTAAAAAGGGCAACGAATCCTTTTGCAAAGCAAAAGCACTGGGCAGTTGTTGTTGAACCGATTCATTGGCATAAAAACCATCGGCAGACCATGAGGGTGCGCACATCAGCAAAGCACACAGTAACAGGTAACATCGGTGCATAAAAAAGGCTCCTCAGCAATAGCTTTGGAGCCAGTGTAGTGCAGCGATAAGCGCTCACTCAAGTAAAATCCTTGTTCTACTTATGAGCGCACGTCGCTGACGATGTTGGCTCGCTTATAAGCCTGCATCCGCCTTAATGGCTTCGGCCTTGTCGGTGCGCTCCCAAGGGAACTCTTCGCGCCCAAAGTGACCGTAGGCTGCGGTAGGTTGGTAAATAGGGCGATTTAAATCGAGCATTTCAATTAGGCCATACGGACGTAAATCGAAATGACGGCGAATTAAGTCAACCAATTTTTCCTGTGGAATCTTAGAAGTACCAAAGGTTTCAACGCTGATGGAGGTTGGCTCTGCCACACCAATGGCGTAAGACACTTGAATTTCACAACGATCGGCAACACCTGCTGCTACGATGTTTTTAGCAACGTAACGAGCAGCGTAAGCTGCACTGCGGTCTACTTTTGATGGATCTTTACCAGAGAAGGCTCCACCGCCGTGACGCGCCATACCACCATAGGTATCCACAATGATTTTACGGCCGGTTAAGCCACAATCACCCATAGGTCCACCGATTACAAAACGGCCGGTTGGGTTGATAAAGAACTTGGTGTCTTTATTGAGCCACTGGGCAGGCAGTTCTGGCTTAATGATGGTTTCCATCACCGCTTCTACTAAATCGTTTTGCGCCACGTCAGGGGCGTGCTGAGTTGACAATACCACCGCGTCGATACCAACAATTTGGTTATCTTCGTAGGCGAAGGTTACTTGGCTTTTTGCATCTGGGCGTAGCCAAGGCAGCGCACCGCTTTTACGCACTTCAGCTTGGCGCTTAACCAAACGGTGTGAGTAGGTAATTGGGGCAGGCATCAATACGTCGGTTTCGTTAGATGCGTATCCGAACATTAACCCCTGGTCTCCAGCGCCTTGCTCGCGAGGATCTGCACGGTCCACGCCTTGGTTGATGTCAGGAGACTGTTTGCCAATGGTGTTCAAAATAGCACAAGAGTCGGCGTCAAACCCCATATCAGAATGGGTGTAACCGATTTCTCGAACCGTTTTTCGGGTTAATTCTTCAATGTCGACCCAAGCGCTGGTGGTGATTTCGCCACCCACCATGACCATGCCTGTTTTTACGTAGGTTTCGCAGGCGACACGAGCCTTAGGATCTTGGGCAATAATCGCGTCAAGTACGGCGTCGGAAATTTGATCCGCAATTTTATCCGGATGACCTTCAGATACTGATTCTGAAGTAAATAGTTGTTTTGCCATGGTTATCTTCTCATCTCTTGTAAAGAGTTATCCGTAAATACGTATAGAGGTTTCTACTTCTAGACGTCTATAATAAAACTTTCTGACAGGGATGCTAGTGAAAAATTTCAATTAATTAAAGCAGAATACGGAAGAAATGTTCAAATGGTTGCCTTGAGTCACAAATAATTGTGAATATTGTTGAACTAACTCTCAAATTCATTTGCGTCTTGTCGGTGCCTCTGGGAAAATATAGCGCCCCTTAATTTCTCACTTAAATTGACTATAGCAGGAGAGACTATGTCTTCTCGTAAAGACCTCGCCAATGCCATCCGAGTACTGAGTATGGATGCCGTTCAAAAAGCTAATTCTGGCCACCCAGGTGCCCCAATGGGTATGGCTGATATAGCCGAAGTTTTATGGCGTGACTTTTTAAAGCACAACCCAAGTAACCCAGATTGGGCCGACCGAGATCGCTTTATCTTATCCAATGGTCACGGTTCTATGTTGCTCTATTCTCTGCTGCACTTGTCCGGATACGATTTAAGCATTGACGATTTGAAAAATTTCCGTCAATTGCACTCACGCACACCAGGCCACCCCGAGTTCGGTTATGCCCCCGGTGTTGAAACGACCACTGGCCCACTGGGTCAAGGCATTACCAATGCGGTCGGCATGGCCATTGCTGAGAAAGCGTTAGCTGCTCAATTTAATCGTCCGGGCCACGACATTGTCGATCACTTCACCTACGTGTTCATGGGTGATGGCTGTTTGATGGAAGGCATTTCTCACGAAGCTTGTTCTTTAGCGGGCACACTAGGCTTAGGCAAGTTGGTTGCGTTTTGGGACGACAACGGCATTTCCATCGACGGTGAAGTTGAAGGTTGGTTCTCTGACGATACGCCAAAACGTTTTGAATCTTATGGCTGGCACGTTATCGCTGATGTTGATGGCCACGATGCAGCCGCAATTAGTGCGGCGATTGCAGAGGCGAAAGCGAACACCAACCAGCCGACATTGATTTGTACCAAGACCATCATTGGTTATGGTTCTCCGAATAAGTCTGGAAGTCACGATTGTCACGGTGCACCGCTTGGTGATGCTGAGATTCAAGCGTCTCGCGAATTCCTAGGCTGGGATAAACCTGCTTTTGAAATTCCTACCGATATTCAACAGGCGTGGGATTGCAACGACAAAGGGCAACAAGCAGAGTCGGCTTGGAACGCTAAAATGGACGCTTACAAAACGGCGCACCCAGAGCTAGCAGCGGAATTTGCTCGTCGTCAAGCCGGTGAGCTTCCAGCTGAGTGGGCTGAGAAGACCGACGCCATTATCCAAGAGTTGCAAGCGAGCCCTGCCAATATTGCGTCACGTAAAGCGTCACAAAACGCCATCGAAGCCTTTGGCCCTATGCTACCAGAGTTTATGGGTGGCTCCGCCGACTTAGCAGGCTCTAACCTAACTCTATGGTCAGGCTCTAAAGGTCTAGAAGCAAAAGACGCTAGCGGTAACTACGTATTTTACGGTGTTCGTGAGTTTGGTATGAGCGCCATCATGAACGGTATAGCGCTGCACAAAGGCTTTGTTCCTTACGGTGCAACCTTCCTAATGTTTATGGAGTATGCTCGTAACGCTGTGCGTATGGCGGCGCTTATGAAGCAACGCTCTATTTTTGTCTACACTCACGACTCCATTGGCTTGGGTGAAGATGGCCCAACTCACCAACCGGTAGAGCAAATCGCTTCTTTGCGTCAAACGCCGAATATGAGTACTTGGCGTCCTTGCGACCAAGTAGAATCGGCCATTGCTTGGAAAGCAGCGATTGAACGCAAAGACGGTCCAACCTCTTTGATTTTCTCAAGACAAAACCTAACCCAACAACCAAGAGATGCGGCGCAATTGGCCAATGCAGCCAAAGGCGGCTACGTTTTGGTTGATTGCCAAGGCACGCCGGATGTGATTCTAATTGCCACCGGCTCAGAGGTAGGTATTACCGTGGAAGCGGCAACAGAATTAACCGCTCAAGGCCGTAAGGTTCGAGTTGTGTCGATGCCAAATACCAATGTGTTTGATCAGCAAAGCGCTGACTACCAAGAATCGGTGTTGCCAGCTTCGGTCACTAAACGGGTTGCTATTGAAGCCGGTATTGCAGACTTCTGGTACAAGTACGTTGGTTTTGGCGGCAAAATCATTGGCATGACCACCTTCGGTGAATCAGCGCCAGCCGGTGAGTTGTTTAAGATGTTTGGCTTCACCAGCGACAACATCGTAGCCACCGCCAACAGCTTGCTGTAATCCATGATTCGGGTTGCAATCAATGGCTATGGTCGTATTGGGCGCTCAGTATTGCGCGCCCTGTATGAACTCGGGCAACGCTCGTTAGTGCAAATTGTTGCCATTAACGAGCTGGCCGACTCCAAAGCCATTGCCCATTTAACAAAATACGATACCACCCACGGTCGTTTTGGGTTAGAGGTTGCGCTGGCTGGTGACGATCATTTGCTCATTGGTCACGACGACATTCAGCTGTTGAGCATCAATGATGCGGCTTTGCTGCCTTGGCAGCAACTGGATATTGATGTGGTCATTGAAGCAAGTGGTACTTTGAATACACGCCAAGCTTGCCAAGCCCACATTGACGCAGGGGCGAAACAGGTACTTATTAGTCATCCCGCCAGTCAAGACGTGGATGCCACCATAGTATATGGGGTGAATGAACACACCCTAACCGGTCATGAAACCATTGTCTCGAACGCGTCTTGCACCACCAATTGCAGCGTTCCAGTCATTAGCGTGTTAGACAAGGCATTCGGTGTCGAAAGCGGCGCCATCACAACCATTCATTCGGCGATGAATGATCAACAAGTCATCGATGCTTATCATGATGATTTGCGACGCACCCGAGCCGCTGGCCAGTCTATCATTCCGGTAGACACCAAGTTGGCGGTGGGCATTGAACGCATATTGCCTCACCTAGCCAATAAGTTTGAGGCCATTTCTGTGCGCGTACCAACGGTTAACGTTACCGCAATGGATGTCACCTTAACCCTAACTGACGCGGTTGATATTGAGTTGATCAACCAAACCCTTGCCAAAGCCTCCGATGAGCAGTTCAGTGGGATATTAGGGTTCACCATGGAACCGCTCGTGTCCGCCGATTTCAATCACGATCCGCGTTCTTGTGTGGTGGATGGCACTCAAACTCGCGTCAGTGCAAATCACTTGGTTAAGATGCTGCTGTGGTGCGATAACGAGTGGGGATTTGCCAACCGGATGCTGGATACAGCAATTACCATGGCCCGTTTAAGAAGAACAATTTAATTATCTACCTATAGAAAAGGAAACATCATGTCTGTGTTAACCATGGCAGAGTTAGATTTACAGGGTAAACGCGTACTTATTCGAGAAGATCTCAATGTGCCGGTTGCCAACGGTAAAGTGACCAGTGATGCGCGACTTCGAGCAGCCTTGCCCAGTATTCAATTGGCTTTAGATAAAGGCGCCAGCGTTATGGTGATGTCGCATTTAGGGCGTCCAACCGAAGGTGAATTTAACCCAGAATTTAGCTTACAACCTGTGGTGGATTACCTCAACGAAGCTTTGCCTCAACAGGTGGAGTTAGTGAGTGATTATTTACAAGGCGTTTCACCAAGCGCTGACAAAGTATTGGTGTTTGAAAACGTCCGTTTTAATCCAGGCGAAAAGAAAAATGATGACGCCTTAGCTAAACAACTTGCCGGCTTGTGCGATGTGTTTGTGATGGACGCCTTTGGCACCGCCCATCGAGCTCAGGCCTCTACCCATGGTGTTGCAAAATATGCCCCTGTTGCCTGCGCCGGACCTTTGCTAAAAGGCGAGTTGGATGCGTTAGGAAAAGCGCTCGATAACCCTAAGCGACCTTTGGTTGCCATTGTTGGTGGCTCTAAAGTATCTACTAAGCTTACAGTGTTAGAGAGCTTAAGTAACATCGTCGACCAGCTGGTTGTGGGTGGCGGTATTGCCAATACATTTATTGCAGCGCAAGGACACAGCGTTGGTAAATCTCTGTATGAAGCGGACTTGGTTGATGAAGCTAAAAAGCTCACCGCCAACGCTCAAGCCAGAGGCGGCGATATTCCGGTGCCAACTGACGTTGTTTGTGGCACCGTATTTAGCTCAGAAGCTGAAGCCACACTTAAACCGGTAACCGATGTTAGCCAAGACGACATGATTTTCGATATTGGGCCAGACAGTGCAGAAGCCCTCGCCAACGTGCTAGAAAGTGCTGGCACCATTGTTTGGAATGGTCCAGTTGGGGTGTTTGAATTCGACCAATTTGGTGCTGGAACGCAGCGCATTGCCCAAGCGATAGCGGCAAGCGATGCTTTCTCCATTGCAGGCGGTGGCGACACCCTAGCCGCAGTGGACAAGTACCAGATTGCCGACAAGGTTTCCTACATATCCACTGGCGGTGGCGCCTTTTTAGAGTTTTTAGAAGGCAAGAAATTGCCGGCGGTTGAAATCTTAGAACAGCGTGCAGCCAAATAATTAGATTTGCGATTTTTTGCTTTTATTCCATGCTTATGGTGTGCATTAGAAGCGATATAAAGTCCGTTAAAAGTTAGCAATATCATTCGAGTAATCACGTAGTGAGTTGCCTCACTTACGAAATTGGAGTTTCGATACCATGGCATTAATTTCTTTACGCCAACTGTTAGACCACGCTGCTGAGCACAACTACGGTGTGCCAGCGTTTAACGTAAATAACTTAGAGCAAATGCGCGCTATCATGCACGCTGCCGAGCTCACCAACAGCCCGGTCATTGTTCAGGCCTCTGCGGGCGCGCGTAAATACGCCCGTCCACAGTTCTTGAAATACTTAATGGAAGCCGCACTGGAGCAATACCCAGATATCCCAGTGTGTATTCATCAAGATCACGGTACTCACCCTGACGTTTGCCAACGTTCGATTCAGTTAGGTATGTCGTCAGTGATGATGGATGGATCGTTAATGGCCGATGGCAAGACACCAGCGGACTACGAGTACAACGTCGATGTAACTCGCCGCACCGTAGCTTTTGCACACGCCTGTGGGGTTTCAGTAGAAGGTGAAATCGGTTGTCTTGGCAGCTTGGAAACCGGTCAAGCGGGTGAAGAAGATGGCATTGGTGCCGAGGGTACTTTGAGCATGGACCAAATGCTTACCAGCCCTGAAGAAGCCGCGCAGTTCGTTGCGGATACTCACGTTGATGCCTTAGCCATTGCCATTGGTACCAGCCACGGTGCTTACAAGTTCTCGAAGAAACCGAGCGGTGATGTGTTGCGTATTGACCGCATCAAAGAGATTCACGAACGCATTCCAAACACCCACTTAGTGATGCACGGTTCTTCTTCTGTACCTCAAGAGTGGCTGGAGATCATCAACCAATACGGTGGCGAAATTCCAGAAACATACGGTGTACCGGTTGAGGAAATTGTTGAAGGCATTAAGTACGGTGTTCGTAAAGTGAATATTGATACCGACCTGCGTTTAGCGTCAACGGGAGCAGTTCGTAAGTTCTTGGCAGAGAACCCGTCTGAATTTGATCCTCGTAAGTTCTTGAAAGCGTCTCAAGAAGCCATGACTCAAATTTGTATTGACCGCTATGAAGCGTTTGGTACTGCAGGTCAGGGCTCTAAAATCAAACCAAAAAGCTTGCAAGCAATGTACAAAGCCTATCAAACCGGTGAGCTTAACCCTCAGGTTAAGTTGTAAAATTAAGCAATTGAATAAAAAGCGCCTTCAAAGGCGCTTTTTTTATGCGGTCTTTACCACAAAAAAGGCGTTTTTTTGTGACCTGGGTAGTGTTAAACTGCAGACACAATAAAGTTACTAAAAGATAACATCATCATTTAGGGGTAGATAATGAAGCGAACTTTGATTGCAGCGGCGCTGATGGTGCCAGCTATGGCGATGGCCGAAGAGGTAAAACCAAGCTTTAGTGGCGAAGCCGAACTTGGTGCGACCATTACCTCAGGAAACACCAAAACCACTTCGGTGAAAGGTAAGATTGACGTTAATCATCACATCAGCAATTGGGACAACCAATATCTGCTTGAAGGTCTGTATAAAGACGATACTCAAAAAGACGAGAACGACGTTGAGCAGCGCGTAAAAACCGCTGAGAACTACCGTGCCCTAGTGCAAGGAAACTATCGCTTTACTGAAACCAATTATCTATTCATCAACGGTACCTATGAAGTGGATGAGTTTGGTGGTTATGACTGGCGTGGTAAAGGCTCTGCGGGTTACGGTCACCGCTTTTATGAAAATGGCTCCACCATTTTAGATGTTGAAATCGGTCCGGGTTATGTTACTACCCAATACCCAGCTAAAGGCGATGGTACTGCAGACAATCCGTTTATTGAGTCGCGTCGTGACCAAGAGTGGGTTGCGCACGGTAAATTGAACTTCAGCACCGATATCAGTGACTCAGCCACCTTTAAACAATTGTTCATTGTGGATGCAGGCAACCGTGTAGACGCTCGTTCGGAAACGTCGATTTCAGCGTCGTTAGTCGGCTCTCTAGCGATGAAAGTGGCTGTGGTGGTGAAGTACAACTCCGATCCCGAGCCTACCTTCAAAAACACAGATACCGAAACCAACGTAACCTTGCTTTATAAGTTCTAAGCTCGGTAGGTTACTTCGAAAAAGCTAAGCAAATTTTCATACCGGACATTTGCTTAGCTCGCCCTAACGCTACTTCCAGTTGGCTAAGCAATTGAGTTAACTCCGCAGCTTTAGGGTTTCCACTGATAGCGACACTGATACGCTCTTCACGGTCATATCGAGTGATAGATTGCATGACTTGTGTGGCTTTGTGATAAAGCTGCTGTGCTTCACTATCAGCCGTTACAACCAAGGTTTGGCCGTTAAACCATGGCATAATTTTCCACGCACTTGGCAGTTGCAATCTTAACTGCTCTTGTAATTCTTGCTCTAACTCTTGATCTTGGCCCAGCGCAAAGGCATTGATTGGGCTCACATCAAACAACATCACATTCAACAGCGCGCGTTGCGGTTTAGAAAGCCCGTCAAAGTATGCGGTTAGCTGCTGTTGGCTGGTGGACTGCAAATCGAGGCTGGCTGCCTCCACTATTGGTTTATCGATGCGGGCGATAAAGGCAATGGTTGCCAGTTGGCCATCTTCTGAGAAGTGTCCTCGGCCACTGATGTGCAAGGTGACAGGGTCTTGCGTATCAGACACAAAGTCGATTTGGGTGTTAGACAACTGATGATGCTTGCATTGGTGAAGAATGCGTTGCCAAGCTTGCTCAGATTGTTCATTAAGGAGTTGCTCCAAATTCTCACCGGCCAATTCCAAGTGATATTGCTGCAAGAACTGATAGTAGGCCGCGTTTGCTTTTAAAATAACGCCATGGGCGTCACTTAGAATGCTGATGCTGGCTACGTCCAGTTGTTTGCGTTGCAGCGTTATTTCATCACGCAAAGCGTGCAAGGTACTATCGTCGAAAAGGGTCAGTAAAAATTGATTGACGGATTCACCGCCCACCACGAAGGCCGCTATTGGTCTAAGCTCAATGCGAATTGGCTTGCCTTTAAAGGTAATGGATTGAATGCTGCCTGTAGACGAAGCATCGGCCAGCATTTGCTTTGTCGCCTGCTCGGTTTGCTCCAAAATACTGGTTAAACTGGCGTCTTCAAGCTGCTGCGAATAGGTAAAGAACTCTCTTGCGGCATCGTTGGCAAACAACACCCGGTAATTTGAAGACACGATTAAGCAGGGTAGACTATTGCCAAATAGCCCATTAGCTAAGTTATGGCTATAACCGCGATTGCTGCGTTCGTTCCTCAGTAATACGGTGCTAATCACTAGAGCAAGTAAGAGTAAGCAGATGAAGGCAGCGATGCCGAAGATAATCCGAGTGTGGAGGGCTAACAAGCGATCGACATCGTTCTTGGTGAGCTCGGTGACCAAATAGTAATTTTGCTTGAAGGCTTCTGAGCTATTGGATAAATCGGCTCTGATAAATACATAGGTTGCGTTCTCGTCTTTAAATTGACCGAAGCCTTGCTCTTTCACTTCGTGCCACAGATAAGGCGAAGAAACCGCTAGATTATCGCCTATGGTGGATACCAGTTGGCTTGATTGGTTAAGGCCGCGATGAAAGAACATGGTACCCATCGAGTCCAACGCGATAACCGGTGTTTGACTGAGACTCAAGGTGGGGGCAGTCAGGTTAAAAATACGCTCTGCGGACACGTAATGAGCAAAGTAGCCCGCTATTTTTCCTGGACGAGATTCAATGGCATTGATCAAGTAAAAAGTCGGAATGAACTTGCCATCAACTAAGCGAATTTTGAAGTCAGAGGCAAAGTAGGTGGTTGGGTCTTCGAGATCGTAACCTTTCTCGGCTAAATCTGGCATGTACTCAGGCATGGCTTTGCTGTTGCTGCGCAACAAAACTTTACCCTCAGCGTCATAGAAGGCGAGGCCTAACATGGAATCGAGCTTTCTGGTGTAACCTCGCCATTTGCCTCTTAGTAAGGAAGCATTTTTTTTCTCAGGAGAGGCTAAATAAACCTCGAAATCTTTGGCCTTGGCAAACAGCTCAGTTCGAACCACTTGGCGCTTCATTTCGGCAGTAGTTAATACCGCGATGGATTGCAGTTTATTGTACGCTTGCTGTGCCCATTGTTGGACGTAGTGCTGTTTATGGCTTTCAGAAATGCGATGGGCGCCAAAGAACACGCCACAAATGACGGACAAAGTTAAAACAACAATGAGAGCGATGCGGGCTTTACCCCAATACAAAGGCTGCAACACGGTATGCAGTGAGTTGAAGTCTTTGGTATTGATGCCGCGTGATGTGAACATGCTTATTGAGCTTTTTTAGACTGCGTTTACAACGGGTCAATAGGCTAACACGGGCTGAAAATTTATAAAAAACTATTGCTCAAAAAAGCGAAGCGGGGCACATCCCCGCTTCGTTTTAGCTATTTTTTTGCGCTTCCCGATAGGAACTGGGTTGCCACCACCATCTCAGCAGCCGCTTAACATCATCTAATGCCAAGTACAGAATTGGAATTAGAATCAGAGTCACAACCGTCGAGAACAAAATACCGAAGGCTAATGAGGTTGCCATCGGGATGACGATTTGAGCCTGAAGGCTGGTTTCGAACATGATGGGCAATAAGCCAAAGAAGGTGGTTAACGAGGTCAGCACAATCGCACGAAAACGCTCACATCCGGAATTAATCGCTGCATCTTTAATGGACAGGCCCTCAAGGCGCGCCTTATTGACAAAGTCGACCAATATCAAGGAGTCGTTCACTACCACTCCAGCGAGTGCCACAATGCCCATGAGGCTAAGAATGCTGATATCCAATCCCAGCACTAAATGGCCTACCACCGCGCCAATGATTCCAAACGGGATCACCGACATAATGATCAGCGGCTGACTGTAGGACTTCAGCGGAATGGCCATCAAGGCATAAATGGTAAACAGGGCGAAGAACGCGCCTTGAAGCAAGGACACCATGGCATCTTGTTCATCAGCACTGCTGCCGTCGAGTTGGGTGTTAACCGCCGGGTACTTTTGTTGCAACTGCGGAATAATATTCTTAAGAACGTCAGAAGTGACTTTACCCGGCTCTACCACCGCCTTGTCGGCATTAGCGTTAATGGTAATGGCGCGTTGACCATCCACTCGGATAATGGCGGCTAATGACTCGGATTGTTCAATTTCGGCCACATAGGAAAACGGTACCAGTTGACCTTGGGGCGTTCGAATGCGCATGTTCTCAAGGTGACCAATGGTGCGGCGCTGCTCAATGGGGTAGCGCACCATGACTTTCACTTCTTCTTTATTTCGCAAAATACGCTGAGCTTCGTACCCGTAGAAGGCATACCTTACTTGCTGGGCTAAATCGCTTAAGGTAATACCCAATGCCTCGCCCTGAGGCAGAATATTTAAGCGAATTTCATCGGAGCCCGATGAGTAGTTGTCGGATACGTCAAACACGCCAGTATAGTCGCGCAGGCGTTGCTTTAACTCATCGGAAGCGCGGGCTAACTGTTCTGGATCTTGCGACACCAATCTAAACGAAATGGCACCACCGTTATCGTTGCCGCTGCTGCGAATATTGATTTTCTTGAGCCCGGCAATATCTGGCAACTCATCTCGCCACGCATTAGCAACGTCTGTACCGGTAATGCCTAAGTCTTCCATTTTGTACAATTCGACAAACATGAAGGCACTGGTGCGAGAAGACATGTCGATCATGGTGTGTTTCACCGGATCATTAGGGAGCTGTTGCCCTAACTTTTCGTTCATACGAAACAGTGCTTGCTCAACCTGCTTAACGGCTACCAAGGTGTTGTCTTCTGAACTGCCTTCATCCATTTCCAATTCCACTTGAATGAAATCTTGTGGGATGTCGGGGAAAAATACCCAACGCACTTTGCCGCTTTGAATCAGGCCAATGGACAAAATCAGTACACCGATAAACAGTGACAAGCAGATATAGCGATAGCGCAAACACAGGTCGATGAAACTGCGATAGCGTGTTTGAACGAACGTTTGGAAGCCGGCGTTAAAGGCTATCTTCTTCCGCACAAACCAGTTTTGTTGCTCGATTGGCTTTTTCTTTGGCACCTTCATGTGAGCAAGGTGAGCCGGTAATATTAATTTGGATTCAATGATGGAGAATATGAGGCAGAGGATCACCACCATGCCGATGGACTTCCAAATGTTGCCCATAGGGCCGGAAACCATGATCATTGGCAAGAAGGCAGCTATGGTGGTTAAAACCCCAAAGGTAGCGGGCATAGCCACGCGTTGAGCGCCACGCACAACACTGTCTACCGAGTGGCCTTCTCGTTCTATTGAGGTGTAGGCACTCTCGCCAATAACAATGGCATCGTCCACCACGATACCCAGCACTAGAATGAAGCCGAATAAGCTGAGTAGGTTAATTGACAGGCCAATGAACGAGGTGGGCATCAAGAACACCGCCCCTAAGAAACACACCGGCAATCCCACCATCACCCAAAATGCCAAGCGTACTTGAAGGAATAAGGCCAATACGCAAAACACCAGCAGTGCCCCTCCGGCCATATTCGACAACATCATGTTAAGTCGACCGGACAGGTAGTGGGTTAAGTCTAACCAAATATCTAACTGAGCTCCGGTGGGTAGGGTATCTCGGCGCTTTTCAATGAACGCATTAACCTGGCGACTGATCTCTAATGCGTTTTGATCATCAACGCTGTTAATTTGTATGGTAACCGCAGGCTTACCGTTAAAGCGGGTGTATGCCAAACCCTCTTCAAAGTCATCGCGCACTGTAGCCAAGTCGGTAAGCATAATGCGACTGCCGTCTGGCCGTGTTTTTACCACTATCGATTCGAAATCTTCGCCGTAATAGGCTTGTCCTTTAGTGCGCAATAAAATATCGCCAGCTTGAGCTTTGATTGAGCCACCGGGCAAATCCAGCGAACTCTTACGCACAGCCTGAGCCACTTGCTCGAAGCTTATGTTGTATTCTCTAAGACGGTCTTCCGAAACTTCGATGGCAATTTCATACGGACGAGCACCCCATAAATCGGTGTTGGTAACACCGGGAAGCGAGGTAACCTCGTCTCTAAGTTGTTTGGCCAACTCTTTCATTTCCGGGCGCGACAAATCGCCGTAAACCGACATCCACATTACGTTGGACTTAGGTTTTATTTGAAATATGCGAGGCTTTTCAATGCTGTCTGGGAAGGTAGAAATGGCGTCAATTCGCAGCTTCATTTCATCGAGTACATCTTTAGGCGTGTACTCATTTTCAACTTCAACGGTGACACTACCGAAACCTTCTTGAGCGACTGAAGTTATCTTTTTGATGCCTTCTATGTCTTTAATTTGCTCTTCGATTTTAATGGTAATGCCTTCTTCGATCTCCTGTGGCGCAGCGCCAGGATAAGCCACTGATACTCTAACAAGGTTCAGCTCAAAGCTTGGGAAGACTTCTTTATTGATGGTGAGAGCACCAAACAGCCCACCCACCAACAGGATGATCATTAACAGGTTAGCGGCAACGCTGTTACGCGCAAACCAAGCAATAATGCCCTTATTGGTATCCATGTTACTGAGTTCCTTTGGCGGCTATCTGAGTGGACTTAGATTGCGCTTCGGGTTGTGATTCTCCAAGCACTTCTACCTTCATGCCATCTTCCATGACGTTTAACACCGTCTTGGCGATGCGGTCGCCGTTTTGTAGGCCTTCATCGATGTATATGCTATCCAGATCCGCTCGAGCAACTCGTACGTTTTTAAATTCTACTTCGTTGTTGCCGTTAATGGTGGCAATTCGACCTTTTTTCACCAAGTGACGAGGCACGATGGCTACGTTGTTAAGCGGACGCCCCTTAATTTGGGCTGTGACAAAACTGCCAAACTTAAGTGGTGCTTCGTGGCTATTCGGGTTTAGGCGTAAATACGGGTCTTGCAAATCAGCCACCAAGTACACCATGCGATTCTCTTCATCGATAACGCCTTCACTGCGCGTAATTTTGGCATTCCATTGGCGCTCGAGGCCAGCCAACTCTGTGGTTAAGGTAACGCTGGTGTCTGGGTTAGACATGGACTCTAGGTAGGCTAACTCGTCGCTGGTTAGCGGCAAACGAATTTCAGCAATGCGGGTGTCATACAGACGACCTAAGTTAACACCTGTGTTAATGAACTGGCCCAGATCCACAGAGCGGGCTTTCACCAAACCGTCGAATGGTGCGCGAATGATGGTGCGCTCAAGGTTGCGCTGTGCTCGGGCTAGAGCAGCTTCGGCGAACTTAACGTTGGCTTGTTCTTGTTTAAGTTGTGGTTTGCGCAACGCCAATTCGGTGGGCACCTGAGAGGTCACACCGCGCCAGTTTTCCTTGGCCACTTGTCCTTGCGCAATTTCCTCTTCTAGGCGCGCTTTCGCTTGAGCTAGAGACGCCTGCGCTTGCATTAGGTCTGCTTGATAATCTGCCGGTTCTAGCCGGGCCAGAATATCGCCTTTTTGAACCATAGCACCCGCAACAAAGTTGTCCGACACTTCTACTAAGCGGCCACTGACTTCGGCAACTAATTGGGTTTGGATTTTAGGTTTTACGGTACCGTAGCTGTTGATATTAAAATGAATATTCCGCAGCTTAACTTCGGCGACCTCAATGATGGGTACGGTTGCAACTTTAGGTTCAACCTTAGGCTGTTCTTTGGAGGCCACTAAAACAGCGGCCAAAGCGAAGAACACGATAACAATGATAAAGGGCAGACTTCTTCTTATGAGTAGTGGCATATCCGGTCTCGTAATTCCTATCTGAGTACGCCAAATACTGTATCAGATGATGGCGCTATTTCCTCAGTTTATTTGTGTTATTTTGTAAGAAACTGTAGCGCCAACACCGTGCTCAATGTCTGTAATCAAGCGTGAGCGTTTGTATTATTTTTTAGCCTTTGTTTTGGCTTTCGGCTTTTTCGAGCCTTTCTTCTTAACCTTTTTCTTTGTTGGCGGCTTTGCTTCTTTGTGCTTAGGACGAAGCTCTTTAATGATGCGTCGCTTCAGCTGTTGTTCGGTAAATCGCTCAATTTTAGGCAGTACTGCAACGTCGTGCGCTTCCACCAAAGAAATGGCGGTGCCTTTCGCTCCTGCACGCCCTGTACGACCGATACGATGTACATAGATATCGGCCTTGCGAGGCATGTCGTAGTTGATCACGTGGCTGACGTCATCAACATCAATCCCACGAGCTGCAACGTCTGTAGCTATGAGCACGTTAACTTCGCCCTTCACTAAACGAGACAAGGCACGGAATCGATCTCTTTGTTCCATATCGCCGCGTAAAAAAGCCGCGGTTATGCCTTGTGATTGTAGCTTGCCTTCTAATTCTGCAACGGTTTCACGCTTTTTAACGAAGACAATGGCTCGGCTCACTTCGGGTTGTTGCAACCAATGAAGCAATAGCTTGAACTTGTGTTGAGCGTCATCAGCAATGTGGACCCACTGGTGAATTTTTTGGCTTTCTCTGCGAGGGGGCTTGGCTTGTAAGCGCTCCGGCTCGTTAAGCACTTTGTCGGCAAAGGCTTCAACGCCAGGGCTGTCTAAGGTTGCTGAAAACAGCATGGTTTGTTGGCGATTAAGAGCGGCGGTAGCTATGTCGATGACGGTATTTCTAAAGCCCATGTCCAGCATGCGATCGGCTTCGTCAATAACCAGTAATTCCAGCTTGTCCAGCACGAAGTCTTCATTGGCTATGTACTCAACCAAGCGACCCGGCGTAGCCACCAGTATGTCCATGTTCTTTTTCAGTTTGGCTAACTGCGGAATATAGTCTTGCCCGCCGGTGATAATGCCAATGTTAAGATCGCAATCGGTTGCTAAGTGGCTAGCGTATTGATGAATTTGCGCTGCCAATTCGCGGGTAGGGGTTAGGATTAAGGCCCGTGCGGGCCCTGGTGCGCGCCTTGGAAAGTCCAGCAAGTGCTGGATCATGGGAAGCAAAAACGCCGCTGTTTTACCCGTACCAGTTGGAGCCGAGGCTAGAATGTCGCGCTGATCCATCGCTAACGGCAACACCGACTCTTGAATTGTGGTCGGCTTTTCGTGTTCCATTCTTTTTAGCGATGCCAACAAGCGTTGGTCTAATAGCAAATGATCAAAAGACATTTAGTGGTTTCCAATAAGCAATAATGACATTAATTCGCCAATTATAACTTGAGGTAGAAGGATTTGGTTAACTTAATGAAGTCTAAAGTGTAATTTCCTGACGGATCCGTGATAGTCAGCTCGCTTTTGAGCGGTTGAGTGAGGGCTGATGACGCTTTATGCATAAATTGCAGCAGCTGTCGTTGTGGGTTTTTGGTCGTAACACTGGACACGGCCACTTGAGCCGTAAGTTGTAACCCCACTGTTGAAAAATGCTTTGTTAAGTGAGGCTGTGCATCGGTAGGAACGATCACACTGACTTTTCCCGTTTGCGCCAGCAATTGACTGATGGCCTTGGCAAGCTCTGCAAAGGGCAAGCTGTCGCTGTGACGGGCCGTAGCTCGAGCCGATTGTTGGCTTTTAAGGCCGCTTTGGAAATAGGGTGGATTGCAAATAATGTGGTCAAACGACTGATGGGTAGCAGCTAAGGACTGCGCCGAAATAAGCTGACATTGAACCCGCTCGGGCCAAGGGCTAGCGCTAATATTGGCGGTGGTGGCGTTGATGGCGCCTTGGTCAATGTCGATGGCTTGGATCTCCGCGTTACTGCGCTGGGCGCACATCAGCGACAACAGCCCACTGCCACAACCTAAGTCTAATACGCGTTGAGCTTGGCTGACGTCGGCCCATGCCCCCAGTAACACACCGTCGGTAGAAACCGGCATGCCGCAGCCTTTATCGTCGATAGTGAATTGTTTGAATTGAAAACCCACCGGCTCTCCTCGTTGCAAGCGACATTGAAGATTGGATCATATCAAAGTCGTCGCGGATATACCGTTCAGTTTGCAGACTCATTTTCGGAGCTATATATCAAGCAAGAGGTCTGCGTTGTGTAATGGCAAGGTTAACGAGTAAATTGCGCGTTAACGTAACGTTGAAACCTTGCTTGATTCGCACTCGCTGCCTCCTTGAAGCTTGAATAAGGCGGCTAACTTTGTTATTTCTGAGCGTTAAACATTTAATTTAAAGACCGCCGCCGATACAAGACTTGCAAGTGAGCGGTGCGATGATCCTCAAGCGGAGCTTATTTTGCAGCAGAACCAACTTTCGTTAACCGATACTCTAGGGTTAGGTTTTATGACATTCGCCTTCTTCTTAGGCGCCGGTAACCTTATTTTTCCACCGTTAGCGGGTTTGCTCAGTGGTGAAGCCATGCCGTTAGCCATGTTGGGCTTTTTGCTTACCGCAGTGGGCTTGCCTTTGGTGACTCTGTTCGCGGTAGCTAAAGGCAACGGCACCTTAATGGGCCTACTGCCAACCACCATTGCGATTATCGTAACCTCCGCCATTTTCATCATTATTGGGCCAGCATTCGCTGCGCCAAGAACCAGCTTAGTGGCTTATGAGATTGGCTTTAAGCCTTTCTTTGGTGAAACCAATGCCACGACGCAAGCGCTGTACACCTCGGCATTTTTTGTGGTTGCTATGGTGTTGTCACTGTACCCTGGCAAGTTGCTGGATACTGTGGGTAAAGTGCTCACGCCACTGCTTATTTTACTGCTCATTACCTTGTCACTTTCGGTTGCAACCTTTGATGGTGCAGCGCCTCTAGCGCCAACAGGCAGCTGGGCGGACAACGCCATGGTTGCTGGTGTGCTTGAAGGTTATAACACCATGGACGCACTGGCTTCTATGGTCTTTGGTATCTTGATCATCGACGTATTGCGCAAAAAAGGCATTACTGAAGTAAAACAGCAAAACCATTATCTGGTGATTGCGGCGATTATCGCTGCCATTGGATTAGCTGCGGTTTATGTGCCTTTATTTGTGCTGGGCTCTAAAGCGGCTTTATTGGCTCCAGGCGCTGAAAACGGTGGCATTATCTTAAGTGCCTACGTTGAACACGTTTTCGGGTCGACCGGCTCCATCATGTTGGCAGCGGTGGTGACCTTGGCCTGTTTAACCACGGCTGTGGGTCTTATTAGTGCCTGTTCTGATTATTTTTCTAGTACCTTTGAAAAGTTGCAATACAAAACCCTTGTGGTGGTTTTCTCGGTCATTTGCGCCATCGTCGCTAACGTTGGCTTAACCCAATTGATTGCTATCAGTGTGCCTATTTTAGTGTCGGTATATCCCGTGGCGGTAGCCTTGGTTATCGTGACCTTGATGCGCGACAAGTTTGCGGATCCGAAAACCGCTCACCGCGTCGTATTCAGTTTCGCCTTATGTTACGGCGCGATTGATGGTTTGAAAGCGGCTGGCGTTGATATGTCGTTTGTACAGCACCTCAGCGACGTATCCATGGGCTGGGTTATCCCGACCTTAATCGTTGTATTTGTGTTCACGCTGTTAAAACAAAAGCCACAGCAATAAGTTCGGTACCTTGATTTGGCAACCATTGATGACTCTAGAATTTACATCGAGCAATTCATTCAACATCTTTGGTTGCAGCAAGGGCTGAGCGAAAACACCACCGCGGCCTATCGTCGTGATTTAACCCACTTCGCTCAATTCATTGCCCACCGAGGTAGCTTGCAAAACGCCCAAAGCGAGTGGCTGCAAGACTACCTCAACTTCAGGCATCAGCAGCAATTAAAAGCAAACTCTACCGCCCGAGCCATCAGTGCCCTTAAGCGCTATTATGGCTATCAAGTGAGTTTAGGGGCTATGTCTTATAACCCCACCGCACTGATTCAAGCACCTAAATTACAACGCAAGCTGCCAGACAGTTTGTCTCAATCGCAAGTGGAACAGCTGTTGGCAGAGCCCGATATTGAGCTCCCAATAGAGCACAGAGACCAAGCCATGCTGGAACTGCTATACGCCAGTGGTTTACGGGTTTCGGAGTTGGTGAACCTGAGCTTGGAACAATTAAGTTTACGGCAGGGCTTGGTGCGAGTAACGGGTAAAGGCGACAAAGAACGGTTAGTGCCCATTGGTGAAGCAGCCCAACAGGCGATTACCGATTATTTGGCGGGTTCAAGAGCAGTGCTACTGGGTACTAAAGTCAGTGATGCGGTGTTTCCGTCGCAACGCGGCCAATACATGACACGACAAACCTTTTGGCATCGAATCAAGCTTTACGCGGAGCGAGCAGGCATTCGCTGTCATTTGTCGCCACACACGTTACGCCATGCGTTCGCGACTCATTTACTGAATCATGGCGCCGATCTGCGGGTGGTGCAGATGCTGCTTGGTCACAGTGATTTATCCACCACCCAAATTTACACACACGTTGCCAAAGCGCGTTTACAAGCCTTGCACCAGCAACACCATCCGCGAGGTTAGCTAAAAAAAGTTCATTGGCATTTGCTTTAACGGGAACTTGTGGTTAAGTTCTATTGCCAAAGTTAAACCAAACACCATAGTTCAGCGTATCGTACGATGACATGAGAGGCCCTCGCAGCCCTTGCAAGCCTCAAAAAACGTTAAATAGGAAGTAGGATGTTTAGAAGAAGTTCTTGGTTAGCCGCAGTTACTTTGCTGATCGCACCGTTTATGGCCGCCTCAAGCATGGCTGCGCAAGCTACCGACAGTCAACAGGCGATTAAAAAACTGCTGCAAGACAAGTTGCAGGTGTCGGTTGACTCGGTTTCGCAAGGTCCCACCGATGAGCTTTTAGAAGCGGTCACCGATCGCGGTATTTTATACGTCACTAAAGACGGTTCTAAAATGTTTTTTGGGCAAGTGTATCAGTTGTCCGATATGACTAACCTTACTGAACAAACCATGTCGAAAATTCGACTGGATAAACTGGCGTCATTTAAAGACGACATGATTGTTTTTAAAGCCAAAGACGAGCAATACGTCATCACAGTATTTACCGATATTACCTGTGGCTACTGTCGTAAATTGCACAATCAAATTGCGGAATACAACGATTTAGGCATAACGATTCAGTACTTGGCCTTTCCTCGCGGTGGACTCAATTCTGACAGCTTCGATAAACTTCGAGATGTTTGGTGCTCCGCTGATCAAAAAGAAGCCATGACCAAGGCAAAAGCTGGCGTTGATGTTAACCGCGCAACCTGTAAGGCAGATATTGCTGGTCAGTATCAACTGGGTCAAACCTTCGGGGTTACTGGAACACCAGCGATGGTATTAGCTAATGGGCAAATGGTTCCAGGCTACATTCCACCGCAACGTCTATTGAACACCCTTAAATCTCGCAATCTTTAAGTTCAGCTAAGCCTGTGGCCCAACTTCACGCCATACGCCGTCGCCCGCACGTGGACGACGGCCATCTTGCTCAGCCTAATGCGCTTATTCGCCAGTTGTTGGCCCGCAGAGGGGTCACCAGTGAGGATGAAAGCTTGGCGTTGGCAAACCTGCTGTCGCCGCATACCATGCTGGGGCTGTCTGAGGCCGCAGCCATTGTTACTGAGGCTATTGTTCAGCAAAAACGTATTCTAATTGTTGGCGATTTTGACGCCGATGGCGCCACCTCTACCGCGGTTTGTATGCTGGCACTGAAGCGCATGGGGGCGAACAATGTCGACTTTTTGATTCCCAATCGATTCGACTATGGCTACGGTTTAAGCCCAGAGTTGGTTACTTTGGCGCACCAGCAGCACGCGCAATTGCTGATTACCGTAGATAATGGCATTTCGTCCATTTCGGGTGTTGCTGCCGCTCGGGCGCTCGGCATTGATGTGGTAGTTACCGACCACCATTTGCCGGGAGATGCCTTGCCGCAAGCCAACGCCATCGTTAACCCTAATCAACACGGTTGCCCGTTTGCCAGCAAAGCATTGGCGGGATGCGGTGTGGCTTTCTATTTAATGTCTGCGATTCGAGCAAAGCTTAAGCAAAGTGGCTGGTTTACCATGCAACAACCCATGCCTAACTTGGCTGAACTGCTGGATATTGTTGCTTTGGGCACGGTTGCGGATTTAGTGAGTTTAGACTCCAATAATCGCATTTTGGTCAAAGCGGGGTTGGCGCGAGTGCGCAGCGGTCGCTGTCGTCCGGGCATATTGGAACTATTAACCCTAGGCAAACGCCGACCTCAAGCAACGGTGGCCAGCGACTTTGCTTTCGCGGTAGCACCTCGGCTGAATGCCGCTGGACGACTGGATGAAATGGCCCTAGGGGTTGAGTTGCTGTTGTGTGACGATGCGCATCAAGCAAAACGCATGGCGGCGCAGCTCGACTTGCTCAATCAAGAGCGTCGAGCACTGGAGCAAGACATGCAACAGGATGCTCTGGCTCATTTACACTCGCTGCAATTTGGGGATGACAATTTGCCGTGGGGATTAGCCTTATACGATGACAGTTGGCACCAAGGTGTTATTGGCATCCTCGCGTCTCGATTAAAAGAGCGCTACCACCGCCCTGTTATCGCTTTTGCCGATGGCGATGAGCACACTATTAAGGGCTCGGCGCGCTCGATTCCTGGTTTGCATATGCGCGACTTGCTCGAGCTGATTAATAGCCGTCACCCTGGCATGCTGATTAAGTTTGGTGGCCATGCCATGGCTGCAGGGTTAACCATCGCCAAGCACGATTTGGCTCAATTTCAACAAGCCTACTTAACCGGCATACAAGACAACATTGACGAGTCAATACTTACCGGTGAGATCTTAAGTGATGGTGAGCTTAGCGCTGCTGACATTACGCTTGCTAATGCCCAAGCGATTCGTGAATGCGGTCCTTGGGGGCAGGCGTTCCCAGAGCCGGTATTCGATGGCGAGTTTTACATAGTCAGTCAACGCATCGTTGGCGAGCGTCACCTCAAACTGGTATTGCGAAGCCATTGCGGCCAACTCGATGTGGATGGTATTGCCTTTAACATAGATGTTGAACACTGGCCAGACGCTCGAGTGTCGCAGGTGCGGGTCGTTTATCGTTTAGACGTCAATGAGTTTCGCGGTCATCAAAGCGTGCAAATGATGGTTCAGCAATTGGAAAAACTCTAGTTACCTGTGCTTCGCGATATTACCAGCGACTGCTGAGCCGAAAATCTAATTGCACCACTTTGCCCTTTTGTTTAATGGCTTTACCGTCTGAGTATTCAGGCTGATAGCGCCATTTCTGTAAGGCGCTTATGGCGGCCTGTTCAAACACCCCTTGCGGCTCTGCAGCCACCACGAAAATGTCACTCACGCTGCCGTCAATATCGATGCTAAATCCTAATTGCACCCAGCCTTGAATCTTCTCTCTTGCCGCCGGTATGGGGTAACGAGGCTCTATTCGTACCAGTGGCGTCGCATGACTATTGCCGTGATAGTAGGTATCGGCTTTTAATCCCCCTAGACGATGACTGATGTCTCGACCTAGGTCGTTGCTCATGGCAATTATCGTTGGGCTGGAAATGGGATCGATGGTAACGGCAGGCACCTCTATTTCTGGACGAGACGGTGACTTTAATGGCTTTGGCGGTGGTAGTTTTTGGCGGTGCTTGAATTGGGTTTCGCTATCCTTAAGCTCCATTGAGATGATGATGGTTGGGGAGATACCTTGTTTCAACGCAGCTCGCTTAGCACCACCGCTAATGAGGCTGGCCATGAACACAAACAAGGCAAAGGTAATGATGGTCGCTATCAATAACGAAATGACGATTCGCACACTAACCACCTCAGCCAGCTATAAGTAGCTAAAGTATAGTAGAGGGGAACTATAGTCGAGCGCTAAAGGCTTAACTGCGAACAGTCAGTTAAGCCTCATTAGTTACGTGTTGATTAAATAGAGGGACTCATTAAATGGGACGGGTAGCTTGTTTAAGCCAGGCTAAGTCGCTGCCTTGCAGCTGCGGGCCGATTTTTTCCAACACCAATTGGTGGTAGCTATTTAGCCATTGTCGCTCGCTATCGGTCAGCATGCTTACTTCAATTAAGCGAACATCGAACGGAATTAAGGTAAGGGCTTCAAACTCCAGCATGTTGCGCTCGCTGTTGGCTAACGATCGAGCCTTACGCACCGCTACTAGGTTTTCTAGACGGATACCATAATCGCCATCTTGATAATAGCCCGGTTCGTTGGACACCACCATTCCTTCAAGCAGCGGCACCGAGTTGGCGTTTTTGGCAATTCGTTGCGGTCCTTCGTGGACACTTAAAAAGTGGCCCACGCCATGGCCTGTGCCGTGGTCATAGTCCAAACCTTGTTGCCACAACGGCATACGCGCCAAAGCGTCTAACTGTTGACCACTGGTGCCCCGTGGGAACTTGGCTTGATCTAACGCGATGTGGCCTTTAAGCACTAGGGTCACACGCTGTTTTTGCTCAGCGCTGACCTGACCGATAGCAACCGTGCGGGTCACGTCGGTGGTGCCATCCAGATATTGACCACCGGAATCCACTAAGTACAAGCTGTTCATGGGGAGGGTGGCTGGTGTACCGTTTAGGTGATTGTAGTGACACATGGCGGCATTGGAACCGGCGGCAGAAATGGTGTCGAAGCTGGGCTCTTGATAGTGTGGTAAAGGTTCGCGAAAGCTGGCCAATTTGTCCGCGAGCTGACCTTCATCATGGAGTTGACCGGCCTCCACTTGCTCATCTAACCATGCTAAGAAACGACTGACGGCGGCCCCGTCACGAAGATGGGCTTGGCGCATGCCTTCAAGCTCCACAGCATTTTTCTGTGCTTTGGGTATGGCAACCGGATCGCTACCTTCAACCAGTTCAGCTCCGGCTTCGCGTGCAGTGAGCTGACTCCAGGCGTTGCTGGTATTTGAGTCGGCTAATAGTCGTACCCCATTGAGCTGTTGTAGCGCTTGGGCAAAATCTGCCTCAGGCTTGAATTCAACGCCGTCTCCAACGTGCTCGGCTACGCCGTCTTCCAGTAGACTCACATCTAAAAATACTTGCATAGAGCCGTCGCTGCTTAGCAATGCACTGCCTAATAGAGCCGGTAGTCGTGGTATGTTGCGGCTGCGAAGGTTTAACAGCCAAGCAATGGAATCCAACGCTGTAATGAGCGCCATATCGGCGTTGTTATCCGCCACTATTGTGGCTATTTGGCGGCGCTTAGCAAGGCTGGTGGCACCCGCGAGTTCGTCGCTAAAGCAAAAGATAGGTTGGCTGGGAGCCGCCGGTCGTTGTTGCCATACCTGGTCGACGGGGTTAACCGCGGTTTGCGTTAATTGAATGCCTGATTTAGCCAGCTGTGCAGACGTGGCTTGCTGCCAAGCAAGCGTGTGCAGGCGAGCATCAAAACCCACTTTAGCGCCTTGGGCGAGTTTGTCTGCCAGCCAAGGAGCTAACGGGTCGTCGGTCAAGGATTGATAGCTAAAAAGGTCACCGTCTACTTGTTGACGAACTTGCACGGTATAACGGCCATCAACAAATATGGCCGCGTCTTCGGCCAAAACCACAACGTGCCCGGCAGAGCCGGTAAAATCGCTTATCCACAACAATCGCTCGTTGTGCTCAGGCACATATTCACCCAAATATTCGTCGGCTCTAGGGATGATAAAGGCGTCGATTTGCTGCTGCGCCATGACTTCACGAATGGCAGCTAATCGATTGGCAATAGTGTGTGACATCATAATTCCTTAACAGGGTAACGGTTGGTGGCGGGTATTAGAATTAACACGTTGAAAGTCAAATAAGGTATCGAGTAATCGCCTCAATCTAGCGCTGGTTTTAGAAAATAGCAAGGTGCAAGCTGTGTTCTAAGGTGACTCTTTTAGCTTCACCTTGCGCCACCAAACAAAATCGAATAATTTCAAGCACACAAGCCCGTTACAATTCATAGAGATGGCCCACATTTCAATCACGGGCTATAGGTTTATAGCGTTACATAATGTAAAATGTCCGGTTTGAATGAATGGCAACGTGCAATCGTCTAAAAACGGATTGCCAACCAAGTAAGAGAAAGCTGAGTCCATGTTTGAAGTAAATCCAGTCGTAAACAAGATTAAGGAGCTGTCGGAACGCACCGGGCTTCTTCGGGGGTACCTTTGACTACGACGCCAAAAGTGAGCGTTTAGAAGAGGTTTCCCGAGAACTTGAACAACCTGAAATCTGGAATGAGCCCGATAGAGCACAAGCTTTAGGCAAAGAGCGCAGTGCTCTTGAGGCCGTGGTTAAGACCATTGACGACATGGATTCAGGCCTCGAAGACGTTGAAGGCTTACTAGAGCTTGCTGTGGAAGAGTCGGATGAAGAAACATTCGCCGACGCCGAGCAGGAGCTGCAAACTCTGGAAGGGCGGTTGGCGGAATTAGAGTTTCGTCGTATGTTTTCCGGAGCGCAAGACGGCAACGATTGTTACTTAGACATTCAAGCCGGCTCTGGCGGTACCGAAGCGCAAGACTGGGCCAGCATGCTGCTGCGCATGTACTTGCGTTGGGGCGAGGCACACGACTTTAAGACTGAGCTCATGGAAGTCTCAGACGGTGACGTGGCAGGAATTAAGAGCGCCACCATCAAGTTCAGCGGCGAATACGGCTTTGGTTGGTTAAGAACCGAAACCGGGGTGCATCGCTTAGTGCGTAAGTCACCGTTTGATTCTGGTGGCCGTCGTCATACCTCGTTTGCCTCGGTATTCGTGTTTCCAGAAATTGATGACTCCATTGAAGTGGATATTAATCCGGCGGATTTGCGAATCGACGTTTACCGCGCCTCAGGTGCTGGTGGTCAGCACGTGAATAAAACCGAGTCAGCGGTACGTATTACGCACTTACCCACAAATACCGTTGTGCAGTGTCAAAACGATCGTTCGCAGCATAAGAACAAAGACACCGCAATGAAACAACTTAAAGCTAAGTTGTACGAATTAGAAATTCAAAAACAGAACGAAGAAAAACAGGCCTCTGAAGATGCTAAGTCAGACATTGGCTGGGGCAGTCAGATTCGTTCCTATGTGCTGGATGACAGCCGTATAAAAGATTTACGAACCGGCGTTGAGAATCGCAATACTACTGCGGTGCTTGATGGCGATTTAGACCGATTCATCGAGGCCAGCCTGAAATCTGGGCTATAAGCGTTTTACAGTCGCAACTTTAAAGAGAGCAACATGACAGACCAAATTCAAGACGAAAACAAACTCATTGCTGAACGCCGCAGTAAGTTAGAAAAGATTCGCCAAACCTGTAAAGCCAATGGCCATCCAAATGACTTTAAACGAGAGCATTTAGCCGACGATTTGCAACAAGAGTTCGGCCAATTCACTAAAGAAGAATTGGTGGAGCAAAACAACCAAGTGAGCGTTGCCGGTCGTATTATGGCCAAGCGCGGGCCATTTTTGGTTTTACAAGACGGCAGTGGTCGCATTCAGGCGTATGCGCCTAAAGAAGTTCAAAAAGAGCTGAAAACCATTGGCGGTCTCGACATTGGTGACATCATCGGAGTGGCCGGGGAGCTGTGTAAGTCAGGTAAAGGTGATTTGTACGTGAATATGGACAATCATCAATTGCTAACAAAGGCACTGCGCCCTTTGCCTGAGAAGTTTCATGGGCTAACTGACCAAGAGCAGCGTTATCGTCAACGTTACGTCGATTTGATCATGAACGAAGACAGTCGCAACACCTTTAAAGTGCGCTCTAAGATTGTAAACGCAATCCGTAATTTCATGGCGAACCGCGACTTTATGGAAGTGGAAACGCCTATGATGCAAGTTATTCCTGGCGGTGCCTCAGCGCGTCCATTTGTGACTCATCATAATGCGCTGGATCAAGAGATGTTTTTGCGTATCGCCCCTGAGTTGTATTTGAAGCGCTTGGTTGTTGGTGGCTTCGAACGCGTTTTCGAAATTAACCGCAACTTCCGTAACGAAGGTTTATCGCCACGCCATAACCCAGAATTCACCATGATGGAATTCTACTGGGCCTATGCCGATTACAACGATTTGATGGACCTTACCGAAGAAATGCTAAAAACCATTACCGAAGAAGTACTGGGTGCCAGCGTTTTAGATTACGGTGAAGAGCAGTTCGACTTTGGCGCTAAGTATGCCCGCATTTCGATGAAAGACTCGGTACTGCAATACAACCCAAGTGTTGACGCGGCCCAGCTGGAAACGCTAGAAGCGGCCAGCGAAGTAGCTAAGGGGCTTGGCATTGAAGTTGAAAAGTCATGGGGCTTAGGTAAAGTCATCACTGAAATCTTTGAAGAGACGGTTGAACACAAACTGATGCAACCAACCTTTATTACCGAATATCCCGCGGAAGTCTCACCGCTGGCTCGCCGTAACGATGATAACCCATTCATCACGGATCGATTCGAGTTCTTTGTGGGTGGTCGTGAAATCGCTAACGGTTTCTCGGAGCTTAATGACGCCGAAGATCAGGACAACCGCTTTAAAGAGCAAGTGGAGCAAAAAGATGCCGGTGACGATGAAGCCATGTTCTACGACGGTGATTACATCACAGCGCTTGAGCACGGATTGCCACCAACAGCGGGTCAAGGTATTGGCATCGACCGCTTAGTGATGCTGTTCACTAACAGCCATACCATTCGCGACGTTATCCTGTTCCCAGCGATGCGCCCGCAACAAAGCTAAGCATTCTCGCACCCAGACAAAGCCGGCATCATTGCCGGCTTTTTTGTAGCAGTTATCCACAGGGGACGTACCCTTTTGCAGGTGGGGTACGTCCCCACCAAAAAGGGTACGTCCCCATGGCGGGAAGCTGTGGATAACTCTTTGCACGGCAGCTGTTCATTATTGTTCCTCTTTGATATCTGGTCTTGCTTTAAAAAGTCAATTAACTCAGTTTGTTACGCTTATTGGTGGGTGACTGGATGAAGTGTGTCTGAGGAAGGGAATTCAAAGGCTATACAGTCTTCTTTCTTTAAACTAATGCCATGTTAATCAGCAGAGGGCTGATTACACGGAATAGATAAAGTTGAGACTCACATGAAAAAGTTAATGGCGTTAGCACTTCTCGCTAGCCTAGGTGCGATGAACGCGCAGGCTCAAAACTCGGGCGACCAAAACTTCAAGGCAGCGGAATTGCTTGTTGGAAAGAGCTTTGGCAATGCCAATGTTTATTACGAGACCGATTCTGATATTGGTTATCATGAAATTGGTGCAGGCTATAGTTTTGAAGATGTTTTAATTCCAGGCTTAAGCATTACGCCTCACGCTGCGTTTATTGGCGCGGTAAACGGGGGCGATGATAAAGGTCGCGCTCAGTTGGGAGCCAAATACAGCTTTCTAGATAACGCCTTTGTCCGTGCTGAGTATCGCTATACTTCTGGCTCGAAAGAGCAGGAATTGGCGGAACCTTACAGCGCATCGACGAAGAAGATGAATCATAAGTTTGATGAGGTGCAACGCGCACGCATTGGTGCTGGGTACGATTTTGGCATGATTTCAGTGAGTTATGACGTTTTCGCTCATCAGCAAGACAATGATGTAATAGCGGCTAGAGAAAACCGTCGTCATTGGAACAGTGCTGAGTTTCAAGTGAACTTAAATACGGGCACAGGATTAACGCCTTTCGTGCGGATGATGCATACAACCGATGCCGGCCTTGTTGCCGGTAATAAGCCAGAAGATAAAGCGCTGTTTGGTTTGAGTTATTGGATTAAGTAACCGCCACTCGCGCGTGTGTTAGCCCCGCTAATGTGGGGCTTTTTAATGGGTAAAAAATAACACTGATTCATTATACTCTTGCTGCTGGGCGCGATTAGATGAGGTATGTTTGTGTGTTACTGGACTTAATAATGCTATTATTGATGAAATGTTCATAATTTGTATAAAGGCTTTGGTTAGGCCTGTTAACACAGTGTTTTATGAGATCTAGATCTCATTTTGTCTAGACTTTAATGTGAATCAGATCAAAACTTCCGAGTTGAGTTTTTATGACAGCTGGCTCAGTATGATTACCACTCAAAGACTTCAATAAAGAAGCATTTCCCCATTCACACATTAAGGCAAGACATGTTTAAATCCTTATCGAGTAAAATCTTCACCGGGTTATTTGCCGGCTTATTAATCGGCACGGTGATTCAATACCTACTAGCAGACATTGGCTTCTTTAGCGGTACCTTAGTGGACATTGCCAATGCCGTTGGCACCATGTTTGTTTCGCTTATTAAGCTGTTGGTTGTGCCTTTGGTCTTCTTCAGTATTGTGAGCGGAATTTGCCAATTAAAAGACCTATCAGCCTTTGGCCGACTTGGCACTAAAACCTTTGCTTTTTACATCATCAACACTCTGATTGCGATAACCGTAGCGTTGATCATTGCCATGGTACTGCAACCGGGTCGAGGTTTGGATCTGACCGCGATGGCTTCCACCGAAATCGCTGCAACCGAGCTGCCTAATATCATCCAGCTTATTGTTGGTATTATTCCAGACAACCCGGTTGAGGCCTTTGCGCAAGGAAATATGCTGCAAATCATTTTTATGTCCTTGTTAACCGGTGGTGTCATTAAGTCACTCGGTGAACATGGTGAGCCTGCCAAAAAGTTTTTCTCTCAAGGCAACATGATCATGATTAAGATGATCACTGTAGTCATGTACCTTGCACCGATTGGCGTATTTGCCTTGATGGTGAACTTAGGCGCTACCCTAGATTCGTCAACCTACGCCAGCGTGCTGGGGTACATTGGGCTCATTATTAGCTTATTGATACTTTGGATTTTTGTGGTGTACCCAAGTGTAGTGGGCGCAATGACAAACGTTAGCGCGAGTGAATTCCGACGTAAAACGCGCGAGCAGTTCCTATTTTCACTGTCCACCGCCAGCTCAAATGCGACCATTCCAGTTACCATGAGAACTTTAACCGATAAACTCAACGTAAAGCCCGCTGTTGCCGGATTTGGGGTGCCGTTGGGCGCCACTATGAATATGGGCGGAGTGTCTATTTACATTACGATTGCTGCGGTCTTTTGTGGAAACGCCTTTGGAGCACCCATTGGTTTTGAGCATTTAGCGTCATTGGCCTTCTTTGTATTCCTATTGTCAGTGGGCGCTGGTGGTGTTCCAGGTGGCGGTATGGTTATGATTGGTGTCTTGATTCACCAAATGGGTCTACCGATTGAAGCTTTTGCTTTGGTTGCAGCACTGGATCGCATTATTGATATGTTCGTTACCTCCGCAAACGTTGTTGGCGATAGTGCGGTGGTCACCATTGTAGATCGCAGTGAGGAAGCTCTGGCTCAGACTTCTTCTAACCTCAGTTGAATCCGAGCTGAAAACATATGAAAAGCGGCCTTTATGGCCGCTTTTTACTTTAAGCTAGTATTTTTACGTAAAATCTTTCAACTAGATCTTGTTTGTATTTGCACAGTGTTGCGATTGTAAGTAAATTGAATCATTCGCATTAATAACACACAAGAAGACTCGTCATGCCAGCCAAGACTCACGATATACGCATCGACCGAATTAAAGAATTGTTGCCGCCCATAGCGGTAACGGAAAAATTTCCAGCCACCGAGCAAGCAGTAAACACGGTTCTTGGATCCCGCGACGCGATTCAAAAGATTCTAGCTCGAGAAGATGACCGCCTATTGGTGGTCATTGGACCCTGTTCAATCCACGATCCACAAGCGGCGCTCGAATACGCGAATCGGCTGGTGAAGCTGCGTGAGCAGCACAAAGAGCAATTAGAAATTGTCATGCGAGTGTATTTTGAAAAGCCTCGCACTACCGTCGGTTGGAAAGGGCTTATTAATGACCCTTACATGGATAATAGCTTTCAATTGAATGACGGTTTGCGCATTGCTCGTAAGCTGTTGCTGGACATTAACGATCGCGGTCTACCAACAGCGGGTGAGTTTTTAGACATGATAACCCCACAATACGTGGCGGACTTCATGTGTTGGGGAGCCATTGGCGCACGCACAACCGAGTCTCAGGTTCACCGCGAACTCGCCTCAGGATTATCTTGCCCAGTTGGCTTTAAAAATGGCACCGATGGCACCATAAAAATTGCCATCGACGCCATCGGCTCGGCCAGTGCACCTCACCACTTCTTATCGGTGACCAAGTACGGACATTCCGCGATTGTTGCGACAAAGGGGAATGAGCATTGCCACATCATTTTACGCGGCGGCCAATCACCGAACTACAGTGGCGAGCACGTACAAGAGATATCGGCTCAGTTAACCGACGCGAAGCTTACGCCCAACATCATGATTGACTTCAGTCATGCTAACAGCGAAAAGAAATTCAAGAAGCAACTCACGGTTGCCGACAATGTATGCCAGCAACTGCAACAGGGCGAGGACAACATATTTGGTGTCATGATTGAAAGTAACCTTGAAGAAGGTCGTCAAGATCTTGTTGAAGGCCAGCACTTAGCATACGGCCAAAGTGTCACAGATGCGTGCATTGGTTGGCCAGATACCGAAGCGGTACTGGCACAGTTGGCAGAAGCGGTTAGTCAACGCAGAAAATAACCGCCACCCGTTATTTATGGA
Organism: Paraferrimonas haliotis; assembly: GCF_002282895.1. Classification (GTDB taxonomy): domain Bacteria; phylum Pseudomonadota; class Gammaproteobacteria; order Enterobacterales; family Shewanellaceae; genus Paraferrimonas; species Paraferrimonas haliotis. The sequence continues at coordinate 526,259 of NZ_NRRB01000001.1, forward strand.
CTAACCGCTACAAATCGGCCTATGGTTTGACCTTGCTCGTTCAGCAAGCTCAACTGTGGGCCTTTTATTTGATAGCGTTTAGCATTACCAAGAATCGACATCATTTGAGCTTCTAAATCGCTGCCTTGGGCGCACATTTTCATGGTCGCTGCAAACATCCCAAATTGAATATCAGTACCTTTAAGGGTGTATGTAGAGTTAAAACCATTGCAGCCATTAAATCCGGAAACCGACGCGTTTTCTTCATTTAGAGAAAAATAAGCGGGTCGTTCTTGTTCCCCCAGTTGCAGTTTCTCACCGGCAACGTGAACCAGTTTCCAGCGAGTGTTTTGCAACTTAGGCTGAGCACGAACCACTTTTTTGACTAATACGTTTCGATGGCCATCGTCTGAAGATAATGCGTCGATGAACTCATCGTTGGTGAACAGCAGTTTACCTTTATGCTCGATCCGAGCTCGCAATGCATAGCGGTGATTGGGCTTGAACTGCTCTTTAGGTACAACAAATTCGAATGAATACGGCGGTGCTTTGGAGGCGCTAATCAGTTTCTGCGCGATAACCTCTGCAGGTGCGTCGGCAAGCGAGACGTCTTCCAAATAAACGTGCACCAGAGCATCGTCAGGAAGTGCGATTTTCTCGCGATACCAGACCTCGCCTTTGACCGTTTGGCTGGCAGACTCTCCTTCAGAGGCCTGTTCTCCATTAGAACAAGCGCTTAGGGCGAATACAGTTACAAATACCGCGGTAAGGCGAGCCACAAGGCCTGCTTTCATGCTAACTCCTTGATAAAGGGACATCATTAGGTTTTGGTTTTCGTTGTTGATTTCGACCCTTAACCGACAAAGAAGTTCGCAAAATGAATCTTTCGCAGTATGCTGGAAGTAACAAACGCGAGGAAATCTTATGTGGGTCACCGGAAAAATAATAAAACGAATCGATTGGAACGAGAAACTCTTCACCTTAGTCATTGACGCCGATATTGGAGACTTTAAAGCGGGCCAGTTTATAAAGCTCAGCCAATATGCCAATGACAAGCGAGTGGCCAGAGCTTACTCGCTGGTTAATGCCGAGAATGCTCGCCATTTAGAAGTGCTGGCGGTTACCGTTGAAGATGGCCAGTTGTCGCCGCAATTGCATCGTCTAGAAAGCGGTGACGAAATAGAAGTGAGCAGCAAGGCCGCCGGCTTCTTGGTACTGGATGAGGTACCCGCAGCGGACAATTTGTGGATGCTTGCTACCGGCACTGCCGTTGGGCCATTTATATCCATGCTGTTGGGGCAAGAAGTTTGGCGTAAGTACAAAAATATCCGTTTGGCCTATGGCGCTCGTTTTCAAGAGGATCTAGCTTACAAAGCCCACCTAGATGAAATTGCCGCTCATCATAGCGAGCAATTTGCGTGGCAGCCGTTAATTACTCGAGAGAACTTTAATGGCAACATTCAGCAGCGTATTCCACAGGCGTTAGCCAGTGAGACATTACAGCAACAATTGAACTGCAGCATTTCGCCTTTGAACAGCCAAGTGATGCTGTGCGGTAACCCTGATATGATCAGCGAAACCGTCGAATTACTAAAGTCCATGGGACTTGAGAAAAACCTTCGTCGCAAACCGGGGCAGATTACTGTAGAAAAGTATTGGTAAGCTACGCTCGTATGCGGCCAGTGAAGAATGGAGATAGACATGAAATTACTTGCCGCATTACTGTTGCTGTCAATGCCTTGTTATGCAATGGACATTAGCGATCCTAAACAAAGTTACGCTCAACTCGTTGATGATAAGGGTAACATTAGCTTTCCCACTCATTTTCAGACCGACCTGGTGCACCTTGGGACAACAGCGGTGTTCGCCGATGGTAAGCAGTTACAAAACCTCAATGGCATTTACACTCAAAAGCTCAGCATTGAGCACTTCAATAAAACCGGTGAGTGGCTTGATGGCACGGTGTTTTTCAAAGACATTAAGTTTGTTGAAAAACAACCCATGACAACGGGCTTGGTGTACCATCAACAAGGCAATGACGTCTTCTTTGTGATGATTAAAGACAATAAAGGTCGCTTTGCGGGCAACCCTCACTGGGGGGAAGGTTGGGGCTGGGCCATGTTTGATGCTGAGCCTGGTGACAACATCAGTGACAATCGCCAATTTTGCCAAGCGTGCCATGAGCCTCGTAAAGACTGGCAGTGGCTGCACTTAGAGCAATATCCCAAATTGATCAATGTACCCAAGCAATAACGCTCGCCATAAAAAAAGCACTCCTTGGAGTGCTTTTTACGTTAGTGGGCGTTTACTTATCTAGTTAGACGAGTATGTGTTACCACCAACCAACTCTGTTTTGTTGTCGGCCTGATGAACGTGACATTGGTTACAGTTGTACCAATGCATGTTTAACTCAGTCGGTGACTTCAAGTGAGTTTCGTGAACCGTTGGCGCCATTTTCTTGCCTGGACCATGACAGCTTAAACACGAGTTTTTCTTCGCAGTAATGCTGTATTCCTTGTGCGGCATCAAAGGCGGTTGGTGAACAAATTCACGCTCCATCGCTTTGCCGCGCTTAGGAAAGGTGGCCAAAGGCTCAGCCGGACGTGACTCAGAAATGGCTAAGTCACCGTGAATCGATTTAACGTTTACCGGCTCAGCAGTGGTTTGCGCCGATTGACCAGAGCAGGCTCCTAGGAATAAGGCGACTGCTACTACACTCATTAGTTTTTTCATGTGATATCTCCGCCTTAAACCTTACTGATTTTAACTGGGCACTTCTTAAAGTCGGTTTCTTTCGACAACGGGTCGGTGCAGTCGAGTAACAGCTTGTTGACCAGCTGGCGAGCATCAAAGAATGGCATAAATACCACGCCTTGAGGCGGCTTGTTACGGCCTTTGGTTTCAACGCGAGTGCGCACTTCACCACGAGGTGATGCAACTAAGACTTCATCGCCATTGGCCAAGCCACGATCTTTAGCATCTTGAGGATGCATAAAGACTTGTGCGTCTGGATACGCTTTGTGCAATTGAGGTACACGCGCGGTCATGGTACCTGTGTGCCAGTGTTCCAATACGCGGCCTGTGCTCATCCACAAATCGTATTCGGCGTTTGGCTCTTCTGCCGCTGGCTCAAAAGGTAGCGCGAAGATAACCGCTTTACCGTCTGGTTTTCCGTAGAAATCCCAGCCAGAGCCTTTCTTAGCGTATGGATCCGAACCTTCTTTAAAGCGCCACTGGGTTTCTTGACCATCAACTACTGGCCAACGCAAACCACGCACTTCATGGTAGCGGTCAAACGGTGCTAAATCGTGACCATGACCACGGCCAAATTCGGCGTACTCTTCGTACAGACCTTTTTGTAGGTAGAAGCCGAATGCATCCGCTTCATCATTCATTTCGCCTTTACAGTCGCTGCTTGGGTATTTATCAACAACACCGTTGGCAAACAGGACGTCGTATAGGGTCTTGTCGGCGTATTCAGGCTTCTTGGCTACAAGCTCCGCAGGCCAAACTTCGCTGACTTTAAAGCGCTTGGAGAATTCAACTAATTGCCATAAGTCGGAGCGAGCGCCTTTAGCAGGCTTAACTTGCTGATGCCACATTTGAGTACGACGTTCAGCGTTACCATAAGCACCTTCTTTCTCAACCCACATTGCGGTTGGTAAAATAAGGTCGGCGGCCATGGCGGTAACCGTTGGGTATGGGTCAGACACCACAATAAAGTTCTCAGGGTTACGGAAGCCCGGTAGAATTTCGTCGTTGATGTTTGGACCGGCCTGCATGTTGTTGGTACACATGGTCCAATAACAGTTAAGCTTGCCATCTTTCAGCATACGGCTTTGCAGAACGGCGTGATAACCTGGTTTTGGCGGGATAGTCCCTTCTGGTAGTTGCCACAGCTTCTCAGTCTTAGCACGGTGCTTAGGATTCGCAACCACCATATCCGCAGGTAAACGGTGAGCAAAGGTACCCACTTCACGAGCAGTACCACAAGCCGATGGTTGGCCCGTTAGCGAGAATGGGCTGTTGCCTGGGGTTGAAATCTTACCGGTGAGCAAGTGCAGGTTGTAAAGCATGTTATTTGCCCACACGCCGCGAACGTGTTGGTTGATGCCCATGGTCCACAAGCTCATGACCTTGATGTTTGGATCGGCGTAGGCTTTGGCCAGTGCTTCGAGCTTCTCGGCAGGAACACCAGATTCTTTTGCAGCGTACTCTAGGGTGTACGGCTTAACGAATTCTTTGTAACGTTCGAAATCAATTTTCTGGCTCTTACCATTGCCTGGGTTCTTTGCTTTCTTTTCAAGCGGGTGATCCGGACGCAAGCCGTAACCAATATCCGTGGTACCTTCGGCAAAGTTAACGTGATTCTTAACGAAATCATCGTTTACCGCACCCTTAGAGATGATGTAATTGGCGATAAAGTTTAGGATGATCAAGTCGGTTTGCGGCTTGAAGATCATGCCGTTGTCGGCCAGATCAAAGGAGCGGTGCTCATAGGTAGAAAGCACGTGCACGCGGCTTTTATCGTTGGTTAGACGACGGTCTGACAGGCGCGCCCACAAAATTGGGTGCATTTCCGCCATGTTTGAACCCCACAGCACGAAATGATCCGCAGCTTCAAAGTCATCATAACAACCCATAGGCTCATCGATACCGAAGGTACGCATGAAACCACCCACAGCCGACGCCATACAGTGGCGAGCGTTCGGGTCAATGTTGTTGGTCAAGAAGCCGGCTTTGTGCAGCTTAGAAGCGGCGTAGCCTTCAAACACAGTCCATTGGCCAGAGCCAAACATACCTACTGACGTTGGGCCTTTCTTAGCGAGAGACTCTTTCCACTTAGCGGCCATGGTGTCTAGGGCTGTGTCCCAAGATACTGGGGTAAAGTCACCGTTTTTATCGTACTTGCCATCTTTCATGCGAAGTAGCGGTGAATCTAGGCGATCCTTGCCATACATAATCTTGGCGAGGAAGTAACCTTTAATACAGTTCAAGCCATGGTTAACCGGGCTTTCATGATCGCCTTGAGTTGCGACCACCTTGCCATTTTTAGTACCTACAAGAACACTACAACCTACACCACAAAAACGACAAGGGGCTTTATCCCACTTGATGTCTTGGCTGTCGGTCTCTGCTAGTACCTTCACTGGAATACTCACTCCAGCAGCGGTAGCAGCAGCGGCCACGGCGTTGCTCTTTAGGAACTGACGACGACTGATGCTCATGGTTTCCTCTCTATTCTTCTACGGGTTCAATTTGGTGATACACCAAGGTGGCTGATAACACACCTTGAGTTTTGTTAATGGCTTCAACGCCATCGAGCAATGCGGACTGTGAGTGACTTTCCACGGTTACAACCATTTTGCCATTGTTGTCGGACGCGTGAATTTCAACACCGGCAATGTTAGTGAGCGAGTCACTGACTTGCGTTTCCAATTCGGGCTTGCAATGAACCACCAAACTGGTGACTTGGTACTCTTCGGCCATAGCGATTTGCCTGCATATAAAATGATAATAAATTCTAAATAATCGAAAGTTTAGACTGCTTTAGTCTAAACTTCACATCAATGCGTGATATACCTCACAAGTGATATTGAGGCTAAACCCTGACGGATATCAAGTTTTTTCAATCAAACGTTTTTAATTGCGTGCGCTTTAATAGCCAGTCATTTCCAGATAACCAATACCTTGATGACTGCCAGTTACGGTTACCGGGCCTTCCCAGTAAGGGAGACTAAGGGCCATTTCACTGTTGCTATTGATGGCCTTAACCTCCAAATCGATGGGCGTATCGCTAATGGATAACTGCCAACCAATGGGATAATTGTGCCCAGCTTTTGAAAAGGTCTCTGTGACTTTCAGTGTTACATTTGTGTTATTAAATTGTTGCTGGCTGCCGTCGCGATTCATTATGTTGGCGTACACATAATCTGGATTTCCCCGCAGACGATACACCATCAGCTTTTCATCGGGATTAATGGTGAGGGCAAACCAGTCCCAGCCGGCTTGAGACTTGTCTAAAAACTGCGACGACCATTCTCTGTCCAACCAACCTTCACCTTGCACCATATTCCAAGTGTCATTGATGCGTACTTTTCCAGAAATTTTGATAAAAGGTTGAGAATAGTAGTAACTGGCTATGGGTTGTGTGGCGTGCTTTTGTGAGTAACCCTGTTGTCCTTGTTTGTGTATCGGGGCATCGCTGGACAGGGATAATTGATACTCAAATTTATCGTCTTTCACCGTTAACGTGGCCGGCAGCAACTGGTCGCTTTGGCTTTGCCAGCGCCAATTGTGAAGAAATACTTGCAGTGGTGAGTTGGCAACGTCCGCCAACTCCGGATGCTGACGCTCCCAACGCTCCGCCACTTCATGTTGCGACTCGCTGGTGACGGCCGCATGAGCCATAAACAGTTGCCCCGTTTGCCAACCATGCTGGGGGGTGAGCTTGTTGTCTAAAGACACTCGAAACTGGGTCCACTGTAAACCAATATCTTGCCCCTGCTCATTTTTAAGATTGGCGGTTAGGTACCACCATTCTTGTCGAAATTCTGGATGGGCAGCGTGATCCTGTGGAAACTGCAGCGGTTGCCCTTTAACAACGGCGGCGAATTCTTCACCGCCATTTTGCAAGGATTGACTCAAGCGCGTTGTCGCATTCTGCGATGACGTTGGTTGAGAATCAGAACAGGCGCTCATGGCTATTAAGAGTGTCAGTGCAATTAGGTACTTCATTGTCCTTGCTCCTCTTGCAAGCGTGTTAATAGCGGTTGTTTAAGCTGCCACTGAATGGCGGCGAAGCTTGCTAGCAAGGTAGCAATAGCGGCTATCCCGAGCAGTTGCCAGAAATCACCCCACTGCCAATTCATGGCCACGGTCCAGCCGAAGCTGTACAGGGTTACTTTGTCGATAAGCGCCCAAGCGAGTAGAGCGCTCATGGGAAGCGCCAGCAAGCCGCTCAGCAGCAATAACGCCAGATTTTGAGCCAGCGCTAACGCCAGCAGTTGCCGCTGAGTAAGCCCTAGGCTGCTCAGCAGAGCGAAGGCGGCAAGTCGGCCTTGAGTTAAGCTCAATATCGCACTGAACAAGCCTAAACTGGCAACAATTAAAGTTAAGCTGTTGAGGGTTAGGGTAATGGCAAAGGTTTGTTCAAACATACCTTGGGCCGTTTCTCGTAAGGTTTTTTGGTCAATGATTTCTTGGTCAGTGAGTCGATAACGCTGCAGCAATTGATTAAACAGAGTTAAGGGCGCCGCTGAATCGGTTAGTTTCACCCCAATGGAAATGGGATCGGCTTCATTAAATTTAACCAGATAGTCGGACTCACTGATAAATACTTGTCCTCTTGGGTTACCGTAATCGTAATAAATGGCCCCAATGCTAAAGCGACCGATGCCGTCTAGCTCAATAACCTGTCCCACTGTTAGGCCATTTCTAAGAGCCATCGGCTCGCTCATCAGCAATACGCCGCCGTTATCAAATGCCTGCCATAACTGGGGTTGTTGCTGTTTCATAGCCAGCGCTTGTTGCAGGTGAATCGTCTCACTGCTGCTCACGAGAATAGGGCGGTTGTTAAATCTGAGTCCGGATTGATAGTAATGACTGAGCCGAGCCACCGAGGCATGCTGTTGCAAAAAGCCGTCAATGGCTTCTAGTTGATTAGGGTTCGGGCGCAGATAAATGTCGGCGTTTAATCGTTGCGACAGGAAGCGCTGCAAACTGGCATCAAAACTGGTGACCAAGGTGGTCATGGCAACGTTGGCACTCAGCGCCAACAACATTGCCATCATCGCCAGACTTAACCCCTGAGCCAGTTGCCGAGCGTCGGCGACAAACCACTGGCTCAAGCCTCTAGGCACTTTTTTGGCTATCAATGACAAACAAGCTTGCAGTGACCAAGGCAGCATCATGGGCATGGCTAAGGTGATCATGCCTGTGGCTAACAGCGATAACCGATAATCTTGGCTAAACCATAAAATATTGCAGGCCACCAAGGTAATTAATAGACCAATGAGCGCCAGTTTACTTTGTAATGAGTCGAATTGACCAAGGTTACCGGTGAGTTGCGAGCGGGCAATTAATTGCTTGCTGGCCAATTCTTTCAAACTCGGGTACAAGGCAAAGGCCGAGGCAATCAGTGAGACACCCCACGCTTGCCACCACCAACTCATTCGCCAGTCGCCCGGCAACAAGTTAACCTGGTAGAGCCGCTCAAGAGTCACCGATACCATGGGTTGCAACCAGTGGGCTAATTGTAAGCCCAACCACAGTCCAATGCTCACACCCACTGCACACAACAGCAGTTGCTCAATGATCAAAGCGACAGACAGCGCCCGTTGTGACATGCCCAATTGTCGCAAACGTAATATCAACGCTTGCCTTTGCAATAAACTGAAGCGAATAGCGTTGTAAGCGATGAACCCACCCACCACAAAAGCAAGGTAGCTAATAGCGCTTAGATTTAAATGGAACGACGCCGTTAGCGAGGCCATGTCCATGGATTTGTCCTGCGCTTGCAAACGAGCGTTTGCTGGAAGTAGTGGTCGAATTCGGTCGGTAACGGCGTCATCAAAAATGGCGATGTAGCCCAACTTTCCGGGCTGCTCGAGCAGCTGTTGAGCGGCGGCGATGTCCACCACAATACCGTTACCAAGGCGATCGTCATCAATGGCAATAATTTGAATGGCTTGGCCGTTACTAAAGCGCAGGCGGTTATCTTTAGGCAAGTCCAATTGGCTGGCGAATTCTTGGCTTACCAGCCCAATAAACGGGGCCTGCAGAAGTTGCGCCAGCGATACCGATTGACGCAAAGCCTGATTGTCATTGGTTTGGGTACTTTGAGATTGAGCGTTGTTGGAGTCAAACTGGGAAAAGGCACTAATAAAGTCGAGGCCTTGGATTTTAATGTACTGCCCGTTCTTGGCCGTCAGCCAGCCACTTAAATACGGTGCGATGGGCTCTATGCCTTCACGCTTAAGAGTTCGATAGACGCTGTCGTCGATAAACGCATTGTCAGTTTGGCTTTGTATCAGCCATTTAGCTGGTTGAGCCAGCACTTCACTGGCGTTTTGATAGCTGTCTTTAGCCCGTTCATTAATGGCTTTTACACCAATAAGCAGGCTCACCGCTAAAATGAGGCCCACCAGCGCTCCCAACAATTGAATGGGGTGCTGGCGGTAATGACGCGCCATGATGGCGAGTATTTTTAAGCTGTCATTAAGCATGTTATTTCCCCGCACTAATTAGCGGAGTGATTTTGTTCTCTTGCTCGCTGTTTTTGTCTCGAGTGAGCTGCAGTTTTCCTTGAATGAGGGTGTAGGTTTTTTGTAAATAATTGGCGGCTTCGCGGCTGTGTGTCACCATAATAATAGCGCTGTTGGCCACTCGGCTGAGTTCTACCAACAATTGCATCACTTGCTCAGAGGCTTGTTGATCTAAGTTGCCGGTGGGCTCGTCAGCCAGCAACAACAGCGGTTTATGAGCGATGGCTCGAGCAATGGCAATGCGTTGCTGTTGACCGCCGGAAAGCTGGTGGGGGTATTTGTCTAACAGCTCGCTTACCTGCAATTGCTGACATAAATAGTCGCTCCAATCGTCCCAACGTTTACCTGCAAGGCTTAAGCAAAAGTCGATGTTCTGGCGAGCGGTCAATGGGGCGAGCAAATTATAGTTTTGAAAAACAACGCCTAACTCTTTGCGTCGCCATTGCGCCAACTCGTTATCGCTCATTAGATGGATGTCGCGCTGTTGAAAGCGAGCGAGGCCCGAGTCAGGAGTTTGATAAGCGGCAATAATGTTAAGCAGTGTACTTTTGCCGCTGCCGCTTGCTCCCATAAGGGCAATTTGCTCTGCGTCAGCAACCTTGAGATCGACGTCCGATAAGACTTGGCTAACTTGATTGCCCATGGTAAATGCTTTGGACATGGATTCAATGGTAACGATAGAGTTGGGCATAGGACCTCCTTTATTCCTTACATCCTTTACGGATTAAGCATAAGAGAAGATCAGCCCAAAACAAAACGCCCCGCAATGAGCGAGGCGCTTACTCATCAAGCGTATGATCAGTCCAGTGTGTAACTTAGGGGTTGCACTTTAAGGTCACTGTCGATGTCGGCGACTTGGTAGCTGGCGTTCTCATCGGCATCGATGCTCATTATGGCCAACACATCCAACTGCTCGCCTTTTTGAGCGGCTGCTATAATTTCACCGCTGCGACGTCCGTCTACCGTTAACCCAGTACCCGCAGCGACGTCCGCTTTCGCTTGTCCTGACAAACAAAATAGTCGGCGTTTAAGACCACCGCGATAGTGGATTCTAGCCACGGTTTCTTGACCTAAATAACAGCCTTTTTCAAAGCTTATTCCGGACAATGCCTGCAGATTAAACATTTGCGGAATATATTGGCCCATGTGCTGCTCGCCAAACAAAGGCAGCCCCGCTTGGATTTCGTTAACCCAAAAGCCTTTGCTGGTCTCTAGCGCCAACTCAGTTGCAGAGAAGACTAACAAACCATGGGGTTGTCGCAGCAAAGTCGTGCCGTTAAACTCGGCGCTATCGCCTTCAAATGGACTAAAGTGTTGCTCAATAAAGGCATTGCTGTCGCCGGTAATGGCATAACAGAATAAGGTATCGGTGATGTCCTCAAACGCAACTTTATTAAACACGGCGTATTTTTGAATTTGCGCTAAATCCTGCTGCGCAATTTCTTTTGGCAAAATTAGTAATACACCAGAGCTTTGTCGAATCATTCGAAACGCGGCTAACAATTTACCTTTTGGGTCGCAATGGCCGCCCCAGCTGCTGTCGTTGTTTTGCAAAGCAACCAAATCGCAGGTTATTTGGCTTTGTAAAAAGCTAACGGTGTCGTCACCGCTCGCTCGAATTACGGCTAGGTGCTTAACGGTATGACATTGATAAGCGTTATTCATAGTGGGGTTCCCAAACTAAATAGGTGCTGCAAGTAGCCAGATTGTAATCCAAATTACTCATCAGCGCAGCACTCGAGCACGGATGGTGCCATCAATTTGCCTTAATTGCGATAAGGCTCGCTCAGCATCGTCGCTGTTAATATCCATCACCACGTAACCAATATCTGCAGTGGTTTGTAGGTATTGCGAGGCAATGTTGATGTGCTCTTGCGCAAATGCTTGGTTAATTTGTTGCAATACACCGGGTTGGTTACGGTGAATATGCAATAAGCGGCTGGTTCCTTGGTGTCCAGGCAACGACACTTCAGGAAAGTTGACTGCCGATAGCGTAGAGCCATTGTCGGAATATTTGACCAGTTTACCAGCGACTTCAATGCCGATATTTTGCTGAGCTTCTTGGGTGCTACCGCCAATATGAGGGGTTAATATCACGTTGTCTAATCCGCGCAGAGGACTGACAAATTCGTCCTGATTCGACTTAGGCTCAACCGGGAATACGTCGACCGCGGCACCGCCCACCTGATTCGACTCTACTGCAACCTTAAGCGCTTCAATGTCGACTACCGTGCCTCGAGAAGCATTAATGAACTTGGCACCGGTTTTCATGGCCGCAAACTCTTCGGTTGAGAACATGTTTTTGGTTGCTGGGGTCTCTGGTACATGCAAAGACACGAAATCAGACTGACCCAGCAAGGTGGTTAAATCGTGCACTTGGTGGGCATTCCCTAAAGGCAGTTTATCTTCGATATCAAAGAATTCTACTCGCATACCTAAGGTTTCAGCCAAAATGCCCAGTTGGGTACCAATGTGTCCATAACCAATAATGCCTAAGGTTTTACCGCGAACTTCGGTTGAGCCCTTGGCGCTTTTGGCCCAACCGCCTCGGTGGCATTGGGCGTTACGTTGCGGAATCCCTCGACTTAACATAATGATTTCAGCGAGCACTAATTCAGCCACACTGCGTGTGTTGCTAAAAGGCGCATTAAACACAGGCACGCCTTTAAGCTCAGCGGCTTTAAGGTCAACCTGATTGGTGCCGATGCAAAAGCAGCCAATGGCTACAAGCTTGTTCGCTTTCTCAAGCACTGCTTGTGTGAGTTGGGTTCGAGAACGAATGCCAACAAAGTGCGCGTTAGCAATTTTCTCGGTTAATTCGTCGCCGGTTAACGAGGAAGATATCGACTCAATGTTGGAATACCCCATACGCTGCATGGTATCGATGGCGCTTTGATGAACACCTTCTAACAACAAGACATTTATTTTGCCTTTATCCAATGAATGCTGGGTCATATCGTTTCCTTAAAATTCGAAGAGCGAGAGCCCTTAAAACTATCAAAAAAACGCATGGTTGCAAGGGGTAAAGACACGCTTGCAGCGGATTTATTTTCAATTAGTGGGATGGGAGGTGTCATACCTTTGAGCGAGATCGCCGTCGTCCTTTTTGCTGACTTCCAAAATGTGCGCTATACCCATAGATGACGTTCGTTCGATTACAAGCAAAGGAGTTGCTATGTCTGAAGAAAAACATCTACTGTTGCTACAACCTCAAAAACAAGCCTGCACCTTATCGGCGATTGCGCAAAGGGCTGGCTATCGTGTCGTCATAGAGGATGATCCGCAACACTTTCCAAATCCTAATAAGCTGTCTGGTCAAATCATTTATATGGTGAGCTGTCGCGAAGTTCAAAGCGCGACCCAAGGCATTCCCGATGTGGTTAATCAGTTGCTGGTGAGCGGTTTTTCGCAATCTCGCATTCGCGTGGCCTTGTATCAGGCACCAACCGGTGAGGTTAATGAAAGCTTGGCAATGCTTATGGGGTTGCAAGGCGTGTACTATGACCATCATCCGTTGGATAGGTTGCTCATTGGTTTAGCTAAAATGTTGGCGGGGGAGTTGTGGTTCAGCAGCAGTGTTGTGGGGCAGCTGTGTCAGCAGTTGATTTTCGAGCAAGCGCGAAACCAAGTGGATCCGCAACAACTGCAATTGGTGGATTCACTCACACTGAAAGAGCGTAAAGTCATCACTTTGGTGTGCTCAGGCGCTCGCAATAAGGAAATCGCTCGACAGCTTTATATCAGCGAGCATACGGTGAAGTCGCACATTTCGGCTATTTACCGAAAAACTCAAGTGCGCAACCGTGTAGCGCTGCACCGATGGGCTTCTCAACATCAGGCGCTATTGACTACAGCGAGCTAATGGAGGTTACCTACGACAAGAATATTTAGGGTATGATGGTTGCCAAATTATAATCAGAGAAATTCTTTTGCGCCCCTCATTCCTAACTTCGGCACACGCCGATAATTCGCTGTTGCCTCGTTTGGTACGTTTTATTGTTTTGGCTGGATTCATGGCGTTGCTCATAAGCTACCCTGAGTACAGTATTTTGCTCATGTCACAGGCGATTCAATGGGCGTTGGATACCTTTGGGTTAGCGCTATTGTGCTTAAGCAGCGGTATCATCATTGTTTGTTCAGCCATTGCCGTGTCTCCGCTAGGGCGCATCAAGCTTGGAGGTGAGGGCGCTCAACCCGAGTTTGGCTTATTCAGCTGGTTAGCTATGTTGTTTGCTGCAGGAATGGGATCGGGTTTGATATTTTGGGGTGTCGCTGAGCCCATCAGTCATTTTGCAAACCCGCCCGCGTTTGTTGCTGATAGCCAAGATCTAAAGGATACGGCGCTTGCATTAACCTATTTTCATTGGGGGCTGCACGCCTGGGCGATATACGCCTTGGCGGGTTTGGCGGTTGCCTGGTTTGGCTTTAATCGCGGCCGTGAGTTGCGAATATCCGCAAGCTTTAGCGGCAAACCGCGTCCTGGTGCTTGGGTGATTCTCGATTGGTTGGCCATCATCGCTATCTTGTTTGGGGTCGCGGGCACCTTCGCAAATACAATCGCCTTGGTGCAAACCGGGGTCGAGCAGTCTACCAGCATAACCTTCGAAGACTCGGCGTTTCGCTATGGGCTATTAGTCTTGATTGGGTTGTTATTTATGGCTTCTTCATTAACGGGCCTTAACCGAGGCATCAAATACGTTTCCCAGTTTAATCTCATATTGATGATTACCCTAGCTTTGGTAGTCTTGATGCTCAGCGGTTCCCTCAACTCATTATGGATAGCGCTTACATCAAGTGTTGAATACCTAAAGCTGTTGCCTCAAGTCTCTTTTTCGATTGCGCCGGAATCGAAACAGTGGAGTATTGGGTGGACCGTGATCTACCTTGTTTGGTGGGTGGCGTGGGCACCGTTTGTAGGCCCTTTCATTGCTCGCATATCCAAAGGTCGAACTGTTCGCCAGTTTTTAGCCTGCGCCATTGTCGTACCGACGGTCGCATCAATTTTATGGTTCAGCATATTCGGCGGTAACGCTTTGATTGGTGGCGCAACTGCTGCCATTAGCGATGCCGTGAGTCAAGATTATACTCAAGGCCTGTTTCTATTTTTTGATGGTTTTCCTTTAACGCAGGTGTTGTCCTTTGCGGCGATAATTTTGCTGATAACTTTTGTTATTACCAGCGCCGATTCAGCGGTATTGGTGTGCGGCCTGTTGGAAGGTGAAAATCACTTGCTAAATAAATTGCTGTGGGGGCTTTTGCTGTTGGCGTTATCGATGGCGCTGGTGGGCATTAACGATGTGGATTTAAATAAACAAATAGCCATTGCCGGTGCACTGCCGTTTACCTTGGTGCTGGTTGGTCAACTCATCATGATGCTAAAAGACATGGTAACCCAGGTTAACTCTAGGTAACCGTGGCTATTAAGCGCGCTCGATGCTTTGTAAGAAACACTTAAACGCCGATTGCTGGTAATTAGGGTTTTGCCATAAATGAGGTTGCTCTAAGAAGAACTGGCTGGTGGACAAATACATCTGATAGCAATGGTGGCGCAGTAAATCCATTGGCATATCCAACAGCCAACCGTTTTTTGCGCCCAGCATTAATACTTCTTCTAATTGCTGCAGCATTCTATTTTCGAGATTAGATTGCAGCGAAGGCGTTACTTGTTGGTTTTGATAATATCGATAGAAAAAGCGAGTGTGCAGTGGGTGCGTGACCGCCCAATTCATAGACTCAAACCACAACCTAAACAACGCCTCTTGGTAGGTCTGATGATCCAGAGCATCGGAGTTCTGTTTTAACAGGTTTAACGAGGTCACCAAGCCATCGCTCATGCCTTCTTTAACCCAACGATAAAGCGCGTCGATGAGCCCTTGTTTGTTGGTGAAGTGATGAAACAAGGTACCACTGGCCACGCCCGCTGCTTGGGCAATGGATGCGGTAGAGGTGTTGCTGATACCTTGCTTCACAAACAATTCTAAGGCAGCGAATAACAATTGCTGTTTCTTTGAATTGGCCACTTTTACCTCGCTCACTAGCGTACAAACAGCTTTTTAATCAAGGATTGCACCAGACCTTTGTATGGTGGTTGAACCAAACCAGCGGTATAAATTTTTCCTTGAGAAAATACGGTTTTTGCTTTTGAGAAGGTTTTAAATCCTTCAATGCCGTGATAATGCCCCATACCGGATGGACCGACGCCACCAAAAGGCGCATCTTCAGCCGCTACCTGCATCACTGTGTCATTAATCGCCACACCGCCAGAGTGAGTTCGCTGGATGATTTGTTGCTGAGTTTGTTTGTCGAAACTCATGATATACAGTGCCAGCGGGCGTGGTCTGTCTTGAATGTATTTAATGGCTTGCTCAAGCGAGTCGTAAGGAATTATGGGCAAGATAGGGCCAAATATTTCTTGTTGAGCTAAGGTCATGTCATCGCTCACTTGCGTGATTAACTGGGTGGCCATTTTACGGCGTTCAACATCAATGCCATCAGCGATCGCTGGCGTGATGCTGGCGCCTTTTTGTCGAGCATCGTCCAGCCAACTTTGAATGCGACTGAATTGGCGCTCGTTGACCACGTGAGTGTAGTCTTTATTGTTTAAAAAGTCGGGGTACATGGCTCTGAATTTTCTACAGTACAGGTCGATGAACATTTGTACTTTTTCTTTGGGAATTAGGACATAGTCAGGGCTTACGCAAATTTGGCCTGAGTTCATGCATTTACCAAAAATCAAACGCTTAACTGCGGTTTCTAAATCGATATCCGGCGCGATGATGGCCGGCGATTTTCCACCAAGCTCTAAGGTCACTGGGGTCAAGTTGTTCGCTGCCGCGCGCATGACGTGTTTGCCTACTTCGGTGGAGCCGGTGAATAACAGGTGATCAAAAGGCAACTGCGAAAAAGCGGCGGCAACATCAGCTTCACCCTCTACAACCACCACTTGAGTTTCATCAAATACTTCGGCTAAGCATTGCTTTATGACGGCGTTAGTTTTCGGGGTAAACTCGGATTGCTTTAACATGACCCGATTACCTGCGGCCAGTGCGGTAATCATAGGCACCAATCCGAGCATGATGGGGAAATTCCACGGGACAATGATACCAACGACACCTAAGGGCTGATATTCAACTCGCACACTTGCAGGAGCAAGCAGCAAACCGCTGTGGCGTTTTTGTGGTTTCATCCAACTTTTTAGGCGCTTTTTGGTGTACTTGAGACAACCAAAGGTTGGCAGTATGTCGCCAAGCACGCTGTCATTGTTTGCTCGGTGACCAAAGTCATCGCTCATGGCGCTGATTAACTGAGCTTGGTATTTGCTAAAGCTGGCTTTAAAGCGGTCAAGATCGGCAACACGTTGTTCTAAGCTTGGGTAAGGTTTTGCTAAAAAAGCTTTTTTTTGCGCGTGCAATAGCGCATTAAGCTGGTCATCTATCGACAGAGGTAACGGCGTGGCGGTTTGGTTCATCGTAACAATCCTCTAAAAGCTGAACGAAACTGACTAGTCAGTCAGTATGGAAGATCGTTAATGGAACTGCAAGCAAATTTTGGCCAAAAAAAAGCCATGCAAGGGCATGGCAAGGACACATCTAAGGATAGCTAGGGAAGAGCATGAAACAGTTTTGTCTTACGGCAGCGCTATGGTTTTCTCGATAGCACCGACAATTTCATCAGAGTCTGGCTTGGTTCGAGAGCCCCACGAGCCCACGACTTCGCCTTTTTGGTTCACCAAATATTTATGGAAGTTCCAATTTGGCGCGTCGTCCGCTTGGTCGGCTAAATTCTTGAATAAAGGGATGGCATCACTACCACGAACCGCCACAGGTTGCGTCATTGCGAATTTAACGCCGTAATTGATGTAGCACACTTCGGCCGTTTTGGCTTGGTCATCGTCTTCTTGGAAGAAGTCGTTTGACGGGAAGCCCACCACGGTTAAACCTTTATCTTTGTACTTGTCGTAAACAGCCTGTAGTTGTTTGAACTGCGAAGTAAAGCCACAGTGGCTGGCGGTGTTTACAACCAAAACGGCTTTGCCGGCGGTTTCCGCACACATGTCTACGGTTTTGTTTGAGTGAAGTTTCGGATAACTTTCATTAAAGACAGTTGCGCATTCTGATGCCATGGCGGGTGCCGTGAACAAAGCAAAGGAAGCGGCGATGAGTTTGATTGAGTTCATTGTGAAATCCCTGTTAACAATATCTTTATTAAATTATCACTGAGTGCCTTAGATAACGAGCACTGTTTGAAAGGAGATCACATGTTTTTTAAAAATTTTGTTGCAGTACAATTGCTGTTAATGGCTTTAGCGCAGCAATAAGTGCAATCGTCGCAGAATGATTTCCGCTTGAGAGAGTTGATTAAACGCCTCAACCTTGGGTTTAATTAATGCGACTTCATCGGTAATTAGGTTATCGGCCCCTAACAGCATAGCCCGCTCTGCAGCGACTTGGGTGTTTACCGTCCAAGCATGAACTTGCAACTTGTGCTGGCGGTAATGAACCATGTCGCTGCTGGAGAGTTGGCCTTGATTCACAGCAACAAAGTCGTAGCCACTAAAATCTTGCCCCCCTAAAGTCGCTGATACAATCAAACCGAGGGGCATTGGCGCGTTTAACTGCGCCGCTTGGTTTAACGCCGCAATCGACAATGAGCTAAGCACGACTTGATCCGCCATTTGATATTGGTCGATCAAAGCAAGCGTTTTAGGCACGAGTTGCGGAGGTAATTGACCGTAAAACTTAAGCTCAATGTTCAATCGAATCTTGTCTTTTGCTTCCATTAAAAAGTCGTTAAGCCGTGACAATGTTGCCGGCTGCTGCTGAGCGCTGGGCGTTAAAGGCACTTGCAACAGGCTGGATGCGTCGTCGAAAATGCTAACGTCGTTACCAGCCAGTCGCATCAGATCGCGGTCGTGCATAACAATGAGTTGTCCATCGCCACTCAGTTGCACATCGATTTCGGCAAGATCAGCCCCTTGTTTGATGGCGCTGCGCAACCCGGTAAGGGTGTTTTCAATTTCAGCAAAACCGCCAGCTCTGTGGGCGGTAATTTGTACCTTTTGTTTCGGGAAAAAGTCGCTGGCAAGGTAGTAGTTATCAGCAATTAACAACAGCAAAATGGAGATAAAAGCGGTTTTAAACCACAAAGGCAACTGTTTGGGGGTATCGCAATTAAGCTGCAGACTGGTATTCGGTGTTCGCAAATAAATGCGGGTGGTCACCATAGCAAACAGCAGACTGTCGATGCCGGAAATGAAAATAAGCGACAAGGTGGTGAACAGCAAAATGCCCACTAGCCATGGCAGGGCGCTGTCAAAATCTTGCGGCAGCATGGGCACCAGCGCATCTATGCTCCAACTGAGTGCGGCCAGCAAAGGGATCGCGAAGGCCAAACGCAGCCCAAACCAAATTAACAGATAGATGAAAAACTTGTGCCGATCACCGTGTAGGCGCAACTTGCTTTCTAATAAGGCTTGTTTCACCGGCATCTTTTCAAACAACATCAGCGGCAGCGCCAGTTGCCAATTGAGCATCCAAATGCCCAGCGCCACAATGGCTGCGGCCCCGGCTAAGCCCAACAGACTAACCGCCACAATAAATTCCGCCGGCAGTTCATTTAGGTAGTAATTGATGTCGTATTCGCTGAGCAGCCAATGATACAAGCCCAATCCAATTAGTATGAGCGGGATAAGCAACATCATGGCAGCGCCGGATTGAAGCGCAGAAATTCTAAGAATTGGGTAGGCGTGGCGGGTCATCAGCCGAAACGAATGTTGCCATTGATTACCTTTGTCGGTGGCCAGTAAAAACAACATGCCGGCTTGCTCAAGATAGTAGTAGAGCAAAAACGCACTGATCAGCAGAAAGATGGAGATAAAGCCCACGGGCGAGATTAAAAAGCTCACCAGCTTGAGGTTAGCTAAGTCATTGGCGTTCACCAAGCTAAGCCCAATGCCACCAAGACTGGCGGCCAATGGAATCAGTACCACAAGCAGCAAGGCTTTGAATACAAGCTGGAAACGTAAAAGGGCCACAGCACTTCGTCGAACTTGTGCTATGGCCCCTAATATGTCGCGAAGCGCTTGCAAACTAGCCTAGCTACTTTTTAATGACGCCGGATTCGCTGCCAATCAGCAGTGCATCGGCACCTCGGGCAGCAAACAGGCCGTTTGTCACAACACCAACAATGGCGTTGATTTGTGTTTCTAAGGCAACGGCATCGGTAATTTTAAGATTGTGCACATCTAAAATGACGCAGCCATTGTCGGTAATAACGCCTTCGCGATAAACCGGATCGCCGCCAAGTTTTACCAACTCACGGGCCACGTAGGAGCGCGCCATTGGGATAACCTCAACCGGCAGTGGAAACTCGCCTAAAACGTCGACTTCCTTGGTGTCATCAACAATGCAGATGAATTTATCCGCCACCGCTGCCACAATTTTTTCCCGAGTCAGTGCCGCGCCCCCGCCTTTAATCATGTGATTAGACGGGTTAATTTCATCGGCGCCGTCTACGTATACCGACAAGGCATCCACTTCGTTAAGATCAAATACATCAATGCCCAGTTGCTGCATTTTTTCGGTAGAAGCGGTTGAGCTGGATACCGCTCCTTTAATTTTGTGCTTTATGCTCGCTAAGGCGTCAATGAAGTGATTAACCGTTGAGCCTGTGCCTACGCCCACAATGCTGTCGCTTTGAACGTACTCGAGTGCTGCCCAACCGGCTGCTTTTTTCTTTTCATCTTGAGTCATTTAAGACCATCCTTATGGCAAATGGATCGTGCCCGCGAACCGTTATCAACTGCAGGGCGTAATAAAGTGCCATTATTATAGAGACTTGTGGCAACAGACTCCAACTTAAAAGCGGTAAGTGTGCGATGGGGTTATGATGCAGGGTAGCGGCATGTCCCAGCTGGCCACGGGCAGTGATTCTAGCCGCTGAACATCGTGAGCGTATCCTATGGCGGTCGGGGCATCGTCGCTGGCCAGTAAGCGGTCGTAAAATCCTCCGCCCATGCCCAATCGATTACCTTGACGGTCGAACGCCACTAACGGCGTAACAATGACATCTAACTCATTTTTTGGAACGATTTTATGACACTCAAGTACAGGCTCCTCAATGCCGAATTTGTTCAGCTGCATTGCACTGGTGGGCGTGTACTCAATAAACACCAAATGATGCTTCGAAAATGGGTGAATAACCGGTACGCACACGTTAATGTGCTGCTGCCAAAGCCTTTGTATAGCCGTTTTTGTCGACAACTCGCCATCGAAACTTAAATACAGAGCAATGGATTTTATTGACTGTTCATGGCAGTAGTTGATTAGCCGCTGAGCTGCTTTATCGGCAGCTTGCTGTTGTTGCAGTTGGGAAAGTTGGCGGCGTTGTTGCCGCATTTGATTTCTTAACGCTTGTCGAGTGTCCATACACGCACCAAGTTAAAGAATGGAGACCCCAGGATGCCGCCGCTCGGTATAGCCCTTGAAACCGTAGTTTCAAGGCGGGATAGTCGTAACAGAGTCAGGCTCCTCAGTACAGGCTGAGTTTGCACACCATCCGTTAGTTCCTAACCCTAAGTTAATAGCATCGGCCAGGGACATAACCATGCTAGCCAACACCCCAGGGAAAGTCGTATTTTATTCTGCTTTTCGCGTATGCTCAACCAAAGCTTGCTCTAAAGTGTTTTGTAACAGCAAAATTCGCTGTTCCATCTCATTTTGAAGCGATTCGTTTCGATTTTTCTCTTTTGACAACTCGTAACCCAGTTGCAATGCGGCCATTACCGCCAGCTCTTCGCGATTGTGTATGTGGGTTCGCTGTCGAATTTGCTGCATGATGTCGTCTAAATTAGCCGCGACCGCTTGCAAGTTTGCTTCTTCACCTTCAGGACAGCTGACGGTGAATACTCTTCCGAGCAAGTTGATACTAATGCGATTTACCGACACCTTTAGCACTTCCAAGACAATGACCCATTTTGGGCGACTATAGCCATACCACACAAAAAGTGCAAGCAGGTGGCTCACGGCTTTAGCAATAGCGTTAATTGTTGTAGGATTAACGCTATTATCAATCCAAGGATGCGGTTATGTCGTTGCCTGCCACATTACTACTCGAAAAAATTCAACAAGCCCTTAGAGACGCCGAGATTGGCTTAGATCCGGTGGAGCTACAAGCCATTATTGCCGGAATTATTGCCGGCGGTGTACGCCTCGATGAGCGAGGCTGGCGAACGCCTTTTTATGAACTGGTGAATGACGGTCAAAAACTGCCCGAAGCCATTTATCGACAAGCGCAGCGCTTGTATCGCGAAAGTGCGGCGAAACTGGCAGAAGGGGATTTTAAGTTTGAATTGTTATTGCCGGAAGACGACGATGCAAGCTTGACCCAACGCTTAGAAGCCTTGTCGTTATGGACGCAAGCGTTTTTAACCGCGGTGGCCATGGTGCAGCCAAATCTGAATAAAGCACCTCGGGACCTAAAAGAGATGATAGACGATTTGGGCGCCATCGCTCAGGTTGAAGCCAACGTTGACGACAATGATGATAACGAGCAAGCGTATGTTGAGCTAACTGAATACGTAAAACTGGTGGTGGTAAGTTGTTTTACCGAATATTCCAGCGGTAATTTGGAGCCTAAATCCAAACCGACGCTTCACTAGGAGCGGTTATGAGCTCGTCAAACTCAGCCACAGCTAAGTCAGCCACAAATGAGTACGACATTGCCATTGTCGGTGGTGCCATGGCGGGGGCTTGTTTGGCTTTGGCTGCGGCAAAGTTGGTTAAGGCGGACGGTGAAAGGCTCAAGATTGCGCTGATTGAAGCCAAGCCCCCAGGAGACGCTCACCCCGGATTCGACGCTCGTGCCATTGCCTTAAATGCCGGTACCGTTAAGCAGCTGCAATTGTGGGGCCTGTGGTCTGACATAGCCCCCCTAGGGACGCCTATTCACGACATTCATGTCAGCGATCGCTACCACCTCGGCACCACAGATTTACACGCTGATGATTACCATGTGGATGCCCTTGGGCAAGTGGTGGAGCTTGAAAGCGTAGGCCCTTTGTTACATCGTTTACTTGAGTCCAGCCCCGTGCAGCTGTTTTGCCCGCTTGCGGTTAATCGCATTGATTCGAGTGCAGAGGGCCATGTGCTTGAATTAAGCGACAACAGCCAACTGCGCTGTAACTTGCTGGTGGGCGCTGATGGGCTTAACTCTATGGTGAGACAGCATTGGCAATTAAGCCCAACCCTAGAAGACTTTGGGCAAAGTGCCATCATTGCCAACATTCGCTGTGAGCAGCCACATCAGGGCAGAGCCTTTGAGCGTTTCACTGAGCACGGTCCCATTGCGCTATTGCCAATGTCTGAGCAACGAATGAGTTTGGTTTGGGCGATGGACAGTGACGCCCAAAAACAGGTATTGGCCAAAGACGATGAGGCCTTTATCAAAGCGCTGCAACAGGCCTTTGGTTACCGCTTAGGGCGCATCACCGAGACCGGCAAGCGTTCGGGCTACCCACTGAAGCTGACCTATTTGCCTCGCGTTATTCATCATCGCACCGTACTGGTTGGCAACGCTGCGCAAACTCTGCACCCCATTGCCGGCCAAGGCTTTAACTTAGGGCTTCGGGATGTGGCCACCTTAGTCACCTGTTTGCGCACTCATTTATCCACGGCTAACGATTGCGGCGATAATGCATTGTGCCACGCCTACCTTGAGGCTCGCCAAGTCGACCGACAATTAATGATTGAGTCCATTGAGTTGCTGGTGCGGGGCTTTTCTAACAATCACCTGCCTTTGGTTGTGGGGCGCAACATCGCTTTAAAACTGCTTAATTGGATCAGTCCATTGCGAGCAGGGGTTGCTCGACAGGCCATGGGCTGGCATCACTCTTTTGATAAAGGAAACATGAGTTAATGGCAACACAGGCCACATCGATAACGCCGCCCATTCAAGTTGATATCGCCGTTGTTGGGGCGGGCATGGTAGGGCTTGCCAGCGCTCTAGGTTTTGCACAACAAGGGCTGTCAGTGGCCATAGTTGCGCCGGAAGAATCTCTGCAACTCAGTGATGACTATCAACTGCGAGTCTCAGCAATTAATTACGCCAGTCAGCGCTTACTAACCCGCTTAGGCGCATGGCATCACATTCCCAGAAAAGCCCCTTATCAAAGCATGGAAGTTTGGGATAAAGATGGCATAGGACGCATTCACCTAGATGGACAGCGCTTGGGTCACAGCGATATTGGCCACATCATTGAAAACCAAGCGGTTCAAATCGGTTTAGAACAAGCCCTTAGTGGCTACCCTAATGTGGTGCGAGTGTCTGACAAAATTGCCAGTTTGAGCGTTGCTGATGATGCCGCTTGGTTGGCCACCGAGTCGCAGCAAATGGTGTCGGCGAAGCTTATTGTTGGTGCTGATGGTGCCCATTCTAAGGTGCGCTCGTTGGCCAATATTGGCATCAAGTTTCAAGATTACGGTCATTATGGTTTGGTGGCCACGGTTCACACCGAACGGCCTCACCTAGGGGTTGCTCGCCAGGTCTTTTTAAAAGACGGGCCTTTGGCCTTCTTGCCGCTAGGCAATCCACATCTAAGCTCCATTGTGTGGTCTACGTCGCCGGATAACGTGAAGCAGCTAAGCGAATGCTCACCAGAGCAATTTGATCGTCAAATCACCGCAGCCTTCGACAGCACCTTAGGCTTGTGCAACGTGCAATCGGCTCGACCTTATTTTCCGTTAACCATGCGCTTGGCTAATGACTTCGTTAAGGAGCGCATTGTATTGATGGGCGACGCAGCCCACACCATTCACCCACTGGCGGGGCAAGGGGTTAATTTAGGCCTATTAGACTGCGCTGTTTTGCTGGAAAAGGTGGACCAATGGCAGCAAAAAGAAGCCGATTACGGACGTCGCAGCTATTTGGTGGAGTATCAGCGTTGGCGTAACAGTGAAGCCATAGAAATGATCGCCACCATGGAAGCCTTTAAACGCTTGTATGCTGGGAATCACCCGCTAAAACAAGGGTTAAGAGATTTAGGCATGAACCTGGTTAATAAAGCGGCCCCGGTTAAAGACCGTTTGGTGGCAAAAGCCATGGGCTTAGGACGAAATTTGCCTCGTTGGTGTCAATAATCGCTTTAGAGGGCTTTTTTTGTATACAAATAATTTGCTGCGAGTATAATTTGCGGCGCATCACATTCCTTCTAAAAATTAGGAATGGTCCCTAACAAATAAAATGGTTGATGAAATGTCGAATAAAACCGTTCTTTTTGATAAACACCTCGAATCTAACGCCAAAATGGTGGACTTTCACGGCTGGGAAATGCCAATCAATTACGGCTCTCAAATCGAAGAGCATCATGCAGTGCGCACCGACGCGGGCATGTTTGATGTTTCCCACATGACGGTTGTCGATATCACTGGCACCCAAGTAAAACCTTTCTTACAAAAGCTGCTGGCCAACGATGTGGCCAAACTCACGGTGGCTGGCAAAGCCTTATACGGCGGCATGCTTAACCATGAAGGCGGCGTGATTGACGATCTCATTACCTATTATTTATCCGATGAGCACTATCGCTTAGTAGTGAACTCAGCCACTCGCGAAAAAGACTTGGCGTGGATAAACGAGCAAGCTCAAGATTTCTCAGTAACCGTTACTGAGCGCCCTGAATTAGCCATGATCGCGGTTCAAGGCCCGAATGCCAAAGCCAAAGCCGATGCCGTGTTCAGTGATGAGCAGCGCGAAGCCGTTGCTGGCATGAAGCCGTTTTTTGGCGTGCAAGCGGGTGATCTTTTTATCGCCACCACGGGTTATACCGGAGAAGCGGGTTACGAGATTGTGGTACCGCAAGCGCAAGCACCGCAGTTGTGGCAATCGCTGCTTGACGCCGGTGTGGTACCCTGCGGCTTGGGCGCGCGGGACACCTTGCGCCTTGAAGCGGGCATGAACTTATACGGCCAAGACATGGACGAAAGCGTTAATCCGCTGGCGGCTAACATGGGCTGGACCATTGCTTGGGAGCCGGAAGATCGTGATTTTAACGGCCGCCAAGCATTGCAACAGATTAAAGCGCAAGGCACTGAAAAATTAGTGGGCTTGGTGATGACTGAAAAAGGCGTGCTTCGTGCTGGCCTTACGGTTCATTTCACCGATGCCGAGGGTGTCGAGCAGCAAGGGGTCATTACCTCGGGTACATTTTCGCCAACATTAGGCCATGCCATTGCCATGGCGCGAGTTCCGCGCAGCATTGGTGACAGCGCCGAAGTGGCAATGCGTAAGAAGCGAGTGGCGGTAGAAGTCATTAAGCCAAGCTTCGTGCGTAACGGCAAAAAAGCATTTTAATATTGATTGAACAAGCTAGGGGAAATCCTAATGAGCAACATTCCTAACGAGTTAAAGTACGCCAATTCACACGAATGGGTTCGTAAAGAAGAAGACGGCAGCTACACGGTTGGTATTACCGAGCACGCTCAAGAGTTATTGGGTGACATGGTGTTTGTTGAATTGCCAGAAGTGGAAGACAACGTAAGCGCCGGTGATGACGTTGCCGTTGCCGAGTCGGTTAAAGCGGCCTCTGACATTTACGCGCCCCTTTCCGGTGAAATTGTTGCTGTGAACGAAGAGCTAGAAGATTCGCCAGAGTTGGTGAACTCTGATGCCTTTGGCGATGGCTGGTTATTCCGCATCATGCCATCGGACGTATCCGAATTAGATTCACTATTGGACGCCGAAGGCTATCAAGAAGTAATTGACGAAGAGTAAGTTATGACAAAGCAGGTTAGCCTTTTGGAACTGGAACAGCATGAGCTGTTCCTGCGTCGCCACATTGGCCCATCCGACGCAGAGCAAGCGCAAATGCTTGACTACGTTGGTGCCGAATCACTTGATGATCTGACTCAACAAATTGTCCCGGAAGGCATTCGCTTACCGACGCCGTTAACCGTGGGAGAGTCGAAAGGGGAGGCGGAAGCGCTGGCAACCCTGAAAGCCATGGCGGATCAAAATCAGGTCTTTAAAAGTTACATCGGCAGTGGTTACTACGGTACCGAAGTACCGTCGGTGATTTTGCGTAACGTGTTAGAAAATCCCGGTTGGTACACAGCGTACACCCCGTATCAGCCAGAGATTGCTCAAGGTCGCTTAGAAGCCATTCTAAACTTCCAGCAATTGTCTATGGACTTGTCGGGCCTTGATTTAGCCTCAGCGTCTTTACTAGACGAAGCCACCGCAGCGGCGGAAGCCATGGCTTTGGCTAAGCGCGTTTCTAAGAACAAAAAGTGCAACCTGTATTACATTGCCGATGACGTATTCGAGCAAACCCGCGACGTGGTGATTAACCGCGCCGAACACTTTGGCTTCGAGGTCAAAGTAGGGCCGGCGGAAGACGCTAAAAACCACGACATTTTTGGCGCTTTGCTGCAATACCCGAACCGATTTGGCGAAATCAGCGATCACAGCGGTTTAATCGCTGAGCTTAAAGCCAACAAAGCGGTGGTGGCTGTGGCTGCGGATATCATGGCGCTGGTGTTGCTAAAATCTCCGGGTAGCTTAGGCGCTGACGTGGTGCTGGGCTCGGCACAACGCTTTGGCGTACCCATGGGCTTTGGTGGCCCGCACGCGGCCTTCTTTGTAACCCGCGATGCCTATAAGCGCTCTATGCCGGGTCGCATTATCGGTGTCTCTAAAGACACCCGCGGCAACAAAGCGCTGCGCATGGCCATGCAAACCCGTGAGCAGCACATTCGCCGCGAAAAAGCCAACTCCAACATTTGTACCGCGCAAGTATTGCTGGCGAACATGGCCAGCTTCTATGCGGTGTTCCATGGTCCTCATGGACTGCGCATGATTGCCGAGCGCATTAATCGTCTTACCGATATTGTGGCTCATGGCTTGAAAGCGAAAGGCGTGGCGCTGGCGAACAACAGCTGGTTCGATACCCTAACCTTTACCAGTGACGACAAAGACGCCATTGTTAAGCGCTCGGTTGCGGCACAGGTGAACCTGCGCCTTGATAGCGAAGGCAGCTTAGGCGTAAGCATCGATGAAACCACCACTCGTGACGATGTGGCGGTGTTGTTTGATGTGATATTGGGCGAAGGCCATGGCCTTGAGGTTGCCAGCATTGACGCTGAGCTTGCCGAACAAGGCTCTAACTCGATTCCAGCGGAGCTGATTCGCGACGAAGACATTTTAACCCATCCGGTGTTTAACTCGTATCAGAGTGAAACCGAGATGATGCGCTACATTAAGCGTTTAGAGAACAAGGATTTAGCGCTCAATCACTCGATGATTTCGCTGGGCTCTTGCACCATGAAGCTTAACGCCGGCAGTGAAATGATTCCGGTGAGCTGGCCTGAATTTGCCAACATGCATCCGTTTTGCCCAGCTGACCAAGCCCAAGGCTACAGCGCCATGATTAACCAGCTCAGTGATTGGCTGGTGAACATTACCGGCTACGATGCGGTGTGCATGCAGCCAAACTCAGGCGCGCAGGGTGAATACGCAGGCCTATTGGCCATTAAAAAATATCACGAGTCTCGCGGAGAAGGGCATCGTAACATTTGCTTGATCCCACAATCGGCCCACGGTACCAACCCCGCATCGGCGCAAATGGCGTCGTTGAAAGTGGTGGTGGTTGCCTGTGATAAATCCGGTAACGTGGACATGGACGACTTGCGTGCAAAAGCTTCAGAGCTTGCCGATAACCTGTCGTGCATTATGATTACCTACCCATCAACCCACGGCGTGTACGAAGAGCAAGTGCGCGAGATTTGCGAGGTTGTGCACCAGCACGGTGGACAGGTATACATGGACGGCGCCAACATGAATGCTCAAGTGGGGCTTACCTCGCCAGGCTTTATTGGCTCGGACGTATCCCACTTGAACCTGCACAAAACCTTCGCCATTCCTCACGGTGGCGGCGGTCCAGGCATGGGACCCATTGGCGTGAAAGCGCACTTGGCTCCCTTTGTTGCCGGTCACAGCTTGGTGAAAGATGGCAACGCCTCGCAAGACAACGGCGCGGTTTCAGCAGCACCTTTTGGTTCTGCCGGTATTTTGCCAATTTCTTGGGGTTATATTGCCATGCTGGGCACCAAGGGCTTAACCCAATCCACCCAAGTAGCCATGCTTAATGCTAACTACCTAACCAAGAAGTTAAGCGAACATTATCCGATTTTATACACAGGTCGTAACGATCGCGTTGCCCACGAGTGCATCGTCGACTTGCGCCCAATAAAAGACGCCTCAGGCGTGTCGGAAATGGACATCGCCAAGCGCTTAATGGACTACGGCTTCCACTCGCCAACCATGAGCTTCCCGGTTGCGGGCACCTTAATGGTAGAGCCAACCGAGTCGGAGTCTAAGTTCGAGATTGATCGCTTCGTAGAAGCCATGATCAGCATTAAAGCCGAAATCACTAAGGTGGAATCCGGCGACTGGCCAGCGGACAACAACCCGCTGGTTAACGCACCGCATACCTTAGCTGACATTGTTGACCCAGCGTTTGACGCCCGCCCATACGACCGTCAAGTAGCCGCCTACCCAGTGGAAAGCTGCAAGCTCGACAAGTTCTGGCCAACCGTTAATCGCATCGACGACGTCTACGGCGACCGCAACTTGTTCTGTAGCTGCCCGCCGTTGGAGAGCTATTCGGGGGAGTAGGTTTTTACTGAGGATGATTAATTAAGTTGGTTAACGATTTAATTAAGATGGTTATCTTAATGAAGTTGGTTAATTTCTGAGATTAAGATTGAAAAAGCGAACCAATTGGTTCGCTTTTTTCTTTCTAGAGCATATTGCTAGAGGGGGGTAACACCCAGCGAAAGTTAAAAGTTGCTTACCTCTCAACAATATCCTGAGTAACAGCATCGAAACGATAATTAACGATATCTCCAGTAATCAGCATTGGGATTGCTTGTTTGATACAAGGTAATGGAGCGATAAACCATTCCCTTGGAGTATGAGCAATTCCGTTGTGGTCAGCGACTTTCACATCCAAACATGAGTTACCGAAGAAAGTATGTAATAACCCTTCGAACTTGTTTGCCTTCATATTGTAACACTCAAACTCTGAGACTAATTGAACAGCAGCCATTAAGTAAGTTGGTTCGTTTTCAGCATTCGCGATACGCTGCTTAACTGGCGTAGTTGAATAGCCAATTTTGAAGAGGTTATTGACCTCTCTTATTTCTGGTTCAGAGCTTAATGATTTTAGGATGTAGATGTATCCAGATTTTTGGTCATCTCGGGTAATGTTGAGCAGTTCATCTAGTGCTTTATCAGATTTATCCAAAATACGGCGACCAGTTTCATCTTTGTATAACTCTGTCGCAAGAGAGCGCAATAACATGTCAGACTCAGTACCGTTTTCAAAAATCAGGTGTAGTCGAGCATTTACCTTACCTTTGGTTTTTGTACGTTCTTCCATATCGGAAACATAGCAAGTCACACCATGAAGGATGAAGAACATCCCTTCATGAACCGAGTAACCGCGATCAGCGACCTACTTAACAGCTTCTGTATTCTAACTCTTGGATATAGCTTTTTCCTTTTCTCATCAACACCTTTCATTGAAGTTCATTAAACGCTTGAAAGTGGCTAGCAAAGTCTGGGAAGTCCACTATTGTGACTTCTCAATCAATAAATAAGTAGGGTCAATCATCTCTAACTCACTTTTGCCCCAAATTCATTTAGCAGATCTACTTGAACAACCTCAAAAAGCTGCATTTCACAATATAAAATCTAATCCGTAGGATACCGCAAAAGTAACAAAAAAGAGGCAACTTACTTTAGCGAGAGAATTACAAACACGTATAGCTCACACAACTTATCAGCACTCAATTTGCTATAGCATTTCAATTACAAGGATGACCAGTTGGCTTGACTCTTTCCCCCTTTGCTTTGCAAAACTAATAGATCTGAGAAATGTAGAAATAAACCGCATTAGGTTACAAAATACACCTATGGGTGTAATATTCTACATTATTAAATTTGCTTTATTTTGTCTGCATGTTGAAAATAAAGGGTTTTTTAATCCTTTGGGTTGTTGGCATGATGCTTGATATCTAGGAGGAACAACTTATTGGAGCAGAGGACGAAACATGGCTTTATTGAGATACGCTAACCTAGGAATTCACCGGCCAGACATCCTGCTTAGTAAAGCAGTGAGTGGTCTTGGTGACTTTTATAAGTATTTAGACACCACTCGAAAATACCTAGAAAGTACGAAGGCTGTTAAAGCGATAGCTTGGGAAAAGCTGGACGAAGCTCAAAGTGGAGTATGGATACAATTAGTTGAGCCTGCTGATAACTGTGGTGATTTCGAAAAGAACTTAAAGCTCTTTTTAGATGAAAGTATCGACACTGTATACGAAGCAAGCCCCGCAAGATGGAAGGCCGTAGGTAGTGCTGCTAGGGAATGCCCGAATTGTAGAAGTCACGGTAAGCCTAAAATGGCTTATGTGACAGAGGAGCACGCGGACGAAATTGCGAGTGAATTAGGCAATGGGCTGTCGTCATATGAGTGTCCAGACGGTTACGGTTGGCATTTGACTGGCAAATCGCAAGGCAACGTGGGATTCAATAAATCCAACGCAATTTCAGTTCTGGACAGAAATGTAGAAAATGACAGCTTGTTATTGGATCGTTTACCTGACCACGACTATTTGGTTATTCGCCCAAACACATACCAGTTAAAGTGTCAGATTAATGCATTACAAAGCTTACAAGACACCCCCTCTATTCACCATCTTCCGCTATTAAGGCTGTTTGAAGGTAAGGAGCATGCTAAATGGCCGAGTGTTCCTTATGATGAGCACTTATTTAGCAATGACTACTACGTTCTTACTGATGGTGCAAGAGAGGGAACATCTCAGCAGCGTGAGTTTGTAAATATTGCACTCAATACACCAGACTTTGCCTTCCTTGAGGGCCCTCCTGGATCGGGCAAAACTACAGCAATTTGCGAACTGATCCTTCAATTCATAAAGCGAGGGAAGCGGATCTTACTTTGTGCATCAACTCACGTTGCTGTAGACAATGTTCTTGAGCGAATGATGTCTGAGGAAAATATTCATCGCGACATGGTGTTACCTGTGCGGATTGGAGATAAATCCAGTGTTTCTCAAAAGGCAAAGCCATGGCAATTGGAAGAGTTTGTTAAAACTGAACGCACGAGATTGCTGAAACATCTTCAGCAGCAACCGAACATTTCAGTTAGTCAGAAGTTACTCAAAAGCAAGGTTGGTGAAGGTAAACATATTGTTGAACGTCTTGTTCTTGAGGCGGCGAATCTAGTTTGCGGGACGACTATTGGCTTGCTTCAGCATCCTGACATCAAAAACAAACAATCAACATCGCCAATCTTTGATGTGATGATTATTGATGAAGCATCAAAAACAACGTTTCAAGAGTTTTTGGTGCCAGCGGTACTTGCCAAGCGTTGGATCATGGTGGGAGACCCCAAACAGCTTTCACCTTATGTTGATGATGAAGCTACTGAAGTAAATTTGCAGCCGTGTTTACCGGATAGGTATCAACGAGAAGCATGCGCAGATGTTTTCTCTGCTCGACAAATCAATGTTCAGAAGCGAGAAGTATCCTTGGTTTGCACTGACGATGAAAAGACAATTGAATTTTATCATCAGCAAGCAAAGGCCAAGAATGTATTGGTTGCTTCATCGAAAGGACCGAAGACAGATGTCCCTTACGCTTCTGTAGTCCTCGGTTCGTCAGCGTTCATCACTCAGAATGCTAATCACCTTCCCTTAGATTTGACTACCATAAGGGGGCTGCCGACGTTACCGAAAAAGTTAGAAATGCGACTTGCAGCGCATTCGAGATTAACTCATACAAAAATCAAAAGCGAGTCCGATAGTTGGGAGTCTCAGTTAGCGTGGCGCCTGGCTCGTATGTACGAACAGCGCCTAAATACAGAATCTAACGGAAGTTCTAAAATAGCTAACAAGTTAGAGGAGGATATCAAAGCACTACTACCATTTGGCTCAGAAAAAGATACGTTCACTGCAATAGGCAGGGTGCGTAGGATCGCACTCCCTTCCATTCTTGAATCTCTGCAAGTTGGATTTGAACGTACTGAGTATCAGAAACAAGGAACAGCTCTGTCGGATGGACTTCCAGCCAGTGTTTTGAATCAACGACAAATACGGCTTAGTTACCAGCATAGAATGCATCCAGATATTGCCGAGTTTCCCCGAGTACACATATATCATGAAAAAGCACTGCAAAGCCCTGATGGACAGGCTGAAAAGCGGGACTGGGGTTACCGAAACGGCTCACATCGTTGTATATGGCACGATGTTAAAGGTCGAAAAGGCAAAGAAGGTGAAATCACTGCTGAAGTAGAAAAAATCTTGAAAGAATTAGAGCGATTTGATTCTTGGGCAAAATCAAATCCGAATGTTGATAAAAACCAACATAAGCCATGGGAGGTTGCTGTTTTGGCTTTCTATCGGGCGCAAGAGCGAGCCATTCGTCGAGCTTTAAGAAAGTGGACGGGAAATCATCACGGAGTAAGGCATTTCTATCGAGGTGAGAAATCCTCACCGTATATTGATATTCAGATATGTACTGTAGACCGTTTTCAGGGACATGAGGCTGACTTTGTCATGCTTAGCTTCGCAAATAATCATCCCACGAGTTTTCTCGAAAGCCCAAATCGCTTGAATGTGGCAATTACGAGGGCCAAGCATCAGCTTATTGTGTATGGAAACCGCTCAGCAATGCAGAAGGCATCGGGTGTGTTAGGTGCTTTTGCTAGTAATTCTTACTGGTCCACAACAATCGAGATTGAATCACAGGAGGCAATATGAGCCAGGATATCATTATAAAGCGAGAAATTAAGACAGAGACGTGGCTCATACAGGGTGAAATTGCACTGGCAGACAGCCGCCCAGAAATTAACTGCGTTCTGCAATTCCTCCACGACTATCCGAGTGCGAATTCTGTCGAGTGCTCCGAACACTTATTTGGAGACAAAATCGGTCGCCGTGTCGTCGCTGAAAGGTTATTGAATCTTTGTCGGTTATATGGACTAGCAGAATCAATTCGAGGCAAATATAAATTGACTGAAGCAGGAAAAACAGCGCTAAAAAAAGACCAAGTTTTAATACCGACAGATGGTTGCTGGAAGTTATGTATTTGTGATGAGCCTTTATTACCCCATTCACTTTTGACAAGTGAGGCGCATACAGAGCCAAGCGCTGCGTCAACCGGGTTGAGGAAGAACCGTCACGACCTAAAAGCACGGGCTGATAAGTTATTGAAGATACCTCAATCCCTTAAAGACCTAGTTGGTTTACAAGAACAACCAATAGGTGGTGGTTCGGAAGTGCGTGTGGACAAAATTGAACTTAAAGGTGAACGCATCTCACCTCAAGAAAAACCGTATTACATCGAGTGGAATGTAACTAATGGCAATGTCGATGTGAAGCGAGGAAAAGATCATATATTTTCACGTCGGATTGAGCCAATCAGTCGTCAGCAAGTTTTGAAAGTACTTCTGCATAGTGAAGGCTTATTTGAACAATGGGATGAGCAAATGGAAATCTTGTCAGTGGTTTTTGAAAATACAACTGAATCTGAGCGAATCAATATGAAACGCTCAGTAAGCGTAAAAAGACCATTTGTTCGTAAGTTGGGCTCGTTTGATGCGATGAAGTTACACAATATATCAATATCAGCATTGACTGAATTGGATGCTAAAAAGTGGGCTGAATGGAGATTAGAGAAAAATATCAATATGTATGCCACTAATAGTAAGTACCAAGTTTGGAGAGAAAAAGCACTCGAACCTTTTAAAGGTTGGAATTTCACACTACCTGATAGGGCTGAACTGGCAAATCAGTTTTGGGTTGATGAAGACCTGCAAAATCAGCATACCTGGCATGTAATTGCTGCCCATGATTGGAACCTATAAGGAATATTAGTGATGAGTCTAATTGAAAAGTTTACTAAAACAGAAACCAAGGTTGTTAATCAATCAAATACCAAGCTGCCTCCTGTGCTGTTACCTGTATTACCTAAACATGTATCTGAGCCGAAACCTATTAATAGCTCTGTGTTTTGCAATGAGCTGCAATCAAGGGTTGTTGAATTAATCGATAGTGCTAAACATTCAGTTATTCTTAGTACGTTTTTGCTTGCTGATGATAATGTCGAATCAGCGGTCTTAAATGCAGCAAAGCGCAAAGTTCGTGTGTACATACTATTGGCATGTGAGACTCGTCTTGATGGCGATGTGCCTGATGATGACTTTGGTAAAAAGTGTCTTGAGCAGCATCAGCAAATGTTAAATAAATTGTCTGGACATGTTCATTTTGCATCTGCACCACATTTCCACGCAAAGGCTGTTGTCATAGACGCATTACATGAAACCGGTAATGCGAAAGGGTTACTATTAACGGCAAACCTTACAGAAGAAGCACTTAAACGTAATGAAGAGTTGGGTGTCTCGCTTTCACGCCATCAAATAGATGAGATCGTGAAAGTCTTTCGATGGGCAATCTTCGAGAGTGCGCAGCACCATATGACAAGGCGTGGTGAATTCTCAGCATACAAGTCGCCGGGTAACGTCGGATATCCAAGAGAATTAAATGAAATACTAGTCACATCTAGTGAAGATACCCAAATTAGGGAGCATGTATTAGCCCTGATCAATAAAGCAGATAAAGAACTCATCATATCGAGTTTTGGGTGGCAAGAGGACCATCAGCTTGTAAAGGCAATATGTGAGCGTGCGAAATTGGGAGTAAAAGTCACCGTTCTATCCCGCCAAAGACCCGCTGCCATGCCAGCGCTATTGGCTATGAAGCAGGCCGGTGC
This sequence comes from Paraferrimonas haliotis, assembly GCF_002282895.1. Taxonomy (GTDB): domain Bacteria; phylum Pseudomonadota; class Gammaproteobacteria; order Enterobacterales; family Shewanellaceae; genus Paraferrimonas; species Paraferrimonas haliotis. The sequence continues at coordinate 561,349 of NZ_NRRB01000001.1, forward strand.
ATCTGTGAAGTGTTTTAAATGGCTGCATGCAAAAGCAGTTGTAGCGGATGGAGTACATGCGATGGTGATGTCAGCCAATTTTCAAGCGCATGGCATGGATCAAGGCTTTGAATTAGGCGTGAAACTCACCGGCATTCAGGTAAAAGAACTGATGAACTGCTTAGATGTGTTTTTAACTAATAGCCACAATGAATTGAACATAGATATGAGTCTAGGGATGATTTCTGGTGGGTTTGAAGCTTGGGAAAATAATGCATTCAAGGGATACTCAGTCAGAGAAGTGGGTGTTGTTGAGTTATCGGCTATAAAAGCAGATTGTTTGTCTGATATGGATAAGCAACCAAAGATACCCAATGCAAACTGGCGGGAAAACACCTCGCAAAAGATTGAGTATAAATGGCGCATAGAGCCGCCCGTTATCACTAACGCCAGTCAAGAGTATTTCAAACCTTTAACGGCTAAGGATGAAACATCTAAAAAGAAGGATTCAGGATCGCCTAGAAAAAGTTATGAGCCAAAGGTTGTTCGACTGACAAAAAAACAGTTAGCTATTACAGTTTGTCAAGAGTCCGAATTTGCTATGGCAAAAAGGCTGAAGCAAAGTGAATTGCCAAACGCCCGAATTGTATTGGAGGCGTAACTTTGGATAACAAAAACACGCTGCTTTGTTGGCACTCAAAAAGAGCTGGGATTGAGGTATTAGACGAAGCGTTAAAGCGGCTTAAGAATCGTAAAGTTTATATTGGAAAAGTAATCGTGCTTACTCAGTCAGCAGAGGATAACAGTCTGTACAAAGAGCATGAATTTGGCGATATTCAGATTAGCTTTCGAACTGTAGGTGTTGAGAATCCTGCTGATCACAACGAAATTTATCACACAATAGAATCTGAGGTTATTCCAGACCTAAAGCTTGAGCAGCATCTTCATATTAATGTTTCGCCGGGAACTCCGGCTATGCATGCGGTTTGGCTGATTCTTCATGCCCGGGGGCGTTTCCCACACGAAACAATCCTCTGGTCATCACAATATAACCCAGACACCAAAAGAACCAGCATTGCAAAAGTTGATTTCAGCGTAAATACGTATTTGGCAGAGATCTCTGCTATTTCAAGTTCAGAGGGCGGTTACGCCCTTTACGATTTAGACCCTAAATCAAGAGCAAGGCTGGATGCATTACAAATGTTAAAGCAGTTCTCTTGCGTTCCCAAAGCTCCATTACTTGTACTGGGTGAACGTGGTACTGGGAAAACGAGGTTAATTGAAACCGTTGTTGGTAAGGTGAAGCAAAAGAAGGTGGTTACACTTGCATGTGGAGGGTTAGACTCTCAAGTGGTTGATAGTATGTTGTTTGGCCACGTAAAAGGTGCGTTCACTGGGGCAGAAAAGGATCGCAATGGGCTTTTGAAAGAAGCAAATGGAAAAGTATTGTTCTTGGATGAGATACAAGATTTACCAACTTCGGTTCAGCGAAAGCTGGTTCGAGTGCTTCAAGATAACCATCACAGTTTTCGCCCCGTTGGAAGTGACACTGAGGAAACATCTGACTTTGAGCTAGTTTGTGCGAGTAATAAATCACTTGAGCAATTGGCAACGATACTCGATGCTGATTTCTTTGATCGTGTATCCATGCTCACTATAACAATACCTCCACTTCGGGCATGCAGAGAAGATATTTTGTCGGATTGGCAAAGAATCTGGCAGGAAGTCAATGTTAACCCCAATCTGCCTGTGGAAGCTCCAGTATCAAATGAATTAATCCAGTTTTTTAACTCTGCATATTTACTAGGTAACTTACGTGACCTAAAAAAGCTGGCATACATGACTTGTGCGTTTTTGAGCTCCCAAACTACAGACTCGGCAATCTCTAGCTCATTAGCTTCGTTGGGCGAGCCTGCTATCCAGGGGGGTAGTCCTGACACAAGGTTTGCATTTGGTGATTTATCCAAGACAACTAAGGATGAGTTAACGAAAGTGTTCCATAAGGAATTTGCAACAGCGGCCAAAAAGCAATTTGGAACATGGGTTAAAGCCGCAGAAGCATTGAAGGTGGATCAAAAAACTCTGCAAAAATATATGAGACATAATTGAGTTATTTTGGTGTGTCATTGTTTGCATTTGGATCTGTTTTTCGCAAAAATCCAGCTTATCCTAATTGCACTATTTGGATTATTCATCTCTAACTGATTTCTGTTTAAAAAATGAGTCAGCCGGAACCTTTCCGAAACGGAACACTCAAAAGCTAATTAGGTGTACAAAGGGTCAATTTGAGTCTCGCAGCCACAATCTCCATTCAATGGGTGGGCCAAGAGCTTACATTCTAATCGTGACGTTAATTCTCTTGTGGGCATGCTCAGTGCTCTGGGCATTTAGAAAGTGCACAGGACTATCAAGGCTACCTGTAGTTAGAACGACGAACTATGCTGATTTAGTTGATAACCGAAACAAAAGAGCATATAGTTTTCGCGTACTCAGCAATAGTTGCAACTTATGTGAATAAGGGCTGGTATGCCGCTATGGAAACATAGTCCGAGACGAATTTTTTCGAAAATTGCCGGTCACTTGGGATATTGAAGAGCTGCAACTGTTACTTAACTCATTGTTCTAATTTGAAATAATTCTGTGATATGACTTAGGGTTTCCTTTCTTAAGGGTTGAGATAATAGTACTCGAATCTACCGTCTTCCTGTTCAGTTTTAATACCTCAGTTACCCCTAACCACCATATGTGAAACTTCAGATTGATTAGTTACTTTTAGTGAGTAAATTGCTGAAGTCAAATGGAAGTAATCTGAGTACACCTCCAAATCGTAGCTCCCCAAATATTCTCAAACTACAAAAGCGCTTGTTTTACGGCCTTAATTATTTAAGCAAGACTATACTGATACTAGTGATTGGTGCCAGCTACAACTAGCACCTTCTGGTTTAGCATGCCAGATAACCAACTTCATTCTAGAACTAACGTTCTGGAAAGGAGTTGTTTTGCCAAAATTAACCAACTCCCATTCAGGAAAAGTGGTTTTGGGCTCTTGGTAGCTGGTCGAAGCGATAACCAACTTCATTCCTGAACCTCATTTACTCCTTGAGACATTGAACTGTCCGGTGCTAGTAGTAGCACCGGACTTTTTTATGCGTACAAAAATTTCGTTACAGAATTTGAATCGTTATTCGCTGACAAAAGCTCTGTAGTTAACCGTAACACCTCAACGGAAAATACCGATTTGTCCAATAGCGGTAATTGCTGCTAAAAACGAGCAAAATGAAGAGAGTAACCCATCCCAACACTTTAAATGGGCTATCAAAAAACACAACGCATAATGCGCACAACCCTGCAGATGCCGCCAGACTGTATTTCAACTCTACCTCGATAAGGCTTTTGCAATAAATACAATGGGTGCCAAAGTTAAGCTGAGTAAACTCGACGCCTAGTTCATTGCATTCAGGGCAGCGGCGGTATTTCGAGTTGTTTTGCATGAGAGGTAATGCTCCTGCGTGAGTGGTGTCGATTTGGAGTCAGCGCGTTAGTTAGAAAATCTAGTAGACTTGTTGAATTTAGCAAGTAATGGCCAACAGCAAACCCCAAAAACCTCGCAATTGGAGCGTTTCGCATCGAAGCCTCAATTTTGTGTGCTATCGTCTCGCCAACATGTGCAAATTAACTGAAATGCGCTGTTGTGCCCTTGTCGCCCTTTCATATACGCGCTAACGTCGCTCAATTATTGACAGCAGAATCATTAACTGCAGTATTCTTAACAGAAGAGCGAATAAAATGACCGTAACAAGCGAATCAAAACCTTCCCCAGCTTGGAAAACTACCATGGGTAGTGAGCAATTCGAATTCATGAAAAAAGTGCTGGCCGCACCTTCTCCTATTGGCTTTGAAGCGGCGATGACCTATGGCGTGATTAAGCCAGAGTTTGAATCATTCATGCCAGAAGGCTGGGCGGTTCACCAGTTTAAAGGCAATGCCGGGCTTGTGTTTGACTCCCATCCGGGTCGTGACGATTTAGTCAGCGTTATGATTGTTGGTCATGCCGACAAAATTCGTATGCAAGTGCGCAAAATCGACAGCGACGGCAAGGTGTGGATCAACACCGACTCGTTTTTACCCACCACGCTAATAGGTCACGAAGTGCAGCTGTTTTGCCAAGATCCAAACAACACCGGCAAGTACAAGGTGATTCAAAACTGCACAGTGGAAGCCTTAGGTGCCATTCATTTCTCTACGCCGGGTCAGCGCAGTGGCGATCAGGGTATTAAGCCTGAGTCCATTTATCTTGAGCTGCATACTCACGGCGACGATCGCAAAGCTCAGGTGGAAGCCTTGGGCATTCGTGTAGGTGACCCTATTTTACTGGATCGCCCCATTAAGCGCGGTGTGTCGCCAGATACTTTTTATGGCGCTTACTTGGATAACGGTCTGGGCTGTTTTTCGGTAACCGAGATTGCCCGCATGCTGGCCAACGAGGGCCTTGATAACGTGCGGGTGTTATACACGGTAGCCACTCACGAAGAGATTGGTCGCTTTGGCTCTACTCAGTTGGTGGGCGAGCTTAAGCCCGATGTGCTGATTGCTACCGACGTGAATCACGACTACGAAGCAGCGCCTGGCATTGGCGCTCGTAAAATGAATCCGTTGAAAATGGGTGATGGCTTTACCATTGGTCGTGGCTCAGTAACCTCGGAGTATCTTGTGAGCGTGTTTGAAGCGGTTTGTCGTGAGCACGAAATTCCGTATCAACTGGACTTTTCCGGTCGCGACATGGGTACCGACGGCATGGCGGCAGCACTTGCGGGCGTGGACAGTGCGGCTATAAGCATTGGTTATCCGATTCGCAACATGCACACCGGCTCGGAGTCGGCTCATACCGGTGATTTGCTTGGCTCGATTCACGCCATAACCGAGTTGCTGCGCCATTTTAACCAGCTGAACGACGGTAAAGGCGTGAGTCGCGACGATTTGAAAAACAGCCATGTAAGGCTTGATCAGCTGTAAGTCAGTTTGCATCTGTTTTGGTGAGTCTTTGGATAAATAGGAAATTAACGATGCATTCGCTTAATTTCCTGTTGCCAGAGCTATAAATTTGTTCAATTGAAAGGCGAGTTTATTATGTTGAAACAATTGTCGATTTTGGCAGTAGCGTTAAGCTGCCTAGTATTATCAGCCTGCAGCAGTCCTCACTATCGTGGTCACGCTTTAGCAGCGGAAACCTCTAATCAAATGATCACTATCATTAAATCGCCGGACACCCGAGCAGGTTTTCTAACCGCCATGACGGATTGGTTAACAGACAATGGCTATCGGTATGAAGTCGTTGATGCTGGCAGTAAATTTAAGCCTGATAATATTTCGCTAGAATACGTTGGTCGATGGCGCTGGGATTTAGCCTTGTTTCTAAATGATGCAAGAATTGAAGCTTTTACTGACGGACAGCGCGCTGCTTATGTCGAATATAAAGCGCCCAACAATTTTAATGGAAACAAGTTCAGTGACGCTGAAACGCGCATCGATTACATGATGGATGTACTATTTGGAAAGCTGAGCTCTCAAGAAGCCACTAAAGTGATTAATTTACCCCAAGACCAAACAGACGTGTAAACAAGGCGCTACATACCAAGGGAAGCCAACAGGCTTCCCTTTTTGTTATCAGACATCTGCAGATGTTTCACTGGCCTTATAAAATGTTATGTTATAACATTGCGCGATTATTAGTAGAACAGACATTGAGTCACGCTGTGAAAAAACACTTTTTATACTCGTTTATCGTTATTTCAAGCGGCGCTATGGCGCAAGCCCAAGCGGCGGAAGATGAAGTAAATAACGACATCGAACGCATTGAAGTTAAGCGTCAATGGCAGCCTTACCGAGGCAACGTGCCCTTGATTGAAACCCCGCAAGCACTGGATCGCATTAACGCAGATACGTTGCAAAGCGAAGGCATTACTCGCTTTATGGAGGCGTTAGATTTCTCCCCAAGTATTGTGCGTCAAAATAACTCCGGTGGACTGTTTGACAGTTTTGCCATACGCGGTTTTTCTGGTGACGAGAACAACCCAACCGGCTATTTGGTTAATGGATTTAACTCCCGCGGTTACAATGGCAATCGTAATACCGCTAACATTGAAACCATCGAAGTAATGAAAGGGCCAGGCTCGGCTTTATACGGGCAAGGGGAGCCCGGCGGTACCATTAACATCATCACCAAAAAGCCTGAGTTTGACGAAAAAGGTTATGTTCAAGGCACGTTCGGTAATTTTAATAAGAAGCAAATTGAATTCGACCATACCAAAGGACTGACTGATGATGTCGCGTATCGAATTAACGGTTTTTATGAAGATTCTGAGACTTATCGTGATCATGTTGATGTCGAAAGTTTTCACTTAAGTCCATCGCTGTTGTGGAACATTTCAGCAACCACCAGCATGAGCTATGAAATGGAAATACTCGATCAACGAAAGCCTTTAGAGCGCGGAGTATACGTACTTAACAACGATTTTGACTCGGTAGATACCTCAGCATTTTATGGCGATATACGAGACGGAGCGCATCAAGTGAAGGCATTAGGGCATCAATTGATGTTAAATCATCAGTTGAGTCAGCAATGGCATGTGTTGACTGGGCTCGCCTATCGCGACTCTTCCTTTAAGGGGCAATCCTCCGATACCGAGCTGTCTGATGGTCGCCAATTAATTTATACCAACCCGAATTTGCTGTCTCGACAACGCCGTGAGCGTGACTATCAGGCAAGTGACTTTTCCGCCAGACTGGAACTCAGTGGTGCAACCGAGTTAGCAGGGGTTAATAACAATCTGCTCATTGGTTTGGACTATTATAATTTCCAACTGGATACCGACTATCGTGTTTGGAGAACGGCTTGGGGATCTGGCGATCCTACCTACGCCATTGACCCCAACAATCCAGACTACACGCTCGCACGACCGGCTACGTCACCCACAACGCTAACGTCAGAAAAGCAAAACGGCTTAGGGCTCTATGCGCAAGATCTGATAGAGCTTACCGATAAAGCCAAGCTCATGCTGGGTGTTCGTATCGATAAATTTGAGCAAAGCATTCTTAACAAGGTGGACAATGAGCGCCAACAGCAAGACCAAACTGAAGTGTCATCTCGTTTTGGTTTTGTTTACGAGTTAGCCCCTAATTTCAATACTTACGCCAGTTATGCTGAAGGTTTTCGACCAAACCCAGGGCTCGACTCCGATAGAAATCCGTTTGAGCCTGAAAAAACCAAGTCGTTTGAGCTTGGCCTTAAATGGCAAGACATCGCCGAACGCTTCTCTGGCAGTTTGGCGTTATTTGATGCCAGTAAAACCAACATGCTCACCGCGGAGCCTGATACGGGCTTGTCAGCAACCCTTGGAGAAGTGGAAAGTCAGGGAGTTGAATTTCAGCTAACAACCTTGTTGACCAATGACACCAGTTTGGAATTTGCCTACGCTTACACCGATGCAAAAACGGCTAAAGACTTGATTGATAACGATTGGGGAGTGCCAATCCCAAAAGGTTCGCGCCTTATCAACATTGCAAAGCATGTGGGCCATGTATCCCTAAGGCACTACACCGACATTATGGGTAAGGATGCTTACTTTGGTACAACGGTAAACTATGTGGGTGATCGGCTTGGCGAAACAACGGATCCGGACTACATTTTACCAGCTTATACTCTGGTCAATTTATCGGCTTCTATGGATGTTACTCAGCGCTTTAGCGTTATGCTAGACGTGAACAATCTGTTTAACGAAAAGTACTTCGTTAGCTCTTACCATAAGCTTTGGACCATGCCAGGAGAGCCAATCAACTTCAGTGCAAGCGTTAAATACCAGTTCTAACCGACTGTGGGTGCTAGCGTTAATCGTTTTGGTTAGCGCTTGCGCACTCATTGCATAAACACTGCAGCTCAATTTGAGAGTTCAATAATTGAAAGTCGGCTTGTTCAATGCTTTGTTGTAACGCTTGAACAACGCTGTCTTGAATGCCTTTTTCTGCCACCTTCCCGCAACTCTTGCAAATCAAAAACTGTGGCACTTGGTGGGCATGGTCGCAACTGATGTGAGAGCAGGCGAGGTACTTGTTTTCAGAAGACAGCTTGTGCACCAATGACAAGCTTGCAAGGGTATCAAGCATGCGGTAAACCGACATGGGGGCTAGAGACTCTTGGTAAGTTTGCTGATAAGCATTCGCGATTTCGTAGGCCGATAGCGGTGTTGTAGAATCGAGCAAAACACACAACACGTTTTTTCTTTTCAAGGTTAGCTTCACGCCATGTTGCTCACACAGTTGTTCGGCTTTTCGTAAAATGGTGCTGCGCTTAGAGTTTGGCCTAGAGGCTGACATAGTGCTATTCGGTCATTTTTAGATTGGCCCACTATTATTTCTTGTCATACCTTCTTTGTAAATATTTACCCAAGTTGTTAAGCCCATATTCAGGCGAATATCTCATTGCTAATGTAAGATAGCCGTTAAATTTTACGACCATGACTGTAATGAATATCCGTTGTTATCTCACTTTTACCCTAATATCGCTGTCTAGCTTCAGCGTCGTTGCCAACACCGACGAAACCAATGAGCCGGACTCCAATGCTCGAGCCAACATCTACGACGATGAGGCGAAAGACAGCCAAGATCCCACCCGCATAAACACCAAGTTAGGTGTCGCAATTGATCATAACTTTCAGTCCAGCAAAAGCGGTTATTCGGTATCTGGCTCCATAGGGTTAAGTGAAGCGCAGAAGGTCAATATGCGTTTTCACCCTGATACGGGGGAGTGGAAATTGGGCGGCTCTTGGCTGTTTGACTTTGGTATCGTCAACTTCAATTTCGGAAAAAGTGAATATGACGATGGCGCCAATTACAACAATTACAGTGTTGGTACCTTTGTACCCTTGTCTGTGTTTGGGTTTGAGCCCGGCGGTTGGCAAATATTTCCTATGGCTGGGTTTAACTATACCGACGGTGAACGCCCGTTAGGTGAGTGGGAGCCTGACTTTGACCCCGATAATCCCTATGTACTGCACCCGACTAACTCTACTGGCGGTTATATTGGCGCGTTTTCTTTGAAGCCTGTACATGAAAAAGTGACCGTTATGGCGTTTGCTGGCGCCTCGAAAGGGTCGAATGATTATTCGGGCTATTGGTTGGGAGCCGGCAGTGCTTTTAAGCTCACCAAGCGAGATTCGTTGTCGCTACTGGCGATTTATTCAGACAATGACTACGGTACGGATAAAAAGCTGGTGTTGTCTTACAGCCATGATTTTTCGTTGATCAACTGATTGGATATAATCGCCAAACTTGATGCTTGCGCAAAGTTTCTGAATTGCGATTGGGAAAACAAGCGAAAACATACGACAATAACCGGCTAATCACTGCTAATACTAATAGAACACTAATAGAACACGTTATGACAAAACCAGTAAAAATACTCATCGCAATCGCCGTATTATTAGCGCTAAGCTATGTCGCCATGACGGCCTTGAAAGCCAGCCTTGCCCATAAAGCAGAAAACTGCGATGCACTAACGGCCAAATCAGAGCTTATTTATGACTTACGCGCTCAGGGTCTGTCCCAAGAAGATGCGCTTCATAAGGTCTTCGAGTCTTCGTTTGATGGCTCCGATCAAACCTTTTTGCAATACACCACGAGCTATATTTATCGAGTAGCTGGGCAGCGAGCGGGCGGCGTTGTCATCGACAAAGATTACATCTTAAAAGAAGTGCATAAAAGCTGCATGGAGCGCCATTAATAAAGCTGGCAATGCTGAGCTATACTTAATGGTTGAGCAAAAATGCTCAAACAGGCCAGGAGGTTGATCATGAGTCGTTATTACATCGATTGTCGGGATTACCCAGGTGACGTTAAGTGTTCAGTGGCGTTAAGCGCAGATTCAAAGGAAGAATTGCTTGCTGCGGTTGTTGAGCATGGCACTAAAGTCCATGGATACGAAGATACGCAAGAATTTAGAGACACCATAATGTCGGAATTTAAGCAAGGAACTCCGCCGTTGTAATCATTCTCTGACTTGAAACGCTCGAATCCAGATTCGAGCGTTTTTTTGTGTTCAGTGCGCGCCGGTGAAAGGGCTACTCAGACCAAGCTTGGGCGGCCTTGATCGCTCGCTGCCAACCTTGGTAGCGAGTGTGTCGTTTGTCGTTATTGCCGTCTGGGGTAAAGCAGTCATCGGCGCTTGATGATGGCTTTAAATTGCTTAGCTCATTCCAAAATCCGCTTGCTAGCCCACTCAGAAATGCAGCGCCGATGGCGGTGACTTCGGTCATTTGTGGTCTTAAAACCTGAGTGTTGAGCACGTCTGCTTGAAATTGCATGAGAAAGTTGTTGCTTGCAGCGCCGCCATCAACTTTGAGTTCCTGCAAAGTTATATTGGCATCGGCCTGCATGGCGTTAATCACATCACAGGTTTGATAGGCTATGCTTTCTAAAGTTGCTCGGACAATGTGCTCGGCACTGGTGCCTCGGCTTAAACCTACAATGGTACCTCGAGCGTATGGGTTCCAGTAGGGCGCGCCCAAACCGGTGAAGGCCGGCACCACATAAACACCATTAGAAGAGTCCACTTTATTGGCAAAGTACTCTGAGTCTTTCGCTTCCGACAGCAACCTAAGCTCATCTCTCAGCCATTGAATGGAGGCGCCCGCCATAAACACCGCACCTTCGAGCGCGTAGCAAGGCTTACCTTGGGCGTTAATGGCCAGCGTGGTAAGCAAGCCGTGACTCGAGTTAACCCGTTCTTGGCCGGTATTCATTAGCAAAAAGCAGCCGGTGCCGTAGGTGTTCTTGGTTTGCCCAGCGGATACGCACTGATGACCAAACAAGGCCGCTTGCTGATCGCCAGCAACGCCGCTAATGGCTAACTGCATTGGGGTGTCGGTATCGAGAATAGCTCGCCCGAAATAACTGGCGGAATCCTGTACTTGGGGCAGCATAGATTTTGGAATATTAAGGCGCTTAAGGATTTTATCATCCCACTCAAGGGTATTAATGTTAAACATCATGGTGCGGGAGGCATTGGTGAAATCCGTAGCGTGAACCTTACCTTGGGTGAGATGCCAAATCAGCCAAGTATCGACAGTTCCAAACAATAGCTTACCTTGTTCAGCTAGCGCGCGAGCGCCGTCAACGTTATCTAATATCCAAGCCACCTTAGTCGCCGAAAAATACGGGTCCAGTATCAGCCCCGTGGATTGTTGAATTGGGTCATGCCAGCCTTCTTGCTTGAGTTGTTCGCACAAATCACTGGTGCGGCGACACTGCCAAACAATGGCATTATAAATGGGCTTGCCCGTGTCTTTGTGCCAAACAATGGTGGTTTCTCGTTGATTGGTAATGCCAAGGCTGGCGATGTTGTCAGTGGTGAGTCCGTGGCGGGTTATGAGCCTGTGCAAGGTGCTAAGCTGACTGTTTAAGATTTCCATCGGATCGTGCTCAACCCAGCCGGATTGTGGGTAATATTGACTAAACTCCTTTTGAGTGACGTCTACAATTTGAGCGTTACTGTCAAACAACACCGAACGAGAGCTGGTGGTGCCTTGATCTAAGGCTATGATGTATTGAGCTGATGTCATGGCACTTTTCAACTGATTAGCTGTGGTTTTGAGGTTATTTTGCCATAAAAAATGCCACCTAAACGGATTTAGATGGCATTCTTTCAAAGAACAGCGTTAACTAAGCTGCGTCGCCAAGCAGTTCTTCAAGTGACTCGGTTTCATCGCCAACTTGAATAAACTCAACGTCCTTGACGATGGTATAGTCATCACTACCCACCACACTGACTTTGTATTCACCTTTGTAAGCCGGGCCGTGCACTTCGACGACAATTTCAGTACCCGCATCAAACACTAAGGTGTCGTCACCACCGCCGCCGTTGTAATAATCTTGGCCGCCACTGGCGTAAACGGTATCGTCACCATGCATAAGATTGATGGTGTCGTTGAAGTCGGTTCCGGTAACCATATCATTGCCGGCACCGGTCCATTTGTCGTTGTAGGTCATACCATGGCCAAGGCCACTGAAGTCGATGACGTCATCGCCTCGGGTACCGTTTAGAATTTCAACGTTGGCCACCACATCCGTTGAGGTAACCGTGTCGCCGTCCATGGTGTTAACCTCAAAGGTGTTGCCATCGACCACAGATACGTTCAAAGAGTCAGCATTTAAATAGGTATCGTTGTATGTCAGCTCATCAACGCCATCGCCACCGTCAATGATGTCACTTTCGGCATTGACTGCTAAATGAGCGGGCGCTTTTTGGTCCGCGTAGATCATGTCATCGCCGGCACCGGCTATCATGATGTCGTTACCTGCACCACCGTCGAGTGTGTCGTTTCCGGGGTTGTAGGTAAAGTTAGCGCCATTGTCGCCAATGAGTACATCATTTCCGGTTCCACCGGTGAGGGTGTCATCGCCATGCATACCAACGAGCATGGTGTCCACACCATCTTCAGCAGTCATTACATCGCCGGCATTGTGGCCGCGTTTAAGTAAGTAGGTTCCCTCGTCAAAGGTGACGTATTCAATATCAAACAGCTCATCGACGCCATCTTTACCGATTTGATCGGTGACGCGAATGCCTTGATAGGTTTGGAACGCATAATTGAAGACTGAGCCGCTAAATACCGCGGTATCTTCACCTTCACCACCTTTTAGAGTGTCGTTACCGGCGCCACCAATTAAAATGTCATTACCGGCACCACCGTCAAGGTAATCATCGCCACCTTTGTAGTGGAAATTAACGCCATTGTCGCCAAACAACACATCGTTACCGGTACCGCCATAAATGTCGTCGCTGCCATGCAGACCGACTAACAAGGTATCAACGCCATCATCGGCCACCAGCTTGTCGTAGGCGTTATGGCCTTTTTTGAGCACAAAGGTACCATCATTGAACGTTACCTTTTCGACATCGTGTAACTCGCTTATGCCGTCTCGACCGTCTACGGTATCGATCACGCGTAAGCCTTTATAGCTTTGGAAGTTATATTCGAGCACTGAGCCAGTGAACATGGCGGTATCCATGCCGTCGCCACCGTGAAAGTGGTCATGACCATCGCTGCTAATAAACACATCGTCGTCTTCACTGCCGTTGATGACGTCATCATCACTCGTGCCGTGTAAGTAGCCCTTAGTGAGCATTTCAACGATGGCCGCTTTCTTAGTGGCCTCATCGTCGCCACTATTTAAAATTCGAGCGATATGTTCATCCGTCGCTAAGCCTGTTAGGTTAATGGTGGTGCCTTTGTTACCGTTGCCTACGTCGGCGAAAAAGGTTAACACTAAGTCGTCGCCATCAACGCTTATATCCAGCTTATTTTCAACGGCGGCCACCACAAAAGCGTCGGCTTTTTCAAGACCTGATGCATCGTCATCTAATCCTAATGACTCACCCAAAAAACGGTCATCAAGGCGGTCTACTTTGCTATCCAGTTTGTCGTCGACACGGGCTTCCTGGTTGTCGTTTTTGGTTAGGTCGTTGGCCAGTAAAAAGTGCTTGCGATCCAATAAAAATTGCAACGCATCACCGCCAACCTCGAAGTCAGTGATGGTATTAATGCCGCCATGCGTGATGCGCATTGCAAAGGTGTCATCACCTTCACCACCGGTAAGCGTGTCATTGCCAACCCCACCAAATAAGAGGTCATCACCACTGCCGCCATCGATAACGTCGTCGCCACGATTGCCTTCTAGCACATCATTGCCAGAGCCGCCGTCAATAACGTCATCCCCTTGCTTTCCCTTTACGTGTGTATCGGCATCGGTAGTGGCAACAAGATCAGCGTCACTGGTCCCCACGATAGTTTCTTCAGCCATTTTCAAGTTCCTCGCTTTTTTTGTGATAAATCAATAGAGTGTCGCTGTATTACACTTCTTTCATACCTCGTTCGAGACTATGAGTAATAGGCGAGAGTAAATAGTCAAATACGGTTCTAGGCTCCAGTACAATTTGCGTTTGTACTGGCATACCTGGAATAAGCTGGACTCCGGCGCGTTTGAGTTCATTGCTGTTTAGAACCACTTCACCTTGGTAATAACCTTGGCCCGTATTAGGATCGACTATGCTGTCGGCGGATAGGTTGATCAGCTCACCGCTAATTGCTGGCACTTTCCTAAAGCTATAAGAAAGTAAGCGCACCTTGGCAGTTAAGCCGATGTGCACAGATTCGATGTCTTTAGGGTTAATGTTTACTTGCGCGATAATGCGCGATTGGTTGGGGACGATTTCCATAATGACGCTACCAGGGGAAATCACTCCGCCTTTAGTGTGAACATTTAGATTAATCACCGAGCCGGTCACCGGTGCTTTGATCTCAATTCTATCGGTGAGTACGGTTAAGGCTTCAATTTGCTTAGTTACACCATCCAGCTCTTGGATTGCTTGGTGTTTTTGTTCCTGTGCTTTTTGCCTATACAAGGTTTTTTCTGCGTTAATATTAGCAGTTAACTCACTGATTTTATTGGTCGCTCTTAGTATGTTGGCTTTATGCTCCGCTAATCGGCCAGACAAACTGGATTCATGCCGTTGCAGTTCGAGATGATCGACTTTTGAGGCGTATCCTTTTTGAAGTAAGAACTCGGTCGCTTTAATTTGCTCTCTTAGCAAAGCCAGTGAATTATCGTCACTCACAACCCAAGACTGGTAGCTGTCCATGTCGTTGCTAACTTGGTTTATTTGTTGCTCATAAGAGGTTAAGGTTTGCTTGTGAGCATTGCGGATCTGCTCAAGCAGCTCTTGCTCGCCTTTGAGTGTGTTTTGCTGTGCTAAGGTCAAATTATCAGGCAGTTGGTTCCATTGAATCGAGCGCTCAGAGAGCTGTGCGTGAATCCGAGAAAGTTTAGCTTGCAAGGCAAACTCTACGGTTTTCAGCTGCAGTAACTGGCTATTTAATACCGGATCAGACAAGGTTAATAGCACTTCACCTTTTTCTACCTGAGTACCATTCTCCACCAATATGTTGTTTACCACTCCGCCGTTTTGGTGCTGTACCGCCTGGGTATCTATTTCTGTAACCAGCTTACCAGGAGCGACGGAGGCTGATGCTAACGGCGCTAAAGCAGCCCAAGTCAGGCTACCGACGAAGCCAAAAATAAAGATGAATAGGCCAAGAAGCAGCCACGGAAGAGGATTTAAACTAAATGGCTTGGCAGTTGTTGCTTGTTCCTTCATGAAGCGCTTCCTCCAACTGACGGTTTGGTCAAACGGTCCGTATTTAGGTATTGAGCGGTCGAACGTTTGATAACGCTTCGATCAGCTTGTATGGCCAATACGCTATCAGTTTTACTGAGTATGGAACCCTTGTGGGAGACAATAATCATGGTGGTTTTATTAACCCGATTTCGTTCAAGCAATTGGTAGAGCTTTATTAAGCCTTTATGATCCAAGCCATTATCAGGTTCATCTAAAACCAACAATTTAGGTGCCTTGTATAGGGTGCGAGCTAACGCAATTTTTTGTTGTTGCCCTTTTGAGAGCGTATGGCCAACATCGCCAACCACGGTTTGATAACCTTGTGGCAAACTGAGAATCATGTTGTGAGCGTCAGCGCACTTCGCCGCTTCAACAACGTGCTTAGCATCATCAAAGCCATCGAAACGACAAATATTCTGAGTGACGGTTCCTGCGAGAAGACAGGCATCTTGAGGTAAATAGCCAATTTGTTGACCGAGTGGCTTGTTAGCCCATTGATTAATGCAGGCATTATCGAGAGTGATTTCACCTTCACTGATAGAGGTTAAACCTATGAGGGCTTTCGCTAACTCCGTTTTGCCGCTGCCGGTTTCACCAATAATGCCGACAATTTCGCCAGGCTTTATGTGAAAGCTGGACTTGTTAATAAGTGGTGGCATGGATGGGGTCGGGTTAAGTACCACATCAAGTGCTTGGATTTCGCCGCTCAATGGCGGCAGTGGCAACGGAGATTCAGAGACTTGAATTGCGCGATTGGTGACGCGCTGGTGGGCTTGGCGGCCCTGTTTCCAATGGCTCCAATGATTAATCGCTTGGTCGATGGGGGCTAGCACTCGAGCCATTAGCATCGACGCGGCAATCAGCACTCCCGCGCTAATTTGATTATTAAGTACGAGAATAATACACACCACGAGTAAGCCGGTTTGCAAAACAAAACGAGTGAACTTTGAAAGGGATGCGAGGCTGCGGATACGGCTTTGAAAGTAACCAGTGGTTGACGCGATGCCGCTTCGCTCTTGTTGCCACTTGTTGGCGAGCACCGAAGTAAATCCAGAAGTTTGCACGATATCGGCGCTGTTAATCCAGTCTTGAGTTAAGTTATTAAAGGTTTGGTTCGCCGGCTTAGTCGACTGCTCCAGTTGCTTGGTTTTTCGTCGGGTGAGCTCAGCCAGAGCCATTAGTAGCAACGCGGAAATGGACGCGTAGAGCCCCAGCATTGGGTGCAATAAATACAGAACGAATAAAAACAGTGGTGAAAAGGGGGCGTCGAATAGGCCAAAAATACTCGGTGAAGCGAGCACATCTCGGACTTGAGATACGTCGTTAATGGCTTGTGCGCTGCTTTTTCGCTTGCTGATGGTATCGTTTATGGCATTGCTGAAGGCGCTTGCGTTGTGTTTTGCTTCATAGGCTAACGCTTTTCTCAGCATCAACTGCGAGCGTATCCAGTCGAGACTTGCTTGCATAACCAGTAAAAACAACGCGATGCAAGTCAGCCATATTAAGGTGTCGATGCTTTCCGACATTAATACGCGATCAAACAACTGCAAGGTAAATATAGGTATCACCAGATGCAGCGCATTGATAGCAATCGAAAATATTAAAATCAGTTCGATTTCTTTGCGTTGAGCAATCGAAATCAACCAGTTGACAAGCGTCCTTGTTACAGATGCGCCGGTATCATTGTTATTCAAAAATTTTTTCCCAAATATTCAAATAACATCCAGTGGGAGCCACTGTATTTGAATCGCTAATACATAGTTATTTTTTATAGTAGAGGGAGAATGGGCAGGGCGGGGCTCATAACATGGCTACATTCTTGAGTCGTGCGCTTAACCTAAACTCGCTCTTACGGTTAATCACTCAGCAATGCAGCCTACAAGTATACTTGTACTGTCACTTTGCGCCCCCACTTCACAGTGAGTATGCCTTAAGTGGTACTTCTTTTTGAAATGGCTAAATTAGTAGATGCTTATTAATGTGTCAAATTTATGTAAAAAATAAAGGAGCGATAGTGCTCCTTTATTTGAAATGGCAAAAATAATTACTTGTAAAGACTAACTATTTAGCAAAGTTGATAATAGGGAAACACGGGAAGAAACCATTGTCAGCACAGTTAATAATGCCGATTTGGAACTTGTCGATTTTCTTTGTTTTGTTAAAAATACCCACTTGCACATCTGAGGTTTCAGAGATGCTTACCGCACCTACATCAACCATGGTGTGGCCTTTTGAGTAGTTCACCCAACTTACGTTGGCACCATGAACGTCATTGGCAATGTTAACCGCGCCAATATTCGCACCTTTAGTTAAGCCGGTATGCCAGTTAAACAGGCCAAATGAGGCACCGACGAACTCTTGGTTAACTTTATTCGCGCCAAAAAAGCCAATGTTTACCCCTTTGGTGCGATTGGTTTCTGACATACCGATTACGGCGATATCTAAGCCATTAACTTCGTTAACTTTACCGTGTAAGGCGGCCAATCGAACGCCTCCTACTCGGTCAGCGTCGGGGGCGTTAAAGCCATTCACTGAAGAAAACATAACAGGTGTTGAATCCGCCAACGCTACGGGGGAGGCTATTGCTGCAGCAAGAGCTAGCATAGGTAGTGCTTTTTTCATTAATATCATCCTTTATTTAACTTTATTGAGAGTAAAACAAAACCGCTGGATACGCAGCCAACAGCGCTGGCTGGGTTTCAATGTTGCGCTAATCGCTACTTTATGCTGAAAAGCGCGTTATGTCACACTTTATTAGGGAGCTGTTGACGTTTTGGCGCGGTTTTTTTGTAAATTTAGGAATAACATTAGTTCAATCGATACAGTTTTAACCAGTTCTTTGGTTCTGTCTTAGTTTTTTGTAGAGGTATGTTCGCAATATGAATGACAATGATCCGTATATGAACGATTTCATGAAGGTTTTTGAAACCTTAATACGCTGGGGGCCGGGTAGTGCAGATGAAACGCTTAAAGCGCTTAACATGCTACCTGTTGAGCCGAGCAAAATCATCGAAATCGGCAGTGGCAAAGGGTTAGCCACACTCGAGTTAGCCGCTCAAACCAATGCCGAAATAACGGCGGTCGACAATGAGCCTTCGGCCATAGAAAAGCTGGCGGAACTTGCTAATGAACATGGTTATGCGCACCAAATAAAACCCGTATGCGCCAGTATGACGGAGTTGCCGTTCGATGATGACAGCGCCGATCTCATTTGGTCAGAAGGTTCAGCGTATATCATGGGGGTTGCAAACGCTTTAACACAATGGCGCCGACTATTAACCTCCAATGGTTTGATGGTGTTCAGCGATTTGGTGTGGCTAACCGATGAGCCCAGCGATGACGTGGTCGCCTTCTGGAAAAATGAATACGCAGATATGACGTCAATAACAACGCGTCTGCAACAGATTGAACAGGCAGGCTATGAGCTTGTTGATCACTTCACCTTAAGTGAACAAGCTTGGAAAAATTATTATCTACCGCTTGATGAGCGAGTTAATGCGCTGCGACCGAGCATGCCGAATTCGCAAGCGTTGGCTGACATAGCCACTGAAGTTGAGCTTTATAAAAGCCAATTGCACCAGTTTGGCTACCAAATGTTTATCATCAAGAAGCGCTAGTTTTTAAGAGCGGATTTTACTCGGTTTGGGCCATGCCGCGTCACCCTTGCTGAGTAAAAACTCACACATTTCATTGGGATTGTGCCATACCATGTGGTAATGGTATGGCATAGCATTGCTATTAACTTATCGATTTTACTGTCTTTTTAGTAGTTGGAGGGCGCGGTGTCTCATTTTACCATTATCGGACTTGGACGATTTGGATTAGCGGCTGCTCAAGAGTTGATTCACTTAGGGCATACAGTTACTGGGGTGGATAATGATCCAAAAGTAGCTGATAAGTATGTTAATCACTTAACGCAAGTGGTGGTGTGCGATGCGACCGATGAAAACGCACTTATGGAGTTGGGTTTGACCGGTTCGGATACGGTGTTGGTGGCCATTGGCGAAGACATGCAAGCCAGCCTTCTTTGTACCTTAGCGCTTAAAACCTTAGGTCTAAAAGATATTTGGGTAAAAGCCAATACCAGAGCTCATCATACCATCGTTTCTAAGCTCGGAGTGGCCCGAATCATTCACCCAGAGGAAGACATGGGAGCGCGGGTGGCTCAAGCGCTTAACTACCCGATGGTTACCGATTTTATTGGGCTTGGAGATGGCTTCTACGTTGTCCAAATTATTGTGAAAACCCGTTTAGAAGGGCGCACCTTGGCCGAGGTGTGTGACGACAATCAACAAATTATTGAGCCGCTGCTGGTTAAACGAGATGGTGAAATTCTAAGAAACTTAGAGTTGGATTTTGTTCTTCAAACCAACGATCGGTTGTTGCTGAGCGGTAAGCGCAGCGCGTTAACTCGAATAGCGCCGCGGTTAAGCTAATCCATGACTTTGTGGCATCCTCATCAAGCTCGCTTAGAACGTAAAGTTGGTACCGGCTTTAAGATTAATGCTGCGCCGCCTGCTATTTTGGCGTTCAGTTTTTTGTTCTTGATTGTCACGGGCACACTTCTGCTTAAGTTACCCTTTGCCACAGAGATTGATATTGGTTGGGAGCAGGCGCTGTTCACAGCCACGTCTGCGGTGACGGTGACGGGCTTATCGGTGGTGGATACCGGCACCAGTTTCACCATTTTTGGTAAATCGGTAATTGCGATTTTAATCCAGTGCGGTGGGTTTGGCTTAATGACCTTTGCAGTCGTGACCTTGTTGTCGCTTGGGCGAAAGATTGGCCTGCTGCAACGGGTGGTGGCGAAAGAAGCGTTCAACCACACCGATACTTCTACGCTGCTCAGTGTGGCTAAGTCAGTAATGATTTACTCGTTGGTGATTGAGTTTATTGGTTTTTTAATACTGTCACTGTATTGGATAAAACCATTGGGATGGGAAACCGGGCTGTTCCATGCTTTCTTTTATACCATCAGTGCTTTTAATAATGCAGGTTTCTCATTATCGCCTAACAATCTAATGGGTTATGTTTCCGATCCGGTTGTGTCGTTGACTATATCAGGCTTGTTTATTCTTGGTGGGCTCGGCTTTACGGTTTGGATCGATGTTACTAAGAACCGTTCATGGAGTGGCCTAACGCCCTACAGTAAAGCAATGATACTGGGTACGATGATCATTAACGTGGTTGCGTTGTTGGCAATTTATCTCATAGAGCACAATAACCCTCATACGCTTGGCCCCCTATCAGAAGGCAGTAAATGGCTGGCTTCCTGGTTTCAAGCCGTGACGCCTCGAACCGCCGGATTTAATACCCTCTCAATCGAGCACCTTGAAGATGCGACTACCGCCATCATGATGTTGTTGATGTTTATTGGTGGCGGCTCGGTGAGTACCGCCAGTGGTATTAAAGTGGTTACCTTCATAGTGTTAATTTTGGCGACCTACAGTTATTTGCGACGAGATAAAGCCATTACCTTATTTAATCGCGAAATTGCACGTGAAACGGTTTCAAAAGCCTTGGCGTTGACCATGATCTCAGTGGGCGCAACTTGGATGGCGATGTTCGCCTTACTGCTTAGCGAGGACGCGCCATTTATCGATGTTGTATTTGAAGCGGTATCAGCGTTCGGAACCGTGGGCTTGTCTCGTGGATTAACCTCTGAACTGTCCAGCATAGGTGAATTCATCATCATTGCACTGATGTTTATTGGCCGCCTTGGACCGCTCACATTAGCGTACTTCTTAGCATCGCCACGAAGCAAAAAACTGCGCCACCCAGAAACCCGCCTAACCATAGGTTAGTGGCAACGGCTGCAACCGCATTGGGGACGTACCCCAACCGCATTGGGGACGTACCCCGGTTATCCACAGGGGTACGTCCCCTCGCTCCTATTCACGCTAATTACACACATACGGGTTGGGTCTTCACACATCAAACTTTACGAGTCTAAGAGAAACTAAATTCATCGGGTGACGAGTTGGTCACCCACCCAATCTCCCTTGCTAATGTGAATTAGATTTTTTAGGCCTCACTTGTTGAGGCCATTTTTTTTGCGTCCAATTTATCCACAGGGGTACGTCCCCTCAGCTTTTAGCCAATATGCTGGGGTACGTCCCCCCCCCAATTAACAGCTAAGTTCTAAAATGCTAAAGCTCGGGATCGATTAATTTGCCTTTACATGCAAATGATAATCATTATTATTTGAGTAAGGCAAACATTGAGGATACGCTTATGGCTAAATCACTTACTTTCACTATGATGCATTTCACGATTGCTTTTGGTGTTGTTTATTTAATGACCGGCGACATTATGGTTGGGGGAGCCGTGGCCCTGATCGAACCTGCGATAAACAGTGTGGGGTATTTCTTTCATGAAAAGATTTGGGAGAGGTTCCATCAAAAACACGCACACGCCGTGCAACCGAGTTAATTGGGTTGTAGCTAAGCTGTAAATGTTCTGTAGATAGATTGTTGACAGAGAAGGTCGTTACACCGAGTATTGAGAGACAAGCTTCGGTGGTTTATCTCTCAAGATAAAGGCTGAATTCAAGTTCAGAAGCGGTTAAATGGAGTAGCTATGAATATTGAAATATCTCGCAAGGCTAAAGCGGCAGCAATGTTTGTCTTAATGAGCTTAGCCGTTGGCTGTAATAGTGACGATGTAAAAGAAGAGCTAGGGATACCCACGGCGAATGCTGGTGATGACGCTCAGTATTATATTAAAGACACCATCATGCTGGACGGCTCAGCAAGTAACAGTAGCGATGGGGAGCAGACTTTAATTTACGATTGGAGAGTGTTAACGCAACCGGATGGCAGCGATGTTCAAATTCAAGATGCTGACATGCAAATGGCAAGTTTCAAAGCCGATAAGCCTGGTGTTTATGTGGTAGAGCTACTAGTCAAGGAAGACGGTCTGGATAGCTTACCAGACGTTGTGGAAATACGAGTGACGGGTATTTTTGCCTCCGCTGGCACTAATCAAAGTGTCAAAGTGGGTGAAGCCATTGTGCTTGACGGCAGCCACTCTACAGACGCTAGCCGCAGTGCTAGTTTAAGCTATCAGTGGGTTGTAGATAATAAGCCGGACAACAGTCAATCTGCCATTCAAAACGCCGACCAAATGACTGCGAGCTTTGTACCTGATGTCGCCGGCGCCTATTCATTCGAGCTCACGGTGAGCGACAGTGCTGGCGATTCCGCCCGAGCTGAAATCGTCGCTTCTGTGGCAATGGCTGATACTAACTCGGCACCTATCGCGCACGCGGGTAGCGACATTAATGTGTTAGTAGGACAAGTTGCGCAACTCGACGCCTCGGCGAGTAACGATCCTGACTCCATGGATAATTTAACCTACCAATGGTCTGAAATAAGTGCTCCAGATGGCTCCATCGCAACTATTAGCAGTGCCACGGGCATCGTTCCTACCTTTACCCCAGATGTTGCGGGTGTATATGTGTTTGAGCTGGTGGTTAATGATGGCACGGTCGATAGTACCGCTGATCAAGTGTCGATTCTCGCTAAGGACATGGATCACGCGCCAGTCGCTCAAATTAGTGCGCCGGCAAACGCTCCGCTTGGTGCAAACCCGATTCAACTGGACGGCTCTGCAAGCAGTGACCCTGATGGCGATGCGCTAAGCTACAGTTGGCATTTAAGGCCGCCGGCGGGCAGTGCTTTAAACTCGGTGTTACCAAACGACCCAGCAGTATCCTTTATACCGGATGTCGCCGGTCAGTATGTTGTGGAACTTATCGTTAATGATGGCCAGAAAGACAGTGCGCACAGCACTGCTACCATTAACATTGCCGCCAATCCACCGGCTATGGTGAATAATCCGCCATCAGCGGTTGTGCCGGTAAACTTTAGCATAGCGCAAGGCATGACAGTGGTACTCGATGGTACTCGAAGTTCTGATCCCGATGCGCAACCTATTACCTTTAGCTGGAGTTTTGTAAGTAAACCTTCCGGCAGTAGCGCTACCTTTGCAGATAATCCGCCAGCCAATCCAAAAGCGTCTTACGTTAACTTATCATCGGTGACCTTTGTGGGCGATGTTCCCGGGGATTATAAGGTTAAATTGACGGTCTCTGACGGAGAGCTATCGGACTCCACGCAAATGGTGGTGAGCGTCAACCCAGTAAACACCAATACCCAGCCGGTTGCGAATGCCGGAGATGATAAGCTAAACGTAGTGACCGGCAGCGCGGTTCATATTGCCAGCGCCAGTACCGATGCCGATGGCGATACTCTCACTTATCAATGGTCGCTAAAATCTAAGCCTAATAGCAGTACCGCCACAGTGACCAGTACCGCTAATGCGTTTGACTTTACCCCGGATGTGGAAGGGCAATATGTTATCGAGTTAGTGGTAAACGACGGCCAAGTGGATAGCGCTCCCGATACGGTAGTGATTGGTGCAAAAGCACCGGTTAATGCGCCTTCTAAACAGCAGCAGCTCATGGGGCTGGGGTTAGATGCTGCCGATGCCGCCTACCTTGCTCAAAATCATCCGCAAGAGGTGGATTTTGTTCTAAATAATAACGATAGATTGTTTAAGAACGTCCCTGAGCTAAAAGACAGCTGGTTTAAAGCGCCGACCGACCCAATTGCGGGACGCTTTAATAACCCGACTAATTGGAGCGAAGCGACTAAAACTCGCTTTAAGAAAATGTACGGTCGTATTGTGTTTGGTGCCAACACCCAAGAGTTCCAGCAATCGTTTGACCGCCACGCTAACTTGCTCGACCAAAAATTTGCGATTGACGCCAGTTCGCCGGCATTCCCGGGTGTTGCCTTCCCCGGCTCATTTGCCCAGTTTAAGAGTTATGTCAATCAGTACATAGAAACCGAAAAAGACTTTAGCTTTGTACTGTCCTCCGATAGAACCGGTTTCGCTTACGGTGTCATAGGCCTTAACCTGGCGGTGGAAGAGAACATGGTGAGTGCCAACAGTGAAATTAATGGATTTGCGCCACTGGTCTTCCACGAGTTGACCCACTCATTTGGTTATTTGCACTTGGGTAATGATGAGCAAACCACCTTCTTACCGAACAATATTCCGTACTTTGTGCAGATTATCCTTGGCCGAGAAGCGGGCAATATCCCTAAGTTCTGGTGTAACAAATACGGCATTGAAACCGCGTGTAGACCAGAAACAGCAGCGGATAAACAAAGGCCGCCGACAGAACAGTTTCTAAAGGAAACCGGCGTCACTCGAGTTACGGGTGATCCAAATTCGGTATTAACCCATTTGTTTGGCTCGCCAACCCCTTAGTTCAATCGGGTTAGCAAGTCATCAGTAATCAAAGTCGCCTTTCGAGGCGGCTTTTTTATTCGCCACAACAAAATTGCCTGCAAACCCTTAAATGATTGACTAGGCTTCTAAATATCTTTCCATTATGAATAACAGCGCGTCTTGCCGATTAATACCGCAAGCTTTTATTCATGATTAACAAGGGACAACTAATGAAACTAAAATATTTGTTACTGTGCGTTTGCTTGTATATGACGCTAATACCCGCAACCATGGCCAAAAGTTATTATCAGTTTGCAGCTCAGCAATGGTGGTTTACACCGGCCTCGGTTTTTCAAGATTGGATTTGGCAACCTCAGACCTTAGCTGCAGATTGGCAAGCCCGAGCAGGGTTGCAAGTGGTGGAAAAACGCGGTGCGTTTTACCTTATGGGGGGACGTACCCCGGTGGAATCGGCAATATTCGGTGACAGCATCATACACGGCGATGTTTGGAAAAGTACCGATAAAGGCGTGAGTTGGCGGCAGATTTTAGAAACCGACGACAGTCAGCACTGGCCTGCGAGAGCTTATTTCCAAGCATTACAGCGGGGCAGTCGCATGTACATTCTTGGTGGACAAAACTTTAAAGTGATCCCTAATAATTGCCCGCCTTTTGTGCCCGAGTGTCCGCCTTTCGTATCTCAATCAGATTTCTTTAACGACGTATGGTCGAGTCGCGACGGTGTTAACTGGAAGCAACTTACCGCAAACGCAGGCTGGACTGAGCGGGCCGGTTTGTCGGCGGCTGTGCATCGCGGCGCGTTATACGTGGCAGGTGGTTCGCGAAATGATGACTCGGCGGTAGTAGCGGGTCCTCAGCCTCGAGAGTATTTCAACGACGTGTGGAAGTCCTATAACGGTCGCGATTGGAAACAGGTAACCGATAACGCCCCTTGGGCTGCTCGCGCCGGTGGCGTTTTAGTGAGTAAGGGCGGCTATTTGTACATGATTGGCGGAGAAGATGGATTTACCTGTGAGCCGTTGCCGTTTTGCACACCGCCTTATTTTAACGACGTGTGGCGTTCTAAAAATGGCAAAGACTGGCAGCAAATGACAGCGTCAGCTGCATGGCCGGCGAGACCAGGGCATCAATGTGTTGCGGTATATGGCAACCTAATGTGTTTTGGCGGTTTCGGCTTATTGCAAAACCCAAGTGACGTTTGGGTCAGCCGAAATGGCGCTAACTGGCAACAAGTGAGCGACGCTCCTTGGAACGTCGATCCTAACCCTGCACCATCGCCAACCAATCCATTTGGGCTGAACGACGTTAAATACGACTTTGACGCACTTGTAGTGCGGGAAGGACGTTGGGGCTTAAAACAAGTCGTGTATAGCTTTGGCGGTGATAGAGAGCGTTTTAACTTACCGGCAGACATTAATGTACAGCGAGTGGATAATGACGTTTGGCGTTTTCAACCGCCACAGTAGTGGTTAGTAAACTATGATAGGGACGTACCCTTACGGCAAATACCGTTGGGGTACGTCCCTTGTGGATAACCGCGGGCTAATCTAAATCGCTGGCGTCATGACGCTCAGCCAGCTGTTCGCTTTCCTCGCCCCATACTTTATTTACTCGCAGGCCACGTTGAACGGCTTGACGAGCGCTGATTTCTTTGGCCCAGCGCTGCACATTGGTGTAGCTGGCAACATCCAAGAACTTAGCGGCTTCGTACAGGCGGCCTTCAACTAAGGCACCGAACCAAGCGTAATTGGCCATGTCGGCAATGGTATATTCACTACCACAGAGGAAGTCGAAATCAGCCAAATGTTTATCCAATACATCCAGCAAGCGCTTGGTTTCCATCGCGTAGCGATTAATTGGGTATTCGAATTTCTCGGGAGCATAAGCGTAAAAGTGGCCAAACCCGCCCCCAACAAATGGGCCGCTACCAATTTGCCAGAACAACCACGATAGGCACTCTGCTCGTAAGGCCGCATCTTTGGGAATAAATTTGCCAAATTTTTCCGCCAAATAAAGCATAATTGCTCCGGATTCAAACACTCGGTTAGCCGGTTTTTGAGAGTGATCAGCCAATGCGGGAATCTTAGAGTTTGGATTAACCTCAACAAACCCGGATGAGAACTGTTCACCCTCGGTAATGTTGATTATCCACGCGTCGTATTCGGCTTCCTTAACACCTGCAGCTAACAATTCTTCAAGCAAAATGGTGACCTTAACGCCATTGGGGGTTGCTAACGAATATAGCTGTAACGGGTGCTTGCCTATGGGGAGGTCTTTTTCGTGAGTCGCGCCAGAAATGGGGCGGTTGATGCTGGCAAATTTACCGCCGCTTGCAGAGTCCCACGTCCAAACTTTAGGTGGTACATAATTATCGGTCATGTATGAGTTCCTTACTAAGCTCTGTTTAATTGAAGTTAGTTTTACAGGCTAAGGATACGCACAACAAGCGGTTTCGGATTTTTAGTTTCGAAAAATAATCTCTAACAATTGCTGTCTGGTTTTTCAGTCTTTCTTTTCAACAGTCACTTTCTTTTTCAGATCCACCTTCGGGAGCGGCTTAGAGTATATGTTCCAGTTATACAATCCTACCAACAAGGCCCCACCAACGATGTTACCTAAGGTGACCGGAATCAGATTAGCGCTAATAAAGTTCGCCCAGGTGAGATCGGCAAATTGACTGGCATCCACCCCTATTTGCAGCCAAAATGCGTCGGGGGCACCTGAGTGAATCATAATTGCCAGCGGCACCATAAACATGTTGGCGACGCAGTGCTCAAATCCGCTACTCACAAATAGAGCGACCGGTAGAACCACCAATAAGGCTTTAGATAAGGCGTTGGTAGTGCTAAACGTCAACCAAACCGCTAAGCAAACCAAAAGGTTACACAGCACCCCAAGGCAGAATGCCTGTAGAAAGGAGTGGTGTATCTTGTGTTGGGCAAGTTGTAGGGCACTCAGTCCCCACTGGCCGTGGTCAAGTTGGTGCATTCCAGCACCCATGATAAGCACTGCTAAAAGCACCGCTCCAAGAAAGTTACCGGCATAAACAAGCCCCCAAAGCTTAAGCATCTTGTTCGTGGCCAGCTGTTTATTAGCCCAAGCGATAATGGACAAAACGGTACTGGTGAAGAGCTCAGCGCCACAAAGTACAGTGAGAATTAGCCCTGTACTGAAGGCAAGGCCTCCCACTAGACGGGTTATGCCCCAACTGCTATCGCTGCCCGTTACCACAGTGACATAAAAGACAAACGCCAGCCCAATAAACACGCCAGCCATCATAGCCAAGTAAACCGTATTAGCGATGCTTTTAGTGGTTTTATTCAACGCGAACAATTCAGCACGCTGCATCATGAGCTTTGGGGAATGAGGAGCGGATTGCTCTTCAGGACGGCTATGCATGGGGATCCTCTTACTATATAAACCCGCATTAAGGTACTTCTAATATACCTATGTAGGGACACAAGCATAACCAGCCATTAAACGGCTTGCAAAATTGAAACCGATATTTCACAACTCGATTGTCAATTTTTTGAGCTGGCTTCAATATCCGGCTCAACTGTTGAGGGCGTCAAAACCAGGCTGGCGTGATATGTGATGCTTACCAGGCACCGCCGGTTTGAATATAAAAGGCGGTTTCATTAGGTCCTCGAGCAATATCAATACCACTGGTTAAGCCAAGTTGGCGCGCCACCAAATAACGGAAACCACCGCCAAATGCGGTTTGCCAACTGGAGTCAGCTACCGAGTTATTGAAGTTATCTGCCTGACCACTGCCTACGAAACCCAGTACTGTCCAGCGGCTGTCCAAGTGATGACGCAGCTCCGCTTCTGCGAGCACCACTCGATCACCTTGATAACGCATTGCCGATATGCCACGCAAGTCTACGAAGGGACGGGCATAAAAAGGAGAGCCATCGGTAATGTATTTACCATCGCCTCTCAGTGCTATGGTCCATTTCGAGTTAATCGGCTGATAGGCATTTACGTAGGCGTGGTAATCTTGGTATTGATAGTCGCCACCCAAATTTTCATGGTGGAATTTAGCGCTAATTCCGGCTTTGATACCGGAACTGGCACTGAAACGATTGTCCAGTGAATCGTAGGTTATCTTGATATTAAGGGCACCGTCTTTGCTGTTTAGCGCCGGTAACCCGAGATCCGGTAGGTTGGTGACGAGCCCAAAATCCACCTCAGATTGCATTAAGGAATAGCCGGCACCTAAGAACACGTTGCTTTGTCCAAGTCGATATTCTAATTCTTGCAATAGATATTCGCCTTTGATGTTAAAGCCGAAAGCAGGGCCGTTTTCTATGGGGTAAAATTTGAGATTTAAATCGGCGCCAAATAACGCACCAAGGTAGCGTAAACTGTCATCTTTCCAGCTGTTGGAGTGAAACAGTCCGCCCAATTTACTGCCGTTTTCGGTCGCAGCAGCAACCACCCCCGTAACCGCTGGTAACTCGGGATTCACCTGGTTGGGGTTGTCTTTTCGCCACTGGCGTTGAGCTTCGGTTTCATGAAAGAACAGCAATGCGGCACCGCCGCCAACGCCAACCGCCGGTTCGGTAATAATAATGGGGACCGGCATAAAGCCAACCGCGTTTTCAAGGATCCATTCGCTGGCATCAAAGCGGCCATCGAGGGGATCTTTCAACTGTTCCATAATGCTGGCAGTTGTTGAGGCGCTAAAAAATGCAACACTCAATAATGAAATTGTGATTCCTTTCCGAGGCTTCAAATCAGTGCATTCCTTTGTTTTTGCCACCGATTGGTAGCGTTTAATTAAGACATTGAAAACACAGTATACCGATAACAAGCCACATTTGACCTAAAAATAGTGATGTACATTGCAAAATTAGGCGTTATATTGACCTGCAGCATGTTAATTTAGTAAATGATTAGCTCCCCTTTTAACCAAACCAATGAGCAAGTGAGGCTTTAGAGCATGACAAAGATGATATTGATCACCGGGTCAACGGATGGAATCGGACTGTTAACCGCAAGCAAACTGCTAGAGCTTGGGCACAAGGTGATTGTTCATGGTCGTAATCCCAGCAAGCTTGAACAAGTTAAACTGCAGCTTAGTGACAAGTTTGGCAAGCCTGTGCTTGGCTATAATGCGGATTTGTCCTCTATTGGTGAAACCATGCGTCTTGCGGACCAAGTCTCTATGTTGCACGGTGAATTGGATGTGTTAATTAATAATGCCGGTATCTACTCTGGCGGCGACACCACAACGGTCGATGGTTTGGATGTACGCTTTGCGGTTAATACCGTGGCACCTTATATTTTGACCGAACGCCTACAGCCCATTATGAATCCTGGTTGCCGTGTTATTAATTTGTCATCTGCGGCGCAAGCGCCGGTGGATTTGGCCGCTCTTAACGGAGAGCGTGCTTTGTCTGCAGGAGAAGCGTATGCGCAAAGTAAGCTGGCACTGACTATGTGGACTCGAGCCATAGCGCCAGAGCATGAACAACAATCGCACATGCTGGTTTCGGTCAATCCTGGCTCTTTACTTGGAAGTAAAATGGTTAAGGAGAATTTTGGTATTGCCGGCGGTGACATGAATGTGGGGGCTGATATCTTAGTAAAAGCGGCCACATCCGAAGAGTTTGCATCTGCACATGGTTTGTATTTCGACAACGACAGCGGTCGCTTTGCCAATGCCCATCCCGATAGTCTTAGCGACGATAAATGCAACGCCGTGGTGGCTGCGATAGAGAGTATTATCCAACGTCACTAATAAAAACGGTTGCCTAAACAGCAACCGTTAACTCACCAAAACCGAGCAAACAAGGGCCACTAGGCCCTCTTAAACTTTGCTATCGATATCATCCAATAAACTGTTTAAGCGTTCATAGCTGTCGGCAATGCAGTTGATGTGCCCCAGCTTTCGATTGGGCTTAACGGTTTTGTTGTACCAATTAAGTTTGGCTGCTGCCGATAAACTATGGGTATCCGGTAGTGGGTTACCAATTAGATTAAACATGCCTGCTTTGCCTAATATCCCTACATCGCCCAAGGCTTGTCCAGTGATGGCGCGTACGTGGTTTTCAAATTGGCAGGTCAAACTGCCCAACTGTGTCCAGTGGCCACTGTTGTGAACCCGTGGAGCCAATTCATTCACCATCAAACGGCCATTAACGTCAAAGAATTCAATGGCTAGCACGCCAACGTAATCCATCTCAACCAGTAATTTTTCCATTGCCTCTTGAGCGGCTTTGGTCAGCGCTTGGCTAATGCCTGGCGCAGGCGCAATGCTGCGTTTTAGAATTCCGTTTTGGTGCACGTTTTCAGTAATCGGATAGTGCTTTATATTGCCTTGCTTATCACGAGCCGATACTTGCGATACTTCCCGCTGGAATGGAATGAAGGCTTCGATAATAAAATTGCTGTGCTCACTGGCATCGAATGCTTCTACATCAGCATTATTGCGCAACACCCATTGATTTTTACCGTCATAGCCTTCGGTACAAGACTTAGCAACCATAGGTAACCCAATTTGCGTTTCAACAACCGCAGCGCTTTGTTCGAAAACGAAAGCGGCACTGTCAATGCCTAGATGGGCCAAGGTCTTCTTTTCATTATGGCGATTTTGACACACGGCAATGGCATCAGGGTTTGGATAAACAGGGCAAAGCTGATTAAGCGCACGAATAAACGCTATGTCTACCTGCTCTTTTTCCACAGTAATCACATCGGGATTGCCTAGGCTTTGCCACCATTGCTGCAGCTGTTGCGCGTCTTGCCAGTTTTGAGGAATGTCATGGATGCTGCCTAGTTCATTGATGCAGCGGTTATCTTGCGACAAGTCGTCTTTAATAAAGCAAAATTCAACACCTAAAGGGATGCCAGCTAACGCCATCATCCGAGAAAGCTGACCGCAACCAACAATGGCTACTTTCATTACTCTACCTCCCAGCCAACGCTTTCGGTTTGGTTCTTGCGCCAAGCTTTTAGTTTGGTTTGTAGTTCAGGATCGTGGATGGCAAGCATTTGAGCAGCAATGAGTCCAGCATTAAATGCACCCGCTTCACCAATGGCTTGAGTCGCCACAGCAACGCCTTTTGGCATTTGCACAATCGACAACAGGCTGTCCATTCCTTTAAGTGCTTTGCTGGTTACTGGAACGCCAATTACCGGCAACCAGGTCATTGAAGCAGCCATGCCCGGCAGGTGCGCCGCGCCACCTGCGCCAGCAATAATCACTTGATACTCTTTATCGGCATTTTTTGCGAACTCCATAAGGCGCTCGGGTGTGCGATGGGCTGACACAACTTTGGCATCATAGGCGATACCAAGTTGCTCTAGAACTTCGGTGGCTTTTTGCATGACTGGCCAGTCAGACTTGGAACCCATGATGATGGCAACTTTTAAAGAGGTGGACATAAGTTTCCTTTATCAGATATCAAATGCGTATTGTTATTGTCACCATAGTTGATGGCGATCACTTTGATTAGGCAGAGCACTATACCAAAGCTTTAGGGGGCAAATAAACGAGAAAATTTCGATAGATCGCAACTGTGCTTGTTGAGGCTTTGCTATTCGCTCAACTTTGTCATTATTATGAAGACTAAAGTGCAATGATAAAGCGGTAAATAGATTCATGATGACGTCGCCATTAGCTCGGTTTTCCAGTCCCATTATCCTTGATGGTGGGCTTGCGACCGAGCTTGAACGTCTGGGGTACAAGCTTAATCATGAGCTTTGGTCTGCAAAGCTTTTAGTAAAAGCGCCCGAGGCCATCGTGCAAGCTCATTTGAATTATTTGAATGCCGGAGCGCAGTGCATCATTAGTGCCAGTTACCAAGCATCGCTTGCTGGCTTCCAAAAGATGGGATTGGTTGACTCAGAGGCTGTGCGTGCCATGGGGCTTGCCAGCAAGCTAGCTAATCAAGCGGTAACGCAATTCGTAAACGATCAACACAGAGGTGAGCGGCCACTGGTCGCCGCAAGTGTAGGCCCCTACGGCGCAATACTCGCCAATGGCGCCGAATATCATGGTCGCTACGGCTTAAGCGATGAGCAACTGTATGAATTTCACCGACAAAGACTCCAACTGTTGAATG
Source organism: Paraferrimonas haliotis (assembly GCF_002282895.1). Lineage (GTDB taxonomy): Bacteria > Pseudomonadota > Gammaproteobacteria > Enterobacterales > Shewanellaceae > Paraferrimonas > Paraferrimonas haliotis. The sequence goes on from NZ_NRRB01000001.1 coordinate 593,890, forward strand.
TGCACAGCACCGATATTATAGCCTTTGAAACCATTCCAAGCTGGCAAGAGGCGCAAATAGTGATCGCGTTAGGTGAGGAGTGTGCCATGCCCAACTGGCTAAGCTTAAGCTGCCAAGATGGTCAGCACCTTAATGATGGCGGTGAGATTGAGCAGGTAGCGCGCGCCGTTGAGCAATCGAGTAATACTCAGGCAATAGCCATTAATTGCAGTGCCATTGAGACCATTAGTGAGCTTATCAGTCGCATTCAGTCGCAGTGCAATAAACCCATTTTGGTGTATCCGAATTCCGGAGCTCGTTACGATGCCACCACTAAGGCGTGGATAGCGCCGCAAACCAGCAAACCTTTACACCACTATGCGCAACAATGGGTACAACAAGGCGTGTTAGCCGTGGGTGGCTGCTGCCAAATCGATGCTGACGACATCAAGCGACTGAGCCAACATATTAACCAGTAAAATAGTCGGTTACTTCGCAAGCTATTAAGGCATGCCTTGTCCTCGAGCGGATACCCACAGCCCATACCATTCTTCCCTTGAGAGCGTTACCTTGTGTGCTTTCGCGCAATCGCGAATGCGTTGGCTGTTGGTGGTGCCAATGATGGGGCGAATGTCGGCCGGATGGCGCATCAGCCAAGCAAGAACAATGGCCTCGGCAGACGTTTGATGCTCATGCGCCAGCTGCTCAACTAGCTTAGCCGTAGCTCTAACTGCGGGATTAGATGCGTCGCCGGCTGCTCCACTGAACTGACCTTTGGCTAAGCTTCCCCAAGCTTGCAGCTGCACCTTATTTAAACGACAGTACTCCAGAGTGCCAGTGCCGTAGTTTACCGGTGCCATGGCCGAGTTGCCGCTGCTGATACCGTCTTCAATAAAAGCACGGTGGGCCAAACTCAACTCCACTTGATTAACCACAAGAGGTTGCGATAAATAATGCTGCAAAAATTGCATTTGAGTTGCGTTCATGTTGGATACGCCAAACTGCTTCACTTTTCCTTGTTGCAGCAAGGTATCAAAGGCGTGGGCCACCTGTTCTGGTTCCATGAGTGGATCAGGGCGGTGCAACATCAGTACGTCTAATTGCTCAATGCCTAAGCGAGTTAATATTCCGTCCACCGATGAGGTAATCCAGTCCAATGAAAAATCGTAACGGGCCGGAGCGTTGTCATCGGCAAATCGGATGCCGCATTTAGATTGAATATTAATCTCTTTGCGTAAATTCGGTCGGGCCTTTAGTATTTCCCCAAATAGTTGTTCGGCTTTACCTTGGGTGTAGATATCGGCGTGATCAAAACAACGAATGCCAGCATCCAATGCCGCATCAATTGCTGAGTTTGCCAACCGCCTATCGTCATCGCTGATGTGAGGATTTTGCCAATCCCCTCCAAGGCCCATGCAACCAAAAATAAGCTTGTTGTGGCTGTCATTCATACCAAGTCCTTTTGTTATCGTGAGGGTAAGGCTTAATGCTGCGGTTATTTGAAGGTTAAGTCTAGCATTTGATGGTATATTTCTAAGGAAACCTTTTTATGCGTGAGGCAATGTCATGGACGAAGAGCAATACAAATCACTGCCTTTGGTTTTGGCCGGGCCTATTTTACGCAGAATGACCTCAAAGCGGTTAACCTTTTGGATGGCATTGTCGCAGCGCCCTAAGGTGGCGTTAAGCTTGCTACCTAGTGGATCAACCGAAGTTGATTTAGGGGATATCGAGCAACATTGTTGCTGGCTCACCGGATCTGACAATCTGCACTACCTATTAGTAGACTTGCCGTTAAAACAGGAATTACCGCTCAATACCTGGATTGGGTACCAATTTCATTTGACCCCAAAAGGCTCCTCTCAAGCGTTAGACTATCGCCAATGGGCTCCCTATATTTGTTACCCCAATCGCGATTCACCTGGCTTTATTATCAAGCCAAAAGTAGACAATATTTTGCACGGCTCTTGTCGAAAACCTCATCACGAGAGCGCAGATGGGTTGGTTCGGGCGGATAACTGGTTAGCTCAGTTACCCGAGCAGGAGTGGCCAAGCTTATTGTTATTAAGTGGCGATCAAATATACGCTGATGACGTAGCAACCCCAATGCTGGTGGCGATTCATCAAGCGATTGCTCAGTTGGAATTACCTGAGGAGCCATTTTGCGAGTCGGTGGTTGCGCTATCGAGTCGCTTACATACCAGCGAACCTTATTATCAAAACCGGCAATCCTTGTTGCCTCAATTATCCAGCGCCAGTGGTCCGCTGAAAACCTTGTTTAAAGGCGTTCGAAAACCCATCTTCACCTCTTCCAGTGCTCATAATCATTTAGTGTCGTTAGCAGAAGTGCTGGTGATGTATCTACTGGTGTGGTCGCCCGCATTATGGAGCAATATCAAACCGGTTGAGTTAGCGGGGTTGTCGCCTAAACAACTGCTTGAGTATCAGCAACAGCAGCAGATGCTTGATCAATTTCGCCGTGGTTTAGATAAGGTTCAACGACTACTGGCTAATGTGCCCACGGCAATGATTTTTGATGATCACGATGTGACTGATGACTGGAACTTGTCGGCAGCGTGGGAGCAAGCGTCCTATAGTCATCCATTCTCGAAGCGAATCATAGGTAATGCCTTAGTTGCATATGCTATTAATCAAGGCTGGGGAAACGCGCCAGAGGTATTTAAAGAAGTGCTATCGCCGCTTCAGTCAGCGTTGTTAACGCCCGGTTCTGATGCGCATCAACAACTGATTGAGCGCCTATTTCGGTTCAGACATTGGCACTTTCAGTGGGATCTTGAACCGGCGTTGGTGGTGTTAGATACGCGCACGAATCGCTGGCGTTCGGAGCGCAAATTAGCGGCGCCATCTGGTTTAATGGATTGGGAGTCCTTAACCGAATTACAACTCACGCTCATGGGAAAAGAGTCGGTGATTATGGTTTCGCCGGCTCCGGTTTTTGGGGTAAAACTTATTGAAATCATACAATCGTTATTCACCAAACTAGGTCAGCCTTTAGTCATTGACGCTGAAAACTGGATGGCTCACTCGGGCTCTGCCAACACCATGCTGAATATGTTTAGCCATCCCAAAACGCCGCAGCATTTCACCATTCTTTCTGGCGATGTTCATTATTCTTTTGTTTTTAAAGTCACATTACGGGGGCAAAGCGGGGGGCCTGATATTTGGCAAATTACCAGCTCTGGTATTAAAAACACCTTCCCTAAGACATTGCTGGATATTTTGGATCGGTTGAATCGATGGTTGTACGCGCCGCAATCGCCACTGAATTGGTTTAATAAACGCAGACGGATGAAGGTGACACCTCATAAACCTGCGGATGCCGCTAAGGGAGAACGATTGTTAAATGCCTCTGGTATTGGTTTGGTGAGTTTTGACGAGCAGGGTAGGCCGAGCAAGATTACCCAATTATGCTCCAACGGCCAAGAGGTCCAGTTTCAAGCTTTGGATGAACAAAGCCACTGGGATTAGCTAAGGCTAGATCAAGACGTTGTAATTGAGCGCCAGCTCTACCACGCCACAGAATACGGTAAGTCCTGCTACTCGGTTCAACCAGGTAAGTGAGCTAGGGTTCCCAGCGGCGCAATAATGCAATGCAATGGCCAGCAGAGCGATGGCTGATATTAATAGGGTCATACATACTTCCTCAAATCCTTAATGGTGGTAATGATAGTTATTATCATTTGCATTTGCAAGATTTAATTTTCTCTAATTACGATTAAATAATCGTGGCTTGCACTCTTGAAACGTCAACCAGCATTTGTCGGTTCACATATTCCACAATTTTTATGCATAAGTTGGTGTTCTTATACTTTACTTTTATTGTTAAGAACTTGTTGAAACGTGATAAGTGGTGGGCTTATAAGCAAAAGTGGATCGGTTTAAAAAGTAGCCATCGAGATAGATTCTCGGGATCTGTCTCACAGAGTACTGATTGCTTTGATTTTCATTGTATGTTGCATGAGATTGATCAAGTTTTTCTTTCTGAATATGCAGTTTAGTATGCCCCGAATCTATTCACAAAAGCATAAAGAACTGAGGATCACATGACCTTCTTGCAGACTATTGCGAGTTTATCGCCAATCATTGCCGTATTGCTATTTTTAGTATTGCTGCGCATGCCAGCATCTAAAGCGATGCCTATTTCCGCTGTTGTAACGGCGTTGGCTGCTTTCTTCATTTGGAACATGGACGGCACCATTCTTGGTGCTTCTGTCGTTGAGGGCTTATTGGCCGCAATTACGCCACTGACCATTATTTTTGGTGCTGTATTCTTACTGAATACCTTAAAGTTTTCCGGCGCAATGGACACCATTCGTGCGGGTTTCACAAACATTAACGGTGATGCTCGAGTTCAGGTCATTATCATTTGTTGGTTGTTTGGTAGCTTCATCGAAGGCTCTGCTGGTTTCGGTACGCCAGCGGCTATTGGTGCGCCACTTCTTGTTCTGCTTGGTGTTCCACCGGTAGCGGCGGCCGTTGTTGCCCTAATTGCTGACTCCACTTCTGTGTCTTTTGGAGCCATTGGTCTTCCGGTTCTGTTCGGTATGGAGCAAGGCTTAATGGAAGGTGGCCAAAGCATGGCTGCAGCGCAAATCGCACAATTTGGTGACTTCGCATCTTATGCCCAGTACATCGCCATGCACATGATCACCATCGACTTAATTACCGGTTCGCTGCTGCCATTGGTCATTGTGTGTGTATTAACGGGCTTTTTTGGTAAGAACAAATCCTTTAAAGAAGGTTTGGGTGTTTGGAAATTCGCATTGTTTGCCGGATTCGCATTCACCATTCCAGCATGGTTAATTAACTACGTCGCGGGTCCTGAATTCCCATCAGTTATTGGTGCCCTAGTAGGCATGGCGTTGGTTATTCCAGTGGCTAAGAAAGGTTTCTTATTGCCTAAGCAAGTGTGGCACGACTTTGCCCACCAAGAAGGTACTGAGCAAGACAAAACCACTGAAGTTAGATCTGAGCAAAAGCTTGAAATTTCACAAGTAGCGGCATGGTCTCCTTACTTAATCATGGCTGCCTTGTTGGTGCTATCACGCGTTGTTGCGCCGCTTAAATCTTGGTTGGTTAGCTTTAACATCGACTTTACCAACTTCTTTGGTATGGACTTGTTATTCGGAACCGGTCTTAAGGCGGGCTTTGCAACCCTTTACGCGCCTGGCATTTTCTTTGTGGTCGTGTGTGTTATTGGTTTCTTCTTGTTCAAGATGAACAATACCGCCATTAAAAACAGCGTATCAACTTCTTGTAAATCCATGGTTCCTACCATCATCTCTTTGGGTGCATCGGTGCCAATGGTGAAAATCTTCCTTAACTCAGGTCACAACGGAGCAGGCTTAGAGTCAATGCCAGTAGCATTGGCCAACTCGTTAGCAGGCAGCTTAGGCAGCATCTGGGAGTGGATGGCGCCAGTTGTCGGTATCTTCGGTGCATTCTTGTCCGGCTCTGCTACTTTCTCCAACATGATGTTCTCAGGTCTTCAATACAGTGTTGCAGACAGTGCAGGACTTAATCACGCCTTGATATTAGGTCTACAAGGTATCGGCGCTAACGCCGGTAACATGATGTGTGTAATGAACGTTGTTGCCGCGGCTACTGTTGTCGGTATGGCCGGTAGAGAATCGGAAATTATTCGTAAAACAATGCCAGTAGCGCTGGGCTACGCCATGGTTGCGGGTACTATCGCATTCTTCTGGGGCGGCTTCGCTTAAGCGTTTTTGAATTTATAAATTAAAGAGTTCTATGATGAGTAAAAGTAATATTGACTATAGCCAGGTCGTTGCGAAATTACGTGAACGTCTAGGTAATGAGCGAGTAACAGACGATTACGTACGCCGTTTCGCATGGTCGACGGATGCCAGTTATTTCCGCATTGTACCTGAAGTTGTTGTACACGCTGACGATGTAGAGCAAGCCAAGGCGACTTTAGAAGTAGCCCGTGAATTTGGAGCGCCAGTGACCTCCCGAGCAGCAGGTACCAGCTTATCGGGACAAGCCGTTGGTGAAGGCATCTTGTTGATTTTGGGCCACGATGGATTCCGCAAATTGGAAATCAGCGAAGACCACAGCAAAATCACCTTAGGCGCAGCGGTTATTGGCTCTGACGCCAACGCTGCTCTAAAACCGCTTGATAAGAAAATTGGTCCAGATCCAGCAACTCTTGCCTCTGCTATGATTTCCGGCATTGTTGCCAACAACGCTTCTGGTATGTGCTGTGGTACTCATCAAAACAGTTACCAGACCATTGCTTCTTGTAAAATCGTATTTGCAGACGGCACCGAGTTGGATACTGGTTGTGAAAAGTCAAAAGCAGCCTTTAGTGAAAGCCATCCACAACTTCTAAGTGATTTGGTTGAGTTGGCTAAGCTGACTAAAAACAACCAAGTACTTGCGGATCGCATTCGTAAGAAGTTCTCTATCAAGAACACCACTGGCTATAGCTTGAATGCCTTGGTTGACTTTGAAGACCCATTTGAATTGATTAACCACTTGATGGTTGGCTCTGAAGGTACACTAGCCTTCATTGACGAAGTAACTTACCTAACCGTTGATGAGTCTCGCTTTAAAGCTTCGGCAATGGCGGTATTCTTCAACATGGTTGATGCAGCACGTGCAATCCCTATTATTAAAGGCGAAAGCGTTGCCGCTGCTGAGTTGCTTGACTGGGCCTCAATTAAGGCCGTTACCGGCAAGCCAGGTATGCCAACTTGGTTAGACCAATTGCAAGAAGGCGCTGCGATTCTATTGATCGAAAGCCGTGCGAATGACCACGACACCTTAGCGGCTTACACCAAAGACGTTATTGAGAAGTTGTCAGTATTCGAAACCGAACGTCCTGTTGAGTTCAGCTCTGATCCAGCGGTATTTGGTGAGTACTGGGCAATGCGTTCTGGCTTATTCCCAATCATTGGTGGTGAGCGTGAACCAGGCACTTCAGTTATTATCGAAGACGTGGCTTTTGAAGCTGAGCACTTAGCGGGCGCTGCAGCCGACCTAACCGAACTGTTCCACGAACATGGCTACCCAGAAGGTGTGATTTACGGTCACGCGTTAGACGGTAACTTCCACTTCATTATTACACCGAAGTTTGAGACTCAAGAAGACATTGATCGTTTCGAAGCCTTTATGGATGACGTCGCGGTGATGGTTATCGACAAGTACGACGGCTCAATGAAGGCTGAGCACGGTACCGGTCGTGCGGTTGCGCCGTTTGTGGAAATGGAATGGGGTGCTGACGCTTACACTATGATGAAGCGCATTAAAGCCATCTTCGATCCACAAAACATTCTTAACCCTGGCGTAATTCTTAACGATGACAAGAAAATTCACGTTAAGAACATTAAATCAGCTCCTGTGGTTGATGGTTACGTTGACCGTTGTATTGAGTGTGGTTTCTGTGAGAAAACCTGTCCCACCAGCGCGCTTAACCTAACACCTCGTCAACGTATTGCGACTCTTCGTGAAATCGCTCGTTTAGAGAAAGAAGGTCAACAAGAGCAAGCTGATAAGCTTCGTGCCGACTCTAAGTACGACGTAGTTGATACCTGTGCGGCATGTCAGTTATGTACCATTGCTTGCCCAGTTAACAACAACATGGGTCAATTAGTACGTAACCTACGTACTCCGTACATCACTAAAACCGAGCAAGCTTTCCTTGACTTACAAGCGAAGCACTGGGGTAAAGTGAACGTTGTATTAAGCACTGGCTTTAACGTACTTGGTACTATCCATAAATTAACCGGCACCACGGTTACTGGTGGCATCATGAAAGCGGCGCGCATGATCACCAAGGAAGTTCCATACTGGAATAAAGACTTCCCTAAAGGTGGTGCAATGCCTAAGCTTCCACCGTTGAAAGAAAACCGCGAAACCGTAGTTTACTTCCCAGCGTGTGGTGGCCGTACCTTCGGTCCAACGCCAATCGATACTGACAAGCGCAGCCTACCTGAAGTAGTGGTAACGCTACTTGAGCGTGCAGGTTACAACGTAGTTACCCCAGCTAATGCTCGTGACCTATGCTGTGGCCAATTGTGGGAATCTAAAGGTGACTTCCCGAACGCTGATGCGAAACGCAAAGAGCTCATTGAAAACGTAGCAAGCTTAACCGAAGGCGGTAAGCTAACTGTTATCGTTGATGCCTTGTCTTGTACTAAGCGTACCTTGAAAGCTGATAAGTCATTAACCGACAAGATCAACATCGTTGATTTCGTTGAGTTCATGCACGACAACATGCTTGATAAGCTAACCATCAACAAGAAAGCGCACGTTGCTCTTCACGTTGGTTGTTCTGCCAAAACTGGCGGCCTAGACGGAAAATTGATTGCTGTAACCAATGCTTGTGCTGAAAGCGTAATGCGCCCAGCAAACATTGATTGTTGTGGTTATGCTGGTGAAAAAGGCTTGTACAAACCAGAAATTAAAGTAAGCGCGCTTCGTAACATTAAGAAGTTATTGCCAGCTGACGTTTCTGAAGGCTACTACGCTAACCGTACTTGTGAAGTTGGCTTAACTGAGCAATCTGGTATTCCATACCGCCACGTTGCTTACTTGCTTGAAGAAACTACTCGCTAACCCGTGTTGTAAGTAACTTCTTAAAGCTGATAAAAAAGCGCAACCTATGAAACAACCCCCAATCCTTGGACAGCCAAGATTGGGGGTTTTTTATTGATTGAAAGAAAAGGTTTTGTTACCAACGACGGACAGGACCGGTATCAACATGAACGAAGCCGTGACGCTCGTAATAGCCTACCCCGCCAAGCTTTAATTCAATTGCTGCATCTCGTACTTCTTTTAACGGTACGTTTGGCATGGCTAAATCGATAGCCATTCCCTTCATGTGGTAGCTCTTTTTGGCGACCTTGCTTGAGCGAGCGGCGAGCATGGCATTGGTTTTAGGAGAACGATAGCCGCTGATGATGTGAATTTCATCGTGATTGCCTAAGCGGTTTTGTAACTGCCAAATTAGATTAAATAAGTTAGGGTCCATGTGGCCAGCAATGTGTTGCCGATGGTCACGAAGTAAATTATTGAATTTATTAATGCCTTCGGCTACCCATTGCCCTTCGAACTCAAATACACTGGTTAGGTGTTCATTGGTATGACGATTGTACATGGATAAGGTTTTGGGGGCATGGTTTGCTATTTCATTCGATCCTAGAGCAAATGCTTTAGGCATGGCTGCAAGGGTTGCAGCGCTTGCGATCCCACGAACAAATTGGCGACGACTAATAACACTCAAAATAGCTTCTCCACAAAAAATGAAGAGGCAATTTATCAAATCATACAATAGAATCAACGCACCAAATCGAACAAAAACCACACAATTAATCGCAACGTACTGTTTTACTTAAGCAATGCTTTGATTAAATTTTATACAAAAAAGTCAGGCCTGATTCAATTATGTAGTTAATTTGTATAGAAGTTGTAAATGTCCGGTTGAAATCGAGGCAAGGAGCCCCTTTCCACGGAACTGGTCAAATACACTGTGTACAGAGGCAGTGGTGTGGATAATGCAAGCCAATGATTGGCCTTATCAGAGTGGTGGACCTCAGAGTATTCGGCGGCATTCACAAAATCGCTGGCGCCTATGATAGAGGCAAGTTGTTGGGCATTCTCTACACGAACACACCCAGAAGAATAGGCGCGTTGTGGGTGTTTAAAGTGGTGCTGATTGGGGGTGTCGTGCAAGTAAATTGCACGCTCGTTATTTAAGAAGAATTTAACCTTGCCAAGGGCATTGTTAGGTCCCGGTTGTTGGGTGAATCTAAGGGGTAGGTCTAAATCCGTGACGTCAGTCCAGTCAATAGCGCTACTCTCCAGTAAATTTCCCTTTGCATCGCGTATTTGAAACCCTTGTTGCTCTAAATATCGATTGTCTTGCATAGCCTTAGGCAATATGTCGCGTGAAACTAGTTTGCCAGGTACGGTCCAGGTTGGATTGTAAATAAGGCTTTTGATGCTGGTTTGCATTAACGGAGTTGGGCGTTGAGGTTTGCCAACCACGGTTTTACCTTGAAATTTGATTTCTCCTTCAAGGGAGAGTGCTATGGAATAATCCGCAATATTGACCAACACGTAATTTGCCGGTAAATGGGCCTGTAAATAGATGCGCGACAGATAATCTCTAGCTAAGCGCTGTCGCCTTTCATTTGGAGAGCGATTTAGCTGGGCTAGGGTTTGGTGCCCGATCACGCCGTCAGAGACTAAGCCGTGGCGTTGTTGAAATCCTTTTAGAGCGCTTAGCAACGCATCATCGTATAGGTCGTTGAGCTCATCTTGTTGAGCAAGATCCCCCAGTAGTACTAAGCGTTGTTTTATCAGGCTGATTTGGCTATGGCGACTGTGTAAACGGTGGTTAGCTACGAATGCTAGTTCGGGCCAATCTTCATCGCTCAGTCGATTCAGGTGTTGTAAACGATTGACCACTGCGTTTCGATTTGGGTCGTTTAAAAATGCGTCAGCTATGTTAGCAACTTCAGCGGAATGAGAAAGCTCAGGAAGCATTAGTTGACCATCAAAGCTTTGCCAAAACTCAGCAATAGAAAAGTTACTGTCATACAAAGGCTCATTGAGGTTTTGCCAAGCGGATGTCATCACCAAACGTTGTTGCTCGGTGGTGAGACTCTCATTCGCTTGTGCAACAAGCAACGCACTCTGCGACAGTATACAGAGTCCGGCCAATGCAAAGCGGAGTTGCAGTGGACACATTAGACACTCATGCGCACATGGGTTGTTTAATGAGTATGGCTGGGATTAACCATCTTGCAAATTTCTCCCGAAAAATAGAGGTACGCCGCCACTGGCTACTAGCTTGGGGACGTACCCTATGTTGCTAACTCATTGATAGTTAGCTTTTAAAAAAACAGGGGTACGTCCCCACTGGGTTTCTACTGGTAGGCTCCGTCGGAGTAGGTAAGCTCATAGCTGTGGGAATAGATCTCTAGGATATTGCCAAACGGGTCTTCCATGTAGATCATGCGATACGGTTTCTCGCCGGGGTAATAATAACGAGGAGCTTTCATACGCTTCTTACCACCGGCCGCAACGATTTTCTCTGCCAATCCTTCAACATCCGGATCTTGCACGCAAAAGTGAAACACGCCGGTTTTCCAGTATTCGAAATTGTCTTCTGGATTTTGCTGATTGTTGAATTCAAACAGCTCTACGCCAATGCGATCGCCGGTGGATAAATGGGCGATGCGAAACGACTTCCAATTACTGCCAAATACATCGGTACACATTTCACCGATGGCGCTATCATCCTCGACGATTTCGGTGGGCTCCATGATGAGATACCAGCCCAGTACCTCGGTATAGAATTTAACGGCCGCCTCTAAATCCGGAACCGAAATGCCAATATGAGAAAAGTTTCTTGGATAAGTTTGAGTCATTGTAATGTCCTTTGGTTCAGTTGATGGTTACAGTGTAGACAGTAATAATTAAAATAAAAAATTATTGTTTTTGATTGTTTTGATAAATTAACGTTATTATTTAAGTAAAGGTAAATCGAATTAATTAAGCCACAAGGGCGCAGGCATCATGATTAATCAAAAATGGCTAACCACGTTTGTAGCACTGGCTCAGATCCGTCACTTTGGCAAAACCGCAATAGCGCTTCACATGACTCAGCCCGGTGTCAGCCAACATTTAGCCAAGCTCGAACAACAGTTGGGTGTGGAATTGATGGACAGGGAAGCTAAGCCACTGGAATTAACCGCGGCTGGCAAAAAGCTGCATCGCTACGGACTGAGGATGCAACAACAGCAGCAATTGCTTTTAAGCCAGTTACAACAAGATGAAGTGGGTGTGGGTGAGTGTCGAATTGCCATGTCTGGTGCGCTCGCTTATTTTTGCTATCCAGACTGGCTGGTTTACCAACGCCAACACCCAGAGCTCATGTTGGCGTTGGAGGCGGCACCTAATACTCTAATCGAACAACAGCTGCTTTCCGTTGATATTGATGTGGGCGTGATGAGCCGTCGTTCTGACAAGGTTAAACTTGTACAAACTGAGCTAGAGCCGGAGCCGCTGGTGGTTATTATCCCTAAAACGGCCGAGCCACAACCAACGCTTGAAAACCTGCAATCAATCGGGTTTATCGATCACCCCGATGGTGGTTATTATTTAGAGCAAGTGTTGCAGGCTAACTTTGAAATCGGAACCGAGGATATTCCGGTTAAAGGCTACGTTAATCAGATGGGGCAAATATTGGAGCCCGTTGCACAGGGCATCGGCTTTACGGTGTTACCTGTCAGTGCGTTGCGCCATTTTCATCAAGCACAGCTTATTACCGTACTTGAGCTGCCAAGTAAGGTGGTGGAACCTCGCTATCTAACCCGCCGCAAAGGGCAATCCTTGCCCAAGCGGTACGTGTGGTTTATGGACTACCTATCAGCCTTAACTTCGTCGACTTTATCCGGGTCTACATCTATGTTTACTTGAGTAGGGTCAATGACTTCTAGCTCTTCGGTGTAGTCTTTAGGTGGCGGTGTCCAGCCGCGATCCTCAATGTCGTGGCCACTGTGGTTATCCTTTGCAAAGGCTTCGCTGATGCGCGAATTTAATTGAATATATAGCTCTCTGAAATCCGCAACATACTTGTCGTCCTCGGTGACTTTCTCCCAAGCGCGGTACAGTTCTTTGTGGTGCTGTTGCTCCATATCTTCAAAGGTCGCCTTGATGTGATGGCTTGAGAATGGATGCATGCCAAGCTGTTGCAACGCTTCTCGACCTAGCTCCAACGCCGACTGATAGGTTTCGGAGATGATGAAATCGGCTCCAGCCTGATGGAGACGATAACCATGACCACGGTCAAAGGCGCGAGTGAGTACTTTTACGTGAGGGTGGTTGCGCTTTACCATCTTACAAATTTCGACGGCCCGCTCTTGGTCGTCAATGGCAATCACAATCATGCTGGCGTGTTCGATACCTGCCGTGTGCAATAGATCAGGTTGACTGGCATCACCAAAATAGCTGCGCACTTCGAATCGGCGTGATAATTCCACTTGGCTGAACTGGCTATCTAAAACTACGGTTTCTACGCCATTGGCCACCAACAGGCGATTGACAATTTGCCCAAAACGGCCAATGCCGGCGACGATAACGGTTCCTGTGATGTCGATGGTATCGTTCGGTTGCTGGTTCTCTTGATTTTGATATCTTGGCAAAATCACTTTTTCGAACAAGATAAATAACCCAGGGGTTAGCAGCATAGAAAGCGCCACAATTAACGCCACAGGTGCTGCTATTTCAGCTGATAGCACCGCATTTTGTTGGCTAAAGCCAAGCAGCACGAAGCCAAATTCGCCGGCTTGAGCAAGACTTAAAGCAAACAGCCAGCGATCGCTTCCTTTAATTTTGAAAATAACACTTAAAAGGAACAATACCGCTGCTTTTAATAATATTAAGCCAAGCGTTGCGGCAATGACCATCCACCAATACTCGGCGAACACGTTAAAATCGATGCCAGCGCCAACGGTAATGAAAAACAGCCCCAGCAATAAGCCTTTAAAGGGCTCGATACTGGCCTCAAGCTCGTGTCGAAACTCACTGTTAGCCAGCACGACTCCGGCTAAAAAGGTACCTAACGCTGCAGACAAGCCCACTAGCCCCATTAACGCGGCAATACCAATCACCAGCATTAGCGCCGTTGCGGTAAACACTTCACGCATGCCTGCCGCTGCGACAAAGGCAAACAGTGGCCGCGATAAATAGTGGCCGCCCACGACCACAGCCACGATGGAAGCGATAATAACTAAGGTATAGGCCCACGTGGGTAGGTGAGCAACTAATGACAGCTCGGGGTGATGCTCTGCCGCGTTGGCCAGAGCTTCACTGCTGGCCATTAACTCAGGTACAGCCAATAGTGGAATAAGCGCTAACATGGGGATTACGGCAATGTCTTGAAACAGCAATACCGAGAACGCGTTACGGCCGCCTTCCGTTTTAGAAAGGCCTTTCTCATTGAAAGTTTGCAGCACAATGGCGGTTGAAGATAGCGACAGCAATAAGCCTAAGGTTAAGGCGACGCTCCAATGCAAGCCTAACAGCAAGCAAATGGCAAAAACCGCAATGGCGGTTAACCCCAGTTGTAAGCCACCTAGCCCCAGCAGCTTATGGCGCATGCCCCACAGCATTTTGGGCTCTAATTCTAAGCCCACTAAAAACAACATCATGACCACGCCGAATTCCGCAAAATGCTGAATGGTAGCGGTCTCTGAGCCAACCAAACCAATAATCGGTCCAATAATGATGCCGGCCATCAAGTAGCCGAGTACCGAGCCTAAGCCTAATCGTTTGGCTATGGGAACAGCGATAACCGCTGCCACTAAATAGATGAAAGCTTGCAGTAAATAGCCGGTCATTGGGTTACTCCCTTAGCGATGTTTTGCAACTCCTGAAACATCGGAAGTGCCTTAAGCGCATTGCAGTCCAATTCATTACTTTGCAGGGTGGAGACTATGCTTTGCCACTGTTCAATATGCGGTGTCAGGCGTTGCTCGTCGGCGGCGGTGCGAGCATGAAACAAAACATAGGGTGGCAAATAGTTCATTCCAATGAGGGCAGCAGTGCGCTCAATCGGTGTGAGTAGCTCGTCGATATGATAGTGATTAATGCCGCCTCTTTGGTACGCCTCTTGAGCACCGCCAGCACTGATGGCGCACATCAGAGTTTTTCCGTGTAAAGCATTCCCTTCAGAGCCATAAGCAAAGCCATATTCCAACACCAGATCTTGCCACTCTTTTAAAATAGAGGGTGTTGAATACCAAAATAACGGAAACATAAAAATCACCACGTCGTGGTCGAGCAGGCGCTGTTGTTCTCGTTTGATATCAATGCGGAATCGAGGATATTCAGCGTATAAGTCAACGCAGGTAACCCCTTTAATGCGTTGGCTTGCTCTAAACAAGGGTAAATTGACTTCGGAGCGGCTTTGCGCCGGATGTGCAAATAGGATCAACACCTTATTGTTTTTCATAGTAAACCCAGACAAATGCGATTACTCTAAGATTATCGGAAATTTAAGCAGTTTTGTTAATTTTTTGCTACGACTTAACCGGTGGCTTAAATTTTAGCAAAAAATACCGTTCTACTTTTCAGTAAGAGGTGAAATATGATTACGTTTTCTAGCAAATACCATGCTGACATCATGATGTTTGACGAGGTGGGTAGGCAGCTATTGAAAATGGCCAATCTATCGGCGACTGTCCCTGGAGCGTTAAAACCGGAACAAGTGTTGCAAGCAAAACAAGCGCTGACGGATGGGTTAGCTCACTTGAATGAAGAGCTAGACGGCAGTGACGAGCAACCAAGCATCGGTTTGTCGACGCGAGCGCTACCTCTATTGCAGTTAATGGACTCGGCGTTAGCAAATGATGAATACGTAATGTGGAAATAACGTGGGCATTAAAAGCCCCGATGCTTCGGGGCTTAGCTAAGAGGTCATTACTACCAAATTTTCACGCGTTGCTCTGGTGACAGGTATAATTTCTGCGACTCAGTTACGTTAAATGCTTGATAAAATTCAGGAACATTGCGAACAATACCGTTGACTCGGTATTGCGGGGGCGAGTGAGGATCGGACGCCACCAAGTTACGTAAGTATTCTTCTCGGGATTTATTTGCCCATACTTGTCCATAGCCCAAGAATACCCGCTGAATGCCGGTGAAGCCATCCATAACCGGTGCGCTTTGCCCTTTTAACGACAGCAAGTAAGCTTTTAAAGTAATGCTTAATCCACCAAGATCACCAATGTTTTCTCCTAACGTAAATTCACCGTTAACGTGTAAATCATCAAATAAGTAGAAGCCGTTATATTGTTCGATAAGCATAGCGGTGCGGTTCTTAAACTCTGCTCTATCGGTTTTAGTCCACCAATCTCTAAGCACACCATCGCCATCAAAGGTGGAGCCTGCATCATCAAAACCATGACCAATTTCATGGCCGATAACGGCTCCAATGCCACCGTAATTGACCGCGTCATCAGCATTTAAGTCGAAAAATGGCGGTTGTAAAATAGCGGCGGGAAACACAATTTCATTGAGCGGGGGATTGTAATAAGCATTAACGGTTTGCGGAGTCATTGCCCATTCACTTTTATCGACCTTATCGTTTCGACGCTCAATTTGGCGCTGATAATCGGCTAGCTTGGCAGAGTGAATGTTGGCTACTAGGGTATCGCTGGCCATTTCAACGTTAGAGTAATCACGCCATTTATCGGGATAGCCAATTTTAGGTGTAAATTTCGACAGTTTGTCTAAGGCTTGAGCTCGAGTATCTTCCCCCATCCAATCCAAGTCTTTTATCGAGAGCTCGTAGGCTTTAATCAAATTAGCAACCAGCACCTCCATTCGAGCTTTCGCTTGCGGCGGAAAGTGTTTTTTCACATAGACTTTGCCCACCACCTCCCCAAGGTGTTGATTAACAATGTCTACACCGCGACGCCATTGTGTTTGCGGCTGTTCTACGCCCCATAAGGTTTTTCCGTAAAAATCAAAGGTCTCTTTGTAGATTTCACTGGTGAGGTAGTTGCGATGGGCTGCTACATAACGCCATTTTAAATAATCTTTCCAAGTACTTAGAGGTACGTCAGTGATTATCTTGTCCAGCGCCTTAGAGTAGTCCACTTGAGGCACCACCAAGTATTCGATACCGGCAATACCGGCCTCTTCTAGGTAGCCATTCCAGTCAAAATTAGGCATGGCTTCGCTTAATTGCGACAAAGTCATGCGGTTATAAAGCGCCACCATGTCTCTGGTTTTTTCTTTTTTCATGTGTTCGCCGGCCAGTTGTTTTTCTAGTGCGAACACTTTTTCGGCGGAGGCTCTAGCATCGCTAACACCAATGATGGATAGAATCGATTTTAAGTGGTCGAGATAGGCTGCTCGAACCTCTACTGATGTCTCATCTTCGTTGAAGTAATACTCGCGGTCTGGCAACCCCAAACCGCCTTGCCAGGTATACATCATGTAAATGTTAGGATCTTTGAAATCGGTATATTGCCCTAGCTGCAAGGGCACATCGACGCCGATTTTATTGACCTTTGCGAAATAGCGAGCGAGTGCTTGGTTATTAGGAAGGGCATCGATGCGTGCCAGAGCGTCTTGAATGGGTTTCAATCCCAATTTATCGCGGCCAGCTTGATCCACATAAGAAGCATACAAGGCGCCCACCTTTTGCTCGTCGCTGCCTTGAACCGCGTTACCGCTAGCCGCTTCCTCGATAATGGCTTTTACATCGGCCTGTGCCTGATCATGGAGTAAAGTGAACGAGCCGTAACTGCTTTTATCTGCGGGTATTTCGGTTTTCTCAATCCAGGCGCCGTTGACATAAGCGTTAAAGTCGTCACCGGGCTTTATCGAGATATCCATGTTCTGCAAGCGCAAACCTGAGGTTAAGGATTGGGCGGTATCGGTGTTAGTTGAGGTTTGATGACAACTGGCCAAAGCCAAGCTACAGCCAATCAATAACCATTTATAGTTCATTGTTGTTACTCCTTTACTCTTTTAATGTGAGCGCTAAGGCGATGCGCTGCTGAACTAAAAGTAGTTTAAAAAAAGCAACTTAGACAATTTTTGCCAAAAAAAACCTAGCCCATAAAGGCTAGGTTTTTTGATGATACTTGAAGGGTTACCTAACTAAGGCACCGGACAGTTAACCACTTCGACACTTTTAATGAAGACGGGTGTCACCGGAACGTCTCTGAAACCGCATACAGCGTAGGTGCGCTGCCCAGCAATGGAGTCTACTATGTCCATGCCTGCTACCACTTGACCGAAAACGGCATAACCGTGACTTTCGCCTTCAATGTAATCAAGATCAGGGTTATCGACGTGATTAATGAAAAACTGGCTGGTGGCGGAGTCAGGATCACTGGTGCGAGCCATGGCGATGGTGCCGCGCTCGTTTTTCAAACCATTGCTGGCTTCGTTAATAATGGGGGCATCCGTTGGTTTACGTTCTAAACCGCTGATATAGCCGCCGCCTTGAATCATAAAGTCGCTGATTACGCGATGAAACAGCGTATCTTCATAGAATGAAGAGTCGGCATACCCTTGAAAGTTTGCTGTGGTAACCGGGGCATTGGTTTGATCCAAAGCGAGGGTGATGGTGCCTGCCGTGGTTTCAAGATCGTAGCAAATGTCTTGACTGAAGTCCGCTTTGCTTATTGGGGTAGAGCCTAACGAGTCAAAGTAGCTACCGGCATCAGGGCTGGCTAAGGTTGCTTGACTGGGGTTAATGGTCAATGGCGCGTAATTACAAGCATTTGGATCGAATGGGTCATCTTCAGAGCCACAACCGGCAAGCACAAGTACCGCCAAACATAGGAGTGATTTTTTCATTATTATTATCCGTTTGAATACCGCTAAATTTCAATCAGGAGGCTAACATACCCGCGGGGTGAATCGCTACGGCAAATTTACAATAAACCGTGATTATTACAAATAATCAACTGGCAGCGCGGTCGTATACTTTATTTGTTCCATGGCGAAGCTTGAACTGATGTCGGAAAAGTCCGCTTGTTGGATTAATCGTTTATAAAAGGTGTCATAGGCTTTCATGTCTGGAATCATGACTTTTAATAAGTAATCCACATTGCCGCTGAGCCGGTAAAACTCCACGACTTCGTCCATTTCTTCGGTAAACCGGGCAAATTTCTCCAGCCATTCAGGGTTATGTTGATTGGTTCTAACGGTTACAAACACACATAAACCAACGTTCAGCTTTTCAGCGTTTGCCAATGCCACTCGACGAGTAAGCACACCGTTTTTTTCTAACGCCTGAATTCGACGCCAACAAGGGGTGGAGGAGAGTCCGACTCGAGCTGCCAGTTCGCTGACCGACTGAGTGGTGTCGGTTTGTAATAGTTTAATAAGCTGCTTATCGTACTTGTCTATCTTCATCATCCTTCCCTTGTAGGTAATAATTTTTAATTATGATATCTACGACGAAAAAATTTTCCAATAGTAAGCTGAAGTTTTATCGATAAAGAAAACTACTTCTCATTAAATGCTGGCAATATTTAATTAACAGTTTTTTGGTCATTTTTATCGATTCGGGAGTCATAAATGTCAGCTTTACCAACCTTAGCCAGTCAGCATCAACCTCAAGTTCAAAGTCGCGGTAAAGTTTTTGATGACATCACTCAAACCATTGGCTGCACACCATTGGTGCGGTTGAGCCGATTTGCCAAAGCGCATCAGTTGCACGGCGAAGTGTTGGCAAAAATTGAATCCTTTAATCCGGCAGGCTCTATCAAAGATCGCCCAGCGATGGCAATGATTGAAGCGATGATCGCTAACGGCACTATTGGCCCTGACACAGAAATTATTGAAGCAACGTCGGGAAATAACGGGGTAGCGTGCGCTTGGATCTGTGCCATGAAAAAGATTCCTCTTACCATTGTTATTCCAGAGCATATGTCTATCGAGCGACGTAAGCTGATTCAATTATACGGTGCCAAGCTAGAGCTGACGCCAAAAGCGCTTGGAACCAAAGGCGCTATTGATCGTTGCAAAGAAATGATCGCTGAACGTCCAAACGCTGTGATGCTGGATCAGTTCAGCAATAGCGCTAACGCCAACATGCACGCCCATAGTACTGCCGAAGAAATCTGGCACGATACTCATGGTAAAGTGGATATTTTAATTGCGGGTGTTGGCACCGGTGGTACCATTTCTGGCATCGCCGCGACCTTAAAGGAGCGTAACCCGAATTTGCATGTGGTGGCGGTTGAACCCGCTTCGTGTCCGGTTATTTCAGAAGGTCGCAGTGGGGTGCATAAACTGCAAGGACTGAGCTCTGGTCACATCCCAGACATTTTGCGATTGGACCTAATTGATGAAGTTATGACGGTAACCAATGAAGATGCCCTTGAGCAGGCAAGAGTTATTGCTCAACAGGAAGGATTGCCGGTTGGAATTAGCTCTGGCGCCGCGTTAAATGCTTGCAAGCGCGTGGCGGCTAGACTCGACAGTAAAGGTAAGTCCATCGTAACCATTTTGGCGGACAACGCTGAGCGTTACATTAGCACCGAGCTGTTCGACTTCTAGGCTGCAGGGGCTTACGTTAGTGTATGCCAATGCTTAATAGGGTGCTTTCGGTTGCGCTGTTGTAGCCCAGCGCAATCACCCAACCTTGACTAAATGCATATTTTAGTCCAGTTTCAGCACCCCATTTTACGTCTGTCGACTTAAACCATTGCGGTTCAGCGCCCTCCATCATGGGCATGATTTGGCTTTGCTCTTGGGTAATATCTTGCAGATAAGCTGCGCCACCATATACGCTTAAACCGGCGGTAATGGAGTAGCTGAGACCAAAGCGCCACATCCTATCTTGCCTTTTAAAATTGACGCCATCGTCTTGCCACTTATTTTGTTTGGATTGAGCGTAACCTAAGTAGTAACCCCAATTAGGATAATCCCAATCGTAGTGATGCGGCGCTATCGTCAACCCATACATTTTTTGCTCCGCTGCATAGTAATCCGCCATCAAAGC
This sequence comes from Paraferrimonas haliotis, assembly GCF_002282895.1. Lineage (GTDB taxonomy): Bacteria > Pseudomonadota > Gammaproteobacteria > Enterobacterales > Shewanellaceae > Paraferrimonas > Paraferrimonas haliotis. The sequence continues at coordinate 614,396 of NZ_NRRB01000001.1, forward strand.
AATAAACATGGGCTTGTCCGGTTTCGTCGTGCTCGTTTGCATATTGGTGGGCATGTTCGCCATCGCTGAGGTCGAGAGGGTAGCGCCAATAATCACAACAATCGCGGTTACAAACTTCATAGCAGACTTCCAAACCAAAATTAGGTGGCGAATTATCGGGCACAGGTGAATGGCTAATCAAGGTGCTTCCTCTAGAAAGGTGATTTTAGCGCCTAAATGTAATCACTTTGTAACCTTTGGGTTGGTTTTCAGTTGTTAATTCCTAGGTAACTGGTCGGCTCAGACAAGAAAAACTCGATCCGGATCCCTTTCTACTCATTGATTGAGGTAAAGGACACAAAAGGTGGGAACGCTAGCTGGTAGAATTTACCTAATTATATCCAGTAGCAGCCAATAACTAGCAGCAGCCCATACTAGAAAAGCAGGTGAATAAGATATGCCTAGGTTAACCATAAATGGACAAACGATTGAAGTTCAAGCCGGATTGAGTTTGGTTGAAACGGCCAGTCGTCATGGCATCGACATTCCACACTTATGTGAGCATGGCGTCTTTGATCAAGTTGCCGGTACAGAGCATGTGTGCGATTTAACCCAGGTGCTATTAACCCATAATGGCGAATCCCGCCTAGTACGAGGCTGTCAAACCGAAGCGATGGATGGGATGGAGGTCGTGAGTCAGACCTCGGAATTACAGCAGCATCGCCAACAACTGCTGAAAGAAGTCTTGAGCGACCACTTTGCCGATTGCGAAGCACCTTGTAAAAGCGCCTGTCCAGCGGGTGTCGATGTGCAGTCATATTTATATCATATTGGCCGAGGTGACCATAAAGAAGCGGTAAAAGTTATTAAGGAAACCTTGCCACTGCCGTTGTCCATAGGTCGTGTGTGTCCTGCCTTTTGTGAGGCCGAGTGTCGTCGTGGCGCTGTGGACGAGCCGATTGCCATTAGGCAACTTAAACGCCACGCAGCAGACATTGATTTGCATGACGTACAGTCCTACGTGCCACCAAAACAAGCGGATAAAGGTAAATCCATTGCCGTGATTGGCTCAGGGCCGGCTGGGTTAACCGCTGGCTATTATTTGTCTAATCAGGGCTATCAAGTACAGATTATTGAGTCCATGCCTAAGGCGGGTGGCTGGTTGCGTTACGGCATCCCTGAGTATCGATTGCCGAAAGACATCTTAGATAAAGAAATCGATTTGTTGTGCCAAAATGGCATGGAGATCAAAACCAATACGCGTTTAGGTAAAGACGTTAGCCTTAATGATTTACTTGAGCAAAACGATGCCGTGTGTATCGCTGTTGGCGCTCAAAAAGCGGTGCCTTTAGATTATCCAGGCAGTGATTTTGAAGGGTGTTATTTAGGGGTTGATTACCTGCGGGATCATGCTACTGAAAAACGCATGAAGACAGGTAAAAAAGTAGCGGTCATTGGTGGTGGAAATACCGCCATTGATTGTGCTCGCACCGCCATTAGAGAGGGTGCCGACGTAACCTTAATTTACCGTCGCGACCGTGATGCCATGCCTGCTGAACCCTATGAAATTGAAGAAGCAGAGCAAGAAGGGGTTAAATTTCACTTTCTCACCAATCCCATTGAAAACCAGGCCGACGCTGAAGGCCGAGTAAAAAGCATTACCTTTGATATTATGGCACTCGGCGCCCCTGATGATTCGGGTCGACGTTCGCCTAAAAAGACCGGCGAAACCTTCACTGAGGCGTTTGATACGGTCATTGCTGCGGTATCGCAACAAACAGACTTAGATTTTCTTCATCAGCCAGGTCAACATCTTACTCAGGGCAAACTTGAGTTGAGCCGCTGGCAAACCTTTATTGGCTGCGAACAAACCATGTCCAGTGGTATTGATAAATTGTTCGTGATTGGTGATTCTCGGCGCGGTCCTGCAACTGCAGTAGAAGCGGTTGCCGATGGTCGGGTTGCCGCCGATGCCATTAATGGTTACCTCACCGAAGGCTTGATGTGTGAACTGTATAAGCAGCCGTTTAACAGTCGTAAAGCGGCTAAGCTGAGCGAGTTGAAGACGGAAATCTACGCCAGTGTTTCGCCAAAAAATCGTGAGCAAATGCCCCATTTAAATTTAGCCAATCGCATTAAAACCTTTAATGAGGTTGAGCTGGGATTTGTGGGTGATGAGGAAGCTCGCGCCGAGGCGAAAAGGTGTTTGGAGTGTGCCTGCCAAGTCAATTCAAATTGTTCACTAAGAGATTACGCCACGTCTCATCAAGTGGATTGGAAAGCGTTAGATACCACCAACCAACGTCAACATGTGGAAGACCACTCCAGTGCCTTTATCGATTTTGATGCGAATCGTTGCATCAGTTGCGGTGCTTGCGTGCAGGTGTGCCATCAGCAAGCGGGACATAAAGCCATTAGCTTCCAGAAAGATTGCTACAGTGCCGAGCCGCAAGCGCAGGTACAGCGCAGCGCTCCCCGAGCTGGATTTAAAGCCACCATGGCGGATAGCGATTGTGTGCAATGCGGCAGCTGTGTTCAAGTGTGCCCAACCGGTGCGCTGGTGGACTCGCAGCAACGCACTCAAGGCCAAGCCGCTGTTGACTCGGTAACAGAAACCGTGTGCAGCTATTGCGGCGTTGGCTGTCGAATTGAATTGCATGTGGATAAAGACAACAACCGCATTACCAAAGTTAACGGCGCTGTTGTGAACGGTGTTAACCGTCATTCCTTGTGCGTAAAAGGCCGCTATGGTTTCGATTTTGTCGCAAGTCCAGAACGGCTAACCCAACCTTTGGTTCGTAAAAACGGCGAACTGGTGCCAGCGTCTTGGGGCGAAGCCATCGACGTTGTTGCCAGCAACCTGTCCAGAATTCGCGCCGAGCACGGTGGCGAGTCCATTGCGGCATTCGCTTCTGCTAAAGCAACCAACGAAGATAACTATTTGATTCAAAAGTGGGTAAGAGCGGAGCTTGGCAGCAACAACATCGACCATTGTGCCCGATTATGCCATGCCAGTACGGTATCGGGGTTATACGACAGCCTTGGTTCTGGTGCCATGACCAATAACATGGACGATATCTACAATGCTGATTTAATTTTCGTCATTGGCTCTGATACCACGGTTGCGCACCCCATTATTGCCGCTAAGATACGTGATGCCGTGCGTCACCATAACAGTCGTCTTGTGGTAGCGGATCCCAAAAAGATTGAGCTTAAGCAAGATGCTCACTTAGCTTTGCAACATACCCCCGGCAGCGATGTCTTGCTGCTTAATGGCCTCATGCAGCAATTGATTAATCGCGACGCGCTTGATCATCAATACCTTGAGCAGCATGCTGAAAACCTAACCGCAACCCTTGCAGAGCTGAGCAGTGACGCTTATTCCTTGGAGGCGGTGAGTAAGGGCACCGGCCTGTCGGTAGCGCAGCTGACACAACTGGCGGATGAGTTCGCTAATGCTGAGCGCATCAGTGTGGTGTATGCCATGGGAATCACTCAGCACACCACTGGCCACGATAACGTATTGTCGATAGCTAACCTGCAAATTTTAACGGGTAACCTTGGCCGCCCCGGCAGTGCCATTATGCCGCTTCGAGGGCAGTCTAACGTGCAAGGTGCGTGTGACATGGGTGGTTTGCCAGACTACTTGCCAGGCTATCAAAAAGTCAGTAATCCACAGGTGATAGAGCGTTTCGAGCAACATTGGCAAACTGACCTCAATTCTACTCAGGGGTTAACGGTGACCGAAGTGGTCAGCGGCTTGAATCATGGCTCAATAAAAGCGCTGTACGTTATGGGCGAGAATCCGGTGCTATCGGACCCGGATCAAACCCATGTTATCAGTGGCCTTAACAAAGCTGAGCTGCTGGTGGTGCAGGATATTTTCCTAACCGAAACCGCTCAATTGGCTGACGTGGTGCTACCAGCGTTTGCTTTTGCAGAGAAAGAAGGGCACGTCACTAACACCGAACGTCGAGTACAACCGTTGCAGCCTGCGGTGAATGCTCCAGGCCAGGCGCTGCCGGATTGGCAAATCATTCAACTTGTGGCTAACGCCATGGGGGCGAATTGGAGCTATGCCAATGAACGGGCTATTTGGGAAGAAATTAACCACGTAACCCCACAATATCATGGCATTGCATGGCAACGCCTGCGTCCAGGCGGTGATCGTCCACAAGGCATCCAATGGCCATGTAAGGACGAGTCACATCCAGGGACTGCGATTTTGCATCAAAACGGAGCGGTTCGAGGAAAGGCTAAGTTGCACCCAGTAAGCTTTAGAATGGCGGCGGAGCTGCCCGATGCTGAGTATCCGTTTATGCTGTCGACGCACCGCCAGTTACAACAGTTCCATACGGGTACCATGACGCGTAAGACACCGGGGCTCGATACCCTTGCTCAGGCACAGGTGATGGTGTCGGTGGAAGATGCGGAGCGTTTAGGGCTAACGAATTCACAGTCGGTTCGTTTGGTCTCTCGTCGAGGTAGCATTGAAACTAAAGCCTTTATTACAAAACGAGCTCAACCGGGCGTGGTCTTTATGCCGTTCCATTTTGCAGAGGCTGCGGCCAATGTGTTGACTCACAGTGAAGTGGATCCGGTGGCTAAAATTCCAGAGTTTAAAGTGAGTGCGGTTCGACTCGAAGTTTGTTAGGCGTGTTGTTTATTTGCACAATGTGGCGAAGAAGCGTTCGGCGCTGAACTCGGGTTAGTCATAATTGATTAAAAAGAGTGCGAATGATCCACTATTCGCGAAATTACTTAAAAAAAGCGTTGACCTAAAGAGGTGTAATTAGCATAATACGCCCCGCTCCCAATGAGGAGCAGACAGAAATGTCGATGGCTATGTAGCTCAGCTGGTTAGAGCACAGCACTCATAATGCTGGGGTCGCAGGTTCAAGTCCCGCCATAGCCACCATCTTGTTTAGATGTAAAATAAACAACAGTGCGGGAGTGGCGGAATTGGTAGACGCACCAGATTTAGGTTCTGGCGCCGCAAGGTGTGAGAGTTCAAGTCTCTCCTCCCGCACCATACAACTGGGGTATCGCCAAGCGGTAAGGCACCGGGTTTTGATCTCGGCATTCACAGGTTCAAATCCTGTTACCCCAGCCATATTCTTGATGCAACGCATCACGGCTATTTACGGACGATAGCGGCTATGTAGCTCAGCTGGTTAGAGCACAGCACTCATAATGCTGGGGTCGCAGGTTCAAGTCCCGCCATAGCCACCATCTTGCTAAGATGTAAAAACAAGCAGACAATTTGCGGGAGTGGCGGAATTGGTAGACGCACCAGATTTAGGTTCTGGCGCCGCAAGGTGTGAGAGTTCAAGTCTCTCCTCCCGCACCACATACTTGGGGTATCGCCAAGCGGTAAGGCACCGGGTTTTGATCTCGGCATTCACAGGTTCAAATCCTGTTACCCCAGCCACATAAAAAAACCACCTGTTAGGTGGTTTTTTTATGCCTAAATTACGTTACTCGCTTAAGCGACCAAACGCTCTTCTTTTGACTCCAATTTAAGGTAATCGCTCCACAAAGGTTTGCTGCAGTTTTTCACGCCGAGCAACTGATATAAGGCGTAGCAAAAGTGATCAAATTGCTGCTCTTGTAAAGGGTGATTGTCGTTAGCCCAGTTAATTTTAGTGCCGGTAATAAAGTGACTTACAATCATTTCTCGATTGTAGCCTTGCGGTGGTGCTATTTGAGCAATCATTTGAGCGTTCCAAGCGTTATACTGCGCTTCGGCTTCTAAATACAGATTACGATAGGCTTCACTGGCACCGGCTAGCGTACTGTCACTGGCGTTAAGTCGAGCGAGTGGGTGCAGGTTATCGAGTTGCAGACCGCGTAAATAAGAAAAATGATGGATGGCATAGGCGTGCAATGGATTGTCGATGGCTTCAAATTGTTGCTTGGCAGTGCTTAAGCGATACTGATAATCGTCGGCGGCCAGAGAGAGTTGTAAATCCGCCTCATTGGGAAACTGATTATAGATGCTGCCTCGAGAGAGCTGACAGACCTTCATAAGGTGGTTTCGCCTGAGAATGAACTCCCGCTCTCCCACAATAGAACGCCTGGCTAACTTAGTTAGAAACTCTCTTCGATTTTCCCAACTGCTCATGGTTAACTCCTTGCAAAATAAACGGCTGCCTAGCCTCACAGTTCAAGAGTAACACTGTTAAAAATGTGCCGATATTGAGTAATAATGATGGCATCATTAGCAAAAGTGATTGCATCATGTTAAAAACAGAGTTGCTCGAGACATTTGTCACAGTTTGCGAAACAGGTAACTTTTCTAAAGCGGCGGAGATCGTTTGTAGAAGCCAGTCGGCCTTAAGTTTGCAAATTAAAAAGCTAGAAGAGAACGTAGGGCAACAGCTGTTACTGCGGGATAACAAGGGCGTACAAATCACTCCAGCGGGGGAAACCTTGTTGGCCTATGCCAAACGCATGTTGGCGCTGTCAAATGAAGCGCTTGAAGATCTTAACGGCAACGTTAGCAGCAAAGAAATACGGTTAGGGGTACCCACAGACTACATTAACTGTTACCTAAACTCTAAATTGCTGGAATTCATTAAAAAGTTTACCGACATACAGTTGCACATAGACACAGATGTAAGCGGTAACCTGCTGAATCGTCTTAATAATGACGAGTTTGACGTGATTGTCGCCACGAACTGGCAAGTGCCGGAACACGGTGAGCTGCTGTTTGAACGACGCTTTGTTTGGGTTGCTGCCGCCCAATCGCAACTCCTAAACAAACCCGCTTACGACGTTGCTTTATACCCCGAAAACTGCCCAATTCGCGTGCAAGTATTTGCCAACCACAGCTTAACCTTGAAACCCATTAGCGTACTGCTCTCGTCGCCATCGCCAGTGGCATTGTGTATGGCCGTTGAAAATGATCTAGTGGTAGCCCCCATCGCTGAATTTCGGGTAACCAACAAGATGCAAATCTTGGATCCAGAACAACATCAACTGCCCAAGTTACCCATGTTTAATGAATCCATCTATTGCAACCCCAACAGCACCTCGCCAGAGCTCGAACAACTCATTCAACTGATTCGCTCCAGCAAAGAAGAACTCATCCAATGCCGCTAAGGCGGTATTGGAGAGGTGATAGGAACGAGCGCAAGGTGTATTGAGCCTCTTGAAAAACGCTGTGAATACATCCCTGTACGCTCGCAAATTCATCCCTGAATTTGATCGTTTTCTTAAGGCTCAATACACCTTGCGCTCATCAGCAATCACCGCTCTGGTAACACGCTGTGAATACATCCCTATACGCTCGCAAATTCATCCCTGATTTTGATCGTTTTCTTAAGCTTCGATCAACCTTGCGCTCTCCAACAGCTCACTTCTCGTAAACGAAAAAAGCCGGTACGTTAACTACCGGCTATGTGTGGCAAATAGTGCCCAAGGTTAAATCGCAGGATAGTTCCTATTAGTTATTTCTTGTGGTTTGGATACTCAAATGTATGGCAATCCGCGCACATAGGTTGTTTCTCTTGGTGCTCAGCGTGGCATTCTACACACGGAACTTCTTTGCCCCAGTGCAGGTTGTTGTGTGGGTTTTGCCACTCCTCTTCACCGTCACGGGCGGTTTTTTGTGCAAGCTTGTCGACGTTGTGACATTTTAAGCAAGATTCATCCGCAGGATAATCCGTTGGCGCATCTACGCCGTGGCACATTTTGCAATTGTCGCGCTTATACATGTTTTCGTGATAGCTGCGACCGTCTAAGGCACCTTGATCCACTAAGGTTGAGTTCGCCAAAGCGATGGCTGGACTTGCACCAAGTGCGAACGCCAGAGCAATACCTAATAATTTTTTCATGATTTTTTTCTCCTATCGATTCCAGGTTACGCTTTAAGGATGCTGCGAGATGCAGTCATGCCCATCACCATGCACTCGGGAATCGAGCAACTACCCAGACGGCTGACACCGTGAATACCACCGGTTACTTCGCCAGCAGCGTACAGTCCTTTGATCGGCTTGCCGCTGAAGCTATCCACCACTTCGGCTTTGGTGGTAATTTGCACACCACCTTGGCAGTAGTGAACTTTTGGCCATAAACGCACTACAGTAAACGGCGCTTTTAGGTACTTGCCCATGGCTTTATCCATTGGCTTGCCAAATTGCTTGTCGACGCCTGTTTTAACGTAACCGTTATATTCGTCGATTTGTTTCTCTAGCGCTTTCAATGGAATGTTGAAGTGCTTGGCCAACTCCTCTAGCGAGTCGAACTTCCAACCAACACCGTATTTCAGAACTTTTTTGGCGGTTGGGTGCTTTTTAGAGTGCTCATAACTGGTGATCATGATTGGAGGCATTGGGTTACCTTCATCATCACGGTTGGCCAGCTCTGCGTCAGCACGCGTCTTACGGTCGGCAATTTCGTTCATGAAGCGACGGCCAGACTTTAGGTTGACAGCAATAGAGTGTGGGAAGTTGAAAATGGAGTAGTTAGAAACGTAGCCAAATCCACCTTCGTCCGGAGATGCCCAAGGGCCTGATTGAATGTGGGCCATATGCACAGGAATTGCACCGAGGCGGAACATTTCGAACATGCCTTCGCCGGTGGCGCCTTTGGCGTTAGTACAACCTACTTCTGAGGTGAGGGTTGGGTCTTGAGCCATTCGCATCGCTACGTTTTGGGCAAAACCACCCGTCGCCATAATTACACCTTTAGCGACTTTGATGTTAACTACCTCACCGTTATTATCGCGGCCAAAGTAGTAGTTTTCACGAATTTTGATGCCCTCGACATCGCCATTGTCGTTGACCAAAAAGCCTTCGAACTTAGCGCGAGTATGAGTAGGAACACCTAACTTTTTAGTTTCTTTGTAAAGTGGTTGAGTAATACCGGCACCGCAACTCACGGTTGTTTGATAGGTACGGGCAACCGAATGTCCACCCAGCTGTTGTAGGTAGGGGTGATATTCGGCACCGGCATCTATGGTCATTTGCAAGGCTTCGTTGGCATGCTCAGCAACGTGACGTAATAAATCTTCATAAGCAATACCACGACCAGCGGCAACTTGGTCAGCGACCATAGTTTCTACGCTGTCCTTTAGCCCTTCTTTGCGTTGCATCGGCGTATCAGGAGCGGCAAAGAGACCGCCGTTAATGGCGGAGTTACCACCCACGACGGACATTTTCTCGAAAATCTCGACGTCCTTGGCGCCTAAACGCTTAGCCTCTACCGCGGCGGCAAGACCCGCGAAGCCTGAGCCAATAATGGCGATATCTACGCTGCGATGCCATTGAACGCCTTTGGAGTTGTTTGATAATGCTAATGCAGGAGTCGCAGCAGCGGCTAAACCAGCTGCTCCGAGTCCTTTGATGAAGTTACGACGCTTCATAAGATTGTTGTTTGTCATTGCTCTGACCTTTTAATTATTTAACTCCAGGTCAGCGTAACCTTGGAATCGGTTCCAAACTGCGAGCAAACAGTGAAACAGTGTGGATTATGACGGTTTGACAACGAAAGTGCAGGGTAAGTAGTGTTCTAGATTTGGAGTGCATTCCAAAATGATAGGTGTTAGCGTATTTTTGCTTTAAGTGCAGGCCAATGTCGTTTAAATTCAGTGAATGCAAAGCTGGGAACTGCCATTAACCCTTTAATTTGCAAAATTAAAATTGGCAGTTTGGTTACACACGCATTCAGTGCAATGGATGCACAAAATTCGGAGGCAACGGTGGCGTATGCTGCACCTAGTACTCCGTATTTTTGGATCAACCAATAATTCAACAAGAAATTGATAACCGCCGCTATTGCAGTTTTTATTAAACAGAATCGATACAATCCATGGACAATCAGCACGCGATAGCTTGCACTGCCAATCGCTGCAAAGATGGAACCAAATACATAGACTTGCAGAACTTGAGCCGACATTGCAAATTGTTCTCCAAAGATGAGATGGATGACCGGCTGACTAAGAGCGAATACCGTAAGCCCTACCACAAGGGCTACCAACCAAATGATACTAAAAAGGCGTTGTACTCTGTGATGGTGTTGGGGATGATTCTTGGTTTTTGATATACCCTTCATTAAAGTTAAGGTGATGGCGCCAGGCAAGAATAGCCAACCAATGGATATCAATAAGGCTGCTGAGTATATCCCTACAGCCTCAGTGCCAAGCATCTGACCCAGCATGATTTTGTCCATGGCGGTGTAGAGCAAAATCGATAGCGCCGCCAATGCCATAAACTTACCGCGACTGAGCAATACTTTAATGACTTTCCAGCGTATGTAGCTGGGTTTTAGTAGGTGAATGTGAGTGGCTTTCGGAAGTTTGAAAACCCACACCAGTATGGCTTGTAATAAATAGGCGGCGGCAAACCAAACCAAAGGCAGCAGCATGGCCACTGCCGCCAATTTAAATAACAGAGCTAACGAGCTCGCCTTAACCGTCGCCACTGAATTGATTTTAGAATCGTGATTAGCGTCGAAATATATCTGCAATACATCACAGGCTTTTACCATTACCGAAGCAACTATGAACAAACCTATCCAAATATTGGCATCCGAGTGACCCGAGTATAAAAGGTAGATGAGGCTGAGCAGTAACAGCAAAATTGAGACCACGACGCGCAGCACAAACGAGTTGGCGATGACATAGGCAGAACGCCGACGGGCTATGCAGTCGTATAAAATGGTATCGGAGCCTAAGTTAATCAAAGGCATAAGAAAACTGGCGATGGCTAGAGCATAAGCGATAACCCCATATTGCTCGGGGCCTAAATAGCGAGCCACAATGGCATTGGATATGATGCCCAATGCCATACTGATTATCCTGTCTAAATACAGCCAAGCAATATTAATCAGCGCTTTCATCGGATCCCTGAAATTTACTGGTCTAGTAGACTTTGTCTTTAGTATTCATACAGTAAAGTTCATAAACTGGGTTTGCGCCATTTTATTCGGGGTAATAAAAAAGGCGCCTAAAGGCGCCTTAGCATGACAACGATTGGTTTAGTGTTTAAACATCGCTGAAATGGATTCTTCATTGCTGACGCGACGGATGGCTTCAGCAAGCATTGTAGAAAGTGTCAATTGCGACACTTTACCAATAGACGCAATCTCTTGAGTCAATGGAATGGTGTCGGTAACAATCACTTCGTCAATAACCGATTCGCGAATGTTTTGCGGCGCATTACCCGAGAATACTGGGTGAGTTGCATAGGCGAACACGCGGTTAGCACCATGCTCTTTAAGCGCTTCCGCAGCCTTACATAGGGTACCGCCGGTATCAATCATGTCATCGACTATGATGCAATCGCGACCTTCAACGTCACCAATAATGTGCATCACTTGAGAAACGTTCGCTTTAGGACGACGTTTATCGATGATGGCAAGATCGGTATCGTGTAACAGCTTAGCCACTGCGCGGGCGCGAACAACGCCGCCAATGTCTGGCGAAACCACGACAGGGTTAGGCAATTCTTTTGCCAGCATGTCTTCAAGCAGCACTGGGCTTCCGAATACGTTATCAACCGGTACGTCGAAGAAGCCTTGAATTTGCTCAGCGTGCAAATCACAGGTCAACACTCTATCGACACCTACACTGGATAGGAAGTCAGCAACGACCTTAGCGGTAATTGGTACCCGAGCTGAGCGAACGCGACGATCTTGACGAGCGTAACCAAAGTAAGGAATTACCGCGGTAATACGGCCAGCAGAAGCACGACGCAGTGCATCCACCATGACGATCAACTCCATCAAGTTGTCGTTGGTTGGCGCACAAGTAGACTGAATAATAAATACATCAGCACCACGAACGTTTTCGTTGATCTGAACACTAATTTCACCGTCGCTAAAGCGACCTACGACGCAGTCGCCTAGTTTACAAAATAGGCGGTCGGCAATTTTTTGAGCAAGATCGGGAGTAGCGTTTCCAGCAAACAGCTTGATGTCAGGCACGGTATAAACCTCTGGCAGTGGTTAATAATGGCCAATCTAGATTGGCCTTGTAGAGTTTAGCTCGTCTTAGAGCATAATCGTTTACAACTTAGTCTTTTAAAACTTAGTTGTTTAAAACTTAGTTGTTTAAAACTTAGTTGTGTTTCACGTTTAATTGCCGCTTAAATGGAATTGTTCAAGACGCTCTAACAGCGGTGAACGATTACAACTTTTAGCAACAAACCCCGTCACTTGTTCGCTTTTGTTCGAGAAAGCGGCGAGGGCATCACATTCGTTTTCGAATGAGGCAAATAGGCATGCACCGGTGCCGGTCATTCGAGACGGCGCATATTTTACCAGCCAGTTTAAGGCCTTGGCAACTTGCGGATACAGATCGCAAACCAGTTGTTGGCAGTCATTGCGATGCAAGCCCCATTCTTCAGGGGTTGTAGATATTTTTGGTGTGTTTCGTGGTAAATCCGGGTGAGTAAATATTTCAGCGGTACTTACTTCTACGTTCGGGTGTATCACCATAAACCACGGCGTATCTAACTTAACCGTTTGTAATTGTTCGCCAACGCCCTCGGCAAAAGCGGCGTGACCACGAACAAACACCGGTACATCGGCTCCTAACTGTAAGCCTAACGAGGCCAGTTCATCGACGCTCAGATTGGTTTGCCAAAGCGCGTTCAAGGCGACCAGCACGGTGGCGGCATCACTGCTGCCGCCGCCTAAGCCGCCCCCCATGGGCAGTCGCTTGGTAAGCCAAATATCAGCACCAAGCTGGCCGTTACCTTGCGCTTGCAGTAATTTGGCCGCTCGTATTACTAAGTTATCGGCCTCGGCAACATTAGCCATAGGCGTTTGCAAGTGGATGTGGCTGTCGTTACGGACTCTAAAATCCAAACTGTCGCCAAATTCCAAAATTTGAAACAGGGTTTGCAACTCATGATAACCGTCGTCGCGGCGACCATTAATGTGCAGAAATAAATTCAATTTTGCCGGTGCTGGCCAATTACGGCTGATGCTAGAGTCGGTCATGGAGTTACCTTTCGGGGGCGAGAGCAAGCCATTGGTTGATTTGCAGCTTAATGGTGATTGAATCGCTTTTTACTTCAATTAGGCGCGGTATGGTGGCACCGGATTGCGATTGCCAACTGCGATAGTGAGCAGTCCATTGTTGATTCTCTACCTGACGAGTCATGGTTTTTGGTCGCCCTTCAGAATCGCTGTCGACAACCTTGTCTGCAGGGGTTGGTATGCCCTTAAGCCAACTGCTGAGCGCCTGTAAGGGCAGCGGCAGACCCGTGACCGAGGCGATGAGTTGCTCGGCGTTGCGGTCTTGGTAGGTGTTGCCATCGACGAGCAGTGTGGCGCCTTGTTTATCCGCGCTAAGCTGTAACACCGAAATACCCAGCACGGTATTTATAGTCAATCGCTGCTGTGGCGGTTGATGCAGCCAAAACACGGTGCCGCTGAATTTGCGCTCAGGCGTTACTACCCCGATTCGGCCATTTAATTGCCAATCATCTACCGTCTGACTGTCGCTTACTTGGTAAGTTTGAGGAGAAGAGGCACAGCCGCTGAGCCAAAAAAGCAGAAGTATAACTCCGCTAATTTTAGGAAATGTGAGCTTGGTCAACAGTGAAAATCCAATGGTTTATTATCGAGTGCCCATGATACGGGGAATCTTTCAAAAGTTGAACCTTTGTCAGGTTTTCATAAGTGATTGCTTTTTTTCGTTGGGTGCAGTGGTTAGAATTGACTCATATTTAGCTAAAATAACTTTGCTGAGAAACGAATGAGCCTTATAGCAATCGGTATTAACCACAAAACAGCGACAGTCGCCTTGCGCGAAAAGCTGGCCTTTGGGCCGGACAAAATCGCTGACGCGTTAAAAAGCTTGGCTAATCAGAGCAAAACCGGTGAAGCTGTCATTCTCTCTACGTGCAACCGTACAGAGCTTTACACCAATACCGCAGAAATGGAACAGCTGATAGATTGGTTGGAAAAATACCATGGTCTACCCCGTGCAGAGTTAGAACCATGTTTGTATCGCCACGAAGGCGTTGCCGCCGTTCAGCATTTAATGCGTGTATCCTGCGGTTTAGACTCTTTAGTGTTAGGCGAGCCTCAGATCCTTGGTCAAATCAAACAAGCTTTTGGTACTGCTAAAGATGCGGGTACTTTGGGCGCGACCATCGACAAGCTCTTCCAACGTACTTTCTCTGTTGCGAAAAAAGTGCGTACCGAGACAGAAATTGGCTCTTCAGCGGTATCGGTTGCCTTTGCTGCGGTTAGCATGGCGAAGCAAATCTTTTCTTCGTTAGCCAGCACCAATGTATTGCTTGTTGGAGCCGGTGAGACCGTTGAGTTGGTGGCTCGTCACTTAAAAGAGCAAGGCGTAACCCAAGTCGTGGTTGCGAACCGTACAGTCTCTCGTGCCGAATCCGTGGCTAAAGAGTTTGACGCCAAAGCGGTAACACTCGAAGCCATTCCAGAGCATCTTCCTAATGCCGACATTGTTATTTCTTCAACCGCCAGCCCGTTGCCTATTTTGGGCAAAGGCATGGTAGAGAATGCGTTGAAACAACGTCGTCATCGTCCAATGCTATTGGTTGACATCGCGGTTCCCCGTGACATTGAAGCCGAAGTTGCAGACATCGATGAAGCCTATCTCTACACAGTTGATGACCTGCAAAGCATCGTTGAGCAAAACATTGCCTCTCGCCAAGAAGCAGCGGAGCAAGCCGAAGCGATTGCCAAAGATCAAGCACAACAGTTTATGGCTTGGTTAAAGCAGCTAGAATCCGTGGATCACATTCGCGAATATCGTTCTAACAGCATGGCCATTAAGGATGAATTGCTAGAAAGAGCAACAAAACGTCTTCAACAGGGTGCCGATGCGGACAAAGTTCTAGTAGAATTAGCCAACAAGCTCACTAATCGATTGATTCATTCACCTACGCAGGCGCTTACCGAAGCCTCTCGTGGTGGTGATCTTGAAGCGCTCAGACAGTTACGTCTGACGTTAGGAATCGATAAAGACTAAAGGTTAAGCATTCCAATGAAGGAATCTGTATTACGCAAGCTTGAAGGCTTGCACGAGCGCTATGAAGAAGTTCAAGCGCTCCTTGGCGATCCTGATGTAATCGGCGATCAAGAAAAATTCCGTGCACTCTCCAAAGAATACGCTCAGCTCGAAGACGTGGTAAAAGCTTATTTAAGCTACCTGCAAGGGCAAGAGGATCTTGAAACCGCCATGGAAATGCTCAACGAAGACGATCCCGAACTTAAAGAAATGGCTCAAGAAGAGCTTAAAGAGACCAAAGCCAACCTGGCCGCTCTCGAAGACGAGCTGCAAATATTACTGTTGCCCAAAGATCCCAACGACGACAACAACTGTTTTGTCGAAATTCGTGCTGGCGCCGGTGGCGATGAGGCGGCTATTTTCGCCGGAGACTTATTCCGTTTATACAGTCGTTATGCCGAAGCGCAAAGCTGGCGCGTTGAACTGATGAGTGCCAACGAAGGTGAGCATGGCGGCTTTAAAGAAGTCATTGCCAAAATCAGCGGTGAAGGCGTTTATGGCGTCATGAAGTTCGAATCCGGTGGCCATCGAGTGCAACGGGTTCCTGAAACGGAATCTCAAGGTCGGGTGCATACCTCGGCCTGTACGGTGGCTGTGATGCCGGAAGTGCCTGAAGCAGAAGCCATAGAAATTAATCCGTCGGATCTAAAAATTGACACCTTCCGTGCATCCGGTGCCGGTGGTCAACACGTCAACAAAACCGATTCCGCGATCCGCATTACTCACTTACCAACCGGTACCGTGGTGGAATGTCAGGACGAACGCTCACAGCACAAGAACAAAGCCAAAGCCATGGCAGTGTTGTCTGCTCGTATTCAAGCGGCCGAAGATGAAAAACGTCGCCTTGAAGAAGAGTCGACCCGTCGAAACTTGGTGGGCAGTGGCGATCGCTCTGAGCGCATTCGTACCTACAACTATCCACAAGGTCGGGTGAGTGACCATCGAATTAATTTGACCTTATACCGGTTGAACGAAGTGATGGAAGGCGACTTAGGCGCCCTCATTCAACCCATTCAAAACGAGCATCAAGCAGACTTGCTGGCCGCATTGGCTGATGACCAAAGCTAGCACAGTTACAGTAGCCCAAGCCATTGCTTGGGCTACCTCGTTATTGCCCCACAGCGACAGTGCTCAACTGGACGCTCAAGTGCTACTTTTGCACGTGTTGCAAAAGCCTCGAAGCTTTCTATACAGCTGGCCCGATGCCAAGCTCACAGACGCACAATCTCAGCAATTCAAGCAGTTATTGCAACAACGCATTGAAGGCCACCCCGTGGCACACCTCATCGGCGAGCGTGAATTTTGGTCGCTGCCGTTGACGGTGTCAGCCGATACGTTAATTCCTAGGCCGGATACAGAAGCTGTGGTTGAAGCGTGTTTGGGGTTAGCGCTGCCACTGGCGGCGAGAGTGCTTGACTTAGGAACCGGGTCGGGCGCGATTGCGCTGGCGTTGGCTCACGAACAACCGAACTGGTCAGTAACGGCAATCGATGCAAGCGAGCGGGCTTTGCACGTAGCTAAGAACAATGCCCGCAGGCTGGGACTGGAGCGAGTTGAGTTTCTTCAAGGCAGTTGGTTTGAGCCACTGTCAGAGCATGCGAGTTTCGACTTAATTGTTTCTAATCCTCCGTATATCGATGAGCAAGATCCACACTTACAACAAGGTGATGTCCGCTTTGAACCCTTGTCAGCATTAGTGGCCAACGATTCCGGTTACGCTGATTTGTTTGAAATTGCCGAAACTGCCCCCATATATATGAAGGACGGAGGTTGGCTTGTGTTAGAGCATGGTTACCAACAAGCACAGGTTTGTTGCGAAAAACTGCGACAAATCGGTTATCAACAGGTTAGTTTTGGTCGAGATTTAGCAGGTCAGCCGCGATTTACACTGGGTTATTGGCCAGCGCCAACAGCTAAGGTATGATGATCGTTTTACTTTCTTGCCAGCTTTGGCGAACAAGGACCTGTTATGCATCAACTTGCGGTTTACTACACAGAACTTAAGCACTTCCACACCATGCTCGTAGCCATCAGCGTGTTATTTTTTATCACTCGCTTTTATTGGCATATGACTAAATCTCCCATCATGGGGCAGAAATGGGTGAAAATATCGCCTCACGTGATTGACACCTTTTTGTTGTTAAGCGGATTGGTCATTGCTCTGGCGATTGGTTTTACGCCGTCAAATAGCCCATGGTTAACCGAAAAGCTAATTGCAGTGGTGGCCTATATTGTGCTGGCGGTTATCGCGATTAAAGCGGACAGAAAACCTTGGTTTAAAATCACCGCTGCAGTGGGTGCCATTGCTTGGGTGCTATACGCAGCTAAAGTGGCGATGACCAAACAAGCAATGATGCTTGGATAAAAGATAAGAGTTAGGAAGTTAAATAAGATATGCAGTTAACGTGGTGTTTCGATACCGATCTAGAAGAGCCTAGCGCCTTACTCGAATTGGGTGAGACGTTAGGGCTCAGTCAAATAAAGACCAGCCAATGGCGACTTTTGGAATTGAAAGGTGCCGTGCTCAGTCAGTATTTGATTGATCATCAGCAACGCTTGGCGGCGTTGTTGGAGTGGTTTTATCAAACCCAAGGTTTTGCCGCTGCCGAAAAAGGCTATTTCAGTGCGGCCAGCGCCGACATTGGTCGTGTGCTCACAACACGAGAAGGCAATGCCACCGCGTTAGCTGTCATTCTTAAAATACTGGCCAAACAGTTAAATTTAACACTGGATATTTTGATGTTGCCAGGCAATTGCGTGCTTCGTTTCGAGCACAATGGCCAGTGTCATTACTTGAACCCGCTCGATGGACAACCCCTTACGTTGCATCAAATGCACAGCCTAATTAGAGGGGAATTAGGTAATCACGCCCAGTTAGAAGAGCATTATTTGCGGGGGGCGACCAACGAGATCATCAGTAAGCGCCTGATCAATGAAATCAAAGCCGGTTTTGTGGTGGAAGGTAAGTTTGAGTTGGCCTTACATTGCTGTAATTTGCTGATGAGCCGTTATCCTGAACAACTGCAATATGTGCGCGAACGTGCCTTTATGGAGCAACAACTGGGTTGCCATAAAGCCGCCGCAGTGGATTTGCAAACCTTTATGGATAAAAGCCCTAAAGATGAAGCGTTAGCAGAATTGTTGCGCATGCAAATTAAAGAACTGCAACAAGCACAAGCAATCTACCATTAGCCTAAGTCATTTAATAATAAGGAAGTAATATGGCTGTAGCCGTAACGGATGTGGCGCAAAGCAGTGCCTTAATCAGCAACGATGCCACCGTGCTTGGGCTGTTGGCTCTTATGCTTGGGGCGGTATTTTACACTCATCAAAGTAGCCATCCTTTTTGGCAAAAGTTTTATAAATTCGTCCCGGCATTGCTGCTTTGCTATTTTTTACCCTCGCTCCTCAATACCTTCAACATTGTTGATGGCAACGCCTCTAACCTTTATTACGTTTCTTCTCGTTATTTATTGCCGGCGTGTTTAGTCTTGTTGACCTTGAGTGTCGACCTTAAAGCCATTATGGGGTTGGGCTCGAAAGCGGTCATCATGTTTTTAACCGGTACCCTAGGTATTGTTATTGGTGGGCCGATTGCTTTGCTCACCTTATCCGCCATCGCTCCGGAGCTACTCGGTGGGAATGGTCCCGATGCGGTGTGGCGAGGCATGACCACTTTAGCTGGGAGTTGGATTGGCGGCGGCGCCAACCAAGCGGCGATGAAAGAAATCTATGAGGTAGGCGGTAGTATATTCTCGGTGATGGTTACCGTGGACGTTATCGTCGCCAATATCTGGGTTGCAGTACTGCTGTTTTTAGCCTCCAGAGCTAAACAGATAGATGCCGCTACTGGTGCGGATACCAGCGCCATCGAACGCCTTAAAGAAAAGGTAGAATCTTATCAGGCTAAGCACGCTCGAATCCCCACATTAGCCGACATTATGTTGATTTGCGCGGTGGGTTTCGGGGTGACCGGTTTTGCCCATTTATGCGCAGATTTTCTGGGTCCGTTTTTCGCGACAAACTACCCACAAACCGCTCAATACAGTTTAACCTCCAAGTTTTTCTGGTTGGTGGTAATTGTGACCACCATTGGTATTGCGCTGTCATTCACCAAAATGCGTAAGCTAGAGGCCGCCGGTGCCTCGAAAGTGGGTACCGCCTTTTTGTATATTCTAGTGGCCAGCATAGGTCTGCATATGGACGTCACTCAAATCATTGACGCACCGCTGTTCTTCCTTGTGGGTTTGGTTTGGATGCTGGTTCATGCTGGGCTCATGTTGTTGGTGGCTAAGCTCATCAAGGCGCCACTCTTTTATATGGCGGTAGGTAGCCAAGCTAATGTTGGTGGTGCTGCATCGGCACCAGTGGTGGCTTCGGCATTCCATCCGGCCTTGGCCCCTGTGGGTGTGTTGTTAGCCGTTTTAGGCTATGGTTTAGGAACTTACATGGCGTGGCTGTGTGGGCAATTATTACAAATCGTAAATCCGTAAGAGAAAAGTTATGACTCAAAAAACCATTAATGTCAGTGGTATTGAAGTAAACAATGACAAGCCGTTTGTCTTGTTTGGTGGTATGAACGTACTTGAATCTCGCGATTTGGCGCTGAAAATAGCCGAACACTATGTCGAGGTTACTTCGAAGCTGGGTATTCCTTACGTGTTCAAGGCGTCATTCGACAAAGCTAACCGCTCGTCAGTAGCTTCTTATCGTGGTCCTGGTTTAGAGGAAGGATTGAAGATTTTTGAAGCCATTAAACGCGAGTTTTATGTGCCCATCATTACCGATGTACACGAACCCCATCAAGCGGCTCCGGTTGCAGAGGTAGTGGATGTGATTCAGTTACCGGCATTCCTTGCTCGGCAAACAGACTTAGTGGTGGCAATGGCGAAAACCGATGCGGTTATTAACGTCAAAAAGCCTCAGTTTTTGGCGCCACACGAGATGCGGCACATCATTAACAAATTCAACGAGGCGGGCAACGATAAGGTCATGCTTTGTGAGCGTGGCAGTTGTTTTGGCTACAACAACTTAGTGGTGGACATGTTGGGCATGGACGAAATGAAGCGTTCCGGTTACCCAGTGATCTTTGATGCCACACACGCACTGCAACGTCCTGGCGGTCGAGAAGACTCTGCCGGTGGTCGTCGTCAGCAAGCCACTGAGCTTGCCAGAAGCGGTATGGCACTTGGCTTAGGTGGACTATTTATTGAAGCTCATCCTAATCCAAACGAAGCCAAGTGTGATGGCCCGTGTGCCTTACCTTTAGACAAGCTTGAACCTTATCTTGCGCAAATGAAAGCGGTTGACGATTTAGTGAAAGGGTTTACGCCACTGATCATCGACTAAGCTCGATTGTTTAAATTGTGAAGCCGAATCGAGCGCCTGCGCCCAAGGTTCGGCTTTTTTATTGCCAATTGTTTTTTTGATATGACATACTCCGGATTAGAAAAACTAATCAAACCAGCGAAAGGGTTGTTATGTCTCGGCGTCTACCTCCACTTAATGCCGTTAAAGCGTTTGAAGCGGCGGCTCGTCATTTAAGTTTTACCAGAGCCGCTGAAGAGCTGTTCGTCACTCAAGCGGCGGTCAGCCATCAAATCAAAGGATTAGAAGACTACCTCGGGCTCAAATTATTTCGCCGCAAAAATCGAGCCTTGCTGTTGACCGAAGAAGGCCAAGCCTACTTTCTTGATATCAAAGATTTGTTTAGCCAATTGTCGGATGCCACTGAGCGCTTGCTTGCTCGAGGGGCGATTGGGGCTTTGACCGTAGCCATGCCACCAAGCTTTGCCATTCAGTGGCTGGTGCCTCGACTGGCTAAGTTTTCGGAATCTCATCCTGACATCGACGTGCGCATTAAGGCGGTGGATGCTGACGATGGCTCATTGAGCGATGATGTGGACGTCGCTATTTATTACGGACGAGGTAAATGGCCTGGCGTGTTTCAAGAGAAACTGCGAAATGAGGTCATGATTCCGGTGTGCTCTCCGTTGTTGCTAAACGGTCCGAAACCGTTGAAGACACCCGAGGACTTACGCCATCATACGCTCCTGCACGATCTCAGCCGTAACGATTGGCGAGCTTGGTTTCAACAACTAGGTCTTAAAGATATTAACGTTAACCAAGGTCCAATTTTTAGCCATTCGTCTTTGGTTTTGCAGGCAGCAGCTCACGGTCAGGGTGTTGCGCTGGGTTACAGCGTATTGGCGCAACCTGAAATCAGTGCGGGACGCTTAGTGATGCCGTTTAACGAAGTATTATTAAGTCGCAACGCTTACTACCTCGTTTGCGAAGAGTCGCAAGCAGAGCTGGGCAAGATCGCCGCATTTAGAGAGTGGATGATCAGCATGTTTAACGAAGAGGCGAGCCTTGAGCGACTACCCTTGCAACAGTGAACACTACCTAGCGCAGGGCCAAGCGATTGCACAAGTGTTGTTGTGTCACGGGGCGGGTGCTGGAAAGTCTCATACCACTATGGTGGCCATAGCACAGAGTTTGCAACAACAAGGCTTTGATGTCATCAGCTACAATTTTGAATACATGGTGACCATAGAACAAACTGGGCGTCGACGCCCGCCACCAAAATTGCCGCTGTTGGTGGCGGAGTTGGCTAAGATTATTGACGCTTTGCCCACCGGCTTGCCTTTGCTGCTGGCGGGTAAATCTATGGGGGCCCGCGTGGCCATCAGTCAGCTAAGTGAAACGGCATTGAACGCTTTGTCACACCAACCCATAGCGGCATTGGCATACGGTTACCCGTTTTTGCCGCCTCGCTCAAAACAAGCGCCGAGATTAACGCCCTTGCAACAGGCGATTCGGCCTGTGCTTGTGCATCAAGGCGAGCGCGATGGGTTTGGCAATCGTGCCAGCGTGGCTCAATGGGATCTGGCAACCACTCAATTACATTGGTTGAACAGTGCCGATCACGACTTAACCCCGCTTAAGCGCAGTGGCTACACCCAGCAGTCTTTGCTGGAAGAGGCGGCTTTGCGAACGAAACAATTTCTTATCGATACACTTAAAGAGCGTTGTAAACCATGAAATACATTCTAATACTGGCATCCATTCTAGGAGCGTTCGCCGTCGCTCTCGGCGCTTATGGCTCTCACGGCTTAACCCGCATTGCACCAGAGCATTTGGTGACTCTGTTTAATCTGGGGGTGCAGTATCAATTTTATCACTGCTTTGCTTTGTTGGGCTGTGGCTTGTTGTGGCCGTTTGCCCACCACAAGTTATTGGTGGCCAGCAGTTTAAGCTTTGTGCTGGGTATGGCAGGATTTAGCGGTACCTTATACGTGTATGCCATTACCTCTGTTAAACCGTTTGGGTTGATAACTCCTATAGGCGGCAGCTTACTGATACTGGGCTGGATACTGATGTGTGTTGCGATTATTGTGGGCAATCGAGAGGAGCGCTCACTATGAATCAACTGCTGTTATTGTGCCGCCCAGGTTATGAAAAAGAGTGCGCTGCTGAAATTCAAGATCAAGCCAGCGATAGACAAATATTTGGTTTCGTTCAAACCAAAGCTCAACAAGGCTACGTGACCTATCAATGTTACCAAGCCGAAGAAGCGGATCGGCTGGCAAAAGAACTGCCTTTATCTGGGCTGATATTTGCCCGGCAGATGATGGTAACCGGCCCCTTGCTTGAGCAACTGCCCGAGCAAGACCGAATCTCTCCTATCGTTGAGGCGCTGTCGAGCATTCAAAAGGCAGGCGAGCTAAGAGTCGAAACACCAGACAATGATGACGCCAAACAGTTATCCAAGTTTTGTCGAAAATTCACGGTGCCGTTGCGACAAGCGCTCAAGAAAAGCGGTCAACTACTTCATAAAGAAAACCCCAAACGGCCGGTCATTCACGTATTGTTCGTTGCTTCTGGACAAGCGTTTGTGGGCTATTCCTACACATCTAATAACTCGCCTTATCCTATGGGCATTTTACGATTGCGCCAACCCTCGGATGCGCCTAGCCGTTCCAGTCTAAAACTGGAAGAGGCGTTTCAAGTGTTTATTCCACAAGATGAGCACGATACCCGTCTAACCAGCGGCTTAAACGGTGTTGATTTAGGGGCTTGCCCAGGCGGGTGGACCTATCAGTTGGTGCGCAGAGGCATGATGGTGGCGGCGGTTGATCATGGCAGTATGGCACAAACCCTAATGGAGACCGGCCAAGTTAAACACTACGCCGAAGACGGCTTTCGTTTCGAACCGCCGCGCAAGAACATTTATTGGCTCGTGTGCGATATGGTGGATAAACCGGCTCGGGTGGCTCAATTGATAGAAGAGTGGGCGTTATCGGGCTGGTTTATTGAAGCCATTTTCAATCTAAAATTGCCCATGAAAGCGCGCTATAAAGAAGTCACACAAGTTTTAGAAACCATGGATGCGGTGTTCAAGGAGCAGGGCTTTAGCGGCTATCAAATTCAGTGTAAACATCTTTACCATGATCGCGATGAAGTAACCGTGCACCTTGATTTACGGGCAATGAAGCGCAAATAGAGCATAAAAAAGGCCAAAGCAAACTGCTTTGGCCTTTATCGTTTGCCTTAGGGTAGGCTCGATTACAAGCGTTCTAATACGGCTTGGGTAAAGTCGGTGGTACCGTGGCTGCCGCCAAGATCGCGAGTGGTGCGATCGCCTTCAGCAATAACTTGCTGAATGGCACTGCGGATGGCTTCGGCTTTGTCGCTCATGCCCAAATATTCCAGCATTTGAATGGATGCTAGTATCACTGAGGTTGGGTTGGCCAAGTTCTTACCGGCGATATCAGGAGCACTGCCATGAACCGCTTCGAAAATGGCGGCTTCTTTACCAATGTTAGCGCCCGGGGCCATGCCTAGGCCGCCGACAAGGCCGGCACACAAATCTGAGAGAATGTCGCCGAATAGGTTGGTGGTTACGATGACATCGAATTGCTCAGGGTTCATCACAAGCTTCATGCAAGTCGCATCAACAATCATCTCATCGGATTCGATGTCAGGGTAGCGTTTGGCGATTTCACGCGCGACTTCAAGGAATAACCCTGAAGTTGATTTCATGATGTTGGCTTTATGAACTGCGGTCACCTTCTTGCGACCTTCTTTGCGGGCCAATTCGTAGGCGAAAGTAACGATTCGCTCAGCACCTTCACGCGTAATAACACTCATGGCTTCAGCGGCGCTGCCGTCTTCAGAGACCTTTTGTCCAACACCAGAGTACATACCTTCGGTATTTTCACGAATGGTAATAATATCAATGTTCTCATAGCGAGCTTGTGTGCCAGCAAACGACAATACTGGGCGCACATTGGCGTATAAGTTAAAGCGTTTACGTAAGGTCACATTGATTGACGTAAAACCACCGCCAACAGGCGTGGTCAGCGGGCCTTTTAAGGTCACTTGATTTTTTTCAATCAAATCTAAAGTATTTTGAGGAAGCAATTCGCCGTGCTTTTCAAGAGCGGTTAACCCGGCATCTGCGAATTCGTATTCGAAATCGCAGCCAACTTTATCTAAAATTTGTAAGGCAGAATCAATAATGCTTGGGCCAATGCCGTCACCAGGGATAACGGTAATTTTGCGAGTTCCCATCAGAGTTCCTTAGTTTGTAGGCGCTAATGCGCTGATGTGCTTATTGCCCGCTTTGTTTGCACGGGCTTTTATTAGGTGCGTTATTGTAACTGTGTTGAAGCAATTTTTGTAGTTTTTAGTGACCTTGGTCATATTTTTGCTTAAAGCTATGATTAATCCATGTAAACTCTGTAAAGATTAGCCACCAACCAACGCCTATGTTGGTGAAATAATAATTAAATAGATAAGGGGATAGCTGTGAATCCTAAGCAGAAAGCTCGACTGGTATTTGGCGCTGCTGCGCTGCTGTTTACCAGTACAGCTGCGGCTCAAGCCAAGCTGACGTTGGAAGACGTCATGGTCTTCGAAACCATTCAAAACATGCAAGTGTCAGCAAACGGCGAGGTCATCGCCTATACCGCGCAACCGGACAGAGGCGATGGTCGCGGAATTGTTGCCGCTAATGGCGCGCAAGTGTCGGTTAAGCGAGGCACCAAGGCGGTTATCAGTGACAACAGTCAGTTTGTGTTATTTGAGCAAGGCCCAAGCTTACTCGATTACGAGAAAGCGTCGCCTAAAGAGCGTAAAAGCTTAGACAGCAACCGCGTGTTGGTGAATGTAGCCAGTGGCAAACAAACGGCTTTTAACAAGGTTGAAAAGGCGCAATTCAATCGCAGTTCATCGGCGTTAGCTCTGCATTTGAAAGCCGATAAAAAAGACGAAAAAGCGCAACAATCCGAGCTGGATAAAGCGGATCTTGGGCAACCACTGCAATTGCTGAATCTAAGCAACAATGCCCAGCAAACCTACGCCAATGTCACCTCATTTCAATTGGCCGAAAAAGCCAATTTCGCCATTGTTGCCATGAACGATGCCGCGGCTAAAAAACACCAAGTAGTGGTGATCAATCTCGATAACTTTAGTCAGCAGGTTCTGGCAAGCTTTTCTGATCAGCAAATCGGTCAGGTGGCAATATCCGACAACGCTTTATGGACCGCTTTTACCTATGGTGAGTTAAGTCAACCTAGGGCATTGCGCCAACACCAGTTGGAAGTCAGAAAGAGTGATGGCTCCCAAGATAAGAAATTTGAAGGTTTAACCCAGTGGAAATATTCGGTTAACTCTCAATTACAATTTAGCAGCGATGAACAACGCTTATTCGTAGGTCGCAGCAAAGTGTTTAGCGAAGCGCCGGTTCGAGCAAAGATTGATAAGGCCGATGATCTCACCGATACCGATGTGCTGCTCAAGCAACGGGACCTTATTGTTTGGCATGGCGACGATCCGCGCATCAAGCCCAATGAAGCCAAGCAATACAGCAAAAAACAGGCGAAGACCTATTGGGCGGTATTGCATTTAGAGCCGATGAAAATTGTGCAACTGGCGGATGAGAGTTTACCAGAGGTTGAGGTAACCGATAACGCTCAATGGCTGCTTGCTAGCTCTAATGTTCCTTATCTAAAAATGATGACCTGGGCCGGCGCTTACCAAGACTTCTATTTGGTTAATGTGCAAACCGGTGAACGCACCTTAATCGTGCCGCAACAGTCTGTTTATCAGCCCCCTAAGCTTTCTCCTAACGCCAACTTCGCGGTGTACTATGTGCAAGGTGATTGGTTTGCTCTGGATCTGAATAATGGTCGTAAGCGCAACTTGACCACCGACCTTAACAGCGTCTTTGCTAACGAAGATCATGACTACCCAAGCTCGGCACCTGGTTATGGTTTGGGTCCTTGGTTAGAAGATGGCTCTAAAGTGCTTATTTACGACAAGTATGACGTGTGGCAATTCGATTTAATTAACGCTCAGGCGACAAAGTTAACCGATGGCCGCGACGCTAAAATCAGTTATCGAGTGGTGGCCGCCAAAGAAGATGACTTTGAGCAAAGTGTGTATCAAGACCCTCAACAATTATTGCTAAAAGGCTTTAATTACGACGATAAGACCGATAGCTTCTATCAATTTAGCGAGCAGGCAAACAGTTTCGCTAAAGTTGACACCGGCGCGTATAAAATTGACAAAGTAATCCGTGCTAAGGATGTTGATACGGTTTTATTTACCAAAGAGAACTATCAAACCTTTCCTGATTACTTTTTAGCAAGCAAGGGTAATATTGCTCAAGCGACTAAGGTGACGGATCTGGGCAAGCAAACCGCCAAGTTCGCTTGGGGCAGTCCGCAGCTTGTGCGCTGGATGAACGGTGATGGCCGCGAATTGGACGGCGCCTTATTTTTACCGCCGGGTTACAAAAAAGGCGATAAAGTACCGGTCATGGTGTATTACTACCGTTTCATGAGCCAGCGTCTGACCGAGTTTCCTAAGATGTTCGTTAACCACAGACCTAACTTTGCCTGGTATAACGCCAATGGTTACGCGGTGTTCTTGCCGGACATTCGATTTGAAGTGGGGTATCCGGGGCAAAGCGCAGTAGACTCATTAGTGAGCGGCGTGCAAAAGATCATTGAAATGGGCATTGCTGATCCGGATAAAATCGGTGTCCATGGACACAGTTGGTCTGGCTATCAAACCGCCTTTGCTGTGACTCAAACCCACATCTTTAAAGCGGCTGTTAGCGGTGCCCCGGTCTCTAATATGACCTCGGCCTATTCAGGCATTCGCCATGGCACCGGACTTGCCAGACAGTTCCAATATGAAGCGGGGCAAAGCCGCATTGGTCCAACGCTATACAAGCAACCCTTTAAATATTGGGAAAATTCGCCGATTGCCCATGTAGAGCGCATTAAAACACCGATGCTGATCATGTTCGGTGACGTTGATGATGCGGTGCCATGGGAGCAAGGTATTGAGCTGTACATGGCGATGCGTCGTACTGGCAAAGATGTGATTATGCTGCAATATCAAGATGAGCCGCATCACCTTAAAAAGTATCCCAATAAAGTGGATTACAGCATTCGCATGAAGCAATACTTCGATCACTACTTATTAGGTAAGCCGGCACCCGAATGGATGACCAACGGCGAAGCCTTTTACCAATATCGTAAGGATTAATCATGTCGAGCAAAGTTTATTGCATAGCCCAATTTCAACCGAAACCAGGTCGCGAAGCAGAACTGTTTAAGGTATTGCAATCATTGGAGCCGAATACGTTACGGGAAGATGGCTGTCTGCAGTACACGGTGACGCGAAAGCTCGAGTCGCCCTTTGCTGATGGCGAGTCCATGCCCATTGTGTTTAACGAGATTTGGGTCAATATGCAAGCCTTTGAAGCCCACTGCCAACGCCGAGAAATCCAAGCATTTTTCGAACAGCACTGTAAAAGTGAAAGCGGGGCTGCAGCTAAGTGGAATGTGTGCGTATACACGGATGAGCCGCAGGACTACGATGCGCCTAAACTGAGCTAGTCTCGGCAGTTAAAAGCCATTTAAAAAAGCATAAAGCCGGCACTTCACAGGTGCCGGCTTTTTTGTGTTACCAAGGCAAAGGTTGGCCGTCGTAGTTTATAAACGCGCCTGTTGTGCTTAAGTCTAAACGGGTAATCTGCTGGATCATTTCGTTTACCGACTGCTCTGTGGTTATCCAAGCGTTAGGGCCGCCCATATCGGTTTGCACCCAACCGGGGTGCAAAATGGCCACGGCGATATCATCGTCTTTCAGATCCTGCGCCAACGATAAGCCAATGGCATTCAAAGCGGCTTTCGACGCTCGATAGGTGTAAGCGCCGCCAGAGGTATTGTCGCCCATTGAGCCCATTTTAGAGCTAATAATGGCGATTTTTCCTTGTCGAAGTACCAAGCTGGGAAGTAGGGTTTGCACCATCATCAGTGGCGCTATGGTGTTGACTTGCAAGACCTCTGCCATGTCACTGGCTTCCACGTCGCCAAGCACCACGCCTTTAGGGCCATAAACGCCGGCATTGTTAATGAATACATCGATGCCAACCCCTTGCATGGTTTGCTTAAGCCCTTGCAGGTGTTGCTCATTGCAGACGTCCAGTTCGAACAGTTGCATGTGTTTTGGGTAGGCATCCAGCAACTGTTGGCATTCCATAGCGTTACTGGCGTTGCGGCAGGTGCCAATAACTTGCCACCCTTGAGCCAAATACTGTCGGCAAAATTCTAAGCCAATCCCCCGGTTTACGCCGGTAATAAAAACGGTTTTCATGACATGTCCTTTACTCTGAAGTCACTCAGTCGCAACTGAAATTGATTGTTGGTTTTTAATTTAGCCAGCTGATAGCTAATGCGAGCGGCTTCTTTATCGTTCGCCAGTTTATTGCGTTGTGCCGTAGGCAATTCGTCAAGGTGCTGATAGATGGCTTTAACCGAACCATAGCGTTGTAACAGCCCCACCGCGGTTTTGCTGCCAATGCCTTTTACGCCTGGAATCTTATTGCCGCTGTCTCCCGCTAATGCCCACAACTGGGTAAGTTGATTACTGGCTAACTCGAAACGCAGTAGTACCGTATCTTCGTCGATTGGCTTTTGATTGAAATGGTCCCATAGGCGAACGCCGCTGCCCAACAACTGACAAAAGCCTTTATCGGTAGAGACAATGGTGGCCATGACGTTATTGTTTAGAATCTTAAGGGCAATACTGGCAATGGCATCATCCGCTTCTTGGTCGGCGGTTATTGAACGATAGCCGTGTTGCTCACAATGGGTTATCAGTGCTGTTAGGTTATCCGATAAGCTCGCTGGCATGGGTGAGCGGCCCGCTTTATAGTTTGGATAAAGCTGCTTTCGCCACGAGTTTCTATCGCCATCCCAAACGAGCATCAGGTGGCTGGCTTTGAGCCCCCTCTGCAGCTTTAATAGGTTGCGCTGAACCCGATTGCAAAAGTGCTCTGGTGGCTCTTCCGGTAAGGCCGCATGCATCCGCCTAACTAAATTGAGGGCATCGACAATTACTAAGTGTGGTTGACCCATTAAGCGTTCACTCGATAACAGGGGGAGTAATCACTGCCGGGCAGCTTCATGCGTTGTTGCGCAACAAATGCCGCGAGTAAGGCGTCCATGTGTTTCATAATCTCGCCATCACCATGAAGCTCAAACGGCCCGTGCTGCTTAATCAGGCGTATGGTTTCACTTTTGACATTGCCCGCAACAATGCCACTGAATACTCGCCGTAAGTTCGCCGCAAGTTCGGCTTTGTCCAGCGACTTATCAAGCACCAGTTGCTTCATGTTGTCGTGATCGGGCTGAAAAGGCTGTTGAAACTCATTGTCGATTTTAAGACTCCAATTAAACTGATACGAGTCGCCAATAGCCTTTCGATGTTGACGCACATTGTCGATGCCTTGCTGCATTTGTCGAGCCACTTCTTTTGGATCGTCGATAATGATCTGATACAGGTTTTTAATGCTGTCACCAAGGGTTGCGCAAATGAAGGCATCAATTTCTTCGAAGTAAGCTCGGCTTTGCTCTGGCCCGGTGAGTATCAACGGCAAGGGCAGTCCTCGATTTTCAGGGTGAAGCTTGATGCCCAATAGATACAAAAATTCTTCGGCAGTGCCTACACCGCCGGGGAAAATAATGACACCGTGACCAAGACGAACAAACCCTTCCAAGCGTTTTTCAATGTCCGGCATAATGATGAGTTCATTGACGATTTGATTCGGCGGCTCAGCGGCAATGATGGAGGGTTCAGTGAGTCCTACAAACCGCGAGCC
This sequence comes from Paraferrimonas haliotis, assembly GCF_002282895.1. GTDB lineage: Bacteria > Pseudomonadota > Gammaproteobacteria > Enterobacterales > Shewanellaceae > Paraferrimonas > Paraferrimonas haliotis. The sequence continues at coordinate 644,557 of NZ_NRRB01000001.1, forward strand.
ACTCATGCGTTGTTTGGCGTGTCCGATGGCAGCGCCTTTCATCGGTCCTTTCATAGCACCTGGACCGCAACCGGTACAAATGTCCATGCCACGCAAACCAAGTTGATAACCCACTTCCTTAGTGTATTTGTACTCAGTATCGTTAATGCTGTGACCGCCCCAACACACCACCAGGTTTGGGTCTTGGTTGCGTTTCAGTTGGCGAGCGTTGCGCAAAATATCAAACACTTCGTTGGTTAAGTGCAGAGAATCTTTGGGTAAGTCGCGATATTTATCAGCGACAAACAAAATGTCTCTCAATACCGCAAACAAATGCTCCTGAATGCCTTTCATGATGGTGCCGTCGACAAAGGCTTCTTTGGGCGGGTTAATAAGCTCAAGTTGAATGCCACGCTCTCGCCGAATCAGTCGAATGTCAAAATCTTGATAGCGAGCAAATAAATCGTCGGCGTCGTCGCTGTTAATGCCGGAGGCAAGTACCGCCAATGAGCAGCGACGATAGAGCTGGTATAAATGACTTTGTGAGTTGAGCTTAAGACTTTCTATTTCTATTTGGGAAAGCTGGTCCATACTTCCCCGGGGACTAATGGTAACAATCATAAGCGCTTCCAATTTGCAGCGGGATTACCCAAGAATCTCCATGTTAGTCGATTTGTGCACGCTTGCAAACTTGCTATACTTGCGCCTCAACAAGTGTCCGAAATTAAAACAAAAAAAAGGATTTGGGCTTTGAAAATCTCAAGTTATTTGTGCACGCTATCAGCGTTATCCATGGCGAGTTTTCCCGTATTTTCACAGGTCGATTATCACATCGACTTAACCCAAGGAACACAACATCTAGCGCAAGTAAGCGCTAGCTTTCCCATGTCTAAAAGCGACACCTTAACGCTAAATATTCCCAGCTGGCGTACTGGCAAGTACGTAATCATGCCCATTGCCGATGGTATTCGACAACTGCAAGTAACCGATGAGAAAGGCCAGGCGCTACCTTATAAGCGCACCGCTTCGGGTGAATGGCAAGTGTCTTTAAGCCAGCCCTCTAAAGTACAGGTTCGCTATCAATTGCATGCTAATGAGTTAGGCGATCGCTTGCGCCACATAGACGACAGTCATGCGTTTTTAGATGCCTCAGGGGTGTTTATGTACAGTCCTGAGTTTCGAGATGAGCCGATCACGGTGCAACTGAATGTGCCGGGCCAATGGCAAAGTCACTCAGGCATGGCTTCTGGGGAAGCTCCTCATAGCTTTGTTGCCGATAACTACGATGTGCTGGTGGACTCACCCATAGAAACTGGACTCAGTCAGTCCTATCAATGGCAGTTAGATGGGCGCGATTATGAGCTAGTGATATGGGGCGAGGGCAATTACAACGCGACACAAATGGTCGCCGATCTTAAAAAGTTATCGCCCACAGCCACGGCTATCTGGGACGATTACCCTTATCAGCGATACGTATACATGGTGCATGCTACCAGTGGTGCTCGAGGTGCAACTGAGCACTTAAACTCCACCATTATCCAACGGCCTCGATTCCGATTTGGCGCTCGCGAAGATTACGTAGCTTTTATTAGCACCGCCAGTCATGAGTTCATACACACCTGGAACGTTAAAGCCTATCGCCCTGAAGGTTTGGTTCCATATGACTACCAGCAAGAAGCCATCACAGATTTACTGTGGATTTCCGAAGGCTCCACCAGCTACTTTCAGCGACAACTGTTGCTGCGGGCTGGGATCATCAATTTTGATGAGTTTGCAAAAGACTTAGCCAAACGAATCGATACCCACCTCAATACCCCGGGGCGTAAAATACAAAGCGTTGCGGAGGCGAGTCGAATCCAATGGATCCGTCGCTACGGTGACTATGCTCACAATCACAGTGTTAACATTTATGCGCAAGGCTATTTAGCCTCGCTTGGTTTGGATTTTGAAATCCTAAATAGCAGCGCATTGGCGAACAGTTACCGTGATGTACATAGACAGCTCTACAGAGACTTTAAAGTACCTAAGTCCTTTAACAGTGCAGATGTACTAACGATATTGAATGGCTTACATGGTCGCGACTATCAAGATTGGTGGCAACAGCACATTGAGTCACCCATGAACTTTGACTTTAAAGCCATGTTGCTGCAAGCGGGGTTCGATTTAAGCCATCCAACGGACGCTAAGGTATTGCCAAGCATGGGTCTTAAGCTGAAAGCCAACGAGCACAATGCGCTTATTGATGTGGTTGATAAATACGGCGCAGGATGGCGTGCGGGGCTTACCAGCGGCGATGAAATCATTGCGATTAACGGTTTTCGAGTGAAAGCCAAAGACTTCACTGCCCGCCTAAAAGACTTTCGTGTTGGTGATACCTTGACGCTTGATTATGTGAGGCGGGATCAATTGCAAAGCAGCCAGATCATTTTGGATGCTAAGTACGATAAACCACTGCGTATTAAACCGGTAGCCAATCCTACCCGTGAACAAAAAGCCTTCTTTGAAGCCTGGTTAGGAGTGAACTGGGATGCGGTAATGAGCGCCAACAAACGTCGTCGCTAAAACCTGTGTGTAAAAGCTTCGTGCCAATACAGTAAAGCCAGGCTATCGCGAGTACAGACTGGCTTTTTAGTGCCTTTGCTTTTTATGACACGTTTTAGATTACTCTGCAGCGCCCGCTTGCTCACCGAGTACCTCAAACAGGGCAGCGAGCAGGGCACTGAGCTCAGCGCACATCAGGCTAAAGTCGGCGTCTAAGCGAGCCGCAGGATCTTCGCTGTCTTGATGCTCGGTTCTCATTTCTTCACTGAATTTAACACGTTTAATCGCACCGTCTAAATCCACCACAAAGCGAGTAGAATCGGCGTAGTCGAGCGCAAGTTTATGCACCACTTTTCCAGCCTCTATGTGAGCTAACACTTCGTCTTCGGTCAGCCCTTGGTTTTTAAACTTAACGGTACTGGCGGCTTCTGATTCTAATTTAAGTTCGGCCTCATCCAGCAATGCAAACGGATGCGGGGCGTGACCTTGTGTTAACCATTGAGTGAGCGTGGTTTGAATAGGGCTGGTGTACGCCACAGGTACTAACGGCAATGAGCCAACGGCTTTGCGGAGTAAAGACAGCACTTCATCGGCTTTAGTGGCACTTGAGGCATCCACCAAAATAAGATCCTGCTTTGCCAAAATCACCGCGCGAGTGGTTTGACGACGGCTAAAGGCGCGGGGAAGTAGTGTATGAACAATCTCATCTTTGAGGCTGTCTTTCTCTTTCTTATGCAAGCTGCGTCCTTCGGTTTGCTCGACTTGATTTACTTTCTCTTCAAGTGATTCCTTGATAACGCTGGCAGGAATGATTTTCTCTTCCTTGGTAATGCTGACCAAGAATTGGGCGTCGGCCGAGTGAACCAATGTTTTACCGTGCTTTCCTAACGCATTGCTAAAACCGATTTTGCTGATGTCTTGACTGGAACAAGGTTGAAAGGCGAAATCTTGCAGCTTTTGCTCCAATTGTTCGTCGCTAAGTTGGAAAGGTTTTTTGAATTTAAATACGAGTAGGTTTTTAAACCACATGTGAAAAGGCTCCGCCACAAAAAGAAAGCGAAAGTGTATGTCATACGCCAACAACAATAAATAGAAACCTGTATGGGCGTTGTTCTTTTGTCTTATTTCCTTCTTGGTTTTGTAGCATTTTTGTAACAATCCCTTGGCAAAATGCCCTCAACATCTTGTTAAGCAATAACGTGTTTAGCGAACTCAGCTAACGCAACTAACGTAACTAACTCAATAAAGGAAAAAACAATGAAGCTTTTTACTAAAGCATTGCTCTCCTCAAGTTTACTAACGGCCATGTCGGTTCAAGCCGCAGATCCAATTACCGTTTATGGAAAACTGAATGTGACAGTGCAAAGTGAAGATGTTCAGGGGGATCGAACCACCGCTATTGAATCCAACGCATCGCGTCTAGGCGTCAAAGGAGCATTCGAACTAAGCAGTAATCTAGAAGCTTTTTATACCATTGAGTATGAGGTGGATACCGGTTCTAAAGACAAAGAAAACTTTAAAGCTCGTAACCAATTTGTAGGGTTGCGCGGTGGATTTGGTGAGGTATCACTTGGCCGCAACGACACCATGCTTAAAAAGTCCCAAGGAAAAGTAGACGTATTTAACGATCTATCCGGTGACTTAAAAACCTTATTTAAAGGTGAGGTACGCGCTGAACAAACCGCCACTTACGTGTCTCCAAGTTTGGCTGGTTTTAAAGCCGGTGTTACTTGGGTTGGCGAAAACTCCAGTAAGCAAATTGACGAAGTTAAACAAGAGACGGTGAACGGCTTTTCAGCGGCATTAATGTATGGCGATTCTGGCTTGAAAAAACAGCCGGTCTACGCCGCCGTTGCATACGATACCAGCGTTCAAGGGTATGACATTCTTCGAGCAACGGTCTCTACCAAGCTGGTGGGTATTAAACTGGGTGGTATGTTCCAGTCGCAACAAAAAAATGACGGCTTGGACGATGCCGACATGGTCGAGAGTTATGACTCGGACAAGGGTTACTTGCTTAGCGCGGCCTATGACATTAATGCCATTACGCTTAAGGCGCAGTATCAAGACATGGACAACCAAGGCAGTGCAGCCTCGATTGGTGCCGATTATAAATTATCTAAGCCGACTAAGTTATTTGCCTTTGCGACCCAGCGCGATATTGAAGAAGCAACCGATAAAGACACCTTCTTCGGCATTGGTTTAGAACATAAATTCTAAGACAGTTTGTGCTTGCTAAGCCGCCCTCTGGGCGGTTTTTTTTGTGCCTTTTGCTTTGGTTAAAGTGGCAAAGCGTCGCGTTTTGGTGGCAGCTTTGAGTAAAGTTTGAACTCTCACTCAGCAGACACTTTGGCTTTGTTTTACCCTCAGCGAAATGTAATTCTTTACGACAAGGCGACAGTTATGCAAACCAAACACTTATTGAGCTTAATGATGGCAGCCACCCTAGTGGCCGGGCTATCAGGTTGTGCTGAGTTAAAGCAAACGGGCAAAGAAGTGGGCCACGCTACTAAAGAAGCGACCACCGCCATTGGTCACGGCTCTCGCGATGCGGTAAAAGCGGTGGGGCACACTTCTAAAAAAGTGATACAAGACATTAAGGAAAGCTAAGCGGTTTGTCGGTTGCGATCAAACCATAACTTTTAAGCTTGGGAAAAAACGTCATAAATCTGTAATATAGAATGCTAATAATAGCGGCCATTAGCTCATATTACGGAATTCTTATAGATGCCAGCCCGAATACTTGTTGTTGAAGATGAAGCCGCGATCCGCGACATGCTCACCTTTGTATTGGAGCAGCACGGATATTTAGTCGTTACTGCCGATGATTACGCCAGCGGCATTGCTAAGATTGCCGAGCCTTATCCGGATCTGATTTTATTAGATTGGATGTTGCCCGGGGGCAATGGCATCGCGCTTGCAAAACATGTTAAACAAGAAGAGTTCACCCGTCACATCCCGATTATTATGCTGACTGCTCGCGGTGAAGAAGAAGACAAAGTAAAAGGCTTAGAAGTCGGGGCCGATGACTTTGTTACCAAACCTTTTTCTCCAAAAGAGCTTATGGCGCGCATAAAAGCGGTATTAAGGCGCAGCGCCCCTACTCGAGTTGATGAGCCCATTGACTTTCAAGGGCTTGTGCTTGACCCTGTCAGTCACCGTGTCAGTGCTAACGAGCAAATGTTGGACATGGGGCCTACCGAATTTAGACTTTTGCATTTCTTTATGACTCACCCAGAACGAGTTTACAGCCGCGAGCAGCTGTTAAATAACGTCTGGGGAACCAATGTGTATGTTGAAGATAGAACCGTTGACGTGCACATTCGTCGCCTGCGTAAAGCCATTGAACATTCAGGCCACGACCGCATGATTCAAACGGTACGCGGTGCTGGCTATCGATTCTCAACGCGCTCATGACTGAATCTTTAACTTCGCGCCAAATCGGCGTTCGTTTAGTGCTTTTACTGGCCGTACTGGGGTTACTAGGGTGGGTTTTGAACGCTGTCTGGCAAACCCTTTTCTTTGGTACGCTCGCCGCTTTAGTGTGGCATTTGCGGCAACAACAACGATTGTCCGACTGGCTTTGGCGAGACAATAAGCTGCTTCCTCCGAAAGGGCAGGGCTATTGGGAAGAAATCTTTAACGGCCTTTATCGAATGCAAAGCCAGCATCGTCGTAAACAACGGCATCTAGCCCACTTACTGCGCCAATTTCGTCAAGGGGCTGAAGCATTACCCGATGCTGCAGTGGTGTTAGACAACGACTTCTCCATTATTTGGTGCAACAAAATGGCGACACTGCATTTGGGTTTGCAATGGCCCAATGACCAGTCACAGCGCATTGATAACTTGTTGCGTATGCCAGAATTCACACAGTATTTGTCAGCACGAGAATTTGCCGAGCCGTTTGAAATGGTGCCCATTCCAACGCGAGGGCATAAGGTCGAAATTCGAATCATTAGCTACGGCGATGGACAATATTTGTTGATTGGACGGGACGTGCAGCGGGTCCGCCAACTTGAAGGTATGCGCCGCAACTTTGTCAGTAACGTCAGCCATGAGTTAAAAACACCACTTACGGTTTTGTATGGCTATTTAGAAATGATGGCCATGAGCGCCCCCGACAATCAAGCAAAAGCGATTGCGCTAATGCAGCAACAAGCAACGCGCATGAACGCCATGGTGGAGCAGTTGTTAGAGCTATCTCGAATGGAGTCTGCCAGCACCATTGAGTTGAATAAGCCTATAAATTTGGCTTCATTGATGGCGGAAGTTAAAAACGAAGCGCAGGGGCTGGCCAGTCCTTCGCATCAATTGGTGTTTGATGTCGATACTCAAGTCAGCTGCTACGGCAGTGAAATGCAGCTGCACTCAGCTTTTAGTAATTTAATAAGCAACGCCATTCGCTACTCTGTAGACGGTGGTCAAATTGAGGTTTCCTGGCAAAAAGTAGCGCTAGGGGTTAAGTTTTCAGTATCGGACCAAGGTATTGGCATCGATACCAGCCATTTTAATCGTCTAACAGAACGCTTCTACCGAGTGGATGATGCGCGAAGTCGAGACAACGGTGGCAGTGGCTTGGGGCTTGCTATCGTCAAGCACGCGTTAAGTGCCTATGACGCTGAGCTTACCTTAACCAGTGAGCTGGGTAAGGGGAGCTGTTTTAGTTTCATTATTCCAAACAAATACGTGTGTGTCTCCTCTCAAGATGAGGGCTCGACGCCTGGAGCTATAAACACGTGATGGCGGTGGCGATGCGACTTTTAAAAGGTGTGGGGCTGGCTAGCCTATTGCTGCCCTTTGCAACGTTCGCCGAGTCCAGCTTGCAAACCGCGACTCAGGTTAGCTCAGAAGCCACAGCGCAAGCGCTGCCAAACTATCAAAAAGTCATTGGTGTGTCGGGTAATCTATCTTCGGTGGGATCCGACACCCTGGCCAATATGATGACAGCGTGGGCACAGGCATTTAAATACATTTACCCTGGTGTCAACGTGCAGATTCAAGCGGCGGGCTCATCCACCGCCCCAACCGCGCTCACTCAGTCTACCTCACAATTTGGTCCCATGAGTCGAGTTATGAAACCCAATGAAATTGAGGCGTTTGAGAACCAGTTTGGCTATCAACCGACTCCGGTGCGAGTGGCCATTGATGCGTTGGCAATTTTTGTTCATCAAGACAACCCGATTGACGGCTTAACCCTTGAGCAAATTGACGGTGTGTTTTCAGTAACTCGCCGTTGTGGCGGCGATCGAGTTGAGCGCTGGGGAGACATTGGCGGGCAAGGGGATTGGCGTCAACGCGACTTCCAATTGTATGGCCGTAACTCGGTTTCTGGCACCTACGGTTATTTTAAAGAACGAGCCTTGTGCAAAGGTGACTTTAAAAACACCGTTAATGAGCAGCCCGGTTCCGCATCGGTTGTTCAATCGGTTTCGCGATCTTTGAATGCCATTGGCTATTCTGGTATTGGTTATCAAACGGCTGGGGTCAAAAGCGTGGCGGTGGCCAATGCAGAGGGTCACTACATTGACGCAACCAAAGAAAACGCCGCTCAAGGACTGTATCCCTTGGCGCGCTATTTATACGTATACGTCAATAAACACCCCAATCGTCCGCTCTCGCCAATGGAGCGCGAATTCATACGCTATATCTTGTCTGCCCAAGGGCAAAGCTTGGTTCAAAAAGAAGGCTACGTGGCGGTACCAAACGCCATTGTTGAGCGGGATTTAGCCCGGCTGGGTATAGACGCTAAATGATCTCCAACTTGATTCCTGCGGCCGCCAAATAGTCTTGCTCTCGTTCTAATTCGGATTGCAGTAAGTCGTTGCCCAGTGTCTCCAAGCCGATGTGCAGTTGAAACGAGTTTGCGTCGACATGCAAGCGGGCGTCTACACTTTGATTGCTGTGCCCTAAATGCAATAAACAAGCGATGCGCAGTGCGACTAGAGCATTTATAAGCTGAGTTGATGAGGCAATTTCTACCGCTAGCGGTTGCATCGACTTTAAGTTCTTACGGTGATTTAACACCAGCCACGCCAGTACCTGTTGCTGTTCAATGGTAAACCCCGGTAGATTGCTTTGCGATAAAATGTAATGGCCATGGCGTTGAAAACCTTTGGCGTTCATCTGTAGACCGATCTCATGTAACTGTGCCGCCCATAGAACCAAGTTTCGCTGTTGTGGGGTTAGCTCATAGTGGGCAATGAGCATTGATAAGCTGCGACACACATTGTCAGCATGGGCGATATCCACGTGATACAGCTTACTGATGCTGTTGATGGTTTGATTGGCAACGGAGGCTATCGGTTTGCTATGCAGCATTTCGCTAATAACACCCTCGCGCAGCGCGCCTCGACTAAAGCTCATGGAGTCAATATCGAATACCGCGAATACGCCTCGCAAAATGGCTAAGCCGCCAGGGAGTACTTTAAGCCGCTGTTCATCTAGGCCTTGCTCCAACAGCTTAGTCGGGTTGTCGATCACCTGTTGTTGCAGTTTCTTTAAGTGAGCGTCGGTCAAGCGGCTTGCATCGCTGGCTTGCCCTAAACACAAATTCATAATGGCTTTGACGGTGCCGCTGGTACCAATAGTGCTCTGCCACCCGTTACGTTTGTATTGAGCGGCAATACCGTGCAGTTGTCGCTGCGCTCTTAATTTGGCTTTTTTAAATTGGCGTTTGGTTATCGCTTCAGAGAAATAGATCTGTTGAAAGCTGACGCAACCCATGGCTTCGCTATGGAGCATTTTCGGTGTTTTAGCACCGGCCAGAATAACCTCGGTACTGCCGCCGCCTATGTCGATGATGAGGCTGTTATTGGTAATGGGTTGTTCTAATCGCACACCTTGATAAATCAAACGGGCTTCTTCAACACCGGCAACCACTTCAACTGGGGTGGGTAACAGTCGGTTAGCCGGTGTCAGGAATTGAGCTCGATTAGGCGCTTGGCGCAGGGCAAAGGTGGCCACCGCACGCACTTCACTGACGTTAAGCTGTGACAGCTTATCGGCAAATTGCGCCAAACACTGCAGTCCCCGCTCAATGGCATCTTCACTTAAATTACCGTGCTCGTCGATACCTTGCGCAAGTCGAACTCGTTGTTTAAACGAATACACTTGTTGAATTTGTTGTTTCACCTCTCGAGCAACGCAAAAGTGAAAGCTGTTGGATCCCATGTCGATGGCGGCAACTAATTTATCTGTTTCAGCGGCCATTGGTTTGTTCCCGTGCAAGTAAATACTCGTATATTTCCGTCTGAGAACGCATTTTACGACGGTTACCTCGAGCCATGTAGCTATTGGCTTGGGTCGCGTCAATAGCCCTCGCTTTAGTGGTATCTTGCCAGTGCAGAGTTAAGGTATCTAGGATGATTTGCTTAAGGTCGTGGTCATACACAGGGCAACCCACCTCAACGCGCATTTCGAGATTACGCCGCATTAGGTCCGCCGAAGTAATGTAGACTTTTTTCTCGCCTTTTCCGTAGAAATAGAGCACTCGAGGATGCTCTAAAAAACGGTCGACAATGCTAATGGCACGAATGTTATCCGATAGTCCGGTTAAGCCGGGTTTAAGTCCGCACATGCCTCGTATGATCAAGCGAATACTCACACCGGCGCTTGAGGCTTGATACAGCTTTTCAATGACCTCTTTATCTACCAAGTTGTTAATTTTAAATATAATCTCTGCGCGTTTTGACAACTTTGCTTGTTCGATTTCGTCGTCGATTAACTGCAGCAAGCGTGTTTTGGCTTTATTTGGAGAAACCAACAGGTGTTCAAAATGCTGATCTTGATAGGGTTTACTAATAAATTCAAATACCTGAGAAACTTCCTGGGTGATGCGTTTATCTTTGGTGAATAGGGCTAGGTCGGTGTAGATTTTTGCTGTTTTCTCGTGAAAGTTACCGGTGCCAACATGCGCGTATCGGCACAAACCGGAAGCCTCTTGGCGCTCAATTAAGCACAGTTTTGCGTGCACTTTTAAACTGCTGATGCCAAAGCTAACGTGAATCCCGTGTTCACTTAAGCGCTTAGACCAGTCAATATTGGCTTCTTCATCGAAACGAGCTTTTAATTCTACAACCACCTGAACTTGCTTGCCGTTTTGAGCTGCATCAATCAGTGAAGCGATCACTCGAGAGTTTTTAGCAACGCGATATAAATTAATGGAAATCTTACTAACCGCTGGGTCAAAAGCCGCCTGACGTAAAAATTCAGTCAGGTAAGAAAAACGATGGTAAGGGTAATACAGCAAGACATCTTTGTGGCTAATAGCATCGAAAACCGTATTAAAACTCTCGAACTGCTTAGTTTTGATGGCAGGTAGTTTTGGATGCTCTAGGTATTTTCTACTGGGATTGGGAAAACTGATAAAATCTCGAAAGTTGTGGTAGCGCCCTCCAGGAATCAGACTCGAGCTTTGTTTTATACCGAGCTGATCAATGAGTCGCTGCAAGCAATGGCTGGGCATTTCTCTATCATAAACAAAGCGTACTGGAGCTGCTGTCAGTCGTTGCTTTAAGCCGTGAGACATTTTTTCAGTAAAACTTAACTCGAGATCTTCCGATAAGTCGAATTCCGCGTCTCGAGTCAGCTTCATCGAATGGCACTCAATGAAGTCGAATTCGAAAAAGCCTTTAAACAACTCTTCAATGCAATAGCGAATAACGTTATCCAACAAAATGAGTGATTTTCGCTTCTTACTCTTTTCAGGAGGTAACTGTAAAAAACGCGGTAGACGATGAGAGGGCACTTCAATTAATGCGTATTGAACGGTGTCGTTCTTATGCAGGGCCACCATTAAGTAGGTCAGTCCATCGCTAATGACGTCGGTTAGATTGGGCACACCGTCGAGCACGATGGGGGTGATGTGGCGTTTGATCTTATCCTTGAAATATTGTTGTGCCCAAGCCGCTTGGTTTTCGCTCATTTGATTTTCATTAATCAAAAAGATATTGCGCCGGGCTAGATCCCGTAAACAAATTGCATAGATGTCATCAAACTCTTGTTGCAACAGCAGCACTTTTTGTTGGATACGTTCCAGTAAGGCAGCGGCTCCGAGATCAACGCCTCGCTCTTGTTCGATAAGCACTTTGCGATGCACGTTGGCAACGCGCACTCGAAAAAACTCGTCGAGGTTATTTGAGAAAATACCAAGAAAGCGGACGCGCTCTATGACAGGGACCGATGGGTCCGCAGCCTCTTGCAATACTCGCTCGTTAAAGGACAACCAACTGATCTCTTTTTCAACCAACTGCGTCGTTGTTTTGGTTGAATGAGGGACAAAAGACTGCATGCTGCCTCCAGAGAGTGGTTAATTTATTAGATCAACTTGAACATCATCACCAATTTCAAACAACTTTTGTTGTAATCGCTCGTAGACTTCAGCATCGACCGGACTTAAGGTGAGTTCGGCTTTAAATAGCGCCAAACCAGTGTGGCTTGCCGACTCTCTACTACTGGAAAAGCGCTCAATGTTAATGGACATTGCTGCAATCATATTGGAAATTTGATGTACAAATCCAGAGCGGTCATTACCAACAACTTGGACGTTTACTGTTGGCGAGCTCGGGGTTGGGTCAGCTAATTTTTGGCCGGTTAGGGTCAGTCCATCGATGGCTTCTAGGCTGTCTCTCAGTTCGTCCCAATGCTGAGGAGCTATCTCAACCACCAAGATAGCGGCGAACAAGGTATCGATATGGCGCAGTTCGGAATCGAGCCAATTGCCTCCTAGGCGCGAAAGTGGTTGTGCAATTTGTTCTACCAATCCCGGGCGGTCGGGCACCTGAAGCGTTATCAAATATCGTTGCATAGGTTTGCCTCTGTTTGTTGTAACATTAGTGTCATAATATCGAAATATAATATTGGCCAATCAAAATGAGCGCCAACTCCATAATTTGAGGGTAGGAATGAACCAACAGGCTAGTCAAGCCGAATCACAGTCAACCAAAAGTATCTTCGCTGCGCAACAAGGACGTCGTCGCATTAAAGATAAGCTAACTCAATACAGTGTTAGCCTTGGAGGCATTGCGGTTTTGTTTGCGTTAGTGCTCATCTTCATTTATCTGGCTTACATAGTAAAGCCATTGTTTGATAGTGCCACCATCTCTAGCATTGACGCTATTGAATATACCTCAAGTGAGCGCACCTTAGCCCTTGGTGCCGATGATCAAGCCCAGCTTATTTACCGGGTTACCGACTCTGGACGGGTTGAGTATTTCGACTCCAGCACCAATAACCGTGGCATGGTGCGTCGCTTTGAATTACCGCAAGGCGAAGGAGAGTTGGTGAGTTACACCAGTACCACCCATGCCCAGCAACAATTGCAGGTGTTTGGTAATGATCGTGGGCAAGTTCTGGTGGTGCAGCCAAGCTTCAGAATTACCTATCCCAACGATGTTCGTCAAATCTCTCCGCTTCTTCGTTATCCTCTTAAACGACAATGGTTTCAGGTTGATGAGCAACACCGTTCTCTCGAGTTGTTGGCCAGCGCCATCAGTGATGACACACTCAGTTTCGCCTACTTGGCTGACCATCAGTTGCAACTGCGACGAAAGCTTGGTCAACGCAACGTCATAACGGGGGAGGCGCAGTGGCAACAACAATCGGCAACCATTGCGCAGTTACCCATGAAACCGGAGCGATTGCTGATAACGCCCGATCAGCGCCAACTGCTGTTACAAAACCAAGACAGCGTCTACGTTTATGACATAAGCCAACTTTCTAAGGTCAGTTTGCAACAAGTCATCGACCTCTCCGAAACCAAGGCTCGGGTTACCGACATTAAGCTGCTTGCAGGCGCCAGTTCAATACTCATCGCCAGAGAAGACGGCTCAATTACTCAATGGTTTGAAGTAAATCAGCCATTTGGTCGAGGCTACCAAAATGTGCGCAGTTTTGATGCCGGTTTTGCGGTGCAAACACTGGTGACTGAGCATTATCGCAAAGGATTTGCCGCATACTCCGCTGCGGGTGAGATGACATTGTTCTACAGCACCTCTGAGCGTGAGCTGGTTAACCTCACCGCCGCTCAAGCGTTCACTAAGGTGGCGGCTTTTAATCCGAGAGCCAATCGTTTGTTGATTGATCTCGACGGTGTAATTCAAGTATTTTCCATCGTCAATGAACATCCGGAAATCTCTTGGAGCGCGCTTTGGCAAAAAGTTTGGTACGAGGGGTATCAAGAGCCCGATTATGTGTGGCAATCCACCTCAGCTAACCAAGACTTTGAAGCAAAACTCAGCTTAACACCGCTGTTGTTCGGCACCATAAAAGCCGCTGCGTATGCCATGTTGTTTGCCATTCCGATAGCGGTTGCCGGGGCAATTTATACCGCCTACTTTATGACCGCTGGGGTGCGTCGTATTGTTAAGCCGACCATCGAAATTATGGAGGCTTTACCCACGGTTATTTTGGGATTTTTAGCGGGTTTGTGGTTGGCACCCATTGTGGAAACCCACCTTTCCGGTTTTTTGTTGATGTTAATTCTTTTACCCTCCAGCTTACTGCTAACGGCCATGATTTGGTGGATACTGCCGGCGGCTATCAAAGCACGTTTACCGGAGAATTATCGTGAATTATTGCTGATACCCTTGCTATTAATCGTAGGCTACTCATCATTGTCATTGAGTCCGACGTTGGAGTTATGGTTGTTTAATGGCGACAGTCGGAGTTACATCACCAATGAGTGGGGCATAGGTTTTGATCAGCGCAACGCGCTCGTGGTTGGTATTGCAATGGGGTTTGCAGTGATACCCACCATTTTCTCCATTGCTGAAGATGCGATTTTCAGTGTCCCTAAACATTTGTCAAACGGCTCACTTGCACTGGGTGCTACCCAATGGCAAACGCTAACACGAGTAATTTTGCTCACCGCTTCGCCGGGCATTTTTTCGGCCATTATGATGGGGGTTGGTCGAGCCATTGGTGAAACCATGATCGTTTTAATGGCTACCGGTAATACGCCATTAATGGATTGGAGTATCTTGGAAGGTATGCGAACACTGGCAGCGAATATTGCCATCGAGATGCCTGAATCGGAACTTGGCAGTACCCACTACCGGGTACTATTCCTTGCGGCTCTGGCGTTGCTGGTGATGACCTTTTTGTTTAACACCGTAGCGGAGCTGATTCGTCAACGTCTGCGGGATAAATACCGTGCCATGTAGTGCAGAGAGATGATTGTAGATGAATAAATGGCTCACATCAGGAACGCCTTGGGTTTGGCTCACCGCCGGGGCGGTCAGTATCAGCTTAATTTCAGTGCTGGGACTGTTGCTGTTGATTGCCTGGCGAGGTTTAAGTTATTTCTGGCCAGCGGACATTTATCAGTGGCAAGTCACCACGTCAGACAATCAAACAAGCGTGGTTATTGGAGAGCTGTATGACCGAGAGCGTGTTCCTAAGGAGCAGTTAGTTGCTGCAGGTCACCGATTCGATGAGCAAGCGCCGAATGACATTGAGCGGTTCTTGATTAAAACCGGTAATCGAGAATTGCAATCGCTGGATTTCCAGTGGGTATTGGCAACGAACATAGACGCTAGAACTCGGCCGCTAGACTTAGCAGTTTTTGAGCGAGTCAAACACGGTAACTTTTACGGCTACCCCAAAGCCATAATCCAGGACGGCCAACGCATCGAGTCGTCCCAACTCGAACAGCGGATTCAACAGCTCATAGAAAAAACCGCCGACATCAATGCTCAAGCTGATTTTATTCAATCCAATCAAATTGGTTCGGTGAACTGGGCATTAGAACGTTTGCGACTGGAGCAGCGTCGTTATCTACTAAAAGGAGAGCTCACCGAGTCTCAGCAACAATCATTTGATGCTCGTAAACAAGGATTGCAAACCAGCTATTTAACCTTAGAAAGGCAACTCACCGGCCTGCGACAGCAACTGAATGATGATGCGGTAATCGTTGAGGACATGCGTGGCGTTGAAGTGCGATTGCCGGTATCAGAGCTCATTCGAGTGTCCTACAATAACCGTCTTTCTACCATTGCTAAGTTGAAGCAGTGGTTGCAACAAGTGATTCAGTTCATCAGCCAAGAGCCTCGCGAATCCAATACTGAAGGCGGTGTTTTTCCCGCAATCTTTGGCACCGTTTTTATGGTGCTTTTGATGGCCGTGATGGTTACGCCTTTCGGTGTAATTGCGGCGGTGTACTTGCATGAGTACGCCAAAAAAGGCCCCATTACACGAATGATTCGAGTAGCGGTTATCAATCTCGCTGGCGTTCCTTCAATTGTATATGGTGTGTTTGGGTTGGGGTTCTTTGTGTATGTGCTGGGGGGAAGCATCGATGCGTTATTCTATTCCCATGCTATGCCCAGTCCAACCTTCGGCACCCCTGGCATCTTGTGGTCGGCCCTGACTTTAGCCATATTGACCTTACCGGTTGTGATTGTTTCGACGGAAGAAGGCTTATCTCGAATTCCGCCTTCATTGCGACAAGCCAGTTTGGCATTGGGCGCCACTCGTGCTGAGACCTTGTTCAAAATTGTTTTGCCAATGGCCAGCCCAGCCATTATGACCGGCTTGATCTTGGCAATAGCCCGCGCCGCTGGGGAGGTGGCGCCGTTGATGTTAGTAGGGGTGGTAAAATTGGCCCCAAGTCTGCCTATTGATGGACATTTTCCCTTTGTGCATTTAGATAGAAAATTCATGCATTTGGGGTTTCATATTTATGACGTGGGTTTTCAAAGCCCTAATGTTGAAGCGGCTCGTCCTTTGGTTTACGCCACTTCGTTTTTACTCGTCAGTGTGATTGTTTCGCTTAATTTGACCGCGATTGCTGTGCGAAATCACCTTCGTGAAAAGTTTAGAGCGATGGAGCAATAACAGCGCACTGATGCTAAAGAGGATAAAAAACAATGCTCTCCTTGGATAGAGACTTGCTGAGCGACAATTCAGTTGACCTGAGCCAACTTGATGCGCAACAAACCGCATTGGATATTCGCGATCTCAGCCTATTTTACGCAGAAAAAAAGGCGTTATCCGATATTTCTATGAAAATTCAACGTCACAAAGTTACTGCGCTGATTGGTCCGTCCGGTTGCGGTAAATCCACTTTATTGCGATGCATTAATCGAATGAACGATTTGATCGATGACTGCACAATCAGCGGCGATATTTTACTCGGTGACGAAAGTATCTTTGATAAACGCGTTGATGTGGCAACCCTCAGGCGTACTGTGGGCATGGTGTTCCAGCAACCCAATCCGTTTCCAAAAAGCGTATATGAAAACGTTGTTTACGGGCTGAGATTGCAAGGTATTAAAGATCGCCGAGTGTTAGATGAAGCGGTGGAGCAAGCGTTGCAAGGTGCGGCGCTTTGGGATGAAGTCAAGGACCGATTAAACGACAATGCGTTTGACTTATCCGGTGGTCAACAGCAGCGACTAGTGATCGCGCGAGCGATTGCTATCGAGCCGCAGGTCCTGTTATTGGATGAGCCGTCATCGGCGTTAGATCCCATTTCAACCTTGACCATTGAAGAGTTAATCAGCGACCTTAAACAAAAGTACACTGTGGTCATAGTGACTCACAATATGCAACAAGCGGCGAGGGTGTCCGATAATACGGCGTTTCTGAACATGGGGAAGCTGGTGGAGTATACCGATACTAATACCTTATTCACGACGCCAAGCGTCCGTCAAACGGAAGACTATATCACCGGCCGCTATGGCTAGTCAGGAATTATCATGGATCAAATTAAATTAAATCGGCACATTTCGGGGCAGTTCAACGCAGAGCTCGAGCACGTTAGAAACCAAGTATTGTTGATGGGAGGCTTGGTTGAACGCCAATTACAAGACAGCCTAACAGCGATGATGAAGTCGGATGTCGAATTGGCCCGTAAAATCATCGAAGACGACAGAAAGGTCAACGGCATGGAAGTGCGTATTGACGAGGAATGTGCTCGAATCATAGCTAAACGCCAGCCGGCCGCTTCCGATTTGCGTCTGATCATGGCCATTTTAAAGACCATTGCCGATCTTGAACGCATCGGCGACTGTGCGGAGCGCATTGCCACGATTGCGCTGGATAAAAAGCTGGATCCCAGCAGTTCCATGCTGGTCAATCTCGATGGCATGGGGCAACAATCGATTCGCATGCTCCATCAAACCCTGGACTCTTTCGCTCGAATGGACGTTGATGCGGCATTTAGAGTGCATAAAAAGGACGGCGAGATAGATCAGTCCTACGAAGCCCTATTGCGTCAACTGATGACCTATATGATGGAAGACCCTCGTATGATTCCCAATGTTATCACTGTGTTATGGGCCGCTCGCGCTTTGGAGCGCATTGGTGATCGCTGTAAAAACATTGCGGAATATATTATCTATTTCGTTAAAGGCAAGGACGTTCGACATACCGATCTCACTGATATGAGCAACTAATGCATCACTAAAAATAGGTTTCTCAAAAGAAATAAAGGCTTATCAGGGGTTTTACCTATCTAAATCGACATTTTCATAATAAACTTTGATCCAATTCAAATAATAAATGAGATAGGGATTACTATGAGAATCAATGCTCTGTTCGCATTGGCGACAACAGTGGTGTTAAGCGGCTGTGGGAAACAAGCTGAAATCGCTCCGCCGCCCCCACCGGCTGTGACCGTTTACACGGTAGAAACTCAACAAATCCAACCCAAAGCCGAGTTTGTCGGACGCGCACAAGCCAGCGAAGATGTGGTCATTAAAAGCCGTGTCGAAGGCCCTTTGCTCAAGCGACACTTTACCGAAGGCGAGGCTGTTGAAGCGGGCGCTTTATTGTTTGAAATCGATCCCGCCACCTATGAAGCCAAGTTAGAGCAGAGTAAAGCGCAACTTACCCAAGCGATTGCGGCTCGTGATGTGGCTGAAATTAACTGGAAGCGCGGTAAGCAGCTGGCGCCCGATGGCATGATCTCGGGCAAAGACATGGATGAATTGACCACCAATAAACTGCAAACCGAAGCGGCGGTGGTGCAGGCGAGAGCGGCACTAGAGTCCACCAGTTTGCAGCTTGAATACACCAAAATCTATGCACCCATTAGTGGCCGTATTAGCCGAACATTGGTCAGCTTGGGAGACTTGATCTCCAGTCAAACCGAAATGGCCACCTTGGTTCAATTGGATCCGATGTGGGTTAATTTCCAAGCCTCAGAGCGAGCTGCTACCCAAGCCCACATGATCATGCAAGATGGGCGTGCAGATCTCCCAAGGATGCATGAGTTATTGGTGTCTTTGCGACTGCCTAACGAACAAATTTATGCCGAAACCGGAGTGTTAGACTTTGTCTCAAATCGAATCGACAGCGCCACCGGCACACTCGGCTTACGAGCCACCTTTGATAATCCCAGCCAAATTTTGCTGCCCGGCATGTTCTTGACCGTGATTTTACAGTCGCCCAATACTGAAGATGCCATCGTCATTCCTCAAGCCGCGGTTCAAGAAGACCAGCAAGGTCGCTTCGTTATGGTGGTTAAATCCGACAACACGGTAGAGAAGCGCATCGTTCAATTAGGGGACAGAATCGAAGTCAATTGGGAAGTGGACAGTGGTCTTGAGTTAGGCGAACGAATTGTTCTAGACGGATTGCAAAAAATTCGCCCGGGAGTAACGGTTACCGCAAGCGAAGCCGATGTCACTCCTTTTACGCCGGCTAGCTAACGGAGGCTTATTATGATTAGCCAGTTTTTTATTAACCGGCCAAAGTTTGCTTTCGTCATCTCGATTGTGTTGACCATTGCAGGGCTATTGTCGATTCCGATATTACCGGTTTCCGAATTTCCGAATCTAGCGCCACCACAGGTTAACGTTTCCACCAGTTATTCAGGGGCTAGTGCAGACATCATTCGCGACGTCATTGCCCAGCCGATTGAGGCTGAGGTGAATGGGGTTGAAGACATGATTTATATGTCTTCAAAGAGTGCCAACGATGGCAGTTACTCATTGTCGGTTACGTTTGAAGTTGGAACCGATGCTGACATGGCTCAAGTGAAGGTTCAAAACCGGGTGCAACAAGCCATGCCCAAACTTCCGGAAGAAGTTAAGCGGCAAGGGGTTAAAGTTGAAAAGCAAAGCCCCAACATTTTGTTGGTGGTGAACTTAGTATCGCCAAATGAGACCTTTGATAGCCTATTTATTACTAACTATGCCGGTCTCAACATTAAAGATGAGTTGGCTCGTGTTAACGGCGTTTCTAAAGTACAAATTATTGGTGGTCTGGACTACGCCATGCGGGTATGGCTCGACCCAGATAAACTCGCCAGTTTGTCCATTACCCCAATGGACGTTGTGCAATCACTGCAAGAGCAAAACATTCAGGTTGCGGCAGGTCGTATTGGCGCGGCACCGGTGGATCCAACTCAGCAATTTCAATATACCCTTCAAACCCAAGGTCGTTTGAAAACTGAGAAAGAGTTTGCGGACATTGTGTTGCGTTCTCATGCCGACGGCAGTCAGGTATTCTTGCAAGACGTGGCTCGCATCGAACTAGGATCTCAAACCTATGATGCTCAAGGTAAATTGAATAATAAGCCCAGTGCAATTATTTCCATCTACCAATCGCCCGATGCTAATGCATTAGAGGTTGCAGCCAACATCAAAGCTAAAATGGAAGAGCTTTCGACTCGTTTTCCTCAGGATTTGGAGTCTAAGGTGTTGTATGACACCACTGAATTCGTGGAAACCTCCATTGCCGAAGTGGTAGAGACACTGTTTATCTCCATCGCCTTGGTTATCTTTGTGGTGTATTTGTTCTTGCAAGATTTTCGTTCAACACTGATCCCTGGCATTGCCATTCCGGTTTCCTTAATTGGTACCTTTGCGTTTTTGCTTGCAGTGGGTATGAACATTAACACCGTATCCTTGTTCGCGTTGATTTTGGCCATTGGTATTGTGGTGGATGACGCCATTATCGTCGTAGAAAACGTCACCCGAATCATGCAGGAAGAGGGCTTAGATCCCAAAGCGGCGACGTCTAAAGCCATGAAAGAAGTGACCGGCCCAGTAATCGCCACTACGTTGGTGTTATTGGCGGTATTTGCGCCAACGGCGGTAATGCCTGGTATCACGGGAATGATGTATGCGCAATTCTCCATAACCATTTGTATTGCGGTACTGATTTCGTCCATTAACGCCTTGACCTTAAGCCCAGCCCTATGTGCCAGCTTGATGCGGGTGCCTAAAACCCACAGCAAAGGTTTCCATTACCATTTCAATAAAGGCTTCGAAAAGATTACCGGGCGTTACACCGGTTTTGTTGGCTCCTTGGTAAAAAAGCTAAGCTTGGTAGCGGTGGCTTATTTAGGCCTCATCATCGCAACGGGTTTTTTCGCAACCCAAATTCCATCAGGGTTCGTACCATCGGAAGACAAAAAAGCCTTTATGGTGGACATTCAACTTCCGGATGGCGCATCGCTTAACCGTACTGAAGAGGTGATGCGTGATTTGGTAGAGCTCACTCTCGCTGAGCCCGGTGTCGAAAACGTCATTCATGCCAGTGGTTTTTCAATCTTAACAGGCTCCATCGCCTCAAACGGTGGCTTGATGATTGTAACCCTTTCTACGTGGGATGAACGGGATACGCCCGACATGCATGAAGCGGCTATTGTGCGCAAATTGCAAGGTAAGTATGCCGCCAACCCAGCGGTAAAAGCGATGGCGTTTTCGCTACCACCAATTCCCGGCATTGGCAGTGTGGGCGGCGTCGAGTTTGTCTTGCAAGATAATCTAGGGCGAACGCCGCAAGAGCTATCGGCGGTTATGGGCGGCTTTATTATGAAAGCCAACGAACAGCCAGAGATTGCCGTCGCCTTCAGTAACTTTAGAAGTGACGTACCGCAAATGTACGTCGATGTGGATCGTCAAAAAGCTAAAGCCATGGGAATACCCTTGAGTGAAATCTTTAGCACATTACAGACCATGCTTGGCTCAATGTATGTCAATGATTTTAACCGCTACGGTAAAGTATTCCGCGTTATGGTGCAGGCAGAGAGCGAGTATCGTAATTCGGAGCGGGACATTAACCGCTACTATGTGCGCAGCAGCAGCGGCGAGATGATTCCGTTGAGTACCTTGGTAACGGTCAGCCCAATCTTAGGGCCAGAGGTGATAACTCAATACAACCTACTATCGTCAACCACCATTAATGCCATTCCAGCACCGGGGTTCAGCTCAGGTGAAGCCATTGCGGCGATGGAGCGAGCGGCCAACGAAGCCTTACCGTCTGGATACAGCTACTCCTGGACGGGGCAAACGTTCCAAGAAATACGAGCCGGTAATCTAGCACCGCTCATATTTGGGTTGGCCTTATTGTTTACCTACTTGTTCTTGGTGGCTCAATACGAAAGTTGGAGTGTACCGCTGTCGGTCATGTTGGCGGTGCCTGTCGCCATTCTTGGTGCCTTTTTAAACATCTTCTTAGCCGGCTCTGATCTTAATTTGTATTCGCAGATAGGATTGGTGTTGCTGATTGGTTTGGCGAGTAAAAACGCCATCTTGATCGTCGAATTTGCGAAAGTGCAACGAGAAGACGAAGGTAAAAGTATTGCCGATGCCGCTGTTACCGCAGGAAAAATGCGCTTTAGAGCCGTACTAATGACCGCATTTTCGTTCATTCTTGGTGTGCTGCCGTTAGTCATCGCGGCAGGAGCGGGGGCTGCAAGTCGTAACTCTCTTGGCTATTCGGTCTTTGGCGGCATGATTGCAGCCACGGTTGTCGGTACCTGTCTCGTGCCGGTTTTCTATGTGATTTTGCAATCGTTAAGAGAGCGTATTAAAGCTAAATTCAGTGCTTAGTTATTCATAGAGTTTAAACGAGCGCCCAACAATCATTCGGTTGTTGGGCGTTTTTTATGGCGTTAGCAGCATATCACTCGATAATGGCCCTACAAATCCAACATAACCTCTGTTGTTTTCATTTTTTTTACAAAATTTTAAAGTTATTTGGTCAGATTGATCGGATTTCTTTGCTGGAAAGCGTCATTACTGCATCGCAGTTAAGAGGGTACTTTACGTAAACGTAAGCATTATACAGGAATTAGCCCATGAGTGATTGGTAAACCTATGTTTTTATGTGGATTATTATACTTGTTCGTATATTTTTTAAACGCTAAAGGTATTGGGCATTTGGTCATACCGGTCATTAATTTGTAAACAAATAGTTACACAGTCAAATTGCTTGTAGTAATTAAAGCAAAATATTGAAAATTGCATAGGCGCTCAGAAGGTTCGCCATTAAATTAGAGTAAATACTCTTCTGATTCTTTAGTGAATACTTATTTATCAAGGCTTTGAAGGCAATTTTAGTTTTGAGTAAAGGCCAATAATTGGCCAGATTGGTAAAAATTGGTTCAATGGTCATGCCAATTTTGGTGGTTGCAGGCTAACGCATCGCTGCATAAGTTTTAGTCATAAAGTTACTAAAAACGGAAAAGCCTTTATGACGCACTCGAACAACAACAGATTATCCATTGCGCCCTCATCGGTTGACGGCGCCGAACAAATTTTTAGTCCAGGCGCTGTGGCATTGCTAGAAGAGCTTTGCCGAGAGTATGCTCATGAAGTCGATGACTTGTTATCCCACCGCCAACAACGGCAGCATCAAATCGACAACGGCTTACTTCCAAACTTTTTAAAAGAAACCGCTGCAATCCGAGAGCAAGATTGGACGATTCGGGGCATCCCCGCCGATCTGCAAGACAGACGAGTCGAAATTACAGGTCCGGTTGAGCGTAAAATGATCATTAATGCACTCAACGCCAACGTTAAGGTGTTCATGGCGGATTTCGAAGATTCGCTGGCGCCAAGTTGGGAGAAAGTCGTTCAAGGTCAAATTAATCTTCGCGATGCCAACAAGCGTGACATCGACTTTGTTGCCAGTGACACAGGTAAAGCCTACCGTTTAAAAGACGATCCGGCGGTGCTTATTGCTCGGGTTCGAGGTATTCATTTACCCGAAGTTCACGTGTTGTTCGACGGCAAGCCTGTTCCCGGATGTTTAGTGGACTTCGCACTGTATTTTTACCACAACTATCTGGCGTTGCTGGAGCGTGGCTCAGCACCGTATTTTTACATTCCTAAATTGCAGCACTATCAAGAGGCACAATGGTGGGCCAAGGTGTTCGCCCACGTAGAACAAAAATATTGTTTGCAGGTGGGTACCATTAAGTGCACATGCCTTATTGAGACCTTGCCTGCCGTGTTTGAAATGGATGAGATTCTGCATGCACTGAAAGACAATATAGTGGCGCTTAACTGTGGTCGCTGGGATTACATCTTCAGCTACATTAAAACCCTACGTCAACACGGTGATAGGGTATTACCGGATCGCCAGCAAGTAACTATGGACAAACCCTTCCTAAGCGCCTACTCGCGACTGTTGATTAAAACCTGTCACAAGCGCGGCGCGTTAGCTATGGGAGGCATGGCAGCCTTTATTCCTTCAAAAGATCCCGCCGAGAACCAGCAAGTATTGGACAAAGTCTATGGTGATAAGCGCCTAGAGGCTCGCAACGGTCACGATGGCACTTGGGTGGCTCATCCGGGGCTTGCAGACGTTGCCATGGACGTTTTCGATAATTTCATTGGTGAAGGCCAATCTAATCAGCTGCACATCAGCAGAGACGTTGATGCTCCTATTACCGCAAGCGAGCTACTTGAGCCGTGTCAGGGAACCCGAACAGAGCAAGGAATGCGATTAAACATACGTGTGTCGCTGCAGTACATCGAAGCCTGGATAAATGGTAAC
Organism: Paraferrimonas haliotis; assembly: GCF_002282895.1. Lineage (GTDB taxonomy): Bacteria > Pseudomonadota > Gammaproteobacteria > Enterobacterales > Shewanellaceae > Paraferrimonas > Paraferrimonas haliotis. The sequence continues at coordinate 668,814 of NZ_NRRB01000001.1, forward strand.
GGCTGCGTGCCTATTTATGGGCTTATGGAAGACGCTGCAACCGCGGAGATTTCACGCTCCACCATATGGCAATGGATTAAGCATGGTCAAAGCTTAGACAACGGTCAGGTGGTTACCGCCGACTTATTTATCGCCATGTTAAGTGAAGAAATGGACGTGGTTCGCAAAGAACTCGGAGATGAGCGCTTTGTAAATGGCAAATTTGATGAAGCCGCCAAGCTCTTAACACACATTACAACCGCAACAGAGCTGGTGGATTTCCTCACCTTACCGGGTTACCAACTTTTGACCGAACAACAACAAACCACTCAAGCAGCTTAATTAGGGAGAGCTATTATGAATCGTCAACAACAAATTGAAGCATTAACCAAGGACTGGGCAGAGAATCCACGTTGGAAAGGTGTACGTCGCCCCTACAGCGCTGAAGAAGTGGTGAACTTAAGGGGGTCGTTTGTGCCCGAGAATACCATTGCCAGTCGCGGTGCCGATAAGCTTTGGCAGCTCATTAACGGCAGTGCCAAAAAAGGCTATGTAAACTGCTTAGGCGCACTTACAGGAGGCCAAGCGGTGCAACAAGCTAAGGCCGGCATCGAAGCGGTGTACTTGTCGGGCTGGCAGGTGGCTGCAGACAATAACCTTGCTTCCAGCATGTATCCGGATCAGTCGCTGTATCCTGCCAACTCGGTTCCTGCGGTGGTTGAGCGGATTAATAATTCGTTTGCAAGAGCCGACCAAATACAATGGAGCACAGGCAAAGGCCCACAAGATGAAGGTGCAACAGATTACTTCTTACCCATTGTTGCCGATGCTGAAGCGGGTTTTGGTGGTGTGCTAAATGCTTATGAATTGATGAAATCAATGATTAATGCCGGAGCAGCGGGTGTGCATTTTGAAGACCAATTAGCCTCTGTGAAGAAGTGCGGACATATGGGTGGTAAGGTGTTGGTCCCAACTCAAGAAGCGGTTCAAAAATTGGTGGCGGCTCGCTTCGCTGCCGACGTCGCTGGTGTTCCAACGCTTGTGATTGCACGCACCGATGCCAACGCTGCTGATTTGTTGACCTCAGATGTGGATCCGTACGATAAAGATTTTATTACCGGTGAGCGCACGTCTGAAGGTTTTTATAAGGTGAGAGCCGGGTTGGACCAAGCCATCAGTCGAGGCTTAGCGTATGCCCCTTACGCCGATATGATTTGGTGCGAAACCGCAACGCCGTGTTTGGATGAAGCAAAACGCTTTGCCGATGCCATTCACGAAAAATACCCGGATCAAATTTTGGCCTATAACTGCTCACCGTCGTTTAACTGGCGAAAGAATCTAGACGATGCAACCATTGCGCGCTTCCAGCAAGCGTTATCTGACATGGGTTACAAGTACCAATTCATCACCTTAGCGGGTATTCACAACATGTGGTACAACATGTTCGATTTGGCCCACAGCTATGCTCAGGGTGAAGGTATGAAACACTACGTAGAAAAAGTGCAGCAGCCAGAATTCGCAGCGGCGGAACGAGGCTACACCTTTGTGGCGCATCAGCAAGAGGTGGGTACCGGATATTTCGACAAGGTCACCAACGTCATTCAAGGTGGGCAATCCTCTGTGACCGCATTAACCGGCTCGACCGAAGAAGATCAATTCTAACGTTCAGCCCATCAGGTTGCCTTAAACGCCGTCCACTAACTTTTGGGGCGGCGTTTTTTCGCGACTTAATTTTACACACATTTCCCACCTTGATTTGAGACAGGATCCCCAATAGACTAGCCCACCCAAATCTTTTGTCCGAACTCTTAGTGTGAACAAGGCTATGCAAGTTTCAGATTTTAATTTTGATCTACCTGATGAATTGATTGCTCGTTATCCAACGGCTCAGCGTAATGCGTCGCGCTTGCTGTGTTTAGAGGGCGATAGCGGTCGCTTAGATGACCGTCAGTTCTGTGATTTGCTTGATCAGGTCGAAGCGGGTGACCTAATGGTCTTTAACAACACCCGAGTCATACCCGCCCGCGTTTTCGGTAAGAAAGCGAGTGGCGGTAAAATCGAAGTCTTGGTAGAAAGAGTGCTTGATGACAAACGCTTTTTAGCCCATGTACGTTCGTCGAAATCGCCAAAGGCGGGCAGCATGCTGCACTTCGAAGGCGACAGAGTCATGCAAATGCTGGCTCGACATGACGCCCTGTTCGAGTTGCAACTTGAAGGGGAGGGTACGGTTCTCGACGCGTTACAAGCCATAGGGCACATGCCGCTGCCGCCTTACATAGACCGACCCGATGAAGACAGCGACTGGGAACGTTATCAAACTGTTTACAGTGAAGTGCCAGGAGCGGTGGCCGCGCCTACGGCGGGCCTGCATTTTGACGACGAAATGCTGCAACAACTTCAAGACAAAGGCGTTCAAGTCGCCTACGTCACCTTGCACGTGGGAGCCGGAACCTTTCAACCGGTGCGAGTGGACAACATTCTGGATCACAAGATGCATTCGGAATATGCAGAAGTCTCCGCCGAGGTGGTGGATAAAATCAAACAAACTAAGGCGGCTGGCAAGCGTGTTATTGCCGTTGGAACCACCAGTGTGCGCAGCTTAGAAAGTGCGGCGAAGGCATCGCAAGCTGAGCTGCAGCCGTTTTTCGATGACACCAGTATTTTCATTTATCCGGGGTATCAGTTTGAGTTGGTAGATGCGATGGTGACCAATTTCCATTTGCCAGAATCCACCTTGATCATGTTAGTCAGTGCGTTCGCCGGATACGATAACGTGATGGCTGCTTATCAGCATGCTGTCGAGCAAAAATACCGCTTCTTTAGCTATGGTGATGCCATGTTCGTCACGGCTAAGACAAAATAATTCGGAGTTATGGCGTAAAGCCACTACAATAACTGGATCATCTAAACCGTATTGGCAACAAGGTTGCAATACAAGACTGTCGGATTGTTACTCCGTCGAGGTTACAATATGAAATTCGAATTAATCACCACGCAAGGTCGCGCACGTCGTGGCCGCCTTGTGTTTGATCGGGGCGTGGTAGAAACACCCGCATTCATGCCGGTAGGCACCTACGGCACAGTTAAGGGTATGACGCCGGAAGAGGTTCGCGAAACCGGTGCTGATATCTTATTGGGCAATACGTTTCACCTATGGCTTCGTCCCGGTGAAGAAATCATGCGCAAGCACGGCGATCTGCATGATTTTATGAACTGGCAACGTCCAATCCTGACCGACTCCGGTGGCTTTCAGGTGTTTTCTTTGGGGCATATCCGCAAAATTACCGAAGAAGGTGTTCACTTCCGTTCTCCAATTAACGGTGAAAAGATTTTTCTAGATCCAGAAAAATCGATGCAAATTCAACACAGTTTAGGCTCTGATGTCGTCATGATCTTTGATGAGTGCACACCGTACCCGGCCACAGAAAATGAAGCGGCTGTGTCAATGCGGATGTCTATGCGTTGGGCGCAGAGAAGCCGAAACGAATTCGATCGTCTGGGTAATAGCAATGCGCTCTTTGGCATCATTCAAGGCGGTGTTTACGAACATTTGCGCGACGAAAGCTTAGAAGGCTTGGTGAATATTGGCTTCGATGGTTACGCCGTTGGTGGCTTGGCCGTGGGTGAGCCTAAAGAAGACATGCACCGCATTCTCGAGCACATTTGCCCTAAAATCCCTGAAGATAAACCCCGTTACTTAATGGGCGTTGGTAAGCCAGAAGACTTGGTTGAAGGGGTGCGCCGTGGCGTCGATATGTTTGACTGCGTGATGCCAACGCGAAACGCTCGTAATGGTCATTTGTTTACCCATGAAGGGGTTATCAAAATCCGTAATGCCCGTCATCGTGACGACACGAGTCCATTGGATAGCGAGTGTGATTGCTATACCTGTAAGAATTACAGTCGCGCCTATTTGTATCATTTAGACCGTTGTAACGAAATTTTAGGTGCCCGCTTAAACACCATCCATAATTTAAGGTATTATCAACGCCTCATGGAAGGATTGCGAGGCGCCATTGAAGCAGGTACCTTAGACCAATTCGTTAGCGAATTTTATAGCAAGCAGGGACGTGAAGTGCCTGTATTGAAAAGTGAAAGTTAGCCCCCATTTAATTAACTACTGATAGTTTTACTTAAGAGAGAGTTATGTTTATTTCAAACGCGTACGCAAATGCAGCAGGTGCTCCACAAGGTGGCGGTACTATGGAATTAATTTTTATGCTGGTGGTTTTCGGCCTAATCTTTTATTTCATGATTTATCGTCCACAAGCCAAGCGTGTTAAAGAACACAAAGGATTGATTTCATCTTTAGGTAAAGGTGATGAAGTGCTAACCAACGGCGGCATCATTGGCAAGATTGCTAAAATCAGTGATGAAAACGACTACGTGTTGTTAGCCCTTAATGATGAAACCAATGTCACCATTAAGAAAGACTACATTGCAGCTGTGCTGCCAAAAGGTTCCATTCAATCGCTATAACGCCAAGAGGGCAAGCGCGTGTTAAATAAGTATCCAATGTGGAAAAACCTGATGGTGATGCTCATTATCGCCATTGGTGCGCTGTATGCGCTTCCAAACTTGTTTGGTGAAGATAACGCGGTTCAAATTCAAGGTACTCGCGGCTATACAGTTAGTAGCGACACCATGAGCCAAGTTCAATCAGCATTAGACACAGCCAGTATCGCAATCAAACGCATCGAACTAAAACAAGACGTTCTTGAAGTGCGAGTCACCAATGGTGATGACCAACTGAAAGCCCGTGAAGTGATTAGCGACTTACTCGGAAAAAGTTACGTTGTAGCCATGAACCTGGCACCGTCCACACCTGAATGGCTTGAAGCTATTGGTGGTGGACCAATGAAACTGGGTTTGGATTTGCGTGGTGGTATTCACTTCTTGATGGAAGTGGATATGGCCGAAGCCATCAGCAAAGCGCAGACGCAAATGACCACGGATTTTCGCAGCGACTTGCGTTCTGAGCGCATCCGTTACTCGGGAATTCGCGCTGTTGGTGATGCGGTTATCATTCAATTTAGAAATGCCGACGCTATGGTAAAAGCCGAGAACTTTATTGGCTCGCGCTATAACCAATACCAAGTAACAGATTCTAACGCCGATTTGAGCTTGCGCATTACCATGACGCAAGAGCATTTACGCCAAATTCGCGAAGAAGCGGTATCGCAAAACATCACCATTATTCGTAATCGTGTTAACGAGTTGGGTGTCGCTGAGCCTGTGGTTCAACGTCAAGGCGCTGAGCGCATTGTGGTGCAACTGCCAGGTGTTCAAGATCCGACTCGCGCCAAAGAGATTCTCGGTGCAACGGCGACCCTTGAGTTTCGCATGCAAGATACCAAAACCGATGCACGAGATGCAGCCGTTGGGCGCTTGCCAGCGTCTTCTGAGTTGTTTGACCGTCGTGGCGGTGGCTCGGTTGTTCTCACTAAAGATGTGATTCTTACTGGGGATCACATTACCGGGGCCCGTGCTGCTTTCGATGAAAATGGTCAGCCTCAGGTCAGCATTGATCTGGATGCTCAGGGCGGCGACAAAATGGCGTCTGCTACCAAAGATGCTATCGGCATGCCAATGGCAACGCTGTTCACCGAGTACAAACCTACCGATGAGAAAGATGAAAACGGTCGCACTAAACTTGAGAAAATTCAGGAAGTGGTGTCGGTCGCTACCATTCAATCTCGTTTAGGTCGCAGTTTCCGCATTACTGGTTTGGGTCATGCTGAAGCGCAAAACCTTGCACTATTGCTGCGCGCTGGCGCACTCAAAGCACCGGTGCAAATTGTTGAAGAGCGCACCATTGGTCCAAGCCTAGGTCAGCAAAATATTGAGAACGGCTTGCAAGCTATGATTTGGGGCCTAATCGTCGTCATCATCTTTATGGCCGTTTATTATCGCGCCTTTGGTTTGATCGCCAACCTTGCGCTGTCGGTGAACCTAGTGATGATTGTGGGCATAATGTCGATGATCCCTGGAGCGACACTAACCCTGCCTGGCATTGCCGGTATTGTGTTAACCGTTGGTATGGCGGTTGATGGCAACGTACTGATCTTTGAGCGGATCCGTGAAGAACTTCGAAATGGCAGAAGCATTCAGCAAGCCATTCACGAAGGATACGGTAACGCCTTGTCTACCATCGCCGATGCCAACATCACCACCTTCATTACCAGTTTGATTCTGTTTGCTGTAGGTACCGGTGCGGTTAAAGGCTTTGCGGTTACCTTGATGATTGGTATTGCTACCTCCATGTTCACTGCCATCGTTGGCTCTCGCGCTCTGGTTAACCTCATTTGGGGTGGCAAGCGCGTGAAGAAACTGTCGATTTAAGGAGCCGTAATCATGTTTCAAATATTAGAACTTAAGAAAACGGTTAACTTCCTTAAGCATGCGGTGCCCGTGAGTATCATGTCGGTAATCTTAGTGATTGCCTCCATTGCGACCTTGGCCACTAAAGGCATTAACTGGGGATTAGATTTCACCGGCGGTACCGTTGTTGAAATGGAATTCTCCCAGGCTGCCGACTTAACGGCGTTAAGAGAACAGCTGGTGGCCCCCGAGGTGGAAGGTGCGGTGGTGCAAAACTTCGGTACCAGCCGCGACGTTATTATTCGTTTGCCGGTCAAAGAAGACTTTAAAAGCGACGTACAAGTACGAGCGACTCAAGCCGCTGCGGCCATTGTTGATGCTAACGTTGAGACGAAACGGGTCGAGTTCGTAGGACCTCAAGTGGGTGCAGAACTTGCCGAGCAAGGTGGCCTAGCGGTACTGGTGGCGTTAATCTGTATTCTAATGTACGTATCGTTCCGCTTTGAATGGCGTTTGGCGATGGGCTCAGTTGCAGCATTGGCGCACGACGTCATTCTAACCTTGGGCATCTTCTCGCTGTTCCAACTGGAGTTCGATTTGACGGTACTGGCGGGGGTACTAACGGTTGTCGGTTATTCTCTGAACGATACCATCGTAGTATTTGACCGAATTCGAGAAAACTTCTTGAAGATCCGCAAGTCAGGACCATCGGAAATCGTAAATACCTCGATTACCCAAACCATGAGCCGTACCATCATTACTACCGGTACCACCTTGATTGTGGTTGTCGCTTTGTTTATGAAAGGCGGTGCGATGATCCATGGTTTCGCTACGGCGCTGCTGATGGGTATTGTTGTTGGTACTTATTCGTCCATTTACGTGGCCAGTTATTTGGCGGTTCGTTTGGGCGTAAGTCGCGAGCACATGCTACCGGTTGAAGTTGAAAAAGAAGGTGCTGACCAAGACGCTCTTATGCCTTAAGCGTCAATTAGTTACCTATGAAAGCCAGACATTTTTGTCTGGCTTTTTTTATGCGTCAGCTTGATAACATTTGAATAACATCCGTAATTAAGGTAAAAGGGGAGCGGTCTCAAGTTTTGTATTCTTGATGGAGTTACCTAGGCTCATGGAAGTAAAAAACGTCTTTGTGGTCAGCGCTAATTTATTGGAAGCCCATACTTGGAAAGGGTTGCTGGAAAACCAAGGGATTCCGGTAGAGCTTCGGGGCGAAACCTTACTGGGTGCTACCGGCGAATTACCCGCGGATGTGCAACAGGTAGAGGTTTGGGTTGATGAAGCTCATTTGCAACAAGCCAGAGCGCATTTAGACGCACTGCAGGTGCCAAAAGAGCGCTGGACTTGCATTCAGTGCAACGAGGAGAACGAAGGTAACTTTGAGTTGTGCTGGAATTGTAGCTCCGAGCACAGCAAGCCTCGTTAGGATAGCCCGTTGCAGTATTTTCCAGTTTTTATCGACCTTGATAATAAGCCCGTTGTCGTGGTCGGCGGTGGTGAAGTGGCTACGCGTAAAGTCAGTTTATTGCTGCGAACCCAAGCACAGATACACGTTATCGCACCAACGCTTTCTCCTGAGTTGGCTCAGCTACATGATCAAACTCGTATTCAGTGGCAACGCCTAAGCCTTTGCCAAAATAATGATGCCAGTTGGTTACCTAGCGGCACTTCTATGGTCTTCATGGCCACTAACGACACTGACTTAAATCGTTATTGGGCTAAACAACTCGGCAACAGCAGCGCTTTGATAAACGTGGTTGATGATCCGAGTTGGTGTGACTTTATAACACCCGCAATTGTCGATCGAGGCAAACTGCAGGTCGCCATCAGTACTGCAGGAGCCGCACCCGTCTTGGCGGGGCAATTGAGAGCTCAAATAGAACAAAGCCTACCGAGTTCAAGTGCACAGCTCATGGAATTTGTCGCCTCGCAGCGAACGTCGATTCAGCAGCAACTATCGGCTGGTGAGCGTCGGTTGTTTTGGCAACGGTTTTTTGCCGCGAATGGTCGCGGTTATAGTGCCGCGACTCAACAGACCTTTACTGAGTTGCTTGCCAGTGCTTCCTTTAAACAAGCCAAAGCGCAACTTTATCTCTGGGACATTGCACAGGACCCACATTCGCTGCCATTGTGGATGCTCGAAAAACTGGTGAACGTGGACATAGTGGTGGGTGCTAATGACCTGCCAGAACAACTGGAAGTCTATATCCGTCGAGACGCAGAGCGGCAATTGGTGGTTGATGTTCAATGCTTACGGGAGCTGTATCATCAAAACATGTCCATCATCTGCTTTGCTGACACTACTAAAATCAATGAGATAGCGCTTGATTTTAGCTCGGCGGTGGTTGTTAAAGGCGGAACCCCGGCCTTGCCCTGTGACCACCCAAATATGCCAAAAACTTTGCACCGTTAGCTTTGCATATACCGCTTAGCGGTGCATACGACCGCTGGCGCTAAATTACACACCGTTTAATTAGTTTACCACTCACTCACTCTTGATTAGTCGTTATACTGCCGCCAACCGAATATTAGGAGGCAGTAATATGTCGTTTTTTCTACTCAGCATAGCTTTGCTTATTGGCGGCTATTTCATTTACGGAACTTTTGTGGAGAAGGTCTTTGGCATTCAAGAAAAGCGCCAAACACCTGCCTACGCGCAACAGGACGGTGTTGACTATGTGCCGATGTCGAAAGGCAAGGTCTATCTGATTCAACTGCTCAATATTGCCGGCGTAGGCCCAATTTTTGGACCCATTATGGGGGCCTTATACGGTCCTGCTGCCATGTTGTGGATCGTGGTTGGGTGTATTTTCGCCGGCGCCGTTCACGATTATTTCTCCGGCATGCTTTCAGTGCGCAACGGTGGTGCTTCGGTTCCTAATATCGTTGGCCGTTATCTGGGCAATGGCGCCAAGTTGTTTATGAACATTTTCGCACTGGTGCTTCTAGTACTTGTGGGTGTTGTGTTTGTATCTGCTCCAGCCAGCATGTTAACTAACCTAATTAACAGCAAAACTGAAATCACGGTAGCACTGAGTGCGGTCGTTGCGATCATTTTCTTGTACTACATAATTGCGACCATTGTTCCAGTGGACAAAATCATTGGCCGTTTGTATCCCTTCTTTGGGGCGCTGCTCATCTTCATGTCAGTAGGTATGGTTGTGGCTTTGGGAGTGAGTGCCGATCACGCGATGCTGCCAGGTTTCGAAGCAAAAGACTTTATTACCAACATGAACCCTAACGACATGCCGTTATGGCCTGCTTTGTTCATCACCATTGCTTGTGGTGCCATTTCAGGGTTCCACGCGACTCAGTCTCCGCTCATGGCTCGCTGTGTTGAGAACGAAAAGAACGGTCGCTTTGTATTCTACGGTGCCATGATTGGTGAAGGCATCATCGCCATCATCTGGTGTGCCGTTGCGTTGTCTTTCTTTGGCAGCTTAGACTCATTGGCTGAAGTGGTTAAAGAGGGTGGTCCTGGTAAAGTAGTATTCGATTCAGCGTTTGGTTTAATGGGCGTTGTGGGTGGATTCCTGGCCTTCTTAGGTGTGGTTATTCTACCGATTACGTCTGGTGATACCGCGTTCCGCTCTGCGCGCCTCATTTTAGCTGAGTTCTTTAAGTTGCCTCAAACCGAGTTGCCGAAACGTCTACTAATGGCTCTGCCTTTGTTTGTTATCGGTGGCATCTTAACTCAAGTGGATTTTGGAATCATTTGGCGCTATTTCGGTTTTGCCAACCAAACCACAGCGGTAATGATGTTGTGGACCGCGACTGCGTACTTGAATACCAATGGTAAATTCCACTGGATTACCACGGTACCAGCAATGTTTATGACAACGGTGGTTATTACCTTCATTCTAAACAGCGCAACCCTTGGTTTTGGTTTGCCAATGACCATCGCGACCGCCGCCGGCATCGTGTTGATGTTAGTGATTACATTCCTCGTTCTCAATACTCGCAGAGGGGAAGGTAAAGACAGTGTTGAGTACAGTGAGTTAACTAAGTAAACTGTCGAAATTACTCAGAAAAAAGGCTCCTGTGAAGGAGCCTTTTTTAATGTCAATTACTTCAGTCGCGTCGGGGTGACCCAGACACTGTGCTCTTGATTTGATAAGCACAAGCTATTTTGGTCAATGCTGGCGCTCAGTTGCATGTTGCGACTGAACAGGGATTGGGCGTCGCTAGCCTGTTGTTCATCGATTTCCCAAACACTTAAGTTATCGAATCGGCTGAGTTTGGTGGCTATTTGCTGCCACCAAGGCGCAACCGCTCCTCCACCATAGCAATATAGGCTAGCGTGTTGAGCTTTCGAGGAGGCTTTACGCAGCCATTTTTCATCCAATTGGCCTAAGTCTATCCAGTGAGTTATTACTCCGGCATCGTCTTTAGCCCACAGTTCTGGCTCGTCGTCAGCGCACAAGCCTTTGGTTAAACTCACATTTAAGTGGGCATTAAAACAGTAGGCAATAAGCCTAACCATGACCCGCCGTTCATTTTCAGAGGGGTGCATGGCGATGGTAAATTCATGATCTTGGTAGTGATGAACGTCCATATTCGCGACGTTAATTTTTACTTTTACTACGGTGGCTTTGCGTGCCATTTGGTGTATTCCTAAAAGCCCATGGCTTGTTTAATGGTTTTTTGGTAGCGACGTGAGATTGGAAACTGTGCGCCATTGGTGGTGGTCACTTGCCCACCGGCACCACCCTCGGTTACCGAAATTTCTGCAATCCTGTCTAAATTCACTAGATATTGCCGATGGCAACGAACTAATTGCGTGCGTTGCTCGATGACGGTAAGCGTGAGTTGAGTGTGGTGTTGCTCTTGATTGCAAACTACGTGAATGCCACTCATATCGGAAAACACGTAATCGATGTCCTGCGGTTTTATCATGCGCAATCGATTGTGGTTAAAGCAGGGGATGCTCTCAAGCTGGGTTGAGCGCAAAGGCTCGATGGTTTGTGGAGTCAAATTACTTCGAACGCGTTCTATACTTTCACGTAAACGTTCACAGTTTATTGGTTTGAGTAAATAATCGATGGCATTGGCGTCGAAGGCCTGAATGGCGTATTCGTCGAAGGCGGTGACAAACACGATTCGAGGTAAGTTACTGTCATCCAACATGCTAAGCATTTCTAATCCTGAAATGCGTGGCATCTGAATGTCCAAAAATACCAGATCTGGGCGATGTTTATTTATCAGCTTAATGCCTTCAAAGGCGTTACTTGCCTGAGCAATCACTTGAATATCTTGGTATTGACGCAAACTGGCTTCTAGCTCATGGCGAGCGTTGGCTTCGTCGTCAATTAGTAGGCAGTGAATCATCGGGTTTCAACTTTTTCTTGGTAATTCAGTGTCACAATGACTTTAGTATATTGGTCAGCTTGGCATTCTACTGCGATACCGGCCTGTTGACCAAATTCAGCCCGCAGTCGTTTATCCACAATTTTTAGCCCTAAACCTTGCTCTCTGGGGCCTTGATATAAACCGGCATTATCCACAACTTCCAGTATCAGCAGGTTATCTTGGCGGTAGCCGCTTACCTTGATGTTGCCAACCCCCAGCAATTGGCTGGTGCCATGTTTTACCGCATTTTCAATTAATGGTTGTAAGGTAAAGGTGGGCATCATTGCTTGTTCGAGCTGGGGATCGATGTCGATGGATACGTGCAGCTTTTCCTGAAAACGCGCTTTTTCGATGCGTAGATAACTGTCAATGTGTTGCAACTCTTCTTTTAGCGTAACCAGCGGGGTATTGCGCTTTAGGTTTTGTCGTAAGAACTGAGCTAAGTCGCGCAGCAATTGTCGAGCGCTCTCTGCATCATTGCGGGTTATGGCACTGATGGTATTCAGGGCATTAAATAGGAAGTGAGGGTTTACTTGCGCTTGCAAAAGGTTGAGCTCAGATTGAACCAGCAAGTTCTTTTGCTGTTCATAGCGGCCATATAATATTTGATTGGACAGCAATCGAGCGATGCCTTCGCCCATGGTGCGGTTAATGTTTAAGAACAGTTTCTTCTTAGGCTCGTACAGTTTAATGGTGCCGATGACGGTTTGGGTATCCCCCAGTGGAATGACTAAACTTGAGCCTAAAGGACACTTTTCATCAATCGAACAACAATAGGGGCTGTTAACTCCGTCGGCAAACACTACGCGATTATCACGAATGGCATCATAGGTTATTTGCGAGGTTATCACTGAACCCGGTATGTGGTGATCCGCCCCTTGCCCAATAAAAGCTAACAGTTTTTCCCTATCGGTAATGGCCACCGCACCGACCTTAGTTTCCTCAATAATGATGCGCGCCACTTTTTCACTGGTTTCTTGGTTAAACCCCTTTGCAAACAGACCAATGCTTCGCTCGGCAATGGTCAGCGCTTGTGCAGAGAATACCGAAGAGACTTTATCGACTAAGGTTTTGCGATCGCGGATGATGCTCATGAACAAGGCGGCGCCCAGCGCATTAACCACAATCATTGGCAGAGCGATAACTTTCACGAGTTCTAAAGCTTGCTCATAAGGTTTAGCGACCATCAATATCACCGCCATTTGAATGACCTCAGCGGTCACTCCCAAAGCAATGACAATGGCAGCATTAAAGCGCAAATCGCTTTTTCCTCGGCGCTTTAAATGGGCTGCTAATAGCCCTGCAAGAAGTCCTTCTAGGGTAGTCGAAATGGCGCAAGCCACATCGGTAAAGCCACCTAAGCTATAGCGATGAATTCCGCCGGTTAAGCCAACCGCAAGGCCGGTTATCGGCCCGCCAAGCAAACCGCCTAGTATGGCGCCCATGGCACGAGTATTGGCAATGGCGTCATTAACCTGTTCACCATAAAAGGTACCTAGCACACAGAAAAGACTAAACACTATGTATATGATGACCTTGTGTGGCAGTCGCGTAGAGTCTTCTACTAATGGCTTAAAGAGTAAGGTTTTACTCAGTAAGTAAGCGATGACCAAATATACGCACATTTGCTGTAGCAACAGTAAGGTAAGCAACATTTAAGGTTTATCTCCGTTGGCAGCCAACCAGTAATGACAATAGCGAGTATATAATGAGTGAATCAATACACGGCCATCAAGTAATGCAGTACATGGTCGAACTTGGGCGTCCTGTATCAAAAACCGAATTGGCTCAGCTGTTAGCCGACAAGTTTGGTGAACAAGCAAGGTTTCACACCTGCAGTGCCAATGAGTTGGATATCAAAGGGATTATAGCTTTTCTAGAAGGGCGCGGTAAGTTCATCACCACCGATGAAGGTGTCGCCACTTCACTGGATAAAATTTGTAATCATTGATAGCCATTAAAAAAGACGCCAACGGGCGTCTTTTTGCTGTTATTAGTCTGGCTCAGCCTCATTAGCCTGCCGTTTTTTCTCGCTTGGTAGTTTTGGGTAAGGAAATTTTAGCTGCCCAATTCGAATAATGATTACGGTTGATGCCAGCATCAAGGTGGAGGCGGCAATGGCGATGATGCGCCAGTCGTCCATGCTTTTCATATCTAGAATCAAATAACGCGCTAATGCCACAATCGCAATGTATATCGGCATTCGTACTGGCAATTTACCGCTCTCAGCGTAGTTAGCGACCATGGCTAATACTTCTAAGTAGATAAATAGCAGTAGCAAATCGGCGAGCGACACGCGGCGCATGTCGATGACGTGCATGACTTCCTGGCCAATGGCCGTGATGGTGGCTATGGTGATAATAATCAAAATCGCGTGTTCCAGTACTTTTAAACTGGTAACGCCGTATTTTTGATATAAGTTCATTAGCGTTTCAATCCCTTCATGCAAAGTTTATTTTTATGGTTATTAGTTTACTGAATTCCGTCTGTGGTAATACAATATAATTGTGATCTTGTTCAAACAATAAGGTTTGTGCAACGGGCTTTGAAAACAGAACCATCAAAATAAGGATTAAAAATGAGAAAGGTGTTAATGCTCCTCGGATTATGTCTTGGGCTGAGTGGATGCTCTGATAATGAAGTGGGCGATGTCTCTTTGGGAATGTTTACGCTAAAAGACATTAAGCTTAACACGCTCGTGGACCCACTCATCCCCGGAGTAACCTGCCATGTTGCCTCTATTGAAGCCAATCTGTCGCTTTCAGATCCCAGTGATAGTGCAATTTCTTGTCGTCAAACGGGCGAAATAACCGCCGCAATGATCGAGAAAATTGACAAGAGTTTGTCCGGTGAAGTGGTTTTTAAAAAGTCAAAAAGTGTGTTTTTTAAATCCATGAAAATTCGCAGAATCTACGATCCAGCTAATCAAACGCTCATGTATTTGTCATACTCCACCAAAGAAACCAGCGGCAGTTTCAAACACAGTTTGTCAACGGTGCCGTTATGGGGTACTGCGGCTTATCAAGAGTCACCTGTGGTGCAGAAATAATCGCCGCTGGTGCAGAAATGGCTAAAAGTTCAATTGGGTCAAAAAAGCTGTGCACTGCCTCATAAATCTTTTAACCGCAAAGCGCTTGTATTTGACCTGAGCGCCACTTCAAGGTTTATTGTGCACAGAATTATTATTTAAGGATATCTAATCGTGTTTAAAAGCAAAATGTTAGCAGTGGTATTTGCAGTATCGTCGCTATTAATGCTGGGCGCTTGCTCTCCAGCAGAAACTCCAGCGGCACCTGCAGCGCCCGCAGCACCGACTGCACCGGCTGCTCAACCTCAAGCAAATGTGGCTCCAGCGCCTGCTCCTCAAGAAGCCGGTCAATTTGTACAGGGCAAGCATTACTTCACAGTAAGTGACAAGTCGGCTACCGCCACTCCGCAAATCACAGAGTTTTTCTCTTTCTATTGCCACAATTGTTACAACATGGAAACTCAATATTTGCCGTTTATCAAAGCTCACATTGACCCATCCATTGAGTTCAAAACAGCTCACGTAGATTTCATGCGCAGTGAAATTGGCTACGAAGTGATTCGCTCACTGGCGGTTATGCAACAAATGGGTATTACCTCAGAATTGATGCCAACCATGTTTGCCACCATTCAGGCAGATGACGATGGCGGTCACCATCATGGTCACGATCACGGTGACAATGCTGACGCACTGGACATCAAAGTGAATTCTCGTGATGACATAAAGGCCATCTTTGCGGCAAAAGGCTACGACGTTACTCAATACGACTCCATGGCCGACAGTGACCAAACCAACGCCACCATGAAAAAATGGGCCGAACAAGAAAAAGCCTTTGGCATTCGCAGTGTTCCAGGGTTCGTAGTAAACGAAAAATACGCCATTAATATGAGCGAGATACGTTCACTAGAAGAATTTGCCGCGCTGATTAATTTCTTGGCTTTACACAAAAGCTAAGCTCAACGAAAAGCCCAGCACACGCACAAAAAAAGCGCCAGCCCCTTAGTTTAGGAGCTGGCGCTTTTTAGTAACCAATAAAAGCGCTTAGCTTGCTTTTATCGCTTCAGATAGTAACGGTCTCATGCATTTAAGCATGGCTTGAGTAACTTTAGGGCCACCTGCCACAATGTGGCCAGATTTTAGGTAGTTATGACCACCGTTAAAGTCGGTCACCATGGCACCGGCTTCGCGAGCAATCAATTCACCTGCAGCGATGTCCCAAGGTTTTAGGGCCAGTTCGAAGTAGCCGTCGGTACGACCCGCAGCGGTGTAGGCCAAATCTAAAGCGGCAGAACCGGTGCGGCGCATGTCCGCTACATGATTAAACATTTCACCAAAGATTTTTAGGTAGGTGTCGGTGTGCTGACGTGATTTAAACGGCAATCCCGTAGCAACAATACCGCCACTCAGTTCATTGTTTGCCGGTACTCGAACTCGAAAACCATTCATTTGTGCGCCTTTACCGCGAATCGCGCTAAACAGCTCATCACGAAGGGGATCGTAAACGACCGCAACTTCGGTTTTACCTTTGATTTGCAGCGCAATAGATACTGCGAAATGAGGAATGCCTTGAACAAAATTGGTGGTGCCATCGAGGGGATCGATGATCCAAAGGTAATCGGTGTCGGCACCTTGGCTTGAACCGCTTTCTTCCGCCACGATGCTGTGGTCTGGATAGGAAGCGTGAATCGCAGCAATGATAGCGGCTTCAGCATCTTTATCGACACTGGTGACGAAGTCGTTTTGGCCTTTTGCCTCAACTTTCACTTTGTCCATTTGAGCATAAGCTCGTGTGATAACAGTTCCTGCGCTGCGCGCAGCACGAACTGCAATAGTCATCATAGGATGCATACAGTATTACCCTTGGCTGTAAAAGAACGGTGTAAAAAACGGCGGCAAGTCTACCAGCAATTGCGCTCAGTTGAAATAGGCAATTTTAACTGAGGTGAGCGAGTCGTTGCCGTTATCGATATAAAGACTATAGCTTAGTATTAGATTATCGACTGTGTGTTGTTCGTTTTAGGCTGTGATAGAATCCCGAGCTTCACCTTCGTAAGAGCGAGTTTTGGATGTTAGATAAGGTAAAAGTGGTGTTGGTTGGAACCACTCACCCAGGCAACATAGGTTCCGCCGCAAGAGCAATGAAAACCATGGGACTGAGCCAGTTAGTATTAGTGGCCCCTGAAGCTGAAGTCGACAAGGAAGCGGTGGCATTGGCAGCCGGCGCATCTGATATCCTCAATCAAGCTCGAACCGTAAGCACCCTTGAAGAGGCGATCGACGATTGCCAATTGGTCTTGGCCACCAGTGCGCGTATTCGAGGTTTAGATTGGCCTATGCTGGCTCCCAGAGAAGCAGGCGAAAAGCTGATTGCTGAAGCGCACAGTGCGCCGGTGGCGATTGTCTTTGGTCGAGAGCGCAGCGGTCTCACCAACACAGAGCTGCAATTGGCAAACTTCCACGTAGCCATACCCGCTAATTCTGAATACTCCAGTCTTAACTTAGCCCAAGCGGTGCAAATTTTAAGCTACGAAGTCAGAATGGCCTCCTTAAACCATTCAGTAAATTCACGCCCCGCGACCGAGGTGGATTATCCCTCTAACGATGATATGGAGCGTTTTTATCAACACTTGCAAGAAACCTTGTCCAGTACAGGCTTTATCGTGCAAGCACATCCGGGCCAAATTATGGCGAAATTGCGGCGGTTGTTTAACCGAGCCAGACCCGAATCGGCGGAGATGAACATTTTGCGAGGCATATTATCATCCGTTAACAAGATTGTTGCCAAGTTGCCAAAATCCAGTGACTGACTCGCAAAATTTCGGTTTTGCTCTCATTTCACAGTAAATGAGTCAAATATTCGATTTAGGTCGTTGAATCTGACTAAATAAAAGGGTTAAATACCCCAGCGGTTTCAGGGGGTATTGTTGACACTGACACCGAACTTGGTAATACCTGACAAAATTAGTCAGATAAATACTTGACCATTTTACTCAGGTATGGTGCAATTGCTCCATGAAGTAAAAGGAGCCATGGAATATATGAAACTCACGTCAAAAGGGCGCTACGCCGTAACAGCCATGCTCGATGTTGCAATCCACGCAACGGCAGGCCCAGTCCCACTTGCCGATATTTCGGAGCGGCAAGGCATTTCTCTTTCTTATTTAGAACAACTGTTTGCTAAATTACGTAAAAATGGGCTGGTCAACAGCGTGCGTGGACCTGGCGGCGGTTATCTATTGGGCAGTGAAGCCAGTGACATTGCCATTGGTCAGGTCGTTAACGCGGTTGATGAGTCGGTGGATGCGACACGCTGTCAAGGCAGCGGCAACTGTCAAGGCGGTGAGCGTTGTTTAACGCACTCGCTATGGGATGATTTGAGCAATCGCATCTCAACCTTCCTCGATGGCATTAGCCTTGCGGATTTAATGGACAAAAATGATGTCCAAGAAATATCGGTGAAACAAGACGATATTCAGCGTCACCAGCGTCGAACGCACGTGGCTTAGTAACGAATTTTATAGAGCTTGTCGGCAATCATTGTAAGCAAGCAATATCATGTTGAAGTGTGTCTTAATATCAATAGACACTAACTGGAGAAGGTAATGAATCTACCTATCTATTTAGATTATGCAGCCACCTGTCCTATGGACCCAAGAGTGGCAGAATTAATGGCCAAATACCTTACCTTAGACGGTCATTTTGGTAACCCTGCGTCTCGTTCTCACCGATTTGGCTGGCAGGCTGAAGAGGCGGTGGATGTCGCTCGTAATCAAATTGCTGAGCTGCTTAATGCCGATCCGCGCGAAATCGTATTCACCTCAGGTGCAACCGAATCGAATAACCTTGCGATCAAAGGCGTTGCCCACTTCTATGACAAGAAAGGCAAACACATCATCACCAGTAAGACCGAGCACAAAGCGGTACTAGACACCTGCCGTCAACTGGAGCGCGAAGGTTACGAAGTCACTTACATGGATCCTGACAGCAAGGGTCTGATTTCGGTTGAAGCGCTGCAAGCGGAACTTCGTGAAGACACAGTGCTAGTGAGCTTAATGCACGTGAATAACGAAATTGGCGTGATTCAAGACATCGCAGCAATTGGTGAAATGCTGCGCTCGCGTAAGATTTTATTCCATGTTGATGCAGCCCAAAGCGCTGGCAAAATCCCTCTTGATGTACAAAGCATGAAAGTGGATCTGATTTCCATTTCGGCGCATAAAATGTATGGCCCGAAAGGTATTGGTGCCCTATATGTTCGCCGCAAGCCACGGGTTCGCTTAGAAGCGCAAATGCATGGCGGTGGTCATGAGCGCGGTATGCGTTCAGGAACCCTTGCGACCCATCAAATCGTTGGCTTTGGTGAAGCGGCGCGCATTGCTAAAGAAGAAATGCACAGTGAAGCGGATCGCATCCGTTATCTAAGGGATCGTCTATACGACGGCATTAAAGAGATTGACGAAGTCTATTTAAACGGTGATTTTGACGCTCGTTACGGCGGTAACCTAAACGTAAGCTTTGCTTTCGTTGAAGGAGAGTCGTTAATGATGGCGTTAAAAGATTTAGCGGTATCGTCGGGTTCAGCTTGTACGTCTGCTAGCCTAGAGCCGAGCTACGTGCTGCGCGCGCTTGGGTTAAATGATGAGCTGGCTCATAGCTCAATTCGTTTTTCGGTTGGTCGATTCACCACGGAAGCGGAAGTGGACTATGCCATTAACACCATTAAAGAATCCATCGGAAAACTTCGGGAAATGTCGCCTCTTTGGGAAATGCATAAAGATGGCATCGACTTGAATTCAGTGCAGTGGGCGCACCACTAATCGCGACTGACCTATAACGGAACAAATTTGGAGATATATCATGGCCTATAGTGAAAAAGTAATCGATCATTATGAGAACCCTCGCAACGTAGGGTCATTTGACAAGAACGACCCATCGGTAGCAACCGGTATGGTTGGCGCGCCGGCCTGTGGTGACGTAATGAAACTGCAGCTTAAAATCAGCGACAATGGCATCATTGAAGACGCTAAGTTCAAGACTTACGGTTGCGGCAGTGCAATTGCTTCAAGCTCATTGGTAACCGAGTGGGTTAAAGGCAAAACCATTGAAGAAGCGGCTGAAATTAAGAATACCGACATTGCTGAAGAGCTCGCGCTACCACCAGTGAAAATCCATTGCTCTATTTTGGCTGAAGATGCAATTAAAGCCGCAGTAGAAGATTTCAAGACTAAGCAAGACAAATAGCCGGAGTAGTTATGGCGATTACCATGACGGAGGCAGCAGCCTCTAGGGTTAAGCAGTATTTGGATAACCGCGGCCGTGGCTTAGGGTTACGCCTAGGAGTGAAAACTTCGGGCTGCTCGGGCATGGCGTACGTCATGGAGTTTGTAGATGTGCTGAATGAAGATGATGATGTGTATGACATTAATGGTCTAAACATCATCATTGATGCAAAGAGTTTGGTGTATCTGCAAGGTATTGAAATGGACTTTGCAAAAGAAGGCTTGAACGAAGGTTTTAAGTTCAATAACCCAAATGCCAAAGGGGAATGCGGATGTGGTGAGAGCTTTGTGGTATAACATTGCTCCACAGATATTTAGCAAATGAACTTGAGAAGTAATGAATTATTTTGAGCTTTTTAATATTCCCCAAAGCTTCGATGTGGACGCGGTTAAGCTAGCCGATAGCTACCGCGAACTGCAGCGAGCGGTTCATCCCGATAAATTCGCAAACGCTTCCGAACAAGAGAAGCGTTTGTCGGTTCAAAAGGCTGCTCAAATCAACGATGGTTATCAGACCATCAAAAACCCCATTGCCCGTGCAGAGCATTTGTTAGTCTTGTCTGGCGTAACCTTAGCTGATGAGTCAGAAACCATGAAAGACATGAGTTTCTTGATGCAGCAAATGAGTTGGCGCGAAGCAATGGAAGATGCCGAGCACGGCAGCGATCCGTTTGACGCCATCGATGCGCTGTACGACGATTTTTCCAAAGAGCAAGCTCAAATGACAAAAGATTTGGCGACGGCTCTTCAGCAAAACAATGCAGAGGCTAACCAGCATTCTGCAATGCTGGTTCGAAAATTAAAATTCATGGCTAAACTCGTAGATGAGCTTAGCCGTTTAGAAGATAAGCTTTCAGATAAGTAGATAGAAAATGGCCTTATTGCAAATTGCGGAGCCAGGGCAAAGTGCCGCTCCTCATCAACAAAAACACGCCGCGGGTATCGACTTAGGTACCACCAACTCCTTGGTTGCATCGGTTCGAAGTGGTCAAGCCGATACCTTAGCAAACGCTCAGGGCGAGCACAGCATTCCATCAGTGGTACGATACACGGATTCAGGGGTCGAGGTTGGCTCGCAAGCGGCCGCAAATGCCATTGCTGATCCTCAAAATACCATCAGTTCTGTGAAGCGCTTTATGGGTCGAAGCTTGGCTGATGTAAAGGCTCGCTATCCAAACAGCCCTTATCGTCTCAGCGCCAGTGAACACGGCTTACCTGTGTTTGAAACCGTCGCTGGAAAGCAAAACCCGGTGCAAGTATCGGCGCAAATTTTAAAGCCCTTAATCGCGACTGCGGAAGCGTCGTTAGGTGGGGCTCTAGAAGGTGTTGTGATTACGGTTCCAGCCTATTTTGATGACGCTCAGCGTCAAGGAACTAAAGATGCGGCGCAGTTATTAGGCGTTAAAGTTTTACGCTTACTCAATGAGCCAACTGCAGCGGCGATTGCTTATGGTCTTGATTCCGCTCAAGAAGGGGTTATCGCTGTTTATGATTTGGGCGGCGGTACCTTTGACATTTCTGTGTTGCGATTAAACAAAGGTGTTTTTGAAGTACTGGCCACCGGTGGTGATTCAGCCTTAGGCGGTGATGATTTTGATGAAGCCTTAGCCGAAGCGCTCGCCTCACACTGGCAGTTGCCGCAGCTGGATGCTTCAGGCAAACGACAGTTGCTGAGCGAAGCTCGTCGTGTTAAAGAAGCGCTTACCGAAAACGACAGCGTAACTGCTCAGTTCAAACAGAGCAACGGCGAACAACTGACGTTCGAGGTTACTAAAGAACATTTCGACGGTTTAATCAGCAAACTCGTGCGCAGCAGCATTTCAGCGTGTAGAAGAGCGCTAAAAGACGCAAACGTTGAAGTGGATGAAGTCTTGCAAGTGGTGATGGTTGGCGGCTCAACTCGAGTACCTTTGGTGCGAGAAAAAGTGCACGGCTTCTTTAATCGTGAACCGCTAACTTCTATCGATCCCGATCAAGTGGTTGCTATTGGAGCGGCCATTCAGGCTGATATTTTAGTGGGCAATAAGCCGGATTCTGATCTGCTGTTATTGGATGTGATTCCACTATCTCTAGGCCTCGAGACCATGGGTGGACTGACCGAAAAAATCATTCCGCGCAATACCACGATCCCCGTCGCACGAGCCCAAGAGTTTACTACCTTTAAAGACGGCCAAACCGCAATGGCTTGCCACGTGGTTCAAGGAGAGCGTGAGTTAGTGGCTGACTGTCGCTCGCTAGCGCGCTTTGAGCTCAGAGGCATTCCTCCTATGGCGGCAGGCGCAGCCCACATTCGAGTTACCTTTCAGGTGGATGCCGATGGACTGCTCAGCGTAACGGCTATGGAAAAATCATCTGAAGTTCAAGCATCTATCCAAGTCAAGCCATCATTTGGTCTAAGCGACAGCGAAATTGCCGACATGCTCAAAGCGTCGATGACTCATGCCAAGTCGGACATTGAAGCTCGAATGCTTACTGAACAAAAAGTGGAAGCTGCGCGAGTCGTTGAGTCGATTAACTCGGCATTGGAAGCGGATGCTCAGTTGCTCAATGAAGATGAATTAACCGCCATTAAAGCTTCTATAAAAGCGCTTGTTGAAACCGCAAACGGTGATGACGGCGACGCCATTAAAGCTGCGATTGAAGCTATGGATGAACTGACCCAGAATTTCGCTTCTAAGCGTATGGACACCTCAATTAAACAGGCCTTAACCGGTCACTCAGTAGACGAGATTTAAGCATGCCAAATTTAGTATTTTTGCCAAGCGAAGAACATTGCCCTGACGGCGCCGTAGTTGAAGCACAAACCGGCGAAACCATTATCGACGCTGCCGCTCGCATCGGGATTCACATTGAACATGCTTGTGAAAAGTCATGTGCGTGTACAACCTGTCACGTGGTGGTACGAGAAGGGTTTGATTCGCTGGAAGAAAGCGACGAACTGGAAGACGATATGCTGGATAAAGCATGGGGCTTAGAGCCAGAAAGTCGGTTGAGCTGTCAAGCGAAAGTGGGCGACGAAGACTTGGTTATCGACATTCCAAAGTACACCATTAACATGGTGAGCGAAGCGCATTAAAAAAGGGTAAAAAAAGGGGCCAGGCCCCTTTTCTGTCAAAAGGGGGCCAGGCCCCCTTTTTTAGGTGCCTAGAAAGCCACCGGTTTGATGCGCCCAAAGCTGCGCATAGATGCCATTGCCATTAATGAGCTCTTCGTGCTTCCCTTGCTCTACGATACGCCCTTTGTCCAGCACAATTAGGCGATCCATAGCGGCAATGGTCGACAGTCGATGGGCGATAGCTATCACGGTTTTCCCTTCCATTAATTCATACAAGCTTTCTTGAATGGCGGCTTCCACTTCTGAATCTAATGCCGAGGTGGCCTCATCGAGCACCAATATTGGCGCATCTTTTAGCAATACCCGAGCAATTGCGATGCGTTGACGTTGACCGCCAGAAAGCTTCACGCCTCGCTCCCCAACTTGAGCGTCATAACCGTGATTACCATGATTGTCGTTGAGGGTTTGAATAAACTCATGAGCTTGGGCTTTTTGGGTTGCTTGAATCAGCTCTTCCTCGCTCGCTTGCGGGTTGCCGTATAAAATGTTTTCTCGAATAGAGCGGTGCAGCAAAGAGGTATCTTGGGTCACCATACCAATTTGCGAGCGCAGCGAATCTTGGGTCACTTGGCTGATGTCCTGATTATCAATGCAGATTTGGCCTTTCTCGATATCATGGAATCTCAACAGCAAATTGACTAGGGTAGACTTTCCTGCGCCGCTTCGACCAACAAGGCCTACTTTTTCACCTGCGGCAATGGCCAGTTGTAACTGGTTGATGACACCGAGCTGGTCTTGATCATAGTGGAAGCTCACATGACTAAAGTCGATTTTGCCCTGATTAACCAATAGCGGTTTGGCGTCGGCCTTATCTTGTATATCGGTGGGTTGGGACAGTGTTGCCATGCCGTCCGCTACGGTGCCAATGTTCTCAAACAATGAGCTAATCTCCCACATGATCCACTGAGCCATACCGTTTAATCTCAGCACCAGGCTGATGGATAACGCGATGGCACCAATACTGATTGCATCGTCTTTCCATAAATAGATGGACAACGCGGCGATAGTAAACGTAAGCAGGTAGTTAATGGTTTGCACGCCAACGTTAATGCCAGTGGCTAACCTCATTTGGCGATAGACGGTGTCCAGAAAGCCTTCCATACTCTCTTTTGCATAACTTGCTTCTTGTTGGGTGTGAGCGAATAATTTAACGGTATTGATATTGGTATAGCTGTCAACGATGCGACCGGTCATGGTTGAGCGAGCGTCAGCTTGCTCTGTCGACACCTTCTTAAGCTTAGGAATGAAATACAGCTGCAAACCAACATAACAGGCCAGCCAAATGAGCATTGGAATGATCATGCGAATATCTGCGGCCGCCATCATGACTATCATGGTGGTGAAATACACCAATACGTACATCATGACATCCAGCAACTTCATTACCGACTCACGAATTGCCAACGATGTTTGCATCACCTTTGTGGCAATGCGCCCGGCGAAATCATTTTGGTAGAAGGACACACTCTGCTTAAGTAAATAACGATGGGCAAACCACCTTATTGACATGGGGTAATTGCCCAACAGCGTTTGATGAACCACTAACGCATGCAGCCATACCAGCAAAGGCATTCCGATAACCAAAAGCGCACCGATACCAATAAGCTTAAGGCCTTCCTGTTCAAGTAAGGTTTCTGGTGAGCGAGCCACAAGCCAATCCACTAATTGCCCCATAAAGCCAAACAGGGACACCTCCAGTATGGCGGTAAGTGCCGTCAATAGGCTCATGCCAATTAACGCTACCTCAAAGCCCTTGGTGTAGTGGCGGCAGAAAGCCAATAGCCCTTGCGGAGGCTGTTGTGGCTCCTGTTCGGGCATCGGATCGACAAACCGTTCAAACCTTTGGTACATAGTGAGCATTCCTAACAACGAATTATTTTGGCGAGCTTGATGATAATCCCAGCAAAGAGACTCGCATCTCTACTACAAATCACAGTAAACTATTGGTCAACAGGATTCTAGGAAGAGTTTACATGCCACAAGTTATTACTGCCGCAATCGTGGTTATTGCGGTTGCCATTTTAATGTATTTATTGGTTCTTATTTGGCGACTGCTACCCAAAGCGTTCACTAAGCCCAGCATTTTCACCGTTTTTGCATTGCTTACCGTTACGCCATTGTTGCACGTCGATCATGTTGGCGCGGTAGTGCTGCCAATATCCCTGTTTTATTTCAGCCCTGATACTCTGATTACGCATCTAGGCAATCAATTAATGGCCCCCTTTATAACCGCTAGTTCGGTAATTGGCACGGCGGTTATGGCGTGGTTTATGAGTAACTGGGCGTTCAGTGAAGATGAGCAAGAACAACAGGAACAGCAAGGCGACTCATAGTTCGAGCCAATGGCGGCGCAGCTGCTCACTGTCACCTAAATAGCTAATGATCCACTCTAACGCCGGCGAGGATTGTTCGCGGCGCCATGCTAAACAGCAAGGGCTACTTGGCATGGGCTGCGCTAACGTGCGACTGACCAACAACCCTTTATCTATCAATGGTACGGCCATGTGTTCTGGCATCACCCCAATGCCTAATCCATCAATCAGGCACTCGCTTGCGGCATGCCAGTTTGGCACCACCAACCGCCTTTGATTGTCCAATAGCCAAGTCGTCCTTTTCACAATGTTTCGGGAGGTATCTTCGAGACAAATCGACGGGTAATGCGCTAACTGTTCGTTATCCAGAGGATCATGCAAGCTGGCCAACGGGTGAGAAGGTGACATGACGAATCGCCAATTCAAGGCCCCCATTGGACGATTAATAAATTGCCCTTCAACCGGTATTGCCGCGGTCGCGCCAATGGCGATGTCGGCACGACCATCTTGTAAAGCATCCCAAACCCCGTTAAACACTTCCATACTGATGCTTAACTCCACGTCGGGAAACGCCTGATAGAAATCTCTCACCAACTGGTTAACCGGGGCTTGTTTAACGACGTTATCCAACGCTAAGGAGACTGATTGTGTCCATCCATTGGCTAAACGCTGGCACTGAATTCGAGTATCGTCCATTTGCTCAAGCAAGTGTTGAGCCTGCTCAATGAAATAGAGTCCAGCACTGGTAGGCTCTACGCGCCTTGGCAATCGTTTAAAAAGATTGGTGCCAACGTCCTGTTCAATGGTTTTGACTGAGTAGCTAATGGCACTTGGTACCTTATGCAGTTCCTTCGCCGCGCGGCTAAAGCTGCCGTGCTTAGCAACGCAAACTATCAAACTCAAATCTTGATATGAAAACATAGTGCATCAAAAATTTTGAAAGGTAGAGTCAAATATTAACGTTTTACTTCCGTTTGTCTAGTAATTAAACTGAGCCGCTTTTTTTCGATGTGAGAATTTTTGATGAGTCAGCCAGTGAAGCGCTTTTCCATGTTTTGGTTTGCCGGGTTGAGTATGTTGGGTTTTATTGCGACCGATATGTACTTGCCAGCATTTGAGGCATTACAAGCGGAGTTTGAAACCAGCCAGGCCTTAATTGCCTTGACGTTAAGCGTATTCTTGCTTGGTATGGCGGCAGGGCAGTTAGTCTACGGGCCGTTATCGGATCGCTTTGGGCGTAAACGCGTGCTGGCGTTTGGACTGAGTGTATTTGCAATTGCCAGCGTAGGCTGTGCGTATGCTGAGACGGTAGAACAGCTCATTTGTGCTCGCTTTTTGCAAGCATTAGGGGTTTGCAGTGCCACCGTTATTTGGCAAGCGGTTGTCATCGATCGCTACCAAGGCAAAGCCGCTGAACGCATTTTCGCCACCATAATGCCGTTAGTGGCGTTATCTCCGGCATTAGCACCTTTGCTAGGCGCCTATCTGCAACAAGCGTTTGGTTGGCGGGTCATTTTTCTATTGCTGGTGGGATTCGCCATTGTGCTGCTGTTCATGACCAGCCGCGAAACCGAAAGCGCGCCACGCCACACGCTGACGAAAACCGCCGGCGCTGGCTTAATCGCTAACTATCGGGCCTTGTTAAGTTCACGCCAGTTCGTTGGTTACATGCTGATGTTTTCCGGCTGCAGCGCCGCCTTTTTCGCATACCTAACCGGCATTCCATTCGTAATGGCGGGTATGGGGTATGAAGCTACCGATATTGGTTGGAGCTTTGTCCCCCAAACCATTGCGTTTTTAGTGGGTGGATTTGGTTGTCGCAGCTTATTAAAACGACACCCGAGCGAGCGCTTAATTTTATGGGGACTGGCCCTGTTTATGGTTAGCGTTGCAATCATTGTTGTTATTACGCTGGTGCTGAAGCCGCAAAGCATTGTGCCGATTTTAATTCCCTTTTGTTTCATGGCCATTGCCAATGGTGCGCTATACCCACTGGTCATCAACAAAGCTTTACAACCTTTTAAGAACTTTAGTGCAACCGCGTCGGGGCTGCTCAACTTTCTACAAACCTTGTTGTGCTTTGCAGCCAGTGCGCTCGTATCGAACTGGGTAGAGCAACATCAAGCCATAGCTGTGGCTGCAACCATGACCTTGGCGGCGTTGACGGTTCAGCTCGGTTATAGCTGGGCGCGTAAAACTCAAAGCGAACCCAAGCTTACAGCGGATTTGTGAGCAAGGCGTAAATTTTAACGCTGTTAAAGCGGGTTAAACCGTCAGTTTTTGCGGTTTTTTGGTTACTTTACTTAGACTTTTGCTTAAAACGTCTAAAATAGTGATTTAGAGCACTAGATTGCAGCACTTATTGTGATCTAGGCATAGGAATTGGCGACGTTATCTTTTATACTTCGTGCCGATTTTATTAACCTAATTCAAACAAAGGATCATACCATGGCAATTGAACGCACTTTTTCAATCGTTAAGCCAGACGCTGTAGCAGCTAACCACATTGGCGCAATCTATGCTCGTTTCGAGTCTGCTGGACTAAAAATCGTTGCTTCTAAGATGGTTCACCTAAGCCGTGAAAAAGCAGAAGGTTTTTACGCTGAACACAAAGAGCGTCCATTCTTTGGCGCATTGGTTGATTTCATGACTTCAGGTCCAATCATGGTACAAGTGCTAGAAGGTGAAAACGCAATCCTAGCAAACCGTGAAATCATGGGTGCTACTAACCCAGCCGAAGCGGCTCGCGGTACTTTGCGTTCTGATTTTGCTACCAGCATTGATGAAAACGCTTGTCACGGTTCAGATGCACCTGAATCTGCTGCTCGCGAAATTGCTTACTTCTTTGGTGAAGACGAGATCTGCCCACGCACTCGTTAATTCGACTGTGTTTCAGAAAAACCCACCATAAGGTGGGTTTTTTTATGGGCAATCAGTGACCATTTCATTAGCTCATTTGGCCAAACAATGGTCAATTATACCAATCATAGTTCCCCTTTTTAGTTAGTTCATAACTCTAACGTATTGATAAATAAGTCTTTCAGTGTTTGGCACGATGCTTGATAGGTTTTCAGGGTCGTTGCTAGTAGCAACTCCTGCACTGGCTCTGCTAATAAAAGAAAAGGAACTTAACATGAACATCCCAGTACTTCTTACGTCACTCTTGTTACTCAGTACATCAGTCACAGCGCAAGACGCTCGCCGTTTTCAGCAAACCATCGAGCCTCATGGCGATACCATAGAATTGCAAATCTCTGTTGGACAATTGCAGGTGCTAGCCAGTGATGATGACAAGGTGCACCTTGACGTGATGGTGGAAGCGGACCCTGAGTCCGATGGTTGGCGTCTGTTTGCAAGCACCCCGGATTTATCGGATCTTGAACTTACAAGCAAAACCCACAAACAGCGGCTATTACTTGAGCTTAACAAACAAAAAGATATCAAACAGCAATGGACACTGTACCTACCTAAATCGCAGTCATTAACGGTTGAAATGGGGGTTGGTGAAGCCGAAATAGGCGGAGTCGTAGATGATTTACGAGTGGATTTAGGCGTGGGCACGGTTCGTGTTGACGCTGAACATTCGGATTACTCTGAGCTGGATTTAGTTGCTGGCGTTGGCGATGTTAGAGTAGACAGAGCGTTCCCAGGTACCAGTTCACGCCATATGGTTGGTGAAGAGTTTAGCTACCAAGGCCAAGGCGACTCTATCGTGTCAGTCAAGGTTGGCGTTGGTAGCGTTCGCGTTGAAGCCCGCTAGTGAGTAGCCGGCAATTACTGGAATCCGATTTCCATGGTGCCGCTTAGGGTTGTCATTCGGATTTTACTGTCACCCTGACCTAAGTCGAATTCCAGTTCCGATGATGGGCCGTATTTTTGCTTTTTGGGCTTATCATCGCTAACCCGGTTGCTAATTTTACCGCCAGCATTGGCAAATAAGCGAATGTGTCCCTGTAGGCTTTTTGTAACGGTTAGCTCCAAATCGCCCGATACCGACTCGCCGTTGAACTGATAGTCGCCGCTGCCTAATAGGCCCAGCTCAATGTCACCACTGACACTGCGCATGGCGATTTCTGCCGCCTCATTGGAAACCAATTCTACATCACCAGAGACGGTTTCTAAGTTGATTTCGGTGGCGAAATTATTGCTTTCGATATCGCCACTAACGTTGCGAATGGTAATGGTGCCTTTCGAGCCTCGCTCATCGATCTCTCCCGACACGGCTTCAATGCGCATCTTACCCTCGTTGTTTATCAGGGTTTGATCGCCGCTTACGGTATTGAAATTCAACTTGCCGGACAGTTGACTTAGTTTAAGTTCTCCGCTGACACTGGATACATCGAAATCGCCGTTAAAGTTGTTGGCTTTAATATTGGTGGAAATACCAGAAGCATCCACATTAACTTGTTTAGGCAGTTCAACCGTGAGTTTGGAACCGGACCGGTTATCACCGTTCCATTTACGAGGCATGACAACTTTAACCACCATGTCTGCGCCTTGTTGTTCAAAGACTAAGCGTTCGGCCAATTCATCCAGCGTGCCGACAACGCGAATGCTATCCTCTGCGCCGTTGACGATATTAAGTTCACCTCGCGGTACTTCTATGGTGACCTGAGCGTTGCTCGACAGCGGTAGGCTTTGGTCAATCTTGTCAGCCCCCCAACTGGGGATACTTATTAATAACGCGGTTAATAATGACAGTCGTTTCATGGTATTTCCTTAAGCGCACGGCTAATTTTTATTCGTTTACGTTAGATCCGGTTGAATGCAGAGCTTTGAGCCTGATTCACCAGTTCCAGTTCTCGTTGTTGCAACCACAACCAAAGTTGCAACAGCTCTAGGTTGTTTGGGTCTTGCTGCAATTGCGCCAATACCGTTTTGGCGCCTTGACGCACTTCGTTGATGCCTTGGCTAAGTGCAGTAGCGTTATCGCTGGCGGTTAGCTTGGCACTAAAACCGACTCGGGTTTGCATGGCTAGCTGTTGCTGATGTTGCTGTTCAAGCAAGTGCAACAAGGCCAACGATTGACTGTTGTCCGGTTTACTCATGTGTTGCCCACCAACAAAGCTCAATACCGACACCAAGGCTAAACTGGCGGCAATGGCGATGTTGCGCCAAGCTGTATTGCTGCGCTGGGGCTCTGGCTGCACAGCGCCTGTAACTAATTGACGTTCAATAGCGGGCCATAAATCCGTCTGCGGCTGCAGTTGATTTGGCATGTCATTAATGGCGTTTTGCAGTGCTGCTTTTGATTCATTCATGACAGCATCTCCTGTAATAATTTTTTGGCTCTGTGGTATTGGGCTTTAGAGGTTCCGCTCTTAATGTTGAGCATGCTCGCCACCTCGGTATGTTTGTAGCCCTCTACGGCATGCAGTACGAAAACCAATCGAGCTTGTTGCGGTAACTTAGGTAACAGCTTATCGATGCCGTGGTAGTTCGACGGGGCGGCAACGGCACTGGATTCGGCGACCGAGTCCATCGGAATAAAACGTTGCCACCAGGTTTTTTGTTGCTTGAGTTTATTAAGGCATAAGTTGACGGTTAAGCGATGCGCCCAAGTGCTAAAGCGACTGTCGCCGTTGAACATGGCTAACTTTTGCCAAATCCGAACAAAGGCTTCTTGGCAGAAATCTTGTGCCAAATCGTGATCGCCACTTAAGCGATAACATAAGGCGTACACGCGACCAAGATTGGCTTGATAAAGGGCTTGAAAAGCGCTCCTATCGCCCCGCAGAGCTTGGGCCACCCATTCGACTTGTTGAGCTTCGCTGGCGTCAATGTGTGGTTTTAGCTGTGTTACAGTCACAATGTTCAGTCTCTTGTTGATTTAACAGTAAGACACAGGCAACAGCGAAAAAGGTTTAAACCGCTGTCAACTTTTTTCAATCTGATTAACTGTAGCGCTGATAACACCGTCACTGACCTGAACGCTCATTGGCTCGTCAATAGTCACCTGATCAACTTTGGTCACAATGGTGTGCTGGGCGTTACGAGAAATGCTGTAACCACGCTCTAACGTCGCTAATGGACTTATGGCGTTTAGTTGGGACGCTAAGCTTTGCCAACGTTGAGTATGGTTATTGAGTACCGTATTAAGTGCGTTGTGTAAGCGACCTTGCAGTTGCTCGGTTTTGGCCAGATCCAGCGCGACGCGTTGCGCTGGGGTGGCCTGGAATAATCGGTGCCCAAGTCGCTCTATATGTTGCTGGCGGGTTTGCAATTGCTTGCTCAGATTTGTGTGCAGGCGAAAACCGGTTTCATCGAATTGTTGTTTTAATAGGTCCAGTTGGCGGCTGGGGTGGTGCTTATCGAGACGATAGCGATATTGTTGCGATCGTTGTTGTTTGCTGTACAGCAACGCCGCCATACTCTGGCGCAATCGTTGCCCTAACGAAGCTAATTGCTGCAGTTGAGCTAAGCTGTCGCCGGACAGCATTTCAGCACCCGCCGATGGCGTTGGCGCCCGAACATCCGCCACAAAGTCCGCTATGGTGACATCGACTTCGTGCCCTACGGCCGACACCACGGGTAACGCTGAATTAAAAATAGCATGGGCCAGCTGCTCGTCATTAAAGCACCATAAATCTTCCAGTGAACCACCGCCTCGGGTCAGCAATAAGGCATCCACTTCGTTACGCTGATTCGCACGCTCAATGGCATGAATCAATTGCTTAGCGGCAAGCTCTCCTTGTACCTGCGCGGGATAAATCACCACTTCCATGGCCGGTGCTCGACGCTCTAATACGTGCAACACGTCGCGAATGGCAGCGCCGGATGGAGACGTAATCACCCCTAATCGTTTCGGGCGAGGGAGGGCTTGTTTGTGCTCTGTGGAAAACAGCCCTTGCGCTGCTAGCTTGGCTTTTAACTCATCAAATTGCTGTTTAAGAGCGCCGGCTCCAGAATCCACCATGTTACCAACAATTAATTGGTAATCGCCTCTGGGTTCATACAAACTGAGATCCGCTTGCACGGTCACTTGCTGACCGTTTTTAGGGATAAAACTAACCCGTTGATTGCGTCCTTTAAACATGGCGCAGCGAACTTGGGCTTTGCTGTCTTTTAAGCTGAAATACCAATGACCCGAGGCCGGTGCAGCAAAATTGGAAATTTCGCCAGTGAGCCAAATGCGGCCAATTTGCCCTTCAAGCAACTGACGTACTTGCCGATTAAGCTGCGAGACTGAAAGTAGAGGGGGACGTTCCTTTGCCATCTGAAAAAACTATTCAATGATTTACTGATAATGGGATTTACTCTAGCACAGTTGCAAGGTAGAATGCGCCCGCAACTAGATCAAAACCAACTTAGGTGGAATGTTGCACATGCTTAGACTTAAAAAAGAAGCTTTAACCTTTGATGACGTACTGCTGGTTCCAGCGCACTCGACCGTTCTTCCTAATACTGCCTCGCTAAAAACACGCCTGACTCAAAGCATTGAACTGAACGTACCAATGGTGTCGGCAGCGATGGATACCGTGACGGAAGCTCGCCTTGCTATTGCCATGGCGCAAGAAGGTGGCCTTGGCTTTATTCACAAAAACATGAGCATTGAAGAGCAAGTAGCTGAAGTGCGCAAGGTGAAAAAGTACGAAGCCGGCGTTGTGCAAGACCCGATTACGGTCAAACCCGATTTAACCATTTTTGAGTTAAAACAATTAACCGAAGCCAATGGCTTTGCCGGTTATCCTGTGGTGACCGACAGTGGTGAAATCGTTGGCATCATCACCGGTCGTGACACTCGTTTTGTCACCGATTTAAGTCAAACCGTGCAACAAGTAATGACGCCTAAAGAGCGCTTAGTTACGGTCAAAGAAGGGGCGCCGTTGGATGAAACTCGCCGCCTTATGCAGCAACACCGCATTGAAAAAATCTTGGTCATTAACGACGCCAATCAATTGAAGGGCATGATCACGGTTAAAGATTTTGAAAAGGCCGAACGTAAACCTCACGCATGTAAAGACGAACTGGGTCGCTTGCGAGTTGGTGGTGCCGTTGGAGCCGGTGCCGGCAATGAAGAGCGAGTCGACGCGCTGGTTAAAGCCGGCATTGACGTATTGCTTATCGACAGCTCCCACGGTCATTCAGAAGGCGTGTTACAGCGCATTCGTGACACTCGCGCCAAGTACCCCGATTTGCAAATTGTGGGTGGCAATGTGGCCACCGGCGAAGGCGCACTGGCCTTAGTAGAAGCGGGCGTTAACGCAGTTAAAGTGGGTATTGGACCGGGTTCAATTTGCACCACTCGCATTGTTACCGGTGTGGGTGTTCCGCAAATTACCGCAGTTTCAGATGCGGTAGCAGCCGTTGCTCATTTAGACATTCCAGTTATTGCCGATGGTGGTGTTCGTTTCAGTGGCGATTTGGCCAAAGCCTTAGCTGCAGGAGCATCGTGCATCATGGCGGGATCCATGTTTGCAGGTACTGACGAAGCCCCAGGTGAGACGGTGCTGTATCAAGGTCGTGCCTATAAGTCTTACCGTGGTATGGGTAGCTTAGGAGCCATGAGTCAAGGCTCCTCCGATCGTTATTTCCAAACCGATAATGCTGCCGACAAACTGGTGCCAGAAGGCATTGAAGGTCGAGTACCTTATAAAGGCAAACTGAAAGAGATTATTCATCAACAAATGGGTGGGTTACGCTCCTGTATGGGGCTTACTGGCTGTGCAACCATCGACGAGCTGCGTACCAAAGCTGAGTTTGTAAAAGTGACGTCAGCGGGTATGGGTGAGTCGCACGTGCACGACGTGAAAATCACCAAAGAAGCACCAAACTATCGCTTAGGCTAAGTCCGAGCGCAATAAAGGCAGCCTTGGCTGCCTTTTTTACACCTTTTCAATTGAACGCTTAAACAATAACAGGACAGTCAATGAGCAACATTCATGACCAACGCATTCTTATTTTAGATTTTGGCTCTCAATACACCCAGCTAATCGCCCGTCGTATCCGTGAAATTGGCGTTTACTGTGAGCTGTGGGCGTGGGATGTATCCGAGCAAGACATTAAAGACTTCAACCCGAATGGTATTGTTTTAGCCGGTGGTCCAGAGAGCGTAACCGCTGAAAACTCTCCCCGTGCTCCGCAATATGTGTTTGAAGCTGGGGTACCTGTTCTGGGTATCTGCTATGGCATGCAAACCATGTCTGAGCAATTAGGCGGTAAAGTCATCCAAGGCGTGGGCGAGGGCGAGTTCGGCTATGCACAGGTGGAAGTGTTGGCTGAAAGCCGCTTGTTCGCGAACATAGAAGACGCCATTAATGGCAATGGTAATCCGCTGCTCGACGTATGGATGAGTCACGGTGACAAGGTTTCTGAAATTCCAGCAGGCTTTACTAAGGTTGCTGCCACCGAAAGTTGTCAATTTGCTGCTATGGCCAACGAAGACAAGCACTTTTATGGGGTTCAATTTCACCCAGAAGTGACTCACACTCGTCAAGGCAAGCGCATGTTAGAGCATTTCGTGTTGGATATATGTGGCTGTGAGGCCAGCTGGACATCTTCGAACATCATCGAAGATGCGGTGGCTCGTATTAAAGCCCAAGTTGGTGACGACGAAGTGGTATTAGGGTTGTCCGGCGGTGTGGATTCGTCGGTGGTGGCAATGCTGCTTCACCGCGCCATTGGTGACAAGCTCACCTGTGTGTTTGTCGACAATGGTCTGTTGCGATTGAACGAAGGCGCCCAGGTGATGGAAATGTTTGGTGATCATTTTGGTCTCAACATCATTCATGTAGACGCTGAGAACCGCTTCTTGGAGCGCTTACAAGGCGAAGCGGATCCTGAGGCAAAGCGTAAAATTATTGGCCATGTGTTTGTTGAAATTTTCGATGAAGAAGCGTCTAAGTTGGTGAACGCTAAATGGTTGGCACAGGGTACAATTTACCCGGATGTGATTGAGTCCGCTGGCTCCAAAACCGGAAAAGCTCACGTAATTAAATCTCATCACAATGTGGGTGGCTTGCCAGAAGACATGGAGCTTGGCTTAGTTGAACCGCTCAAAGAGCTGTTTAAAGACGAAGTTCGCAAAATCGGCTTGGAGTTAGGTCTGCCTTACAACATGCTGTATCGCCATCCGTTCCCAGGACCTGGGCTAGGTGTTCGTGTATTGGGCGAAGTTAAGAAAGAATATTGCGACTTGCTGCGCCGAGCGGATGCCATTTTCATTGAAGAGTTGCATGGCGCGGATCTCTACAACAAAGTGAGCCAGGCCTTTACTGTGTTTTTACCGGTTCGCAGTGTTGGCGTTATGGGCGACGGTCGCAAGTACGACTGGGTCGTTTCGCTTCGTGCCGTTGAAACCATTGACTTTATGACGGCGCATTGGGCGCATTTGCCGTACGATTTCCTTGGTAAGGTATCTAACCGAATCATTAATGAAATTGATGGCATTAGCCGTGTTGTTTACGATATCTCCGGTAAACCACCGGCCACAATTGAATGGGAATAGTGGGCCATTGCGAGCGATACTGAATGAGCGAAACTAAATGAGCGAAACCAAATGAGCAAATCATTGGTCACTTCAACCGTTGAACATTCTGACGAATATTGGATGCAGCAAGCCATGCAATTGGCGCATTCAGCACAGGAATTAGGCGAAGTGCCCGTAGGCGCTATTTTAGTAAAAGATGGGGTTGTGGTGGCGCAGGGCATTAATCGCTCTATTTGCGACCACAACGCCTGTGCTCATGCAGAGATTCAGTGCCTGCAGGCCGCCGGTCAATCTCTACAAAATTATCGGCTTATCGACACCACGCTCTACGTAACGCTTGAGCCCTGTCCAATGTGCGCCGGAGCCATCGTACATGCTCGAGTCAAACGGGTGGTGTTTGGCGCCTACGATTACAAAACCGGAGCGGCGGGCAGCGTGATGAACTTGCTTGAAGATTCGCGCCTGAATCATCAAGCCGAAGTTGTAGGAGGTGTGCTCGAGCAAGCCTGTGCTGAGCAGCTTTCTGGATTCTTTAAACTGCGCCGACAACAGCAAAAAGCACTGAAAAAAGCACAAAAGGTTGAGCAACAGGATTAGCTAACAATTGTTCTGAGCGCCTGCCGTTAAGGCTAATTAGCGAAAGCTAATTTTACTGTCTTGCTTCTCATTGAGTAAGAACCATTTGCTGCGATTAATGGTTTTTGAGTGGCTTTGTTTGCGGATGGCACGACGTCTCGCGGTTGAATGATTTCTTTTCATTAGTACTACCTATACTTGCTAATAATTAATTGGGTTCCTCGTCGATAGCCGAACGGTTTCGGTCTTGTTGATTTGGAGTGACAAAAGTCGCACAAGTTCATTACAACATAATGACAAGGGTCAAACTGTGACCCTTGTGCAGCATACTAAACGTTTGTTTTAGAGTTTGTTAGAAGTGTCGGACGGATCGCTGTTTTGATCGATACTCTGACTGTGTTGCTCTTGCTCATGCTCCTTTTCTTGGGCACTTTGCAAGTACACTAAGGTGTCATAGTAACGTCGAATGTTGTTCACATAGTGAACCGCTTCACTGCCGCGAGCGTAACCGTGGCGAGTGTGTTGGTAGTATTTCCGTTTCTCAAGCAGAGGCAATACGGTTTTAACATCGGCCCAAGCTGACGGATTTAATCCTTGTTTTTGTGCTAATACACGACCGTCTTCCATGTGCCCAAAGCCAATGTTGTAGGCTGCTAGAGCAAACCACAGCCGTTCCGACTCTGGAATCGATTCGGGTATACGGCCTACTAAATGATTCATATAAGCGGAGCCGCCGCGAATGCTTTGCTCAGCATCCAAACGATTATCCACGCCCATTTGTTTGGCGGTGGGTAGGGTGAGCATCATCATACCGCGAACTCCGGTGGGCGATTTTGCGTGAGGTCGCCAATGACTTTCTTGATAGCTGATGGCTGCGATCTTTCGCCAGTCCAAATCTCCGGAATATTTCTCGAACAGGGCTTGGTATTTGGGTAATCGAGAGTCTAACGCACGAATGAAGGCTCGAGTGTCGACGAAGTCGAAGCCCTGAGTATGACCAAAATATTTTTCCTGTAAATGCTTTAAAGTTACCTGTTGGTTTTGCCAAAAATTGAGCACCTCACTGATCAACTCGTCGGAGCCGTTAGGGGCGAACATCCAGCCAATCGGCTGTTGCTCTTTAATGGTAAATGCAGTTCTAAGGCGAGGGTGCAGCCGTCGACTCAATCGCAGCATGCTCTCATCGGCGATGGTATAGTCGTACTCGCCGTTTGCCACCATGCTTAGCAACTCTTCTGGATCGTAATCTTTATTCAGTGTCCAACGCAAATTAGGGTGATTAAGCTCTCGCAGCAACTCGGCGTGGGAGGAGCGAGAGGCCACGACTAACTCACCGCGAATGTCATCTAGGTTGCGCGGTCGCCATTCCCCGGAACGATAGACCAGTAAAATATCGGTATTGTAGAGTGGCGGTCCAAACAGGAAGCGGTCGCTGCGAAGTTGCGTATACCCCATGCCAGCGGCAACAATATCGAGCTTGCCGTCTGAAAGGTCTTGCAGCATTGGGGTAAGGTTTTGATACACCTTAATCTGCAGTTGTCTATGACTGTAGTCGGCAAATTTCTGCACCAACTCATAGTCAAAACCTGTGGTGTTTTTGCCTAAGGTTAAATAGGTGGAAGGCCCATTGGTGGTGCCAACAATTAGCGTATTGTCATCACTCCTCTTTTGGTCATTTCGAGGCGCAGAGGAGTGTGGTTGACATGCGCTTACTATCAAGACCAGAACAAATATGTAAAATCGTCGAATCATAGCGTATCGATCATATTTTTCTTACCTTTATACCACATAATTTTATCAAAGTATGGCTCTCATTTTTGATGATTTATTGGCGTCAAATCACTATAATATCGCGCAACTTTCACATCCAAACAATTCAAAAGGTGAATAGACGTGTTTGAGATCCTTCGTGGTGCTCCAGCGTTATCTGCGTTTCGCGTTACTCAATTGGTTAAATCGTGCCAGCAAGCTCAATTGCCAGTAACAGACATCTATGCTGAATTTCTTCATTTTGCTGATTTATCGGAAGCGCTAAACGCCGATGAACAACAGCAGTTGGATAAGATTTTAACCTATGGTCCGGCGATAGAATCTCACGAACCTCAAGGACAACTGGTATTGGTGACCCCGCGTCCGGGAACCATTTCACCTTGGTCATCGAAAGCGACCGATATTGCTCACAACTGTGCCTTAACTAAAATCAAGCGTTTAGAACGAGGCATTGCTTATTGCATAACGGCTGAGCGAGAGCTTAACGAAGCGGAATATCAACAGGTCGCGGCCTTGCTTCACGACCGCATGATGGAAACCGTCTTCAGCCAAGCTTCTGACGCCAAAGCCTTATTCTTTGATACGGATCCAGCCCAATTGGCAGCGGTCAATATCTTAGGTGAAGGGCGCAGAGCCTTAGTACAGGCGAATCGTCAATTGGGCTTAGCCTTAGCGGATGACGAGATTGATTACTTGGTAGACAACTTTGTTAAGTTAGGGCGCAACCCCCATGATGTTGAGCTAATGATGTTTGCTCAAGCCAACTCGGAGCATTGTCGCCATAAGATTTTTAACGCCGATTGGACTATTGATGGTGTTGAACAGCCTAAATCGCTGTTTAAAATGATTAAGAATACCTTCGAGCACACCCCAGAGCATGTCTTGTCTGCTTATAAAGATAACGCGGCAGTCATGGAAGGCTCCGTCGCCGGACGTTTCTTTGCGGATGCTCGTGATGGCGTTTATCGCTATCACAGCGAGCCGGTGCACATTTTAATGAAGGTGGAAACCCACAACCACCCTACGGCCATTAGCCCATATCCGGGCGCAGCGACCGGATCCGGCGGAGAAATTCGAGATGAAGGCGCTACCGGTCGCGGCTCTAAGCCGAAAGCCGGTTTAACCGGTTTCACGGTTTCTAACTTAAAGATTCCCGGCAAGGTTCAGCCTTGGGAAAGTGACTATGGTAAGCCTGGCCGTATTGTTTCCGCTTTGGATATTATGATTGAAGGCCCACTGGGCGGAGCTGCGTTTAACAATGAATTTGGCCGACCTGCATTGCTGGGTTACTTCCGTACCTATGAACAGCAGGTATCGAGCCACAATGGCATAGAAGTGCGCGGTTACCACAAGCCCATCATGTTAGCCGGTGGTTTGGGTAACATTCGCGACGAGCACGTACAAAAAGGTGACATTAGCGTCGGCGCAAAACTGATTGTATTAGGTGGGCCGGCGATGAATATTGGTCTAGGGGGCGGGGCTGCTTCTTCCATGGCCTCTGGGCAATCCTCCGAAGATTTGGATTTTGCCTCGGTTCAGCGTGAAAACCCAGAAATCGAACGCCGCTGCCAAGAAGTGATCGACC
The DNA here is from genome assembly GCF_002282895.1 of Paraferrimonas haliotis. Taxonomy (GTDB): domain Bacteria; phylum Pseudomonadota; class Gammaproteobacteria; order Enterobacterales; family Shewanellaceae; genus Paraferrimonas; species Paraferrimonas haliotis. The sequence continues at coordinate 708,572 of NZ_NRRB01000001.1, forward strand.
GTTGCTGGCAACTGGGTGACGATAACCCAATCCTATTTATCCACGACGTGGGCGCTGGTGGTTTATCCAATGCCTTCCCGGAATTAGTAGATGATGGCGGTCGCGGCGGCAATTTCGAACTGCGTAATGTGCCTTGCGATGAGCGCGGTATGAGTCCGTTAGAAATTTGGTGTAACGAATCTCAAGAGCGCTATGTAATGGCGGTTGCGCCGGAGCGTTTGGCCGACTTTGACGCAATTTGTAAGCGTGAACGTGCGCCTTATGCCGTTGTTGGTACCGCAACCGAAGAGCGTCATTTGACCCTAACGGACGAGCACTTTGCTAATAAGCCCATTGATATGCCACTGGAAGTGCTGTTAGGTAAGCCGCCTAAAATGCATCGAGATGTGGCCACGACCCAAGCAGACAGTAAAGCGTTTGCCAGTGCAGATGTGAATGTTAAAGATGCCATTCACCGTTTATTACGACTGCCCACCATTGCCGAAAAGACGTTTTTAATTACCATTGGTGATCGCTCGGTTACCGGCCTAGTGGCGCGGGACCAAATGGTTGGTCGCCACCAAATTCCGGTGGCTGACTGTGCGGTAACGGCGGCCAGTTTCGATAGCTATCACGGTGAAGCCATGTCGATGGGCGAACGCACCCCATTGGCGTTACTCAACTTTGGGGCGTCCGCAAGAATGGCGGTAGCGGAATCCATCACCAACATAGCTGCGACCAATATTGGTTCAATGAAACACATCAAATTATCGGCGAACTGGATGTCAGCTGCGGGTCACCCAGGTGAAGACGCCGGCTTGTACGAAGCGGTTAAAGCCATTGGTGAGGAATTATGCCCAGCCTTAGATCTAACCATTCCTGTGGGCAAAGATTCCATGTCCATGAAAACCGCATGGACAGATAACGACGGTACCGATAAGAGCGTTACTGCACCTATGTCGTTGATCATTACCGCTTTTGGTCGTGTCGAAGATGTTCGTAAAACGGTAACGCCAGAGCTGCGTACCGATAAAGGCGATACCTGTTTGGTATTGCTTGATTTGGGGTTGGGACAAAATCGTTTAGGCGGTTCGTGTTTAGCACAGGTGTACGGAGAGCTTGGCCAGATTACGCCAGACCTAGATAAGCCCGAATTGCTGCGTGGTTTTTACGATGTGATGCAACAGTTGGTGGCCGAGGAGAAGCTAATTGCCTATCACGACCGCTCCGATGGCGGTTTGTATACAACCTTGGTCGAAATGGCATTTACTGCCAAAGTCGGCTTAGACATTGATGTTACCGACTTAGCCGGCGACGACGTACGTCGCTTGTTCAGCGAAGAGCTGGGTGGCGTGGTTCAAATCCGAAAAGATGATTTGGCGCACCTTCAGGCCTTGTGCGCTGAAGCTGGAGTGGCGGATATCGCCACTGTAATTGGCGAATTGCGTCAAGGCGATCGCATTGTCATTCGCGAAGGTGAGCGTGTAATTAGCGACGAAAGCCGTACAGAGCTCCGTGGTATTTGGGCTGAAACCACCACTGCGATGCAAAAACTGCGGGATAACCCAGAGTGTGCTGAGCAAGAGCTGGCGCTAAAAGTCTCGGATGACCAAGGGTTAGTTGCTCAGCTGAGTTTCGAACCGAGTGAAGACATCGCAGCGCCTTATATTGCTTTAGGAAATGCACCTAAGGTCGCGATTTTACGCGAGCAGGGCGTGAACAGCCATGTGGAAATGGCGGCGGCATTCGATCGAGCAGGCTTTGAAGCCGTAGATGTTCACATGAGTGACATCCTCTCTGGTCGCTTGACTCTGGATGAAATGCAAGCATTGGTGGCCTGTGGTGGCTTTAGTTATGGTGACGTTTTAGGGGCCGGCGAAGGTTGGGCTAAATCGATACTATTTAACGAGCGTGCACGTCAGCAATTTAGCGACTTTTTCAATCGCGATAACACCTTAACCTTGGGTGTTTGTAATGGTTGTCAAATGTTGTCTAACTTAAAACAGCTGATTCCTGGTGCTGAGCATTGGCCGCATTTTGTTCGCAACGCGTCGGAGCGTTTTGAGGCTCGATTTAGCCTAGTTGAAGTTCAGCCATCCAATTCGGCGTTCTTTGCCGGTATGGCGGGCTCAAGAATGCCCATAGCCGTGTCTCACGGAGAGGGACGCGCAGAGTTTGCCAACCCTCAAGCCTTGGCTGCTGCCGAAGCAACCAACACGATTGGGCTTCGATACGTTAACGCTCAAGGTGAAGTCCAGCAGCAGTATCCGGCGAATCCAAACGGTTCGCCGAATGGTATTACCGCGATCAGCAGCTTAGATGGGCGAGCTACCATCATGATGCCGCATCCAGAGCGGGTATTCCGCACCGTGGCTAACTCTTGGCACCCAGATGACTGGGGCGAAGACAGCGCTTGGATGCGCATGTTCCGCAACGCTCGCAAGCAAATCGGCTAAACGCCGCTTCCAAAAAAGGGGCCAGGCCCCTTTTTTTGCGAAAGGGGGCCTGGCCCCCTTTTTTGGAGCGCAAAAAAAAGCGAAAAGCGTAATAGGCTTTTCGCAAAGTTCGCAGGAGTACACAAAACAAAGGGTAAATCGGGTTAACAATATCCTTGGAGCAGATTAATCAATTCGTCTTCCGTTTCTGGAGTCTTAACTAATTCGATAGCTATTGATTGACTGCCATTCAGCATATAAGCGCTCTTGGTTAAATGGTCATGGTGAAACCATTTCCCATTAACGCACACATCGGTGTAGCATCTGGGGTCTTTCTTCAATTCCATCATCTTTCCTAGCAAGTTGTTAACCTCGCTGTAACAATAACAGTCTGGCTCATCTTCATAGTGATCTGGATCAAGTTTTTGCTATTTATATGATTTTAATCACTTATTTTAGCTGTCTCTAACATACGATGGCGGAGTCGAGTTGCTATGCTGTACTGATAAAAGCAAGCAAAGGAGATCACTATGCAACTTGGGGCTCACTCAATCAGTTTATCGGTTAAGTCCTTGGCTAAATCAAAAGCGTTTTACCAAACACTGGGGTTTAGTGTCGTTGGTGGCAGTGACGAGTATCATTATTTAATGATGCGCAGCGGAGATTGCGTCATTGGCCTTTTTGAAGGGATGTTTGAGCGCAATATGTTGACGTTCAATCCTGGTTGGGATCAGCATGCCAATGCAGTTGACCCATTCGATAGCATTAATTCAATACAGCAGCATTTGTTGGACAATGGCCTTGAGTTGACTAAGACGCTTGAGGTAAATTCAACGGGACCGGGCAGCATAATGTTACTCGATCCGGATGGTAATCCTATCTTAATTGACCAACATCGTTGATGGCCAAACAACAATAATAAAGGAAAGTAGTATGCGGGCAGTAACGGTATTACTCATGAGCATTTTATTATCAGCATGCGTGGGCTTGCCAGATAAAGTTAGCCCGGTAAGCAACTTCGAATTACCGCGCTATTTAGGTACTTGGTATGAAGTGGCACGGCTGGATCACTCCTTCGAACGGGGCATGAATCAAGTCACTGCTAACTATTCGATGCGCGACGATGGTGGTGTGAAGGTGTTGAATCGAGGCTTTAAAACCAATGAACAGCAATGGCAAGAAGCTGAAGGCAAAGCCTACTTCGTGGAGGGTACCGACTCAGGGTATTTAAAAGTGTCATTCTTCGGCCCATTCTACGGATCTTACGTGGTATTCGAGCTTGATAAACAGGATTACCAATACGCGTTTGTTGCGGGGCCTAATCATGACTATTTGTGGTTGTTGGCGCGCACTCCGCAGGTGTCCGAGCAGCTAAAGCAGCGCTTCCTAAACGAAGCGAAGCAACGAGGCTTTAATACCGAAGAAATCATCTTCGTTGAACACCCGCAACCGTGATTACTATTTTTCAAGAAACTTTCCTAGAAACTGTTCAAAGGAAGGCTATAAAGCTCTCTACAAGGACCTGTGAATGGCGTTAACTTTTAGCCAGATTGACGCCTTTTGTTTGGTGGCTGAACACCAGTCGGTATCAAAAGCAGCACGCCACAGCGGTATCAATCGAACTACCCTAACCATGGCCATCAAAGCCATGGAGGCGGAGCTTGGTGTTGCTTTGTTTGAGCGAAGTGGAAATAAATTGTCACTTGCTGAAGCGGGCAAAGCCATTCTTCGCGATTGCAGCAATTTGTCGGATACCGCGCAACGGATACGGTTGACTTGCAAACAAGTGCGAGGAGAGTTCGCTGCGGAGGTGTGGATTGCTCGTGACGACTCGCTACCGGATCAGTTATGGCAAGAGTTAACCCACCAATTGAACGGCCAATTTCCAGCCACATCGTTTAACTTTATCCTGGCGTCTACCGGAGACTTGGCCAACTTAGTGGCCACCGAACAAGTCGATTTTGCTTTTGGTGTTGACTATGAGAGAGAGCAAACCGCTCGGGTCAGTTTTCAACCATTAGGAAAAATTCGGATGATGTCGGTTTGCAATGCCGAGCATCCATTAGCTCAAAAACGCCGAGTCAGCGATCAGGATTTACAAGAGACCATGCAAGCTTCCATGGTGTATCTCAATGAAAAGGACAATCCAGAGCTGCAACCCTTTTCGAGAAACTACATTGGCTTTTCCAGTTTCGATTACATTCTCAGTAGCATTCAAACCGAACAAGCTTGGGGGGTTATGCCCGAACCGCTCATTCGCTCTTTGTTACGTCAGCAGAAACTGAATGTCATTAAACATACCTACGGGCTTATTCAGGAAGATTATTGCATGTTCAGTACTCCAGGAGTCACAGAGCATCTGGCCATGAACTGGCTTGCTGAGCAGTTGCAAGACTACTTATTCGCATTCTAACGCATCAGTCAGTGTCAAATTTAATGACAGATCAATATTGAGCTAACTAGTTGATAAAATTGATTTAATTGGAGTTGCTGGTTTGCTGGCGTTTCTCGTCCCCGTCTTGGCTGTTGTCATTTTGTAAAACCAACCTCAATATAAGTTAACCCTAATCTTACTTGTCGGTAGATTAGCAACTTACTAAATAACAAGAGGTTATATGTCTCTCTCCACGCAGTCCCACGAACGTAACGCCCTAGTGATTTCTTGCATATTAGCAGGCATGTTTGCGGTCGGTGGCGTTATTATTGGCTGGTGGTTGGGCTCGTATGTCATAGCCTTTGACGGCTTTTACTCGTCGGTCAGTTTAGGCCTAACCTTGTTATCACTCATTGCTGCTAAGGCCATTCGCGGCAACAGAAATAAGCAATTCCCCAATGGTAAAGCCGTATTAGAGCCACTGGTAATCGCCATAAAAGGCGTCGCTATTCTCACGGTGGTGGCGATATCTTTTGTGTCAGCCTGTAACGCATTAATGCAGGGACCAAGTCCTATGCAACTCGACATTGCAGGGCTATTTGGAGTGGTTAATATTCTGGGTTGCGGCATAGCGTGGTGGCTATTACTTAAAATGAACAACGCTCATTCCACCGGTCTCATTGAAGCCGAAATTAAGCAGTGGAAAATGGATACCTGGTTAAGTGTGGCGGTTACCGCGGGGTTTTTATGCGCTTGGCTTATGACCATGACGCCGTGGGCTCATTATGCTAACTACGCTGATCCGTTAATGATGATTATGATTGCCGGTTACTTTGTAAGCGTGCCGTTGGCCATGATCAGAGACGCCATGCGCGAATTGCTTGGCATGTCGAGCCAACCGGAGTTAGTCAGCAAGGTGAGTGCCTGCATTAAGCGCCATCCAATGGCAGCGCAAGTGAAACTCGCTGCAGTGGTCAAAGTTGGGCCAGAGCTTCAAGTTAATCTCGATATTAACGCCGATCATCAAGATGCACTAAAGCCCAAGCAGCTGAAACGTATGAAGCAGAGCATGTTAGCGGATTTGTCAGAACTACCGTTCGACATCAAACTCAAGCTTAATTTAGCGCTCTAATTGGCGCTGGTGAGTCAACAAACAAAGCCATATTGAAACACTATTGAATTCAACAAAGTGTCCCTAACTATCTAAAAATCACACATAAATTATTGAGTCAGCTGTCTATACTCATTAGCACGAATACAAAATTGATTGTAAAGTGAACTGGGTATCCGTTACCAACCAAAGGAGAATGGCTTTTGACTACCTACGCAATTCTATGTTTACTCGCCGCATTGGCTCTTTGTACCTCGCTGGTAGCCAATCGTCTCAAACGGCTGCAAGAGACCATCGCCATTACGGGTCTTGCCTTGCTCATCAGTTTGTTTATTCTTTTGGTTGGTAAAGTGTTTCATGGCTCTTTGTACTCAACCTTTGTGGTGGATTTAAAACAACTGGAGTTTAAGGAGCTCTTGCTCGACGGCATGTTGGGTTTTTTGCTGTTCGCAGGTGCTCTGCAAATTCACTTTTCAATTCTAAAGAAGCAGCGCTGGGAAATTTTCTTTTTAGCCTTTGTTGGCACTCTAATATCCACCTTTGTTATTGGTGGCATCGTATATTACGTCGCTCAATTCATTGGCCACCCGTTGGCGTTTATCTACTGTCTATTATTTGGCTCGCTCATCTCTCCAACGGATCCAATTGCAGTTCTGGCGATCATTAAGTCCTTAGGCGCACCGGATGAAGTCTCGATTCAAGTGGAAGGTGAATCTCTGTTCAACGACGGTATTGGCTTGGTGATTTTTGTTTCATTGTCTAAGCTGGCCTTCTCCACAACTCCGCTGACAACCATGGAAGTGGTTGGTTTGTTTATGCAAGAAGCGGTAGGCGGCATTGTGTTTGGTGGTGTGCTCGCCTATGGACTATATCGGTTACTTAAATTGTGCGATGACAGTACCCAGTTTTTATTGATTTCGGCATTAGTGCCTAGCGCCGGTTATGTGTTAGCAGACATGCTCGGTGTTTCAGGGCCTTTGGCCATGGTGTCGGCTGGCATCATTGTTGGTAACTTTGTCGTACCTAAACTGACCGACGAAACCAGCTCAGAAGTCTTTGAGCATTTTTGGCTATTAATAGAGTCATTCCTAAATTCATTGTTGTTCTTACTCTTAGGCTTATTGTTGCTATTGGTTGAATTTGACAAGCAACTTTGGTGGTTCATGCTACTGGCCGTGCCGATTGTTCTGGTGGGTCGTACCTGTGGTGTGTATATCCCTTATTTCTTCTTCCGCCGTTTTAAGAAATACAACAGCTATGCGGAGCGCATTTTGGTGTGGGGTGGATTACGTGGTGGACTGGCATTTGCAATGGCCATGAGCTTACCCACAGGCGTAATGCTTTGGGGTAGTGCTAACATTGATTTGCGAGAGCTCATCATGGTGATGACCTATGCGGTGGTGCTGTTTTCTATTCTGGTGCAAGGCAGCACGGTGACAGGCTTTATTAATAAGAGTAATGAAGAGGATGCGAGAACCAAATCGCAGCAGTAGTGCTCAATAACACCGAATTAAAACCGCTTTTTTACAAGCGGTTTTTTTGTGCCCACTCGCTTGGTTCAGCTTAGAGTAAGCTCGAATTTGCTATCATTATCACTGGAATATTTTGCCAAGGGGGTGTGAGTGATCGACCCGATAGGCACCGTCCCCGTTTTTTTAGCCGTTACTTCGCAATATTCTCAAACCATTCGTCGTCGCATTGCGATTAAAGCAAGTGCAGTGGCGGCATTGGTTTTGGTGTTTTTTGTTGTTGTCGGCGAAGTGCTTCTAAGTGCCATGGCTATCCCGTTACCTGCGTTTCAAGTTGCTGGTGGCATCGTGTTATTTCTGTTTGCTATGACCATGATTTTTGGTGAAGGCAAGATAGAGCAGGAGCGCAAAATGTGCGAACAAAGCACTGAAGCGGCGATTTTCCCACTGGCCATTCCTTCAATCGCGAGTCCTGGCGCGATATTAGCGGCTGTGATGATGACAGAAAACAGCCTTTACAATGTCACCGAGCAGTTTCAAACCCTGTTGGTCATACTCGCGGTTCTGCTGATCGCAATGATATTTATGTTATTGGCCGGACGTATTCAAACCATTATAGGCAAGAGCGGAGCCAACTTAATCAGCCGAGTAATGGGCATTATTTTAGGGTCAGTGGCGGTTGCCAATGTTCTCGAAGGCATCAAGATTTACTTCGCAATTTAGTGAGCCTATCAGTCGTTAAGTTGGCTTTTAGGGATCTTGATAAAGAATAAAAAGGGCAGGATCGACAAGAATAACAGCGTAACAAAAGCATAGGTATGGACGAAGGCAACGATCTCAGATTGCTGATGCAATTGCTGCTGCAATAAGGTTATGGTGCTGGGATCGGTTAATTGCAGTTGATTGGAATCCAGCCAATTTTGCAAATTGACACTGTATGGATTAATGCCTTCGCCTAAACTGTTCCACTGGGTTTGTGCTTGGCGAAATTGAAAGGTGGTCACAATGGAAATGCCAAATGAACTGCCCACGGTTCTAAACAAATTATAAATACTGGCACCGCCAACCTGATGTTCCTTAGCCAGCGTGGTATACGCCATGTTGGAAAGCGACGAAAACACCAGCCCCATGCCACAACCTTGCAATAGGGTAGGTAGTACCACCCATTTTGGATCAATGTTAAGGGAGTATTGGGTCATCATTAAGCCGGAAAGTGCACACAAACTCACCCCGACAAACACCGCCCATTTCAGTCGTTCATTGGTCATTAATCGGGCCGTCAAAATAAGCGTAATGCCGGCCGCTACCCCACGAGGGGCCAATAAGAAGCCCGTTGTGTCGACAGGATAATTGAGCATGCCCTCCAGCATCATGGGTACTTGCGAGGTAAGCCCGAATACGGCACTGACGAAAATGGCCATCATGATCGATGAAAGGGCTAAATTGCGATTGCGGATTAGCCAAATGGGGGCGGCGGGACTGCGGCTTTTAAAGCTTTGATAAACGAATGCCACTAGGGAGAGCAGGGCGATAACGAGACTGATCTGAATAAATCCGGATTCGAACCAATCTTTTTGATTGCCTTGGTCTAACACCATTTGCAACAAACCCACCCCCAGCGCCATAGAGGCGATAACGCCCCAATGAATATCGGCTTTGCGCTTATTAGCCATATCCACAAAAGCGTAAATCATCGCTAAACAAAATAAGCCAACAGGTAGATTCACGTAGAACACCCAGCGCCAATTCATATTCTCCGTAATGAGCCCGCCCAGACTTGGGCCTAAAATAGGTCCTACTAAAATGCCAATGCTAAAAATCGCCATGGCTTTGTTGCGTTGGTTGTCGGGAAAAATCGAGATAAGAATCGATTGCGACAAAGGAATCACCGCAGCACCAAAAGCACCTTGAATCACTCTGAAAAATACCATGGTTTCAATGGACTGAGCTTGACCGCACAACATGGAGGCCAGCATGAATCCAGACACCGCAAACAACAGCAGGCGCCGCTCGCCAAGCTTGGCTGCAAAGAATGAGGTCATGGGGATGAAGATGGCTTCCGCCATGGTGTAAGCCGTAAGCACCCAGGTAATGCTATCGGAGGTGGCTCCCAACGCACCTTGCATTTGCGGCATAGCCACCATGGCGATGGTCATATCGATCAGCACCATGATGGCGGATGTCATCACCGCAATCACGATCATCCATCGTTTAAAAGGGGTTAGCTTTTCCACGGTTTATTGCAACGCTGCAGTCGTATCTATGGTGACTTCGCTGCTGGCGCCCACCCGCAGTTGCGGCTTACTAGCGAGATCGTCGGTTAAGCGGATTTTAATCGGAAAGCGCTGTCCCACTTTTACCCAATTGCCGGTGGCGTTTTCAGGAGGCAACAAAGAGAAACTCGAGCCGCTGGCAGGGGAGAGGCTATCCACCACGCCATGCCAAACTTCATCGGGGTACATATCCACGGTAACCGTTACTGGCTGACCTTGTTGTATGTTAGTCATTTGCGATTCTTTAAAGTTTGCTCTGATCCATTGGCTGTACTGCTTAACAATGGGGAACAGCGCTCGCCCTTGCTGCGCCAACGAGCCATCGTGTATTTCAATGCTGCCGATGTAGCCATCAAATGGGGCGCTGATTTCGGTATAGCTTAAATTCAATTCTGCCTGGGCTAGTTTGGCTGCGGCTTGTTGAACCGCAGCAGAGCTGTTGGCATCGCCACCACGAACCGCGACCGCTTGTTGAACGTTGGCTTGGGCAGCACTCATGCGCGCTTGGGCATCCGCCAGTTGGGTGTTGACGTCATCAGCCGCTTGTTGCGGCACCAGTTGTTGCTCAACTAAAGACTTAGTGCGCTTGGCATTTTTTTGGGCATTGCTAAGCTCCGCCTTAGCTTCATTCAATTGCGCTATCGCTGCGTCAATGGCGGAATTTTGCGATTCGTTAAGCTGCAAAGCACTTTGATAGGCGGCTTTGGCTTCGGTAACGGCTAACGCATAAGCGGTTGCATCGATGCTCACTAAGGCGTCGCCTTTTTTAACGTAAGCAAAATTACTGACGTGCAGCTTGGTAATGGTTCCAGAAACCTGTGGTGCTACCGACACTAGGTTGGCGTGTACGTAGGCATTACTGGTGCTCGGATGTTGTTTGCTATAGCTCCAATAGCTATAGCCGGCGATGCCCAGTGCGCCAAGCAAGATAATAATAACCGTAGTTTTAATCAGTTTGGTCATTGATGGTTCCAATATGAAAAATCAATTAGCTGCCACTAAGTCTAGTGCAAAAGGGCCGGTGGGTAAGTGTTGCTGGGCGGTGGCTTTGTATGTTAATTCAAACTAGAATCAATGAGGTACAAGGTTAGGGAGTGACATATGATCTGGGTGTTCGTTATGACGGCGGTGAGCATGGTTATCTGCTATCAGGTGGCGAAAGCGCGCAACGCGAGCCGTCGCTTTTGGCTAATTGTCAGCTTGTTGGTTGGGCCGTTGGCCATACCTTTTGTGTTCTTTTCGAAAAAGGCGAGTGTTTAAACCATGTTGCTTTTGAAATATCCGTTGCAGCTGAAGCTGTTGTTGCTAACCCTGTGCTTTTTTGCCGCTGATGCGAAATCCCAAGGACCATCGTTTGACTGCAGTCAAGTCAGCGCTGATTCAACCGAAGCTATGGTGTGTCAATCAGACAGACTGAGCCAATTGGATCGGGATTTGGCCAAAGCGTATCAACAAGCGCTAAGCAAGGCCGCCAATGAACGCTCATTATTGAAAGCTGAGCAACGCGGTTGGGTAAAAGGCCGCAACGAGTGTTGGAAAGCGATCAACGAAGCCGATTGCGTAGCGCTAAGCTACCAAACACGCCTATCCGAATTGCAAGCTCGTTATCAATTGGTGAGCGTGCAAGGTCCGTTGTTTTATCAGTGCAATACTGATGTTCGCAACGAATTGGTGGTGCGCTACTTCGACAGTGACATCCCTACCGCCATTATCGAGCGAGGCGATCAAATGAAATTGCTATATAAAAACGCCGATTCAAGCAAAGGCTATGTGGGGCAAGATGCGCAACTCATTCAGAACGATAGGTCGCTGCAACTGGTTTGGTACTATCAACAAACAGCGCTGAATTGCACTCAAAAACCATCTCAATAGCACAACACAATTCTTAGATAAAATGCCACTGACATAAACGTTGATGGCGGCTACCTTGTTCACTATGGGCTCAATGTCTGCGTAAACCCGCCGGGTCACAGCCCTTTATTATGTCGTTTTGCCGGTAATAACGAGCTAATTGCGTTAAATATTATGTGTTTACTTGGCAATTAATGTTAACTTTGTGATAGGCGTGGGTAAAACCGTATTGAGAGACCGTGGAGTTAGGTATTTTTGTATGACTAATCCTTTGCAAGGCGCATGGGCAAACAGTTCACTTAAAGAGCTTGTGCTCTCGTCAACCTTCATTAATCTGCTTTCGCTGGCATTGCCATTGTGCCAGAAGCGCTTGCGGGTTCGTGTCTTAGGTATCGTTTTGTAGGCGAAAAAAAGCTGAGCTTAATTGCTCAGCTTTTTTTAATGCTTTAAGGACTATCTTATGGCCTGCATTGCGACATTAGGCTTCTTCATCCGCTTTTATGTGCAACACACTTTGTTGCTCTTGAATTAGACGAGTATTGTCCAGCTCTCCTAAATTGCGGTGATTAATAATGCTTTGTAGATTCTCGACATAATCGTTACCACGCTCACTGTAACTTACTAAAGCTGTGGCTAATTCATGGCCAGAAATGTGCTGGTTATTTTGTCTTGCTTGATGGCGCATTTCGCGCAAATCCGCATAGGCCGCGCCGGTATTTAGGTTGTGCACGTATTCCATGCAGGTTTCAAGCACGGTATCGAACGCCGCCAGTTTAACATCGGCTCCTCTGGCTTGAATGAATTTCTTCGATTTAGAATGAGGCGGCAAGTGTTCCCCAAATAGGGCGTTACCTTCCACCGCGAAGTGTGATGTTCCCCAAGCGCTCTCGTCGATGGCTTGTGCCAATGCAAGTGATACAGGAATGGTATCAACACGTTTTAGCAACTCTTCTTTAGTTGGAGTGCCACCAAAGCCATAATGCTGAGCGAGCTCTTCTACCCATTGTGATTCATGACGTTGCAGATGGTGATCGCTGTGTAGAGCAATCAGTTTGTCGCGGTCGGCTTGAATGCGTTCATTCGCTTGCACCATGTTGGTTAGAATTATGCGAATGAAGGTATCCGTTTTCTGCTCAACGGTTAAGGTGGATAGGTCGCTAGGAATGTGGCCGACAAACACCGGTGGCACAGCTCTCATGTGACGAACCGTCTCGGTTTTGAGTCCGTGTTGGTCTAATTGCTGAGCTAACTCCGAGGCGGAGTAAAAAGGAACTTGCTTGTCTATATCACCGTAAACTTCGATTCCGGCAAACGACAGTGGTGCGACTAATAGACAGGAGGCTAAACCGAACTTCAGAGGTTTTATCAGGTTTACTATCATATTGTTGATTCCTTTTGTTTTGTTCTTGGTAGGGAATTACCATGTCGTTGTATCATGGATAATTAAGTATACAACAGGAACTGTTATGCAATTGTTGCAAAAAGTTTAATAAAAAAGCATTGGGTGGTGAAGTTTTAACCATGCAAGAAGCTGCTAAATTAGCCATATCAATAACTTGGTGAAGTTTTCAGTGTTGTTATATGGCCTTTAAGGGGAAGTGGATGGTATTACAATTGAGCGGGGTTACTGGGCGGAGAATGCGACAGTTGCTGGTTATCAGTTTATTGAGTGTACTGCTGTTGGCAGGCAAAAATGCAGCGGCACTATCATTGCAATACGGGGGGGCGAAAACAGAAAGTGATAAGCGTGCGCAGCAAGTCATCAGCGAAAGTTCAAACGTAGAGCAAGCGATACGATTACTTAATGAGAATTGGCAACTTAAAGAGTCGTTATTGGTTCGACTGGGTGGGGTCGATGGCCCCGAATACGACCCAGAACAGTCATTAATTACCATTCCTTATGGTTTTTATGCAGAAGTGCAGCAGCGCTTTATCGACGACGGATTGAATTTGAATGAGGCGAGAAGAGCAGCGCTCGATGCTTTGTTGCACACCGTTTATCACGAGATGGCCCATGCGCTTATCGACCGCTATCAAGTGCCGGTTATCGGTATAGAAGAAGATGCCGCGGATGCGCTGGCCACCATTTTGCTGCTGGAATGGTACCCTGACGGTGCCCAAAAAGCGATTCATGCGGGGGATCTGTTTGACTTAGAAAGTAGCGATTATACCGAGATTGATGAAGAGCAGTTAGCTGGCGAGCACAGCTTAGATGCACAGCGCGCTTATCGCACCTATTGCCTAGTCGCTGGAGCGGATGAAGAGTATGCCCAGCAGTTTGAAGCCAGTGGGCTTTTTAGCCCAGAGCGGCTTGACACTTGCTCCGAAGACTATCAGCGCGTTCGCAGCGCTTGGCTGCGCTTAATCGAGGACTATGTACTCTCGCAACCATAGCTTCCAGCTCCCTCGCTAGGGGACGTACCCTGCTTATCCACAGGGGTACGTCCCTTTTTACTTTTTTCCCTTTTTGCAATTTTTTTTGCGCTTCCTCTTGAAAAGCCAAAACGCGCTCCCATCTATCTACCCATAGAGATTTCATCATTGAATAACGCATTCTAGAAAGGAGCCAAGATGTCTCAGCCAGAAGTTCACGGATTTCAAACAGAAGTAAAGCAATTACTGCAACTGATGATCCACAGCCTCTACAGCAACAAAGAAATTTTTATGCGAGAGCTGGTTTCCAACGCCGCCGACGCCGCGGATAAACTGCGCTATAAAGCGTTAGAAGATGACAGCCTTTACGAAGGAGACGGCAGCCTGAGGGTTAGAGTTAGCCATGATAAGGAAGCCGGAACAGTAACCATTTCTGACAATGGTATCGGTATGAGTCGTCAGGACGTTATCGATAACTTGGGCACAATTGCCAAATCGGGCACCGCTGAATTTTTCAAGAACCTATCGGGCGATTCTGCTAAAGACTCGCAGCTGATTGGCCAATTTGGTGTTGGTTTTTACTCAGCATTTATTGTTGCTGATAAAGTAACGGTGCGTACTCGCGCAGCTGGTGCGGATTCAGAGCAAGGTGTTGAATGGGTTTCAGAAGGCGAAGGCAGTTTCACCTTAGAAAACATCGCAAAAGAATCTCGCGGCACAGATATTATTCTTCATTTACGCGACGAAGAGAAAGAGTTTGCCGATGACTGGCGTTTGCGCTCTATTGTGACCAAATACTCGGATCACATTTCGATTCCAGTGGAATTTTTGTCGGAAGCGACTGAAGAGAGCGAAGGTCCAGACGGCGAAAAAATTCCAGCAACGCCTGCACAGTGGAACGCAGTTAACAAAGCGGAAGCGTTATGGACCCGTTCAAAATCTGACGTCACCGATGAAGAGTACAAAGAGTTTTATAAGCACGTTTCGCACGATTTCGCGGATCCGCTTAAGTGGAGCCACAACCGTGTCGAAGGTAAGCACGAATACACGTCATTGCTTTATATCCCTTCTAAGGCACCTTGGGATATGTTCAACAGAGACAACAAGCATGGCTTAAAGTTATACGTGCAGCGCGTTTTCATTATGGATGATGCAGAAGTCTTTATGCCTAATTATCTTCGCTTTATGAAGGGCTTACTGGACTCAAACGACTTACCGCTGAACGTGTCTCGAGAAATTCTACAAGACAATAAAGTAACCCAAGCGATGCGCACCGCGTTAACTAAGCGTTCACTAAGCATGATTTCTGCACTTGCCAATGATGAAGAAGCTTACGCAGGCTTTTGGAAAGAGTTTGGCGCTGTTCTGAAGGAAGGCCCAGCGGAAGATGCGGCGAACAAAGAGAAAATTGCCAAATTGCTTCGCTTTGCGTCAACGTACAATGATTCACCGGCTGAGACCGTCTCTTTAGAAGCGTATATGTCTCGCATGGTAGAAGGTCAGGATAAGATTTACTACATAACAGCAGACTCTTATGCCGCAGCCAAGAACAGCCCGCACCTTGAAGTTTTGCGCAAGAAAGGCATTGAAGTTCTGCTTATGTCCGAGCGCGTCGATGAATGGATGATGAGCTACCTGACTGAGTTCGATGGAAAAACTTTGGTTAATGTGTCTCGAGGTGATTTGGACTTGGGTGAGCTGGAAGACGAGTCCGACAAAGAGCAGCAACAAAAAGTTGAGAAAGAGTCAGAAGACTTGGTAAAACGTGTGAAAGATGTCCTTGGTGACAAGGTTAAAGACGTGAGAGTTACGACGCGTTTGACCGATTCCCCAGCGTGCTTAGTGACCGCGGATGACGAAATGTCTTCGCAAATGATTAAGCTTATGCAAGCTGCCGGTCAGCCTGTGCCGGAATCGAAAGGAGTCTTCGAGTTAAACCCTGAGCATCCGATTGTACAAAAGCTGGATAGCGAGCAGGATGAGCAAGAGTTCGCAGCCTGGATTGAGTTGCTGCTATCACAAGCGCAATTAAGCGAACGTGGGAGCTTAGAGGATCCGTCGAGCTTTATTAAACAGCTAAACGAGCTTTGGCTGAAGTTAGCTAAATAGCGGTCTTAGCTACCATGATGGGGACGTACCCTTTTTAGGGGCGTCCCTTTTTTAATGCAAAATCAACCGTTTGTAGGAGGGAAAAAAGTAGGGTACGTCCCTATGCTGGTATGGCAGCACTAAGCAAAGGAGCGCCCCATGCCAAGAATAGCAAGAGAAGTATCGCCAGGATTACCAATGCACATCACCCAACGTTGTGTCGATAAGAAAACATGCTTTCACCGGCATTTCGATAGAACCCTCTACCTTGACTGGTTAAAAGCATATGCACTGGAGCATGGTTGCCTTGTACATGGCTACGTACTGATGACCAATCATGTCCATTTGCTGTTAACTCCCATTGGCAAAGACTCGTTGTGGAAAACAATGAAGGCCTTGAACCAAAAATATGCCCAATACTACAACGCTTATTACAACCGGACGGGCGCTTTTTGGCAGGGACGCTATCACTCGCGAATTGTTGAAGATGATGCTTACTTTCTATGCTGTCTTCGCTACATCGAACTTAACCCTATGCGCGCAAATATGGTGAGTCATCCATCGCATTACGTTTGGTCAAGTTATCGATATCACGCGCTAGGGGATAAGGACAATGGACTACTTACCAAGCACATTCTCTATAAAGAGCTGGGTAGGGATGATGATGAGCGGCAGTCAATGTACGCAAAATTGTGTAATCAAACGCTATCAGCGACGCAGATTGAACAAGTCTGTGTACATTGGCGGCCGTAATTTGAAGTTATCCACAGGGGTACGACCCCGGCAGGTGGGCGAAATGGCTAAGGGTACGTCCCCACCCACAAGCTTAGCTGGTCAGGCCTTTAAAAAGCGGCGAAATTATGCAAGAATTGGCGCCACTTTTAGAATTTAGAATCCCTTTCAAGAGGAAGCAAAATCATGCGGATTATCCTATTGGGTGCTCCAGGTGCCGGTAAAGGTACTCAAGCCCAATTCATAATGGAAAAGTATGGCATTCCACAAATTTCCACTGGCGACATGTTACGAGCTGCAGTGAAGGCTGGAACACCTTTGGGTATTGAAGCTAAAAAGGTTATGGACGCGGGACAGTTAGTCTCTGACGATCTCATCATTGGTTTGGTAAAGGAGCGCATTGCTCAAGCGGATTGCGAGAAAGGTTTTCTATTAGACGGATTCCCGCGCACTCTGCCGCAAGCTGATGCCATGAAAGACAATAACATCGACATCGATCATGTAGTAGAAATCGATGTACCGGATGAAGAAATCGTAAAACGCATGAGTGGACGTCGTGTTCACCCTGGTTCGGGCCGCGTATATCACGTCGTTTTTAACCCGCCAAAGGTTGAAGGAAAAGATGACGTAACGGGTGAGGATTTGCAAATCCGTAAAGACGATGAAGAAGCAACCGTTCGCGATCGTTTAAGTATTTATCATACTCAAACCAAGCCTCTTATCGATTATTACGGAGCCGATGCCGCTAAGGGTCTCATCAAATACAATAAGTTTGATGGCACACAAAGTGTCGCTCAAGTTAGCGAACAAATAGCGACCGAGCTTGGCTAAAAAAGCATGACAACAACGAACTACAATCGACATGGCGTGCTTTTAGTTAACCTAGGCACGCCCGAGGCTCCAACCGCTGCTGGGGTCAGAGCTTTTCTAAAAGAGTTTCTATCCGATCCACGGGTGGTTGACCTTAACCCACTGCTTTGGAAGCCCATTTTATACGGCATTATCCTTAATGTGCGGCCCGCTAAAGTGGCAAAGGCCTATCAGTCGATTTGGACTGAGCAAGGCTCGCCGTTGATGAACGTATCTAAGCTTCAGCACCAAGCGTTAACCTCGAAGCTCAAAGAGCTCACCGGCGAGGATATCCCGGTAGAGCTTGGTATGACCTATGGGACCCCGTCGCTCAACGATGGTGTTAAGCGTTTAGAAGCTCAGGGTGTCGATAAAATTGTAGTGCTCCCGCTTTACCCGCAATACAGCTGCTCCACGGTAGCGCCAGTCAGTGATGGCTTGGCCAAAGCCATGCTCTCTCGCCGTAATGTGCCAGAGCTTAGAATGATTAAAGAGTATCATGCTGACGAGCACTATATTGCCTGTTTAGCCGAGAGCGTTAACAAGCATTGGGCCGAGCACGGCCAAGCGGACAAGCTGGTGCTGAGCTTCCACGGTGTACCACAGCGCTATGTCGATGAAGGCGACCCGTATCAGGAGCAATGCTTAGCGACAGGCCAAGCCCTAGCAGACAAGCTAGAGCTCAGTCCAGAGCAGTGGCAGCTGTGCTTCCAAAGCCGATTTGGCAAAGAGCCCTGGTTGCAGCCTTACACCGACGAAACCGTGTCAGCGATGCCTGAGCAAGGCATCAAATCCATCGATATCATATGTCCTGCATTCTCAGCGGATTGCTTAGAAACGCTCGAAGAAATCGCCGAGGAAGTGCGAGATGAATTCATGGAGGCGGGCGGTGAAAGCTATCGCTACATCCCTTGCTTGAATGACGATGATGGACACATCGAAATGATGGCTAAGTTGGTATTAGGACAGCTCAAAGGTTTCTAGCTTAGCGGCTAAAAATCTAAAGGAGCAAGGGTTATAAGGACGTATCAAGCAAGTGCTGGATGCGTCTTTTTGTTTTTATTCAAAGCCTTAAATATAGGTTTTAGACTTAATTATTATTGAGTACGCATACATGAAGTTTCCTGGTCAGCGCAATTCAAAACACTACTTCCCGGTTAAATCGAACGATCCAATTAGCTTAGGAATAGCGCCTTATACGGTGAGCCAACGCACTCACATTTGCGGCATTGACCAAACCTTGGTGGATATTGAAGCTCGAGTAAGCGACGAGCTGCTTGAACGCTATGAGCTGAAGAAGGGCAACTCGATGCTGATTGACGATGCTAAAGCGCACTCTCTTTATGAGGAGCTTCAGCGCGGCAAGCTGATTAGCTCGGAGTTTGCTGGCGGCACTATCGGCAATACCCTGCATAACTACTCAACTCTAAGCGACAGCCGCTCGGTGCTGTTTGGCGTTATGTGCGACAACGTTCAAGTAGGTAGCTACGCCTATCGCTACCTGTGTAACACCTCATCGCGAGTGGACCTGAACCTGCTGCAGCCTGTACCGGGCGCTATGGGGCGCTGCTTTGCGCTGATTAGCGACTGTGGTGAGCGCACCTTCGCCATCTCCAAAGGCGATATGGATAACCTGCAACCGGAATCAATCGACCGTGGTATTATTGAAAGCTCTGCCGCGTTAGTCATTAGCGCGTACTTGCTGCGGGCGGATCCAGCTGCTGGCATGCGCGACTCTGTCGCCAAAGCCATTGATTACGCGAAGGCGGCTGATGTTCCTGTGGTGTTGACCATGGGGACACGCTTTTTGATCGAGCAAGATCCGCAGTTTTGGCGCGACTTTATCAAGCAAAATGTGACGATTCTTGCGATGAATGAAGACGAAGGAGAGGCGTTGACTGGTTTTTCCGATCCTCTGCTAGCCGCCGAGCAATCCTTGCAGTGGTGCGACATGGTGCTTTGCACCGCGGGCCCAGTGGGGCTGTATATGGCGGGATTTTGCGATCATGAATACTTGCGCAACACCACTCAAACCCTGTTACCAGGCGCGATTCCGGAGTTTAACCAACACGAGTTTAGTCGTCCGATGCGTTACGCTGATTGCCACAAACCGACAAAAGTTTACGCGCATATTGCTCCGTTCATGGGAGGCCCTGAAGTCATCAGGAACACCAACGGAGCAGGAGATGGAGCCTTGTCAGCGCTTTTACATGACTTAGCGGCGCTGAAATATCACAAGCTCAATATCCCGAGCTCGTCGAAGCACAATCAAGCTTCGCTGTGCTACTCGTCGTTCAGCCAAATCTGCAAATACGCTAACCGGGTTGCGTTTGAGGTGTTAAGCCAAGACAGCCCGCGACTTAGCCGAGGGCTTCCAGAGCGGGAAGATTCGCTAGAAGAAGTATACTGGGAGCGCTAACTGGCGGATTCCCGCTACCAAAAAAGAAAAAGGGGCCAGGCCCCTTTTTTACTTTTTTAAGAAAGGGGGCCAGGCCCCCTTTTTGCTGCGTCCTATTTGCGCGGCATGTTTGGATACTTAAACTCGTGGCAGTTATTGCAGTAAACCTTAGGTTTACGATGCTCTGCGTGGCAATACGAGCAATCCAAGTCCTGTGCATAGTGCGGTGAGTTATGCGGGTTTGGCTCGAACTCAGAGGTCTTAGCCGGTGGCTCGGTCGCCGCAACCACATCTTTCAAGTCGTGACACTGCAGGCAATCTTCAGTCGCTGGTGGACTCTTAGGTTTATCGACACCATGACAAGCGGCACAGTCAACATTACCATTGTGGTCGGTGAACATTTCCTGATGGTAGGATTTCAGTGGCATCTTGGCGGCAAGCGCGCCATTGGCAACCCCGAATACACTTAGCATACAAGCCAGTATCAACAGTTTTCTAGTGAACATTGTGTTACTCCAAATTCTCTAATTACGCCAATTCAAGCTTAGCGGCGGTCTGTGTTACCGCGTTCTTAGCTGCGTTACGGCCGGTTACAACGCCCTCAGCTACTGCGCAAGAGCCCAAGCGAGATGCACCATGGATACCGCCGGTAGCTTCACCTGCAGCAAACAAGCCAGGAATTGGCTTATCATCGGTTAGGCGCAACACTTGAGAGTTGGTGTTAACTCGAACGCCGCCCATGCAATAGTGGACTTTTGGCCACATACGTACGGCATACCAAGGGCCTTCTTTCATCTCAATGGCGGTCTCTAACGGGCGGTTAAACTCGTCATCGTGACCTTTTTTCACAAACTCATTGAAGCGAGCCACTTGCTTTTCAAGCTTGTCGGCAGGCATGCCATAAAGCTTCGCGAGCTCATCTAAGGTATCGGCTTTCTTAATCACGTCGTACTTAAGTCCCCAACCAAGAGTCTGAGCGCGCTTGGCACCCTCAGCGTTGGTAAAGCCAACAGGATATACTGGCTTATTTTGGTCATCGCGACGTGTCAAAATGGCGTTTGAACGGGTCTTACGGTCAGCCAATTCGTTAAAGAAACGCTCACCGGTGCGTACATCAACCACAATGCCTTTTGGATAAACGGCAATGGTGTTGAACTGCGACGCGGTACCAAAACCTTTCTCATCGGGCGATGACCACGGACCCAATTGAATTTGGTCCAAATGCACAGGGTTAGCACCAATAAGCATCATCTGCTTAAGGGCATCAGCATTGGCGCCTGGCTGGTTGGTTGAGTCCAACTCATCAGTGAGTTTTGGCTGTTGGATTTGACGGAATGGGATATCGCGACCAAAACCGCCGGTCGCCATTACAACGCCTTTGCGGGCACCGAATACTTTCGGCGTACCGGTTTTAGTTTTTGGCCAAAAATAGCCAGATTGAACCTTAATACCAATAATGCGGCCATTATCGTCTTCTACAAAACCACGCATTTCGGTTTTGTCGTACATTTTAACGCCGTGTTTTTTAGCGGTCTCAATGAGAGGACGAACAATACCAGAGCCAGAGCTTTCGCGAGTTTGCAGCGTTCTAGGCACAGAGTGTCCACCAAAGTGCTGTACGAAGGGTTTCCACACAACACCGTGATCTTCAAGCCACTTAGCCGATTCAGCTGTGCCGTCACAAACCAGTTTGAGCATGTGCTTGTCGTTCATACCACGACCGGCTTTGAGCATATCGCTGACCATAAGCTCAACGCTATCTTCAACACCGGCCTTTTTTTGCAGGGCAGAGCCCGCCACGGCCATAGCGCCGCCGTTGATTGTGGAGTTACCGCCAAACACTGGCATTTTATCGATTACCAGTACTTTGGCGCCATCTTGAGCCGCTTGGTTGGCACAAGACATACCGGCAAAGCCAGAACCAACAATAATTAAATCATAAATTTCATCGAACTTAGGCTGCTTTGAAGCGCACTGTTCGGAAGCTAACGCAGGGCCTGTGGCTACTAGCGCTGCAGAGCCTGCTACTAACGCCGCTGATTTTTTCAACATGTCGCGACGAGAGGAGACGATTTTAGGGTCGTAGACCATCATAAATTCCTTAATAAACTGGAAAACACATTAGGACTTTGTTGCTGAGTTGGCGCCTTAGCTTGATTCAAACCAAGGCGCCGTTGCAGGGAATAAGTTACCGAGTGATTAGTATTGCTCAATCAACTTGGTACCCGCAGCAAAGTCAGGGGTGTATGGGCGGTCTTGGCTTACGAACTTAACTTTCGCACGGTAGGCGTTGTACAGTTCACCAGTGGCTTTACCCAGTTTTAGGTTTGGATTTTTCATGCGACGTAGGTCAATGGCTTGGGCACTGTGCATAAGCTCGACGCTGTACATCGCGTATAGGTTGTGGGTCATTTCAATCAAGTTGTCGGCCGCTAGACGCATGTTGGTATAGGTATCTTCAATGTTACCGGCGATGGCGATACCTTCGAAGCTGACTGGCTGAGCCAACATCATGTTGCGGGTATTAAGGTCAGCAAAGGTTTTTTGGATAGCACCAAATGCATGGCCTTTGTTACCAGGCGCGGTTAAGAAGCGGCTTAAGTGAGTGAAGTGATCTTCAGACAAGCGTAGGGTGCGCATGGCGGTGTTGTGAGACACTTGAGCCAATGCAATGTTCAGCTGTTGAACGCCCATAACCACTGGTAGCGGGTTGAAGTTAGTGGTTGGGAATACGCCACTGTTTTCATCCACCATGTACTTAGCCACTTGCGGTTGTTGCAAGTACTTCTTAGATGGGTTCATAACAACCGCTGGGTTATCGTCTGACGAGTTAATTTGAACCTTAACAGCCGCGGTTAGGTCGTCCATTGCTTTTTGAGCAATAGCGAAGGTGTAACCAGAGGTACGGAACGACAATGGATCTTGTAAAGGACGCTCGTCATTTAGCTGCCATAAGTAAGAGCCATCCAATTGATCCAAAATGGTTTCTGACATGCTTTGCACGTTAGGGAACGGGCGAACTTCGTTAGTTTGTGGCAAGTAAGGCGCCACATTGCCGTTAAGCGCTTCAAGCGATAGGCCGAAAACCGTTGGGCTTACGTCCATAACTTGTTGAGCTTGTTGTAAACCGCGCATCACGTAAGCGGTGGTAAATGCGTTGTTTGAAAGAATCGATAGCGCGTCTTTACCGATAGGTTTTAGCGGCTTAATGCCTGCGTCTTTCATGGCTTCTTTAGAGCTAACACGGTGGCCTTTATAGTCCACTTTCCATTCACCAATCATGGCTAGACCGACGTGGGATGCTTGAAGAATATCGGCTTCGCCAACGGTGCCTTGCTCAGGGATAACTGGAACAATGTCGTTGTTTAGGTATTCGACGTATAAGTCAGCCACTTCAGGTTGAACACCGGTTTGACCGTGCAACAGAGTGTTAAGACGAACCACCATGCCCAAGCGAACCATTTCGTGATCCATTGGGTCGCCAATGGCTGAGCTGTGAGCGCGCAGGGCGTTGTATTGGAAGTCGCGGGAGGCTTGAATGGCTTCTTTAGTCATTTTGCCAGAAGCGTCAAATAGCTTGTGGTCTTTGTTTAAGCCAACACCAACGGTTAGGCCGTATACAGGTTTGCCACTGGCAGCGGCTTTCATAAGAGTATTGTGGGCAGCACTTAAGCGGCTTTCGGCGTCTTTAGCAATGGCAACATCTACTTTGCCATCGGCAATTTGCCAAGCTTGGTCAATGGTCATGTGTTGGCCGTCGAGATAAATGGTGTCTTTTGCATAAGCGGCACTTGCACTGAGCGCCAGCATTACACCAAGAGTAAGTTTACGAGTCATAGTTTGCATCTTTAGCTCCAAAAACATCCAAGTGGATGTGTCTCGTTATATGCCTAAAAGGGTAGGCAAAAAAATAAATAACCTTTGCCCATAGACAGCAGTATCTGTGCCAACTTTTAAAAAGCGTTTTTGGGCGAATATTTCTGAAACAGGTCACATAAAACGAAATATCGTCACATAAATTCACGATATGTCGTGGTCTACTACGAAATGTCGTTAGTCGACTGGCTAACTGTGGCGAGACTGTATCAATTGCAGCGTGTGTTCTTGTGTGATTTGACTGAAAGTTTGTGGGAACCAAATTCAAAATATGAGCGATGAAGCACTTTTATATCAAAGGATTACTGATTCCTTATCCAGCAGCTTAGAAATTGAGCAAGCCTTGGCTGCAAGCTTTGCCATTATTGAGCGGCAATTCGATGCTGATGGCATCTATTTAAACGTTTTCGTGCCCGGTACTAAGGAAATTCACCCCATTGCCCATGCCGATAGAAATGGGGCCGCAGTGGCGGGGAATGATGTGATACTGGCGGATGACTTAGTGGTGTCGCTGAAACACGGTACTCGCTCGTCTGCAATGTTGATCGACCAAGTGAGCGAGGATCCGATTACTGAATTTGTATTGTCTGAGCTGGCAATAGCTGCCAACAGCGTGATGTTGGTGAACTTGGATATCGACAAAACTCACCTGGGTGTCGTGGGCGTTTATTCCCGCTCATCCAATCACTTTAGCAAAGAGCAATTAAAGCTATTAAGCGCGTTGGCCGGTCCGTACTCCTTAGTGACAGCTTTTGCCTTGCAGCGACAAGATATTTTGCGTGACAACCAAATCCTGCAAATGGAAAATCGAGCGCTAAAACACGCGATTGAAGCACAAGGCGCGCACACCGAAGTCGTTGGTGAGAGCAATGGCTTGAAGTTGGTTATGGAGCAAGTAGGTGCGATTGCACAACTGAACACGACGGTATTGATTAATGGAGAAACCGGCACGGGTAAAGAGGTCATTGCTAATGCGATTCATGCGCGCTCTCCAAGGCACGACAAGCCCTTTATTAAAGTGAATTGCGGTGCCATTCCCGATGCCTTGATTGACTCTGAGCTGTTCGGTCATGAAAAGGGCTCGTTTACCGGCGCCGATAAAACCACTAAAGGTTATTTTGAACAAGCCAACGGTGGTACGATTTTTCTTGATGAATTAGGCGAGTTGCCGCTATCGGCGCAGGTGCGTCTATTAAGAGTGTTGCAAAATAAAACCATTGTGAGAGTGGGATCGGTAAAATCGATAGAGCTTGATATTCGAGTGATAGCGGCGACCCACAGAGACTTAACGGATATGGTTGAACAGGGCAAATTTCGTGAGGATTTGTGGTATCGCATCAGTATTTTTCCGATTCACATTCCATCGTTGCAGCAACGTCAGCAAGATATTCCACTGTTGGTTTATCATTTTATCGACAGCTTAAGTCGTACTTTAGAGCTGCCTTACAAGGTGCAAGTTTCTAATGACGATCTACTGCGACTGCAAAATCATCCGTGGAAAGGTAATGTTCGAGAATTGATGAACGTTGTTGAGCGCGCTTTAATTCAAAGCAACGACGGCCAGTTAGACTTTCGCTTTTTAGGCGGGGTGATTGCGGAGCCGGAAATTGCTGGCGCCGAACAGGAGCTTGCCAAACCATCGGTCGTTATTGACGTCAGTAAAGCGGGTAATAAGCTGATATCGCTGGAGTTAATGAACAAAAAGTACATTGAACATGCTTTGTATCTCACCAAAGGCAAAATTAACGGCGAGGGTGGGGCTGCAGAGCTATTAGATATTCATCCGAATACCTTACGTAGTCGAATGACGAAACTGAATATTGGTTAGCGGTTCTAGCTAGTTATAAAAAAAGCGGCAGTTGAGGCTGCCGCTTATGATTACTGCTTAAACTTTACCTTAGAAGTAGTATCCAAAGTTTACGTTAATGCGTTTGTCCCAATCGTTGCCAACTTCTGGAAGACCAACGTGGTCGTTATTGGCGGTGGAGAAGGTCATGTTTTTACCCACAATGAAATCTATCATTGTATAAGTTGGGCCTGCTGAAATGGCGCAACCGGTGACGTTTTGGAAGCTGTTGGCGTAATCATTGTCGTCAACATCCGGGGTTAACACGCCAAAGTCATTGTAGAACTTAACGCTACCAAAATCAGTCTTAATGGTTTTAGAGAAGTTGGCGTTGTAGATTTGGCCTTTAGAGGCGACTTCGTATTGCCAACCAACCACTGACACCGCGATTTTGTTTGGATCAACCGCATCCGCCGCATCAAACTCATACTGCATGGCCTGCAGTTGTAAATTCCAACCATTGTATTTGCTGTCTAAGTGCACCGCAGCCGCGTAGCGGTCGCCGTTATTATTGGTCTTGTTGTTGAAGATTTGACCGTACTGAGCCGACGCACCAATGGTCGTCGAACCGCCTTCGTGTTCAAAGGTATAGGTTTGACGGAGGTTCAATTGGTTGGTTTCTTCGTTGTGGTATTCAACACCACTGACCGCAATGGTGCCTGTGTATAAATCCGCACCGTATCGTTTATTTTCAGTTGGGCCGTACTCAGGGTTTTTATAGAAGCCGAGGTCGGTATGCCAGCCATTGTGCTCGCGAACCGCTTTAATACCTACGTCGTAATTGTCTTCAAAACCGAGGTAGTAAGGAATACCGAACCACCAACTGTTGGAAATGAAATCACGGTTACCAAAAGGCACTTTGTTGATACCGAATTGAATTTGCCAATCTGGATTATAATCGTAGTAAGCGTAGCCATACTTAATAAAGTTAGTGGACTTGGTGAAACGGTATTCAGAGGCTACACCCCAGTTTCCTTTTTTACCGTTTACCGTGATGGTTGCAGTATCAAAGGAAAGTTCGCCGCCTTTATCTTTAGAAGCTTGGTTGTATAGCGCCATGCCATAGTTGACGCGCACAGAGCCGCCGATTTTAATGCCGTCTTGTTGCTGATCGGCTGCCATTGCTGCGCCACTGCTGGCAAGGGCTATTGCGGTTGCCACCATTGACAACATAAATTTGTTTGCTGTTTTCATAACGTTACCTATCTACATATTTTGCTCGGCGCCGTTGGACAACTCGTTCAAATACAAGCACCGGTTTCAATCAATGGCGACACGTTACGGCTAGATAACCGATCACAAAGTGTGATTTACAAAAAAGAATGTGAGATCGCAGAGCGCTTCATGACGTACTTCGCAAAAAGCATTTCAGGCGTTTTTTGGGGTGTGACGGTTGGGAGCGGTTTGCTCCCCAAAACGGGGCCAGGCCCCCTTTTTTCAAGCAATTTCGCCTGATCGGGGGATGTTGGAAATGGGAGGAGCGCATTAGGATTTCGTGAGGAGCGTAACAGAAAAGGGGCCAGGCCCCCTTTAGCGAACAGGGAGCGACCAAATGCCAAGAGCCAAACGAAACTTGCAGCCTAATATACCAGCCCACATCACTCATCGAGGCAACAACCGCCAAGCATGTTTTCACCAAGCTACTGATTATAAGCACTATTTGACTTGGATGGCCGAATATGCCGAGAAGTTTGGTTGCGCAGTACACGCCTACTGCTTAATGCCGAATCACACCCATATATTGATGACACCATTGACCCAGTATTCCATAAGCCTTGCAATGCATGGGATAGGGCAAAGATATGCGCAATATTACAATCGAAAATACCATCGCACAGGCGCATTTTTCGAGCGTCGCTTTGCGTCTAAACCAATAGAGCACGAACGCTACTTTTTAAGCTGTATGCGCTACATTGAGTTTAATCCGGTTAAGGCGAACATTACCGCACTGCCGGAGGAATACGCCTGGAGCAGCTATCACTGTAATGGCTTAGGAGTCCCAAACACTAATATTACGCAGCATGCTTGCTACCAGGATTTGGGCAATGACGACAAAGAACGGCAGCGAGCCTATCAAGCGCTAATGAGCTTAAAGTTTAGCGATGCGGAGCTACAGGGGATTATGACTCACAGTGTTCAGCCGATAGGTAGGCCGAAGAAAGGAAAAGGGGGCCAGGCCCCCTTTTAATGTCGATTAAAGGGGCCTGGCCCCTTTTTTAGCGCTGCACGCCTTCGTGCTCGCCAGTTACCGCAATCTCTTCTTGCAGCACCTTATCTTCATCGCCATGATGCGCATCTTCGGCACCATGCATCCAGTCAACCAGCTTATCCGCCATAAAGTACAGCAGCACACCAGAAACCGTAGCGGTAATCGCAATACCCGCGAAAATGCCCATCGCATTAGCCAACTGCTCTTCTTGCGAGCCACCGTGGCCAATCAAGGAGCCAACAAAGCCGCCAATGTAGTTCGCCGCAGCCACAAACAAGAACCACGCGCCCATCATCAAAGAAGCAATACGCAGCGGCGCTAGCTTGGTTACCATAGACAAGCCAATAGGAGACAAGCAAAGCTCACCCATGGTGTGGAAGAAGTAAGCACCAACCAGCCACCACATAGAAGACTTAGACGTAGGGTCGCCGTTCATTTCTAGAACCGCACCAATCATGAATAGGAAACCAACAGCCAATAGCACAAGACCCATGGCAAATTTCACTGGAGAGTTTGGCTCACGGTCGCCTAAGCGAACCCACACCGAAGCAATCACAGGTGCAAAAATAACAATGAACATAGCGTTCAAAGATTGGAACCAAGTGGTCGGTACCTCAAAACCACCAATCATGCGATCGGTAAATTCGTTGGTGAACAAGTTCATCAAACCACCGGCTTGCTCGAAGCCCGCCCAGAAAATAATGGTGAACAAACCCATTACCATAATCACTTTAATGCGATCACGCTCAACTTGAGTCAAGGGCTCTTTAGTTACATTTTGATTCGCCGCTTGAGACAGTTTAGCTGCTGGCACACGGCCAATATCGCCTAAATACTTTTGCGCAAATAGGAATTGAATAATGAGCGACGCAACCATACCGATACCGGCACACACAAAGCCCATTTGGTAGTTGCCATCGTAGGCCGCTACCACAGAGCCAACCACAATACCCGATAGGAAAGCACCAACGTTGATACCCATGTAGAAAATGGTGAACGCGCCGTCACGACGATGGTCGCCATCTTCGTACAAATCGCCCACCATAGTAGAAATATTAGGCTTAAACAGGCCGTTACCAGCAATCAATACCGCCAGACCTAAGTAAAACACCTCGGTTTCCATACCAGGAACCCAAGCATGCGGCGTACCTAATAAGAATTGACCAGCGGCCATCAATGCGCCACCAATAATAATGGCTTTACGTTGACCTAAATAATTATCGGCTAACCAACCACCAATCAGCGGCGTTAAGTAAACCAGACCAGTAAAAATACCATAGAGTTTTAACGCTTCAGCTTGGGTCCAACCAAGACCGTGTCCACCTTGGCTATGTACTTGTCCAACCAAATACAGAACCAAAATCGCACGCATTGCGTAGTAAGAAAAACGTTCCCATAGCTCAGTCGTAAAGAGTAAGAACAACCCTTTAGGATGACCCATGAAAGTGCCTTGAGGGGCTTGGGGATTCATCAAATATTACCTTCAATTGTTGATTGATAGCGGCTTATAAACTGCCACTTTTATATAAACGACACATTATATACTCGTATGTTGCCAACAAAGTCAAATAGGAAGTGCTTAACTGTGGTAGCACCAGTCTTCTCTTAGGGGCATTTGGTAAGCGGCTGCCTAAAATGCAGGCGGAACGTTATTGAACAGCCTGCGGATTGCAAATGGAATGGCCGTTTAAAAATAAATTGTTCATCGGTAGTATTCATAGTCTTTACAGAACCTGCGCTCCAAGATTAACCGTTGAACAGGTTTGCTCAACTAACGGAAAGAGATGAATTATGTTACAAGATACTTTCAGTTTGAACAGCCCCGCGGTGCTCCCAAAAATAAACGCGAGCGCCAAAAAACAGCAATGGCTGACAGCTAACAGCGCTGATATAATAGCGCCCAGTTCTATAGAAGGAAGTTTTATGAATTGGTACCTCGTTTACAGCAAGCCAAAATCTGAGCAGCGTGCCAAAGAAAACCTAGAAGCCCAACAGCTTGAAGTTTACTTACCTACGCTCACCAGAAAAAAGCGCTTGAAGAGTGTAACCAAATCAGTCACTGAAACTCTATTCCCGGGTTATCTGTTTGTTCGATTCGACCCCGAACAATTTTCAGTACGCACTATTAAAAACACCCGCGGTGTTGCCAGTGTCGTGCAATTTGGTAGTTGCCTTCAACAGGTGCCTGAACAGGCAATTCAAGCCATCAAGTGTAAGCTTCTAGATCAACCTCAACAATTCGTTTCGACGGCTGAAACATTCAATTCTGGTGATAATGTCGAAGTCACCGAAGGGCCATTTGCTCACTTAAACGCCATCTACGACATTGAAAGTGGCGAGCAGCGGTGCTTTGTGCTCTTAGAGATGATGGGCAATCAACATCGAATTGAACTGGCACAAGATCACATTCGAAAGGCTTAGTTGTAGTGGTAAGTTTGATTTCGGTCGATTCAGTCCATTTATAATGCTATAGCCCTCGAAAATTGCACAGATCACAAAAAGCTCAACACACTTTTAGCATTTTGTTGATGAATACCGCATATCTTCGAAACACTGACGCCAAATCTGCCCACAGCTACAAAATTGAGATCTCACCCTCAATTTGTCTCGTCACGTAGGCGTATACTCACCGCCTTTCCATAGCCACGCTAACGAAATATTGAAGTATTAAAATGACAGTATTAATGGGATTTACATCCAACCACACAAGCTCGAACGCCGCTTCAAATCGAACAACTAGAAGCAAGCCTATTAGCGCGTTAAACGCCGTTCGAAACACACTGCGTTTACCTGTGTTGACCAGCATTCCATTCTCAGCACAATACTTCAATGCTACCCGTGCACGAAAATATAGCATGCAATACAACGGCTTAATAACCGATGACTGTCAGTTAGAAGCGCCAACGGCAAACGCCATCAGCGAGCTTGCCCAACAGCTACACGGTAGCCTAAGCGACCAGCTACAATCATTGTGCATAACGGGTGTCGGAAACAAAGCCGGTCGCAGTTCCATAGCCATGCTACTGGCCAACGAACTCACAAAATACGATCTTAAAATACTGCTTGTTAACGGCGACTTAGACAAATGCATGCTGCGTACCTACGTAGGTAAACAGCGCCATGTGGGCTTAGCAGAGGTAGTAGCAAGCAACCAAAACCTCAGCACCGCCATTCAGCCTACAAGCGCAGAAAACCTCGATTTCCTGTCCCGTGGAAATCCCATAGCCGATCGACTAATGCGCAATGAGGTATTCGATCAACAACAGTGGTTAGCGCAAGCAACGCAAACCTACGATCTTGTAATTGTAGACGCCGCACCGTTTAATAAAACAACCAGCGACAATGACCGAGCCATAGTAGACGCCTGTGATGCCAACGTGCTGGTGGTTAATCAACAACACTTTGGAGCTTGGTCAAAATTAGCACTCAGCAATACAATTGGAGCGTTAAAAAGCCGCTCCCTTGGGTATGTACTAAACCAATCCAGCAATTAGTTGCTAACTCGATGGTACTCACTGAGTTTTCTTAGCTAATTAAAGCAGAGGTTGATAAACTGTGCACGGCTCAATAGCAAATACATACAAGGATTGTTGATGAAAAAGCTGGCCATTATTACTCTGCACGGAATGGGTAATCACACCCAAGGGTACGAGCAAGCCTTCCAACAGGCACTCACCGCACAGGTAAGCGATACCCTAGGACAACGAACAGCCCAACAGCTGGAGTTTATTCCAGTCACCTATGGACCCATTTTGCAGCAACCGCAAGATGCGCTGTGGCAAGCCATGCTCCAAGAGCCAAGCAACAATCTCGATTACCAGTCGCTTAGAGAGTTCCTGCTATACGGCCTAGGTGACGCCGGCTCGCTGGCCTACAGCGCCCATCGCCAGCCGCAAAAATACTTAGCGGTGCAAGAAACCATAGTAGCAGCGCTCACCCGAGCCTTTGAAACGCTAAGGTCGCCGGATAAACCGCTTAACCCAAATAAACCCGTTATTCTTGTGGCCCACTCCTTAGGCTGCCAAGTGTTGGCCAATTACCTATGGGACGTGCAACACAAGCGTTATTTATGTGACGCCTACAGTCAAGCCAACCCGCAGCTGTGCGAATTTTTAAAGCTGTCGTCTGCCATAGGCTTGGTTACGCTGGGCTGCAATATTCCGCTGTTTACCGCCGGGCTTGATGAACGCCGTTGTTTTAATAAACCAAATGCCGATTTCCAGTGGCTTAATATTTACGACCCCGACGACGTTTTAGGGTGGCCATTAAAGCAACTTGGGCCAAGCTTCGAATGGGTGCAAGATAAGCCTTTGCAAGTGGGAAACTTACTGTCCGGTTGGACGCCCCTTAGCCACAGCGCTTATTGGAATGACAAAAAGGTGTTGGCAAGCATAACGCCGCTCATAAAACAAGCCCTCACAGGCTAAGTTTGCGGAAAAACGATAACCCAGCTAAACCTGCGTAAGTTTTTTGCAAATAGCGGAATTTAGCCAATACTTACACCGGAAATTAGTATAAAATACCGCGGCATTTGGATTGAGTTCCAAGGGCGGAAGCGTGTCAAAATACATAGGTTCTCGGTGCACACACAATCTTGCGCACAGATTCAAACAGGTTTTAAAATCCAGGTTTTACTATCAATGCATAACAACAACGCAAAGTTTTCATCGTTAACTAAACGGTTGGCGATTGCTGTAGGCTTTAGTTTACTCGCCGGTTGCACAGTCATGCCCGGCGGCCATGTAAAAGGCGAGCGAGATGACTCCATTAACATGGACAAGGTTAAAATAACCACGCTTACCAACGACACCATTGCCCAGCTTAATGGTCAATTCGAGTCCAACTCTCCCGAACGCATCAGCGTTAAACTCGAACAACAACTGGAAAGCTACCAATATCGCATTGGCGTGGGTGATGTGTTAAGTATCATTGTGTGGGATCACCCAGAGCTCACCACCCCAGCAGGTCAGTTCCGTGACGCCGCTGCAACCGGTAATCCAGTTCGCGCTAACGGTACCATTTTCTACCCCTATGCGGGTAACGTAAAAGTTGTGGGCAAAACCGCTCCCGAAGTGCGCTTGCTGCTTACCAAAGCGCTTAGCAAAACCATTCAATCTCCTCAGGTTGACGTATCCGTAGCGGCGTTTCAAAGCCAAAAGGTATACATGACCGGTGAAGTACAGCAAAGTGGCGTGCAACCCATAACGAACGTGCCCCTTACATTGCTCGACGCCATCAACAACGCCGGAGGCCTTACCGAAACCGCCGATTGGCGCAACGTCACCTTAACCCGTTACGGCAACGACGGCAGCGAAGATAAAACCATAGACTTGCATGCGCTCTATCAAAAAGGCGAACTAAGCCAAAACACGCTGTTGCGTCATAACGACGTAATTCACGTGGCGCGTAACGATGCGTTAAATGTATTTGTTATGGGTGAAATTAAAGAGCCAGACACACTGGTGATGAACCGTAACGGCATGAGCCTAGCCCAAGCGCTAAGCAGTGCGGGGGGCATCAACGAAGGCACCGCCGATGCAACTGGTATATTCGTACTTAGAGCCGGCGAGCAAGACATCACCGACGTTTATCAGCTCAATGCGCAAAATGCGGTAGCCATGGTACTGGCCGCTAAGTTCCAACTGCAACCAAACGACGTGGTGTACGTAACTGCCGCGCCAATCGCTCGTTGGAATCGCATTATTACCCAGTTAGCGCCTACAGCGCTCATGCTTAAGAATATTAGCGACATTGATAAAATTTACAGCACCAGCAATTAAAGGGAGGTTTGCGCATGTTTAATAACATTCTAGTGGTATGCGTGGGTAACATTTGCCGAAGCCCAACCGCCGAAAAGTTGCTGCAGCTGTATTTGCCTAACAAGCACGTGTTCAGCGCCGGCATTGCCAATAAAAAGTCTGGCTTAACCGGCAAGGGCATCGAAGAAAACGCATTAGCCCTGTTGCAGCAAAAAGAACCCAACGCCAATACCGAGCACAGCGCACAGCAACTCAGCAGCGAACTCATTCGTCAAGCGGATTTGATTTTAGTAATGGAGCAAGGGCACGTAACTGCGGTAAACCAGCGCTACCCTCAAGCCAGCGGAAAAACCATGCTGCTGGGCAAGTGGGATAACAACGCCGAAGTACCCGACCCCTACCGAAAAAGCCAAGAAGCGTTTGATTTCGCCTACCAAGAAATCGAAAAACACTGCAAAGCTTGGTCTGAAAAGCTTTAATTGCTCATCTCACTTGTTAACTAACCAAATTTAAAGAGACAGCCAACTCTATGACTGCCACTAACAACTCCAACAAAGTTAACCAAACCGATCCCGATGTAATTGATTTAGGAAAATTGCTGGGATTACTCATCGACGGACGTTGGACCATTATCATCACCACCGCCATTTTCGCAGCCATTGCGGTGTTTTATGCCATAACCGCCACGCCGGTATACAAAGCCGATGCCCTTATTCAAGTCGAAGATAAAAAGGGTGGACTACCTGGCTTGGGTGAGTTGGGTGATATGTTCGCCAGCGACAGTTCCGGAGCCACGGAAATCGAGCTCATTAAGTCGCGCAACATCCTTGGCAAAGCGGTGGACGACTTAAACCTCACCATTAAAGCTGAGCCTAAAGTGTGGCCAATAATTGGCAAATATTTAGAGCGTCGCAAACAGGTGCCCAGTTTTGCGGCCAATAGCGCAAGCACAGACAACGCGGAGCAAGCACGAGTCATTAAAGTTGCCAAGCTTGAAGTACCTAATTTTTTATTAGGTGAGCCGCTGCAGCTGATTTACCAAGGCAACAATCAATTTAAGCTGTATCATGATGATATCTTAATTTTATCCGGCAGCACTCACGAACTGCTAAAAAGCGGTGATGGCAGCGTGAGTATTCTAGTTACCGACATTAGCGGCGTCGCTGGCAGCGAATTTAGCATAACCAAAAATGCTCGCATTGCTGCTATTCGTAGCTTACTGGATAATTTATCCGTTTCTGAGCGTGGTAAGCAATCTGGAATTTTGTCTCTAGCGCTAGAAGGCACCGATCGTCAGTTAACCCTTGCCACACTAAACAGCGTTGCTAAGCATTATGTACTGCAAAACGTGCAACGCACCTCGGCACAAGCTCAACAAAGCTTAGATTTCTTAAAGAAACAACTGCCCGAACTAAAGCAAAAACTAGATGCATCGGAAGACGCCTTAAACGATTACCGCTTGGCCAATCAGTCGGTAGACTTGTCCTTAGAAACCCAGTCCATGCTGCAACAAATGGTGGATTTGGAATCGCGCATCTCTGAGCTTGCTTTTTCCGAGGCCGACATTGCTAGGCGTTTTACCCCAGAGCACCCGAACTACATTGCCTTTAAGCGCAAACAAAAAGAGTTACTGGAAGAGCGCGATCGCTTAGCCGACCAAACTCATGCATTGCCAAAAACTCAGCAAGAAGTGTTGCGCTTAACCCGTGACGTTGAAGTAAACCAACAAATTTACTTGGCGCTACTTAATAACGTGCAAGAGCTTAACGTGGCCAAAGCCGGCACTGTAGGCAACGTGCGCCTTATTGACACCGCAGAGCTTGCTGAATTTCCGGTTAAGCCGAAAAAGCCTTTGATTGCAGTGTTAGGCACCATGCTAGGTGGCATGCTGTCGGTGGCATTCGTGCTGCTGCGTGCAGCCTTTAATCGCGGCGTTACCAACCCAGAAGAGTTGGAAGAGATTGGCCTTAACGTATACGCCTCTATTCCGTATTCCGAATCCTTTGGTAAGCGTTTTAAGGCGTCTAAACGTAAAAACGCTAAGCCACAAAGTTTGTTATTGGCGCACTACGACCCAACCGACTTAGCCATTGAAGCCATTCGCTCCCTTAGAACCTCGTTGCACTTTGCCATGATGGACGCAACCAACAACGTGATTATGCTCTCGGGCCCCAGCCCAGAGATTGGTAAGTCATTTGTTTCTGCTAACTTAGCCACCTCATTAGCGCAAAGCGGCCAAAAAGTGCTGATCGTAGATGCAGACTTACGTAAAGGCTATATGCAAAAGCTGTTTGGCCTAACTTGGGACGACGGCCTTTCTGACCTTTTATGCGGCGATTTAAGCTTAGATAAAGTAATCAAGAAAACCGAAGTAGAAGGGCTCGACTTTATTAGTCGTGGGCAAGTGCCACCGAACCCTGCGGAGCTGTTAATGCATAAAAACTTTACCGAGTTTATGGAAACCGTATCCAAGCAATACGACATTGTACTCATTGATACGCCACCTATTTTAGCGGTAACCGATGCGGGCATTGTAGGCAAGCATTGCGGCACGAACTTGCTCGTGACACGATTTGGGGTAAACCCAATAAAACAAATCGAAGTGACCGCGCGCCGCTTCGAGCAATCGGGTGTTGAAATTAAAGGCGTTATCTTTAATGGCGTGATAAAAACCGCAGCAGGTAAAGGTGATGAATATGGTTACTACAGTTATGAGTATAAGTAAGGCTTAAGCAATTCAATGAAGAAAAAAGTACTCACGGTTTTTGGGACACGTCCAGAAGCAATAAAAATGGCGCCATTGGTCCATGCATTAGATAATGACGAGCGTTTTGAGGCTAGGTGCTGTGTTACAGCGCAACACCGCGAAATGCTGGACCAGGTATTAGAACTGTTCGAAATCACTCCCGATTACGACTTAAACCTGATGAAAGCAGGCCAAACCCTTAACGATGTTACTGCGAGAATAATCCAGGAACTCAAACCCGTGCTACAAGACTTTAAACCGGATGTGGTACTTGTGCATGGAGATACAGCGACTACCTTTGCGGCAAGCCTTGCGGCCTATTATGAGCAGATAGATGTAGGCCACGTAGAAGCAGGTCTGCGGACCGGTAACATTTACTCGCCATGGCCGGAAGAAGCGAACCGTCGTTTAACCGGTGTATTAACGCGTTATCACTTTGCTCCGACAGATACATCTAAAGAAAACCTACTTAAAGAGAACTTTCAACCTGAACATATTGTCGTAACAGGCAATACCGTCATTGATGCGTTGTTATTAATCAAAGATAAAATTGAAAATAATGCTGAGCTAAACGCAACACTAGCTCAACAATTTGAGTTCTTAGATGACTCTAAAAAATTGATTTTAGTTACTGGTCACAGAAGAGAAAGCTTCGGTGGTGGTTTTGAACGAATTTGCCAAGCATTGGCAGAAACAGCAAAAGCGCATCCAAAAGTGCAAATCGTTTATCCAATGCACCTTAACCCTAACGTGCGAGAGCCAGTCAACCGAATTTTAAGTGATGTTGATAACGTGCTATTGATTGAGCCGCAACAGTACCTTCCATTTGTCTATTTAATGACAAAAGCCAACATCATTTTGACGGACTCAGGCGGTATCCAGGAAGAAGCTCCGTCTCTAGGCAAACCC
Source organism: Paraferrimonas haliotis (assembly GCF_002282895.1). Taxonomy (GTDB): domain Bacteria; phylum Pseudomonadota; class Gammaproteobacteria; order Enterobacterales; family Shewanellaceae; genus Paraferrimonas; species Paraferrimonas haliotis. The sequence goes on from NZ_NRRB01000001.1 coordinate 745,849, forward strand.
GTATTGGTCATGCGTGATACAACAGAGCGGCCAGAAGCCGTCGCTGCTGGTACAGTTAGATTGGTTGGCACAGATGTTGACGTGATTACAACTCAATTAAACGAGTTGTTGACGAACGAACAAGCCTATCAACAAATGAGCTTTGCTCATAACCCATATGGTGACGGTGAAGCTTGTCAGCGCATTATAAAAAAAATATCAAAATAATTTTTTAGGAATTATCTATGTCATTCGAAACTATCTCAGTTATAGGCCTAGGCTATATTGGCTTACCTACCGCGGCCATGTTTGCATCTCGTAAAAAGAAAGTTATCGGTGTAGATGTGAATCAACACGCCGTTGATACCATTAATAAAGGCGGAATACATATTGTTGAGCCAGACCTCGATATGCTCGTTAGTGCAGCGGTTCAACAGGGATACTTAAAAGCGGTTACTAAGCCAGAGCCTGCAGACGCATTCCTAATCGCGGTGCCGACACCATTTAAACCAACTAAAGAAGGCGAAGTACCCGAACCCGATTTAAGTTATATAAAATCGGCAGCTGACGCCATTGCTCCCGTTCTTAAGAGAGGGGATCTAGTGATTTTAGAATCTACTTCACCTGTCGGTGCGACAGAGCAGTTGGCTTCTTGGCTCGCTGATGCTCGTTCAGATCTTTCTTTTCCCCAATCTAATGATGATACACCAGACGTGAACGTTGCACATTGTCCAGAACGTGTTCTTCCGGGGAAGGTTGTTAAGGAGCTAGTTGAGAATGATCGTGTCATTGGTGGAATGACCCCTAAATGCTCAAGCCGCAGCGCAGAACTTTATACTACTTTCGTTACAGGTGAGTGTGTTATTACAAATTCACGTACCGCAGAGATGGCCAAGTTAACTGAGAACAGTTGTCGTGATATTCAAATAGCATTTGCTAATGAACTTTCAATTATTTGTGAAAAGTTAGATATTAATGTTTGGGAGCTCATAGCATTAGCAAATCGTCACCCTCGAATAAATATTTTGCAACCAGGTCCTGGCGTGGGGGGACACTGTATTGCTGTCGACCCTTGGTTTATTGTGTCCAAAACTCCTGACGATGCTAAACTCATCCAAACCGCAAGATACGTAAATGATAATAAGCCATCTTGGGTTATAGAAAAAGTAAAACGAGCGATAGCAGACTATCTTTTAAATAATCCAACTAAGTCAGCCAAAGATGTGGTTGTTGCTTGCTATGGTCTTGCATTCAAAGCGGATATTGATGATTTACGCGAGAGCCCTGCCGTCGTAATTACTAAACGCATATCGCAAATGCATCCCGGAAGCGTTATTGCTATAGAACCTAATATTGATACATTACCTATTGAGCTTCAAGACATAAAATTAGTTGACATGAATTATGCATCTAGAAATGCGCATATTACTGTTATATTGGTTGACCATGGAGAGTTTAAAGATAATTTTCAGTGCTCTAACTATCTCATTGATACGAAAGGCATTGTGAATGGTAGATTGAGTATTGAAATTTAACTGTTTTTTCACTTTGAGTTATAAACGTTTGTTTAGGATAAAAGCTCGTGATTAAGAGTGAATTGGATTAATACTGTGAAGTCGTATATTGTCGTATTGTTAGAAAGAGGAGTTTTCTTAGGTTCAAACTTTTTGAATATTGTTATTCTTTCTAGATATTTAGAAGCAGATGACTTTGGTGTGTTAGCAATCATTAATGCAATAATAAGTATTTCATATGTGTTAGTCGATTCGGGTTTAGGAGGATCGTTAATTTATCATGAGTCAGAGAGAAGGGATTATAATACGATTTTTACAGTAAATATAATTGCATCAGTATTTATATTTACTGTCATTTTTTTAGCTTCTCCGATTGTAGAGGGTTTATATGGTTATAACAATTTATGGTTACTTTTGTCGTGTGCCGCGTTAGTTATTATCATTCGTTCCTTGTCACTTACTTCGGTTGTGAAATTGACTAAAGAAAGTCGATTTCTAGAGCAATTTAAAGTTGGTTTGATTAGTGGTTTGTTAGGGGTCTTATTAACTTTTTACTTAGTTTCAAGCGGTTTTGGGATCTGGGCCTTTGTAATGCAATTAGTGTTTACAAGTATTATCTCAACAGCATTGTATATTATTTTATCAAAAGATAAGTTACGGCTTTATTTTGATTTGGAGACATATAAGAAGCATTTTAATTACGGTTACAAATTAACACTTTCCTCATTGGTGGCAAATGGTTACGTTTCTATTCAACCTATTGCATTAGGTTACTTTAGTTCTTTGGCAAATGTAGGTTTTTTCTCACAAGCATCGAAGATAAATAATTTACATTCATCTCTTACTTATTCTGCTATTGATAAGGTTTCTTTTCCATTGTTATCAAGAAAAAAAGGAAAAGATTTTGAGTGCGCTGCAAATACCATATTAAATTATTCTATGCTTTTTAGTGTGTTTATCGCATTGGTAATATATTGGTATGCAGAATTTATTGTAAGAATTATTTTAGGAGATGGTTGGGCTTTGGTTGCGGACACATTAAAGCTGATAGCTATAGCTGGCCCATTCTTAATGTTAGAGGCAATGAACAGAGTTTTGTTAAAATCTAGCGGCAACGCATCAATTCTTCTTAAGTCGGAGTTTTTTAAGAGAACGGTTTCAATTCTTATTTTATTATTTTCAATGTTGACTTTTGATTACCGGGGCTTTTTGTTTGGAATAGTGTTGGCATCGATTTTTTGCGCTGGTACAAGTGCGCTAATAGTACACTTCAGTAAAATTACGGATATTAGAAATCAAATTGTGTGGTTTATTCTGTTGGCATCTCTGTTGATTGTAGTAGCTTTGCTTTAGGTTAGGTTGTTAAAAATGAGTTTGAAAGTGATTTTCGTAGGGAATAGTGATAGTCCTCTTGCTAGAGAACGATTTTATCTTATTTCAAAAGTAAAAGGTGTTACCTCCTATTTTTTTGATAGGAAAAATCTAAGTCTGTTAGACCAAAACTTGAAACCCTTAACATTGCAAACAAAAGGGAGTTATACAAAATATCATTTGTCTTCTCCTTTTTATTTTTGGAAAGCAATAAAGCAAATAAGGCCTAATATTATTCACTTTCATGGTGTTTCTATATTATTATTAGCGTTTTCTTTGATTGGCTATAAGGGTAAGGTTATTTCGACGCCGCAAGGTTCCGATATCAATCAAGGATACAGGGGTATATATTCGATATTTACGAGATTTTTGCTGAAACGTTCTGATGTTATCACTGTAAAATCTCGGTATATGTTAAATAGGGTTAAATTCTTAAGTGGTAAATGGTCTGAAGTCATAAACTGGGGAGTTGATGAAATATTTGAGGAAACAAAGTACGTTGTTAGTGATAGCAGTGTAGTAAAGATATTTTCTCCAAGGAGCTTTAAGGAAATATATAACGTAAAAATTATTATTGATGCTATTGAAAAGCTAAAGAGCGAAGGGTTTGAGATACATTTTACTGTGGCTACCTTGCATGATCATGAGTATTTGCACAGCAAAAAGCATGTGATAGACCAATTAAAAATAAAAGCGGATAAGCTAGAAATGTGTGAAATCTTATCTGACACAGACTTTATGATTAGCATTCCAAGTTATGATGGTTTTTCTACTACACTGATTGAGGCATTATTTCTTGGTGTAAAACCAATTATTAGTGATATAAAGCCATATTCAAAAGAGTTTTCGGAGTCGTACCTTGTTACCAAAACTAAGATTGATGTATCAGAACTTTACGTTGTCCTAAAAAAAGAGATAGAAAGCATATCAATAGCCCGAAAATATAAGTCGCAAAGAGTGCGATATGCAATTTCAAATTACTCTCGTAAGTCTCAAATTGAAAAGTTAAAGAGTCTTTATTTTGACGCATTATAACTTCCCTAATGGCTTTTTTCTGAAGATTTTTATTCTTATAGCTTCAGTGCTAGCGTTTACTTCCTTCGAGGTGCAGGACGGTAATAAGTTATATTTGTTGACGATTAATTTTTTAATTATATCGTTGGTCGGCTTTGTTATCTACTTTGGTGGTGGCTCTAGATTTAATATTTACTATAATGATTTGTTAATGCTGATTTTATTTATAGTGTTGGCAACTAGTATGTCAAGCATTTCTAACACTGTGTCTTTTTCTTCTTTGCTCCTACTTGTTTCTGCAATGGTTATTGGTTTGCAATACTCTTTTCTGATAAAGGATTGTCGAGTATTAGTAGTTTGGGTTATAAGAGTAATAATTATTTTAAATGTCATATTATTGCTGTACCAGCTAATATCGTTTTTTTTATTTGGGATTATTACTGATATTCATTCCGTATTGTTTCCCTTTTCTGAAGGAAAGCAGAATTTGATCAAAGCACTTGGAATTCCACGCCTCACAGGAGCTTACAACGAGCCTGGTAGCTATGGTACTTGGATTTCTCTATTGATACTCACATTAATAGTCCTAGAGCGCAAGTTGAGCATAACAGCTATTGCTGGTTTGGTTAGCCTTCCTTTAACTTTCTCCGTTAGTTCTATTATTTATTTTGGCCTGATTTTGGGCGCTATTCTAGCTAAGAATCTTATTGTAAATTTTGACGTTAAGAAGGTAATTCTCTTACTTTTCTTTGCAGTGGCGCTAGTATTCTTATTGATTAACTTCGGTGTTATAGAGTACTTAGAGTGGAGGTTTTTCAATGACAGTGTGACTGATAGCACTACAGATCTAAAGTTTGAAGCCATTAACTTTTTAATAAATTCGGATTCACTAAGGTTTTTTATGGGCTCGGGCTTTATGGTGAATGATTGTCACTCATGTTTATCAATACAGGATGTTGGTTTGGCGTTTAACTTATTTTTTCAGTTCGGTTTTTTTTCGATTCTATTTTTAGTTGTTATTTTTGTAATTTGTAAGCCTCTTAACTTGTTCGCGGGTGTTATGCTGATCGTTTTATTGCTTAGCAAAGTCTATATATTTAATCCTATACTCTGGTTTTGCATACTTTTAATATCTGCAACTAATAAATTAGGTGTAGATGAGTTGTCCAGTTAATGTAGAATGAACAAGGGAAATGGAGATTCTGATTGAGTAAAAAATTGTTTTTTTTAGCTGTTCAGATTGTTGCTATAGGCATGTGTTTCTTTAAATGGTTAAATTTAAAAGTTTTTAGAAGTGATCTTTTTTATAATGCTAGAATAGTTTCGTATAAATTTCTTGGAGCTCAAATTGAAAATGGTTCCATTATTGAGCGTAGCGTAAGTTTACGAGGCTGTAATAATATTAAAATTGGCGAAAATTGTTTTTTAGGAGATCGTGTATGTGTTGTAGCATATGATGAAACTGTAATAATTGGCGATTGCGTTCTAATTGCAGCGGGAACTAGCTTGATTTCAAGAAGTCATAACTATGATAATGAAAAGGTTTTTATTAATAATCAAGGGTATGCGAACGCTCCTATAGTAATAGGCGATGATGTTTGGATTGGCTTTAATTGCATTATTCTTGCAGGTGTTACTATTGGTAAAGGAGCTGTCATTGCAGCTAATTCCGTTGTGACAAAGGATGTTGAAGAATACTGCGTTGTAGGTGGTACTCCAGCGAAATTTATTAAGCGACGAGGTGCTCGGTGATCGCTCATATATGTAATAATTTTGTCGTTAGTAAAGTTCACTATAACCTTATATCCAAACTGGAAGAAAGCTTCGAGCAAATCGTCTTGGTTCCTTACCGGGATAGCAAACAATATGGGATATATGATGAAGGTGTTTTGGCCGGTAAAATCTCTTATTTAAAATTTAGCAATGTTGTCTTAAAATACTTCCCTTTAGTTAAGGTTTTTTTTATAACGTATTTGTGTTTTAAAGAATTAGAAGGCCGAAAGCCTAAGTACTTATTAGCTCATACGATGTGGTCAGACGGGGTTTGTGCATATTTATTATCAAAAATTTTTGGTGTTAAATATACTTTAGTTGTACGTAATACTGATATAAATGTTTTTTTGCCTAGGTTACCTCACTACAGAATTTTAATGTCTCGTGTTTTAGCGCATGCAGATTCAGTCATTTTTGTTAGCCATGCTCATCGAAGAAGATTTCGTCAACAGTATCCTAATACCTATGCTCACATTTGTCGTTCTGTCGTTATCCCTAACGCAATTTCTGATTTTTGGTTAGAGAATAAATTAATAAACGTGGTCGAGAAGCGAAATCAAGTATGTTTTGTAGGGAAGTTTGACCAAAATAAGAATATTGACGGAATTTATCGAGCGTCAAAGCTATTGATTGATGATGGAGAAAAGTTTGAATTAAAGCTTTTAGGTGGCACTCACAAGCAGTTTCTGCGCTTGACAGGGTTGGAATTTATTCCAGGTTGGGTTGAGATTATACCAAGGACCACTGATAAAAAAGTTATTCGTAAGTTATATCTAGATTCAAAAATCTTTTTTATGCCTTCACATGCTGAAACGTTTGGTTTGGTTTATCTCGAAGCTTTAAGCCAAGGTTGTTCAATTTTAGCTACTACCGGAGAAGGAGTTGATGGATATTTAGAGGCAAAAAGCGTTAGATTTAATAAGGCAATCGACTATAAAGGTATGAAGGATGATTTGTATCATTTTCTAAATAATTATGACTGTGCATACAACATACGCATAGCAAATTATTATTTGTCGAAGCTGTCTTGGGGCGAAGTAGCGAAAAAATATTTGGAGGCAATGGTAGGGTTGCATAAATAGATTTGCAATTAATCTATACTCGAATAGCCTCGGTAACTTCAGCTAATTTAGGTTACTATTTTCGTAACTGAATATCTTTTTAGTCGGATTTGGCTTTTTTATGTCGCTCTTATCCTTCTTCGACAAGTATTGGTTGGGGTGTATAGCTAGTGCAAACAGCTTTTTTGTTTCGTAATAGTTTTTTAGGTTGGGTTGCACGTATTTTATGAAATAGTTGCTTTATTCGTTAGGGTGTTAAGAATATTAATTGGAAAGGGCCGTCTTTTGAAGCATACGTCCTAAAATAGGAACGATTGCGAGGAGGCGCGTAGTTCTTTTAGTATTTGCAAATTTAGTTTATTTAGTTGTGATTATGGTCACGCATCGAAATAAGAGAGAGATATGAGATTAAACAATGAAAATCTAAGGCTTGCTATTATCGGTTTGGGATATGTTGGCCTACCACTTGCGGTTGAGTTCGGTAAGAAACTTGAAACAATTGGTTTTGACATTAACCAAGGTCGTGTAAATGAACTTAAAGATGGAGTTGATTCCACTCTTGAATGCAGCTCTGAGGAGTTGCAAGAAGCGGTCAATCTTTCTTACACGGCAAACTTAAGTGATTTAGCTCTTGCGAATGTATATATCGTAACAGTTCCTACTCCTATTGATGAGCACAAACAGCCAGACTTAACCCCTCTTGTAAAAGCATCGGAGGCGCTTGGCTCTGTGGTTAAGAAGGGTGATGTAATTATTTATGAATCTACTGTATACCCGGGAGCGACCGAAGAGACGTGTATTCCAGTTGTAGAAAAGGTCTCTGGTCTAACTTTTAATCAAGATTTCTTTGCTGGTTATTCACCCGAACGAATTAACCCAGGTGATAAAGAGCATCGAGTGACTAACATTTTGAAAGTTACGAGTGGTTCTAATGATGAAGTGGCCGAATTTGTAGACCAACTTTATAAGAAAATCATTGTCGCTGGTACACATAAGGCTTCATCAATTAAAGTGGCAGAAGCGGCCAAAGTGATCGAGAACACTCAGCGTGATGTAAACATTGCTTTGATTAATGAGTTGTCTCTGATTTTTAACAAGCTTGACATTGATACATTAGAGGTACTTGAAGCTGCTGGTACAAAATGGAACTTCTTACCATTCCGTCCAGGCCTTGTAGGCGGCCATTGTATAGGTGTTGATCCATACTACCTAACACACAAAGCGCAAAGCGTCGGTTATCACCCGGAAATGATTCTTGCCGGTCGTCGTCTGAATGACGGTATGGGTCGCTACGTAGTTTCTGAACTTGTGAAAAAGATGCTCAAAAAGCGTATTCAGATTGAAGATGCAAATGTACTGGTTATGGGATTAACCTTCAAAGAAAACTGCCCAGATCTGCGCAATACTCGTGTTGTTGATATCGTTGCAGAATTAGCTGAGTACAATATCAATGTTGATATAGTTGACCCATGGTGTTCGAACGAAGAAGCTCAACATGAGTATGGTTTAACAGCCGAAAAAGTTGCTAAGTCAGGTCATTATGACGGCATCATTCTGGCTGTTGCACATGATGAATTTAAGCAAGCTGGTGCCGATGAAATCCATTCATACGGTAAAGAAAATCATGTGCTTTATGATTTGAAGTATGTGTTGGACAAAGAAAGCGTAGATATGCGCTTATAACACTGGTTAGTATCATGTGGGATGAATAATGAGTAAATTTGAACAAATTCAACAAGAATTGTCGCAAGAGCCAAAAACTTGGTTAGTGACTGGTGTGGCAGGATTTATTGGCTCAAACTTATTAGAGAAATTGTTAAAGCTGAACCAGAAGGTAATTGGCCTCGAAAATTTTGCTACGGGACATCAATATAACCTGGACGAGGTTAAAGACAAGGTAACAGCTGAGAGCTGGAAAAATTTTACCTTCATTGAAGGTGATATCCGAAATTATGGGGATTGTGAAAAAGCATTAACGGGTGTTGATTATGTGCTTCACCAAGCTGCACTTGGCAGTGTTCCTCGCTCTATAGCTGATCCTATTACTACTAACTCAGCTAATATTACTGGGTTTATCAATATGCTGATGGCTGCAAAAGAGCAAGGGGTAAAAAGCTTCACTTATGCCGCCAGTAGCTCTACCTATGGCGATCATCCAGCATTGCCTAAAGTTGAAGAGAACATTGGTAATCCGTTGTCGCCTTACGCTGTAACTAAGTATGTAAATGAACTCTATGCAAGTGTATTCGCAAAAACTTATGGTTTTAAAGCCATTGGTTTACGCTATTTTAATGTTTTTGGGCCACGACAAGATCCTAATGGCGCTTATGCAGCAGTAATACCCAAATGGACTGCCGCAATGATAAACGGTGAGGACGTTTTTGTTAACGGAGACGGAGAGACTAGCCGAGATTTTTGCTTTATCGACAACGTAGTTGAGATGAACATTTTAGCAGCAACGGCCTCTGATGAAGCCAAAGATGAAGTTTATAACGTGGCAGTAGGTGATAGAACAACCCTGAACGAGCTTTATGAGACGATTAACTCCTCATTAACCGAACACGGCGTTTTAATTCAGGGTAATTTAAATTATCGTGACTTCAGAGTAGGAGATGTCAGGCATTCACAAGCGGATGTCTCTAAGGCTAAATCAAAGTTAGGGTATACTGGTATTTACTGCATAGGAGAGGGTATTTCTATCGCTATGCCTTGGTATATTGAGTTTTTTAGTAACTACGATTAAGAATATTTGGCTACGTAGGTCGTTCTACTGAAATTGACCTTGCGTAGAAAGTCGGAGTTGACCTGCAAGATTGATCCGATATTTGGAGGTTGGAAATTATAACTTCTAATAGCGGTAGTTAGTGGGCATCTAGAGGTGTCGATTAGGTTTTAATTATGCATATTCTATTTTTAACAGACAACTTTCCTCCCGAGGGAAACGCACCTGCGACCCGAACTTACGAACACGCTACCCGATGGGTGAAAGCGGGCCATAAAGTGACAGTGATTACCTGTGCTCCTAACTTTCCTGAAGGAAAGGTTTTTGAAGGGTTCAAAAACAAGCTTTATGACGTGTCAGAGCTTGATGGCATTCGAGTGGTTCGTGTCAAAACATACATTACTGCCAATGAAGGCTTTGTAAAAAGAATTTTAGACTACATATCTTTTATGATTTCCGGCTTTTTTGCAGGACTATTTCAGAAAAAGCCTGACGTAATTGTTGCTACTTCACCTCAGTTTTTTTGTGCTTGTGCTGGATGGGCTTTATCTGCTGTTCGAAGAAAACCGTTTGTTTTTGAATTGCGTGATATTTGGCCTGCCTCTATTACAGCTGTCGGAGCGATGAAAGAGAGCAGGGCGATCACACTTCTTGAAAAAATTGAGTTGTTTTTGTATCGAAGAGCAGATTCTATCGTGTCTGTGACACATGCATTTAAAAATGAATTGATTGAACGTGGAGTTGATGGGGACAAAATCGAAGTGGTGCTCAACGGTGTAGACTTAAGCAAATATGAACCGGTGGCAGAGAAAGATTCTGAACTTGCAAAGCAACACAGCCTCGAAGGAAAATTTGTCGCAGGTTACATTGGTACGCATGGCATGGCGCATGGGTTAGAGCACATTGTTGCAGTAGCAGAAAAGCTACAACAATACGATGATATTCGATTTGTTTTCGCGGGCGGCGGCGCAGCAAGGCAGAAGGTTGTTGATCTAGTTCAAGAAAAACAATTGAACAATGTAGTGCTTATTAACCGTCAACCTAAAGAAATGATGCCTCGACTATGGTCGCTGTGCGACGTATCTCTAGTGCCTTTGATCAACAGCAATTTATTTAGAACAGTAATTCCATCCAAAATATTTGAATGTATGGGGATGGGCATCCCGACGATAATGAGTGTGCCAGAAGGCGAGGCGACAGCCATCATAAAAGACACGGACTCAGGTTTAGTGGTTGAAAGTGAAAACGTTGAAGCCATCTCGCAAGCGGTGTTAGAACTGTATCAAAATAAAACACTGTACGCAGAAAAACGACAAGCAAGTATTGCTGCTGGGCCACAATACAGCCGTGATTTGATGGCAGAGAATATGGAGAAGGTTTTTATTAAGCTAAAATAAGTTACCGCTTTAACCAGCTCACAATTCGCCATACCCTCGCAATCACCAAGTAATAGCTTGCAAACAGCCCCAGAAACATAAACAGTATCACAGGCTCTGGGGTCTTTAGTAGCTCTAAGGTAACGCCCAATCCAGTAATCACAAACGAGGCAATGGTCATTACGGCTAGGGTTTGACGTGAGGATAAGCCAGCCCGCATGAAGATGTGGTGTAAATGGTCTCTATCCGGTTTAAAAGGGCTTTGCCCTTTTTTTATGCGTCTAAGCATAATGGCTACCATATCCACCAATGGCAGTGCCACAATCCATAATGCCACCACGGGGCGAAATACCGGTTCGTTGGCGTCTACACCAATGCACAGCAGCCAAATGGTTAAATAACCAATGAGCATGCTGCCTGCATCTCCCATAAAGATTTTTCGTTTATTGCCAAACACAGACAAGTTAAACAGTAGGTAGGGCAATACAACGGAAACAATCACAAAGCACAGTATCGCAAAGTGGTGGCTATCGCTCAGCCAAAAAAGCACGCCCAAGCCCGTAAAGGTACTGAGCGTCATTCCCCCAATTAAGCCATCAATACCATCCACCATGTTATAAGCGTTAATTGCCGCCATTACCGCCAGTACGGTAAAGGGCACGGCAATAACGCCTAACTCTATGACGCCCAGGCAAAATAAATTACCGAGATCCGAGATTTGTCTATTGGCGACTAGAGCCATTAATAAAGCCGCGCCCACTTGAGCTACAATTCTAATTTTTACTGATAAGTCGTACTTATCATCGATGGCGCCAATTAATGTAATGAAAAAACACCCTGCCATTAATGCTTCTATGGCTCGGGTAAACTCGAAACCAAAAAATAGGTGCATAAAACCTATGCCCACCATTAGGCTGGTATAGATAGCAAGACCGCCAACCAGTGGAATATGTCCTTGATGTTGTTTGCGTTGATTAGGCTTGTCGACTAACCCAATAGAGTGGGCTAGCGGTTGTAAAATGGTGATTAACGACAGAGAGACAAAAAAACTCAGTAGTATGGGAAGGCTAGTTGTCATAGTTTCATTTTGTTTTTTCGGAAATTTATTCCAATTGAGCTCAACTCAGCTCAATTGCGCTCATTGATAAATTTGATTTTGCGACCAAATTCTACCAAAAAATTAGTTGAAAAGTCTTGTTAAAAGCGCACTAGATTTCTAATTTTTCGCATTAGCTATGACCTGTTTGCCTAAATCAAGACTACAGTGCATAATTCTTCGCAAATTGAACTCTATTCTAAGTGGTAATATTATGAAAATCGCAGTTTCCGGCACCGGCTACGTAGGCCTATCGAACTCCATTCTGCTCGCGCAACATAATGAAGTGGTTGCGGTGGATATTATTCCTGAAAAAGTTGAGCTCATTAACAACAAGCAATCCCCTATTGTGGATGCTGAAATTGAGAGCTATTTAGCCACTAAGCCCCTTAATTTAACCGCTACCCTAGATAAGCACTTGGCCTACGAAGGGGCGGATTATGTGATTGTTGCTACGCCAACCGATTACGACCCAAAAACCAACTACTTTAATACCGGCTCCGTTGAAGCGGTGATTCAGGACGTAAAGGCTATTAACCCCAATGCGGTGATGGTGATTAAATCAACGGTTCCTGTGGGCTTTACTGCCAATATGCGGGAGAAATACGGCACCAATAACATTATCTTCTCGCCGGAGTTTTTGCGTGAAGGCTTGGCCCTTAAAGACAACTTGCACCCGTCGCGCATTGTGGTGGGCGAGGTGTCGGAGCGGGCACAGCGCTTTGCGGATTTGCTGGTAGAAGGCGCCATTAAAGAGAACATTGATGTACTGCTTACCGGCTCTACCGAAGCAGAAGCCATTAAGCTGTTTGCCAACACCTACTTGGCCATGCGTGTGGCTTATTTTAACGAATTGGATAGCTACGCCGAGTCTCACGGCTTGGATAGCCGCCAGATTATTGAAGGGGTCGGGCTAGACCCTCGCATTGGCTCTCACTACAACAACCCGTCTTTCGGTTATGGCGGCTATTGCTTGCCTAAAGACACCAAGCAAATGCTGGCCAACTACGAAGACGTGCCTAATAACCTGATTAAAGCCATTGTGGATGCTAATCGCACTCGCAAAGACTTTGTGGCCGATAGTATTATTAGCCGCAACCCTAAAGTTGTTGGAGTGCACCGTCTTATTATGAAGGCCGGCTCTGACAACTTTAGAAGCTCGTCTATTCAAGGCATTATGAAGCGCATTAAGGCAAAAGGCATTGAAGTGGTGGTGTATGAGCCTGTGCTTAAAGAGCCAGAGTTCTTTAACTCCCGCGTTATCACCGATCTTAATGAGTTTAAAGCACAGTCTGATGTGATTATTGCCAACCGCTTAACCGATGACATTAAAGACGTGGCCGATAAAGTGTATACCCGCGACTTGTTTGGTAGCGACAGTTAATGGAAGCAAGCTTCAGCGGCACTCAAGCCTTTGTTTTGCTGCTGTTTGCTTTAACCATTGCAGGGCTTATTCGCTATCAGGCCCATTCTACAAAGGTGTTTGGGCTGTTGCTCATTACCCTTTACTTAAGCGCGTTAGTGAGTACAGATCAACTCATTGCCAGCGTGTCGAACACTGGCTTACTCACCTTAATGATGTTGATGCTGTGCTCGGTGGCCATTGAAAAAACACGCTTGCTGCGCTCGCTCACCAGCTTTGTGATAGGCGTAAGCTACAAAGCCACTTGGCTCAGATTATATGGCCTAACCGCAATATTTTCAGGCTTGCTTAATAACACCGCAGTAGTGTCTACCATGCTAGCCCCCATTCGCAGTAATCGCTTTCATAGCGCCAGTAAGCTGCTATTACCCTTGTCCTATGCCGCTATTCTTGGTGGCACCTTAACCCTTGTGGGTACGTCTACCAACCTTATTGTGAATAGCTTAGTGCTGGATAACGGCATGGAAAGCTTACACTTCTTTGATTTCACCCTCGTAGGGCTTTGCTTGGTGCTTGGCTGTGGCGGTTTGCTGTTTTTTCTAAGTTCACTGTTACCTCAAGGGCAATCGATACCCATAGAGCCTCAGGCTTATTTAATAGGCACGAAAGTCACCAAAGATTCTGAGCTTGTAGGCAAAAGCGTTGAAGAAAACGGCTTGCGTAACTTGGAATCCTTGTTTTTGGTGGAAATCATTCGAGATGGGCGGCTAATTTCGCCTGTGAGTCCGGAACAGGTTATTCAAGCCGATGATCGCTTGCTCTTTAGTGGTGACATTAAAAAAGTGACCGTGCTGGCGCAGTTTCAAGGTTTGTCTTTGTTTGCCGATGATAGCGGCTTACCACTGAGCAATTTATCAGAAGTGGTAATTCGCCCTGAAAGTCGTTTGGTGGGCAGCACCCTTAAAAAGTCTGGCTTTCGAGCCTTATTTGATGCCGCTGTGGTGGCCATTAAGCGTGATGGAGAGGCAATTTCGGGCAAGTTAGGTGATGTTGAATTGCGTTCGGGCGACTACTTAGCACTGGCAATTGGTAACGACTTTAACCAACGTCATAATTTAACTAAGAATTTTTTCATGTTAAGCGACGTCAAAACCGAACACTTACTGGGCGGTTGGCGAGAAAAGCTGGCGGTATTTGGTTTTGTCGCAGCCATTGGGCTTGCGGCTATCGGAGTGACCACATTGTTCAAAAGCGTATTCTTGTTTTTGTGCGTGTTGTTGCTGTCTGGGGCGCTGAAACCTAATGAAGCGTTGCAGCGATTGCCGGTGAATATTTGGCTTATTATTTCCTCGGCTTTGGTGTTATCTCAAGCACTTAACGCCAGTGGCGTGTTTCGTTGGTTAGATTATATTGGCACATCATATAGCGATTTGATTACTCCGTTTGCTGGGTTGGTTATTGTGTATTTGCTATCATGGCTGCTCACTGAGTTGGTAACCAATAATGCTGCGGCGGCCTTAGTGTTCCCATTGGCGTTAGAGTTGGCATCGAGCTTAGGTGCCAACCCGCACGCGTATATATTGGCGGTCGCGTTTGGCGCCAGTGCCAGTTTTATTAGCCCCTATGGCTATCAAACCAACTTAATGGTGTTTAATGCCGGACAATACCAATTAAAAGACTTTGTTAAAGTCGGGGTGCCCATCGCCTTACTTTACGGAGCTATAGTAATCGCCACTATTCCCTTGTTTATAGGAATATAATATAGGAGTTGTAAACTTTGACCATTTCGCTAGAACGCTTGACTCACCTTAAGCAATTGGAAGCTGAATCAATTCACATTATGCGCGAAGTGGCGGCGGAGTTTGACAACCCAGTAATGCTGTATTCCGTGGGTAAAGACTCATCGGTAATGCTGCATTTGGCCAGAAAAGCTTTCGCTCCTGGTATTCCTCCATTCCCGCTTATGCACGTCGACACCACCTGGAAGTTCAAAGAAATGATCGCGTTTCGCGATTACATGGCCAAAAAACTGGGCATGAAACTGATTGTGCATCAAAACCCGGAAGGGTTGAAAATGGGCATGAATCCCTTTGTGTATGGCAGTGCCATGCATACCGACATCATGAAAACTCAAGGTTTAAAGCAGGCGCTGGACAAGCACGGTTTTGACGCCGCCTTTGGTGGCGCCCGTCGCGACGAAGAGAAGTCTCGCGCTAAAGAGCGAGTGTACTCATTTAGAGACGAACACCACCGTTGGGACCCTAAAAATCAACGCCCAGAGCTTTGGAACATCTATAACGGTAAGGTTAATAAAGGCGAAAGCATTCGTGTATTCCCTTTGTCTAACTGGACTGAGCTTGATATTTGGCAATACATTTATCTGGAAGAAATTGAAATTCCGTCGCTTTATTTGTCTGCGAAACGACCAGTGGTTGAGCGTGATGGCATGCTGATTATGGTGGATGACGAGCGCATGGAGCTGAAACATGGCGAAGTGATTGAAGAGAAGATGGTGCGCTTTAGAACCTTAGGTTGTTATCCGCTCACCGGTGCGGTGGAATCGCAAGCCACTACGTTGCCAGAAGTGATTCAAGAAATGCTGCTTACTACTACCTCAGAGCGACAAGGGCGTGCCATTGACCACGATAGCTCAGGCTCTATGGAGAAAAAGAAGCGCGAAGGGTATTTCTAAATGAACGATAACATTGTTTGGCATAAGGCTTCGGTTAACCCTGGGCAGCGCGCCGCGCTTAAGCAGCAAAAGCCCGCCGTACTTTGGTTTACCGGACTCAGCGGTTCGGGCAAGTCCACCATTGCCAACGCGGTTGAGCTCAAGCTGTTAACACTGCATAAGCACAGTTATTTGTTGGATGGTGACAACGTTCGCCATGGCCTAAACAACGACTTAGGTTTTTCCGACGCCGATAGAGTTGAGAACATTCGTCGCATAGGCGAGGTGGCCAAGCTGTTTGTGGACTCGGGTTGTTTAGTATTAACCGCGTTTATTTCGCCTTTTTTAAGCGACCGCGAGCAGGTAAAACAATTGCTGGCGCAAGGTCAGTTTATTGAGGTCTTCGTTGATACTCCCATTGACGTGTGCGAAGCGCGTGATCCTAAAGGGCTTTATAAAAAAGCTCGTGCCGGCGAAATTAAGCATTTCACGGGCATAGATTCCGACTACCAAGCACCGGTTAATCCTAATATTTGGCTGAAAACCGCAGAGCATTCGGTTGAGCGTTGTGCTCAGCAGGTGGTGGACTATTTAGCTCAACAGGGCTATTTAGAACAAGCGCACTCAGAGCAAGCACACTCAGAGGCTCAGTAGCATGCATTACGACGTATTTAATGGCGATGCAGATGGCATATGCGCCTTGCTTCAGTTGCGACTGAGCCAGCCACGAGAGTCCACGCTAATCAGTGGGGTAAAGCGCGATATCCAATTGCTGCAGCAAGTGGATATTGAAAACGCTCAATCGGTGACTGTGCTGGATATCTCTATGGAGAAAAACCAGCCGGCTTTAGCGCAATTGCTGGCTAATGATATAGAGGTGTTTTATTGCGACCACCATCGCAGCGGTGACATTCCAAAAAGCGAACACCTACAAGCCATCATTGATTTGGCCCCAGAAACCTGCACCAGCTTGTTGATTAACCAGCATTTGCAGGGACAGTTTGCCCACTGGGCCATAGCCGGCGCTTTTGGCGATAATCTCTTGGTGCCGGCACAGCAACTAGCGAACCAGTGTGGGTTAAGCAATGCGCAAATCGAGTTCTTAAAGGAGCTGGGTACTTTAATTAATTACAACGGCTATGGTGCGTCGTTGGCGGATTTAACCTTTGAACCGACGCAGCTGTTCGAAGAGCTGCTGAGCTATTCAGATCCACTGGCCATGATGGCGCTTGAAGAGTCTCCGTTTACTGAGCTGCAAGCCGCTTATAAGCAAGACAGTCAGTTGGTGGGCGAGCTTAAGCCCAGCTTCCAAGACAACGCTTGCCAAGTTTACGAGCTGCCTTGTGAAGCGTGGGCACGGCGCATAAGCGGCGTGTTTGGCAATCAATTGGCCAATCAAAATGCGCAGTTGGCCCATGGGGTTATAACCCTTAACCCAAGCGGTAATGACTACACAGTAAGCGTTCGAGCACCGCTTAATAATCGCATTGGCGCCGATGACGTGTGTTGTCAGTTTGCCACAGGCGGGGGGCGCAAAGCGGCCGCCGGCATTAATCAATTACCAAAGGCTGAAGTGTCGACATTTATCGATGCTTTGTCTAACTATTATAAGCATTTAGGAGCAAATCATGTCTCATAGCTCAGATCTCATCGCCACCGATATTGAGGGCTATTTAAAGGTTCATGAAAATAAGGACTTGTTACGCTTCCTAACCTGCGGCAACGTGGACGATGGCAAATCAACCTTAATTGGTCGTTTGTTGTTCGATTCGAAATTGATCTACGAAGATCAAATGGCCGCCATTGAAAAAGATTCGCAAAAGTTTAATACCACCGACGAGACCTTTGATTTGGCGCTGCTAGTGGATGGTTTGCAGTCGGAGCGAGAGCAGGGCATTACCATTGATGTGGCCTATCGCTATTTTTCCACCGAAAAGCGTAAGTTCATTATTGCCGACACTCCTGGGCACGAGCAATACACCCGTAATATGGTGACCGGCGCCTCTACCTGTGAGCTGGCCATTGTGATGGTGGATGCCCGCCATGGCATTCAAAATCAAACCCGCCGCCACAGCTTTATTTGCAGCCTATTAGGTATTAAGCACATCATTGTTGCCATCAATAAAATGGATTTGATGGACTATGACCGCGAAGTGTTTAGAAAGCTTAAAGTTGAATACCGCGAGATGGCCAAGAACTTTAACATCGATGACATTCGCTTCGTGCCCATTTCGGCGCTAAAAGGCGACAACGTGGTGACGCCGAGTGAAAATATGGATTGGTACCCAGGTGCCACCTTAATGAAGCTCTTAGAAACGGTTAAAGTCGATAAAGACGTCGATACCGAAAACATGCGCTTCCCGGTGCAATACGTTAATCGCCCGAATCTAAACTTCCGTGGTTTTTGTGGCACCTTAACCTCTGGCATATTGCAAGTGGGCGATGAAGTGACCGCGCTGCCATCGGGCAAAACCTCGAGAGTTAAGTCGATTTTTACCTACGACGGTGAACTGCAATCGGCACGCCCGGGTGTAGCCATTACCGTAACCCTTGAAGACGAAATTGACGTGTCTCGCGGTGACATGCTGGTGCACACAGGTCATGAGCCGGAGTTGTCTAATCAGTTTAGCGCACACCTGGTTTGGATGGGCGAAACGCCGCTGCGCACCCACAAAGAATACACCTTTAAATTTGCCACTAAATCGTGCTTTGGCAAAGTGGTGGAGCTGCCCCATAAAATTAACGTAAACACCTTAGATGAGCATGCTCACAACAGTGACACGCTAGAGCTTAACGAAATTGCGTTAATCCAAGTGGCGCTTAACGACAAGGTGGCAGTGGATGCCTATCAAGCGCTGCCGCAAACCGGTGCCTTTGTCGTAATTGACCGTCATACCAATGTTACCGTTGGCGCGGGTATGGTGAGCAGCATTGCCGCTAACGACATTGAGGTTGTGCGGGAATACAGCCAAGCCGAGCGCGAGCTCAACGCTTATGTACGCAAGCACTATCCGGAGTGGGGTTGTAGCGAGGTTTAGTTGTTCTATGTTGTTTAGAGGAGCGACGACTTTTGTCATTGGCTCCTCTGCTCGTTTCTGTACTTTGTAATTCTTTAGAATGGGTAAGTTAGATCCGCAAAGATCAAGGCTTGGGTACTGCGCTTAGCCGTTTCGGCTATTTCGCTTTGACGCACCTCGGCTCCGAGGTTTACTCGCCCCATAAAGGTTTCTCGACCGACTTGACTTGAGATACTCACCAAATTTTCTTTAGGCTGATAAGGGGTGTAGTCGGGGTTGCGATGACCGCCGTCTTTATTTAACTGTAACCAGCGCACTTTGGTTTCAACTTGGTAGGTTGGGGTTTGGCTGATAACGCCTAACACCAGTGTGCGGGCATCGCTGTCGTAACTGCTGCCGATTGAACGCTGGTAATAACGGTATCCGCCCAAATACTCTGAGTGCTCATAAAAGCAGTTAAAAACATTTGCGTTGGTGCCGCAGGCCACTAAGGTATCGCTTGCTTCGAGGTAAACCTTGTTCACTGAATCACCAATGTTAAGCCAGGTGTCCACTCCAAGTTGACGACCGCAATCGGCAATTTGCCATGGGTAGGGGCCGGCGTTGTCTTCGCAGGTTCTTTCGAAGTAAATACCTATTGGCTGGCCGAACCAGGTATCGCTGTAGCGAACATCAAACCCCGCTATCTTATTCCCTTTATGGCTTTTAGTACTGCTGTCGCAATCATTGGTGCCGTCGGTGCAATTACCTCCGCCAACCAGTGAATCCCAAATGTCACTTAAACTGCAATCAATGCCCTCGCCACACATTTGGTTGGTTAAACTAAACCCCAGTTCTAACTGCCGCAGTGGTCGTAAGGTACCGCGCATTTGTAACAGGTATGGATTGGCAATGGCGCGATCACTCTCTAGGCGAGACATGCTGCCGGTAAAATTCCACTCACCCAGCCAGCTTAACCATGGCGTTTCGAACGCTTGAGGGTCGTTTCGAGAAAGGGTGAGGCCGGGAAGGGGGCGTGCGTTATTGGTGCGGTGGAGGTTTTGATCGTTACCCGGGCCCCACCAAGAGCTGACCAAGCCAGCCGACACAACCCAGTTGCCTAAAAGCAAGGCTGCGTAGGAATCGTCCAGCCGATAAGTGTGGTTGTCGGAGGCGTCGTAGTGCGCCGAAGCTGCAACCTTATAGGCAAAGTAATCGCTACTGCCGCTGTTTGATACGCTAAGGCTGGCGCGCTCACGATGGGGCTCACCAAAGCTGGTAAAGCGCTTGTCTTTGCTGGTGGCAGCCGCTTTAATTTCGCTTTTAAAAGGTTGCTCTTGGGTTTGCTGATAGCGGTAGTTTACTCGAGCGACCACTTCGGCGATATCTGGACTGAGCTCGCTGATATCCGCACTCTTTAGGTTTCTGGTAATACCAGACCACATGAGCGGATAAGTGTTTATGGGGACTGTGATTACGCCCGCATCGGCCAAACGCTGGATGTCGGCGCGTAAAAATTGATCGCTGGTGTCTATCCATGGCTCGGCGTGAGCCTTGGGTACAGTGAAAAAAGCATGACTTGTAACAGCCAAAAGGCAAACCGTTCGCAAACTTCGAAGCATCACACAATCCTTTTTAGGTGCGTCGCAATGTTATTTTTTGGTAAGCCTGATGTTATCAGATAATCAGTGCTTGCGGCAGATCTTATGAGCCTGTTACCGCAAAAGGGCGCTTAAAAGCGCCGTTCCCAACCGGCGTATACCGTGGCGTCCCAATGGCTGCTATGGTCAGTGATTGGGTATTCGCTGTAGCCCAAGGTTCCACCAAGCTTGAGCTTGCCGTGATAAAAGGGCCTATGATAGCTGCTGTCGACTTGATATAAGCGTTCGTAGCGACCGGGCGATACCGGATTGCCACCGGGCTCGCCTCTATCATTACCGTCGGTGTTTAAGCGGGCCCAGCGAAACTTGTTAGTAATGCTTTGGCCGTGGCTTAGCTGGGTAATGGCTCCCAACACAAACACTCGAGAGTCGTTGTCGTAGGTACTGCCGAGACTGCGGCCATAGTAGCGATAACCGTCGCGATAAAAACCATGTTCGTACAAGCAGTTATAAATACTGGAGTCGATGCCACAGGCCACTGCGGTGTCTGAATATTCGGCAAATACTCGAGTGTTAAACTGGGCTATATAGACGTCGATACCGCCCATGTTGGCTGAGTTAATTAAGCGGTTTTTGCCGTTATGAAAGTCTTCGTGAATGCGCTCGTAGTATATGCCATAGGGTACGCCCCAGGCGGTGTCTGACCACCTAAAGTCATAGCCTGCCAGCATGTTTTCTTGACCGTTTTTAACGTCGCCCTCGCTGACGCCGCCATTGAATAAGCCGTTCCACCAGTCTTTAAGGCTGTTGCCGTAACCTTCGCCACCCCATTGCATGGTCCACGAAAAGCCAATTTCTAATTTGCTGACGGGTTTTAAGGTACCGCGAGCGCCCCAATGTTTAGCGTCTGGCACGTAACGGCCACTTTCCATTTGGCTAAAGGCGGTGGTGAATGTCCACGGGCCTATCCAGTTAAGCCAAGGGCTTTCAAAGGCGCTGGAGTCGTTTCTTGTGAAGCTGATGCCTGGCATGGGACGGGCATTGGTGGTTTGAATGAGCCCAGAGTCCCAGCCCGGCCCCCAGTATTTTTGTACTGCACCGCCGGTTACTATCCAGTTGCCCAGTTTGACCGCAGCGAAGCTGTTATCGAGGCGGCTGGGGTTGCCATCTTGAGCGTCGTAATGATAACTGGCGGCCAAGCGTCCACTAAACCAGTCTTGAGTGACTTCAACGTTGGCTGTTAGGGCCGCTTTGTCGCGATAGTCTTGGCCAAAGCCAATAAAGCGGGTTTGGTCGGTAGCGCCATTGAGTTCGATTTTACTGTGAATGGCTTGATGGTCGCGCTGGTAAGCGGCTACTACCCTTTGATAAGCCAGTTGCTGGTTGGTGGTAAGTGATTGTTGTTGAGCTTGGTCGAGATCGTTTTTAATGCGGGCCCACATAAGCGGGTAAGTGGTTACCGGGTGGGTGATGATGCCGCTATCCGCCAACAATTGGATGTCGGCTCGTAGTGGCAAATCGGTGGGCTCGACCCACCAAGCGGCTTTCACGGAAAAACTGGATAACAACAGAGCACTTAACAGCAGCTTCGACTTCATAAACGGTCCCGACTTCTATATGGGTATTATTTTTGAGCTGATTTAGGGGGGCTATATTAGCAGCAGCTGAGGTAGCAGCACAAAGCGTTTGTGCGGATTTTTATGCGCATAAAAGTGTATTTGCACAGATCAGCTACGTAATATCTCCAGTATTTCAGCGGTTTTTTGTTGCATCAGTTTAACGTTGTTTATGGATTCAACGTTGAGTCGTACCACAGGCTCGGTGTTGCTGCTGCGCAAGTTGAAGCGCCATTGGCCTTGCGGCTCATTAAAGCTCATTGATAGGCCATCGGTATGATCGGTTTGACAGGCGCTTTTTTGGTAGTAGGCGCTCACTTTATTTATGCTGTTTTTGGGTTCTGCCAAGGTGGAATTGATTTCCCCGGAACTTGGATAAGCGCGAATACGCTCTTTGACCAGCTCGGATAAGGGCTGGTTTTTGTTTGAAAGCAGCTCGATGACCAGCAACCATGGGATCATACCGGAA
Source organism: Paraferrimonas haliotis (assembly GCF_002282895.1). Lineage (GTDB taxonomy): Bacteria > Pseudomonadota > Gammaproteobacteria > Enterobacterales > Shewanellaceae > Paraferrimonas > Paraferrimonas haliotis. The sequence goes on from NZ_NRRB01000001.1 coordinate 768,471, forward strand.
TCGCAATAATTAAAGCGCTTGAAGTAATGATGAGCGCTCATTTCACCGCCATAAATGGCGTCTTCTTCGCGCATGCGCTCTTTGATGAAGGCGTGACCGGTTTTACTCATGATGGCTTGGCCGTTATTTTGTTGGACTATGTCTTGAGTGTTCCAAATGAGTCTTGGGTCGTGGATGATTTTAGCGGGTGAGGCTTGCTCTGGTTGCTGTTGTTTTTGCTGCTGTTGCTGTTGCAAAAATGCTTCCGCCAGCAAACCCACAATGTAGTAGCCTTCAATGAATTCGCCGTTTTCATCAAACAAAAAGCAGCGATCAAAGTCGCCATCCCAAGCGATACCTAGGTGAGCTTGATGCTTAATAACAGCATTAGCGGTATCGGCTCGATTTTCCGGCAGCAGCGGATTGGGGATGCCGTTAGGGAAGGTTGCATCGGGCTGGTGATGCACCTTGATAAATCGGATTGGAATTTTTTTGTCGTTGAACAGACTTTCTATGGCATCGATAACGTGACCGGCTGCACCATTGCCGGCATTGACAACAACTTTCATCGGCTTTAAATCGTACACATTAATATAGCTAAGTAGGTGATCAACGTAAGCCTGTTGAATGTCGGTTTTTCGATAAACACCGCGTTCCTCTGGCAACACTATGCTGAACTGATTAGACTCAGCCAGTGCTTGAATATCGAAAAGCCCCGAGTCTCCCGAGATGGGCCGGCTCTGCTCGCGCACCAGTTTCATGCCGTTGTAGTCGATTGGATTGTGAGATGCGGTAACCACAATGCCGCCATCGAGCTTTAAATGTGCGGTGGCAAAATAGATTTCTTCGGTGCCCACCATGCCAATGTCGAGCACGTTAACGCCGGCGTCTTGTAGCCCCAGCGCTAACGACAGCTTAAGCGCCTCTGACGACTCGCGAACATCGCCGCCAAGCACCACGGTTTTAGGGCTTAAATGCTGCCCAAAAGCCCGACCAATGCGATAGGCGATGTCTTCATTAAGCTCCTCACCTAATTTTCCCCGAATGTCATAAGCCTTAAAGCAGGTTAGTTTTCCTGAAGTATGCGGCACGATTTTCCCCAAAATCATAGAATTAGCGACATATAATTGCCTTTGTACTTTAATCTTAGCAGGAGTTTTGCGGTTTGCTTTTTGAGGTTTTGGCATTTTTGGGGCCCTGGGTATTATTGAGCAATTTTAACGGCGTGATGCGAGCCAGGTTCCTTGAACAATGGGAATGGTGCTACCGTTTTGATCGATGAATAACGGCTCAACGGTGATTAGTTGTTGTTTGCCGTTATCGGCATGTTCAATGGCTTCAAGTTGCAGGTGTAGGTGAGGGAGACCACCACCACCGGTTGCGCCACTGAAGGCAATGAGCTCGCCTTGTTCAACGATTTGCCCTTCAACTGGAATCACTGAGTTAAATTTGAGATGAGAGTAGCTGGCTAAGGTGCCATCGTGGTGCAATATGGAGACAATGTTGCCCCATTTTACACAGGACTTATCGGGGCAGCCAAAGTCAGAGTCCTCTTTAACGTACGCCACGCGCCCACTTCTAATGCTGTATACGGGCGTGCCGGTTGGAACCAAGAAGTCGATTGCATTTTGATTAAAGCCAGAGTGACTGCGATATCGGAAATTTGTTATTGAGAATTTTGGTTTTGATGGCGATTGAATAACTTTCGCTTCGCTTTTAATGGGTAAGGGAAATCGATTAACCCAGTCATTATCTGTATTTGCGGCAAAGCTTGAGCGCACTCTAAAACTGTACTTTTTATCTGGTGTGGATTGTCTTATTAGGGTTGCGAGCTGTTTGTTCTGATTGGGCGCAATGTATATTAACCCTAGATTGCTGGGCTCGGTCCAGTTTATTTGATAGTGGGTAGAGGTGGGTTCGACAAACTCAAGTTGCAGCTGCATCGGTTGTGTCGTTAAGTTCGTAGCGCTGGCTGAAAAGCCCCCTTTAAGGGGATCGTGAGAAAAGCCAATGGCTAGTTGTTCATTTTTTTTACCTTTAACTCCCTTTGGGGCGTTATCGGTAGGGAACAAATTAAATGCGTAAACAAGCGTGCCAAAGACCATTACAAATGCAATAGCGGCGATACTTGCTAACAGCTTTAAGTTTCTCATTTGATGCTCACCTTAAAGAGGGAAATATCGTTAATTACAGGAGACAGCTTCGGCGGTAACGGTCAAATCCTGTCCAGGAGCACAGGTTGTCTTGCTTCCATCTGGGCCTTCGTGGGAGGCTGATTCGCTACCAGATGATACGACAATAACCGCAGCGATAATTGCACCCGCAGCGCCAATACCAGCTGCGATAATCGGTACAATTCCACCATTCACCTGTTCAAGTTCACTTTGTTGTAATTCGTACATAATTAATCTCCTTATAAAATATTGAGCTATCCATTAGCTCGCTGTGTTGCTTATGGTGGTGCCAAAAAGCAACTAAAGAAGTCCGAATACCGCGTCAAAGTGTGTGCTTTCCCTAGCGCTCAGCGTCCTTGCTAAGCTTGGCGTGCTTAATACGGCTCATCGTCCCTGATGACTTAAGCGGCCTTCCTGTATGCTGTCCTTATTGGCGTTGCGATGGTGCGTGTCGCTTGGCCAAAATAAATCACTTTGCTTCGGGCTTCTGTAGTTACTCTCTGTTGAGCTGAACATTCATTAACTGTGTTTGCCCTCCTTGTGCAATTGACCGTGCTCTAAGCGATAGCATTGGTCTGCAGACGCTATGGTTGTGGCTCGGTGGGCTATGATGATCCGGGTGAGATCGAGCCGTTTTATTTGGTCGTTTATCAGGGTTTCGTTGTTGGCGTCGAGGTGGCTGGTGGCTTCGTCGAGCAACAGTAACTTGGGCTGCTGGTACAGAGCTCTGGCCAGCATGAGCCGCTGAATTTGTCCGCCGGATAGCTGATTGCCCATGTCGCCCACTAGGCTGTTGTAACCCATGGGCATGGCTTCAATGTCTTGATGAATGTGCGCGGTTTGTGCGGCGGCGGTTATAGCAGACAGATTCGGTTGTGGGTCGAAGGCGGCGATATTGTCGATAATGCTGCCGCTTAATAAGGTGTCGTCTTGCATCACCGCACCCACTTGGCGACGGTACTGGCTAAGGCCAATGGCTTCGATGTCTTGGCCGTTCACTAGCACTTGGCCGCTGGTGGGACGAATCAGTCCTAAAAGAATTTTCATCAGAGTTGTTTTACCGCTGCCACTAGCACCGGCGATGGCAATACTTTGTCCTGGTTTAACGGTTAAATTGATGCCGTTGAGCAGTGGACGCTTGGCGTTTGGGTAGCTAAAGCAGACGTCTACTAGTTGCAAGCGCATTTGTGCTTGATTAACTTGAGCTATTTGCGCGTTAAGGTTTGATTCTGTTGGGCTTAAGGCAATATCGCCGATGCGATTTAAGTGAAGGCGCAGCATTTTAAACTGAATGGCTTGCTCAATGAGCATACTGATGCGCTCGATAAACTGAGCTTTGTAGGCCATAAACGCCAAAAGCATACCTACGCTTAACTCTGAGGCCATTACAGCCATTGCTGCAAGATAAATAACCACAACATTTTCCAACCCAAACAATAGCTTGTTGGCGGTATCAAGGCTTATTTTTAGCTTGCCTACGCGAATGTCGGCGTTAATGACATCGGCATATCGATTTTGCCAAGTGGCGTGCCGACGCTGCTCTTGGGCAAACAGCTTTAAGGTTTGCATGGCTTTTAGGGATTCAAGCAGGTGGCTTTGCTCTTTGGCGCTGGCGTGTATCTGCTGCTCATTAGCTTGGTGCAGCGCTGAGTAGCTTAACAGGCGAATGAGGCTATACAAGGCAATGGCAATGGCTACGACCAACGTAAGCTGTGCTGAATACATCAGCATGAATACCAGCACCGCAATGGACATTATGCCATCGACTAAGGTTTCGGAAAGACCTGTGGTTAGGCGTTCACGCACTTGATGCAAAGAGCCAAAACGGCTAACCACATCGCCAATGTGGCGCGTCATAAAGTAGTTCATTGGCAAACGCAACAAATGGCCGAGTAAGTTGCTGCCTAGGCTCAGATTAAACAAAGCGCTTACTCGCAAAACTAAATAGCCGCGCAACCAGTGGCTAATGGCTTTAAAGACGCTAATAAGCGCAAAGCCGATGGCAAGCACCATTAACAGCGCTTGGTCGTGACTGACTAAAACTTCATCCACCACCCATTGCATGTAATAGGGGCCGAGTAAACTGATGACTTGCAGCAATAAGCTTAGCGCAATGAGTTTAGCCAAAGCGCGTTTAAAGCCAATCAGCTGCTGCCACAGTTGCCGCCATTGCAGTTGCTGACGTTGCTGTTTGGCTTTGAAGTCCTTTTGGGGTGATAGCTCTAATGCTATGCCGGTAAAGTGTTTAGCTACTTGCTCAAGTGTCAGTTTGACTTTGCCACGGCCGGGATCGTGAATCACTAAGCTGTGGGCTTTGCATTGAGCGAGTACCACAAAGTGGTTGAGATCCCAATGCAAAATAGCGGGTAGCTGCAATTGGTGTAACTGCTCTAGCGGGCACTTAAGCGCTCTAGAATTAAGCTGCAGTTGCGCACCTAATTCGATGAGCTGCTTTAAGTTGGTGCCTGAAAGCGAGCTGCTACTGAGTTGGCGAATGGCCGCTAGGTCCATTTTATGACCGTGGTAGTTGGCTATCATGGCTAAGCAAGCCAGTCCGCACTCGGCGATTTCGTCTTGACGGATCACTGGCAGACGGTTGTTGCCACTGAAGTTAAGCTTTTGCAGCAGAGATTGCGGCTGCTGTGGCGATAAAGCTCCCGTTGCGGCACTCGCCGAGGCAGAGGAGGTTGACTCCCCAGCGTGCGCCTCAACAGGAGAAGCGTGCTGCCAACTGGGCAACACCCAGGTTTGGCTTTGATTGGCAGCCTTAGTCATTAGCTTACTCTCCCACGCAAGCTGCTAATTGGGCTGAGCAGCCATTGCAAAAGGCTTTGTTGCTCTAAAATAATGTCGGCTTGAAACAGCATGCCTGAGCGCAGTGGAAACTCGTTGCCAAAGGCGTTGATGCTTTGTTGCTCGAGTTTGGCTCGCACTCGGTAAACCGGCTCAGATAACGAATACGGCCCCATGCTTTCATTTTGCAATAGCAGCGACTGATCCAGCTCTACGATTTCGGTGTCGATGAAGCCGTATTTTTGATAGGGAAAAGCGTCGAGTCTAATCCGCGCTTGTTGGCCTTTATCAATGAAGCCGGCACTGCGGGTAGGTAATAGCAATTCAGCAATAAGTTCGCTGTCGCTGGGTAAAATGCTCAGTAGCGGTTGATTGCTGGTTCTAAATTGGCCGGTGTGGCTACGAATGGTGGTAACTCGGCCACTGGCACTGGCAGTAATAGTGCTTTGCAGCTGGGCATGATTGTGCAATAGGCGCTGCTCGAGCTCTGAGATTTGCTGTTGGTTGTTGGACAGCGTCATGGCTTGGCTAATGGGCAATTGGCGAATATCGCTGCTGAGCTGGCTGATTTGTTGTTCGAGGCTTAGCTGTTGGCTTTGGTTGTGGCTCAGCTCTTGGCGGATCTGATATAGCTGATCTTGCTGAGCGGTTATCTGGGTTTTAGCAATAAAGCCTTGTTGAGCAAGCGCTTGATGTTGCTGAAGTTGGCTTTTGTGCAATTGTGCGCGCTGCGCTAGCAGTTGGCCGGTGTGGCGATGGGTTTCTAGCGCTTGGGTGAGCTCTTGTTTCTGTTGTTGTGCACGCTGAAGCTGTTGGTTGTGCAGTTGGCGTAAATGGGTTCGCTCTTGTTGACGTTGCGCCAATTGTTGTTGCAGCGCTTGGGTTATTTGCTTGGCTAAGGCGGGATTGCTCGCGGCGGAGGTGTGTAATTGGAGCTTGGCGAGCACTTGGCCTTTTTCTACCAGCTGGCCTTCTGTAACCAGCAACTCGGTTAGGGTGCCGTTTTGGGGCGGATAGACTTTGATGAGGCCAGCGTTAGGACGCAAATAGCCAAACACGGTTTCTTTTCGGGCGTAATCTTGGCTGATAACAAATACCGCGATGGCTAGAAAGGTGACAAGGGTGATGGCAATGCTGGTGGTGAGTGCTAGCGGTTGTAGTAAGCAAACTTCGCCTTCTAAGCGTTGTTGCTGGTGAGTGACCGCTTGCTTTCTGAAAAGTCCATTCATGTTGTTACTACTCCCTGTAGTTTTTTTTGCATCCGTTTTTAGCCTTAGAAAGCCGCTGAAATTAGCTGCTGCTGTTCGGCATTCCTGTTCCCTACGTGGCACCCTGAGAAAGTTAGAAGTTGATTCTGATTTTGGCAAGTTCCCTTGTAAAATGTAGGGAATTATTTGGCTTGATTTAGGGCTCGTTTGTTGGCGTTTTACTACTACTTTTTGATAGGTTTATTGCTTAGCTGACGTCTTTATTTTGCGAGTTATTTTGGTAACTTTATGAATTTAAATGATTTAAGAATTTTGGTTATAAGGTATTCCTAAAACTTATATTTAAAGTGGTGATTAACGTCAAAAACGAAGAATTTTTGATTAACTTGGCGTTGAAATGCGTTAACTGTCGTGAGTTTTTCCGTGCAATATGACAAAATAGCCGCCAATTTTGGTAACCACAGAAACGGTGCTTTGTTATGGCGCAATTTGTTTATTCGATGCTAAGGGTTGGGAAGATAGTCCCGCCTAAGCGTCAAATCTTAAAAGATATTTCTCTTAGCTTTTTTCCTGGTGCGAAGATCGGCGTACTGGGTCTTAACGGTGCTGGTAAGTCGACGCTGCTTAAAATTATGGCAGGGCTTGATACCGAAATTGAAGGTGAAGCGCGCCCTATGCCGGGCATTAAAATCGGCTATTTACCGCAGGAGCCGCAGTTAGACGAATCGCAAACCGTGAGAGAAGCAGTAGAAGAGGCCTTAGGCGAGGTGACCCATGCGCTGAAACGCTTGGATGAAGTTTACGCCTTGTATGCTGAGGCGGATGCGGATTTTGATGCGCTTGCTAAGGAGCAAGGGCAGCTTGAGGCCATTATTCAAGCACACGATGGTCATAATATTGAGACTCAGTTGGAGCGAGCAGCCGATGCGTTGCGTCTGCCGGAGTGGGATGCTCAAATTGGCGTACTGTCTGGTGGTGAGCGTCGTAGGGTGGCTTTGTGTCGCTTGTTGCTTGAAAAGCCGGACATGCTGCTGCTCGATGAGCCAACGAACCACTTGGATGCTGAGTCTGTGAACTGGCTTGAACGCTTCTTGGATGATTATCCGGGAACTGTGGTGGCCATTACTCACGACCGCTATTTCTTAGATAACGTTGCTGGCTGGATTTTGGAGCTTGACCGCGGTGAAGGCATTCCTTGGGAAGGTAACTACTCGAGCTGGCTGGAGCAAAAGGACGCTCGTTTGGCGCAGGAAGCTTCTTCAGAGAAGGCGCGTCAGAAATCCATTGAGAAAGAGCTTGAGTGGGTTCGCTCGAATCCTAAGGGTCGACAGGCTAAGTCGAAAGCGCGTATGGCTCGTTTTGAAGAGCTGAACAATACTGACCGTCAAAAGCGTAATGAAACCAATGAGCTGTTCATTCCACCAGGACCGCGTCTTGGCGACAAAGTGGTGGAAGTAAATAACTTAACTAAATCCTTTGGCGATCGAGTGCTTATTGATGATTTGAGCTTTTCAATACCCAAAGGTGCGATTGTAGGAATTGTTGGCCCTAATGGTGCCGGTAAATCGACGCTGTTTAAACTGCTGAGCGGCTCGGAGCAGCCGGATAGCGGCTCTATTGAGCTTGGGGATACCGTGCAGCTGGCGTCGGTGGATCAGTTCCGCGATTCGATGGTGGATAGCAATACCGTATGGCAAGAAATCTCCGAAGGTCAGGATATTTTGCGTATTAATGCAACTGAGATCCCGTCGCGCGCTTATGTTGGCCGTTTTAACTTCCGCGGTTCGGATCAGCAAAAGATCATCGGCGAGCTGTCGGGCGGTGAGCGCAACCGCGTGCACTTGGCTAAATTGCTTAAAGCGGGCGGCAACATGTTATTGCTCGATGAGCCAACCAACGACTTGGATGTGGAAACCTTACGAGCTTTGGAAGAAGCGTTGTTAGAGTTTCCTGGATGTGCCATGGTGATTTCGCATGACCGTTGGTTCTTAGATCGCATTGCAACTCACATTTTGGACTATCGCGATGAAGGCCAAGTGAACTTCTTCGAAGGTAACTACAACGAATACACCGCTTGGTTGAAAGAAACTCAAGGTAAAGAAGCCATCGAGCCGCATCGCTTAAAGTACAAGCGCATGAGCAAGTAACAGCTTGGGGACGTACCCTTTTGGCAGTTTGCCGGAGGGGTACGTCCCTTTTCGCTAGTTATCCACAGGGGTACGTCCCCATTCGCTCTTTTCGAAAAAAGGGTACGTCCCCAAATGGGAGTTATCCACAAGGGTACGTCCCCTAGGTTTTTGCGTTATCGCTAGTGTTAGCTCACAGTTTTCGATAGAATGCGGCCAACCCCTAATCTTCCCAAAACAACTTTAATTGCGTCAGGAGAGACGAATGCTGAACAAAGCAATGAATATTGCCGATTTCGATCCCGAGTTGCACCAAGCGATTGTTAACGAGACCCGCCGTCAAGAAGAGCATATTGAGTTAATTGCTTCAGAGAACTATACCAGCCCTAGAGTGCTAGAGGCTCAAGGTTCTCAGCTGACAAACAAATACGCGGAAGGTTATCCAGGTAAACGTTATTACGGTGGTTGTGAGTACGTCGACATTGCTGAGCAATTAGCCATCAGTCGCGCCAATGAACTGTTTGGTTCAGAGTATGCCAACGTACAACCGCATTCTGGCTCACAGGCAAATGCGGCTGTGTTTATGGCACTGATTTCGCCAGGTGACACGGTTTTAGGTATGAGCCTTGACCATGGTGGGCATCTTACTCATGGTTCTCCGGTGAACTTCTCTGGAAAACACTACAACGCCATTCCATATGGTATCGATTCTGAGACCGGAGAATTGGATTACGATGAGATTCTAGCGCTGGCAAAAGAGCATCAACCAAAAATGATCATTGGTGGTTTTTCAGCTTATTCTGGCGTTGTTGATTGGGCAAAGATGCGTGAAATTGCTGATGCTACCGGCGCATACTTATTCGTTGATATGGCCCACGTTGCAGGCTTGATTGCAGCGGGTGTGTACCCAAATCCTGTTCCGCATGCTCACGTCGTGACTACAACTACGCATAAAACACTCGCGGGTCCTCGTGGTGGATTGATTTTGTCTGCGGAAGGCGATGAGACTTTATATAAAAAGCTAAATTCAGCAGTATTCCCAGGGGGCCAAGGCGGGCCACTCATGCACGTTATCGCAGCTAAAGCCGTTGCCTTTAAAGAAGCGCTAGAGCCAGAGTTTAAGACCTACCAAGCTCAGGTTGTTAAAAACGCTCAAGCGATGGCAGCTACCTTTATCGAACGAGGATTCAATGTGGTCTCCGGTGGCACTCACAACCATCTATTCCTGCTGGATCTTATTGATAAGGACATCACTGGTAAAGACGCGGATGCAGCTCTTGGTGCGGCTAACATAACGGTTAACAAGAACTCAGTTCCTAACGATCCGCGCTCGCCGTTTGTTACTTCGGGTTTGCGCATCGGCTCACCAGCAATTACACGCAGAGGCTTTAGCGAAGCGGAAGCTAAGCTGCTTACCAATTGGATTTGCGACATTCTAGAGAGTATGGGTGACCAAGCGGTCATCGAAAAAGTGAAAGGGCAAGTGGTCGAGCTTTGTGGCCGCTTCCCCGTTTACGCATAAAAGCTCCTCTGCGCAACTAAACGCTAAAAGGGACGTACCCCAGCGCCTTTGGGGACGTACCCCTATAGCCGAAGGTAGAAAAGGGTACGTCCCCAATAGCCAAACAGCTAAAAGGGTACGTCCCCAATAGACAAACAGCTAAGAGGGTACGTCCCCGAGTTTAGAGGTTTAGGTAGTTATGCATTGTCCTTTTTGTGCTGCTAACGATACGAAAGTCATCGATTCGCGATTGGTTGCTGATGGCCACCAAGTGCGTAGAAGGCGCAGTTGTAATGTTTGCAGCGAGCGCTTCACCACGTTTGAAACTGCGGAGCTTGTGATGCCGCGCATCATTAAACACGACGGTTCGCGCCAGCCATTCGATGAAGATAAACTTAGAAATGGCATTCAACGTGCTGTTGAAAAGCGCCCTGTCTCCATGGAGCAAATTGAAAAAAGCATTAGCCGCATCAAGTCGGAACTGCGTGCTACCGGCGAGCGAGAAGTGGACAGCTCCATGGTAGGCAACTTGGTTATGGATCAGCTCAAGGAGTTGGACAAAGTCGCTTACATTCGCTTCGCCAGTGTTTATCGAGCTTTTGAAGACGTCAGTCAGTTCGGCGAGGTCATCGCCAGCTTGGAAAAGATTTGATAGCGCCATTGTCTCGACGCGTTAATGAGATCGCTTAAATGACTCAAGATCTTGCTACACCCCATGTTTCTTCTGTAGATATCGAAATGATGCAGCGCGCTATTCGTTTGGCGCGCAAGGGCCGTTATTCCACTCGTCCCAACCCCAAAGTCGGCTGTGTCATTGTTGCTAATGGACACGTGGTAGGAGAGGGCTACCATATCAAAGCGGGCGGTCCTCATGCCGAAGTTCACGCGCTAGCGCAAGCGGCCGATAAGGCGCAAGGCGCCTGTGCTTACGTAACCTTAGAGCCTTGCAGTCACTTTGGTCGCACTCCGCCATGCGCGCAAGCGTTAATCGACGCCAAGGTGAGCAAAGTGGTGGTGGCGATGGTGGATCCCAACCCACAAGTCGCCGGCAAGGGCATCGCTATGCTTCAGCAAGCGGGCATTGAGGTCGTCACCGGAGTCTTGCAAACCCAAGCTCGGGCGCTCAATCCAGGCTTTTTCAAGCGCATGGAAACCGGGCTTCCTTATGTACGGGTTAAGCTCGCCGCTACCCTAGACGGTAAAACCGCGCTGGCCAATGGCGAATCTAAGTGGATAACCGGCCCGCAAGCGCGCACAGATGTGCAGGATTGGCGCGCTTTAAGCTGCGCCGTGATTACCGGGCGAGGCACGGTACAGCGTGACAACCCTTCGCTCACCGTTCGACCGCAGCAATGGGCTGCCTATGGCCGCGACCTGCAGCAGCTCAGCCAGTTACAAGCGCCATTGAGAGTAGTGCTCGACAGGCAAGCCAAGCTCACTCCGAGCATTCAGATGGCTCAGGATAAGCAGCCGTTGTTGCTGGTATCACAGCAAGATTATCGCTGCCAATGGCCCGACTGGGTCAAAACTGAACAATTAAGCCAATCGGATCCTGATGACCTTAAGCAGCTGCTAGAATTACTGGCTAAGCAAGGCATTAACGAAGTGCTTGTGGAAGCTGGCGCTACCCTTGCAGGGGCATTTGTTCAACAGCAGCTGGTGGATGAATTGATTTTATATCAAGCGCCTAAATTGATAGGCAATGACGGTCGAGACTTGCTAAAACATGATGCGCTTAGCAGAATGGAACAAGTGTCATTGTTAACATGCATCGAATCCCGTCAATTTGGCGTGGATACCCGCTTAATATTGAAACGAGACTAATGTTTACAGGAATCATTGAGGCCACAGGCACGATTTGTCAAATCCAGCGTCACCAACAAGGGCTGGCGCTACAAGTGAACAGCGGCAAACTACCTCTCGAAGGCACCCAGCTTGGCGACTCCATCGCCACCAATGGCGTTTGCCTAACCGTTACCCAATTGCACCCTCAAGGCTTTAGCGCGTATGTCTCCGCTGAAACCGTGAAACTCACCGGATTCAGTGATTACCAAATTGGCCAACGAGTAAATCTAGAGCGGGCGGTCACCCCAAACACCCGCTTAGGGGGGCACATGGTCTCGGGTCATGTGGACGGTAAAGCGACCTGCATTGAGCGCAACCAAGTTGGTGACGCCATCGAGTTTTGGATTCAACCACCGGCGGCATTAGCACGCTACATACCCTATAAAGGCTCGGTTACCGTAGACGGTGTTAGTCTCACGGTTAACGAATTAAAAGCCGGTAGCTTTAGACTGACCATTGTCCCTCATACGGCACTCGAAACCACCTTAGAGCACCTGCAAGTTAATGATGAACTGAATTTAGAAGTGGATTTAATTGCTCGCTACTTAGAGCAGCTGATGAGCGCACAGCAGCCGACTCAGCCCCAAGGATTATCACTTGACGCGTTGGCCAAAGCAGGCTTCACCCGTTAACTCAAATTACCCAAGATGTTAAGGATGCCCCATGGCACTGAATAATATTGAAGAACTGATCCAAGACATGGCCGCTGGCAAGATGGTCATCTTGATGGACGATGAAGATCGAGAGAATGAAGGCGATTTGATTCTAGCCGCCGATAAAGTGACTCCGGAAGCGATTAACTTTATGGCGAAATACGGACGCGGTCTAATTTGCTTAACGTTAACTCGTGAGCGCTGTGAACAATTGAGTTTGCCACTGATGGTGACCAACAATAATGCTCAATACTCAACCAACTTCACCGTATCGATTGAAGCTGCACAAGGCGTAACCACGGGTATTTCAGCGCAGGACAGAGCCCGCACCGTTGAAGCGGCAGTTGCCAAAAATGCAGTGGCGGCGGATTTGGTCCAGCCGGGACACATTTTCCCACTTATGGCGCAAGAAGGCGGGGTACTGGTTCGTGCAGGGCACACCGAAGCGGGTTGCGACTTAGCGCGTTTAGCGGGTCACCAACCGGCCAGTGTTATTGTTGAGATTCTAAAGGAAGACGGCACCATGGCGCGTCGTCCCGACTTGGAGATCTTTGCCAAAGAACACGACATTAAAATTGGCACCATTGCCGACTTAATTGAATATCGCAATCACAAAGAAACCACTGTGGTTAAAGAAGCTCAGTGCAAAATGCCAACACGCTATGGCGAGTTTGAGCTCATTACATACCGCGATACCATCGACAACCAATTGCACTACGTGATGCAAAAAGGCGAACTTGGCGATAATCCTCTGGTGCGAGTGCACTTGCAAAACACCTTCAATGATTTGCTCTATTCGGAGCGCGACCAGTCTCGCAGTTGGCCGTTAGACAAAGCGCTGGCACGCATTGGCGATGAAGGTGGATTATTGGTCATCTTAGGTAATGAAGAACGCTCCGAGCAGTTGCTTGAGAAGCTGAAAGCCTTTGAAGCTCAAGACCGCGGTGAGGCCCAAATCCCAGCGAAGTGGCAAGGCACTAGCCGTACCGTTGGTATTGGCTCACAAATCTTGGCGGATTTGGGTGTTTCTAATATGCGTTTACTCAGCTCCCCTAAGGTATATCACGCCTTGTCTGGCTTCGGTCTTGAAGTGACTGAATACGTCGAAGAGTAAGCTAAATAAATTTACGCAGGGCGCTTAGATTTTTGCTATCATAGCGCCGCATTGACTTGGAATGGCTTGTTGTGTTTCAACAAGTCCACCAACAAAGGACATACAATGAAAGTTATTGAAGGCAATATTGCCGCAAAAGACGCGAAAGTCGCGATTGTAATTTCCCGCTTTAACAGCTTTATCGTTGAAAGCTTGTTAGAAGGCGCTAAAGATACCTTGGTACGTTTTGGCGATATGAGCGAAGAAAACATCACCGTTGTCCGTGTTCCTGGCGCTTTCGAATTGCCACTAGCAGCACGCCGTGTGGCGGCATCGGGTAAGTACGACGCCATTATCGCATTGGGTGCGGTCATTCGTGGCGGTACGCCTCACTTCGATTTCGTTGCTGGAGAATGTAACAAAGGACTGGCGCAAGTCATGTTGGAGTTTGATACTCCTGTTTCATTCGGTGTACTGACCACCGATACCATAGAACAAGCCGTTGAGCGCGCTGGCACCAAAGCCGGTAATAAAGGTGGCGAAGCTGCCCTTGGCGCACTAGAAATGATCAACGTGCTACAGAATTTGGAAGAGCAACTGTAATTATGAAGCCATCTGAGCGCCGTAAGGCTCGTCGCCTTGCTGTTCAAGCCATTTATTCATGGCAGCTAAGCGGTAACGCCATCGCTGATGTTGAGTTAAATATTTTAACTGAGCAAGAAACCAAAGGCGTTGACGTCGACTATTTTCGCGAGCTATTTGTTGGGGTGGCGAATAACGCCAGCCAGCTAGACGATGCCATTAAGCCATGGTTGGATCGCAGCGTTGAAGAGGTAGACCCGGTAGCAAAAGCGGTGCTTAGACTGGGTGCATTCGAGTTAATTCATCGTAAAGATGTGCCTTATAAGGTGGTTATTAACGAATCCATCGAGCTTGCTAAAGCTTTTGGAGCCGAAGATGCTCATAAGTTCGTTAATGGCGCTTTAGATAAACTCGCTGCTTCTCGCTAACTGCTACTGACTTGAGGAAGGCGACCACAGGGTCGCCTTTGCTTTATTTGTGAAAGAATTCGACATCATCCATCGCTATTTCGAAAACGTAGGTCCGCGTCGTAAAGATGTGATTCTTGGTGTGGGCGACGATTGCGCCATTGTGCAATCTCGAATCGAACATCAAATTGTGGTGTCTTGCGATACCTTAGTTGAAGGCACCCATTTTGTTGCTGACATGCCAGGCGAAGCATTGGCCCATAAAGCCGTGGTTGCTAACCTTTCGGATTTGGCGTCTATGGGCGCTATACCCTCTTGGTTAACCCTTGCGATTGTAATGCCAGAAGGCGATGAGGCGTGGTTAGAGCCGTTTAGCAACGGCCTTAAAAGCGTCTGTGATTATTATCATGTGCAGCTAATTGGCGGTGATACCTGTAAAGGTGATCAAGTTACCTTGAGTATTACCATAGCAGGCTACGTGCCTACCGGGACCGCGTTAACTCGCAGCGGTGCCCGTCCTGGTGACAATATCTATGTGACCGGCAACTTGGGCGATTCGGCTTTAGGCTTACAGTGCATTTTAGGTGAGCACGAGTTTGATGCCGATGTTACCGCACAAGCCATTAAAGCCCACTACTACCCAAGCCCACGCGTTCATGCTGGGCAATTGTTACGAGGAATTGCGTCAGCCTGTTTGGACATTTCCGATGGTTTGGCCTCGGATTTAGGCCACTTGCTGAGCAGCTCTAAAGTGGGAGCGCTGCTTGATGTGGGTGCCTTGCCGTTATCGGATAACTTGGTAAAGGCGGTAGGTGAAGACAACGCCCGCGAAATGGCGCTTGCCGGCGGTGAGGATTACGAATTGTTGTTCACGGTGCCACGCTCAGAAAGTGCAGCACTGGATATGGCAATGTCGGAAGCCGGCGTTCGCTACACTTGTATTGGTCAGGTGATGTCGTCGCCTGAGCTTACCTACGAGCTCGATGGCAAACGTTGGCACTCTGAAGCAAAAGGGTATCAGCACTTTGAATAAGCCGAATCCTATCGACAAATTGTCATTGAAGAATCCCATCCATTTCTTGGCGTTAGGCTTTGGCAGCGGTCTTGCGCCAAAAGCGCCAGGTACCTTTGGCACGTTAGCAGCATTGCCTTTGTTTTATTTGATGATGGACTTGCCACTGATCGGGTATCTCGCCATCACAGCGCTGGTGTGCGGGGCAGGGGTATACATTTGCGATAGAGCCTCTAAGGACATGGGGGTGCATGATCACGGCGCCATTGTTTGGGATGAAATTGCCGGGCTGTTAATTACCTTTATTTTGCTGCCAAGCGGCTGGATTTGGTGGCTTATCGGGTTTGCGCTGTTTCGTCTATTCGACATAGTAAAACCGTGGCCAATCCGCTGGTTAGACGCCAAAGTTCATGGTGGTTTTGGCATTATGGTGGATGATATTATTGCCGGCTTTTTCGCGCTTGCTTGCGTACAAGCGCTGGCCTACAGCGGCTTAATCGGCTAGTTTTCTCGGTTACAACTCAATGCCTAAATTGCTGACCGGGGTGGCTACCAACTCGGCTCGCAAGGCTTTGGTTTGTTCTGCATCGGCTGGATTGGCCTGTTCTGCCCATTCTAATAGGCTGGCTTGCAGTTGCTTTTCGTCGTTCAACATTGGGTGCGACATAATGTGTTTCGTCAGTGCCTCACCGCTTAGCTCGTTGTCGTCGAAGGCTTCTAAATAGGTAATTACGGTAGAGTTTGAAATGCGGCTGACGTTTATCAATTCTTCGTCATTTTTGGTTTCCAGTGCATTTAGAATAACCACCAAGGTTACGCAAGCGTCCATGGCAGGGCGAGCGGCGTATAAGTCTTCGTTATCAATGTCTGGCGTAACCGCTTCTAAACGCTCAATGTGCACTTCGTAATTGACTTTTAATTTGCGGTCGTAGAGTTTTTGCCACAACAGGCCTAAGGTGATATCGAATTGTTTCTGTGCTTTTTCGCTGAGTTCGCCACCTTTTTCTCGCCAAAAGAAGTTGAAGTTAGGTTGCATGCGTTGACACAAGGCGATGGCAAACAATTGTTTTTGCGAGAAGCTCAGATCTTTAACGCGTTGAAAAAAGCCGGCGACATTGGCCATGGTTATCTCCTGGAACTCTCTAGCTGAGGTTGGCTTTGTAGCAATTCAATAGCCGCCGATTCTACCTTATTTATTTCGTCAAGTAACTGCAGTATTTCCGGCTCTAGAGTCGCAAGGGTAACGCCTTGCTTCAGTTGGGTTTCGATGTCGGCACATTGTCGTTGCATAGACACTACACCGGCATAGCAGGCGGCACCGTGAAGCCTATGAACGCTTTGCTGAGCCAAGCTGTTATCATTGTGTGTCATGGCTCGACGTATGTTGGTGTGAGCGTTGGGCAGGTCATCCAGCATCATTTGGATCATTTCTTTGGCCAGCTCGGCGTTATTATTGGCCTGACTTAGGGCTAATTTCCAATCGATGCAGGGCAGTTGCAGCTTGGATTCGGTTTCGCCTTTTGCCAACCAAGTGGACAAGCTGGCCACCAACTCATTTTCCATAATGGGCTTGGCTAAATAACCGTCCATACCGGATTGCATGTACTTGTGACGCTCCTCTGACAGGGTGTGAGCGGTCACGGCAATGATGGGTGTGCGCTGATTTAAACCGTTACTGCGAATAATTCGAGTAGCGCTTAAGCCGTCAATGCCTGGCATTTGTATGTCCATGAAGATAACGTCGAAGGCTTGCTCTCGGCATTCTCTAATGGCCTGAGTGCCAGAGTTAACCGACACTACTTCGGTAACATTTTCTTCTAATAAGGTTTTGATAAGCTTTAAATTTGAAGGGTTATCGTCCACCGCCAATACTTTCGCATGCCTTAGTTCAGCCATGGTTTGATACAAGGACGAAGGTTCGTCGTGGGGTGCCGATTTGGCTTCGTGCGACTCGCTCGGCTCGCCATTTGGGTATAGCAGACACTGCAGTAAGCGTTTGTGGACAATAGGCATGGCCAACAGGTTATCAGCATTGTTGCGCATTAACGGCTCGATGCTTTCTAAGTTTTGGTTACCATGGGTGATGATTAACCGCGGCGTTAGGGCTTGTAGCTGCTGTATGGCCAAGGGCTCTTGTTTTTTATCCATGGCGGTTTCACAGCAAGCGCTGATGATAAAGTCGTAGCTTTGTTGCTTGTTTATGTGTTCATAAAAACTGTCTAAATCTGGGCAAGAGGTAACGGCCAATTGATAGTGGTTTAAGGCCTTTTCCATGACCTTACGGGTTTGCGCAAGCGGCTGATATAAAAGCACGCTCTTATGTTGTAATAACTCCGTAGGCATTAAGTCGCGAATGGCGTAAGGGCTGGTGGTAAGCGGCAAAGTAAACCAGAAGGTTGAGCCCACATCTGGTTTCGAGCTGAATCCAATCTCACCCCCCATTTTTTTAACCAAACGGCGACAGATGACCAAGCCCAAGCCGGTGCCTCCGTATTTACGGCTAATGGAAGAGTCGGCTTGGTTAAAGGCTTGGAACAGCTTTTCTTGTTGAGCCGCCGAGATGCCAATGCCGGAATCATGTACCTGTGCTTTAATGCTCAGTCGGTCGCCTTTTTGCTCCAGCTGCTCAACTTGAATGCGCACTACGCCTTCGTCTGTGAATTTAATGGCGTTGGCCACCAAATTAGACAGTATTTGTCCTAAACGCATGGCGTCGCCAGACAAACTCTCTGGAATGTTTGGGTCGATGTCCACCACTAATTCTAAGCCTTTGTCCGCCGCTGCCGTGGATAACAAGGTAAGGGAGTCTTCAACGCACTCGTAAACAGAGAAGGGCAGGTGTTCGATGGCCATTTTGTCGGCTTCAAGTTTTGATAAGTCGAGAATGTCGTTAATGATGTTAAGCAAACTAGAGGCACTGTGCTCAATGGTACGTAAATAATCGCGCTGACTGCGATGCAACTGTGATTTTTGCAGTTGTCTTGAAAAGCCAATAATGCCATTAAGCGGGGTTCTAAGTTCATGGGACATGTTAGCCAGAAAATCGGTTTTTATTTGACTGGCGGTTTCAGCTTTGCGCTTGGCGATGTCCAGCTCAATGTTTTGGATTTCCACCTGCTCAATGGTTTGTCGCATGTCTGATGTGGCCTGTTCCACCGAGGCTTGTACTTCTCGATGATAGTCGCCAAGGGTTTGTGCCATGCCATTAATACCCAGTCGCAGTTCTTCAAGTTCACCGATGGTTTCGCCTTCAACACGGCTGGCTAACTGGCCTCTGCGAATGGCGTCCATCTGGGTTACCATCTCTTGTATCGGGCGGGTCATGCCTCGCACTAATTTGAACGAAAAGAACAAGTTCAGTTGGATCCCTATCAAAATGATAACGAAGGTGGTTATGGCAAGTTTATGTTGCTCCAACAGCACGTGTTCTTTGTTCATATCCATCGACACATAGCCAATGATGTCTTGAGTTCTGGCCGGGCCGCTGTGGTCATAGTCCGGTGAAAAAATCGGGCTGCGCACAATCATGGTGGTGCCGATGTGCTGAACCTCTGATTTATCTAAGGTGCGCACAGGCGCCGGCAGTCGCATTAATTCAAAATCGCGGTGGTATGAGGTAGTTACGTGAAGAATGTTCTTTTCGGTGAAGACGGCGATGGATTTAACCAACTCACTTTGACGTTGGTGAGCCATATTGATGATGCGCTTAATGTGCTCACGATTGGAATAGGTAAAACCGGCTTCACTGGCGAGCGCCAGCGGCTCAATAATGTTCATAGCTTGCACTTTCAGCGCGTGATCTAAGTTTTCTATGCGCTCGTTGCTGAAGTAGCCGCCTAACATTACTCCTAGCAAAATGGACGGTGCTAACGCAAGTAGTAGAACCCAAGTTCGTAGGCTATAGTTGCTTTTCATCATCATCAGGTGACAATTGCATGGGTTTCAGGCAAATTGCCGCATTAGTAAGAATTATTTACCCAGAATAACACGCTCTTGAAGCGTTGTAATCATCCGATAAAGGCTTGTCATGGCGCAATTTTTTAAAGCAAAACCAAAGTCTCGAAAAGGCTTGTCACGCAAACTAAAAGTTGTGATCGAGCGATTAGATCATAAAGGCGCGGGAATCGCCCAACACCAAGGCAAAGTGGTGTTTGTCGCCGGTGCGCTGGTGGGAGAGAAGGTTGAGATTAGCCTAACCGAGGTAAAGAGCAAATACGCAAAAGGGCAATTACTTAACGTGATTGAGGCCAGCTCGCATCGGATTAATCCTTTGTGCCCCCATTACCAAGAATGCGGCGGCTGCGACATGCAACACCTAAACAACGACCAGCAACAACAAGCCAAGCAAGCCAGTCTCGAAAGTTTAATGGACAAGTATTCGCAGATGGAAAAGGTGCCGTTAAGCCCGGTTATTGCTGGCAGCGATTGGGGCTATCGACGCCGAGCGCGTCTGTCATTAAAACCGTTTAGCGATGCTACCGGCTTTCATTTAGGGTTTAGAGCCAGTGCGTCTGAACGCATCATCGACATTAGTGAGTGCCCGGTGATGGACGCGTCGTTGGCGGCAATGCTTACCCCCTTGAGACAAACCTTTGAGCAATTTGATGACATCACTCGGGTTGGCCATGTGGAGCTGTTGCAAGCCGGTGAGCAGACCGTATTGATATTGCGACAATTGAAACCTTTTCTCAGTGGCGACAAAGCTTTATTGGCTGAGCTGGCCGATCGGTTTCAGGTGGGCGTGATTTTTAGAGACAATCAAGGTGGCCACCATGGGCTTGCGCAGGCTCAGTTCGGTTTGTCGTATCCATTACCCCGTTATGATTTGAATTTAGCTTTTGCACCCAACCACTTTATTCAAGTGAACGAAGCCGTTAATCAACGCATGGTTGAGCAAGCGCTGCAGTGGCTAGACATACAAGCCGGCGAACGAGTGTTGGATTTGTTTTGTGGCGTGGGTAATTTTACGTTAGCGCTGGCAAAACAAGCCCCGAATTGTGAGGTGATAGGGGTTGAAGGCGTTGTTGAGATGGTTGCGCAAGCGCGCGCCAACGCCGAGCTTAATGGGGTGGATAACTGCTTCTTTTATCATGAAGATCTGTCAGACTTTGCGAGCTCGCGGCCGTGGCTACAAAAAGTGGATAAGCTTTTGCTTGATCCGGCACGAGCTGGCGCAGGCGAGGTGCTGGAGCAGCTAAAGAAAATGGAGCCGAAGGCCATTGTTTACGTATCGTGTAACCCGGCAAGCTTGGCTCGAGACTGTCAAATTCTGGCCAAACAAGGGTATCGACTGAAAAAATTGGGCTTGGTGGATATGTTTCCACAAACACATCATTTAGAATCAATGGCTCTGCTGGAAAAAAAAGGATAGCGAAAGCACATGGTAGCAGTACGCGAGGCGCATTTTACCGGTCCTAATGTTGATTTAACGTCATGGGTACAACGGCATACATCGGATGAAGAGCAGAGCCAAGCCTTGCTTGAAACGATAAAAGGGGTGCTGGCCATTGCTGAGAAACAAAGCAGTGACGATGCACAGCTTAAACGTTGCTCGGCCCACAGTCGCGAGCTCATTGAAATATTATCGCCGCTTAACATGGATCTTGAAACCTTGCAGGCGTCGGTATTGTTTGTTGCTCATGAAGCTGACTGGATAGACATAGCAGGCATTGAAGAGCAGTTTGGCAAAAGTCTGGCAACGCTGGTGCAGAGCGTACAGGCGATGGATGCTATCCGCACGTTGAACTTATCACAATCTTCTTCTAACCCCGGACAAATCGATAATTTGCGGCGAATGCTGTTGGCCATGGTGGAAGACGTGCGTGCGGTGGTGATAAAGCTCGCCGAGCGAGTGGTGCTGCTGCGCGAAGCCAAACATCTCGAAGAGACGGAGCGGGTGTTGCTGGCTCGAGAGATTTCAGACGTATTTGCGCCGCTCGCGAATCGCTTAGGTATCGGTCAGTTAAAGTGGGAACTGGAAGATCTGGCCTTTCGGTACTTGCACCCAGAAACCTACAAAAGCATAGCCAAGCTGCTCGACGAAAAGCGCATTGCCCGAGAAGATTACATAGAAGCGTTTGTGGCGAGTGTCCAACAGCAACTGGATGCCGATAAGGTGAAAGGCAAGGTATACGGTCGCCCCAAGCACATTTATTCCATTTGGAAAAAAATGCAAAACAAACAGCTGCAGTTTGATGAGTTGTTTGATGTGCGAGCGGTGCGCATTGTTACCGAGCGCTTGCAAGACTGTTACGCCTCATTAGGAGTGGTGCATTCACTCTTTAAGCACATACCGCAAGAATTCGATGATTACGTGGCTAACCCTAAGCCGAACGGTTATCAATCGATTCATACCGTGGTGCTAGGTCCACAAGGAAAGACCGTAGAAATTCAAATTCGCACCGATGCCATGCATCAAGATGCTGAATTAGGGGTGGCGGCTCATTGGAAATACAAAGAGGGCAGTGGCGGCGGTAAGCCTTCTGGCTACGAAGAGAACATTAACTGGCTGCGCAAAATTTTGCAGTGGCAAGAAGACGTGGCCGAATCCGGTAACTTGGTGGAAGAAATCCGCTCACAAGTTTTTGAAGACCGAGTGTACGTGTTTACCCCGGGCGGTGAAGTGGTTGATTTGCCTTTGGGCTCAACCGTGTTGGATTTTGCTTATTACATTCACTCGCAAGTGGGGCACAAAGCCATTGGTGCCAAAGTTGATGGCCGCATTGTACCCTTTACTTATCAGGTTGCCACCGGTGAGCGCGTGGAAATCATTACCTCTAAGCAACCCAACCCCAAGCGCGATTGGCTGAATCCCAATCTCGGCTACATTAATTCGCAGCGCGGCCGCTCTAAGATATCCCATTGGTTCAAGCAACAAGATCGCGATAAGAACTTAGTTGCGGGTAAGGAAATCTTAGAAACAGAGCTTGGTAAAGTGGGCTTACACCTTAAGGACGCTGCTAGCGCTATTGAGCGGTTTAATGTTCACAGCTTAGACGATTTAATGGCGGCAGTTGGCGGTGGTGATGTTCGCATTAACCAGGTTATTAATCACGTTCAAAGTCGGTTACGACAAGAGCAGCCTGAACCCGAACAGGAACAGGTTGAGCGTTTACTTAAAAAATCGTCGCCGGCGAATAAGAAGCCGAACAAAGGCCTGATTGAGGTGGATGGCGTTGGTAATTTAATGACCCAAATCGCTAAGTGTTGCCATCCGGTTCCCGGAGACAGCATTCAGGGCTTTATTACCCAAGGGCGAGGCATCAGCGTGCATCGTCAAGACTGCTCGCAGTTAAAAGAGCTGTTGGAAAAATCACCAGAACGCATGGTGGATGTGGTTTGGGGGGAAAACTGCAGTGGCGGATTTAGAGTCCGAGTGCAGGTTGTTTCAAATGAACGAGCGGGGTTATTGCGAGACGTTACCTTGCTGCTGGCTAATGAGAAAATAGACGTGTTGAACATGAGCCATAAAGTAGATGGCAAACGCCAAGTGGCTAAAATTGAATTGGAGCTTGAGTTCACTAATATCGACGGCTTATCTCGCATTTTGCATAAGCTTGAGCAGGTTCCAGGGGTCATAGAGAGTATACGAAAATAATGACGATGCCGGACAAGCAACAAACGGCTATGGCGTTAGAAGACCTGTTGGAGCTGATGGCTCGCTTGAGAGGGCCTGACGGCTGCCCTTGGGATAAGGCGCAAAGTTTCGAGTCCATTGTACCTCACACCTTAGAAGAAGCTTACGAGGTGGCTGAGACCATTGAACAGCAGCAATGGCAGGCGCTTCCCGGAGAGCTTGGTGATTTGTTGTTTCAGGTGGTATTTTACTGTCAATTAGGGGCAGAGCAAGGGCAGTTTAATTTTGCTTCTGTGGCCACGCAGTTGGTGACTAAGCTGAAGCAGCGCCACCCTCATATATACGGTGATAGCCGATTAACGACACCGGATTCTCGTAACGCTGAGCAAGCATTAAGCCAGTGGGAAGCGTTAAAGACACAAGAGCGTGAGAAGCGCCAGCAATATTCGTTAATGGACGATATTCCTCTGGCGTTACCTGCGTTGACTCGGGCGAACAAGATCCAAAAGCGAGCGGCCAGCGTTGGCTTTGATTGGCAAATATTAGCGCCGGTGGTCGCCAAAGTTCACGAAGAAATTGAAGAAGTCATGGCCGAGGTTGAGCAGACAGAGGTAGATTCCCAGAGAGTATTGGATGAAATGGGTGATTTGTTGTTTGCAACGGTTAACCTCGCTCGTCATCTTAAGGTGAACCCAGAACAGGCGTTGCGACATGCTAATCGCAAGTTTAGTGAGCGTTTTCGCTCAGTAGAAACTCAGGTAGCTCAATCGCAGCGCGGTTTTGATGAGCACAGCTTAGATGAGTTAGAAGCCTATTGGGTGCGAGCAAAACAAGAATAATTTGCGCTATTAAGCAACTGACGTACGATGACTTTTAGCGCATTTTAGTAAATTGCTAATTGTGGCGATTAACGGCTTTTGTTATACTAATTCCCCGTCCGAGAGGCGGGTTTTTTATTTGTGGCGCCTCTCATCTCAATGTCTCTTAGATTCTCAGGTTCAAAATGACTACACGATATATATTCGTTACTGGTGGCGTTGTTTCATCATTAGGAAAAGGGATTGCGGCGGCATCCTTAGCGGCTATCCTCGAAGCTCGCGGCTTAAAAGTCACCATCATGAAATTGGACCCATACATTAACGTGGATCCGGGCACCATGAGCCCAACTCAGCACGGTGAAGTTTTTGTAACCGAAGACGGTGCAGAGACTGACTTAGACTTGGGGCATTACGAGCGCTTTATTCGCACCAAAATGAGCCGTCGTAACAACTTTACCACCGGAGCAATTTACGCCGATGTTTTGCGTAAAGAGCGTCGTGGCGACTACCTTGGCGCTACCATTCAAGTCATTCCTCACATTACTAACGCGATTAAAGAGCGTGTTATTGCCGGTGGCGAAGGCAACGACGTGGCCATTGTTGAGATTGGCGGTACCGTTGGTGACATCGAATCTTTGCCATTTTTAGAGGCGATTCGCCAATTGGGCGTAGAGCTGGGTCGCGAGCGTGCCATGTACATGCATTTGACCTTAGTGCCGTATTTGGGTGCAGCCGGTGAAGTTAAAACTAAGCCAACTCAACACTCGGTAAAAGAGTTGCGCTCAATCGGTATTCAGCCAGACATTCTGATTTGTCGCAGTGACCGCGTTGTGCCCTCTAACGAGCGGGCCAAGATTGCTTTGTTCTGCAACGTTGAAGAGCGTGCGGTTATCTCAATGAAAGATGTGGATAGCATCTACAAAATTCCTGCCTTATTAAAGTCGCAAAACCTCGACAGCTTGGTGGTTCGTCGCTTCCATTTAGATTGCCCAGAAGCCGATCTCAAAGAGTGGGAAACGGTTATTTATGAAGAAGCCAATCCAACCAAAGAAGTTGTGATTGGCATGGTGGGTAAATACATTGAATTGCCGGACGCTTATAAGTCGGTTAACGAAGCTTTGAAGCATGCGGGACTTAAGAATCGCGTTTCGGTAGAAATTCGCTATGTAGACTCTCAAGATGTTGAAGCAAAAGGCGATGAAGTGTTGGCCGGACTCGATGGCATTTTGGTACCTGGCGGGTTTGGTGAGCGCGGTGTTGAAGGCAAAATTATGGCTGCTCGTTATGCTCGTGAAAACAAGGTGCCTTATCTTGGTATTTGTCTGGGCATGCAGGTAGCCTTGATTGAGTTTGCCCGCAATGTGGCTAACATGGAAGGTGCTCACTCCAGCGAGTTTAATGCGGATACGCCTTACCCTGTGGTTGGCTTAATTACCGAGTGGTTAGATGCTGACGGTGATGTTGAAAAGCGCGATGAGGCATCGGATTTAGGCGGCACCATGCGAGTTGGTGCTCAATTATGTCACTTAGTGAAAGGCACTAAGGCCCATGACATTTATGGCGATACTTGTGTTGAACGTCATCGTCATCGTTATGAAGTGAATAACACATACCGTGATCAGTTAGAAAAAGCGGGTTTGGTATTCTCAGGGTTATCGACGGACAAGAAATTGGTTGAGATGATCGAAATACCAGGTCATCCGTGGTTTATTGCTGGCCAATTCCACCCTGAATTTACCTCGACGCCGCGAGATGGACATCCTCTGTTTGAAGGATTTGTTGCTGCAGCAAATCATTTCAGTTCAGGAGATGATGAGTAAATATCAATCAACAAGAGTGCCGTCGCAAGTTAGAATTTGTGGCGGCATTTTTCAATAACAACCAATCGAACAGTAATTATTAAAAGGTTTAAGAACAAGATGGCAAACATCGTTAAAGTGTTAGGACGTGAAGTCATGGACTCCCGCGGCAACCCAACCGTTGAAGCAGAAGTTCATCTTGAAGGCGGTTTTATTGGTATGGCGTGTGCGCCAAGTGGTGCCTCAACCGGTACTCGTGAAGCGCTTGAGTTACGTGATGGCGATAAAGCTCGCTACTTAGGTAAAGGTGTGTTAACTGCGGTTGCCAACGTGAACGATTTAATTGCACCGGAGCTGCTGGGTCAAAACGCTACTGAGCAAGCGGCGTTGGACCAAATCATGATTGATCTTGATGGCACCGAAAATAAAGAAAAGCTCGGTGCTAATGCGATTTTAGCTGTGTCACTGGCCGCGGCCAAAGCGGCTGCAGCGGCAAAAGGCATGCCTTTGTATGCTCACATTGCCGAACTGAACGGAACCGCTGGCCAATACTCCATGCCACTACCTATGATGAACATTTTGAACGGTGGCGAGCACGCGGATAACAACGTAGATATTCAAGAGTTTATGGTGCAGCCAGTGGGCGCTGCAAACTTCCGTGAAGCACTGCGTATGGGTGCTGAGATTTTCCACTCATTGAAAAAGGTATTGAGTGCCCGTGGCCTTAGCACTTCGGTCGGTGATGAAGGCGGTTTTGCGCCAAACTTAGCATCAAACGCTGAAGCGCTCGCCGTCATTAAAGAAGCGACGGCGAACGCGGGTTATGAGTTAGGTAAAGACGTAACCTTAGCACTGGATTGTGCCGCCTCTGAGTTTTACAAGGACGGCCAGTATGTGCTGAGTGGCGAAGACAAATCGTTTGATGCTAATGGTTTCTCTGATTACCTTGCGGCATTGACTGAGCAATACCCGATTGTGTCCATTGAAGACGGTTTGGACGAATCTGATTGGGACGGCTGGGCCTATCAAACTCAGATTCTTGGCGATAAAATTCAGCTGGTAGGCGATGATCTGTTCGTAACCAATACTAAGATTTTGTCACGCGGTATTGAGAATAACATCGCTAACTCTATCTTGATTAAGTTCAACCAGATTGGCTCGCTTACAGAAACGTTGAATGCCATCAAAATGGCTAAAGACGCTGGTTTTACTGCGGTTATCTCACATCGCTCAGGTGAAACAGAAGACGCCACCATTGCTGACTTGGCGGTAGGCACCGCGGCTGGGCAGATCAAGACCGGCTCACTATGTCGCTCCGACCGTGTAGCTAAATACAACCAGCTGCTTCGCATCGAAGAGCAGTTAGGCGGCGAAGCGCCGTTTCGCGGCTTAGCGGAAGTGAAAGGCCAGTAGGCTTAAGCGCAGCGCTACCCGCTCAATCGAAGCCCGCCTAGCGCGGGCTTTTTGCTGCTCAGCCTCCAGCTTTTCGCTGCTGGGGACGTACCCCTCCGCTTTTTGGGGACGTACCCCCCCTAAAAAATGTACCCATTTTGTCGCAATTTCTGCAGGGGTACGTCCCCAAGGTAGGGGTACGTCCCCTGTGGATAAGCTTGGGAGCTTGGGTTTGGGCTTTATTTTTTGTTGGAATTGAGTGATCATAGCGAAGTGATAATAATAACGAGAATGGCATGAAGCGCTTATTGGTGATTTTGTTGGTACTTTTGGGGTTACTCCAATACCGATTGTGGTTTGGTAACAACTCTTTGCCCCAATATTTCCAGTTACAAAGCCAAATTCAGGCTCAACAGCTAAGCAATGATAAGCTGGTGGAGCGCAATCAAGTTCTCTACAGTGAGATTGAAGATTTGAAAGAGGGCTCTGAAGCGCTTGAAGAGCGAGCTCGCAATGAGTTAGGCATGATTAAGAAAAACGAATCTTTTTATCGAGTGATAAATCGACCGTTGCGGCAACAATAATCCACTGATCTCCTAAAGCAGAGTTTCGTTTATGACCCAACAATCCTCATTCAATCCACAACAGTTTATTGCCATTGTTCCTGCGGCTGGTGTTGGCGCCAGAATGCAGGCGGCCTGTCCCAAGCAATACCTAAGCATCGACAATAAAAGCATTCTAGACCACACCTTGTCGGTATTACAAAGTCACCCTCGCATTAAGCGAATCGTATGTGCCATCAGTCCCGACGATGGTTATTTTGGCGACAGTGTGTTTGCGCATCATCAGCAGGTTACTCGCGTAGACGGCGGTGTTGAGCGGGCTGACTCGGTGTTTAATTGCCTTCATTATCTGACTAACCATCTTCCAAAGGCTGAGCTTGAATGCACTTGGGTTATGGTGCACGACGCCGCTCGTCCCTGTTTAAGTGGTGCGGATATCGATGCGCTCATTGATTTTGTGCAGCACCAGGGGCATGGCGCCATTTTAGCTACGCCGGTGCGAGATACCATGAAGCGAGCAAGCACTGAAAACGGCCAAAACTGGGTGTCCCACACGGAAGAACGACAACATTTATGGCATGCTCTAACGCCTCAGTGTTTCCCATTAATGACGCTTTATCGAGCCTTGCAACAAGCGTTTGAACGCGATGCTACGATTACCGATGAAGCTTCTGCGATAGAAGGTTTTGGCGGATACGTTGGTTTGGTTGAAGGACAAATGAGCAATTTAAAAATTACCCATCCGCAAGATTTAGCGCTGGCGGAATTAATAATTAAGGCACGATAATGAATCGAATCGGTCACGGTTACGACGTACATAAGTTTGGTGGTGAAGGCCCCATTATTATCGGTGGCGTTGCAATTGAGCATGAACACGGGTTACTCGCCCATAGCGATGGTGATGTGTTGTTGCACGCGCTAACGGACGCTTTGCTAGGCAGTATTGCGCAAGGCGACATTGGGCTGCACTTTCCTGACACCGATACCCAATGGAAAGGAGCTGATAGTAGAGCTCTGCTTCGCCATGCGGTAAAACTTGTCAAGGATAACGGTTATAAGATTAATAACTTAGATAGCACCATCATTGCACAAGCGCCTAAAATGCGACCGCATATCGACGCCATGCGAGCGGTGATTGCGGCGGATTGTAACATCGACGTATCGCAAGTTAACGTTAAGGCGACCACCACCGAAAAGCTTGGTTTTACCGGCCGTAAAGAAGGCATTGCCTGCGAAGCCGTAGTCTTGGTAAGTCAAACCAGAGAGTGCTGCTGATATGGATATGACGAGCTTAACCTACTTGCATGGAAAACCTTCAAGCCAAGCCACTTTAAGAGCTAAACCCGAAGATTTTCAGGTCACGGAATTGCTTCCCATCGAATTTGACGGCGAGGGCGAGCATTTCTATTTGTACGTTCGCAAAATAGGGCAAAACACCGCTTATGTCGCTAAGGTCATCGCGCGTTTTGCCGGTGTACCGCCACGGGATGTATCAGTGGCCGGGCAAAAAGACCGGCACGCGGTTACAGAGCAATGGTTTTGCGTTCGACTACCGGGTAAAGAAACCCCTTCTTGGACCGACATCAATACCGACCAAATCCAGGTACTGGATGTAAAACGCCATCGTCGTAAACTGCGAACTGGGGCTTTGCTTGGCAATCAATTCAAACTCTGTCTACGGGACATTAGCGACAGTCAGGATATTGTTGAGCGTATCGCAAAAATCGAGAAAACCGGCGTACCTAATTATTATGGCGAGCAACGCTTTGGTCATGGCGGCGCCAACGTTGACAGAGCAATACAGATGTTTGCCGGTAAAAAAGCGAAAGATCGTCACAAGCGCTCTATGTACCTATCGGCGGCACGGTCATTTTTATTCAATCTGTGCTTAAG
Organism: Paraferrimonas haliotis; assembly: GCF_002282895.1. Classification (GTDB taxonomy): domain Bacteria; phylum Pseudomonadota; class Gammaproteobacteria; order Enterobacterales; family Shewanellaceae; genus Paraferrimonas; species Paraferrimonas haliotis. The sequence goes on from NZ_NRRB01000001.1 coordinate 797,885, forward strand.
TGAGCGTTTGCAGCAATTCGGGTTAGCACCGCTTGCGGGCGATGCCATGATACTAGCCGGCAGCAACAGCTACTTTAAAACCGACGCTTGGGATGAAACCCTAGAGCAACGATTACAAACGAACGATATCGGTTTTTCTGGTCCTCTGTGGGGGCAAGGCGAATTGGCTTCTCAGGGGCAAGCTCGTGACTTCGAGTTGTCTGTTTGCCAACAGCATAGCGATTTGTGCCAAGGGCTTGAATCGTACGATCTCAAACAAGAGCGCAAAGGATTGCTATTGCGACCACAGCAATTGCGTTACGAGCTTGATGCAAAAAACAATACCATTATCCTAGAGTTCGTGCTCCCGAGTGGCGCTTTTGCGACCAGTGTGGTGAGAGAACTCACCGGTTATCAAGATGCTCAAGCAATGGAGCAGCAGTTAAAGCAGGATGAAGCACCTAATGAAAATTCTGGTCAGTAATGATGATGGCGTTAACGCCGTTGGAATCAAAGCGCTGTCAGATGCGCTTAGCGAGCTTGGAGAAGTGCTAACGGTGGCGCCGGATCGCAACTGTTCAGGGGCGAGTAATTCGCTAACTTTAACCAATCCGTTGCGCATTCACACGCTGGAAAATGGATACATCTCAGTCAATGGAACGCCAACGGATTGCGTGCATTTAGCGATTCGTGAACTGTATCAAGATGAGCCGGAAATTGTAGTGTCTGGAATCAATGATGGTGCAAATTTGGGTGATGACACCCTCTACTCAGGAACCGTTGCTGCTGCGATGGAAGGGCGCTTTCTTGGCTTACCGGCGTTGGCCATTTCCTTGGTCGGGAAAACGCACTATGAGACGGCGGCGATCGTTGCCAAACAGCTGGTAGAGAAACTCAAATCGGCGCCGTTAGGCAAAGACCAAATTCTCAACGTCAATGTGCCCGATATTCCATATGAGCAAATTAAAGGGATCCGAGTGACCCGCTTGGGGGCCCGTCACAAAGCGGAAGGCATGGTTCGTACTCAAGACCCCGCAGGTCGAGAGATATTTTGGCTTGGACCACCGGGGGCTCAACAAGATGCAGGAGAGGGCACCGATTTTGAAGCGGTTGCTCAAGGCTATGTATCCATCACGCCTTTGTGGGTCGACTTAACCGCCTACGAACGCATGTCGGCACTTGCAGATTGGGTTGAACGATGAATAAAGGACTCGCTTCTGCAGCAGGTAAACGTCTAGCCGCTATGTTGGCGCAATCTGGCATCGTTGATGAGCGGGTACTTAATGCCATTGCCGCCACGCCTCGAGCTTTGTTTATTGACGATGCTTTGGCCATGAAAGCGTATGAAAATACGGCTCTGCCAATCGGTCAGGGGCAAACCATCTCGCAGCCCTATATTGTGGCTCGAATGACCGAGCTACTGTTGAAAAGCGAGCCGCAATCAGTGTTGGAAATTGGTACTGGATCTGGATATCAAGCCGCTATTTTAGCTCAGCTTGTTCCTAAGTTAGCGACGGTAGAGCGCATCAAAAGCCTGCAAATTTTAGCCCGGCGTCGATTGAAAAGTCTTGATTTGCACAACGTAAATTTTAAATACGGTGATGGTTGGAATGGCTGGCCGAGCAAAGGACCTTTTGACGCGATAATGGTGACCGCAGCAGCGGCTCACGTACCCCAAGAATTGTTGCATCAATTAACCGAAGGGGGGCGTTTGATTATTCCTGTGGGCAGTGAGCAGCAAACGCTGCAAGTGATCACGCGACATGGAGACAGTTTTGTCAGCGCTCAAATCGAAGCGGTCAGGTTCGTGCCGCTGATTAATGGTGATTTGGAATAGCCAGCCGATGATGCGACTGATTGCGCTAACTGGACTGAGTTTCTTGCTAACGGCTTGTGCATTCGAGGCGCAACGACCAGCGCCCGTTACCGAGCTCAACCCCACGGCAGTATATCGTGCCGAAGAACGGGGCAGTTATAGTGGTTCGCACTACACGGTTAAGCGGGGAGACACCTTGTATTCCATTGCTTTTGCTAGCGGTAAAGACTACCGTCAAATAGCAACAATCAACAGCTTATCCCCACCTTATATTATTCATCCGGGTCAACGACTGGCTCTTTCTGGTCAAACCAGAAAAGCTCAAAACTCGAGCAAAAATTCTAAATCTTCACCAAAGCATGTTGTGACCTCAGCTCCAGTAACAGCGGGCGCTAGCGCTTCCCAAGCCAAAAACACAAACCGTAACAATAGTACATTAGCAACTCCTAAAAAAGATCTTGCTAAGGATGGCTCCGGGGAGTATGTTGAGACAAGAAGTAAACAAAATGTTAATCAAGTTATCCACAAAACTGGCCCGACTAAAGAGACACAGAAAGTCAGTGCGTGGATTTGGCCAGCTAAGGGCAAGTTGGTCGGACGATATACTTCTGGTGAGCAAAGTGGAAATGGAATAAAAATTTCTGCAACGCGGGGTTCCGCGGTTTTGGCGTCTGCGGACGGTAGAGTAGTGTATGCCGGCAGCGCGCTAAGAGGGTACGGTAATCTGATTATTATTAAACACAATGACGATTACCTCAGTGCTTACGCTCACAATGATCGGATCTTGGTTAAAGATCGGCAAAACGTGCAACAAGGGCAACGCATTGCCGATATGGGGAGCTCTGGTACAAACCAGGTCATGCTTCACTTTGAAATCCGTTACCGCGGACAATCAGTGGACCCCCTAAACTTTTTACCAAAGCAGTGAAGGAATTTTGTCACATTTGTTTGGTAACTTTTTTATGCAAAGGAACACGGAGGCCGAAAGGTGCAATTGAAAATTTGGGTAATGCGTACGGGAGACACTTACCATGAGTCACACTACAACTAATACGGCGGAGGCCGTAACTACCTCGCTAGATACCGATCAACTTGATCAAGCCGTTATCGAAGCCGCAGTGGAGCTTGAAGCCAGTAAAGCTGCTAAAACGGCACAACAAACCAAAGCTACCTCAACCACCAAGGTGCCAAGCGACAAGCGCACCAAAGAAGATCTGCAAAAGAATCTAGATCCGACCCAGATGTATCTAAGTGAAATTGGATTTTCGCCACTGCTGAGCGCCGACGAAGAAAAGTTTTTTGCGCGCAAAGCATTGAAAGGGTGCGAGAAGTCAAGAAACCGCATGATTGAGAGTAATTTGAGATTGGTGGTTAAAATTGCGCGTCGATACAACAATCGAGGATTGGCGTTACTGGATCTTATAGAAGAGGGTAACTTAGGACTTATTCGTGCGGTAGAGAAGTTTGATCCGGAGCGAGGCTTTCGCTTTTCTACCTACGCCACTTGGTGGATCCGACAAACCATTGAGCGGGCCATCATGAACCAAACCCGTACCATTCGGCTACCCATTCATGTGGTTAAAGAGCTTAATGTTTATCTGCGTACGGCGAGAGAATTAGCCCATCAATTAGACCATGAACCAACCGCCGAAGAGATTGCTGAGAAATTGGATAAGCCGGTTGAAGACGTGAGTCGCATGCTTAAACTGAATGAAAAAATCACCTCGGTGGACACGCCAATCGGCGGCGAATCGGACAAAGCGTTATTGGACATTATTGCTGATGACGACAAGGTTGGCCCAGATTATTGTGTGCAAGATCAAGATATTAAGAACTCAGTTGTGCGTTGGTTGGAAGAGCTTAATAGCAAACAACGGGAAGTTTTAGCGCGCCGATTCGGGTTGATGGGGTATGAGCCATCCACCTTAGAAGATGTCGGGCGAGAAATCGGGTTAACTCGTGAGCGAGTACGTCAAATTCAGGTCGAGGCCTTACGTCGATTGAAAGATTCACTTGGCTCGCAAGGGCTTAATGTTGAAACTCTGTTTCGTCAACAATAGTCATTGACGCAACATCGCAACATCGCAACATCGCAACATCGCAATAAGCAAGGGTTCGCCCTTGCTTTTTTTATGCATGAACCCACAAATTCGGTTATGCTGGGCGCTATTCTGTCAATCTAGACGCATTTGGAGCGACATCCTCGTTATGGCATTGCAATACAAAATTATTCCAGTAACCCCTTTTCAGCAAAATTGTTCATTGATCTGGTGTGATGTAACCAATCAAGCCGCATTAGTCGATCCGGGTGGTGACCCTCAACGCATCGAAGAAGCGCTTAGTCAAACAGGGGTGCAACTGGCCGCCATTTGGTTAACTCACGGTCATTTAGACCATGTTGGAGCCTCGAGCGCGATAGCAACTCAATATAAGGTTGATATCATTGGGCCTGGCAAACAAGACCAATTTTGGTTGGATGGCTTGGCTCAGCAAAGCCAAATGTTTGGTTTTGACACCATAGAGTCGTTCACTCCTACGCGCTACTTAGCGCATGGTGACACTTTATCGTTAGGACAATTGACGTTTAAAGTGGTGCATGTACCGGGCCACACCCCTGGTCACATGGCGATATTCAATCAACAAGCCAATATAGCGTGGGTAGGCGATGTACTGTTTTGTGGCTCTATTGGGCGCACCGATTTTCCTCAGTCAGACCATCAAGCTTTGATTCACTCGATTCGACATCAGTTGTGGCCCCTTGGCGATGACGTTACCTTTGTACCCGGGCATGGTCCTAATGGTACGTTTGCCAATGAACGGAAAAATAACCCGTTTGTGGCAGATCAACTATTTTCCTAAGTTAAGCCAGTACTTCTCTTCACTAATCTTCAGCCAAGCCGCCTCTTAGCGGCTTTTACGCGTCCTCCCGCCATCTAAACGTGATCGGGGTCACGTTTCAGGCTTTGGTTGAAGCGTCTTTTGTGACGCAATCGTGACAAGTGTGTAACCCTATGTAGGTATTTGGGGTTTGACGTGATCTAAATCAAAATTTTTTGTAAATGATTTTCATAGGATTGCTGTCAACATGTTGCAAATAAGCAACCCAATATAATAATCACATAGCCTGATAGGATAATGACATGCTAAAACAATCTTCAATTAGCTTAACCATCGCGGCCGCGTTAGTTGGTTTTTCAGCGCCAACCCTGGCGGAAGCAACAAGCGTTACTGAAGCTTTGACCCAAGGCTCGGTAAAAGGCGATGTACGTCTGCGCTTTGAAGGAGTTTCTCAAGACAATGACCTTAAAGATGCACAAGCTCTAACGATTCGTACTCGACTGGGTTACACCACCGCTGACTTTAGCGGATTTAGTGCAATGGTTGAATTTGAAGATTCTCGCCCAGCCTTCGGTGTCAACAATTACAACGACACCATTAATGGTGATACGCACTATTCTGTGATTGCCGATCCTAAGGTTACTGAAGTCGACCAAGCGTTTGTTCAGTACAAAAATGACATGCTTCTTGGCCGCGTAGGTCGTCAAGTGCTGGCCATCGACAATCAACGGTTTATTGGTCATGTGGGCTGGCGTCAAGATCGTCAAACCTTTGATGCAGCAAACCTAGTGGTGACGCCCATTAAAGATCTAAGCCTACAGTACGCCTACATTACTAAACGCAATCGTATTTTTGCTGACGTGAAAGATGTGGATTCTAAAGACCACGTATTGAACGCGTCGTACAATACGCCGTTTGGTAAAGTGAGCGGTTACGGTTACTTGCTGGAAGAAGACAAAGCCATGAAGAATGGCCTCGACACCTACGGTGTTCGCTTCGCCGGTGCTCAAGACTTGGATGCATTCAAGCTAGGATACCAAGCAGAGTATGCTCAACAGAAGTCGACCATGGACACCATGAGCTACGATGCAAACTACTACTTCCTTGAGGCAAAAGCGGGCTTTAAGCCGGTTTCGGTAGCGCTTGGCTACGAAGTATTGGGTTCGGACGACGGCAACTACGGCTTCTCGACGCCGCTGGCCACCTTGCATAAATTTAACGGTTGGTCAGATCAATTCTTAGGTACGCCTAAGCAAGGTCTTAAAGATCTGTATGCCACGGTTTCAGGCCAGTTTATGAAAGTGAATTGGTTGGTAACCTACCACGATTTCAGTGCCGACAAAGAAACCATGGATGTTAAAGATCTTGGTAAAGAGATTAACGCCTCACTAACCACTAAGTTTACTGATAACCTTAGCGGCGGTATCAAATATGCGGCCTACATGGCCGGTGATAAAGGCGCTGGTAAAGTTGATACTGATAAAGTTTGGGTTTGGGCAGGGCTAACCTTCTAAAAGCACTTTACTGATACCAAAAGCCACTCGTTTGAGTGGCTTTTTTGTTTTTTAGCGTTAACAAGTCTGTAAATTTTTAACAAAACTAGTTAACGGGAACACTTCATTCCCCCTCTAAACAGGCTTAAAAATGAGAGTTTTGTCACAATATTGTCGGCAACCGTCGCGGCGGTTGCTATACACGTAACAGCGATGATTTAGATCAACTTTTGAGGTGGTGAGGTGTGACATAGTCACTGTAGATTTCGGTAGTAAGACGTAACACAAAATAAAAAGTGACCCTATGACAGGCACGAAAATAACCTTAGCTCATGGCAGTGGTGGCCTCGCTATGCAACAGCTGATTAAAGACTTATTTGTTAAGTACTTTAATAATCCGCACCTTAGCTTGATGGAAGATCAGGCACAGCTTTCTTTAGCTTCTTTTTCCAACAGCACCGACAAACTGGCATTTGCCACCGACTCCTTCGTGATTGACCCCATCACCTTTAATGGTGGAGACATAGGTAAACTCGCTGTATGCGGAACCGTTAACGATCTAGCGGTGGGCGGTGCCATACCCAAATATCTTAGCGCTGGCTTCATTATTGAAGAAGGCTTAGATTTGGCGACTCTAGAGCTCATTGTGAAATCCATGGCGCAACAAGCTGAACGAGCGGGCGTCAGTATTGTTACCGGCGATACCAAAGTGGTGCATAAGGGGGCTTGTGACAAGCTGTTTATTAATACCAGTGGTATTGGCGTAATTCCAGAAAATCGCTGTTTGGGGGTGTCCCAAGTGCAAGCGGGGGATAAAGTCCTTGTTAATGGGACCTTAGGGGATCATGCCACCGCCATATTGCAAGCCCGCGGAGAGCTCGCTTTATCGGGCGATATTAGCAGCGATTGCGCCGCGCTCAATGAACTTACAGAGCTCATGCAAGTTGCTGGCAAGGTGCACGCAATGCGTGATGCAACACGCGGTGGTGTAGCTGCGGTTTGTAATGAGATCAGCGAATCCAGCCAACTGTCTATCTGTTTAAAAGAAACCCAACTGCCCATTCATCAAGAAGTTCGAGCGGTATCGGAAATGCTTGGACTTGACCCCTTACTTATGGCGAATGAAGGCAAATTAGTGGCTTTCGTTGCCGCTGAAAATGCCGACGCTGTGTTGGCCGCCATGCAATCACACCCATTAGGCAAACAAGCTGCATGTATCGGCGAGGTGAGTGACGCAACGACTCCTCAAGTTGTAGTGGAAGGGCTTTATGGCACTCATCGTCAGTTACAAATGCCGGTGGGCGAACAATTACCTCGAATTTGTTAATTCAATTATGGAGCACACAATGAAAAAACTTTTAACACTAGTCGCCATAACAACTCCAGGCATTGCCATGGCTCACGAAGGTCACGGCGCATTTGGCCACTATCACTTCCACGCCAGCGATTTTCTTATCATGGCGGCGGTGGGTTTGGCGATAGGGCTCGGTTGGAAATTACTTAAAAAATAGAAATAAGACTTAGGTCCAGTTAAGGAGAACGTCTCGTGTCTAAACATCAAGCACTAATGAAACGCTGCGAGCAGCGATTGGAGGAGCTTTCTAAGCAAACTGCAATCAAAAGCACTTCGCTAGAAAAGCGCTTAGAAGATAGCGGCATTAGCCGCCGTGAGTTTATGCAATGGAGTGCAGTTACAGCGACCGCATTATCACTGCCACTGCAATTTGCACCCATGGTAGCGCAAGCGGCCGAACTCGCCGATAGAGTGCCACTCATTTGGTTGCATATGGCTGAATGTACCGGCTGTTCGGAATCTCTTATTCGTACCGATACACCAAACATCGATACCCTATTATTCGACCACATTTCGTTGGAATACCACGAGACCTTGATGGCGGCAGCGGGTTGGCAAGCGGAAGAGAATCTAGAACACGCTATGGAAGCCTATAAAGGCCAATATTTGTTAGCGGTTGAAGGAGCGATTCCTACTGCCAACGGTGGACACTTCTTAACGGTTGGCTGTAAAGGCCATACCGGTGTTGAAATTATCGAAGAAACCGCCGCCAATGCAGCTGCCATTGTAGCTGTCGGCACGTGCGCTGCATTTGGCGGAGTACAAGCTGCTGCGCCAAACCCAACCGGTGCTAAGGGTATTAATAAAGTTATTAATCAGCCGGTGGTTAACTTAGGTGGTTGCCCGCCAAGTGAGAAGAACATTGTGGGTACCATTATGTACTTCATCATGTTTGGCCATTTGCCACCCCTTGATATGTACGACCGACCCAAATGGGCTTACGGTGCGCGAGTTCACGACAATTGTGAACGCCGCGGCCGTTTTGATGCGGGTGAGTTTGTGGAAACCTTTGGCGATCACGGCGCTAAAGAAGGTTACTGCTTATATAAAGTGGGTTGTAAAGGCCCGTATGCATACAACAACTGTCCTACCGAGCGTTTTAATCACCACACCAGTTGGCCCGTATTAGCCGGCCATGGCTGTATTGGCTGCTCAGAGCCGGATTTCTGGGACACCATGGCGGATTTCGAAAAGCCATTGGGCCGCCGCGAATTACACAGCTTAGATAAGACCGCTGACTACATAGGTGGCGCGTTATTAGGTGCAACAGCCGTCGGTATTACAGCACACGCAGTTGCAGGTATTTTTGCCAAAAACATTGAGGAAGTTGAAGAATGAGTAAACGTGTCGTAGTCGATCCCATTACTCGGATTGAAGGTCACCTGCGCATTGAAGTGGAAGTGGATGAGAATAATGTCATTACCAATGCTTGGTCTTCTTCAACGCTTTGGCGTGGTATCGAAGTCATTATGAAAGGGCGCAGTCCAATGGACGCGGGCCTTATCAATCAACGCATTTGTGGCGTGTGTACTTACTCTCATTATCGCTGCGCCACCGAAGCGGTAGAGAACGCTCTGGGTGTGCAAATTCCTTTAAATGCCCAGTATCTGCGAAGCTTAATGCAAACCTCGCTGTACATGCACGATCACATTGTTCATTTCTATCACCTGCATGCGCTTGACTGGGTGGATGTGGTATCCGCACTGTCGGCTGATCCGGCTGCGGCTGCTCAGGTTGCCATGAAGTACAGCGACAAGCCGATTGCCGCTGGTGAAGGTGAGCTTAGAGCCACACAAGAGCGTGTTCAAAAATTGGTAGACAGCGGTAAGCTTGGACCTTTTGCTAACGCTTATTGGGGTGCTAAAACTTATCAGCTAAGCCCTGAGCAAAACTTGATTGCAGTATCTCACTACCTAAAAGCGTTGGAAATTCAGCGCGTTGCGGCGGAAATGTTAGCCATCTTCGGTGGTAAGCAGCCGCATCCGCAATCGCTTGTGGTGGGCGGTGTAACCTCAGTACGCGACATGCTCAGCCCGGCTCGTTTGCAAGAGTGGAAGCAAAAACACGCTCAAGTTAACGATTTTATTAACCGCGCTTATTTGCCTGACGTGTTAATGGCGGCTGAAGCCTATAAAGCAGAGCCATCGGTTTTAGCGGGCTTGGCTGTTAAAAACTTCCTCGCTACTGATGATTTCGTGATTGGCCGTAATCAGCACTTGTTCCGCGGTGGCGTGATTCGCAATGGCGATCTTGCGAACGTTGAGCCTGTAAACCCAGACTTGTTCAAAGAAGACGTTACCCATGCTTGGTATGAAGATGGCGATGCGCTGCACCCCTACGATGGTGAGACCAAGCCTAACTACACTGGCTTTACCGAGCGCGATACCGTTTATGGCGAACTACCAACGGTTGACGGTGATGGCAAGTACAGCTGGGTGAAATCACCTCGTTACGACGGTGAGCCTATGGAAGTAGGGCCGCTTGCCAGTTTGTTGGTGAACTACGCTCAAGGTAACCCAAAAGTTGTGGCGGCTATCGACAACTTGCTTGCCGCAACGGGCTTGCCGGTTGAAGCTTTATTTACCACCCTTGGACGTACCGCGGCTCGTTTAGTGCAAACCATGATTGTTGCCGAAGCCGGTCTAGAAACCTTTGATGCTTTGGTTAAAAACATTGTGGTGCATGACGACACCTTCGTTGAGCCGGTGCTCGATCCGAGCAAAGAGTATGTTGGTCACGCGATGATCGAAGCGCCTCGAGGCTTGTTAAGTCACTGGATCCGCATTAAGGACGGTAAAGTCGAAAACTACCAAGCCGTGGTGCCGACAACTTGGAACGCCGGTCCGGTGGATGCTAATGGTAAAAAAGGACCATACGAAGCAGCCTTGGTTGGGGTGAAATTAGAGGATCCGAAACAACCTCTGGAGATCATTCGAATTATTCACAGCTTCGACCCATGTATGGCTTGTGCGGTTCACGTAATGGACTTCAAAGGCCAAGATTTGGGCGAGTTTGAAGTGAAAGCAGCCTGCTAAGGAGGAGCTATGTCTAATACGAGTTCTTACTCAAGAGATTACGTATTTAGCACCGCCATTCGTGTTTTTCACTGGCTGCGGGCGTTGTCCATTGTCATGCTGGTGATCACCGGCTTTTACATCTCTTGGCCATTTTTAGTGGCTTACGGTGGTACCGATAACTTGATGCAAGGGTGGGTGCGTTTTGCTCACCTTGTGTTCGGCTTTATTTTGGTAGCCATAACCCTAGCACGAGCCTATTTGTTCTTTTTCTCGAAGAGCGATATTGAGCGTCGATCCTTTAAAGACCTTATTAGTCCGCGAATGTGGATAAAAGTATTAAAGGCCTACGCCTATATTTCGAAGAAAGAACAAACCGGGGTCTACAATCCTTTGCAGTTCGTCACCTATTTCATGTTGACCATGGTCATCATAGTTATGTGTGTGACCGGATTAGCACTTCATGCCCATGTTTATCATGAAGGCATGGGTGGAATGCTGTATCCGTTTGCAGAATGGGTTGTTGTGGCCTTTGGTGGGTTAGCGCCGGTTAGAGAAGTGCACCACTTTTTAACATGGGTGTTTGTTATTTTTGTGGTGGTTCATGTGTACATGGCAATCTTCAGTGGCGTTCGTTTCCGCCACAATGCTGTTGATAGCATTGTTTCGGGTTACGACTACCACAAACTGAAAAAAGAAAAGTAACGTTAGATGAAAATTCTCATCCTGGGAATTGGCAATGTACTGTACGCCGATGAAGGTATCGGCGTACATTTTGTCAATTATTTCCAGCAAAAATATAAGATTTCAGGCCAGCATCAAGTTGATATCGTCGATGGTGGCACACTCGCTCATGCTCTGATACCCATGATGTCGGAGTATGATCAAATTGTTGTAGTGGATACGGTTCACTCAACCGAGGCCCGCGTTGGGGCGGTGTACTTTTTTGACTTTGATAGAACCCCAGGTGATGTCGATTTTCAAGGCAGCGCCCATGAAGTCGAAATGCTGCATACCCTTAATATGATGGACATGGTTGGGGACAGACCCCAAACCTTTATTCTTGGCATTATTCCTCAGGTATTGGAATCGATGAGTTTTGAGTTAACCGATCCCATTCTTGAAGGTGTGCCCCTGATGGAACAGGCATTGGTTAAGCACTTAACCGAGCACGGGTTGACCTGCAAGCAGCAAGCGTCGCCGGATATTTTAGAGATTGCCCAGCAATCTTGCTGTCAGGAGTCCTGAACCATGAAGCTTAAATTCAGTTTTGTTAGCGATAGGCCCATCGGCATTTATGCCCGTTTGTGTAACCAGTTTGCGGTTCATCCGCTGGTTTTCGGGTTCGGTTTTGACGATAACGGCTATTTTTTAGAAGCGGAAGGCGATGAGCAAGCCTTATCTGACTTAGCTGAGCTCATTGGCAGCGCTTTTCCGTTGTCTTGCTTTGTTAAAGGCAGTCACATCGAAGCGATTGAGGCGTTTAGTGGCAGCGCTACCGAGCTCGAGGTGGACTCTTTAGCCTTGCCTTATTGCCGTCATTGTGTCGAACAGGCAAGCCTTGCTTGTAAGCACTGCGGCTCGGCTGCTGAAGTTGAACAAGACATTGATGCACTTGCCCAAACCTTTATCGAGCAAGGCAGCGTTAGTTATCAGTCGGCTAATGGCGCGGTGACCTGGTCGCATTTGTCAAATGATGCGCTGCAAGGCAGCGGCCTACTTTTTTGTGATGCTAAGGCTCTTAATGAGTCGTTACACATTAGCAACGACGGTATCAAAACCTTGGGCAGTATTGAAAAGCCAGCACTATTATTGAGTGTGCGCGAGGCCTTTGCTAACCAGCATAATATTGAACATCGCCGCTACCCTGTGCAGTTGGCTGCGGACAAAATTGGTTATGCCTTATCAAAAGCCTTGTATAAAACAGGCGTTACAGCCGTTGCGATTTCTCAAGCTCGCCCGGCGATGCTATTAAGCCAATTTGGCGAGCGCCCGGTAGTGTTACGCCCGCAGCGAATGCCGGCACCATTAGCGGCTTTTGAGCCAGTTAATGCGAAGGCGACTTACTCTGGCGTTCAGGCGTGCTATGTAGAGGGTAAAATCCACTTTAGCGCAGCGACCGCCGAACAAGATCTGCGGACTGACACTCAAGCGTTAGCGCCTTGGGGCGCGGCCTGCACCTTAGAAGCGATTCGTCAGTTAGACCGATTCCAGCGCCGCAGTGCGGTGTTGTATTTGTCGCGCCAGCATTACTCGGGATTATTATACAAAGACGACCAAGGACAATACCCTTGGTTGGTACAACTGCCGCACACTGGTTTAGACGGTGGTGCGCAATTATCCGTAGCCGAAGCCATTGCTCAATTGGACCATAATGCACCAAAGTTGGTGGCTAATTTCAGTAAGCGCTATCCTGAACGTGCAACCGTCCTTGAGCGCGATTTTCATGGTATTTGCCAGTTCAGTCAGGCTTTGGCGCAAGCCAGTTACCTTGTGGGCATCGCAACACCGAGTGATAGCGAAGAATTGGCGGCGCAAAAAATGATTAGCGCAGTAGAGCAGTATCAAGGCAAAGTCAGTCAGCGCATTGACTTTAAGGTGAACAAACTTGAACAGCAAGGCAGTGCCTATTTGCAAGTGGATTATCGAGCCGCATTTAGAGCCCTGATGAGTTATACCTTAGCGGATGAATCGCAACAAGTTGCCTTAGGCTATGGCTTTATCGACAGTTTCTGTGATTTTGTTTGTAACTGGGTTGAGCAGCTGGATATGGATATCGGCTTAGATGAAGTAATAATTGCTGGCGACGAGTTTGACAACAATGTATTGCTTGAGCGCTTGCGTCTAAGATTAGGTAAAAACACCAAGCTGCGTTTGCCTGAGCCTTTAGATTTTGACGAACTTAGCATTGCTATGGGGGCGCTATACGTGCCTCAGTTGGCAAGCAGCGATTGTGTATTTTCAGCAGCATAGGTCAAGATTATGTGCTTTTCGATTCCATCAAAAGTTGTTGCGATTGATAGCGACAATCAAATCGCGACCATCGACACCTTAGGTCAAGAGCGTCATACCAGTATTCACTTGCTCGGTGACGAGGTCGCTGTGGGGGATTATGTCTTGGTGCAAAGCGGTTTTGCCATGCAAACCATCGATGAGCAAAGCGCCTTAGACAGCTTAGAGTTGTATCAAGAAATCGTGACCAAAATGGAGCAGGGAGCGATTTAATATGGCTTCTTATGCGGCGCTTGCGATTCGAGTCAAAGGGCAGGTGCAAGGGGTCGGCTTTCGCCCCTTTATTTGGCAAATAGCCAAAGAGCTGGAGTGTCTGGGTGAGGTGCTTAACGACAACCATGGGGTTTTGATTAAGTTGTTGTGTCCGGTGGATGCTGATGCCTTTATAGAAGTCATGCAACAGCGGTTACCGCCGCTTGCCGCCATTGATGAGATTGCGGTGAGCGAGGCTTACTTTTCAACACTGCCGACTGACTTTTTGATTACTGCGTCGCAAGCTGGGGTGACCAACACGCGGGTGGCGCCGGACAGCGCAACATGCGACGCCTGTTTAACCGAACTGTTCGACACAACCGATAGACGATATCAGTATCCCTTCATCAACTGCACCCATTGCGGACCGCGTTTTTCGATCATTAAATCGGTACCCTATGATCGCAAAGCGACTACGATGGCGCCATTTGCTTTGTGCGATGATTGCCAACAGGAATACCAACATCCGGCCAACCGCCGTTTTCACGCTCAGCCTAATGCCTGTCCCGAGTGTGGTCCTAAGCTGCAATTTGTTGACAGTGGTGGCAGTGTAACCGCTGAAGAAGATGAGGCGTTAACCGCTGCGGCGCAGGCGTTAGCACAAGGGCGCATTGTTGCCATTAAAGCGCTGGGCGGTTTTCATTTGGCGGTGGACGCCAGCAATGCTCAGGCGGTGGAGCGCTTGCGTGAACGCAAACAGCGGCCGTCGAAGCCTTTTGCGTTAATGGTGGCCAATGCAGCGCAAGCGTGCAACTTAGCGCAAGTAAACACTGCTCAGGAAGATGCATTAACAAGCCAAGCGGCTCCCATTGTGTTGCTTACTGCTCGTCAGCGCTCCGGGCTTGCTCCGGGTGTGGCGCCAGGCCAACATCGAGTGGGCGTTATGTTGCCATCGAATCCGTTGCAGCATTGCTTACTGTCGCGACTTAACACTCCCTTAGTCATGACTTCAGGTAATGCCAGTGGCCGTCCTCCCTGCATTACCAATGAGCAAGCACTGAAAGAGCTGGCGGACATTGCTGACGATTGGCTGCTTCATAATCGTGATATCAATAATCGGGTAGATGATTCCATTGTCCAGCACAATGGCGAGAGAGTGCAGGTTATTCGCAGAGCACGGGGGTACGTCCCCACACCCATTTCGCTGCCCAGCGGTTTTGAGGCGGCGAATGGGGTACTGGCCTTTGGCGCTGATTTAAAAAATACCTTTTGCCTGCTCAAAGATGGCGCGGCTTTGTTGTCACCACACCTAGGTGACCTAGCGGATGCCGATTTGTTTAACAGCTATCAAGAAAACATTGGCTATTTTTCGCAGTTATACGACTTTACAGCGCAATTGGGTTGCTGCGATGCTCATCCTGGCTACTTGAGCCACGCTTTTGCCCAAAAGCATGGGTATCCCGTCGAGGCTATTCAACACCATCATGCCCATTTAGCCGCCTGCTTGGTGGACAACGATAAAGCCCTTAATCATGAGCCGGTGTTTGCCTTAGTGCTTGATGGTATTGGATGGGGCGATGACTCCAGTGAACATGACTTTTGGGGCGCCGAGATACTTTTTGGCAATTACCACCAGTGCCAACGCCTAGGCGGGCTTTCGCCAATGCCATTGTTAGGGGGCGATAAGGCCGCCAAAGAGCCTTGGCGTAACTTGCTCGTTTACTTAGACGTCTATGTCGAGAATTGGGAGCAGTCCAGCAGCAGCTTGCCTATTTCTTTGTTGCAAACCAAGCCTCTAACGTTGTTACGCAGCGCGCTGACATCGAAGATAAATTGTCCTCAATCCTCAAGTTGTGGTCGTTTGTTTGATGCGGCGGCGGCACTGCTGACGGATTGCTTTGAGTGGCAAAGTTTTGAAGGTGAAGCGGCCATGGCTTTAGAAAGCTTGGCTTGGCAAGCGTTACCTAGCGCGGCGGAGCTAAAGTTAGAGCTTGAATTGGAATTCGATCAACGGCTTGCCATGAAGCGGTTATGGCAAGCTTTGGTCGGTTGCTCATCGTCAAAGGCTGAACGAGCGCTCGGATTTCACCGCAATTTAGCCAATTTGCTATTAGGGATGCTGTTGGACAAGGCCGGTGATCGCCGAGGTGACGTGGTGTTAAGCGGCGGAGTGATGCAAAACCGACTGTTGCATGAGTTGCTGGTGAGCGGTGCGAGCCAATTGGGCTTTAACGTACTCGTGCACAGCGATATTCCCGCCAATGATGGCGGACTTGCCGTGGGACAAGCGGTTATCGCTTGGGCAAACGTCTCGACCGAGGTTCAAACCTCAGCAAGTGAGTATAACCATGATTAGTTTGCCCAGTGCTCAACTTAACCTAACCAACAACAGTGGTCTGGTTGAAGCCCGCTATCAACTGCGCTTGCCGGATATCGCTCAGTCCTTTAATGGCTTGTCGTTAGCGCAATTGATTGCTCGAGTGAACTTAATCTATCGTCAATGCCCAGAAGCGCAATCGTGGGCCGCCAGTTCATTGGCGCTTGGGGACTGTTCCCCTGAGCTTTATCGAGTACGAGAGCAAGCGTTGGCATTAGAGTGGCTCAGCGAACACAGTTGGCAAATGTGGCGCTTGGCGCACGATTGGTTGGGGCCGGATAAAGCGCGCATGCAGCTACTGAGTCGCTGGCGAGCGGAGTTGCTGTCTCGCAAGCAGGCCCTACCAGACAAGCGTTGGCTGGTTAATGACCGGGTCCAGGCGTGTTCCTTGGCGCCTTTGCTTGACTGGCAACAACAATGGCGAGAGTTGGTTTACCAGCCGCTATTAGAGCAATCCGAGTCCGATCAACTAAATGGTTTATTTCAACCTGAATTCGAGGCTGTCGCTCGATACGAAACCGGCTCACTGGTGCGAGTTGGCGGCGCTGATGGCAGCTTTAGTGCTCGCTTAACGAGCCTGTGGGATGAAGCTTGGTTAGCAAGTGCAGCACTGTGCGACAGCGGCGTATTACCCGAGCTTAATCCCGTCAGGGGGTTGGTTAAGGCGGCGCGTGGACAATTGCAACACAGCGGTCACTGGCGTAACCAAGCCAGCCTTAAAGCTGGCCAACAGGTGAGTGATTATCGGATTGAAATCCCCACCAAGTCCATTTTACAAAGTCTGTGTCACTCGTTATCGGGCCTGGAGTGGTCGTCGCTGTTTGCGAACCAATTGTTACTAAACCAATGGTTGTTGTCGCACTCGCCCTGTCTGGAAGTGAATGTGCAATGGTCGTCTGAGGTCACGGATAGCAACACAAAATTAGGATAAAATTATGCACGAAATGTCGCTAGCAGAAGGCATTTTGCAAATTATTGAAGAACAAGTTAGCGCTACCGATAAAGTTACGTCGGTAACCCTGAGCATTGGCGAGTTGGCCGGTGTTGAAATTGAATCGTTAACGTTTTGCTTTGATGTGGTAACACGCGACAGTGTTGCTGATAAAGCGGAACTTATTATTGAACGGGTGCCGGGCAGTGCCTTTTGTTATGACTGCCTCGCTCAAGTGCCCCATCATGATCGCAGTAACGCCTGTGAGCGTTGCAATGGCCACAAGTTAACCGTGGTTGAAGGTGATCAAATGAAAGTAAAATATTTGGAGATTGCGTAGGTATGTGTACAGTTTGCGGATGCGCGGAAGGGGAAACTCAAATTGAAGGTCATGACCACAGTCATGATCACGGGCACAGTCATGACCATGGCCACAGTCATGGTCATCATGGTGAAGCGACCCCGGCGACAATGATTGTTCATCACCATTACCATCATCAAGGTGATGTGCATGTTCATTATCACGGTTCAGCTGCTGTGAGTGTGCCTAATATGGCGGGTTCAAGTCAATCGAGCGAGTCTCGCGCTCACTCCCATGGACACTCCCATTCCCATAGGCATTCTCATGACCATGCTCACAGTCACAGTCATAGCCATGCTTCATCGGCTGTTGCCGAGCGTGCTTTTGAGCCTCAATCTGAGGGCGATGACTTGCATTATGGCAAGGGTGCCGCCCATGCTCATGCGCCTGGGATGAGTCAGCAAAAAATGGTTCAAATTGAGCAGGGTATTTTGGCTAAGAATGACGCCATTGCCAGCCATAATCGCAGTCACTTTGAGCAAGATGAACTATTAGTTCTGAATTTGGTATCAAGTCCTGGCTCAGGTAAAACCACCTTACTTACACAAACCATCGAGCGTTTGGGCGGCAAGGTTCCAGTTGCGGTTATCGAAGGCGACCAGCAAACCGCAAACGATGCCCAGCGAATTAGAGACAGTGGTGCTCAAGCGATTCAGGTTAATACTGGTAAAGGATGCCATTTAGACGCTGCCATGGTGGATACCGCTTATCATCGTTTAGGTATGGAAAAAGGCGGCGTTTTGTTCATTGAAAACGTGGGTAATTTAGTGTGTCCCGCCGGTTTTGATTTAGGCGAAAGCGCTAAGGTGGCGATTTTATCGGTCACTGAAGGTGAAGATAAGCCGTTGAAGTATCCCGATATGTTTGCTGCGTCAGAATTAATGATTCTTAACAAGACGGACCTATTGCCGCATTTGAACTTTGATGTAAACCGTTGCATTGAATCCGCCCGTCAAGTGAATCCGAACATTGAAATTATATGTTTGTCGGCGACCACAGGAGAGGGCATGGATCTTTGGTTCGAGTGGATGGCTAAGCGAGGTTTAGCATGTGTTTAGGGGTGCCAGCACAAATCATTGAAGTGGTTGACAATGAGCTACACACATTGCAGGTCTCGCTTAATGGGATTAAGAGAGAAGTTAACGGCAGTTGCGTTTGGACTGAAAACCCTCAAGCCCTGGTTGGACGCTGGGCACTGATACATGTTGGCTTTGCAATGTCACTTTTGTCGGATGATGAAGCGCAGCAAACGTTAGCTGCGTTGGCCGAGTTGGGTGCGAGTGAGCATGAAATGGAGGATTTTGCGGGACTTAATCAAGCCGCTAACATCAAGGAGATGGACTCGTGAAGTACGTTGACGAATTTAGAGATCCAGCTGCCGTTCGAGCGTTAATTAGTGAAATTGAGACGGCCTTAACTGCCGTTGACGATGCTAAAAAGCCTCTGCAAATTATGGAAGTGTGTGGTGGCCATACCCATGCTATTTTCCGTTTTGGACTCGATAAGCTTTTACCGCAAGCCATTGAATTTGTTCATGGACCCGGTTGCCCTGTGTGTGTTTTGCCACGTGGGCGCATTGATGAGGCTATTACCATTGCCAACCATAGCGACACCATTTTGTGCAGTTATGGCGATGCGGTTCGGGTGCCAGGGGAGCGGGGGAGCTTGCTGGATGCGAAAGCCAACGGTGCTGATGTGCGGATTGTATACTCGCCGCTGGATGCGCTTAAATTGGCGCAAGCGCATCCGGATAAGCAGGTGGTGTTTTTTGCCATTGGCTTTGAGACAACGGCACCGGCAACTGCGATCACCTTATTACAAGCGCGAGCGCTTAAGGTGGCAAATTTCAGTGTGATTTGTCATCACATTACCATTGGTCCTCCGCTTAAGGCGATTTTGGATGACCCTCAAGTCCGTCTTGATGGTTTGATTGCGCCGGGCCATGTTTCTATGGTTGTTGGCCAGCAGATCTATCAGTTTATTGTCGACGATTACGACAAGCCTGTGGTTACCGCTGGCTTCGAGCCCATTGACTTTTTAACCGCCTTGCTTGGTGTTATTAAGCAAATCGCTTCTGGTCAGCCGAGCGTTGAAAACGCTTATAAGCGCGCGGTTAATGATGCCGGTAATTCCGCTGCTCAGGAAGCGATGGAGCAGGTTTTTGAATTGGCAGACAGTCAGGATTGGCGAGGCCTGGGTGCTATAGAGCACTCTGGTTTGCAGCTTAATGGCGCATTTCGCAGTTTTGACGCCAAGTTGCGCTTTGGCTTGGTCAGTGCGCAAATCGAAGAGCCAGAGGGCTGTGCCTGTGCCAATGTGCTTAGAGGCCTAGCTAAACCCGGCGACTGCCCCCTGTTTGGCAGCCAGTGCACACCGCAGCAACCCATAGGCGCGCTGATGGTTTCCAGCGAAGGCGCTTGCTCGGCATACTATCAGTATCGCCAGCTCTAGCTTTCGTGCTTTGGGGACGTACCCCAAACTCACCAAATTGGGGACGTACCCCTAAAAAGGGACGTACCCCAACAATTCTAATATTTTCAGTCGGTTAGGCTTTAAGGGTACGTCCCCAGAAAAATAGGGGTACGTCCCCTATCGCATGAGAAGAAGGGTACGTCCCCCCTATAGGAGGCTTTTTAGCTGATAGAGCAGCTGATGCGCTTGTTTTGGGGTCAGGTTATCTGGATCCAATTGGGCCAGCGCTTGTTCTACTTGCGACTCTTGCAGCAAGCTTGGCTGGCTAGGCTCCATTGGGAGGCTTTGGTTGCTTGATGAGCTCGACTCTAGTTGATGCAGTTTCGCTTTTGCGTTGTTAATTACTTTCGCAGGTACTCCCGCGAGCGCTGCCACTTGCAAACCGTAGCTGCGACTTGCAGGGCCTTCTTCCACCGAGTGCATAAAGGCGATGCTGTCACCATGCTCTATTGCATCCAAATGCACATTGGCGACATTTGGATTGCTTTCTGGCATTTGAGTCAGCTCAAAATAGTGCGTTGCAAAGAGGGTTAAGCTGTTAAGCTTATTCGCTAAATAGTCCGCCGCGGCCCATGCTAAGCTCAAACCGTCATAGGTCGAGGTTCCTCGTCCTATTTCATCCATTAACACCAACGAATTGTTGCTGGCATTATGTAAGATATTGGCGGTTTCAGTCATCTCCACCATAAAGGTTGAACGACCAGAGGCAAGATCATCTGACGCTCCAATTCGAGTAAATATGCGGTCGATAGGGCCAATGGTGGCGTGCTCTGCAGGAATAAAGCATCCGATGTGAGCCATTAACACGATCAGCGCGGTCTGTCGCATATAGGTGGATTTACCACCCATATTGGGGCCTGTAACAACCAGCATTCGGCGCTGTGGTGACAGTTGCGTTGGGTTAGCGATAAACGGCTCGCTGGTAACCTTTTCGACAACAGGATGACGGCCTTGTTGAATATCAATGCCTATGTTGTCGCTCAAATGCGGACGTTGATAATTAAGGCTTTCAGCACGCTCAGCAAAATTGACCAACACATCGAGCTCGGCAAGCGCATAAGCACACGCTTGCAAAGTACCGATGTGGGGTAACAGTTTGTCAAACAGCTGCTCCCACAGCTGCTTTTCAAGTGCAAGTGCTTTGCCTTGACTCGACAGTACCTTATCTTCGTGCTCTTTCAGCTCAGGTATGATGTAGCGTTCCATGTTCTTGAGCGTTTGGCGACGCTGGTAGTGAGCCGGAACCAGATCGGATTGAGCTCGAGACACTTCGATAAAGTAACCATGAACTCTGTTATAACCCACTTTTAAGGTGCTAATTCCGGTGCTTTCTCGTTCGCGGTTTTCCAACTCACTGAGGTAACCTGTCGCCCCTTCAGCTAAATCCCGCCATTGATCCAATTCAGCACTGTAACCGGGCGCAATAACCCCTCCATCGCGTATTAAAACCGGTGGATTTTCTATGACGGCATTTTGCAGCAGTGACACCAATTCTGGAAACTCACCAATGGCGTCACTTAAGCGCTTAATCAAGATGCTATTTTGTAAACTCAGTAGAGATTGGATTTCCGGCAGCATTTCAAGTGCCAGTCGCAACCGTGCAATGTCTCTTGGTCGTGCTGAGCGTAACGCGACCCTAGCGAGGATGCGCTCCATATCACCAATGTTTCTAAGGGGTGCATGAAACAAAGGTATTTGCTGATTTTGGATAAGATCGTCAACCGCATCGAGTCTGTGGTTGATTCGACTGCGATCGGTTAGGGGCTGATGCAGCCAGCGCTTTAGCAAGCGACTGCCCATTGCAGTGGTGGTTTTATCCAGCACACTCGCCAGTGTATTGCTTTCGCTGCCCGATAGGTTAACCGTTAACTCGAGGTTTCTGCGCGTCGCAGCGTCTAAGATAACAAAATCAGATTGGGGTTCGGCTATTATGGCACGAATATGAGGTAGCGCCGTACGCTGAGTATCTTTGATGTAGTTAATCAAACAGCCGGCTGCGGATAACGCAAGAGTCAGCTCTTCCACCCCAAATCCTTGCAGATCCTTGGTGCCAAATTGCTGGTTTAGCTGCTTTCGAGCGGAGCTTAGCTCAAACTCCCATAACGGCCGGCGACGCTTACCTTGATAGCGCTGCAATACATGGCTGGCTTGAAAGTCTTCGTTGTAGAGCAACTCAGCGGGATTGGTGCGTTGCAGCTCGGCCTCTAGCGCTTCTTCGCTTTCCAGCTCGTTTACCACAAAGCGTCCCGAGCTTAAATCTAAAGTGGCGTAGCCAAAATGTTGTTGCTCTTGATAAACCGCCGCTAATAAGCTGTCTTGGCGTTCGGGTAACAGGGCCTCATCAGTTAGGGTTCCTGGGGTAATAATGCGAACTACTTTTCGCTCCACCGGGCCTTTGGATGTGGCGGGGTCGCCGATTTGCTCGCAAATAGCGGCGGATTCGCCAAGTTGCACAAGCTTAGCTAAGTAGCCTTCGATAGCGTGATAGGGAACGCCAGCCATGGGAATGGCATTACCGCCGCTTTTGCCTCGAGCAGTCAGAGAGATGTCTAACAGCTTGGCTGCTTTTTTAGCATCGTCAAAGAACAGCTCATAAAAATCGCCCATTCGGTACAACAACAATTGGTTGGGGTGCTCGGCTTTTATTTTGAGGTACTGCCGCATCATGGGCGTCTGTTTTTCGAGGTCAACGTTAGCGCTTGGGCTCACAGGGCTTCCTAAGGTGTGATGGATGATGAAACTGTCAATGATACTCTAACGGGCTTACTAACCCAATAGTATTAGGGTGTCGAAAAAATTTTTATACAGGGGTTGATACTGTATGATTGTACAGTATACTAATCAGCATCTAAACCGAATTAAAAAAGTTCAAGCGGAGAGCATTCATGAACGATAACAAGCAACGCGCCCTTAGTGCGGCGTTAGGTCAAATTGAAAAGCAGTTTGGTAAAGGCTCCATCATGAAGCTAGGCGATGCCTCTGCGTTGGACATTGAATCGGTATCTACGGGTTCACTGACGTTAGACATCGCGTTGGGCATTGGCGGTCTTCCAATGGGTCGTGTGGTAGAAATTTACGGTCCAGAGTCTTCCGGTAAAACCACCATGACACTGCAGGTGATTGCTGAAGCGCAAAAAGCTGGTAAGACTTGTGCATTCGTCGATGCAGAGCACGCCTTAGACCCTGTTTATGCTGAAGCGTTAGGCGTTAACATTAATGACTTGTTGGTATCTCAACCGGATACGGGTGAACAAGCCTTAGAAATCTGTGACATGTTGGTGCGTTCAGGCGCCGTTGATGTGGTTATTGTGGATTCGGTAGCAGCCTTAACGCCTAAAGCTGAAATTGAAGGTGAAATGGGTGACAGCCACGTTGGCTTGCAGGCTCGTTTGATGTCTCAAGCCCTGCGAAAGCTTACTGCTAATATTAAAAAATCGAACACGCTTTGCATTTTCATTAACCAAATTCGGATGAAGATTGGCGTCATGTTTGGCTCGCCAGAAACTACTACCGGTGGTAACGCGTTAAAATTCTATTCTTCTGTTCGTTTGGATATCCGTCGAATTGGCGCCATTAAAGACGGAGATGAGGTCGTTGGTAACGAGACTCGAGTCAAAGTGGTTAAAAACAAAGTAGCGCCACCATTTAAGCAGGCGGAATTCCAAATCTATTACGGCCAAGGTACTTCTAAAGAGGGTGAGTTAATCGACCTTGGTGTAAAAGAAAAGCTCATTGATAAAGCGGGCGCTTGGTATGCTTATCAAGGTGATAAAATCGGTCAGGGTAAAGCCAACGTTATTCGCTACCTTAAAGAGAACCCGGCGGTAGCTCAAGAAATTGAAACCGAAATTCGCAACCGCTTATTGTTGAAAGCAAAACCTGCAGAGCAACAAGAACAAAGCGAAGGCGAGCACGTTTAAGCTCGGCGCTCGCGACTTTTGAATCGAAGCTATACTTCAAACAAGACTGGTGTCGATAGCGGCACCAGTCTTTGTGTTTCTGAATCAGCACAATGCGATTCTTCTTCCGTAGATAACCAACCTCAAACGCTAGACAATGAATCTCAAGCACTGCTGCAGGAACTGCAACAAAAGCAACGTAAAGCTTGCCTAAAGGCGTGTGTGCAATTACTTAGCTATCGAGAACACAGCCAATTTGAGCTGCGCCGCAAGTTGCGAGAACGAGGTCATGAACCAGCGGACATCGAACTGGCTATCGACGAATGTCACGCGCAAAATTGGCAAAGTCAGCGTCGCTTCGCCGAGGTGTTTATTCGTTCAAAGGCTGCTAAAGGCTATGGCCCAAGTTATATTGCTCAGCAGCTTAGTGCCCAACACCGATTAATGAATGTCGACATACAGTGGGGAATGGACGAGTGCGACTGTGATTGGTTTGAGCTGTGTAAAAGCCGTTACCAAAAAGAGCGAAGAAAATTTGCGGCGAATACGCTTTCATTTCAACAGCAGCAAAAACTTCGGGGAAGGCTAAGTCGCCGAGGTTTTAGCCATGAACAAATTAAGTATGCTCAAGACTAAAACCTATTTTTACGGCCATTACAGTGCAAGTGGCGCCGCGAGTTGAAACTCAAGCAATGTACCTTCAGGGATGTTGATGCCATTGCCACTGGTTAATACTGATACACCTAAACCTACTTTCGCCGCATCTTTGGCTCCTTTAGAGCCGTTAGCTAATCCACCTACCGCCGCAAAGCGTGCTGAGCGACCCACCGTATCTTTTGCGGTATTGTCGGTTACGGCACTGATTGCTGTGGACGATATCGAATGCATTTGGTTATTGATGAGCAGTTCGGTAAATTCAATGGTCAGATTGGATGTGCCAGCAACACGTCGAGATTGCCCTGCATCAGCCACAACGCCGAACACTTTGTCGCCCCGTTTGGCAATGGTTTGGCCGTCTGCGCTTAAGTCGTGTTCAAGAACTGCAGTAAAGCGATGCCCAGCGCTGTGTTGACGCGTGTTTACGCCGCTGGTCATGGTTACGGTGATAGGCGTTCCACTGGGTAGCAGGTTTGACTCGGTGGTGGCCGGGGATGCTTGAGAGTCGGCTACTGCAACCTTGTTCTCAAAGGAAATGCTGGCGACTTGGGCGCTGTCAAACGACAGTGTTTGCCCTGCGACTTCAAATTCGACTGTGTCAGCATTTTGAGAAATGAGCTTGCCATGTATGGTTTGACCGTCACTTAATGCCAACACGTCAGCGACTGCGGATGCGCTTAGCAGTGGAAACAGGGTCAACAATATCGCAGCAAATTTTTTCATAAGATTCTCCAGACTCATTGGCTTTGGTTATAAGGTTTTAAAGAGCTCGGTTACTGCCGCATCGATACTTTGTTGACGTTGTTGCGGGGTGTCGAGCTTTTCTAATGGTTTTTTCAAGGAGCTACGCCATACGGCTTTATTGGTTTTAGTATCGATGAAGTCGATAACTAAGGTGCCTTCTACGTAGTTTTTGGTATGGACGTGGTTAACCCCAGCACCGTATATATAGTGGCCTCTGCGGTAGTAGCCATGATAGCCACCGGTATTGCTTGAAGTCACCTTAGTCTTATCTTTAGTTACCAAGAAATAAGTGACCAGCACATCGGATTCATTAACTGCAACCGGTTGCTTGCCTTTGCTTATGAGTTCGCTGGTTATCGCAGTATTAAGCCGGTCCCTGTCCATACCGCTAAGCTGAGCATTTACAGATGCTTCTGTATCAATAAACGCAAAGCGTTCAATGGCTTCAAAGTCGAAATCGTCACTGTAGTCTTGTTGAGCAGTATATTTAGTGGCGCATCCGCTCATGAGTAGCGCGAAGCTAATTAACAAAATTCGACGGAACATAGGACCTCCTGCGGGTTTGATTGATCTCGATGCAGGCAGATTATCATAAAGAAACTAACCAGTTAGCGATATCGGAAGGTGGTTCAGCAAGGGTTAAGAAATCGTTAAGGTAAGGTTCAGATTCGATGTCTTTTTGCGAGTTTGAAGGTGTCGAGACAAAATTTGGTCGTGAATCTTGACTTTTGGGCTAGCGAAGTGATGTGTCGCTCCTTATAATAAACTGTTTTGTATACCAGTCGCCCTGTGATTCAGTTATTGAAGGTCAACCAGAGGCGGTTTTTCAGTGTTTACTTCAGGATGATTTCATGCGAAATATGACCACGGCCGAGCTTCGCGAAGCGTTTTTGGGCTATTTTGGCCAACACGGTCACCAACGAGTTGATTCCAGCTCATTGGTTCCACACAACGATCCGACGTTACTCTTTACGAACGCCGGAATGAATCAATTTAAAGATGTGTTTCTTGGGCAACAAGACAACGGTTATACCCGTGCGACCACTTCTCAACGATGCGTTCGAGCGGGCGGTAAACACAACGACCTCGACAATGTGGGTTATACGGCGCGCCACCATACCTTTTTTGAAATGTTGGGCAACTTTAGTTTTGGTGACTATTTCAAAGAAGAGGCCATTAACTTTGCCTGGACTTTTTTGACCGAAGAGCTGCAACTTCCTAAAGATAAGCTGTGGGTCACCGTGTTTGAAGATGATGATGAAGCCGCGGATATCTGGATCAATAAAATTGGCGTAAACCCAGAGCGTTTGTCGCGCATTGGTGCCAAAGATAACTTCTGGCAGATGGGTGACACAGGCCCTTGTGGTCCTTGCACAGAAATTTTTTATGACCACGGTGAACACATTTGGGGCGGTCCTCCAGGGACACCAGAAGAAGACGGTGATCGTTACATCGAAATTTGGAACTTGGTGTTTATGCAGTTCAATCGTCAAAGTGACGGCAGCATGGAGCCTTTACCCAAGCCATCAGTGGACACCGGTATGGGGCTAGAGCGTATTGCCGCCATTTTGCAAGGTGTACACTCCAACTATGAAATCGATGTGTTTCAAGACCTTATTAAGCACATAGCGAATAAGCTTAATGTTTCCGATTTAGAGCATGCTTCGTTGCGTGTTATTGCCGATCACATTCGTTCTTGCGCCTTTTTGATCAGTGATGGCGTGTTGCCGTCTAATGAAGGGCGAGGCTATGTGCTGCGACGCATCATTCGTCGAGCCGTGCGACACGGCAATAAGCTCGGCGCTGAGGCTCCGTTTTTCTATACCCTTGTCGGTAAGCTTATTGAAGTAATGGGCAGTGCGGCGAAGGAGTTAGCACCGCAACAAGCGAGCGTCGAGAAAGCGCTTAAGGCAGAAGAAGAGCAGTTTGCCCGTACTCTAGATCGCGGCATGGCCCTGTTAAATGGTGCTTTAGATAACTTGGCGGGCGACACCCTAGACGGCGAGACTGTTTTCAAGCTTTATGACACCTATGGTTTCCCTGTTGATTTAACCGCCGACGTTTGTCGTGAGCGCAATATTAAAGTCGATCAGGATGGCTTTGAAAGTCATATGGCAGCACAGCGAGCAAGAGCGCAAGCAGCCAACCAGTTTGGTACCGACTATAACGAAGCCATCAAAGTAGATGGCGCCAGCGAATTCTGTGGTTATAGCAAGTTAGAGCAGACTGGCCTCGTACAACACCTATTCCAAGGTGCTGAGTCGGTTCAAACTTTGGAAGCGGGTAGTGAAGCGGTTGTTGTTCTTGATTCTACGGCATTTTATCCAGAGTCCGGTGGACAGGTGGGCGACCAAGGGCTGTTGATTGCTGAGGGGGTAACCTTTGAAGTTGCCGACACTCAAAAGTACGGCAATGCCATTGGCCACATCGGTCGTGTTACTTCTGGGCAAATTAAGCTTGGCCAGAGTCTAACCACTCAAGTCAATAAGCCGGCTCGTCACCGTACCGCTTTAAACCACTCGGTTACCCACTTATTACACGCTGCTCTTAGAAACGAACTCGGTGAGCACGTTACTCAAAAAGGTTCGATTGTAAAACCGGAGTACTTGCGTTTTGACTTCTCTCATTTTGAAGGCGTGACTAAAGCACAGCTGCAAAAGGTAGAGGACGAAGTTAACCGTCAGATACGTCGCAATCACTCGGTGTCTACTGAGTTGATGGAGCTTGAGCAAGCGAAAGCAGCGGGTGCCATGGCCTTATTCGGTGAAAAATACGACGATCAGGTTCGTGTGGTTACCATGGGCGACTTTTCAACGGAACTGTGCGGTGGTTGTCATGTCGAACGTACAGGCGACATTGGTTTGTTTAAGTTTACGTCGGAAAGTGGCATTGCCGCTGGCGTTCGTCGAGTCGAAGCGGTCACTGGACAGTTAGCGCTGGACAAGGTAGCTGAAGAGCAAACCACGCTGAATCGCATCGCAACTCTACTAAAAGGCGACTCAATTAACGTGCTTACTAAACTAGAAGGCCATGTTGAGCGTACTAAACAATTAGAGAAGCAACTGCAACAACTGCAAGATAAGTTGGCTGCTGCCGAAAGCAGCGATTTAGCCACTAAGGCGCAGCAAATTAACGGCGTTAACGTTGTGGTGCACGAGCTTAAAGGTGGAGACCCAAAAGCTCTTCGCGGCATGGTTGATGAACTGAAGCAAAAACTCTCTAATGGCATTATTGTTCTGGCGATAAGTAAAGGTGATAAGGTAAGCTTGATCGCAGGTGTAACCAAAGACTTGGTCGGTAAAGTAAAAGCCGGGGAATTGGTCGCTATGGTTGCAGCACAAATTGGCGGTAAAGGTGGCGGTCGGCCAGATATGGCTCAAGCAGGTGGTTCACAGCCTGAAAACTTGCCCAAGGCCTTAGCCTCAGTGAGTGCTTGGCTAGAGGAACGATTGTAGCGTTTACTTTAGGAAAAGATAAATAAGAACAGACGGTTAGAGAAATATCGTTTTCAAACGACGAAAGCCGTCAGTTTTTGTTCTTTTTGGTGGGCTTAGGTTATTAAATTGTGTACTTTAAGTAGGTAAGTGTGGGTTTTTCCATGATTATTTCATTTAAAGCGGTGCTTTTGTACTAAGCTAACCTTATACTAGGTTAAAACCTGACCAGGGTAATTATGGGCTGGCTGGCAAAATTCGTAAAAGAGGAGCTAACGAATGCTGATTTTAACTCGCCGCGTAGGCGAAACTCTAATGATTGGAGATGAAGTAACCGTCACCGTTCTTGGAGTAAAAGGCAACCAGGTAAGAATTGGTGTAAATGCACCCAAGGAAGTATCAGTACACCGCGAAGAGATTTATCAACGCATCCAGTCTGAGAAATCCAGCGACGAACCGCAAAGCGGAAACTCGTAAACTAAAGCCAGCAGAAATGCTGGCTTTTTTGTTTTAAGCGGGAGCGAAGTGGGTATCGATTTAATGGATTTTGGCTAAAACCCCGACTTAACGCTTAAAAACAAAACAACTAAACTTAATTACCCAAAAAGGGTTTGACATATTTTCTGCAGCCAGTAATATGTGCGCCACATCGACGGTGAGGTGGCCGAGTGGCTGAAGGCGCTCCCCTGCTAAGGGAGTATAGGGTTTGTAGCCCTATCGAGGGTTCGAATCCCTCCTTCACCGCCATCGACGCGTCCGTAGCTCAGCTGGATAGAGTACCTGGCTACGAACCAGGCGGTCGGAGGTTCGAATCCTCCCGGACGCGCCATTTTTTAAATGGCTTTTGTCGAAGGCGAAACGTTGGTGTAATGATTTTAACAGGGCGTCCGTAGCTCAGCTGGATAGAGTACCTGGCTACGAACCAGGCGGTCGGAGGTTCGAATCCTCCCGGACGCGCCA
>NZ_NRRB01000019.1 GCF_002282895.1 Paraferrimonas haliotis
GTCCGCGGCTGACTGCCAGGACAGGAACACTGCTTGTTGTGCAAAGGTGTTGGCAGCTTCTTGTTGCTTGCGGATATGGTAAATGAACCCATCAGTTAACCGTTCCAGTGCCAGTTGTATCCGCTCTGTCAGGTGACATAGCAACCATAGATGCTGCTGTGCGCGTTTGAATCGTTTGAGTTTACTACCGTAATAGTTGATGAGCTCACCGAAGTGTTGTCGATTTTTAAGAGACAGATTAAGCCCATCGATAACGCCATTGATTTGCGTGCGCCATGGCGCTAACTGATGATAAAGGGCAAGCTCTTTTTTAAGTTCAGGTACGGTCAGACTTTTTGCACCGCCTCTGAGCTGGTTCAGGCTTAGTCCGTCATCAATGGCTGTTATGCTGTCCAGAAAGACGTGAAGTTCAGGACTGGTGAGTTGATTAAGTTGGTGCGCCAGGTCTTTTCTGACCTGCTGCATCGCTCTGCTTATCAGTCTCTGGAGTACGGTGTACCTAGGGATAGCAATGCTGTGACTGGTTAGGAATTCAATAGCAGTATCAAAGAGGTAACGCGGCTCCAGCCAGGCATTGCCCACCTGAACAAGGTGGTCGAAAAGAGAATTGAAGTGCTGACTTTCGTCCCATTTGTGATAACCAGCAAGGTCTAATACTTTTGCGTAGAGTCGATCTTTTTGTTTTTGTGAGGGAGTGAATGGTCTGAGCCCCTTGCCGCCAAGCAGCTCTTTACTGATGAACATTAAATCCTTAGAAACCTGCGAGTAAGCGATATCTAGGATGACGGGCTTTGATTTGAAGTATCCCAAAATCGCGACAAAGTAACATCTATGAGCTCTGAGACGAATTGACCGAAAAACTGCCAATTCCGCATCGTTCAGAGAAAAGTACAGACGTTGTTCTTCGATTGAAAAAATGGGTGGGGAATAAAGATCTGCCTGTTCTGCTCTCGTGAGAATAGTAATTTCGTTTTTGATGGCCATATCAGGGCTGTTCCGTATTAAATGTACGATATTTACCTAATTTGCCACACTTATAAGTAGTAACCCACCTCCGCAGCCATTTATTGGTGTGGTCTACAGAGGATTAAGTCTTTTTAGAGGGGAAAATCCCTAGAACCCCAT
>NZ_NRRB01000002.1 GCF_002282895.1 Paraferrimonas haliotis
GTTAAATATCGTTTTGGATACTTAAAACCTTGTACGGAGTGCCCACACAGATTGCTTGATTAAATTGTTAAAGAGCGTGACCCTGTCTCGGGTCAGGGCTGCGTATTCTACGCGTTTCCCTTCGACCGTCAAGTGCTTTTTGAAAACTTTTTTCAAGGCGCTTATTGGGCCGACTGACTCGGGCTTATTCAGTGGCTGTTTGGCCCTGTGCCGTGTCAGTGGATGCGCATTATAGGGCGCTGATTATTTAGCGCAAGGGTTTTTTACATAAAAAAGATCGCTTGGCGATCTTTTATACAAAGCTTAGGATCCACTCTGAGAATAACGCGATCTCGATCAAGTCTAGTCGAATTTTGCGCCCTTGCCAGTATCGCCTTTATTAGCTGCAGCAAACGAGGCATCACCATCGTCACCAACAACATGTTCCATTTTAAGCTTACTCACCCCTTTTACGGTTAGTATGGGGCCAGAACATGCGTAGCCTAAAAAGACGAGGAATAAGACCAAAGCCGGTTGCAGCGATACCACTACGAATAATCCCACCAAGGCTAAAATTGATAAGAAGTTAACTCTCCCTTTCCAGTCAACATCCTTAAACGAGTAATAACGGAAGTTGCTAACCATTAACAAACCAGACGCTGCGGTTATTAACGCCACCAAATAGCAGACGTCTTCGCCATCCACAGAAAAGTGAGCCCCCAACCAAACACTCCCACCAATCAAAGCGGCGGCAGCTGGACTGGCCAATCCTTGGAAAAACCGTTTATCAGCTCGCCCCACCTGAGTATTAAATCTGGCTAATCGCAATGCCGCAGCGGCGGTATATATGAACGCGGCCAACCATCCAATTTTTCCCAAATCATGGAGTGCCCAATTATAGGCCAGTAAAGCCGGCGCTATCCCGAAGGACACCATATCGGCCATGGAATCGTATTCAGCGCCAAATTCACTTTGAGTGTTGGTCATTCTCGCTACGCGTCCATCCAGCCCATCCCAAATCATTGCGATAAACAGTGCCACCGCGGCCGCCTCAAACTGACCGTTGATCGACGCGATAACGCTGTAAAATCCGGCGAATAATCCTGCGGTAGTCAACAAATTAGGGAGCAAATAAATGCCTCGACTAAGGGTTTGAGAGGATGGCGTTTGCGAGTCCATGGGTAACCTTTATAAGAATTTGGTTTTTGGATATATTGGAGTAGTATAAACCTAAACTGACATACACCTCTATCGGCACAACGGACTCTGTGATGATACTAAAACTTTTTAATGCACCCATTTTAATAAGCTTAGTGATTTGCTCCGCTATCTTAAGTCAATCGGCTCAAGCACAAACGATTTATCGTTGGGTAGATGAAGAGGGCAAAGTCCATTTTGAAGAGCATCCACCTGTTAGCGGTGAGTATGAACGTATCGAGTCCGATATTATCGACAGACCC
The DNA here is from genome assembly GCF_002282895.1 of Paraferrimonas haliotis. Taxonomy (GTDB): domain Bacteria; phylum Pseudomonadota; class Gammaproteobacteria; order Enterobacterales; family Shewanellaceae; genus Paraferrimonas; species Paraferrimonas haliotis. Next base: position 1,440 of record NZ_NRRB01000002.1, read on the forward strand.
GGGGTCACCTTTTATAAAAAGCAAGGTGCAGAATCGGCGTCCAAAGGCGATAACGATGAATCCGAAACATTAGCTCAATTAGATTTACAACAAGCCCAATCGCAATGTGCCAACGCTCAATACGATCTAGACGTGCTTCAAAGCTACCAATTAGTCCGGGAAAAACAAAGAGACGGTTCAATGATGGTACTCGATGATGAGCAGAAACAACGGCGCATCAATAAAGTTCAAGCTCGTATTGACAAGTATTGCCCTCAAAAGCAATAACCGCTAATGAAATAGTAAAAGGGCTAGCCAGTGGCTAGCCCTTTTTATTACTTACTGATTATTGGTTAAAGGTCAGCGGACTACCCGCGCCAACAGTAATGACTTTGCCGGGAACTAACCGCCCCGATAGTATGGCGTTGGCAAGCGGGTTTTCCAATTCCATTTGAACCGCTCGCTTTAACGGTCGCGCGCCATAAACCGGATCAAACCCAGCAGCAGCGATTTGCGCCAAGGCTTCATCTTCGACGTGTAACTGATAGTTTTTATCCAACAAACGCTGACTCAACTGGCGCAGTTGAATCGTGGCAATGGCTTTGATGTGCTTTTGAGCCAATGGATGGAACACAACCGTCTCATCAATTCGATTTAGAAACTCAGGTCGAAAAGCGTTTGTTACCGACATCATAACTGTCTGCTTCATTTTTTCGTAATTCAAGTCACCGAAATGCTCTTGAATGACGTCGGAACCGAGATTAGAGGTCATAATGATAACGGTATTACGAAAATCTACCGTACGGCCTTGGCCATCCGTTAAACGGCCATCATCCAATACTTGCAACAGTATATTGAAAACGTCTGGATGCGCCTTTTCTACTTCATCAAGCAAAATCACCGAGTACGGCTTACGACGAACCGCTTCCGTTAAGTAGCCCCCTTCTTCGTAGCCAACGTAGCCCGGAGGAGCCCCAACTAAACGAGACACCGAGTGCTTTTCCATAAACTCGGACATATCAATTCGAACCATTGCCTGATCCGAATCAAACATAAACCGCGCCAACGCTTTACACAGCTCCGTTTTTCCCACGCCGGTAGGGCCGAGGAATAAAAACGAACCAATTGGCTGCGACGGATCAGATAAGCCCGCTCTTGAACGGCGTATGGCATTGGCCACGGCATCAACCGCCTCATTTTGGCCGATCACTTGAGTGTGCAGTTGCTGTTCCATTCGCAAGAGCTTTTCCCTCTCGCCTTCAAGCATTCGAGATACCGGAATGCCGGTCCATCGAGACATTACGTCTGCAATTTCGTTATCAGTCACCTTGTTTTTAAGCAGTGTCATTTCTTTCATATCTAGGCTAGCTGCTGACTCGATTTGCTTCTCTAAATCTGGAATTGTGCCGTATTGCAATTCGGACATGCGAGTCAAATCGCCATTACGACTGGCTACTTCCATGTCTAATTTCGCTTTTTCCAGATCCGCTTTCAAATGCTGAGTACCGGCCAATGCGGCCTTTTCTTGAACCCATACTTGTTCAAGCTCATCAAACTCGCCTTGCAGCTTTTGCAGATCAGCTTCTAGCATTTGCAACCGCTTGATACTGGCATCATCGCTTTCTTTTTTTAGCGCTTGCTGCTCCAATTTAAGTTGGATTATGCGGCGTTCGAGACGATCCAAGGGTTCGGGTTTAGAGTCGATTTGCAAACGAATGCTGGAGGCCGCTTCATCGATCAGATCAATCGCTTTATCTGGCAGTTTTCGATCCGAAATATAACGGTGAGACAAACTGGCGGCGGCAACAATGGCAGGATCCGTTATTTCTACATGATGGTGCAGTTCATAACGTTCTTTTAAACCGCGCAGTATCGCTATGGTATCCTGCACCGTAGGCTCGCCTACTTGTACCTTTTGGAAGCGTCGTTCTAGCGCCGCATCTTTCTCAATGTACTGCCGATACTCATCTAAGGTGGTGGCTCCAACACAATGCAATTCACCACGAGCCAACGCTGGTTTGAGCATATTCCCTGCGTCCATCGCGCCGTCTGACTTACCGGCGCCAACCATAGTATGAAGCTCATCGATGAACAGAATCACTTGCCCTTCCTGTTGGGCCAATTCATTTAAAACCGCTTTGAGACGCTCTTCGAATTCTCCGCGATATTTAGCGCCTGCTAACAAGGCACCCAGATCTAGGCTTAATACGCGCTTATTCTTTAATCCTTCAGGCACTTCACCATTAATAATTCGTTGAGCTAAGCCCTCTACGATGGCCGTTTTACCCACGCCAGGCTCACCAATCAGCACAGGATTATTCTTGGTGCGACGTTGCAATACCTGAACGGTGCGACGAATCTCTTCATCACGACCTATGACTGGATCCAACTTACCTAACTCCGCTCGCTCAGTAAGATCTATGGTGTATTTCTGCAACGATTGTCGTGTTTCTTCGGCGTTGGCATCATCCATCGTTTGTCCTCCTCGAACCTGAGCTATGGCCGCTTCAATTTTACGTTCACTGGCACCCGCTGCAGTTAACGACTTAGCGAGTGGATCTGAAGATTGTAGTAGGGCCAACAAAAACAATTCTGAGGAAATGTAATTATCGTTGCGCTTTTGAGCCAACTTATCGCATACGTTAAACAATTTAATGAGCGCTTGTGAAACCTGCACATCCCCTTGAATACCTTGTACTTGAGGCGCACCATCGAGTTGTTTGGTAATGGCATCGCTTAACAGGTTTATATTTACACCAGCTAGGGTGAGAATGGGTCGAAGGGAGCCCCCTTGTTGTGATAACAAAGCACTCATTACGTGTGCAGCTTCAATGAACTGGTGGTCGTTCCCAATGGCAAGCGATTGCGCTTGCGAGAGCGCCTGTTGAAATTTAGTCGTCATTTTATCGAGTCTCATAACGCCTCCATTTAAAAATCATAACTGTCGTCAATTAGACGAGACTTAATTAATAAATGGGGTGAAAAAACTCAGTTTCAAGGGCGTTGTTAGGAGCAAGGACTTTAATCGAGCCAAATTAAACAAGCTTGGCGGCCAGTTTGACCGTCACGACGATAGGAATAAAACCGGATAGGTTCGGCATAGGTGCACAGGTTACTCATGCTTATTTGAAGTACGCCCAAACTTTGTAATTGCAAGTTCGCAAGCTGTGGCAAATTCGCCATATACTTACCACTGTTAACGCTATTAACAAATGCCGCTTGTGAGCCGTCAATGCTTTCTAAAAAGCGTTGTCGAACTTCAGCACCTACTTCAAAATAATCTTGGCTTATTGCAGGACCAATCCAAGCAATTACCTCAGTGGGATCATCGAATCGATCAATGCCGTTGCGCAACACACCGTTAGCAAGGCCGCGCCAACCGGCATGAATGGCCGCGACTTGAGTACCTGCTGCATTGCACAGCAAGACGGGCAAACAATCGGCCGTCATTACACAGCAAACAGCGCCGGATTGGCGGCTGTAACTGCCATCTGCTGTGAGGGCACTGGATTGAGTTTGGGTTGGGACTTGTATGACCTTAGTGCCATGAACTTGTTCTAACCATGGCACTGGTTGTGGCAGCGATAGTTGTTGAGCAAGTAGCCACCGATTAGTCGCTACGTGTTCATTACTATCACCCACATGATTACCAAGGTTTAAACCGGTATAAGGCCCTTCACTAACCCCTCCAACACGGGTTGTGGCGTATGCCTTAACCCGTGTCGGTGCATTCCAGTTTGGGGTGATGAACATGAGCTTAGTAATCCAGCGGATTCGCCTTTGCGTCTGCACGCAAGGCTTCAGTCAGTTGAGTCATATCCTGCGGTATGGGCGCGTGCCATTGCATGACCTCACCGGTTATAGGGTGGGCCAACTCGAGCATCGCCGCATGCAAAGCTTGGCGTTTAAAACCTTTTAGTTGCTCCCGTAATGATTCTTCGGCTCTCTTCAGAGGGCGTGGCCGTCCTCCATAAACAGGATCCCCAACCAGTGGGTGTTTAATATGCGCCATATGAACACGAATCTGGTGGGTTCGCCCACTTTCCAAACGCAATCTTAATCGGGTATGGGCACGAAACTTTTCTGCCACTCGATAATGAGTAACCGCCGGTTTGCCATTCACCACAACCGCCATGTGAGTGCGCTTAGTAGGATGCCGCCCAATAGGTTGATCGACCAAGCCACCGGCGGTCATCAAGCCATTACAAATGGCTTCGTATTCTCGGGTGATTTCACGAGCTTGCAACGCTGTTACTAGATGGGTTTGCGCCGGTACGGTTTTAGCCACCACCATTAATCCCGTCGTTTCCTTATCTAAGCGGTGCACGATGCCGGCACGTGGGACGGTGTCGATATCTGGTACATGGTGTAACAATGCATTGAGCACCGTACCATCAGCATTGCCAGCACCAGGGTGTACCACCAGTCCAGCAGGCTTGTTAATCACGAGAATGTGTTCGTCTTCATAGACAATATCGAGCTCGATATTTTCGGCCGCAGAACGCACTTCTTCTTCGATAACCGCGTCAATCGATAGCCGTTGTCCAGCGACTACCTTAACCCGTGGCTTATCCACCACTTCGCCGTCAACGGTAACTTGGCCGGTTAAGATCCACTCTTTAATTCGCGAGCGCGAATAATCACTAAAGAGTTCGGCCAGAGTTAAATCTAAACGTTGGCCCATTTGGTGAACTTCAACTTCACCTTGTAATTGAATGTTTTGCGACATTATGGAACGGTTTTCCCAGATTAAGGTCGTAATACTTGTATCAAGTGATACAATCGGTTGCCATAGTGTAGCGCTAATTGGCGCAAAATCTTAATACAAAACTAAAATATTGATAGAGCAGTCATGACTAAACTTTTGAAAGTAACCGCAATTAGCCTGATGGTTATGCTATTTAGTGGTTGCAGCAGCACAGATTCCGCTGAAGAAGAAATCGCAAAACAATCCGCAAATGCTTTGTATAAGCAAGCTCGCACTTCTATGGAACTTGGAAACTTCACCAAGTCGGTGCAGCTGTTAAGTGCACTTGATAGCCGATATCCGTTTGGCCCTCACAAAACGCAAGTGCAATTAGACATGATTTTCGCCTATTACAAGCTAGACGACAGCGCCAACGCCATTGCTAATATTGACCGATTCATGCGCTTAAACCCGACCCACCCAAGCATTGACTACGTTCAATACATGCGCGGTTTGGTTAACATGCAACAAGACAGCTATATGTTCCACGACATGTTGAACATCGACCGTACTGATCGCGATCCTCAAAATGCCATTAATGCATTCAGAGACTTCGAGAAATTAATCAAAGCTCACCCAGACAGCCGCTACGCTAATGACGCTCGGCAGCGCATGGTGGAGCTTAAAAACCGCCTTGCACGCTACTCAATTCAGGTGGCAGAATATTACATGAAGATGGACGCGTTCTCTGCCGCCGTTAATCGCGCGCAGATGGTACTCGAGAAATATCCGGGAACAGACTCTGCCGAGCGCGCTTTAGAAATCATGATAGAAGGTTATGGTGAGCTCGGCCAAACGGTACTCCAGCAAAATGCGCAGACCGTATACAACGCCAACTTTGGCAACAATTAAACAGCACTTTAATAACAAATATCACAGTTTAGCGCTCGCAATGAGCGCTTATCCCCTCAGCTTTTAACGCAACTTGATCCAACTCCCATTCGAACTCAAAACAATTGCCGCTCAGCTACCGCTATGAAGAATGACACATAGAGTTATTTGCTTGAGGTAAGAATGCTAAGAAGTCTAACTAAACAAAAAAGAAAAATATGGACGCTCGCTATTGCATTGAGTTGTGGTGCTGCGATGTCTGGTGTTTTGCTAAATCCAACCCTTCAGGCGGACTCGGCTGCCAACCAACTGCATTCCTTAAGCCTCAATCAAACGCAATCCAGCGTTAGCCTCAATCAAGTACCAATTCGTTTTCTTAGCTATGCCAACACTGAGAACAAAACCAAGCTGAATAAGCTAATGAAGAAACTGCTTGCTAAAATTGAGCAGGAATCCGACGACTTTGACGCCGTTTACGAATGGGTATCGGCCATCGCCTATACCTATGGGGCTAACCAACACTTACAAATGGATTTAATGGTGGTTAATCAAGGCGAAGAGATAGAGTCGCAGGTGATTATCGAAGATTGGCAAAAAAATAAGTTACAAACAAAAAACCAGCTTTACCAATTCTTGGATGCAAAGCTGGATTTCTAACGAGCGCTTAAACAGCTTCTTCGTCTTCTTCTCCGGTGCGGATACGGATAACCCGCTCCACGGGACTGACGAATATCTTACCATCGCCGATTTTACCGGTGCGGCTGGTTTCAACAATGGCTTCTATCGCTTGTTCCACCAAGTCATCCTGAATCACCATCTCAATTTTAACTTTAGGTAGGAAGTCCACCATATACTCTGCGCCGCGGTATAGCTCTGTGTGTCCTTTCTGACGACCAAACCCTTTGACTTCAGATACGGTCATACCTGTAATACCGACGTCAGCCAAGCTTTCCCGCACATCATCGAGCTTAAATGGCTTGATGATAGCCTCAATTTTCTTCATTGCTCATCCTTTTACTATCAAAAATCGTGATTTTGTGGTGATATTAACATATCGACTAACAGGTTTGTGCAAACTGGACATTATTATGAAAGTAAAAGGATTTACGCTCATCGAGCTGATGGTAACCATTATTGTTGCAGTTGTGCTCATCGGTGTCGGAGTACCTCAACTAGCAGACCTGTATGAAAAGCAACGAGCAAGCGCTGCTATTAATCGCATTCAAAGTTCTGTATTGCTCGCACGCAACCAAGCTCAAAGCTACGGCACTCGTGTGACCGTATGCCCGCGCTCCAGCGGAAAGTGTAGCGGCAATTGGTCTTCCGGATTCACCATATTCATTAGCGATACTTCTGGAAACCTTGTAGAACAGCTGCGTAAAGTGGAAGGCTTCAATAACAAAGATAAAATCTATTTTAACCACAACGCATTAACTTTTGATGCGAACGGCAGCGCCAACGTCACCGCAGGCAGTTTCACCTACTGCCCTTCTAACGAATCCACCAATGCCCGCCGCCTAAACGTGAGCACCATGGGTAGAACCGAGATTAAAACCGGCACATTTACTTGCAAATAATTGTTAGGTCGTCCCAATGGCTGAATTTGTTTTAAATCAGCCCACCATTCTGGCGCTTTGCATTCCTGTCGTATTAGCTATAGCTAGTATGTTCAAGGAGCGAAAATTATGCGAAGTGGCTTCACTCTGGTGGAAATGTTGGTATGCATTAGTTTAGCAATCATGCTTACAAGTTACGCGCTGCCTGCGCTGTCCACCCTACAATTAAAAATGACCGCTCAGTCGATGCTAACTAAGGTCCAGAGGTCAGTTGCCTTTGGTCGCCATTCGGCTCGTTTATACGCAACACCGGTTACTGTTTGCCCGCTTAAGCAAGGATTGTGTCATGACGATTGGAATCAGGGCTTCAGTATTTTTATAGATGCTGACAGGGTCGGCGCACTTGATAGCAATGATGAATTACTCACCCGAGTCGCTTTTAGTCACCCCTCTGACAAGGCCATGTATAACAGACGTTGGCTACGCTTCGATGAGTTCGGTCAAAGCTTTGGCAGTAACGGCACCTTAAACTATTGCCCGAAGGGTCAAAAGGCGTTTTCCAAGCAGTTGATTGTATCGAACACGGGACGAACAAAAATCGGCCACAAAAGTGACCGACCTTGCCAATAACTATCAAGTATCGAAGACGTTATCGAGGCGTTTGCTCATCCAAGCTTTTGGCTTTCGCTGATTTAAAGTCTTGGTTTACTAGGGTGCATTCATAAACCCGTTCTACATAGACTTTATTTTGCTTAATTTTATAAGTCTTTCTTTTCTTTAAATGCTCCGAAAGCGCTACTTGAGAGCCCACTAACTTAGCTTGCTTCGCCGACGATTGAGCTTGGTGCCAGCGATAAAACACGAGCTGGTCGCCAAGCCCTGTGCTAACCGCGCATTTATAATTTTGCTTCTCTGCCGAGACCGCTGAGTGTGAGGCACACAGAGCAGTCGTCGCGAGCAATAGGACACCCCAATTTTTCATTACCAACACCCCTCTGGTTTACGATTGCCAGCCGAGTCTATGCTTAATGGTGTGCAATCTTTGTCGCGACTGGCTTGCTGTGCAAGTGCGGTCGCTTTAATGGTGAAACTGCCACTGGCCACGGCAATATCAAACTTGTACAGTTTTGAATTTGCAGTGTTTGCCACTCCGAGTTTCGACAAGCTATCAGCGTAGCTTCTATGGTCCATATAGTATTGCTCTTGCTTAGCAGCTGCACCGGAAAGCATAGAAACGGCTTCCGCTCTTGCCGAGCGCGCGACATAGTCGGTATAGCTCGGAAAAACCACCGCTGCCAAAATGCCCACAATAACCACTGTGATGAGCAGTTCAACTAAGGTAAAGCCTTGTTTGTTTTTCATCATGTTATTACTCGTCGATATGGTAATAAATACGTTTGGCTCGCATCTGCATATCAGTACCTACAGAGCCCGAATACTCGCCATCTGGATTAAGTTCGCCCTTACCCACACCTACAAGATAAATGTCGGAAGGCTCGCCCGGTGGCACCACAATCTGTGGCGTGTCTGGCACCCGCACCCCTAAGTCGTAATACGGTTCACTTAGGCTGTTAATGCCTCGGTGTAAATCTCTAACATACAAGCGACCGCCGCCTTCTAGCATACATTGGTTTTCAGCAAGCTCGGTTTGCGGAACGAAGGAGGTGTAATAAACTTTACCCCCTAGTATCGTGGCTGCCGATAAGGCTTTCTCCCCCTCATCAGAGAAGTGCATAAACCAGCCTTTTTTGGCGGAATAGGTCTCATCAAGGGCATCTTGACCAGCCTGATCCGATGCACTGCCGTAACCTGACTTCATCACATCGTACATATCGCTCATGCGAATGGGGGCAGGCGCTGGATTGGCTAAATCAACCAACGCACTGTAGACATTGCGATCGCGCAGAGTGAAGAAGTAGTCTTCACGATCCAGCCCGAGCGGCCCCGGACGATTACCACTGCCTACGGTAATGGCATCATAGGCTTGTTCTTGATACATCATATCACCGTTAATGCTGGTCACTTGCGTCATAGCTGTTTGCGCAACCGCCGGCTCTGAGAAAAAGCGACGGTTATCGACGTCTGAGCTGCCGCCTAACTCAGCAAACTTATAAGCAGTCCATTTACTAAAATCAGTTCCAACCAAATCGAATCGCCACACATTAGCGCCGGTATCCGTTGCGTATAGTCGATCTGACAAACCATCACCATTGCTGTCCAGAGCCGCAATCTTATTTGGGATACTGTCAACCATATCCGTAATAATTGTGCTTGCACCGCTGCCGGTTGCTCCAAAACTATGGATAGGCGTTCCAGTTTCCGCATCCAGTATATAGACGGCCCGACCTGCACTATCTTTGTAAGTTGGGCCTGCTTTATCTTTAAGCGAATCATATCCACCACCGATGACTACTACAGGTTTGGCGGTATCTTTAGAGGTGCCCGGATAACCATTAATGTAGGTAACAATAGGCTCTGACCAAGACTGGCCTAGCTCCGATAGCCCGGTAGTATCGGCGTCGACTTTCCACAGTAACTTTGGTGAGTCAGGGTTAGTTATATCCATTGCATAGTAGGCATTGCCTCCGCGACGCAAACCAAAGTATACCCATACTTTGTCGCCATCTGACGGCTCTATCATGCCATTAGCATTTACGTCGCGCACATAGGCTACCGGTGAGCTATCGACACCGTATTCTGAGTGAATCCCGCTCGGCGGGTTATCCCTTAAGGTCACGCTGTTCGGCAGCAAGTCATAGGGTGCAAAGGCCCAGGCTTCTGAGACGGTATCACCGGCATCTTTAAACATATGCAATAGGCCATGGTTAGTGCCCATTAGAATTCGGACATCCTGACTGCCATCGCTCTTACCAAAAGTGATGGCGAGGGGTTTTGAGTGCAGCGGGTCTCCAAGAACGTCTTGGCGAATGGCATTTGAATTGCCTATGCCTAAATCGTTATCAACGTCTTTACCTTCAATCCAAGCGATTTGCTCCGCTACTATTTGGCTATCGCTTTGGCTATCGGAGGAGCTCAGGTTCAGATAATCCACGGCGGCACGCATGTCACCAGCCTTAGCAGCTAAATTAGAGGCTGACAGTGTTTGCAATGAACCGTTTACTCCGGTGTCCGAGTAGATACTTCGCTTAGAACCTTGTCTGAGCATATGCACCACGCCACCATCGTGTACCTCGTTACCATCACCACCATCGGCGAGTGCAGAACAGGTAGAGGTTGGCGTCCAAATGCTGCATGAGCGGCTGCGAATATTGCCATCTAAACCAATGGCCGCTAAACCACGGCTATCGACAATGGTACCGTCGCCTTTAATTCTGAGTTTTTTCAAATTCCCCATCCAGCGAGGCCCAGAGTTCGGATAAAACATGCCGTAATACACCGCATCCAATGTTTGGGTGCGATCGAAGTTATTACTGGCTATCGAAGGCGACGTAAAACTTGCCGTTTCTTTGGAGATTTCAATAAAGATGTCGGTCAGGGATTTTTGCAACTCTTGGGAGTTATAGGCCGAGAAGTACTTGCCGCCACCGCGTTTGGCTGCATCCAACAGCAAACCTTCTGCATCATCCGCTTGGTCACTAAAGCCAATGGTGTACAAAATGGTATTACGCTTCATATCCACATCGTCGTAATTGCTTGCGGGCGACACCACATCGTGCTTATACATCCATTCCGCTAACGCTGGCAGGTAACTGGTCATTTTGCCTTCGACATATGGTTTGCCAACACCTTGTGGCAAACTTTTGATTTTTGAGTCTGCATTTTCATCTTCCGTCGGCAATCCGTCGGTAATAAGAATGATGTAAGTAGAACCTTGGCAATTCCCAAATGGTGAGATGTAGTTACCGTCTGAGTTCAAACAATTAGGATCAGTGGGCAAATAGCTCTTACTTTTAGTGTCGTAGTCTACCGAGCCCCCTTTATAACTGGAATCGGCAAAACCGTAATACGGCGATTTACCCGATAAATAACGATAGGCTTCGTACAAGGTTTCAGTTAACGGAGTGTTGGTATCAGCTGTAATTCGCGACACTTTGCTGGCTAGATCAGCCCGCCCTGCAGCATTCATCTCTTGTATGCCCGCTACAATTCGACCGCCATGTCGCGTACCCGAAGGGTAGTTTAAGTTAAACAACGACAAGCCTAAGTCAATACCCGGAGTGGTTTCAATCACGGAAGTAATCACTTTTTGAGCTTGCTCTAACAAAGTACTTGATACAGTACCTAAGTCGTCTTCATCTGCATGAAACCAAAACAAGTAATTATCTGTGTATAAGGTGATCGGTGAACCGGAGCCAAAATTGGTGTTATTAACGTAGTCGGCTATATTAGTGTCGTAAGCGGCGTCAAAGTGGTCATTACCTTTAGGCTTCCCTCCATCTATGGGAAACGCGTCCGCTTGTCCCGGAGCATTCTTAGGGTTTCCTTCGTTAATGTCTGCTAAACAATCGATCAAGTCGTTGGCGTTAAAACCGTTGTTTTCGCGAATTTCTTCCCACGATCCGGTATTACCTTTCTTTGAATACTCACGGATAAACCCAGTATAAATGCCGTGTTTATCAAGCGCCTGTCTCGCGGTATCACAGCCATTAATGGCTTCTAAAAAACGTCTGGCATCGCTTGGGCTTGAAGGCACCGGCATCGAAGCATTATCAATGCCATTAGCGGTCCAATAAAGGCCTTTATCACCAAAAAAACCGGATAATACTGGGTCATAGTCTATGGTTGGGTCGTAGCCGGGCTTTTCGGAGCTCACCGCATTCATACTGCCTGAGTTATCGAAAATAATAAGAACTTTAGGACGCACACCTTTGCGCTGAGACGCATCAAACACATACAACTCAGTGTCGTCCGCTTTGACTTGGCTAAGAATGACAAACGTTAATGTTAGAATCGTTATTAGAATGCGCACCATTAACCTCCTACGTTAAATACGGGTTGTTCAACCGCCGACACAATGCCGATATTGCCGCGGTTATTTTTTCCAAATGACACTTGACTGGCCACTTCTGATTGACGGCAACTAAAAGTAGAGGCACTTGAGGCCGAGCTTGAGCGTCTGCAGCCGGTTTCCACCAAAAATTTAATATCGCTGGCAACGCCGGTATTAGCATCGGTGACACTGGTGGTACCCACGCCTTTTACGAACAAGCTTTCGCCTTGCTTAGCCGCTTCCTCATCGATGAGCCGTAATTGACTACCATTGATGGTATGTAAAGATTCCACTCGCTCCGCACTAGTGGTCGCCATTCGAGCCGAAAACCCTGAACTGACGGCTAGGCTAGTACCAATAACGGTAAGAATAAGCAGAACCACCAATGCAAAAAACAGCACAATTCCTTGCTGATTGTTCAGTGACCTGAAACTCGGTTGTTTTCTCAAAATGCGTCCTTAACTTTGATTGAGCAAAGCGGGGTTTTCTAAAATAATCGTGCTACTAATAACTTGGCGACGATAACCGTCGTTAAAATCTTGTGCGGTTCTCAAGCCCACCTGATAACTAAATTCCTGTGAGCTAAATTCTGGGTCTTCTTCAATGGACCGCAAAAGTAAGTTAATACTTACAGACACAATGCGACGAGAGTCTTGTCTATCCCATAAGCTATTGTTAACATTCGCAGCGGAAACATAGCCATCGGCGGCACCGTCACCGCTATTATCGACGCCATACAAGACCTGCATGTCTTCAACACCATCCACAAAAGACTCTTCAACCATGCCTGCAGAGGTTAAGCGGCGACGCTTTAAAATGGGGACCACGTTGCCAGAGCGATTTTCGTTTTCGATGTAGTAAACGTGATGTTGATACTGCCAATAGCGACCGTCGGTTACACTCGGTGTTGGGCTTTCGCCACCTTTGAAGAACAAGCCACGGTTGAAGTTGCTCACCATATAAAATTGATTTGCCATTAAGGAAGAAGCGTCAACGTCCGGTCCAACCAAACGCTTTATCTGCAACACATCGGTACCGCTTTTAGCACTGGAACTGCAATCCATTGAGCCTGCTCCTGCGCCAGCAGTGTAACCCCAAATAAGTCGAAAATGAGCCGGCTGGGCATTGGGAAAACTGCTATTGTTATAACCACCGCCGGTGCAATCTGGCGAAATAGCCGTATCACTTAAGGCTACGTTACTGCCAAGGACCAAACTAACGCCATTTAAATCCGCCATAAATCCGGTTTGGCTAACATCCTTAGACATAATGGCCAGGGCCATTCTGGCATTTTCTTGAAGCTCAGCGAATTGCCCGGTGGAGGTTACATTCTTGGCCGACATAGCGAACATGGTGAATAGACCGGCACTCAAGAACAGCGCCATAAGCATGGCCACCATTAATTCAACTAAGGTCAATCCTTTTTGAGTATTCATGTCTTGTCCTTATATCACCACAGTCGAAAGCACAATGTGGCGTCGCATCTTGCCGGCCGCACCGCATCCTGATACCAAAGAATCTGCAGAGCTCGCTGCTGCATCGTTACTTTCTGACATGCCTTGCCAAGTAACAACAACCGTTACATCACCGGTCGCCAACGCTCTCACACAAACCGTGGGAGAGGTAAGCCCTCCGACATCAGTTTTACCTTTGGTGACTCCAGCCCCCAACATTTGCCGTTCCCAAGTGTACAGATCCCAACGTCGCATTTGAGGTCGGCTGCAGTTAACCATGGCAGAGGTTGATTCGCAGACCACGTTCGGTTGGGTCAATGCGCCGGTGTAGGTGCCGCTGTAGTTTTCAGCCTGAATGGGGTTTAAGCGAATTCGGTTGATCAGATCATTAGCAACGTACGTTGCTTGAGTGTATTGGTAGGCTTCGAAATTTGAACGCTTAGCAACGGAGTGAAGCGTGAACACACCAATGAGTCCCACCACCAAGATGATGAGAGTTACCAGTACTTCAACCAAACTAAATCCGTTGGATTTTGGTTGTGTCCTTTTCACGGGCTACCCCTAACACGCTTCCAGCGCTCAAATAATTGTGATTGGTGTTGATTCTTTTGTGATCAACTGTATTTTTAGAATAATGGTTTTAAGCAAAATTTCACTCGTACCAACTTACGAGTTTACGCTGAAATTGTAAGTGAGTTAATAGTTTTTATTTTGACTATCGACGAAATATCGACAAATAAGTAAAAAAAAGCGACCTCTTAGATAATTGCTCTAAGAAATCGCTTTTTCATGGTGTAATCGTTGGTGCTATTGCAGTTCAGCAGGTACCGCAAAAACGGTATTCTCTTCTCTGCCTTCTACTTCAATAACTTCACTGTCACTTATTGTTCCAATAGCGTTAATAACTTGTTGAACTAATACTTCTGGAGCTGATGCGCCAGCAGTCACGCCCACTTTACAACTGTCTTTAAACCACTCCAGTTGAATTTGCTCAGCGTTGTCTACCAAATAGGATTGAGTTCCAAATTTGGCTGCTAACTCCTTTAATCGATTGGAGTTCGAGGAGTTCTTTGACCCCACCACAATCAGCAAATCGACATCTTGCGCCATATTGCGAACCGCATCCTGACGATTTTGTGTTGCGTAGCAAATATCGTCTTTTCTTGGCCCTACGATGTCTGGAAACTTACGCTTGAGGGCTTCAATTATTTCAATGGTATCATCCACTGACAAGGTCGTTTGAGTCACAAATACCAGATTATCAGGATCCTTAACCACCAATTGCGCCACATCTTGCGGGGATTCAACCAAGTAGATGGCACCGTCTGGATTTGAATATTGCCCCATGGTGCCCTCAACTTCCGGATGACCCGCATGTCCAATCAAAACGCATTCATGTCCTTTGCGACTGGCGCGAGTGACTTGCAAATGGACTTTTGTCACCAATGGGCAGGTGGCATCGAATACTTTTAAGCCCCGAGTTTTTGCTTCGGCTCTAACCGCTTGGGATACGCCATGAGCACTGAAGATTACAATAGAGTCATCAGGAACTTGGTGTAACTCTTCAACGAATATGGCGCCACGCTCTTTTAAGTTCTCAACAACGTAGCGGTTATGAACAACTTCATGGCGCACGTAAATCGGTGGCTCAAACAGCTCTAAAGCGCGCTCGACAATACTGATGGCTCTGTCTACGCCCGCACAAAAACCTCGTGGATTAGCCAATAAAATTAAGTTGCTGTCTTTGCTCATTAGCTATCTCCAATGACTTCCAGTTCAAACGTTATCGCATGTCCGGCCAGAGGGTGATTAAAGTCCACCGTTACAGAATCACCGTTTACTTCTCGGATAATTCCCGGTACGTCTGTACCTCCAGGTCCAGAGAACCCCATAATAACGCCAACACTTAGGTCCGCATTAGCGTCGAATCGAGTCCGATCAAGATAATGAATATTATCCGGGTTGGATTCGCCAAAGGCGTCCTTCGCTTGCAGCGTAAAGCTATGCTGATCGCCGCTTGCTAACCCTTCTAATTGTGCTTCGAAAGCTGGGCTTAAGCTATTATCACCTATCGTCAATTTTGCCGGTTTACCGCTGGCTTTAGTGCTGTCCGCGGTAGAGCCGTCTTCAAGCACGATGTTCATATGACACAGTATGCTGCGCATTTAATTATCCTTCAGCGTCATCTTTAGTGGGGTAACCTGAAAGCTTTTGTGGATAAAAAGCTTCTAAAATCAATAACGCAGCCCCGCAACTGATGGCGATATCAGCTACGTTAAACGCTGGAAAATGATAGCTCCCCCAATAGAAGTCTAAAAAGTCCACAACGAAGCCGTGTTGCAAGCGGTCCACCAAGTTACCAATGGCGCCTCCAATAATGAGCACATAACACAGGTTAACTCGCCATAACGCTCTGGGTTGATTTCGAAGCCAGTAGCTTAGCAATAAGCTTACGCCCACGGCTAAACTGGTGAACAGCCAGCGCTGCCAACCGCCCGCATCGTGCAAGAAGCTAAACGCGGCACCATAATTGCGCACATAGGTTAAATTAAAAATCGGCCAAACCGCTTCAACCTGATAAAGCTGATAGGTTTCTAAAACCCAGTCTTTTGTAACCTGATCTAAGGCAATCACTAACAGCGCTACCCACAACCAAACAATTCCACTTTGCTGCCATTTTTGAGGCTTTAGGTAATCCATTGCTATTCCTTAAGCAAACTGACGAAGTTCACCTTCGCCTTCTACGTTAGTGACACAGCGGCTGCACAAGGTTGGGTGTTGCTCATCTTGGCCAACATCTTCACGATGATGCCAGCAACGTTCGCACTTCTCGGCAGTAGCGGCAGAAACTAACAACTTCAGGCCTTGCAAATCCGTTGTTTGCGCTTGAGCGGGCGCCTCAGCAAGTTGGGCTACCTGGGTTTTAGAAGTCAACATCACAAATCTCAGTTCATCTTGAACGGCACTGAGTTGTTGCTGAACATTAGCATCGGCATACAAGGTAACGTAGGCTTGCAAGCTGCCTTTCATGTTTTGCTCACGACGAGCTTGTTCAATGGCTTTGTTAACTTCGTTTCGAATGTCGATCAATTGCTGCCAATTTTCGTCGCTGATATCGTCTTCAGTGCGCACGGCATCTAACTGCTGATACCACTCTTGAGTGAATACGTACTGAGCGCGTTCACCGGGCATTTGCTGCCAAATTTCATCAGCAGTAAAGCTTGTGATTGGTGCAATCCAACGCACCAAAGCTTCACAGATTTGATACAACGCTGACTGACAACTGCGACGAGCCAAGCTATCAGCTTTAGCTGTGTACTGACGATCTTTAATGATGTCGAGATAGAAGCTACCTAATTCCACCGAGCAGAACTGCATCAGTTTTTGAGTAACCAAGTGGAAATTGTACTCTTGGTAAGCCGCTAAAATTTCTTGTTGAATGGCTTCTGCACGACGGATTACCCAGCGATCAAGCGCCACCATATCTTTCGCTTCAACCATATGCTGACTTGGTTCAAAACCACTTAGGTTAGCCAATAAGAAGCGTGCGGTATTTCGTATGCGTCGATAACTATCGGCACTACGCTTCAAAATTTCGTCTGATACCGTCATTTCACCGGAGTAGTCGGTAGCGGCAACCCACAAACGTAAGATGTCGGCCCCTAACTTGTTGTTCACCTCTTGCGGTGAAACCACGTTGCCAAGCGACTTGGACATTTTGCGCCCTTGTCCGTCGACCGTGAAGCCGTGGGTCAACACTTGGGCATAAGGAGCTTGACCGGTTACTGCAGTCGAAATCATCAAGGACGAGTTAAACCAACCACGGTGCTGATCCGAACCTTCTAAATACAAATCAGCTCGCTTACCTTGGAACTCGGGACGCGTTGCAACCACGGATGAACACGTCGAGCCAGAATCAAACCAAACGTCTAGGGTGTCGGTAACCTTGCGGTATTGCTGAGCTTCTTCACCCAGTAATTCAGCCGTGTCGAGATCCCACCAAGCTTGAATGCCGGCTTTCTCGATTCGCTGAGCCACTTGCTCCATAAGTTCAACACTGTTTGGATGAAGTTCCCCAGATTCTTTATCAACAAATAAGGTGATGGGCACACCCCAGGTGCGTTGACGAGAAATACACCAGTCAGGGCGGTTCTCTACCATTTTCTCGATGCGGCTCTCACCCCACTCGGGGATCCACTGAGTGTTGCCAATCTCTTTCAAAGATTGTTGGCGCAAACCCGCTTTATCCATTGAAACAAACCATTGCGGAGTGGCACGGAATATAATCGGGGTCTTATGACGCCAGCAATGCGGATACGAATGACGATAGGCGTGGTGGTGCAATAACGCACCATGCTCTTTTAATGCGTCGATAACGGCATCATTGGCTTTAAATACATGCTGGCCCGCGAATAGCTCAGTATCTGCTTTATAAACACCGTTATCATTGACCGGATTGGCGACTTCCAATTGATACTTCAGTCCAACCACATAGTCATCTTGACCGTGTCCAGGTGCGGTATGCACGATACCAGTACCGGACTCAGTGGTTACGTGGTCACCTAAAATAACCGGTACATCAAATCCATAGAACGGGTGGTTAAAACGTTTCAGCTCTAATTGTTCGCCGCTTGCCGTTCCAAGTACGTGATAACGCTCAATGCCGAAGCGGTCGATACAATCGTTCATCAAATCTTCAACTAAAATCAAACGTTCTGGGTTATCGCCTTCCACCTGAACCAAGACATAGTTTAATTTAGGATGCACCGACAAGGCACGGTTTGCAGGTAGAGTCCACGGCGTCGTGGTCCAGATTACCGCTGATACGTCGCCTTGGCCTTGGTGGCCATCGGCGCAGTCAAAAAGACCGGCAATGTCGTTGTTATCGACGGCCTTAAAACGCACATCGATTGCAGGGGATGTTTTGTCTTCGTACTCAACTTCCGCTTCCGCTAAGGCAGAACCACAATCGGTGCACCAATGCACAGGTTTTACACCTTTATGCAAATGGCCGTTATCAATGATTTTCGCCAAAGCCCGCACGATATTGGCTTCTGTATCGAAATTCATGGTTAGGTATGGATTGTGCCAATCCCCCAAAACTCCTAGGCGGATAAAGTCTTCACGTTGGCCGTCTACTTGCTTAGCTGCATACGCCCGACATTTTTCACGAAATTCAGCGGCAGAAATTTTATGGCCTGGCTTGCCTACTTTTTGCTCTACTTTTAGTTCGATCGGCAAACCGTGGCAATCCCAGCCCGGAATGTAAGGGGCGTCGAAACCAGACAAAGTTTTCGACTTAACAATAATGTCTTTTAGGATTTTATTAACCGAATGGCCAATATGAATATTGCCATTGGCATAAGGAGGACCATCATGAAGAATAAATAAATCTCGACCTTGCCTGCTGGCTCTAATTTGCCCATATAAATCTTGCTCATTCCAACGTTGCAGCATTTTGGGTTCACGCTGAGCCAAGTTTCCACGCATTGGGAAATCCGTCTCAGGTAGATTTAAGGTCGCTTTGTAGTCAGTCATCACTTTTAATACCAAAGGTTAAAAATTAGGTTATCCAGCATCTGCACTTAACAGTGCCTGCGCTTTATTTGCATCTTCAATAATTTGCTTACGTAAGCCATCCAATGAACTGAATGGCTGTTCATCTCTTATCTTTATTACCAGCTCAATATCGAGAGATTTACCGTATAAATCTCCAGAGAAGTCAAATAAATGCACTTCTAGCTGACAACGTTGCCCATTCACTGTTGGGCGAAATCCAATATTTGCTACGCCATCGTAGCTGTCAGAGCCTTGCCAGCGAACTCTTACGGCAAAAACCCCTTTCACCGGCGAAACTTTGCGCTTTAGCGCAATGTTGGCGGTGGGAAAACCGAGCGTACGGCCAATTTCATCACCATGGGCCACTCTGCCAGAAATAACAAACGGATGCCCAAGCAAACGCCGAACTTGCTCTAAGTTGCCTTGAGCTAACGCTTCTCGAACTAGGGTTGAGCTCACTCGTTTATCGGCTACCGTAAAAGAGTGGGTATTGACCACTGCAAAGCCATGTTTTTCGCCAGCTTGACGCAGCATTTCAAAGTTGCCAACCCGGCCTTTGCCAAAACGAAAATCATCGCCAACCACTAAGTAACGCACGCCAAGCTGCTTGACCAATAACTCTTCGATAAAGGCTTGAGCGCTCATTTGCGAAAATCTTTGATTAAACTCTACGCACAATAATCGTTCAATGTTCAGCTCATCCAATAAGCGGACTTTATCTCGCAACAAGCTGATGCGGGCCGGCGCTGATTCTGAGCGGAAATACTCTTGAGGTTGTGGCTCAAACGTCATCACGGTTGCCGGTACCTTCAAAGCCTTTGCTTTTTCAACGACTTGTGCAATCACTTGCGCATGACCACGATGCACACCATCAAAGTTGCCTATGGTGAGAACGCAGCCGTGATGTCGGCGTTGAATGTTATGAATACCGCGGATTAAGTCCATGATGCTTTACGAGCTTGAATAAACGGCGAATTATACCCCAGCTTTCGCAGATAATCAGCATACAAATGCGCGATTATCTGCAGAATTTACGCTTTAAAATCGACTCGTCGCACCCCAAGTAACAAGATGCCAATCAAATAGCTACCGGCCCCGGCGCCAATTAACAGCATTAATTCCGTTAAACGGGTTGCAAAGTTCATGTTCGCCCACTGCTCAATGCTTGGAGACAGGTAGCTAATAACAGCCAACATCAAGCCAACCGCTACGATTAACTTGCCGATAAACATAAGGGTTTTCTTCTGTAAGGTAAATACACCCTGTTTATGCAGCCCTATGTAAAGCAAAGAGGCATTCAATAAGGCTGACAAGGAAGTGGCGATGGCCAGTCCGACGTAGCCATAAGGGATAGCGAACACGATGTTAAACACCATGTTCGACAGCATGGCCATAATGCCATATCGAACCGGCGTTTTAGTATCTTGGCGAGCGTAATAGCCAGGTGCCAGCACCTTAACCAGCATAAAGCTGAGTAAGCCGCTGCCATAAGCCATTAGGCTGGACGATGCCATGGCACTGTCGTTTAAACTGAATTCCCCTCGCATAAACAGAACCATAAGCATAGGTTGCGCCAGTACCACCAGCCCCGCCATGGCAGGCATTCCTAACAAGCAAACCATCTTGACGCCCCAATTCATGGTACGAGCAAAGGTAGCGGGATCGTTACTGGAGTGCTCGCGGCTTAACGCTGGTAAAATCACGGTAGCAATTGCAATGCCAAATAAGCCTAAGGGAAACTCCAATAATCGATCGGAGTAATACAACCAACTTATGGAGCCGCTCATTAAGAAGCTGGCGATAATGGTGTCGAACAGCAGGTTAATTTGAGACACCGATACCCCAAACAACGCTGGAATCATGAGCGTTTTTATTTTCACAACCCCAGGATGAGAAAAATTGATGGTAGGTTTAACCAGCATCTTTTGTTGATACAAGAACGGAATTTGAAACAAGAACTGAATCAATCCACCGGCAAAAACACCAATGGCTAACCCAATTTCAGGGTTCTCTAAATTTGGAGAAACCAATAAGGCTGCAACAATGATCGCAATGTTTAAAAACACCGGCGTAAACGCAGAAACAGCAAACCGTCCCAAGGTGTTTAGTATTGACCCGGCCAGAGCGGTAAAAGATATAAACCACAGGTAAGGAAAAGTGAGTTTGAGCAACAAGCTAGCAAGCTCATATTTTTCACCGTTTGCACCGTCATTCAACCAATCGATAAACCAGCCACTGGCGAATAACGCTATCACCAAAGGAGAGCCCACTACCCCAATTATGGTCACTATGGTTACCAAGAGGCCTAAACTGCCACCCACTGCTGCCAGCAATCCTTTAACTTGGGTTGGTTTTTGTTGTTGGTACTCGGTTAATACCGGCACAAAAGCTTGTGCAAAGGCGCCTTCGGCGAACAGTCGCCGTAAAAAGTTGGGAATTTTGTTCGCTAGAAAGAAAACATCAGCACCGTTGCCCGCCCCCATTAAGTTGGCTATGACCACATCTCTCACCAAGCCTAGAATTCTCGATACAAAGGTCATGGCGCTAACGATCAATCCGGATCGCACTAATTTCTTGGTCACAATTGCTCTCGTACGTTATTCACTAAAACGGCACTCACTTCAAAAATCTAACGCGGTGACTGTCACCGCACAACTTTTACTGTTAGAATCCCCGACACATCTTAAACCAGTTTGGCTTGAAAACGCTAAACAGTGTCTCTGGTTGTTGATGACCTGACGGGAATTTATCCATTTGCCTTGACATCAAGGTATAAATTCGGCAAAATCCCCGGCCTTTAATGTATCTCATAAGTTTTTAGGAGTTGCACCTTGGCTAACATCAAGTCTGCAAAAAAACGCGCTCTTCAAGCCGAAAAGCGCCGTCAGCATAACGCTTCTCGCAAGTCTATGCTGCGCACTTATCTAAAGAAAGTTATCGCTGCTATTGAAGCTGGCGACAAAGCACAAGCTACTGAAGCTTTTGCTAAAGCTCAACCAATTTTGGACCGCATGGCGACCAAAGGCCTTATTCACAAGAATAAAGCTGCTCGTCATAAGTCTCGCTTGAACGCTAAGATCAAAGCACTTTAATAGTCTTTGTTTGTTCAAGAAAACAAAACCGGCTTAGGCCGGTTTTTTATTGGGTCACTTTTAGACAAAACCAAAAAAGCCGGCTACTAGCCGGCTTTTTCGTTTCCTTGAAGGCAGGTTCTATTGGTACAAATCGTCCAATAGGCCTATCATCTTTCTTACTTTGCTGCTTTTTAGCGAGTAGTAAACCGTTTGCGCTTCTTTGCGTGTGGTTACCAACTGATCTTTTCGCAACCAAGCTAAATGTTGAGAAAGTGCGGACTGGCTCAAACCAAGTTTTTGATTCATTTCGCCAACACACATTTCATCTTTTTCTAACAAATGATATAGAATCTCTAGGCGACGCTCATTGGCCATGGCTTTTAATAGTACGACAGCATTATTTTGTTGCTGCTCTTGTAGTTGGATAGTCATTGTGCGTTTTACTCCTACAGAAAATCCTGTGGCAAATATAATTTTAAAAATAAAAACATGCTACCAATTTCGAGATAGTCGAAATTTAGCGATAAAACCTTCGGAAAATACGAAGTAACAACAAGGAAATTCCATGCCTAAGCACGTAAAAAAGTGGTTTATATTCTGCTTAACTATTCTCTGTAGCACCACGTCTATAGGGGTTTTCGCTAAAATAGACAATGCTAAAATAAAGTCTTTGCAACAGATGTCACTGGAAAGTTCATTAAGTTATGAAATTGTAGAATCGTTAACAGTTGAGGTAGGTCCTAGACTTCCTGGTAGCCCTGCGGATCTCAAAACCGTTGCTTGGGCGGAAGCTAAATTTAAAGCCTTGAATTACGATAAAATCTATAAAGAGCCGGTTGAGATTCCAGTTTGGACCCGAGGCGCAGCCTCTGCAGAAATTACTGCCCCCTTCCCTCAGCCTATCGTGATTACCGCTTTAGGAGGCAGTGTCGCAACACCGGATGAAGGCATAGAAGCCGAAATCGTGCGCTTTGATAACATAGAACAACTGCAACAAGCCGACTCAAAACTCGTGGAAGGTAAGATCGTATTTATTGACCCCATTACTGAACGCCATCGCACCGGCAAAGGTTACGGCAAAGTGGTAGGCGCTCGCTCTAAAGGTGCAGTAGAATCGGCAAAGAAAGGCGCTCTAGCGGTGGTCATTCGCTCAATCGGTACCGACAGTGATCGCTTTGCACACACAGGTATGATGCGTTACTCCGATGACACGATAAAAATCCCAGCAGCAGCCATGTCAGTCCCAGACGCCAATCAAGTCAACGCCATGCTCGATAGAGGCCAACCTGTTCGCATAAAAATGAATTTGTCTCCTGCTAGCAAAGGGGTGGCATCCAGCTACAACGTTATCGGCGAAATTACCGGTAGCACTTATCCCGATGAAATTATCCTTCTCGGTGCGCATCACGACTCGTGGGACGAAGGCACAGGAGCTTTAGATGACGGCGCCGGCGTCGGCATTGTTATGGCCACTGGAGCGCTTATTAAAAAGCACAGCGTACAACCGAAGCGCACCATAAGGGTTGTGTTGTATGCCGCCGAGGAAATTGGCCTCATTGGCGGTAAAGCTTACGCTAAAGCCCATGAGAAAGAGTTGGATAAACACCGCTTTGCGTTAGAGTCTGATTTTGGCGCCGGGCTTATTTGGCGCTTGGATACTCGAGTGAATCCAGCGGCGCTAGAAGACATGAAAAACATTGCCCGCATGCTTGAACCCCTAGGTATTGAAATGGGTCACAATAATGCCGGCGGTGGGCCTGATATCTCCATGCTTCCTGGTTATGGGGTTCCGGTAATCAATCTCCAGCAAGATGGCAGTGATTACTTTGATTACCACCACACCCCAAACGACACCCTGGACAAAATAGATCCGGCAAAAATAGCTCAAAATACTACAGCCTGGGTGACATTTGCAGTAATGGCCGCGGAAGTTGATGCTCAGCTTCGCCCTATTCCAGAGCGCAAATAACGTAAACGAATGATGACGGCCTTGGCCGTCATCACTTTAGCTAGGTATCGCCTTTAAGATTAATGATCTCTTAAGAAAACCGGCGATGATTCGGTGGAGAGCTCTTCACTGTAGCGATAGCCTTCATAATCAAAGTCACACAGTTGTTCTGGTGACGTCACCTGTTTATCAATCAGATAACGAACCATCATACCCCGAGCTTTCTTAGCGTAGAAGCTGATGATTTTATACTGACCTTTACTTAGGTCTTTAAATACCGGCGTAATAATGGTTGCCTTTAACAATTTAGGCTTAACCGCTTTATAGTATTCATTGGACGCCAAGTTAATGACCACGTGTTGTTGATGCTTTTCTAAGTGTTGATTGATGGCATCCGTGATGCTATTGCCCCAAAACGCATACAAATCTTTACCTTGAGGGTTGGCAAGTTTAGTCCCCATTTCTAAGCGATAGGCTTGCATCAGATCCAACGGTCTTAATAACCCATAAAGCCCAGATAATATGCGTAAATGCTGTTGTGCAAACTGGAGTTGCTCCTCAGATAAAGATTCGGCATCAAGCCCTGTGTATACATCGCCTTTAAAAGCTAACAAAGCCTGCTTAGCGTTGTCGCTTGAAAAAGGCACTTGCCACTCACTAAAACGGGCCGCATTCAAACCGGCCAGCTTGTCGCTAATTTTCATCAAACTGGCCAAATCAGCTGGCGTTAATGCTTGGCAAACAGGAATCAACTGCTGCGCCTGTTCAAGCAGCTGTGGCTGGCTGAAGGTTGTAGTGGTAGACGGGGTTTCGTAGTCCAACGTCTTGGCTGGCGAGATTAAAGCTAACATGGGTAATCGGTCTCTTACTTATTTTGCTCTATCATACCGCTGGCAATAAAAAAAACCACGCTTTGACCGCGTGGTTTTTTCTATCGTTCTAATCACTTTAGGTTATTTAGTACTTTCAACCGGTTCCGCTTTGGCCCAAACGCCTTGGGCGATTTGCCCTTCAAGTTCTGGGAACTTATTGCGATCGAACGTCGGCTCTTCGCCTGCTGCGAGCTGCCGCTTGTAGTCATTGATAACACGAATCGCTAACTTAGAAAGCAACAAGATGGCAATAATGTTGATCACAGCCATTGCGCCCATAGACACATCCGCTAAATCCCAAACCGTTTGCAGTTTAGCCACTGAGCCAAACATCACCATTGCTAACACTACAAACCTAAATGGCCAAAGCACGGCGGTTTTGTTTTTAGCAAGAAACAGCACATTGGTTTCAGCGTACGAGTAGTTCGCGATAATCGAAGTAAAGCAAAATAATATGATAGCCGCCGCGACAAAAATTACGCCAATGGATCCCACTTCACCGGAAATGGCCATTTGAGTGAGTGCAATACCATTCAACTCACCACCGGTTTCATGAGCACCGGTAATTAAGATAATAGCTGCGGTTGCACTACAAATAACAATGGTATCGAAAAATACCCCGATCATTTGAACAAAACCTTGGGCAGCGGGATGGTTTGGATTAGCGGAAGCACTAGCGGCAACGTTAGCCGCACTACCCATACCAGCTTCGTTCGAAAACAAGCCACGTGCGATACCGCTTTGCATGGCTTGGGCAATGGTGTAAGCAACACCACCGGCAACCACTTCATGCAAACCAAAAGCACTTTTAATGATTAAGCTAAATACTGCTGGAAGTTCGCTGATGTTCATTGCAACAACCACCAAAGCCAGCAGGATATAACCGATGGCCATGGCAGGAACAATTTTAACGGTAACTTTTGCAACACTGGCTAAACCGCCTGAGATAACCAAAGCACTTACTGCGACCACACCAAGACCCACTAGGGTTTTATCCCAATCAAAGGCAACATGTAACGCGTCGCTAATGGTGTTGGCTTGCACCGCATTAAACACAAGTCCGAAAGCGATGATCAAAGCAATAGAAAAGGCAATTCCCATCCACCGTTGACCTAAGCCTCGCTCCATATAATAGGCAGGACCACCACGATACTTACCGTCGCTGTCTTTAACTTTATAAACCTGTGCCAAGGTTGACTCAATCATAGAGGTGGCCATGCCTAACAAGGCGATTAACCACATCCAAAAAACAGCACCTGGACCACCGGCAACAATGGCCACCGCCACGCCGGCCATATTTCCGGTGCCTACGCGCGCCGCCATTGAGGTGCAGAAAACTTCAAAGCTCGACAAACCGTCTTTGTCGCTTTTACTTTGAGTGAGCACTTTAAAGCCGTGCTTAAAGTAACGCAGCTGGATAAACCCTAAACGAAAAGTAAAAAACAAGCCGGCACCCACCAGCAAGTAAATGAGCACTTTTCCCCACAATAAACCGTTTAAAAAGTCGATAGCAGTTGCTAGCATAGATTTCTCTCATCTCGTTAACGTGAAGACCAAGGCGCACTATCATTGAGTAATCGCGGGCCGAAAGTCGCGTAATTTAGCATAAACGCTCTGTCGCTAATGCGCCAAATTTAGACAAATTATTGAAATTGCGAAGTTACTCAGGCAAATCTTTGCCAATAACACATAAACTCAACGACCAAGCTACCTAAAGGTAACCGGACCAGTGAGGTTTGCTATGATTGTGTGTATCAGTGAGGGTGACTGTTAATCAATAGTAAATTTTCAAATTTGTTTGAAAATAACTAAAAATTATTAACACATTTAGCTTTTTCTGTAATAAAAGTACATATTTAGATTGGCAAATGGGATGAAATAGTCTGTAATCCTAGGTCGCAACTGTTCAACAATAAACAAATAGAGATGTAGCCATGAGCAACAGCTTAGAGCAACTTAAGCAATTTACCACCATAGTAGCCGACACGGGCGATATTGATGCCATTCGAGAATACCGCCCTCAAGATGCCACAACCAACCCGTCGTTAATTTTGAAAGCGGCTCAGCTACCACAGTATCGTCCACTGGTCGAAGAAGCGGTGCAATGGGCTAAGCAAAACAGCAGTGACGCCAGTTCCTTGCTCGAGAACGCTATGGACAAACTCAGTGTCGCTATTGGTGTCGAGATACTGAAGCTCATTCCCGGACGCATCTCCACCGAAGTGGATGCTCGCTTGTCCTACGATACCCAAGCTTCAGTTAACAAAGCTAAACGCCTAATTGAGCTTTATCAGCAAGCAGGCATTAGCAGTGATCGCGTTTTAATTAAGTTAGCTTCAACTTGGCAGGGAATCAAAGCCGCCGAGCAACTTGAGCAGCAAGGTATCCAATGTAACCTCACGCTATTGTTCAGTTTTGCTCAAGCAAAAGCGTGCGCAGAAGCCGGTGTTTATCTAATTTCTCCCTTTGTTGGTCGCATTCTGGATTGGTATAAAAACGATACGGGTCTTGATTACCAAGCAACTGATGATCCTGGGGTAGTCTCGGTTACTGAAATCTACAATTACTACAAGCAATATGGTTACCAAACCGTGGTCATGGGGGCGAGTTTTAGAAACTGCGGTGAGATCATAGAGCTCGCGGGCTGCGATCGATTAACCATTGGGCCGGGTTTATTACAACAGCTGGTTGAAGCAGATTGGCCAGTGCAGCGTAAGTTAACGCCACCCGCAAGTACTACCGCGGCGCCGCAACCCATCACTGAGTCTCAATTTCTTTGGGAACACAATCAGGATCCTATGGCGGTGGAAAAACTGGCGGAAGGCATTCGCAATTTTGCCATCGATCAGGGCAAACTAGAGACGCTACTGAGCGACATCATTAATTAAGGATCAAGGCACATGTCTCAATTGACTCAGTCTTCCGCATGGAAAGCACTTGCACAGCACAAACAAAGCATCGAATCGCAGCATATGCGAACTTGGTTTGAGCAACAACCTGATCGCGCTGAACGATACTCGCTCAGCGCTGCAGGCATTTTATTGGATTATTCAAAGAATAGAGTCAATGACGACACGTTAGCCCTGCTGTTTGGTTTGGCGGAGCAACAGCAACTTGAGCAAGCGATAAAGCGCATGTTTGCCGGGGAGGAAATTAACACCACCGAGCAACGTGCGGTATTGCACACAGCCCTAAGAGCCGACAGACACTCACCCCAATGGCAACAGCAAAGCGACTGTTTGTCTCAAGTCCAAGCAAGCTTGGATAAAATGGAGCTATTTGTAGATGCCATAATCCAGCAACGTTGGTTAGGCTACACAGGCAAAGCCATAACCGACGTGGTCAGTATTGGTATTGGCGGCTCATTTCTAGGTCCCAAAGTGGCATCCGAAGCGCTTAAGCCCTATTGGTCTGATGCTTTGACCGTACATTATGTAGCCAACGTCGACGGCACGGCTATAGCTGATAAGCTGGCACAGCTTGATCCACAAACCACCTTATTTATTACCGCCTCAAAAAGCTTCGGTACCCAAGAAACGTTAGCCAACACACTGTCTGCTAGAAGTTGGTTTTTAAGTCACGGCGCCAGCTTACCTGACGTTGCAAAACACTTCGTAGCGGTCAGTTCAAATATCGAAGCCGCCACCGAATTTGGCATTTCACCGGATAATATTTTTCCAATGTGGGATTGGGTCGGCGGCCGTTATTCGCTTTGGTCTGCCATTGGTCTTCCCATTGCGCTTCAGATTGGTTTTAAACATTTCAAGTCCATCCTTGCCGGTGCTCAAGATATGGATGAACACTTTCGTACAGCGCCATTTGAACAAAATATGCCGGTTATCATGGGCCTATTGGGCATTTGGTACACCAACTTTTTTGACGCACACTCTCATGTCATTCTTACCTATGACCATTACCTAAGAGCTCTACCCGGATACTTGCAGCAATTGGACATGGAAAGTAATGGTAAAAACGTGACCCGTGCAGGTGTTTCCGTCGATTATGCAACCGGCCCGGTAATCTGGGGGGGGGAAGGCACTAACGGGCAGCATGCCTACCATCAGTTATTACACCAAGGCACTCGGGTAATCCCAGCAGACTTTATTTTGCCGCTTCGCAGTCACAATCCTGTTGGTACCCATCACGACATGCTCGCGTCTAACTGCTTTGGCCAATCCCAAGCGCTCATGCAAGGTAAGACACTTGACGAAGCCAAGTTGGAATTAGCCAGTAGCCCGCTGTCGGAGCAACAAGCTGAGCTCGTTGCTCATCACAAAGTGATGCCGGGCAACAAACCATCTAATACCTTACTTATTGAACAAAGCACCCCCTACTCGTTAGGGGCGATCATTGCATTGTATGAACACAGAACGTTTGTACAAGGCGTCGTGTGGGAGCTTAATTCTTTCGATCAATGGGGGGTTGAGCTGGGAAAACAATTAGGCAATCAAGTACTGGATGCCATCGCCAAAGAAGAGCAAGGCGTTCACTTGGATGGTTCAACTCGTAGTCTAATATCTAAGTTTAATCAAGCCAAACTGAATAAAAATTAGCCAGTTAAAACTTGTACAAAATAAGCCGACTTTTTAGTCGGCTTCGCTTTAATAACAAGCAATTAGAACACTTTTGCAGCAAAAAACTCCCAACAATTAAGTAACACCCATGTAACAAAGTTGTTGCATGCTGTTTTTAGACTGTGTTATTAAGTCAGTCATAACACCAAAAATAACAAGGGAGTTAGCTCATGGATCGCTTAGACTTTGGCAACGCAATTGGGGAAGTAATCGAGAAACCAACCCGTTCTCGTAGCTCAAACAAAAAACGTAAGTTCCGCGAAATTGAAGCTTTGAAAGAAAAGCATCGCCTCATGAAAGAACTCCAAGAATTGGAGCCAGGACTGGATTACGATCTCGATAGTCTGGGCTTGTAAGACTTAGTGACACCAAAAAGCGCCTCAATAAGGGCGCTTTTTTTGTTTCTAAAGATTGCAGTTCGCGGCGGCGTGCCCAACGTTAAGGCGCACTATCGACATAAGTATCGTCGTTTATGTATTGCTTCAATGCTTGAAATTCAGCTTTTCCTTCGTTTCCAAATAATGGGTCTCGTTGAAACAAAGGTTGCAACTCAGTTGAAATCTCTTGCCAGTCGTTTGTACTCATATTCACTTCAAGCTGAGGAAATATGTCCTGTTCCTCAAAACCTAAGTGCTGACGCTGCATATCAATGTAATGTTCAATCTCGGCAACTAATTGCTCCATCGGTACCATTACATCGTTAAGTACCATGTTTACGCTATGGCTTAACATTTCGTTGGCTTGTTGCAGGCGTTCATGCTCTACCGTTAACTGAGACAAGGTGTCACTGCCCTGAGCAGGATAATGCTGACAATAATAATTATAAATGATGTCTTCTACAGGATGATGACAGCGATCGCCGTAGTTTTGCATGTAATTAATCACATCACTTACTAGGCTCATATTCACTTTTTGGCTGCGCTTTAATTTTTCAGCGATGGCTTGCAGAACATCCAGCAATACCGTTATGTTGCGGTGGTCTTCATATAAACGTGTCAACATAGTCTGTTCCTTTCTATAGCTCTCTGTGCACTATAGAATAAATCGGCACTACTCTGACCAGAAAAGTGATTTAAGTTTGATAAGGATCATATAAACTTAGGTTTTTCTCGCTAACTTGCGAACCGTATCAATGCCATTAAAACAGACGTTATTGCAGCAAGTCGCACACTCCGATTGGGCTGATTTCATTCGCACTGAAATTGAACAAGAATACATGCAAAGCTTGCTCACCTCTCTTGAGCAACGCCGTAGCCAAGAAACCATTTTCCCTGACTTTCAACACTGCTTTAATGCTTTTCGCCTAACAGCGTTTCGTGCCATTAAAGTGGTTATTATTGGTCAAGACCCCTACTTTAATCCCGGTCAAGCCATGGGCCTGTCATTCAGTGTTCCAAATGGCACAAAGCTGCCCCCTTCGTTAAGAAACATCTACAAAGAATTGCAGTCCGATTTAGCTATAGAAATGAGCGACAATGGCGACTTAACTCATTGGGCTGAACAAGGCGTATTTTTACTGAATGCAAGCCTTACTGTTACCCAAGGTCAGCCTGGCAGTCATCTCAAGCTTGGTTGGCAAACGTTTACCCAGCGCGTTATTGAATACATTAATCGATACCATCCTGGGGCTGTTTTTCTCAGTTGGGGAGCATTTGCCCATAAATTATGTCGGCAACTGGACACCACTAACCATTCGTTGATTAAAACCAGTCATCCAAGTCCTCTGGGGGCTCGACGCTCATCTGCATCGGCACCCGCTTTTATAGGCAGTCGCTGCTTTAGTCTCGCCAATCAGTTATTAGCTCAACGGGGCTTGTCGGCCATTGACTGGCAGCCTCAGCACAGTGTTCAAAAGCTTCTTTAATCTGATAACAAGCTGTCGAATAAGTAGTGCCTTAACTCTTGATAGTCAGCGGCTAAGTTGTGCGACAACAATGGCTTATTCACTACCGCGGCGAGTTCTTTGGGCAGGGCTAGCTCGATGGCTAAGCTCTGCTCGACACTTTGTTTAAACTTACTCGGATGCGCCGTTCCTAAAAAGATGCCAAGCTGATGCGGCGCTAACCCTTGCTCGAGAGCTTGCGCAGCAACAGCGGCATGAGGCTCACTGACATAGCCCTGTTGATGCATGGTCTTAAGACGATTTAACGTCGCTGCTTCGTCAACAGAAATGGCTTGTAGGCACTGACGAGATAAGTAATGCTCCATAAGATACTGCGCCCGTGGCCAGTTGCTTGGATCCGATACGTCCATGGCATTAGAAGCTGTGGCTTGGGTGGCATTAACCTGCCAATGACCATTGTTCCAATATCTTGGCACAGTATCGTTAATATTGGTGGCAGCCACAAATCGCTCAACGGGTAACCCCATAGCTTTACCCAACAAGCCTGCAGTAATATTGCCAAAATTACCGGAAGGCACTGAGATAACGATCTCGCGCTCAAGCCCTTGATTAAGCAAAGCCACGCCCTCAAAGTAGTAGCAAATTTGCGCCAACAATCGACTGATATTGATCGAATTGGCCGAGTTGAGCGATAACGCCTGCTTTAGCTCCTGATCTTCAAAAGCCAGTTTCACCAAGGCCTGACATTGGTCAAAGTCACCATCAATGGCCACCGTTGCAATGTTACCCCCCAAAGTACAAAACATCTTCTCCTGCAGCTCACTTATGCGCCCTTTAGGGTATAAGATCACCACCTGTACGTTATCTAACCCATAAAAAGCATCCGCAACCGCCGCCCCAGTGTCGCCACTGGTCGCTGTTAGAATGGTAATCTTCCGATTAGGATTAAGTTGCGACAGGCATTGAGCCATGAATCGCGCCCCGAAATCTTTGAACGCTAAGGTTGGCCCATGAAACAATTCTAGACAAAAGGTTTGTTCGGTCACCGCCTGTAATGGCAATTCAAAGTTAAACGCGTTTTCAACGATGCTATCGACTCGAGTTTGGCCAATTTCTTCCGCTAACCACGCGCCTAAAATCTGTTGACTACGCTCTACAAACGGCAATGTCAGCAATTCTTCTATATCGCTCAGTGTCGGTACTTTTGTTGGAAAAAACAGTCCTCTATCTTTACCTAAACCTTGAGTCAGTGCTTGTTGAAAATTCACCTTTTGTTGAGGGTGTTTTAAATTAAATAATTCCATTAGCTGTACTCCAATTGGCAACCGTTTGGATCGAGGCGACAGATATAGGCAAAGCCTTGCGAGCTTTGCAGGTAGTGTTGTTTAAGATAGCTAAGCCCTTGCTCGGCAAGCGATAAATCTCTACAGACCGAAAACAAGGTAGGTCCACTGCCAGAAATACTGCAACATGACATACCCAGCTCAAGCAGTGCCGCGCGTGCTGCTACGAAGCCTGGAATATGCTCAGCTCGGTAAGGCTCCGCTAACACGTCTTGAATATTGGCCAGCGCCAATGGTGAATTTTTGCTATGGCTTGCATGAATAAATGCGGCCAAATTCTGCCCATAGCTTATGGTGGTGGGTAGCGTAACTTGCTCAGGAAGCAACGAGCGCATGGTAGCGGTGGATAGGCTAATGCCAGGGTAAGCGATTAGCCAGTACCAGTCATCGAAGCTAGGCACGGTTACGCTCGGCTCATCACCATGGCCTACCATTAATTGAATGCCCCCTAAATAGCTAGGCGCGACATTATCAAAATGAATTGAGCCACTAATTTGGCCTTCTAACTCCCCCATTAATTGCAATAGTGTCGCCTTATCCATTGCATTGTTATAGTAGCCATTAAGTGCGGCGAGCGCCGCTACCACTGAACTGGCACTCGACCCTAAACCACTGCCAACCGGCAGGTTTTTAGTCAAACTAAGCTTAATCGGTGCTGCTGTTATCTCCAACCCCAGATCTGCCGCTTTCTGGTAATAAGCTTGGGCGCATTTCAACACGATGTTTTGCTGGGGGTCTAGCGGTAACGCGTCGCTCCATTCCCCATCAACAGACAATTCAAGGCCATGCTCAACAGCGCTGCGCTCAACCGTTACCACATCGCCTAAAGGCTCGCCCGTCACAGGCGCCAACGCAGCCCCAAGCAAATCGAAGCCAACCCCTAGGTTACCCATGGATGCCGGTGCATAGGCGCTTACTTTTCGGCTCATAAACTTACCTCTCTGCGCCAGTTTAGGGTGCGTAGAATGTCAGCAAAAACACCGGCAGCAGTTACCGAAGTTCCAGCGCCGTAGCCTCTCAACACGAAGGGCAGCGGCTGATAATAGCGACTGTAGAACGCCAAAGCGTTCTCACCATCTACCACAGTATATAATGGCTCATCGGCGGCCACTTCCACTACTTTGACCTGACATTTTCCTTGTTCAATAATACCTAGGTAGCGTAGCACTTTATGCTGTTGTGCAGCCTTTTCAATGCGCGTTGCCATCCACTCGTCAAGTTCACCAAGCCTTGCCATAAAGTCTTCGGTATCACCACTGGCATCAAACCATGAGGGAAGCACGCCCTCTACTTCGATGTCGGACAGCTCCATGGTTAAACCTGCTTCACGAGCGAGGATTAACACTTTTCGGGCAACATCCATGCCACTGAGATCATCCCGTGGATCCGGTTCGGTAAAGCACTTCTCCCGCGCAATTTTCGTAGCTTGAGACAAGCTCATGCCATTTTGTAACTCGCCGAAAATATAGGACAACGACCCAGACAGTACGCCTTCAAATCGATGCAGCTTGTCCCCTGCTGCCAATAACTTCTTTAGGTTATCAATCACAGGTAAGCCAGCGCCGACTGTGGTTTCGTATAGAAACAGACGTCGATGCGCTAAAGCCACCTGCCTAAGCTCGTTATAAAACGACTGCTGGGCGGTGTTGGCCTTCTTATTGGGGGTAACTACGTGCATACCGGCCGCTAAAAACTCGGGATAAGCTCTGGCTACGGTATCGTTACTTGTGCAGTCCACCAGCACCGGATTATGGAATTCTTGGGCTTTAACCCAATCAACTAAGTCGTTTATCTTAGCCGTTCGAGCACTTTTCTCGAGAAGCGCATTACAATTGTCAAGATCAATACCCTGCTCATCCAACAACATTTTGCGCGAGTTGCTTACCCCCACCAGTCGAATGGCTATGTTTTGCTGATTTAAGCTGCCGGCTTGCAGGTGCAGTTGCTTAAGCAATTCTGAGCCGACATGGCCATTGCCAACCAGAATCAAATCGACATACCAACGACTATCAAAAAACGCTTGATGACTGGCGGCTACAGCCGCTCGCACGCGATGTTCACCAATCACCACTGAAATGGAGCGCTCACTACTGCCCTGCGCCAAGGCTACAATGTTTGCACCGGCTTGGCTGATGGCACTGATGAATTTAGCAGCAACTCCTTTATAAGTGCGCATACCATCACCGATCAAAGAGACAATCGCCAACTTGGGCATCAATTTGATGGGCTCTAATAATTCTGACGCTAACTCTAGCTCGAACTCTTGCTCTAGGGTGGTTTGCGCGGTCATAGCATCTTCCTCCGCTACGCAAAAACTCACGCTGTACTCGGAGGAACTTTGGGTGATTAGGCTAACCGAAACACCGGTGCGGGATATGGCTCCAAAAACTCGGGATGCCATACCCACCATTCCTTTCATACCTGGACCGCACACCTCAACCATGGTGATATCATCAAGATTGGAAATGGCCTTTACCCGCTCGCTGCTGTCTGTGGTAGTAGACACTAATGAACCTTCTCCTTCAGGGTTCATGGTGTTCTTAATAACGCACGGAATGTGGTATTGGGCAATGGGAGCAATGGTTTTCGGATGCAGTACTTTGGCACCAAAATACGACAATTCCATGGCTTCTTGATAGCTTAATCGCTTCATCATTTTAGCGTTAGCAACAATACGCGGGTCGCAATTGTAGACCCCGTCGACATCGGTCCAGATCTCACAGCGACTGGCACCAGCAATCGCCGCTAACACGGCTGCAGAGTAGTCGGAACCATTGCGTCCAAGCAATACTTGTTGACCATCGGCGTTGCCAGCACTAAAACCCGGCAGTAGCCAAACCTGCTGAGAATCCCATTGCAAGTCACCGATCAAGGCTTGGCTTTTCGGAATATCAACCACGGCTTCCAATACATCTCCCTGTGCAAACAGTACCTTTTCCGGTGCAAGTTTACTCACCGACAGCCCAGATTGTTCAAGTAACAAATTCATCAAGCCCACGGAAAGCTTTTCACCGGCGCAAACAAAGCGGGCATACACACTGTCAGGACACTGCCTTAGAAGCTCTACACCTTTAAGCTGGCTTTGCCATAAAGATAATTGCGCTTGCAGTTGCTCATTAAAGCGGGCTTGCGCTTGCTCGTTAAGCCGATCTTTTGCCCCATTCGCCAAGGCACGATAGACGGTTTCAACAGCCTCTAAGGAGGTTGAGGCGTTTTCGCCAGTCGTTGCTAATTTGAGTGCGTTAATGAGGTTATTGGTCACCGTTGCAGGAGCCGAAAGCACAACCGCCAGCACCGCATGGTCTGATTGGCGGCGTAGTATATCGGCTACGTTGGCAAAACGAGTCCAATCGCCAAGAGAGGTGCCGCCAAACTTAACAACTTTCATATGATGCTCCTAGAGACTGTTTAGTCATAAAAAAAAGCCCGCTTCGGTTGGGAAACGGGCTCGTATATTTGATTAAGTTCTCGCTACGATTAGCCCGTCACAACAATTCCAATTGTCGTGGTTGTGGTAATGGTTGTAATCGTGCGACAAGTGCTAATCATGATTCTCTTGTTTAATTTTGTTTGTAAAATACATCTTGTTGGTTTCTAGAATGACGTAGCGCCTCATTTAAAGTCAAGCCTTGCACTGGGCGAATCAATTTTTTTCATAATGGCATTCAAAGACGCGAGCACTTGAGTATAGCCAGAGGCTTAGATACAGTGAAAAGAAAATGGATTTGCCATCATGTCGCAAGTATTACCTGACAAACTCGCCTATCGGATCCTACTTGGATTCGAGAAACATTTTCGATTGTTTATGCGCAATACCCGTGGCGCTTCAGAGCGTTTTTCGCAAGCACAATGGCAACAAGCACAAACGGCGCAGCGTGCCCGAATCAACCAATACAGCTTGATCGTCAGTCAAACCAGTGGTGAACTCATTCAATGGTTAGAAAAGCCGGTTATTTCTACTGAGCTGTGGCAATTGACTAAATGTGCTTATTCAAGGTTATTGCAACAGCACCCTCAGGCAGAGTTAGCGCAAACTTTCTTTAATTCAGTTTTTGCCCGATTGTTTCGCCATAAACAGCTCGATAATACCTACCTATACGTCAGCGATACGCCACCGAAAAGCAGCTTTGATTTGCAGTCGCAGTTTATTAAGTTTGACGTTGGCCGTCAGCTCAAACAAACCTTATTGCGCCACCTAAATCATATGCCTTGGTATAGTGCCCAAAACTGGCAGCACGGGTTGAATATGGCGGCCGATGAGTTGCTGCAACTTGGGTTAGAGCATGAGTGCCATACTTTAAAACTCATCAACACCTGTTTTTATCGCAATAAAGGCGCTTATATTATTGGTGCTCTGCGCAACGATGACGGCTTTGTTTTGCCCATAGCGTTGGCTTTCGCCCATAAAGAGGGCGCCATAGTGCTCGATGCACTGGTCGTTGGCCAAGATAACCTCAGTTTGGTGTTTAGCTTTGCACGATCTTACTTCATGGTGGAAACCGAGAACCCCGGCGCCTTAGTGGCTGCCTTACAAAAGTTGATGCCCAACAAAAGTTTGGCGGAGTTATACGCCTCGATTGGATTTCAAAAACACGGTAAAACAGAGCTATACCGAGACTTTATTAATCATCTCGACAACAGTGATGAGCAATTGGTGTGTGCCGATGGGATTAAAGGAATGGTGATGACAGTGTTCACCCTCCCCAGCTACCCGGTTGTATTCAAAGTGATAAAAGATAAATTTGCACCGCCTAAAGACGCTAATAAAGCCCTCGTTGTTGATAAATACGCCCTAGTTAAACGTCACGACCGAGTTGGGCGAATGGCTGACACCCATAGGTTTAGCCGCTTAAGCTTACCAAGAAATCGCTTCAGCCAAGCATTGTTGGATGAACTGTCTGAGCACGCCCCATCAGAGTTAGTGATTAGTGACAATAAGGTAGTGATAGAGCATTGTTACGTTGAGCGGCGCTTAACACCGTTAAACCTCTTCATTGAAAGCGCCTCTAATCAAGCGCTGGAATTGGTGATTCAAGAATACGGTCAGGCACTCAAAGACATGATTGCCGCTAACATTTTTCCTGGCGACATGTTGTTTAAGAACTTTGGCGTCAGTCGCCACGGCAGAGTCATTTTCTACGATTACGACGAAGTATGTTATCTGCATGAATGCAATTTTCGAGACATTCCCCCAGCTCGCTACCCAGAAGACGAAATGGCCGCAGAGCCCTGGTATTCGGTTGCTCCCAACGACGTGTTCCCAGAAGAGTTCGCCCGTTTTCTGTTAACAGACCCTCGAGTTCGACGCATTTTTTTAAAGCATCACCAAGACTTGCTAAGTGCACGTTACTGGAAGAAACAACAACAGAAAGTCGCGCAAGGGATCCAAGCGGACGTCTACCCCTACCCCAATTCTTGCAAAATCCGTTAAATTGGAACCTAGGTCACTTCTTTGTGTTCGGTGGATGCAGTATGATGCCGACAACTATTTTGGAGGCCCCATGACTATTTCTGATCACAAAGTTGTGACTTTGCACTACCGCCTGAGCGACGCTCAAGGCCAGTTAATTGAAAGCTCGTTTGACGGTGAGCCAATGGTTTACATTCACGGCGCTGACAACATGATTCCGGGCTTAGAATCCCAATTAACCGGTAAACAGGTTGGTGACAAACTCACAGCCGATGTTGCTGCCGCTGACGCCTACGGTGAATTCCAAGAAGCTTTACGCCAAGAAGTACCGGTAGAAGCGTTCGGCGACATTGAAGAAATCGTTCCTGGCATGCGTTTTATTGCGGAAACCGATGCTGGCCAACGACCTGTGCAAGTTGTTGAAGTAAAAGACGAAACCATTGTCGTTGATGGTAACCACCCGCTCGCTGGAGTGGCCTTAAGTTTTGACGTTGAAATCGTAGATATTCGCGATGCCAGCGCCGAAGAAATAGCCCACGGCCATGTGCACGAAGGCAGCGGCGGTTGTTGCGGTGGCGACAGCGAAGCTAAAGCAGAAGGCGGTTGCTGTGGCGGCGGTGGTAACGGCGATTGCAACGGCAGTGGCGGTTGTGGCGGTCATCACCACTAACGGCCAATCAAGCTACCCCATCTAAAAGCCTGCTCTTATGCAGGCTTTTTTGTAGCCTTTATACGGCACTATTGATTGCCCAATCGCCAAAATTTTACGAGATTTAACCGGCTTTCCATAGATGTTTGTTAGCTCCAAGGGTAAGATAAGCGTCGCAAAAACAACAATAACTGTGAGGATTAACAATGTTTAAGAAAGCCAGTGCTGCATTAATTGGATTAGCGGTATGCGGTGCGGTAGTTGCCAGTGAGTTTCGTTCACCAGAAGCGGCTATCGAATATCGTCAAAAGGCATTTTCACTGATGGCCCACAACTTCGGTAACATGGGCGATATGCTTAAAGGTAAAAAAGCCTTCAACGCCGATGAGTTTGCACAACGCGCCGCCAACGTAGCCGCCTTAGCTCATATTCCGGCGGAAGGCTTTGAAGACGGCACTGACAAAGGTGATACCGAAGCGCTTCCTAAAGTTTGGGACAACATGGATGACTTCAACAAACGCTTACTTGACCTACAGAATGACAGCGCCAAATTGGCTGAAGTAGCTGCAGCTAAAGCCGACAAAAAAGCGCTTGGCCAAGCATTCAAGCAGGTGGCCATGAACTGTAAAGGCTGTCACGATACTTACAAAAAAGATTAATCTCAGCTGATTAAAAAAACCGGCTAATGCCGGTTTTTTTATGTTTACTTTGCTACCAAAAATTGAGGATCGGCCGAATCATAAACCAATAGATTGGCACGCCTGTGATTGTCATTAACAGCGCTGCTTTCCAAAACGCCACAAACCTAAGTGACGTCCCGGGTTGAATTTGGGCCGCTGGCTTGCGGCCATGGATCATAGCAGCTATGAGCTTTTCCCCCTTGATAGAATGAATCGCAACCGCTGCAATATGAATGGCCGCGCAAATGAGCAAAAGGTCAAAATTGTTCTTGTGTAGCCAGGTTAACCAGGACACCCACTCAGCGGATGCGTATTGCGCCAACGGGCCTTCGGTAAATATCTCATCACTACTAAAGAGGCCAGTCACCAGTTGAACCAGCATAACGGCGAGCATTAAGACCACCATATAGCCCCCCAATGGGTTATGCCCTGCCGTTGGCGGCAGTTTTCCTTGAAGCAATAATGTTAAGTATGCCAAGGCTTTTTTAGGGGCCACCACAAATTGACTAAAACGAGCGGTATCACTGCCCATAACACCCCAAACCAATCGCATGAGCAGGAGCGTGGCAAAGCAGTAACCAAAAATCATGTGCAGACTCATTTCTGCTGAGTCCGCACTCCACCATAAACCGATAAAGCAAGCGATGCTTAACCAATGAAAGAGTCGAATCGGTAGGTCCCAAACCGGAACTTTTTGCGACGAAGGGGTTGAAGAATTGTTAGCAGATGGAGTCATCAACAGGCTCCTAAGGGGTTTATTATCTCGCCCATATTGGAGCCAATTCAGGCTAAAAACAAGCCCTAGATCAGAGAAAACAGCAGAAATTTGAGCAAGTGTTTAATTCCTATGCAAACACGCCAAAACAGCCAATTTTATTGATCAAACTCACATTTTTTCTGAAAAATAGTGATAATCTGAAATTAACTAAAGAGAAGAGGTAGCCTATGATCAATATCACCAGTAAGCAGTTCAACGTAACCGACTCTATCCGCGAACGTCTAAATTCTCGTTTCGAAAAATTGGCTAAGCACGAAGTTCCTCTTAACACACCTCACGTCATTATTACCCAAGAGCGACAGCAATTTAAGATTGAAGCCACCGTTAATATCGCCAATGGCAAGCTGTTTGCTCAAGCCAAAGCAGAGGATCTTTACGTCGCCATTACCGCGCTAGGGCAAAAGCTTGAGCGCCAGCTAAATAAGCAAACTCACAAAGCCGAGTCTTCTCGCAGACAACGACCGGTATTTGAAGAGCCAGAAGAAATTACCGACGAAGCCGCCGCTTAATCCTGTTAACGGTTTTCGAACGACCGCTTTGTTAACGCAAGCCGCATCCATTGCGGCTTGCTGCTTTTGAAGCTAACCATTTTTCAATTGACAGCCCTGACAGCATTCAGTAGTTTTAAAGCCATGACTCAACGCAGACAACCAATAGACGACATCGTGCTATTCACACGATTTTTTATCTTTACTGACCAAAGTTAGTAGAGGCGTTGCTGCATGTTAAACCCCCAATTGCAAAGCCTCCTTAATTTGGAGGCTTTTTTATTTTGAAAGAGGACACAATAATGGCTAAAGCGCCGCCACTAACTGATACTCGCCAAGCAATCACTCAGTTGGATCGAGACCTCATCGACCTGTTGGCCAAACGTCGAGCGCTCAGCTTAAATGTCGCCTTGAGCAAAGAAAGCACCCTCAAGCCCATCCGCGATGTGGAGCGAGAACAACAGCTGTTAACGCGGTTAATAACCGAAGGCCGAACTCAGGGATTAGACGCTCACTACGTGACACGTCTGTTTCAGACAATCATTGAAGATTCAGTGCTAAACC
The DNA here is from genome assembly GCF_002282895.1 of Paraferrimonas haliotis. Taxonomy (GTDB): domain Bacteria; phylum Pseudomonadota; class Gammaproteobacteria; order Enterobacterales; family Shewanellaceae; genus Paraferrimonas; species Paraferrimonas haliotis. The sequence continues at coordinate 42,740 of NZ_NRRB01000002.1, forward strand.
AACAAGCCTTTTTAGCGCAAAGAGCCAATCCAGACACCTCCAAACCGGCCTACCGGGTGGCGTTTTTAGGCGCTAAAGGTGCCTACAGCTATTTGGCCTCTAGCCGTTTTTGTGCTCGCCAAGGTGCTGATTTCCAACAACTTGGCTGTGGCACGTTCGACGAAGTTATTCATGCGGTTGAATCCGGTCAAGCGGACTATGGTTTATTGCCTATCGAGAATACCTCCAGCGGCAGTATCAATGAAGTTTATGACTTGCTGCAACACACTAACTTAGCCATTACAGCCGAAACTCGCATCGAAGTTAACCACTGCATACTGGCTAAAACCAGTCAACCTTTGGAGCAAGTGCGCAAAGTCTACGGTCACCCTCAAGCCATTAGTCAGTGCAGCCGTTTTTTAAAGTCTCAAGGGCACATCACACCGGTGTATTGTGCTTCAACCGCCGATGCCATGCTAGCGGTGTCGGAATCAACTGACGACAACGTGGCGGCAGTGGGCTCTGAAGAAGGCGGAAAAGCGTTTGAGCTATGCGCCGTAGAAAAAGGCATTGCCAACCAGCAACAAAATAGTAGCCGCTTTATCGTGGTGGCCCCAAAACCGGTAGAAGTACCTCAGCAAGTACCCGCTAAAACGACGTTTATTATGGCCACTGGGCAAAAACCTGGTGCTTTGGTGGATGCACTTATCGTGTTGAAGACCCACGGCATTAATATGTGCAAACTGGAATCTCGCCCGATACAAGGTAATCTGGGTGAAGAGATGTTCTACGTTGACGTCGAGGCCAATTTAGCCAGTCAATCGTTAAAAGATGCGTTGGCTCAGCTCACTCGATTAACCCGCTTTATTAAGGTCTTAGGTTGTTACGCTCGCGACGAAGTGAGCCCGGTGCATTTAACCGCTTCGCAATTAACACTACCTGAGCAAGGAGCGCTTAACAGTAATGATAGACCGCTGAGCTCTCGAGCTCACAAATACGACACTACCCAAGTTCAGCTGGGCGTTCATACGCTTGGTAGCGAGCAGTTTGCCACTATTGCAGGGCCGTCTGAGTGGAACAGTTCCATTCAGTTAGATGACAGTGCCAAAACACTGCGGGAATTTGGCGCTTGTGCCTTGGTTGCGGGTAATAGCGACATCACCGAGCAACAGGCTAATCAAGTCGCTTCGGTAGCTCGTAGCATGGAGCTTGCTTATGTCAGTCACGTGCAATTGCCACAGCAGGTGCAGCCACTTAGCCTGGTTGCCGATGTGTTTTTGCTCGAAGCCAACCAAATGCAGCAACATGCGCTGTTAACCGCTTTAGGACGGAGCCACAAACCGGTTATCCTTCGTCGTGCTCATACCGCCTCCATCTCAGATTGGTTGCAGGCGGCTCAACTCATCATGGCGCAGGGGAATCAACAAGTCATTTTATGCGAGTCTGGCGTGCAAACATTGGAAACGGGTAAGCGACTGACGCTGGATTTAACTTTGGTTCAGCAACTTAAACAGGAATCCCATTTACCTGTGATAGTTGAACCAGGTGCGGTTGAATCAAACTCGCAGGCGATAGCTGCGTTAACCATTGCCGCAAAAGCCATCGGCGCAGACGGCGTGTTATTGAATGTTCATCCAAACGCTCAAGCGCATCAATTGTCTTTGCACCAATTCGAAACATTGCAACGACAACTTCATAACTAAATTGCGGAGTAGGCCTCGCTTTTAGATTAGGATGTACTAAGTTAAATACGATAAAATAAGGGTTTTGCAACTAGGAATCAGCCATGTCCGTTGAAGTGACTTTAATGCAACGTGCCGACAGTAAATGTGAGCTATGCGGTGCCGATAAAATTCTATCGGTTTACCCTGTACCTGCATCGGCTGCTGACGATGCCGAGCATAGCGTACTCGCGTGCGATACTTGTCAGGCGCAATTAACCTCTCCAGATCTTGTCGACGCAAATCATTGGCGCTGTCTCAATGACTCCATGTGGAGTCAAACCGCTGCGGTGCAAGTGGTGGCTTGGCGTCAACTTAAGGTGCTCACTGAAAAAGGCGAAACCTGGGCGCAAGATTTACTGGATATGCTCTATCTCGAGCCAGATACTCAAGCGTGGGCTGAAGCGGGTTATGAAGAGCCGGAAGACGACGATACCGAGCCAACGTTAGACTGTAATGGTGCTCGCCTGTCTGAGGGCGATACGGTCCACCTTATGAAAGATTTAGTGGTTAAAGGGGCCAACTTCACGGCCAAACGAGGCACGCCAGTGCGCAATATCTCGTTAACCAGTAACCCATTGCACATCGAAGGCCGAGTTAATGGAACTCGCATTGTAATCATCTCCGATTACGTTAAGCGCTCTACCTTGGCCGAGCGACAATAATAGCGACTCAATTGCTGCAAACTATAAAAGCATCCTGTCGGATGCTTTTTTTATGCTTCAGGCAAACTCCATACCGCCCATTCGTTACCGCAAGGGTCGCAAAAGTGAAAACGCCTACCGCCCGGAAATTCAAAAATGGGTTTGACAACACGGCCACCGTGCTCCACCACCTGCTCAAGGCAAGCTTCAAGCGCATCGCTAAACAACACCACTAATGCGGCACCGGCTTCAGTAGACGATGACAGGGGGGCCAAATAAAAGCCGCCATCAAGTCCTGCACTGGCGCTGGAAAACGCTGTGTATTGCTCCCCATAATCGCTAAATTGCCATTCAAATACGTCACTGAAGAAACGCTTGATTTTAACAAGGTCGTTGGCGGGCAATTCAATATAATTAATGGGTGCTTTCATAATGACTCATTAAACCATGCAGCCATCGGTCAGGCGTAACCAACCTTTGACAATACGATAGGCAAACCAGCTGGCGGTAATACACACAATTGACATGCTAAGCCAAGCCGGTGCCACAGCGATGCTTACCCCATAACCTAGAAGGGCTATGCAGGCCGACTGACGTTGCCAACGAACGTGATTGGCCACCAAAGAACCGTCTTGGGTCGTGGATTGGGTTAGGTTGATGACAAACCCTAATGCAGCCGGTAAACCGTAGAGCGGGAACGCGAGAAACAAGGCGTACAGTAAATGCGCCAAGGTACCATCTTCCGTTGTAGAACTTCGGATATTCGTGGTATTCAAAAATCACCTCTCTCGCCCATGCAGTTAGTCATAAGCATAGCTTGAAAATGAGAATCGTTAAACACTGGGTTAAATTTGCCGTGAATCGTTGGCCGATTTGAGCATATTTCGACTCTCTCTTTGGAATTGACCGGCAAAATCACCAAACCATTTCCCCACCTCATTAAACGTCGCAATAAACTGGTCGCGATCACCAGCTTGCAGTATTTTTAAGGCTTCTTGATAGCGCTTCAAATAATCCGCAATGGCATCGTGGCTATGCTCTTGAGCAAAAATAATGTCAGTATACAGTTCGGCATCCTGAGCAAACAGGCGCCCGACCATCGCCAGTTCAAGCCGGTAGATGGGCGACGAGAACTGCAGTAGCACGTCCAAATCTGCATTTTCTTTATACAGGTTATAGCCGTAAACAAACGACGAAAAGTGACGCATGGCCTGTACCAGCTGCATGGCTTCATCGTGCTGATGAGCATCGGCCTCGGCTAATCGTGCACCCCAGATTTTTATTTGCTCCAACAGCCATTGATAAGCGTCAGAATCGCGACCGTGGCAAACCACAACTAACTGCTTTGCTAACGAGCCCACATCAGGACCAAACATAGGATGCAACCCAACAACCGGGCCTTTATGAGCAGCCAACATCGCCGCTACGGGCTTACTTTTAACTGACGTAAGATCCGCGAGAATGCAATCGTCAGCTAACGTTGGTAAGCGGCTAATAACCGACTCGGTAACACTGATTGGCACACTCACGATAACCATGCTGGCATTGTCGCAAATGGCTTCAGCCTGATCCCAATCGTGTTTATCTAAAATCCGAACCTCATAGCCAGATAACGTCAGCATCTGATGGAACAAACCACCAAGCTGACCGTGCCCTCCGACAATAACGATGGGGCGCAGGTCTGTCTTGATTTGCTTAAAGCCCACGTCTTTTTCGTTCAAATAAGATTCGCGCATCAGGCGGCGCAATATATCTTCAACAAGCTGCGGCGATATGCCAACTTCTTGAGCTTCGTTACGACGTTTAGCCAGCATGCTCGCTTCTCTTTGTGGCGCGTATATCGGCACACCCGCCTTATGCTTAACCGCGCCGACTTGAGCGACGAGGTCCATACGTCTTCGCAGCAAACTAATGAGTGACTGATCAACGTCGTCAATTTGATCTCGTAAGCGTTCCAGATCTTGGGTACTTTTTTCTTGCATAATCAATCCTCAAAACGCGTTGCAAGCACAGGAGCGACCGTTTCGGCTGACTCTCTTAAGAGCGTTTCTGTGGTGTCCCAATCAATGCAAGCGTCGGTCACAGACACCCCATATTCTAGCTCGTGCTTAGCAAGGTTTGTTGATTGATTGCCTTCTTTCAAATGACTTTCGAGCATGATGCCTATAATCGAGCGATTTCCTTCGACAATTTGGGCCATCACATTCTTTGTCACTAACGGCTGTAAACGATGATCTTTATTGGAGTTACCATGACTGCAATCCACGACTAGGCGAGCAGTGAGGCCGGCGTCATGAAGCAAACGTTCTGCCTGAGCAATGTTCACTGAATCGTAATTAGGTTGGCTGCCACCGCGTAAAATCACATGCCCATCGGGATTGCCTTGTGTTTGCAGCAATGCGACCTGTCCTGAAGGATTGATTCCCATAAAGCGGTGCTGGCTCGCAGCGGACTTAAGGGCATTAATTGCAACCCCAAGCTTACCGTCGGTTCCGTTTTTAAAACCAACCGGCATGGATAACCCGGATGCCATTTCTCGGTGGGTTTGAGACTCTGTGGTACGAGCACCAATGGCCGACCAGGAAATTAACTCCGATAAATATTGCGGGCTGATGGGGTCTAACGCTTCGGTTGCCACCGGCAGTTCAAGCTCGGCCAACCAAATTAGCAGCTCCCGGGCGGTATGTAAGCCTTGCTCAACATCAAAAGAGTTATCCATGTGCGGATCGTTTATTAGCCCTTTCCAACCAACCGTTGTGCGGGGCTTTTCAAAATAGACGCGCATTAAAATGAACAGTTGGTCGTTGAGTTCGTCGTGCAATTTTTTGAGCTTGAGCGCATATTCTTTAGCCGATTCAATATCATGAATAGAACAAGGGCCGACAACGGCTAACACTCGGTTGTCGCGCTTATGCACTATGTCTGACACCGTTTTTCGAGCAGAGCGTATATATCGATAAGCGTTGTCCGACAATGGCAGTTTTTGAGCCAGCTCAGTTGGCGTAACTAAGACCTGCTCAGAAGAAATATGGACATTATTAATTTTGTCTTGCTGCATTGTAATCACCACTTATTTTCAGCTGCGCCCAAAATAGACGTCAGCACAGCATGCCTAGGCTACAAAAAGGATTCAAGAAGGTTTTACAAAACCGTGAATTAAATTCAAAAATCATAGGGGACGTACCCTACCCCCGCAACTCATTGAAAAGAGAGCAAACAAAAAATAGGGGTACGTCCCCTATGCGGGAAGCCAAAAAGCAAAAACCCGCCAAAGGGCGGGTTTTGCTGCGAACACATGCTTGTTTTGATCGGTGAGCGTTGCTTAGTTAAGCTTCTCACGGATACGTGCAGACTTACCAGAACGACTACGCAAGTAGTAAAGTTTGGCACGACGTACACGACCACGACGTTTAACGTCGATTTTTTCAACAAGTGGGCTGTGAGTCTGGAAGCAGCGCTCAACACCTTCGCCATTAGAAATCTTACGTACAGTGAATGCAGAGTGTAAACCACGGTTCTTAACCGCGATTACAACGCCTTCGAAAGCCTGTAGACGAGTTTTGTTACCTTCAGTAACACGTACTTGAACTACAACGGTATCACCAGGACCAAATTTTGGTAGGTCCTGCTTCATTTGCTCTTGTTCGAGCTGTTTGATGATATTGCTCATTATAAACTCCAATCTAGGTTAACTGTCCGATTTGTCCAGTTCGTTCGCTTCTGCTACGAATTCGGCAAACAGCGTCGTTTGCTCGTCAGTCAGAGCTAGGTTGTTAAACAGTTCTGGCCGTCTTAACCATGTCCTACCTAAGGACTGCTTTAACCGCCAGCGACGTATATGTTCGTGGTTGCCACTTAAAAGCACTTCGGGTACTTGTCTGCCTTCTAAAAGCTCTGGTCGAGTGTAATGTGGACAATCGAGCAAGCCGTCGCTAAACGAATCTTGTTCGGCTGATGCCTGCTTACCTAACACGCCTGGAATTAAACGCGAAACCGCGTCAATAAGAGTCATCGCTGGCAACTCACCGCCAGATAGTACGTAATCGCCTATAGACCACTCTTCATCCACAAGTGTCTGGATAACCCGTTCGTCGATACCCTCGTAGCGACCACAGACCAGTATCAGCTTGTCGTTCTCTGCCAATTCAGACACACCAGTTTGAGTGAGCTGGCGTCCCTGTGGTGACAAATAAATTACCTTCGCACCTTCACCTGCAGCGGCTTTAGCTGCGTTGATGGCATCCGTTAAGGGTTGCACCATCATAAGCATTCCCGGTCCGCCGCCATAAGGCCTATCGTCCACAGTGCTGTGCTTATCATGGGCGAAATCACGAGGATTCCACGTATGCAACTCTAGTATCCCGCTTTTTATGGCTCGACCGGTTACTCCAAAGTCTGATATGGCTTTAAACATATCTGGAAACAGGGTGATAACCCCTAACCACATAGTAAACCCCTCAGACTAAAAGTCCGGTTCCCAATCCACGGTTATTTGTCGACTTTCTAAGTTCACATTAATGATGAACTGGTCAGTGACAAATGGTATTAATCTTTCTTTTTGGCCAAAGGCATCTTTTTTATTGGCTTTCACTTTAAGAACGTCGTTTGACCCCGTTTCCAGGATGTCATCCACCGCTCCCATGTGATAACCCTTGGTGTTGATTACTTCACAACCTATGATATCGCGCCAGTAGAACTCGTCTTCTGGCAGCTCTTCGAGCTGTTCGGCTTTTACGCCAATTTCGCAATTCACCAGTTGTTGAGCAGCTTCGCGATCGTCCACAGTGCTTAACAGCGCTACCGGACCTTTCGCATGAGATCGCCATTGAGCGATTTCAATTTGCTGCCACTTCCCACGAACTTTTAAGTACCACGGGTCGTAATCAAAGATGCCTTCGGCTACGTCGGTAAAGCTATTGACTCTAAGCCAGCCTTTTACCCCGTAAACGGAGCCAAGTTTGCCTAGAACGACCATTTCTTGGTCTGCCATAAAATAACCCTACCTTATCGATTAAGCAGCTTTTTGAGCTTGCTTGATCAGTTGGGCAACGCGATCTGACGTACCAGCGCCAGTTTCTACCCAGTGCGCGATACGATCGAGATCAAGGCGTAAAGCTTCTTCTTGACCACGAGCAACAGGGTTAAAGAAACCCACGCGCTCAATAAAACGACCGTTACGAGCATTGCGGCTATCAGCCACAACTACATGATAAAATGGACGTTTCTTAGAACCGCCACGTGCTAAACGAATGGTTACCATACGTTTATTTCCTCTAATGGTTTGCTAAAAGCAAAATAAAACTGGGACCCGTGTTCGCTAAGGTCCCAGAAAGAAAGCCGCAAAATTTTACCTGAATTGGCCATAATTGCAACTATTAACCGCAGCAAACTGCTTACGGTGTCAAATTTTTGAGTCGTTTCTAACGTCCAGGAAAGCGCATACCTGGAGGCATCATTCCTTTCATGCCGCGCATCATTTTCTGCATGCCACCTTTACCAGACATCTTCTTCATCATCTTTTGCATCTGATTAAACTGCTTGAGTAAGCGGTTAACGTCTTGCAATTGCGTGCCAGAGCCTGCCGCAATACGACGCTTACGTGACCCTTTAATGATATCGGGGCGAGCTCGTTCCGCCGGCGTCATGGAATTGATAATGGCTTCCATTTGGTTGGTCATTTTGCCATCTTGAACTTGTTGCAACGCATCCGGCGGCAATTGTCCGACTCCGGGCAGTTTTTCGATCATGCTCATCATGCCGCCCATATCGCGCATTTGCGCCAATTGATCGCGAAAGTCTTCAAGGTCAAAGCCTTTGCCTTTCTGAACTTTCTTAGCCATTTTCATGGCTTTGTCTTTGTCTACCTTGCGCTCAACTTCTTCAATAAGCGATAGCACATCGCCCATACCTAAGATGCGCGACGCCACTCGGTCTGGGTGGAATGGCTCTAGGGCATCAGTCTTCTCACCGACCCCTAAAAACTTAATCGGTTTACCGGTAATGTGACGAATTGACAGCGCAGCACCGCCGCGAGCATCACCGTCAATCTTGGTTAACACCACACCCGTTAATAGTAATGCTTCGTTGAAAGCTTTCGCGGTGTTCGCCGCATCTTGCCCCGTCATTGCATCCACTACGAATAAGGTTTCAACCGGATTAACCGCCGCATGCAGCGCTTTAATTTCAGCCATCATGGCTTCATCAACAGCCAATCGACCCGCAGTATCCACCAGCAGCACATCGGCAAATTGAGTTTTGGCCGCATCGATAGCGCCGTTGACAATATCAACCGGCTTTTCAGACACATCGGACGGATGGAAAATGGCACCGACATCGTCTGCTAAAGTCTGCAATTGCTTAATTGCCGCTGGGCGATAGACGTCGGCACTCACCACCATGACTTTCTTCTTATGACGCTCGCTTAACAGCTTAGCCAGTTTCGCCACACTGGTGGTTTTACCGGCACCCTGCAAACCAGCCATCATAACAACTGCTGGCGGTTGAGCGGCTAAGTCTAAGGCTTCGTTCTGCTCACCCATGGCCGCTTCAAGTTCGCTTTGAACGATCTTAATAAATGCTTGCCCTGGACTTAGGCTTTTAGCGACTTCTTGCCCCAGGGCGCGTTCTTTAACCTTCTTAACAAAGTCTCTGACAACTGGCAACGCCACGTCAGCCTCAAGCAATGCCATGCGCACTTCGCGCAGGGTATCTTTAATGTTATCTTCGGTTAATCGGCCGCGACCACTGACATTTTTCAGGGTGCGAGAAAGGCGGTCAGATAAATTTTCAAACATTGTTTTTCGAAGGTCCTAATGTCCAAGGAGAGCCGGCATTATACGCACAGCAAAGCAAGCTCGCTAGTATCCATTGCTGGTTGCGTTAATCTCACCATAATAAGTAGCGGCCACTGTGTCACAAATCGGCACGGCCCTACAAATAATTGTGGTCGTTATTGCTGCGTTTTGCCACTTAGGTCACTCACTAACAAAGCAAAGATCGTGATATGCTAGCAAGAATTATCTCATCGATGGCAGCAGTGGCCATCCAAGAAAACGTTTTATAGGTTAACTAAATGATTCCAGTTTCCGTTGCCGCTATCGTACTTTACGCCATTGCCCTTGTCTTGGTAGGCAGCCGCTTAACCCATGAAAAAGGCCCTAACCGAAAAGCCGTAGCGGCCATAGCTGCCGTTGCGGTTGCTGCGCACGCCTATTTAATCAATAACATGATGTTTGCCGTAGAAGGGCAAAATTTCAGCATCATTAACGTGATATCACTGGTCAGCCTAATTATTTCGCTCAGTTTTGTTGTGGTGATGTCTCGTGTGAAAGTCATCGTAATGGTACCTGTGGTCTTTGCACTGTCGATTTTAAGCATCGCTGCAATGATGTTTATTCCAGATACCTATACCACTCACTTTGATAATGAGCCTGAATTAACTTCTCACATTGTACTGAGCTTACTCGCCTACAGCGTGTTAATGATTGCAGCCCTGTATGCGGTTCAGCTCAATGCCATCCAAAACCGCCTTAAATCGCGTAAGCTTGCGCTGAGTCCTGGTTTGCCACCACTACTGACCGTTGAAAAGCAACTGTATCACTTGGTCATGGCGGGCATCATCTTGCTCAGCTTGAGCCTAGCTACCGGCTTTATCTTCCTAGAAGATATGTTTGCAGAAGGTAAAGGCCATAAGAGCATCCTGTCGATGCTGGCTTGGTTGGTTTACGCCCATCTTCTAATACAACACTACCGCCAAGGCGTCCGCATCCGAACCGCCGTTCTGTATACTTGGACCGGCGCGTTGCTACTCAGTGTTGCCTATTTTGGCGCGCGTATCGTAAAAGAGTTCATTCTGAGTTAATCTGTTCATCTATTGAACAAGTTATCACCCCACCGGCCTATCGAGGTGAGCGTGGGGTTATTTATCGCCGTACAGGGAGCGCGCACGTTTTTTGGAAGAAATAGCCACCTCAACGCTGGTCATCATTTTGATCGCGTTACTGATCATATCAGCTTACTTCTCCGGTTCAGAAACCGCCATGATGGCACTGAACCGCTACCGATTACGCCATCTCAGCAAAGAAGGCCATAAAGGCGCACAGCGGGCCAGCAAACTGCTGGAGCGTCCAGATAGACTTATTGGACTGATACTGATCGGCAATAACCTGGTTAATATTCTCGCTTCGGCCATCGCAACCATCATCGGCTTGCGCTTATACGGTGATGCCGGGATCGCCATTGCCACCGGTGTATTAACCATGCTGGTATTGGTATTTGCCGAAGTGACGCCAAAAACAGTTTCCGCCTTATACCCTGAAAAAATCGCCTTTCCTTCCAGTTACCTGCTACGCATATTGCTGTGGATCCTCAGCCCATTAGTCAAAATTGTAAATTGGATAACCAATGGTTTTTTACGTTTGCTCGGCTTGCGTTTAGACCAAGACAAAGACGAACTCAGCCAAGAAGAGCTTCGAACTGTGGTTCACGAAACCGGGGCCATGATTCCCAGACGCCACCGCGAAATGTTGCTTTCAATTCTCGATTTAGAAAAAGTGACTGTTGAAGACGTCATGGTACCTCGCTCTGAGGTGTACTCCATTAACGTCAATGACGATCTTAAATCCATCACTAAAATGCTCACTCACAGCCCTCATACGCGGGTAGTGCTGTATAGGGACAACATCGACGATGTAGTAGGTTTTTTACACGTGCGTGATGTGATGCGCTTGCTTACCAAACAGCAGTTTAGCAAAGCCACTTTGCTGAGAAGTTCTAAAGAAGCCTATTATATTCCAGAAGGCACACCGCTAAACGTGCAACTGCTGAAGTTTCAGAGAAACAAAGAACGTTGTGGATTAGTGGTTGATGAGTACGGAGATATTCAAGGCCTAGTGACCCTCGAAGACATCCTAGAGGAAATCGTAGGTGACTTTACCACCTCGGTAGCCCCCACGCCCTCCGAAGAAATCAAGCCTCAGCAAGATGGTAGCTTTTTGATTGAAGGCGGGATTAACGTTCGAGAGCTCAATAAAGAAATGAATTGGCAATTGCCTACCGATGGTCCGAAAACCCTAAACGGCCTTATTATTGAATACCTTGAGGACATACCCGGTGAAAAAATCGGGTTGAAAATTGGCGACTATCCTATGGAAATTGTTGAAGTTAAAGACAATATGATTAAAACCGTTCGGGTTGAAGCAACAAGCTAATGGGATCCCATATGACACTAGGTACTCCAGCAATATTATTCAGTGCCATTGCACTGATAATGCTCGCCTTTACTAACCGATTTTTCGTCATAGCGAAGCTCATTCGCGACATTCACTCGGACCGTGGCAATCGCCCCGACTTACAGGTCAAGCAAATACCTAATCTACGTAAGCGACTGAATTTAATAAAATACATGCAAGCGATGGGAGTTATTGCTTTTATTCTATGTACCGTATCAATGATGTTCATTTTCATTGAGCACCCGGACATAGGAGCCGGCATTTTTATCGCTTCCGTTTTATGCTTAATGATTTCTTTGTTAATTTCGCTTTGGGAAGTCATGATATCCACTAAAGCTTTAGATATTGTGCTTGCGGATCGTGAAGACGAAGGCTAAGTCGTGAAAACGAAAGCTAATGTGGTGTTTAACACTGCGCCAAAGAAGCTGGTGATACGCTTTGGCACTCAGAGTCAAAACCAGAAAAGGCAAAACTTGCGAGATTTGCCACTGTCGTTTTGGCAACTTGCCTTAAGTCATTGCAAAGCCAGTATTTTATCTGTGACCAAAGGGGCGCAACAAACCGCTTTTCTGCTCTCAGAATCCAGCTTAGTTATTAGCGACTCTGAACTGGTTTTGATTACCTGCGGTGATACTCGCCTTATCGACGCAGCAACCTATCTGATTGCCGCACTGACCACAGCCCCCATTGAGGCCATCTGGTTTCAACGCCACAAAGACGCCGTTAACCATGCAAACCCGTCTAAGTTTGAGCATGATTGCTCGCAATTGAATGCTCAATTAGCTCTGTTGGCTAAAGGGCAGCAACAAACCACCATCGCGGCTGAGCACAGTTGTTGGCAGTGGCATGCCTTTGAGCAGGCCTCTATTAGCCTAACGCCGCATAGAGAAGTGCAGTTAAAGGAATTATCTAGCTCATTATGTGAACGTTTAAGAGAGCCATCGCGGCAAGTGAATGAAATCAAGCGGCTGCTGTATAGCGATGACTTTCTAAAGGATTGGCTTGTGGATGAACACTTATTCACACCTCACGGCTTTAGCTTAAACGCGCTCAATGGCCCACACTACCTAACGGTCCACTTAAGCCCAGAGCCTCAGCATTCGCTTTTAAGCATTGACACCAATTACCCGCAAACGCTCGCCTTTCAACGCTGGCTTACTCATCTAGAGCGAACAATGGCTCCTTCCAAGACCCTTGTAATGTCGCTATCGCCGTCGATTAGGTCTCAAGATTCCGCCACCGCAAAAGCGCTGGCGTAACGTTTTTCATCGCTAATACTCAGGTGAATCTGACGCCCACCTATAGCGTGCAAACGCTCAAGTGCACCATCGCTTAAGTGGCACAAAGGTGCCCCTACTTGGTTGTTGCTTATCTCAATGTGCTGAAACGATACACCTCGACCAATACCGGTTCCCAGCGCCTTTGCTACTGCTTCTTTGGCGGCAAAGCGTTTCGCTAAATAGCGCTCTGGCTGAGCGCTTTGCTGGAATATCTGTATCTCGGTAGGCGTTAGGACACGCGCTATTAGGCGCTCTAGGCTGTTGCCAGTTTTTCCTTGAAACCGTTCAATATCGACAATGTCAGTGCCGATGCCAACAATTGCCATTAGCAACAACTGCCGGTCGTACACTGACGCGCTTGGCGCATTAGCGTTTTCATATCAGCAACCGCTTTATCCAAGCCGTCGATGGCAGCGCGCGCGATGATGGCGTGGCCAATATTCAATTCATAAAATTCGGGAATAGCGGCAATGGGTAGAATATTGTGATAATGCAAACCGTGTCCTGCATTGACCACCAAACCTTGAGCAGCGGCATACTTAGCCATGGCTTTAATGCGCCCAAGTTCGGCTTCTTTATCGGCTTCTCCGGTCGCATCGGCATAATGCCCTGTGTGTATTTCAATATACGGTGCTTTGGTGGCAACCGTGGCATCTATTTGGGCCTGATCAGCATCGATAAACAGGGAAACCTTAATGCCCGCTTGTGATAAACGCGCCACCGCGTCAGCAATTTTTTGCTGCTGCCCAACTACGTCTAAACCGCCTTCTGTGGTGAGTTCTTCCCGCTTTTCTGGAACCAAGCACACATAAGCCGGCTTCACATCTAAGGCGATGTTAATCATTTCTTCAGTGACCGCCATTTCTAGATTCATGCGGGTCTTTACGGTTTGCGCCAAAATGTACACATCGCGGTCAACAATGTGGCGTCGATCTTCCCTTAGGTGAACCGTAATCCCATCAGCGCCCGCATGCTCGGCTACGGCTGCGGCATGAACTGGGTCTGGATAATCGGTGCCTCTTGCTTGGCGCAAGGTGGCAATGTGGTCAATGTTGACGCCTAGCAATAGTTCAGTCATGGGGTTCTCCTTTTCGTTGCTGAAACAGTTGTCGACTGGTCAGCGGCTTATCCCCTAACAAGGGAGTTAACAATTGTCTTAATAATATTTTTGCTTGCGGCCAATGTTCATCCGCTAAATATTGATTACCTAAGGCTTTCAGTGTTCCACCATTATAATTAGCACCCGGCTCATGCACCTGACAGGGCGAAAATCCTTGTTGTGGTATCAATTGGTACCAACAATTGTCGGTTAGTGGCTCGCCGTGAATATCGTCAGTTAAGCTCGGCGCAGCACCAAGGTTATCCAGCAACGTCCATTCAAAATATCGCAGCACCGGCTCTAAAGGCAAACCTTTCGCTAATTGCAGTAACGATTGATGATAACGTTCGAATAGATGCAGATTCGGATCCTGTTCGGCTAATAACCGAACGCAAATCTCATTGATGTAGAGGCCAGCATATTGGGGTTTTCCCAAGAGCGGAATAGCCGCAGCCGCGCTTTCAAAGCGTCTTAAAGTCTTGAGCTGACTGCGGCCGCTCAATTCAACCAACAAGGGTTGAAAAGGCTGCAAAATGGCGCGATTAGCTCGCTGAGCTTTACTGGTACCCACTCGCACTACCGCGCCGATTAAGCCATCGTGCTCGCTCAACAACTGGACGAGCAGCTTAGATTCTTGGTAAGGGCGAGCGTGCAGTAAATAAGCGCGTTGCATGGGTTGTGTTAAGACGCTTAGTCTTCACCATAGCCGAGGCTGCGTAAAGCGCGTTCGTCGTCAGCCCAACCGGATTTGACTTTAACCCAAAGCTCTAAAAAGACTTTATTGTCGAACATTCGCTCCATATCGAGTCTCGCTTCTCGACCAACGGTTTTTATTTTTTCGCCTTTATTGCCAATGATCATTTTCTTTTGACCACTGCGTTCAACCAAAATGAGGCCGTTGATCTGATAAACGCCGTTATCCAATAATTTAAACTGCTCGATTTCTACGGTCACCGAATAAGGCAACTCATCACCGGTATAACGAATCAGCTTCTCACGAATGATCTCGGCCGCCATAAAACGGGAACTGCGATCGGTGACGTATTCTTCCGGGAAAAAATGGGCGCCCTCGTACGTGGCTTGCTGAGCTAACTCCAGCACACGATTAACGTTATAACCATTTTTGGCCGCCAACGGCACAATGTCATCAAACGCAAATTTGGCTTGTAGCTCTTGTAAATAAGGCAGCAGCAAATCTTTGTCTTTGATTTGATCAATTTTATTAATGACCAAAACAGTACGTCGATCACCGGATCCCTTTTTGACCTTGTTCAGCACCATTTCATCATCGGCGGTCCAGTTCATGCCGTCCACCACAAACAATACCATCTCTACGTCGCCAATAGAGCTGGCGGCCGCTCTGTTCATATAGCGGTTTATTGCTCGTTTCTCTTCACCATGAAGCCCTGGCGTGTCGACAAAAATTAGTTGATTGTTACCCTCGGTATGGATCCCCATAATGCGGTGACGAGTCGTCTGCGGTTTCCGAGAAGTGATGGATACCTTCTGCCCAAGAATGCAGTTCAGCAAGGTCGATTTACCAACGTTCGGCCGTCCGACAATGGCAATCATACCAATTCGTTGTTCATCACCTTGGCCAAGATTTTCAGTCGATTCTTGATTAGTGTCCATTGATTTGCTCCATTACCTTTGCGGCCGCGATTTGCTCAGCCTTGCGTCGAGAGCTACCGGTAGCAATTACCGGTGAATTAATTTCGGTCACTTCACATTCAACCTTAAATTGTTGTTTATGCGACTCACCCGTAACTTCCACGACTCGATAAATCGGTAGTGCCTTGCCGCGACCTTGTAAATACTCTTGCAACAAGGTTTTAGGGTCTTTTTGCAATACCGGTTGAATGCTAGCCAGCCGTTGTTGATACCAACTCAGTAGAATTCTGCGGATGGTGTCAAAGTCGGAATCAAGATAAATGGCGCCAATAATTGCTTCCACCGCATCCGCTAAAATCGATGAACGTCTAAAGCCGCCACTTTTAAGTTCACCGGCGCCGAGGTTGATGAACTCTCCCAAGCCAAACTCTACACCGATTTCCGCTAAGGTGTCCCCTTTAACCAGGCTGCTTCGCATCCGTGTAAGGGCGCCTTCATCCACCTTGGGAAACTTTTGGTATAACGCCTCGGAAATGATGATGGATAGAATCGAGTCACCCAAAAACTCAAGGCGCTCATTATGCCGGCTCGACGCACTACGGTGAGTAAGCGCTAACTTAAGATGCTCAATATCGTTGAATTGATAGTCAATGGTTTTGGTGAGCTTTTTTAGGTCTGCCACTAGGTTAATCCACCTACACGTTCAAAACGAACACCGGTTGGAACCCATGTTGGCAACCAGTCTTGCTCGTCGCGAGCAAATTCAAAACTAATCCAAATGGCCACGGCTTTGCCCACCAAGTTGTCGTCGCTAATGAAACCCCAGAAGCGGCTGTCAGTGCTGTTATCGCGATTATCCCCGATGCCAAAGTAATAGCCTTGAGGAACCACAAAATCACCGCGAGGAATGCCATCGACTTGGTAGTACATGCTAACTGGATCCGGACGATGGGTATTCACCAGAATGTCGTGTTCAATGTCGCCTAATTGTTCGGTATAACGCGTTAACGGGTAAGGACCTTGAAAAAACTCATCGCGGTTAACTTCCGCTCGAGTAATCAACTGAAAATCAGGGCAGTTTTCGCCGTCACTACAAGCGGGCTTGATCCACAATTGTTTATTGCGATAGCGAATGGTGTCACCCGGTAGCCCGACAATGCGTTTAATATAATCGATGCGTGTATCCACAGGGTACTTAAATACCGCGATGTCACCTCGCTCCGGCTCACCCGTTTTAATAAATTTATGTCTGAATACGGGATCTTTAACCCCGTACGAAAACTTCTCTACCAAGATGAAATCGCCCACTAACAAAGTAGGCATCATAGAGCCCGATGGAATTTGGAAGGGTTCCCATAAAAACGAGCGCAAAACCAGTACAAAAGCAATCACTGGAAAAATTGAGCGGGACGTTTCCACTATCGACGGTTCTTGGGTAAGTTTAAGCGCTGCTTCTTCGCTCACTTCTCCTTGCGCCTTAGCGGCTTCCAATTTGGCCATTCGCTTTGGCTTTAATACGCGAACGTCCAATAGCCAAATAAGGCCTGTGGCTAAAGTTACTAACACTAAAATCAGTGAAAAGTGAGCTGCCATAGTGGATTAATCTCCTACTTTCAGTACGGCTAAGAAGGCTTCTTGCGGAACATCCACATTGCCTAATGACTTCATTCGTTTCTTACCTTCTTTTTGCTTTTGCAGCAATTTCTTCTTACGTGAGACATCACCACCATAACACTTAGCAGTAACATCTTTACGTAACGCTTTCACGGTACAGCGAGCCACAATTTGACTACCAATCGCTGCTTGAATGGCAATGTCGAACATTTGTCGAGGGATCAACTCTTTCATTTTTTCTACCAAGGCTCGGCCACGATATTGGGCATTAGCCTTGTGAGTAATGATGGCCAGTGCATCCACTCGTTCGCCATTAATCAGCACATCAAGACGAACCATTTCAGCCGCTTGGAAGTGTTTAAAATTGTAGTCCAGTGACGCATAGCCTCGCGAGGTGGACTTGAGTCGATCAAAGAAATCAAGCACCACTTCCGCCATTGGCAGTTCGTAACTGATGGCCACCTGATTTCCATGGTAGCTCATATCGGTTTGCACACCGCGCTTTTCAATGCAAAGAGTGATAACGTTACCTAGGTACTCTTTTGGCACTAAAATATTGGCCTCCACAATGGGCTCAGCCAAGGTTTCAATTTCATTAATCGCTGGTAAGTCCGACGGGTTATCAACGTAAATCGTTTCGCCATTGGTTTTTTCAACTTCGTAAATTACCGTAGGTGCGGTTGTGATGAGATCAAGATTGTACTCACGCTCCAACCGCTCTTGGATAATTTCCATATGCAGCATTCCTAAGAAACCACAACGAAAACCAAAGCCAAGTGCTGAGGACGTCTCTGGCTCGTAGAACAAAGACGCGTCATTTAGGCTTAACTTTCCAAGGGCGTCTCTAAAGTTCTCATAGTCATCAGACGAAATTGGGAATAAACCCGCATACACCTGTGGTTTCACCTTTTGGAAACCAGGCAGCGGTGTTTCTGCGCCATTTTTGGCTAAGGTTAAGGTGTCCCCTACCGGCGCACCTAAGATGTCTTTAATGCCGGCAATAACAAAGCCTACCTCACCACTTTTCAATTCACCGGTATTGGTTTGTTTGGGCGTAAAAATACCAATGTGGTCCACTTGATGGATCTGCCCGGTCGACATCACCTTGAACTTATCGCCTTTGCGCAACACGCCGTGCTTAATTCGAACCAGCGACACAACCCCCTGATAATTGTCGAACCACGAGTCGATAATCAGGGCTTGCAATGGTGCCTCAATATCACCTTCTGGGGCCGGCACCTTACTTACAATTTCTTCTAAAACATCTTTAATACCGACGCCGGTCTTAGCTGAACAGCGAACCGCTTCGGTGGCATCAATACCCACAATATCTTCGATTTCTTCAGCCACCCGATCCGGATCCGCTTGCGGTAGGTCAATCTTATTAAGGATTGGAACCACTTCTAAGTCCATATCAATGGCGGTATAGCAGTTAGCTAAGGTTTGCGCTTCTACGCCTTGGCCCGCATCAACCACCAACAATGCGCCTTCACAAGCCGCCAAAGAGCGAGACACCTCGTAGGTAAAATCCACGTGTCCTGGCGTATCAATAAAGTTAAGTTGATAGGTCTCACCATCGTCCGCTTTATAGTCTAAAGTGACGCTTTGCGCTTTAATGGTAATGCCGCGTTCGCGCTCCAAATCCATGGAATCTAATACTTGAGCCTCCATTTCACGATCAGATAATCCGCCACAGAATTGAATGAGTCGATCCGAAAGTGTCGACTTCCCGTGGTCAATGTGAGCAATAATGGAGAAATTACGTATATGTTTCATGAGTTGGCGTTAGATCCGGCATACAAAATTAGTAAAAAAACTGGGGGAGAATTGTACCCGATTTCTAACCGCGATATAAGGTTTGTTTGCCTAAGTTTAGGAGTATCTGGGGCTGATTCTTGCGAGCTAGGTCACCACAATGGCGTTTAGCTACCCACCAACTGCCAACGCCAAACGCTAAGGCGGTCACCAGACTGGTTAGGTCGTGGTTGCTTTGCAGGACTTGCGATAAGCTGCCGCCAAGCAATGCGCCAGCGATAAAGCCCATCAAAGGAACAAGATAAACCATCGCCGCTGACCGCAAGAAAGTACGCTCGGGGATTCCAAGTTTCACCATATCACCGGTTTCAAACACTTCGCTTGTGGTCAGTTCGATGAGCTGCTTTTTATTACTGAACGCCTTCGATACTGAAGACACACCGCAATTGTCTTTAGAGTCGCAATGGTTACACGCTGACTTTCGCTCTACTTCAATGACCACTTGCTGACCATCTTGAAGTAGAACTCGGCCGATTTCTTCCATCATGGCTGACTTTGCGCCTCAGTTTTATCGCCAGGACGAATGTTCAATGCAATTTGATGCAAGGTATCAGCGGGGACCTTACCAATGGCAACGACTTCAAGTTCGCCATGGCGAGCAGTAGCGATTGCAGTGCCATTGTTGTGAGTAATGTGTTCAGGTAATTCCACCTGCCCAGCAACCGCCAAGTACACCGAAATTTGCACCATACCATCGGAAACGGATACGTATTCTACCGCCTCATTAGCACCAAACAATCTGTGCTGATCCCGTACGGTTTCTTTAAAGCCATCCGGCAACCAGCCGAAGTGCCAGTTGGCTTCGGTGGCTACGCTTGGGGTCTCAATGGTTGCTGGCCATTCGCGACGGGCCGCTTCCAAGAGCAACACCGGAGGCTCATCGGTCAAGGTGAGCTCTATCACCATTAGGCGGTCTAGCAGTTGCTCTCCCGCCAGCATATCAATGCGCAGCGGCAGGGCTGTTTCGGTGTCTAACCACACCATGTAGCTGAAGCGATTTTCATCGCGAGCAACAATTCGCACTAATTGCGCCATGCGTGCGGCAATGCGAGAGCGGCCGCCCAACACAAACTGATAACCGTCATCAAGGCGGTGAATGTCGCCGGCAAAAATCGGAGGGAACAAGCCAGGTATGCGACTGGATTTAACGCTGTAAGGAGGTTGATCTTGCTCTAGGTAAGTCACCACATTGTCGATGCGAACCGCGCTTTTAAATGGACCGTTTAAGTGATCCATAAACGCTAAGTGTTCGCCGTCTTGATGACCGTGTAGGTAGATAAGCGGACGCACCTGATTGGTTTGTAGGTGCACCATTGAAGCCTTGAATTGCTTCTCATTGAGGGCTTGGCTCATACGTTCTAGCCAAGCATCGGCGTTACCTGAAGCTTGCTCTGCGCTCACAGAAAACGTAAGCAGAGCAAGTAAAACGGTTAAAATGCGTTGCAAAAAAACTCCTAACTAAGTTAGTCGTGGGATTCAGTAGTTGGCTCTTGAATCGATGTTGCTTCAATCACACCATTATTCAAGCGCTGTTGCAATAAGTGATCCTGCAAGTACGCATTAAGTCGATGCCGTTGCTCTTTCATACGCTGCTCTTCAATGCTCGCGTTCGCTAATTCGCGATCATTGGTGACCGGAGCTTGCAGGCTGACCGGGCTAGCGCTACCCACTAATGGGCTTGTTTGCAGCACTGGCAAAGGAGCTAGGTTGTCAGGTGACGATGGGCTTTGCCCTTGAATTCCCACAACCGCAACAACCGCCACACTGGCGGCAATGGCGTACTGCCCAAATTGACGCAATAGCTGCACCACTTTGCCTTTTTTCGGCTCAGCAACCTGCTCTTGCTTCGAATGGGCTGCTGCCGGAGCCAATATCGCAGGCTCCTTGTCAATTGCAGCAGCGATTGACGCAGAAATATCGAATGTTTGCCTCGGCGCTAAATCATCTCGCATGGCATCGCCAATCAGATGATAGCTCTGCCACTTGTTGGCTTCTGGTGTTTCGGTATCAAGGTGGCTTAACACCTTATTCGAATTTTCACCATCAACGGCAGCGGATATCCATTCATTGCGTTCAATTGTCATTGTACACCTGTACTTAAAAGTTAACCTTGCAGCAAAGGCTGCAAACGCTTATCTACGGCTTCCCGGGCGCGGAAGATTCGAGAACGAACCGTGCCAACAGGGCATTCCATAACGGTGGCAATTTCTTCGTAACTCATCCCTTCGATTTCTCGAAGGGTTATTGCCATTCGTAATTCTTCAGGCAGTTGTTCGATGGTATCGAACACAACCTTTTTAATTTCGTTTGAGAGCATCATCCGCTCTGGTGAAGCAACTTCACGCAGTGCGTCGCCTGCCTCATAAAACTCAGCATCTTCTACCGCTACGTCGTTAGCGGGTGGGCGTCGCCCTTGAGATACTAAATAATTCTTCGCAGTATTAACCGCTATTCGGTACAGCCACGTATAAAAAGCACTATCACCTCGGAAGTTCGGTAACGCTCGATAAGCTTTAATAAAAGCTTCTTGCGAAACATCCGCCACATCCCCTTGATTCTTTACATAACGAGATATCAAGTTAATCACTTTATGCTGGTACTTTTGCACCAACAGATTAAAGGCTTGCTTGTCTCCTTGCTGTACTCGCTCAACTAGTTGTTGATCACTATCCTGGCTACTCATCCGAGCCGTTTCACTCCTAACGGTCTGTCTTACATCATCACGGCCGAATCGATTGCAATGGTATAGACTTACCCTTTTTGAAAAAGTTCGTAACTATTTGCGATTTTTTTAGCTTTTTTGCATTTCATTGCTAAAGCGCAAGTTTTGTCTGGTAATTATCGTATCCATTATGACTGTTTTTAGCTAACATGGCGACATTCAACAATAATCTCACCCAATTATGAGTCAAAGCCAGCAACGACAATGCGACCTGTTAATTATTGGTAGCGGTGCAGCCGGAATGACCTTGGCGTTATCGGTAGCCGACAATGCCAATGTCATTTTGCTCAGTAAAAGCCTGTTAAACGAAGGCTCCACTTACTATGCTCAAGGTGGCATAGCCGCCGTTTTTGACGAAAACGATTCAATCGAGGCCCATGTCGACGACACCCTTAAAGCCGGCGCAGGCTTATGTGACAAGTCGGTGGTGCAATTTACCGCCTCGAATGCCAAGGCATCATTGGAATGGCTGATTAAAAAAGGCGTGCGTTTCGATAAAAGCGGCAACGACGCTAATAAGTACCATCTCACACGTGAAGGCGGCCACAGTCATCGACGCATTCTTCATGCCGCCGACGCAACCGGTAAAGAAGTCCAATTAACCCTGCAAGAACAAGTAAAACGACATCCCAATATCTGCGTGCTCGAGCGATTCAACGCCATCGACTTGATCACCACCAACAAATTAGGTTTACCCGGTAACCGAGTCATGGGCGCGTACGTCTGGAATCGCGAGACCGAGCAAGTGGAAGTGATAGCGAGCAAATTCATATCCCTTGCAACCGGTGGTGCTTCTAATGTCTATCAGTACACGTCCAACCCAGACATCGCTAGTGGTGATGGCATTGCCATGGCTTGGCGCGCCGGCTGTGAGGTTGCCAATTTGGAATTCAATCAATTCCACCCAACCTGTTTGTTCCACGAAAAAGCTCGTAACTTTCTGTTGACCGAAGCATTGCGCGGCGAAGGCGCTTACCTTCTGCGCCCCGATGGCTCTCGCTTCATGCCAGAATTTGATGAGCGAGCGGAACTGGCTCCTAGAGACGTGGTTGCACGGGCCATAGACTATGAAATGAAGCGTTTGGGAGCGGATTGCGTTTATTTAGACATCAGCCATAAAGACAGCGACTTTATCGTTAAGCACTTTCCAACCATATATGAACGGTGTTTAACGCTCGGTATCGACATCACCCAAGAGGCCATTCCTGTGGTACCGGCCGCCCATTATACCTGCGGTGGTGTGGTGACTGACATGGACGGTCAAACTCAAGTGGGTGGCCTTTACGCCATCGGAGAAGTGGCCTATACAGGCCTTCACGGTGCCAATCGAATGGCGTCCAACAGTTTACTCGAGTGCTTGGTATTTGCCCGAGCGACCGCGGAGAACCTGTTACCTCAACTCTCTAAAATCGCCATGCCTGCCAATTTGCCGCCATGGGACGAGAGTCAAGTGGACAACTCAGATGAAGAGGTTGTCATTGCCCATAATTGGCACGAATTACGGCTCTTTATGTGGGATTATGTAGGCATTGTGCGCTCGGATAAACGACTTCAGCGCGCCCTGAGACGTGCCGAAATGCTGCAGCAAGAAATTCACGACTATTACAGTAATTTCAAAGTCAGCAATAATTTATTAGAGCTAAGAAACTTAGTGTTAGTGTCCGAACTTATTATTCGATGTGCAATGCAACGTCAAGAAAGTCGAGGATTGCACTACAACATCGACTACCCAAATCTTGCCGACGACTCAAAACCAAGTCGCCTCTCTCCAAGTGTCAAATAGGTTAACCGAGCAGCCGACACAGATTCCTATGTTGGCGCTCACTTAACTGTCCTTTGGTCACCAAAAACCATTGTTTGTGCTGGCCGGTTCGCAGCGCGAAAAGAACTAAATAGGGTTGCCGCACAACAACCTGAGACACAGTAAACGCCTCCGAGCCATACCAACAACCTTGACCTTGCTCGGTTAATTGTAAGCGCCAATGGGCCTTGCTCAGGCGTTGATAGTCTAACCAAGCATGAGCCGCGATAACGGCAACAACAGCGGCGGCAACAAGCACTGGTATAAAAAAAGCAGTGATGGCGAGTCCCACACACTGCTTTAATAATATACCGATAAGGCTCAGGTGCCACAGCACACTGATAGCCGTCCGCGACCGATGCGGTTTAATATGAAAACTATGGCTTATCTCGACCACGAACTTTAATGATCATTTCTGCAAACTTAGGATCGTCGCATTGTTCGTGCCCCATAAACCAAGCAAACAACTCTGGATCGTCGCATTCTAGCAGGCGCTCAAAGGTCTGCTGCTCTTCTTCAGACAAGTGGTCATAGTGTGTTTCAACGAAAGGAGTAAACAATACATCCAACTCTAGCATGCCCCGTCGACAAGCCCAGGTAAGGCGAGCTTTGTTGTTGTCCTTAGTTGCAGTCATGTAGAAATCCTTGGCCTAAAATAATAAGAGCGCTGATTATGGCAGCGCTCTAGCGGTGATTCCAGCTCAAATTCGAAGTTTAGCCGAACTTTAGAACTTGAGAGTCGTGACCTTTAAATAGATCACTAAAATCCGTCGAAAGTAGTCTTTTAACCGCTGGGTGTTGAATCATACGTTCGGCAAACATCACGTGGTACTCATCTTTCACTTCGTTGGTTTGTCCAACTAAGTGCATGCCTCGTTCAATGTACTCGTCACTGTACACCGTTGGCACAACGAAAACACCTTGCTGCAAAAAGCCAAAGGACTTCATCATAGCAACATCATCAAACTCAGCTTTGATTTTAACGCTTAATCCGCGCTCATCGAACCAGCGCCAAAGCTGCTGACCTAAAGACGTTTGACGTCCAGGAATCAGCAATTGACAGCGCTCAAGGCATTCAGGAAAGCTTCCCTTAACCGGTGATGCACTGTAAAAGCTCACCCCGGTCTCTCCCAGTTTCTTTGAGAGAATATCCGGATGCTTTAATGACTCACCAGGGCAGTCCGATAAAATCATATCCAGTTTGTGCTGTTTAAGTCGGTCGACTAAATCCGTGTGGCTCGATTCGTAACAACACAGGTGAATAGAGCCATCTGATGGCACCACCTCCAGTAGCACACGACTGGACAAGGTTTTAGACAGTGCGTCGGCAATGCCAACTTCAAATAAAATGTTGCCATCTTTTTGGTAATTCAACAGATCCATCATTTCATAGCTTAAGCCAAACATTTTGTCAGCGTAGCGAAAGACCAGCTCTCCCAACTCAGTCGCTTTCAAGCGCCGACCATCTCGTTCAAAGAGACGATCGCCTAGGCGATGCTCGAGCTGTCGGATTTGCCCAGTGATGGTTTGCGGTGTTACATAAAGAGCTTCGGCTGCTTTAGCAACTGAGCCTTTAGATTTTACCATCCAAAAATAGTACAGGTGATTGTAATTTAAATGAGACATAGCTAATTACTGAGACAAACGTTGGCAGTCCAGCAAACCTCTTAAGCCCAGCGTCAATTCCTCTTCAGTCTGAATTTCTTTTGCAAGAATTGCATCAGTCAGTCCATCAACTAACACCTGTGGTTGCGGTATCCGATCTTGGCAATATTGCTGATTCGCCTGTTTAAAGCGATTACCAGCGCGATAGCTTAGAGCTCGATTACTAAAATCTGTACTGGCGTCCGCTTTTTTCTTGCCAAACTTATCTTTGTAGGCCAGCGCGCCGGCCACTTTACCTTCAAGGTAAGCTTGGCAAACGCTGCCTTTAACGTCTTCGCTGCAGTGAAGCAGTTGCGCTTGTGCCGGAGCACTCAGCGCAACCAATGCAGCCACTGTAATAACTAAGCGCATTTTTGTTCACTCTCTTCAACCGGCTCTTTAAGAACGGCTGATAACCAGAAGTAACCAACTATCGCAGCAATACCAGAGCCAATTAGAATGCCCATTCTTGCCATATCACCATACAGCATGCCACCGTGTTGGAAGGCGAGCGACGCGATGAACATAGCCATAGTAAAGCCAATACCACACATAAGTGAAACCGGTGCTATGTGTTTCCAGCCAAGACCTTCTGGCAGCTGCGCCCAACCCAATTTCACCGATAGCCAGCTGAATAACATAATGCCGACTGGCTTACCTAGAACTAGACCAGCGGCAATGCCCATAGGAACAGGCGCTAACAGTGCATCCAGGCTCATATTTCCTAAGTTGACACCAGCGTTAGCGAAGGCGAAGAGTGGCAAAATCGCAAAGGTACTCCATGGGTGCAATGCATGCTCTAGCTTCTCAGAAGGACGCTTTTCGCCCACCTGAAGCGGTATCAGCAGTGCCAGTGCCACACCCGCAAGCGTTGCGTGCACGCCGGATTTTAGTACCGCCGTCCACAGCACCAAACCGATTAACATGTACGGTGCTAGGCTTGATACGTTGCGACGGTTCAATATAAACAAGGCGACCAGCGCTATGGCTGCGATAACCAAGCTCATCATCGAAAGTTCGCTGGTATAGAACAAAGCAATAATAATAACGACGCCTAAGTCATCGATGATGGCCAATGCCAGTAGGAACACTTTCAAACTGACCGGTACACGATTGCCTAACAATGCCAAAATACCCAACGCAAAAGCAATGTCGGTTGCCGCGGGAATCGCCCAACCAACCTGAGTTTCGGTACCATAGTTGAAGTAAAGGTAGAATAAGGCCGGGAAAATCATACCGCCCACTGCGGCGAATGTTGGTAACGCTGCTTTCGCTGGGCTCGATAATGCCCCTTCCATAAGCTCACGCTTAACTTCCAAACCAATCAGCAAGAAGAACAATGCCATTAGACCATCGTTGATCCACAGTAAGGCTGACTTATCAATATCCAAATAGCCGATTCGAACCTGAACCGGTGTATTGATGAAGCCGTTATACAGGCCCGCTAAAGGCGAGTTAGCCAAAAGCATCGCCAAAGCAACAGCGATCATCAGCAGAATACCACCTGCCGATTCTTGGCTTAAAAAATTACGAATAAAACGACTCATTAAAAACTCCCAAAATTAGTATCGACTAAATCATAGGTAGCAAAAATTTTCCGGTAAAACCGAATATCCATTCCACAAACATCGGAAAAACCGAAGCTTTACTCAATATAGCCGGAAAATCTAGGAAAGGGAAATTTTGAAAAATCTAACAAAAATATGTTTCAAATAACTGAATATTAGGCATTTTTAGAGACAAACTCATCAACCAGCTGAGTTAAAACCTCTAGCAAATCATCTAACTTTTGCTCGGCTAAAATTCGTTTTATTGATGAATTTTCGAACGGAATGCACTCTAACCATCTTTGACAAATCCAAGCTAGATCACACAAGTTTTGCTCGAGTTTTCTTTCATCAATATCAAAATCATGCGGTAAAACCTGTTTTAGTGAAGTCACCAATAGCGGAAATTCATCAATACTTCGCTCCGTGGTATAGGGAGCCATGGCAATATATGCGGCCCGATGAAGGCCATCATCATCTTGGCTAAAGTCAAACAGAGATACTCGTTCCTTAGCCTCTATCGTGATCCCGAGTAGACCATCTTCTAACACGTCAAAATCTATGATTTCTACCCGAGTACCTATATTGAAAGGCGTTGATTCGCCTTCGTTAATGGCTGGACACAACACAAAGCTGTTGTCGCAATGGTGTGCTTCTGCCACCAAGCGCTTATAGCGAGACTCGAAAATACGAAGCTTGCTAATGCCACCAGGCAAAAGCAGTATCGGCAATGGAAAAACGGCTATTTTCACAAGGCGCTCCTGTTACAACCATACCCTTTGTATAGCAAACAGGAGCAATTCGATCACTTTTATTGTGTTAATAATCCGTGTCAATCAGCCACTGAGTTAGACTGACTCTGAGTTAGACTGAAAAGGGATAAGCAATGGGCTCATGGTGTTGATACCCTTCCACACGAAAGTCATCCATGGTTACCCAGGTTTCCAGATCCTCAAGAGATTTAATCTCAGGGTTTATGAACAACTTTGGACTCGCAAAAGGTTTGCGCTTAAGCTGCACATCGCGCATCAGAGCCAGTTGGTCTTCATATATGTGGGCATTAACTATCTTATGGTAAGCCGTACCTGGCTTATGTCCAGTAATCTGCGCCACCAACGCCAGTAATGTAAACACCTGAATTTGATTAAAATTGAGTCCCAGGGGCACATCGCAAGAACGTTGATACGAGGTGAGATGCAAGGTGTCTCCCACCAGTGAAAAGTTGTGGGTATGCATACAAGGACGTAAACAGCCTAGATGAAATTCCCCAGGGTTGTAAAAACTAACAATTTCCCCGCGATCATCAATGCCTTGCTTTAGGTTATTAACTAGCTTCTGCAGTTGGTCGACAACCGTGCCATCACTGCCTTGCCAAGCCCGCCCTTGCACTCCATAGACTCGGCCCATATCGTCGTTGCCTCGCCTAGCAGGGTTATCTAACCATGCTTGATTCAAGTTGGCATTGGCATCCCACGTCTTGGTCCCGAGTTCACGAAAGTCGGCCGCATTGTCGTACCCTCGAATGTAACCCAGTAATTCGGCAATGGCCGATTTCCAGTAACTTTTACGAGTGGTGATAAGCGGGAACTCATTGGCACCTACGTCATGCACCATATCGGCATTAATAACCGTTAAGCAGCGCTTTCCTGTGCGCTTATTCTCTATCCAGCTGCCTTTATCGACAATGCGCTGACAAAGCTCTAAATATTGTTTCATTTGCTTTCCTTGGATCCACTCTTACGCAAAATAAGAAATAAGCCAAAGGCTATCATTGGCATCGAGAGCAGCTGCCCCATAGTAAAGAAATTCAAATACAGTCCCAATTGAACATCCGGTTCGCGGACAAACTCTACGATGAACCTAAAGCAGCCATAGCCGACTAAGAACATGCCAGAGATAGCACCACGCTGCCTTGGTTTGCGGCTAAACCAATACAGCAAACTAAACAGAACGACCCCTTCTAGCGCAAATTGATACAATTGCGACGGGTGACGCGCCTCCGGACCAGCTCCTGGGAACACCATTGCCCACGGAACATCGCTGGTCCTCCCCCACAATTCGCCATTAATAAAGTTACCAATACGGCCAGCACCTAGACCAATTGGAACGACCGGAGCAACCACGTCGGCGACATCAAAGAAGTGACGTTTTTGGCTGTAGGCTATATAGGCAAAGGCTGTTAGCACCCCAAGCAATCCCCCATGAAACGACATGCCACCGTCGGTAATGGCAAATAGGTACATAGGGTTATCTAAAAATGCGCCAAAGTTGTAGAACAGCACGTAGCCTATTCGCCCGCCGAGGATAACCCCAAGAAAAGCGTAAAATAATAAATCGGAAACTTGATCACGATTCCATTGAGTGTCTTTTCGGTCCGCCATGCGATTGAGCACCCACATGGCTGCAACAAACCCGACTAGGTACATCATCCCGTACCAACGAATGGCGGGTTCGAAAGTTTCTCCAAACAGCTCAAAGGGACCAATCGAGAAAATAATCGGGTCGATTTTGGGGTAGGTTAACATGTTCTATCCTAGTAAAAGTCGCAACCCGATAAAGGTCATGAAGGCTGCGAAAATTCGTTTTAATAATTTAATGGGCAATATTGCCGCGGCTTTAACCCCTAATCGGGCAGTAAAGATTGCCGTGGCAATAACGCCAAACAGTGCCGGTAAATACACATAACCAACCGCGTATTGCGGCAATCCTGGCTCATTCCAACCTGCAATGACATAGCTTAAACAACCAAACAAGGCCACCGCAATACCGGCAGCGGCAGCGCAGCCAATGGATTTGCGCATTTCTAAGCCGAAGAAGGTTAAAAAGGGAACCAAAATAACGCCTCCACCAATACCCATTAACGCCGAAAAAGCACCAATGGCCATCGCTGAAAAGAATAAAATAGAGGGTGATGGTAACGGGCGTTCACGTGACGTGTTGACCGGCAACACCATTTTTAGGGCCATTAATAATAAGAATATGGCGAAGATTCGCGTCAGCGTTTCCGCAGACATTCCATCCGCGATAAAGCCCCCGGATATTGAGCCAATTATAATCCCAGGCAAGAGTGCCCTGGCCACGGGCCAAGAAATATTGCCTCGCTTTCGATGGCCAAGAGCCGCTGAATAAGACGTCAAGATGATGGCCCCAAGGCTGGTGCCAATCGCAATATGGATGGCCATTTCTGTTGGAATGTTTAAATGCGGTAGCAACAGCAGAAAAACCGGAACCAGCACAATACCGCCGCCAATGCCCAAAAGCCCCGCTAAGAAGCCTTGAACGACGCCTACAAGCATGCACAATACAACGATAACTAACAGACTATCCAAAGATTCCACCAAAGTGATTGGCTCTCGAAAGAGCGACGTTAAGCTTGTCCCTAACCTTGCCGATAGTTTAGGGGATGCCTTATGGAAAAACAAAAACTAATGAAGTAATGATTTCAATCCAAGGCTTTCTAGCTTTTCTATGCAAAGTCCACGAACTTGATAGGCGCTTTGACACAGTAAAGCCGACTCGAGCAATTGTTCCATCTCTTGGGTATTAAGTCGACGAATCAAATAATTAATTCGCCCTAAGTTTCCGGGATTCATGCTTAGCTGACGGTACCCCATTCCAACTAATAACATCACCGCTAGTGGTTCTCCCGCAAGTTCTCCGCAAATCGAAAATTCGAGGTTGAGGCTATTACTAATTCTAGCAATTTCCGCTAAGGCCGTCAGAACCGCGGGATGATAACTGTCAAACAATTCGCTGACCGCTGGATTACTGCGATCCACCGCTAGTAAATATTGAGTTAAGTCGTTTGAACCCACTGAAATGAAATCCACTAACCTGCTGATTTGTGGCAGTTGAAATATCATCGCCGGAATTTCTAGCATAATACCAATTTTGGGGGGCACTACTGGTCGCCCTAATTCCTGTTCGATTTCTTGCAACGCTTGAGCAATGTAACCTTGAGAACGCTCAATCTCTTTAAGGTTAGACACCATCGGCAGTAAAATCGACAAAGCCGCGTTGCCAACACTGGCTTTTATCATGGCCCGCAGTTGGATCAGTAACATTTCAGGGTGATCTAAGGTTAATCGAATTCCCCGCCAACCCAAAAACGGATTAGACTCCACAATGGGAAAGTAAGCTAGCGGTTTATCGCCTCCAACATCCAAAGTCCGCATGGTCACGGGTTTGCCTTTCGCCGAGCGCATTACCTTTTTGTACAGTATTAATTGTTCCGACTCCGTCAAAAAGTGGCTGTGCAACATAAACGGGATTTCGCTGCGATATAAGCCAATACCCCCAACACTAGGGCTAGCCACGTCTGCCAATGCGCCGCTAAGCCCTGCATTGACAAACAAACCGACCCGCTGACCATCAAAGCTGCAACAAGGCTTAGCCATTTCTTCGGTAAACTGGGTTTCACGCTGTTCAATTTGAGCGATTAAGCGACGATATTCGTCAATTAGCACCACACTGGGACACAGCACCACCTGACCTCGAAAACCATTAACAATGAGCTGCTGGCCTTGGTCGACGTCATTGATGTTGATTTCCACCCCCATAACCGCTGGAATTTTCATTGCTCGAGCGAGTATTGCCACATGAGAATTGGCGCCCCCGCCTTGAATGATGATACCGGCAATGCTCGATTGAGGAATTTCAGCAAGTAAGGTCGCACTGGCTTCCTTAGCGATAATGATCTTAGCTTCACCGTCGTTAAGTTGCAGACGACGGCGTTTTTGAAGCTGATGCAACAGGCGTTGACCAATATCGATGACGTCGCTGCTGCGTTCCTTTAAATAGGGATCTTGCATCGACAAAAATTGCTTAGCCACGCGATTGCACACTCGCCGCACCGCCGTTTCTGCAGTCCAACCTAGCGCCACTTCATCGAGCAACTCATTACCTAATGAAGCCGGTTCCAACAGGCTTTGGTAAGCACTGAATATCTGCGCGACTTCGCTGTCGACTTCCGCATCAAACCGTTGACTCCAATTGAAAAACTGGCTTCGGCAGTAACCTATGGCCTCACTGAGTCGCTGTTTTTCAAAGGATGGTTCTCGACTGACCTTATCCGGCTCATCCATCTGCGGAGGTTTATCAATTAATAATGCGGGTGCAATCGCGATGCCGGGCGATGCCGATTCTCCGGTTATTAGACTATCCGTTTGCGCTACATGACTTTGTCGCTCATGGTTTAGCCCGCTGATGGCCATCGCCAATTGAGCCGCTAAGGTAACCAGAAAGGCTTCCTCGTTATCGTCGAATTCTCTCTTTTGCTGTTGCTGCACCACCAAAACCCCGAGCAACTGCCCTTGGTGAATAATAGGCGCTGCTAAAAAGGCGCTAAAGATGTCCTCTTTGACGGACTCAATTCGCTTGAACGCTGGGTGTTGCTGTGCATCGGCTAGATTAATGGGTTCAGCACGCTCAGCGACTAATCCTACTACGCCTTCGCCAAAGGCGAGGCTGGCGTGCCCGACTGCTGCAGGAGACAAACCATCGGTTGCGCTTAGAATGAGTTGTTGCTGTTGCGCGATATATACCGAGCAACATTGGGTGGCCATGGCTCGTTTAGTTTTTACCACCAACGAGGCCATAGCACTGTTCAGATCCGTCGCATTGACAACGGTTTGTGTAATATCACGTAAACTGTCTAACATCAGCCTCGATATCGCTGACGCCGCTTCCCTTCTTTTTTCTTATTGAAAGGCATGGCGGTACTGGCGAACTCTTTCATGACTTTCCGATAAACATCGCGCTTAAACGATACAACCTGTCGTACCGGATACCAATAACTAACCCACCGAAAGTCGTCAAACTCTGGGTGGCCAGTCGCATCGAACGAAATCGCACTTTCATCAGAAATCAACCGCAACAAAAACCACTTTTGTTTTTGCCCGATACAAACAGGGTTTGAATCCTGCCTTATCATTCGTCGTGGTAAACGATAACGCAACCACGAACGGGTGCTGGCGAGAATTTTGACGTCGTGAGGTTTAAGCCCCACTTCTTCATAAAGCTCTCGATACATGGTTTGCTCAGCGGTTTCACCGCTGTCCACGCCACCCTGGGGAAATTGCCATGAGTGCTGACCATGTCGCCGCGCCCACATCACTTGCCCATGCTGATTACAAATTACAATGCCGACGTTCGCTCGAAATCCATCACTATCGATCACTTGGACTCCAAAACGTCTTAATTTTTGCTAAGTTGATTGTTTCACAAAGCGCGGGGCGCGGCAATGATTGCTTTTAACCCGAAAATCGCCACCGGTGGATAACTAATCGCGATCAACTTAAGTTATTAACATTTCATTCTTACCTTAAGCACTGCTATCCACAAAATCTGTGGGTATCTCTGTATACAACTCCCGTAAACTTCTTAATTAACTGATAGGCGCTCAAAAACCAACCAAGAAAGCCTCTTGGAAATATTCAATTTAAGCATTAACATTCAACAAGATAGACTGCACCAACTGTATAAAAGATCACTATTAAAGATAGGGTTTGGTTAAATTTACAACAACCACCCATTTGTGAGTTAGTCTTAGTGAGTTATTCACATCCCAAATGGCTAAACTGCCTAAGTTACGAGTAAACATTCAACAACTCAGCATCATTTCAACAAGATCCGATGAGATCCCGCTGTTTACTGAAAGTTATCCAAAGAATCTGTGGATAACCTTGTGTGCAACCAAGGTATAGCCATAACACAACTGTGTGTAACCTAATAAATAGCTGAGCAGATCTAGCTATACAATGGCAAAATCAATACACTGACACGATGAAAAAAGCACTCTCTTCACCAACCAGCATCGATCAACTCATGGAACGTGCTGACGCAATGGCCGGGCTCACGTTGGCAGAACTCGCCAAACGCTGGCAAGTTCAAGTGCCGCCGGATCTAAGAAGAGACAAAGGCTGGGTAGGCCAACTTATGGAGCTTCAGCTGGGTGCAAGTGCGGGCAATAAAGCCGAACCGGACTTCCCAGAAATCGATGTAGAGCTGAAAACCTTACCCATCAGTTATGCACTTGCTCCCCTAGAAACAACCTACGTTACTGTGGTTCCTTTAACCAACATTAGAGCGCTGAATTGGTTTGACTCAGTCGTCTATCAAAAATTGAAAAGGGTGTTGTGGGTTCCAGTGCAAGGAGAGCGAGAAATTCCAGTCGGAGATCGAATCATTGGTACTCCATTTCTTTGGCAGCCATCACAGCAACAGCTGCAAATGTTAAGAAATGATTGGGAAGAGTTAATGGAAATGGTTGCTTTAGGTAATATAAATTCGATTTCGGCAAAGTTTGGAGATGCATTGCACATACGCCCAAAAGCCGCCAATGGTCGAGTACTTACCGATGCAATCGGCGAGGATGGTTCGCCGATAAAGACGCTGCCACGGGGGTTTTATCTGCAAAAGAGTTTTACTCAAGCAATCCTTAATCAAGCATTCGCTAATGATGCTTAGCTCAAAAAGCTATCATCTCTTGATCCCGATCATACTTTTAGTTGCAAAAATTCATCAAATTGCTAAGAAATTTAGATAGAATAGCCGGCCTTTATTTGTTGGACGATTAATTACCCTGTGACTAGCCTGCAGCAACTCAAAAAACTTTTGATAGTGACCTTTGCCTGGACCATGGCGATGAGTCTCTACGTGTCGTTTAGATACTCTCAAAGTTTAACCTTGCCACAGTGGGCTGTAGGTCAATCTGATCTGTACACCCTAACCATAATCATGGGCGTAATTTTTGGTTGTTTGCACTGGCTTTCCAACTTAATTTCCGAGGTGACCTTTATACGACGTATGCCCTACGTCTTTATTGTCTTATTTAAAGGCATTTTCCTATTAATTGGGGCAACCTTCATAGCCTACTTGAGCCAAATGCTCACCATGTGGGCGTTAAGTAACCACGTACTGTCGTTACGGCAAATGCTCACTATGCAAATCATATACAGCCCCTCCTTTCAGGGCTTAATTGTGTATTTGGTGTTTGTTCGAATTGGTATCGCCTTCATCGAGCAAATGGTGTTGTTGGTCGGCCGGCGGGTATTACTGAACATTGGTCTAGGCCATTACCATCGCCCGTGTTATGAAAATCGCATTTTCTTATTTGTGGATATGACCGCCTCAACAGCCCATGCAGAATCCTTGGGAGATTATCGCTTCAGTCGTCTCATTCAGGACAGTTTCGAGGTTTTGTCCTCGGTTGCAGCCAAGCATGATGCTGAAATATATCGCTATATGGGCGACGCAGCTATCATCAGTTGGCCACTAGAAGATGGTTTAGAAGATCAACGCTGTCTGCGTTTATATTTTGATTTCATTCAACAATTGAATTGGCACCGCCGCTCGTTTGAATCCCATTACGGATTTGTACCGCGCTTTAAAGCCGCCGCTCATTGTGGTCAAGTTGTGGTGGCGGTTGTCGGAGTAAATAAACAAGAGATCAGCTATTTTAGCGACGTGCTGAACACACTGGCGCGACTGCAGGATCAATGCGGACCTCTGGGGCAAAAAATGCTGATATCCGGTGACCTTGAAAAGCAAATAGAAAAAACCCAAGACCTTCATATAGAAGAGCTTGGGCCGATTATGCTTAAGGGTAAGAAGAATCCTATCGAAGTGTTTGGAGTTTCTTCTAATTAGTCGACACTGCCGATGCCTTAAGATTTAGAGCGTAAATACTCTATCAAATGTTCCAAATCTTTAGCGGTCATGCTTACAATGTCCGCCAACCATTGTGGATGGGCCGACTGCCAAATAGGCTCTTCGCCATGTTGCAATGCTTGAGCCAATTGCTGAATTCGCTTCAAACCAATGGAACCCGCTGCACCTTTATATTTGTGTGCTTCTTCACACAAGGCCTTTTTGTCGCCATTTTGGTATGCGGCTTTTAGATTGTCCAAGTATTCAGGCAATAACTCTTGAAACAACTCCACACTTTTTAGTAATGTCGCAGCGCCAATTGCACTAATGTATTGGTCAAGAGTGGTTAAATCGAGTATGTCTTCAATTTTTGCTGAGGCCATTACGCCAGCTCTCCTAATAGCGGATAAATTTGATCTTGTGCTCTTTATATTACTCAAGCAAAACCGGATCAACAGTTTACTTTACAATCTAAGCCTTGGCTCACTAAATTAACCGAGAAACGGTAAAATTTTACCGTTTGTTTAGCGAAACTTATCGATAGCGTTAATCAGCCACATTCACTTTAATAATGGCCGTGCTATAATCCCGACCCTTTTCTCGTTAACCCTAATGGAGCATTTATGCCAACCACCATGCCTGATGTTGCTAGCAGTGCAATAGCACCAACGCAAGGCACCTTAGATTGGGTCGGTATGAGCAACATTGAGCTGCCTTTAATGATAAAGGTGGACGATACCCAAGCTCGCCAAGTGAGCGCCCGTTGCAAAGCCTACGTTAATTTAGAAGACAGCACTGCCAAAGGCATTCACATGTCTCGCCTGTATTTGGCACTCGATGAAATGTCTAATCAAGATACGGTTACCTTAGAGCGGCTTCACTGGTTGCTACAAACCTTCATCGCCAGTCACGAAAGTCTATCTAGCCATGCTTTGGTGGAATTGCAGTTCGATTATCATTTGCGCCGCGCTTCGCTTAAAAGTGATAAAACCGGTTGGAAATCCTACCCGACTCGTTTATTAGGGAGAATTGATGAAGGCACTCTGAGTTTTGAACTGCAACTGCAAATCCCTTACTCGTCCACTTGCCCATGCTCTGCTGCTTTGGCTCGACAAATGATTCAAGAAGCGTTCAATAATCGCTTCGACGCTCACCAACAACTGGATTATCAAACCGTAGTGGATTGGTTAGGCACTACCGATGGTATTAATGCCACCCCTCACTCGCAGCGCTCTGTGGCCGATATTAAAGTAAAATTGGCATCTGACACGAAAGACATCCCCCTCGTAGCGCTGATTGATTTAATAGAAAACGCCCTCCAGACACCGGTTCAAGCTGCGGTTAAAAGAGAAGATGAACAAGAATTTGCTCGTTTAAATGGTCAAAATTTGATGTTTGTTGAAGATGCGGCTCGACGTCTAAAGTACGCACTTAATGAGCACCCGCAGTTTAGTGATTTTTGGCTGATGGTGAATCACCTAGAATCACTTCACGCTCACGACGCTGTGAGCACCGTGGTTAAGGGCATCAAAGGCGGCTATCTGGCTTGAGTCAAATTTGAGCTCTGGGTCATTTAAGGCACTGCCTTGGGGGCCCAGTTTCCTCAATTTCTCCACAATCATATTATTGCCAGGCCAACGAAACCCCGCCCAATCTGGCGCTAATAACATCGGCGGCTTGGCATAAGCCGTTACCCGGTGAAACACCACCTGAGCCGGCGTGCGTCGAATCAAATCCACAGCGGCGTCGGTGTATTCATCGAGCGTCATGGTCTCAAGTCGACCTGCTCGCCACGCTTTAGCCATGGTACTGCCTTCAACAATATGAAGCGGATGCAGTTTAATGCCGTCAACGCCCAGTCGCAAAATATCATCTAGACTCTGTCGATAATCCGCGAGCGTTTCACCAGGAAGCCCCAATATTAAATGACAACAAACCTTAATGTTTCGACCTTGGGCGCGCTTTAAGGTATCGGCATAAGCGGCGAAATCGTGACCGCGATTAATGCGCTTCAAAGTTTTATTATTGCTGGTCTGCAAGCCAAGCTCGAGCCAGATTTCATAACCTTGATTCTGATAATCCTGCAATAAATCCAGCACACTGTCAGCCACACAATCTGGGCGGGTGCCAATGCATAAACCATCCACCATGCCTGAATGAATGGCTTCTTGATACTTGCGTTTGAGTACCTGCAACTCATCATACGTGGACGTATAAGCCTGGAAGTAGGCAAGATATCGCTTCGCACCGCGCTTTGGGTTTTGCTTACCTTTAGCCAACTGTTCACTGATGCTGGCTTGAGTACCGTGCTCATGACTGAAAGATTGCACATTACAAAAGGTACATCCGCCAACACCTAAACTGCCATCTCGATTAGGGCAATCAAAACCGGCATCGATGGTAAGCTTTTGCAAGCGTTGCCCAAAATGCTTTTGGCAATATTGACCTAAGGTATTAACGTACGCTTCGAGTCCCAACGGCTATCTCCATCACAAAAACGCGACATGCTATACCCTAATGCAAGTAAGCTCTAGGTTAGGGATCAAATATTCGACAAAAAACCGCCATACCAGGCTGAATGAATACGCATAGATACTGAATAAAAGCGATTACATATAGAGTATTAACTCTATCTTATAGCGCCTCTAACAAGCCCATCACCGCCCCCTCACTCATCGTTAACAAGTATTGCGTTTCAAGAGCTTACACCAAAACTTTACGTTGACGTCAATCTGCAGGTTGCCATAAAACACTGGCTTTACCTTAACGGAAAGCAAGAATTCCACTTGAAATATTTACAATTTATTCAGATTGATCTTTTCTCGGATTGTCAGTAATTTGTCAAATTCGGGTAGTTACCCGTTGATTTAGAGGTTGGGATGTTCCCACACGATTGTAGGATTTTAGGGAGGTCTCGGCATGGGCTTAAATCGACCCCAGTTTGAAAAAGAAAATTGTGGCTTTGGCTTAATGGCACAAATGGATGGAGAGCCAAGTCATCGCATCGTAAAAACCGCCATTCATGCCTTACATCGAATGAAACACCGCGGTGGTATATCAGCAGACGGTAAAACCGGAGATGGCTGCGGATTACTCTTGCAAAAACCCGACAGT
Organism: Paraferrimonas haliotis; assembly: GCF_002282895.1. Classification (GTDB taxonomy): domain Bacteria; phylum Pseudomonadota; class Gammaproteobacteria; order Enterobacterales; family Shewanellaceae; genus Paraferrimonas; species Paraferrimonas haliotis. Next base: position 81,210 of record NZ_NRRB01000002.1, read on the forward strand.
TTCTTTCAAACGTTAGCCCAAGAAAACGACTGGAATTTAGCCCAAAAATACGCCGTGGGTATGATATTTCTTTCCCCAGATTCAGAGCAATCGGCCATAGAACGCAAGACCTTAGAACACAGTCTGCAGCAAGAAACCTTATCGGTAGTGGGGTGGCGCACAGTACCAATCGATAGCCAAGTGCTCGGTGATGTGGCTAAACGTTCACTGCCACGCATTGAACAAATCTTTATTAATGCGCCCGTAGGATGGCGTGAACAGGATCTTGAGCGGCGCTTATATATGGCCCGTCGCCGTGTCGAAAAACAGCTACAACAACATAGTGAGTTCTACATTGCCAGTTTGTCTTCCACCATTGTGGTTTACAAAGGGTTGACGCTACCCATCGATTTGCCCAAGTTTTATTTGGATTTAGCCGATAACCGATTACGCAGTGCCATTTGTTTATTCCATCAACGCTTTTCTACCAACACTCAACCCCGTTGGCCCCTAGCTCAGCCCTTCCGTTATTTAGCTCATAACGGTGAAATTAACACCATTACTTCCAATCGCCAATGGGCACGCGCCCGAGCCTATAAGTTTAACTCGCCGTTAGTGCCGGATTTGCAACAGGCCGCCCCCTTCGTTAATCAGTCGGGGTCAGACTCTTCGTCTCTAGATAACATGCTAGAACTGTTATTGATTTCGGGAATGGACCTTTATCGAGCCATGCGCTTGATCATTCCACCCGCTTGGCAATCTAACCCTGAAATGGATGATGAGCTTAAAGCGTTTTATGACTTCAACTCCATGCATATGGAACCGTGGGATGGGCCAGCAGGAATCGTGTTTACGAACGGTAAACACGTAGCCTGCACCGTTGATCGTAATGGTTTGCGGCCATCGCGATACGTCATTACAAAAGATCGCATTCTGACACTGGCCTCAGAGGTGGGTATATGGGATTACAACAGCGAAGATGTGGTGGAAAAAGGTCGCGTTGGCCCAGGTGAACTGCTGGTGTTAAATACCAGCAATGGACAACTGAAAGCCTCCTTTGAAATTGATGATGATTTAAAGCGCCGCCACCCATACAAAGAGTGGATGCAGAAAAACAGCTTACAACTTACCCCTGCGACGCAAATCCCTAACGACCAACAAGGGGCAAGCGAACTGATCGCCGAACAACTGACTTTCTACCAGAAAATGTTCAACTACACCCAAGAAGAGCTGCAACAAGTGATTTGGGTGCTTGCTAAGAATGGCGAAGAAGCGATTGGCTCCATGGGCGACGATACTCCCATGGCGGTCCTTAGCCGTAAACACCGAAATATTTGCGATTACTTTAGGCAAATGTTTGCTCAGGTGACCAACCCACCCATTGACCCGCTTCGCGAAAAGCACGTTATGTCGTTGGCCACCTGTATTGGTAAAGAGCAAAACTTACTCAATGAGACCACCGGTGGCGCCCATCGAGTCATGTTTGAGTCTCCAATTTTGCTTTACTCTGATTTTAAGCAATTGATGGAGCTCGACAATAGCTATTACCGAGCTGATACCATCAATCTCAATTACGACCCAGCTGAAGGTTTGCAAGCAGCGATTACTCGAGTAGCCCATCAAGCTGAAGATTTGGCTCGTCAAGGCACTACCTTGGTGGTACTAAGTGATCGAGGCATCAATGCCAATCAACTGACCATTCCAGCGGTTATGGCAACCGGTGCCGTTCAACAACGCTTAATCGATGCGCAGTTACGCTGCGACGCCAATATTATTGTTGAAACGGCAAATGCGCGTGACCCTCATCATTTCGCCGTATTACTAGGTTTTGGCGCAACGGCGGTCTATCCATACCTTGTGTATGAAAGCATTGACGCCATGGCCAAACAATCCGCCAATGAAGATCAACTGATCGACTTACTGATTAACTATCGCAACGGCATTAATAAAGGGTTGCGAAAAATCATGTCGAAGATGGGGATTAGTACCATCGCCAGTTATCGCTCTAGTCAGTTGTTTGAAGCAATTGGCCTTAATGACGAGGTGGTGGAACTGTGTTTTAAAGGGGTTGTGAGTCGTATTCAAGGAGCGAGTTTTGAGCACTTACAAAGTGATCTCATAAAACAGCATCGCTTTGCTTACAAACCCCATTTAAGGCTCGAACAAGGTGGCTTGCTTAAGTACGTCAACGAAGGCGAATATCATTGTTACAACCCAGATGTTATTACTTACCTTCAGCAAAGTTTAAATCAGGGTAATTATCAGGTTTATCAAAAGTTTGCCAAGGCCGTGGACCAACGACCGGTGGCTACGCTACGGGATATGCTGGCTCCTAAACTAGCCAAAGAGCCCATCGCCATTGATGCGGTTGAAGCTACAAAACAGCTCTACAAACGATTTGATTCAGCAGCCATGAGCATTGGCGCCTTGAGTCCAGAAGCTCATGAAGCATTAGCCGTCGCGATGAACCGACTTGGCGGGCGCTCTAACTCGGGTGAAGGCGGTGAAGATCCGCAACGCTTCAATAGCGAACGCAATTCCGCCATTAAGCAAATTGCTTCTGGTCGATTTGGTGTAACTGCTCACTACCTAGTGAACGCCGACGTATTACAAATCAAAGTGGCTCAAGGCGCTAAGCCTGGCGAAGGGGGACAGCTCCCAGGGCATAAGGTCAGTGCCGAAATTGCTGCGCTGCGACACTCTCGCCCAGGAGTTACGCTCATTTCGCCGCCGCCTCATCATGACATTTACTCCATCGAAGATTTAGCGCAGTTAATTTTCGATCTTAAACAAATTAACCCCAAGGCTTTGGTGTCAGTGAAACTGGTGTCTGAGCCCGGAATCGGCACCATTGCAACCGGTGTCGCCAAGGCCTACGCCGATTTAATTACGGTATCAGGGTACGACGGTGGAACCGGCGCAAGCCCGATCACCTCGGTTAAGTATGCCGGAAGTCCTTGGGAACTTGGCTTGGCAGAAGTCCATCAAGCATTGGTGGCTAATGGCTTGCGTCACAAAGTTCGCCTTCAGGTTGATGGCGGCTTAAAAACCGGACTGGACGTTATAAAAGCGGCCCTTTTAGGAGCTGAATCGTTTGGTTTTGGTACGGCTCCCATGGTGGCACTTGGCTGCAAATATTTACGCATTTGTCATTTAAATAACTGCGCAACTGGAGTGGCTACCCAAGACAATAAGTTGCGCCAGCAACACTTCCACGGACTTCCAGAAAAGGTCATGAACTACTTTAACTTTGTGGCTCAAGACGTGCGAGAATGGATGGCTAAGCTAGGCATTGAGCGCTTTGAATCTTTGGTTGGCCGTTCCGATCTATTACAGGCCCTGCCGGGATTAACAGCTAAACAGCAAGGGTTATTGTTAGATGATTTGCTTTATCAACCAAAAGTCCCTCAAGGAAGCGGCTTAGTGTGTACAGACAGCAATCCACCGGATGACCAAGGTGTCATGAATAAAGAACTGGTAACGATCGCTAAACCGGCGGTACTTGCCGGTAGCAGTGGTCGTTGGCATTTAACCATTCAAAACACCGATCGTTCCGTGGGTGCCGGTCTATCTGGGCTGATCGCTCAAGTCCATGGTAAAGACGGCCACCCTGACGAATTGGATTTTCACTTTGACGGCTCCGCAGGACAGAGTTTTGGTGTGTGGAATAGCAAAGGCGTTAACCTGACCTTAAATGGCGACGCTAACGACTATGTTGGAAAAGGCATGAACGGCGGACAGCTGATTATCAGACCGCCACAAAACAGCGTATTTGCGTCGAACAAGTCCGCTATTATTGGCAATACCTGCCTCTACGGTGCGACCGGAGGCAAACTATACGCGGCCGGCTGTGCGGGTGAGCGCTTCGCGGTTCGCAACTCTGGCGCTATTGCTGTTGTTGAGGGCGTAGGTGATAACGCCTGTGAATACATGACCGGCGGCATTGTATTGGTGCTCGGACGCACAGGCGTCAACTTTGGTGCTGGCATGACCGGTGGCTTTGCCTACGTATTTGACAAGTTCGGTAACTTTTCTCGTCGCTGCAACCATGAAATGGTAGATGTCATGGCGGTGGACACCCCGATTCAAGAACAACATTTGCGTCAATTGATAGAGCAGCACGTTAATGCCACCGACAGTGAACATGGCCGTCAAATACTGATGGATTTTGACAACTGGTTACCCCGATTTGTCGTGGTTAAACCTAAAAACATGGTGATGCAAGATTTACTTAAAATCGAACATGAGCAAAAGCTCGCTGTAAAGGTAGGGTAAAACAATGAGTAATGATTTCCAGTTTCTCGAAGTTGAACGCCATGACCCCGCTAAAGTCGATGTGCAGCAGCGAAAAACTCAGTTTATTGAAATATATACGGAGTTCCAACAAGAGCAAGTCCACCAACAAGCGGACCGCTGCTTAGATTGTGGAAACCCATATTGTGAGTGGAAATGTCCGGTTCACAACTACATACCTAACTGGCTAGAGCTGGCTAAACAAGGAAGGATTATAGAAGCGGTTGAGCTGTCGCATCAAACGAATTCCTTGCCGGAAGTGTGTGGGCGAGTGTGCCCTCAAGATCGTCTTTGCGAAGGGGCTTGCACTCTTAATGACGAATACGGCGCCGTAACCATAGGAAACGTAGAAAAATACATTACCGATAAAGCCATCAGCATGGGCTGGACACCGGATTTATCTAAGGTGGAATCGCGACCCGAGACCGTCGCCGTGATTGGTGCCGGACCGGCGGGTCTTGCTTGCGCCGATGTTTTGGCGCGCAATGGTATTAAGGCGGTAGTTTATGACAGTTACCAAGAAATTGGTGGCTTACTGACCTATGGCATTCCAGCCTTCAAATTAGACAAGGGTGTCATGCAAACGCGTCGTAAAATTTTTGAAGGAATGGGCATTGAATTCGTACTAAACACTCACGTAGGAACAGACATTAGCTTTAACGAGTTAGCCACTCAACATCAGGCCGTGTTCCTTGGAATGGGCACCTATAAAGCGATGACCGCGGGCTTAGCAGGCGAAGACGCTCACGGTATCATTCAAGCGCTACCCTACTTAATTGGCAACACCCATGAAGTGATGGGCAGTGTCGATGCCGACAATCCTTACATTAGCCTCAAAGGCAAAAAGGTGGTGGTTTTAGGGGGAGGCGATACCGCGATGGATTGCGTTAGAACCGCGGTTCGACAAGGCGCTGAGCGCGTTATCTGTGCCTATCGTCGTGACCAAGCTAACATGCCTGGCTCCCGCCGAGAGGTGAGCAACGCGCAAGAAGAAGGTGTGCAATTTAACTTTAACCAACAACCCGTCGCGTTCGAAGTTCAAGATGGCAGTGTTAAAGGGGTCCACGTAGTTAACACCGAGATGACAGAAGCAGATGCGTCTGGGCGTCAAGGATGTAAAGCGATAGACGGCAGCGAGCATTTACTTGAGGCTGATGCGGTCATCATCGCCTTCGGTTTCCAACCGAGCCCTGCGCCTTGGCTAGAATCGATTGGCGTGCAGTTGGATAAAAAAGGACTCGTTATTGCCCCCAATGACAGTGACTACGCCTACCAAACCAGCAACCCTAAAGTGTTCGCTGGCGGTGACATGGTTAGAGGCTCCGACTTAGTCGTCACAGCCATTGATGAAGGGCGAAAAGCAGCAGCTGCTATCGTCGACTACTTTGATGATAAAAAATAGTCTATAGTTACTGATACTTAAGCAATTTTAAGGAAATACTATGGGCTTTTTATCTTGGGTAGTTCTGGGGTTAATCGCTGGCGCATTAGCGAAATGGTTAATGCCAGGGAAAGATGGCGGTGGTTGGATCATGACCATCATTTTAGGTATTGCCGGTGCGTTTGTTGGTGGCTGGTTAGGGTCGCTCGTGGGGCTTGGCAGCACTGCAGGTTTCAATCTTGGCACCATAGTCACGGCGACGGTTGGCGCTCTGGTGTTGTTGCTCGTGTATAACAAACTTATTCGCTGAACTTTGCAAGGGATCCCACGGATCCCTTGAACTATTTCCCTCCCGCCGTGCTCATTTGATAGACTTAGCCACTGACTATCCCCCTTCCCAAATACGAGAGATTTACTATGAAAATCGGCATTATTGGCGCTATGGAGCCAGAGGTTGTCCTGCTTGTTGAAGCGGTCCAAAATCCGGTAAAAAAAACCATTGCAGGCATCGAATTCGTAAGCGGTCAACTTAACGGCTGCGACGTAGTAGTCACCCGTTCCGGTATTGGCAAAGTAACCGCCACAGTAGCGACTACTCTGCTTATTCAACAGTTCGAACCAGACTATGTCATTAATACCGGCTCTGCTGGAGGGTTTGCGAAAGAGTTAACCATTGGCGATATTGTTATTTCCAACGAAGTACGTCACCACGATGTGGATGTCACCGCATTCGGCTATGAAGTTGGCCAAGTTCCACAACACCCAGCCGCTTATCTTCCCGATCCAATGTTGGTGCAAACCGCCAAGGACGTCATTGATTCGCTCGGTGAAGTAAAAGCCATCGAAGGGCTGATTTGTACCGGCGACAGCTTTATCTGTGATCCGAAACGCACCCAACAAATGTTGGCCAACTTCCCAAGCATGGCAGCCTGTGAGATGGAAGCTGCTGCGGTTGCGCAAACCTGCTATCAATTCAACAAGCCATTTGTTGTTATTCGCTCTTTATCTGATAACGCTAATGATGATTCAGCGGTGGACTTTGACAGCTATATTATCAAAGCCGGCAAACATTCTGCGCTTATGGTGATGTCGCTATTAGCGCGACTTGCATCCCGTTAGTTGGCTCAGGTAAGTTAATTAAAACTGTTAGTAGGAAAAGCTCTTGGATTGGACACTCGCCGAATTCGTTTATTTGTTCGACTTAATCGGCGTAGCCGTTTTCGCACTGACCGGTGCGCTCGCTGCTGGCCGACATCGAATGGACCACTTTGGTGTACTTGTGCTGGCGGCGGTAACCGCGATTGGTGGCGGCACCATTCGCGACGTCATTTTAGGCGCCCCTGTTTTCTGGTTAACCGATTCTAATTATCTAATAGCCATCGTATGCACCGTCATTCTTACCTTGATTTTGGCCCGAAGCCCTCCTAACCTTCCTCGCTGGATTCTACCGGTAGCTGATGCCTGTGGTTTAGCCTTGTTTACGGTCATTGGCGCTGACAAAGCGTTATCCATGGGTATGTCCGGTGAAAGTGCTGTCATTATGGGCGTTATTACGGGCGTAGGTGGCGGCCTAGTGCGGGATCTGTTATGCCAACGGGTTCCTATGATCTTACAAAAGGAAATCTATGCCTCGGCGTCGATCGTCGGAGGAGTCAGCTTTACTTTATTGATGCACTTGCAATGGCCGTCTACCGTGGCACTATGTATCGCTATGCTAAGCGCATTATCCTTGCGTTTGGCTGCAATTAAATGGCAATTATCACTGCCAGCTTTTGACTTAACCAGTAAATTAAAATGAGGACTGTGTGTTGCGATTAGGCGTTGTACTAATATTGCTTTTTGGCTTGTTGATGAACAAAGCATACGCCGACGACATGCCAGCGGAGCAAAAGCTGGCTTTGGCCTACTTAGATGCCTACAGCAAAAATGAGTTTTCAAAGGTAGAGCAGTATTACAGTCGCGAATCCATCTTCGAAGACAAAACGGCTAAACGCAAATACAAAGGCCGTTATCGCATCATCAATTTTCTAAAACGAGCTCGTTCAGGCATTTTGGAATCTCGCTTCCAAATTGACCATATGTTTAATTCAGGCTCTTTAGTGGTCGTCATTGGCAGCCAATATTATCGAGGTCCAGGCGAGCAATTTGGTAAACCCGGAAAAATTATTGAGCTGGCAATTCCTGGGGTCACCACCTTAACTCTAGACATGACTGAGAATCAGGTAAAAGAGCACATCGATTTACTGGATTATCAAACCATGACGGATCAGTTGTTAACACAATAATAACCACCTCTGATACCCACTCCACAAAAACCCTTAAATTTAACCAAATGCAAACATCGCGCTAAATAATTAATAACATAAGCGGCAAGAAATGGTTTTATTTGCGGTAAAGATCCGATAAGCCGTTATTTGCAGCGCCGCCAATGTTATATTTTGCAGCATAAAAATAACGATATTATTAAGACTTTCCTATGCTGAGATCACTCATTGTTGGAACCTTACTTGCCTGCTCAGTAAGTGCACATGCGAACAGCTATTGCGACAGTAGAAATACCTGCATTGACACTCACCAATGGCTTATAGGGGTTAATTTAGGTTATGGGGAAAAAGCCAACCCTATTAACGCAAAAGACGATATACCCATCTATGCCACGCCCAACTTCGCTTATTATGGCAAACGCTTTTTCGTGGAAGATTTGGACTTTGGTTACACCCTTGTAGAAGCAAAAGATTACAGCATCAATGCTGTTACGGCCTTGCCTGAAGATCGTGCCTATTTCCAACGCTGGGATCCAAGTAATATCTTTGTTTCCTTTAACAGTTTGACCGCCGGCAGCATTGCTAAGACCAACGCTTCAAACGACCTATCCAAAATGGATACGGAAAGCTTGGCCGATCGAGAGTTCACCGTCATGGCCGGCTTAGAAGGTCATTATTACCTCACTCAATCGCAAACCCTCTCAGCCCAAGTTGTCACCGACGCGTTAGGTGTTCACTCTGGCTCTCAAGCAACACTGGCATGGGCTACCAACCATTTTTGGCAGAACTGGATAATCGATGTTAGTGTCGCCGGCCAATGGAAAAACAAACAGTTCGCCAGCTACTACTATGGGGTTCGTCCAGATGAAGCCACTAGCGCTCACTTTATTTATCAGGCGGACGACGCCATTAATGGTTTAGCAACCCTCAACGCTCGCTATCGTCTCAACGAAAGCTGGCACTTGCTACTAGCCTATCAGTATCAATTGCTCGCTGACTCCATAAAAAATAGTCCTATTGTGGTGGACAGTGATACCAATAACTTCTTTCTAGGCGCCTCCTGGGCCTTGTAATGAACTACGCCTGGCCGATCATAAGCCTAATCACAACCTTTGCGCCAGCACCGGCAGCAGAGAACTCTTTAGTGCTTGCTCGGCTCAATGTAGAGCCTGCCCAATGTCAGCCCAAAACCATGGGTGGAACTTGTCATCAAGATATCAAGCTGATTTGGAATTTAAACAAAGCCACTGAAGTGTGCATCGAGAATGATCACCCAGAATTAGATAAGCACTGCTTTGTTGCTCAACCCAATGGCTCCATTGCGTTATCGGTAACAACCGACAAGCCGATTACCTTTATGCTCTTTGAGCAAAGCAGTCAACGAGCATTAGCCGGCGCACAGTTAGCCATTGGGGAAGCTCAGTCTTCTAACAAACGCCGACGTCATCGCAGTGGCTGGGGAATATTTTAGTCCGCAAGGATCACGCTTAAGCGTCACCAATGTCTTGGTCAAACATGGTCAGTTGCGCCTGGGAATCTGATTGGGTTGTCTGCTGAGTTTGTGCCGCAAGTGCGCGCGCTCGTTGAAAACGTTGTTTACACAAAGTAATTACGTGGCGCTTTTCTGAGTCCGTAAACTCCAACCAACGAAACCGTTCGTCTCGGCTGCGAGCGCAACCAATGCAGTAGCCGCGGTTATTGACTTTGCAAATTCCGCGGCATGGGCTGGGTATGTCGAAAAACTCGAGTTGATTCATAAAGTAGGTATAACAGATGTCGCTAAAAGTAGCGAGAATTGCTTACCAGCGCTTTCTAGGTTGATAGTCGCATTCTTTGCCCATATTTCTAGAAACCGCGCGACGAAAGTTGCTCCCGCTTAGAATTTTCCATTGACGCCAGGTTTCCGACGCCAAAATTCGACCTTCGCTGCTGTGCCAATGACCTTGATATAAGCCTTTAATTGCTGCAAGGCAATCCGGCGACTTGTCAGCCAGTGATTGTGCAAGCGCCAGCGCTGCTTCAAGCGGCTCATCAACCACTTGAGTGACCAAACCAAGCTCTAGGGCTTGCGGAGCAGTGATGAGCTCAGAAGACATGGTTATTTTCATGGCTTGATCTTGCCGCATAATCCCGCGAAGGGCGACTAAACCACTCATATCCGGTACTAAGCCCCATTTCGACTCCATGATGCTTAAGCTTGCCTCTGTGCTCGCAAGCCTAAAATCGCCGCCCAGTGCGATTTGCAAGCCACCGCCCCAACAGCGACCGTGTATGGCTACAATCACTGGCACTGGGATTTTTCGCCACGCATGCGCTGCCCGCTGAGCGAGGTTCGCGTGTCCAGGCCACCATTTGGTGAGTAGAGAAAACATTTGTGATTTTTGCTTCATGACACCGGCGACATCCAGTCCCGAACAAAAATCCGGTCCATCCCCAGCCAGAATGACCGCTCGAATGTCGCGATTACGCTTTAACTCCTTGGCCACCCCCGCGAGCTCTTTAAACATGGTTAGGTCGATGGCGTTTCGCTTATCTGGGCGGGCTAAATTGACGTGAGCCACTTGGTCACGAATGGAGACGGTTAAACGCTGATACTGAGTGGTCATAAGCTTTCATCCAATGAAAAGAGTTTGTTGAGTCGAGGCCAAACCTAAAAAAGGCACTGGGTGTTACCACCAAGTGCCATTGTTTCAGAGTCTTACAGAACTCTCAATAGATGTTGAGCGATTACTCAGTATCTGCCTCGCCATCTGGATCCATATAGTAGGTGCCCCAGCTGTCGTAATTAATCGATAATTTGTCGGCAAGCGCGATGAGTTTTTCACAATCTTGATTAAGTTTGGTTAACTCCAGTTTTTGTTCAATGATGACATCGAAGCAAAACAATTGTGCGCCATCATCCAATGCCAACTCTTCAGCATCGGTGACTTCAAAACCCAACTTAAACAACTCTACGGCCGCCTTTTCTAATACGCTGAATTGGTTACTCGAAAAGTGGTGCTCTATCGTGTACAGAGCATCAGGATCCGAACCATCCTCCAGTAAGAGTTCGATAATTTCGGCATTCTCTTGGCGTTGTTCCGCCAACAGTTGTTCTAAGCTCATGAGCCATTCTCCTTATCGATTGGCGGCTGTCTCTACTATTGCTGCTGTTCTAATGACCTGCTCATCAGCACTTTAGCTTCTGCACTGTTAGCTTCAAAGGACTTCACCATTTGCTCTCTAACGTCTTGTGCTAATTGTCGCACGTCTTCACGACCATAACCATCGGTCGCAATGGGGTTTAGCATTTCCACGATAACCACGCCATTATTCCAGCGGTTTAACTTGATATGACTTTGGCATGAGGCTACCACGGGGGTAACCGGAACTTTAGCTTGTAAAGCGGTATGAAAGGCACCGGTTTTAAAAGGCAAAATACCTCGCCCTCGGGAGCGTGTACCCTCAGGAAAAATCCATACCGACAGTCGGCTATTAGTGATTTTATCCGCAGTAGCGCCCATGGTTTTTACCGCCTTAGAGCGATTACCCCGATCAATTAAAATGTTACCCGTCAAATAGTACAACTGACCAAATAAAGGCATCCAAGCAAGGCTTTTTTTACCTAAGCTCACCGTTGCTGGCGGTACCGCTTTAGTCAGGGTAAATAGGTCGAAGTTGTTTTGATGATTGCCGGTATAGATGGTTGGCGAGCCACTGACATTCTCCATTCCCCGCAAAATAACTTTGATACCAAGAACAGGTGATACCCACGAAAACAATCGCGCAACCCTATGTACGTTGTTTCGATGACGAGGTCGAATCAACACCAACACACAGGTAAATAAGAAACCTAAAACCAAAAAAACGCCAAGTAAAATGGCGCGCACTAGCAACAACATAAAAGCCTCCCACGTTAGGGCGGAGGCCAGTATATCAGTGCTAATGCTTCTCAAAAAGCCCTTTTAGGGTACAAACGTATGCGGTTTGTGTGGTGGTTGCGCCCACTCTACACAACTAGGCCGATTCGCCCTCGCCAACCACCACTTGATCCACTCGCTGTAAACCTCGAGGCAGTTTAGCTCCACGGCGTCCACGCTCACCTCGGTAGTGATCCAAATCGGACGATTTAAGGGTTAGCTTACGTTTGCCGGCCCAAAGCGTAACTGCCGAGTCATTGGGTACAATCACAATGTGAGTCATCAGCTCTTCACGACTGGCCGCTGCGGCTCCGGGAATGCCAATGATTTTGTTGCCCTTGCCTTTTGCCAAGCGAGGTAAGGCCGACAGCGGAAATACCAGCATTCGACCTTCACTGGTTACCGCCAGTATGGAGTCGTCGGACTCAGACAACACAGACTGCGGCGTCAAAGCTCGGGCGCCTTTCGGTAAGCTTAATAGCGCTTTGCCGGCCTTGTTGCGGGACAACATGTCGCTGTACTTCGCCACAAAACCATAACCGGCATCGCTGCACAGCAAAAACAATTGCTCATCGGTTCCCATAATTAACTGTTCAACCGACTCCCCTGGCGCAATATTGAAGCGCCCAGTGATGGGCTCACCTTGGCTGCGAGCGGACGGCAATCCATGGGCTTCTAAGGCGAAAGCGCGCCCGCTGGAGTCAATAAACACCGCCTGTTGATTGGAGCGCCCTTTAGCCTGTGCAAGGAAGCTGTCGCCGGCTTTGTAGTTTAAGCTCTGGCCATCAACATCATGGCCTTTAGCGCAACGTATCCAGCCTTTTTCCGACAAAATAACCGTAACCGCTTCGCTAGGAATAAGCTCTTTCTCTGTTAAGGCTTTAGACTCTACTCGCTCCACCAAGGGTGAACGTCGTTCATCTCCGTAGCTTTCAGCATCTTTTTGTAGCTCTTTACGAACGAGAGTTTTTAAGCGACGCTCAGAGCTTAGTGTTAGCTCTAGCTTATCCCGCTCTTCCGCCAACTCGGCTTGCTCACCACGAATTTTGATTTCCTCGAGCTTGGCTAACTGGCGCAACTTGATTTCGAGAATCGCTTCCGCCTGTCGCTCAGAAAGGTTAAAGCGATCCATTAAGGCTTGTTTCGGATGATCTTCGCTTCGAATGATCTCGATGACCTCATCCAGATTCAAGAAGGCGATGAGTAGGCCGTCAAGAATATGGAGCCGCGCCAGCACTTTCTCAAGACGGTATTGCAAACGACGGGTTACCGTTTGGATTCGGTATTGATTCCACTCGGTAAGAATGGTTTTCAACCCTTTAACCTGGGGACGACCATTCAGGCCAATCATATTGAGGTTAATTCGATAGCTTTTCTCAAGGTCCGTTGTGGCAAACAGGTGTTGCATAACTGCATCGCAATCGACCCGATTCGAACGCGGAACCACCACCAAGCGAACCGGATTTTCATGATCAGATTCGTCTCTTAAATCGCTCACCATGGGTAGCTTTTTGGCTTGCATTTGGGCGGCAATTTGCTCAAGAATTTTAGCCCCACTGGCTTGATGAGGCAGCGCTGTGATAACAATTTCACCCGCTTCTACATCGTACACCGCTCGCGTTTTAATGGAGCCACGACCGGTTTCGTAAATTTTGCGGATATCGCTTTTAGGGGTAATGATTTCGGCCCGAGTCGGATAATCCGGCGCCGGCACCATTTCCATTAACTGATCCAAGTCAGTACTAGGTCGCTCTAACAGCTCACAACAAGCCGCGGCAATTTCCCGAGCGTTATGGGGTGGGATATCCGTCGCCATACCAACCGCAATACCGGTAATGCCGTTCAGCAAAATATGCGGCAAGCGAGCCGGCAACTGTAAAGGCTCTTTTAGGGTACCGTCAAAGTTCGGGCCCCATTCGACCGTGCCTTGACCCAGCTCAGAGAGCAACACTTCGGAAAATTTAGACAACTTAGCTTCGGTATAACGCATCGCCGCAAAACTCTTCGGGTCATCCGGTGCGCCCCAGTTTCCTTGGCCATTTACCAAGGGGTAACGATAGGAGAATGGTTGCGCCATGAGTACCATGGCCTCATAACAGGCGCTATCGCCATGGGGATGATACTTACCTAAGACGTCGCCGACCGTTCGGGCTGACTTCTTAGCTTTCGCGCCTGCGTTCAAGCCCAGCTCGCTCATGGCATAAATAATACGACGCTGTACCGGCTTTAAACCATCACCGATGTGAGGCAAGGCGCGGTCCATAATAACGTACATGGAGTAGTTCAAATAAGCGTCTTCAGTGAAGCGGCGTATGGGCAGTTGTTCTACCCCATCAAGACTTAGCTCAATGGCATCACTCATAATCCAGTTCCTTTATCTTAAATTCGTTGTTAAGCCAGCTCGGCAATATCGCCTTTCGACTCTAACCAAGTCTTGCGATCGCCACTGCGCTTTTTAGCCAAAAGCATATCCATAATGGCCATGGTTTGTTCTTGATCGTCTACCGTCAATTGAATTAAACGTCGGGTATTGGGGTCCATGGTGGTTTCCCGCAGTTGGCCGGGGTTCATTTCACCCAATCCTTTAAAGCGAGTGACCTGAATTTTACCTTTGCGCTTTTCCGCCTGAATTCTATCGAGAATGCCTTGCTTCTCTTCTTCATCGAGGGCATAAAACACCTCTTTACCTATGTCCACTCGATACAAGGGAGGCATCGCAACGTAAATGTGACCTGCTTCAACTAACGCACTAAAATGCTTAAGGAATAAGGCGCATAACAAGGTTGCAATGTGCAGCCCATCGGAATCCGCATCCGCTAAGATGCATATTTTGCCGTAGCGCAGTTCGCTAAAATCGTCCGAGTCTGGATCGCAGCCAATAGCGACCGAGATGTTATGAACTTCTTGAGACGCCAGCACCTGCGATGCATCGACTTCCCACGTGTTCAGAATTTTTCCACGCAACGGCATGATGGCTTGAAACTCTCGGTCGCGCGCTTGCTTAGCACTGCCCCCTGCTGAGTCCCCTTCCACCAAAAACAGCTCGGAGCGCATGGGTTCGCCTGAGGTGCAATCGGTGAGTTTGCCCGGAAGTGCCGGTCCTGAAGTGACTCGTTTACGCGCCACTTTCTTAGCACTTCGCAAGCGTTTTTGGGCGCTGTTAATGCACAAGTCAGCAATTAACTCCGCTTGATCTGTGTGTTCATTCAGCCACAAACTAAAGGCGTCTCTGACTACGCCAGAGACAAAGGCAGCGCACTGTCGCGACGATAACTTTTCTTTCGTTTGTCCTGCAAACTGTGGGTCTTGCATTTTCACTGACAACACGAAAGAGCATTTATCCCAGATGTCGTCCGGGGTCAGTTTCACCCCTCTTGGCAACAGGTTACGAAACTCGCAGAATTCTCGAATCGACTCTAACAGTCCCTGACGTAAGCCATTAACGTGCGTCCCCCCAAGCGGGGTAGGAATTAAGTTAACATAGCTTTCGGATAAGCTTTCACCGCCTTCTGGCAACCAAGTTACCGCCCAATCAACGGCTTCCTGTTTTGAGGCAAAACTGCCGGTAAAAGGTGATTCAGGTAATCGCTGCCAAGCCCCTAAACGGTCAACAAGATAGTCTTTCAATCCCTCTTTAAATAACCATTCTTGAGTCTCGCCATTTTGTTTATTAACGAACTTAATCGCTAATCCGGGGCATAAAACCGCTTTAGAACGCAGCAGATAGGTGAGTTTCGTCAGTGAAAAGTTCGCGGAATCGAAATAGCTTGAATCCGGCCAAAAGTGCACCGATGTTCCGGTATTGCGACGACCGCAAGTGCCGACAACGCTTAACTCTTCAACGCGGTCGCCGTTTTCGAATGCCATTTGATACACCTGACTGTCGCGACGAACATTTACTTCTACTCGCGTCGACAGGGCGTTCACTACTGAAATACCAACACCGTGCAAACCACCGGAAAACTCGTAGTTCTTATTTGAAAATTTACCACCAGCATGCAGCTTAGTTAAGATGAGCTCAACCCCAGGGATCCCTTCTTCAGGGTGGATATCCACCGGCATCCCACGCCCGTCATCAATCACTTCTAGAGAATTGTCTTTATGCAAGATGACTTCAATTTTTGTGGCGTGTCCGGCTAACGCTTCGTCAACACTGTTATCGATAACCTCTTGCCCAAGGTGATTCGGACGCGTGGTATCGGTGTACATGCCGGGACGACGTTTGACCGGTTCTAAACCGTTTAATACTTCAATTGCATCAGCGGTATATTGATTGCTCATGTGGTCTACTCTAGCTTGTGATAATGCGGCAGTTTTGTGACTGCCTTTTATAATTTATGGTGTATCGAGCGTTATTATTCGATTGCGTTAAGCTCTAAAAATTTGGCGATGGCGCTTAAATGGCGTTCATAACCTTGAAAACTATGATCCCCGCCAGGTTCTACAATAAGCTCTGCTGATTGATATTTCCACAGAGCTTGTCGATAATCCAGTACCTCATCGGCACTTTGCAGCAAAACTAAATAATTAGCCGGTTGTTCGACAACTTCGGTATCCATTTGCTTGAGCTGTTGCATATGCTCAGGCTTCACTTCAAACGCTTCTCCTGAATACGAGTTGACCTGTGTTCCAATATAATCTTCTAGCAATTCATACGGACGAACGGCGGGATTTACCAATACCGCTTTACCGCCGTATCGCTGACAAAGGTAATTGGATAAGTATCCACCAAGCGATGAACCAATAAACCTCAGTGGCTCACCCCGAGCAAGTTCCGACTCCACTATATCGCACAGTTGCTGTTGAACCTGCAAAGGCTCACTGCCTAACTGTGGGATGTGAACCCTTAACTTGGGAAAATGTTGAGTTACGAAAGCCAAGGTTTGTTGGGCTTTTAACGACTCTGGTGAACTTGCGAACCCGTGTAAATATAACAGCATCGTCCTGATAGTTTCTTCGCAATTGGCGTGTTAATTAGTAGCCTTGTGCAGCACTGTCGGGGATAAATCGAGCCCCTTCAAGGCGGTGAACTTGTGTATCGATGCTACCATCTGTGTGCAATTGCAGCAAACGATAACCCGGCTGCAGCGTATCAAGAGCAAAGTCGTGGCTGTTGGGCAAAAATTGCACGCAGGTTGACGGGCTTGCTAATAGGCGAATGCCGTTCTGGATCTGGTCGAAGGCTTGATGGATATGCCCCCAAAGAATGGCCTTAACCTGAGGGTAGCCACTTAACCGCTCTAAAAACTGAGGGCCGTCTTTGAGGCAATGTTGATCCAACCAATGACTCCCACTGAGTACAGGATTATGGTGCATCAGTAGCATTTGGTGATGGTCTTGCCCCGATTGCAGCCTTTGCTCGATCATTTCCAAGCGCTGTTGGCAAAACTCTCCGCCAGGTCGAGTACCGGACGTAGAGTTCAGCATGTGCAATTGCCAATTGCCCGCTTGCACTCGTGCTTGGTGATAGAAGTTATCAGCCACAACATGGCGTTCTAACATGCTTAGCTCATCGTGATTACCCGGCAGTAAAAATACCGGACAATCGAATACAGACAACGCCTCGGCGCAATGCTGGTAGGATTCCACTGAATAGTCTTGACTGATGTCACCTGTGATTACGACAAAATCGTAAACCTTGCCAATTGCGGCATTAATGACTGAAGTAAAACTATCCCAGGTTACAATACCGAGCAGATCTCTGGTTTTATCCGCAAACAAATGTGGATCAGTAATCTGCAACACATTTACTGTGCTGTGATGGTTTACTGAAACTGTTGTTAACGGCGTTTTCACGTACCTATCTACCCAACCTATCGACCTTGTGCGCCCTGCTCCGTTCGATGCATCGGTTGACGAAGCAGTTCTGCTAAGAAAATATTCTGCTGCAGCTTTTCGTCTCGTTGATGCATGGCAGCATTCGGATAATCATACACTGCCTTAAACTGAGAATTCTGTTGGCAACTTAACACTTCTGCTAATTGGGCGTCATGATAGACCCGAACCCTCATCACAAAGTCGGTAAAATACTTCCTTTTAGGTAATAACGGTGTGACTAAAACCGTTTCGGTATAACGACTAACTTCAGCTAATTCGAAACGTAGCCCTTTACCGGATTCCGGCCAATCAACGCTTTCCTTTACGTTCCATTGCACCGGCAGCACCCGAATTAGATCCAAGTAATTACGTGAACATAAGGTAAGAAAGCCCGACACATTAGGCTGATATTTAAAGTTTGAGCTTGTCATAATTCAATGCCAACCATTGCAAACCAATGATTGTAGCGCCATTAGTGATTTCGCCTTGTTGTAATTGCTGCAGAACCTGTTGCCGCGGTAACGCAAATACCCGAATGTCTTCATTCTCCTCAGCCAAGCCTGCGTGCTGTTGAATCGAGGTCGCATCAACGCTGGCGAAGTAAAGATGAAGCAGCTCGCTGCACCCACCTGGGCTGGGTAAGAACTTGCAGATAAACTGCAAACGCTGAGCCAGCAAGCCGGTTTCTTCGTGCAATTCACGGTGAGCTACATCCTCTGGCTGTTCATCGGTGTCAATCATACCGGCAACCAGTTCCACCAACCAAGGGGACGATACTTTATCTAGCGCCGGAAATCTGAGTTGTTCAATCAACACCACTTCATCGCGTACTGGATCGTAGGGTAACACCACTACCGCATCGCCTCGCTCAAAAACTTCACGCTCAACCTCATTACTCCAACCGCCTTGATACAACTGATGCACAAAACGATAACGACGCATCTTAAAAAAGCCGTCAAACACGGTTTCTTGATGACGAACAGAGAGGCTTTTATTAGCAAAAAATGTGGAATTTTTATTCCTCAACGTGACACTCCTCTCATATTTTTATTAAGCCGGTTCATTATCCAGTTGATGGTTAAACTGTGATCTTTAGAGGCAAATTAAAACCTGTTACAATTGTAAGTTGAACAAATAATTGTTAACTCAAGAAATTAGAGTAAGCTAACTAACAACGCTAATTTACACAGTTTTACGCCATTTGTAGTCAACTTAGGCGAGCAAGTAGTGTAAATTCATAATAATAGTTAACTTGTTCCATATCGACTCACAAGATAGACGTTTCTATCTACGAAGGATAGCTAATGAAATTCAAAATTCGCTCACTATGCGCATCTATCGCACTGTTGTCCGTGGCTGGCACAGCTAACGCTGATGACATTCTACAAATCTATCAGCAAGCGTTAGCCAGTGACCCGGTTGTCATTCAAGCCAAAGCCGATCGCGACCGCTTGTATGAGAGCATTACTGAAAATCGATCACCTTTGCTGCCTACGATTAGTGGAAACATTGGTTATGACAAAGCATGGGGAGACAATCAAGGTGGAAACTCTGGTTTCACCGGCGGATTACGTTTGAATCAGGTCATTTACGATCATGGAGCTTGGTTAAACCTGAGTTTGTCAGAAAAAACCGCCTCACAAGCGGATGCGACATACGCTGAAGCGCTTCAGACCCTTATCACCCGAGTATCCACGGCTTATTTTAACGTACTAGCGGCACAGGATACGGTGGAATTTAAGGAAGCGGAAAAACGAGCGATTGAAAGACAATTAGAGCAAACCAAGCAACGCTTTGCAGTGGGGCTTACGGCCATTACCGGTGTACATGAAGCTCAAGCCCAGTTCGATTTGGCTACCGCAGATTTAATTACCGCGCAAAATCAACTGGAAAACAGCTACGAAGCCCTTCGTGAAATTACCGGAATTGATCACGCTAACTTAAATGTTCTCGATACCGATCGGTTCTCCGCGGGTAAAACCACCCCATCCAGCAGTGCTGAATGGTTAACAATTGCTGAAGATTCCAATCTCGCTTTGTTGCAACGCCGTTTAGGTAAAGACATTGCAGAACAATCTATTTCTTTGGCGAAATCCGGGCATTTACCAAGTTTGAACTTCCAAGCCAACGCGACCACAGGTCAAGAGCGTAAATACGGCAACAACACCATTCCTCGTCCAGACAATTACAATGACCAAAATATTGCGGTTACTATGTCGATTCCGATTTTCGAAGGGATGCGGGTAAGTTCACAAGTTAAACAAGCTCAATATAACTATGTGATTGCCAGCGAAGCGTTAGAGCAGACTCATCGCCAAGTCGTGAAAAGCATTCGTTCAAACTTTAATACCGTAAATGCTACTGTTAGCTCGATTCGTGCTTACGAGCAATCGGTTATCTCAGCTGAAAGTGCGCTTAAAGCAACACAAGCAGGCTTTGAAGTAGGAACTCGTACCATTGTTGAAGTACTTAACCGTACACGAGACCTTTATAACTCGAAAACTCAGCTGTCCAACAGCCGTTATGCATACATTAACAGTATCTTGCAGCTTAAAGCGGCTGCCGGCACGCTCAATGAAGATGACGTAATCGCTGTGAACAATGGCCTTAAGCCTTTGCAGCAACAGCAACCGTAATATTTTATGAACGACAACAGAAAAGCCGCTTCAAATGAAGCGGCTTTTTTATATCAATAACCCGAATCGTCGAGAATCAAATTAGAAGTGCAGCTCGATGCCTGCAAAGGCACCTTTAAAATTAGTCTTAGCATTGACTGAGTCGAAACTGGTGTCTTCGAAGCCCATTTCTCGGTAGCCAACGCGAAGTTTATAATCCAGCGCTATGGTATCGAAAATCCAACCAACACCGCCTTGATAATCGTAGTTTTTACTACCGTCAGTCATTACATCAACAAAACCATAAAGACCAAATCCAGGCACTTTCACTTGACTGCGGGCATAGGCCATCGCAACACCACTGCTCAGATCTCGACTGTAACGCCGTCCGACTTCGTCGTCCGGTAAGATTGCAAAATCCGAATGAAAACGCTTGTAGGCGCCACCTAAATCCAATTCAATCAAATCGTTATCAAGCAATTCGTAGTATAAAATGAAATCCGTATTGGATAGATTGACATCCGCAGTAACGCCACCGGTAAAATCTTGACCGTCGAAGCGCATGTCTGCATTGTCAGCATAGCCTTTGGTTTCAATGCGGTTTTCACGAATCATGACATTGGGCAATATCGGCACCGGATGCTCTATCGCCAACCATAGACTCATTTGTGATTCAGAATCTGTTTCAAAGGTCTGGCGCGGTGTTCCGGCGTCGGCAAACGCCATTTCTGAGTCGGCTTTCCAATAGTCGCCACCGACCTTAAAACCAATAACATCAGCACTGGCTGACGCTGAGGAGAGCCCAAGACTGACAGCTAAAGCGGCATAACTTAGTTTTTTCATGTAACACTCTTTCCGTGATAGTTCTATTTAATGATAGTTCTGTTTAATAGCAATTCTGTTTAATGATTATGGTGATGATGCTCGTGAGAAGCTGATGCATCATTCAAGTCGGTAACTACCGCTTCAATGTCTCGAGTCGAGCCATCATCAAAGCTTAGTGTCATTGGTACCTTAGCGCCAAGTTTTAAGGGCGACGTTAACCCAATCAGCATGATGTGAAAGCCACCTGGCGATAATTCAACGCGAGCCATGGGGCGAATAAATATGTGATCGACTTGGGTCATTTTTATCACGCCGTCTTGCTCTGCCAAGGTATGCAGCTCGGCTTTTTCAGCGACTTTAGTAGTAACGCCAATTAGGCTTATCGGACGTTCTGAATGGTTCATGATGTCCAAATAAGCAGCCGTATTGGGTACCGACGGCGGTAACGCTCTTACCACCTCGTTGGTGATCATCAATTTTGCTTGGGCGGAGATTGCGAAGCAGCTAAATAGTAAGCCAAATGCTGTAGACAGTAGTTTATTCTTCATTAGGTTAGTTGCTCTTTGTTATCGTTATTTTTCGATAGCAGCATAACCTAATTCGATTGCAGCTTAAACCATCTTAACGGTGTCGATAGTGACTTTGCTGGTTTTCTGAGGGCATAAGTACAGCCAGTATTAAATAGCCAAGCGTTAGGCTTACCGGCTCAACGAGCATCGCACACATAAACACCACTCGAACCCAAAAGCGAGACCAGCCCCACTGATTGGCAAAGCCGCTTAACACTCCAGCTAACCAAGAATCTCGACTTGCTCGACGTATGCTGTTCATCATTCTTCTCCTAAGTTTCTAAAAAATGCGCCACGCTGGCCAACATGAAAAAGCTGATAACGGGCGCTATAAAAAGTGCAATCAGAAAGCTTGTTGAAATCATGGTTTACCACCGAGCGCTGTACTTTACTGGCGAATCGGTTTTGGCCTCGTCTTTTTTGGTATTGGCCAGTGGTAAGTCTGATTCAGTTTGAAAGCGTTCTAGCTGAACTTGAATCTGCTTTTTCAACTCTTGTTGTGAATGAGAAACAAACTCGGAAATGCCTTGTTGAATGTTAGATGACAACTGACGTTGAATTTCTTGAGTGTTCAATTCACTGGCATCTGCATTGGCACTTACAGCGGCTGTAAAGGCGGCGATAAAACCGATGGCGATGGTGGTTGCAGTACGTGTTTTCATGATATCTACCCTTTTTCGTTGTTTGATGATTTAGCTATCAAAGCTATTACAACCCTCGTGCCAACTTTTACAGAAAACCTTAACCTATTGATTAAATTGCATAATTAATCGCCAGGTGGGTACTGAGCATTTTGTACAAATAATACTCACAAACGCGCTTTAACCATTATTTGGTTAAATTAACTACTTTTTAAATCGGTAACATTGGTGCGTTGAGTTTCGCCTAATACTTACGGACGTCACCAAAACTCAAAAATTCTACTCTAGTTCACATTTTGCAGTTATAATCGCTGCGAATTACTGCGTTGCCCAACACAACATAAACAAAAACAAGCAATGCAGCCCCATCAAATCAATTGGAAACAGCGCTTATGTTTAACGCGAAGAATGTATTAGCGGCTGACTATCAAGCCGAAGACCTCGACTCACTATTTGCTCAAATCAGTGCCAATTATACTGTTGATGAAGACGCCTATTTAGCTCAGTTAATCGAAATGGTGCCAGGCGATAGCAATACCATAAGCCGAGTAACCACCAGCGCGCATGAATTGGTAGCGCAGGTGCGCCAATACGAGAAGAAAGGCATTATGGTTGGCGTTGACGCCTTTCTGCAAGAGTACAGTTTAGATACTCAAGAAGGCATTATTTTAATGTGCCTTGCCGAAGCACTGCTTAGAATTCCCGACGCCGCCACCGCCAACGCGCTTATTGAAGACAAACTGCAAGGTGCCGACTGGGAAGATCACATCAAGCAAAGTGACTCCACCTTGGTTAACGCCTCAACCTGGGGATTAATGCTCACGGGGAAAATCATTACCCTAGATAAGAAGATTGATGGCTCTCCTAATCATTTGCTTTCCCGTTTGGTTAACAAAATGGGCGAACCGGTTATTCGTAAAGCCATGTACGCTGCCATGAAAATCATGGGTAAACAGTTTGTGTTGGGGAGAGACATTGCAGAAGCCATGTCCAATAGCGAGAAAAATCGAAGCATCGGCTATACCCACTCCTACGATATGCTCGGTGAAGCAGCCCTGACCGCAGCCGATGCCGATAAGTATTTTAACGACTATGCCAATGCCATTCGAACCTTAGGCAGTGGACGTTACGATGAAGCGAAAGCCCCTCGCCCAACCATTTCAATTAAGCTATCGGCTTTGCATCCTCGCTATGAAGTTGCCAACGAAGATCGCGTATTAAGCGAGTTATACGCCAGTTTAATAGAGCTAGTAACCCTAGCTCGCAGCCTCAATGTCGGCATTTCTATCGATGCCGAAGAAGCGGATCGATTAGAACTGTCACTTAAACTCTTCAAAAAAGTATATTTAAGTGATGCGGCCAAAGGCTGGGATTTACTTGGTATTGTGGTGCAAGCTTATTCGAAACGCTGCTTGCCTGTGCTGGTTTGGCTCGCCCAACTTGGTAAACTTCATGGTGATGAAATTCCAGTACGCTTAGTTAAAGGCGCCTATTGGGACAGCGAAATTAAGTGGTGTCAGGTAGCGGGAGAACATGGCTACCCAGTCTTCACCCGCAAAGCGGGTACGGATATTTCCTATTTAGCCTGCGCTCGCTATCTGTTATCCGAACACACTAAAGGCGCGATTTATCCGCAGTTTGCCTCCCACAATGCTCAAACCGTGGCGGCAATTCAGGATATGGCTGGCGATCGTTTATACGAGTTCCAACGATTGCATGGCATGGGCCAGGAATTGTACGACACTCTACTGAAACATCAGCCTAACCAAAGGGTGAGAATTTATGCGCCCGTGGGAGCTCATAAAGATTTACTGCCCTATTTAGTCCGTAGACTGCTGGAAAATGGGGCGAATACCTCCTTTGTCTACAAGTTGGTAGACCCAAGTGTATCCATCGATAGCTTGGTTCAGCACCCACTGACAACCATAAAAGCGTATCCAAGCCTGAGTAACACCAAAATTCCGCTACCGCCGCATATTTTCGGCGAGGAGCGATTGAACTCGCAAGGGATGAATCTCAACATTGAGTCTGAATCACTGCCTTTCTTACAAGAGCTTAATACGTTTGCAACACAACAATGGCAGGCCGGGCCGCTCATTGACGGTGAAATCTACTCCGGAGAAGCCGCATCGGTTACGAGCCCATACGACCGTCGTCAAACGGTGGGAAGTGTGAGTTTTGCTGATCAAGCCATGGTTAATCGAGCCATTGAAAAGGCTAATCAAGCTTTTCCAGCATGGAACGCGACTTTAGTTTCTGAGCGTGCAGCCTGCTTGACTCGCCTTGCGGATCTGCTCGAGCAACATCGCGAAGAGCTCATTGCTTTATGTTCTCGAGAAGCTGGTAAAAGCGTTCAAGATGGCATTGATGAAGTTCGCGAAGCCGTCGACTTCCTTCGCTACTACGGTGCGCAATCACAACAATTGATGGCACCTCAAGTTATGCCGGGGCCCACGGGAGAACGCAACGAACTGCATGTACAAGGTCGCGGTGCATTTGTTTGCATCAGCCCCTGGAATTTCCCGCTCGCCATTTTCTTAGGGCAAGTAGCGGCGGCTTTGGCTACCGGTAACACGGTGCTTGCAAAACCTGCCGAGCAAACCAGTTTGGTGGCGTTTCGTGCGGTGCAGTTAGCCCACCAAGCAGGCATTCCAAAAGCGGCGTTGCAGCTTCTGCCGGGCAGCGGTGCAACGGTTGGGCACTGGCTAACCAGTGCCGAAAATATTGCCGGTGTGTGTTTTACCGGTTCGACCGCCACAGCGCGACTGATCAACCAAACCCTCGCCAATCGCCAAGGCGCAATTATTCCGTTAATTGCTGAAACCGGCGGTCAAAACGCCATGATTGTCGATTCCACCTCACTACCGGAGCAGGTTGTACAAGATGTGGTAGATTCATCCTTTACCTCAGCCGGTCAACGTTGTTCAGCGTGCCGAGTGATATTTGTTCAAGAAGATATCGCCGATCGCATCAGTGAACTGTTGGTGGGCGCTATGGAGCAATTGACGATTGGTGACCCTAATAGCATCAAGACCGACGTAGGTCCTGTTATTGATGAAAGTGCTCGAGATGGCCTACTGAAACACGGCGAATGGCTCAAGCAACACGCTAAAGTAATTGGCGAAATGACCTTACCACCATGTTGTGAAAACGGTACTTTTGTCGCCCCACTGGCGGCTGAAATCGATCACATTGGCGTGCTGGAAAAGGAACAGTTCGGCCCAATTTTGCACCTTATTCGCTATAAAGCCAGCGCTTTAGACGAGGTGATTGAACAGGTGAATGGTACTGGTTATGGATTAACTTTAGGCATTCATAGCCGTAACGAAGGCCATGCTCAACAATTGGCAGAGCGTATAAATGTGGGCAATGTTTACATTAACCGCAATCAAATAGGCGCTGTGGTTGGAGTACAACCTTTTGGCGGGCAAGGGTTAAGTGGTACCGGGCCCAAAGCCGGTGGACCACACTATTTAACTCGATTTATTACCGAAAAAACCTTTACCAATAACATTACTGCCATTGGTGGTAACGCAAGTCTATTAATTTTAGGCGATGGTTAACGACCAACAAGTTAGCGTGTTGTAATAGAAATAAGCCAGCGATTATCGCTGGCTTTTTTACCACCCGGCTAAGGCGTCGACACGAAATTCGGTGCCATCCAGTTCTAACACCACATCTTGTGGCCGAATTTCTACCACTCTAAGCGCTCCTTGAATGCGATCCCCTTGCTGCAACTCAACCCCATCAACACTTAGCCAGCGATCTTGTGGTTTGGCTGCGTAGATGTGAGCGCTTATATTAAATCTTGGGATCCGATCTTGGAAAGCTTGCGGCAGTTGGCTGGGCTTTGGAATATCGGTGGCCTGTGGGGCGTCTTTGGGAAGCGGGTCTAACTGGGGATCCACCATAGGTTTCTCCAACGCTCGTTCTTTTTCCACATCCGCCAATGCCGCCTCAAGCGCAGCGATGAGCGCTGTTTCATCGTTCACTTGCGGGTTTTGACTAGTACCCACTGACGCTTGATTTGCACTTTGCTGTAGCTGTTGCTGCTGCTGTTCACTCGGCTTAGCCCCCAAAACCAATGAGCCATCGGCCAAGGTGTAGCCGTTGGACTGAGGCGAAACAGGTTCGCTTTGTCTATAAGGTTGCGATTGTTCTACCTGCTCGGCTTGAGTTGGTGGCTGTGGTCTAGACTCCCGCAGCGGTTGTTGCTCCGGCAATGTAACACGTCCGGCTAGACGCACCCTTGGTTGAGGTTGGGGTTGAGGCTGGGGTTGCGCTTGCATTTGTTGTTGGGCGTTCAAGGGTTGACTTGGGCTGTTGCTTTCTTGGATTTTAGGTAAGCCCGAGTGCTCCGCTGCTGACTGCGTAGACGGCTGCATTATCCACCAGGTAACAGCAACGCTGACACCGGCAGTCGTCAATGCCACTGCTGCAATTAACAACCAAAACCCAGTTCGCCTAGGTGTCGCGGTCGGTTGACGTGGCAAGCGGTTGTTACTGCGATCCAGTGCATCTTGTAATATCGACATATTACAAAGTCCCTAAGCGCGGGCCAGTATTACTGACTCGTAAATTAAGGTGAATTAGGGTTTCTCGTCCTGCAATGCCATCGACGATCAAGCCGTTATCTTGTTGAAATGTTTCAACTTGATTAGCCAACTCTTGATCAAATTGCTGGCGCAATTTGGGGGTGGTACCCGCAACACGAGCTAAACTGTCTTCCAACCACTGAACTTGCTTGCCTTGCGAGCCTGGACCTATTGCCTGCAACGGCATTGCCGGCTTGACCCATAAAATCTCAAAAGTCCCGCTGAATCGCTGATCGAACCAAGCCTGTGATACCCAAATCCGTTGTTCAGCGAGTTGCAATAGCAGCTGCTCACCATCAACCGCGATCAGAGCCGCGTAAAAGCGTTGATTTTGTTGCTGCATATAAACCACAGCCGGATAGTCAATGCGAGCAATGGTGCGAAAATTTCCTTGTTGTTGGTAACAGCTTAAACCATTGCGTTTAGCTGATTGGCATGGCGTCAAGCCTTTGTAGAGTGGTTGCTGCCAAAGATCAAATAAGGCTGCGAACGATAAATCAATGTCTTCAGCTTGCTCAATAATGGCCGTTAAATCCGGTTCACTCGGTGTGGTAAGGCTGGTCTGTTGCGGCGGCTGCGTAGCAGCTGGCAACTGAGGCTGTGGGCTAACAACTTGCTTTTTAGGGAAGCGATTTTGCTGATGCTCTTCCGGTAAAAACAGGTCACCATGACGCCACAAAAATGAGGTTATCAGTAACACCAATAATACACCGCTGATGGCCCAGGGTACCCATGATTGAGAGCTTGTCTCAGCAGGCTCCTCTACACCCAATACTTCGACAGCTGCCGCGGCAACCGTTTTCTTATCAATAACGGCCAATTGATTTGCAAAGCCGGCCAGTAACGAGCGTTCTGCTATCAAATTGATTAACCGTGGAACGCCTGATGAGGCTTTATGAAGTGCCTTAATAGCACCGGCATCAAACAGCGGTTGCGCACGCCCGCCCACTTGCAAACGATGCCCCACATAGCTTGCCACCTCTTTCTCGGTTAGTGGCATTAAGTGATAACGGGCCGTAATGCGCTGTGCGAGCTGCCTAAGCTCTTTGCGCCGCAACAGCTGTTGCAGTTCAGGCTGACCAATCAGAATCACCTGTAAGAGTTTTTTGGTATCCGTTTCCAGATTAGTGAGCAATCGCAGTTGCTCTAAGACTTCCGCTCGCAAATGTTGAGCCTCATCGATGATGAGCACCGTATTGCGACCAGCTTGGTGATTGCTACTCAAAAATTCGCTTATGCAATCCGTTAACTGCTTTAAGCTGGGTTGTTGTGGGTACTTGATACCTAGTTCATCGCACAAGGTGGCCAACAATTCCAACTCGGTCAGACTGGGATTAAGAATAAAGGCCGTATCCGTGTTTTCCGGCAACTGTTGTAACAAGGTTCTCGAAACGGTTGTCTTGCCCGTACCGACTTCTCCGGTCAACAAAACAAAACCACCGGTTTCGCCGAGCCCGTAGGTTAAGTGGGTGAGCGCGTCGCGATGACGAGCACTTTGAAAAAGATATTTGGGGTTCGGGGCAATAGAGAATGGTCCTTCCGATAACCCATAAAAAGCCTGATACATGGCGTAGTTAACTCTAAATAAATGACTAAAGATAAAAGTATCCTGCTGATAGGACTATGTCAAAAAACGAGCGCTGATTTGCGCTCAAGCGCACGCCCTGTGTAGACTGACGCTATTCGCCAGAAACAAGGTTTTCCAAGTGCAAGTATATTTAGTCGGTGGCGCCGTAAGAGATCAGTTGCTCGGGCTTCCCAGTAAAGACAATGACTATTTGGTTGTCGGGGCTACCGCCGAACAAATGATCAATCAAGGCTTTCAATCGGTCGGTAAAGACTTCCCTGTTTTTTTACACCCAGAGAGTGGTGAGGAATATGCATTGGCTCGCATCGAGCGTAAGTCAGGCGTCGGCTATACCGGCTTTGACTGCCACTTTGCCCCAGACGTTACGTTAGAACAAGATCTACAGCGTCGCGATCTCACCATAAATGCCATTGCTCAAGATCAAGCGGGAACATTATACGACCCCTTTAATGGCCAACAAGACCTTCAGCTGAAACTGCTTAGGCACGTGTCTCCCGCCTTTAGTGAAGATCCATTGCGTGTATTACGAGTAGCTCGTTTCGCAGCCCGCCTCCATCACTTAGGATTCAGCGTCGCCGACGAGACTCAAACCTTGATGCAATCGATGGTAGCACGGGGAGAATTAAGCCACCTAACCCCTGAGCGAGTTTGGCAGGAACTAGAAGGCGGCTTGCGGGCCCGCTCTCCTCATGTATTTTTTCAAGTATTACGTGATTGCGGTGCGCTGGCTGAAGTGTTGCCCGAGGTAGATAACTTGTTTGGTGTACCACAACCAGAAAAATGGCACCCAGAAATAGACACAGGCATACATACCCTATTGTGTTTGCAAGCTTGTGCCTTGATAACCCAAGACTTGCCGACTCGGTTTGCGGTATTAACTCATGATCTTGGCAAAGCCCTAACACCTTCGTCGAACTGGCCCAAACATCACGGTCATGGCCAGTTAGGATTAAAGCCCATAAAAAAACTGTGCAAGCGGTTACGAGTTCCTAACGATTGTCGCGATTTGGCGTTATTGGTATCGGATCAGCATGGAAATATTCACAAGGTCACGGAGTTAAGACCTGAAACACTGCTGAAAATATTCGACAAAGCCGATTTTTGGAGAAAGCCGCACAGATTAGAGAAGTTGCTGGACGCTTGCCAAGCAGATAGCCAAGGCCGATTGGGATTTGAGCGCATCGAATACGGCCAACGTAGCTACTTAAACCAAGCGTTCGAGTGCGCAAGTGCGGTCTCTGTGCAGGACATCATCGCCGCCGGATACCAAGGTGCCGACATCCGCACCCAGCTCACCCAAAATCGCATCCACGCGCTTAAGCAATACAAAGCTCAGCACCAATAGGGGACGTACCCCCTATTTCCCCCAAAATCGATAGGGGACGTACCCCACTCTCGATAATGCTTAATAATTAAGCGATTATAAGGCTGGGGTACGTCCCCCCGACGGAATTTGCGTGGTGCCGGGGTACGTCCCCTAAGGAATACTAAAAAACGAACACGTACAGTAAAACGATACCAAGCGCTAGCCGGTAAATAACAAATGGCATCATACCCATGCGCTGTATGATCTTCATAAAGAAGTAAATACATACGTAAGCGGCGACAAAACTAATAACCGCTCCCAAAAACAGCTCATGCCAAATGACATCCACTTTAGATTCAACCAGCTTGACCGTCATAAGTGTACCCGCGCCAAGAATGGTAGGAATAGACATTAGAAATGAAAATCGAGCCGCGGCTGTGCGGGTAAGCCCGAGCATAAGGCCTGCGGTAATTGTGATACCGGAACGAGAGGTTCCAGGAACAATGGCGATGGCTTGGGCGATGCCTACAAACAAGGCTTGCTTCCAGCTCAATGACATTTCATCTTGTTGTTGAGGCGGATTGCGATCGGCATACCACAGCAGTAAGCCAAAAATTATGGTGGTCGCTGCAATGACCCAAGGTCCGCGTAAAACAGTGCTGACTAAATCGTTAAGCAATAGCCCTGCAATAACCGCCGGTATGGTTGCTAATATGATCAACCAAGCCAAACGCGACTGAGGGGTGTGCTTTCCCGTCAAAGAGGCAAACCAAGATTGCAGCAACTCCACCACTTCTTTTCTAAAATACCAAATCACTGCGAGTAGGCTTCCTACGTGCAGCGATACATCAAAGGCTAAGCCTTGGTCAGGCCAACCAAGCAGTGCCGACGGCAGAATGAGATGAGCTGACGATGAAATGGGAAGAAATTCAGTAAACCCTTGAACAAGCGCTAATACGATGAGCTGAAACATATCCATGATTAAGTCCTAATTGGTTGGGTCTTTTGGCCACTGAAATTCGATTTTCCAAAGCTTCTGAGCTTTATCGTACTCATTCCATAGCGTTTGATAGTCTTGATTAAGAATCGGGTGCAATTCGAGCGCTGCAATCTCGGCTAATGGCCACAAAACAAAGGCATTCTTTGTAATTTCATCCCGAGGTAACTCTATGGGGTGCTGACAAACGGTATCGCCATAAGTAAGCAAATCCAGATCTAAGGTTCTTGGACTGAATTTTTGCGCTTGCTTAATGCGCCCATTAGCCGCTTCAATGCTTTTAAAACAGGCAACAACTTGCTCGATGCTTCTGTCGGTTTTAGCACCAACCACCATATTCAAGAAATTATCGCCCCTAAAGCCAACTGCTTCGCTTTCAAATACACTCGATAACGTCAACTCTCCAAATTCAGCCGCAAGTGCATCAAGCGCTTGTGTTAGATGATAACGAGCATCAATGTTGCTGCCTAAAGAGATGTATATTTGCTGCGTCATTTACTCCACTGTCCTCTTACGATTTCTACGCCCACTGAATTTACATTAGCAATGGCGGCTAACTTACGGACGCGAACTTTAATGCCTAACACCTTGAACTGCTCCATAACTAAAGCTGCGGTCCGCTCAGCAACCGTTTCAACTAAACCAATTGGTTGCGCCGTAATCATATCGGAAACGGCTTGTGACACCGATGCGTAGCACAAAGCATACTGGTAATCATCAGTGGCGGCCGCTTTAGACTGATCCCAAAGCATTTCCAAGTCCAACAACAGCGTTTGTTTGACTTCTTTTTCCCAATCGAGAATACCGATGATGGTATCCACTCGTAAAGATTCGATGATTACGCGATCCACTGTGCCTCCGCTCTGGTACTTATGTGCTAGGTTAGGGTATCCTAACTAGGGATAGAATTCGCAATGCAAAACCGCATTAAAATAAGTTGCGCGCATCATATCGAGAAACGCACAGGACAACAAACGAAACATGACACCTTTAATAGCGATTGTAATCGTAGCAGCTTATTTGATGGGCTCGCTGTCTGGTGCCATCATCATTTGTCGAATCTACGGCCTTCCGGATCCACGAGCACAGGGCTCTCAAAATCCCGGAGCCACCAATGTGTTAAGACTTGGCGGCCCCTTCCATGCGGTTCAAGTGCTTTTGGTGGATGTACTAAAAGGGACAATTCCAGTATACGGTTCTTATTTTTTAGGAATCGAGCCGGTGTGGTTAGGTATCATTGCTATTGCCGCCTGTCTCGGGCACATTTACCCCATCTTTTTCAACTTCAAAGGCGGTAAAGGCGTAGCAACTGCCTTTGGTGCGGTGGCTCCGATAAGTCCAACATTCGCGTTAATGCTGATTGTGACCTGGATAGTGACCTTTGCAATTTGCCGATATTCATCCCTTGCCGCCATCATCACGTCATTGTTAGCGCCGATTTACAGCCACTTTTTAGATGACCGATTTACCATCCCGATGGCGATGCTCTCAACACTCATCATTGTTCGCCATCGCGCCAACATTACCCGCTTAATGCGGGGTCAAGAGGGAAAGTTCAAGAGGGGAAATTAAAGGGGCGCTAACTCAGTCAGAGGCCAACGCGGCTTGCCTTGCACTGCCAACCCTTCTCTTTCACCCGCTTTCAAACGTTGCAGTCCAGCATAAGCAATCATGGCACCGTTATCGGTACAAAACTCATTACGGGGATAATAAACGCTACCGCCTATGGATTTCATCAGATCTCCAAGCCCTTGTTGCAGGCGCTTGTTAGCTGAAACACCACCCGCGATAACCAAACGCTTATAGCCGGTTTGCTTGAGCGCCCGTTTGCATTTAATTGCAAGCGTGTCCACCACAGCTTGTTCGAACGCTAACGCAATATCGGCGCGAGTTTGGTCCGCATCAACGTCGTCCTTATGAGCGGCAATGGTATTGGCCGCAAACGTTTTTAAACCACTGAAACTAAAATCAAGACCCGGGCGGTCCGTCATTGGACGGGGAAATTTAAAGCGGCCATCCACGCCTTGAGTGGCTAATTGAGCCAGCAAAGGTCCGCCGGGGTAATCAAGCCCCAGTAATTTTGCGGTTTTGTCAAAAGCTTCGCCCGCTGCATCGTCAATCGACTCACCCAACAATTGATATTGTCCAATACCTTCAACGGCCACCAGTTGAGTATGCCCGCCGGAAACCAAGCAAGCTAGGAAAGGAAATTGAGGCGGATTGTCTTCAAGCATGGGAGCTAACAAGTGGCCTTCCATATGATGAACACCGAGGGCGGGCTTATCCCATGCAAATGCTAAAGCTCGACCTACACAGGCCCCCACTAAAACGGCGCCAATAAGGCCAGGTCCTTTTGTGTAAGCAACAGCATCGATATCGTCTGCCGAAAGACCGGCCTGTGTGATGGTTTCATTAATCAAAGGAATAATTTTACGCACATGATCCCGTGACGCGAGTTCTGGAACCACTCCGCCATAATCAGCGTGCAATTTGACCTGACTGTATAGGCTGTGCGCCATCAAACCTTGTTGGTCATCGTAAATAGCAACACCGGTTTCATCACATGAGGTTTCAATACCTAACACTCGCATGAACAGACACTCTCGTTGAAATTAAAGGCCGCAATTCTACTCTGCAATCATAGCTTAAGCTAGTTTTTTAGAACTTGGTTTAACTTTACACTTTACAAAGGCCATAAATTCGGTTTAGAATTCCGCACCATTTTTTGAACCCTGTGTGGCCACTCGTTTGGTCACCTCAACGGATAAAATCCAAGGTAAGGTGAGAGGCATATGCCAATTATCAAAGTACGCGAAAACGAACCATTTGATGTAGCTCTGCGCCGTTTCAAGCGCTCTTGTGAGAAAGCAGGCATCTTGTCTGAAGTTCGTCGTCGTGAACACTACGAAAAACCAACTACTGCTCGTAAGCGCGCTAAAGCAGCTGCTGCTAAGCGTCACTTGAAGAAGTTGGCTCGCGAAAACGCTCGTCGCGTTCGCTTATACTAATTCCTTATGTCGACTTTAGCTCAACTTAAAGAAGAACAGAAAGTTGCCATGCGCGCAAAAGATAAAGCGCGCTTGGGAACCATACGTTTAGCATTAGCCGCTGTTAAGCAGATCGAAGTGGATACCCGCCAAGAGCTGTCTGAAAGCGACGTTATTGCTGTGCTCACCAAAATGGTTAAGCAACGTAAAGATTCTATCAGCCAATACGAGGCCGCTGGCCGTCAAGAGTTGGCCGACGTCGAAGCTGCAGAAATTGAAGTATTGAAAACCTTCTTACCTCAAGCTCTATCGCAGCAAGAAATCGATGCTTTAGTGGATGCCGCTATCAG
Source organism: Paraferrimonas haliotis (assembly GCF_002282895.1). Taxonomy (GTDB): domain Bacteria; phylum Pseudomonadota; class Gammaproteobacteria; order Enterobacterales; family Shewanellaceae; genus Paraferrimonas; species Paraferrimonas haliotis. The sequence continues at coordinate 115,316 of NZ_NRRB01000002.1, forward strand.
TGATTCTGGAGCAACCGGCATGCAAGATATGGGCAAAGTGATGGGAATTTTGAAACCTCAAGTACAAGGTCGTGCAGACATGGGTGCCCTATCCGGCATCATTCGTTCGCGACTTGCTTAAGATTTCAACTGCCAGACACATTCAAGCCGAGCTCATGCTCGGCTTGCTTGTTTTTGTGTTTCAATAACGACGGCGACTAAAACGGTTTTTCTCTGTTTCAATATGGGTTAAGCTATTTCTCCGCTCAATATTCAGCTTGGACATCGATGCCGATAGCAAGGGATTTTATTAATGACCTGTTGGCCAGAACCGATATCGTGTCTCTGGTGGATAGCCGCGTCACTTTAAAAAAGGCGGGTAAAAATTACTCCGCATGTTGCCCTTTCCACGGCGAGAAAACCCCCAGCTTCACCGTCAGCCAAGACAAGCAGTTTTATCACTGTTTCGGCTGTGGCGCTCATGGCAATGCCATCGATTTTTTGATGGAATATGACCGTTTAGATTTCCCTGATGCCATTGAAGAGTTAGCAGGGTTACATGGCCTTGAAGTCATCCGCGAAGAAGGGTCACAAGCCCCTAGAACGCCTCGTCCCTCCCAAGATTTATACGAACTGATGGAATCAGCTGGGCGATACTATCAAGCGCAACTTCGTCATCATGCCGATCGTCAAAAAGTCATCGATTATCTTAAGCAGCGTGGGCTCTCCCCCGAGGTGGTAAAAGCTTTTCGAATCGGTTTCGCGCCGGATGCCTGGGATGGCATCATGTCTCAGTTTAAGCAAGTGCCCACTGACATCGATAAGTTGGTCGAGACCGGAGTGCTTATTGAAAACGATCAAGGGCGTCGATACGACCGCTTTCGCGACCGTTTAATGTTCCCCATTCGCGATCGTCGAGGCCGAGTGGTTGGGTTTGGAGGTCGTGTGCTGGGCGACGGCACCCCGAAATACCTCAACTCACCAGAAACACCTATCTTCCATAAAGGGCAAGAGCTTTATGGGCTCTACGAGCTTAAACAAGCCATTCGTTCCCCTGAGCAAGTGCTGATCGTTGAAGGGTATATGGACGTGGTCGCCTTAGCCCAATTTGGTATCGACTACGCGGTAGCGTCGCTTGGCACCAGCACAACCGCTGAGCAAATGCAGCTTTTGCAGCGAACAGCCAACACCGTGGTTTGTTGCTACGACGGCGATAGAGCTGGACGTGAAGCCGCTTGGCGAGCAATGGAAACCGCGTTGCCGCAACTTAGGCCTGGCGATCAACTTAAATTTATGTTTTTACCCGACGGTGAAGATCCCGATACCTTTGTGCGCAAGCACGGCAAAGAGGCCTTCGAAGCACAAGTTCAGCAGGCCACACCGCTTCACCAATTTTTATTTGAAGGCTTATCCCAAACCCATCGAGTAGAAGACGGTAGTTTAGCCAAACAGGCTCTAGGCTTGATCGAAAAAGTCAAAGATACCGTTCTTCAAGAAACCCTATTAGAAGCTTTGGCCTATCGTTTGCGCCTCAACTCAGCCGCTGAACTTAAGCGTAAGTTTGGCTTTAGCCAAGCGCCTAAAGCAACCGAGCAACAAGGGCTAAAGGGGCGCGGTACGCCATTAAGATTGGCCATCGCACTGTTAATTCAAACGCCTTCACTAGGCTATGGCATGAAATTGCAACCTGTGCTGTCTCATTTGCAAATGCCTGGCGTACAATTGCTCGCGGATTTATTGGATAAAACTCGAGAGCGGCAATTATCAAGCGGGCAATTGCTAGAACTGTATCGAGACACTGAGCATTGGAAAGCGTTAACGCGGTTAGCTCAATGGGAACACCAAATCGCACAGAAAAACATGGTGGCCGATTTTAAACGAGCGTTGTATTGGCTTAATAATCAATACTTAGAGCAGCGTTATCAGCAATTAAGCGCTAAGACCGAGTTAACCTCAGTAGAAAAAAGGCAGTTAGCAGCATTGATTGCTAAAATGAAGCAAAATCAGACCTAAGTATGAAAAACTACATAGGTATTTTTTTGAAATAAATAATGGACAAGCGCATCGCTTGCACTAGTAAGTGAGCACTAAAATGTCTATAATTGTTGGTTTGCGCAGCACCCTCGGTGCTGCTTGTTGTATGTAAATTCCTAATTGGATGGTATCTATGGATCAAACTCCGCAGTCGCAATTTAAGTTGTTGCTGGCAAAAGGTAAAGAGCAAGGTTATTTGACCTACGCTCAAGTAAATGATCACCTCCCTGCTGATATGGTTGATTCTGACCAGATCGAAGATATTATTCAGATGATCAACGACATGGGTATCCAAGTGTTTGAAGAAGCACCGGACAACGATACTCTAATGATGTCTGAAGACGCTACCGACGAAGACGCGGTAGAAGCTGCGGCTCAAGCACTGGCTACGGTAGAAAGTGAATTAGGACGTACCACGGATCCTGTTCGCATGTACATGCGTGAGATGGGTACTGTTGAATTGCTGACGCGCGAAGGTGAGATTGGTATTGCCAAGCGCATCGAAGAGGGCATTAATTCTGTCCAAACTTCTGTAGCGGAATATCCTGCGGCAATTTCCTACATCCTTGATCAATACGACAAGTACGAAGCCGAAGAGATGAGACTCTCGGACATTATCACCGGTTTTGTCGACCCTAACGATGATGGCAGCGTAGCCCCAACAGCTACCCATGTCGGCTCAGCGTTGTCTGAAGAGGAATTAGAAGACGAAGACGACGACAATGATGAAGAGAGCGAAGAAGAGGAAGACAAAGGTCCCGATCCTGAGCTTGCTAAAGAGCGCTTCGACGCCCTTCGCGCCGCCTATGAAGCTGCACAAAAAGTCATTGAAAAGAAAGGTCGTGCTCACGCAGACTCTAAGAAGGCTATCAAGAAGATAACCGAAGAATTCCAAGACTTCCGCCTAATTCCAAAACAGTTCGATGCCATTGTTTCAAGCATGCGAACTATGATGGAAAGGGTTCGTACCCAAGAGCGTCTAATTCTGAAAATGGCGGTTGAACAGGCATACATGCCTAAGAAAACCTTCGTTAAGGTATTCCCAGGCAATGAAACCAGCAGCAACTGGTTAGAAAAAGAAATGGCTTCCGGCAAACCTCACGCGGAAGGGTTGCGCATGCTGGAACATGACCTAGAACGTTGCCGCGCCAAGTTGGTTGCCGTTGAGCAAGAAACCGGTTTGGTTATTTCCAACATTAAAGACATCAATCGCCGTATGTCTATCGGCGAAGCAAAAGCTCGTCGCGCTAAAAAGGAAATGGTTGAAGCGAACTTGCGTTTGGTGATCTCGATTGCGAAGAAATACACCAACCGCGGCTTACAATTCTTGGATCTCATTCAGGAAGGTAACATCGGTCTTATGAAAGCCGTTGATAAGTTTGAATATCGCCGTGGTTACAAGTTTTCTACCTATGCAACTTGGTGGATCCGACAAGCAATCACTCGTTCGATTGCCGACCAAGCTCGAACCATTCGTATTCCGGTTCACATGATTGAAACCATCAATAAACTGAACCGTATCTCTCGCCAAATGCTGCAAGAGATGGGACGCGAACCGACGCCGGAAGAGTTAGCAGAGCGCATGTTGATGCCAGAAGACAAAATCCGCAAAGTGCTGAAAATCGCCAAAGAGCCTATCTCAATGGAGACGCCCATCGGTGACGATGAAGATTCGCATTTAGGTGATTTTATTGAGGACACCACTTTAGAGTTGCCTGTAGAATCGGCCACTGGAGAGAGCCTCAAGAACGCGACCCACGAAGTGCTAGCCGGCTTAACTGCTCGTGAAGCTAAGGTGTTGCGCATGCGCTTTGGGATCGACATGAATACCGACCACACCCTAGAAGAGGTGGGCAAGCAATTCGACGTAACCCGGGAGCGTATTCGTCAAATCGAAGCGAAGGCATTACGCAAATTGCGACACCCGAGCCGTTCAGAGATTCTAAAGTCATTCCTAGATGAATAACCGAATCCTCTAGCTTGTTAAAAAGCCTCGCAAATGCGAGGCTTTTTTGATCCTCAAAGCCCTTTATTACGGCATGCGAACCCCGTCTTGTGATCAACTGAAAATAATCTCAAAAAAGTTGATATTGATCACTCTTGACTGCTCATTTTTTGACTAGTATTAAACCAGCACTTTGTGTGCGGTTATAACAATATGCAGGAAGTAAGGAAGATTCTAATGGTCAAATCCAAGAGCAATTTAGCTAAAATTCTGTTATCAGTAATAATGGCTGCAAGCATTGCCGCTTGTGGCAGTGACGGCAAAGACGGAGCCCAAGGGCCTCAAGGTCCCGAAGGCCCTCAAGGTCCTGAGGGCCCCCCAGGAGCGGGTGGCGGTAATGTTGTAACCACAGTTGAACGTTTTAGTGACGCGAGTTTTGATCTCGACCCCGCCGACGTAATGATTGCGCCAGATACAGAATTTGGCATTACCTTTAACATGATGGGCAAAAACATGAGCGGTTCCGATTTACCATTTTCGGGGCTCAACTTGGTGTCAATTTATTACGCCCATGTTAAAGATAACGACACTGACTTTGGCTCAGCCAAGCAGTGGGTTCCTCACCAAACCTTATATTGTCAGCCCGGAGGTGGCACAGTCACCATTCGCGGTACCAAGCATGACGCGTGTACTTTAACCGAATCGGAAGAGATGCCCGGCACCTACATGGGTACTTGGGAGCATGACGGTCCTGCGCCGATTATTATGGACGGTGTTGACCAAGATCTAACCCATCGACTGTTTTTTAGAGCGTATAACGTTACCGACTCTATGGGTAATGCCATCTCTGAGAAGGTACTATCGAAGCGCTTTGACTTTCAGCCGTCCTCCGGCGATATGGTCGATGACACCGGCAAAGATACCGTAATGGATGCAGCCTGTATTGCTTGTCATGGCGATAACGATGGCACCATCGCGCAAATCCATGCCCATCGTAACTATCAATCGACCGAAGCCTGTGTTGCTTGTCATAATCCAGCACTGAAAGCCAGCGACGATGCGTTTGCCGCGGGTTGGGAATTTGACCTGCCAGCGATGATTCATGGCATTCACGGCAATAATGGTAAGGTGTTGTCCGAATCAATTGGCTACCCTGCCGAACTAAAGGATTGTACTACCTGCCATACTAACGAGGCCGACAGCTGGCAAACACCGTTTGCCGAAGCCTGTGTAGCGTGTCATATCAGTACCAATCCATTTACTGGTGAGAATCACGGTAATAACATTCAGGTAGCCAACGATAGCACCTGTTCGAGCTGTCACGGCAGTGGTGGTCTTAGCCCAGTTGAAGCGCATCGTATCGGCGACAGAGCCGAGTCGGAAAAAGCGTTAATGCTGGACATTCAAAAAGTGAGCGCCGATGTGGCGGCAAAATCCATTACGGTCGAAGCGGCAATGATGGTAAATGGTGCAGCGCCGGCTGATGACTTCGACTTAACGCCATACATGTCGAATCCAGGCCGAGGTATTAACTGGGGCCAAGTAATGGCAAACGGCGATATTATGCGCTCAGGGCAGACGTTAAACGTCATTACCAATGCAAATAACAACGTTACTGCCACGCTTTCCGGTGGTGTGTTAACGGTCACGCGTACCGGCCTTAGTGATGCGGCAGTTGCTATGTTAACTGATGGTAATCTCTACCTAATGTCGGAAGTACAAGTGTGTGCAACCGACGGCATGTTGGTGACCTGTGCCGACAATCCAGGTCGAACCGTTGCCAATACCGCAGCTACCGTTTATTGGAATCTAGCCAATGCCGATGGTAGTGGTGCCTTAATGTCTCGCTGGGAAGATGACATGCGCAGTACGGTAACCGAAGCAACCTGTAACTCGTGTCATGAAAACCTTACCCATGTGAAAGGCTCTCACGGTGTTACTCGTTTCAATCAATGTATGGATTGTCACAACAATACCTGGGCGGGTTCTAAACATTCGGATGTTAAATACAAAGACGCCGACGGTAATGAGGTTGTACAAGCGGTTAAATTCTACAACCGTGATTTGTCGACCGTCGCTCACCGCTTCCATAATGGCCAGTGGGATTCTCCAGGAGCTGTGTATCGTGAAACGGACGGCTCATCAAGCAGCCTAATGGGCTACCCAAGTCCTGAGAACGACTGTACCGCATGTCATACGTCGTTCAATCTGTTTAATGACAATGGTGATTTGGCATCAGGTAAGGGCGCAATAGCCGCAAGCGATAACACCTCAACTTACTACATATCGCCCATTGCGGAAGCTTGTCGAAACTGTCACGTATCCGCGTCTGCACAAGCCCACTTCTCGTCCAATGGCGCGGTGTTGTTTGAAGACATGAACACGGATCCTAACATTGCCACTGAATCTTGTGCAGTGTGTCATGCACAAGGCAAAACCTATGGTGTCGATGTGGTTCACAATAAGTAACTAACCTAGTAATCGAATAAAGCCCTGCAAAGCAGGGCTTTTTTTTGTGTGCACCAACTTGCATTTAACGCGCTGGTTACTTAGGATCCGTGCTCAATAATACCGATAAAATAATCCCATCTCCAAGGACAATGACAATGAAAAAAGCTCTCTGCTTTGCTTCTTTAATGGCAATGAGTGCCACTGCTCAGGCTGAACTATACTTTCAGGATTTTAGCGTCACAGCACTTCGCGGCGCCGATTATGAGTTGGGAGATAACAACCGTACCGTCGCAACCTTTGAATATGCAAACGCAGCCAGCTGGGGCGATACCTTCTTTTTCGTCGATCGCCTAGAGTCCTTTAACGGCGACAGTGAGATTTATGGCGAATTCTCACCACGCTTTAACATTATGCAGGTGAACAACGGACCGCTTAAAGCCATTTCCGTGGCAACCACATGGGAATTTGGTAATGATTCCAATGGCTTTTCACAAAACAACTACCTAGCCGGTGTGGGCACTGCTTGGAATATCCCTATGTTTAGCCATTTTGGCGCCAACGTTTATCAACGTTTCAATGACAACGACCAAGCCAGTAATCAACAGTTTACTTTGACTTGGGGATTACCAATCCCGTTTTCTAAGACGGAAATACTATTTGATGGCTTTATTGACTGGACCTCTGGCACCCGAGATCAAGCCAGTCAATTTAATTTTACCCCACAAATTAAATTAGACATCGCCCCTTGGGTTGGCGCTCCGGGTAAGCTTTACGTTGGCTTTGAATACGTATATTGGAACAACAAGTTCGGCGTCCACGGTGTTGATGAGCGCAACCTAAACGCTTTGGTGAAATATCACTTTTAATCTTGAACAAGAGTTAACCAATTAGAGCTTTTTTTTCAGAAACTCGGACAGTTAACCATGACAAGCCAAGCTAAACTTCGTATACTTTGGCTCGTTTTTTGAAAACAAATTTTTGGCCCCTTAGCTCAGTTGGTTAGAGCGCACGACTCATAATCGTTAGGTCCACAGTTCAAGTCTGTGAGGGGCCACCATATAATGAAAGGGTTAGCACCGTAGTGGTTGCTAACCCTTTTTTATTAATCAACGGTACTGCTCCAACCCGGATAAGGCTTCTAACACAAGCGCCTTTACAGTCTCGGAGCGGATCTGCATCGACTCAGCGTCAAAATGATCATAAAAACGACTCACAGAGGCTTGCCCTACTACTTCGCCACCAAAATAAGGGGCTGAATTTACCGCCGCAGCTAACACGTTAGCAGCGCCTCCCGGCCCGGGCGAGGTGGCGAGCATTACCACGGGTTTACCTTGATAAACCTTCATATCAATGCGCGAGACCCAATCAAATAAGTTTTTAAACGCTGCGGTATAAGAGCCATTGTGCTCAGCGAAAGAAATAAGAATCGCATCCGCCTGTGTAAGTTTTTCAAAAAAACTCTGCGCCGCTTGCGGGTGTCCAAGTTCTTTTTCTCTGTCTTCACTAAAAAGCGGCATCTCGTAATCGTTGATATCAAGTACTTCGACTTGGGCATTTGAGATAAGACTCGTGGCATACTGGACTAACTTGTTATTGATAGACTGTGAACTGCTGCTCGCAGCGAAAGCGATTATTTTCATTAGATGTCCCTTTATCCAACCTTAATTACTAGAAAACGATTTATTTTAATAACTCACACGAGTAGGTATCTTTACTTTAAAAATTCGCCTAACCCTTTGTATTCTATAAATTCAACCACGTTATTATCTGGGTCTCGAATAAAAAATGATGTACCAGTAGGATGTTCCATTGGACCTCCGCTGAGAGGAATATTCAATTGTTCTAGCTTTTCCAAGACGGCTTTTTTATCTGATATTTCTATGGCTACATGGGTGTAGCCCGTATGCTTGGTAGCAACATCCATAAGCACGTTGGCATCATCGGTTTGATTGGCATTCAAAATGAAATTGATATTGATACCACTTGGATGCTCAACAATGGCCACCGGCTCTGGGCCGCCTGGTCCGGTTATGTAATTAAAGCCGAGCAGCCCATAGAAGTCTCTCGATACTTCAAAGTTGCTAACTCGCAGGCCAATGTGATTAATTCGACTTATTTCTCTCACGTTGCTTCTCCTTTTTCCAATGTTTTCGTTATCTAATAGGTAAGTTACATTCCTTAACGAACACATTACATTGATACCTCCTTGAGATTAATAAGCTAATTATCTAAACTTTATTTCCAAATAAGACCTAATAAGCAAGATAACCTTCTCTCTAAAGGTGAATAAGACCATGGGATTTGATGGCAAGCTACTGGATGGCATCGTATTTTTTACCCAAGTGGTAAACAGTGGCAGCTTTACCAAAGCGGCGCTACTTAGCGGCCACTCTACCTCTTACATCAGCAAAGAAGTTTCTAAGTTGGAAGAGCGCCTCGGGGTACGTCTGCTTAACCGCACCACCCGCAGCATTAGTCTAACCCCTGAAGGTTCCATGTATTATCAGCAATGCGAACAGCTGGTTGAAGACGCCAATGCCGCACAAAACATGCTTGCTGGGCATCAAGTAGAGCCCCAAGGCAGGTTACGCATCAGCTGCCCTGTGAGTTACGGATTATCAAAAATACGTCCTATCCTTGCCAAATTCATGCAGCGTTACCCGAAAGTGCAGGTTGAGTTGGACTTAAATGACCGTAAGGTTGATTTAGTGGCGGACGGCTGGGACTTATTAATTCGCGCTTCAATGAAAATGGAAGATTCAACTCTTGTTAGTCGAAAAATAGAACAGGCGTACAGTGTCACGGTGGCGGCGCCCTCGTACCTAAGTAAACATGGCACACCCAGTTGTCCTACGGAGTTGCCAGCGCATGCCACCATGAGCTACAGCAATCTCAAACAACCCAACATCTGGCACTATCAACTAACCGATGGTCGCGGTGTAGACGTAACCGTTAACAACCGCTTACTAACGAATAGCCCAGAAATGGAGCTGGCCTTATGTCTCGCCGGTGAAGGAATAACTCGGGTGCCCTCGTTCAATCTCACCGATGAATTGCAAACCGGTAAACTGGTGCCCTTGTTCACAGAGCTTCCAAAACAAGAAATCGGCGTTTATGTGATTTACCCGTCCCGTAAACACATGTCCTCAAAGGTTCGCCACTTTATAGACTTTATGTTTAGTGAATTAGCACAGCCGAATTAGCGCTCAAGCGAACAAGTCAATTTCTATTGCTCTTTGCTATTGTGATCGCTATCGTTTCAAAATCGGTAAGTTAAGCGATTTACAACAAAGTAGACATGGAGAAACCAATGAGTAATGTACTGATTATTAATGCCCACGAACCGTCCGAGTTTTCTGCTGGTCGCCTTAATGCAAGCCTTGTCGACAAAGCACAAACCTTACTAACCGCTAAAGGGCACGATGTAAGAGTGGTCACCATGCAAGACGAGCTAGTGATGGAAGAGCAGTTAGCACATTATGAATGGGCCGACCGGGTGATTCTACAAACGCCGGTCAATTGGATGACCATTCCTTGGACCTTCAAAAAATACATGGATGAAGTATTTAGCGCTGGAATGATGGGCACCTTGTGTAACTTTGATGGACGAACCAGTGAAGCCCCAACCGACAACTACGGCACGGGCGGTGTAAAAACCAATGCCAAGTATATGCTGAGTCTCACCTTTAACGCGCCAAAGCAAGCTTTCGATAACGACAACGAGTATCTTTTCCAAGGCAAAGGCGTTGATGATCTGATGTTCCACATGCACGCTAACTTTCGCTTCTTCGGCATGAGCGCACTGCCAACATTTGCCTGTTACGATGTGCTAAAGAACCCAGATATTGAAAACGACTTTAAGCGCTTTGAGGAGCACATTAGTAACCATTTTTAGCGCTTTTTTCAGTTAGCATTGTTAAGAGTCGAACCACTAATCAAGGAGTTATGATGTCCAATTTCGATCGCCGAGCCTTTATAAAAGGCTCGATAGCCACAGCAGCTGCAACCGCATTAGGCGGTTGTGCAAGCAGCAGTGCCATCGCCCCTAAACCTTTAGGAAAATCCGTAATGGGGCTGGTAACCCCTAAGATGGATGAAGTCCGTATTGGACTTATTGGCGTCGGGGAACGAGGAATCGGCTTTGTGCATCATTTCAATCGCATTGATGGAGCCAAAATCACGGCCATATGCGACATCGACAAACTAGTATTGGAGCGTGCAAAAGCCGCCAGCGAACAGTATGGTAGAGACACCCCACAATACTTTTCCGATAACTCACAAAGCTACCGTGATTTACTGGCCCTCGACAATGTCGACATAGCGGTTATTTGTACCCCTTGGCAATGGCATCATCCCATGGCTAAAGACGCCATGTTGGCGGGTAAACACGCTTTTGTTGAAGTGCCTATGGCCACCACTATCGAGCATCTATGGAACTTAGTGGACACCGCTGAGAAGACCCAAAAAAATTGCATGATGATGGAAAATGTTTGTTATGGCCGAGATGAGTTAATGGCGCTCAACATGGTCCGCCAAGGCCTGTTCGGTGACCTGCTGCATGGTGAAGCGGCGTATATCCATGAATTGCGTTGGCAAATGAAAGAAATTGAACGTAAAACCGGTTCATGGCGTACCGCTTACCACTCCAAAATGAACGGTAACCTATACCCTACTCACGGCTTGGGCCCGATTGCTCAATACATGAATATTAATCGAGGCGACCGTTTCGACTACCTTACCTCAACCAGCTCTCCAGCAATTGGTCGCAACGCCTATGCGAAAAGGGAATTTCCCGCTGATCACTCTCGAAATCAAATGAACTACATTTGTGGCGATATGAACACCAGCCTTATTAAGACCAAACTGGGTCGCAGTATCATGGTGCAGCACGACACCACCACGCCCCGGCCCTACTCTCGTCACAACTTAATTCAAGGCACTAATGGCGTATTTGCTGGGTTTCCTAACCGGATTGCTTTGGAAAATGGAGGCAGTGGTAACTTCCACGAATGGGACTATGAAATGACTTCGTGGTACCAAAAATACGATCATCCACTTTGGATACGAATGGGTAAAGAAGCCGAACGCAATGGTGGCCACGGCGGAATGGACTTTTTAATGTGTTGGCGCATGATTTACTGCCTACGTAATGGTGAACCTTTGGACCAAGACGTGTATGACGGAGCGGCTTGGTCTGCGGTAATGCCGCTATCGGTAGCTTCTGTAGCCGATAGAAGTAACTCAAAAGACTTCCCCGATTTTACTCGAGGAATTTGGAAAACCGGCAAACCTCTGGCCATTGTTGACTAGGGGATTTTCGAACAGTGGTTTGTTGACAATTAACAATTGATTGCGCATCATCGTTATCCAAGGATCGTTAACGCTGGATGCGCCAATCATGTCGAAACAACCTAGGCTTACACGTCGTAATGCTATAAAACTTGGGTTAGCCGGTGCTTTGACAAGCTCCATTGGTTGTCAATCAACGAAGGATGACAGTAAACACCAAAACAGCGCCCAAAAAACATTAAGCAGCAACTGGGGTAACAGTAAAGATCGCATTTGGATTGGCGCTGAATACTGGGCTAACCCCATGGAAGATTGGCAGTTACAGGACGGAAAAGCGCAATGCCTTTCAAGCGGTGGTAATCGCAGCTTACATTCACTCACCACACAGTTACGAGACCCCAATAGCCCATTTGAGCTTTCGGTAGACGTCGAGCAAATTCAAACCGGTACTAACGATGGCGGTGTCGGCATACGGTTGGGTGCTAGCAGCGATATCGATGATTATCGAGCCAATTGCTTTATTCATAAAGGCATTGATATTGGCCTTTGTAAAAAGCAAATGTTTATTGGGCGCAAGCGTGTTAATGCGAACTTTCCGCTCTCTAGCACCCCCCTCAAATTACACCTATCTGGACAACCAAAGCAGGGTGTGTGTTTACTGGTTTTAACCGTGTACGACGCGACCACTCAAGAACGTCTTGCAACCATGAGCCATCATGTCGAGGCGCAGTCTTTAACGGGTAATGTTGCTTTGGTTAGCAATTTTGCCAACAGTACCGACAAACCAAACATCCCCCAAGGCTGCCGCTATCAATTCAGCGATTGGTTAATCAGCGGTGATGCCTTTAGCCATCAAGCCAGTCAACGCTTCGGCCCGATTTTATGGGCAATGTACACCTTAAATGACAGCCAAACAGAGAACGGCCATAGTCTTAGAATGTCTGCCCTTACAGGCCCTTTAAACATTGACGAGCCACAACGGATTACCTTACAAGTTCTGCAAGATGGTCGCTGGCAAACATTGGCTGAAGAGCCCCTTGACCAACAGGCTTGGCTAGCAACCTTCACCATCAATAATTGGCCAGCTCGCCGCGATGTGCGCTATCGATTGCTGTATAACGAGCTCATGCGGGATGGTGGCATCGAAGTTGATGAGTTTGAAGGCACAATAAAGGCCGATCCCAAATATTCTGGTCGCCCTCTCACTTTGGCTGCCCTCACTTGCCAAAACGATTACGCCTTTCCTTACGCACCGGTTGCTAACAATTTAGGTATTCTCGATCCGGATATGCTTTACTTTTCCGGTGATCAACTCTACGAGAACCACGGTGGCTATGGCGTGGTTTACCAACCCACCGATAAGTCGATACTTAATTACCTGCGCAAATATTACCAGTTTGGTTGGGCGTTTAGAGAGTCCATGCGTCACGCACCCACCGTTGTACTTCCGGACGATCACGATGTTTTTCAGGGTAACTTATGGGGTAATGGCGGTGAGGTTATGAGTAATGTTGCCGTGGCATCGGGGCGTACCGATAATGCCGGTGGTTACATTGCCAATGTCGCAATGATTAACACGGTTCACAAAACCCATACAGCCCATCATCCGCTCCCCTATGACAAGCAAGCATCCCTGCGCGACATCAGTGTGTACTTTACCGATTTGATTTACGGTAACGTGAGCTTTGCAATTATCGCGGATAGGCAATGGAAAAGTGGGCCTGAGCTATTAAATATCAAGGTTGGAGTAAGTGGAGAAAACGAGCCACCAACCCTGATTAACCCCGACTTTGATCACCCTGATTTGCAATTGCTCGGCGCCCGTCAAGAACAGTTCTTAGCAAGCTGGGGAGCTGACTGGCGAGGACATAAACTCAAAGCCGTATTAAGCCAAACGGTGTTCAGTGGTATCTCAACCCACCAACCACGACCGGACAGGTACCTTAAATACGATTTCGATTGCAGCGGCTGGCCAGCAACAGCTCGCAACCGAGCCATTGATATTATGCGTGATAGCAAGGCGTTGCACATATGTGGCGATACCCATTTGGGCAGCTTAAGCCAATACGGTGTGCATCAACAAAGAGACAGTAACTGGGTCTTTTGCACACCGGCAATCGCCGCAGGTTGGCCGCGTTGGTGGATTCCCGATAGCATTGGATTGCCCCACAGCAACCGACCCGACCATAATTTGGCGAATACCGGCGAATATTTAGACGCATTTGGTAATAAGATGTACGTTTATGCCGTGGCCAATCCCATAGCGGCAACCGCATCGAACCGTTACCTAAAAGCGCAACAAAAAGGCAGTGGCTTCGGAGTGATACGCTTTAACACTGAGGAAAAAACCTACCAAATTGAAGCCTACCGCTTTTTAGCCAACCTACTCAGCAATGATGACAGCAACCAATTTGCAGGCTGGCCGGTCACCATTGCTCAACAAGGAAACCAAGTAAACGGCTCTCGCAGTTAAGCTTTGGCAAACTGATAAGTGCGATAACCGCCGAGCAAGTTTTTGGCTTTAAAACCGTTATTTACTAATTGCCGGTAGGCCACGTTTCCACGAAGCCCTACTTGGCAGTAAATAATGATTTCTTTGTCTTTTGGTAACTCGCCAAGCCGGTGTCTTAATTGATCAACGGGAATGTTTATTGCGCCCTCTATGTGACCCAATTTTTCGAGTTCCCCTGGGTTTCTAACATCCAGCAATAGCTGCTCATCACTCAACTTATCCACTTGGTCGTAGTGAATGGCTTTAGTATCGCCCGCCACAATATTACTGGCGACAAACGCCGCTTGGTTGATTACGTCTTTAGCGCTACCAAACGGTGGAGCATAGGTCAGTTCTAGGTGTTGTAAATCTTCTATCGTCATTCCGGCTCTTTGCGCCACCGACAACACATCAATACGCTTATCAACACCGTCTTTACCACAGGCTTGGGCACCTAAAATCTTTAGGCTCGTAGGCGAATAAATGATTTTCAAAGAAATCATTTCCGCTCCTGGGTAATAGCTGGCATGACTGGCACCATGAACATAAACTTTCTCATAGGCTATGTCATCGCGCGCTAATGTTTTTTCACTCTTGCCGACGCTGGCGATCGCCAAATCAAACACCTTAACGATCGCAGTACCTTGAGTGCCACGATAGTGCTGCTGACGACCTAGCATATTATCGGCAGCCATGCGCCCCTGGCGATTAGCCGGCCCAGCTAGAGGCACAAGCCCTGGCTGCTCGGTAACAAAGTCTTGATCTTCAACCGCATCGCCAACTGCAAAAATACTGGGATCACTGGTCTGCATTAGGGAGTTAGTAGTAATGCCACCTAAGGCACCTATCTCCAGTCCCGCCTTATGTGCAAGCTCAACTTCTGGGCGTACCCCTATGGCCATAATCAGCAAGCCTGTATCCAAGGTGTCGCCGTTGTTTAATGACAATTGTAAGCCGCTTAATTGACCATCAACCTGTTGTTGCTGAACCGCTGTAAGGGCGGTATTTAAGCGTAAATCGATGCCGTGAGCTTTAATCTCAGCGTGGGCAAATCCCGCCATCTCGCGATCCACCGGAGTCATCACTTGATCCGCCATTTCAAGCAAGGTGGTCTCAATCCCAAGCTGTTGCAATGCCTCCATCACCTCTAGCCCAATAAAACCACCGCCAACAACCGTTGCGTGCTGTGGTTTATGCTCAGATAAGCTCGCCAAGATTCTATCCATATCTGGGATGTTGCGAAGCGAATGGGTTAACGGATTATTCAAACCTGGAATAGGAGGCAGTATCGGCGATGCACCAGGGCTTAGTAGCAAGTAATCGTACGACTCTTCATACTCCTCTCCTGATGCCCGTTTAACTGTTACCTGTTTGCTCGCCTTATCAATAGCAATCACCTCTGAATTGACCCGCACATCGACGTTAAATCGCGCCAAAAAACTCTCGGGAGTTTGCAAAAGCAGCTTACTGCGCTCTTTGATGTCACCACCGATATGATAGGGCAAGCCACAGTTTGCAAAGGAAACGTACTCCCCTCTCTCAAACATGATTATTTCGGCATCTTCGCTCAAGCGACGCGCTCGAGCCGCTGCACTTGCGCCACCGGCTACACCACCTACTATTACAATCTTGGTCACTTAGCTACTCACTTTAATGGGGATTAATAAGCATTAGGGTAATCTATCATTATTTCGCAATCACATTAACATTTTTTAATATCATAATATCTATATACTTAATCCCATGTCGTCGTTAATTATGGCCGTGAAATCATTGATAGATTTCGAGCACATAAGCCGCTATCACTGGATGTTTTCCTTTTGTGACTTTGAATGTGCACAACCTGCACTCCGTTTAATCAGCGGCCAGCACTGCATGAGTTACGCCCTTTCCAACCCTAACTTTTCTAGAATCCACATCATTGGGCACCAGCTGCTAAAGGCCGACTGAATCTGATTCAGCGCTACGAACACGCTTAACCATACCCATATAGGGTCGACCCAAATGGTCAGTGCCAATGATAGCAATAACACGCTGCCTGCGACCAATCGTAATCCTTCGTTTACTGTCATGATTTACTCCTCGCGATTTAACAATACACTTGATGCAAAGCTTCCAATAACCGCTCCAACTCTTTATCGACCACCGAGAAATACTTAAAGCTACCGTCGTTTCGCGCCTGAATCAGCCCTTGTAATGTCATGGTTTTTAAAAACTGAGATACTTGAGATTGCGAAAGACCGGTTAAGCATTCTAACTGGCTAACGCTTCGCTCTCCTTGGGCTAGGTGACACAGAATCAACAGCCGCTTGGGATGCGATAAGGCTTTCATCACTTGCGCCACCATTTCACACTTTTGCTCCATAGCCTCTACGCTCATATTGCCTTTAGCCGTCATAGTTTCCTCGTTAATCGTCAAACTCGATTTCGGGAGTGTACCGGATTGCATTTGCATAATGATATTACAATATTATAATGTAAGAATGTCAACTCTTAAATTTAAGTAACTTTATGTCTAACCCGATCGATACAATGGTCAAAACCAGTTTGCAAAGTCGCCTGCCCCTGTGGATTTTGGTGACTGCTTTGGTTTTGGGCGTGCTGGCACTGCAGCTCACCCCAAGGGAAGAAGAGCCGCAAATTCGAGTCCCGATGATCGATGTGCAAGTGCTCGCTCCTGGCCTATCCGCCCAGCAGGTGGAAAAACAAGTCAGCATTCCACTGGAAAAACTGCTGAACCAAATTAAAGGTGTAGAACACATCTACTCCCAAAGCTCCGCTGGCATGGCAATGGTGACTTTGCGCTTTGAAGTCGGCCAAGCCCGCGAGCAATCCCTGCTAAATACCTACAATAAGCTGCACTCCAACTTGGATCGAATACCTGCAGTTGTTAGCGACTGGCAGTTAAAGCCGATGGAAGTGGATGATGTGCCTGTGGTGGCGTTAGGCCTTTGGAGCGACAACCCGCAGCAGGTTAATGCTTATCAGCTTGGGCGATTAGCCCAAGAAGTCGCGATTCAACTGCAAGCGATAGCTGATACGAGTAAAGTGAATGTAGTTGGCGCCTTAAAGAGACAATTGCGAGTGGAGCTTGACCCAAGTGCGATGGCGGCACGTCTGGTGTCTACCGAGGAAGTGATTAACGCGGTACGTCAGAGCCACGTCCGCCAATACGCCGGTGAGCTAACCCTTGCCAACCAACAAATTCGCTTAGAAAGCGGTGACTGGGCGCGCAGCAAAGCCGATTTAGAAGCCTTGCCTGTCGCCGTTGTGAACGGTGCTCAGGTATCATTAGGGGATATCGCCACTTTGGTGGATGGCCCTGAACAAGCCCAGCAATACCAATGGCTTCAGTTTGCTAATAATAGCCCAAAGGCTTACGAAAACAGCCAACAGTACCCCATGGTGACCTTGTCAGTAGCCAAACAACCTGGGGCCAATGCAGTCACAATTGCTAATCAAGTTCACCAGTTGATGACACAACTAAAAGGCGAGTGGTTACCACAAGGGGTAAAGGTTGAGGTATTGCGCGACTACGGCCAGACCGCCAACGAAAAGGTCAACAACCTAACCGCCTCGTTGGCATTTGCTGTGGCGACTGTGGTTGTTTTCATCGGCCTCTTTTTGGGTTGGCGCGCCGCTATCGTAGTGGGTTTGGCTGTGCCGATCTGTTATGGCATAACTCTGGGACTGGACTGGGCCTTTGGTTACACCATTAACCGAGTCACTCTGTTTGCACTAATTTTGTCTTTGGGTTTATTGGTAGACGACCCGATTACCGGTGTGGATAACATTGAACGCAACTTAGGCAAGTCCGCCGATAAGGTCAGCGATAGCATCACTAAAGCCATGTCGGAAATCCGCCCAGCACTGTTAATGTCGACCCTGACGATTGTGCTCGCGTTTGTGCCCTTAGCTTTTATTACCGGCATGATGGGCCCTTATATGGCGCCAATGGCATTTAACGTACCCGTTAGCGTTACCGTCTCTACCTTGGTTGCTTTGTTGGTCACCCCTTGGTTAGCCAAGGCTTGGTTAAAACCCAAGCAGCGATCCCAACAACCCAGTAAACTTAAACCAAGCCTTTACACTCGAGTGCTAACGCCGCTGTTAGATTCGCGCAAAGCCGCTAAACTGAGCTTGTGGTTGGTACTGGGCTTGTTTGCCTTGGCTGTTGCTCTACCGGCGATGCGCTTAGTTCCCTTAAAACTGCTGCCCTTTGACAACAAGAACGAAGTGCAGGTGATCATCGACATGCCACCATCCGCCAGTTTACAAGCCACCGCGGCCAAGACTCAGGCGGTCGCAAATGCAGTTGCCGAGCTTAACGAGGTGGACGCGATTGCCGCCTATGTGGGTGAGGCATCACCAATGGACTTCAACGGTTTAGTGCGTCGCTATTACCAACGCAATCAGTGGTATCAAGCCGAGCTTCGCTTAACCCTCGCCGATAAATTGGTGCGCAGTCATCAGTCGCACGCCGTCGTATTGCGCTTGCGTGAACATTTGGCTCATTTTAATCAGGGCGATGAACGCATCAAGGTGGTAGAAGTGCCACCGGGTCCTCCTGTGATGAGTACGCTAGTGGCCGAAGTTAGCCGCGATCCGTTAGTGAGCGCTGGTATCGCCGAGCAAAGCGCGAGAAACCTAATGGCACGCTTAAACCAAGAAGCGCACGTGGTTGAGGTAGACTCGAGTTTGTCACGCTACCAAGAACAAATGAACTTTGTTGTTAACAAGCAAAAGGCTGCTCAATCTGGGGTGTCTACTCAGCAAGTGAATCAGGCTTTGCAGCTGGCTAATGGAGGTCTGGTGGCCAGCTACTGGCCTTTAGCCCACGAAGCTGAACCGACGCCAATCGTATTGCAATTTAGCCGTGATTCACGCAGTCAGATTAGCGACTTTGGCCCTTTGCAGTTAAAAGGTCAGGCTGGCTTTGAGCAGCATAACCAAGGAAATGGTTTGGATGCTAGCCCAAGGGCTATGGTTGCACTGGCGGAATTAGGCGAATGGCATAGCCAACCGGTAGATGCCACTCTATTCCGTAAGGACTTAAGCCCAGTGATCTATGTCACTGCTGAGGTTAACGGTCGAACCCCTGCCGAGGTGATAGCCGATATCAATGCAGATCAGGACAAAACTGACACGAACGAGCCTGTCCCAGATTGGCAGTCGCGTTCGTATCTCAATAACGGTGCTAATATTCCTTGGCAAATGAAGCCGGGCACCCATGTCAGTTGGACAGGCGAGGGTGAGCTTAGGATCACCATACGGGTGTTCCGCGACATGGGTATCGCCTTTGCCTTTGCCTTAACCGCTATCTACTTGGTGCTGCGCTGGCAAACCCGAAGCGCTGCGCTAGCAGGGATTATCATGTCGGCGATTCCCCTGACAATGATTGGCATTATGCCAGGCTTTTATCTGATGAATCAGTTTGGCGAGCGAGTAATTGCCGGCGCGCCAGACCCTGTGCTGTTCACGGCTACTGCGATGATCGGCATGATAGCTCTGGCCGGTATCGCCGTGCGCAATTCGTTAATTCTCGTGGAGTTCATTGGCGCGCAACGCAAGCAAGGGGTACCCATTAAGCAAGCCTTACTGCAAGCCGGTGATGAACGATTGCGGCCCGTGCTCCTGACCGCTGGTACCACCTTGCTAGGCAACTTGGTGATTACCCTCGATCCCGTATTCAGTGGACTGGCCTTGGCCATTATCTTCGGCATTTTGGCTTCCACCTTATTTTCACTATTAGTGGTGCCTATAGTTTACCTACTGGTATTCGACAAACCCCAATCAAACCCAACGAAAACCTTAAAGGAAGTCTCATGAAACGTATTAGCTTAACCCTCGCAGCAATCGCCATGCTGGTGATTGTGATAATGTGGATGGCCGGTGGGTTTAACGAGCAAATCCAGCCAGGCCAACAAGCAGCGGCACCATTTGATAACAATATCGAGACGCAAACGCTAAGTCCAACCCAGTTACAAGGTTTTGAGACGGTCGCCGCGGGCTTGGCCGCTGAGCATAATACCGACTTATCCTCACAAGTGATGGCACGTATCGCCCAGATTCAAGTGCGTGCAGGAGACTCCGTCATCGCTGGACAAACCTTGATCACTTTAGAGCAAGAGGACAGCCGCTCGGTGTTAGCCCAAGCCGATGCTCAACTGAAAGCCGCTCAAGTACAACGCCGAGACGCTGAACGTCAAAACCAAAGGGTTAGCGAGCTAGCCGCTAAAGGCTTAGCATCGAAGGCCGAACGGGATCACGCTCAAGCTCAGTTGGACACCTTAACCGCTCAGGAAAAACAAGCGGAGCAGGCTCTATCCCAAGCTAAAGTTAACCTAAGCTATCGCCATATCATAGCGCCTATAGACGGCCTGATTGTCGATCGGTTTGCCGAAGAGGGTGACATGGCCAATCCGGGTAAGCCTCTGTTAAGCCTGTATAACCCGCAGGCCCTGCGAGTCGAAGCCAAAGTTCGTGAAAGCTTGGCGGTGGACTTAGTAGTAGGCCAAAATCTGCCTGCTGAGATCCCAGCGTTGGAGTTGACCACTCACGCTTTGATAACCCAAATGGTACCTGCTGCCGATAGCAACAGTCGCAGCGTCACGATTAAGGCCAAACTCGAGGCTGCGCCGCAATTACGCCCCGGACTATACGCCAGTCTGCAAATTCCGACCGAGACTCGCGATGCACTGTTGATTGACGATGCCTATATAGTCCGCCAAGGACAACTGCAAATGGTTTACATCAAAACCGAAAAGGGTCTGAGTCGTCGAATCGTTGAGGTAAGTCAAGCAAGATACGAGGGCAAACGCGAGATCTTATCTGGATTGCAAGCCGGCGAACAAATGGTGCTACCACAGATCCGTTAGCCAAAGCATTTGGGCACCCTATAAGAGGTGCCTTTCTGTTTTTGCAAATTTTCGAATTGACCTCTAAAGTGCACTTCTTTGCGTTACCCCCCCCTTTTCTCTGATGCCTCAAAGTTTTTCCTTTCTAGGATAGGTATATGTAGCAAGCAGCCTGCTTGCCGTGCGTCCTTTACTGAAACATAGAACTCAGAAACTGAGGCATAAGCTCACTTCTTAACTATGAAACGAATATGGCCAATTTAAATATTCTGTATACTTAAGCTCAATTTATAGTTACGTGGAACCTTTAATGGAATTTTCAGTACCGTGGGACTCCTTTATTGGAGGAATGCTATTGGGGTTATCTGTCTCAATATTAATGTTATTTAGTGGCAAAGTAGCCGGAATCAGCGGCACCATTGCTGGTCTACTAAACCCGAAAAAAAATGATTCCAGTTGGCGCGCCACATTTTTAGCCGGCATGGTGTTAAGCCTGTTTCTGGTTAAACCTTTGGGATTCGACTTACCCGACGTAAGCAATAACAGTTTAGCACTGGTGTGTTTTGCCGGTTTGTTGGTTGGTTTTGGCACTCGGTTAGGTAATGGCTGCACAAGTGGCCACGGTATTGCGGGATTAGGCCGTTTCTCTAAACGCTCTCTGGCCGCAACCATAACCTTTATGGCCACTGCAATGGTAGTGGTATTCATTGTTCGACATATTGGAGGCTGAGCAGATGACTGAATCAACAATACGCTTATATTCAATAGCAGTCTCAATGGTGTCAGGGTTGTTATTTGGCGCAGGAATGATCATCTCCAATATGACGGATCCGCAATTGGTATTGGCCTTTTTAGACATCGGCGGCCATTGGGATCCAAGCTTAGCCTTTGTAATGGCCGGCGCCTTGCTGGTTTATGCTCCTGTTTATCACTTCATCATCAAACCAAAACAAAAACCTTTGGCGGCTCAACAATTTAGCCTACCAACCTCAACCAAGGTCGACTCAACCCTACTGTCTGGAGCGGCCATCTTTGGTGTGGGTTGGGGCTTAGTCGGTATTTGTCCGGGTCCTGCTATTGCCAGTCTAGGCGGAGGTACCAATATCATGTTAGGGTTTGTGCTTAGCATGCTCGTTGGAATGATCGCAGCGGGCCAATACCTTAACGGTCGTTTACCACTGCCTTTCGTGGGCTATCGGCGTAGCGCTGTTAAATCCTAGTAAAGACCCCAGTCATTATGAAAAACAAAGTCTCCACCGAAACTCAGCAGCAAGCGTTGCAAGTTGCCAAAGCCACTCAAAAGCCCGGCCAAACAAAAGAGCAAACCAAGTTAATTGCTCAAGGTATCGAAAAAGGCATTGCTGAATATAAGAAACGCCAAAAAGCGCAGGCGCGCCAACGAGACAAGCAACGAAAACAGGCCATTAAGCAAAAACAACCGTCGCAACCTTTGGCTGAATCACCAACGCAGCCGGTTGTCAACAAAACAGCACGTTTACCTTGGGCCTTGCTGGCACTCAGTTGGCTGGGGTTTATACTTTTTACCTTGGCTTCCTAACATGCGCTCAATAAGCTACTGGCCTCATTGACAACAATGAGGTCACCCATTCTTTTACAAGTAGCACACAATTAATTAACACCAGCACACTGCCGGTTAAGCTTCCATTCAATATTCTTTCTCTATACTGATTACGAAATAAACGGCACGGAGTCGAATAATGAATAAATTCTTAACAGCTAGTATTCTCATCATTGTTTCTTTTTTAAGTCCAATCGCAACCGCGGACAGCATTCAAAGCCGTCCGGGCGTTCAAGCCGGTTTTGATGCCATTGGTCCATCCATTGATGAGCTGTACGTACGTTATGTGACCTCAGCGCGGATTGTTGATACCTGTATTGCTCAAGGTTTAGCGCCCAAAGAGTCCCGTCCTGCTTTTAACTACTATGCGCACGATGACAGCATTGATTTATTTGCGGATAAGAATTTAGCGGACTACGAAGAAGCTGAAAGCTACGCCAAGCAATTCATCGCCGATACCGATAAAGACACCATCAGCGAGATTTGTGGTCAGGTGGCGAGCTTAACCCGTTACGACTTCTAAGCAATCCTCATACCACTTACTTAATGCCAGCATTCTATATGAACGCTGGCATTTTTATTAGCAAAGACCCAGTCGCCTGAGTTCGGCCTTTGCTTTTTAACTTATTAATCCTGCTCACAAACGTTAACAAACGCCATCGTCTATGCTAATTTTAGCTGTGTATCGACGGGGCGCTGCCACCACCCAAAAGATCCTACTCACTTCTTTATCGCACGGTGGCGGAGATTCAGGGAGAATTATGCCAGACAAACCAACCATACTTATTGTTGACGATGCTCCAGACAATATTCATATTTTAATGAATTTGCTGAAAACTCAGTACAAAGTTAAAGCGGCCACCAGCGGCGACAAAGCACTCGCAATACTTGCCAATGGTAATAACCCAGATTTGATTCTGCTGGACGTTATCATGCCCGAAATGGATGGCTATGAAGTCTGTAAGCAGATTAAATCGAACCCAAAAACCGCCGACATTCCCATCATTTTTGTTACCGCCAATAATCAAGTTGAAGATGAAGAGCAAGGGTTTAAATTAGGAGCCGTCGACTACTTGACCAAACCGATTAGCCCATCCATCGTAAAAGCTCGAATTCGAACTCACCTAGCATTGCATCACCAACACCAAACACTGGAAGTGATGGTAAGGGAGCGAACAAAGGAGCTTGAGAGCACCCGCTTAGAAGTGGTGAGAAAGCTGGCGCTCGCAGGAGAATACAAAGACAACACCACAGGCTCCCACATTGAACGAATCAGCTGGTTTGCACGCGTCGTTGCAAAACAAATGAACATGCCAACTAATTGGTGTGAGTTGCTTTTTCACGCATCGCCAATGCACGATATTGGTAAAATTGGTATCCCAGACAAAGTCCTTTTGAAACCCGGAAAACTGGATGCCGACGAGTGGGAAGAAATGAAACGTCACAGTGAATACGGTTCGAAAATCCTCGAGGGAAGCAACTTTTCTTTACTGAAATTGGCGCAAGAAATTGCGCTGAATCATCACGAAAAATGGGACGGCAGTGGCTACCCTAACGGCATGAGTGGCGAAAGCATTCCAATCTCAGCTCGAATTGTTTCGGTTGTGGATGTTTATGACGCACTCACCAGCCCTCGACCTTATAAAACGGCCTGGAGTGATGATAAAGCGTTAGACCTTCTGAAAGCCGATGCTGGCAGTCATTTCGACCCTAATGTGGTCGAGGCGTTTGAAGCCTGTTTTGAAGAAATAAAAGAGATTCGTTGTAACATTCAATAGTGGCTTTACCTGAATAGGAAAATCACCATACAATGAGACAACCAAAGAGTTTGCCATAACAACAATTGACACGTAGCAAGCCAAGTCGCGATTACTCGCTCGCAGCATTAGACTTGCCCTAAGTGAACGAGATTATGAATCATCAAGAAGCAAAAGATTTATTAAAAAATTTACTACCTGAAGACAGTTTGAGCCTAATTAAAGTCGAAGTATTTCGCTTGTCTTGGCAAGGTAAAGGGTACAACATCATTGCTGAAGAAACAGGCTATGACCACGACTACGTTCGCAAGTCAGGTTCATTGCTATGGCAAGAGCTCACTGAACTATTAGAAACCTCGGTTACCAAACGAAACTTTCGACCGCTTATCGAAGCGCAACTGAACAAAATTCAAAAGACGGTAACACAAATTCCAGAATACCCTGGCGCACCCATGCTGTTCAGTTCGCCATACTACGTAGAGCGTACTGACGAAGAGCATCAAGCCTATGCGCAAATGCAGCGCCCAGGTAGCTTAATTCGAGTTAAAGGGCCTCGTAAAATGGGCAAAAGCTCCCTCATGCTGCGTATGATGGATCATGCCGATGAACTGAGCTATAAACAGGTGATTTTAGACCTGCAAATGGCTGACTCCAGCATGCTCAGTGATTTAGACAAGTTGCTGCGCTGGACTTGTCTGCAGTTTGCCAATCAATTGGGCTTAGAAGATAAAATTGACGAATACTGGAACGAGCTCATTGGCCCCAAACTAAGCTGCACCAGCTACATGCAAGATTACCTGCTTGCCCAAGGCGATGTGGTGGTAATTGCCATCAATGAGGTTAACTTAATATTCGATTATCCCGATGTGAGCCGGGACTTCTTAGCGTTACTGCGTTCTTGGCACGAAGAAGCCAAGCACAACAAAGTGATGCAAGGGCTTCGCCAAGTACTGATATATTCCACTGAAGTGTACGTGCAACTGGACTTAAACCTGTCGCCATTTAACGTTGGCTTACCTATCGAATTAAAACCTTTTAACGACGAGCAATTATCAACCTTAGCCCAAAGCTACGGATTCAATTGGCCTGCTGATGGTTCAATTCAAAGCCCGATTCGAGTTTTACAAACTCACTTAGGTGGTCATCCTTACTTAACCCAATTGGTATTTTATACCTTGGCCACCAAAGAAGGTTTTATTGAAAGCCCATCAGAGACTCTGCAACAAGTCCTAAAAGAAGGCAGTGAATCCAACGGCTTGTTCAGCGACTATTTGCAACACATTCTAGTTGCTATCATGAATAATCAAGATGCCATGTCGGCCTTTAGAAAAATTCGTAAAGATAAAGACGCCAAGCTATCTAGAATCGAGATGTATCAATTAGAGAGCTTAGGTGTGGTGAAGTTACAAAATGGCCAAGTCAGCACTAGCTGCAAAGTCATTTCAGACTTCCTCGCCAGTCAAATCGGTTAAGCCTATGGATTTGGCTTCGAGTAGCTATCAGGTGGGCGGCAGCATTTCGTCGTCCACCAGCATTTACGTTGAACGCCAAGCAGACCAAGAGCTCACTCAAGCGCTACTAGAAGGCAAGTTCTGCTACGTCTTTAATTCGCGGCAGATGGGTAAGTCATCACTCTTACTGCACACCAAGGAACACCTGCAACAACAAAACATCACTTGCTGTTTTATCGACGTCAGCCGCATCGGCAGTACTGATACAAAAAGCGAGCAATGGTATGGAGGTTTAGTTTACGAACTTTGTCGTGGTTTTGGCCTCATTGGAACATTTGATGTGCTTAAGTGGTGGCGCGAGCTTGGTGAGCTAACCCCCGCACAAAAACTGTCCGATTTTCTCGAAAAAGTATTGCTGCCAAACTGTCCAGGGCAACTGGTCGTGTTCTTGGACGAAATCGATAGCGTACTCAGCCTCCCCTTTTCCAGTGATGACTTTTTCAGTGTCATCCGCTTTTGCTTTAACCAACGCGCTGCCAACAAAGAGTTTGAGCGTTTGCAGTTCGCGTTATTTGGAGTCGCTTTACCAACCGACTTGATGACCAACAAAACCCGCTCGCCTTTTAATATTGGGCACGCGGTGAGCTTGCAGGGGTTTCAAAGCGCTGAAGCGGTGCACCTTGTCAAAGGGCTACCTTTTAATCAAGACATAGCTCAAGCCATGGTGCAACGCATTGTTTATTGGACCGGCGGCCAACCCTTTTTAACCCAAAAACTTTGTCAGTTATCGGTGAATCGTCATGATCAGCCACCACTATCCGTTGAGCAATGCTGTGAGTGGGTGGATGAGTTAATTGAGCAAGAGGTTCTCGCCGACTGGGAAGGACAAGATAATCCAGAGCACTTACGCACGATACGCGATCGCTTACTTTTAGATGAGCAACATACCTTACAAAGCCTCAGCATTTACCAAAAAGTACTCGAAGCCGGTGATAAAGGTTTACCTTTAGAACAAGTGTCGGGGCACAGCCGACTGTATTTGACCGGTCTTATTGAAGTCATTCGCGGCCGCATATACAGCCGCAATCGCCTGTACACTCAAGTGTATGACATGAATTGGGTCACTAGCCAACTCAGCGCTCGTCGCCCCTACTTTGAAGCGTTTAACGCTTGGTTAGATTCAGGCCAAAGTGATGAACAGCTGCTGCAAGGTCAGGCATTGCAAGAAGCTCGCAGTTGGGCGAAAGGCAAAGCACTACCAGACGACGATTATCGCTTTCTAGCGGCGAGCCAAGACGCCGAAAAACGAAAAATTGAGGCCTTAAATCAGCAACTGACCCAAGAAATTAAAGAGCGTGAACTGGCCCAACAACAATTAAAAGAAGCGCTGGACGATGTAAAAAAAGCTCAACAGGAAGCTGAGCGAGCCAATCAAGCTAAATCCGAATTTTTACGTCGGGTGAGTCACGAAGTAAGAACGCCCATTAACGCTGTGCTGGGATTGAGCTATTTAGCCCAACAGGGCAGTGACCCGGTAACCATGAGCTACTTGGAGAAAATCCATAATTCGGCCAATTACTTGTTGGGCATGATTGGTGACATTGTCGATTACAGTCAAATAGAGCAAGGCAAGCTGCGCCTAGACCCCACCCCATTTTATCTTGATACTCTGCTTGATAAGCTGGTCGACATTATTGGTCAACGCGCCGTTAACCAAGGTTTAGCACTGCGATTGCACAGCCCGTTACAACCGCTACCTAAAGTGCTGGGCGATGAGCTGAGGCTGGAACAGGTGTTACTCAACATTCTAACCAACGCCATCAAAAACACAGAGCATGGATCCATTGACCTTAGCGTTAATCTACTAGAGCAAAGCGAGAATGCGCTCACGCTTGCCTTCAGCATTAACGATACCGGCCCTGGCTTGCCGACAGCCGTTATCGACGCACTCGTGGATACCGAGCAGCATTCACCTAAAAACAATTCCTTAGGAATGGGCCTTAATTTATGTAAACAATTGGTCAGCCTGATGAACGGTACTTGGAAAATCAGCGCCGAACCAAGCAAAGGCAGCCAAGTTGGGTTTACCATCACGCTTGCAACCGTCGGCCAGGTGCCTCAGCTGCAACTTAGCGACACCCAAGATGTATGCTACTTTGGAGACCTGCCCCACCCGGAAATCAGCCAACGTCTGCAAGCCATAGGCATTCAACACGCCAACGACGCGCAATTGTTGGCCGCTAAACTCATTTTGTTTGATCCCAAATTAACTCAACCCAAAACACTGGATTCTCGTTGGGTTGCGCTGTTGCCTAGCGGACAAAACCAGTCCGCAAGCTTGCCGAAGTCTCGAGTCACTCGATTGCTTAATTACCCAATGACCATTAGCAAGCTCGATCGTCATCTGCAAAGCATGTTGCATTATCGACCGCAAACCGACCTGCAGAACGAGACGGTCACCGATAGCCAATGGTCGGTGTTGGTGGCTGAAGACAATGACATTAACCAACAAGTTATCAGTGAGTTGCTGGCTCGCTGGGGAATTGCCAGCGTTATTTCTGAGAATGGCCAGCAAGCCCTGACGGCTGTTCAACAACAGGATTTCGACCTTGTACTGATGGACGTAAATATGCCGCTGATGAATGGCCTGCAAGCCACGGAAGCCATTCGAGCATTGGATGACATTAAGTATCAGCAACTGCCCATCATTGCCATGACTGCCCATGCCCATGAGGAAGACCGACAGGCGACACAAGCTGCTGGTATGAACGAGCATGTCACCAAGCCGATTGATCCTAACGCGCTGAAAACAACGTTGGAAAAATACTTAAATGCCCCCATAAGCGCTCAAACCTCAGTGCACAGCAAACGGGTTGATTGGCTCGAAACCATACCTCAACTGCGACTTCGGGAAACCTTGGATCGAGTGGCTGATAATCGCAGTTTGCTGCAACGGTTAGTGCGTCGATTCGCTGAGCAATACTCCCCCGCCCAAGTCGATTGGCAAGGGTTACCTCATCAAACCCAAGCCCAACAGGCAAACTGGCTGCATACGCTAAAAGGCACCTCGTCTAACGTTGGCTTGGCTGACATTGCTGCTTTGGCGGCAAGTATGGAGCAAGAAGCGGCGAACCAATCTCTGCAGCTCAATCAATGGCAATTACTGCAACAGCAAGTTTCGCAAGCCTGCACAACCATTTTCACCGTCAGTGACAATAACACTAGCGCCCAAACCGCTACTCAAGATAAAGGTAATTTAAAGGCCCAACTTACTGAGTTGTACCGACTGCTAGAAGAAGATTTGTCGGAAGCCCAGCAGCTGTTAGCAACATTAAGCGAGTACCCTCAGTATACTGATATCGCATCGGCATTGGATGAATTCAGGACAGACGATGTTGAGCAGTTAGTTCACAACTGGCTACAGCAATTGGAAGATGCGTAATGAAAATCCGTACCAAACTCATCACCTTGCTGCTGTTTTTAAGTTTGTTGCCGCTTGCTATAACCACTGCGGTGTTAGTGCACCATTCAAAAGAGGCCCTAAGCGACAGTGCTTTTACCCATTTAGAATACGTTAGAGATACCAAAAAACAACGGGTACTCAATTACTTCGCCCGCCTTGAGAGTGAAGCTCGCGTGCTCGCCGACAGTCGTAATATTGCCAACACGCTTCAAGCATTCGATGAACTGGTGGATTCAACGGTCGTCGATATTCAAGCCTTTAAAGCCCTTGAGCAACAAGGCACAAGGCAAGGTTTCGAACAGTTCTTAGAAGAGTTTGACTACTACGACTTAATGCTGGTTAATCGGCAAGGTGACGTGGTTTATTCGGTGCGCCAAGAACCTGACTTTACCAGCAATCTGTTGGCGAACCCTAACCCTGACAACTTGTTGGGACAGCACTTAGCCAGCGCGATTAATGACGTAGTCATTACCGATTTTGGCTATTACCCAAGTACCAGCAAAACCATTCTGGGTTTTGTGATCGCTCCAATTTCGACACCAGAGGGACATTGGGGAAGTTTAGTGCTCAAATTTACCCCTAATGAGCTCAATACCATCATGCTTGAGCGTTCTCACTTATTGCCGTCTCACGAAGTCTATTTGGTGGGCCCAGATAAGAAAATGCGCAGCGACAGTTACCTCGACCCCTACAAGCGCACCGTCAGCGCAAGTTTTGCGAATCCTTCAGAAGGGCTTGTAGAAACCCGCGCTTCTTTAGAGGCACTAAGGGGTGTGAGCGGCGAAGACATTATTTTTGATTATCGAAATGTGCCTGTGCTGTCTGCCTATACCCCTGTTGATGTGCCCAGTGGCCAGTGGGCCTTGATTGCTGAGGTTAACGAGGACGAAGCGTATGCTGGTATTAATCGCCTCCTAAAGCTGATGCTTATTTTGGGCGGAAGCGTGATTTTTATCGTTATTTTCGCCTCCTCTATACTCGCAACCATTATTACGCGTCCGGTGCTTTCGCTCACCCGCTCTTCCATCGATATTGCCCATGGTAATTTGGACACAAGAGTTGAGCATAACTGGCAAGACGAGTTTGGCATTTTAGCAAACAACTTCAATGAGATGAGATTATCCATTAAAGACAAAATTCATACCATTGAAGCGCAAAAAAGCGAGCTAGACGAAGTCAATGAGGGTTTAGAAGAATTGGTTCAAGAACGGACCGGCGAGTTGCGTGAGTCCATTAAGCAGGTGCAAGCGGCCACTCAGGCTAAATCCGATTTCCTAGCTAATATGAGCCACGAAATTAGAACCCCCATGAACGCTATCATTGGCATGTCGCATCTGGCGTTAGATACCAAGCTTGACCCAAAACAACGAAATTACATCGCCAAAGTACACGACAGCGCCAAGTTTTTACTGGGTATCATTAACGATGTTTTAGATTTCTCTAAAATTGAAGCCGGCAAGCTCACCTTAGAGGCTATCCCCTTTCGCCTCTCCAAGGTAATCGACAATGTCACTGACATTTTGGAAATTAACCTGCAAGGAAAGCCCATTCAGCTGGACGTGGATCTGCAAGCAGAAATTCCACCTATGCTAATAGGCGATGAGTTGCGAATTACCCAGGTACTGACTAACTTAGGCAGTAATGCCGTGAAGTTTACTGAAAACGGCAAGATACAAATTTCGGTTCAAATTGAAGAACAAACCAATGACTCGGTGCTGCTCCACTTTTTCGTAAAAGACTCTGGAATCGGCATGACCTCGGAGCAAATTGATAAGCTGTTTAAAAGCTTCAGTCAAGCGGATACATCCACCACTCGAAAATACGGTGGCACCGGTTTAGGGCTTGCAATCAGCAATCGCTTAACCGAATTAATGGGCGGGGAAATTTGGGCCCGCAGTAAACCAAATATAGGCTCTACATTCCACTTTACCGCTCGTTTCGGCATCGCTGAAGAAGCGATCACCATAGAGCCGCAGTCTCACCCAGATGTTGACTATGACATGAGCGGAGCAAAAGTATTATTAGTCGAAGATAATGCAATCAATCAAGAACTTGCATTGGAATTATTGCAAGACAAAGGACTGCTGGTAGAGGTCGCTAATGACGGCGCGGAAGCGGTTAAACTTTGCCATGAGCATTCCTTCGACCTAATTTTAATGGATTGCCAAATGCCCATAATGGATGGTTACCAAGCCACTCAAGCTATTCGCCATGATTTACAACTTACCGAAGTACCCATATTGGCAATGACCGCCAATGCCATGCCTGCTGATCAAGAGCGAGCCTATCATGCCGGCATGAACGACTACATCACTAAGCCAATCGAAGTGAAGTCCATGTTTAGCACCATTGTGCGCTGGTTATCAAAATACCATCCAAATGGATTTACCCAGACTCAAGCCGTTACTCTGCTGGATAGAGATGCAGGACAGGCTCTGTATAACAACGAACTGCTTTATCAGGATATGCTGCAACGTTTTATGGATGAGCTTAATGCGCTGGAGCCCCAACAATTGCCCCAACTGTCGGAAAGTCAGCGCAGCAAACTGGCTGCTAAAGCCTCCGCTGTTGGTGCTTTGCTATTGGCCAAAACGCTTACTGAAAAGGACACCGAAACACTTGAACAGGTGGTTAGAGACACCTTAGCTGAATACGTTTAAGGTCGTTAATTCTCATGAAAACTGCCGACATAAAAACCTTCATCAAAACCGTTGAACTTGGCAGTATATCTCAAGCAGCTAAAGCGCTGTTTATAACGCAATCGGCAGCATCTCAGCGCCTCAAAGCATTAGAGGAGCGAATCGGAAAACCGTTATTGGATCGTTCAAGCTCTCGTATTGTCGCCACGCATGCGGGCAAGGTGCTATTAGACTACGGTTCTCGCATCATTGCACTCGAAGACGCCATGCTCCAGCAAATAAAGCCAAATACTCAACGAAAGCATTTCAGCTTATGTTGCACACCGACCTTTGGCCAAGTGTATTTACCGAATATCGTTCAAGCGCTTACGGAGCGCTTTGACAAAGAGGTGGAACTGGATTTTGTATTTGACCAAACTGCTAATGCCGTCAACGGTCTGAATCAAGGAACGTACGATGCCATAATCGTCGAGCACCTTGAGCCACTCGATAAACAAACCCATGTGTTTGAGTGCCTACCGCCAGATCAACTCATTTTTGTAGCCAGTGCAGACTACCCCATTAGCAATAACGCCGGTGAGTTGGATATGAAAGGGCTGCTTAGCAATCGTTTGTTTACTCGAAAACCAGGGTGCAGTAGTCGGGCATTGTTACTTCAAAACCTTAAGCAACACGGTTGCGACTTGTCGCAGTTTGAATCCGTAATAGTGTCTGACGACCTACGTATGACCCTTACTCGAATTACCTCGGGCCATGGTATCGCGCTCTTATCAACCGCTTTGGTGCGTTCTTTGTTATCAAGTGGTGAGTTACGAGGTTACACCATTCCTACTTTTGATCTAATGCGTAGACGCAGCTTGTTAATTCAAAGAAACCAAAGCGAACAGGCTTTGATACGCGCATTTATCGACGAAGTTCACAAAGCATTTAAACTATAAAAAAGACCCGGTCCATGCCGGGTCTATGGTCTACTTGATGGCCGTCTAGCATTCCATTGTTTACCCTGCTGGATTAGCCAATTCAAAGTCACTAAATAGGTCACCATGACTGACTCTTATGCCTACTTGGTAACGTTGCACTGCGCCTGGCACGGCATTGGCATCCCAATCTAAATCTTGCACTTCGAACTGATAGTGTCCTGAGTCCACAGTCTCAGTTAGCACGCCATCACAGTCATCGCCAGCAGCACATTGATACTGATAATAAACATGCCAACGCTTCCACGCTTTTGGGTTGGCTGACGGTCTATCGCTATCTGGAAAACCAAAATACACAATGTGATAGTTCTTCGCATCAGTAACCGCTAGCGAATTATCATCGGCAATTGAAAACCGAACCAAACCGGTTGCGGGATCAAACTTTTCAACCGTGACATTCAATTCATTGGCATTCGCTATGTTGATGACTTGCGGTGCGGGCGTTATCGGTGGTGATTCAATTAGCTCGTCATCATCGCTGGAACATCCGATCACAGTTAACGTCAACAAGGAAGCCACTACTGCAGTTAGCTTGTTCATGATAGCCTCCTAGTTAAAATGGCCGGTATGGCAGACGGTACAATCCATACCGGTGCTTACACTGGGCGCGTCACCAATCATGTGGTCAACACTATGACATTGTACGCATTCTCCAGCACTACCCTCAGGAACACTCATAGCGGCCAGATCCACATCTTCACCATCTACAATGCGATTTAGTAAAACTGCGATGTAATGTGCCATGCATGCGCTTAATCGACGGCAGCGTTCACCTTTCTGTTTTGCACCTAACCCAGAAGCATCAGACCAATTGCTGATCGATGAATGGCACATGAAGGAGTTGGCTACCGAATTGCTAACCACCTTAGTTGCAGTATCCTCAGGGTTTGCTCCAATTGCACTGACAAACTCGTCATCCATATAGGGCAGTGGGGTCGATTCATAATAACGAAATATTGCGCCATTAATCTTGCCGTTCAAACCCTCTGCATTGGGGATAGCAAGAATGTTGAGCAGCATACCGGTGGCATTACAGTTACCACAAATCGTGCCCTGCCCTAATACCCCTCCGCCTCCATAAGCGGCCAATGCTGTGGGTATTGTGGCAAACTTCGCAGCGTCAACTGACCCTGAATTCGCTAACATTTGAATGACTGCATGAAACACCTGACGCATACAGCCGCCGGGTGTTTCATAGGCAAGCTTGGCGGTTTGTATTGGGTCGATTTTAACGTATTGTAGCTTTTCACCTAGCTCAAGTTGATAGTCTCCGTCGGCGTTAACAGCCGCCATAATTGGCGTACTGATCAAACTCGTACCCGCAGCTGCGCCTGTGAAACCAATGATTTTTGTAATTGCGTTTCTTCTGTTGATATCCATAGTTCACCTTCCATTTGCTATTTTAGATTTCTTGTTTCACCTAAAAATTATTCCAAACAAGGTGCCGCGGCTATCACACAATTCTTATAGGGTTATTAGTATTACTTATGGTGGGTCAAAATGATGGGTTCAAAATTGTCTTAGATCAAAAAACCGCCTTCCAGCGAGCTAAAAGGCGGTTTTACTGAGCTTTAAGAGTCACAAAAGTCGATCAAAAACTGTGAACTATCCCTTACTCAACAACTGGCTCATGCCACTAAACACGGCGCAATAAAAACTATCCGGGTGCTGCTTTTGAAGCTGTTGCTGCACCGCTTCGATGCATGGTTTGCCAAAGTACTGCAGAAATTGGGTGGCCACATTGATGTCGTGCTGAGCTAGCATCGCTGCGATTTCTAACAAATAAGGCAAATCTTGTGGCGCTGCATGCTCGGCGTCAGCTTCCTCAAGTTTAAGCTGAGCCGCCACATCATTTAGTTGTTGCAAGCGCTGAGCAGATTGCGTGTCGTCAAAGTAGTCACTCATTTGCAATGACAAACTGCCCTCAGCGACATCAAACAAAGCTTTATACTCTTGCACCAGTTCAACGCTGTAGCCCGGAAAGCTGCGGTTCAAGTGCAAACAGAGACTCTCATCGAGCCCTCGAATCAGATTGACAGTTTCCCCATCTGGCGCTAGCAAAACCTCTGCAAAGCCTTGCAAAACGTCGCTGTATTCTAAATTAGTCATTGAGTACTACTCTTCCTCAGCCTTAATCAGTTTCGTCAGTTTGTCGCGGATTTTGCCCAACTCTGGCTTGTGTTCACAAATTTCTTCGATGCTCAAGCCGTTGAGCTCATGAGGGAAAACCAACCATTTATCGGTTTCTTCTACATAGAAGTCTGGGTTGCGCTGGGTCTTGTTATTGCCTGGTTTAAAGTACGGCGTTGCAATCTTAATATCAGGGGTATTCTTACGACAGGCGCTGTGCAAATCTTTAATAATCTGGTCGATAGATAAGCCGGTATCGTGCACATCATCGACAATTAATAGACTATCTTCAGCGTTCACTTGCTTTTCGATATAGCGCAAACCGTGAACTTTCACTTGTTTTCCGCGCTGGCCAATGCCGATGTAAGAAGAGGTTCGAATTGCAATGTGATCACTTTCAACACCCAAAAAGTCGAGCACTTCTTGAACCGCGATACCCACCGGAGCGCCGCCTCGCCATACACCAACAATGTAGTCGGGACGATAACCTGATTCAAAGATTTGCAACCCTAATTTAAAGGAAATATCCAGTAACTCATTCGCGGTTATAAAGTGCTTATCCACCGAAGACCTCATCTATTTTGCGTATTTGGCTGTGTATAGCGCGAAAGATTAGCATAGTTGATAGACAATTATGTTGCTAACGCACTCTGGTATGTGGCTTTTGTGAAGCCAGTTAGCTTCGTTTAACTTGAGCGTAACGCTCTAATCCTAAAACCAAAACAATTGCAGCGAGGGCTGCAATGACGGCGACAACAACTTCCGGTGGTTGCCCCACCACTTGCTGATAGTCAAAAGGCGATAAATTTTGCTCTAACAAAGGCACTTGTTCACCTTTTGAGTTAGTCCGCCAACTCAGCACTTCTTTCCAAGGCCAAATTTTGCTGAGCGTGCCAATCATCAAGCCGGTTAAGAATACAATGGTG
Organism: Paraferrimonas haliotis; assembly: GCF_002282895.1. GTDB lineage: Bacteria > Pseudomonadota > Gammaproteobacteria > Enterobacterales > Shewanellaceae > Paraferrimonas > Paraferrimonas haliotis. The sequence goes on from NZ_NRRB01000002.1 coordinate 151,284, forward strand.
ATGTCCCGGGCGCGTTTCAACAGCCAGGATAGCAAATGGCTAAAACTCAATAGTCCAGCGATAGCTCCTAATGCGAAGGTTGCTAACACAGCGACGTCAAACGATTTAGCCGCTCCTAGAACCACCGGATAAAGGCCCAATAGCAATAAAATAAAGCTGCCAGAAATGCCAGGCAAAATCATGGCGCAAATAGCAATCGCGCCGCCAAAAAATACCGTCGTTAGCGATCCTGATAATTCAATAGGATTCAATACGGTGATCACATAAGCCAACACCGCCCCGACACTCAGTGCAACCACCTTTTTGACATCCCACTGCTGAACCTGATGCAACATGTGCCAAACCGACACTAAAATCAGCCCGAAAAAGAAGCTCCAAATCATGATGGTTTGGTGCTCCAATAAATAAGTGATCAGTTTAGCTAGGCTAAAAATGCTGGTTAGAATTCCACTAAAAAGAACGATTAAAAAGGTGGCGTTAATGTGTTGATAAGCTGCAATAAAGCCTTGTTTTCTAATCATGCCAATTAGGCTTGGGTTGATGCGTCTAATACTTTCCAAAAGCGTATCGTAAATACCAGAAATGAAGGCAATTGTACCGCCCGAGACGCCAGGAACCACATCGGCAGCCCCCATTGCCATGCCTTTTAAGAAGGTCGACAGCCATTGTTGAATGAAGCGCATTGTTAATTCCGTTTACTAAAAGGTGCATTAATGCAGACATTATACGGAGTACTTACAAATTCTCACCTAAAACTCTTCGCAAAATTTTGCAGGCTTTTTTAAACAGATCACGAAAATGCAAGGCCAAACAACACTTCCTGTGATTTAGTGTGTTCAATCTGCACCGACAATAGCGTAGACTTACGCCACAAACTATCTTTTTACCTAAACAAGTGAGTTATCCATGGCAGACCAAAACGCAGCCGAGCAAGGCACCGACCGCACTATGTACCAACTTGCGGACGAGTTCATCGCATTGGCGAACAAGTTGTTTCAAGAAGAAAAAGACATAGGTAAAGCTGGCGCTGCTATTCGTTTCGCAGCTGCACGTTTTAATGCGTTTGAAGCGTCGTTAAAAGCACAGGATTTATCGAAAGAGAAAGAGCACGCTCTTGAGTGGTTTGTTAACGAGTACAAGCAAATGATGGAAGTGAACCTGGACGATCACATCGCCATGGCCGCTCGTGAGCAAGAAGCAGCTAAATCCGAATAGCGCTCACCATTGATTGTCAAAAAGCCACTTAACAGTGGCTTTTTTGTAGCTGCTTACTAAAACAAGGCTTGCCAGACTACTCTTGCGGCCAACAATACCAAAATCAAACCAGACAGCTTATCCAGTACGTTTGCTTTAGCTCTGAGTTTTGGCAATATGCCGGAATGGGACAGCAATAAAGCCACTAAGGTATACCACAGACCATCAACCAACAACGGCGTAGCAATAACAATGAGGTGGCTGCCTAAACTGGCGTTGGTATCAACAAACGGGCTGAATAGCGCAATAAAAAAGATCAGAATTTTTGGATTAAGCAAAGACACCGCTAAACCATCTCGCGCCGCCTCCCAAACACTCGACTGCTCACCCGCCGCTAATTTAGCCGCTATTCCCTGTTTTGCCATGAGCCCTTGCCAACCTAGCCAAAACAAATACATTGCGCCTGCAAGTGTTACTGCTAAATAGACGTTGGGCATGGCTTTAACCAAGATAGCCAGCCCCATGACACTGATGGCAGCATACACTCCAATACCTAATGCATGAGTCCAAGCCGCCACCACACCGTTTGTACGCCCGCCAGATAATGTGTGTCGTAGCACCATAGCCAAACTCGGGCCAGGCGAAACAGCGCCCAATAAGCACACTAAGAATAACGGCACCCATAATGAAAAAGACATCCTGTCGTTTGCTCCTTTAGTTGCCAGTTCGGTCTTGCTTGCGTGCCCAACTGATAAACAGCATCACCGGATACGGGGCCATCATCAATAACCCAATCGCGAAGGCCGATGCAATTGCGACCATGCCGGTTAGTTCATTGCTCACATCGGTTGCAAAATAGCCCCATGCCGCTGCAATCACTAGCAATATGCCTAAGCCATGCCCCCAATGAGCGATTCGCATCCAATTTTGCCAATTCATTGTTAACTTCTACCCCATAAAAACGCTACACTATAAGATTATCAGGCTTCGCCGCAACGGATTCTACACCCAATGAAATTGTACATACCACTTATTATCGCCACGATTGCCCTTAGTGCTTGTCAAAGCGCGCCATCCTCAAACACTCAGCAAGCTCAACTTGATCTGATTGGAGATTGGCACATAGAGCAAATTGGCAAGCAGCCGGTTATCGACTACAGTCCAGCGCGCATTCGCTTCGACCTTGATGGGCGCTTAAGTGGCAATAACAGCTGCAACAACTTCTTTGGCACCTACCAGCAAATCAATTCTGAGTTGAGTTTAGCACCGGCTGGAAGCACAATGAAAGCCTGTGTCGACGCGTTAATGGAGCAAGAGCAACGCACTATGCAAGCAATGGCACAGGTGCTGCAAGCGAAAATGGTAAAAGGCCGATTGCACTTGCTCAATGCCCAAAAAGACACGGTACTCATTCTGACTAAAAAAGGCGATTAGCCGTTAATAGCAAGGCTTATAATGCCGGTTCGTTTGCTCGCTTGATAACCCCAACTAGAAACTTCTATGACCATAATACGTAAAGCTCGTCGCACTGATGCACAATCCATAATTGCTTTTAATCAGGCAATGGCTCTGGAAACGGAGCAACGCGAGCTGGCCCATGACGTTATTTCTCGAGGCGTAGAAACCCTCATCGAGCAGCCTCATCGAGGTTTCTATTTAGTAGCACAGCACGACCAAAAAATCGTAGGCTCGCTTATGGTGACGTTTGAGTGGAGTGATTGGCAAGCTAAAGACTATTGGTGGATCCAAAGCGTCTATATTTTACCGGACTATCGTCGACAAGGTATCTACCGACAACTTTATCAACAAGTTAAGTCATTAGCCGATGGTCAAGCCGCCAGCTTTAGGCTTTACGTTGAGCGGGATAACCTTAACGCTCAAGCAACCTACCAAGCGCTGCAAATGGCCCCGTGTCAGTACCTAATGTACGAACAAAAAGAAGAGTCCTAATCACGGTCGCGCCGATGCTTATTGGCAAAGCAATTATCATCATCCCCCTATTTTGGTTTCAATTATGTCTCAACAACCCATTTTAACGATACGAGTAGCCTCTAAAAACCCCGTCAAAATCGCCGCCGCCGAGCAAGCTTTTCGTCAGCTTTTTGGGCAACAGGTGTTGCATTGTGAAGGCGTGGCAACGGATTCTCAGGTAAGCGATCAACCCATGACGGACCAAGAAACGCTCGATGGTGCTTTAAATCGTATTGCTAACCTAAAACAACAAACGCCAAATGTTGACTATTACGTGGCAATGGAAGGCGGTGTCGACCTATTGCATGGACAAGCAATGACCTTTGCTTACATTGCGGTGGCTCACGGCGACACTCTCAGTCATACCCGCACCAGCGCCTTGCCTTTGCCCCAATGTGCATACCAAAGTTTGCTCAACGGCGAAGAGTTAGGAGACGTCATGGACAGACTGTTTAATGACAATAATATTAAGCAAAAGGGTGGCGCCATTGGTGTATTAACCCACGGCCAAACAAGCCGTCAGCAGGTGTATCAGCAAGCCCTTCTGATGGCAATGGCACCTTTTATTAATCGCGACCTGTACCTATAAATGTGCTGGAGAGGATAGCCACTCTGGGGTAGAGTGAAGCTAGTTTATAGCCATGGAATGTTGAAACCTATGCAGTTATCCAAACTCGGACGCTCTTCGTTAAACGTCTCCCCAATCTGTCTTGGCAGCATGACTTGGGGGGCGCAAAACACCCAAGCTCAAGCCTTTGAACAAATCGATTACGCCATTAGCCGCGGCATTAATTTCATTGACACCGCCGAAATGTACCCTGTCCCTCCAACGGCTCAAACACAAGGCGATACCGAGACCATTATTGGTAACTATTTGCAACAGCGCAGTCTTCGCAATGACTTAGTCATTGCCACCAAAGTAGCGGCGCCAGGCGGTTGCGACTACATTCGTGAAGACATGCACCTTAATTGGCGAAGCATTCATCAAGCCTGTGAAGATTCACTGCGACGATTACAAGTTGACTGCATTGACCTCTACCAGGTGCACTGGCCAGACAGAGTGGCGCCTCGATTTGGTGAAATGTATTACCACAATAAGCCCTCTCAGCAACAAACGCCGATTCTGGAAACCTTAGATGCGTTGTCCGACTTAGTAAAGCAAGGCAAGGTACGCTACCTTGGGATATCGAACGAAACCCCTTGGGGGGCAATGAAATATTTGCAACTGGCGCAACAGCATGGACTTGAACGCATTGTTTCCATTCAAAATCCTTACAATTTATTGAACCGCAGCTTTGAAATGGGCCTGGCAGAGGTCGCTCTGCAAGAGGAGTTGCCGTTACTCGCCTACTCACCGTTGGCTTTTGGTACGTTAACAGGCAAATATCAACAAGGGGCCAAGCCGGAGGGAGCACGGCTCACCTTATTCGACCGATTTGTCCGCTATACAGGTACTCCTGCAAGCCTCAAAGCCATTGACGATTACGTTACGTTGGCAAACGATCATCAACTCAGCCCTGCGCAAATGGCATTGGCGTTTGTGAATCAACAAAGCTTTGTCGGCAGTAACATCATTGGCGCCACCACACTTTCTCAACTGCAGCACAACATCGACAGTTTATCGGTCCACTTAACGGATAAAGTGCTGCAAGAAATTGTAGACCTTGGCGAACAACATCGAATCCCGTGTCCGTAATAAACCGATAAAGGCTAGGATTGATAATCTACTATGGCAGAACCTTTTATTAAGTCGCAGTTTCCAGCATTAATGGAACACTCGCCAGAACTTATCTATCTCGACAGCGCCGCCACCACGCAAAAGCCTGCGGCGGTACTTGAGGCCGTGCAAGCGTTTTATTTGCACAGCAACGCCAATGTTCATCGTGGCGCCCACGCGCTTTCGATAAAAGCCACCAGCGCCTATGAGCGTGCCCGAGCGCAAATCGCCCAATTCGTTGATGCTGAGTCGCCAGAATCGGTGATCATTTGCTACGGCACAACTCACGCCATCAATACTGTAGCCCATGGGTTAACTCATCAATTGTCTCCCGGAGACATCATACTTGTGGATGGAGCTGCGCATCACGCCAACATAGTGCCATGGCAACAGCTGGCCAAACGCACGGGAGCGGAACTGTACCCGATCCCTCTTTTAAAAAATGGCTCCATAGACTTACCCGCCTATCAAGCTTTGCTGCAACGCGGCCCTAAATTGGTCAGCCTAAATCACGTTTCAAACGTACTGGGCCACGCCAATCCATTAGATGTTTTAATTCCTTTGGCTAAAACCGTAGGGGCCTTAACTTTAGTCGACGGGGCTCAGGCGGTTGCGCATCTGCCGGTTAGTGTGCGCTCACTCGGATGTGATTATTATGTATTTTCTGGCCACAAAATGTATGGTCCAACTGGGGTCGGTATATTGACCGGAAAACGCCAGTCATTGGAGCAACTGGAACCTATGATGAGTGGCGGAGAAATGATAAAAACCGTCCGTTTCGAGCACTCAGAGTTTGCTGGGCTTCCGAACCGTTTAGAAGCGGGAACTCCCCCCATTGCACAAGTCATTGGACTGGCTAAAGCGGTTGAATTTATCCAAAGCTTGGATCGCCAAGCCGTTGCTGAAATGGAGCAGTCGATGTTGCGAAAGGCTCGAGCTGGCCTACAACAACTGGGCTATTTTGTATACGGTGACCCAGGCAACTGCCATGGCGCATTAGCCTTCAATCTCTTAGGTGAGCATCACCAAGATATCGGCACCCTGCTAGACCAACAACAAGTAGCCATTCGCTGTGGCTACCACTGCGCTATGCCATTAATGGAGCACTTAGGTACCAAAGGCAGTTGTCGTTTGTCTGTGGCCGCCTACAATACTCCCAATGACATTGACCGCGCGATAGAAGCGCTTGCGATTGCCAAGGACATGTTAAGTGAGTAGCCAACCTTTACAACAAACGTTTATCGACTTAGCCGACCACCTCCAGCAGATTAAGCCTCAGGTGCTCACTGAGCTAGCCAGCAGTCGCGATTGGCAAAGCAGCTATCGTCAAATTATGTTACTAGCTAAACAGTTACCCAAACTCGACCACGGTTTAAGGCAGGCCTCGGCCCTTGTGGATGGTTGTGAGAGCGATGCGTGGTTGTATCACTGCCAAATTAATAATAAACACTACTTTATCGCCGATGCCGATGCGCGAATCGTTAAAGGCTTGTTGGTTCTGTTATTGTTTCAGGTTCAAGGGAAGACCAGTGAACAACTACAGAGCATGGATATTGTGCAATGGTTCGAACAACATAATTTACTAGGGCATCTAAGCCCGTCCCGAGGAAATGGCTTACACGCGCTCATAAAACGCATACATCAAACTTCAAATTAAATTTTGATGTGGATCACCTCTTTATAATTGCTAACAACTGATCTACACTTGCGTTCAAATCATTCCAAGTAGCGCAAAGAGTAAGAGTGAAAATAAGCTGGTTCTGTTACTTTAAACCACTGCTATTAACGTTACTTCTAATCTTCCAAGCGGATGCATTAGCAGCGCACGAATACCATCACACTCACATCGATGCCAATACCATCGACCATTGTCAGCTGTGTGCCCATAAGCATGCTCTGGACAACATATCAATCGGTGACTTTAACAGCTTTATCACTACCAAAGCCTGCACACCAAGGGTTCAAGTTGCGATCGTCGTTTCTTTAGCTCATTGTGCCGCTTCGAAAAGCATTCGCGCCCCACCCTTTGCATAGATCATTCAGTAATTAAACATCTCCGCTACACTGTAAATGGCGGTGAACGATTTATGTAAAGGAAACAACAAATGAAAAAAAGTTATATCGCCCGCGGTGTATGCGCGGCGCTTGCATACGTGTCTTTATCAGCCATGGCGGCTTCAAACCCAACGCTAACCAATCCAGCCATCAGCTTTGTGTTAGACGGCTATTATCAAAATGGCAATCGTGCCATGTCTGAGCATGCAGAAGGCTTTAACCTAGGCCACAACGAATTGGCGTTGTCAGCAAACATTGACGAGAACTTTTACGGCAAATTCACCACAGTTTTTGAAATGCACGATGGTGAAACGGAAGTGAATGTAGAAGAAGCCTTCATTCAAACCACGTCCATGCCTTATGGCTTATCCGTCCGAGGCGGTCGCTTCCTATCGGATTTAGGTTACTTAAACAACCAGCACACTCACACCGATTCATTTGCGGAACGTCCTTCCGTATATCGCGCTTTCTTGGGCAATCATTACTCAGATACTGGCTTACGCTTAAACTATCTAGTACCTACTGAAACCTATTGGTTACTGGGTGTGGAAGGATTCGCAGGCAAACCTTTGGCTGCGGAAGATGAGCACGATCATGACGATCACAGCGACAAAAAAGTACCTGTCATCAATGGTTACACTAAAATCGGTGGCGACATTGGTGTCAGTCACTCATGGCAACTTGGTCTGTCGTACTTATACAATGCCAATGGCCGCCGTGCTCTAGAAGAGCATCATGACGACCATATGGCGGACGCTCATGATGGTGAAGAGCACGATCACGCCCACGGTGCAATGTATACTGGCGAAAGCATGTATGTACTAGATGCCGTTTACAAATGGGCCCCTAACGGTAACCGTAAATATCAAAACTTTACCTTTAGCGGCGAGTTCTTCCGAGTTAACGATATTCTGAAAGAAGAGCATCACGACGACCATGATGATCACGACGACCACGACGCTCATAAAGACTACCACCAAGGTTGGTATGCATCCGCTGTTTATCAGTTTGCGCCGGCCTGGAGCGTTGGGGTTCGTTATGGCGAATTGGACGTACAAACCATTCACGGCGATCACTTAGATGCCGATAACCTAAAAGAAACTGACATCAGCCTTAACTGGCACGCCTCCCATTTCTCGAACGTTAGATTACAAGTAACTCAACAGAAAGGGACAAACTTCGAAGGCATGGTTGACGACCAAGTTATCAGCCTACAATACACAATGACTTTAGGAGCTCACGGTGCGCATCAATTCTAAATTCGTTGCTGCGGCGTTTATCGCAGCCTTTAGCCCACAAGCACTGGCCAATGTAACCGTGTTTGCTTGTGAACCTGAATACGGTGCATTAGCAAAAGAAATTGCGCCTCAAGCAAAAATCTATAATGCAACGACTGCCTTGCAAGATCCGCATCAGGTGCAAGCAAGACCGAGTCTCATTAGTCAACTTCGTCGTGCTGATTTAGCCATCTGTGCCGGAGCGGATCTCGAAATCGGTTGGTTGCCAATGGTGCAAATGAAAGCCAACAACCCAGAGGTTCGCAATGGCCAATCAGGCATGTTATTTGCCTCCGATGTGATTGAAAATCTAGACATTCCGGCCAGCGTCGACCGCAGCATGGGGGATGTTCACGCACTGGGTAACCCGCACATGCACTTCGACCCCAAGCGAATGCTGCAGGTTGCCGAAGAGGTTAATAACCGCTTAGCTAGCATTGATCCTGACAACGCAGCTTCCTATCAGGCTAACTTAGACGATTTCAGCAAACGTTGGCAGACAGCAACCGAGCAGTGGCAAACCAAAGCCGCCAGCTTAAAAGGCAGCAAAGTCATTGGTTACCATTCCAGTTTCCGTTATCTATACAACTGGCTGGGTATGAAGCAAGTGGCTGACTTAGAGCCAAAACCAGGCCTACCGCCCACAAGCGCTCATCTTGCCAAGCTGGTTAAAGTGGCTGAACAACAAAAGCCGATTGGCATTATTGTTGCGTCTTACCAAGACCCTCGCGGCGCTGAGTGGTTAGAGAATCGCACCGGTGTTAAAGGTGAAATTCTGCCTATGTCGGTGGGTGCTGATGACTCGGTAACCGATTTGTTCACTTTATACGATAGCGTGATAAACAAGCTGTTGGAGTTGAAATCAAATCATGGTTGATTGGGATCTTATTAGCATCTTAATGCCCGCTTTTGCAGCGGCTATTGTGGTGCTATCGACTCACGTACTTTTAGGACGGCAAGTACTTAAACGAGGCATTATCTTTATTGATTTAGCCATCGCTCAAGTGGCCGCACTGGGCAGTGTCCTGACTCATATCTGGCATCCTTTAGAAGAGTTACCTTTGGTGCACCTATGGGTGCCATTGCTGTTCGCTCTGGCGGCAGCAATGGGCATTGCTTGGTTAGAAAAGCGTGCGCGTCGAGAACTAGAAGCTATTATCGGCTGCCTGTATGTTGTTTCTGCCGTTGCGGCACTATTGATGCTCAGTCATGACCCCCATGGTGCCGAACTTCTGAAACGATTGTTAGACGGGCAAATTCTGTGGGTTAACTGGCATCAACTCATGATACCGGGGATCATTACAGCCGTGGTTTTAGTGGTAATAATGACTAAACCACAGTTAATGGAAGGCCGAGCCTTTTACCTGATATTCGCCCTTGTAATCACGCAATCGGTCGAGCTTATTGGTGTCTACTTAGTCTTTAGTAGCCTAATTTTACCGGCCCTAGCAGTGAACAGTGAGTTGGTCAAGCGACCGTTAGTGCTAGCCTACAGTGTTGGGATCAGCGCCTACCTAATTGGCCTCGCCTGTTCTGCAATGTGGGACTTGCCGGCCGGTGCCGCGATTGTTGCTACGCTCGCCATCTCAGCCATTGTTTGTCGACTAACCATTAATCGATTCTCACACACCTCCCAGGCGTAGAGCTTGTTGGGCATCAACCGCAGTCTGCTCGGCTGCGGTTGATAATCCAACTTGGTTTTCTTAGTTCAGCTATGCTATACCTGTATCCATAATGGATTCATGGAGAGAACGTTGAAGATCATATCGCTGTTTATCAGGTCACTGGCTATCTTAAGCTTTGCCGCAACGGCAAGCACCCCCGTCAGTCAAGACCAGCAAGACCAACTCGCCCAAAAACTAACTTTTCAACAAGGGGTCGTTTCTAACTTTTTGGAACAGGCTGGGCAACACCAAGGCCGAATCATTATTAGCAACCAGTCCGATATTAGCTTGCAAAGCGATCACGATTGGAGTGTTTATTTTCACAACATAAGAAAGATTTCTAAGAGCCTAAATGACAACGTTGTCATTAAACACGTTCAAGGCGATTTATACCAAATGACCGCCGGCCCAAACTTCAAAGCATTGGCGCCAAAGCAATCGCTAACCATTGACTACATTGCGGCTGCTTGGGTCGTAAGCCAAAGCGACCTTATGCCGAGAGCCTTCGTCGTTATAGGCGATAATCGACCCAGCATTATTGCCAATACCGATAGCGAAAACTTCGAGCAATTTGTATTGCCTTTCACTTACAACGAACAGCTCTACCGATTTAACTCACCATCAGACAATTACGCTCAGGTAACGCCTCAAAGTCGATTTAAACGCAACGCTAATGCCTATAGTAAACGCTACTCTCAAGAAGCCATCGACCGTCAAATAATCCCCTTCCCTGCCAAAGTTGAACGCCGCCGCGGACAAGCCAGCATCACATCGCAGTGGCGTCTAATATATGACGGCGCATTAACCAATGAAGCCGCTCAGCTGCAACAACAATTGACTGCCTACTTAGGTCAACCATTGCAACAGCTCTTGAGCTCTCAAGCTCATAGCAAAGAAAAACGAGTGATTCGATTGCAGTTAGACGGTAAGCAAAGCACAGCGGAAGGTTATGTGCTTGAGATTGATTCCGATGTCATTGTGATTCGAGGAGCCGATGAAGCCGGTGTATTTTATGGAATTCAGAGTCTATTGGCTCTCTTTCCAATAACCACCAGCGAGCCATTAACAGTGGCGAAAATGACGGTCATAGACAAACCTCTGTTTCCCTGGCGAGGAATGCATTATGACCTGGGTCGAAACTTCCACGGTTACCAAGCCATCGAAACCTTAATCAAGCAAATGGCACGCTACAAACTCAATAAATTGCATTTGCACTTAAGCGATGATGAAGGTTGGCGCCTGCAAATTCCAGGCTTACCTGAGCTAACAGAAATCGGCGCTTACCGCTGTTTTGACCTAACCGAACAACAGTGTTTATTGACTCAGCTAGGTACCGGCCCCTTTAAATCCGGATCCGGGAATGGCTTTTTAACCACAGAGCAATTCATAACGCTGTTAACTCTTGCCAAACAGCACCATATTGAAGTTATTCCAGAGCTTGATATGCCAGGGCACAGTCGCGCAGCCATTGTCGCAATGAACGCCCGAAGCCAACGATTATTGAAAGCCGGAGCCAGTGTCGAACAGGCCAATACTTATCGTCTATCCGACGACAAAGATTTAAGCCAATATTACTCAGTGCAAAACTACACTGACAATGCCCTTAACGTCTGCTTAGAATCCAGTTACCAGTTCATTGATAAAGTGCTTTATGAACTGCAACAAATGTATCGCAGTGCCGATAGCCAACTTAACATCTACCATTTTGGCGGCGACGAAACGCCTAAAGGCGCGTGGCAAGATAGCCCGGTATGCCAGGCATTATTTGAAGCGCCTAATAATGGCGTGTCAGGCGTCGCTGATCTGAAAGCTTATTTTAGCAAACGGGTTAGCCAGCTAAGTGCTGCTCGCGGACTGGATCTTGCCGGTTGGGAAGATGGCTTAATGTACAGCACCACGGTGCCTTTTGCCCGCAGTCAATTTGCTAATCAGCGGGTTATTGGCAATACCTGGGACAACATTTGGGAATGGGGAGTTGCCGATAGAAGCTACCGACTTGCCAATGACGGTTATCAAGTGGTGTTGTCGTCGGCTACTCATCTGTATTTCGACCATCCTTACGAAACCTCACCTTATGAGCGCGGTTACTATTGGGCGACCCGTTATTCCGATACCCAAAAAACCTTTGGCTATAACCCATTAGATTTGTATGCCAACGCAGACTTTACTCGAGAAGGGAATCCGATAAATGACCTTGAGGGTTTGGTTGGTAGGCGTATGCCCGCTTTACAAAAACCAGAACACTTGTTGGGTATGCAAGGCCATGTTTGGACCGAAACCATTCGTACCCCAGAGCAACTGCAGCAAATGGTGTTTCCACGAATATTAGCGGTAGCGCAGCGCGCATGGCATAAAGGGGTGTGGCAAAACACAGCCGGCGCTGAAAGTGCTCAAGAACAAAGCGAGCAATGGAGCTTATTCGCTCAGACTCTGGCGCAAAAGGAGTTGCCGAGATTAGTAAGAGATGGCGTGTCTCCGCGGTTGCCATTGGTGGGCGTAGAGCGCGACACCAGCAGCAATAAGCTCAAGGTTAACAGTGCTTTTCCTGGGTTAACCATTGAGTTTAGTAACGATGGTAGCAATTGGACTCCCTTGGCTAAACAGGCATTGGATCCAAGCAGCCCTTGGTGGTTTAGAACCCGAGTGGGCAAGCTGAGTGGCGCCAGCACGCATTATCAGCCGTAAGCCTTCAGCAACAGCAACTTCCGCTAGGCGTTGTCAATGCCAAAGCTCATCGCTTGAGACAACGTCTGAGTTTGCTGTTGCAGCATAAACAATCTATCCACCCCCATGGCAACACCGCTGCACTGCGGTAATCCATGCGCTAACGCGGCAATTAAGTGAGTATCAATGGACTGCTGTTGTATGCCCATTTGGCTGCGCTGCTGGTTATCTTGTTCGAAACGCTGACGTTGTTGTTGAGCATCTTGTAGCTCATCGAACCCGTTGGCTAATTCAACCCCCTGATAATAAACCTCAAAACGATGTGCGACCCGTTCATCATTCGGGTTCAACTTGGCGAGTGCCGCTTGCGAGGCTGGAAAATCGTAAACAAAACAAGGGCGCTGCTGACCTATCTTTGGCTCAATTAAACAGCTAAAAAGCAGTTGCAGCAAGGTATCGCGATCACTGTCGCTGGCCGCTTCAGCGAGGCCATGACTGCACGCTACTTCAAACAATTGGGCATGGCTGCATTGTAAAGGATCCAGAGCCAGCTGTTGAATAAAGACTTGTTGATAGCTGATGCGGGCAGCGCTGTTGCAATTAAGCAGCAACATCATCAAAGCCTCTACCTCATCCATCAACTGTTGTTGATTAAAGCCGGGGCGATACCATTCGAGCATGGTAAATTCCGGATTATGAATGCGTCCATTCTCTTCATTGCGAAACGAGCGAGCCAATTGAAAAATAGCCCCAGAGCCGGCACACAGCAATCGTTTCATGTGGTATTCCGGTGAGGTTTGCAAAAACAATCGTTGCCCCTTAGCAAAGCCCGGAGCTATCAAATTGGTCTCAAAATTAACCAAATGAGGGTCGGTGACACCGGAGCGAGCAAGCAAGGGAGTTTCCACTTCTAAGACATTGCGCTGCTCGAAAAATTGACGAATGGCCGACATGAATGCCGCCCGCGCTTTTAGGGTTTCAATGGTAGCGCTTGGGCGCCAACTCTGACTACTCATAAGCCGCTCTTAGGTCCTAATGATGAGGTTATCCGTAAAAACCAAAAAGCGGAGCCAAGGCTCCGCTTTTTTAAAATAACCGGAGCTTACTTGCGCACACGTTCAACGTATTCTGCGCTGCGAGTATCCACTTTCACCACTTCACCAATGGTAATAAACAGCGGTACTCTAACTACGGCACCCGTGCTAAGGGTGGCCGGCTTGCCACCGGTACCTTGAGTATCCCCTTTAAGACCTGGATCCGTTTCAACAACTTCCAGTTCAACAAAGTTTGGTGGAGTAATGGCAATCGGGTTATCATTCCAAGTGGTAACGGTGCATACGTCTTGTTCAACAAGCCACTTTTCTTGATCGCCTACGGCTTTAGAGTCCGCAGCAACCTGCTCAAAAGTGTCGTTGTTCATGAAGTGCCAAAACTCGCCATCGTTATACAGATACGCAAGTTCAATATCCATTACGTCTGCACGCTCTACAGACTCACCGGATTTAAAGGTTTTTTCTAGTACTTTGCCAGAAATCAACTTGCGAATTTTTACGCGGTTAAAGGCTTGGCCTTTACCCGGTTTAACAAACTCGTTTTCAATGATGTTGCAAGGTTCGCCATCCAGCATGATTTTAAGGCCAGATTTAAACTCGTTGGTGCTTACTGAAGCCATTTTAATTCTCGTCTAACTGTCGTTTAGTAACTTATGGGCAAAATGATAACCCGAATCCCTTTAAATTTGCACTCTGATTGGCAAAAAGAGTTGGCACAATGTGTGACAGACCCAATACAACTGTTGCAGTTGTTGGAAATTGATCCCACACCACTGTCTGAGGACATCAAAGCTCGTCGCCTATTTCCCATGAGAGTGCCTCGTCCTTTTGTACAATTAATGCAAAAGGGCAACTTACAGGATCCGTTGTTGCAGCAAGTATTTTGTTCCGCCTCTGAATTCGCCACCGCCAAGGGTTACAGCCACGATCCTTTGCAAGAACAAGACACCCCCTTACCTGGATTACTGCATAAGTATGACACTCGCGTCCTAATTATGCTTAAAGGCGGTTGCGCCATTAATTGCCGTTACTGTTTTAGACGACATTTTCCCTATCAAGAACACTCGTTAAGCGCTTCACAATGGCAAGACATCCTCGACTACTTGCACCAACGCCCACAAATTAATGAAGTCATTTTCTCTGGTGGCGATCCATTGATGGCCAAAGATGAACATTTACAACGCTATATTGAAGCCCTAGCCGCAATCCCGCACCTCAAACGCATTCGAATTCACACTCGACTGCCGGTTGTGTTGCCGCAACGTCTTACCCCTGACCTTCTTTCTGCCTTAACCGCCACCCGTTTAAAGGTGGTAATGGTGTTTCACATCAATCACGCTAACGAACTCTGCAGTGCCTTTGTTGAAAACCTGCAACCGTTCAAAAATCAAATACTGCTGTTGAATCAAAGCGTTCTGCTTAAAGGCGTGAATGATTCCTGTGACACCTTAGTAGCTTTGTCTGAGGCGTTGTACGATGCCAACATACAACCGTACTATTTGCATATGCTGGATAAGGTGTCCGGCGCTCAGCACTTCGAAGTATCGTTAGCCCAAGCCCAATCCTTAATGCAACAAATCCTCACCATTTTGCCGGGTTTCTTGGTCCCTAAACTGGTTCGAGAACAAGCGACAAAAGCCAGTAAAACACCGATCCATTTTTAACTTTCAGCAAAAGTGAGAGGTACCGCTCATTTTTTGACCTTTTACGCGTGAGAACTTACACTAAGCTAGAAAGTAAAACCGAGCTTTAGCAGACGTTTTATATATTTATTCCGACGCAAAGGCCGTCTATAATAGACGCAGATTGGTATTTCGACGCAAACAGTGACGGACTACGGCTAAGCCAATGCGAGGTACCTTCTTTAATCGCACTAACTTGGGAATAGAAACATGTCATTTTTAAAAGCAAACTTCGGCATCATTGCTGTTATGGTCGTGATGGCCGTAACCATCTTCGGCGGAATCTATCTTGTTGAAGCTTCGCTTGAAGCGCAAACGGTAGAAATGTAATACCGACCCTAAACTACCAATTGAAAAGTTACTCTGACGAGGATTTCGATTGGTAGTTTTTTGGTGCTTCCGTTTCAGCCCATTGGTCCATCAAATGAGAGACTAAGGTTGCAATAAGCGCCATAATGGCTATAGGCGTGGTGATCGTGCGCCACTCGGCCATGAAATACCCCACTCCAATGCTGATTGCGCATACATAAAACGCAATGACTTTAAGCATGAGCGTTACCCCACTATTCTTTAACCAGGTTTGGCAGTGATAGCACTGAATATGGCGCTGGGTTCCTTTCACCTGATACTCGCTAATATCAGACAACTTTAAGAACTTGGCACATTTAGGGCATTGCATAACAAATCGGCTCCTTTTTAAGCAGCGCACAGTCTACTTGGCGATTCTCTACGCCGCAATTCTTTCTTTTACACGACGACTCGCATAAACTGACAGAGTTCACAAATATGTAACTTCTGAAAGGAATCACTATGGTCAGACAATCCTGCTTTGCCGCTCTGTTGATAACGACCCTGTTGTTTAGTGTTACCACTTACGCCCAAACTACCGATTGGAATAAACTCGAATCCAACCTCACTCAGCAACTGCAGTCAATGGAAACCCTAGAAGGGGAGCCAAGAGATTTAGCAGAATTTCGCCTCAATCGAATGGCACAAAGTCTCCGTAAAGCCATCGACGGTGAAGTAACTAACAAAACGGCGGCAAAAACCGTTGTGCCCCACGTTCAATTTCAACTCAGTTATCTCGAAGATTACGGCAAGTATCTTGATCAGCGCATGCAAGAGTTAACTAACGAATACTCTGAACAAGCCTCAGATGCCGTATTGAACAAAATGCTCAAGCGCTATCACCAAAAAGATCAGTATTATGCCATGCTGCAACAAAGCCTAGCCTGGGCAAATCAACTGAACATTGACACCAAAGCGCAAACTGATGAACTCAAGCGAGAGCTTGCTGAACGCCTAGATTACCTCGTCGACTTTGCCCTGTTTAACCGAGAGAAATTGAGTCGAATCCAAGACAAATTGGCCTTAACACCGGCTGACCAACAAGGCGATTTGCAAGCCTCGGCTACCGCCATTAAAACTCAATTAGTGGCCATTGATACCAGCTTAAAACAACAAATATCGTTGATGAGCGGGCTGCAAATGGATACCACGCATTATCAGCAAACCATGTTCAACCTTACCGGTGACATTACCCAAGATGTTCTTAATGTAAGTTTGGCCAGCAAACTGGCGAAACAATGGTGGGACAAAGCCAGCAGTCAGTTATTCGAAGAAGGCCCTGGTCTAGTATTTAAGCTACTGATATTTGTTTTGATCATTGCGTTGGCCAGCTTAATAAGCCGCGTTGTGGGCAAGCTTGTCGGACGCGCAGTAAAAACCTCTAAACTTAACTTTAGTAAATTGCTGCAAGACTTTTTCGTCAGCTTAGCCACCAAGATTGTCGTGGTTATCGGTGTTTTAATTGGTTTATCACAATTAGGGCTAGAACTTGGTCCCTTGTTGGCAGGTTTCGGTATTGCCGGTGTCATTATTGGTTTTGCCCTGCAAGATACGCTGTCAAACTTTGCCTCAGGCATGATGATTCTGATTTATCGGCCTTACGATGTCGGCGATTTGGTCATAACTGCAGGTGTTACCGGAGTGGTGAGCCACATGAGCTTAGTATCCACAACCATTAAGACGTTGGATAACCAACGCCTTATTATCCCGAATAATAAAATTTGGGGAGACACCATCAACAACATTACCGCTGAAACTCACCGTCGTATCGATATGGTCTTTGGCATTGGCTACGGTGACGATATTGAACATGCAGAGCGCGTACTTATCGATATTGTTGAGAACCACCCACTGGTGTTAAAGGATCCGGAGCCGAAAGTAAAATTGCATACCTTGAACAACTCTTCAGTTGATTTTGTGGTTCGCCCTTGGGTTAAGCCTAAAGATTACTGGGAGGTTCATTGGGACATAACCAAAGCCGTTAAACAACGCTTTGATGCAGAAGGAATCAGCATTCCATTCCCGCAGCGCGATGTGCACATTTATCATGAAAAAGATTAGCCAACTTACTGCGGCAGCGATACTGGCTGCCGCCGGCTCAGCCAATATTGCCGTTGCCGAAGAAGCTTCTGCAAAATCCACTGAGCCCCCTGCTCCATGGGGCATCGGCATTGGGGTTCGCCAAGCGCAAATCCCCTATAACACCGAGATAGACAAAGTGGCCGATGTCATCCCTTTGTTCATTTACAAAGGTGAGCGCTTCTACATTGACGGTTTAGAAGGTGGCGCACACCTTTGGAAGAAAGACGGCCATCAGCTCAATTTGTTTGGCAAGTACCGCTTCTTTGATGTTCCAAAAGAATATCAAAACCAGACTCAAGCCGACGCTTTAGACTCCGGGCTTCAGTACCGCTATGAAAGCGAACAGGATTGGTACGCAGACATTAGTCTACTCAGCGACACTCGAGGCCATCCGTCGGTATTAGGGCGCGTTGGAAAGCCATTCAAATTCGACAGCTTGTATCTGCACCCCTATGCAGAAACCCGCTGGAAATCGAGCCA
The DNA here is from genome assembly GCF_002282895.1 of Paraferrimonas haliotis. GTDB lineage: Bacteria > Pseudomonadota > Gammaproteobacteria > Enterobacterales > Shewanellaceae > Paraferrimonas > Paraferrimonas haliotis. The sequence continues at coordinate 169,470 of NZ_NRRB01000002.1, forward strand.
GTATAACAGCTATTACTATGGCCTCGATCTGCTGGATGTGGACTCAGGGTTCTCTTACGGCGCCGGCGTAAAGGCGAGCTATCATGTGGTGTCTAATTTGCATTTGATTGCGCAAATTGGGGTGACCCAACATGAAAAGTCATTAACCCAATTGCCGATGATGAATCAAAGTCATCAGGTAGAAAGCTTTTTAGGGTTTGGTTTCTTCCCCACAGAAGAGCAAAAAACCAATCCCATAGCGTCAAACCCCGGCGAATACATAAGGGTTTCACACGGTTGGGCGACACCGTCTAACTTAAACGAAATATTGAAATTTAAGACCCGCAAAGACCCTTATAACAATCAAATGACCTCGGTCTTTTATGGTTTCCCTTTAGCGGATAACCTATTCACCCTGCCATTGGATGTGTATTTCACCACCGGCATAGGCCACCACCAGCCATCAGAGGTACAAGACCGCTCGTGGGAGGGCGTACTCGCCGTAAAAGCCTACTATACAATAGATTGGCCAAGAAAATGGCGCTTTGGTGTGGCGGAAGGTTTGTCTTACGTAAGCCAAGTGACCTATATCGAGCGAACCGAGTTGGATGCCAAAGACTATCGACCGTCTAAGTTACTTAACTATTTAGATTTTAGTTTTGATATCAACATTGGCGATTGGTTTAATTCGCCAAAACTCAACCAGTTGTGGCTGGGTTGGTCTATTCACCACCGCAGCGGCATCTTTGAAACCAGTTCCGCCTTCGGTCGAATCAAAGGCGGAAGTAATTACAACACGGTTTACTTACAATGGCATTTCTAAGCCACTGATGAGCTAATTAAGGCGCTCCACTTGTCCAACCAAGTGAGGGCGTCTTCCTCGACCGTCTCGAAGCTCAAAATGACAACCGTCATTATTGGGCTCAAATCCAAAACTCACCTCTGCAGGTAAAAACAGCGGCAACTTAAATTCCACTGAAATTTTGCAAGCACCACTGCGGTATTGCTCAGGCAGAGCTGCGACACAGCGCCCTTTTGACCACATGCCATGAGCAAGAATTTTATCAAAGCCAAATTGCTTAGCCAGGATAGGGTGAATGTGTATCAAGTTATAATCGCCACTTGCGCTTGCGTATTCGCGACCAAGAGAGGCTTGCAATGGCCATTGGCCGATCGGGTCCCACGTCATCCCTGAAGCCCTTGGCGGTCGAACTCGCTTCGCTTTTGCTTGCGCCGACTTGTACAAGTAAATGGATTTTGCTTGCCATACTAAATCCTGCCCTGCATAAGCTTGAGACAAGAGCTCGAACTCTAAACCGTTATCGGTTACTTGGGATTCGGTTAAGTGACACTCGAGGCGTAAGGTTTCATCAAAGCCGATATCGCGATACTGCTCAATTTCATTTCTAAGATGAATCATGCCCCACAGTGGGATGGTAATGGCCGGATTGGTAAAGATGATGGCGTGTAAACGAAACACTTGGGTATATAAATAAGTGACGGGCAAGTACTGAGCATTGTGGTCGAACTGACACACTCGTGAGTACCGTTCAACTTTGACCGAATCCCCTTTCCATTGCGGTAACGACACCGAGATGTTGGGCATAAGCTTGCCATCCCATCCGGGCTTACGTGAAAACAGAATTTTTCGATAAACTTGCAAAAGCGAAGGCAGCTTTTTTAGCTGCTGCTGGTGTTTCATAATTGCGTCGGCTCTAACAGTGTGAAAATAATAGCTAAGTTGCACATTGTAGCACTATGAAGCCGCCGCGGGTACTCGCTCAACTCACACCCCGCTTTTAACAATCCACCTTCCAGCAACTGGATACTATAGCGCCTCTTTTTTTAAAGATATCGGGTAAAGATTCCGGTCCAACAAGGTGAGCCGCACCAACAATAACCACTAATTTTTGCTGCTTGTTACTGTCAAGCAAACGGCTTAATTCCGCGGCCATGCCATAATTTCGTTCGGTTAACACCGCGTCCATGAGTTCGCGGTTGTTGCTAAAGCCGTCTTCAATGAGCTCTAAAAAATCAGCTTCATTGCCGCTGCGCCACACCTCAACCAAAGCGCTAAGCTCCTGTTCATCGGCCTCAAGGGCGTCTTGGAGCATTAATTGCTGAAGCTCGTTAGACAGTCCTGAAAACAACTGAAACTGAAACTCAGTGGATTCTAACTGATAGCGTTTATGCTCTGGATAGTTTGCAGACACCCAAGTCTCAACGCCATATTCCGGCGTTAGCCCCTGTTCGCCAAAACGGATCATCGTAATCACCGACGCTTGCATCCAAGCTTTTAAGTAAGGAATGGAAGCGCATTGAGTGGCATAGTTTTTACAAAATGCCTGTCGTTTATTGAGCAATTCACGATCAATATCTTGCGCTCCCATGCCGTAGCGTTGAACCAAATCCACCATATTCGCTTGCTCGAGCAACACTTCAAGAACGATGCCGTCCGCATCTTCTAGCTTACGCTCGATAACACTCGCCATTGGGTACATATCGGCTTTGCCGACATGAATAGAGCCCAGTAAGTAGGTGGTACTGCCGTTAATTTGTAAACGATAAAACGGCGGCTTATCAGTCGGTGCCGCCTGCACGCTGATGCCAGTTAAAAAGAGTAAAACCAGTAATAGTAGTTGCCCAAGTCGTATTGGTGTATTGATTGTCATCCTGAACCACCCGTATAATTTGTCGAAATTCCGTTTTTTAGGAGATGTGCATGGCGCAACATCCAGTATTAGCGCAACTGCGCAGCAGTTTACAAACTGCCTATAGACAAGCTCATGACGCTGATAAAACTTTAGACCAGCTTAGCCAAAATGGCCATGCTAAGTTTGAACATATATTTAAGAGTGATCAAGGATTTACCACTGAGTCAAAGCGCTTTATGCCGTATCTTGAAGAGATCGTATCTCAATACGATCGCTTAGAGCAGCAACCAACCCTCGACAATCAAAAGCTGCAATGGGTGGTTACCCAGTTAGGTTTGCTGTTGCAAACCTTGGCCCAACTCAAACAGAATCTCAAATAGAAAAAGCCAGTCATAATGACTGGCTTTTCTTTAAGTATTCAATTCACTATTGACTAAGCTGCGGTTTCAGTTTCTTATTTAACCAATCTTTCATCATACGGCTTTCGAAATAAAAACTTTTATGGTTGGCTTGAGCGGTTCGCATTTTCGTATCGAACCCCATATCTCTTATCTCTTCATTACCTTGCACAACCACTTTACCGTCTTGTTTCACCTCGTAGCTAAAGTGAATGCGCGGCGGATAAATGCCTTCGATGATTCTAAGATTGCTCGGCCCAGCCCCAAACGTTGGGCGAACGTCACCCGCTAAATCAAGCTCAGTCACTACCAATGTCAGCGTTTGCCCTTCCGCCAATACGCGCCCAGCGTCTTTAGCCAGCTCTTCGGTGATCTGGTCAAATGCGCGCTTAGCGTAGCGACTTTGAATGTCGTTAGCCGCCTTAACATCGCGATAGTCTTTGTGGTTTTCCCAAGTAACCATCACCGGCGTTTCTTCAACCACATAGTTAGGTTCGGTTAATTCAGAGGCTGATGTCGTAAACGTCAGCGACATCATTGCCGCAGCGGTTAGCCATGTTACAAGTTTCATGGTAATTCCTCGTATCTTCTTTCTCAGTAGGTAAATTCTATCTTCGACTTACTGAACCTAGACTGAACATGTTTTAGACAATCTTAAGCTTAGCAGTTCTCATAACACATCGATACCGCCAACGCCTGAAAGGCTGTTACTGTGGTGACGTACTCGCCTGTTGCGCCAACTTTTTTAAGACTCGACTGGCCGCAACAAAACCAAAGGTACCGGTGACCATAGTAACCGCGCCAAAACCTCCAGAACAGTCCATTCTCATGCTACCGGATGCGTCGGGTTTCGCCGAAGAAACTTCTCCATTGCTTGCAGGATAAGTTAGTTGTTCGCTGGAAAACACACACTCAACACCAAACTTACGCTTTGGATTTTTGCTGAAATGATAGTCTCGTCGCAGTAAATTACGGACTTTCGCCATCAGAGGATCTTGATAAGATTTCGCGATGTCAGCGGTTTGAATTAGAGTTGGATCCAGTTGCCCACCAGCGCCACCTACACTGATTAGCTTCACTTTATTGCGCTTACAATAGGCAATCAACGCCGCCTTGGCCTTTACCGAATCGATGCAATCAACCACAAAGTCTGGCCGGCACGATAAAATGGTTTGTAAATTATCTTGGCTTACAAAGTCTTCGACCTGGTGGACAATGGCTTCTGGGTTAATTTGTTTAATGCGCTCAGCCATGACTTCAACTTTAGAGTCGCCTATGGTTTGTGCCGTTGCATGGATTTGGCGGTTAGTATTGGTTACGCAGATGTCATCTAAGTCCACTAAAGTAATTTCCTTAATACCGCTGCGCGCTAATGCTTCTGCCACCCAAGTGCCAACTCCACCTATGCCGATGACTACCACATGCGATTGATGAAATTTGGTCAAGGCATTTTCGCCATACAATCGGGCGATGCCGCCAAATCGCAATCTGTAGGACTCGTTCACATTTAATACTCTTTGGTTTTACACTGGCACCATTATACCAGCCTATTGCGCCATAGCTATGTTGCACTAACTTGTGCATAATTTTGCTAAACGTACAAATCTAACAATAAGTTAACGTTAAAAAAATAAAAAACAGACAGAGTTCAAACAATTCCTTAATTAACAGAGATAAATCTAGTTTTTGTTGCCTAGAAATGAGACCTTGAGCACAAAATATCTTTGATAAAGCTGTAACAATCCGCTGCGAAGTCGCATTAGTCAACGCTGATTTTGTGGCTTTGATTAGCCACACCACAAGCCTGTGCAGGGCTAAATAATAAAAGAGCTATTTCTAGTTTTTGGGAGAAAATTGTGAAAAAAACGCTAATTTCTGCATCCGTTGCTTCAATCCTTGCTGCAACATCATTTTCCAGCATGGCCCAGGATCCAACTTTCTATGGCCGTTTAGACGTATCCGTTGCCAATTCAAGCAATGGTTACGGCACCATGAGCAGCAATGATAACGGTCAAGGCGGTACTGTTTTAGAAAATAACGCCTCCATGATAGGTGTTAAAGGCGCTCAAAATATCGCTGACAATTTAGACATTGTTTACAAGGTTGAAGTGGGTGCTAATGGCTTCAACAACAGCAATCCATTTAGTGCTCGTGCGACCTGGATTGGTTTAAAAACCGCGGCAGGTACCGCCATCATCGGTCGTGAAGATTCCGTATTTAAAGCGTCTGAAGGAAAAGTAGATGCCTTTGGTAACGGTAACTCAGACATCGATAAGTTGTTGCCCGGCCAAGGTCGCGAGTCTGACGTCATCAACTACTACTCACCCAAAATTGCCGATCTGGTTTCGGTTAATGCCTCATATGTGCTAACTGATAGCCTAGGTGGTGGTAAATACGCGGAATCCGATAACGCCTACGCTGCTAACATCACCTTTGGTGACAAAGGCATGAAAGCACAGCCGTTTTACGCTGCAGCCGCTTATGTTGATGGTATTGAAGACGTTAAAGCCTACCGTGGTGTTGTTACAGGTAAGCTAGCGGGCGCTACCTTAGGTTTCTTATATCAAAACTCTGAGAGCGTAAAATCAGACGTTGATTTGAAAGGTAACACCTACATCGCCAGTGCTACCTACCCAGTTGGTAACTTCTTGCTAAAAGCTCAATACGGCCAAGACGATTCTGGCCTAGGTAAGTTCGCAACCGCTTTCGGTGACGGCAACCTAGATGCAAGCGGCGACAAAATGTATGACATGCAAAAAGACATTGAAGATTTTGATCTTAAGTATTTCGCAATTGGCGCGAACTATAACCTAGCAAGTAATGCCTATGTCTACGCATATTACACTAAGTTTGATGGCGACTTTAGCTTGAAGCTAAGCAACCCAACCACACCGGCTACCAATACGGTAGATATGAAAGACGACATGTTTACCCTAGGTATTCGTTACACTTTCTAATGAGTAACCCCTTAAGGTTTACTTCCTAAAAATAAGGCGACCCATTGGTCGCCTTAATTATTAATACGCTCTATTGGATTTACGCTGAGCTATTTTTTCTTTACTTTTTAGTTAGGTAATAGCTGTTCTCTACTAATCGCTGCACACCTTTTTTCACAAACTTTGGGCTGTCGGAGAGAATGTCATTGCTTTCCAGTAATTCAAAGCTAAAGTGCTTTGCTAAGTTGTCTTCTAACCAGTTTTCAGTGACAGCGAACGGTGGTCCATCGATTTGATGTTGCGGGTAATCAAGAGTGATAAGCAAGCCTTTGGCGCCTGCAGGCAACAGATGCGCTAGCTGTTCTAGGTAACGGCTTCGCATTGACTCTGGCCAAGCAATCATGGCGGCTCGATCGTAGAAGAAATCACAACGGCCAACCTCATTAAGGCTCAACTCAAAGAAATCACCTTGATAGAGGCTTAGCCTTTCGGTTTGATAACAAGCCAGTTGAGCAACTTGAATGACGTCATAGGGCAAATCCGTTTCTGCAAAAAATTGCTCCACTGCCGATTGATTGAGTTCACACCCCACCACCTTAGAGTGGGCCGCCATAAAATAGGTTAAATCGAGCGACTTGCCACATAAAGGCACCAACACCTGAGCACTGTCATCCGCACCCAAGCTAGGCCAATGTTTTACTAAAAGTGGGTTGACTTGCGATAAGTGGAAACCAATCTGCTGATTGCGCCAGCGCTCATGCCAAAAATCCGGGGTCATAATCTACTCGATTTTCTACAAAAGAGGCTACTCTAGCGCATCACTTTCAGTGAGAGCAAGTTTCACTTTTCGCTCGAACAGATTTCACCTTTAGTTAGAGTTCGCTTCGCTTTGGTCAAGTGCCCGCAGCGCGTTATTCGCTTGGGTGAGCCAACTGCAGTTATCGCACTGACATTTCAACTGGTACTCATGTTCCGGCTCTAAGGTCGCGTCAATAAAATCCATCGCAAGTACAATTTGCGCAGTCAAATCTGACAGAGTTTTATCTTCAAGAGCGACTAATTTATCGTTGTGATTAACCCAGGTGCACTCCCCGCCTTGGTAACAGGTACGGCAACGAATGTCTGTTTCGTCAAAAAAGCCATTATGAGCGCACTGGTGCAACTCCATAGAGGCGGTCATTTTTTGCCTAGGGAAATCCAGTAGTTTTATTAATTCTGATTTCATCACTGTCATGATATTTCTCCTTAACCCATCTCACTTCAATTTAGCCTTTGCTGAATAAAATTGGCATGATCTGGGTCATATCTTAGGTGAATTCGAGGTTAGCGATGTTTGCCTTCGTTCCAGTCGGCGTTTAACACGCCTTTTGCAAGCGCTTTTGGAACGTCTTCTAATTCCGTTGCCATAGAATCGTTCCACCGATTTAAAAAGCCGTACAAACACACTGCCGCGAGGATCTCGACAATCTGGTCCTCGCTCCAATGTTGATTCATACGTTCCATCAACGACTCATCTACGGCGTTTGGAACACTGGCGGCGGCCAAGGCATAATCTAATGCCGCGCGCTCCGCATCTGAGTACAACTCACTGCTTTGATATTCCCAAAGAGCAGCGAGTTTTTCATCGCTAATGCCATGAATTTGAGCCGCCACCAACGAGTGCGCTTCACAATAGCGACAACCGGCCGCGTGCGATGCAAAATGAGCTAAAAGTCGCTTAAATCCCAAATCAACACTGCTGTCCTTAGCCATCACGGCCTTGGTAAGTACCCCAAAACCTTTGACGATTTCAGGGCGGCGTTGCATGGTTAACAGGCTGTTGGGAATAAAGCCTAATATCTCAGTAAAAATTGCGAAATCAGATTCCAGCTCAGGTGTGGTGGATGCCGGTAGTGGCTTTAGGTGCGCCATAGCAAATGTCCTTGTTATTTTATTTATTCGAGCTTATACCCTGCCAAACTGGCTAAATTTTGCAAGCCTATTCGCTAGGCTTGATTGTTGCGCCGGTGGCAGGTTAAATGATTAACATGTCCCATTGAAATCAGGCCTTTGAGTGAATCAGCCCGCATTTAAGCATTTCTATATTAGCGAAGAACAATCGGTTTATTTGTTAAAAGCCGACGACGCTAAAAAGCTGAAAGCTTGGTTTCGATTATGCCGCCAGCAATTGCTGAAACTGGGCTATCAAAACATTACCTATGTAGGTAAAGGCGCTTACGGCTTCGTGTTCGCAGGCTCCCATCCTAGCGGCTTCCAACACGTATTTAAATTCTCAAGAATGACCTTGCCTGTACAGGTTAGGCAGCGCCTTGAAGAAGAAGCTTTTATGCTCAGTCGCATTAAGCATCCAAACGTTCCTAGTGCCATCGAATTTGCTCAAGTCGGCAAACAAAATATTCTGGTGATGGAACGCGCCCAAGGGGCAGAACTCGATGATTGGTACCTCAAACACGGGTCGCTGGATGTTGACGATGTAATGGCCATTGGCCAGCAACTGGCGAACATACTTATTTATCTGCGCCACGAATGCCAACAGCCCATTGTTCATGGCGATATCAAGCCCTCTAACCTGGTTTATGAGCCTAACGCACAACACTTATCGCTTATCGACTGGGGTTCCGCCGTTTTTGCACAAACCGACAGTAACGGCAATCCTCTCATCCACAGTGCTCTAATGGTGGATACTCAAAGCCAAACCAATGCACGCATGGGCGACGTCTATTTTATTGGTAATGAGCAATTAAACGGAGCCCTATCAAGCCCCCGCTTCGACGAGCAAGGTTGCGCAGCAACCCTGTACGCTCTGGCCTCTGGACAAGCCAGTCGCTACGGAGCCAGTATTGTGAGCCCTCTGAGTTTAGGTCTGCCCATAGAATTTGCCCGGACCCTAAATGGCATGCTGTGCGAAGACCCGCTTATTGCTCAACGGGCAAGCGATCATTTCTTTAAGGTGATGACCCGCAGCCAGCTTTGGCATCTGCCCCGTTTACCTAAACCCGAACAAATATGCTCGCTGCCTGTATGGTTGCAAGCCGGCAATAAGGAAGTGGAATCGGTCAGCTATTCCTCGAGAAAGTCATTTTTGCGAGCCAACCAAATGGCGACGCCGCTGCCGGATATCAACGATGTTCAGCTTGATAAGTATTACCGAAATTTTCTTGCCGGTATGGGGGATAAAGAAAAAGCCTTTGTGGCTGCGGTCAGTCGGTTGAGCCACTACCCTATGGTGGGTGGACTGGTGATACGTTGGCGCAATAAACAATTACTCATCGACTCTAACCTCAGCCTTTACGACGCGTCATTGAAACGAGCCTTCAGCGAAGCCGTCAACAACATGGTCAATATCGCTCGAGGTATCGACAAAGAAGGGGTGTTTAAAGCCTGTTTCTTTAATGCTCGAGATACACAGCACATAGAGCGCATTGACGCTAAGCACACCTTTGTTGCCCCAGATGGCTTACAAATTCCCTTTGAAGTGAGTGAAGTACCAATGCTTGAAGATCAGACTCGCTTGCACAGTTACTTTGAGGATGGCCCCGACCCCGATGAAAACTTAGCCTTACCCAGCGAAATCATGTCTGAGTTGGGCCGTTTGAACCAAATTCACCACACAGGCTGTATTATTTTCGAAGCCCTGCCAACCCACCTAAAAGTTCACAGCTATCTACGCCTGTTGAATCCTCGCAAGCAAGCAGCGTTTCGACAAGCTTTGGATAGGATCCTCAGTCATGTTGGCAAAATTAAAGGCATGGGCATCTCAGGATTTATGAAGCTGCCATACAAAAATACTCGAGAGCTGCAGTACCAGCCGCAGCTTCCCGAGCATTATTACCCTAAAAACCCCAAACAATATTTAGAGCCGAGTTAAGCCTTAATGTGTTTGGTTAAGGTATCAAACAGCTGTTGCAGAACAATGGGTTTGGTGATGTGATCGTTCATCCCCGCCGCTAAGCTCTTCTCTTTATCACCGCTCATGGCATGAGCCGTCATAGCAATAACCGGCAGCTCTTGCGCTGAGTAGCGTTTTCTAAGCTCTTTTGTCGCGGTTAAGCCATCCATTACCGGCATTTGTATGTCCATTAACACCGCTTGATAAGTTTTTTCACTCACCATTTGCAACGCAATTTGGCCATTATCGGCCACATCGACAGCGTAACCTGAGCTTCTTAGCAGCTCGCAAGCAACCTGTTGGTTGATGATGTTATCTTCCACCAACAACAGCTCTGCTTTGATTACATCCTGTGGCTGCTTGTCTGGATCAACTTCGTCCGCTTTTGTTGGTTTGTCATCATTGAAGACTTCAATAATATTATCCAGCAAACTCGATGACTTAATTGGTTTTTGCAACAAGGCTTCCACCCCGTTTTCCCCCACTTCTTGTTGAAGCGGCTCGGCGGTATAGGCGGTCATCATTATGATTTTAGGACGACGCTTGATTTGTCCCTTTGCCACCAAGTTTTCAAGCTCAGCCACGACATTGAGACCATCCATTTCGGGCATCATCCAATCCAACAACAGCAAATCGACCGGTTGTTTGGCGAGCTTATACAAGGCTTGAGCACCGGAACTGGCACTGTCCACCTTAAAGTGGAAGCTTTTGAGCATGTGGCCATATATTTCGGCGGCACTGGCGTTATCGTCCACCACTAAGACCGACAAATCGTTTAATACCGACGGCACCACAAGTGGTGCTTTTTGAGCATTTTGAGCAATTTCAAACGGCAGTTGGAAGAAGAAAGTAGAGCCTTGCCCAGGTTCGCTTTCCAGTTCCATACTGCCACCCATTAAGGCAACTAAGTGACGACAGATTGATAGCCCGAGACCGGTACCGCCATATTCGCGGGTAGTGGATCCATCCGCCTGCGAGAAGGCTTCAAACAAGCGTTTTTGCTGATGCTTATGAATGCCAACACCCGTATCGCGAACCCAGAGTTTTAAAACGGTCTGGCCGGCGTCTTTGCTCACCACCTCGCAACCCAACTCTATCTCGCCTTCACTGGTAAACTTCACCGCATTTGACAACAAATTAATTAAGACTTGCCCAAGTCGCAGCGGGTCACCCATTAAGTGCAATTGAGCCGCTTGCGGGGCATGCAACAGCAACTCCACGCCTTTCTCCTGAGCGTTCAACGCATTGAGGTTAATGGCGTGTTCCAGTACCTGTTCTAAGGCAAAGTCCACCGACTCCAGCTCCAGCTTACCGGCTTCAATTTTAGAAAAATCCAAGATATCGTTGATGATTCTAAGTAGCGATTGCGCCGAGAAACCGGCCTTATCGAGGTAGTCTTTTTGTTGGCTAGTAAGCGGCGTTCGTTGCGCCAATTGCAACATCCCGATGATGGCGTTCATTGGCGTACGGATCTCGTGACTCATATTGGCCAAAAATTCACTCTTATATAAGTTGGCCGATTCCGCTTCTTGTTTCGCCACCAACAAGTCTTCTTCATTATTCTTCTGACGAGTAATATCTTTGTGGGTACCTACCATTCGCACCGGTACTCCGGTATCAGAAAACTCGACAATACGCCCACGCGCGAGCAGCCATAAATACTCACCGGACTTAGATCGAACTCGATACTCCGCCTCAAAGGCGCCGGTTGGATTGGCCATGAATTCATCCACAATCTGCTCTCGCATCGCGACATCGTCAGGGTGAATTAGACCTTCTAACGCACTGATTAGCGGAGGAAACTCGCCTGGTTTAAAGCCAAGCATGGTGTAATAGGTGTCGTTGCAAATGATTTGCTCAGAATCTAGATACCAATCCCAAAGACCGTCTTCTACCGCACCCATGGCCAATTGGTAGCGTTCCTCTGAGCGACGCAACTGCTCTGCTGCGTCGTGTTCACGAGTCACGTCACGCCAAATTGAAATGAGCCCTAACAACTCACCTCGACGATTGGTAAATGGCATATTAAGGCTGTCAAATAGCATCTGCTTGCCCGCCACTTCCATTTGCTTTAGCTTGCGCACCGCAGTGAGCGATTGCAATACGGTTTGCTCGTCTTCTAAGGTTTCGCGAGAATTGTCTAAGGAGTCGAAATCACTGGCTCGTCGACCAATAATTTCGTTTTCACTCAACCCTATCATGCGCTCAGCTGATTTATTGCAGCCTAAGTAACGCCCCTCTGGATCTTTAAAGGAAATCGCTTCTGGAATCGAGTCAATCAAGCTGCGCAACAAGGCAAAATCCCGCTCTCTGCGCTCCGTAGTTTGCTTTAAGCTTGCGGTACGCTCGGCCACTAAGGCGTCCAGGCGCTTATTTTGCTCACTTAAATGCAAATTATATTGCTGGTGCTCTTCAAATATACGGCTGACCAATTGGAACCAAGGGCGCCAGCCTGGGTCAACTTTACTGGGCGGTTCCTGCGGCTCCACAGCACAATCTTCTAAATGAGTTAACAACCGGGAAGCGGGCGATACAAAGGTACGCCGGGTTAACCAGTGAACAATGGTAACCAATATCGACAGCGCGATAACCACCATAAAAAAGCTCGACTCCAGCTTATCCCAGGCGTCTTGATACAAGTCTTCTACCGGTTGAATGTACAACAGCGTCCACGGCGCGTTATCCAAAGGCACCGCATGTATAAAGTAGTTATTGCGGATCATGCCGCCCTTGGCATCCACCAGTTCTGCTTCCGGTATCGAATGTAACTCCGATGGGATGCGTTGACTGAGGTGATAAATACGATTGCTGTCGTCTTGGTTAAAGTCACTGTGAGATAAAATGTTGTTGGCCTGGTCGAGCAAAATAACCGTGCCTTGCATCCGAAAATACTGCCGAATTTGCCACGCCAAACTCGACAAGGTCATCTCTAGATTAATCGAGCCTAAAAACTCGTTCTTGTTGTATACCGGCACGCCAATGGTCGTCATAAGACCTTTAGAATTTGGGGCCGTGTACGCTTCGCTCCAGAACATATTGCGGGTGGGATTTTGCGCTGGAGCCGCCAGTAAAAAGTTGCGTTGATTCAGCATCTGAGGACGAAAGCTTAACCCACTTTTCTCTGGGTAGTTCACCATCATATTGTTTTTAGAGAGGTAGTATATGGACGAGGCCTTAGGGGCGGTTTCCTTTGCAATTGGAAACGCCATCGCCATGTCGAACATCATGTCCAATTCTAAATAGAAGGAATCGTCTCGGTTTAAGGTCTCACCAACACCGGATATTTGCCCCATATTCAGGAGCGAGTCGCCATGATCAAGGGGAAATTTTCTTGAAAAAAACTTGTTGGTGGAGTCGTCATATTCAAGAAAATCTTGCATTCGGCTTGCGCGAAGTACTTGCCCCGACTGCACATGCCCTTCCGCTAGAGCTTTTATGCTGGTAATGGCTCGCAAACTGGACTCAAGCAGCATATCAATTTGCACAACATGCTGCTCGACTTGGCTTTCACGCTTGTCGATAAGTTGTTTCTTTTGGCCGCTGAATACCAGATACGCACTGAATAACGCCAAGATAATTACACCTATGTAGGTGTAAAACACCGCTCGGTTATAGCTTTTTTGAATGGGTAGCTTTAGCTGGGCTTCCTGGCTCGCACTATTCATAGAGTTATTTCAACAACTTACTTATTTTAAGAGGCAATGAAAAACCCGCATGAACAAGCATTGAACATGCGGTTTTTTCTAGATAACAATAGTTTACAACTGTTCTTCTGCAAATTCAGCCAATCTTGACCGAACCACACCATTTAAATACACATTAGCACTGCCTTCGAAGTCTTTAAACCGCTCAACAATATAGGTTAACCCAGAGGTTACCGAGGTTAAGTAGTTAGAATCGATTTGCGCCAAGTTGCCGGAGCACACCAGCTTACTGCCCTCTCCCATCCGAGTAATAATGGTCTTGATTTGCGAGGCGGTTAAGTTTTGACATTCATCAAGCAGTACAAACGAGTGTTGAATGGAGCGTCCGCGCATGAAGTTGACCGATTTAAATTGAACGTTGGCCTTCTCCATAATGTAATTCATACTACCGGCAGGGTTTTCATCATGCTTATGCAGCACTTCTAGGGTATCTGTGATTGCCGCAAGCCAAGGCGCCATTTTCTCCTCTTCAGTACCGGGTAAGAAACCAATAGATTCGGCAATTTCAGGCGTATTACGAGTAACGATAACTTTGTCGTATAAATTGCGCTCGATGACGGTTTCAAGGGCTGCAGCCATAGCCAGTAAGGTTTTGCCGCAACCCGCTGGCCCGGTCAGAATCACCATATCAATTTCCGGGTCAAGCAGGGCTTGCATGGCCATTCCCTGATAAATGTTTTTCGGTTTAATGCCCCAAGTTTCTAGATGCATTAACCGTTCTCGACCATAGTCGATTAGATCCACCTCGTTGTCAGTAACTTTGGCCACGCGAGCACAAAAATCAGAATCTTCATCAATAAGGTATTGATTGGCAAATACCGGCTCGTCATCAAGTGCGCTGCGAGCGACCTTATGATGGGTATGCCGCCCCACCATTTGCGAGTTTACGTCTTTAACCTGATCCCAAAAGTTTCCTTTGAATTCTCGAAAGCCTTTGGTTAAAAAGCGAATATCATCGATGAGCTGATCGGTGCGATAATCTTCAACCAAAGCCATCCCTGCCCCTTTCGCTTTTAGGCGCATGTTAATGTCTTTGGTTACCAACACCACCTGCCTTGGCGCTAGTTGCTTTTGCAAATGCAAAGCGGCATTAATAATTAAATTGTCGTTATGATCCCCAGGTAATGAGGCTTTAGAAACATTGAGTTGATGGTCGGGAAAAATGGATAGCTTGCCACTGACTTCGGCATGGTTCTCGCGGGCAGGAATGTCCACGCCATTGATGATTTGTTCTGGGCTTGCACCGCCGAGTAGGTTTTCTAAGGTGCGAATAGCAACCCTCGCGTCTCGGCTTACGTCTCGTTTGCGGTCTTTTATTTGGTCCAGCTCTTCTAGAACTGTCATGGGAACAACAACGTCGTGTTCTTCAAACGAATAGGCTGCAAGCGGCTCATGCAGCAAAACATTAGTGTCTAACACAAACAACTTTCTATCAGCTGGTTCCATAACGCCTCCGTGTTCAATTAAAACGTATTGCTAAATCGAAATCATTGGTCGTTATTTACCTCCCGTGTTCTATTATTGGTAGGTACTTCAAAGATGACAGAATTGATCGCTTCTTTCCAGCACAAATGAAGAAAATTATGGTGGTGACTACGACTCAATTTACGTTACTATACGCGGCCTTTTTTATCCCTATGAATACACTAGTAAAAGAGAACAAAGCCCTATGTCACAAGCTTCATTTGCTTTAGGTCAACGCTGGATAAGCGACACTGAATCTGATCTCGGTTTGGGTACCGTAGTCGCCATAGAAGGGCGCACCGTCTCATTATTATTTCCTGCAACCGGCGAGAAACGTTTGTTCTCCATTCAAGACGCCCCGCTTACTAGAGTCATGTTTAACAAGGGCGACACAGTTCAAGGCCCTGAGCCATGGCAGCTCCACATTGACTCAGTCGAAGGCGATGCTGAAACCTTATTGAGCTACATTGGTCGTCGCAGCGACACCGGCGAAACCGTTACCTTGCGCGAAACCTTGCTAGACCACAACATTCGTTTCAACAAGCCACAGGACCGGTTATTTGCCGGACAAATCGACCGCATGGACCGCTTCGTGCTGCGATATAACGCGCTCAATATGCGCCATCAAGCTCTGAAATCCGATTTGCTGGGTTTGCAAGGCGCCCGTGTGGGGTTGATTCCTCACCAACAATGGATAGCCCATGAAGTGGGTAAGCGCCATGCGCCCCGAGTGCTCTTAGCCGACGAAGTGGGACTGGGCAAAACCATTGAAGCGGGTCTGATTTTGCATCAGCAATTACAAACCGGTCGTGCCGAGCGTGTGTTGATTTTGGTACCAGACAGCTTGCGTCATCAATGGCTTGTAGAAATGATGCGCCGTTTTAATTTGCACTTTAGCGTGTTCGACGATGAGCGCTGTGTCGAAGCCTCTCACGAGTATCAAAACCCTTTCGAGTCGGAACAGTTGGTGATTACCTCGCTGCAACTACTAAAAGACAGCGACCGACTACAACAAGCTCTCGATGCTCACTGGGATTTACTCATTGTTGACGAAGCCCACCACCTTGAGTGGTCTGAACAACAACCGTCGGACAATTATCAAATTGTGGAACAACTGTCTAACGTCATTGCCGGCGTGTTATTGCTCACCGCAACCCCTGATCAATTAGGACACCAAAGCCATTTTGCTCGATTACGCCTACTTGACCCGGATCGTTTTTACAGTTACCAAGCCTTTATAGACGAAGAAGCCAATTACCATCAAGTGGCTCAGGAGGCCCAACAACTGTTGGAGCAAGCACCTCTCGACGACAATCAGCAACAACAACTGCAGAATTTGCTAGACCAACATGGTACTGGCCGAATTTTATTTAGAAACTCTCGTAAATCGGTCAAAGGATTTCCTAAGCGAGTGTTTAACACCTATCCGCTGGCATTGCCGGAACAGTATCGAACGGCTGCTAACGTCGCCAACGCCCTATCAAGCGAACAAGATTCAATGCAAACGGCGATGCAAGCTCTGACGCCAGAAGTTACCTATCAAGAATTCGACGGCCTTGGCGGCGCTTGGTGGAAGTTCGATGCACGCATTGACTGGTTAATGGACTTTTTAAAGAACAACCGCAGCCAAAAGGTATTAGTGATAGCGTCTAAGGCGCAAACGGCGCTATCCATCGAAGAGGCTCTTCGAACACGAGAAGGCATTCAAGCCACGGTGTTCCATGAAGCCATGTCTATTATCGAGCGAGATAAAGCCGGCGCTTACTTCGCTCAGGAAGAAGGCGGCGCTCAAGCCCTGATCTGTTCCGAGATTGGCTCTGAAGGTCGCAACTTCCAATTCGCCTCACACATCGTCTTGTTCGACGTACCGTTAAACCCGGATTTGTTAGAGCAGCGAATTGGTCGCCTAGACCGCATAGGCCAACGCAACGACGTCAACATTCATGTGCCGTTTTACCAAGATACCGCCCAACAAGCCCTCATTCGTTGGCACCATGAAGGTATTAATGCCTTTGAAGACACCTGCCCTAGTGGCCATTTGTTGTATCAAACGTTTGAGCAGAAACTGCTGGCGAGCCTATCAGATTACCAACCGCAGGCGTTTGAACAACTGCTTTACGACACCCAAACTCATCATGCCCAATTAACGGCGGCCATGGAATCCGGGCGTGACCGGTTACTGGAGTTAAACTCTCACGGTGGCGAGCGAGCCAATCATATAGTCGAGCAATTAGCGAAAGTCGATGACGACTTAGACTTTGTTGGCTTTACATTACGCTTGTGGGACATCATAGGCGTAAACCAGGAAGATAAGGGCGAAAACTCGATTATTCTAACGCCTACTGACACCATGCTCTATCCAACCTATCCGGGTCTGCCGGAAGACGGTATGACGGTAACCTTCGAGCGCGAGACCGCTCTTGCTCGTGATGAAGTGGCGCTCATTACCCGTGAGCATCCATTGGTACATACCGGATTGGATTTGGTACTGAGTTCAGAAACCGGAGCCACCAGCGTTGCTGTAATGAAGAATAAGGCGCTACCGGCGGGAACCATTCTGGTCGAACTTATTTTTGTTGCCGATGCCTCTGCGCCGCGTTCAAGCCAGCTGTTTCGCTACCTACCGGCTACGCCAATTCGAATATTGTTAAACAAGCAAGGTGAAAACTTAGCGAGCAAAGTAAGTTTTGAGACCTTAAACGCACAACTAACCCCGGTAAATCGTCACATTGGTGCCAAACTGGTGAGCGCTTCTCAGGTTTTGGTTCATCCACTAATTGAGCAAGGGCAGCAGCACGCCGAACAAGCAATGAGGGAAATCATCGCTGACGCTAAAGCGAGCATGCAGCAACAAATTGGCGATGAATTACAGCGGTTGACCGCGTTACAACGTTTAAACCCAAGCATACGTCAAAGTGAACTGGATCATTTGCAACAACAAAGCGAAGCCTTGTCTAAGCTTATGGAACAATGTCAATTGCAGTTAGACGCTATTCGTCTGGTCTTAGTTAGTCACCAATAAGATGCAACACGATGAAAGCCATGGATTTTATCAAGGCCACACTATAAGCTGATAGCAAATCACTGATTAGGATAAACATCATGAAGATGAAACGATTAATGATTGGCGCTACTTTGGCTCTGACTGGTGTATTAGCCGGGTGCGCGTCAAATAACGCCGTTGTTGACTACGATATGGATTATGACTTCAGTCAGATAAGCAGTTATCAATGGCAGCCATCAGCGACTTCTGATGACCCACTCGCGCAAGACCGCATCGAACAGGCTGTCAAAGCTGCCCTCTCAGCTAAAGGGTTATCCGCTAGTGAGCAAGCGGATGTGCGAGTAGTTACTTACGCTAAACTCGAGGAGCGTGCAAAGAAATCGGCTTTCTCGGTAGGAGTTGGCGGCGGCTCTTATGGTAGTTCTGGTGGTGTTGGTGGCAGCGTCAATGTGCCCGTTGGCGCAGGAACAGAGTGGCATCAATGGATTCGCATTGACTTTGTACAGGTGAGCGATAACAAACTTATTTGGCGCGGCGAAGCCAGTGACGTTTGGCCCGAGGGTGCTAATGTTGTAAAAAAAGACAAGATTACTCGCGCTATCGTAGAGCAAATTATTGCCAATTACCCACCTAAAAAATAACGTTCAAGAAAAAACGGCGCTTTTAAAGCGCCGTTTCTAGTTTACATACCTTGCTTAGGCAAAAAGGTAATTCAGCCAAGAGCCCATACGCAGCAATACTTTGCGAATAATTGAAACGTGGGTAAAGTGGTCACTGTATATGGCAACTTCACCTTCCAAACCCAAAGGTAGTCCCAGTTTCTCATTCATATGTTCCTCATCTAACTCAAATAATACGATGGGGCGACTGTGTTGAATGAAGCGTTGAGTACCAGCAAGGCTACCCGATGCCTGCAATTCTGCTTCGCTCATTGCAGGAATGACTTGCGTTACGCGAGCCTTGAATACACGTCCTGGCAAGGCTGGAAAAATAACCTCGGCTTCGCTGCCTTCTTTAATACGTAATAAGGAGTTTTGCCAAAAGGCTCCGGCAAATACGCGCTCATCGGTTTGCACAAACACCATAGCTGGACGGAGCGGCATAGGCACAACCACCATGCCTGGACGCAGCAGCATTTGGGTGACAAAGCCATTACTTGGCGCCCGTACAATGGTTTGATCTAAGTCGTATTGAGCTTTGGCAAGGTCGGCCTTGGCTCGAGCAACGATTGGGTTTTCACCGTTAATCGTCCCTTCAAACGCTACCCGAGCGCGTTCTTGTTGTGCCACCGCACTGGCTAAAGATGCGTTGGCAGCTAAGTAAACTTGGCGACGGTTATCCAGCTCAAGATCGGTAAACGGCGAATTGGCGCCACCTTTGCGATGTCCTTTTTCATAACGCTCATAGGCGTCTTGAGTTCGATTCTTCTCGGCGGTAGCTTTAGCCACGGTTGCTTTGGCCGACTCGTAGCTGGCTTCCAGTTGCAATAATTGTAATTCAGCGTCCGCCAAGGCAGCTTCTTTTTGCGCTAACGCTGCGATAAATGGTGTCTGGTCCAATTTAAACAGCACATCACCTTTTCGCAATGGTGTGTTTGGTTTAACCGGCACATCAACAACAACGCCACGCACAGCCGGCATTATGGGAGTTGATACAAAAAACTCTCGACCAAACTTGGTGTATGGATGGTTGTAGTTCATAAGCAGCAACAAACTACCAATTAAGATAATGCCCCCTAAAATCGCAGTGGGTACCGTCCATTTATTGAGCGGAATATTGAAGGCTTTAAAGATGGCGACACAAATACCTGTGTAGGTTAGGATGAGAAGTAAATCCATTACTTTTTCTCCTCTTGCAGTTGCTCAACCTGTTGCTTTAATTCAGCAAGCTGTTGCTTTAACTCATCAATGTCTGAGGCTTTTTCTTTACCGGTATGGGTTTGCATACCCCAACCCCTATCTTCCCGATATAAGGTCGCCCAGATCCATAAAAAGGGCCATATCGCGTGCAGAGTGAATAGGCTGACCCAACCGGTCACATGAATCGCATCTTGATGCGGGTGATTGCGACGCACCGCAATTTCATAAGGAATATCATGAATAGCAATCACACCATAAAACAGCGTAAGAGCCACGAAGAAAATTAAAATCAGAGCAAAATAATCCAACATTTTAGTATTCACCACCGTATTACATCCTGTTCACACAATACGTACATTTGCTAGTTGATACAAGAAATTAGATGATTAAAACGGCCTCAAAAGCTAAAATAATTGGCGCTTTAATTCGCCCTAAATTAGCCACTATTAATAAAGGAATTTGCCATGATCGGAACGCCATTATCCTCCAGCGCTCAAAAAGCCATGTTGCTAGGAAGCGGAGAGCTGGGCAAAGAGGTTGCCATTGAGCTACAACGCTACGGCATTGAGGTGATTGCGGTAGACCGTTATCCCAATGCGCCAGCGATGCAAGTCGCCCATCGCAGCCATTGCATCGACATGCTGAATGGAGACGCTCTTGAGGCGATTATCAAGCAAGAACAACCCGATTACGTGATTCCCGAAATCGAAGCCATTGCAACCGACAAACTGGTCGAAATGGAAGCCTCTGGATTAAAGGTAGTCCCGACGGCAAAAGCAACTCAATTAACCATGAACCGAGAAGGCATTCGTCGCCTTGCCGGTGAGACGCTCAAGTTACCGACATCGCCGTATGCCTTTGTAGACACCTTAGAAGATTTAAAAAAGGCCATTGAAACCATTGGCTTTCCTTGCGTGATTAAACCGGTAATGAGCTCATCGGGTAAAGGTCAATCTGTGCTGAAAACGCCCGACGATATCGACTCAGCCTGGCAATATGCTCAAGAAGGTGGACGCGCTGGAGGTGGTCGAGTCATCATTGAAGGGTTTGTTGACTTCGATTACGAGATTACCCTGCTGACCGTAAGTGCGGTTGACGGAATTCATTTTTGCGCGCCCATAGGTCATCGCCAGCAAGACGGTGACTATCGAGAGTCGTGGCAGCCACAAGCTATGTCAGAGGCTGCGCGAGCGGCCAGTGAACAGGTCGCCAAAACGGTAGTGGAAGCATTAGGTGGCTATGGGCTGTTTGGAGTAGAACTCTTCATCAAGGGCGACGAAGTCTTTTTCTCAGAAGTCTCGCCTCGTCCACACGATACCGGCATGGTCACCCTTATCAGCCAAGATCTGTCTGAATTTGCCTTGCACGTGCGAGCCATTTTAGGCTTGCCAATCGGTGCGATTCACCAGCACAGTCCTGCAGCTTCGGCGGTTATTTTGGCGCAAGGGCACTCCCAAGACATAGTGTTCGATAACCTGGCCAATGCGTTAACCAAACCGAATACCCAATTGCGTTTATTTGGTAAGCCAGAGATCAATGGCCAGCGTCGTTTAGGGGTGGGCTTAGCTCGAGCCGACAGTACAGAGCAAGCCATCGAAAATGCCTTGTTTTGCGCTAACAATGTCAAAGTGATTTTTAAATAGTCATTTTCTAAATAATCACTGCTATGACCAACAACAAACGCCTTCAGCAAAGAAGGCGTTTTTATTAGCAGGCATTAATAAGGTGCATTATTGACTAGAATGTTACCTGGAAGCCGACGTTAGCTTGCGCTTGCAGCATGGTGCTGCCTTTTACCCGCCATAAACAGCCTTGGGCACCATCGCAAAACAGTTGTTTATCTGAGTTCAGCAAGGTAGCAAACCCTTGCACTTCGGCAAACAGCCCAAAATTATTGGTGATCTCGTATAAGCCACCACCCGATAACCCAAATGAGAACCGAGTTTCGTTGGAAACGCCGCCATTATTCTTGAATAACGTCGCGCCAACGCTGGCGCCAACGTAGGGTCTAAAGCCATCTTCAGCAAAATATAAGTTACCGCCCAAGTGATAATAATCGAGTCGAACCTTATTGCCCGAAGGCGCAATTTGGCCAGTTCTTTCTTGGAATTCGGTGCTTTGACTGCTTATCAATAAATACATGCTGCCGGGATCATTGGTCGTAAACCCGACTTTTAGGCCGTAATGCTCAGTTTCCTTAATTTTGAGCTCTTGACGAATTTCATCTTGTTCATTTTCAACATCGATATTACCGCCACTGCTGTATCCTCCAAATGGCGCAATGTACCAATCAGCTTGCGCAAACGGGGTAACTAAAGCGAGGGCAAAAACCCATGGTGTTATCTTCATACAACGTCTCCCTGTAGCCATGTTTTGTTATTCGATTAATTCTAGTTTACTTGATTCTTCACCAACTCGTAGGCGGATTGAATCTCCTGAGCTTTTTGCTTGGCAATGTCCATCATTTCTGGAGGTAACCCTTTAGCCACTAATTTGTCAGGATGATGCTCAGACATCAAACGTCGGTATACCTTTTTCAGTTCCGACTTGGAAACGCCTTGGTTCACGCCTAGCACTCGATAAGCATCTTGCAGTTGTTGCTGCTGACTGCGATTTTGCCCTTGTTGTTGATTACGAAATTCGGCCTGCCAACGATTAATCAACTGGCTTAAGTGGCTGTTGCTAAACCCTAAGGTTCTTGCCATAAGTTCCAGAAGCTCGCGTTCCTCTGGATCCAAGCGACCATCGGCGAGCGCCGTTTGAATTTGGATCTCTAAAAACATTTGCAACACACCGGAGCGCCCCATCGACAAACGACGCAAATCGTTTAGCACCGACAATAAATTGAACCCCGGTGTTTTACCGTCGACAAAGGCAGCCTGCGCCATTTTTCGCTTTTCTCCGGTCAACCCCAATTGGTCCATCAGGTTACTGGCCAGTGCGATATCGTGTTCGGTAATGCGCCCAGTGGATTTGGCAACATGGCCCATGACGGCAAAGGTCGACATAAAAAACAGTTCGCTGCGGTTGGCATTGCCAAACAGATTGTTGGAACCGCGCTGATCCACCAAATGCCCCAACCAAAGTCCAAGCAACAGCCCAGGAAACTTACCCGCTAGAAAGCCAATAATGGCTCCAATGACCTTACCCCAGATGTTCATCGACTACCCTTTTTCGAACCTCTTGCAAGCGTTCTAATGTACCTACATCGCACCAATAACCTTGCAATGTTGAAGCCGCAATTCGATGTTCATTCATTGCCGTTTTCCAAATATCCGGCAAGCGAATACGCTCTACTTGCCTATCGTTAAACAGCACAGGACTGAACACCCCCATGCCACTGTATGTTTGTTTACTCGGCCCGCTAGTGGATGCAATGCCCTTTTCGCAGGCCAAGTCTCCATTAAGATTGTGGCTTGGGTTAGCGACTAATAACAAATGAGCCAGCTGGCCATCCTCTAAAGAGGGAAGACAACCAAAATCATAGTCGCAAAACACATCGCCGTTAACCACGACAAAGGGCTCATCCCCTAGTAACGGTAACGCATTAATGATGGCACCACCGGTCTCGAGTGCAGGCGACTCGCTGCAATAGCGTATGCTAGCACCAAACTCACGACCGTCTTTAAAGTAGTCCACTATCTGTTGTCCCAAATGAGCATGGTTAATAACCAGCTCGGTGATGCCTGCCCTTGTCAACGCTTCCACGTGATATTGCAAAAGCGGTTTACCAGCCACTAACACCATGGGTTTTGGGGTGGTGTCCGTGAGTGGGCGCAGTCGCTCTCCCCGACCGGCGGCCAAAATCATTGCTTTCATGATTGCCGCTCCCATGCGGGTACAACTGAGCTGGTTAGCCATTCATGGAACGCCGCAAACTCAGGGTACTTAGCGCTAATGTCGACAAGGTAGGTTAAGGTCAAGGGCACGTCCTTTAGATAACCGGCTTTGTTGTCGCGAAGATTAAGGCGACAAAATATTCCCGCCGCCTTTATGTGTCGTTGTAAGCCCATCCAATCAAACCAGCGTTCGAACTCTGGCCAGCTTACGGTCACCAACCCATCGCAAACAAGCTGTTGGTACTGCTCTTGTAGCAAGGTTGTAACCAAATCATTGGGCCAGCGCACGTAGCAATCTCGCAACAAGGACACCAAGTCATAGGTAATCGGCCCGTTTACGCAGCCTTGAAAATCAATTACCGCTAACTCATCCTCGACGCACATTAAATTGCGACTGTGATAGTCACGATGCACCCCTACCTGAGGCTGTTCCAGTGCCATTTCGGTCAGTTTAGTAAAGGTATCATGGAGCATTTGCTGTTGTGTATTATTAAGCTCAATGGCTAGGGTTTTCTCCACCAACCACTCTTTAAAAATCGACAGTTCAAAGCTTAGCATGGCGTCGTCATAGCTCGGCAGAGGTGTACCGTTAATCGCATTAACACCACGAATAGGATGCAGCAACTTGAGCGCGGCGCGATAGCGCTCTCCGACGTTATCACCGGTTAACGACTGCGACAACAACTCATCTCCGAGATCGGACAACCACATGAACCCTTGCTGTTCGTCAAGTTGCAGCACTTGGGGTACCTTTAGCCCCTGAGCCTGATAAGCCTGTGCAACCTCGCCAAACCAACGGCAGTCTTCGTACAGCACCGGTGCATCAACTGCTATCCAACTGCTGCCGTTCGCTTGGAAACGAAAGTAGCGTCGAAAACTGGCATCACCAGAGATCAACGTTAATACGGGTTCAGCTTCAAAAAATGTCGCTAACCACTGAGTTAAAGCGTGAGCTCGACTATCCAACAGACATTCCTTCATAGCGATATTAGAAAAATTGCTTTATCATAACTTAGTTATCGTTACAGTCACTGATTTTCGTAGACTTTTTGACTGTTTAAGGTCTCGATAACTGTTAACTATCGTCAACAAAAAAACACCTAAAACAAAAGGTTGATCAATAACTTACCATGCAGCGTCGCCAGCTTATACATTTCTCTTGCGTTCTTTTTTCTTGTGCCTTGGTTGCACCGAACGCAGCTGCAAGTGAAACAAACCTACAATGCGTTATTGTGCCACCAGTGGATTCAGAGATTAAAGTTCCTGAATTTGACCTCGACACAGACCCTTACAACGTCCCAATTCAAGTAAAAGCAGATCGCACAGATGCCATCGTGGGCGAGTACGCCGAATTTAATGGCAACGTTATCTTTGTCCAAGGTAATAGCCGCATCGCTGCAGACAGCGCGAGGGTCAATCAGCAGGATGAGAGCTTAGAAGCAGCCGGTAACTTAACCTTTC
Organism: Paraferrimonas haliotis; assembly: GCF_002282895.1. GTDB lineage: Bacteria > Pseudomonadota > Gammaproteobacteria > Enterobacterales > Shewanellaceae > Paraferrimonas > Paraferrimonas haliotis. The sequence goes on from NZ_NRRB01000002.1 coordinate 194,657, forward strand.
AAAGCGAACTTTTTACGGTGACAGCCGATTCGCTATCCGCCAATGTTTCCACCAATCAAGCCACTCTTCGTCAGGCCGATTACTGGTTAAATGGCAAGCAAATTCACGGTCACGCCAACGAGTTGAAAGTCACCGATGAAAGCGATCTCATTTTAACCAATACCAATTTCACTACCTGCCCTACGGATGAACCCGATTGGTTACTTGAGGCCAGTAAGATTGAGATTGACAGCTCGGAAGAATGGGGAAAAATTTGGGGTGCAAAACTGCGGCTGTTTGACGTTCCCGTTTTCTACATGCCCTACATGACCATCCCCGTGTCGGAGCAACGCAAATCCGGATTTCTGTTTCCAAAGTTTAGTACCAGCACCACCAATGGCGTAGAAGCAGCAGTACCATATTACTGGAACATTGCGCCCTCATACGACGCTACCATTACGCCACACATCATGTCGGCTCGTGGGCTATTCATGAAAGGGGAGTTCCGCTATCTAGCCGGTGACAGCCAATCCGGTCAAGTAAACCTGGAATATTTGGGCGATGACAAAAAATTAGCCAACAGCCCCGATCGCTACCTGTACCATTTCGAACATCAAGGCCGCATCACTGAAGAGTGGCGAGTGCTCGCCAATTACACCGATGTGTCCGACAATAACTATTTTAACGATTTAGATTCGGCGGTTAGTCGCGCCACCGACAACCAACTAATTCGTGTCGGTGAGGTCAGCTACTTCCAGCCTAATTGGAACTTTGCCGCTAAAGTACAAGACATAAAAGTACTGGGTGAAGATGAAATTCCCTATCAGGTAATGCCTCAATTAACGTACCAATACGCCATGCCCAATTTGGGGTTCGGTGCGGACTTTGACTTTTACAGCGAATTAACTAACTTTTCTCACAAAGAAAGCCAATACAATACCGCCACTCGTTTGCATTTAGAGCCTACCTTTAGCGTGCCCTATCAAACACCTTCCGGCTCCTTGTTAGGTGAAATTAAGCTGCTGCAGACCTTTTATCAACAACAAGACCCCAATGGTCAATTAGACGACAGCGTCAGCCGCACCATTCCTCAGGTTCGGCTTAATGGTAAAGTGAATTTAGAGCGACAAACCGAATGGTTTGATAGCAGCTACCGACAAACGCTAGAGCCGCAAGTGCAGTATTTGTATGTGGGCTATGAAGATCAGTCGCAAATTGGTATCTACGATACCGGTATTCTTTACGAAGATTACTACGGCTTATTCCGAGACCGACGCTTTTCAGGCTTAGATCGCATAGCCGATGCCAATCAGGTGACGTTGGGTCTTACCAGCCGCTGGTTTGATGCCGACAATGTTGAAGCGGCGAAAGTCAGTATTGGTCAAATACAATACTTGGACAACAGTCAGGTTTCCTTAACCTCGGATCTGCCGGAGTTGACCGCTTCCCGCTCGGCATTAGCCGGCGACTTTGATTTCCGACTGACTCAAGACTGGTATCTTAGCAGCGCCTTAATGTACAACACCGACGCGGGTGAAGTTGTTCGAGGTCAAGGTACACTGGATTTTCGTCCCTCGCAAAATAAGCTGTTTCAGTTGAACTATCGATACGTGCCGGATATTGCTGACGAAGTGGATATTTCCCAAGCGGGGGTGCGTACTGCGTGGCCAATTACCGACAATCTGCACTTTGTCGGAAACTTTTACTACGATATGAAACTCAAACGTTCTGTAGAAACCTACGCGGGCTTCCAATACGAAGCTTGCTGTTGGGCCATACGGTTAAGTTATCATCACTACTTGAAGACTAACTACGAAGATAATAACGCACCGCCGGTTGACCCTCGGGAAACCTTTGAGCAAGGTATATACTTAAACTTTGTGATAAAAGGACTCGGTGGTGAAGGACCGTTAGGCATTAGCGATATGCTCAATGAAGGGCTATTTAATTACCGCCGCCCATTGTATCTGAAAAACTAATCGAAAAGTGATACAGTGAGCCGAAAACGCCAGAAGCTCCGCAGGCCATGCTTGTGGGAAAAATTGGTCATAATCAGAGAATCGTCAGGATCTAATTTAATGAAATTGCGACAACTTTTAACCTGTGCATTAGTGGCTTTAGCAAGCTTTTCCAGTCACCTCGTTGCGGCACCACTCGACCGCGTTGCCGTACAGGTTAACGATGGCATCATTTTGCAAAGCGAAATCGATAGCATGGTCAATACGGTCAAGCAAAACGCGAAAGCTCAAGGGCAGAGTTTGCCGTCGGACAGTGCGCTTAAGACTCAGGTAACGGAGCGACTCATCATTACCACCTTGCAAATGCAAATGGCGGATAGAATGGGACTGCAAATTGGTGACCTGCAACTCGACCAAATGATCGGCAACATTGCCCAAGAGCAAAAAATGACCGTCAGCGAAATGCGCAAAGCCATTGAGCAAGACGGCACCAGCTTCGCTACCTACCGAGAGCAGTTGCGCCAAGAAGTTACCCTTGGCGAAGTACAACGAATTCAGGTGCGTCGTCGTATTCAAGTATCGCCTCAAGAAGTATCCAGCTTGGTTGAAATGATCGAGCAGCAAGGCATGCAAAACTCTGAGTTTCACATTGGCCACATTCTAATTGAAGTGCCAAGCAACCCAAGCAGCGCGCAAATGGAAGCCTCTAAAGAGCGTGCCGATAAAACCTTAGAGCTGCTTAATGACGGTGCCGACTTTAAACGTACCGCCATCGCCGCTTCCGGTGGACCAAAGGCGCTCGAAGGCGGTGACTGGGGTTACATGAACGTCAATGAAATGCCCACCTTATTCGCCGAGCTAATGACCGGAGTAAAAAAAGGCGACATATTGGGCCCTATTAAAACCGGTGCTGGTTTTCATATCGTTAAAATTTTCGACGTCCGAGGCCGTGAAACTCAAGAGTTAACCGAGGTGCACACGCGCCACATTCTGTTGAAGCCGTCACCCATTTTGTCGGAAGAGCGCGCCAAAGAAATGCTGGAAAGCTTTATGAAGCAAGTTAACGATGGCAGCGCTGACTTTGCCGATTTAGCCAAACAATATTCTGAAGACCCAGGCAGCGCCATTAAGGGCGGTGATTTGGGTTGGGCTGATCCAACCATCTATGTGCCTGCGTTCAAGGACAACATTGAGCTGTTACAGCCCGGTCAATACAGTAAGCCGTTCCGTTCCAGCCATGGTTGGCACGTGTTGCAGCTAATCGAGCGCAGAACCACTGACGCCACCGACCAAATGAACAACGACCGTGCGTATCAGCTTATCTTCCGTCGTAAATACAACGAAGAGCTGAATGCTTGGCTAAACGAAATTCGCGGCGAAGCTTACATCGAAGTCATCGACCCAATGCAACGACGAGGCTAATTACTTTTGACCTTGAGAATCGCAGTTACACCGGGAGAGCCCGCCGGCATAGGACCGGACTTAGTGGTGCAATTAGCTCAACAGGACTGGCCGGTTGAGTTGGTGGTCTGCGCCAACCCTGAATTGATGAACAGCCGAGCCAAAAAGCTCGGCCTACCGTTAAATCTAAAGCCTTATCAACCGTCCTTGCCTGCGCAACCGCAGGCGGCGGGTACGCTTACCATTTCCCCTTTCCACCTCGATAACGAAGTTCAGCCGGGCAAGCTTGATGAAGCCAATGCCGCCTATGTGGTGGATACCTTAGGCTTTGCCGGTGAGAAAAACATGTCGGGTGAGTTTGACGCCGTGGTTACCGGCCCGGTTCATAAAGGCATTATCAATCAAGCAGGCATTAGCTTTAGCGGCCACACTGAGTTTTTTGCTCATCAAGCCGGCTGTAACGATGTGGTCATGATGCTCGCTACCGAAGGATTGCGGGTAGCATTAGTAACCACTCACATTCCTCTGGCTTACGTATCCAAAGCCGTTACCCGTGAACGCTTACAAAAAATTGTGCGCATTTTGCATAAAGATTTGGTGAGTAAGTTTGGCAATGACAACCCTAAAATTTACGTGTGTGGGATCAACCCCCACGCCGGCGAAGATGGCCATTTAGGCCGAGAAGAAATTGAAGTAATCAGCCCAGCCCTGGAAGAATTGAGAGAGGAAGGCATTCAGCTCGTTGGGCCGCTGCCCGCCGACACCCTATTCCAGCAAAAGTATCTCGACGATGCCGATTGTGTGTTGGCCATGTACCACGACCAAGGCTTGCCGGTGCTTAAATCCCGCGGCTTTGGTAAGTCGGTCAACATCACCTTAGGGCTGCCGTATATCAGAACCTCGGTAGATCATGGCACCGCTTTAGAACTGGCGGGCACTGGCGAAGCGGATCTCGGTAGCTTTATCTGCGCCCTTAACCAAGCCATTGAGTTGGCTGAGAGTAAAACCAAATGAGTAATAAGGTCCATTTAGGCCATCAAGCCCGTAAACGCTTTGGGCAAAACTTCTTAAACGACGACGCCATTATTGGTCGTATCGTGGCTGCAATTTCACCGGACAATGACCACACCATGGTTGAAATTGGGCCGGGCCTTGGCGCAATCACCGAACCCGTAGCCGAGCGCATTGACCGCTTAAACGTAGTGGAGTTAGACAAAGACTTAGTCGAACGGTTACAAAGTCATCCTTTTTTGTCGTCGAAATTAGCCATTCATCAAGGTGACGCGCTTAAATTTGATTTTAGCCAGCTGATTGAGCCGGGTAAGACAATGAAAGTCTTCGGAAATTTGCCTTACAACATTTCCACACCACTGATGTTTCATTTGTTCGAATACGCCGAGCACATCGCCAACATGCACTTTATGTTGCAAAAAGAAGTGGTGTTGCGATTGTCAGCGGCTCCCGGCAATAAAGCCTATGGTCGCCTAAGTGTGATGGCGCAGTATCACTGTCAGGTTATTCCGGTCTTGGAAGTTCCACCGGGCTGTTTTGTACCGCCGCCAAAAGTGGACTCAGCGGTAGTTCGCTTAGTTCCACACCAAACTAACCCGCACCCGTGCGACAACTTAGCAAAGTTACATCACGTGGTAAGTACCGCGTTTAATATGCGCCGTAAAACCCTTAGAAATAACCTTAAAAAGTTATTCAGTGATCAAGACTTTGAAGAGCTTTCTATCGATGCGAGCTTGCGCCCTGAACAAATCTCAGTGGCTCAATACGTCGCGTTGGCTAACCGCTTAGAATCGAGGTAGAACCCACTTATGACTGACTTGCTTGCCCAAGAAGTGAATGTATCCGTAATCAGCGAGTACGTAGCGCAACAATCGGATCCCTCCTTAGAAAAGTTCGTATACCAATACACAGTGACCATAGCTAATGAAGGCAGTCACCCAGTGACCATACTCGCTCGTCACTGGCTTATTACGGATGGTAACGGCAAGCTCAATGAAGTTCAGGGCGATGGTGTGATTGGCGAAACCCCAACCATTGAAGCCGGCGACAGCTTTACCTACACCTCTGCAGCCATGTTGGAAACGCAATTAGGCACCATGCAAGGCAGTTATACCGCTCAAGGCCAAAACCACGTTCAGTTTAAAATCCCAATCCCGGTATTTCGACTTGAGGTACCGGGCGTGGTCCATTAAGCGCTAGCTAAAGCACATGGCCACCTATATTGTGGGCGACCTTCAAGGTTGTTTCTTAGAACTTGAACAGCTGTTGCTGAAGGTCGACTTTAACCCCTCTACCGATACCCTTTGGGGCTGTGGCGATCTGATTGCCCGAGGCCCTGACTCGCTAAAAACCTTAAGCTACTTCTTCGAAAATCAAGACCATTGCCACGCCGTACTGGGTAACCACGATTTACATTTATTGGCTGTGGCCGCCAAGCTTAGGCGCTATAAACCCTCTGACTATTTAGACGAACTGCTACAATCACCGCGGTTACCGGATATGATCAATTGGCTGAGGCACCAGCCATTACTTAAACGCTTCAAACAAGAGAAAGTGGTATTAACCCACGCAGGCTTGCCACCGCAGTGGCGCGTAAGAGACGCCAGAAAGGCCGCCAAACAGGTGGAGAAGGTTCTGCAATCGGACGATTATTTAGCCTTTATCAAGGTCATGTACGGCGACCAACCCAGCTTATATGAAAACGCACAGTCGGAATTAGAAAAACTGCGATATACGGTTAATGCCTTAACCCGAATGCGTTATTTAACCGCAGATGGCGGCCTCGAATTTAAACACAAATTGGCAAAAGCAAAATCGGAACTGGTGCCCTGGTTTAAATACCCCACCAAGATCCGTAAATATCGATTAGTGTTCGGCCATTGGGGTGCCTTGATGGGACAAACCGGCTCACCCCACTACTTAGGTCTCGACACCGGCTGTGTGTGGGGTAATCAATTAACCATGTGGCATTTAGAAAGCGACCAAATCATCCGCCAAGACTCAATTAAAACAGCCCAGCGACTGGACTGACACAACCAAGCTATGGGCGTTTGTGATAGGTGCTAAACGCGTAGCCTAAGCCTTTACTATTAACGTGCTCACTGTGTTCAACACGCTGCCAACTGCCATCATCCCACTCGGGAAAACGCGTATCACCCTCAACCTGTAAATCGATGTGAGTCAGGTATAAACGCTCAGCAAACGGCAACATCATTTTATAAAGCTGGCCGCCGCCGATGATCATCAACTCATCAAGCTCAACGTCTTGGTTGGCAAGCTCGATAGCCTGCTCCACCGAACTCGCCACTGTCACGCCTTCTGGCGCATAGTCGTTTTGGCGACTGATGACAATATTAAGTCGACCCGGCAATGGCCTACCAATGGATTCAAACGTTTTTCGCCCCATGACCACAGGCTTACCCATGGTGGTGGCTTTAAAGTGCTTCAAATCCTCGGGAAGATGCCAAGGCATTTGGTTTTCAAAGCCAATGACTCGGTCGTGAGCCATGGCGGCGATAAGCGCGATCCGCATAGCGGTCTTTCCTTAAGAGGGCGAGATAATGTCCGCTATATTGTCAGTAAAAACCTAAGAAAACCAGTGAAAAACATTTCGCTATACACTCAGCGAACGTTAATTGGATAACGGGGATTGCGAGCCTTTCTTTCAGCCTTTAAAGGTTGTACAAAAAACATTCAAAACGATAGTGAACAATCGCTTTTTCCTCTACAATATGAAAAGCGACATCATAAATCTTGAAGAAGTAGCTAGATGATTGATGTTGGTTCTATTACTAGAGCTTTTTATGCTCTTACGGTTAAAAGGAAGTTAACCTATGAAATCAGGTTTATTGGTCTTTGTGCCTATTTGGGCTGCGCTTTTTTCTGGTACCACATTTGCTGATACAACGATTTACAGTTGCAGCCTCTGTGATACAGAAACGAAGGCTTTAGTGATCGCGAAACTAGCTGCGCGTGATCTTAGTTGTGAAAACGTTTTGTCTGATAAACCCGCACAACATGTTTGTGAATCTGATGGCAAAATATTGATTGTCGCCAGCTCAGAACACCAACAAGCCTGGAAATTCAGAGTAAATAAAACTGTGTTTCTAAGCCCTGATGGTTCGCCATCGACACCCTTTGTTTCGGCAACTCAATTACCGCTGTCTAACGATGATTATGATGGCGTAGAGTACTTTTACGATATAGACCAGCGGTTTAGGGAAGCTGCCTCAAGTGTAGCTATTCCGTTCAGTTCTCCCCCTATTTAACTCCACCTGATTACAATGACGGCGAATTTGGTTATACGACGGGATCTTTCGGCGTCAGTTTTGAAGCTAAACATTTTAAGTCTTAAGAATTCAGCGAGGTAGTATGATCTTTTATTCAAAAATGGATTGGTGGCTTTCTCTTATTATGGTTGCCACTATTTGTATTTGCAGTTACTCAGTTTACACTGCATTTTTTCGCGAATCGGCACCGCCTTCATGGTTTACAATTGGGCTTATAGTTATTGTTGGAATTTTTCTACCAATCTCAATTCTATCATCCACTAAGTATCAGGTTGACGGCAATATGCTTAGTATAAATTCAGGACCATTTTCTTGGAAAGTAGAGATAAGTAGTATTAAGTCAATACGAAAGACTCGCTCTATAATCTCATCGCCTGCTTTGTCACTCGACAGAATAGAACTGCAACACAGCAATGGAATCATTTTAGTTTCTCCATCCAATAAAGATGAATTCGTAAAAGCATTAAATGCAGTTAGAGAGAAAAAACTGACTCTTGAGAACTAAGAAGTCCGTGGCAGGGTATCAAGAACTAAAATAGAAAGGAGTCTCAAACTAATTTTTTGTAACTTCTATTTAAAATGGGGGATTACAATATCATCTCTAATGAGCAGTTAAATAGTTTTGCTGTGGTAACTAAAATTATTTATTTATCATATAAATTAGGATCTTCATAATTAAATACATAACTGCCAAAGCTTTTATATAATTATGTTTATCTGCGAATGAGCCGAAGAGAACATACCCGCTAAGTGTATCTGCAATTTGCCTAGAACCATTAAAGAAAATAATCCAAATACATATTGATACTTGAATAATAAATGTCATGAAATCCTCGCAAAGATCTAAGTTTACTTCTAAAAGCTACCCTGATACAGTTCGCGTACAGTACTTCCGTGCTTATCACTCATCAGTCAGACAAAAAAACTGATAAGAACTGGTAACTCTAGACACTTTTTATGGGTCCATAATTTACCATAAAAATTGTCAAGAGTTACCAGTACTTATCATAATTATTCAGAAGAATATCTTATGAAACTATAAAACAACAACTCATAACCACTATCGAAATGACACCTAATACAAGCCATCCTGTTTTTAATAAGGAAAATTCTTTTTTGTTAATTTTGTCTATGTCTGCAATTGAAACTTCAACCTTTTCACCTGATATCTTTTTAGAGTCAATTGCTTTAACAGTAAACTCATGAGTTACACCTTGCTTTGTGATAACTAGTACTTCATCACCAACTTCTACATGCTTTATCAATTCAGCATGAGAGTTGACATGAACATTATCAACGACTTTCATTGACGAACAGCCACCTAAAAAAAGCACAAAGACCACCACAGAAAAAATCTTTAATATATTCATCATTATGTTCCTATGGCTCTATATCACATGGTGTAGAAGTACAAGAATTTACATAAAATGACTCATCGATCACTATATAATCTTTACCGTCATTATTATCAACCCTCAAGTAGCCGTTGATATACATCATGCCTCCGGCTGGTGGTGTAGTTTTTCTGTAGTCACTATCAAATTCTTCTTGGTGATTATGAGCCATGTGCCATTTGTAATTAACTGGCTGCCCTTTAGACAAATCCGAATGAAGTATAAAGGCTTGTGTATATCCTCTAAAAGTTTCCGATTGCTTATAGTAAATCGCTTCAGGTCCTGATGTATTTAGGTAATTATTTTGAATATGGGATACAACTGAATTGGTCCAGTTGGTGTAGTCATCATCAGAGTCGATTTCGTTTAATGAATATAGGTTAAGTAAATCAAACTCCTCTGCTGTAGTTGGGTTTCTCCCTACGCGAGAATTAAATTCATTTTTAACATAGTTAATCATATCAGGGTTGTATCGATCCGTGTATTTAGGCGTGGTTACGCAACTTTCCACAGCAATGTTACTTTCCGCGTGCCCTGCAATTGAGATCGCTGTATTTACACCGTAATTATAATGATCAATGCCATTGGCTTGAACCGCTTCAACAAAAGTGTCTGCATACACCTTACATAAAGGGTCAATTCCACATTCATCATAAAGGTTTTCTCTAAACTCATGATCGCATGCTTGTTGCGTTTTTCCTACCGTTTGATAACAGATATCATGAGCATTACAAGAAGGAGTAAAGTCTCCTGAGTAAGGAGATGCTATGACTTCGGCAATAGATTCGACAAATTCACCATAATTTTCACCTATATCATCAAATGAACAACCATTTGTCACTTTAGTCGACACTGGGCAAAGGTGAACGGTAGCCACAGATAGGTTTGAAAAACTTAGCAAGACTGCTAGTGGAATTATTTTTTTTAACATACAAAATCCTTGTATTACAAAATCCTTGTTTTTATTTTTTTCAATGACTTACTTTACTAAGCGGTAGCAATTTAACAACATTTCAGATTATTTTCAATTGATGGAGTTACAAATCGATAACATAAAATTTTTTTGTAAGGTTGCCGCCAATCTCATGACGGCATTACCTGTAGTGGTCAAATTCACTATGCCACTACATAGCAACTAATTTAGTGGTATTCATTGGAATCGCCCCGACAACTTCGGAGACAAATTTATTTAAGTTATGTTGCCCGGCCGTCTTATAGTTGTCTGAATGTTGTAGAGGATATAGAAAAAAGCAGACTTGAATGCTTGCTGTTCAAGTCTGCTCTTAGATTCCTTTAGCCTTTACTTCTCGTAAATGACTTCAACGTCGTAATCGTCCTCGTCCCAATCATCGTCATCATCTTCTTCATAATTCGGATTCAGATCATCTTGCGACATGCTGGCTTTGTGGTAACTGTCCCACTTAAATTCAACCTCTTGCTTGTCGTCATCGGACAGGTCTTCTTTGGGCAAGCTGTCTAGGAAATAGAGCAGCTCTTTTGCCAAGGCTTCGGTACCGTCTCGGTTAAACGCCGAGATGTGAAACACTTTTCCTTCCCAATCAAGCGCTTGTTGAATGGCATCCATCTTTTCTTGGAGCTCTTCTTCGAGCACTAAATCGGTTTTGTTGAACACCAACCAGCGAGGTTTACTGGCCAGCTCTGGTGAATACTGTTCCAATTCCGCCACAATCGCTTTGGCGTTTTCCACCGGATCGGCACCATCAAAGGGTTCAATATCGATAAGGTGCAGTAGCACTCGGCAACGCTCAAGATGCTTAAGGAAACGAATGCCTAAACCGGCACCGTCTGCAGCCCCTTCAATGAGTCCCGGAATGTCAGCAATCACGAAGCTTCGACCCGGCTCAGGGTTCACCACACCAAGATTCGGAACAAGGGTGGTAAATGGGTAATCCGCTACTTTTGGCTTGGCTTTAGATACTGAGCGAATAAAGGTCGACTTACCGGCGTTTGGCATGCCCAGTAAGCCCACATCCGCCAACAGCAGTAGCTCTAATCTGAGGCTGCGAATTTCCCCTGGCGTTCCCAAGGTTTTTTGACGTGGAGCACGGTTGGTCGAGCTTTTAAAGCGGGTATTACCCAAGCCATGAAAGCCTCCTTTCGCCACCATAAGCTTTTGCCCATGCTCGGTGAGATCGCCTACGATCTCGTCCGTTTCTTCGTCGACTGCTCGAGTACCTACAGGTACCGGCAATATCAGATCTTGACCACGCTTACCGGTACAGTCGGAACCGCGACCATTCTCACCTCGCTCGGCACGATGAAAACGCTCGAAACGAAAATCAATCAGCGTATTTAGGTTCTCGTCTGCCAGCAAATAAACGTCACCGCCATCACCGCCGTCGCCACCGTCTGGGCCACCACGGGGTACGTATTTTTCCCGACGAAAACTGGAGCAACCGCTGCCACCGTCTCCGGCCTCAACTCGAATTCTCGCTTCATCTACAAATTTCATTGTTACTCCGGTCTCGCTGGGGTTTCATCTGTGAGCAGTCGCATTAATCGAACCACTCATAGACATTACACAGTGGATTATATGTGCAAATTTATTGTGACGCCAAAAGAAAAGCCCCGCCTAACGGCAGGGCTTTTTGAAATCTCGGTCAGTAATTACTCAGCAACGATGCTTACGTATTTACGGTTCTTAGGACCTTTAACTTCAAATTGTACTTTACCGTCTGCAGTAGCAAACAAAGTGTGGTCTTTACCACAACCTACGTTGTTACCGGCGTGGAATTTAGTACCACGTTGACGAACGATGATGTTACCTGCTAGTACAGATTCACCACCAAAACGCTTAACACCTAAACGTTTACTTTCTGAATCGCGGCCATTTCGAGTGGAACCGCCAGCCTTTTTATGTGCCATGAGTATTCTCTCCTAATTAAGCGTTGATGCCAGTGATTTTCACTTCGGTGAACCACTGACGGTGGCCTTGTTGCTTGCGCGAGTGCTTACGACGACGGAACTTAACGATTTTTACTTTATCGCCACGACCGTGTGTTACCACTTCAGCAACAACTTTAGAACCCGCAACGTAAGGGGCACCTACTTGAACGTTTTCGCCGTCAGCAACAAGCAAAACGTTATCAAATTCAACAGTAGAACCAGTTTCTACTTCCAATTTCTCCAGACGAAGGGTTTGACCCTCTGCCACGCGGTGTTGTTTACCGCCACTTTGGAAAACAGCGTACATAGCTATTTCACTCCACGAAAGATGCACATTCTAAAGCTATGGATTTAGCATTTAGATGCGACTTAAATTTATAGACAATGGCCGCGGATTATACGGATAAGATTCGCAACTCGCAAGCAGTATTTAGAAAACTTCTAGCAAGGGCCAATTGTTGGCATCTAAAGTCGGCTTTGATGCTGTGAAACTCACGCTTTTAGGGTACCATCACAGATTAAATTAAATCCTTCGGCTTGTTCGTTATTATAGAACATACCGCGTTTATGTAACGACTTTGAGTTTGCTATGAACCTAAATGCCATCCGTGAACTAACGGATCACGATATGCAACAAGTAAATCAACTGATCATTGAGCAGTTGCAATCCGACGTTGCGTTAATTAACCAGCTCAGCTTCTACATTATTAATAGTGGCGGCAAACGCATGCGACCTATGCTGTGTGCTCTGTCAGCCAATGCCTTGGGTTACCAAGGCGATAAGCACTATAAGCTGGCCGCCATTGTCGAGTTCATTCATACCTCAACCCTGTTACACGACGACGTAGTGGATGAGTCTACCTTACGCCGAGGACGGGAAACCGCCAATGCCTTGTTTGGCAACAGTGCTAGCGTGCTGGTTGGTGACTTTTTATACACCCGTGCTTTCCAGTTGATGACCGAAATGGAAAGCTTGGAAATCATGAAGGAATTGGCCAAGACCACCAACATTTTGGCCGAAGGTGAAGTATTGCAGTTAATGAATTGCAATGACCCAGATACCACCGAAGAAAGCTACATGCGTGTTATCTATTGCAAAACCGCTAAATTATTCGAAGCCTGTACTCGCCTTGGCGGAATGCTTGCCGGTGCCAATGAGCAACAGCAGCAAGCCCTGTCGGATTACGGCACCTACCTGGGTACCGCCTTTCAATTGGCAGACGACTTGCTCGATTACACCGCCGATGCCGACGAATTAGGCAAGAACATTGGTGACGACTTGGCGGAAGGCAAACCAACCTTACCACTCATTTATGCCATGGCTCACGGTAGCGAGTCGCAACGACAAATGATTCGTCGCGCCATCGAAACCGGTGACGGCACCGAAGTAGTGGATAAAGTCGTGGAAGCACTGCAACAAAGCGGAGCACTCGACTACACCTTAAAAGTGGCTCACAGAGAGTCTCAGAAAGCCATAGACGCTTTATCATGTCTACCAGACAGTGACAGCAAGCAAGCCTTAATCGGCTTGGCTAAGCTAGCGGTTGATCGCAACAGCTAACAAGCTGTTCTCACTCAGCCGGTAAATCGCACAAAAAAGCGCGCTCCTAATGGGCGCGCTTTTTGTTGAGGCTTTTAAACAGATTAGCTATTGATAAAATCAACGCCTAATTGAATGTCGCCTTTCAAGGTTGGTAGCATTTCATCGCGAGCCTTAGCTTCAAACGCACTTAGCTCACCATAGGACAATACTTGTTTAACACCGTTTTTACCTAACTTAACCGGTTGGGCAAAGAACTCGGCATGCTCGCTGCCGCCATCAACGTAAGCACATTCCACTACGTTGTCTTCACCTTCCAAGCCTTTAATCAACGACAGACCAAAGCGACACGCCGCTTGTCCCATTGATAAGGTTGCCGAACCGCCACCCGCTTTTGCTTCAACTACTTCGGTACCGGCATTTTGAATGCGGTGAGTTAACGCCGCTACTTCTTCATCACTAAATTGCGCGCCTTCTACTTGAGACAATAGCGGCAAAATGGTTACGCCACTGTGGCCGCCAATAACCGGTACGCGAACAGTATCTACGTCTAACCCTTTTGCTTCAGCAACAAAAGCTTCGGCACGGATAACGTCTAAGGTGGTCACGCCAAACAGTTTACGCTTATCGTAAACACCGGCTTTTTTAAGTACCTCGGCAGCAATCGCTACTGTGGTGTTAACTGGGTTGGTAATCAAGCCAATGAGTGCTTGTGGGCAGTTATCAGCGCATGCCTGAATCAAGCCTCGAACGATGCCGGCGTTGATGTTAAACAAGTCAGAACGGTCCATGCCCGGCTTGCGAGCGACACCGGCTGAGATTAGCACCACATCGGCACCTTTAAGCGCCGGTGAAGCATCTTCACCTGCAAAACCTGTCACTTTAATATCGGTTGGGATATGACTAAGATCCGCGGCAACACCAGGCGTAACCGGGGCGATATCGTATAAGGCTAATTCCGAGCCTTTCGGTAAACGGTTTTTGAGTAACAAGGCTAATGCTTGACCAATGCCACCAGCGGCACCCAATACTGCAACTTTCATACTTCTCTCCAATTATCCGTGGATATTTGTTATTTTTACGCCAATTGTCACCGTCATAGAACTGTGAGGTGAGTCTCAATTTTGAGGTGTGGCGAAACCTTACTTTATCCCTTGCCAAAGTTCAATTGTTTGAGCGTGTAAAAAGTCTCAACTTATTGCCAATGTAAACAAAAGAAAACGAATAAATATTCACTTCCGCTAACTAAAGTTTGACTTAAGCATTAATTTTATGCACTATCGACCGAAATTATGAATAAAGAAGTAAACCTATGCGCACATCCAGTTCTCAAGACGAACTCGTCAAAGCATTTAAAGCCTTATTAAAACAAGAAAAGTTTGGCTCACAAGGAGAAATAGTCACCGCCTTGCAAGCGCTTGGTTATGACAATATCAACCAATCCAAAGTATCGCGCATGCTCAGTAAGTTCGGCGCAGTGCGCACTCGCAACGCCAAACAAGAAATGGTTTATTGCTTACCTGCAGAGTTGGGTGTACCTACGGCCGGTAGCCCGTTGAAAAACTTGGTGATAGACGTGGATCATAACCACGCCATGATAGTGGTGCGAACAAGCCCTGGAGCCGCGCAGCTTATTGCTCGTCTGCTCGACTCCATTGGTAAAGCCGACGGTATTTTAGGCACCATTGCTGGAGATGACACCATTTTCATTGCGCCTGCAGACGCCAGTCGCATCGAGTTCACCTTAGATACGGTTTGCGAGTTGTTTAATTTCAGCCGCTAGTCTCTAAGGCAAAGAATAATACAATCGAAAAAGGCAACCCAGTGGTTGCCTTTTTTGAAGCACTTCAAGCCGTCGCTAGTCGTCGGCAAACTCTTCTAAAAACTCCATACTCGGCGCAAAAAAAGAAGACCCGGTAACCGCTTGGGTAAAGTTCATCAAGTGGTCGTAATGGCCGTGGCCATCACCTTTCATCATGGACTCCAACATAGCCTCAAAGTTGCGAGAATTAGCGCACAAAGAAATGAAGAACAAGCCTTGGGATTTTACTCCGCCAAAGGGCATGCTTTGACGCAAAATCTCCATCGACTGTCCATCTTCATCTTTAAGGTTTACCCGCTTGATGTGGCTGGTTAACGGCTTGTCTGCACTGGCATACTCGACGTTATCTTGCTTAGTACGACCAATAATGTCTTCCTGCTGTTTCACCGGCAATTGGTTCCAGCTCGACAAGTTGTGAATGAACTTTTGGGTGTGAATGTAACTGCCGCCCTGAAACTGGCGATCTTCAGACCCGACAATGGCCACTTTAGCGCGGTTACTGCCTTGCGGGTTTTCGGTTCCATCCACGAATCCGGTTAGGTCTCGATTTTCTAAGAAACGAAAACCTCGCTCTTCGTCCACTAATTCCATCAAGCCATCCATCATGGTCACAATCTGATTAGCCACCAAATGATTGATGTCATAGCGATCGCTGCGAATGTGGACAAACACATCGTATTCATAAGCTGGTGCTTCTCGACCTTCCGCTTTCATATTAGGAAACGACTTAAGCCCCAATGGTCTTGCACCGGAGTACAAACTGTCCCAATAATTAGCGCCAATGGCCACAAAACCATTAAACGCAGGCTCACAATATTGATCCGACAATTCTTCAATAAAGCGGGCTACGCTGGCCAAACAGGGGCGAAGCCGCGACTCCACACCTTCAAAGGCGTTAAACATTAAATAAACGCTGTGTAAATTACCTTCGGCGCAAAGGCCGGCTTGGGCACGAGCCATAGTTGTGTTTTCCATTGCGAACATCCTAATCAATCGGATGCGTATTATGTGTTAATTTAGCAATCATTTCCTAGCGGTAGATCAAAGCTTAGAAACCTGCCGCTTGACCATCTTTACGACTCTCAGAAGCCCCAGCATACACGCCGTTGGCGTCTTTGCGGATGGCTTGATAACCGCCAAAAGGCCCGTTTTTATTGGTCAGGGTGTGCCCCTTTTCCATGAGTGCTCGGCGCACCTCCCACGAATAGCCCGATTCTAGACTTACGTAACCGCCATCGGTCATTACTTCTCCGGTGGGTTGGCTTGAGCCAGTATGTAATATTCTAGGCGCATCCCCTGCTTCTTGCAGGTTCATTCCGAAATCAACAATGTTCATTAGCACTTGAGCGTGCATTTGAGGCTGAGTACCGCCCCCCATAACACCATAGCTTATCCAAGGCTTACCGTCTTTAGTAACAAAGGCTGGAATAATGGTATGAAACGGCCTTTTATTGGGGGCGTAAGAATTAAGGTGGCCTGGCTCTAGGTTGAACATTTCACCGCGGTCTTGCAGAACAAAGCCGGTGCCGGTTGGGGTCATACCCGAACCCATGCCGCGATAATTCGATTGAATCAAAGACACCATATTGCCGTCTTTATCGGCGGTGGTTAGATAAATGGTATCGCCGTGCAGTAGCGCTGGATTGCCTGGGTCAACCGATTTCATGGCTTTGTTGGGGTCGATAAGTTTGCGTCTTTTATCGGCGTATTCCTTAGACACTAACTCGGCTACCGGAATGTCGTGAAAAGCCGGATCTGCATAAAACTTGGCTCTGTCGGCAAAGGCGAGCTTTTTCGCTTCCACAAATAGATGAGCAAATTCAGCTCCAAATCTGTCCATTGACTTAATGTCGTAGCCTTCCAGAATTTTCAGTATTTGCTGCGCGGCAATCCCTTGGCCGTTGGGTGGCAATTCCCATAAGGTGACCCCTCGATAATCCGCCGCTATCGGCTCTACCCACTCACCTTGATGGCTGCTTAAATCTTGGTAGCTCAAAAAGCCGTCATTTTCTGCCATGTACTTATCAATAGCCTTGGCAATATCGCCTTTATAGAAACCATCGCGTCCTTGTTTGGCCAAAATGCGATAACTCTTCGCTAAGTCCGGGTTTTTAAAGATCTCGCCGGTTTGCGGCATTTTGCCATTGGCCATAAAGGTGTCTGAAAAGTTTGGAAATTGCGACAGTTTAGGTGCGCTGCGATTCATGTAATAGGCAATAAGCTCAGATACTGGAAACCCCTTTTCTGCGTAGTCAATCGCCGGTTGCAGCAGACTCGCCATTGGGGTCTTACCAAACTTGTCGTGCAATGCATACCACGCATCCACAGTACCAGGAACGGATACAGGTAACGGTCCGTGGGAAGGAATTTGAGATAAACCTAGGCTTTGAAAGTGCTCAAGAGTAAGCGATTGGGGCGAACGACCAGAGCCATTGTAACCATATAACTTGCCGTCTTTTTCGCTCCAGACGATGGCAAACAAGTCACCGCCGATTCCGCAACCTGTCGGCTCCACGAGCCCTAACACGGCGTTCGCGGCAATGGCGGCGTCCATGGCGGTACCGCCGGCTTTTAGCACATCCAACCCAACCTGAGTTGCTAACGGCTGACTGGTTGCCACCATTCCGTTACTGGCGTACACCTCTGAGCGACTGGCAAACTCGTGGCCGGTGACTCTATCAAACGCTTGACTCGTGAACGATAGCAAACTCATTGCTACAACAAACCACTTCATGCTACTGCCTTATCTTGTTATTTATTTGTGTTAAGGCATTAAAACATTTAGTTTAATTTTCAGTCAATAAGCTGCGTTACTTGGTTATTGCTCGAACAGCACCAATGGATGCGCATGGGTCGATAACGACACTTGCTGTCCGAGTTGCAGCTGCGTGAGCTGTGAGCGAACTTGAATCTGGTGCTCGGCTAAGGCCACAGTGTAATAGCAATAATTACCTAAGAAGCGGCGCTCCTTGATAACCGCAGGCCCGGTATCACTGGCGGCCAGTTGAATTTGTTGAGGACGTAAAAACAGCCGATAAGAAGCTTTAGGATCCGCATCCAATTTGGCGCTTGAGGTTACCAGCCCTAACGGAGTGACCACTTGATTGTCGGAATAAACTTGAGCATCAATGTAATTACCTTCCCCTAAAAACTCAGCAACGTATAGCTCTTTAGGGTTAAAGTACAGTTGCTCTGGGGTACCGGTTTGAACAATGCGCCCTTCTTTAAACAAGGCCAGCCTATCGGCAAACTCAAACGCTTCGTCTTTTGAGTGGGTTACGAAAATTGCGGTGACTTGCTGCTGCTTTAAAATCGCTCGAATCTCTGCCATCAACTGACCACGTACTTGGGCGTCGATGTTGGAAAAGGGTTCATCGAGTAACAATACGTCGGGCTTGTAAGCCAATGAGCGGGCAATGGATACTCGCTGTTGCTGGCCACCGGATAACTCGTGAGGATAACGCTCACCCAAGCCGTTGAGTTTAACTAACTCCAGCATTTCATCAATGCGTTTGGTTCTTGCTTGCGATGACAACGCCTGCAATCCAAAGCCAATGTTTTGCGCCACGTTCAAGTGCGGAAACAAAGCATAATCTTGGAAAATCATCCCTAAACCACGGTGTTCCGACGGCATCATATATTCGGCACTCGACACCAATCGAGAACCGACATGAATGCTGCCATCAGACACAGGTTGCAAACCCGAAATTGCTCGAAGCAAAGTGGTTTTCCCGCAGCCAGACGGACCGAGAAGCGCCAATATTTCTCCAGCTTCTACCTGTAAATCCAAATTTTGCAGAACCGGTTTTCCCTGGTAACTGCTGCTGACTTGACTAATGGTTAAATCGGCCATATCGATGCAATACTCTTGCCTTTAGTGATTCGTTTGCTCTAACGAGCGATTCAGTAAAATAATAGGAACCAATCCCACCAATACAATGACAATAGCAGGTAATGCTCCTTGTTCTAACATTTCGTCAGAGACAAATTGATACACGTAAGTGGCCAAGTTTTCAAACCCTATGGGGCGCAGCAACAGTGCTGCGGGAAGTTCTTTCATGGATTCGATAAACACTAACAAACTGCCAGCCAACAGCCCTTTTCGCAACAATGGAAAGTGAACCCTACCCAATAAACGCCACGGGCCGCTGCCCATGGTTATGCTGGCCATATCCAATGATGGCGATATGCGCTTATAACTGTTCTCAACACTGCCAATGGTGATGGCACAAAAACGCACTGAAAAGGCTAACACCAGCGCGAACGTTCCACCGGATAACCACAATCCAGGTCGTTGCCAAGCCATGTAGTCAGCGAGATCGTTAATGGCAAAATCCAACGCCGTTAACGGTATCAAAACGCCAATGGCCAATACCGTACCCGGAATGGCGTAGCCCATGCTGCCAATGCGCGGAAAAACCGAGTCTATTTTTCGTGGGCTGATGCGACGGACAAACATCAACATGAGCGAAAACAGGCAACAAACGATAGCCACCACAAGGGAAATCCACAGACTGTTTAGGCTGTACTCTAAGAATTTCGCATTCCAACTGACGTCAAAATAGTTAATGGCGTAATCTAGCAACACCGCGAACGGCAAGAAAAAGGCTAATAGCAAAATGAGCGAACAAAAGCCGGTGGCGAGCCAGCCTTTAGTCCCGCTCAACTGATAGACAAAATCTTGCGGTTTATCATCTTGTTTTTGATAATGCTTTTGTTTGCGACGAGCGTAACGCTCTGCACCAATAACGGCGAAAATCACCAATAGCGTTATACAGCTTAGTTTGGCGGCAGCCCCTAAACTTCCTAGGCCCAACCAGGTGTCATAAATCGCGGTGGTCAGCGTAGATACCGCAAAATAATTAACCGTCGCAAAGTCGGCAATGGTTTCCATCGCCACTAATGAAACCCCCACCGCAAGCGCCGGTCGAACCATAGGCACACTCAACCGAAAAAAGCTGCGCCAAGGGCTACACCCCATGATGCGACTGGCTTGTACAAGATTAGATGATTGTTCTAAAAAGGCGGTTCGTGCCAGCAAGTACACGTAAGGAAACAGCACCAAAGCCAACATGATGGCGGCGCCACCTAAACTGCGAACCTCTGGAAAATAATAGTCGGCTGGGGAAGAGAAGCCCATGATGTAACGCAGCCCACGTTGCACCGGACCGGCGTAATCGAACAGATCCGTATACACATAAGCAACCAAATACGATGGCATCGCCAAGGGTAACAGCAATGCCCATTGAAACACCTTATGCCCGGGAAAGCGGCACATAGCCAACAACCAAGCCAGTGGGGTACCAATAAGCAGGCTGCCCACTCCAACCAGCACCACCAGTAATACGGTATTGCCCACGTAGTGCCATAAAACCGTATCCTTTAGATGCTGAAAAACCGCTTCATCAGGCAGTAGGCTTTGTCCTACGAGCGCCAGAAGCGGTAATAAAAAGATGGATGCTAACATCAAGCCAGACAACGACCAGCGTCTGGCTAATCCATGAATCACTTAAAACCTCATATTGTTGTTATAGGTCGAATTTTACCTTGTTCAGTAATTTTACAGCCGCGGCATGGTTATCTGCCAAGGCCTGTATTGGCAGATCGTCTGCCTTAAATTCGCCCCAAGATGCTACCATTTTTGATACAGGAACGTCTGCTTTTACCGGATATTCCATGTTTAATTCAGCGTATTGTTGTTGTGCTTGGTCTGATGATAGGTATTCAATCAACTGAGTAGCGTTATCAACATTGGCGCTGTATTTAGCTAAAGCCACACCGGATACATTAATGTGCGAGCCACGATTGCTTTGATTTGGGAAGTTTAATACCACGGCATCCGCCCAAGTCTTTTGCTCCGCATCTTGCATCATTTTGCCGTAATAGTAGGAGTTGCCAATAGCGTAGTCACACAGACCTTCTTTTACGGCTTTTACCTGACCGCGGTCGTTGCCTTGTGGTTTGCGGGCTAAATTGGCTTTAACACCTTTTAACCAAGTTTCAGTGTCCGCTTCACCATGATGAGCAATCATGGATGCTACTAACGACACGTTGTAAGGATGCTGTCCTTGGCGCATGCATATTTTGCCCTTAAATTTAGGGTCCGCTAAGTCTTCGTAGTTGAGGTCGACTGCGCCAACCCGCTCTTTAGATGAATACACGTTACGAACGCGACTGGTTAGTGCAAACCATTGGTTGTTAGGGTCACGAAATTGGGCAGGGATATTGTTATTAACTGTATCACTGTTAACCGGCTGCACTAGCCCCATATCCACCATTTCCATTAAACGAGAAAAGTCAGACGTTAACACCAAGTCCACCGGAGAAAGGCGACCTTCACGCTTGATGCGCTCTGCAATACCCTTCTTAGAGAATACTACCTCTACCTCAATGCCGGTCTTAGTGGTGAAATCCTGCAAAATCGGGTCAATTAAAAAGGGTTGGCGATACGAATAAACCGTTAACTTTTCAGCAGCCGCAACTCCCATGCTCGCCAGTAATAACCCAATAAGTGCAGCACCTTTACTCCAATGACGCATGACCTTTTCCTTAATCTTTTAATTACAAATAGAAATTATTATCAATTGCATTAAGATACAAAATTAATAACAAGTTGGCAATGCGCTTGCGCGGTTAACTTTGTCCAAACCTAAAAAAGCCCCGCGATTTCGCGAGGCTTCTAAAATTATCGCTACCGATTAACCGTTAGACTTTACCGTGAAGAATTCAGGATAAGCTTCAATACCGCAATCGGAAACATCCATACCTTGGTACTCTTCCTCTTCGCTCACTCGAATACCGTAGGTTTTCTTTAGTACAAACCACACAGCGAACGATGCACAGAATACCCAACCGAAAATAACCGCAGCGCCAAATAGCTGACCACCAAAGGTGGCATCAGCATTGGATAGCGGCACGGCCAGCAAACCGAATAAACCTGCAACACCGTGAACTGAAATCGCGCCTACTGGATCATCAATTTTGATGCGATCGAAGCTCACAATCGAGAACACCACTAAACCACCAGCAGCCAAACCAATCAGTCCTGCCATGGTTAAACTCGGTGAAAGTGGATCCGCAGTAATCGCAACTAGGCCAGCCAAAGCACCATTGAGAATCATGGTTAAGTCTGCTTTACCCCATACTAAGCGACACACAATGAGCGCAGAAATGGCACCAAATGCAGCTGCAGAGTTAGTATTCACAAAGATTTTTGCAACCGCTGAGGCGTTCTCCGCATCAGACACCAACAGTTGCGAGCCACCGTTAAAGCCAAACCAACCCATCCATAAAATAAAGGTACCTAAAGTAGCTAATGGCAAGTTACTTCCTGGAATCGGGTTAACCTGACCGTTAGCACCGTACTTGCCTTTACGCGCTCCTAATAAAAGTACCCCAGCGATTGCTGCAGCTGCACCAGCCATATGAACGATGCCCGAACCAGCGAAATCTACAAATCCAGCTTGAGAGATAAAGCCACCCCCCCAGGTCCAATACCCCTCAACTGGATAGATAACACCGGTTAACACTACAGCAAACGCTAGGAATGCCCACAGTTTCATACGCTCTGCTACCGCGCCTGAAACAATCGACATTGCTGTGGCAACGAACACCACCTGAAAGAAGAAGTCAGATTCAAGAGCGTGATCGGCCCCTTCTGCTTGACTACCAATCAAAGCACCAAAGCTTGGCAACCAGCCACCTTCAGCATTGTCGACGTACATGATGTTATAGCCCACAAGCAAATACATGATGCAAGCTATTGAATATAAACAAACGTTTTTAGTTAGAATCTCAGTGGTATTTTTAGAGCGAACCAATCCCGCTTCTAACATGGCAAAACCAGCAGCCATCCACATCACCAAAGCACCGGAAATCAGGAAGTAAAACGTATCCAATGCAAAACGTAACTCTGTTACGGTTAAACCTAATTCTTGTAATTGTTCCATTTTTTAAGCTCCTAAATTGCTTCAACGTCCATTTCGCCGGTACGGATTCGGATGATTTGCGACAACTCACTGACAAAGATTTTGCCGTCACCAATCTTGCCGGTTTTAGCGGCGTTTGTGATGGCTTCTATGACGCGTTCAACCGACTCAGTATGAACAGCAATTTCAAGCTTAACTTTGGGCAAAAAGTCCACCTGATATTCCGCACCGCGGTACAGTTCGGTGTGCCCTTTTTGACGGCCAAACCCTTTCACTTCTGACACCGTTAGGCCATCGACACCTATTTCACTGATGGCTTCACGCACATCGTCGAGCTTAAACGGTTTAATTATTGCGGTAACCAGCTTCATAAATCCTCCACAGTTCCATGTAATTGTATATCTGCTATCACTAATACAATTCACAAGCCAACTTTGTAAGGTATTGATAAACTAAGAATTTATAAAAACAAGAAACACAATATGCACCGAGATGGTGCAATAGAGTAACGAGCGCACCAGAGCGATGCACAAAAATTAGGCAATGTTAGAATTTGGGTTTGGCGCGGCCGGCTTTGGTATCAGAACGTCGCTTTTTGCTATCAACTCGACGGCGTTGCGAGGCTTTGGTCGGTTTGGTTGGAATTCGTTTTTTTTGTACCAAGGTTACGCTTTTTATTAACGCTACTAAACTTTCTAACGCCGCTTGACGATTATCGAATTGAGAGCGAGTTCCTTGGGATTTAATGATGATTTTTCCGCTGGCGCTAATGCGGTGGTCTCGCAAGTTAAGCAGCCTATTTTTATAGTAATCCGGCAAACTGCTGGCGCTTATATCAAAAATAAGGACCGCTGCCGAGGAGGTCTTATTAACGTGCTGCCCCCCTGCACCTTGAGCACGCACGAACTGCCATTGCAGCTCGTGCTCCTGTAATTGTACTTGATTGGAGATCCTAACAGCCATTGGCCTATGCGGTACCACCCACCGTCATTTTGTCTAAACGTAGGCTAGGCTGGCCTACCCCAACTGGAACGCTTTGACCGTCTTTACCACAGACTCCAACCCCTGGGTCTAAGGATAAATCGTTCCCCACCATGGAGATGTGTCCCATGGATTCAGGGCCGTTACCAATTAACGTAGCGCCTTTAATGGCTTGGGTAATCTCGCCTTTTTCAATCAGGTACGCTTCGGAGGCCGAGAACACAAACTTTCCAGACGTGATATCCACTTGACCACCACCAAAATTCGGAGCGTAAATGCCTTTATCTACCGAGGCAATGATGTCTTTAGGATCACTTTTTCCGGCTTCCATATAGGTATTAGTCATTCGTGGCATCGGCAAGTGAGCGTATGATTCACGACGGCCATTACCTGTGCTGTTCAACCCCATTAAGTGTGCATTATGCTTATCAAACAGGTAACCCTTTAGAATGCCATTTTCAATAAGCACGTTTTTCTGAGTAGGCGTACCTTCGTCATCAATGGACAAAGAGCCGCGTCGATCGGCAATGGTGCCATCATCGATAACGGTCACCAACTCTGACGCAACTTGTTGGCCAATTTTGTTGCTAAACGTCGACGAACCCTTGCGGTTAAAGTCACCTTCTAAGCCATGCCCAACCGCTTCGTGCAGCAAGACTCCGGGCCACCCAGCACCCAAGACTACCGGCATTTCCCCTGCTGGCGCATCCACTGCCGTTAGGTTAACTTGAGCCATTCGCAAAGCCTCTCGGGCAAACTCAAACGCCTTAGGTTGAGCGTCTTCTGCCAACGCAAAGAAGGGTTGATAGTCGTGACGACCACCGCCACCGGCACTGCCCCGCTCGCGCTTGTCACCTTCCACCAGCAACACGCTGCAATTTAATCGCACTAAGGGGCGAACATCACCCGCTAAAGTGCCGTCACTGGCCACCACCAACACTCGCTCGAATACGCCGGATAAGCTAATGCTCACTTGTTCAATGCGACTGTCGAGCCCTCGCACATATGCGTCGATGTCGCGTAGCAGTTGTATTTTCGCCGCTTCTTGCAGCGACGCTATAGGGTCGTCCTGTTGATAGCGTGCGTGTTGACTCTTTCTGGTAAAGGCTTTTGCTGAAGCAGAGTGTCCAGCAAGTCCAATACCGCGAGCCGCAACAACGGAGCTCTCCAGCGCCGACGCCGAAATATCATCGGCATAAGCGAAACCAGTTTTCTCGCCGCTAATCGCTCGAACCCCAAGACCTCGCTCAATGTGAAAACTGCCGTCTTTAATGATGCCATCTTCAAAGACCCAATGCTCATTGCGACTGTCTTGCAAATATATGTCTGCAAAATCAATACGGTGCTGATGAGCCACCGCTAATTGTTGGTGGAGCTTGTCTAAATCCAGCTGGCCAGGTAGTAGCAATTGCTGAGAAAGGGTTTCGATCATAGGGTTCTCAATTTAACAAAGTTATTTAGGCGACTTAAGCTTAGCTTGCGCAAATCGCTTATGTTGTTGAATAGGCATCATACGCTGAATGTCATCGATTTGGCTAACATCTATGTCACTGGTGAGCCAACCACTGCCTTGCGCTTTTTCGGCCAAGATGCGCCCCCAGGGATCAATAATCATTGAATGGCCCCAGGTTGTTCGGCCATTATCGTGTTGCCCCCACTGGCCTACCGCAAGTATAAAGCATTGATTTTCAATGGCTCTTGCCTGCAACAATGGCTGCCAATGGGCACGACCGGTTTTCGCTGTAAACGCCGACGGCACCGTAATTAGGTGCGCGCCCAGTGCTTTGTAATGTTGGAATAACTCAGGAAAGCGTAAATCGTAACAAACGGTAAGTCCCAGTGTTAGCGAGCCACAGTCAATCAAACTCGGCTGATCACCGGCAGCGAAATGTTCGCTTTCACGGTAGGCGCCACTGCGGTCACGGATGTCCACATCAAATAAATGCATTTTGTCGTAATGGCCAAGCAGCTGCCCCTGCGGCCCCCAAACCAAACAGCGACTGTAGCAACGCTCGTTGGTTGCGGGTACCGGCACGGTGCCGGCCACTATGATTAAGGCGTACTGTTTCGCCAGCTCACTGCACAAGCGGGTAATGGAGTCTGTATTGCTGGCCAAATCTCGATTTTGTTGATGGTATTGCGCGAAGACCCAAGCCGCTTCCGGTAGCAGTGCAAGCTGTACCGTCGAAGCCGGTGTCCTGTGCTGAAACTGCTGATGAAAGGCTTGTTCAATAACCCTTAGATTGTCTTCAAACTTCTGGCTCGACTGCATCTGCAGTAGGTTTACCTTCACTCTCGACTCCCTGCTCTGGCTCTGTTTTTGGCAGTATGGATTCCGGCACCTCAATTTCCTTACTCTTGCGTCCGGTTTCATTAACTAGCGGCTCGTAAATGGTTCCGGTGAGGCGGAATCGAATTTCAGAGATGACTTCGATGACCGGTTGCAACACCTTACTGATGGCGAACGCGCCGATACCTAAATTCCATGCACTGGTGGTAAGCAGCACCACGGTCGGTACGCTGGACGCTAAGTGCGGTGAGAAGCGCACGTCATAGTCAATGCTGTCATCTAATAAGTTGGTATAACCCTTCACTTTTAACAGACCTGCCGTGCCGTCAATTACCGCATTATCGGTATTAACGATGCCGTCTTTTAAATCCAAATCGCCACTGAATTTATTGTAGTAAAAGCCTTTACCAAAGACATCGGTAAAGTCCAAAGACAGTTTTCTAACCAAGGATTCCAAGCTGAACAAAGAGAAAATTCGAGTGCCTTTGTCACTCACCTGAGAAAGGTGACCTTTGCCCATTTCGAAACTAACCTTGCCATTAAGTGAGGCGACATCCGGCGAATAAGGAGCACCGTTCCAGCTCAACGTCGCCTGAGTCGATAAGGGGCTGTCTTTTACTCCAGGACTGATATTGAGCACTCGGGTGAGCTCGTCAAACTGCTTGGCCGTTAAATCAAACTCCAATTCGGTTTGATTTCGATCTTTGTGATACCACATGCCACGTCCATTAAGTGACGAATAGTCGTCATTTATGCGTAACGCTTGGATCTGATAGCCTTCATCAACCGGTGACGCCTGCATCACCACATGGCCTAAGTGATAGTCGTACAACTTAAAGTCGTCAATATCTAAGGCGAGCGGTGGCAGCGACTCGGCAATCTGATGGTGGTCAACTGACTGCTCATCGGCGTCATCGAACTGAGGAGCAATATGCAATTTAGACGCCACCAATTTAAGCCCTTGCTCGCTCCAATTTGGGTAGAAGGTCAGGCCGGCATCGACCTGCGGCGAATTCGCTAACACTTGCCAGAAATTATTGTCTGGTTCGGCAACCAAATTCAGATCGCTAAAATGAGCGCCAAAGATGTCGAACGACTTAAAATCGCCTTGAATGAAGGTCAGTGCCGGGAACAGTGGTGTACGTTCTTTCGCAGCCACTTCTTCTTCAACTTTATCAATGTCTTGGATAAAGCTTTGGATCACCGGCAGCCATTCACCAAAATCCGCTTCAGCTAACTGAATATTAATGTGCCCTTGACGGCGTCTAACGTTATCCCCTAGCTTAAATAAGCGACCGACCATGAGATCGTAGTGCGCAATTT
This sequence comes from Paraferrimonas haliotis, assembly GCF_002282895.1. Lineage (GTDB taxonomy): Bacteria > Pseudomonadota > Gammaproteobacteria > Enterobacterales > Shewanellaceae > Paraferrimonas > Paraferrimonas haliotis. The sequence goes on from NZ_NRRB01000002.1 coordinate 222,481, forward strand.
GAGCGCCGTGCTCTTCATCAAAACCGGCCCAAAACTCCGCCGCGTCATCATATTTAACACCCAAAAACAGTTGTTTACTGTCGCCTATTAGTTCGGCTCGTAACTGCCTTGAGGCACCAAGCGGTTTAGCCAGCGGCTCAGGCAAGGTTAATACAGCCTGCTCAAGGTCGCTGTTAACCTGAGCTTGGATTCTAAAGCCGGTATCATCAAATACCATTCTTACGCGACCACGCCAATCTAACTGTCCGGAGTAGTAGTCGGTTAGCGCGTTGTCCAATTTTGGTGGTAGTTCATCCACTTGCCAACTGCCGTTGAGCTTAATACTGACCCCGTAGTCATCATTGAGATTATCCGCATCAATAGTGATCTGGGTGGGCTGACCATACAGCTTAGCCTGTAGCTCTTGGGCGGTCACTTTGGCATTTTCAAAGCTGACGGTGCCCGACATCTCATCCAGCTGCATACCCGGCTGATTGACGTATACCGGCGTATCCTTCAGGTAAACATCCCCTTTAGCGAGGAGCTCTCCTTCTGGATATAAAGGTATGTCTAAGTCTATGTTGGCCCGAATTGGCCCATTAATTTCAACCACCTCAAGGGTTTTACCCACCGAGCCTGACAAGGCTGAATTCACCATGACGTCGGTAACATCGGCGCCCTGCGCCGTTAAATCGGCTATCACCCGCAACTGCGATTGACTTTGCAAACGCTCAATACCCACAAACGCACCATCGGCATCTACATTCAGCAGCTTTCCCTTGACTACGTTTAAGTCCATGCGCGCATCTTCAAACAATGCATCTAACGTCAGCTCAGAGACTGCTGGCCAATCCGGTTGAAACTCAAACTCGCCCTTTTGCAGTTGAAAACCCGCCTGAAAGGTTCCCTGTTTGTCATCATAGGGGAATTCGCCTAAGCGTCCTTGCCAAACGATGTTAGCGTCGGCAATCTTGCCCTTAACTAACGCCGCTCCTAAATAGTTAGATAAAGGCATGCCCATGGCTTGCTTAGGGAATAGCTGCTCGACTTTAGCTACATCGCTAATGGCGGCGCTCGCCGATAAACTAAGTAGCGGCGACTGTTCCTCTGTTAACAGCAAGGCCGCGCGAGCGTCTAGGGTTAGCAGGTCCGACTGTAACTGCAAACGGGGAATCAACAGTTGACTGCCGGCATCGGTTTGCTGCCACGCCAGCCCCGTGGATTCCAGTTGGTAGTTGGCGCTGGGAATCCCCTCACTGGGCATACCAAAACGAATGGATTGCTTGGGTAGCTCAGCATTGATAATGTCGCCTTTGGATGCCATCACCAATTGTAAATCGGCGACCTCTGGCAAATTACCAAAAGCATTCCAGCTCAATCCGTTACCTTGAACCCCGGTTAGCCATTCGCCGTCTTTGGCCTTTTGCAACTGCAATTTGGAGACAGTACCACTGGGTGACATCGCCATCCATTGTTCGATGTGAGCCAATTTAATACCTGGAATAAGCGGTAAAAAAGGCTCTAAATTTGCCAAATCAATCCGGTTTAAAAACAACCCAAACTGTTGCGGGCTGGCATTAATAAATACCCCAAAATCTTGCCAAGCTTGATTGTTTGAAACGATATCGAAATCGCGGCTGGTCATCTGCCAGCCTTGTTGATTCGGCAACCACTGTAAGACTCCCGAACGAATTTCAAAGGTTTGCGGTTGTTGCTGGTATTGCCATTGCAGCTGGCTAGGGGAAAACTCCAATATGGCGGTTTGAAAGGCTCGGTTGTTAAATCGCGACCACAGCTCAAAATTGACTAAGCCGGTAAGCTGTAATTCTTGTTGCAGGGCTCCGGGGTGCCACTTACCTAAATCCAATTGCTCCGCTGCGACGTAAAATTCACCCTTTAAATTGTCCGGATCAAAGCCGTTGCCACGCATCTGCACGCTTAAACGAAGTTGCTCATCGTTATCGGGATCTGCATCTAAACCAATATAGCCACTGCCCTTATGGTTTAAACCTTTGTTGAGCCATTTAAATTCACTGAGATATATGGGGTTGCTGCGTTTGTTGTTTCGCTTAAGGGTAACCTGCGCCTCTGTGATAGAATAACGATCGAGCTGCTCAAGCAATAAAGCGTATAACCAATCACTATTCCCTTGAGAGGTAGGCGAGTCCAAAATGTCTAAATCCAGCTCGAACTTAAGGCCGTCAAACCCCACATCTTCAACCTGAGGTGTGGCGGTAACTAGGGTCTGCCAAAAGTCCAGTTTGAGGTGAATTTTGTCAACCGTCATCGACACTGGAAGCGCTGATTGTTGTGGAATCACCAATTCATTAATGGTTAGCTCTGGGCCATAGGCGGCCCAAGCTGCTTCCATGCTGCCAATCTCTATATTAACGTGGTACTGACTGGCAATATAATTCTCGACATCCGCTTTTAATTGATTGAGTTGCGGCAATAATCCCCGAACCAAACTCACGGTCAAGGCAAACAGCACCAGCACAATGGCAAGCCCGATTCCAAGTTGACGAGTGAGTTTAGACAGAAATTGAATGGCCATGACTACATCATCACCACATCAAACTTATCTTGGGTATACAAGTGTTCATTGCGTAAGTTAATTTTCTTACCTAAGTACACTTCCAATTCTGCAACCAATTCGTTGTCTTGAGTCGATAGTGACTCGAAAACAGATGGCGCGCAGTACACCACAAATTCATCGGCATCGTAGGCACGATCGACGCGAATGATTTCGCGCAATATCTCAAAGCTGACGGTTTCAACCGTTTTCATCGAGCCACGCCCTTTACAACATGGGCATTCGTCGCAAAGCACATGCTCAAGGCTTTCTCGCGTGCGTTTACGAGTCATTTCCACCAGTCCTAGGCTCGAAAAACCACTGATGTTAGTTTTGACTCTATCCGACGCCAGCGCTTGCTCAAGCGCTGTTAGCACCCGCGTTTGGTGCTCACTGCTGCTCATGTCGATAAAATCAATGATGATAATGCCACCAAGATTTCGCAGTCTCAGCTGATGAGCAATGGCCTGTGTGGCCTCTAGGTTCAAGTTAAAAATGGTTTCTTCGAGATTGCGACTGCCGACAAACGCTCCGGTATTCAAATCGATGGTGGTCATGGCCTCGGTTTGATCGACAATCATGTATCCGCCGGATTTTAAATCGACCCGTTTTTCCAGCGCTCGTTGAATTTCTTTCTCCACATCGTACTGATCAAACAACGGATTGGGACCACGATACAAAGTCAGTTTATCGGTAAGCTCGGGCATAAACTCTCGGCAAAACATCGACAACTCTTCAATGGTTTGGTGCGAATCCACCAGTACTTTATCAAGTTTGGTGCCAACGAAATCGCGAATAATACGAACCGGCAAGATCAAATCACGATAAAGATCCCGCACGCCTTTGCGAGCTTTGCGCTCTAAGACTTTTTTCCACACTTGACGTAAAAACTTAGCGTCTTGTATGAGCTCTTGCTCGCCAACCCCTTCAGCAGCGGTGCGTATAATGAAACCACCAGATTCATCCACAAAAGGCTCGGTTAATTTACGTAAACGTTCTCGCTCTTGTTCCGATTCAATTCGTTGCGATACGCCGACATGGGAGGCGCTGGGCATGAAGACCAGATACCTAGAAGGCAATGTAATATCTGTAGTGAGTCTCGCGCCTTTGGTGCCAATAGGGTCTTTGACTACTTGAACCACCAGCTCCTGACCCTGATGCACCAGTCGACCGATGTTGGCTTGCAACTTTTGCTTATCTTCTTCATCAACGCACTCGGTGTGCACCACAATATCCGACGCATGCAAAAACGCTGCTTTGTCGAGACCAATATCGATAAAAGCAGCCTGCATACCCGGCAGCACTCGAGTCACTTTACCTTTGTAGACGTTGCCCACTAAACCGCGCTTCATCCGCCGTTCGATGTGGATTTCTTGAAGGGTACCATTTTCCACGAGGGCCACTCGTGACTCGGTGGGCGTGACATTGATTAACAGTTCTGCACTTAACGCATTATCTTGATATTTAGCCATGGTTCCACTCCAAAGCTGAATCGACGAGCCTACGGGTCTCAACCAAAGGTAAGCCAACCACACTGGAATAGCTGCCATTGATTGACTCTACAAAGTTGCCACCGATACCTTGGATGCCGTAGCTACCGGCTTTATCAGCAGGCTCTCCGGTATCCCAATATTGCTTTATTTGTTGCTCAGTTAACTGACAAAATCTTACCACAGTTGTGACCACAACAGATTGACTTTTAAAACCATTTGTTACCGCCACCGCAGTCATGACTTGATGTTCATTGCCACTCAACCTGGTGAGCATTTCAGCACTGTGTTGCGCATCCTTGGGCTTACCCAGCAAACAATTATCGATCACAACGATAGTGTCTGAGCCGAGAACAATTGCCCCGGTTGTAGGTGCATGAATCAATCCCGCCTTGGCCTTTTCATTGGCTAGGCGCTCCACATAGGCAGCAGGCGCTTCACCACTAAACGGCGTTTCATCAATGTCACAGCTTACGCTGCTAAATCGGTATCCAAGTTGCGACAGCAGTTGCCGGCGACGTGGTGAGGCTGAGGCCAACACGATGTCTGCAGAAGTATTCATTTAGCGCACCTTAAAGTCACGGCGCAATCGTTTTAACAGCCAATAAGCCCAAAACCAAATAACAAGATTAGACACCGCCGGTAGTAATTCTGCTGGGTCAAAGGCAACGCGATGAATCGCAAATTGAATCCAGAAAATGATCAAATGATAAACGATGCTGAGCGACGCGATAATGATGGACTGTTGCCAAATGGGAAAGTTACGAATGCGTTTATAATGCAGTGCAATCACATAAATCATGAGCGCTAAGGCAAGCCCGCGCACTCCCATGGTAGCCCCGAGCAAAATGTCTAACATGATGCCCAGTATCCAGGCGGTTAAAATGCTGTAGCGATGGGGTAATGCCATGGTCCAATAGGCCAGCGCAATGAACACCCAGTCGGCTCTAAAGTCCGCCACAACCGACGGCAATGGCATAATTTGCAATAGCAGCGCCATGATGAGCGTAGCCCAGACAATGCCTCTACCATTCGCAGCCTGTAGCGCCATTACTCTTCCTCTTCCTGGTGCGTTTGTCCTTCCGGCCAAAGCAGCAGTACGTAGCGGATTCGGTCTAAACTCGCCAACGGCTTAACCATGACCTTGGCGTAACGACGACCATCGCCTCGTTCAACAGATTCCACTCGCGCCACGGGATAACCTTCGGGAAACCGTCCGCCCAGTCCAGAAGACACCAGCAAATCTCCGGCATTAATGTCGGTACTGGTGGGCAAATGGCGAATTTCCATTACGTCTAAATCGCCGGTGCCCTGAAGTACGCCACGAACGTCGTTCCTGCTCACTCGTACCGGTATGGCATGGCTGCTGTCACTGATGAGCAACACCCGAGAGGTCAGTTGTGACACTTGCGTTACCTGGCCAATAATGGCTTTGTCATCAATGACTGGTTGCCCTACGAACACCCCTTGCCGCTCGCCAACACCGAGAGTCACATAGTGATGGTAAGGGTCGGCGTCCACCGCCATCACTTCAGCGACCCGTTTTTGGGCATCTTGACGAACCGGTGAACCGAGCAAGGCGCGTAATCTCAGGTTTTCCTGATTAAGGTGTTCAAACCGTTGTAAGCGCTCACTCATCAAAAGTTGCTGCTCGAGCAAATCTTGGTTGCGCTTTTTTAACTGATTGCGAGTAGCAAGGCTTGAGGAAACCCAATCCATTAGATTGCCCGGCACGTTGGCCGCTAACTGCAACGGAGATAGCAAGGAAGACAGTGATTGACGAGCCGGCTCGATGCGATCTTTAGCCACAATCAACGCCAGCGATAAAATAATCGCCAGAGTTAATCTAAATTGTATCGATACGCCGCGCCCAAAAATTGGATTCATAAAAAATTAAGGCGGCTAGCGCCGCCCCAAGCTGTTATTAAATTTCGTCAGAGAACAGATCGCCGCCATGCATGTCGATCATTTCCAATGCTTTACCACCGCCGCGAGCAACACAGGTGAGTGGATCTTCCGCAATCATGACCGGAATTCCAGTTTCTTGCATCAATAAGCGATCCAAATCTTTAAGCAAGGCACCACCACCGGTTAACACCATGCCGTGTTCTGAAATATCGGAAGCCAGCTCTGGTGGCGACTGTTCTAATGCCACTAATACCGCGCTGATAATGCCCGATAGCGGCTCTTGCAGAGCCTCAAGAATTTCGTTGCTATTTAGGGTAAAGCTGCGAGGAACCCCTTCCGCTAAATTGCGACCACGCACTTCAATCTCAGCAACTTCATCACCCGGGTAGGCACTGCCGATCTTGGTTTTAATGCGCTCAGCGGTTGCTTCACCAATGAGCGAGCCATAGTTACGACGCACGTAGTTGATAATGGCTTCATCGAATTTATCGCCACCAATGCGCACACTGGAACTGTACACTACGCCATTTAACGAAATAATGGCGACTTCGGTAGTACCACCACCAATATCCACCACCATAGAGCCGGTCGGTGCAGACACAGGCAAATCAGCACCAATCGCTGCCGCCATAGGCTCTTCGATTAAGTACACTTCACGAGCACCAGCACCAAGGGCAGATTCACGAATGGCTCGACGTTCCACTTGTGTAGCGCCAACCGGCACACACACTAAAACGCGCGGACTGGGTCTGAAAAAGCTGTTGTTGTGAACTTGGGTAATAAAATGCTGCAGCATTTTTTCGGTCACGTAAAAGTCAGCGATAACGCCGTCTTTCATCGGACGAATGGCCTGAATGTTACCGGGGGTACGACCCAGCATTTGTTTCGCTGCAGCACCGACTGCCGCGACAGACTTCTGAGCGCCGTTACGATCACCACGTATGGCAACCACTGATGGTTCATCAAGGACAATGCCTTCTTCGCGAACATAAATGAGCGTGTTCGCTGTACCTAAATCGATTGATAAGTCAGTAGAAAAAATACCGCGCAACTTTTTAAACATGAAACAGGCCTGTTTATACAAAATAAGTCTAAAGAGAGAAAACAGCCCACTTTACCAATGCAAGGGCTTTTCCACAAGGTTTGAACCGCGTCAATTGCGATAAAAAAGGGTTAGCGCACCAAAATGTCACTAACCCTAATATTTGGCATGTATTTTCTGGCTAAGTTCCGTTTTATAGTGGACAAATTGTTAGTTAATTTCCCGCCAATAAATAATGCGATCGTTGCCTCTGTAGGTGCCAAAGTAGGCACTGGCTCTGGGTTCATTTAAGTCCGTTGGCGAGCTACCGTCCCAGTTCCAATACCATTGTAACCAAGGGGTATTATCGAGGTGCAAAGGCGCTTGTACCTGTCCACGATAGCCATTAGTAGCTCGCCACAACAACAGCGCTTTGCCATCACTGGCGACGTTACCATCGTTGTTGCGCTGCACACTTTGAGCACCGCTTAGCTCCGGTTGATAGACATACCCAGAAGACGTATCCGAGCTGGCTTTACGCAACTCAGGTGTACTTAACACAGAACACTGATCATCGCGGTTCAGTTGCCAAGTACTGCCATTCCAGTATTCCATTGCGGCGCTCATTGACAATTGGGCGCTTTCTGGGCCAAAGGTATTTTCTAAGGTAAGGCGACCTAAGCGCACATCAATTAGATCAATCAGCTTGGCATCACAATTGGCACTTGAGCAATTACCAACAATGGAAGCCGCCATATCTGGATCGGCAACCAAGCCGTAACCGCCGTCGTTGTCATTAATTTGCACACCAACTCTAAGTTGCTGATAGGGGCCATCAACAGTGGGGGCAGCCGCTCTTGCTAAAGCGCTGCTGGCGTTGACTTGAGCTTGGCCTAACGCCCAATTGAGGCCATTAATCTGAGTCAATCGGTCATTTAACGGGTTACCACTCAAGGCGTTCGCCGCAACCAGCTGTGAAGAAGCTTTAGCAAAATCACCAAAATAATTCTGAGTTCTTTGGCCACCAATATTTTGTGCCTCTACTTGCCACTGCGCGGTAAAGGGTTGTGCCATATAACTAAATCCGCCAGCGCTGCAACCGGCAATAATGCTTTGGCCACTAATGGCGTACTGACTGGGCACAAAGCGGCCGCTGCTATCACTCACGCCTTTGGCAATGGGTGCTGCAACTCCAAGATAGCTTGACGGCGGTGTGGCGGTGAACTGAAACACGCCGACTTCACTGCTGGTTTGCGTTACCTTGGTAAGCCCCTGCTTGGCCGCAAGATGGTCGTAAGTTTTCAGCGATACTTCGGTATTGCGACCTGCACTTGGCGCGATTAATTGCGCCCCGAGCTCTATGCCTGCATGGGCGTAATTTGGCGTATTCGGATTGTTGCATAGATCGGCGTCATCATTGTCAAGCCATGCTTTGGCCTGAATCGACAATTCAAAGCCTTCACCAGCCCGCTTAAACACCGAACAACTGCTGTCACCGCTGGCACAATTGGCCTGTGTGCTTACGCACAAACCAACGGGATAACTTACAAACTGGTCGGCTCCTTCGAGCACCAAGCCTTGCTCATCATCACTGCCAAGGTAGCGGGCATTCAATTCCACTTTACCGGCATCGGCATAGTCCACTCGCATCAAGGCTTCGCCGTTGCTATTAAAGTCCAACGACACCGGCGTGGCTTGAGCGGCATTGCCGCCCACATTTTGTTGCTGAACCGCCACCGGCCAGCTTTCCGGACGACCAGTATCGGCAGGGTCGATGTATTGACTCCAAAAATCGATGCTCTTAGTGGTGTCTTGGAATAGGGGCACACACGCCTGGCTGCTATCGTCTTTTTTTACCGCTCGAATAAGCACATTTTCTATGGGTTTGTTGGCTGGGTTATCCGGCACATCAAATTCAAAGCCGGCGTTGGCAAACGAAAGGGTACAATTGGCGGAATTTAAGCCACTGCTGCCACGTCGGCACAAGGTATCACTGCCAGGTCGAGTGCTAGGGATCGACCCTGACACCCCAATGGTGGTGGGCGAAGACGTATTTAAGCGCAAATCCACCGTGGTACTACCACCACTAAAAATAAGCGTGTTAGAAGGCAGCCAAGCACCATCGGTAATGGCTGCCGGCGACAAATTGGCTCGAACTTCCCCAGTAATCAGCTCACTGCAATCGCTATTGGCGCACGCTCGAACGGTCATGGTTTCGGCTTTACAGGTTAACGGTGATTGACTGTAATCAAATTCAAAATGGTCGATAAGCTGTCCCACAGGCTCCGACTTAATGGAGCACACCTTAAAATTATCGATTTCATGGTTGTTGAAAGCACCACCGGTTGAGCCGGTCAGTGATAGATAGAACTTCTCGGGAATATCACCTTGAGCCGGGTTAACTTCGTAGGCATCGAAACTGGGTATTAGCACCTCATAACCAGCGCCGCTGTCACGCTCTACTTCAATGAGATGCTTTCCGGGTATTTGCGAATCGAGCGTAATTCGGTACTTGTGATTTGGTCCTGGCGTGTTGGTTTGACGTTGATCTACCGGCGGATTAAGGCCGCCACCAGTGCCCGCTAAGAAGACAAAATCCGCTTGTTCCGAGCCTCGAATAGCTACCGCTTGTCGCTCAAATCCGGTACCGCCAACTCGCCCTTCATTGGGGTTACTGTAGTTGCCGTATTCATCCAATCCAATACCAATCCAACCGCCTGCAAACCCTGGAGTGCCGTCGTTGCGTTGCGCGTACCCCAGCGAACCGCCGTAACTGCCCGGCTGCGGAGTGATGGTTGAGTCAGATAACACCACAGCGACGCCATCAGCGCCTTGTCCACCGTTAGGCGACCAAGCGTTGTAATCAAACTCTAACACCACTTTATTGCCTTCGGCTGGGAATAATTTTTGATAGGTCAAGGCCGCCGCTTGGCGGCGCTTATCAGCGGTAATTCTCAGCCGCTGATTATCTTGAATCGATGGAATATCACTGCTTCCCAAGACTTTTGCAATCCAGTCATCGCCTAAGTCTGAACGATTAAAGTCGTCGCTGTAACACTGCAAAGGGTCCGGCTCTGGATTGGGCAGCGCGCAGCCACTTTGATTGCCATTAATGACAGAATTGAACCCAAGTGAAACACTGGGAGAGGTTACTTTACCAAATAGAAATGAGGCCGAATTCATGGTTAAACTGCCCGAGGCGGTTTGATAAATATTCGCGGCAATGGTGGAGGTGTTACCCATAACAATGCTGCCATACGACATAATAGTGAGCTGAGACGAATCACCACTGATGTTGGCACCTGTAGTATTAATAAAGCCGCCGCTTGGTAGAGATAATGAACCCACGTGCAACACGCTGTCGCCGGTGATTTGAATTTGTGTATCAAAGCCCAAGCTTAAGCTTTCTATCCAATATTCTCCGGGCGCTAATTTCACGCTGTAGGGATTACCAGAACGACCGCTACCTACGTTAAGCTGTTTAATTTTAACCCCAGCTGCATCAAGATTTAGCTGTGCTTTATTGTTCATATTAATCACGTTATAAAGCGCATCCGGCTCCGACAGCGTAAGCGATTGGTCGAATCCTAAGTTGTACGAGTCTCCGCTGGAATCCAGTGGGAACGGATCCACCACATCCGTCATGGCCGAGGCAAGACTGGATTCGATACAAGCACCGCCATCACACCCCTGATTGCCGGCATTGATTTGCGATGCGCTGTCATAGCCCAGCGCTCCGGCGATAGTGCCAATCACTGCACCGCGATGATTACCTAGATTAGCTTGATGGCCAGCACTGTAGCCATTCACTGGTGTTGGAAAGACCAATTCACATTGATCTAGTGTCGGCACATCTGCATTCGTCACCTGTGAACTGTCTTTTAGTTCGACTTTTTTGGCTGTTAAACGCCCATTAACTTGGCTCGTCTGCTCAACTTTTATGTCACCATCGGCATAAACAAACCCGTTAAACTGCGCGTTCTTTATTTTGACTTTTTCGTAGCTGACCAACAGTAATTGAAAACCACCAGAGGCATTGATTTGGGCATCTTCAAATTTAGCCTCACCGTTACCTTCGTCGCTGGTAAAAATTCGTACATCGCCACTTAAAACCAGTGTAGATCCGTCTATTTCTAGCTTTTCAATCCAGTAATCACCTGCCGCCAGCTCAACCGTGGCGTTATTTTCGACCTTTAATTCCTCCATACGGTAGTCGTTAGCAGGAAATTCTAGCGAACAGTCTTTGATCTTTACTTTTTTTAGGTCGGTCGCAACGATAGGATCGTCACAATCACTGACATCGCTGCCGCCATTTTGATATTGAAAACTGGGCAGGGATAACATAGGTACTGAAGCATTTTCTATAGCGCAACTTGCGGGGCTGCCGTCCTCATTAACACAGGTAAAGGTATCTTCATGCTTGTCTTTACAAAACTTAATGGTTGGGCTTAGCAAGCCAATGACACTAGGGTTGCTCGCGGTTTTGAACTCGCTGTCTGTTCCAGCGGTGCAACTGGTATCTAGGGATTGCTGATGGCCTTGAATAACATCAGGGAACTGGTTGGTATAAATGTCGTCAAAGGCATCGGCATGGGCCAAGTTTGTTAGCCCTAGCCACGCAGAAGTGGCGAGAGTCCATGATAAGTTACGGCTCATAACGCGCTCCTACTTCCACCGAGCGACTGACCCTTAAACAGCTCCCGGCATCGCCATTACAATTTCCAGATTCACACACTGCAGTCGACTGTATTCTAAATTCCTGCTGTGGACTTTGGCTTAGTTGGCTACAGCCTATGGTAACGCTGCACCCATTAAATCCTACACTGCCCACATCCGTATCTAAGTTCCAACTAGTACTGACATTGGCGCAAACTGGCACCGCGCCGCTTATAGGAAACAACTGTGACAGCGCTCTGTCGGCGCCACTGTTGGCACTGGCCAATGCACGCGCGCCCCATACTTCTAGCGTTAGCGCTTCGGCCGAATCTTGATTAACCCGTAACAACGCGGCCGCAAGCACCGCCATCACCGTAATGATGAAAATCGCTAAAATGAGTGAAGCACCACGTTGAGATTTAGGGAACATTGATCACCTGCACCTGATGTTGATAGCGAAGGCTGGCGCTGCCCAATTGATACTCCGGTTGTAGATGCACCATAGCGTTGTTGACCAAGGTCGAAGGGGTCAGCTCAATCGGCGGATCGTCATTTAGATCATTAACGATACCCTCGCTCATAAGTACCCCAGTACCCATTAAACTGGGCCCCGGTTGAAGCGCGTTGTCCCAGCGGTAGCCGGAATAGCGGCGCAATCGACCATCGCCTTCAAAACAATAACTGACCGCGCCTGTCACCAAATAAAAACGCTTACTGGGAGAGGATTCGAGAAACAGTACGGTGCGTTGAAATCGAACGACTTTGGTATCATCACTTGGGCCTGGACTGACGCTATTCACGGCAAAAGCCTTAGCGATGGACTGGCTATTATCCACGTAAGCATCGCTGGGCTGAAGCGGGTAGACCAACATGGTAAACCCTGAGCCGCTAACGTTGGGAGTAGGGTTAAACACCGTTGCGCTATTGCGAGCAGTCTCTGGAAACGTCGGAATGTCAATGTAACTGGCGCTGGCTTGAATAGGAATGAACTCAATGCATTGATAATCACTGCCAGAGTCCGTTCGCACGCTATTTGGCAGCGCCGAACGAATCTCTCGAGTCATACGTTCAATGGCAAAGCGACTTTGACTGATGATTTGATCGGTGGCGGTGGAGTCAGCAAATATGCGACTGCCATAGGTAATAAAACTGGTTACACCCACGCTCAAAATCCCGAGCAATATAACCACGGTGATCAACTCGACTAGGGTAAAGCCTCCATGCTTAGCCATTAGTAATTACTCCTAATCGCTTGATAAACAATGTCTTCACCATCAGGTGTGGTAACGGTTACTGTGATCAGTTTTTGCGCTTTGGTGCTGCTGTCACGATAACCCACCGATACGCTCATTAAGAAGTTTGGGTAGCGGTCCACATAGCGTTGACTGGAGTTCAGCATTAAACTGTTAATGGTTAAGCCATGATAATCACTGACGTTATCGAAGTCGTTTCTGTTTTTGCTGGAAGGACCGGTTGGGTCATCGGCACAAGGTACGCCATCAGCAGAGCCACAGGCTGGAACGCCGCCATTAACGCCCGAGTTTTCATCGAAACGTTTACCCCAAATTTCGTTAAGTATTGAATGGGCAAGCTCAGCTGAGCGCATGCGCTGCAAGGTTTCACCAGCTTTGTCTGCTTGAGGGTACAAGGTCGAGGTCAGCAAGGTAATGGCGATGGCACTTACCAAAATGCCGATAACCAGTTCTAATAGGGTAAATCCTGCCTGAGAGCGACCTCTAGTTTGCATAGATATACCCCTCGCTAGCGATGGCAATCGTAAGGGTTTCTTCTGCGATAACATCGATACAATTGCCGTTGCATGCCAAATTCGCTCGTCCATCGTGATCAAACTGAATAAAAAAACGGTCACTGCCGCTGAATTCAAGGTGAGTTCTTCGCGGTAAGGTTTGCACGGGCTCTTGCCTGATCACGTTGCCACTGCAATTAACGCCAAAGGTTTGTTGTTGATAATGACTCGGCGTGACGACGACCCGATAACAACGATCCACATTATTAAGCGCCAGTAGCTGAGTTTTTCTAAGCTCTGCAATAAACTCATCGCGCAGGCTATAGCTTGAGAAGCTGTCAGTGGCAATGAGACGCGGAAACACCACCACCGCAAGAATGGCAATGATGATTAATACGGTCACTAGCTCCACCAGGGTATAACCGCTTTGATGGCGACTCGTTGATTGCGCGTGCTCGGTCACAGGTGGCGTATCTCCCAATGACGCTTGTTGTATTCTTGTTATCCATAGTAACAGCCAAGCGCTACAGCGTAAAACGGGAATTTATAGGTAATATGCTGTTTTTTATAAGGTTAATAAAAAAGGCGATGAAGCTTGCGCTTATCGCCTTTTACGAGCTTATTCAGCACTGTCGCATTTTAGCAACCGTCTGTTTCTAATTCGTACACTGGTAGCGTTTGAGTATTGGCCGCTTCGCTGTAGATCAAGCGACACATATCCGCCGTAGTTGTGGTTGTACCGTCGTCTGGCGAGCCCACTTGAGTAAGAATAATCGAGGCAGGCGGTGTTGCCGCTGCTGGTGCGCTAACGGTCCACTCGTCACTGAAATCGGCATCAACCGCATTCGTTAATTCGTCTTCATCAGCTTGTAGGTAGCCAAAAGCCGTTGCTGCATTGGTACCGGTACCGATATCAACACCTTCACCCGTTCCCCAATCCGTTGACGCTTTTTGCTCATCACCGCCAATTGCCGCTTTAGCAAACACTAGGCCGTTAGCGCCTTGAATGGCACCTTTAAGACCGTTAAGGGTAGAAATACGAGCATCCGTTTGAAGATTAATAAATTTTGGCGCGGCGGTTACAGCCAAAATACCAAGGATAATGATAACAACCACTAATTCAATTAGGGTAAAACCTTTTGCTTGTTTCATAAAATTACATCTCTCTTTATTGTTTTCAATCAATCCGCCATGCAGGCAGCGGCTTGATCGTTATTGCGCACTTTCAATGGAACATTATCAAGGCTTGTTAATGCTGACAACCTTTATTTTCACCAATTAGCAACAAGTGTTAACTATTTATTCAAACGAAGAAATTTTCAGTTGCAATAAGGGCTTTACTAACAGTCGTCGGTGATAACTCGATATTGCGGCTGCTCGCCAGGAGCTTGGGCAGATTCATATTCTAGGCGGCATAATTGGGTGCGGTTAAATCCTGCCGGAAAGAAATGAAATTCGTTGCGATTTTTTGCATCCATACCAAATCCGCTGGCGGCTACTGTGCGGTTATTTCTCAGGCGGGTGATGCTATCGACGTTCAAAATGGTTTCTAAATTGGCAATGCTGCGGTTGTCATTGCGACCGCTGTTACTGAGATAACCAAAGTTGGTTTGCACAACCGTAGTGTCGTCAAGTTGGACCTGGCCTAAATCGCGGCGACGGGGATTAGCGCGGCCTACTTTTTCTGCACCTTGCAACACAGCCTTAGTGAAAATCAATGCATTAGCACTTTGCAAAGAGCCTTCAATGGTTTGCAGCGAGGTGACGTGGGCATCGCGCTTTAGGTTAATGAATTTAGGGGTCGCCACCGCTACCAGCACCCCAAGCACAACAATAACCACCACCATCTCAATTAGGGTAAATCCTTTGTTTTGTTGTTTCATGCTATGCTCGCTTACAAAAGGCGCTTTTTTGTTAAGCTAACAAAGCCCCCCACCAGATACAACAAACCGCAAACAAAAAACCGCACGGATTAAGTGCGGTTTTAGTCACTAACAACAGCTCAATTAGCAGTCTTTATCTTTCACTTCAATAAGCGGCTGACCACCGAGTGTTTGTGCTGGCGTGTACTCTAAATAGCATTCGCCCCCGTTATCTGGCGCACCCTTTTGGTGAATACGAACGGTATCGGCACCCACTTTGTGGGTTAACTGTACGTACTGCCACTCAGAATCAATACCAGTACCTGCAATGGCCAAATCGATGTCCATGGCTTCTTGTAAAGAGCCAATATCGGATTGCAAGTAACCGTAACGAATCGCTGGTGGATTGGCGCTACCAATATCAACCGTGGTGCCAGGATTGGTATCTAATCCGGCGATAGCGGCTTTAGAGAACACCAGTGCATTTGCGCCTTCCAGCGAACCTTTTAAGCCATGCAACGTAGCGCTGCGGGCATCTTTTTGAAGGTTAATAAACTTAGGAGCCGCCACAACCGACAGAATTCCAAGAATAATAATAACCACCACTAGCTCGATTAACGTAAAACCTTGCTGTTTCTTCATCATTTCACTCTCTCAGAAAAAGTAAAATCCTTTAACCAATATTCAAACGAACGCTTGCTTGGTTCCGTTAAGCTCGCTAAAGATTCAGGCCGAAAGTGTAATCATCTGACCCGGAGCGTATACTAGGAAATAGGTATTATCTTGAATGTGTGACAAGTGTGATTTTCGAGAGATTAATCACATAAATAGAGTAATTATTCAGTTGCAAAGAGCCCGCACAGCACGCGGGCTTGATGGGGGGTTAGCAATCGTCAGATTCAACGTTATAGGTAGGCAGTGCGCCGGCGCTCGCCGCTGGCGTGTACTCAATATGACAATCATCCGTGGCACTGTAGGGCGAGCCGCTTTGATAAATAGTAACGATACCGGCACTGGGTGAGTCGGCAACGAAATACCAATCGGCGAGTGTGGCACCACCCGAGGTGGCTAGTTCGATTTGCAAGGCTTCTTTTATACTGGCTTCGTCACCTTGCAAATAACCAAAACGAATTTTCGGGTCGGTAGCCCCACCGATATCGAGAGTGGTATCACTGTCTTGCTCTTTACCGGCAATGGCGGCCTTAGAAAAAACCAGCGCATTGGCTCCCTTAAATGCGCCTTCTAACCCTTCGAGCGTAGAAACCCGAGCATCGGATTGCAGGTTAATGAATTTAGGGGCCGCGGTAACCGCCAGTATCCCTAAAATAATGATCACCACCACCAGTTCAATTAAAGTAAAACCCGCTGCTCGCTTCATAACGCTCTCCAAGTACTACACATTGCTTAGAATGAATCGATGTTAATTCTTAAAGACTAATACCTGACCCGATCCTGGGTTGTAGGTGAAGCCTTTACCCGTTGTCGTACCTGGGTTTTGCGGAGCCGGAATGCCGGTCGCTTCGCTTAAGGTCAAGCTGTTCACTAAATGGTAGCGACACAAATCTACGGTTACCGCGGTTCCATCAAGACCCGTTACCGAGCCACCGCCGTTTTCTTGTACTGTAATATAAATGCGCTCACCCTTGGCAGATTCACCTTGGACGACGTTACGTGGGGCATTTTGCAGCACGCGATCGAACACCGCCTGGCACGAGTTTACGTCCATGGCACTGGCATCGGTATTGGCCTCAGTACCCGTTGGAAAGCCAAAGCGAGTATCTAAGCCGATGCGCGTACCGTCTAAGGTGACCTCGTCGTTGCGACGACCGTCAACTTCCCATTGTGAACGAACAAAACTGACCGCGGTTGCTAGGCCACCCGCCATGCCTTCGGCACTGGCGTCTTCAGCTTCTTCGGTAACATTTAAAAATCGTGGAATGGCGGTTGCCGCCAACAAGCCTAATATGACGATCACTATGACCAATTCGATCACCGTGAAACCTTGGTTTCTGGATTTATACATAAGTTGCTTCCCTTTAAAATTTACGTACGCTTTCGTTGTTATTCGTTGTGATTGTTCACTATTAGAGCCATTTAAAGACATTACAACGAAAGTTACAAGCTTGTTATTGGTCAATCGTCAATCTTTTGGCTCAATGACCAGCAGTCTGCCAGTTTCCACTTGGTAACTCATGGCGCTGCCATCGGATACCCGATAGCGACACACCTTACTACTTCGATCAAAGCCAGCTCGCAAATTACCGTTAGCAAACTGATCGTCGCGGGCCGTCCCTTGAATTGCTCGCCATAGTGCTTGGCAACCAGATTCCGTTCTATGAGTGGGCGTTGGCCACCCCGACGCTGACATGGCAACCGTTATCGATTGATTGCTGCCATGAAGTTCAGCGGTTATCTGTTGCGGTCGCCCTTGAGTCATCCATTGTGATCGCAGCATGTTAGTAACGGTAATCCAACGCACTTGCTCTTGTTCTAAATGGGTTTGATCAAGACTGGTGGACATAGGAGCAAAGCGCCAACCAATAACAGCCATCACCACCATCACAATCATGACGGTGACGATTAACTTACCGCTGCTAAGGAGTTCAAGATCTGCTTTTTGTTGCCGTTGCACTTAACCCCCTTTTACCGCTTGCAGCATGTCCCACATTGGCAAGTAAATGCCCAATGCTAGTATCAACACAATAATGGCCACAAAACCGATTAAGATAGGTTCAATTTTCGCGGTTAGATTTTGCAAGTCGAAGTCGGTTTCCCGCTCGTAAAAACCTGCCGCATCATCGAGCAAGCCGTCGATGTTGCCGGTTTCCTCGCCGACGGCAATCATCTGCAATACCAAGGGTGTAAATAGCTCACTTTGATTAGCGGAGCGCAGCACCGAGTCGCCCCCTTCAATTTGGCGCCGAATACCGACAATGCGGTCATGCATATAAGCGTTATCCACCGCATCGGCCACCAAACTGAGTGACTGAGTCATGGGCAGCCCGGCGCGCAACATCATGGCGAAACTGCGACAAAAGCGCGATAAGGTTGAACGTTCAATAATGCTACCAACAATGGGCATTCTTATTTTTCGATAATCCCATTTATAGCGGCCTTTTTCGGTTTTCAGCCAATAGCGAACTCCAAATACCCCGAGCACAACGCTGAGCAGCATTAACGGCCAAAAGCTGACGAAGAAATCGGAGGTACCGATTAGAATTCGCGTAGGCAGCGGTAATTCTGCACCAAATTTAGAGAACATCTCGGCAAACTTTGGAATCACGAAAATATTCAAGATCACCAAAGCTATGGCTATCGCCACCACCACTAAAATCGGATAACGGGTGGCGGATTTGATTTGTCGTCGAGTTTCTTGTTCACGCTCAATATAACTGGAAAGCTGTAAGAACACCTCGTCTAGCTTACCGGTATTTTCACCCACATGAACCATGGACACATAAAGGTTATTAAACACATCTGAGTGTTTGTTCATGGCCGCCGATAACGGTTTACCCGCAGTTAACTGCTCATGAATGCTTTCCAATGCCGCTTTCATTTGCGGTGAATGAGAATTGTCAGCCAGCCCTCTTATGGCTCGAAGAATCGGAATGCCTGACTTGGTCAGAGAATACATTTGCCGGGTAAAAATCAGTAACTCGTCGAGACTCACTTTCTTCACCAACAAATCGCTTAAACTAACGCTTTGCTGCTGCTTTTTCTTACTCACTTCCAAGGGAATGATGGAGCGTCTTAACAGCATATCGGCCGCCGCAGCTTCCGAGTTGGCTTCGATCTCTCCATTGACCAACGCCCCTTGATTGTCACGACCTCGATAGTGAAACTCTGGCATTAACTCACTCCTTGACTAACCGCAACCGCGGCTGGCTCTATGGCGGGGTGATGCTGCCCATCGACGTCCTCAACTAAGCGCGCAACCTCTTCCACCGTAGTGAGCCCTTGAGCTAAGAAGTCCAACGCCGATTTAGCCAAAGGAACAAAACTGGGACTGTTGTGAGCAGCTTCTGAGAAGGCCTGAGGATCGCCAATGCGCATTGCGTCCATCATGGCATCGTCTAATTCCAAAATTTCAAACACGCCTATTCGACCGCGATAGCCGGTACCGGCACACACTTGGCAACCGGGTCCTTTGCGATAGTTACCCGTGACCTCAGCTTGTCCCGTTACGCTTTGCAGCCAGGTACGTTCACTGGTGGTTAGGGTGTGCTCGTGGCCGCAACTAAAGCACACTTTACGCACCAGCCGTTGCGCAATAATCACCCGCAAGGCACTGGCCACCAAATACGCCGCCGCCCCCATATCCAACAGCCTTAATGCGGAAGTAATGGCATCGTTGGTGTGTAAGGTCGACAAGACAAAGTGCCCTGTTAAGGCGCCTCGAAGGCCAATATCAACGGTCTCTTTATCCCGCATTTCCCCTACCATAATGATGTCGGGATCTTGTCGTAATGAAGTTCGCAACACCTTAGAAAAGTCTAGGCCGATTTTATAATTAACCTGAACTTGATTGATGCGGGGAATTTGATACTCCACCGGATCTTCAACGGTAATAATTTTACGTTGAGCCGAATTTAACTCTGACAATACCCCATACAAGGTGGTCGTTTTACCGGATCCGGTAGGACCGGTGACCAGCAGCATGCCATTCGGTCGCTGAATGTGGCGTCGCAGTCTGGCGATCATGTCGGTAGGCATGCCTGTTTCTTCTAATGTCAGCAGGCCAACTGATTGATCTAACAAACGCATCACCACCGACTCGCCATGGGAAACCGGCATGGTTGATAAACGCACGTCAATTTTGTGCTTGTTCACTTCAATATGAAAACGACCATCCTGCGGCAAACGCTTTTCTGAAATGTCGAGACCCGCCATTAACTTAAGACGCAGCACCAGTGCTGATGCAATTTTAACCTCCGGAAGCAAGGTTTCATTAAGGTGACCATCGATACGTTGTCGAATTCTTAACGCGTTTTCCGCGGGCTCGATGTGAATATCGGACGCACGCATTTGCACGGCATCAGCAAAAATCGATTGCAACAGTTTAACTACAGTGGTTTCACTGTCGCTATCTTCGCTGGTCAGCTGCCCCAAACTAAAACTGTCATCGGCGGCGTATTCTTCATCGAGCTGCTCCGCCATCGAAGCAATTTCATCGGTGCGGCGATACAAATTATCGAAAGCATCTAACAATTGGTGTTCAGGAACCACCGCAATACCAAGCTTTTTCGGCTCCAGTAAACGCTCGAGATTATCGATGGCTTGTAGGTCAGCAGGGTCGGACATGGCCACCAATACGTGGTCAGGGTGAACCTCTAAAGGCAAGGCGCGATAACGCCTGGCTTGTACCTCAGGAATAAGTCGCAAGGTATTTTGGTCGATGTTTCTGCGAGTAATATCAATAAAAGGTACTTTCAATTGCTGCGCTAAAAACGTAAGCAGTTGGTGCTCGCTAATACAACCCGAAGCAATCAGCGTGCGCCCCAATTTGTCACCAGTTTTCTGCTGCTGTACTAACGCAGCATTCAGTTGGGCTTCTGTGATGATGTGTTCTTGAACGAGCAAATCGCCCAATCGCATTTTCAGTTTAGGCTGCAAATCAACCTCCTAACTGGTTAATTCGGTTTAAAAGATATTGCCGCGCATCCGCCGATAATTCCGTGGCGAGCAAGGCACTTTTGTAAGCACTTAAGGCGGGTTGTGATTGCCCTTGAGAATCCAAGGCGTACCCTTTGCCAATCCACCATTTAGCCACGCTTGGTTGCAACTGTGTCAGCGCATCGAAGCTGTAAGCGGCCACATCATGATTCTGCGCGGTTTGCGCTAATTCACTCATTAAAATCAAGCCTTTTGTGTGACTTTCAGTGGCCTTCAAATTCAGTGAGACTAAGCGCTGCAAAGCTTGGCTAGGCTGTTCATTTTGCTGCAATATTCTGGCTTGTAGAATGCCAAACTGTTTTTGTTCAGGGAATTGCAGCAAGCCTTCTTGTAAAACTTCCATGGCTCGACGCGTATCAGCAATGCCAAACAACAAGGCTGCCAATTCGTTACGAACCTGATGCTGATGCGGCTGTAATAGCAACGACTTAGAATATTCTTCACTGGCTTTTTCAAGCTCACCTTGTTGCTTCCATTGGCGTGCGCTGGCAAGTGACTTACTGGCGCGTTGTTCAGGGGTAAGCTTAACCTCTGTCAGCTGAAAAGTGGGCTTTGCAGTGACCACTGCCGCGATTGTCTGGGTTTGTTTTTGTTTAGCAGGCTCGGCTATGGCAACAACTTCAACCGCCTCTTCTTGAGATTTAGGCTCGGGCTCAGGCTTAGAATCGGCCACCTCCAAAGAAACAGGCTTTGACTGAATCGGCTCAACTTGTGCTGTAACCGAGACATCAGTCTCCTGCTCGTTTTGGTGTGCTGTCGCTGCTTCGGCTTCACCTGCTTCATTGAGCATGGTTTTAAGCGACGACGACTTTGCCTTAGTCGGCTCTACAGCCGTCGATACTGCAGGCTGTGTTGGCTCCCAACTAATCGTGAGCTTAGGCATTAATAACACCGCAAACGCCGTGCCCACTAACGCCCCGCCAATCACCAAGCCCGACCATAAACTTTTAGAGCGAAACCAAGGCGTCGCCGGTTGATACGGTGTCATGGCAATGCCAGATTCCTCAGCACGGCGTTGATCCAACTCTTTGAGCATTTGGTTAATGACACTCATAACATCAGCTCCTGCCAGGCCAAGTAACCCGCCGCGATCAACAACGCCATAGCCGGAAGCGCTAACCGCAGAGACCAGTGAGACAATTGCGCATCTTCGGTGTCATCTATCACCATTTGTAACTGTTTAGCGGAGACCCGTTGAGTGCCACTGCCATAAGCCAACATCATGGCTTTATGACACAGTACGTTGACCAACCTAGGAATGCCTCGCGACGCCTTAAACAAAGTCCCGATACGGCCATCGTCGAACACTTTATCACCACGCCAACCGGCCACCTTTAATCGATGTTCAACGTAGCCGGCCACCTCGGCACGCGATAGCGCGCGCAACTGGTAAGAAAAGCCGATTCGTTGTCGTAGTTGCCGAAACTTATCTTGTTTTAGGCGAAGATCCAGCTCAGGCTGACCAAAGAGCACCACCTGCACCAATTTGCTGGTCTCGGTTTCTAAGTTAGTGAATAACCGCAGAGCTTCTAAACTTTCGTCGGGCAAAGCTTGCGCTTCATCCACCACAATAATGGCTCGCTTATTCTGCTCTGCAAGGCTTAGTAGCTTGGATTGAATCAGTTGAATCAGTTGTTGCTGATCAACGCTTGAGGTGTACTCAAGCCCCAACTCACAAGCCACCGCCCAACGCAACTCTTGTGGCGACAAATACGGATTAGGTAAGTAAACACAGGCGAATTGGTGCGACATATCATTGAGCAGCTTGCGGCAAATTAAGGTTTTACCCGTGCCCACTTCACCCACCACTTTTATGAATCCTTCACCGCCGGTTAGCGCCGTATGCAAAACCTGCAAGGCTTCAACATGCGGTGCCAGCCCAAAAAAGAAGCTGGTATTCGGCGTTAGCGAAAACGGCGCCTTACTGAGGCCGAAATGCTGCAAGTACATCGATGCTTAACCCTCTTCTGGATACCAACGATCCAATAGCTGTTTTGAGCGCTCCAGCTCGTTTTTCCAGGTATCCACGCCCACAACCACAGGTTTCAGCAATATCACCAGCTCGGTCTTTTTAATTTGTTGAGATCGATTGGTAAATAGCTCACCCATAAACGGAATGTCACCTAGCAAAGGAATTTTCGATTTAAGCTCTACGTTTTCAGACTTCATCAATCCACCAATCACCACAACGTCTCCAGACGCCGCTTTAATGATGGTATCCGACTCGCGAATTTCACTTTGGGCTAATGGCAGGTTTAACTTGCTATCCGCCACGTTAATTTCTTTATTTTGCTCCTTAATGTCCACCACCGACGGATGCACGTGCAGCAACACGTTACCTTCGTTGTCAATTTGTGGCGTAACGTCTAACGCGATGCCGCTGAAAAACGGAGTCAGCTCAACCGACGGTGTGGTAATTGGGCTGGTTCCGGTGACCGTAGTTGATGATACATCGGTTACGAAATACTCATCGGTACCCACTTTAATCACCGCTTTTTGGTTATTAGCGGCAGTAACACGAGGGCTCGACAGTACGTCCACATCGCCTTGAGTATCGAGCAAGCTGATCATGCCGGCAAAGTCATTGCCGCTGAACGTCAGGCTGGTAACCCCACCTAAAGCCTGTGATATTTGATCACCAATTTCACCCTGGGTATTCGACACCACAAAGTTGGCACTACCGCCACTGCTAATGGCCAATTTTTCCCAATGAATGCCTTGTTGATAGCCATCGGATAACGTCACCTCAATGACTTTCGCCTCCAAAATCACTTGTCTTTGCAGGTGCGATTCGGCGGTTTTAATAAACTCTCTCACCTGGCGCAGCTCGTTTGGATAAGCGCGGATGGTTACCAATCCCGCCTGAGGTGTCACCACCACCTGACGGCCGTCACTGGTGGAGCCGATAATGGACTCTAGCGTACCTTGCAGCTCGGCCCAAAAATCGGTTTGGGTGCGGCTTTTAATAAAGGTGCCGTTAGTCTTATTGTTTTGGTTATCGTCGTTACTGGAATTGCTGCTATTAGAGCTGTCCGAGTTATTGTTTGAATTGGAGTTATTATTATCCCGCTCGTCACTGATTCGACCCGAATTAATGCTGGTCATACTGGTGCCGTCGCGCTGCATGTACAAATAGTTCAAAGCAAAGGTTTCGGTACGCATACCGGCTGGGAACACTCGCAAAATACGGCCATCGACATTCACTTCATAGCCGTACATGTCTTGAACCACCTGCAGTGCTTCAGACAAAGTGACGCCTTTTAAGGACAATGAGATCGTGCCACTTACTTGCGGGTGCACGGCTACACTCAGTGGTGTTCCTTGAACCAAGCTTGGGAAAAATATGCGCGCATCCAAGTCGTTAGCAGAAACATCGAAACGACGTTCACTGGCAACGCTGCCACCTAAACGATTCAATACACTTTCACCTGCCAATTCTTTTTCAAGACTGGAGGGTAAGCTTGGCGGTGGCGCTGCAGCGGTTTGCTGTTGTTGCTGAGCTTGATTAATGGCTTCTTTTGAGGCTTCAGGGTTAGGCCGATCCGTTGTTTGGCATCCCAATAAAAACACCATCAACAGCGGCGCAGTGGATTTCACCAGTGTCATATTATT
The DNA here is from genome assembly GCF_002282895.1 of Paraferrimonas haliotis. Taxonomy (GTDB): domain Bacteria; phylum Pseudomonadota; class Gammaproteobacteria; order Enterobacterales; family Shewanellaceae; genus Paraferrimonas; species Paraferrimonas haliotis. Next base: position 247,001 of record NZ_NRRB01000002.1, read on the forward strand.
TGCTTCCCCAATTCCCTAGTTATCGACGACTGCTGTAAATAAGGTCAATACCCGACCATTATCCAAGCTGACTTGATTTTTATTAATGCGATTAATTCTTGCCGAGCCCACTTGCTGGCCCAGCTTATACGATTTGTTATTAATAATGGCCACTCGCTGCGAGCCCACTTCTACAATAGCGTTTAACGTTAGTGACTGGCTGCGTACCGTACTCGAGTGCGATGACTGACCATAACCAAACGCCGGCTTGGTTGGGTCTTTTAGCGTGGCACTCGCCGCTTCAAAGGAGAGCATCAATATCGCGATGGCCGTGAGTTTAAGTAATGATTTAATTGGCAACACGAATAAACTCCTTATCCAAGCTAACACTGTATACTTCTATTTCCATCTCTGCTTTTGGATGGCTCAGCACTCGGTAGTTCAACCCGTACCAATACAAATTTTCCGGCAAAGCTTCCACTTCAGAGAGAAACTTCAACAAGGAAAAATAATCGCCAACTAACGTCAATTTGATGCCGTGGGAATATAAATCCAATGCCGCACCAGGCGCTGGTTCAGAGGCCTCGTCGGTTTCCGCCGACGCCGTTAAGCTGGTGGCATCAAGTATCGACGTTGGCGGTAGAGTTTGCAGCGCCGTCAGTTTTACCCCTTTAGCCTTGCTGAGAACGCTGGCCAATAGCTCAGGCATGTACTGTGGCTCAACCATGTCAATCATTTCGGATTGCAGTTGCTCCTCTAACGCCTGAGATTTGGCTTCAATGGATTTAAGCTTGTTTTCAAATGGCGTGTTTGGGTTTTGGTTAAGGCGCAACTCAAAGGCTTGCGATTGTTGCTCAAGCAACGCGGTTTCATTCAAGGCACTGTCGATGCGTTTTTGCTCGTCAAACAGCTTGGTGGTTTGGGTATCGATGGCCGACAAACCAATGGCAAAAATTAGCACCGCAACGCTTAAGCCAATGAGCCCTCGTTCGCGCTGGCTTAAGCCATCGAACTTTTGTCGGTATTCATTAACGATGCTCATTGGCCAGCCTCCTTGTCAACACTGGTTAACTCGAATACTAGCCCTCTATGATCTTTTGATTCCATCGAAATACTGGAAAAACCCACGCCCTGCAAGCTACTGGCACTGCTGAGCTGGTCTATCCACAACGGCAGACTTTGACCACTGCTTGCCACCCCTTCAAAGCGAAAATGACCTTCGCTGGCATAGATTTCAGTGAGCCATAAATCTTTTCGGTGTACCGAGGCCAAATCCGTAAGTAATCCAGAAAAACCTTGACTGGCAAGCGCCGAACGATCGCTTAATTCTCGAATGAGCAATTGCTGTAGCTCTAATTGGCGTTCTTTTCGATTGACTAACTCCACCAGTTTTTCAGAAGGCTTGTGCGCTACCAGCTGCTCTTTAAGTTGTGCATGACGTTGCTGCACTTGCTCGAATTTAAGCTGAGCCATTTTGCGCTCTTCTTGCGCTTTGAGTACCTGCCAATTAACCAATACGTATATCAACACCAGCAAGAACACACTGGCTATCGCAGCAAGTATCATGCGGTCAAAACTGAGCCTGAGTGGTTTTGGAAAAAGGTCTGGAGTAACTAAGTTAATACGGGATTTCATGACAACCCCTCCCGTTGCAGTTCCATGAGCGCCATCTTAGCCATAGCCTGAGACACATTGTCGTTTGCGACTTGCTTAACGGGCTGAGAAAAATTCTGACTGAGCAAGGGTTGTAACACGTCACCATTATCGTCTAATAACAGCTCTATGCTGCTCACGGCAGACAGTCGACTTTGTGCTTCGAAGAAATCCATTGAACGTTGAATTTCTAAGGTTAACCGTTGTGCTGTTTCGGCCGCGACCGTCTCTCCACTGATCTGCAATTGCTGTTCAAAACCACGCAGTCTGCGTTGCATGTACAGCTCACCTTGTTTAATGACAGTCAGTAGAAGCTCGTGACCAGTATGCTGACTGAGTAAGAGCTTGGCCGTTTCGTCGCCACTGAACAGGTTACTTAAGGCTATCTCTTCTACCAAAATATGACTTATGGTGATGGATTGTGCTTTGGCATCGAGCAGCAGCCGTTGCAGCCAAGAACGACTTACCACCACCACATTGATTTTGTTGGATACGGTTTCTGGGGGAATAAAGTAGTCATAATGAATATCACTGACATCCAGTTGTACCAGATCTTTGATTAACCACAATAGCGATTGATGCAGCTCATCATTGGGTACATTAGGGCGCTCCACCGTAACCACTTCATAATGCGGCGGTGCTAAAACCAATGCCGCTTCAACTTTACCCATTCGCTCTCGAAGTGCGGCGAACGCTGGCTGAAAATCTTGATCCACCACCTGTACCTGCTCAACGATTTGAGGGGCGTCGGTTGTAGGCGCGAGGTACCCAGTTAAATGATCGTCACTCAAAAACAAACCGGCTTGTTGAGTCGGACCAGAGCGCTCCCAAAACTTTAACTTCTGCAACAAAGCTTTATCCATAAGCTGTCACAAACTCCCAATAAATTGTTATGTGTTATTATCTTGTGATTATTATTTCGTACTAAAATGAGTGCCCAATTGCTTAATAATGATTGTTTTTTTGAGCTATCTCAACCTTCTTTGCTCACCAGAATAACCCATCCAGCGCTGAATTCCCACAATGTTAGCCTATGGTTAAAACGGGACGATTTAATTCACAACTGGGTATCCGGAAATAAATATCGAAAATTGAAATACCATTTACGCCATGCCGCTCAACAAGGAAACCAGGGGATCGTCAGTTTTGGCGGTGCTTTTTCAAATCATTTGCACGCCGTCGCCGCCATTACCAAAGCCAACGGGTTGTATTCGGTTGGCATTATAAGAGGTGAATACGACCCGAATAATCCAACCTTATTGCAACTGCAAAAACTGGGCATGAAGCTTCATTTTGTATCGCGGCAACACTATCGACAACGGCATTTAGCCGAATATCAGCAAACCTGGCAGCAACGATATCCCGACGCGTTAGTCGTGCCAGAAGGCGGCAGCAGTCAATATGCGCTGCCTGGCGTTGCTGAAGTGGTTAGCGAGCTTCGCCAGCAACTCGGGCATTTCGACAGCTTGGTTACTGCCGTGGGCAGTGGCGGTACTTTAGCTGGCCTAGTTTACGGGGTGCAAAAGAACCGGCTAACTCCGGTTAACTGCGTCGGCTATTGCGCCATTAAAAACGGCGGTTATTTAACCCAAAACATCGATGATCTTCTCACTCAAATGAATGCCAAAACTGGCGGTTATCGATTGCAAACCGATTATCATTGCAAGGGCTTTGCCAAGGTCAGCGACGAGCAGCTCGCCTTTATCGAAGACTGGCATCAACAGACCAACATTGCCATTGACCCAATTTACACCAGCAAAATGTTATTAGGTTTGTTCAGTGATATTGAGCAAGGCATGTACGACAATCAAACCGTGGTCGCTCTTCACACAGGCGGTCTGCAAGGCTGGCAAGGTATGCAGTATCGAGGCATGGCAAAAAGTGGATTAGCCATACCCCCATTCGACAAACTGTGTTAGCTTAGCGCTATCGCTGTCACTCTATTTAGCCGTTTTTGTGACGATTAAGGATTAATCGATATAGTCAGCAAAGGGACGCGAGTGCCGTTAAAGTACAAAATATTCAGCTCAATTGTCATGGTGGTGGCGGCATTCATTGTGCTGGTGAATATTGCCGTAAGTACCATGGTAGACCGACTTGTAGAAGAGCAAGCGGTTGCGACTATGGACCGTGCCGTGGTGGCTACCGAGCGCTACGAGCACCAACGACAACAGCTGCTGACCTCCATCGCCCAACTCACAGCAAATTCAAGTTACCTTCGTGGTGTGCTGGTAGAAAGCTATCGTAATAACGCCTTACCGACCATTAACCCGCTAAAGCTCACCCGCTCATCTTATGCGCCCTTACTATTAATAATTAACAGTGAAGCAGAGCTGCTGTTTGATAATCAAAACGCGCAAAGTGTGGGAGATGATTTATCCTTGCTGCCCGGCGTTAACGCTGCGCTTAGAGGCGTCAATTATACCGGCTACTGGAATTTCGAAGGCCGAATTTATCAGGTTTCAGTGGTGCCGAGCAAAGTATCCGACACCACCGTGGGCGCGGTCATTAGTGGCTATCAAATGGCCACCCCCGAGCATATGAAGACCATGGAGCAAGTCACTGGCGTTAGCACCTTCTTTTTGCAAAACGACCGAGTAACGCGACTGGAAAACAACGCCTTACCTTTGGTGCACATTGTGGCCCAAATTCGAACCCAAGGCATGCCTGCTCTAAAAACCAACAGCGGCTATCCCGTCAGTTTCGTCAACATTCATGGTAATAAATATTACTTATTGTTTTTGCCATTAAGTCAGCCGGATACCGATATTGTCTTAATTCACGCCGCCGATCCTGCTGAAACCAGCATAGGCCCCATTCGCAATATCACCATCATCAGCAGTACCATCACCCTAGGGCTGGGGATTTTGGTAAGTTGGTTACTCGCCATGCGCATTAGCCGACCAGTGAAACAGTTAACCGACGCCGCCCGAGTGTTTGGTGATGGCAATTTAAACTACCGTGTAAAATTGGACTCCGATGACGAGATTGGACGCTTGGCCAATGCCTTTAACAACATGGCCAATGACCTACAAATCCAAGAAGAAAAAGCCATCGATTTAGCCTATCGAGACACCTTAACTAACCTGCCCAACCGTCGCCACTTTAACGAACAGCTTAACCGTTTGGTGCGCTTGGCTCGCCAAGAAAACCGCCAAATCGCGCTGTTGTTCATTGATCTGGATAACTTTAAGCGCATTAACGACTCGCTGGGCCACTCCGCAGGTGATGAACTGTTGCGCCAACTCTCAGAAAGACTGGCCGCCATTATTCGCAGCAGCGACTACATATCGTGGTCGGTGGACCGCAACGCCAAGGTCCAAATCAGTCGCTTAGGAGGGGATGAGTTTACGGTAATAATCGACAGAATTCGCGATGCTCAGTGCGTCAGTGCCATTGTAACTCGTGTGCGAGCTGTGTTTAACGAGCCCTTTGACCTAAACGGTCATCAAGTCACCATGACCGCCAGCATTGGCATTTCCATGGCTCCGCAAGATGGGGTGGACAGCGAGTCGCTTATGAAGCATGCCGATTCCGCTATGTACGCCGCCAAACAGAGCAACAACGCCAAAGTACAATTTTTCGCCCCCGAAATGGAAGCCAAAGAAATTCGGTTGCTCAAGCTTGAAAGCGACATTCATCGCGCCATCAAGCAACAGCAATTCAGTGTTCATTATCAGCCCTTTGTTGATCTTAAGAACAATCGAATCATTGGCGCAGAAGCTCTAGTGCGCTGGTATCACCCCAAAAATGGCATTATTTATCCAGACCAATTTATTGAGCATGTAGAAAAACTCGGTGTCATTGTTGAGCTGGGTGATTTTGTGCTGCTCAGCGCCTGTAAGCAATTTGCCGCTTGGCGGCGAGCCGGTTTTGACTTAGAGAAACTGTCGGTAAACGTGTCGTCGCTGCAACTACAACACCCTAAGTTTTTAGAGCGCTTTAGGCACATATTACAGTTCACCGGGTTGCCGGCTCATTGCATTGAGATTGAAATCACCGAGAGCGTATTGGTTGGCGACGCTAAGCGTACCATTCGCCTGTTCCGAGAATTGCAATCCATGGGTGTGCGCATTGCCATCGATGATTTTGGCACCGGCTATTCGTCACTCAATTATTTGAAGCAGTATCCGATCAACGTACTGAAAATTGATAAAAGCTTTATTGCGGAAATTATCGATGCCTCGCCAAACTCGGGCTTAGTGTCAGCGATTATTGCCATGGCGCAAAGCCTGCGATTAGACATCGTTGCCGAAGGGGTTGAAAACGATTGGCACGTGCATTATTTACAACAAAAGCAGGTCAATATTGTCCAGGGATACTTTTACAGCAAACCGCTGCCCCCACAGGATTTTGAGCAACTGCTAGAAACCCCGAACTTGCCCAAGCATAAAGCCGTAGCAACGCATTAATGAGGTAACAACAGCATCACGTTAATTTGTTGTCGATCACTAAGCTTTAGCATGGTTTGTAGTAAGCTGCTTAGCCTTAGCAACGGATTGGCCTAACTGCATGATTATAAATAACAATAAATCGGCCTTAGCAATGGCTGTGTTGGCGACCTTACCCAGCTTGGTATTGGCACAAACCCAGCCCGCTCAAGTGCAATCTCACCTCAGCCTCGGCAATCAATTCACCGAAGTTCCAAAAAATGGCATGCAAAGCTATTTTGGCGGCCTGTACAACAACAGCGAACACAAAAAGCTGTTGGGTGTTTATCTGGATGGCAAATGGCAGTTTCAGCAAAAGCTGTTTGTACAAGTTAACTATGATAAAACCACCCGCACGTCCACCACATTAAGCCAAGGTTATTATGGCTTAGGCATTACTCTGCCGTTTGTTGATGACAGCCACTGGTTCGGCTCAATAGGCTATGCAAGCTACAAAGCTAAGCGAGAAACCAACACCAAGCCCCGCCGAGATAACGATGGTGGAGGAGCTTCGGCAGAAACAGGGCTTATCATCCCGATGAACCCTCGCTGGCAAATGGAAACCAGCTATCGATTCGCTGATTTTGAAGGCAGCGGCCAGCATCAGCTGAACTGGAACAATCAAATTTTATTAGGCAATCATTCCGCTATTGAAATCAACTTTGCCTATCGAGACTGGCAAAGCCTCAATCAAGTCAACTATCAACTGGGCTACCGCTATCGCTTTTGATTAATTAAGCACGTCAACTTGGTAACGGTTCAGCTTAACGTGGCCATCGGCTGATAGGCTGAACTGCCAATCTTCATTAACCAACAGGTTAATGGCTTCGCCTTGGGGCGTTTCACCCACAGCTCGAACGCGCAATTGCACCTGATAGCGACCATCTTGCTCGGTGACCTCACCAATTTGCTCTAGAGTATGCTGTGCGCCCGGCATAAAGCTGGCTCGAGCGAGCTGGTACCAATCTCTAAAGCCGCTGGCGCCAGAGAATTCGCCTTCGGGCATGAGCATGCTAAAGTCATCCGCCAGCAAGGCTTCAAAAGTGTCGGTAGACTCAGGCAAGGCATCCATCATGGCAAACCACTGCTTAGCGAATTCGCTCACTTTTGCTTGTGGCGATTGAGTAACCTCGTTGATGGCAGCAATCAAACGCTCACTGTGTTCATTGGCGCGACTCTCCACTTCTTCTAAGGTGTTATAAACCCCAGGAATGTACACCATGCGATGAGTATAAACCGGCTTGTGGAAGGTCATGCCCGCTAAATAAGCGGTTTGCTGCAACGGCTTAATCAACTCATCAATGGAGAAATGATTGTAACCTAATGGCTGATACGACTCTTCGGGACCACCAATGGTAAAGGATAAAAACAACTGCTTGCCTTGAAGCTTGTCGCCCCTAGAGCCATAGGCAAAATCGTAGGCAAACACATCATCAATCCACTTTTTAAGCACTGCCGGCACCGAGTACCAGTAAAATGGGAATTGCAGAACCACCACATCGGCGCTTAGCAAGGCTTGTTGTTCAGCGGCGACATCAAACTGGTAATTTGGCGCGATTTGGTCGAGACGACGCACTTCAATATCGCTAATATTCTGCTCAAGTGACGCTAAAATTTGAGTATTACAGTTTGAGCTTTCTAGATTCGGGTGACCCGAAATAACAACCACTTTAGACATAACAATTTCACCAGTTACTGTTCATTCTCTATTCAATGACTGCATTATGCCTAGCCTAACTATTAGTTAATAGATACAATTTGGCTATTCTTTAATTAGCTAAAGGCTAACTCATGTCCACCAGCTTCGCTCAACTTAAAGCTTTTTATACCGTTGTTGAACAGGGCAGCCTTGCCAAAGCCGCCCGCGCCCTCAGCATGGCACCGCCATCACTGAGCAAATCATTGCGACTGTTAGAGAAAAACATAGGCTTAAGTTTGTTCGATCGCAGCAGCAATAAGCTGGTGCTCACCGAAGCGGGACAGCTGTTGTATCAATCCAGTAAGCCCCATACCCAGCAGCTAGAACACGCCATTGCCCGCGTGCAAGATCTTGACAGCGAGCCTTCCGGTAGCGTGCGCATTAGCTTGCCAAGATTGGCTCATCAAATGATTTTTGGGCGACTGTTTGCCGAGTTTTGTCGGCTGTATCCACAAATTCAATTGGAGATCTCTCTTAACGACGCCACCATCGACATTGTTGAAGAGGGCTTTGATTTTGGTATTCGCTTTGGTGATCGAGTATCACTGGGCATGGTGGCTAAGCCTCTTACCGGCAATCTTACCGAAGCGGTTTTTGCCAGCCCCGAGTATATCGCTAAACACGGAATGCCACAGACGCTAGAGGAACTGGCTCAACACAAAGTGGTGCAGTATCGTTACATCGCTTCCAATCAATTGGTGGCCTTTAAATTGATGCAAGAGGGCCAAGAGGTGAGCTTAGAGCTAAGCCCTGCCATTATTGTGAACGACACCGATTTAGTGATTGATGGCGCCTTACAACATTTAGGCATTGGCCGCATGCTCGCACCTTTGGTGGCGCCGCATTTTGCAAAAGGGACACTGTTACCTGTGCTAAAAAGCCATTGGTATGATTACCCTGGGTTGTATTTGTATTACCCGCAGCATAACCGCCAATTCAAGCGCCTACGGGTATTCATTGATTACCTAACGAAGAACTTATCGCAGTCGGTGAAGCCGGCCACCTCGGGCACGAGCTGAGCCAGAGTTAAAGCGGGTAAACGTTGTTCTTCTGTAATATCAAATTGCTGAGCAACATCCTGCTCGTAGAGTTTCCAATGCTCAAGTAAAGCCTGCTCATCGCTCATCTGCGGCCAGGCTGAGCCCATAAACGGCCTAAAGGCTACCGCGCCACCAGAATGTATTAGAAAACGCCACATTAACTGACCAGGGTTATCGGCCAACTCTGTAATCAAATCCGGCATGTCAGTAAACGCTTTATCCACTAATTCGAGAATATGAGCAGAGTAGGCTTGCTCGCCCTCACCTTCGTTTTGAGGATGATGAATGTAGTCGAGCATGATCTGGCACAACTGCGGCTTCATCAACATAAACGCCATGAAATGGCATAAGTATCGATACAAACGCTGATTATTAGTTAGAGAAGGCGAGATAGCGTCTTCCAGTGCTTTTCCATAGCCATTCACGAAGCTATGAATTTCATCAATAATGGCTCGCCACACTTGCTCTTTAGGACCAAAATAGTGACGAATTAGGCTGTGGGTAACGCCCGCCTTCTCACTGATGTCGCGAATGGACACCTGATTATAGCCTTTCTCACAAAACAGTACGGCGGCACTGGTTAATATGTCCAGCTTGGTTTGCTCTGCTTCTTGAGCACTGCGTCGCCCTTGCTTTCGTTGCGCCATGTTATCCCCACAATCAATTTCGCCCCAGATGATAACACCATCTTGATCAGATTTTTACTATACAAATGTAAAATATATTGATTTATTGAGATAGTCGCGATTATACTGCACGAATGTACAATAAGAGTAATTTCTTTGTGAAACCTACCTATCTCATCCTAATTAGCACACTGAGTGCGGCATTGCTGGGTTGCGGACAATCTCAGTCACAGACGCTGGCTGACCCGTCCTCCAAGCCGGTTAAGCTCACCCAAGTTCAATTCAACTCCAGTACGCCCTATCAGCAATTAGTGGCTGAAGTAACCACGACCACGCCAACGCCCTTGTCATTTAGAGTCGGCGGAGAGCTGCAATCCATAATCGTTGAAATGGGGCAAACTGTGGAGAAAGGCCAGCTACTGGCACAACTCGATCCTACCGATTTTGAGCTGAATCTCGAGGCCACTCGCATTCAGCGCGACCAAGCGAAAGCAAGCTTTGCCCGTGCTCAGCAATTATTTACGCAACAGCTGGTTAGCAAAGACGCCTTTGACCAAGCCGAAAGCGCTTATCAACAAGCGCAAGCCGCGGTTGAACAAGCGCAAACCGATTTGAGCTACAGCAAAATTTACGCCCCCTTTAGCGGCGTCATCACCTTACGTCATGCCTCTACCCATCAGGTGTTAGGCCCTTATCAACCTTTGTTTACCTTAGTTGATAATCATCACCAGCAAATCTCTAGCTGGGTGCCCGTCACCATTGCCAGCCGCCTGCGCGGTCAACAGCCTGAGTTAGCCTTTGTCAGTGATACTCAACCCAAGCATCCAATGCCCGCTCATCTGGTTAAAGTGGCCAGCGAGCCGGATGTGGACACCAACACCTATCAGGTGACCTTAGCCATCGATACCGACCTTGCTTTGAAACCCGGCCACAGCGGAGAGCTGCAAATTTATTGGAACGACAGCGCCACACAGGTGTCGCCGATACCTCATGGTGCCTGGATTAGCCTTGAGCAAAATAATGCTGAACAACACGGAGAAGTGTGGCTGTTCGATAGCCAAACGCAAACCATCAGTCGTCGCCACGTGACCCTAGATACCGTCACTAATACCGTGACCGGGCTTAAGAACGGCGACTGGGTCGTTAGCAGCGGCGTGCAACAGTTATCAGAGGGACAAAAAGTTCGCCCATGGACACGGGAGCGAGGTATTTAATGAAAACTCACATTACCATGCTGCTTAGCTTAAGTTTGCTAAGCGGCTGTTTCGACACCAAAGCCCCTAGCTCTGTGCCGCCTTTGCAGCTCACCAGCTTCACTGTAGGCAAACCTATCGTTCATTCGCCACAGGCTTATATTGGTGTCACCATTACCGCCGAGCACACGCCGCTGGCTTTTTTAAACGAAGGCAGTTTAACGGCGCTCAAGGTAAACCCGGGCGACACCGTCCAACAGGGGCAAGTGCTGGCTCAGCAAGACGTTATTCGAATAACCCAAGAGCTTACCGAGCTCAAAGTGCAACACCAGTTAGCTAAGCAGCAACTTCAGCGTGCGCGCTCACTGCAACAAAGTGCAATGATGGCGGATAGCGAATTTGACGACATTAACAGCCGTTATCAACTGCTGGATACTCAGCTGAAACTGCTCAACCGACGTCTAGAGCAACGCCAACTGATTGCGCCTTTTAACGGCGTTATCGCCAGTGTTAATAAAGAACAAGGGGAAAACGTCAACGCCGGGGAAACTGTATTGGCTCTGTATCGAATTGACCGCACTCAGATTGACCTAAGCCTCAGCGAATCGCAATTAGCCAGCATTGCTCCCACGCTGGGCCAAAGCGCACAAGTCACCGCCGAAGGCGCCACTACAAGCTTCCCCGCTAAGGTGCTTTTGTGGTCCGAGCAACCCACCAACGCCCGCGGCAGCTATTTGCTGCGCCTTGAGCTTAATGAGCCGCAGCCTTCATTGCTGCCCGGCACCTCGATGCAGGTGCAACTAAGTCCGCAAGCCACCACGGCAAACGCCAGCTACCTGATTCCCAGCAACGCCCTCGTGGCCAACGAGCAACACGGCGATTTTAGCGTGTGGCTTTATCAGCAAGGCGCGCTGCACCAGCAAGCCGTTACGGTAAGCGCCATTACCCAAGCCGGCGCGCAAATTAGCGCTGGGCTGCAGCCGGGTGATCGCATCATCACCAATCAGCTGTCTAAATTGACGCAGCAACGGGACTTTACCCTAATTAACGAGGCAGCCCAGTAAATGAACATTGCCAATTACTCCATTAATAACCGCGTGATCAGCTGGATGGTTATCCTGATTTTGATTGTGGGCGGAATTACCTCGTTCAGTAACTTGGGGCGCCTCGAAGATCCAGCGTTTACCATTAAAGAAGCGATGATCGTCGCCAACTACCCTGGTGCTACACCGCTGGAAGTTGAAGAAGAGCTTACCTACCCGCTGGAAAAAGCCATTCGCCAATTGCCGTACGTGAATTTCATTAGCTCCACCACCTCCGCCGGACAAGCGCAAATTATGGTGAGTATGGGCATGGAATACGGCCCCGATGAATTGCCGCAAATTTGGGATGAAATGCGCCGTAAAATCAACGACCTGCGCCCAAGCCTTGCCCAAGGAGTCACGGACATATCCATTTTGGATGACTTTGGCGACGTGTTTGGCATGTCGCTGGTGCTCACCGGCAAGGATTACTCCTACCCAGAGCTTAAGCGCTACGCCGACTTTTTATCCCGCGAGCTGGAGTTGGTGGATGGCGTTGGCAAAGTGGATATTAGCGGCCAGCAACAAGAACAAATGTTTGTGGAGCTGTCTAACGAGCGCTTAACCGCGTTAAACCTTGATGCCAATACCGTAATGGGGCTGATTCAAACGCAAAACGCGGTAACGGCTGCTGGCCAAGTGATGCTGGCAGGAGAGCGGCTGCGCATTCGTCCGAGTGGCGAGCTGACCACGGTTGAACAGCTGGAAAACCTGATTATCCATGGTCGCGATACCGGCAAACTGATTCGCCTAAAAGACATTGCCCACATAAGCCGCGGTATTGCCGAAACCCCACAAAACATAGTGCGCTTTAACGGCCAGCCAGCGCTTAACATCGGCGTTGCCTTTGCCGCTGGGGTTAACGTGGTCAAAATTGGTGACGCCATTCATCAGCGCTTAGCCGAACTGGATAACCAGACCCCGGCCGGCATGCAGGTACAAGTGTTTTACGACCAGGCACAGGAAGTCTCCAACTCGGTAGATGGCTTTATTGTCAGTTTGGCTCAAGCGGTGGGCATTGTGATCATCGTACTGCTGTTTGCCATGGGGCTTCGCAGCGGTTTGCTGATTGGCGCCGTGCTGCTGCTCACCGTTTTTGGTACCTTCATTTTGATGGACTACAACCAAATTGAGCTGCATCGCATCAGCCTTGGGGCCTTGATTATTGCACTGGGAATGTTGGTCGATAACGCCATTGTAGTGGTGGAAGGCATCTTGGTGGGGCTTAAAAAAGGCCTGTCTAAGCGCGCCGCGGCCGCCGCCATTGTTAAGCAAACCCAATGGCCGTTATTGGGTGCTACCGTGATTGCCATTACCGCATTTGCGCCTATTGGGCTGTCACAAGATGCCACCGGTGAGTTTATGGGCTCGCTGTTTTGGGTGCTGTGTTTTTCGCTGTTTTTAAGTTGGGTAACCGCCCTGACCTTAACCCCGTTTTTAGCGGAAAAATTTCTGAAAAACAACACACAGAAAGTCAACGATGACGAGCTGTATCGAGGCGTCATCTTTAGCTTATTTAAAGGCACGCTGGTGCTAGCCCTGCGCTATCGTAAGCTGGCGATTGTCGCGTTGGTAGGACTGTTAGCCTCAGCTATTGTAGGCTTTGGCTCGGTTAAACAGCAGTTTTTCCCAGTGTCTAACACCCCCATTTTCTACGTTAACATTTGGCTGCCGGAAGGCACCGACATCCGCCAAACCACAGCGGTTAGCCACAACATTGAGCAGTACGTTAGCAGCTTAGATAAGGTGGAATATGTCGCCACCACTGTTGGTCAAGGTTGGCAGCGCTATTCACTGACCTATCAGCCTGAATTTGCCTACAGCTCCTACGCTCAATTGTTGGTTCGCAGCCAAGACTTAGAAGGTATGTTTGACATTATCGCTACTCTGGATAAAGAGCTGCCATTGCGTTTTCCAAACGCCGATTATCGCATGCAAGTGGTGGAGTACGGTCCATCACCCGCCGCAAAAATTGAAGCTCGAGTAACCGGCCCCAACATCAACACCTTGCGCGACATCGCCGCAGACTTAGAAGTCATCATGGCCTCTGACAGCGGCGCCCGTAACGTGCGCAATAACTGGCGCGATCGCAGTAAGATTTTGATACCGCAAGTGAACGAGTCCAAAGCTCGCCGCTTAGGTATATCTAAACAGGAAGTGTCGTCACTGCTGAGTATGGCCTATGGTGGCGCTAACATTGGCGTTATCAGAGACGGCACCGTGACTCTGCCCATTGTGGCTCGGCTGGCCGAGCACCAGCGCAATGACATGGATACCTTGTCACAATTGCAACTCTTCAGCCCAGTACTGCAACGCTATGTACCCATTGAGCAGGTGGTAGACGCGGTTAACTTAGACTGGGAAGACTCCATTATTAAGCGGCGCGATCGCAAGCGAGAAATTTCGGTGATGGCGGATCACGACATTCTCAGCGACGAAACCCCAGCGGTGCTGTTTAACCGCTTGCAACCTTTGGTAGAAGCTTACCCCATGCCCGAAGGCTACGAACTTAGCTGGGGTGGTGAATACGAAGCGGAAGCCGACGCTCAAGAAGCGCTGGGCGCCGCCATGCCATTGGGCTATTTGCTGATGTTCATCATCACGGTGTTTTTATTTAACTCGTTTAGAAAACCTTTGGTGATTTGGCTAACAGTGCCGCTGTCCATCATTGGGGTGAGCTACGGCTTGCTGCTAACCGGCCTGCCCTTTAGCTTTACCGCGTTGCTGGGCTTGCTCAGTCTCAGTGGCATGATTTTAAAGAACGGCATTGTGTTAATGGACCAAATTAACAGCGATTTAAGCGCCGGCAAATTGCCTTACAATGCCGTTATCGACAGCGCCATGAGCCGAGTAAAACCCGTAAGCATGGCGGCGCTGACCACCATACTGGGGTTAAGCCCATTGGTAAGCGATCCCTTCTTTGGCTCCATGGCAGTAACCATCATGGCAGGGTTAGGCTTTGCCACCGTGCTGACCTTGGTGGTGGTGCCTTTGCTGTTTGCTACTTTTTATGGGGTTAGGGTGGAGGAATCAAGCTAAGGAAGGGGTACCAAACAGATATCACAAATATAATGTTTTAGTTAAACTTTACCCACATTGCTGGCTCTAATTTGGTGAATACAAACAAGGCTTCAAAACCGTCGTAATGAAGCCTTTCAGCAAAGGGGTTATGTATGTGGGAATTCATGTTTTTGTGTGCAGGGTTAGTTTTTATCGCATGGCTCTTGGGTGAGTTAGATTAACGGCTTCGATTTAGCTAGCCATCCACCCAATGAGCATGAACACTAATCCCAACATCCATTTCAAGTTAAAACCTGCTAATACCGGACTAGAAGGAATCACTGTCGTACTTTTAATCGTGGATAACTTAAACTCCCACGCTTTTTGAAATGCCAGTGTCCACTTCTTCTTTGGTGAGTCGTGAAATCCACCAACCGTGGTACCAGGTAGAGAAGATTAGAAATGTAACTATAAGAATCGTATACAAAATCATGGGCTAATAAATAAACTCTTTGGCTGTTTTTAGCATAGTAATGTATGAGGGGAACGATGCTCAATTATGATGAAATAAAGAGCATCCCGCTGAGATGGATCGAAACCACTTTAATTGCAAAAAAAGCGTCTTGGATAATCTGGCCGATTCAGCTTTAACCTAATTTTAGGTATATACGAACCAATAATTTATCTGCCAAATACGTTACGAAAAACAATATCACCGTATTAGCAAGTACTTCAACGTTGCTTAAAGTAAACATTAGCCGTGATATAACATCAGGCGAGGCACCTAGCTTTATATAAAGACAGTACAAAGGCGGAAAAAAATAAAGTACCTTTGAGTTTATGCTAAGCAGCTTTGCTGCCGCTCCCAAAACTACACCAATATTTAAGACAGCTAGAAAAAATATCAGCAAAATTGACTCTATTGCGTGCAATATTGGGTATTGGTAATGGAATGGCTGTGCGGCTGCAAAACCATAAATAACCATCATAATAATATAAAAATAATAGTTAGCTACCACTACAAAAATCGTATTTTTAAAAAATAATTTGAAGTTAGACTTTTCCAGTGGGTGTTCTATACCATGAACAATCAAACTCATTATTGCTCCTTAAGGTTATATATTAAGTCATGCTTAATTGGGCAACTCAAACATGACTTAGTGCCTAAATTTTATTTAGAACCTTATCCACTCACAAACTGGAGTACCACCATCAATCGAGGTGCAGGCAAAGACACCTCCGCCTCCAGCCAATGGAGTTGAGCCTATGGAGCTAACGGGGGGCGGGGTTTCCATTTGAATCTACGGCAGTTCCTTGAAGGTAGTATAGATTAAAGTTCCCCTAAAGATAGTTCAATAAATTTTAAATTCGAAGTGTAAAAAACAAAAAACCCAGCTTTTACGCTGGGTTTTCATTAGCTAAATCTGACTAAAACCGTCAATTAGAACGGGATGTCGTCGTCCCAGCCATCATCCAAATCTGGGGTGTGATTTTGCTGCTGTTGCTGAGGCTGCTGAGCTGGGCGCTGTTGTTGCTGATTGCCACCAAAGCCACCTTGATTGCCTTGACCGCCCTGCTGGCCGCCGAAGTTTTGCTGAGGTGCTGCTGGCTGAGCGGGTGCAGGCTGGCGCGGTTGCGCTGGTGCGCCGCCACCTTGTTGGAAGCCACCTTGACTGCCGCCTTGATTTTGCGCCGGTGCGCCGTAGCCACCGCCTTGACCTTGACCGCCCTGACCGCCTTGGCCACGGCTATCCAGCATTTGCATTTCGTTGGTCACAATTTCTGTGGTGTACTTATCTTGACCGTTTTGGTCTTGCCACTTACGGGTTTGCAAGCGACCTTCTAGATAGACTTTTGAGCCTTTTTTAAGGTACTCGCCGGCAATTTCCGCTAAACGACGGTACATCACAATGCGATGCCACTCAGTACGCTCTTGCTGTTGACCTTGTTGATCTTTCCAAGACTCGCTGGTTGCTACGGTAAAGTTAGCAACTGCATTGCCGTTAGGCATGTATCTGACTTCGGGATCGCCACCCAAATTTCCTACAATAATTACTTTATTGACGCCGCGACTGGCCATTGTTTACTCCAGTTTATTTTACTAATCGGTAGAGCCTAACACAGCTCTTGCTTGGCTTAAATCGAATTGATCATCAACCTTTAAATAAGCCGCATTTTCTTCTAAAACTACGATGGCTTCAACCACCCCGTTAAGGCCGTTGAGCTCGGTTAACAGTGCCTGCGCCTGAGCTTTGTCAGTCACATTGGCGGTTAAGGTAAAGGTCTTTAACAGTTTAGGCGTTTGCATGCCCATGGTCAGCACTAACCAAACAATCAGTAACAGTGCTCCCCCAAAAAACACTCCGCTGGCTCCTACCATTTGGTAGGCTCCGCCGCCAAGCAAGCCCCCTAAAAACGCGCCCAAGAATTGGCTGGTCGAATACACTCCCATGGCCGAGCCTTTCTCGCCGGTTGGGCAAAACTTGGAAATTAAGCTGGGTAAGCTGGCTTCTAAGAAGTTAAAGCCAATAAAGAACATCAGCAACGCCGCCGCCAACGCCCACAAGCTATGAGGCAAATAGCCCATGAGCAACAAGGCCGCCACCATCATGGTCAGCGCAAACTGGAAGGTCGCTTTCATGGCGTTGCGCTTAACGCTGTAGATAATCAGCGGCACCATCAGCAAAAACGCTCCCACAAAAGCTGGGAAATACAGCTGCCAATGGCGCTCTTTAGCCAACCCCGCATCCACCAAGTCCAGTGGCAGCGCCACAAACACCGCCGTCAGTACTAGGTGCAATATCAAAATGCCCACATCCAGGCGCAGCAACTGCGGGTCTTTTAGCATTTTCAGCAGGCGCGCCGGTGCCGGCGTAGTGTCGCCACTGGGTGCTTTGCCAATGGGACTTGGAATCAACAAGCCCACCACGGCTATGCCCACCAGCGCAAAGGCCGCCGTTAGGTAAAACAAGCCGCTCAAGCCCACCTGCGCCGCCACGATAGGACCTATAATTAACGACAGCGCAAACGACAAGCCAATGCAAGCGCCAATAATGGCCATTACCTTAGTGCGTTGCTGGTCGCGGGTTAAATCCGCCGCTAACGCCAGAACCGCCGAGGCAATGGCGCCCATGCCTTGCATGGCTCGGCCTAACACCACGCCATAAATGGTATCGGCATTGGCAGCAATAATGCTGCCGAGCGCAAACACCGCCAGCCCCATTAGAATCACCGGCTTGCGGCCAATTTTGTCCGACAAAATGCCCATGGGAATTTGCAATAAGGCTTGGGTTAAGCCGTAAGCGCCAATGGCAATCCCTACCCACAAAGGCGAAATGCCTTCTAAATAGGTTCCGTACAGCGCGAACACAGGCAAAATCATAAATAAGCCCATCATTCGCAACCCAAAGACACTGGCTAGAGAAAACGCAACTTTGCGCTCCAGACCCGACAGTCCGTTCGCCGACATGAATTACTACCCCATAGAAAATTTGCATTGCTAGATTGAGCACAACCTAACAGGATTTTTATCGTTTGTATGTGGAAAGTTACCAGAATAATAGTGATCCAAAAAGCCAGTTCGTGCGATACTGAATGTTTTACGGTTTATTGCCTAAGCTCGTAGCATAAAAGATTCGAAACATAAAAGATTCGATGGATAAGAGGTTCGATGGATAAGATAGACGTACGCGGTGCTCGCACCCACAACCTAAAGAACATAAATCTCACAATCCCCCGAGATAAGCTGATTGTGATTACCGGCCTATCTGGCTCCGGCAAAAGCTCGCTGGCGTTCGACACTTTATACGCCGAAGGCCAGCGTCGCTATGTAGAGTCGTTATCCGCCTACGCTCGACAATTCTTAAGCCTAATGGAAAAGCCCGATGTGGATCACATTGAAGGCCTAAGCCCGGCCATTTCCATTGAGCAAAAGTCCACCAGCCATAACCCCCGCTCCACCGTGGGCACCATTACCGAAATTCACGACTATCTGCGTTTGCTGTTTGCCCGCGTGGGCGAGCCTCGTTGCCCGACCCATAAGCAACCGTTGGCGGCGCAAACCGTTAGCCAAATGGTGGACAAAGTGCTCGAGCTGCCCAATGAAAGCCGACAAATGCTGCTAGCGCCTGTGGTAAAAGCTCGCAAAGGTGAGCACGTCAAGCTGCTGGACAGCCTTTCGGCTCAAGGCTACATCCGCGCCCGCATCGACGGCGAAGTGTATGATCTCTCGGATCCACCGGAGCTCGACCTGCACGTGAAGCACACCATTGAAGTGGTGGTGGATCGCTTTAAAGTGCGCCCTAACATCAAACAACGCTTAGCCGAATCCATTGAAACGGCGCTTGAGCTTGCCGGCGGTGTGGTGCATGTGGTGGAAATGGGTGTAGAAGATGCCGAGCCATTGGTGTTCTCGGCCAATTTTGCCTGCCCGCATTGCGGATACTCCATGACCGAGCTCGAGCCAAGAATTTTCTCGTTCAACAACCCGGCTGGGGCCTGTCAAACCTGCGACGGTCTTGGTGTGCAGCAGTTTTTTGACGAACAACGGGTGGTCACCAACGACGAACTCAGCTTGGCCGGTGGTGCCATTCGCGGCTGGGATCGACGTAATTTTTACTATCATCAAATGTTGAGCTCGTTAGCCGAGCATTATAAATTTGACATTGAAGCGCCCTACTCGAGCCTGTCGGCCAAAGCTAAGAAGGTGATTCTTTACGGCAGCGGTCGCGACAAAATCAATTTCCGCTACATGAATGACCGCGGTGATGTGGTGACTCGCAATCACCCTTTCGAGGGCATTCTTAACAACATGGAACGACGCTACCGTGAAACCGAGTCCAATTCGGTGCGGGAAGAGCTGATTAAGTATGTTTCCACTCAGTCCTGTAAAAGCTGTGGCGGCAGTCGTTTGCGTGAAGAGGCCCGCAACGTTTTTATTAACGATGTGAATTTACCCGACGTTAGTCAGTGGTCCATCGGTCAAGCGTTCGATTATTTCGAAGGCCTTGAGCTAACCGGTCAACGTGCCCAAATTGCCGCTAAAATTCTAAAAGAGATTGGCGATCGCTTAGGCTTCTTGGTGAACGTGGGTCTGAATTACCTCACCCTTTCCCGCAGCGCCGAAACCTTATCGGGCGGCGAAGCGCAACGCATCCGCTTGGCATCGCAAATTGGTGCAGGCCTAGTAGGGGTTATGTACGTGCTGGATGAGCCGTCTATTGGTTTGCATCAGCGCGACAACGAGCGCCTGCTCAAAACCTTGATTCACCTGCGGGATTTGGGCAATACCGTGCTGGTCGTAGAGCACGATGAAGACGCCATTCGTTTAGCGGATCACATCATTGATATTGGCCCAGGTGCCGGCGTTCATGGCGGCGAAGTAGTGGCCAGTGGCAGTCTTGACGATATTCTAAAAAGTAAGCAATCACTTACTGGCCAGTATTTGTCGGGCAAGAAATCCATTGCGGTACCAACTAAGCGTACCGCTAACGATCCTAAGCAGCAAATTCAGCTGTTCGGCGCCAGCGGTAACAACCTTAAGAACGTCGATTTATCCATTCCGGTGGGGCTGATGACCTGTGTTACCGGCGTGTCCGGCTCGGGCAAGTCCACCTTAATTAATGACACCTTCTATAAAATTGCCCACCGCGCCTTAAACAAAGCGGTGAACGATGAGCCGGCGCCTTATACCAAGGTCACCGGCATGGAATTGTGCGACAAGGTGGTGGACATAGACCAAAGCCCCATTGGTCGCACACCGCGCTCGAATCCCGCCACTTACACCGGCATTTTTACACCGATTCGGGAATTGTTTGCCGCCACCCAAGAAAGCCGCAGTCGCGGTTACAAACCGGGCCGCTTCTCGTTTAACGTAAAAGGCGGTCGTTGCGAGGCGTGTCAGGGCGATGGCGTGATTAAGGTCGAAATGCACTTTTTGCCCGACGTTTACGTGCCCTGCGATTCCTGTAAAGGCAAGCGCTATAACCGCGAAACCTTAGAGGTACTTTATAAAGGTAAGAGCATTCATCAGGTGTTAGACATGACGGTTGAAGAGGCCCGCAGCTTCTTTGATGCAGTACCCGCCATTGCCCGTAAACTGCAAACCTTAATGGATGTGGGGTTGAGCTACATTCGCTTAGGACAAAGCGCCACCACTTTATCCGGCGGTGAAGCGCAGCGGGTTAAGCTGGCTAAAGAGCTGTCCAAGCGCGATACCGGCAAAACCTTGTACATTCTTGATGAGCCCACCACCGGCTTGCACTTTAAAGACATTCAAATGCTTTTAGACGTGCTGCATCGTTTGCGGGATCACGGCAACACCATTGTTGTGATTGAGCATAACCTAGACGTCATTAAAACCGCCGACTGGATTGTGGACTTAGGCCCAGAAGGAGGCTCTGGCGGCGGCGAAATCTTAGTGACCGGCACTCCAGAGCAAGTGGCGCAGTGTAAAACCTCCTACACGGCGCAGTTCTTAAAGCCGCTGCTTAATTAACGCCAGTCGAAAAAAACGAATAGCCAGCACTTTAGCTGGCTATTTTTTTTACCGTTTTACCCCCACTTTAAAAAACCCCTCAAACTGTGCAGGTTTAACTATACTTACTAGCCTTAACGAGTCACAACTCATTCCGAAAGCTCAGTTACGAGCGAAGGAGCACAATATGACACAACAACAACGACATGGTTCTCAAGTGTTCGCTGCCTTGGTAGCGTTGAGTTTTTGCATCACGCTTTTTAGTAAACCCGCGAACGCCGACGGTAACGAACGTCTGCAAGTTCCCGATGACCCCGACATTCAAGCCGCGCTGGCGGCCGGTAACAAAATTCGCATTGCTGGTACCGGTTTGCACTCAGATACCTACCCCGGCAGTGAAGGCACCATTGAGATTATGCTTAACCAAGGTGAAACCGTAGAGCGAGTTTTACTGTATTGGCAAGGCTTTACCTGCTACGAGGGTAACGCCACCCCGGAGTATGACTACAGCATTAATGTGCGAAAAGAAGGGCAGGCGGTTGCCACCGAGTACACCACTGACCGTCCCATTGGCGAGCATGTTGCTGACGACAGTGGTGCCGACGTCACCCCAGTTCGTTCCTTTTATAATGGCTACAGTGCCGTTATGCGTTATGACTTAACAGATGAGAATCTAATTACCCAAGGTAATAACGTCATTCATTTAAGCGGACTTGATGACTTTAGGATCCGCTGGAACGCCGATGATCCGGTTAAATGTTATGGCGATGATGGTCGCAACGGCGCCGGTATATTGCTTATCTACAGCGATGGCAGCGATTCCAACGTACAACTGGTGGATGGCCACGACGCTGCGTGGTGGCAGCGTGGCGGCTCGCTCGGGCGAACCGTTCCCGTTCGCTATGACTTCACTGCCAGTAATAACGATCGCTACGCCGATCTTTCTATGTTCATTTCCAGCGTTGAAGGCAGTCAAAGTGGTTCTGATAGACCGTCAGTGATAGCTATTAAAGTCGGTGATGACCCAGCAGACGCCATTTACGACGTCGACATTTTACAAAGCAACAAAGGCCTAGAGTGGGATGATTACATTAAGAGTGTTCGCATTCCTGCAGGCGTTTCATACATCGAAGTAGAAATTGAATCGGCTACCATGCCCGCAGGCGACTATTCTTCCAACGATGACGCTCTGCCCGACCCGGCCTCGTTTGTATGGATAGCTTCTGGCTTGTCGACGCCGCAAGACTCTATTGAAGTGTGCGAATGTCGCCCTAAAGCACTTACTTTCCGCTACGTGGGCGGCAGTTGCGACGCATCGCAACATCATCAAGATGATAAGTTTAGCTGTGACGGCATGGTCCCTAACGGCAGTAACATCGAGGTAATGGCCTTCAGTTCTCGAGGTAAAAGCGGTAAGGCGGGTAAAAGCGAAACGGAAATGGAGATTCTCAACGCTTCGGTAAATCCTGGTGGCTACTTCACCATTAATGCCACCGAAAAAGGCCGTTTGCCCGCGCAAGCTGAAATTAAGCTGGTAAGTGGTGACTATGAGCAGCTGCTGGATATTCATGTTTCTTGCTCTGTGCCACTCGCCCTTGGTGACCAGTTTGGTGCGGTGGTATTAGACAGCTTTGTTGCTGGAGATCAATGCGGTGGTGGTAACAAGTGTAAAAAGCACGATCACAAACACAAACAGCCTAAGAAGCCCAAAGGCAAGAGTGAAAAAGGCAAGAAAGGCAAAAAAGGCAAAAAGCCTCACGACCACAAGCATGAACATAAGCACAAGCATGAGCACGGGCCGAAAAAGCAGGGCGGTAAAAAGTAACCCGCCCGCAATGATAAGGCGATTAAGGCGCGCTTGGGATTAACTGCAGCTGCCAGCGGCTTTCACCCGCCAATAGCGGTGAGGCGCGCCCTTGCACCCAATCTTGGTGTCCTTTCAAGTAATACGGCGATAACGGATGCCCTGCTTGGCCACCGGGCATATGAAAAATGCCTTCGTGCTCTCTGCCGGGCGTTACAATTAGCCGTTGCGACGCACCAAAGCGACGGCCTTGCACTCTAGGCATGTCGGAATCACCCGCCATGGTTTGCGAAGGTGCGGCTACCAAGCGTCGCAGAGGCTCTGGTGCCCAGCTTGGAATAACGCTGGCCATGGGGTGCTCAACCGCTAAGCGGTTATGCTCGCCCCAGGTCGCCGCCTGCAAATGGCCGTGTTGCTCAATGAGATCCGCCGCCGCTTCATCAAGAATGGCCAGCATCCACTCATCCCATGAGGCAAACTCCTGGGGAAGCCAATTGCTAGGTTTATGATTGGCCAACTGCCACATGGCTTGCTCTTTTTGGCGAAGTCGGTTCAATACGCCATCGTCTAAGGTTAACTGATGCTGGACAGCGAGCCAGTCTTGCACCGACTGGTATAAAGTTTGTCGATAACGACGATGAAATTGGCGCACCAAGGTATAGGCTGAATCGTAGCGTTTGGCGCGACCGGTCCAATCGTCCAACATCAACAGCACGGTGGCCTGTTGGTTGGTCAACGAATCCTGTTTTTTTAGCAATATGGTTAAGTAGTTTTTCCAGCGCTCTAAAAATAAAGCGCGATCATCTAAGGCGATGGCCAACAGCTCGGCTTCCGTGAATTGGTCTTTACTGTCTAATATCTTTTGAATTTGCTTACCACGGGCGCCGTTTGCATAACCGCCATCACCAATCATTTCATAGCCCAATCCACCTATCATGCGGGCGTTAGCGGTCCACAGCTTGCTGGATTTAGGACTGAGCTTCTTTGGATAATCTTGCGGCGACAGCCAGCCAAGCCATAGTTTATCGGCTTGCTGCCAAGGTACCGTCATACTCGTGTCCTGAGAACTTCGAATCGGCATCTTTCCAGCAATGGTCCAGCCAATGTCACCTTGATTGTCGGCAATCAAACAATTTAACGGCGGAACCCCTGACACCTGACACACGTTAATGGCATCGCTTAATGATGAAGCGGCGTCCATTTGTGCTAATTCAAGATTGAGCGACTCTTCATAGTGCGCCAGCCAGTGCAACGCGCTTTTGCTGCCATCGGCATTGTCGACAATAGGTCCCCAGTGCGTTTTTTGCACCACAAAGCTCACCGGCTTTTTGCCTTTGACTTGAATTTCACTCTGAACCAGCTCAACGGCTTTAGGGCCTTCAAGCGTAGAATAGTAGCCATCGTTAATATCCAACTGAATGCGGTCATGCCAGTCGCCATAAGCATTAGTGAATCCCCAAGCCACTTGGCCATTACTGCCCACCACCACCGCCGGCACACCCGGGAAAGTGGCGCCCACCATCATTCGCGGCGCTTGTAAACGGTTGTAGTTAAGTTGCGCTCGAAACCAGGTATTAGGCAAGCGCAGCCCTAGGTGCATGTCATTGGCCAACATGGCTGCACCGGATTGTGTATGAGCGCCCGATACCGCCCAACTGTTACTGCCTACCTCATCTTGCTGAGGTAAATAAGCTAACCCCGCTGCAGCAACCGATTGCGACAAATCAATCACATCATCGCCTGGTACGGTTGCCGATGAAAAGCTGCTGCCATCCAATGCACTGTCCCAATCGGTGCCTTTAGGTGATAAGTAATTTAGCAACGTTGCCGATCCATAGTTAGCCAATAAACTGCGGCTATCGTCGTAATTGGCGCGCTCGTCGTTAAGATCAAAAAACATGGCGTACACCACTAGCAAACTGTCTTTAGCTTGCCAAGGTTGCGGCTCTGTGCCCAATAACCAATATTCAAACGGCTTACTCTTTAACGTTTGCAGGCCTTTGTTGACCCCTGCAACGTAAGCCGACAGCATGCGTTGATGGTCTGTAGGCAAACTGGCTAAACGGCGCTGCGCCACCGTTTCTAGCAAATGAATTCGGCGAGATTTATCGTATTCAAGGGCTCGCTCCCCAAACAGCTCAGACAAGCGACCACTGGCGCTGCGACGAGACAAGTCCATTTGGAAAAAGCGCTCTTGGGCATGCACAAACCCTAACGCAGCCATGGCATCATCACGATTTTTAGCATCTATATTGACCAAGCCATTTTCGTCTCGACTAATGGAAACCGGTTGCGACAGTGCGTCGAAGCTAAGGTTACCTGATAAGGTGGGTAAACTGCTCGACAACAGTCGATAGGCAATGGCGGTGGCTACTAACAGCGCAACCATTGCTGCGGCCAATAAAATTTTTATTCCCTTTTTCATAGTCGCGTCCGTGTAGTTACCGGTGAAAATTCAGGCTATGCTACTGAGTGTAACCTTTTCATTGAGAATATTTAACCGTGCTGAAACAAGTGACACTTTGGGCCTTAATAATAGGGCTGGTCAGTTTGAGCGGCTGCGCTCACAACAACTGCCAATTGGCGGCGGTTCCGGCTTGGTTAGACACTCAGCAACTATTGGAAGATGCCACCCAATTGAGCGACATAGAGATGTCGGGACGCGAACCCGATACCGACGGTTCTCACAAAGCGGCTGGTTACATTGAAAAGCGCTTAAAACAAACCGGTGTTGAGCCATGGCTAGGCAGTTATCGCCAACCCTTTATTGAATCAGGCCCGTTTGTTGATAAAACCCTACAAAACCTCGTTGGCTATTTGCCCGCCACCGAAACAACCAGCCGCTATGTGGTCGTAATAGCTCATTACGATCATTTAGGTCAGCGCGGTTTCAAGACGTTTTATGGCGCCGATGATAACGCCTCGGGTGTCGCCGCTATGTTGGCACTTGCTGAGCAAGCGGCACAAACTCCAAAGCGCAGCCGCCATCTGATTTTTGTTGCCAGCGACGGTGAAGAAAGCGGTCTTCTTGGGGCTAAGCATTTCGCTCAAACAACCCAAGACTTAAGCATTGATTTAGTGCTTAATCTCGACATGCTTGGACGCAATGACGGCTATCGTAAACTGGTAGTGAGCCCATCAAACCACCCTCAGGTGAAGCAACAATTACAGCAACTGCAAGCTCGCTCTTACGGCTGTTATCGCATTGGGCACCCGCAAGATAGACGCCAACTGCAACGCATCGATTACAGTCGCTCTTCTGATCAACACGCGTTTAAGCCCTACAATCGACCTTGGATATTCGTGGGTGGTAACCAGCATTCCGACTGGCACACTCAATACGATACGGTTGAGCGTTTCAATTTGGACTACTTCAACTTAGCCACCGCCACCAGCTGGCAACTACTAAACTTATGGTTAGACTGAAGAAATCCAACACAACGGGTTATTGTTCTGCTATACTGTCCGGCTTTACTGCGGAGGATCGACAAGGGGTTGGTTTTTCCGCCCACCCGTGCAGCACTTATAGGTGCTATTAAAAGGCGATAAAATTTAATGTCCTCCACTGAAGTTACTTTTCGTGACCTCGGCTTAGCCGATCCTATCTTACAAGCGCTTGAACAGCTTGGTTACGAAACCCCTACTCCCATTCAATCGGCGAGTATTACCCCTCTACAACAAGGCAAAGACTTGCTTGGGCAAGCACAAACCGGTACCGGTAAAACCGGCGCATTTGCGTTGCCACTGTTAACCCGAGTCGATGCCAAGTTAAACGCACCGCAAATTTTGGTATTAGCACCAACCCGTGAGCTTGCGGTACAGGTGGCTGAAGCCTTCCAAAGCTACGCCAAGTTCTTAAAAGGCTTCCATGTAATGCCGATTTACGGCGGTCAAAGCATGCACCAGCAACTGCGCCAGCTAAGCCGTGGACCTCAGGTGATTGTGGGTACTCCAGGTCGAGTTATGGACCACATGCGTCGTGGCACCTTAAAGCTTGAAAAGCTGCGCTCAGTAGTGCTGGATGAAGCTGATGAAATGTTGAAAATGGGCTTTATTGACGACATCGAATGGATTTTGGACCATACCCCAGAAGAGCGCCAATTGGCCTTGTTCTCGGCCACCATGCCCGATGCCATTCGCCGTGTGGCCAACAAGCATTTGAACAACCCAGAATCCATTGCCATTGCCGCTAGCCACACCACGGTTGAGCGCATTGAGCAGCGCTTTGTGCAGGTTGCTCAAAACAACAAGCTGGAAGCGTTAAGCCGCGTTCTAGAAGTTGAACAAACCGACGGCATCATTATTTTTGTGCGTACCCGTAACTCCGCCGTTGAACTGGCTGAGAAACTGGAAGCTCGCGGTTATGCCGCAGACGCCTTGCACGGTGACATGAACCAAGCTTCCCGTGAGCGTGCGGTTGATGCTTTGAAAAAAGGCCGTTTAGACATTCTTATTGCCACCGACGTGGCCGCTCGTGGCTTGGACGTGGATCGCATTGAACACGTGATTAACTACGACATTCCCTACGACACCGAAGCCTACGTTCACCGTATCGGCCGTACCGGTCGTGCCGGACGTTCCGGTAATGCCATTTTGTTCGTTACCGGTCGCGAAATGCGCAT
Organism: Paraferrimonas haliotis; assembly: GCF_002282895.1. GTDB lineage: Bacteria > Pseudomonadota > Gammaproteobacteria > Enterobacterales > Shewanellaceae > Paraferrimonas > Paraferrimonas haliotis. The sequence continues at coordinate 274,604 of NZ_NRRB01000002.1, forward strand.
GCTGCGCACCATTGAGCGTGCCACCAAAAGCCGCATTGCGCCGATGCCGATCCCGAGCCCTGAAACCGTGTCTGAACGTCGTTTGGATCGCTTAGGTAGCCAAGTGGCGCAAATCATTAACGACGGTGGCTTGGACTTCATGGATGCGGCGGTAGCTAAGCTGTGCCAACAGCTTGAAGTGAACACTGACACCTTAGCGGCGGCTTTGCTTAAGCAAGTGCAAAAAGCCCGTCCTCTGGAAATTGAGCCTTTAGCCAGTCGTCCAGAGCGCGGCGAGCGCAAAGAGCGTGCTGGTCGTGACGGTCAAGATAAGAAGCGTCGTGGCGGCGATCGCCCGGCACCGGACGATGTGGGTGATGCAGTATCTTTGAAAGACATGCCAGACGTGTCCATGATCCGTTATCAAATTCACGTAGGCCGTGAGCACGGTGTGGGTGTGGGTAACATTGTAGGCGCCATTGCCAACGAAGCGGATATCGATTCCCGTTACATTGGACAAATTGAAATGTACGATGGCGTTTCCACCGTTGACCTGCCTGACGGCATGCCAAAAGACGTACTTGAGCACCTGCGCAAAGTACGTGTTTGCGGTCAAAAGCTGAACATTCAGCCGGCTAATTCAGACGCTGCCAAAACGGCGCGTAAAGAAAGCGGCAATGGTGGCGGCGGTCGCGGCAACTACCGTGGCAACAAAGGTGGCCACAACCATCGCGGCGGCAAGCCCAAAAAAGACGGCCATCGCGGTCAAAAACGCGTCTCCTTTGAAGTCAACAAAGGCAAAGGCGAAGGTAAACGTAAGCCTCGCAAGAAAGACGCCTAAGCAATAGCCATCTTCGCTGTTAGCACAAAAAAGAGCTCCCTTGGGAGCTCTTTTTTTAATGCCTTTTGACCACTCGCTTAACGAGCGCTCAAGTCCACTCGATACTCGGCAAATCCCAGCTCATCTAAGCCCACCTTGGTCATGGGCCAACGACTGAAGTGCTCGATGTAGGTCTTGGCATCTTGTGAGTCTTGAGTAACAAAACGAATATCCAATGGCGCCTTGGAGCGAATAGGCTTAAGCGACCAATTGTTATCTGGTTTTACTTCAACCCAGGCGTCAAACTCACCAGATGCCGGGTTGAAGCGAGATTGCTCGCGAATGTAGTCAATCAGCAGCTGTCGGGTTTCATAGCCGGATTCAAACACCACTTGCTCGGCATTCGCTCCTGCGAATTTATCGCCAAAGGCTCTAAAGTTATTGGTAATCACCAAGAATTGTTTTTGCATGAGGTCATTACCGGTCAGGGTCTTGCCTTGACTGTCTTGGTAGCTTAGTTGACTGATGCGCTCAGCCTTGTCGTTCACCAACTTACAGTTGCCATCAAAACGGCTGGGTTGAGTGACGTCAATTTGATAGCTCAACCCTTCAATCACATCAAAGTTATAGGTGCGGTGATTATTCCAGTTAATGAGTGATTGCGGCTCAGTTGAACTCACGTCAATTTGATTAAACTGATTGGCGGAACACTCTAACCAGTCTTTAAGCTGTGCGCCACTGGCTTTCAGGGCAACCAAGGTATTGGCGTACAAGTACAAATCGGCACCGTTGCGGTAGCTGAGCTCGCCGGCGTTCATTGCCACATATTGCTGAGCATCACCCGGCGTAGAGTGGCGACCGCCGGCTTTCAGTGGTGACGCCACCGACACTACAGGCAAACCCGCCAACTCAACCGGCATGTTCTGCATCATATAAGCCCGTTGCGCCTGCGCCACAATTTGTACCGAGGGATCGTCTTGCAGCAAACTCAAAAAGCTATTGAGCGGCTGAGTAGTCACCCCGATGGGCTGCTGCATGTAGGCAATGGTGGCCTGATGCTCCGTGGCTATTCGCTGTTGCAGCTTGCTGTCGGCTTTAGCAATGGATTGTCTGGACTGTGAGTCGTAAATCGGGAATGACGATGACTGGCTTTGCTGCCGAAGCCACTTTTGCTGAGCCACATCCCAATCAAATTCGATATCGATTTGACCTAAATGATCGCCCCAACGCCCCGGCATCACCGCGGGTACTTGATTAATGGTTCCTCGGTCAATGTCGACACCGTCAATGTTGGCAAACGCTTGCGATGGAAAAACACTGTGGCTGTGCCCAAGCAGTAGCGCATCCACACCGTCAATGTGAGCCAGTGCGATGGCGGCATTTTCTTGATTGGCAAGGTTAATGGTTTTTGGGTCGCCTAAGCCGCTATGGGCGATAATAACAATGGCATCCACCGATTGTTTGCGAAGTTCACCCACGTACTTTTTGGCCATTTCCACCATGTCTTTGGCCACCACTTTTCCAGTTAAGTGCTGTTTGTCCCACACCATGATTTGCGGTGGCACCAAGCCAATGACGCCTACTTTAAATGGTCGCTTTTGACCATTGCTATCAACAAACTGGCGTTCTAACACCACAGTTGGTGAAAACATGTGTTCGTTGTTTTGGGCATCAAACACATTAGCATTCACATAGGGAAATTGAGCACCGGCAATGGCTTGCTTTAGAAACTCAAGGCCATAATTAAACTCGTGATTACCCAAATTGCCGGCGTCATAACCCAGGCTATTCATCGCTTTATAGGCGGGGTGGGTTGTCCACTGACTCGGATCTTTACTGGCCATGTAGTCGCCCATGGGGCTGCCTTGCAGTAAATCGCCGTTATCAAACAACAAGGTGTTTTGCGTGCGTTGCGCGGCGATTAAACTGGCCACTCGGGTCAAGCCAATGGTGGGATCGGTTTGGTCTTGATAGTAGTTGTAGTCCATCAGATTGGTGTGAATGTCTGATGTTTCCAATAACCGCAGTTGCAGTTGCGCCGGTTGCTGTTCGACTTGTACGCTGGGCTGACACGCCGATACAGTTAACAGAAGTAAAATAGCCGTTAGAATGGGTTTCACGGTTCGTTATCCAAAAGAATAATATTACGCCCAATTATAACGGCTTAGCTGAGGTTATCCCAGTGTTGGACGAACCCCCAAGGTATGACAAATCGCGTAGCTCAGTTCGGCACGATTTAAAGTGTAAAAATGAAAGTCTTTTACGCCCTCGCGAGAGAGCACCTTAACCATGTCGATGGCCACATTCGCCCCGACAATTTTTCGAGTTTCAGGATCGTTTTCCAACCCTTCAAACTGACCATAGAGATAATTAGGAACACTGACGTTGGTCATTCCGGCAAACTTTTTCAGCTGGTTAAAGTTGGTTACCGGCAAGATCCCAGGAATGATTTCTACGTCAATGCCCGCCGCCACACAACGGTCGCGAAATCGTAAATACGACTCTACGTCGAAGAAAAATTGGGTGATGGCACGGTTGGCTCCGGCGTCAATTTTACGCTTTAGGTTCACCAAATCCGCCTGTGCATTGGGCGCATCTGGATGCACCTCTGGATAGGCCGCCACCGAAATATCGAAATCCCCTTCTTCTCGCAGCAATTTCACCAAGTCTACGGCAAAGCGGGTTGGCTTAGGGCTGCCTTCAGGCAAGTCGCCCCGCAACGCTACGATTTGTTTAACCCCTTTATTCCAATAATCTCTCGCTAATTCGCGCAACTCTTGGTCGGAGGCGTCAACAAGCGTTAAGTGAGGCGCCGCAACCAAATCGGTTTCCGCGTGGATTTTGTCTATCACCGCATGAGTTTTATCGCGCACCCCTGAGTTGGCACCGTAGGTGACCGACACAAACTTTGGCTTCAGCGGCGCCAAACGTTTAATGGAATTCCACAAGGTTTCTTCCATGGTGGGGGTATTAGGCGGAAAGAACTCAAATGAAACATTGATGTCTTGCAGCTGAGATAAACTCTCATTCAATGAATGCAACTGTTGCGCGTGATGAAATCCCATTTGATGTCCTCAATAACGGCCGCTCTGCTAAGCCGCCTTAATTAATTTGGATGTTTAAACGTTTAGACGTCTATACACCCAAATAATAAAGAAGCGCTTCAGATAGTCAACTTAAAATTTCTCAATCAGCTAATAAATCTCTGCAAATCTGCGCCAGATCGGTTTGCACTGCCGCCGCAGTAACCTCTCGCCCAGCCCCCGGGCCACGAATAATCAGCGGGTTGTCTTGGTAAAACTCACTGGTGACCACAAAAACGTTATCGCCTGGGGTCAAATTAGCGTAAGCATGCTCTAGGCCCACCTGCTGAAGTCCGACACCGGCTTGTAAGCGCGTTTCCGATTGAGTCAAACTGGCGACGTAGCGAATGCACAAACCCTGCTCTTTAGCAGTAGTTAGCGCCTGTTGCATGGGGGCGTCGAGCTCGTCAATGCGTTCTAGAAACTCATCGAGACTTAAATCCGCAAGGCTTTCCGGCACTAACGATTGTAGTTCAATGTCGTCAAGCTCCAGCTCCAAGCCCATTTCTCGCGCCAATATCAGCAATTTTCGTTGCATGTCTCGCCCAGACAAATCATCACGAGGGTCTGGCTCAGTTATGCCCAACTCTTTAGCGTTAAGCACCAATTGTGAGAAAGGCGTTGAGCCATCAAAGTGCTCAAACAACCAACACAAGGTGCCGGAGAAAATACCGCCTACTTGCTGCACTTTGTCGCCACTGTGGCGCAAGTCGTTTATCGCATATTGTATGGGTAATCCCGCACCCACCGATGCGTTATAGCGCCAGAACAAACGGCGATCGGCTATTTGCTGTTTTAAGTGACGATAAAACGGCAAAGGACCAGAGCCGGCTAGTTTATTGGCGCTTACCAAATGGATTCCGTGGTTGAAAAAGTCCGGATAACGCAAGGTCAAACTGGAACTGGCGGATACGTCTAAAGCAATCACCTCATCGTAAGGTAATTGCGACAGTTGCTCTAATAACGGCTCGTAACTCCAAGGTAAGCCCTTTTGATGACGCAGTTGCCATTGCTCAGCATTAATGCCTGTGCCATCGATGATAGCTCGAGAAGAACTGACCACACCCACCAGTTGAATTTCTGCTTCCAGCTCACGTTGAAGCCTTGTCCGTGCTTTGGCGAATAAGGTTAACCACGCTTGGCCAATATTGCCGGTACCCATGAGCACAATGCCAAAGCGCTTTCTGGGGCCAGCGCAACGCCGATGAACCTGCGCTGCCAGGGCTGACACTTGATCTTCGCGCACCAAAGTAACCAAGCTGTGCGCGTCTTGATACAAGGGCTTAGCAGCGCGATTAAGCAACCGTGCGAACCCTTGCCGGTAATCTTGCACAGCGCTGCTTACTAGCGCCACCAACCCAAACCCTTGCTTGCGGGTTATTTGAGTTAAGCCACAATCAGGAGCTAAGCGCTTAAGCAAACCCACCGCCGCCGGCGCCTGCTCGGTTGTGTAAGCCAGCTCTATCACACCATTGTAGTCGCGCCAATGGGCTAATGGCGGTAGGTCTTGCGCGTCCAGTTGACTGAGCAACGATAAGAAATCACTGTCGCAACGACACACAATGCGTTCAACTTTAGCCAATGCCGTTACGACTGGCTGACTGGCGGACTGCGAGTTAGGAGAAATTAACGTGAAGTCGGTATGTGGGGCGTAGCTTGAGCGCACCGCCAAGGAAATATTGGTTCCTTGCAATGGCTGTAAACAGCGAGAGTGCAACACTGGACTGCCTAAACCAGCAAGGCGATTGGCTTCCAGTAAACTCATAGAACGCAATAATTTTGCGTCACTGATGCGGTTAGGATCGGCGTTAAACACCCCTTCAACGTCGGTCCAAATAGTGACTCTATCAGCATTCGCTAAGCGCGTAATTAAGGTGGCACTGTAATCGGAACCATTTCGACCGAACAGCAAGGTTTGGCCTCGCTCATTGGCGCAAATAAATCCGGTAATCACTATCCGATGCTGAGGGTGCTCACCAATAAATTGCTGTAACGCCTTGGATGACTCTGTTTCACGAACCTGTGGGGTGGCTTCTTCATCGGCAAGCAGCACTTGGCGAGCATCTAAAGCGGTAGCAGCAACACCCGATTGCGCCAAAAGAGCGGCTAATAAGCGGGATGACCACAACTCACCAAAGGCAATGATCTGGCTCTGTTGGTAGTCATTTAAGTCTTCAAGACTCAGCAGGCGGTGCAGCACCCTAATGTCTTCACGCAACTGAATTAACAACTGCTTTTGCAACTCATCTTGCAGCGATTGTTCAATCAGACGTTGCTGGTATTGATGCAATAATTCCAGTTGCTGTTGCCAACCAAAGTGATTATCGAGACCATCGAGTAACTCATATAAGCGGTTGGTGGTTTTGCCCGCCGCCGACACCACAATCAAATCGTCACTCTGTCCATGGGTCAACAGAATGTGGGCCACCCGTTTGTAACAATCGGCGTCAGCTAAACTGGAGCCACCAAATTTATGAAGATGACGAATGCTCACTACACTACCTCTCTTACACTAACGCATCTAAAGCTTGCTGTAAGTCAGCAACCAAATCATCGCCATTTTCAATGCCCACAGACAATCGAATTAAGGTGTCTTTAAGGCCGGCCTCGGCGCGCGCTTCAGGCTCCATGGCTCTGTGGGTCATGGTCGCGGGCACCGCAACCAAGCTTTCAACGCCGCCTAAGCTTTCCGCCACAGAGAACAGCGTAAGGGCGCTTAATAACTTACCAACATGCTGGTCATCGCCTTTTAACTCAAAGCTTATCATAGAGCCAAAGCCTTGTTGCTGGCGCTTGGCTATGTGATGCTCCGAATGGTACTCAAATCCAGGGAAATAGGTTTTATCCACTGCCGGGTGAGCGTCTAGTAGTGCCGCGACTTTGAGCGCATTGGCTTGATGCTGGTTAACCCGCGCTTCTAAGGTGCGCAGGCCTCGCAGGGTTAAATAGCTATCAAATGCTGAGCCGGTAGCGCCAATGGTATTAGCCCACCAATCGAGTTGCTCTGCCAGCTCGTCGGTTTTGGCAACCACAGCCCCCCCAACCACATCACTGTGGCCGTTGATAAATTTGGTTGTGGAGTGAATGACAATATCTGCACCTAGGGTTAGTGGTTTTTGCAGCACCGGCGATAGAAACGTATTGTCCACCACCAATAACGAGTTGCTCGCCTGACATTGTTGCGCCACCGCTGCGATGTCCACGACTCGAAGTAACGGGTTTGAAGGCGTTTCCAGCCACACCATGGTTGGCTTGCGGGCGAAACACTGTGCTAATGCTTGGGCGTCAGTTTGATCCACCACGTCCAGCTCAAAGTACCCTTTTCGAGCCAAATTGGTAAACAGCCGAAACGAACCACCGTAGCAATCATGGGGAACTACTAACCGGTCACCGGGTGACAGCAGTTGCAACACCACATTAATGGCCGCCATTCCGGTTGACGTGACCACACCACCAGCCCCTTGTTCGAGTTTGGTTAATGCATTGGCGAGTATGTTTCGGGTTGGGTTTCCACTGCGACTGTAATCGAAATCTCTCGGAGTATGGTAATCCTCGAAGGTATAATTCGTGGACAAGTAAATGGGTGGTACAACCGCTCCGTGATGAGTGTCGTCTTCAATGCCCTCTCGAACTGCTATAGTCCCCGGATGATACTTTGTCATTGCTACTCCAAAATTCCAGTCAGATGATTATCTGAGATGTCTAGACGGCTAAAGTAACCTATGACATAATAGGCGTCAAGATGCTTAGACGTCTAACTAACCAAGTATTGATAAGAGTGTTTGTGCCATCGCAACCTTGCATCCGCGCACACATTCAAAACTGAAGCTAATTTGCGGGTGGTAACATGACAGAGTGGGATGGTAATTACATTAGCCCATACGCCGAACACGGTAAAAAAAGCGAGCAAGTAAAAAAAATCACAGTATCGATTCCAATTAAGGTACTCAAAATTCTAACCGACGAACGCACTCGTCGACAGATTGCTAATTTACGCCACGCCACGAACAGTGAGCTTTTGTGTGAAGCCTTTCTGCACGCGTACACTGGACAACCCTTGCCAAACGATAATGATCTTAGCAAAGAAAAGCCCGATACGGTGCCAGAAGACGCCAAAGCCATTATGGAAAAGCTGGGAATCGATGTGGAAAGCTTCGACGACTAACGGATTGCCGTTAGGGCACTCTCCTTCAAAAAATAAGCTGCCATTGAGCAGCTTTTTTTGTGCCTCATCAAAGTTGCGACTAAGGTATTAGAACGAGCGCCCATTTTATATTATTACTGGCTTTATTAAACATGCCTTATACACTTAGATAACTTTCTAGTTTGTTGGGCCTTTAACTATAGAGTGAACAAAAACTCTAAAATATCCGTTCTTATTAGCATGTCGATAAGAAACCAAACGCCGTTTTGGTAATGAGGTTTGAATGATGCGCTTTCTTCTCCTAACTCTTACACTTGCAAGCCTAACCTTTGGTGGTTCCGCTTGGGCCAGCCCAATACCTTTATCAAAAGCGGATCCTGGCTTGTTGAACAAGGAGCGCATCGAATATTGGCTGCGAAAAAATGGTGAGCTCAGTAGTGACAGTCAACCCAGTGAAGTCAGTGCTGCCGTCGATAAGTTTGCTGCCAAAGCGCAGTTTGCAAACCCTCACAAAGAGATGTTGGCGGCGCTAGCACAACCGCACAACCGCAACCTCTCCAGTGCTAACCGAGCACCGGCTCAAGCAACACTGATGAATGCCGATAGCGTCACCAACAAAAACGTGTTGGCTATTATGATCGACTTCCCCGATTTACCCCACGATGCCAACCGCCTATCGGCTCAAGATAGCGACATGTTTTATGCCAGCTACCCCGTCGTTCACTACCAGAACCTGCTGTTTAACCCCAACGGTTTTAGAGGTCCTAACGGTCAAACCCTCGAAAGTGTTCATCAGTATTATCAGCAAGAGTCGGGCAATCGCATGAACTTTAACGGCACCGCTTTTGGCTGGTTTACCGCGCAGAATAATGCTCAGTATTACGGTGAGAACGATCCCGACAATAATGACGATGACAAAGCGGCTGGAGAATTGGCCATCGAAGCCGTAACCAAGCTTTATGAAAGCGGCCAGTCTGATCTCAGCGAATTTGATAGAGACGGCGATAAGATCATTGACCACTTAATGATTTTCCATTCCAGCATCGGCGAAGAAACCGGCGGTGGCGTGTTGGGCAGCAACGCCATTTGGTCACACCGATTCGCGGTGCTCGATGGCAATAACCGACCGGTGGCCATTGGCGACTCGGGCTACTCCATTTTGTATTACACGATCCAGCCAATCGATGCCGGAATCGGTGTGTGTGCCCACGAATTTGGCCACGACATGGGACTTCCGGATGAATACGACTTGGCAGGCTCGGCACAGGGCGAACCGGTTGGGTTTTGGTCACTCATGTCTGCTGGTTCCTACGTCGGCAACCCGTCACAAAGTAAACCCGCTAGCATGAGCCCCTATGCGCGTCGATTTTTACAACAACAAATGGGAGGACGCTGGGTAACCGAACAAAGGGTTGATTTTGACCAGTTAGGCAGCCAAGCCACCGCGCTAGACATCAACCATGCCAATGACAAGAGCGGTAATGTTGATTTGTTAACCATTGAGTTGCCAAAAGAGCCCATACCGTTTAGCGCACCATTTACTGGTGATTACCAATACTACTCCACCACAGGAGACCAAATAGACAATCGGTTAACCTTACCGCAGGTGGCCATACCGGCACTCGGCAATAGCCGCCTCACCTTCATGGCTTGGTGGAAAATTGAAGAAGACTATGACGTTGTGCAATTGTTGGTAAACGGACGCCCAATAAGCACATCGGCATCTCGCACCAACAACCCTTACTATGCACAACTTGGCCCGTACTTTTCAGGCAACTCAGCACAAATTGCGGGGGCTCAAGGCGACCTTGGCTGGGTAGAAGTATCGGCGGATTTAAACGAGTATGCCGGGCAAACGGTACAACTGCAGTGGCGCTATCAAACCGACAGCTTTGTTTATGAAGACGGCATGGTCATCGATGACATTCGCATCACTAATAATGGCACCATCGTCTTTGAAGATGGCGCTGAAATCGTAACTCAAACCGCGCTTTCTGGCTTTTATCGCAGTAACAGTGACAAACCCGGCGAAGCGCATCGTTACTTAGTGGAACTGAGAAGCCATTTAGGAAACGACGAGCAATTAGGAGGGCGTAATTACTCTCCCGGCTTGCTTATTTGGTATCGAAACGAAGCCTATTCCAACAATAACGTTGACGAGCACCCTGGTTTTGGTTTTCTGGGTGTGGTGGATGCGGATCAAACCCCAATTCGTCGAAACGGCCGTAATTTAGGCTCGTCGGTTCAAATACAAGACGCTGCATTTAGTTTGTATCCGCAACTGCCCTATGTGCTCGATACCAACCTAGCCGCCATCCCTCGTTTTGATGACAGCTTAGATTACAGTTTCCCTAGTCAGCCGCAATCCGGCTTGCAGCTGCCCAAGCTTGGACTGCAAATTGAGTTGACCTCGCAGGTGAACACCAGCGAGCGCGCCAGTGTCAATATTACCCGCTCAGCGACGTCGACGGGCGATCAACTAGCGGGACAACTATCCGCTGTGCTTGATGGCATGATGCTAACTGCCAGTGTCGATGTTAATGGCGGGCAAGCGCCGTATCAGGTGATTTGGGACTTTGGCGACGGCAACAGTGGCAGCGGCTTACAAGTCAGCCATACCTACGCCGCAGCAGCCAATTATCAAGTGACCGCCACCATTACCGATGCAGACGGCAATCAGCTACAACTGACCCGACAGGTTCAGCCAATAATGCCGCTGGCGGTATCTATTGAAACTTCGGTTAACGAGCGCACTTTAAGCTTTTCAGCGCAAGTGAGTGGTGGCGATGGCCAATACAGTTATGTGTGGGATTTTGGCGATGGCTTTAATGCCGTTCAAGCCAGTGGCCAGCACTCTTATCAAAGCGACGGCAGCTTCACGGTAACGCTGACGGTAACCGATGGGCTCGGCAACAGCCAACAGGCGCAAACCGAGGTCACCGTTTCGAGCAGTACAACTGAGCCCAGCCAAAACCTTGGCAATGATGACGGCGGAGCTTTTTATTGGCTGCTGATGTTACTGGCGCTTGTTAGACTTAATCGAAAATAGCTCAACAAAAAAAGGGAGCCTAGCTCCCTTTTTGCTGACTGTTGGTCAAGTAAACCCCAACAACAATGAGCCCAATACCGAGCATAGGCAGCCAATCGAAATGGTTATCGAACACCTCCATCCAGCAACTGATGACAAATACGCTCACATAACTCAGTGCTAATAACGGATAGGCGCGCGACAGGCTCATATTGGCCAATACACCCAGCCAGGCAGCCATGGAACCAACATAGGCACTCAGGCCCAAAACCACCCAAAGCATCGCGTTTAAATGATCACGATAGTGGCCTAATTGGGCCAGCCATTGCCAGTCCATCGGCAATTGGCTCATGCCATATTTCATGCTCAACTGGGCCAAGGTAACTAATGCAATACTCATGGCTGCATACAGGTAACCACGAATCATGGAAGCTGTGGCGAGGCTCATAAACTTAACCCCATGCAGGCAACGCCGGCTGTAATCAATAGAGCGCCTAGCCAGCGTCTCGACGTCACATCTTCTTTAAAAAAACACTTAGCGATAACCAGCATAACGATAAAATTAAGGGCTAAAAATGGATAGGCTATGCCCACCGGCCAGCTTTGCAGCACCAACAACCAAAACACAGCGCCCAGGCCTAACAAAGCAATGGCGGCCACCAGCCACGGCTGTAACAATTTTTGCCCCCAACGGGCGTCCGGCGCTAACTGTTGAATACGCTGTACCGCTAACTTTTGAGCCACTTGGCCCAAACAGGTACAGGCAATGGACAACACCAGCCACAGGCTTACCATCAGCCGTTCACCTTACGGTATAAGTAAAAAATGTAGCGTCCTTGAACGCGCATTTCATCCGGTGCTGGCAGCTCATCCAACTCTGGCATTTGCTTGCGGCGCATGAAGACTGCCACATCGGCACTCTGACGTCGCTCGGCTATGGTTGCCGCAATATCATCGTGGCCAATCAGTCGGTGTTGCGAGTCTAACTGCTTTAAGCCGTACTTCACTTCACCGGTTTTACCCCAGAGGGTAATATCGCCTTTATTAAGATGCCAAGCCAGCGAACCTGCTAACCCAACCTCTTGCGAAATGATTGAGGTATCGTCGTTTAGGTAGGGCTTCACCGCCTCTATAAAATGTCCCGGTGCTTTGCGATCAAATACCGATTGTGGTCCAAGAAACGGCACCAATAGCATGAACATCACCGGCATCAGGCCTAATTTCGTTAGAGGCTTAGATTCGGGCTGCCTAGCCAGGCTAAAGCCCAACACCGCCCAGCTACCAAAAACCAACACGCCCAGCACCATTTTAGGGATCTCAGATAAGCCGTATAAAGGCTCTTTGCCCAGCAGCCCAACCATGGCTAACAGCAACGCCAGTAGTAGAAGACCCGCAAACGTCATGTTCAACCATCCAGCCCAGCGCAGCGCTTTACCCCCCATATCGATGTAGCGTTTAAGCCCCATGGCCAGCAATACCGATAATGGTGCAAAGCAAGGTAAGATGTAGGTAGGCAGTTTGCCCTTAGCATAAGAGAACAACAAAAACGGCATCAGCGCCCACAGCAATAAATACCAACAAAAACCCTTATGCTGTTGCCAAGGTTTGCCTTTAATGGCGGCAACCACGGCTCCTGTCCACGGCAGAGCGCCCAATAACAGCCAGGGGATATAAAACCAAAACGGTTCTTTATGCTGAGCGTTATCTGCGGCAAAGCGTCGAATGTGCTCTTCCCAGAAGAAGTAATTCCAATAATCCGGTTGTTGAATGTGGATCGCAATTGCCCAAGGCAAACTGACAACCGCAGCCGACAACACCGCCACGCCACCGTATTTAATCAGCTCTAATAATCGACCTTGAATGGCCATAAATGGAAACAGCGCCACCACTGGCAAGGCCAAAGCAACAAAGCCTTTCGTCATAAAGGCGGCTGCACAAAAGACCCCAAATAGGGCATAGCGCAGCAAACGTTGCCGAGCCGAGTCCGCGTCCAGCAGCCAATAAAAACACACAAAGGCGGCGGTCACCCAAAAGCTCAACATGGAGTCTAAGGTCGAATAAGTGCCAATCATAAACACGATGAAGCTGGACAAATAGATACCGCTGGCCATTAAGGCAGTGCGACGACATTGCAGGGTTCTTAAGGTGAGCCAAAACAGCAACACCGCTGAGCCTGCCGCCGCCATGGCCGACATAAAGCGCACTGCAAAGGCGTTATCGCCAAAAATCAGCAAGCTAATGCTGTTCATCCAATAGCCCATAATGGGCTTTTCGAAGTAGCGCAGCTCCAAAAACTGCGGAGCAATCCAATTGCCACTGGCCACCATCTCTCGACTGATTTCACCGTAACGGGTTTCGTCGGGCTCCCACAAAGGCCGCTGGCCTAACGGCAGCAGGTATAAGAGTATAAAGGCGAGCGCGAGCACCCAGCCAAATCGTTTCATAAGCATTTGCATGAGTTATCCTTTACGCTCAGCAACCACAGACTGTTGCCAACCAACCCAACCTTCACGGCCTGCTAGTGGCGCTTTTACCACCGAGTCTTGCTGTAACACAGGCTCTAGCTCCAGCAATCGACCCAGTGGCACAAAGTGAATGTTTCGTTTTTTAGCGTCTTGCAGCAGTTGCTCAAACAAGTCCGCCTTAATGCCGCCTTCTACTTCGGCATGTATGGTGTAGCAATTAAATTGCCCAGGGGTTATTTGATTGAGAATGAAGTCATTAAACTCGCTTTCGGCAACGGTTTGCCCAACCACTTCATCATAGGTTGGCAAATTAACCGGAACTTGCGGAGTGCCCGGTTCGCCATCGTTAACCAAGGGATAAAACAGGGCGTTGCCTCGACAGTCAGAGTTGTATTTGAAATCAAATTCCTGCTTGATATCGACGGTTCGTTCATCGCAACGCCAGCCCGCCACAGCCGAGCAATCTGGACGACGGCCAATGATGTCGGTTAGCGCGTCAACGCCCAATTGGATTTGCCGACGCAACTGCTGTTCATCCCACTTATCAATGTGGGCTTGCCAAGCGTGGTGATCCCAAGCGTGCAGCCCAATTTCGTGCTGGCCTTGAGGTTGTGGTTGCGCCGCTTGCCTAATGATATGAGGCAGGCGCGCTCCGATGTTAGGGCCGGGCCAAAAGGTGCCGCATAAGAGAATGTCTAAACCGTATAAGCCTACGGCGTTGGAGCGCAGCATTTTCCAAAGGAATTTAGGCTTTAACAATCGCCAAACGTGGCGCCCCATATTGTCCGGGCCAACGGAAAAGAAAAAGCTCGCTTCCACATTATGTTTAGCGAGCGTTTGTAGAAGCTTAGGCACTCCTTCGCGAGTGCCCTTAAAGGTATCTACATCGATGCGCAAGCCCACATAGGTAGGTTGACTCATCTGAGCAGGCTCCTTACTTCTCGTTGACGGCGGAATCCAAGAAGAAATTTAACGTTTTCTCGATGGTGGTTTCCATGGTTTGGGTCGGCTCCCAATCGATCAAGCGCTTGGCATTGCTGATGCTTGGCTTACGGTGAGACACATCCTGATAGCCATCACCGTAGAACGACTGACTTTCAACCACTTTAAAGCCAGCGAACGGTGGGAAATTATCGCGCAATGGGTGCGCTTCGAACTTGTCTAGCAGCACCTGTGCCATTTCCTTAATGGACGCTTCATTATTTGGCGCACCGATATTAATGATCTGCCCATTACACAGATTATCTTTGTTGGCCACAATTCGGAATAAGGCCTCAATACCATCTTCAATGTCGGTGAAACAGCGTTTTTGCTCGCCACCATCAACCAGTTTAATGGGGGTACCTTCCACCAGGTTTAAGATCAACTGGGTGATTGCTCTTGAACTGCCAATGCGGGCTGAATTCAAGCTGTCCAAGCGAGGGCCCATCCAGTTAAATGGACGGAACAAGGTAAACTCCAATCCTTCTTTCTTACCGTAGGCCCAAATAACGCGGTCCAGTAACTGTTTTGATACTGAGTAAATCCAACGCTGTTTGTTAATAGGCCCAACAATCAAGCGCGATTTATCTTCATCGAAACTTGGCTCATCGCACATGCCATACACTTCTGAGGTGGATGGGAAAATAATGCGTTTATTGTATTTAACGCAGTACCGTACAATGCGAAGGTTCTCTTCGAAGTCGAGCTCAAAGACTCTCAAAGGATTACGCGTGTATTCGATGGGCGTTGCAATGGCAACCAAAGGCAATATCACATCACACTTCTTAATGTGGTATTCGATCCATTCGGTATGAATGGAAATATCCCCTTCAACGAAATGAAAATCTGGGTGCCCCATAAGGCGGCCAATGGCACTGGAGCCAATATCTAATCCGTACACCTCATAATTGCCGTCTTTTAAAAGGCGCTCGGTTAGGTGGTTACCAATAAAGCCGTTCACCCCTAAAATAAGCACCTTGGTTTTGCGATCTTGATTAAGTTGCGACGACGCTTTAGGGCCAAAGCGCATCCCTTCAACCAAGTTCATTTCCCGAGCTAATTGCTCACCGTTAACGTACAAGCCGGATTCGGTTTGGCCTGCATCGATTTGAAGCACCCCTTCTTTACAAGCAACTTGCAACGGCATGGCGCTAACAATGGTACCGGGTTTGGCACTGGAGTTAGTTGCCACGACGGTGGACTTCCAAATCAAACATTTGCGATCACCGGTATGGGTGAATGCGCCCGGATACGGCTTGGTTACCGCCCGAACAAGATTGTGCAGCTCGGTGGCGCTCTTGCCCCAATGCAACTCGCCATCTTTAGCGCTACGGCCACCAAAATAGCTGGCTTTGGTGTCGTCTTGAGGCTGATAGCTCACCGATCCGGCCATAAGCTCTGGCAAGGTTTTGTGTAACAACTGTCCTGCCGCTTGGGTCAATTTAACGTGCAGATCTTTGGCGGTATCTTGTGGCTCAATGGTGACCTTTTGTTGGGCCGCAATGTCACCGGCATCCACCTTGGTGATCATTTTGTGCAAGGTCACACCGGTTTCAGTTTCACCGTTGATGATGGCCCAATTGGCTGGCACGCGACCACGGTATTGAGGCAATAACGAGCCGTGAAGATTCAAAGCTTCAACTTGGGCGCAATCTAATACTTGTTGTGACAATACATCGCGATAATAAAACGAAAACAAGAAGTCGGGGTTATATTGTTTGATGCGCTCAACCCAAATTGGATGATTAACATCTTCTGGCGCGAATACAGTAATGCCCTCTTGCGCTGCCAATTCCGCTACCGACTCGAAAAAATGATTTTCTGTAGGCGAGTCAACGTGAGTAAAAATGGCATCAATGGCTATCCCCGCTTCAATTACACGGCGAATGCCTTCACAGCCGATATCGTGATATGCAAAAACTACTGCGTTCATAATGTGTCCTAAAATATGGTAAAAATATTAACCGTCTTATTCTTTTGAATCGTCTTGTGGCGAGCGCACCACTTGCTGAATAAAGTATCGAGGCCGGGCTCTTACGTCGTTATAAATTCGACCTATGTATTCCCCAAGTAACCCCATGCCAACAAACTGAGCACCAATAAACATAAACAGGAAGGCGAATAAGGTAAATACACCGTCTCCCGCCCATTCAGCGCCTAAGATGAGCCGCAACAACAGCAATAACATGCCAAACACGAATCCCATTGCTGCAATGGCCCCCCCCGCTAACGACAACAAGCGCAAAGGTGCCGTGGTCATGCAGGTCACCAAATCGAACATAAGATTGATAAGGCGCATGAAATTGTATTTGGAATCACCGTGCTCTCGCTCGTGATGACCCACTTGGATCTCCGTAGTCTTACGGGCAAAACTATTGGCTAGCACAGGAATAAAGGTGGAACGCTCGTGACATTGCAACATGGCGTCTATGATGTGGCGGCGATAGGCTCGTAGCATGCAGCCATAGTCGCTCATATCGACCCCGGTGGCCCGCTGCACCGATTTATTGATAAGCCGGCTTGAGTACCGACGAAACAGGGTATCTTGGCGATTCATTCGTTTGGTGCCCACCACATCATAGCCTTCATCGGCGGCCGCCACTAATCTGGGTATCTCTTCCGGCGGATTTTGCAAATCGGCATCTAAGGTAATGATCAAATCGCCTTTGGCTTCTTCAAAGCCCGCCATAATAGCGCTGTGTTGACCATAATTGCGATTAAGCAACAAGGCCACAAATGGGCTGCCGGGTTTATTGGCTGCATCCACCAGCATTTGCGCCGATTGATCACGGCTGCCATCATCCACCATGATGATTTCATAGCGACAGTCCAATTGCTGACAAGCGCTTTCGGTGCGCTCGAGCAACTCGGCTAAACAGGCTTGTTCGTTGTAAACAGGAATAACAACTGAAACGAACGATATTTTGGTATGCAAAAACACTTCAAATCTCCGATTTAATTTGTTTAATGGCATCGATTACCCGATCGACATCGGCAAGCGTCATGTCTGGAAACAAAGGTAGTGAGCATATTCTCTGTGAATTCCAATCGCTATTTGGAAGTTGTTGAGATAAATCACCAAAGCGCTCTTTGTAGTACTTCTGGGTATGCACCGCTCGAAAATGGATACCGGAGCCAATGTTTTTTTGTTTTAATCGCGCCATAAAGTCGCTGCGCGACATGCCAAATTCATCGGCATCGACTCGAACAATCATTAAATGCCAGGCGTGCTTCATTGAGTAGCTACTGGGCACCGTTAACGGCACAATGCCGTCGATATGTGCCAGTTCACTCAAATAGTGTTGAGCCAGCAGCGCCCGTTGCTTGTTGATGGCTTCTATTCGTTGCAATTGCACCAAGGCAATCGCGGCATTAATGTCGGCCAAGTTGTACTTAAACCCCGGCGTTAACACTTCCGCTTGCGGAGCGCGCCCTTGGGTATCTCTATCAAACGCGTCCACCCCAAGTCCGTGAAACTTTAACTGGCGCACTTTGGTGGCGAGCTCTTCGTCATCGGTGACCAACATACCGCCTTCAGCGCAGGTAAGATTTTTGATGGCATGAAATGAAAAAATGGCCGTACCACTGGCACCGATGTGCTCACCCTCGAATTCGGTGCCAACACTGTGGGCGGCATCTTCAATTAAGGCGATATTATGTTGTTCCGCTAAGTGACGAATGGGCGTTAAATTCAATGCTGCTCCGGCATAATGAACCGGAACAATGGCTTTGGTTTTGTCGGTAATTTTGGAAGCAATGTCTTCGCAGCTGACCATGAGTGTGTCTTTATCAACGTCGACAAACACGGGGGTAGCCCCAAGTAAGCAAATCAGATTGACAGTGGACACCCAAGTCATAGAAGGGGTTATGACTTCGTCTCCCGGGCCCACACCCAGCGCCAAAAGGGTAACATGCATAGCCGCGGTAGCACTGCTAACAGCTACGCCGTGCTTGGCGCCTACCTTATCACTGAAAGCTTGTTCTAGTTCCGCATTTTTGGGGCCGGTCGTGATCCAGCCGGAGCCAAGAACCTCGGCAACTGCATTAACCTCAGCATCCGTCATGCTGGGTTTGGAAAAAGGAAGAAAACTCATCTCAACTGCCAATTAACGACTCTGCTTTGCAGCAGCTTATTAGAATTGGCCCAGTGTATCTAAATTAGATCACAAAACACAGCGTTATATGAGGCAAATCACCATAAAGTTTGCGTTCAGTCAATTCAGACACAAAAAAGGCGTCATACGACGCCTTTTATAAAGATTGTTGATGAGTGGGTTATTCCGCCATATAGCCTTCAGGTAACTGCTCTATTCCAGCCACGCCGGAGTCAATCGCGGCTTGGGCAACGGCTTTAGCTATTCGTGGTAACAATCTTGGGTCCATGGGTTTTGGCAACACGTAATTAGGCCCAAACTCCATAGAATCAACCTCTGGATAGGCTTGTAACACCTGAGGTAATACCGGCTCTTTGGCTAACTCTGCCAAGGCTTTCACCGCAGCCACTTTCATTTCATCATTAATGGCGCTAGCGCGCACGTCCAAAGCACCGCGGAAAATAAACGGGAAGCACAGCACGTTGTTAACTTGGTTGGGGTAGTCGCTGCGGCCAGTGCCCATTATTAAGTCTGAACGCGCCGCCATGGCCACTTCGGGTTTAATTTCTGGATCTGGGTTAGAGCAAGCAAAAATCACTGGATTTGGCGCCATCAATTTAATGTCATCTTCTGTCACCAAGTCTGGGCCTGACACGCCCACGAATACATCAGCGTCTTCAATCACGTCCTGCAAAGTACGCTTATCGGTATTGTTGGCAAACATCTTTTTATATTCATTGATGTCTTCTCGGCGAGTGTGAATCACGCCTTTGCGATCCAGCATGTAAATTTTCTCGCGCATGGCACCGCACTTGATCAGCAGTTCCATACAAGCAGTAGCTGCTGCGCCCGCGCCTAAACACACAATCACCGACTCTTCGATTTTTTTTCCTTGAATCTCCAACGCATTGATCATGCCGGCAGAAGTTACAATTGCAGTGCCGTGCTGATCGTCATGAAACACAGGAATTGAACAGCGTTCAATCAAGGCTTTTTCAATTTCAAAGCATTCTGGTGCTTTGATGTCTTCTAGATTGATACCGCCAAAGGTGTCGGCGATGTTAGCAACAGTATCCACAAACTCATCAATGGTACGATGCTTAACTTCAATATCGATGGAATCAAGGTTGGCAAAGCGCTTAAACAGCAACGCCTTGCCTTCCATAACCGGTTTAGACGCCATTGGGCCTAAATCGCCAAGCCCTAAAATGGCGGTACCATTTGAAATTACCGCAATCAAATTACCTTTATTGGTGTAGCGATATACATCATCTGGGTTCGCTGCTATTTCTCGAACAGGTTCGGCCACGCCTGGGCTGTATGCCAGAGCCAAATCGGCAGCGGTTTCCGCTGACTTTGTGAGTTCTACACTGATTTTCCCAGGTATCGGGAATTCATGGTAATCAAGGGCTTTTTGGCGGAAATCTGACATAACTGCTGTCCTGAGGTTAGTGAGGTGTATTTGCGCTGAATAATTAGCCGCTACCTTACCTTTGTTACCGAATAATTCAAGCAATTATCGTGATTATTTGCCAATCCCGCAGTGGTAAAACCAGAGGCAACAAAAAAGGCGCCAAAAGGCGCCTTTAAGGTCGAGTAATTAGGGTAATTACTTCTTAGAGCTAAGAGCGCCAAAACGCTTCTTAAAGCGGTCAACACGACCACCGGTATCAGCAACTTTTTGCTTACCAGTGTAGAATGGGTGACAAGCACCGCATACGTCTAGGTGAATGTCTTTACCTACGGTTGAACGAGTTTCGATGACATTACCGCAAGAACAAGTTGCTTTAATGGCAGCGTAATTAGGGTGGATACCTTCTTTCATCTGGGATTACCTCAGTTAAGGCCGTGTCGCCATCTGATCCAAAGCCAGACACCACACGAGGTTTCAAAATAAATAGGGCGCGAATACTAGCCTAAGCCGGCACTTTATTCAAGGTAATTTTGATTAAATATAAAGCGCTAGCCCCCTACTTCGGATCTAGGTACACTGGGTGTCCAATAAATTTGTCTTTTAAAATTGGGTTTAAGCAACCCAAAATCTTCCCTAAAAGGTTTTAAAACAGTCAGTTACCATGACTCAATACGTCGAAGTTGCGCTAGCCGTCCCCCTAAGAAAGACCTTTAGCTACGGGGTACCCAAACACCAAAGCCCGGCCCACATCGGCGCTCGTGTTTTGGTGCGATTTGGCCCGCAAACGCAAGTCGGCTTAGTGGTTGCTCACAGCGACACCCCCCAAGTCAGCCCAGACAAAGTCAGAAGCTACATCAAGTGCCTAGATGACCAAGCATTATTTCCAGAAACCTTGTTGCAACTGTGCCAATGGGCGGCTCGCTATTATTTTGCGCCACTTGGGCAAATGCTCACCCAAGCGCTGCCGCTAGCCCTTCGACAAGACGTATCCGCTACCCTAGAAACCGAGTTGCAGTGGTCTCTAACTGATGCGGGCGAAGGTATCGATTTGTCTGAATTTAAACGCGCAAAACAGCAACTAAAAGTGTTAACCGCCTTGAACCAGAGTCCATTACCGCAATCGCAAATGGAACAAATCGCTTCCAAGTCTGTGCTTAAGGTGCTGCAAGATAAAGGCGTAATTCAGGCTCAACCACAACCTTTTGAACCCGATTTAAGCTGGCGCCAACAACTGCAAACCAACGAAGCGCCACTCACTTTGAATTCAGAGCAAGCCATTGCTGTCGCGGCAATATCTTCTCAACAAGGGTTTCAAACCAGCTTGCTCGAAGGCATTACCGGTTCAGGCAAAACCGAAGTCTACTTACACTTAATCGACGCTCAGTTGAAAAAAGGCAATCAGGTGTTGGTCTTGGTGCCAGAAATCGGACTCACGCCGCAGACCGTGTCCCGTTTTCAGCGCCGCTTCGATGTGCCCATTTCTGTGCTGCATTCATCCTTAACACCCAAGCAACGGCTAAACGCTTGGCTTAGAGCCCGTGCAGGTGAGTCTGCCATTATTATTGGCACCCGTTCAGCCTTGTTTACGCCCATGAAATGGCCAGGCTTAATCATACTCGACGAAGAACATGATCAATCTTTTAAACAACAGGAAGGGGTGCGTTATCACGCACGCGATTTAGCGGTTATGCGAGGTCACCTTGAACAGGTACCGGTTTTATTAGGCACAGCAACTCCTAGTCTGGAAACCTTGCACAATGCGTTGAGCGAGCGCTATCACCACTATCAACTGAAATCAAGAGCCGGCAATGCCGCCATCGCCAGCCACAGTTTAATCGATCTCACGCATCAGCCCCTAGAAGCTGGGATATCCCCTGCATTGTTTGAAAAAATAGGTGAACAGTTGCGTGCCGGCAACCAAGTCATGTTGTTTTTAAATCGCAGAGGCTATGCGCCGGCGTTGCTGTGTCATGAATGTGGTCATTTGCACCAATGTCAGCGCTGTGATGCTTTTTACACGTTACACAAAAGTAATCATCAAATTCATTGCCATCATTGCGATGACGTACAAGCGATTCCCCATCAATGCGTGAACTGCTCAAGCACGCTGCTGTTTGGCCACGGGGTCGGTACCGAGCAGCTCGAGCAGGTTTTAGCCGAGCGATTTAACGACTATCCGATTGTGCGCATCGATCGCGACAGCACCCGTCGTAAAGGAGAGCTCGACAAACGCTTAAAAGGCATCAAAAATGGTGACTATCGCATTTTAATCGGCACCCAAATGTTGGCCAAAGGGCACCATTTTCCAGATGTCACTTTAGTTGGCCTTGTTGATGTGGATGGCGCCTTATTTAGCAGTGATTTTCGAGCGCCTGAAAAAGTCGCGCAACTTATTACACAGGTTGCCGGTCGCGCCGGTCGGGCGTCTAAGCCTGGCCATGTTGTGCTGCAAACCCATCAGCCTCAGCACCCGGTGATTCAACAACTGCTTCGCGAAGGTTATGGTCCATTGAGTCGCTCACTATTAACAGAACGCCAGCACGCCATGCTGCCCCCCTCCACTCACATGTTGCTGTTTCAAGCGGAAGCGCATGAGGGCCAACGGGCTTACGACTTTCTATTTGAGGTCGCTAACCTGCTGCGAGGGTATCAAGCGCTTGAGGTGCTTGGGCCGTTACCGGCAGCGATTGAAAGAAAGGCCGGAAAATATCGTTACCACCTTATTTGCCAAGCCGCCAATCGCAATCATTTGCAGGCCATCATCGAAGCGAATTTAGACGCCATTGAACAGTTAGAGCTGGCGAGAAAATGTCGCTGGAATTTGGACCGAGATCCGCAAGATCTTAGCTAGCCACAGCAGACGTCTATCTGCTAACATATTCGGTTCGAATTATTTTTGTATTTCCTTTGTATATCACGGTCATCAACCTATGAAACAACACATCTTAGAATTGCTTGAGCAAACGCTCGCTATTTTGAAGTCGCAAGGCCTTATCGACAACGATTTTCAACCGCGCCTGCAAGTTGACCGAACGAAGGACAAATCTCACGGTGATTTCGCCACCAACGTCGCATTAATGACGGCAAAAGCAGCGAAAAAACCGCCGAGAGAGTTAGCGCAATTATTAATTGATACTCTGCCTCAATCAGAGCACATTGCTAAGGTTGAAATTGCAGGACCAGGTTTCATCAACTTCTTTGTTGACGACAACGCCTTAGCCAATCAAATTGAAGCCGCCTATCAAAGCCCGAACTTGGCCATTGCTGAAGAGCAACCGCAAACCATTGTGGTGGATCTATCTTCTCCTAACTTAGCCAAAGAAATGCACGTCGGCCACCTGCGCTCCTCCATTATTGGTGATGCAGTGGCTCGTACCCTTGAGTTTCAGGGGCACAAGGTCATTCGTCAAAACCACGTAGGCGACTGGGGTACTCAGTTCGGTATGTTGCTGGCTTACATGGAAGAAAAACGCGCCGCCAACGAAGAAATCAGCATGGCGCTGTCGGATTTAGAAAGCTTTTACCGCGCCGCGAAGCAACGCTTCGACGAATCTCCAGAGTTCGCCAACCGTGCCCGCGATTTAGTGGTGGAATTGCAATCCGGAAACGAACAATGTTTAGCACTTTGGCGCGAGTTTAACGAAATTTCGCTGGCTCATTGCCAAAGCGTTTACGACAAACTGAACGTTAAATTAACCCGTGCCGATGTGCGCGGCGAAAGTGCCTACAACGACGATTTAACTCAAGTGGTTGCGGATTTAGACGCCGCGGGCGTACTCACCGAAGACCAAGGCGCTAAATGCGTGTTTTTAGATGAATTTAAAAACCAACAAGGCGACCCATTGCCGGTTATTGTGCAAAAGAAAGGCGGTGGTTTCTTATACTCCACCACCGATTTAGCGGCGATGCGCTATCGCCAAAATGTTTTGCACGCTGATCGCGTTCTGTATTTTGTGGATCAACGTCAAGGCTTGCACTTTCAGCAAGTATTCACCGTGGCTCGCAAAGCCGGCTTCGTGAGTAACAGCACCTCTCTTGAGCACTTAGGCTTTGGTACCATGAACGGCGAAGACGGTAAGCCGTTTAAAACCCGCTCGGGCGATACCGTCAAGCTTATCGACCTGTTGGTTGAAGCGGAACAACGCGCCATGGAGCTGGTAAAACAAAAGAATACCGAGCTGTCGCAACAGGAGCTTGAAACCATTGCTAATGCCGTGGGTATCGGTTCGGTAAAATACGCCGACTTGTCTAAAAACCGCAGCTCAGATTACATTTTCAGCTTTGACCAGATGTTAAGCTTTGAAGGCAATACCGCGCCATACTTACTGTATGCACTAACCCGTGTGTCCAATATTGCCCGTAAAGCCAACGACCAAAGCATTAACTATCAAGATGCCGCCATTGTGTTAGCGGAGCAAAAAGAAATCGATTTAGCCAACAAGCTGGCGCAATTTGCGGAAACCATTAAGCGGGTTGCGGATCGCGGTACACCTCACGTGCTTTGTGGTTACCTGTTTGAGCTAGCGGGTACCTTCTCAAGTTTCTACGAAGCCTGTCCTGTGTTGAGTGCAGACACCGAAGCACAGCGCAACAGCCGCCTGAAATTGGCAAAAGTGACCGAGCGCACTCTAAAAACGGGTCTCGACTTATTGGGCATCGAAACCTTGGAGCGCATGTAAGTTAATGAGCCAAAGGGACTACGCTAACAAGGGAAAGCCTAATCGTAAAAAGGCGCCACGCCGCAAAAAAGCGGCTAATAATCAACCCGCTCCAGCCAATTGGTTGCGCATTGCGCCGGCACTGATTGTGGTGGCGGGGTTTGCTTATTTGCTTTATCAAATTAGCGGTAGCGCCGATGATAACCCTGAAAAGGTAACCCCAATCGTTGCGCCAACAGCCAAACCTAAAGCCACAAAGCCGGTTGACGAGTTACCGCCAAAACCACAAGAGACTTGGGAATACACCAATGAGCTGCCTTCGCGCTCCGTAGAGGTGGACCTGCCGGAGAAAACCGAACCTGGCCGCCCCTATCAAATGCAATGTGGCTCATTTAGAAATTCTGACGACGCCCAAAGCATGCGTGCAACCATCGCCTTCCAAGGACTGGAAGCTGAAGTTCGTCGCACCGAAGGCAAAAACGGTGTTTGGTATCGAGTGGTACTAGGCCCCTACACTTCGAAACGCCAAGCTGAGCGAGATCGCCATAAAATTCAACGAGCTGGCATCAATACCTGTCAAATTTGGTTCTGGAACTGATCCCCTAGGGGTTGAAATTGTTCAGCCCCTACCCCATATCGACTATACAAAGGCATACGCCGCTATTTATTTTCGATACGAGGATTCACAGTGACTACTATCGTTTCTGTTCGCCGCAACAATCAAGTTGTCATCGCTGGCGATGGCCAAGTTTCTCTAGGCAACACCGTTATGAAAGGAAACGCGCGTAAAGTTCGCCGCCTCTATAACGGCAAAGTGTTGGCGGGTTTCGCCGGAGGAACGGCCGACGCTTTTACCCTGTTTGAACGTTTTGAAGCCAAACTCGAAATGCATCAAGGCCACCTGACTAAAGCCGCTGTAGAGCTGGCAAAGGATTGGCGCACCGACCGCATGCTTCGTAAACTGGAAGCTCTATTAGCGGTCGCCAATGAAGAAGCCAGTTTAATCATCACGGGAAATGGCGACGTCGTCCAACCGGAAAACGACCTGATTGCCATTGGTTCGGGCGGTAACTTTGCCCAGGCCTCGGCACTCGCTTTATTAGAAAACACCGACCTGAGCGCGCCGGAAATTGCCGAAAAAGCACTAACCATTGCTGCCGATATCTGCGTGTTTACCAATCAGAATAAGACCATTGAGCAACTGGATTACTAATCCGGCCGCTCATATACAAGAGAATTCAATTATGTCGCAAATGACACCTAGAGAAATCGTTCACGAACTGGACAAACACATCATAGGTCAACAAGGCGCTAAAAAGGCAGTTGCCATTGCCTTGCGTAACCGCTGGCGCCGCATGCAACTTGAGCCCGAGCTGCGTCAAGAAGTGACCCCGAAAAACATTCTAATGATTGGTCCAACCGGGGTAGGTAAAACCGAAATCGCCCGTCGCCTAGCTAAGCTCGCTAATGCACCGTTCATTAAGGTAGAGGCCACCAAGTTCACTGAAGTGGGCTACGTTGGTAAAGAAGTAGAGCAGATCATTCGCGATCTCACCGACTCGGCGGTTAAGCTAACCCGTGAAATTCAAATGAAAAAGCATAAGTTCCGCGCCGAAGAAATGGCCGAGGAACGCATTCTCGATGCCTTACTGCCACCGCCAAAAGATAACTGGGGGCAAGACGAGCAAACCAGCAACAGCAATACGCGTCAGTCATTCCGTAAGAAATTGCGCGAAGGCAAACTAGACGACAAGCAAATTGACATCGAAATCGCGCAAAAGTCGGCGGGTGTTGAAATCATGGCACCTCCAGGCATGGAAGAAATGACTTCGCAGTTGCAAAACATGTTTCAAAACATGAACCAGCCCAAGGCTAAACGTCGCTCCATGAAAATTAAGGACGCCTTTAAAGAGTTAGTAGAAGAAGAAGCCGCCAAACTGGTGAATCAAGACGACTTAAAAGAACAAGCCATTGAACTGGTGGAGCAACATGGCATTGTCTTTTTAGATGAAATCGACAAAATCTGTAAGCGCGGCGACACATCAGGCCCTGATGTATCAAGAGAAGGGGTGCAACGGGATTTACTGCCCTTGGTAGAAGGTTCAACCGTCTCCACCAAACACGGCATGGTAAAAACCGACCACATTTTATTTATCGCATCCGGCGCCTTCCAAATGGCTAAACCCTCGGACCTTATTCCTGAGCTGCAGGGGCGACTGCCGATACGAGTAGAGTTAGAAGCATTAACCGCTCATGACTTTAAGCGCATTCTTACCGAGCCTAATGCCTCGCTAACCGAGCAGCAAACCGCCTTAATGAACACCGAAGGCGTTAAGTTAACCTTCAGTGAAGACGGCATTGCACGAATTGCAGAAGCGGCCTGGCAGGTAAACGAGACCACCGAAAATATTGGTGCTCGACGTTTGCATACGGTCATGGAAAAACTAACGGAAGAAATTTCTTATTCCGCTGGCGACCGTGGTGCTGAATCGATTGTGATAGACGCTGACTACGTAAACCAACACCTTCAAACCCTCGTGGAAGACGAAGATCTAAGCCGGTTTATTTTGTAGCCTTAGTATGGGTCGGCTTGGCTGTAGCGAAGCTGACCTTGTCTGATGCCAATACCGCTAAGTTTGAGATACACTAGAGCCGTCCAATAACTAAAGGTAGTTCGTCGATATGAGCGTTAAAGCCACCGCGATCAAACTGAAGCGTCAGTCTCGCATCCTAGAAGTCAGCTTCGATAATAATGAAAGTTATGCCTTAAGTTGCGAGTTTCTTCGGGTTAACTCACCGTCAGCAGAAGTGCAACAGCACGGTAATCCAATCTTAGTGACTCACAAAAAAATGGTGAACATTACCAAGGTGGAACCTGTAGGGCACTACGCGGTTAAATTGGTGTTTGATGATGGCCATGACAGCGGCATCTATTCGTGGGAGTTGCTGTTGGATATGGGACGTAATCAAGCGGAAATTTGGCAGCGTTATTTAGCCCGCTTACGAGCTGAAAAAGGCAGTCGCGAACCGCTTATAGACATCGTCGCAAAATACACGCCCTAAACAACAAGCTGAATCTGTGATTCAGCTTTTCTTTTTATATTACCGCTATATACTTGGTTTCTGTATAGTAAACCTCATACGGGCAGTGCCTTTTTGGAGAGTCGATAATGCAATACAATACTTCCGAACTTTGCGATATGTATATGGACCGAGTTGACGTGGTAGAACCCATGTTTTCGAACTTCGGTGGGGTTTCCTCTTTTGGTGGCGCCATTGCAACTATAAAATGTTTCGAAGACATCGGCCTGATTGCTGACGTAGTAGCAAGTGAAGGTAAAGGACGCATATTGCTTATCGACGGTGGCGGCTCTTTGCGACGCGCTATATTCGATGCACAGCTCGCTGAAACCGCCTTAGAAAATGGCTGGGAAGGCGTTGTTGTTTATGGTTGTGTGCGCGATGTTGATGCCTTAGAAGATCTTGATATTGGCATTCAAGCCATTGCTTCGATTCCCGTAGGTGGCGATATTCAAGGTACCGGCGAAGCTGAGATTCCGGTTAATTTTGGCGGCGTGACTTTCTTACCAGAAGACCACCTCTATGCCGATAGTACGGGCATCATATTGTCACCGGATCCCCTCGATCTCGACTAATTCAACCTCGCTCATTACAACAGGCCGTCTTTCGGCCTGTTGTTGTTTCTACTGGAAGTGACCCATGAACCGCAGTGCTTGGATAACCGCTACACAACTGACAACTTGGCTACAAATTCGCCCGGGTGAAACTCGCATCGGCCAGTCCTGCCAACTACTGGACCCGGCCCAACAAGACTTCAACGCAGCCTTAGCCAACGCTCGGGGCAACGGCGCTCGTTACGCGCTAGTGGGCATTAACGAAGACATTGGTCCCCGTGCCAACTTAGGGCGAGGTGGCGCAGATGGTGCTTGGCATGCCGCGATGCTGCAATTGCTGAACTTACAATCGAACCAATACTTCGACGCTTCGCAGTTGCTCATTACCGGCACCATAGATGTAACTGAACCGTCAACGAACGACTCTTTAGAATCACTCAGACAAGCGGTCGCTAGGCTCGACGAGCAAGTGATCGAGACGATAAACCCCATCATCGCCAATGGACTCATACCCATCGTCATTGGCGGTGGCCATAATAACTGCTACGGCTTGCTTAAAGCTGCCCATCAAGTACATGGGCAGGCGCTTAACTGCGTTAACTTTGATCCCCACAGCGACTTTCGGCCGTTAGAAGGAAGGCACAGTGGCAATGGCTTCCATTATGCTGCCGCGCAACAATTGTTGAATCGCTATCACATTGTTGGGTTACACGAACTTAAAAACTCTCAGGCCAGTTTAGATGCGCTCAAGCAACACCATGCCAGTTGGGACAGCTACCAAGCTTTGTATCACCACCGCGCAAAAACACTTGAACAAGCTCTGAGCCAACGCGTAGAAGAATATCGCGCTCTGACCAACCCACTGGCGATAGAGGTGGATTTAGACGTCATCAACGCAATGCCCAGTTCTGCTAGAAGTATCGCGACCCTGCCGTTAAATGATGTATTATTCGGCATCCACCAATTTGCGAGCTTACAGCAAGTGTGTTACTTGCATCTTGCTGAGGGCGCACCAAGTTGTGCGCCAGAAGGCGAATTGGCAGGTCAAAGAGACGTTGGGCAAGCGCTCGCTGAGTTGATCGTTTGTTTTGTTCAATCACACAACATGAGCTAACCCAAATTCAGCAGGTTAAACGATTTATCTTAGTCAATGGTTATGGTGTAATGCGCAGTTATACTAAGTTGCAAGGCTCATTACACGCCAACAAAGCACGACAACGAACATGAGGATATTGCCACATGGCAAATGATAACCAAGAAAAAACGCATTTTGGCTACAGCACCGTAGAAAAAGAAAAGAAAGAAGAGCTGGTTGCTGATGTATTTCACTCGGTCGCCTCGAAATACGACATAATGAATGACGTTATGTCCTTTGGTGTTCATCGTCTATGGAAGCGTTTTACCATTGAATCTGCGGCGGCGCGCCCGGGCATGAAAGTGTTAGACATTGCCGGCGGTACCGGTGACCTTAGCGCCAAATTTTCACAGATAGTTGGTGATAACGGACAAGTAATCCTTGCCGACATTAACGACTCCATGCTCAAAGTAGGTCGCGATAAGCTGCGCAATCAAGGCTTTGTATCCAATATACGCTATGTGCAAGCCAATGCCGAAGCCTTGCCGTTTCCTGACAATCACTTTGACATCATTACCATTGCGTTTGGCTTACGCAACGTCACCAACAAAGACGCAGCCCTGCGCTCCATGTTGCGGGTGTTAAAGCCAGGCGGCAAACTGCTCATTCTTGAGTTCTCCAAGCCAACCAATGAAGTCATGCGTAAAGCCTATGACTTTTATAGCTTTAAAGTTATCCCCAAAATGGGCTCTATGATTGCCAATGATTCTGGCAGTTACGAATATTTGTCTGAGTCCATTCGTGTTCACCCAGACCAAGAAACGCTTAAGCAAATGATGGATGACGCCGGTTTTGACCAAACCGACTACATCAACATGACGAACGGCGTAGTGGCGTTGCATCGGGGCTACAAGTTTTAATGCTGTTTGCCAGTTTTGCCTGCGAAGTTGCCGAGCAATCCATTAACTGGGCGTTGGCGCAACATCGCGGCAGCCAGCAACTGTTTAGCAAGCTATCGGGTCAGGTTATAAAATTGCGACTCAGCGAGTTGCCGTGGCCCATTTACCTGCTGCCCTCAAGCAATCGTGTGCAATTAATGACTCAGTATGGCGGCGACGTAGATGTTGCGGTGAGCCTGCCATTGTCACAAGCCCAAGCCTTATCCGATGGCGGCCAGATAACCGCACTTATTAAGTCTGGACAATTGGAGCTGGAAGGCGACATAGCCGTGTTACAGCAATTTGCTAATGATCTAAAGCAGTTGGATGTCGACTGGCTCGCGCCGCTGGCTAACGTGATTGGTGAAGCTCCAGCCCATAAGGTTTCGCAGCAATCGGTGACGGCCCGAGAGAATTTGAGCGAACTGTTCAACAAGGGCAAAGAGGAAGCAAAACACTTGCTCAGCGATGAACTTCAGCTTGCACCGACTCACAGCGAATTTGAACAATTTCGAGATGAGGTTGATGCACTGGCCGGGCGATTACAACGTCTTGAACGTAAATTACGTCAACTTAACAGTTAAATCCGCCGAATATAAACAAGGAAAAGTGGATGAGCGTTAACAGTCTGCGCCGAGGCTACCAAGTCCTAGCGACTTCTCTTCGTTATGGCCTCGACAAGCTGATTCCCAAGCAATACATTCCCTGGTGGCTAGCCATGGCCAGAGCCTGCTTATTCTGGCTAAAGGATCAACACCCCGATTTGGGTTCAGGTGAAAAAGTTAAGTTAACCTTGCAAACCCTCGGCGCTGTTCACATTAAATTTGGGCAAATGCTGTCGACTCGGCGCGATCTGCTCAATGATGAATGGGCCATGCATTTATCGCAATTACAAGATCAAGTGCCTCCCTTTTCAAGTGAGATAGCTCGACAGCACATTGAACAGCAGCTCGGTTGTCCGATTGAGCACCTGTTTGATGAGTTTGATGACACACCATTAGCGTCGGCATCGATATCCCAAGTACATACCGCCCGCCTTAAAAGTAATTCTGAGGCGGTGGTGCTTAAGATACTCCGTCCTAATGTCGAACAGAGTGTGAGCGCCGACGTAGAGCTTATGCAGCTATTGGCTCGTTGGGGCGAGCGCTTGCTTGCCGACGCCCATCGTTTGCAACTGACGGCTGTGGTAGAAGATTACAAGCAAACCATCTTCAAAGAGTTGGATCTGCGTTTAGAGGGAGAGAATGCCACTCGAATTAGAAACAGCTTCGCAGATTCTAAAGCCCTGTACATTCCTAAAGTGTATTCTGAATTCAGCCGCACTCGCCTGTTGGTTATGGAACGCATTGACGGCATCCCGGTTACCGACATTGATGCCTTAACCGCTCAGGGCACTAATTTTAAATTGTTGGCAGAGCGGGGGGTTGAAGTCTTCTTCACTCAAGTTTTTCGGGATAATTTTTTCCACGCCGACATGCACCCAGGCAACATTTTCGTTTCTAAAGTAACCCCCAACGATCCACAATACATAGGAATCGACTGCGGTATAGTTGGTAGCTTAAGCGAAGCCGACAAGCGCTACCTCGCCGAAAACTTTCTGGCCTTTTTTAATCATGACTACAAAAAAATAGCCCAGTTGTACATTCGTTCAGGCTGGGTTTCTGCACAAACCGACATTGACGCTTTTGAAGCTGCTATTACCGAAGTTTGTCGACCTTTGGCTGATAAGCCGCTGGCGGAAATATCGTTTGGACTGGTGTTATTAGACTTGTTTCGCACCGCTCGACAATTTGACATTGTAGTGCAACCGCAGTTAGTGCTACTGCAAAAAACGCTATTATATGTAGAGGGACTGGGGCGACAACTCTATCCTCAGTTGGACCTATGGGCCACCGCAAAACCGTTTTTGGAGAACTGGATGAAGAGTCAAATAGGGGTAAAAGCAACGGCTGAAAAGCTTTCTGAACGCTTTCCTGAGATCTTGGACAAACTTCCGGAAATGCCTGAGTTGATTTACGACAACTTAGTCATGGGTCGTAACCTATTGAATCAGCAACAAAAACTACTTGATCGCTACTTAAGCTATAAGCGTAAGCAGCACAAAAGTTACTTCTTATTAGGACTTAGCGGCGTTTTAGTGATCTGTGCCTGCGTTTTATCTTTAAGAAACGATACACTAGTCCCTGCAATTATCTTGGCAACCGCATCCGGAATTTTTGGTCTGTGGGGATGGCTTTCAAAGCCCGCCCAAGATAACATTTAGAATTGGAATTTTTGATACATTCTGCGCGCAGAATTGATAGAGGCAAACTCATGGGTAATATCGGAATTTGGCAATTACTAATTGTCGCAGTCATCGTAATTTTGTTGTTCGGCACTAAGAAACTACGCGGCATTGGTGGCGATTTAGGCGGTGCAGTTAAAGGCTTTAAGAAAGCCATGTCGGACGAAGACGGTAAAGACAAAAAAGACGCCATCGAAGACACCACTGCAAAAGCTGAGAAAGCGGAAGACAAAGCTCCTGCTAAAGACAAAGAACAGGCTTAATCTATTATGTTCGATGGCATAGGTTTCATGGAGCTATTGATCATCGCCATTTTGGCGTTGGTCGTGTTAGGTCCAGAGCGGCTGCCTTCAGCAGTGCGTTCGGTGAGCCGTTTCATGTCCAGCATGAAACGCATGGCAAATTCGGTGAAGACCGAGCTTGAATCTGAATTAAAGCTTGAACAGCTGCACTCGGATCTTAAGCAAGCCGAAAATAAGGGCTTAAAGGACCTCTCGCCAGACCTGCAAAACTCCATCGACGAGTTAAAGCAAGCCGCGCAATCGGTCAACAAGCCTTATCAAGCACAAGAGACGGCCTCGACCGACAAAACTGAAACGCCAGTGAGCGACGATGCCAGTGCTAAAGCGCAAACCTCAGCCAGTACTGACGCGCCTAAGGAAAAAGAGTAACCAATGGCCGAACAACAATTACCCCTGATCAGTCATTTATTAGAGCTTCGGGACAGATTGCTGCGAGCCTTAGCAAGTGTATTCATTGTTTTTGCTTGTTTAGCCTATTGGTCGAAAGACATCTACCACTACGTTGCTCAACCGCTGTTGGCAGTGATGCCAGATGCCACCAGCATGATTGCTACCGATGTAGCCGCACCGTTTTTCGCCCCCTTTA
The DNA here is from genome assembly GCF_002282895.1 of Paraferrimonas haliotis. Lineage (GTDB taxonomy): Bacteria > Pseudomonadota > Gammaproteobacteria > Enterobacterales > Shewanellaceae > Paraferrimonas > Paraferrimonas haliotis. The sequence continues at coordinate 308,090 of NZ_NRRB01000002.1, forward strand.
AACTGACCTTAGTACTGTCATTCTTTATTGCGATTCCTTATGTGCTTTATCAGGTGTGGGCATTCATTGCACCTGGGCTTTATCGCCATGAACGCAAACTGTTAATGCCGCTTCTAACCAGCAGTACTCTGCTCTTTTATGCGGGTATGGCGTTTGCTTATTACGTGGTGTTCCCTGTTGTCTTTGGCTTCTTTACCAGCGTGGCTCCGGAAGGCGTTCAAGTGGCCACGGACATCAGTAGCTACTTGAGTTTTGTACTAAAACTCTTCTTTGCCTTTGGTCTGGCTTTTGAAATTCCAATAGCAGTGGTATTGTTGTGTAAAGCGGGTGTAACTCATCCTGATGACTTGGCAACTAAACGACCTTATATTGTGGTTGCTGCCTTTGTTATCGGTATGCTGCTTACGCCACCAGACGTTATTTCTCAAAGTTTATTGGCCATGCCTATGCTGATACTTTTTGAAGGCGGTCTGTTAGTGTCGCGCTTAATGCTTAAAAACGACACCAACAAGGACGAAGCTCAAGCAGAGACAAGCGATTAATAGAACCGCCTCTGCTCATTACCAAGGTAGAGGATTCTATGTATTTCAAACCGTTAGTTAGTAGCTTTGCGTTAGCAATGGCTTTGTTGTCAACTTCAGTGCTTGCGAAAAATGAGTCACCCTTACCCAAGCAACTGCAAAGCTGCGCGTCCATTGAGTCTTCTCTGCAACGGCTTGATTGCTACGACAATTTAGCCCGCTCCGTTTCGAAGCCAGCGGCGTCTGCGTCAATATCATCAGAGAAAACAGCTCCAGCAACGAGCGCGACGGCCGCTTCAGTTGTTGCATCGACACCGGTGGTTACGCCTGCTCAAAACAGCGAAGCGGTAAAAACAACGCAACAGAAAGTCGACGAGTTTGGTGCCAAGAAAAAACCGCAAGCCGACAAAGAGCTTCAGGAAATCACCTCCACCATCTCTGTTATCAAACGCGACCCATACAAGCGCTTGCGTTTAACCCTCGCTAACAAGCAAGTGTGGGCTCAAACCGATTATGAGCGTTTGTCCATTCGCACCGGTGACAAAGTCATCATAGAAAAAGGCGCCTTTGGTGGCTTTAAACTTCGTAAAGCGGATGGCGGCAAAAAAATCTCGGTGAAGCGAGTTAACTAATGCGCGCTTGGCTGCTGGCTCTTGGGTTAAGTCTTCTTTTCATTGCTCCAGTTAGTTTTGGAGCCGTGTTAGTACCGGCAGTTCAGCCCGCCGAAATCGATTTAACCAACGATGCACAAGTCTTGCAGCAACAACCCTCTATAACGCTGGATAAAATACTCGCTGAGCCTAACCTACCGTGGCAAAGCAATCATCCAGCGCTGAGCACATTTTCCATTAATCCACTTAATATTTGGGTCAAGATTGAGTTAATCAACGACTCACACGTTGCCTTGGATAGAGTGCTTCATGTGAGCAGTGAAGCAAAAGGCCACGTTGACGCCTACCTGCTCTCCCAAGGCGAAATTAAAGAGCAGTGGCAAATAGGCTCCGATACCAACTATGCCAACCGACCAATAAAACACCCCAGCTCATTGTTGCCTATTCACCTTCAGCCTCAACAATCCTATACCTTGTATATGAAGGTTAATACCCGGGGCCTAGTTGAGTTGCCGCTAAAGCTGATGACTAATGAGCAAACCCTCGAAAACATTTCGACCAACGACATGGTGCAATGGATTTTCGTAGGTGGCTTGTTAGCCTTGGTGATATTCAGTATTTTTATGACCGTATCCACCCGCTCATACGCCTACGGTTATTTTGCTGCACAAAATTTCTTCCTCGCCACCATACTCATTAGCACCTACGGCTACGGGTTTAAGCTTTTGTGGCCGGATCAACTGTGGTTTCAAACCAATTCATTTAGCCTGCTACTGCCGATATTTTTAGGCTTTAGTACCCTGTTCGCCGAGAAGGTACTGCAGCTACGGAGGGTTTCGCCCTCGCAGCTGTATATTACGCGTTCTTTAGTGCTGCTGTTGGTTGGCTTTATGCTCATAAACGCCAATGTAAGCCTTGCCCAGCAAATCATTAACGAACTGTTTATTTATGCATTGTTTTTCCTAACCATGTTGTATTTAGGGTTCTCCCAACACCTCAACGGTAACCAGTACGGTAAACCCTACCTACTGAGTTGGGTTCTGGTGATTTTTGGTATTGGGTTGTCGCTAACACAAATTCCGTTCGGATCGATAACCTTACTTGGCTCCATACCTATGGTAATGGGCCTCATCGGCCAAGTGATCATTCAAACAGCCTTATTAGCGGAGCGTTATCACAACGAACGGCTCGATAAACAATTGGCACAGCAACGCCTGCTCGAGCAAGAAGCGCAAAAGCGTCGTACTCAAGAAAATCAACTTAAAGCACAAATGCAAGCGAAAGCCGACCTCGAGCGTCAAGTGCAATTGCGAACCCTCGAACTTGAAGAAGCCATGAAAGAACTCAATTTGGCCAACAAGCAATTACAACGACAAAGCGTTATCGATGCCCTCACCCACTTAAAGAATCGCAAAGCGTTTGAAGCCCACTTACAGCAGCAGGCTCGAATAAGCCGGCGTAACCAGCAACCCTTGGCTGTAGTTATGTTAGACATCGACTACTTTAAACAAGTGAACGATAAGCTCGGTCATTTGGCTGGTGACCAAGCCCTGATTCAGGTTGCGAATGTGCTGGATAGCAGTTTAAAACGCCCCAGCGATATGGCCAGTCGTTATGGCGGCGAAGAATTTGCGTTGATATTGCCGAATACTCCCTTACAAGGTGCGAAGCAGGTCGCAGAATCCATACGTAAATCCATTGAATCATTGCCGATTATTTGGGATGGTCATAGGATAGAGCTAACCATAAGCATTGGCTTAACAAGTGCTATCGTTAGCGACGACTTGCCATCCAAACAGCTGCTCAAGCTCGCCGACCAAGCCCTTTATCAAGCCAAAGATGCTGGCCGTAACCGAGTCATCGTTAATACCAGCGAGTTCAACCACGAACCGCAAACCTAAATTACTTTAAGTCACTTTAAGGAGCTATGCGTGAACATTATCACCAGTGCTTTCCCTAATCGTCGTATGCGCCGAATGCGCCGAGATGAATTCAGTCGCCGTTTAATGCGTGAAAACACGCTGACCACCAATGATTTGATTTACCCGATGTTTGTGCTTGAGGGTAACATGCGCACCGAGCAAGTCGAATCCATGCCCGGCATTGAGCGCTATTCCATCGATTTGTTGTTGAAAGAGTGTGCTGAATTGGTTGCTCTTGGGGTACCGATGATCGCGCTTTTCCCGGTAACACCAGCAGAGAAAAAATCCTTATCTGCGGAAGAAGCTTACAACGCCGACGGGCTTGCCCAACGTGCAGTTCGCGCAATTAAAAGTGAATTTCCTGAGCTGGGCGTAATGACGGATGTGGCGCTTGACCCCTTCACCACCCATGGTCAAGACGGCATTATTGATGATAATGGCTACATTCTCAATGACATCACCACTGAGGTATTGGTTAAGCAAGCACTGTCTCACGCCGAAGCCGGTGCCGATGTCATTGGCCCGTCGGATATGATGGATGGTCGCATTGGCGCAATACGCGAAGCGCTGGAGCAAGCCGGTCATGTGAACGTGCGCATTATGGCCTACTCCGCTAAATACTCATCCAATTACTACGGACCGTTTCGTGATGCGGTGGGGTCTGCCGGTAACATTAAAGGCGGCAATAAGCACTCTTATCAAATGGATCCGGCCAACAGTGATGAAGCGCTTCACGAAGTAGCATTGGACATAGCCGAAGGTGCCGACATGGTCATGGTTAAACCTGGCATGCCATACCTTGATATTGTTCGTCGAGTAAAAGAAGAGTTAGCGGTACCGACCTTTGCTTATCAAGTCAGCGGTGAATACGCCATGCACATGGCCGCTATCAACAACGGTTGGTTAGCCGAAAAGCCCATAGTCATGGAGTCATTACTTTGCTTTAAAAGAGCCGGTGCGGATGGCATATTAACTTACTTTGCTAAGCGCGTTGCTCAATGGATTCAAGAAGAGGAACAAGCGAAATGAAAAATCTGTTAGCCTTGTTAGTACTGGCAGTATCAGTAAGCGCCTTGCCAGCAAAAGCCAATAGCGGTTGTGGATTCAGTGATCCTGACAACCCATTTGCAACCTGTGGTAAAGAGGATAAAGCCGAAGTGATTTTTACCGGACTAGTAACTCCTGAAAAACTGTTAAATGAGCATCCAGACTTTGGTGATAGCTACGGAGAATACCAAACCGATAGCGCCACCCTAGCTAAACTTAAAACAGTCACCACCCCAACAGAAGTTGTGGTGATTATTGGTACCTGGTGCCCAGATTGCCATCGTGAAACCCCAAGATTTATTCAAATCATGCGCGAGCTTAACAACGACAATATTACGGTTAAGTACATTGGCGTGGATCGTAAAAAACACGACCCAGAGAATCTTTCGGGGCAGTACGAATTTACTCGTATTCCAACCTTCATCTTTATTCAAAACGGTGAAGAGATCGGTCGAATCGTCGAACGTCCAACCGTATCGCTAGAAAAGGATATGGCGGCGATTTTACTGAAATAAGTAAACCCGTCTACATCTAAACAATGGAAAGCCCTAGTTGCTCAATGCACTAGGGCTTTTTGTTTGTAGAGGTTGCATGCAGCAGTTGTTGCGCCTGATACAAAACCCCCTCTCGAAGCGCACCACCGGAGCGAGTCATGGAATCGATGGCTAAGGCGTCAAACAAATAGCTTAAAATAGCAATACCGCTGACTAGAGTTGGCTTGCGCTCTTCTTGAAGACCTGTGATGGCGGGCTTTAACAAAGGTTGGCCTAAGCATTCCTGCTTAACTTGTTGCAGCAATTGTGTATCGATTCGCTCTGGTAGCTTACGGTTTCTAGCAATTTCCATAAGACTTTGCACGATGCCAGAAGCGCCCACCACATGGTCAAACGCAGCGCCGTTTATAGGCCCCAGTTGATCTCCAACTTGATCTGCAATCCACTGCTGTAAAAGCAGCCAACTGTTTTCGTTAACAACGGCATCGCTGCTTAATTGCCGATTTGCCGCAACGCAGCCAATATCCAGGCTCAGCAGGCATTCCATCTGTTGCTCCTGTCCAACGATAAACTCGGTACTAGCACCGCCAATATCGATGACTAAGCGCCGCCCAGAGCCGGGCGTGGTGGCGGTCATTCCTTGAAAAATAATCGCAGCTTCTTGTTCACCACTAATAATCTCTAGCGGTAAACCCAGAATTGATTGAGCTTTAAGTTGAAATTCGCGGGCATTATCTATCTGCCTTAACGCTGCGGTGGCATAGACTTTAACAGCGGTGCGCTCAACCGCTTCTGATTCAAGCTTTTTGGCAAACCACGCCAAACAATTGAGACCGCGCTGCATTCCCTCGGGAGAGAGATTACCATCGGGGTTAATACTTTGCGCTAATCGAACTTTTTGTTTGAACTTGGCGATAACCTCTGGCTCGCTGGCGCTCGATTGAGCCACCAGCATATTAAAGCTATTGGAGCCTAACGTTATCGCCGCAAACCGCGGCACCGCATTAGCGGCGGCGACGTCGGTCATTATTGCGTCTAGGACCGGAGTGACGCTCTTTAAATCCGCGACTGTCATGACGCGGTTTACGAGGTAGGCGCACCGGTGCTGGAATGTCATCGAGCAATGCTTGGGCATCGTATTCGCTGACTGGAATTTGGTGACCAATGTAGGTTTCAATTTCCGGTAAGTTAAGCGCATACTCTTCGCAGGCAAAACTGATGGAGTGTCCAGTGGCTCCGGCGCGACCGGTTCGACCGATGCGATGAACATAGTCTTCGCAATCGTCCGGTAAGTCGTAGTTAAATACGTGAGTCACATCTGAAATGTGCAGTCCACGAGCTGCCACATCGGTGGCCACTAGAAAATCGATTTTGCCAGAGGTGAAATCATCTAAAATACGCATCCGCTTTTTCTGCGGCACATCACCGGTCAGCAAGCCAACTCGATGACCGTCTCCTTTTAGCCAACCCCATACGTCTTCGCAACGATGCTTGGTATTGGCAAACACAATCGCTTTATCGGGCCACTCTTCTTCAATCAGGGTCAGCAATAAACGCATTTTATCTTCCATGGATGGATAGAAGATTTCTTCTTTAATGCGAACACCGGTGCGTTGCTCTGGCTCAACCTCTACTTTTTCAGGCTCATTCATGTGCTCGTACGCAAGCTCTTGAACCTTCATTGACAGGGTGGCCGAGAATAACAAGTTTAAACGCTCATTCGGCGCAGGCATGCGCCTGAACAAATAGCGAATGTCTTTGATAAAGCCCAGATCGAACATGCGATCCGCTTCATCAAGCACCACGGTTTGGACGCAACCAAGATGAATTGCACCTTGCTTGTAAAAATCGATTAAGCGGCCGGTGGTTCCAATGAGAATATCGACCCCAGCATCCAGCACTTTGCGTTGCGCATCGTAACCATCACCGCCATAAACCAAACCCATTTTCAGGCCAGTTTGCTTTGAAAGCTCAATGCCATCTTTATGAATTTGTATGGCCAGCTCTCGGGTTGGTGCCAGCACAATGGCTCTTGGCTGGTTTTGAGTGCGAGATTCAGGCACCTCTGTGGTGAGCAAGTGGTTAAAGGTTGCCACCATGAATGCTAAGGTTTTACCGGTACCGGTTTGTGCTTGGCCCGCTACGTCTTTACCTTGTAAGGCAATGGGTAACGACAAAGCTTGAATCGGAGTGCAGTATTCAAAACCGCTGTTATTCAACGCCTTAGCCACTTGAGGCTGCAGCGGAAAGTCTGCGAACTTATGTTCGGATAAATGTGTCTGTTTCATGGCGGCAATCATACCACCAAGCTAAAAAATTAGATACAAAATAGATAGTGACAACAAATGGGGTTGAATTAATATAAAGCTATCCCCATATTACAGGCATAGCCTATTGGGCAATTTAACTGGAGAAACCAATGAACGAAAAAATTATTCAGCTTAGCGACGACAGTTTTGACAACGACGTGCTCAACTCTGACAAGCCTGTAATCGTAGATTTTTGGGCTGAATGGTGTGGTCCTTGTAAAATGATTGCCCCAATTCTTGATGAAGTGGCTGATGAATATGACGGCAAAGTAACCATTGCTAAATTAAACGTTGACCAAAACAATTTGTCAGCACAAAAGTATGGCGTTCGCGGCATTCCAACCTTATTGCTGTTTAAAAACGGTGAGTTAGCGGCAAACAAAGTCGGTGCCCTTTCGAAGACGCAACTGAAAGAATTCATCGACGCTCACCTATAATCGCAATTCGTTGCGTAACCTTGAAGCGCCTTTGCTCACAAAGGCGCTCCTTTATTATGCAAAAGCACTGGACGCCTTTGCTCTATGGTGCTAATTTAAGAAGCATCAGAATTCCAAAACCTTTTCTTTATTAATAAGCTGGATCCTCCGGCTTATGTCAGGACTGAAAGACACTACTCCCACATGAGCAAGTCAACAGCAAAATCAGCAAAAATGAACTTAACCGAACTTAAACAAAAACGAATTTCCGAGCTTGTAGCGCTCACGGAAGCAATGGGTTTAGACAACCATGCCCGCGCCCGCAAGCAAGACATTATCTTCGCCATTCTCAAGGCACACGCTAAAAGTGGCGAAGACATCTTCGGCGACGGTGTTCTTGAAATTTTACAAGACGGTTTTGGATTCCTTAGAAGCGCCGATGCGTCCTTCTTAGCCGGCCCAGACGACATCTATGTATCTCCAAGCCAAATTCGACGTTTTAACCTGCGTACCGGCGATACCATTTCTGGTAAAATTCGGCCACCGAAAGACGGTGAACGCTACTTTGCGCTCTTGAAAGTTAACCAAGTTAACTACGACCGTCCAGAGAACTCTCGCAACAAGATCTTATTTGAAAACCTGACCCCGCTGCACGCAAACGATCGCTTGCGCATGGAGCGAGGCAATGGTTCTACCGAAGACATTACCGCTCGCGTGCTTGACCTGGCATCGCCAACCGGTAAAGGCCAACGTGGCTTGATTGTGGCGCCGCCAAAAGCGGGTAAAACCTTATTGCTACAAAACATCGCCCAAAGCATTGCCCACAATCACCCTGAATGTGAACTGATGGTATTGCTTATCGATGAACGCCCTGAAGAAGTTACCGAAATGCAGCGCCTAGTAAAAGGCGAAGTTGTGGCTTCTACCTTTGATGAGCCAGCATCACGTCACGTGCAGGTGGCTGAAATGGTCATCGAAAAAGCAAAACGTTTGGTTGAACATAAGAAAGACGTGGTGATTTTACTGGACTCAATTACCCGTTTAGCACGTGCCTACAACACCGTTATCCCGTCCTCTGGCAAAGTACTCACCGGTGGTGTGGATGCAAACGCCTTACACCGTCCTAAGCGCTTCTTTGGTGCGGCTCGAAACGTTGAAGAAGGCGGCAGCTTAACCATTATCGCTACGGCTTTGATTGATACCGGATCGAAAATGGACGAAGTGATTTACGAAGAATTTAAAGGTACCGGTAACATGGAACTGCACCTGTCTCGTAAAATCGCTGAGAAACGAGTATTCCCTGCCATCGACTTTAATCGCTCGGGTACTCGTCGTGAAGAGTTACTCGCCGGTACCGATGAGCTGCAAAAAATGTGGATCCTTCGCAAGATCCTTCACCCAATGCAGGAAATTGAAGCCATGGAATTCCTCATCGATAAATTGGCAATGACCAAAACCAACGATGAGTTCTTCACCGCCATGCGCAGAGCTAAAAGCTAAGGTAATATACGCTTAATAGCGACTAAAAAGCCCAGCAATTTGCTGGGCTTCTTTCATTTCATCAGCATCCACTGACTTTAGTAACCGCCAATGCCAATTCCTGTTCACCGTTTTGCGACAGTTCGGCTTTGTTAACTATCGTCTCAGCGTCACAGTTGGCGGTAACATCAAACTGCAACACAGCTACACCACCTCCATCTTGGGCAATGGTAAGGTCGTCGGAGGACGTTGGTTTCGAGCCTGCACCATTGTAGTAATAGCTGCTGCCAGAAGTGCCTGTAGCGTCTTCCGCACCTATAGTGGCGTCATCACCCGCTAACGTGTCATACACATAAAAGATTTCGTTGGTGGTATGAACGATCCACACTTGGAACGTAGATGTCGCAGAGTCATCGCCAAACAGAGGCACATCTTTCCATTCAAACACGGTAAACACATCCTCACCATCAGATAATTGTTCCACGTACCAGTTACCACCCCTGCACATGTTAAGGTCGGTCCACCACGGCGCCATCAAGTTATTAGGTAAACTTTCATTTGGAAGCTCTTCGTGACTATGGCTTGCTGCTTGGCCACTGGCGATACCCGCTTCCAGGGTTCCATTGACCGACCAAATCACTTGTGAATACTCTTGAGAGTTGTATTCAAACGGCGCAACATTTATCACAAGCCCACCATCATCGCAATTACTGGGTAATCTCAAAGGCGGCGTTCCAAACCTGGTAAGGGGGACATAGCCATATTTACTTGCGCCCGCTTTCACTGCGAATTCTTGCTTATCCAATTCGCCTTGCCAGCTTAATACGCCGTTGTTTTCTTCGAAGGGTATTGAGGTAGAGCCATTAACAACGGAATAAGTGGCACTGCCATCAACATAGTCTCCCCCGGTGGGTAACACATCGGTTACGTCAAAAGTACCGGACTCTGTAGCGGCTGCTACCTCTATGGTATACCTGAGTGTATCCCCGGCGTTAGCATTAGCTTTATCGACGGTTTTCGATAGCACAGCCGGATCCGTACTCAATCCTCCCTTGACCGCAATCGGCATGTGTAAGTCAGGCCCGTCGCCTTTACGAGCAACCAACAGATCAGCAAATTGCCACTCTTCTTGATAAACACCGTTTGCTGTTACGGTAAACGATGCGCTTTTTCCACGTTTCACTTTCAGACGATTCGGTGAAACGGAATAGCTCACGCCACCGCTATTCTCAACGGATAATTCAACGTGAATCGTGTGCTTAGTAACATTGGTAAAGGTGCGAGTCCAAGAACAGCTGTCAACGCAGTTGCTGTTTTGCATACTAGCAATATTCAAACCTGTGGGATCACCACCATTGTCGGGATTGGCCAACAAGAAATTTTGTGGCGTTTCATTTAGAACTAAACCAACCTCTGTGGTTCTTGATAAATCAATACGACCGGCGCCAAAGTCATGGGCGTCCGCTAGGCTAACACCATCCTCTTTTACCCCGCTGTGATTGTTGGCCGTCATCATAATCGCCGACTTAATAGCGTATGGACTCCAGTCTGGACGTGCTCCCGCGACAATCGCCCCAGCACCGGCATTATGAGGACTCGCCATCGAGGTTCCGGACAAGAACATGTAATTGTCTGCCGTAGGAGCCGCCGCCATTATACTAACACCAGGAGCGCCTAGATCTGGCTTGATAACATCCACATTGGTACTAGGGCCACGCGAGCTGCTACCAGCCATAACATCTGCATTACTGGGTTGAACATCAACTGTGAGGCCTTTAATTTCGGCCGTGGTATTGGAATTTGACGCCAGCCAAGCGGCAAGCGTTGCGCTGTCTGATTGATTTATGTGAACGGCCGGTAATACATGTGGATCACCGACAATACCGTTGCCGTTATCCATTAAGATATAACCTCCGGCCCCTGCAGCTAACAAGTTAGCGCCCTTCTCTACTCGACCAAATACGCCTCGAGTACAAGCCACAATCTCGCCATTAAAGGTTCCTGGCGGCCATGGTGGGCTATAGGCTCCCTGACCACCTAAGCCACATAAAGTAGACCCTGGAAAGTCCGCTTCTAAATCGGCGGAATTAATAATTCGAGCAGGCCCATAGCCTCCAGTAAAGCCGACACCTGTAATGCTGGCTAGCTCTATACCATCGCTGCTTAAATTGGTCACCTCATTCACTAAGCGCCGCTCGTGTGTCATTGATGCGGTGGTGCTCACCCAAGGTGAGTTATGGGCGACCGTCGCTTCACCTGGGCCATTATTACCGGCAGATGCAGCGACATAAACACCGGCGGCAGTAGCATTTAAAAACGCCAGTTCAATCACATCATTATAAGGGTTTTCCCCGCCAGAAATTGAGTAATTAAGTGCATGAATACCGTTAGGTAAATTGGAAGAATCAATCACCACTTGCTCAACCGCTGCCAATAACGCCGATGTAGGACAGGTGTTGATACAAACGTCATAGGCGATGATGTTGGCATGGGGGGCGACCCCTGAAATATCCCGAGACAGTCCGGTAGTTGGAGACTCAATAGTCGCTTGTGAAATATAATTACCGGCAGCCGTGCTTGCGGTGTGAGAACCGTGCCCGTCACTATCCGCAGGCGTTACGCTTTCATTAACGAAACTCCAAGCACCAATCAGTTTATCGTTACAAAAGTCTGGGTTAGTGTCGCAATAGCTTCCAGGGATATAATTGCCACTCCCTAACGGGTTGGTGTGGTCATAACCATCCCCGCCAATGTCTGCAAACGATGGGTGGTTTTGATTGATGCCGGTATCAAGAATCGCGATAACCAATCCTTCTCCTTGCGAATGAGGCACATTATTTGGTGGCCCCTGCCATATAACATCAGCGCCAATCAAACCGGGTCCACTATCAGTCAAAGGCTTCTCCATTCTTTCCTTACTAACACTCAACACATTGGGGTTATTTCTTAGTGTTTTAGCTTCCCGCTCCGATAACTCCATCGCCATTCCATTAAAAATAATTTGGAACTCGCTTTTAACCTGACCAGTTGTACCCGTTTGTTTTCTAAAGTTTTCTTGGTTTTTCTTTAAATATTTACGATACGCTTTGGAGTGTTTTGAGTTGACGTTGAGCTTTTTGGCCCCGGTCATTTTGTTGCTAGTTGCGCTGAGCCCTTTGACTCCCCCTTCATAGGTTGCAAGCGGCGCATCCGCTAAGCGAACAATGTACATTTGCTTTTCGGCAATCATTCGATTCGCTGAAGGATTAACTTTATTGACACTTTGTGCTTCGCTCGCCACGCTTGGTGTTTGTTGACTGATTGAAAGTTGTCTGGACGCTGCGTTAATTGAGGTAGAAACCGCCAATACTAATGAACAGCTTAGGCAACCTACTGCCAGAGACACAATATTCATCATGCTTTCCCTTACTATTGTTATTAATAGCGCTCCAACCTCGTTTCAAACAGCATTAACGGTGTAACCGATTATAAAGGTCAGCATATAGGTTAGACTGCAGCGCGGATTGCTTATAGTGCGATACGCTCTGAGTATAGTAGAAAAGAGTGGTTTGCTCGGTTTTTGTTCAGACTTTAGTGAAAAAGCACTGAAATACGCCTAAGTATGCTCTTCTAAGGGCACCTTAGTTACTTTGAATGGACAGCTAAACAGTTGACTGAAAACACTTTGCCTTCAATCAAAACATATTTTTGCTTTGTTGCAGCTTGGCGTTCACGTTAGCGTGAAACTCTTTCACCATCTCCAACATAATTGACGCGACCTTTTGAGCCGCCGCCAGTTCGCTTTGCAGCGCTTTGTTGGCTTGGATTTCAGCTATCTTTAACATCAGGTAATCGGCTTGGATTAACTCCCGATCTTGCAACGACTTTGCCACCAGCAATTGAGTGGAGCTAGCGAGGATAATTAATATATCTAACTCGGTTAGCTCCTCCCCTTGCCAGTCAATATCGTTGATTGCGAGAGCGGCTATTAAATCGGTTACCTCCAACAAGCTGGTAGCACCAACAAATAACTTGGCCACCTCCGATTGCTGCTGAAAATGCTCGCAAAGGGCTTGGGATAATTCGCCTTTATGCCATTGCTGGTTAACCGATTGAATAAAGCTCATAGCAACCTCATATTAACGATACAAATGAAGTTTCTCTGGAGACAAGCCTAATTCTTGTGTCCAGCTGTTTAATGTCGCTTGGGTAAGTTTTGCCAATTCACGGCAAAAATCCGTATTCGCATGGGTTTCTGCCAGTTCAAACACGCGATGCCCCCAAGGCAAGAAATGCTGCTCTAGCAAAGCCTTAAAAGCTTCTACGTCTTGACGCTCGGTAAGCAAGTAGTGACCCGAGGCGAAAATCAAACCTACGTGGTCCTGCGGCTCTTTATGAGGCAAGTCAAACTGGGCATCATTGGCTTTTAGAAAGTCCATCAGGGCGATGGTGGTATCACCACAGACCAAATTTTCATTGTCAGTATAAACCGACCCATACGGAAACGCTTTACATTCGCCCGGGCCGATGTGCAGGTCATAATAATCGCGTTTAACCAACTCATAGTCCGCATTCTCTAACGCACTTTGAAGTTCAGCCAATTGCTCGTCAGAAATTGCTTCGATTGGCCAATTGTTGAAGACTTGCGCCTGTTGCAATTCGTTCAAGTACTCTTGGCTAGGAATTCGAAAATACAGGTTATGTAATATACCGCAAATGGCTGCGGCTTCCGCTGGATTAAAAGTATCGGTCATATCGTTTTTCACCGCTTTTAAAAAAGATAAGGGAGAGCATAGCTCTCCCTTTCGTTATTGTCCTAACTTCCTGTTAGAAATTAGACTTCAGGCTTGTTCAAGACCATTGCACCGGCTTGAGCATTAGGGTTCACCTTAATGATCAAGTTAGGGTTGGTGCGGCTTGACTCTGGCAATCCTGGAATGTCAGCGTTAGTACCGTGTTTGGCACGCAACTCGTCAATTGGACCGAACTCAAGTGCACGCAGTGGGCAAGAATCGATACAGCTTGGGTTTTTACCTTCAGCTAGGCGATCTTGACAGCCGTCACATTTGCCCATAACACCGCGAGCGGTATCGAACTGAGGCGCATCGTATGGACAAGCCATAGCACACTGTTTACAACCAATACACTTAGTTTGGTCAACCAATACTAGGCCATCGCTTTCACGTTTTGCCATTGCTCCTACAGGACATACTGCTTCACAAACAGGCTTGTCACAGTGGTTACAACCAATGGATACGTAGTAAGCGTATACAGAGTTATCAAAACCCGTATCTGCATCACCCGTGTATGAACCACCGCCATACTCATATACGCGGCGCCATTTTTGACCTAGGTCAGTGTCGTTCTTGTCTTTACAGGTTACGTGACAGGTTTTACAGCCTGAACATACGCTGGTATCAACGAAGAAACCGTATTGAATTTTATCGCTCATGGTTTATCTCCTTAAGCCTTGTTGATACGAACACGAATCGTATGCTGTGGGTTACCTTTAGAAACCGGTGTTGGGTGATAGTTAGTCAAGGTGTTGATACAACCACCTACGTCAACATCATTGGCACCTTTCTTGTACCAAGCACCTTGGCCAAGTGCGACAACGCCAGGCATTACCCGTGGAGTGATCTTAATTGGCACCTGAATTTTACCGTTCGGGCTTTCAACAATTACTTGGGTACCGTTAGCCATGCCGCCTGCGTCTTGTGGGTTAATCCACAACGCATCTTCAACCGCTTCACGTAACCAAGGAACGTTGTGATAGCTTGAGTGAGTACGACCTTTAGTGTGGTAACCAGCTAGCTGTAGCGGGTAATCATCTTTAGTGTCGACGTCTTCGTAGCCTTGCCATGGAACCGTGTACTCAGGAAGTGGAGTAATTTGGTCGTATGGCTTGTCTGAACGCATGATCAAGGTGTCAGCTTTGTGAGCCCAATCAAGCGAGAAGATTTCCATTTTTCCAGAAGGAGTAGTTACTGGATTGTTCTCTGGATCGTCGATAAAGCTCTTCATCGCAATGTAAGTCGATGGTGCGAAGTTACGGAATACACCGATTTCTTGCGCTTCAGCGTAGGTGTCTGGCATATCCCAGTCTGAGTTACGAGACTTGGTCGCTTGATACGCATCTTCCAACCACTGTTCTTCGGTTTTGCCTTCAGAGTAAGCCGCTTCAACACCGAACGCTTTCGCCATGCCGAGACCAATTTGGTACATGCTGCGAGCGTTGTACAGTGGCTTGATGCCTTTCATAAAGGTGACATAGCCAGTTTGACCAGACGCGTAGCTGTCGCCAGCTAAATCGTTGGTTTCCAACCAAGTGGTATCCGGTAGCAAGATGTCTGCAAATTCAGCCGATGGGGTCATCCAGCAGTCACATACAACAACCAATTCACACTTAGATTCATCTTCTAGAATCTTACGAGTGTGGTTAATGTCTGAGTGTTGGTTAATCAGAGCGTTACCCGCTGCAGAGAATACCGCCTTGATGTTGGTACCCAATACGCCGTTACCGTTCTCATCTAACTCATCAGAGTCTAGGCGAGATACGCCATCGTGCAATACGTCCATCTCGGCGCCGCGCTCAATGGCTTCAGCCCAAGTAAAGAATGAGATTTGTGCACGTTGGTCATTCAGTTGACCTAGGCCACCTGAGGTTCCACGACCGTAGTTGCGAGGCAATGCACCGTTAGAAGTACCAGGTTGGCCAATCTTACCGGTTAGAATAGGTAGCATGTACAAGCTACGTACGGTTTGCTCACCACAGGCGTGACGGTTAGTACCGGCACCAATGCTGATGTAAGGAGCGTTAGAGCTCATTAACTTCTGAGCAATTTCTTTAATGCGAATTTCGTCGATACCGGTTACGGTCGCCGCCCAAGCCGCATCATGCAATTCTTCACCAGCATATTTGCCTTCGCGAAGGA
The DNA here is from genome assembly GCF_002282895.1 of Paraferrimonas haliotis. Taxonomy (GTDB): domain Bacteria; phylum Pseudomonadota; class Gammaproteobacteria; order Enterobacterales; family Shewanellaceae; genus Paraferrimonas; species Paraferrimonas haliotis. The sequence continues at coordinate 323,803 of NZ_NRRB01000002.1, forward strand.
TGTAATCTTTGTAGTTTTCTTCTACGTCGATTAAATCTTTGTACTTAGTTAGTTTGTGCTCAGAATCCGCTTCGATTTCCGCTTTTAAATTCTCTAGAGACTCACGGTCGTAACCGATGGCGTACTTATCGATGAAGGCTTTACTGTTTTGCTCAACCCAACCGCTGCTGATCATTTCGTGTGCAATGGCTTCTGCCAATGCACCGTCAGTACCAGGACGGATACCATACCACTTGCTCGCACGGCCAACAGCAGTATCAGTATAACGAGGGTCGACTAGAAGAACTTCTAGGTTAGGGTTCGTTTTTAACGCATTAAGCATGTCGTATTGCTCACCAGAGCCAGACATACGAATTTCAAACGGGTTAAAACCAAAACCTAGGAATAAGTCAGAATTGGCGATTTCAGACAGGTAGCTACCAGACTGAGTACGGTCACCAAGAATCGCTGGAGTAGCAGCGTTGATTTGTGCCCATGAGTAGTTCGAGTATGAGCTTAAGAAGCCACCACTTGCACCAAGGGCACGCTTAAGAGCGTTAGCACTGTTGAAGCCGTAGTAGGCACCGGTACCATAGTGGAAGTAAATAGAACGAGGACCATACTGGTCACGTAATGTGGTTACTTTAGAAGCAATGGTTTCAAAGGCTTCATCCCAAGAAATTTCTTCAAATTTACCTTCACCACGCTTACCAACACGCTTCATTGGCGCCTTAATACGGTCGGCAGCATAAGTGCGCTGACGCAAAGAACGACCACGAACACACGCACGAACTTGGTGGTTACCATACTGGTCTTCAAGAGCGTAATCGGTTTCGATTTGAGTGATCACACCGTCTTTGGAGTGATATTTAATTGGACAGTTTGAACCACAGTTCACCAAACAGGCACTGAAGTGGGTTCCATCCGGATACGGATTTTCTGGAATCTCAGGAATTTCAGGAGTTTCCGGCTTATCATCGTTGCTACTACCACAGCCTACGACGCAAGTTACAGCACTTGCGGCGGCGCTTAATTTAAGGAAATTTCTGCGTTTCATCAGCAATTTCTCCATACTTAGAAATATTGTTCTTCAGAGCTTTAGCTATCTAGCGTTCCGGTTCGCTGGAGAAACAACGGCGATACATGCATAAGCCTGAGTTATGGGGTGAATTCAAAATGCTCACAAACATGTGGATTCACGCAGGCATTTGTACACCTAGCGCTAACGAAATTCTTTAGAAAATGGTAATTTTGCAAAGAGTCATGAACAGGATCACGAACTTGAAAGGATTGACAACCCAAATGAGGCAAAAGCAAACAAAAAAGTCACAAAAAAGCAACCAAAACAAAACAATGTCAAGGTTAGATCTTGATCACATGCACTCAGACAGTTGTAGATGACAACAATAACAACATCATGAAAACCCGCTAAACAGAGGCTTTCAAAGCAGATTGGCATTAATAATGAGAATGATTGACAATAAAGAAATTCGTAATCATGAGCGAGCTGCTATGTCAATAACTTTTGTAAGGATTGTTATTGTTCAACTTCAACATAACGCTGTTTTTGCCAATCAAAATGATAGCGTTTTCCTTGCCAATGATAGTAAGTGCCACTTGGTGTAACCTCTACTCGAGCATTTTGTGGCAATCGAACCAAACCTTTTTCAGCCGACTCTATGTGAGTGGTGACGGTTACAGGTGCTTGCACTGGCTCAACGGTTTTTACTCTAGCGCGAGTGCGTGGGTAGTAGTTAAATTGAACGGCGGAACCATAATACGGCCAGTGGTAGCGGTTATCCCAACGATTCCAATAATGCCAACGATCCCAATGGCTCCAAGAAGGGCCATAATACCGATGCTTACCCCTGTTATGGGACGCATATTTGTGACTGGATTTTACCGGCGAGTATTGCGGATAGCCGTCGTGGCTTAAGTTGCTTTTTGGCAGAGGTGTGGCCAGCGCATTGCTGCCAAATACTAGTGTAAATACCGCTATAAACTTCCACATCGTATGTTCACTCATGTAATTGCCTTTCTATTAGTTTAGCCCCATACAGCAACCTTTAGCCAGCCATCGCTAACAAAGGATTCGTTAAAAATTTATGCTATAGTGTTCATCCACTAAATTCCTACAATAAAAAGTGTTTGCTTGTGAGTTTTAAAGACATTCGAAGCTTTATCGATCACCTAGAGAGCGAAGGTGAGTTGGTCCGAATCCAGCACCCCGTTAGCAGTCATTTAGAAATGACCGAAATTTGCGACCGACTGGTCCGCAATGGTGGCCCTGCGGTGTTATTTGAAAACCCTAAAGAAAGTGACATTCCGGTATTGGCCAATTTGTTCGCCTCTCCGAAGCGAGTCGCGATGGCGCTCGGTGAAACCGACACCTCAGCACTTCGAGATATCGGCACATTGTTAGCGTTCTTAAAAGAGCCGGAGCCCCCCAAAGGCTTTAAAGACGCTATTGCCAAGGTTCCCATGTTCAAACAAGCGCTGAATATGCCTCCTAAGCGCGTATCGAAAGCGCCTTGCCAAGAAATTCGCTTAGAGGGTGATGAAGTCGACTTAACTCAATTGCCTATCCAGCATTGCTGGCCAGGCGATGTTGCGCCTTTAATGACCTGGGGGTTAACCATCACTAAAGGCCCCCGCCAAGCCAGACAAAATCTGGGGATTTATCGTCAACAGTTGCTGGGGAAAAATAAGCTGATTATGCGCTGGCTCGACCATCGTGGCGGCGCCTTAGACTTTAAAGACTTCAAAGAAGCGCATCCGGGAGAAAAGTATCCGGTGGTGGTGGCATTAGGTGCCGATCCGGTTACCATCTTAGGTGCGGTCACGCCAGTACCTGATGGCATGAGTGAGTACGCCTTCGCGGGGCTTTTGCGAAAAGAGCGCACTCAGGTCACCAAGGCGCTCACCTGCGATTTAGATGTGCCTGCCACCGCGGAAATTATATTAGAAGGTTATATCGACCCCGACGAGGTTGCTCCTGAAGGCCCCTATGGCGACCACACCGGATATTACAACGAAGTAGAAAGCTTCCCAGTATTCACCGTCACCACCATTAGCCATCGTCGAGACCCTATTTATCACAGCACCTACACCGGCCGCCCACCGGATGAGCCCGCCATGCTTGGTGTGGCACTGAACGAAGTGTTCGTACCAATTTTGTGTAAACAGTACCCGGAAATTGTCGACTTCTATTTACCGCCGGAAGGGTGTTCCTATCGAATGGCAGTCATCTCGATTCGTAAGCAATACCCAGGACATGCCAAGCGGGTAATGATGGGCGCGTGGAGCTTTTTACGACAGTTTATGTACACCAAGTTTGTGGTCATCGTGGACGACGACATAAATTGCCGAGATTGGAACGACGTTATTTGGGCCATGACGACCCGTATGGACCCAGCCCGTGATACTTTAATGATAGAAAACACCCCTATCGACTATTTGGACTTTGCTTCCCCCGTTGCTGGTCTCGGCTCGAAAATGGGTATGGATGCCACCAATAAACTACCTGGGGAAACCGAACGCGAATGGGGTACCCCAATCGTACAAGATAGCGCCATCGAGCAAAAAATTGATGACATTTGGGAGCAGCTGGGGTTAGATCCTGCTCACAAGTATAAATCCCCTAATAAAAACTAAAACGAATATAGGAATGCCATGAAGCGCATCAGCTGTAAGGTCGACGAAATTAGCAAGTTGAATGACTATGTCTACCGAGTGCGACTCTCCCCCGAGAGCGAAACTGTTTATCAGCCGGGGCAATATCTGCAACTGGTGCTAAGCGATGAGGATAAACGTATATTTTCCATTGCTTCAGCACCGCATCAAGCCCATATTGAGCTCCATATTGGTGCAGCTCAATCCGACGACTACCCCCGCCAAGCCATTGAACATTTGCAAGCCAATGCCATTGTTGAGATAGAGCTGGCTTCCGGGTTAGCGTTTTTGCGGGAAGATACTAATAGACCGCGGCTACTGATTGCCGGCGGCACGGGTTTTTCCTACGTTCACAGTATGTTGCAACACATGCTTACCCAAACAAGCAACCCCGCGACCACGGTTATTTGGGGTTGTCGCAATAGCAGTGACATGTATTACTATGAACAGATGCAAGACTGGGCCAACGCTCACCCATGGCTAGAGTTTATCGCCGTGATCGAGCAGCAGCCACAACCACTAACCGCTCATCAAGGTATGCTGCTTGACACGGTTTGCCAGTTGTATCCCGATTTGTCTCAGTATGACGTCTATTTGGCGGGTCGTTTTGAAATGGCTAAAACAGCGAAACCACTGTTTAGCGAGCACAAGGTAAACCCAGAGCATCTATTCGGTGATGCCTTCAGCTTTGTTTAACTGACCACTGCACTCGCCAACAGCCCATAAAAAAGCCGGCTATCAAAGCCGGCATTTTATTATCAATAAGTAAGCGCTTACTTATGGTATTGAGCTGAGTACTTATGTACTGCTTCAATGAAGGCGCCAGCATGCTCAGGATCAACGTGCTGGTGAATACCGTGGCCCAAGTTAAATACATGGCCAGAACCTTCACCATAACCCGCTAGGATTTGCTGAACTTCTTCTTCAATGCGTGGCGTTGGTGCGTAAAGCATCGATGGGTCCATGTTGCCTTGCAGAGCTACTTTGTCGCCAACACGAGCACGCGCATCTTTAATGTCTACAGTCCAGTCTAGACCGAGCGCATCACAACCGGTTTCAGCCATCGCCTCTAACCATAAACCGCCACCTTTGGTGAACAAGGTTACTGGTACTTTGCGACCTTCATTTTCACGAATCAAGCCATCAACGATTTTTTGCATGTAGCGCAATGAAAATTCACGGTAAGCGGTGTGTGACAGCGCACCACCCCAAGAATCGAAAATCATCAACGATTGCGCGCCATTCTTAACTTGAGCGTTCAAGTAAGAAGTCACTGAATCAGCTAATTTGTCCAGCAACATGTGCAGTGCTTGTGGCTCTGCATACATCATGCGCTTAATTTTTTCGAAGGTTTTAGAAGAACCACCTTCAACCATGTAGGTTGCCAGTGTCCACGGAGAACCTGAGAAACCAATCAGTGGCACTTCGCCTTTTAGTTCGCGACGAATGGTGCTAACCGCTTTCATTACGTAGCCCAACTCATCTTCTGGATCTGGCACAGCAAGCTTTTCAATCTTTTCGATGGTGTCAGTTGGACGCTCGAAACGCGGGCCTTCACCGGTTTCAAAGTACAAACCACAACCCATAGCGTCTGGGATAGTCAGAATGTCTGAGAATAAAATAGCCGCGTCTAAGTTGTAGCGACGTAGAGGCTGCAAAGTAACTTCACAAGCCAAGTCGTGGTTCTTACAAAGAGACATAAAATCGCCCGCTTCAGCGCGAGTCGCTTTGTATTCAGGCAAGTATCGACCGGCTTGACGCATCATCCATACTGGCGTTACATCAACTGGCTGCTTTAATAGAGCGCGTAAATAGCGATCGTTCTTCAATTCGGACATGGACTATATTCCTAATGCGATAATTTAAATTAGATCTTTTCAATGGCGGCTAGTTTAGCAAATCCTTTGACAAATAAATGTCCGGATCGCGGAAATGTGAGCCATCCCCTATAGCAAGGTCTTAATTTATGGCAAAAGTTTAAGCCTAGTCACCAACGAGGGGGGCTTAAACTTCCTATTTCGAGAAGCACTTTATCGTAAAAATCACAAAAAAACATTGATTGTTAGGGTGGTTATTTTCTATGCTGAAATTTGGTTAGGGTTCAAGGGAGAGTCCAATGCTTAAAAGCTTGGCGGTTGCAAAAGAAAAATGGGGCGGTGCCGATAATCTCATCGACCAATGGTTGGTGCATCGTGGCAACCTATTAGCTGGCTATTGTGAATTGGCTAACCTGCCTCCTTATGAACAAGAACAGCGGCAACTTCCGGATCTGGCCCAGATCGGCAAGTTCTGTGCGTTGCTCGTAGACTATGTTTCGGAAGGCCATTTCGGTGTTTACAACGAAGTGGTTTCAGCCTGTGAAACTAATGGTCAATGCAATATTGAGCTGGCTCGCAAGCTGATGCCGCAAATAGCCAAAACCACCGACTTTGCACTGGATTTTCACGACAAGTATACGGCCATGACCAGTCACAATGAGCTCATCAACTTAGACGAGGAACTGTCTAAACTCGGGCAAGTGCTTGAGAGTCGGTTCGCCTTAGAAGACAAACTCCTTGAAGCCGTCTATCTCATAAAAAACTAGCGCTTAGCAGACACTAAAAAAGCCCGCATCAAAATGCGGGCTTTTTCGGTTTAGTGCTGATTAAACCGCTTGTTGTACGATCACATCATTGGCTTTATCGGTGTAAGCCGGTAGCTGATCAAAGTTCAAGTAACGGTAGGTGTCCGCTGCGGTTGCATCAATGTTGGCGGCGAATTCCTGATATTCATCAGGCGTTGGCAGACGTCCAATGATGGAGGCCACAGCGGCTAGCTCCGCCGATGCCAAATAGACATTGGCGCCAGTACCAAGACGGTTCGGGAAGTTACGGGTAGAAGTGGATACGACGGTTGAGTTTTCAGCCACTCGCGCTTGGTTACCCATACACAATGAGCAACCTGGAATCTCAATACGAGCACCCACGCGACCAAATATGCCGTAGTAGCCTTCTTCGGTAAGCTGGTCTCGGTCCATTTTCGTTGGTGGAGCAATCCACAAGCGCGTAGGAATGGCCCCTTTTTGCTGATCCAATAGCTTACCAGCGGCTCTAAAGTGGCCGATGTTGGTCATACAAGAACCGATAAATACTTCATCGATTGATTGACCGGTTACTTCTGAAAGTAGGCGAGCATCGTCCGGATCATTCGGCGCACACAGAATGGGCTCCTTGATTTGATTTAAGTCGATTTCGATAATTTCAGCGTATTCAGCATCCTTATCAGCTTCCATCAACTCCGGTGACTCAATCCATTGCTGCATCGACTGAATGCGACGCTCAATGGTGCGACGATCACCATAGCCTTCAGCAATCATCCATTTCAACATCACTATATTGGAGTTGAGGTATTCGATGATAGGGTCTTTATCAAGCTTAATGGTACACCCTGCAGCACTGCGCTCAGCAGAGGCATCGGACAGCTCAAAAGCTTGCTCAACTTTAAGGTGCTCAAGGCCTTCAATTTCAAGAATACGACCAGAGAAGATGTTCTTCTTACCTTGTTTCTCAACCGTTAATAAACCACGTTGGATGGCGGCATGAGGAATAGCGTGTACCAAATCACGTAGGGTTATTCCCGGTTGCATCTCACCTTTAAAGCGTACTAATACAGATTCTGGCATGTCTAATGGCATCACTCCGGTCGCCGCAGCAAAGGCCACCAAGCCTGAGCCGGCTGGGAACGAGATGCCTATTGGGAAGCGGGTGTGCGAGTCACCCCCGGTACCGACGGTGTCTGGTAATAACATACGGTTCAACCAAGAGTGAATAACACCATCACCAGGACGTAAGGATACTCCACCACGGTTCATAATAAAGTCCGGTAGTGTATGGTGAGTATTTACATCAATTGGCTTAGGATACGCCGCTGTGTGACAGAACGACTGCATGGTTAAATCGGCACTGAAACCTAAACAGGCCAAGTCTTTTAACTCATCGCGAGTCATTGGGCCCGTAGTATCTTGAGAACCAACGGTGGTCATCTTAGGTTCGCAATATTGACCTGGACGAATACCGGTAACGCCGCATGCTTTACCTACCATTTTTTGAGCCAGGGTGAAGCCTTTGTTTGACGAAGCAACATCCTGCGGACGGCGGAATACGTCACTGGCCGGCAAGTTCAAAGTTTCACGAGCACGATCGGTTAAACCGCGACCAATGATCAATGGGATACGACCACCAGCACGCACTTCATCTAACAGCACATCGGTTTTCAAAGCGAAGGTTGAAATTACTTCATCACTTTGATGACGAGTAACTTTGCCTTGGTAAGGATAAACGTCAATCACGTCGCCCATGGCCATTTGCTCTACTGGAAGTTCGATAGGCAGTGCGCCGGCATCTTCCATGGTATTGAAGAAAATCGGTGCTATTTTACCGCCAAGACAGAAGCCTCCGCCGCGCTTATTGGGAACATTCGGAATGTCATCTCCCATGAACCACAACACCGAATTGGTAGCGGATTTACGAGAAGAGCCGGTACCGACAACGTCACCCACGTAAGCCAATGGGTACCCTTTTTCTTTCAAGCTTTCAATCAATTTAACCGGACCCACTTCACCGGCCACATCTGGCTCAATACCGTCACGAGCGTTTTTCAGCATGGCTAAGGCGTGCAATGGAATGTCTGGACGCGACCAAGCATCCGGGGCCGGCGACAAGTCATCCGTGTTGGTTTCGCCGGTCACTTTAAATACGGTTAAGGTTATTTTTTCAGCCAGTTGCGGCTTAGATAAAAACCACTCGGCTTCGGCCCAAGAGTGAACAACCTGTTTGGCGTATTCATTGCCGGCATTCATTTTTTCCACCACGTCGTGGAAAGATTCGAACATCAACAAGGTATGGCTCAAGGCTTTAGCAGCTAATGGAGCAAGCGTTGCGTGATCCAACAACTCAATCATGGGCTCAATGTTGTAGCCACCTTGCATGGTGCCCAACAATTCCACCGCGTGTTCGGCGGAAACAATAGGGGAGCTCACTTCACTTTTGGCGACGGCTGCTAAAAAACCGGCTTTTACATAGGCGGCTTCATCTACACCCGGTGGAATGCGGTTTTCTAATAAATCTAAAATGAATTCTTGTTCACCGGCGGGAGGATTTTTTACTAATTCAACTAGTTCAGCGACTTGCTGTGCATCTAATGGCTTAGGCACAATCCCTTGAGCGGCACGCTCTGCTACGTGGGTACGATAGGCTTCTAGCACGACAACTTTCCTCTTTATTGTAATCGGCAGCATATACTGCACGTCCTTCGACAATAAGCTGCCAGTTGTTAGGTTATTTTAGGGCAGCTTAGCTGTGGGCGGCATTATACCCTAAAGAAGCAAAATCTTGAACTAAATCACATTAACTTGTAAGAATGTCGCGTAAGTCTTGTCGCCGCTAAAAAACACGCCCGACAAACAAGTACACCGCGCGCTCACCGGTTTCAGCAGCACCAAAGCCTAGCGCGGCAGGGCCCAGTTGAGTATCGGTGCCGATAAACAGTGAACCGGCGTAAATTAATTCATCAATATCAATGGTTTGGTCGACTTGCCAAACGTTACCCGTTTCAATACTGGCGCCTAGGTACAAAGGATATTGGGTCATATCCAACACCGTGCGTCCGAGATCGTATTGATAAATTAAGGCGCCAAATAACTTCTTAGGGCCCACTAAGCTGTCTTTAAAGTAACCAGACAAGTTTAAGAAACCACCCAAGTCTGAGCCGTAGCTACTGAATTCGGCGTCGGTGTTGGTGTAAGCGGCACTGAATTTGCCCACCACGGCGCTGTTGCCTAGCTTCAGCGCCCCTTTCCAATCGAACTCGCTGTGAAACGCGGGTTCATATCCTCCACTAATACCATTCTCTCGAAAACGCTCCTCGACCACACGAACGTGCAACTTGGCTTGGTTACCCTCGGTAGGAAAACTGGCGCTATTTAAGGTGTCGTAACCTATGCTTAAATAGGCGCCATAAATATCGTATTCAAATCGAGTATTAGCAGCGTCACGACTAATAATTTCACCGGTTTCATACATGCCGCCTACTTCAATAATGCCTTGGCGGCTGTAATTGGTGCCGATACCCAATTCGCCATTGTGCAGGCGCTTATCAAAATTCAAGGTTGCAAAATTGTCGTCATAGACTGGCCAATCTCTGTCTTGGAAATTGTACTGAGCCCGAGCATAAAACAAGTCGGTTTCGTCAATGGGTTGATAAAACTCACTTCTTAGCAGTCTATTTTCGCCCAACTGCACTTCGTTGCGCCAATAAGCACCTTGACGATTAATGTCGGTGATGGTGTAGGAGAAGTCGAACTGAATAGAACTCTTGAAATTGAAGTTGTCCTCCCAACTCACACCAAACTCGAGGTAATTAGGCCCCCAGGGTTTTTCGATCACAAACACATCTAAGACTCGTCCTTGGTCAGTGTTAATGAATTGGGCATCAACCCGTTGATATTTGTTCAGTGCGTACAGGTTATCTAGGGCCTGATTAAGCTCATTGGCACTGATGGCTTTGCCCGCTTCTAAACCTAAGGTTTCACGAATCAGCTTTTCTGACGTTTTCGACATATTGCGAATATTAACCGCTATAACCGGCCTTGTTGCATCAGAGGTCCATTGTTTGCTGTACTGACGTTTGGCAAGTCGATAGTCAGCGTAATCACTGCTGTCTGTTGCAAATTCTTTTAAATGCTCCAGTTGAGCCTCAGCAACCTGCCGTCCTAACGGTATCGATTCGGGCATTCGGCTAAAATCCGTGGTACCAAACTCTTTAACCGCTGGAATCAGCAAAACATCGTCTTCGCTCAGTAAGGCTTTTTGCCGCTCAACGCCACCGACAGTAAGAAAATTCGCCAGTTGTTCAAGCACCATAACCGCTGAGTCCATGTCGTCTTTTTTCAACAGTGGAGAGCCAATGTCCACCGCAATCACAACGTCAGCACCCATGGCTTTAACAACATCCACTGGCATATTATTGGCCAGCCCACCGTCCACCAGCAGCATGCCATCCCATTCTACGGGATTAAGGATGCCAGGTACCGTCATGGACGCTTGCATGGCTTTTCCTAAGCTACCGTGACTAAGAACCACCGCTTCGCGGGTCTCCAAGTTAGTGGCAACGGCTCGAAATGGAATCGCCAAGTCATCGAAGCTGTCCATCACTGGAAGCTCACCCACCGACTCTCGAACCAGCTGCGACATGGTTTGCCCTTGCAACCAACCTGAAGGAGCGCGCACTTCCCCTTCACTAATGCCTAAATTAATAGGAATGTTGTAAATGTCTCGATGTTGTTTATCGCGATAGCCAAGCGCTTCTCGTGGCACCGAATCTGAAAATCCAGCATCCCAGTTGGTATTAAGCAGAATTGCTTCAATCTCATCGGCACTGTAGCCAAGGGCATACAACCCGCCGACAAACGAGCCAATGGAGGTGCCGGTAACGAAATCTACTGGGATGTTGTTTTCTTCAAGGACTTTTAAAACGCCGACATGTGCGGCACCTTTAGCGCCGCCACCACTGAGGGCTAGGCCAACTTTCAAGCGTGGTTTAGATTCGTCTTGTGCTTGCGGCTGGGCAAAACTCATGAGCGGCAGAGATAAGCACATCGCCACTAATCCGATTACTCCAATACTCACCAAGCGCTGCATTTGACTCATCCTTAACAATAAAAGCAGAGCCACTAGATTAGCTGTTTTACAGGCACAAAAAAACCACCAAGCGGTGGTTTTTCTCTTGAGCCCTTGGCCGTTACTTTTTCTTCTTAACGGCTTTAGCGTTAGGCAGATCGGTAATCGAACCTTCGAACACTTCCGCTGCCAAACCAACGGACTCATGCAGGGTTGGGTGAGCGTGAATGGTCAGTGCCAAATCTTCCGCATCACAACCCATTTCAATGGCTAGGCCAATTTCACCCAACAGCTCGCCACCGTTAGAGCCAACAACCGCGCCACCAATGATTCGATGCGAGTCTTTATCGAAGATGAGCTTAGTCATACCGTCCGAGGCATCCTGAGCAATAGCACGACCACTGGCCGCCCACGGGAATACCGCAGTTTCGTAGTTAATGCCCTGCTCTTTGGCTTCTTTCTCGGTTAACCCAACCCAAGCCACTTCTGGATCCGTGTAAGCAATGGATGGAATCACTTTCGGGTCAAAGAAATGCTTCTTACCAGAGATGACTTCTGCAGCCACGTGGCCTTCGTGTACACCTTTATGAGCCAGCATCGGTTGACCAACAATATCACCAATGGCAAAAATGTGGCTGACGTTGGTTCGCATTTGCTTGTCTACACCGATAAAGCCGCGCTCATCAATGTTAACTCCGGCTTTCTCAGCATCGATGTTCTTACCGTTTGGCGTACGACCAATGGACACCAATACCGCATCGTAACGTTGAGGCTCCGTTGGGGCTTTTTTGCCTTCCATGGTGACGTAAATACCGTCGTCTTTTGCTTCTACCGAGGTTACTTTAGTCGACAGCATCAAGTTAAACTTGTTCTTAATGCGCTTAGTGAAGCCTCGAACGACGTCTTTATCCGCAGCAGGAATAACTTGATCCAGCATTTCTACTACATCGATTTGTGAACCGAGCGCATGGTACACAGTACCCATTTCTAGACCGATGATGCCACCGCCCATAACCAACATACGCTCGGGAACTTCACGCAACTCAAGGGCGTCCGTAGAGTCCCAAATGCGAGGATCTTGGTGAGGAATAAACGGCAGTTCAATCGGACGAGAGCCTGCAGCGATAATGGCGTTATCAAATTCAACGATGGTGTTCTCACTGTCGCCTTCAACCGCAATGCTGTTAGGACCGGTGAACTTGCCATAGCCATTAACCACTTGTACTTTGCGCTGCTTAGCCATACCGGCCAAACCACCGGTTAATTGTCCGATCACTTTGTTTTTGTGATCGCGCAAAGCGTCTAAATCAATGGTTGGCTCGCCAAAACTAATGCCGTGGGCGGAAACGGCTTTGGCCTCATCCATCACTTTAGCCACGTGCAATAAGGCTTTTGAAGGAATACAACCAACATTTAAACACACGCCACCTAGCGCGCTAAAGCGCTCAATGATGACAGTATCTAAGCCAAGATCCGCTGCGCGAAACGCTGCTGAGTATCCCGCAGGACCTGAACCTAGTACCACTACTTGAGTTTTAATTGTCTGACTCATTTGTTCCTCTGTTTTTGTTCGTTATGTTTCGAGAAGCCGTCATAACCAGAATTTAATTCGGATTGTACTGACCAATTTCTCGAAACAAAAGCCCCCGCGTTAACGAGGGCAAATACGCTATAACACCAACTTGCGAATGTCGGAAAGAATTCCTGACAAGGCCACACTAAACCGGGCTGCGACCGCACCATCAATGACACGGTGGTCATAGGATAATGACAATGGCAGCATTAATTTAGGTTGGAACTGTTCGCCATCCCACTTAGGTTTCATTTCTGATTTAGAAACCCCCAGAATGGCCACATCTGGGTAGTTTACAATTGGCGTAAAGGCGGTACCACCGATGCCTCCCAAGCTGGAAATGGTGAAGCAACTGCCTTGCATATCCGCTGCTTTCAATTTACCTTCACGCGCCTTTGATGAAATTTCCAATAGCTCCTTCGACAGTTCGTAAATGCCTTTCTTATCGACGTCACGTACTACTGGAACCACAAGGCCATTAGGGGTATCAACCGCAATACCAATGTGGAAGTACTTTTTCATAATCAAGCTTTCGCCATCTGGGCTTAAACTTGAGTTAAACACAGGGTACATGGCCAAGGCTTTCGCCACCGCTTTCATCATAAACACCAGCGGCGTGATCTTGAAATCGGCTTTTTGTTTGGCTAAGAGCTGATTCTCTTCCTTGCGGAATGCCTCAAGGGCAGTAATGTCCGCTTCGTCGAATTGAGTCACATGGGGAATGGTTACCCAATTTCGATGCAAACTCGGTCCGGAAATTTTCTGAATGCGGCTTAGGGCCACCTCTTCCACTTCTCCAAACTTAGCGAAATCCACGGTTGGTGCTTCAATAACGTTTAAGCCTGGGGTATTGCTACCACCGCTGCTGCGAGGTCTTGAAAGCTCATACTTAACCCAAGATTGCACGTCTTCTTTTAAAATACGGTGCTTACGACCGCTACCCGTTACTTTCGCTAAGTCTACGCCAAATTCTCTGGCTAGGCGGCGAACGGCAGGACTGGCATGGACTACGCCGGTGGCTTTAGTGGTACCCGCACTTGGATGATGCGGTACTGGCGGCGCAGCATTCGGTTGGGCCACTGCGCTCGCTGGCGATTGGGCTGGCGCTTTCGCAGGTGCAGCAGGCTCTTGTGAAGCCGCAGCTTCGCTGAAATCCGCTTCCACTTCCATCTGGCCAATTACGCTGCCAGACTTCACTTTATCGGCTACGGCAACCGACAGCGCAATCACAGTACCCGAATGCGCTGAAGGCACTTCCATGGTGGCTTTATCGGTTTCTAGGGTAATTAAGCCTTGATCCGACTCCACCTTGTCGCCGGCACTCACCAACACTTCAATCACGTCCACTTCGCCGTCTTCACCGATATCCGGCACCACAATGTCGACAATGGCGCTGGCACTCGGTGCTGCTTGCTCTGCAGGCGCTGGCGCAGCAACTGGTGCTGACGCATTGTCCGCTGACTCAGCGGGGGCGGTATTGGCCTCGGTATTCGCATCGGCGTTGGCATTAGCGTCGGCCTCGGCAGCTGACGCGACCGCGAGCATGGCGATTAAGCTGCCTTCTTTGACTTTATCACCAACCGCAACGGTCAGTTCTTTGACCACCCCGGCATCCGGTGCAGGGATGTCCATGGTGGCTTTGTCAGATTCTACGGTAATGATGGACGTCTCAGCAGTAATGGTATCGCCTACCGCCACGCACAATTCAATGACCTCAACCTCATCACCGCCAATGTCTGGAACCAGAATTTGTTTTAAATCGCTCACAGTGAAACCTCTTATGCGTGCAATGGGTTAGGTTTGTTGGTATCAATGCCGTAGTCAGCAATCGCTTTATTCAGCACATCTTTGCCGATGTCGCCTTTATCCACCAAAGATTTAAGCGCACTGATAACCACAAAGCGGGCATCAACCTCAAAATGATGGCGAAGATTAGCACGGCTGTCTGAGCGGCCAAATCCGTCGGTACCTAGCACATGATAACTTGCAGGTACCCAAGCTCTAACTTGGTCAGCGTAGCTCTTCATGTAGTCGGTCGCTGCAACCACCGGAACCCCTTCGCTCAATACTTGAGTAATGTATGGCTGGGGGGTGTCTTGATCACCATTTAGCAGCTGTTGGCGTTCATAAGCCTGACCTTCGCGAGCCAATTCGTTAAAACTGGTAACACTGAATACATCGACCGACACGCCGAAATCTTTAGCCAAAGCATCCGCCGCTTTGCGAACTTGCAGCAAAATAGAGCCACAGCCTAGCAACTGCACTTTACCTTTACCGGAGCCGGCAACCGAATCCAGTTTGTAGATGCCCTTAATGATGCCCTCTTCCACGCCTTCTGGCATGGCGGGTTGCTCGTAATTTTCGTTGAGCGTGGTCAAGTAGTAGAAGATGTCTTCTTGGTTTTCACCGTACATACGCTCCAGACCATTTTGTACGATAACCGCTACTTCGTAGCCATAAGTTGGATCGTAACTAACACAGTTAGGGATGGTGCCCGCTTGAATGTGACTGTGTCCGTCTTGGTGCTGTAGGCCTTCACCGTTTAGGGTTGTACGCCCAGACGTACCGCCAACCAAGAAGCCTCGAGCTCGCATGTCTCCGGCCGCCCAAGCTAAATCACCAATGCGCTGGAAACCAAACATTGAATAGTAAATGTAGAATGGGATCATCGGCTCATCGTTATTGGCGTAACTGGTCGCCGCCGCAACCCATGAGCTCATAGCACCGAGTTCATTGATACCTTCTTGCAATACTTGACCCTTTTTATCTTCGCGATAATAGGCCACTTGGTCGGCATCTTGTGGCGTGTATTTTTGCCCTTCGTGAGCGTAAATACCTACCTGACGGAACAAACCTTCCATACCAAAAGTACGGGCTTCATCTGGAATAATCGGTACGACTCGCTTACCAATTTGCTTATCTTTGATCAGGGTGTTTAAAACCCGCACAAACGCCATGGTAGTAGAAATCTCACGACCATTAGAGCCTTTAAGTACCGCATCAAACTCGCGCAAACGCGGCATATCAAGCTCTTCGGTAAACTTCGGCAGACGCTTTGGCATCATACCGTGCAAGGCTTCACGACGAGCCATTAAATACTTCACCTCGTCGGAATCGGGTCCTGGATGATAGTAAGGAATATCGTCTAGCTGCTCGTCGCTGATTGGGATATTAAAACGGTCGCGGAAGTGGCGAACCGTATCAGCGCCCATTTTCTTAACTTGGTGCGCAATGTTCTTGCCCTCGCCAGCATCGCCCATGCCGTACCCTTTAACGGTTTTGGCAAGGATGACGGTAGGACGTCCTTTGGTGTTTTTAGCGTGATTTAACGCCGCGTACATTTTCACCGGATCGTGACCACCACGATTCAATCGCCAAATGTCATCGTCCGACATATTGGCCACCATTTCGGCCGTTTCTGGGTACTTATTAAAGAAGTGTTCCCGTGTATATTTGCCGCCTTTGGCTTTGCAGTTTTGATACTCGCCATCGACGGTTTCTTCCATAAGCTGCAATAATTTTCCGGAAGTATCTTGAGCCAATAATGGGTCCCAATAACGCCCCCAAATCACCTTAACCACTTCCCAGCCAGAACCGCGGAATTCGCCTTCTAACTCTTGAATAATTTTACCGTTACCGCGCACCGGCCCATCAAGACGTTGCAAATTACAGTTAACAATGAATACCAGATTGTCCAAACCTTCACGAGCGGCTAAACCAATGGCACCTAAAGATTCCGGCTCGTCCACTTCACCATCACCTAGGAAACAATATACAGTTTGTTCTGAACAATCTTTAATGCCACGGTCGGTCAAGTACTTAAGGAAGCGAGCCTGGTAAATGGCTTGAATAGGCCCTAACCCCATGGATACCGTTGGGAATTGCCAGTAATCCGGCATCAATTTAGGGTGTGGGTATGACGACAGACCATTGCCATCCACTTCTTGACGGAAATTATCCAACTGCTCTTCGCTTAAGCGACCTTCTAAGTACGAGCGAGCGTAGATGCCCGGTGCAATGTGACCTTGGAAATAAACCAAATCACCGCCATCTTTGTCATTTGGAGCACGGAAAAAGTAGTTAAAGCATACATCGTAAATGGTGGCGCTCGATGCGAAGCTGGAGATGTGTCCTCCCAGCTCTAAGTCTTTTTTCGAGGCTCGAAGCACCATAGCTAACGCATTCCAACGAACAATGGCGCGAATTCGACGCTCCATGTTTTGATCCCCAGGCATGGTAGGCTCTTGCCCAGCAGGAATGGTGTTCAAATAAGCTGTGGTCGCTTTAAACGGCAGGTGAGTGCCGTTGCGACGGGCTTGATCAATGAGTTTTTCAAGCAAAAAATGAGCGCGCTCTGGCCCTTCATTTTCTAATACCGCTTGAAGGGCGTCGAGCCACTCATTGGTTTCGAGTGAATCAATATCGTGAGGTAGTTGAGTCATTTAGCGATCTCCACGCAATCGACGTAAGCTTCTCTGTTGACGAGTATCTTCGCGACGAAGATTCAACAGCACTTCTTCTATGTAGGCCAAGTGTTCATTTGAAGCACGCCGCGCGGCTTTCGGATCGCGAGAGGTCACGGCTGACACCATGGCTTCTCGCAGCTGATTGGTTTTGTCCAACGCTTCCGGGCTACGCATGAGTAACTTCAAATTTTGCACTATGTTATTTTGTAATACCGGAGTTAAACTCAGCACCAAGTGCAACATGGTGCTGTTATGAGCCGCTTCGGCAATGGTTTTGTAAAGCGCCACCATGGCATTCGCTTGTGCATCGATGTCACCACCGGCACGAAGTGTTTGCAAGGCTTGATGGATGCGCTCAAAATCGGTATCGGTTCCACGGAGTGCCGCAAAGTAGGCCATCATGCCTTCGGTTGCGTGGCGGAACTCGAGTAAATCAAATTGGCTTTCTGGATCAGTAGACATTAACTCAAGAACGGGATCTGAAAAACTCTGCCACAACTGTTCTTGGACATAAGTGCCACCGCCTTGGCGACGTGTTAATAGCCCCTTAGCTTCCAGCTTTTGAATGGCTTCCCGAAGGGACGGACGGGATACTTCAAACTGTACTGCTAACTCTCTCTCTGGAGGGAGCTTTTCACCGGGCGTCAACGAGCCTTCTAGAATCATTTGCTCTAGCTGCTTCATTATCACGTCGGATATTTTAGGCTGGGCGATTTTTCGGTAATTCACAGTGTTGTTTTCCAGTGCGTTCTTTTTTGTAAATTGGTCTTACCAATTTTGCAACATGGCGCACTGTATCAGATCACATTTTGCTTGTCTAGCGCGTGATCCGAATCAAAACAATGGTCGGAACTGTGAAGAAAGGTTTGCTAAACAAGCAATCGAAGCGGTTGTTCTTCGATTGCTTGAGAGTATATGGGGAAAGCTGAGATTATGCTACTGAATAACCCCAAAAATAGTCAGTAAACTAATGACCACCAGCAGCAAGATAAAGTTGCGTCGTGCCAGCTTCAGTAAGGTGACCGTCGACTCAACGCAAATCACAGCTTGTTGTGGGGCATCGCTGTTGCATTCTGCTTGGGTCGATACCGGCAATGCTTCCGCCGCCAACGCCACTTCACCAATGATGTTTCTTGCCGACGAGTCAATGTGCAACGCTTGTTTTTGCCAAGTGTGCCACGCCGAGCTGAAATGACCCGCCAACATATAACCAAAGGATACAAGTCGGCTCGGGATCCAATCCGCTAAGCTCATGGCGGTTGTAAGCCAAGCCGGGGCATCATTAGATAAGCGACGGCTGTCACTGTAACTTCTCAGCGAGGAATACAGCAACGCAGCCACCGGTCCTAACACCGCAAAATAGATAACTACCGCAGCAAAATAGCGGTAATTAATCCAAGCGGTGGTTTCACCAATGTATCGGCCCAGATGTTTAACCTCGATGGATTCAATATCAGTATGGGGGTCGAGTCGCTGTGCATAGTGATAACAAGCCTGCGAGTCTTTACGGCAGGCCGCCTTAATGTATTGCGAAAAGTTTTCACGAATGGGCGCATGGTTAAGCAGCACAACCGCCACTAGGGTCCATATGGCCAGTGAAACGCTTCCCCATAACAGGCCTTCTACCGCACTGAGTAGTAGGTACAAAACAGTTGCAGGTACCACTATAGCCACCAAGGTGCGAGCGTCCGACGGTGGCCGATCATTATCGAATACGATAGCCTGAAATTTACTGTGCCATGCTTGGTAACCTAATTTATCGCTTACCAGCCGCATTCGTTCCAACAACAAAGCAAGCAACACACTAAAAAGTGCCATGAAACTTCTACTCCTTTAGTCCGGCAGGGATTGCAATTGCGACAAATATCGTCGCCAATCAAACCCTTCGCCAGGATCAGTTTTTCGACCCGGGGCTATGTGCTCGTGCCCAACAATCCTATCTAATGTAATTTTAGGAAACTTATCAAGTATATGACGTGTCACTTTATCCAAACTGTGATATTGAGCTTCCTCGTAGGGCTGAGAGTCGGTGCCCTCTAATTCAATACCGATGGAAAAATCGTTGCAACGACTGCGTCCCTCAAACTCAGATACGCCGGCATGCCAAGCCCGGTCCAGCAGGTTCACATATTGGGTAATAACTCCTTGGCGGTCGATAAATAGGTGCGCCGACACTCGCAAGCCAATGAGCTCTTGCAGCGACGCTGGGCAGCTCGACTCGATGCACCCCATAAATAAGCGGTCCACATAAGGTGTACTGAATTCTCCCGCCGGTAAGCTGATGTTGTGAATAACCAGTAAGCTGATGTCGGTTGGATCCGGGCGCGCATCAAAATGAGGAGAAGATTTTTGGATAACCGAATCCAGCGTCACCCGACCTGCCGATGCCGTACGCAGAAGAGTTTGATGGCTTTTACTCATGAACGCCCTTATTGTTGCAGATGTTGATGCAAACGCCATTGTTTGCGACCAAACTCCAACATTACACCGATTAGCAAGCCGGCAAAAGCATTGATGAGCAAGCTCGCCCCGGCAGTGACCACAATCACCATCTTACAATAAGGCTTACCGTCTAAGTAGCGTTGTGACCAAGCCAACTGCAACCCCCCGATGGCTAATAGCGCCCCTAACACCGGCAACGGAATGTGCGACAGCACGGTTGCGGCGCCAAAATCCCAGGTAAGGGCCACCAACAAGCAGGCTAACCCAAACAGCGCCGGAGCTCGCCAACTTCGGGCTCCAAAATGATGCTGCACCGCCAAGCCGCCGGCACCGTGGCACATGGGTGCGGCCCCTAACGGTGCTAACAGCAAGTTAGCAAAGCCAGAGCTCTTGGCCAGCTTAGGTGCAGCAAACAGCTTAGGATCGTCGTCAGCAAACTTGTCTTTTGCCAGCGCAGATGTAGCAATAACGGCATTGGTTAAGGTCAATGCTAACTGAGGTACCACCAGCAACACCGCCGCGCTGGAAAACTCTTGCATGCTTGGCCATTGCCAACTCCACGGCTGTGATTGCTGCAACTCAATGCTGATAGGATAGCCACCCCAATAATGCCAAATCGTCGCTCCAATCAGCACCACAGGCATGGCTAAATAATTGAATTGAAAAAAGCGGGCAACAAAAATGGCACTGAATGCCAAGACTCCAAGCAACCACTGTTCGCTCATCATTTGTCCGCCAATGCCAACGAGCTGCAGTCCAATGGCCAACTGTATACCTATACTGATTGCTGGCGACAGTTGTTTAGATAACCAATCGATGGCACCACTGTAGGCTAAAATCAGTAAGGTTGCGCCCATGAGTAATCCACTGGCTTGCAGCATGGCCGGAGATAATTGCTGAACAATCACCAATGCCGCAATAACCTTCATAGGTTGCACAGGAATGGGGCGGCGATAGAGCAAAGCGCTGGCCAACGCAAACAGACCGAAGCCTACGAAAATGCCTACGGCGGAAAAGTGATTGAGGGCGATAAGCCCTAAAACAAGCGGTAAAAAGGTACCTAAGTCGGCGAAGGCGCCACTGGCATCTTTGTATAATGCGCCGCGTGCGTCAGTAGATGAAGAGTCGTTTTGATGTTGTTTTAAATTGCATTGCATAGAGCTTGCCGCAGTGAAACACCTCCTTTTTTACGCAAGTTATATGCCAGTCACGCAATTTATTCACCTGCTGAAAACGGCGTCAAACCGGCTAAAACCGGCTGAAAATCAACCTCGTTCAAACGCTTTAGGACATTTTGTACCATTAAAGCGCTACAGTGGGTCAAAATTAACCAAGTTAATGGAAAGCATTAGCAACCGACAGTAGCCTTAAAATTAGGGAAAGAGTAAACTGAGCGCAACAGTAAGTCCTCAATTGTAAGCCTAACAACAAGCGGTAAGGAATCACCATGTTACAAAACGACATTCGCCTATGCGTCACAGCTGCACTGGATGAAGATTTGGGGCACCAAGACCCCATCAGTGGTGATATAACGGCCGCGTTGATTGATCGCAGTAAGCACGGACAAGCGAGCCTTATCACTCGAGAAGAAGGGGTGTTTTGTGGCAAAGCTTGGGCCGAGCAGGTGTTCTTGCAGCTGGGGGGCGAAGTAGCGCTTAAATGGCATGTAGACGATGGCGATTTGGTGGTGCCCAATCAAGTGCTGTGCGAATTATCCGGACCCGCCGCCACCATTCTTACCGGTGAGCGCACCGCCATGAACTTCATTCAAACCTTGAGCGGCACCGCCACCCTAACCAAACACTATGTGGACTGCATTAGTCATACTCAAACCCAATTATTGGACACTCGCAAGACAGTGCCAGGCTTACGCACCGCTCAAAAATACGCAGTGATGTGCGGTGGTGGACGTAACCACCGCATGGGCTTATACGACGCTTATCTTATTAAAGAAAATCACATTATGGCCTGTGGTGGTATCGATAACGCGGTAACAAAAGCACGCCAACTCAACCCTGACAAGCCAGTGGAAGTGGAAGTGGAAAACCTCAATGAACTGGAGCAAGCCCTGCAAGCCAAAGCAGATTACATCATGTTGGATAACTTTGATGTCGACGGTATGTTAGCAGCGGTAACGCTCAATAAAGAGCATTATCAAGGCCATGCCAAGCTCGAGGTTTCAGGCAATGTAACCCTAGATACCATCGCCAGTTTTGCTAATACCGGCGTCGATTTTATCTCTGTGGGTGCGCTCACTAAACACGTTAAAGCGATGGACTTATCGCTGCGTATGAAACCGGAATGAACAGCAAGCCAGCATAAAAATTCAAATTAATCGCCAAAAGTAGTAAAAAAGACCATTTAGAGCGAAAACTCCGAGCGAGCTCGCCAGTTTTAGAATCAACAGCAGAGCATTTGCGCACAAACGTGCGCCATTACTCAACTAAAAGCTAATGAACCGCCAAATTTTTGACGCCTTTGTGTGAGTTTTTTTATCCGGTTTTGGTCACATTTTGAAAATATTTAATAATGATATAAAACATTAAAAAACAAATACTTAAGCTCATTTGCAGATGAAATATTGAGCGCCTAATACTAAAATAGTTAAATATGCTGTTTTCATTTAATTCACTTTGTACTAACTTGTCCCATAGACCAGTGCTAGCTGGCAACTACTATATAACAACAATTTACGTCTAAAACGTGCAGTTTTCATGGAGAGAACAACAATGAAACAGAACAAAGGTTTCACCTTAATCGAACTACTCATCGTAGTAGCCATCATCGGTATTCTAGCCGCGGTAGCTATTCCTCAGTATCAAAACTACATTGCTAAAGCAGAAGTAACTCGTGGTTATTCTTCTGTCGCTGCTCTGAAGACCCCTATCGAAGCATATATTTTAGAGAACGGTTCTTTCCCTGCGGGAGATGATGCACTTGCTTTAGTTGGAGCAAACACAGGTCTAGTTCAAAATGCTGTACTATCAAATAGTGGAACAGCTCTAACGTTGACTTTCAATAAGGATGGCAATTCACCAGCAGTAGGTGAAAAAGCTCTCACTTTGACTCGTTCAGTTCCTAAGCCAAATGAGCCGTCAGTTTGGGCATGTGAGTACAGCGGTGACCAACAGCATAAGCCTAATGGTTGTCAGTTACCTACACCTACTCCACCTACTACACCTTAATAAGAAATCATGATTTTAATCTAAAAGCGGCTGCGGCCGCTTTTTTTGTCTCCACAGGCCGCTCATGATTTGCTAAGTTAATCGTTACACGGGTTAGAGAAAGGATGCCAAGGTGAATACCACAACCAATATTGGCCTAGCGGGCTTATTTGTTCGCAAAGGTTTACTCTCCGACAAGCAATTAAACCAAAGTGCCGACCGCGCCGAGCGTGAGCAGGTTCCTCTAATTCGTTATTTGGTGCAGCATAAACTGCTGTCGGCCAAACAAATCACTCAGGCTATTCAAACCGAATACCCAACGCCATGGCTCGATATTAAGCAGTTTGACCTTGAGCAAATTCCGCCTGAGCTGATTAACGCCAAACTGATTGAAAAACATAAGTGCTTGCCGCTGTCACAAAAAGGCAGTCGCTTGTTTATTGCCACCTCCGATCCGTCCAACTACAACGCCTTAGAAGAGTTTCAATTTTCATTAAGCTTGACCGCAGAGCCTATTCTGGTAGAAGACGATGCGCTGGCTAGAGCCATCGACAAGGTGCTGGAAGAAGGCATTGACGAGCTGGATATGGCCGGGCTGGATGAAGGCTCACTGGCCGGAATCGATGTCGCCGAAGAAAAGAAAGAAGAAGACGAAGGCGAGCAAAAAGACGATGCCCCCATCGTTATCTACATCAACAAAATTCTGGTGGACGCCATTCGTCGTGGCGCCTCGGATTTGCACTTTGAACCCTATGAAAAGAGTTATCGCATTCGTTTTCGTATTGACGGCATTTTACACACAGTATCGGAACCACCGGTGGCGCTGGCATCACGCTTGTCTGCTCGTTTGAAAGTAATGTCACGGCTAGACATTGCCGAGCGACGGTTACCGCAAGACGGTCGCATTAAGCTTAAGCTTTCTAAAACCAAGAGTATCGATTTTCGGGTATCCACCTTGCCGACCCTGTTTGGTGAGAAAATCGTAATGCGTATTCTCGACTCCTCCAGCGCCATGCTAGGTATTGAGATGCTGGGTTACGAGCCGGATCAAAAAGCGCTGTACGAAGACAATTTAGCCAAACCCCAAGGCATGATTCTAGTAACCGGCCCCACAGGTTCCGGTAAAACCGTATCCCTTTATACCGGCCTTAATATTCTTAATACCGAAGAGCGCAACATTTCCACCGCGGAAGACCCGGTGGAAATTAACCTAAGCGGCATTAATCAGGTTCATATTAACAACAAGGCCGGGTTGACCTTTGCCTCCGCCTTGCGCTCGTTTCTGCGTCAGGATCCAGACATCGTAATGGTGGGTGAGATTCGAGATCTGGAAACCGCAGAAATTGCCATTAAAGCGGCCCAAACCGGTCACTTAGTGCTATCAACCCTGCACACCAACTCAGCGGCGGAAACCTTAACCCGGTTAATGAACATGGGGGTTCCTGCCTATAACATTGCTGGTTCTGTAAACCTGATTATTGCGCAGCGATTGGGGCGACGTTTGTGTAAATCCTGTAAGGCACCTGAAGAGGTGCCGTTGGAGCAACTGCAAGAACTGGGGTTCACCGACGAACAAATTGCCACCAATTTCACCGTTTATAAACCGGTCGGTTGCGACGATTGCGCAGGCGGTTATAAAGGCCGAGTGGGTATTTATGAGGTAATGCCCATGACCGAGAAAATTGCAGCCATTATTATGGAAGGCGGCAACGCCTTAGACATCAGCTTGCAAATGGAGCAAGACGGCGTAAACACCTTACGTAAATCGGGCCTTTTGAAAGTCATGCAAGGGGTTACTAGCATCGCTGAAGTCAATCGAGTCACCAGTGCCTAGTTAGCAGCTTAAGCGTGTGTTAACTCGTGAGCCTCGTCAACTTCTTTACACTAGGCGAGGTTAGCAAACTTAGCTAAACTGGTGAGATAACGGATAACAACAATAACGAGCAAGGAACTGGGGTATGGCTACGGCAACCGCAAAAGGCCAAGCGAAAAACAAGGCAAAGGCAAAAGAAAACAAGGTATTCACTTTCACTTGGAAAGGGATTAACCGTAACGGCCAAAAAGCCAGCGGTGAACTCAAAGGTGCCAGTGCCACCGAAGTGCGAGCCCAACTCAAAGGCCAAGGGATCACCCCAAAATCGGTGCAAAAGAAAGCCAAACCTTTGTTCAGTTTGGGTGGCCCTAAAATCGTCCCCATGGACGTGGCCATGCTTACCCGCCAAATCGCCACCATGTTATCCGCCGGTGTGCCGCTCGTGACCGCCATTGAGTTGTTGGCTAAAAGCCACGAAAAAGAGCCCATGCGCAACTTGTTAAATACCATTTTGGCGGACTTGCAATCCGGTTTGCCATTTTGGGAGGCATTAAAGCCCCACCGACGTTACTTTGATGACTTGTACGTGGATTTGGTGAAAGCCGGGGAGAGCTCAGGATCGTTAGACGTGGTATTTGATCGCATCGCCTTATATCGAGAAAAAGCAGAAGCGCTTAAGTCTAAGATCAAGAAAGCCATGTTCTACCCCGCTGCGGTCACCATTGTCGCTTTGGTGGTGACGGCCATACTCTTGATTAAAGTGGTGCCTCAATTTGAGGCTATTTTTGAAGGCTTTGGAGCAGAGTTACCAGCCTTTACTCAATTCCTCATTACCTGTTCTGAATTTATGCAGGCCTATTGGCTGTATATATTTGGTGGCGCGGCTATAGGTGGCTATTTGTTCAAGCGCGCCCATGAAAAGTCGCAACAGGTCAGAGACAAAACCGATATCTTCCTGCTTAAGCTGCCGGTATTCGGTGAAATTCTTCACAAAGCCGCCATTGCCCGCTTTTCTCGAACGCTCGCTACCACTTTCGCCGCCGGTGTGCCCTTGATTGATGGCATGGAGTCGGCGGCAGGCGCGTCCGGCAACGCCGTCTATCGCGATGCCATTATGGATATTCGCCAAGAGGTGATGGCCGGTATGCAGCTTAATACAGCCATGCACACCGCAGGGCTATTTCCAGAAATGCTGATTCAGATGGTTCAAATTGGCGAGGAAGCCGGCTCTCTAGACGACATGCTCAATAAAGTCGCCAGCATTTATGAAATGCAGGTTGATGATGCCGTAGATGGCCTCAGCTCGCTTATTGAACCCATTATGATGGTGGTTATTGGCGGTATCGTTGGTGGCTTAATTGTGGGTATGTACTTACCTATTTTCCAAATGGGCGATGTTATCGGCTAATCAAAAACAATAAGAACTAAAACAAGAACTAGAATAAGAACAATCAATGCAAGAATTTGTAGAACTCATGCAGACCCACACCGCTGTGTGGCTCGCAATAGCAAGTATATTTGGTTTAGTGGTCGGCTCGTTTTTAAACGTAGTCATTCATCGAACCCCTATTTTGTTGAAGCGTCAGTGGCGAGAAGACTGCCAAGAGTTGTTTGAAAACGCTGAGAGCGTGGATGACGGCTATCCAAAAAAGTACAACCTCATCACACCTAACAGCCAATGCCCAAAGTGCGCCAACCCAATTAAACCTTGGCAAAACATTCCTGTGCTGTCTTGGTTACTGCTTAAGGGGCAGTGTGCGAATTGTAAAAACCCCATCTCGAAGCGCTATCCTACGGTTGAGCTTATCAGCGGCGTACTGATTGGAATTTGTGCTTATTATTTCGGGCCCAGTTGGAGCTTCGTATTCGCCGCCATCTTTACCTTTGTGCTCATCGCCCTCACCGGCATTGATTTGGATGAAATGCTGCTGCCTGATAATTTCACTCTACCCTTGTTGTGGCTTGGTTTGCTGGTGAATATCAATGGCACCTTTGCCAGCTTAAACGATGCCGTAATTGGCGCAGCGGCGGGTTATCTGTCGTTGTGGTCGGTATTTTGGCTGTTTAAGTTAGTTACCGGCAAAGAAGGCATGGGCTATGGCGATTTCAAATTACTGGCGGCTGCGGGTGCCTGGCTAGGTTGGCAAATGTTGCCTATGATCATTTTACTGTCTTCTTTAATTGGTGCTATCGTAGGTATCTCTCTGATGGCATTAAAAAAATTAGACCAAGGCAATCCCATTCCATTCGGCCCTTACATTGCTTCAGCCGCATGGGTGGCGCTCATTTGGGGCGAAGGGATATGGAACTGGTACTTAGGCATATTATAAATGGCGGATTATATTGTAGGTCTCACCGGCGGCATTGGCAGTGGCAAAACCACCATAGCCAACTTATTTGCCGACAAAGGCATTACCTTGGTTGATGCCGATGTCATTGCTCGCGATATGGTTGCCCCGAATAGCCCTGCACTTCAGGCCATCATAGAACGCTACGGCGCTCACATACTGGATAATCAAGGTCAACTGGATCGCGCTAAACTGCGTCTTCGCGTATTTGACGATGATGACGAACGCACTTGGCTAAACGGATTATTGCATCCAATGATCCGCAAGCACATGCTTAAACAAGCCCGTGAAGCCCGCTCTGAATATGCCATCATGGTGGTGCCTTTGCTGGTTGAAAACAGTTTAACCCAAATGGTCAACCGAATCTTAGTGGTGGATGTGGATCCTGAAACTCAAATTACACGCACCATGGCCCGCGATAAAGTGACCCGAGAGCAGGTTCAGGCCATTTTAGACGCACAAGCCAGTCGCCAAGATAGGCTGACTCTCGCGGATGATGTGATTGCCAATGAGCAAACCATGGAACAACTGACTTTAACCGTGGAGCAGCTGCATCAAAGCTATTTACAGGCCGCTCGACAATACCAACTGACCCAGGAATAGCGTTATGGCTAACATACTGTTCGAGCACCCGTTAAACGAAAAAACCCGCAGCTATTTGCGGCTCGAACACCTTAATAACCAGTTAGCCCAAGCCGCCAATAAAGATTCCGGTGTAGAAGTGTTCACGCCGCTTTTCGCCTTATGTGATATCACTGACCGCTGTGATTTTCGAAACGACCTACTTAAAGAATTGGATCGCCATTTACTGCAAATCAAAAAATGGCGAAACGTCGAAAACGTGAATCAAGACAACCTAAATCAATGCATTAGCCAGTTAACTGAAGTTCGCCGAGATTTGAGTTACAGCACCCGCTTGGGCCTTAACACCCGCAACGACCGCTTCTTAAGTGCGGTAAGACAGCGCTACAACATGCCTGGGGGTTGCTGCAGCTTTGATTTGCCACAATTGCACTACTGGCTTTCAGGTCCTTGGTCAATTCGCAAAGCGCAAATACGCGAGTGGCAACAGCAGTTTGAACTGCTCTTACGCGCCATTCAATCCATTTTGCAACTGCTCAGACAAAGCGGCGAATTCGTTACTCAGGAAGCCAAAAGCGGCATGTTTCAACACGTCAGTGAGAGTCCGTTAGCCTTGGTTAGAATCGAACTGTCTCGAGACAGCCTGTGTTACCCAACCGTAAGTGGCAACAAGCAGCGCTTCACACTCCAAATGCTCCGATTTGACAACCAAACCCGCGCCAATAATGATGTGGCCTTTTCCTTAGCTTGTTGTCAGGAGCCTAAGTAATGACCATCACCGTTAACTGCCCACATTGCAAAACGCCGGTTGAGTGGGGCGAGCAAAGCCCGTTTAGACCGTTTTGCAGCGACCGCTGCCGACTGATTGACTTGGGCCAATGGGCCGACGAAAGCCATGTCATTCCGGGGCAAACCAATCCTAATGGCGATTTGCCCGATGAATTTGATCTAAGCGACGAGACTGGCTTTTTTAAAGAAGATTAGTTAAACCAGTAACTGCCAACTACCGCCGCAAATAAAATTAACCCAGAGTAATTGTTGTGCAAAAAGGCTTTAAAGCAGTCGGCTTTTTCACGCTTAAAAATGAGTGCTTGTTGGTAGATAAAGGTTGCGATAACCGCCAACAGGCCAATCCAATAAACACTTCCTAGCGATTCAATGATGCCGACTTTCATAAGCGCTATCACGCACAAGAGTTGAAAAAGCCCTATCCAATGTCGGTCAAATCGACCGAATAAAATTGCAGTAGATTTAATCCCTACTTTTAGATCGTCTTCTCTGTCCACCATGGCGTACATGCTGTCGTAAGCGACCGTTAAGCACCAATTGGCGGCAAATAACCACCAGGTGGTCTCGTTAACTTCTCCCACTTGGGCTGCATAAGCCATGGGTATCGACCAACTCCAAACTATGCCCAGTACCATTTGTGGCAAATTGGTAATTCGCTTCATGAAAGGGTAAAGCATGGTCAACAAAATGCCGATAAATGAAAAATAAACCGTCATTGAGTTGAGGGTGAGCACCAAGCCAAAACAAATGAGGCCCATCACCACGAACAGATACAAAGCTTCATCTGAGCTGACCTCACCTGTGGCTAACGGTCTGCCTTTGGTTCGTTCCACATGGGCATCGACTTTGCGGTCGGCAAAATCGTTAATAATGCAGCCGGTGGCGCGCATTAAGGCGACACCCACTACGAAGACAAAGGTGACATAAAGGGACGGCGAACCGTCTGCCGCTATCCACAGCGCCGTAAGCGTTGGCCACAACAACAGCAAGGTGCCGATGGGACGGTCAATACGAGTGAGTCGCGCATAAACACTTGCACGTTCCTTAATACGAGTCAGCATTTATTCTCCAATGCTCATTAAATTTTTATTACAAGGGCTGCAGGCGAGCGTAAGCAACCACTAGCCATTTGCTGCCAGCGCCATCAAAGTTCACCTGAACTCGGGTTTGTGGACCGCTGCCTTCATAGTTCACTACTACGCCAGCGCCAAACTTAGGGTGGCTCACTCTTTGTCCCAAACTGAGACCGGTTGCTTGAAAGTTTTGCTCGGTTTGATGAAAACGATTGGCGATGGGAGACGACGTTACCGGCGCTGAGACTTGAGTTTTTAGACGAATCTCATCCACAAACTGACGCGGAATTTCTCGAATGAATCGAGACGGTGCACTGTAGTTTTCACGACCGTACAAGCGACGTTGTTCCGCGTGGCTAATGTACAGTTTTTCCATGGCTCGGGTCATACCCACGTAGCACAAACGCCGCTCCTCATCTAAGCGGTCACCCTCATCAATGGCGCGTTGATTGGGGAATAAGCCCTCTTCCACGCCGGCTAAGAACACCAAAGGAAACTCTAACCCTTTAGCAGAGTGCAGTGTCATTAATTGCACCGCATCCTCGTGTGCATCGGCTTGTCCTTCACCTGCTTCCAAGGCCGCATGAGCCAAAAAGGCGTCCATTTCCGACAAATTCTCTTGGGTTTCATCGGGTTCAAAACTGCGAGCAGCCGTCACCAGCTCCTCTAAGTTTTCAATGCGCGCTTCGGCCTTTTCACCTTTTTCTTGACGATACATTTGCTTAAGGCCAGATTCGATGATGCAGTGATCCACCCGCTTATGCAGGCTCATGTCCAAGCAGTCTTGTTCCAACTCTTGAACAAGCGTAATAAAACCGGCAACGGCACTGCGTGCCCGGCCTGTTAATCCATTATTTTCAATCAGCTTTTTGCAGGATTGCCATAACGTAACATTCTGCTCTCTGGCGGTTGAACGGACAATATTCAAGGTGCGATCACCAATGCCTCGCGCTGGGGTATTAACCACCCGCTCAAAGGCCGCATCGTCATCTCGATTAGCTATGAGTCGCAAATAACCCATAGCATCTTTAATTTCCTGACGCTCGAAGAAGCGCACGCCGCCGTATATTCGATAGCTCAGCCGCTGTTGCAATAACGCTTCTTCAAGCACCCGGCTTTGGGCGTTACCGCGGTACAAGATGGCGCACTCTTTAAGCAATCCGCCTTGGTTTTGCCAGTCGTTAATCCGACCGACAATAAAGCGCGCTTCATCCAGTTCATTAAAAGCCGAATACAAGCCGATTAACTCGCCGTCTTTGCCTTCGGTCCATAAGTTCTTACCCATGCGATCGGGGTTGTGAGCAATCAACTGATTGGCCGCATTAAGAATGTTGCCGGTTGAGCGGTAGTTTTGCTCTAATCGAATGGTTTTCGCGTTGTTAAAGTCTTTTAAGAACTTTGACAAGTTTTCAATTCGAGCACCGCGCCAACCGTAAATGGATTGATCGTCATCGCCAACAATCATAACGTGGCTTTTGTCGCCTGCTAGCAATCGAATCCAAGCGTATTGAATGGCATTGGTGTCTTGAAACTCGTCCACCAAAATATTGCCAAAACGCTGTTGGTAGTGTGCCAACAGGGTCGGATTGTTTAACAGCAATTCGTGAGCGCGCAACAGCAATTCAGCGAAATCCACCAAGCCAGCTCGATCGCATGCATCTTGATAGAGTTGATAGATGGTTAACCACTGCTTTTCCATCGGGTGATAACCGGCATCAATGTGCTGCACTCGCAAACCTTCGTCTTTCTTGGCGTTAATGTAGGATTGGGCTTGTCGCGGCGGCCAGCGTTTGTCGTCCAAATTAATGCTCTTCATGATGCGCTTGATCATGCGGTGCTGATCTTCTGAATCCAGAATTTGGAAGCTTTGCGGTAACTTGGCCTCTTGATAGTGAGCTCGCAACAAGCGGTGAGCCAGGCCGTGGAAGGTGCCTATCCACATTCGTCCTGAAATATAACCCGCGACTTGCTCTACCCTGGAGAGCATTTCTTTAGCCGCTTTATTGGTAAAGGTTACCGCAAGTATGGAGTATGGACTTTGCTGCTCTACCTGTAACAGCCACGCAATGCGGTGAACCAAAACGCGAGTTTTACCGCTGCCGGCGCCCGCTAAAACCAACATGCTCGACTGCTCAGCACTCACCGCCTGACGCTGATGTTCATTTAGGCCTTCAAGTAAGTGGGATACATCCATTGTCAGGACTCCGTGTGAATTCTATTTTTGCGGGGCGCTAGTATACCAGCTGTAACAGCTCTAAGGGGTTAGATATTTGCCAATGTGGCAAAATTCCATTCGCTTTTAGCTCCTGTTGTCGATTGAAGCCCGGATTTAGCCAAACACTCACCGCGCCAAAGCGACGAGCACCGGCCACATCCGACAGCGGGTGATCGCCAACATGCATCAGCTGATGGGGCAAAATATCTAAGTCACGACACGCTTGGGCAAACATGTGTGATGCGGGTTTACTGGCCTGTCCTACGTCCGCTTTATACACATGGGTGAAGAACTTATCTAAACCCGACTGTTGCAAGTTTAGGTTACCGTTGCTGATGGCCACTAATGGATAGTGCCGCCCAAGCTCGGTCAACATCGCAGTGATATCGGAACTCATGTTAAGGTCACTGCGAGCCTTCATAAACACGTCCATTGCGGTGTCAGCTTGAGTTTGTGGGTTAGGTATCTGGTAACCTTGCAGCGCTAAAACCAAGGTGGCACGACGAGTCCAAGTGACCGAATCTTTTAATTGAGGCGCTAAGCGCTGACAATGGCGTTTCAACTGCAACCAATCTTGATAGTGCCAATGGGCAAAGCGCGCATCCAATGTTTGCAAATGTTGCTGCAATGCCCGCAACGCTTGTTTAAGTATAGGACGGTTATCGTACAAGCAGTCATCCAGATCAAAACTGATGGCCTTAATGGGGTTAGGTCGCAAATAACAGCGCATCATTTGTCCTCAGCTTTGCGCTTAACATCCGTTTTACCAGGATTCAGTTGTGCTCTTGGGTGCGCCGCATCATAAACCTGAGCAAGGTGTTGAAAATCCAAGTGGGTATACACCTGGGTAGTGGATAAATTCGCGTGCCCTAGTAACTCTTGAACTGCTCGTAAATCGCTGGAGCTTTCGAGCATATGAGTGGCGAACGAATGGCGTAACTTGTGCGGATGCACACCGGCTGCAATGCCTTGTAACTTTCCCCAGTGCTTCATTCGTGCCTGTATCGCGCGGTGAGATAAGCGGCTGCCTCGTGTGCTTAAAAATAACGCCTCGTTGTCGTCTTTAATCAGCGTTGACCGCAACTCCAGCCAACGACCGATGCAAGACATCGCAATACGACCCACCGGTACGATTCTCTCTTTATTACCTTTACCCAGCACTTTAACCATGTGGCCTTGATGGTCAATGCTGTCTAAGTTCAGGCTTGCCAATTCCGCAAGTCGCAAACCCGAGGAATAGAAAAGTTCCATAATGGCTCGATCCCTAACTGCCAATGGATCCGAGTTTTCAGTGTCATCGAGGGTAAGTAACGCGTTTATGCTATCGGCATCCAAGTTTTTTGGAAGCGGTTTACCGGATTTCGGCGCCGACAATTGTTGTGCTGGGTTTAAGCTTATGGCTTGTTGCAATAATAGGAACTCGAAAAAGCCCTTAAGAGCCGAGAGGGTTAAACTGAGAGATTTCGCCGACAAGCCGGTTTTTCTCAAGTTCACAATCACTTGCTGTAATTGCTGAGTAGTGACGGTTAACCAATCCGACTGCTGCATTAGGCTGGCTACCCGCTCTAATTCAAACCGGTAGACCCGCACCGTGTGGGCTGAATACAAGCGCTCACTGGCTAAATACTGACAGTAACGCTCCAGCCAAGTCTGCATCAAAGCTACCTAAGGCTTGGGTACAGATAATTGACTTGTTGACGCAGTTGCTCAAGTAACAAACTGTCCATGCGCGAATGAAAGTGAGCGGGGTCGTCATGGGCGAAGGCCAATATGGCTTGAGTATCACTAAAATCAAGCTTCAACAAGGCAACAGAGCCAACGGGCGCACTAAACAAGCATTGATTTTCGGCGTCACTTAACCGACCAAAATACTGACCAGTGAGCAATCGTTTTTGATACACCTTTTGCGCATTAAAATTGTCGCTATCGATCTCGACAATTTCGACTCTTCGAATCGCAAACTCTTGCTTGAGGCTATGCTGCATTAAGGTAATGAAACTTTTACGAGTTTCGCAGCGCAGTAATTGTAAACATAACTGAGAGTTAAAGCGGAAAATGTGCTCATTATGATTCGCCACGGTCATCAAATTGGTAATTTCTTCTTCCAGTTGACGCATACGATGACGCATGGTTTCTTGTTGACGTTCCATCAACGATATGGAGCCTTTTTCCGGGTGAGTTAACCGCATGCTTAACAGCAACTCTGGATGATGAGCAAAAAAATCCGGATTGGCCAGCAGGTAATCGCGAACGATATGCTCATCGATTTGGTTGAGCTCGTTTAACTCTTGTTCCAGTTGTTCACTATGGCTTAACGTCATAACTGAATTTGTCCATCAAAAATGTGCTCTGCAGGCCCAGTCATAAATAACGGTTTACCCACACCATCCCACTGAATATTAAGGGTACCACCCGTCAAGTCGACCTGCACCTTTCGCCCCAGCTTTCCTTGAAATTGCCCAACCACTGCCGCCGCACAAGCACCACTACCGCAAGCTTGGGTTTCTCCGGCACCGCGCTCGAACACTCTCAACTTAACATGGTTTGGCGACAGCACCTGCATAAATCCCACATTAACTTGTTTAGGAAAGCGCTCATGTTGGCAAATGGCGGGGCCAATACTGGCAACATCTGCCTGTTCAACATCATCCACTTCGAGAACACAGTGGGGATTGCCCATAGACACTACCCCCGCAAAGAATGTTTGTTCAAGTGCTTGAATTATATAGGTTTTATCGATTTTTTTGGCTTTAAACGGTACTCGATTAGGTTCGAAAACCGGTATGCCCATGTTAACCGAAATCAGATTGTCCTTTTCATAGCGCAAGGTCATTTTACCGGCGCTGGTGCTGACTTTAACTAAATTCTTGTTGGTTAAACCCTTCATTCGCACAAACCGAGCAAAACAACGGGCGCCGTTACCGCACTGCTCGACTTCTGTGCCATTGGCATTAAAAATACGGTAATGAAAGTCTAACTCCGGATCATAGGGAGGCTCTACGATTAGCAATTGGTCAAAACCAACGCCTACGAATCTATCTGCCAGTTTACGCACCTGCTCTGGCGAGAAGTAGGCGTTTTGAGTCACCGCATCCACCACCATAAAATCATTGCCTAAGCCATGCATTTTAGAAAATTGTAATAGCATTCATTCGCTCAATATAAGTTGATTCAACCAGTTTACGGCAAAACTTGCTCGCCTTGCCATAACTGCTCTATGGTTTCTCGCGCTCGTACTAAATGATCTTTTTCACCATCCACCATGACTTCTGCAACTTTTGGACGCGAATTGTAATTCGATGCCATGGCAAAACCGTAAGCACCTGCACTGCGCACCGCGAGCTTATCACCGGCTTCGATACAAAGCGCGCGATCTTTGCCAATAAAGTCTCCCGTCTCACATATGGGCCCAACCACATCATAATGAGTAGGTTCACCCTTGCGAGGACGTAATGGGATAATATTTTGCCACGCGGAATACAACGACGGTCGCAACAGATCATTCATGGCGGCATCGACAACGGCAAAATGCTTATCACCGTTTTGTTTTAAGAATTCGACCTGAGTAACCAAAATGCCAGCGTTGGCCATAATGGCGCGCCCCGGCTCGAAAATTAAGGTCAGCTTTCTGTCGCCAAGCTTATCCAACAGGGCTCTAGCGTACTGGTCGGGGTGAGGTGGATTTTCATCACCGTAATTAACCCCCAAGCCACCGCCAACATCGAGGTGATGAATGCGTATTCCTAACCCTTCAAGCTCATCAATCAAGGTTAACAATCGATCTAAGGCGTCGAGAAATGGCGGGATTTCTGTTAATTGCGAACCAATATGGCAATCCACCCCTTTAATCGCAACACCATCCAGCTGCTGAGCTCGTTGGAATACCTCAAGCGCCTGCTCCATGGTGATGCCGAATTTATTTTCGCTTAAGCCCGTTGAAATATAAGGGTGAGTTCCGGCATCAACATCCGGGTTAACCCTAATGGACACTGGGGCCACCTTACCCATACTCAGTGCTACCTCATTAAGGCGCTCAAGCTCTGCCCCGGACTCAAGATTGAAACAGTAAATGCCAGCTTCAAGTGCCTGTTTCATTTCATCTCGAGTTTTTCCAACGCCTGAAAAAACCACTTTGCTTGGATCGCCGCCAGCGGCTATAACTCGTGCCAGCTCACCACCTGAAACAATATCGAATCCGCTGCCTAACTTAGCCATTACGTTTAACACCGCTAAGTTGGAGTTAGCTTTAACCGCGTAGCAAATTAAATGCGGGTGCCCTTCAACTGCATTATTAAAAGCATGCCAATGACGCTCAATAGTGGCGCGCGAATACAAATAAAAAGGGGTTCCGTATTTTTGTGCTAACGCCTCAACTTGGCACTCTTCAGCGAACAGCTGATTTTGACGGTATTGAAAAAAATCCAAGGTAAACTCCTTCGCTCGGCCAGTTAATCGATAGCTTGCTCGGTTTTAGGGGCAACCGGCTTTTCCGGTTGCTGTGGCGCTTGCTGTTGGTTGGTGTCTTCAGGCTCGGCGTGATACAGCGCCCCTTTTTGGCCACAGCCTGCCATCGCCAATAATAGAGCTGCTACGAACAAAGTTTGTTTCATATTGCGTGTTCTATCTTGTTTGTCGTTAATAATGCACTCTATAATCGCATTCATCATCTAATTTTCATAGAGCTTAAGCTAATGACTGACAGTGAATTTCATCAAGTTGCCGATCTTTTCATGGCAAAAGTAGAACAAGCCATCGATGACCAACAATTAGATATTGATATTGATAGAACCGGCAATGTGCTGCAATTAGAATTTGCCGATGGCGGACAGTTGGTGCTCAACAAGCAAGAGCCTCTGCATGAGCTTTGGCTCGCCAGTAAGCTGGGCGCTTCACATTACCAATATCAAGCCGACAACAATGACTGGTTTGATTCACGTAATCAAACCAGCTTGCAGCCAGTATTGGTTGAAATGGTTAATCGCCTTTCCGGGGAAACCTTAGTTTTGTAAGCAGACGTTGCTTGATGGTCGTCTTTTTTGACGTCAGCAGTTGCGAATGACCGCCACGTTTTTGCCGAACTGTGGATGCTAAATCCACTTCTCGATAGGTCATCCCTAGGGAACTAAAGTTCAACAGATAGTCCTTACCACCCAATCTTAAGGGCTGCTCTTGCGGGTCGTGTTGCGGCGAGTCTAGGCAGGTTGAGACACCATTTTTTAATAATATAGAAATGGCATCAATTAGCTTCTTGCTGAGGTTATCACTGCAACATAAGGTTTGATAAGAGGAGCATTCTCTTGCTTCACTTTGGCAAGCAAACTGCAGCGCTTCTAGTATCGCTTGTTCACCATCGAACAGATAGCAATGCCACTCACCCCATGTTGTGCGCGCCAACACCCCCATACTGCCCACCAGATTGGTATTCATGGCTCCAATGTTGAAAATTGAATTCCCAAAAAAGTTGATGGTTAGACTTTGCCCTTTAAAATCTTTAACGGGATCGGTGAGTGGGTTAACAACCCAAATAAAAGCATTATACTTCCAAGGATTTCTTAAATTATCTAAAGTCACCTTAGGTTGAGCGAGCACATCCTTAGTCAAAGACGCCGCCACCTTATT
This sequence comes from Paraferrimonas haliotis, assembly GCF_002282895.1. GTDB lineage: Bacteria > Pseudomonadota > Gammaproteobacteria > Enterobacterales > Shewanellaceae > Paraferrimonas > Paraferrimonas haliotis. The sequence goes on from NZ_NRRB01000002.1 coordinate 361,193, forward strand.
TAACCAATACAAACCAAGATCGCCTTGATGACGCCATTGCGTTTGGTCGCTGCAAACTCCATTAAGTCGAGCCCACGCCACCAGCTCCAGCGCCGATTTAGCTCGATGCAGTAATCTTGGTTTTGCTCTGGGTCCAACGCCCAGGTTGCGACCAAACAAATTAAACCCTCGTTCACTGTGAGACTCAATGTGCAGTATGGCTTCAGCTTGATTGCGACTCCAAAGGCGATTGAAGGTATTCAGCTTATTTGGATCGGGATTGAAGCGAGTATGCATACGCCGCGTCAACAATCCCAAATCTTCCAGACTCATGTCGTGAGTCAGTTGTTGGCGGCCCGCAAACTTAACCAAGCGGTTATAGCTCGATAGCAGCAGCTCATCTAACTGACGGTTAAATTGAGTAAGTTTGGCAGCGTCCCAATCTGAGACGTTGTCTAATTGCGCAATGTGGTGCGCGCTCCAGCCCCAACTGTTGGTCAACGACGCCATAAAGTCATGGCGCCAATCTTTATTTTGTTGGTTATCCGTTAGCGTGATACCGCTTTTTAAGTAAAAGCACTGGCGCACCAACTCCAACCGCGAATCATCGTAGTGCCGCTTTAAATAATTACTCACCCGTCGCAACAGCAACACATAAGGGTCGTTGTCACAGGAGTAATCCCCTTGGCAAGCTTGCCGCCATAGGGTTTGAGACAGCAACTCGCCTTTAGGGTAATCTTCGGAGTAGGCTTCTAACAGCAATACCTTTAACAGCGATTTATGAGGGCGGGCTTGCCCTTTGTGCAATTGCCATAACGCCGCACCAAAGTATTCACTGGCCGGAAGTTCGCTTAAGTCACCTAAATCCAAGGCTTGTTGACAGTCACCGTATTCCTTTGGCCACCACTGAATTTGCTGCCCTGCCAAGCAAATGTGGGTGCGATAAAACTCATCCAGCAGCAACCAATGTTGAGCTGAACCACTGGCATCTTGGCTTAGCTGTCCACCCTTGTGCTCAATAAATTGATTTGGAGCGACCAGAAAACAGCTTAACTCCAGACCAAAATCGGCAAAGAAGTCACTAATGAGGTCACATTTGCGATTCAGTAACGATTGTTGCTCATTAGAAAGGGGATGATGAATCACCCAAAGATCAATATCGCTGTCGTGACTGTGGCCAAAACTTCCGGTACTGCCCATTGCGTATACGCCAATGAGCTCGCCCTGTGGCTTGCGGTGAAATAAAGGCCTAGAAAATTCTAACTGGTTCAGTTTTTGATAGGCGATCGGGTCTAGGTAAGTTTGAATACCGTGAGGAGTATCCGCTTCGATATAACCAGGTAATGCCGGGTCGTGGAAATGAAATAAAGCCGGCAACGCTTCAAGCAATGCAGCCCCTTGGCTCGTCAACAACGCAAGTGCTCTTTGCAAGCGTAATTGATTGACGTTTTTAGCGGTTTCTAGCGCGAATTGATGGTCGCTAGCTGGGACTTGCAGCAATGATCGGACTCCTCAGTTTTGACGAAAACGTGATCATGTTAACACTTTTGTTTAGATGCTTCTAATTTTGTGATCCGGATCAATAAAACCAGAAAAGAACTTCCTGCTTTCGTCAAAGATCAAACATGGGTCGCTTACATAAACGCTAAGGCGGTGCTAGCATTGCAGCAATTCGTTTAAAACAGCATTTTGGAAGATTGACCATGGCAAACCAACAACTACGAATCGCTACCCGTAAAAGCCCTCTGGCTATGTGGCAAGCATACTTCGTTAAAGCGGAGCTAGAAGCCGCTCACCCGGGATTAGAGGTAATTTTGTTACCGATGAGTACCAAGGGCGACATTATCCTTGATACACCTCTGGCGAAAGTTGGTGGCAAAGGCTTGTTCGTAAAAGAGCTGGAAGTTTGTATGCTAGAGAACACTGCTGATATCGCCGTGCATTCTATGAAAGACGTTCCTGTAGATTTCCCAGAAGGTCTAGGATTAGAAATTATTTGTGAGCGCGAAGATCCTCGTGATGCGTTTGTGTCCAATACCTACAAAAACATTGATGAACTGCCTGAAGGTTCAGTGGTCGGCACCTCAAGTTTACGTCGTCAATGCCAGTTACGAGCCCGCCGCCCAGACCTAGTTATTAAAGACTTGCGCGGTAACGTGGGCACTCGTCTTGGTAAACTCGACAATGGCGACTATGATGCCATCATTCTTGCTGCGGCAGGCCTTAAGCGTTTAGAGCTTGAAGAGCGCATCACCAGCTTTATGTCCACCGAGGACTCGTTACCTGCAAATGGTCAAGGTGCGGTTGGTATTGAGTGTCGTGTAGATGATGAGCGCGTTAAAGCGCTGCTTGCGCCTCTTGAGCACAAAGAAACCCGCTATCGCGTTTTGGCCGAGCGCGCCATGAACACTCGCTTAGAAGGCGGTTGTCAGGTGCCAATCGGCGCTTATGCCGAAATCGACGGCGATACACTGCACCTACGCGGTTTAGTGGGCAGCACCTGTGGAACCGAGATCATCGAAGGCGAAATTTCAGGTCCTAAAGCGGATTATGAAGCCCTAGGCATCCAATTAGCCGATGAACTATTAGGTCGCGGTGCCAAGCGTATTTTGGATGAGGTTTACGGTCAATAAGCCATGCCTAAATCGCTATTGCTGACGCGCCCGAAAGGGCGCAATCATTCTCTACAACAGCAATTAGCCAGTATGGGTGTGCGTACTAGCGTTGCACCCATGCTTGAAATACAAGCCAATCCCGACTCCCGTCAATATACCCCAGCGCAACTGGCTAACTGGGCTGATAAAATTATCTTTATCAGCACCAATGCAGTTGAATTTGCAAAGGATTTACTTCAAATTATCGGCCGAACGCAGGTACAATGCTTAGCAGTAGGCTTAGCCACGCAAGCTAAACTCAGCGAATACGGTATCCTCGCTGAAACCGCACCGGAGCATTTGCAACAAACGGAAGGTCTATTGGATCTGTCGAGTTTGCAAGACGTTGCCGAGCAACGCATTGTGATAGTGCGAGGCAATGGCGGACGGGAAACCTTAGCGCAAGAGCTGCAACAACGCGGGGCTGAGGTTCGTTACTGGCAAGTGTATCAACGGGGAGTTCCCGAGTGTGATATCAACTCGTTATGTCAGCATTGGCGTCAACAACAAATTGATACCATAGTAATAACCAGTGGTGAGGCCCTGCAGAATTTGCGGTCACAGGTTCAGAACAATGATTGGCAATGGCTCGCACAGCTACACTTTATAGTACCCAGCGAACGGGTAATGGATATGGCTCAAGGCATGGGCATCCAAAGCGTCGTTAACGCACAAGGTGCAAACGACAAAGCCGTTATTGAAGCAGTAAAACAACTAAAAGGCGAATGGGATGAGCGACAACAAAATCGAGGGCAACAGTAATAGCCCAGAGTCAAGTAAAGACAAGCCGGTAAAGCCTGAAACGACCGCTAGCCCTAAAAAAACGCCTGCAGCTGGTGACCATGCTGCCGCAAAAGCAGCAACAAAAACAGAGTCCAACAAGCCCTCACCGGCTCAATCTAAGCCAAAACCAACCGCGGAAACTAAACGTCCACAAGTAAAAACCGCCTCGTCTGATAAGGGCAAGGGTTTGGTTTGGCTTTGCTTGTTGTTGGTAGTGTTAACCTTAGCAGCCGGCGCTTGGCTGTTCACTCAATTCCAACAACTGCAAGCCCAACAGCAGCAATTGCAAGACAACATCGCAGCGCAATTATCGTCTCAAGTTCAGCAGGCGGTCACTGAAACCCAACAGCAAATCAGCGCCATCGCCGCCGAGCAACAGCAAACTGCGGCTAAAACTGACGCGACCTCCGAAGACTTGGCAACACTGTCAGAGGCTCAGCGTCGAACCCAAGGTATGGTCAAAAGCTTAGCTGATCGCAATCCCAATCACTGGCTTGCCGCCGAGGCTGACTACTTGGTGAAGATGGCGGGTCGAAAATTATGGTTAGAGCGAGACATTAACAGCGCCATTGCTTTATTGGAAAGCGCTGACGGTCGAGTTGCGGCCATGGATACGCCCTCGCTCACACCGCTGCGAAAAGCCTTGGCTCAAGACATTCAATCCCTTAAGGCAATCGACACCATTGATTTAAGTGGTATGTCGTTAAAACTAGACAGCTTGATAGACCATATCGACAACCTACAGGTCAACTTTGTCGAGTTACCAGAACAGCAATCTCAACAGGCGGCAACATCAGTCAGCGATGATGCGGCAAACTGGCGCGCCAACATTCTGGCCTCATGGAACCGCTTATTTGACGATCTGATTACCGTGCGCCGTCGCAATGCTGATACTGAAGCTCTGTTAGCCCCGGAGCAAGAGTGGTTTCTCAAAGAAAATATCCGCAACCGGCTACTGCGCGCGCAAATCGCTTTGTATCGAGATGAGCAAGCCAATTATCAAACTGCAATCGAAACGGCGGAAAAATGGGTCAATCGCTACTTTGATTTGAATCATCGTCAAACACAGAAAACCCTAGCGACCTTGCGAGACTTAAAAGCAGTTAATTTACAACAAAGCTACCCTGAGCAATTCCGTTCCACGGCTCCACTACAACAGTTGGTTAATTACGGTCACTTGCTTCCTGCCTCGGAGGATAACCAATGATCCGAGTCTTCGCCTATTTAATCCTTATTCTGGCGGGCATGATATTGGCCCCCTACATCATTCAAAACAAAGGGTACGTGCTGGTCGCGATAGGTGATTACACCATCGAAAGTTCGGTCATCGCTCTGCTCATCGTCGCCATCTTGTTTTTCAGCGCATTGCAACTGACTGAATGGCTAATTGTCGCTATCATCAACACCCTGTTAAGCAGCCGCTACTTACCGGAGAGGTGGCGTAAAAAAGCGGCTCGAAAACATACTTTATCGGGGGCGTTAGCATTAGCGGAAGAAGATTGGGCGCAAGCCGAAGCCTCCATGATCAAGGGAGCGGATAAGGGCGAGCTGCCGGCGCTGAATTATTTAGCCGCGGCCCGGGCTGCGCAACAGCAAGGCAACCACGCCAACCGCGACCGCTACTTAGCTCAAGCGCAACAGCAACCCAATGCCCGCCAAGCGGCGTTAGTGGCTCAAGTTCGCTACCAACTGCAGCAAGGCGAAGTTGCCCAAGCTCGCAACATTTTGAATCAGCTGTCCATCTCAGCCAAAAGTAAGCCGTCGCTGTTGGCATTGGCTAAGGAAGTGTATCTCTGCCAAAAAGACTGGCCATTGCTGCGACTGCTGCTGCCGGTGTTAAAGAAAAAGCACGTCATCGATGAAGAGCAAGCGCGGCAACTGTTAACCCAAGTCGACTTGGGCGAGTTACAAACCGAGCATAACCACAGCTTAGATGAACTGAGAAAACACTGGCATTGGATGCCGAGAGCGGAGCGTAATAAACCCGCCATTAAAGCAGAATATTGCAAGCAATTAGCGCGCTTCGATGCCAAAGAAGCTCACCAACTGTTGGTGAAACAACTTAAGCAAGTTCAAGATGCTGCCACCCTGGATGCAGTCGCCGAACTCATGACTTGGCAAGACAACCCAAAACTGCAAAACTTGCTGTTAAGCCTGCATAATCAGCACCCAGAATCCGCTCCCTTAAATGAGTGCATTGGTCGCTTACTCCTCAAAGAACGCCTCTATAAACAGGCCAAACCCTATTGGCAAACCTGCTGCAACATAGCGCCCACTAAAGCTCGTTGGTTAACGCTTGCCGAAATACAGGAAAATCAAGGCGAGCAATACGCTGCCATCGCCAGCTTCAAAAAAGCCGCCCACCTCTAAGGGGACGTACCCTACCCGCGTAACCCTTTGAAAATTGTGAAAAATAAAAAGGGGGTACGTCCCCCCCAAAAAAAAGAGGGGGGGTACGTCCCTAAAGAGTTAAGCTTTTAAAGCTGCTTGCGGTTAAAAAGCTTGGCTACTGCGACGCTAAGGAGTGCGACCCAGGCTAACAATGCAAAATAACCCGCGATGATTACGAGATCGGAATTGATAGTTATTAAGCCATTTAAAAATTGCACGTCACCTACAGCAATTTGATTAATCGCTCGAAAAACATCGACGGGATTAATAGCTATCGCGGTATTGATTGCACTGGAGCTTACCAAATTAGGAAATATGACCACTACCAATAGAATCAATAGATCCCATAGAAGCACTAAACAAAACCAAATAAAAAACAGTCCACTCAACGCCTTAGCTTTCTCTTTTACCTGAGTGCTTACCAATAAGCTGATAAGAATAAATACAAGCGCTAGAAGCCATAGCGAAACAAAAAAGTTAGCGAGCAAAAAACTTATATAAGTAAACTCGGCGTCACTATTCAAAGAAACATACACACCAAATAAAACGATAGGAATAAGCAGAGTTATACCGACAACTATCGCCTTACCGATAAACTTGCCTAAAACAATACTTGAGCGGCTAATAGGGTAAGCCATGAGCAACAGCAAAGTGCCAGTCTCTTGCTCTCCAACAATGCTATCGTAACTCAATAAGATACAAATCAAAGGTACGATGACAACACAAACGCCGGCTAGACTTATGATGGCTTTCGATAAATCTAGGCTTGCGTATTCACCACCTAAAAAACTGTTGCTGCCACCAATCACTAACATGATTAACGAAAATAAAACCGCTAATCCTACCAACCAACGACTGCGAATAGCATCTGATATTTCTTTGCGGATAAAACACGATATCGCGGACTTCATTGCTAGCGCCCCTCAATTCTTTTTGATTTACTGAGATAACAACTCAGCACCTGACTTAAATTAGGATCAGAAACAACAAAATCAAACACTTGGCATTGCGTAGTTATAAACTTAATTAATTCTGCGCGCATAGAAAAATCACAACAAATTTGGTCATTATCAACAAAAAATTCCTCAGGCAGCGAATTCGGTAATTCAGCATTGCTAGGCAGTTGAATTCGAGTGGGTAAGTTGGTGGCTTGTTGAAGCGCTTCCAGATCACCAAACGCAAGCAAATTACCTTGTCCAAGAATCAAATAACGATCCGCATGATTTTGAATTAACGGCAGTTCATGGGTACACACCAATATCGTACACCCTATGCGCTTTAGCGAATTCAAGGTTTGATACATATATTCCGTAGAGTGGCTATCCAAGCCTACCGTAGGTTCATCAAGTAACAACAAATCAGGATTACCCAAAATCGCTTGGGCTAAACCCAGCCGTTGTTTCATGCCTTTTGAATAACTGCCTACCAACTGATGTTGAACATCATGCAAATTACAATCGTGTAAGGTTTGCTGAACTTCGTCAGTGCTAACACCTTTGAGGTCGGCAAAAAAGCTCAAAACTTTTAAGCCCGTCATTCGCTCATACAGAGATAAGTTCTCTGGTAAGTAACCAATATTCAATGGGCTATTTCGGCCACACAAACGTCCCTGACGATCTCTAAACTCTATAGTCCCGCGCTCAGCCTGAATAACCCCTAAAATTAATTTTATTAAGGTGGATTTACCGGCACCGTTATGCCCCAATAGAGCGACTGTTTCACCGGCTTCCAGACTAACATTAATACCCGATAAGGCGGTGTGTGAAGGATAACGCTTAGTCAACTGGCTTATAGTAACTGTATTCATTTACTTTCTTATCGGTTAAGGAGCTGGTTTGGTTGGGTTGCTGCAAAGGGAAACTGTCTATAACACCAACTTCCGGATAAATTTGCACTTTATCTTGTAGCCATCGAAGCACACTAACTACTGGGCTATTCATTAAGAACTGGACTTCTGGGTATATCCAAAACAGTCGATCCAGGGCATCACTAGGGCGATAGGGCTCCAAAGCCAGCTTTGTTGATAAAGAAAAATTGAGGTTTGACGACCAATAGTTACCAATCCCATCAAAACTCCAATCAACTAAGTGACTACCAACGTACTTCACCTGAATTTGATTACTAATAAACTGGTTGCGATAAATACGATTGTTTTCGCCCCCAAGCGCCATATACACACCAAGGTCTGCATGACTAAAAATGTTATCAGTAATCTGATTGTTGTCAGCGCTATACAAATATAATGCTTTTGCAGGCTCTGCACCGACTTCAGGGTTATTAATGTGAGAAACGGAGTTGTTATACACGCTAGAATGATTCGTTAAATTGAGCAGAATCCCAAACTCGTCATTTGCGTGGGTGTGATTGCCAAAAAACTCTAAGGATTCACTTCCCATCAATGCATAGCCACCATTCATGTTGGTACTGCTATTATCAAAGCCGCGTCCTTGTTTGGCATACATATAATGAATGCCATATCGTCCGGTATCTATTTGATTACCATGAACAGTGCTAACGTGGCCAGATTCAATATATATGCCATCTCTCACGGTATTAATGACATTATTAGTGACCGTAGCGTTGTTCACTTCTTTTAAATGAATACCGTCACCGCGCCGAAGAGAGGGAAGAGCGGGGTCACCACTGATAATATTAGAATCGACAACCACTTCGTTACAGACATCGATTCTAACACCATAGCCCGGACCAGACATTTGGTTATTAACAATACGAATATTGTTAAGGTGCTCATCCACCTCAATTGCCGAATTATAGTCGGAAATATCGCTGCCCCAATTGCGAATGAACAGGTTTTCAATCGAGACATTGGAACTGAGCACTAAAATAGCACTGCCAGTTCCCATTGCATCAAGAATCACGCCGGTTTGACCTAATAACCGAATACTCTTATCTATTTCAAAATGAGTCTCATAAATACCAGGCTCCATCAGAATGACATCACCATCAGCAGCACTAGCCAAAGCCGTATGCAACTGTGAGACTGAGGCAACCCTAATAGGCTCAGGCTCCTTCTCAAAGTCGGCATTAACCAACCCTGGCGCCAATGCTACGGCTAGTACCAAAGCACGGTATAAACTGTTCATTTAGGGCTTTTCAAGTAAATCGATCGTAATTTGATCTAAGCTATAAAGCTTGCCACCCCACTCATCAATGAAGGTTGTTGCTGCATTTTCATCTGAAAACGGTGCGACCGCAGGTCCCATAACCGCCTTCTTACTAGTGTGATAAACAAATTTCGCATCCTCTGCGGAGATAAAAGCGGTATCGGCAGGGCTTTCCCAATCAGTTGCCGCCATATCATGAACAAAAATGGCTTCAATTTGTCTGCGATTTTCCGGTTGTAGCGCGAAAATCATCATATCTCGAGTCGAACAAAATTTAGCTGGCTCGTCACTACCCTTCATGAAAATTTGCCCTTTAGGCCCAGGATAGCGAGTAATCGCCATTCCGCACATTGTGCAACGGTCATGATCGTGAAGTTCGCTGGCATGATGGTGGTGAGCGTGATTATGCTCATGAGAATCGCCGCAAGCGCTCGCTAGAGGCAACCATAATAAAAGAAGAAGTACGTATCTCATGGTTCATTTACCTATGTACCTGCTGCTATGTAACCTCCTTTTTTAGCAACAGTATTAATAAAGAAACTGCATGCCTTGTTGCGCATGCAGTTTCAAGCATCTAATTAAATTCCGTAAGTTTGTCCTGCATACAGAATAAATAGACGTAAACACATCATGCCGCTAATCGCGAACAAACATGACATATACAGTGCCTTAGATGACTGTGCGAAATCGCGACCTAAGCCGAAATTCACAATAATAGGTCCAAGGAAGCCTACTGCCACAACACCTATCCAGAATACACTCGACCAAACACCGGTAGTGAATGCTTGGAAGGCATATTGTCCAGCTGCGTTTCCGCCCGCTAAAGCAATCGCAATCATAGCAATAAACAGAACTTCTGCTGCCATGATTGGCCATTCAGCACCGTGTAGAGTGTGCATATCTTTACTGTGAAGCTCTTCGCCAAAGTACTTAACAGCAATCAGCTTAGCACTTGCAGCACCGGCAGATAGACCAGATGCGACAAACAATGCTGGTAGCACAGCTGTGTTAATCAGTGGGAAGCGAATCAAAGCAGAGATTAGGAAGCCTGTGTAAGCACACACTGCAATCGCTAGTACAAACGCTAACGCTTCTACTTTGCCACGCAATGGCTTAAGTGCTTCAATGATACCAACCAAGAAGCTTGGTCCGCTGCGGCGGATTTCTTCTTCGAAAGCATACAAACACAGAATAACGGTGATCGGAATATAAAGCAGTAGTGCCAAAACCCCGATACTCATAACTGAGTTTAGGTTATAGAACACTAATATACGCCAGAAGAACAACGGATTGCTTAAGTCCAATACCAAACACAACATACCAAGACTGATAGTTATGAATGAAATGAGTGTAGCTGCTTTATATAATGGCGTGTTCTCGGTTTGACCCTTAAAGAAGCGTATCGCCAAAGCAATAATCAGGGCACCGCCTGAAATACCTGCTAAGAACAAATACACCGCAATTGGCCATGGCCAAGCAACGCCATCTGATAGACCTATTGTAAAATCTAACGAACCATCCATAGTTATACTCCTGTCTTAACCGATGGGATATAACGAACACGTGGTTCGGTACCGAAGTGCGCTTTAATACGAACTGAATCTTTAACACGAAGCAGTTTAGCAACGTAAGAGTTCGGCTCGTTTAAGTCTCCGAATATCAACGCATCGTAACGACATTTTGAAACACAAGCCGGTAGCTCGCCTTTCTTAACGCGTGTGTTCAAACAGAAATCACAGTTTTCAGCAACTTGCGTTTCGTTGTTCATGAAGCGAGCGTTGTAAGGGCAGGCACCAATACAGTATTTACAGCCAGCACACTTACTATTATCCATAGTAACAATACCGGTTTCTTCATCACGCTTAGCCGCACCTGTTGGGCAAACTTTTACGCAAGGAGCGTTATTACACTGTTGGCATGAAACGCGAACGAATTGACGCTCACAGTTACAATCACCTGTGGTGTTTCCGCATACCGGGCAAGGAACGCCTTCTACCGCACCGCGTTTGTGTTCAAGCAGCAAGCGATGGTTACCTTCTGGAAGATTATTTTCTTCCACACAGGCATCCTTACAATCGCCACAACCAACGCATTTGTTTTGGTCGAAAATCAAGACGTAGTGAGGCTTGGGCTTGTCGGATTCCTCTTCTTTATATGAAGAGCAACCAACTGGACCAAGTATCAAAGCGCCAGCTCCTAGCCCTTTGAGAAACTTACGTCTTTCTAGATTTTGGCTCACAAAATCCTCCTGATTCCAGATAAATCTGGTAAGAATTATTTAGTTATATACGTCCAATTTTTTTAGCTTAGAAGCTAGCCTTCTTTCGCTATCTTGGCTCGTGTAATCGCATTATTAATCGCATTTCGATTAAAGTTCTGATTGTCATTGGTTAACAAAACTTGCCAATGAGCGATCGCTTCATCAAAGTTAGAATGAATAAATGCGTCGGTCCCTAATAACAATCGTGTATTGAGTTCTGCCGGATACAAGTCCAAAGCTTCCTCTATTACGGCCATTGTTTCAGGACCCAAACTCCTACCATCCCGGTAATACATAGAAGTTGCTTTAAGCCCTAATATCTCAGCATTGGAACCAGTGATCGCCAACAATTGGTCAAAGGTTTCGACAGCTTCACGATACAAGCCCCCTTGCACATAGGAATGTGCTAAGTCTTTTAAAACTTGAGGGTTTGTGGGTTGCTCCGAAGCTAATCGTCTATCCTTATTAATTTGTGCAACAATAAGATAGTCAATATGCTCGTTCTCGAAACCTTTGTTCCAATTACTGAAATGACCAAGCTGGCTGTATACCAACCCTGCAATTGTAATTAGAGTTAAATTGATCAGTACTAAGCTGTGTGCGCCGGGACGGTTCGACACCATCGAATCAGTACCAAGTAGCTGATCACCACTCACCTCTCCATTGTTATTGGTTTGGCGAGCAGTTGTTTGTAAGTATCGATGGTGGCGCCATAGCATCATTGCGAAAACGCTTGATACCGCAAACATGGCTACAATTAGTTGGTTCATGACTCCCCCCTTATTTCCAACATCGTACTCAATCAAATTCTTTATTCGGTCTAGTGACCCATCATTCCACCCATGCCCACTCGATTTAGGCCCATGCCTTGAGAGTTGTCACTGGGTTTTTCTTTTGCAAGTAATTCAACATTCATCACTAGAACCGAGTTACCTGGGATGCCGCGAATCCCATTTTCTCCGAATGCTAATTCACTTGGAACGACAAATCGGAACGTAGAGCCCACAGGCATTAATTGTAAACCTTCGTTCCAACCTTCAAACGCTTGAAGAATAGGGAAATGGTTAGGTGTTTCGGAATCCATGGTGTCTTCGAAAACAGTGCCATCAGCAAGTTCACCACGGTAGCGTAAGGTAACAATATCTTCCGGTGCCGGCTTTTCGCCATCACCTAATTTAATAACTTCGTACTGAAGACCAGAGTCCGTCACTACAACGTTACTATTCTTTTTATTCTCGGCGAGCAACTGCTCACCTTGCTGCTTAGCTTGTGCCAATACTTCTTCATGTCTTTTTTTAGCAAGTAGATTCAGTTGTTCACTGCGTTGATTCAAGTAATCAATGATCTCTTCATTGCTCAAAGAGGTTTGTTGTTTTAACGCGTCAACGAATCCACTTACGATGAAATCGACATCTACGTCAGCACCAATACCTACTTGGCTATACACCTGATGTGATACAGACTTACCAATTGACGCACCTAGACTATAAGATTGCTTTTCTAAATCGGTAACGGGTTGCTTTGCAAAAGCACTAGCAGAAAATGTCAGTACAGTAGCAATTGCGATGGAGGAAAATTTAAATTTAATCATTGTCATTATGATCCTGTGGTAATAAATAATTCTGGGTTAATAACCGTAATTAGGGGCGTTCAATCGGATATCCGCGCTGTCTCCAGCCCCAAATACCATCAGCCATGTGAAATACGTTGGTGTAGCCTAGTTCCATCGTCGAAACTGCCGCTTCTCTGCTTGAATCGCACAGTTGATTAGCGCAGTAAAATATGAGTGTCGCATCCTTGTTCTCTGGCAACAGCCGCTTCCAACGTTTAACGTTAAAATAGACTGAACCTGGTACATGTCCATCCGCCCAAATTTCGAGAGTATTAACGTCGTAAAACGTAATGTCTTCTCTACCTACTAACGTTGAGGCTTCTCGCAGTGATATAGGATTCGGTTTTACCAGAGTCTGCAAGTCAATCGGTGTCATTTCACCACCGGCTCCCGCGCTCACTATTCCAGGAAAGCTAAATAATAAGGCGCATGTTAGTAAGAATTTTCTAATTGGCTTGTTCATGATTTTCTCTTTTCAGCGCTCGGTGTAATCATTTACACCGAACGCTGTTGTTATTCCCATTATTAGGAATAGTTACTCAAACGATTAACGAATCAAGGTTTGTGCCTGAGTGGCTAGCGCTAGCGCATCTTCTACCATTGATTTGGTATAAGCTGATGCGTGAACACCCCAAGAACCGTCTTTCTCGATTTTGCGCACAATTTGCTGAGCTTGCAGGCGCAGGCTAGCTACTTGCGCACGAGTCGCAGCGTCAAGCTTGGTAACTTCTAACTGAGCGTCTAGGCCAGCTAAGATACCTACAGTTTGTGCGTAAGCTTCTTTCACTGGGTTTTGCATCTTCATAACTTCACCATAAATAGCAAGTTGGTCAGTGAAGTGCAGTGCTTCATCAAGTTCCGATTGGAACTGAGAGTGACAACCCTTGTTCTCATACAAATCAACGTCAGATACGGCGGTACGAGCACAAGACCACATTAGATCTAGGTAGTAGAAACCTTCTTCGTTCTTAGCTACCGTCCAACCCTTAGCTGCCGAATCATTACGATCAACACCTGGTGGTGGGTTTAGAGTCTTACGATCTGGGCTTACGTCAATTTTCATGATGTGAGCTTTACGTACAGCGTCGAAACCTGCGTGGTCTGGTGCTTGAATCGCTGTGAAGTTCTCACATGAGCCCATGTTAGGCATGTGACAAGCTGTACACGTCATGTCTTGGTGCGTTTTCGTGTTAGCAAAGAACTCTGCTTGAGTTGCGTGACAGTCAGAACAAGTTTGCTTGATTGCAGGACGAGTGAACTCAGAAGTCCAATCGTAGTCACCACCAGTTACTTCGTGTGGATCGTGACAGGTAGAGCAACGCATGCCTTTTTGGTAGTGAATAGAACCAGCAAGCTGCGAACCTTCAGTACCACAAGATGGGCAAGCAGACTTCATTTTAACGCCGAACGCATATTCCATACGTTTTTCAGCTTCAGGAGTATCAGCTAGGTTGTCATACCATTCAAAACGTTGGTGACAACGCTCACAGTTAGAAGGCATAGAACCGTTACCAACACCACCGTCTAAGTGACCACCAGCGCCGTGACATTCTTCACAAGAAATACCTTTAGCAATCGTGTGCTCTTGAAGTTTCTTAGCATCACCCAGGGCATCGAAGAACTCATTCTTATCTTGGAAGTCAAACTTAAAGGTATGGCATATTTCGCAGTAAGAAGACGCAGGTTGGAATAGGAACCCTTCTTCATACTTAGCACCGTAGGAGCTCATGCCCCACTGTGCAGAACCCGACGCGCCGTACTCTTCCATGGTAGCAGGGAAGCCTGGAACTTTCTCAGCAATGCGGGCACCCATTTCAGGTGTAATCCACTCAGCCCAACCACGAGAGAACTGGTTACCACCAGCAACTAGAGTACCAGTGCTGTCTTTGAATTGACCGTCAACTACGTGCCATGTACCACGAATCAAGTAGTTATCAATGTAACCGTACTTAGTACGCGGAGTACCTACGGTCGCATAGATGGTATCAGCAGTGATACCGTAAGGTAGGATACCCGTGTCTTTGGTATCGTACATTACTTTCTTAAGATCGTTATCAACTTCTGGGTGTTCGCCAGGGAAACGGATGGTTTTCGAGTGACGAGAACGGCTCCACTTCTCGTATTGCAGAGCGTGACACTCACCACATTTCTCTGGGCCTACAAACTTGTTTGGATAGTCCAAGATAGACTTAGCACCTAAACGGTATTGTAGCGCTTTAGGAGAACCAGCTGCTTCAGAGTACTTCTGAGAGTATCCAGTATCATAGTATTCTTCACCACGGTCGGAAATGTGGTACTTGCCTTTCATACGACCGTCTTTTTCGTAAACATTGAACACAGGGTGGTTTTCAAATAAGAAATCCCAAAGTTCCTGTTCTTGAACAATATAATCGTTTAGCGTTTTAACACCAACTCGATCTTCGTCACCACTGAACTTACCGTCTTTGTTGGCAATAACTGACTGTGCAGTTTTGCCTAGCTCTTTCTTGTTATCGAATTTGCTAGCGTGTACAGCAGTCGTTCCCAAGCCTACTAGCACTGTTAGTGCTGCAGCAGCGTACTTGAATCGACTCATCATTATCTCCTAGATATTTCGCCGTTAAATATTATGTTTATAGTCAGCCGGTGGGTCATGAGCCATCAGCTGCTTTGATTCGACGGAGCGGATTTTTACCTAACTAGTAAAGTTTTCTAGAGAGCAAGATCACACCTCACCCCCAGTTAAACCAAAAAGAAATAAAAAAAGATAAAATCCTCTTACAAACAGCAACTTAAATAATGTCTGTTTGTGTTTTTTATATGTAAAAAACGAGGGCTGACAGTAAACAAAAAATCAAAAAATAACCAACATCACAGTTCAACTAGGTGCATAGTTGTGGACACACACTAATTTGAGGCACATCACAGAAGCGTCAGTTAACACTCTATATCCTGCAGCCGAAATAACGAGTACCTGCTCAAGAATCAGGTCATTAACAAGGGGGTGTGTTCAGCTGAATACACCGAGCATGACAATATAAGGCACCTATTTTATGTTTCCAGAACTAGGACTGTATCTGCTTGCCATCGCCAATGTGAGCGCGGTGCTGCTTTTTGGCGTGCCTTGGTTAGGACGTATAAAAAAAGCTGAACAGTTAAAATCTTACAGCAAGCCCTTACTTAGAATTTGCGCTGTGAGCTTAGTAATAGCGTCAATAATTTTGGTAAACGCATTTTTGGGTGATGACTTTTCAGTCTCCTACGTTGCTGATCACTCTAATACGCACTTAGCGAGCTTATATAAGGTTGCAGCATTTTGGGGAGGCCACGAGGGCTCCATGCTGTTTTGGGTGCTTGCAATGAGTTTATGGGGCCTTACCGTACGCCAAAAAGAAAATATTACTCAGGAATTTGTTGATAACTACCGTATGTTCTTAGGGCTAGTATTAGCTGGCTTTTCAACTTTTTTACTGTTCACTTCCAACCCCTTTGCGCGCAACTTACCTGATATCCCGACACAAGGCCGAGATCTTAACCCAATTTTGCAAGATATTGGCCTAGTCATTCACCCGCCTTTGCTATTTTTAGGATACGTAGGGCTTGCCATTGTCTTTGCTCTAGCGCTAGCCACTCTTTTAAAGCAACGAGTTGAACAATCGGATATCAAGCTCATTCGACATCACTCAATCATTGCCTGGGTACTACTCACTGGTGGTAACGTTGTCGGTTCATGGTGGGCTTATAACGAGCTTGGTTGGGGAGGATGGTGGTTTTGGGATCCTGTAGAGAACGCTTCTTTCATACCTTGGTTAGTTGCAACAGCATTAGTCCATCAATGCACAGTGAGTCGCCGCCAGCAAACCCATAAGTTTACGATGATATTGGCATTGTCCGGCTTCTTATTAGCTTTACTGGGCACGTTTACTGTTCGAAGTGGTATTGTTCAGTCGGTACACGCCTTCGCTGTTGACCCCGAACGCGGCTTACTTCTATTAGGTTTGCTCGGAATTTTCTTAGCCATTGCTGTTTTTCAGTATCTAAGAGCGGCCCCATTACTTTCGAGTGCGGCCCAAAAATTATCTCAACAAAGTAAACTATTAGTGCTAGGTAACTTTGTTATCATTGTCGGTGCGTTCAGCGTTATTTTAGGTACTTATTACCCGATCATTTACCAACTGTTTAGCGGTCAAAGCATTAGTGTTGGCCCCCCTTATTTCAATACAATATTTGTCCCCATCGTCGTACTTAGCGTGGTCGTTCTAGGTATCGCTCTAAACTACCGTTACCCAAAACTATGGGCCTCTATGTTGGGCGCGAGCGTATTGGTAGCTGCAGGGGTAACCGCCTATAACGACACATTAAATGGCTGGTTATTTGCCGGTGTATTAGCAAGCAGCTACTTAATCGCAAGTATTATCGCCATGCTCATCATGGCAGCAAAGACAAATAAGCTCAGTAGTCTGACTCAAAAAAGCGGTGCGATTATCGCCCACTTAGGTTTGGCTGTGGCCATTATTGGCGCTACTGCGGTGTCCAATTTCGAAGAAGATGAAGTTATGCGCATGGGCCCAGGACAAGGTCGAGAGATTGGCAACTACATTTTCGTATATGAAGCGACCACAAACGTGGAAACTAACAGTTATAAAGCCATCCAAGCGAACATCCAAGTCATGGATATTGATGAAAACCTCTTAGGTTACCTTTACCCCCAGCGACAAACGTTTAAATCTAACGCGATTGAGCGCACCGCTGCCGGAACTAATTGGGGCCTTAGCCGCGACATCTATGCATCAATGGGAGGGCAGCTCAGTGAGTCCGAGTACCTCATTCGCATCAGCATTAAACCTTTCGTCAGTTTTTTATGGTTGGGCGGTGGCTTAATCATGATTGGTGGGCTGCTATCAATTACGTTGGGTCATAGGAGAACAAAAAGATGCTAACTAGACCTGTTATAGGGCTTTTAATCACACTGGTCGTTGCTGCTTATTTCTCATCAGCAACCGCGTTTGCTAATCAAACAGTTCGAGATTTAGGTTTTGAAATCGCCAAAGAATTGCGCTGTCCTATGTCTCAAAATAAAACTCTGTTTGAAAGCGACGCTCGCATTGCTAGCGAATTAAAAGCCCATATATTTACCATGCTGAATGAAGGAAAAAGTAAGCAGGACGTTATTAATTTCATGATTGCCCGGTACGGCGAACAGATACACTACAAGCCTCCCTTTAATCGCGATACTGCGTTTCTTTGGCTGGCACCACTTTTACTAATCATTGGCGGCTCATGCCGTCTTTACATCTACTTAAAAGACCAATAAAACGTATTGGGAGTAACAACAATGAAACCTTCATTACTTTGTTCACTAGCACTATCAGCTAGCTTACTTTGTACAACCGCAATTGCTGATCAGTTTTCAAATAAAGCGTATAGCACAGCGCCGAAAATAGAAAAACCTATGATCATGACTGGATATACCGACATGGATTGGGCCCGGTCCGTAAGAGATGTCACCTTTACCGATCTCCAAGGTAACTCAGTGTCCTTCGCAGACCACAAAGGTAAGTTACTCATGGTAAACCTTTGGGCAACTTGGTGCTCACCCTGCCTAAAAGAAATTCCGATGATGAAAAAAATCGCCGAAGCCAATAAAGATAATCCTTTTGCAATGATTCCAATTTCAATCGATGAGCATCAGGAGTTGGTAGAACCCTTTTTAGAGAAATACGGCTTCTCCCCATACGATACATGGCTAGATCCTAACTCAGATATCGAAGAAATCTTCCCAGCCAACATCATACCGGCAACCATTATGTTTGATGCAAGAGGGAATATGATCGGATTCGCACGTGGCTTATTAGATTGGTCAGATAAAGATGTGCAACCTTACTTAGAAAAGATGATGCAAAAGTACGTTGTTGAATTACTTGCTGAAGAAGACAGCGAATAAACAATAATTATGCATTTTTTTATGGATAAAACTAAGCCGTTATCTATAAAAAACTATTTTATCGAGATTAATGTCATAGGGCTCTGCGGCTAATGTTAATAGAATCGAAGCGTTTTCATTTCAACGAAAACAACATCATCTAATTAACATAAACGCATAAATATATGCTAAGTCGCAGATAACAAGGAACTCTTGGAACATGACTGTGAAAACGTATCAACCTGGTGAAATTCACGGGCTGATTGAGATCGAGGCATCCAAATGCAAAGGTTGTGATGCTTGTAATAAGTTCTGCCCGACTGATGCCATCGAAGGCGCATCGGGTGCCGCTCATACCATTAATAAAGATAAATGCTTAAGCTGTGGGCAGTGTTTAGTCAATTGTCCATTTGGCGCAATTAACGAAACCCATTCTGCACTTGATGTAGTTATTAAAAAACTAGCAGATCCTAATACTCAAGTTGTCGGTATTATCGCCCCAGCGGTTCGAGTAGCAGTTGGTGAAGAATTTGGCTTTGCCAAAGGTGAATTAGTTACCAATAAATTATACGGTGCTATGAATCAGGCTGGCTTTAAGATCTTTGACTGTAACTTTGCCGCAGACTTGACCATCATGGAAGAAGGCAGTGAATTTATTCACCGTCTTCACGGTAACCTAAAAGGCGAAGCTGACGCCGGAGCCTTACCTCAGTTCACTTCCTGCTGTCCAGGATGGGTCCGTTACTTAGAAACTCAGTACCCTAGCTTGCTGCCTAATTTATCCACTGCCAAATCACCACAACAAATGGCTGGTACGGTTGCAAAAACCTATGGCGCCAATGTTTATGACATGCCCCCTGAAAACATCTTCACTGTATCGGTAATGCCTTGTACTTCTAAAAAGTTCGAGGCCTCTCGTCCAGAATTTAACGATGCATGGGCGTACCACAAAAACAATGGCTCAAGCGCCGCTGAATACCCTGACGTGGATGCGGTATTAACCACAAGAGAAATGGCTCAGCTACTTAAGCTTCTAGAAATTGATCTTGCTAAAGCGAATGACTTTGAAGGTGATAGCTTGTTCTCACATTACACTGGCGCAGGTACCATTTTTGGAACCACAGGTGGTGTAATGGAAGCGGCTGTCCGTACAGCTCATAAAGTTCTAACCGGTGATGAAATGGCACAGTTAGACTTTGAACCTGTTCGCGGGCTAGAAGGCGTAAAAGAAGCCGAAATTACCTTATTCGACAAATCACTAGGCCAAGAGATTACTGCCAAAGTCGCTGTAGTTCACGATATGGGGAAAAACGTAGCTCCTATCCTGAAAGATGTTATGGCTGGCACCTCGCCTTACCATTTTATTGAAGTGATGAACTGCGCAGGCGGTTGTGTCAACGGTGGTGGGCAGCCTATCGACGGTAGCGGCACATCTTGGCTAGGTAAAGCTTAATAAGGAAATGACTATGAATAAACAACACGAATTTGCAGAAGACGGTTTCTTTCTATCTCGCAGAAAGTTCATGGCCATCGGTGGGGCATTTGTTGCGGTAATGGCACTGCCATTTGGCTGGTTAGCCAGCAAAATATCTAGCCGTAACGATTACATCAAAGCTCGTAGTGCAGGTTTATACGAGGATGATGCGATCGCTAAACTGCGTGTCAGTCATGCAAACCCTGGTATCACCAAATACTATCAAGAGTTCGGTGGTGAGCCTTTGGGACATTACTCCCATAAGCTTTTACACACCACTTTTGTCGATCGCACTAAAATAAACTCATAGGAAATCGATCATGCACTCAGATCAACACGATATGCGAATGATCCAAAAACATCCTTTAAATGTTCGCGTATTCCACTACATTTTACTGTTTAGCTTTTTACCATTAGCGATAACAGGTTTAATTCTGTTTTTTAAACCGCTATCCCAACAAGCAATGCAGTTAAGCTATGACATTCACATTGTTACCGGTGTGGTGTTAACCTTAAATGCCATTGCCTTCACCTTGATGGCATTTGATCGCGTCGTGTACTTTATCGCTCGTGTATTTACGGTTTCTGATCGTGATGTGAAGTGGTTTAAAGTGCTTGGTGGATACCCTCAAAAATTCCTACTTGGAAAGACCGTTGCTGTTCCACCAATGGCAAAATACAATTCTGGCCAAAAATTATTTGGTGCCTGCGTACTAATAGGCGGCACGCTATTAATCTTGTCAGGGTTGCTATTATGGCTTATCCCTCATGCCGCTCCGCGTGATGCTGTATGGCTTTCTGGCCAGATTCACTTAGTAGCAGGTCTGCTATTAACCGCCTTTTTGCCTGTTCACTTGTTCTTGGCGGTATACCGCTTTGACGATTTTAAGGCAATGATGATTCACGGTAATGTTCCTTACCATGATGCAGCTGAATACACGCCTTTATGGGTGGAGCAAGAAATTGTTCCTGTTAAACCAAACATAAAAGCACAACAAGCAAGTAACGCTAACGCTTAACGCGTGCTAAATAAATTGCGCAATCTAGGTTGCGCAATTTTTAAATTAGATAGTAAGTAGTAATCCCATGACTTCTCAATCACACCATCAAATTTCCATAGCAGAGTACGACCCTACCCAAAATTTTATCAATGATGATGATATTTGGCACATCATTAACCAATCCGCTAATCCCTCTGCAACGGAAGTGCAGGCTGTGCTTGAGAAAGCAAGATCATGTGACGGATTATCCTTAAAAGACGTAGCCATTCTCTTACAAAACACCGATCCACACATGGACCAAGAGTTGTTTACTGTTGCTAAAGAAATTAAGGACACTATTTACGGTAACCGCATTGTATTGTTCGCGCCTTTATACGTATCTAATCATTGCGCGAATCGCTGTACCTACTGTGGTTTCAATGAAGAAAACAAACACCTAAAACGAAAAACACTTAATCAACAAGAAATCCATAATGAAGTACAAATCCTTCAAGATATGGGACACAAAAGGGTTTTAGCTGTATATGGTGAGCATCCAAGAAACAACGTTAATGCAATCGTTGAAAGCATTAAAACCATGTATAGCGCTAAAGATGGTCGAGGCGGAGAGATACGCCGAGTAAACGTTAACTGTGCTCCGATGAGCATCGAAGACTTCAAAACACTCAAAACGGCTGCCATCGGTACTTATCAGTGCTTCCAAGAAACCTACCACCGAGCCACCTACGAATCCGTCCATATTAAAGGTCAAAAAAGTGACTTTTTATATCGTCAATATGCTATGCATCGTGCGATGGAAGCAGGCATTGATGACGTCGGTTTAGGTGTACTATTTGGCTTATACGACCATCGTTTCGAACTGCTATCAATGTTAACCCACGTCCAACGCTTAGAGCAGGATTGTGGTGTTGGGCCGCATACCATCTCGTTTCCCCGCATCGAACCGGCTCATGGTTCACAGCTTAGCACTAAACCCCCTTACGACGTTGACGACGAATGTTTTAAGCGGATCGTTGCCATTACTCGCTTAGCCGTACCTTATACAGGCTTAATTATGAGCACCAGAGAAAGTGCGGGATTAAGAAAAGAACTCTTAGAGTTAGGAGTTTCCCAGATAAGCGCTGGCAGTTGCACAGCTCCTGGTGGCTATCAAGCCTCAAAAGAGCAAAATACCGATGCCGAACAATTTAGTATCGGCGAGCATCGCAGCGTTAATGACATCATATACGAACTAGTCACTGACTCGAACTCCATTCCGTCTTTTTGTACTGGGTGTTACCGCAAGGGCCGAACCGGTGATCACTTTATCGGATTAGCGAAAAAACAGTTTATTTCTAAATTTTGTCAGCCCAATGCCCTGATAACATTTAAAGAATACCTAAAGGATTATGCCGATAAAAAAACTCAAGAAGCGGGTAATCAATTGATTGAAAGAGAATTGGCCGCCATGAGCCCAGCTCGTGCACGTAATGTTCGCAATTGCCTGAACCGGACTTCGGCTGGCGAACGCGATATCTATTTGTAATCCGAGCTTACTCGTGGAGTCGTCGAATATCGGTCGTAACTCTCAAGCCTTTGAGGTTACTTTGGGGTTCAATATATCAGGTCTGTTAGCGGAGATGCAGTCTGCTGCGTTCATGGTATGGCATGCTGCTATTTATAGTAATTTTATAGACAGTGATATTGAACGATTGGTTCGCCGCAAATTAAGCGATGGAAGTTTACAGCAGTTGGTCATCATATCGGCTCAACCTAAATGCCATTGGCAACAGGAATTTGCAGCAATTCTAAGGCCATCTCACAGTGCTATTGAGGTGGCTCGGCTACAGCAAGAATCTAGGCGGTGGGTCGATGATTTAGCCAAGGAATTTGCCGCAAATGTAGAACATCAACTAACGGCGGCAATGCCACTACAGCCATTGCTTCTTATTCAAGATAGTATTTATGCGGGTCATTACGCTCATAGTCACTCGACGTCGGCACAAGGCGTATGGCTCAAAATTGATACCGTTGCACTGGGATTAAATGCTGGACAAATTCAGCACTGGTTTAATAACGGCATTCCAAACCAAACACTTTCACCCACCGAAACTGCACTGGCTCGTTATGTCAGTGAATGTTCGCAAGGTTTATCGAGATTATGAAGGTTACTACGTCTTCTTTTATATCGTCGCAGTTAACTAAACAACAGATAAAAGCGTTACTGCTTGGCGACAATGACCAGTGGTTATTTCAAGAAGCTGACCGCATTTGTCGCAAGGTATTTGACAATCAAGTTTATCTAAGAGGAATTGTCGAGTTTTCCAATTACTGCCGTCAGCACTGTCATTATTGTGGGCTGCGCAGCAACAACCGAAACCTTGAGCGCTATCGTTTGACCGAGAAACAAATTTTAGCGGCCGTGGATAACGTATTAGAAACAGGGTTAAAGACCATTGTCCTACAATCCGGAGATGACAGCAAATACTCAATGTTTAGCATCAGCCGTCTCATTGACGCTATTAAGCAACGTGACGATGTTGCCGTTACCTTATCACTCGGGGAGCGCCGCTATGACGAATACCAACAATGGCGGCAAGATGGCGCTGACCGCTATCTTTTAAAAATGGAAACCTTTAACCGACAAAAGTTTAATGAGTTACGTCCAAAATCTGATTTTGATAAACGTCTCGAGCATCTTTCGTACCTTAAGGAACTAGGCTATCAAGTTGGAAGCGGTATCATCGTCGGGCTACCTGGGATCACCATCGATTCACTGGTAAACGACCTAATAGCATTAACTGCTCTAGAGCTCGATATGATTGCTTGTGGGCCATTTGTAGCACATTCAGATACTCCTCTATGCTCCAACAATAATGGTCAGGTCTTATTAAGTCATCGAGTTACTGCGATACTTCGTCTTATGAATCCCCTTGCTCACATTCCAGCAACCAGCTCCTTAGAAGTACTCGATAAAGGGGCACGGACACGCGCCATTACGCGAGGCTGTAATATAGTTATGCCTTCGTTTACTCCAACAGAGGTATTTACTAATTACACCATCTATCCAGGAAAAAACGCATCAACGTTGACTATTGAACAACGCCTTGAAGCCATCAGCCAACAAATTCAAAGCCAAGGACTGAACCCAACTATCAGCCGCGGCGACTCCAAAAGGAAGTCACATGTGTCAAGGTATTAACTCTACTACTGTAGATCCTATGCAAACACCTAGAGGGGCCCGGCATCACACTGCCCTTCTGGGTCGCATGAATGCCGGTAAATCATCGTTATTAAACCTAATTACCGGTCAACAAATATCCATAGTGTCCTCTCAACAAGGTACAACAACGGATGCCGTCACCAAACCATACGAATTATTACCCTTTGGTCCAGTTACTTTTGTCGATACGGCCGGCATTAATGACCGCAGTAGCCTTGGCCAGCATAGAGTCAAAGCGACCGAGCAAGTCATTTATCGAGCAGATAGCGCTTTACTAGTAACCGATGAGCATGGGCTGTTGAGTGCCGATAAGGCAATGCTGGAAAAGCTTATTGAGTTAAGCGTTCCAACATTAGTAATCTTCAATAAAGGCGACATTGCGCCCCCTAAGCCTAGCGATATAGATTACTGCCGTCATCATCAACTAGGCTACGCTCAAGTTTCAGCAACAGATCCAGGGCAGGCAAAACAAGTAAAACAGAACATCGTCAGCTTTCTATCCGAATACGAACAACCAGAACTTTCATTGACTGGCGACTTATATGAAAAAAGTGCTCATATTGTTTGCGTTACCCCTATCGATAGCGCGGCTCCCAAAGGTCGGCTCATCCTACCTCAAGTGCAAGTATTAAGAGACATACTTGATAATGACTCCATGGGTACTGTCGTTAAAGAAACGCAGCTGATCCAATATTTAGAACATTTAGCGCAGCCACCAGCATTAGTTATTACCGACGCACAAGCAATAAAATCGGTAAATTCAGACTTACCTGATCACATTCCACTGACCACATTCTCAACGGTATTCGCTCGTGCCAAAGGTGAACTTGATGCCTTTATCCAAGGAGCTCAAATATTGGATCAATTAATTGATGGTGATAGAATTCTAATCGCAGAAGCGTGCAGTCACAATGTGCAAGAAGATGATATTGGACGCGTTAAGTTACCAGCCTGGATCCGCAAATACAGCGGACGAGAACTCACCTTTGACGTAGTTTCTGGACACGACTTCCCTTCTCAACTGAGCGAATATCGATTAGTTATCCACTGTGGAGCCTGCATGTTTAATCGGCGCGAAATGCTTTATCGAATTCGCCAGTGTCACAACCAACAATTGCCCATAACCAACTATGGTTTAGCCATATCAAAGCTACAAGGCGTATTAACCAGAGTATGTCGCCCCTTTAACCTTTGATAACCGTTTAAATTAAAAAAACGCTAGCCTTGTGGCTAGCGTTTTTAAAATCCTTACCCACAGAGTACTAAAGCCTAACCTTCTCATAATTTGCCCAAGCAACAATATTTCCCATAAATGGTAATACCCACAAAGATTTATCGCCTTCATCTTGCAAACGGTAGAAAATTAACGGCTGCGTGGACACTTCAACTCGTCTTAACTCTTGATAAAATGGCAATGCAAAGTCACGAATTGCATCTGGACGAGGCAAATGGTGTTGTGTTGGCGTAACATAAAATATATCCACATAGTGTTCACCTATGCGACGACTGAATTTTCGAAACTCTCCGCGAGCATTAAACTTAATGGGCTCTCCGAGGCAGTCCTCATCGGTTATACACACGCTATAAAAAAACTTGCCGTAATTATTTCTCTCATATATGAGAGAAATAGCAAAATCGCCACGGATCAATTTTTTATTCGCTCTAGGGAAGAACACATCGGCATGATAATGATGCTCAGTAACATGCCCCTCGGAACCTTGTGGAATCAGAACTCGATTGTAACGGAAGCGGTCCGAGACTTGAGCGATGATTTGACTGAGAGCACCATAGTCCACAGCGGCCGGCTGTGATTCCATGGCAACAAGATTAATAGCACCGCTATGTTGGCAAGAATCATGTGTTATGCCATCCAAAAAACAAGCAGCAAAAGAATGAGTTCTAGACGTAGCAAGCGCCACCCCTTTAAAAGGACGTGGCGCCTTCGAGGTATTATGAGCAGGATCAATATGACGCTGCCAATTTTGGCTTGTCGTCGCATAGCTATTGCGGAAACTTAGCAAAGGCAATTGGTTAACTTGACCACCTAGATTTAAAGAAATATCTGGTTCGTCATGCCATTGATGAGCAATTTGAGTAACACGGTGGTTAGTAGAAAAGTAAAAAAGTACCGCAAGCAAAACAAACAACAGAATGATACCAAACGCCTTTACCGCAGGCGAAACATCAACAATAGCTTGTCTGATTGTTTCGCTGTCATGTAAAGACACCAGTTTCACCTGCGATTGCTCGACAATCTGAATCTGATAGCCACGGCGTGCTATCGCTTGTAAGTTAATCTCAGAAAATGGAGTGAGCTTTCGTCTGAGCGTACTAATGCATTGAGTCAGCGAAGACGGGGCAACAATTCTATTTGGCCAACCAATCCCTAATAAAGTTTCTTTATCGCAGATTTCGCCCTGATGGGAAACCAACTCATTTAACACCGCTGTTTCAGAAAAAGACAAAGCCACTTTAGAATCATCAATATGATTTAATATGTATTTGCCCTCGATATCGAGCTCCAAATAGTCTGTAATTTTTCTCACTATGACTATCCCTACGTCACTAGACATGTATTGTCTTGGTAAATTTGTTTAGCTACCTTAAATTATACTTAAAATCAACAAATTCATCTGAGATCAAGAGCACAAACTCCGATAGCATGAGCTCTAATGATGAAACTTGTACTCAACCTCTCAAAAATGAATTTAAGCGTATAAAAACATAAAGTTAAAAAACTGATGACGACTGAAAAATAGCCCCTTATTAGCAGTTTTTATAGATAAAAAATGATCATTAGTGATCATTTAAAGTTAAAAAATATCGCTAATAGAAAACGAAAAATAAAACAAAAATCTGCCTCACAGAAGTCGTTAACTGATTGGTTTACCGTATTTCATAGTGACCAGCGAGACTTCAAGTTAAGCAAAGTCACGTTAGGATATTTAGCCTACAGCGTTACAGATTAGTGAGTTACCCAATCCACGGGAAAATGCTTACGACGCCAATTACTGTCACCCTGCTGGTGTAATTGGTTACTCGCAATAAGTATTTATTGCAACCACTCCAGTGGACATTTGGAGTGGTTTTTTTTGTATAAATAGCTAGCTGGTGAATCAGATTATAGAGGTCTTTTTTGCAACTTACGCTGCAACGTCCGTCGGTGCATCCCCAATTGCCGAGCCGTTAGCGATACGTTGCCATTGTTGCTTTTTAATGCCTGTTGCAAGTGTTGCCATTCAAGCTCTTTAACGCTTGGTAGCTCATTGATAATAACTGCATGATCGGCATTATTTCCTAAGAGTGCTTTAGCCACTTGATTGGTGTCTGCTGGCTTCGCCAAATAATCATCCGCCCCACGCCGTATCGCTTCTACAGCGGTCGCAATACTAGCGTACCCGGTAAGTAATACAATCCTCGTAATTGGTAGAATACTCTTAAGCGGTTTTATCAGATCGATACCCGTTTCACTTTCTAAATTCATATCAAGCAAAACATAAGTCGGCTCAAGTCGGCGAGCAACTAGCAGAGCTTCTGAAACCGTATGAGCGATAGCACAATCAAACCCTAACCGGCTAAGGCGTCTTGACATAGCATTAGCAAATGCCACATCGTCATCAACAATTAGTAGTCGCATCATGTTCTTGATACCTTATAGATAATACCGCTATAGCTCCGCCGTCTTTGCTATTGGAGAGAGTTAAACTGCCTCCTAACCGTTCTATCGTTGCATTTGATAGCAATACAGCAATCCCTAAACCTTGAGTACTCGGCTGGCTTTTCAATCTCAGACTTTGCAGTTGTGCCTCAGTAAAGCCCCGCCCAAAATCACGAATACTGATCACCAACTTATCATCCTTCGAGGCGATGGATAGCTCGATGAGCTGTTTGCTGTAGGCTTGATTCGCATTAGCTGCGTTTTGAATCAGATTCAAAATCGCAGGCAATAGAGAAACATCTGTTAATACCCGCCCTATCGGTAAGCTTTTACTAACAAGACGTAACTCCTGATCGGGAAAGCTCAATTGGCTAGCTTGCTTAATACCATTGACCAGCTCATTTACCGATACCCAACCGCGCTTATTTGTCTGTAGATTTTGCGCTTGCACTCTAAAACCTTCGATGTGTTTCTTACACTTAGCAATAGGTTCAGCGAGCTCGGTAACAATACTATCATTTGGATATTCCTCGGAAAGCTCTTCATAAAGCATTTGTATGGTCGAAACAGGTGTCGCTAATTGGTGGGCCACTTGCGCTGAGGCGGTACCAAGCGCCAGCAAATTTTCTTGAGTAAGCTGCTGCTCTCTAAATACTGCAAGGTTGCGTTCTCTACGCTGTATCATTGTCGCCATGGTGCCAACAATGATACAAACAACTGTGGTGGTGAAAATAAAATTTATCCACATTCCTAAAAAGTGTTCTTGCATATCATGATGATGCATTTTGTGGGGATCCATAAACCACAATAATGCCGAATAACAGGCTACAGCCACCATAGCTATGACTGCTAGACGCCTTATACCCAGAAAAACACCCGCAAATACAACCGGAATAATTAACGCAGAAACAAATGCGTTAGTAGCACCACCATTAATGACCAATAAGGCTGTGATGAAAGCCAAATCAATCAACAAATTCACGAAAAGCACAGTTTGCGGATGCATTTTTTTAGGCGGGCTAACCAATAACGCGATACTTTGTATAACCAAAGCAGAGCAGATAAATACAAAATGAACGTTAATTGCTTCCGGTAAATTATTCCACCAAATGCTTGCAAAGCCATAGACAATAAGCAGCAAAGAGCAACTGAGTCGAAACGCCACCAGTTTTTGCATCGGTTGCAGCGTATCCAGCTGAAACTCGTATTTTTTCACAATATCCAACTTTTTCAATTCCATCATTTTTCACGGCAACACTACTCATTTGCCTTTTGCTAATAAAGCCCGACTAAATGAAATCGCGATGGAAATCACGGCTCACTGCGACATAACGTCGCACCCCCTGCGATTTACGTTTTCTTTTTATAACTTTTACTGAAAATACACATTCAGGCATCACCAATAAGTAATAACAAACATGATTAACAGAACCATCGCATTCTTACCCATTTCATATCTAGCCATCGCCCCCGTTTTGGCTAATGAAGAGCCAAATCGTTGCGGCTACGAGCTGGGCTGCGATGAAGTCATTGTGGTTACAGGTGCAAAAATAGCTGCAGATAGTTCAATCACTATCGACCCACGAAAGCCTCACCAACCGATTCCTTCATTCGACGGTTCAGGCTTATTAAAGTCTATTGCAGGAATCAATGTTACTCGCAAAGGCGGGGCTGGAGGTGATATCAGTTTAAGGGGTCTCGCGGGCTCCCGTATTAGCATTGTAAACGATGGCCAGCACTCTTCAGGTACTTGTGGTGGACGCATGGATCCACCAACAAACTATGTAGTACCTGAAGCATTTGATCAAGTTGTTGTCATAAAAGGCCCGCAAAGTGTTCGTTACGGACCGGTAGGATCAGCGGGAACTGTGCTCTTCAATAAAGATCGTTCAATGTTTTATCAACCACAAACTCAAGGAAGTTTAGCGTTAACAAGAGGAAGCTTCGATAGAGCAGACTACCTAATAGACATTAAAACTGGCACCGAGGACTACTATATAACAATGAACGCCAATGCGTCTGAAAGTGACCACTTTAAAGACGGTAACGGAGATGCGGTGCAATCACGTTACGATCGTAACTTCTTTGACGCGGCAGTTGCTTATGCTCCAACCACAGACTCTATTCTCGAAGTAAGCCATAAACGAGCCCGAGGCTCCGCTGAATATGCAGACCGAGCGAATAAAGCCAGCCAAATTAATAGCGATTCATGGCAGCTATACGCTAACCAAGAATGGACACAGTCATGGGTCAATAACAGTGAACTGCAGCTCTATTGGAATGAAAACGATCACATAATGGACCAATTTGATAAAGCCTCCGATACCCCGCTATTTGGTTCGAATCCAAAGCGCACTACCGTTGGCGCCACTGCAACTAACGAGCTTGAATTCTCTAACAATGTATTGGCTTGGATAGGCATAGATGTGATGGACTCTGTTATGGATACACGTCGAGGTGCTAGCATCGACGAGATTCAAATGCAAACGTTCGAACGCATTTATCAAATGACTAATCTTGGTGTATTTATGGAGTCTCGCTATGAATTGAGCCCAAATAACGCGCTAGAATATGGCATTCGCGTAGATCACCAAGATACCGATATACTCGGTAGTTGGGCCATAAATAGCTCTAAACCCAACAAGCATACAAACCTAGTGAGTGGATTTACTCGATGGGAGCATCAAGGCTTAAATCAGGATTCGTGGACTATAGGTGTAGGACACTCACAACGCCCAGCAGACTACTGGGAAATAAACAAAGTTGGCCGCACTCTCACTTTGGCGGATGAGAAAACCACACAGTTAGATATTGGTTGGACAGCTTCTGGCGAGCTACCAATGAGTATTAGTGGCTACCTAGGGAGCATTAAAGATTATATATTGATCGACAACACTCAACCTATTAAAGCGCGTAATATCAATGCTAGGATCGCTGGCATTGAGGCCAGTACTAGCTATCAAATTGCAACTCATTGGGATGTCGCTGCAACGTTTTCATACAGTTATGGGCAAAACCATTCGGACAACACCCCACTTGGTCAAATCTCTCCAATGGAAACCAATATCAGCATCAGCTATACACTACCTACGCTAGAATACAGTTTACTTTGGCGAGTTGTAGCCAAACAAAATCGAGTGACTGTAGGTCATGGAAACACTGTAGGTGTCGATATTGCCGAGTCTCCTGGTTTCGGAGTGTTGTCAATGAATGCAAGCTGGAAACCGACTCCGGCAATATTGGTTTCATTCGGGCTTGATAATTTATTAAACAAAACCTATGCCGAACACATCAGCAAAACCGGAGCTCAAAACGATCTGTTACCTGATGACCAAAAATCCATAAGGGTTAACGAAACCGGACGCAACGCATGGGTAAGAGCCAGCTATCGCTTCTAGCGAAAAAAACATGGGGACGTACCCTACCCGCGTAACCCTTTGAAAGTTTTGTAAAAGAAAAAGGGGGGTACGTCCCCCCTTTGGGAAGCAGATAGCAAAAAAGCCCTACAATTGCTTGCAGGGCTTTCTTTAATGTGGTCGGTGATAGAGGATTCGAACCTCTGACCCTCTGGTCCCAAACCAGATGCGCTACCAGGCTGCGCTAATCACCGATTTTCCGTTTTTTAATCCGCCGGCGCGGGAATAATGGGGTGAACGATGGGATTTGAACCCACGACAACCGGAATCACAATCCGGGGCTCTACCAACTGAGCTACGCCCACCACTGTCGAATCGCTAGTAAGTCTGATGGCGCGCCCAGGAGGATTCGAACCTCCGGCCTCACCCTCCGGAGGGGTGCGCTCTATCCAGCTGAGCTATGGGCGCTCGTCCAGAAGGCCGTCTGCCTTACCAGCGGGGCATACTATAAGGGAAGCGCCCCGACTCGTCCAGCACTAATATACCAGTTTAGTGCGTTTGCTCATATTTTAGGTAATAACCGCTAGGATTTATCGTTATTTAGCATCGCACGCAGATTAGCAATATTGGAGCGGGCTCTGGTTTCTCTCTGTGTTTGCGTTTGCGGCTGACGTCTATCTAGCCACTCTAAATCATCCTGCGGTAGTTCCAGCAAGAAACGGCTCGGCTCGCAGGTGACTTGTTCGCCGTATTGGCGACGCTCTCGACACAAAGTGAACCATAACTCTTGCTGAGCTCGAGTGATGCCCACATAAGCTAACCGACGCTCCTCTTCCACGTTGTCTTCGTCGATACTGGATTGATGAGGCAAAAATCCTTCCTCCATACCCACCATAAAGCAGTAAGGATATTCGAGCCCTTTAGATGAATGCAGCGTCATAAGTTGCACTTGATCGCCGCCTTCATCCTCGCTGTTTCGCTCCATCATATCTCTGAGCGTTAATCGGGTGACCACCTGTGCCAGCGTCATCGGCTCGTCAAGCTCATCGCCTTCCAGCATTTCCGTAACCCAGCGATAAAGCTCAGAAATATTTTTCATCTGCATTTCAGCCGCTTTAGGGCTGGCACTGGTTTCGTATAGGTATTCTTCGTAGTCTATGGTTTGCACCAAGGTGCGCAGCGCCGCAACGCTGTCGCCGCGCTCTGCTCGGTCGGCAGTTTCCACCAAGAAGCGCGTGAATTGATTGACCGCAGCTAACGCCGCTCCCGATAGCACATGAGAAAGTCGGCTATCACAAGCGGTTTCAAATAACGATTGCTCTAGCTCATTAGCTAATGCGCCGATTTTTTCCAGTGTCGCAGGCCCTATGCCACGCTTGGGCACATTTACCACCCGCAACATGGCGTTGTCATCGTCTGGATTCACCAATAACCGCAAATACGCCATGATGTCTTTAATTTCGGCGCGGGCGAAAAATGAGGTGCCCCCAGAGAGCTTATAAGGGATCCGATTGGTCATCAGTGCCTTTTCAAACACTCGCGCTTGATGATTGCCACGGTACAAGATGGCGTATTGTCCAAATTCCGTTTTGCGTACAAATTTATGGCGAATGATTTCCGCGACCACCCGCTCTGCTTCCTGCTCTTCATTGTTGGCCTGCAACACCTTTATGCTTTCGCCAAAAGCCAGCTCACTGAATAAGGCTTTATCGAAAACGTGCGGGTTGTTCGCAATCAGTATGTTGGCGGCTTTCAAAATACGACCACTGGAGCGATAATTTTGCTCCAGTTTAATAAGCTTTAAGGACGGAAAATCTTTGGATAGGAGCACCAGGTTCTGAGGTTTGGCGCCTCGCCAAGAGTAAATCGACTGATCATCGTCTCCCACCACAGTAAATCGAGCTCGCTCACCCACCAGCAACTTAACTAATAAGTATTGAGAAGTGTTGGTGTCTTGATATTCATCCACCAGCAAATACCGTATGCGTTGTTGCCAGCGAGTCCTGACAATTTCATTAGCTTGCAACAATAAGGTTGGTATTAAAATAAGATCATCAAAATCCAACGCGTTATAGGCTTTCAAATGTTGTTGATAGAGCTTATAGCTTTGCGAAAACAGCACCGCTTTTGGATCTCGCGCCTGTTTAATGGCATCGTCTGGAAGTATTAAATCGTTCTTCCAATTCGATATTTGATTCACCAACTGACCAAGCAAGTCTTTATCGCCGTCAATCTGCTCCATGGTCAATTCTTTGAGAAGCGCCAGACTGTCTTGGTCATCAAACAACGAGAAATTGCTCTTTAGACCGATGGTTTTTACTTCCTTTCGGATAATTTCAAGCCCTAACGTATGAAACGTCGACACCCACAAACCTCGAGCAGCTTTCCGCCCCATGGTTTGCCCAACCCGCTCTTTCATTTCTCTGGCCGCTTTGTTGGTAAAGGTAACCGCTGCAATATGCCGAGCTTGGTAGCCACACTCTTCAACTAAATAGGCTATTTTGTTGGTAATAACCCGAGTTTTGCCACTGCCAGCGCCTGCTAAAACCAGGCAAGGACCACTGACATACTTGACGGCAAGGTCTTGGTTCGGATTAAGTTGCATGAATCGAAGTGTCCTGAAGAAAGTGTAAGCAGCAGATAATAGCAAATTCGCACTCGCCTCGTCATACATTCGCAGCGTTAACCAAAAACAATCAATCCATCTTCCAACTCTTAACAATTCTGAGAATATGACTAAGGCGTTACTAAAAAAAGTTAGCGCTTCGCTAAAACTTGCTTATAATTAATGAATGAACGTTCATTCATCGCTGAATTAATGACCAACAAGCAGCAACAAATCCTTATTGCAGCAGAATCAATTATAGCCCGCGAAGGATACCAAGGCCTGTCCATGCAAAAACTTGCTGAAGAAGCCGGTGTCGCCGCAGGTACTATCTATCGCTACTATGACAATAAAGAAGCGCTAACAGCCCAGCTCGTTGAGCGCATTTTTTGCCAAGTAGCCCTCGTTATATTAAAGGATGCTGAAAAAGGCACTGTCGAGCAGCGTTTTCGTCGATTATGGTGGAATGTGGTGGAGTTCGATGCACGAACAACCACCAATCAATTGTCCTATGAACAAGCGTTGCATTTACCTGGAGCCAATTCTGGTCAACACTTAGAGCTGTTATTAAGCACCTTTCAACCCATGCGGCAAATATTAGTCGATGGCGTTGAGGCTGGAATGTTCAAAGATATTCGCGTTGAGATTTTAGTCGCTACCAGCATTGAACCTGCCGTTGGTTTAGCTCGTAGACGTCAGCAAGGAATGAAGTTTTCTAACAATGAATTGTCAACCGCATACGACCTATGTTGGCATTCGATTTTGAAATAATCATCGTAAAGGAGCCCAGTAAACGATGAAAAAGTGGATCAGCGTAATGCTAATTGTTGCCCTACTCGTGTTCGGATCTGTTATCGGATTCAATTACTTTGTTCAGGGAAAAATAGCCGAAGCTATTGCTAACATGCCGGAACCTGAATTTCCGGTAACGGCGCAAACCGTCGAGCTAAAATCGTGGCAACCAAGCATTGACGCTATTGGCTTTGTTGAGCCGAATCAAGGTGTAACATTAGCAACCGAGGCTGCTGGTGTGGTTCAAAGCATTAATTTTGAGAACGGAGCTAATGTGGTTGCCGGACAACTTCTGCTTACTCAAAATTCCAACGTAGAAAAAGCTAACCTGCAAAGCGCCAAAGTACGGTTACCCGCCGCCAAGTCAGACTTCGAGCGCTCATCAAGATTGTACAAAGTGGGTTCGGTGTCAAAAGCGGATTTAGATAAAGCCGAAGCAACTTACTTAGCGTTGCAAGCAGAAATCGAAAGCTTGAGCGCGACCATCGACCGTCGCCAAATCAAAGCTCCCTTTGGTGGCATCGTTGGTATTCGCTCCGTCAATCTCGGCCAATATTTGCAAGTGGGCACCAACATAGTTCGCCTTGAAGACATTAGCACCATGAAGATTCGATTCACCATTCCTCAAACTGAGTTGGCCCGAATCGCCGTAGGTGATGATGTAAAAGTATTGGTGGATGCTTACCCCGAACACAGCTTCTTAGGAAAAATCAGCGCCATTGAGCCCGCCGTGTTCTACCAAAGCGGATTGATTCAAATCCAAGCCACCATTCCTAACGATAAAGGCCATCTGCGCGCCGGTATGTTTGCTCGGGTAGGCATTCAACTTGAACAACTGACTGACCAAATTACCCTGCCGGAAAACGCCATTAACTTTACCCTTTATGGCAATACCGTGTTCGTCATCGAAGAAAAAGACGGCGAAACGAGAGTCAAACAAGTGAACGTTGAAGTGGCTGAACGCAATGGCAAATTAGCCCACGTTGTATCCGGTATAAAAGCCGGCGATAAAGTGGTCACCAGCGGTCAATTACGATTAAGCAACGGCAGTAAAGTTGCCATCGTCGATCGCGATGTACTAACCCCTGCTGACGAAATGCCTCAATTGTAAGGGACAGCTAATGAGATTTACTGACATCTTCATTCGTCGACCTGTACTGGCAATATCCATCAGCTTGCTGCTGTTGCTGTTGGGTCTGAATGCGCTCAACGAAATGCAGGTACGCCAATATCCGGAAATGACCACTACGGTTGTTACGGTAAATACATCATACTACGGCGCTGATGCGAACCTTATCCAGGGCTTCATCACCCAACCGGTCGAGCAAGCCATCGCTCAGGCTGATAACATCGATTTCATTACCTCGCAAAGCTTCTTAGGGCGTTCTGTAGTGACGGTTAACATGAAGCTTAATACCGACCCAAACGCTGCACTTGCAGACATTTTAGCTAAGGTTAACTCGGTACGATCGCAACTGCCATCGGAAGCCCAAGATCCCACCGTAGAACTGTCCACCGGTTCACAAACCTCAGTGGTTTATATTGCGTTCTCAAGTGACACCATTAATGCCAGTCAAATCACCGATTATTTAGAGCGGGTTATCAGGCCGCGGCTATTCGGTGTAAACGGCGTTGCTAAGGTTAATTTATACGGCGGTATTCAATACGCCATGCGCATATGGTTAGACCCAGCGCGTATGGGAGCCTTTGGCATGTCCGCCACCGAGGTTAACCAAGTACTGCAAGCCAATAACTTCCAATCCGCCGTCGGCCAAGCCAATAGCTATTTTGGTTTATTTAATGGCACTGCCGATACCCAAATCGCGACAGTGGAAGAGTTACAACGGCTCATCGTTGGTAACAACGATGGCATGGTGGTTCGCTTAGGTGACATCGCCAACATCAGTCTAGAAAAAAGTCATGATACTTATCGGGCCTTAGCCGAAGGTAAAGAGGCGGTCATCGTTGCAGTGGATGTTACGCCCACCGCCAACCCCTTGACCGTTGCCGAGGGCGTTCGTGACATCATGCCGGAAATGGATCGCAATTTGCCGCCAAGCATTTCAATGCGCATGTTATACGATTCCTCGTTAGCCATTGATGAATCCATCACTGAAGTTATCAAAACCATTGCTGAGGCCGCCTTAATCGTTATCGTGGTGATCACACTGTTTTTAGGCTCATTGAGAGCTGTTTTGATCCCCATAGTGACCATTCCACTATCGCTCATCGGTGTGGCGATATTCATGCAAATGTTCGGCTTTAGTTTAAACCTAATGACATTGCTGGCAATGGTGTTGGCGATTGGCTTGGTGGTTGACGATGCCATTGTGGTGGTTGAAAACGTCGACCGGCACATTAAAGCAGGCGAGCCTCCGTTTCGTGCCGCCATTATCGGTACCCGAGAAATCGCAGTACCGGTGATATCGATGACCATTACCTTAGCCGCGGTTTATGCACCTATCGCATTAATGGGTGGCCTTACCGGCTCGTTATTTAAGGAGTTCGCGCTCACCTTAGCCGGTGCAGTATTTGTCTCGGGTATTGTGGCATTAACGCTGTCACCTATGATGTGCTCTAAGCTGCTGAAAAACACTCACCAGCCGAATCGATTCGAACGTGGGGTTGAGCGTGTGCTTACCTCGATGACCAACACTTACAGTCGCATGCTCGCAGCGGTCATGGCTAAAAAACCGGTCATCATTATGTTCGCCGTGATAGTGATGGTAAGCCTACCACTTATGTTCCGCTTTATCCCAAGCGAACTGGCGCCTAACGAAGACAAATCGGTATTGATGCTCATGGGTGAGGCACCGTCAACGGCCAACCTAGATTACATCCAAAACAGCATGACCGACGTTATGAAAACCTTGCAAGAGCCGCCAGAAACAGAAACCTCTCTGGCTTTTGTTGGTATTCCCAACTCGAACCAGTCGTTCGGGATTGCCCCTCTGGTACCTTGGAGTCAGCGCGATCGCTCTCAAGCGGAAATGCAGGCCTATTTTGGCGAGAAGGTAAAAGACATTCCGGAGCTGTCGTTAACCGCTTTCCAGATGCCTGAATTACCTGGCGCTTCCAGTGGTTTACCTGTGCAGTTTGTGATTACCACTTCCAACTCGTTTGAAAGTTTGTTCCAAGTGGGGTTAGGGATATTTGAGCAAGTTCAGGCCAGCCCGCTGTTTGTGTATTCAGCAATTGACCTAAAGTTTGATTCCGCCACCATGAAACTGCACATTAAGCGTGACATGGCAGGTGCCTATGGCATTACCATGAGCGATATTGGCATGACCTTATCCACCATGATGAGCGACGGCTACGTCAATCGAATTAACATGGACGGTCGCAGTTACGAAGTAATTCCTCAGGTTGAGCGACGTTTCAGGGCAGGACCAGAGTCACTTAAAAATTACTACGTTACCGCGGCTGATGGACGTTCTATCCCGCTTTCTAGTTTGGTGGATATCGAGTTAATCGCAGAGCCGCGGTCTTTGTCTCATTTCAATCAGATGAACGCTATGACCATCAGTGCGGTGAACACCCCAGGTGTTGCTATAGGCAGTGCGATTTCCTTCTTAGATAACATAGGGCAAAACCAGTTACCTAAAGGCTATAGCTATGACTTTTTAGGGGAAGCGCGCCAATACGTAACCGAAGGTTCTGCTTTGTACGTGACCTTCGCATTGGCGCTGGCGATAATCTTCTTGGTGTTAGCCTCCCAGTTTGAAAGCTTGCGAGATCCTTTGGTTATTTTGGTGTCGGTGCCCTTGGCAATCAGTGGTGCCTTAGTGGCCTTAAGCTGGACCCACATATTTGGGCTGAGCTCATTAAATATATACAGTCAGATCGGTTTAATCACCCTAGTCGGACTGATTACCAAACACGGTATCTTAATGTGCGAGGTGGCCAAGGAAGAGCAGATTCACTTTGGTAAAAGCAAAACTGAAGCCATCACCAAAGCGGCACAAATTCGATTGCGCCCTATCTTGATGACTACAGCAGCCATGATAGCCGGCTTGATTCCGCTGCTATTTGCGGTTGGTGCAGGCGCTGTGGCTCGATTTAATATCGGCTTGGTCATTGTGTCTGGGTTAGCGGTAGGGACTATTTTCACCTTATTCGTATTGCCAGTTGTGTACACCTATCTGGCCAGTAAGCATAAGCCCATTACCGAGTTTGATGAATCAAAACCCAAACTGGCGGATAACAGCCACAGCTAATCGGTGCTGCGATTAACCTTTAATAGCTCTGCCCTTGCGCAGAGCTTTTTCATTTTTCACCATTGAGCTACAATACCCCCCCTGTTAGGAGTCGATTATGATAAATCCAAAGAAACTCGAAGAAGTCGCTAAGCAATTAAGCGACGCCTTGCCACCGCAGCTGAAACAGGCGGCTGGCGAATTTGAAGAGCGAAGCAAACACATTCTGCAGCAGCAATTAATGAAACTCGACTTAGTGTCTCGCGAAGAATTTGACGTGCAAACAAAAGTACTAGAAAAAACCCGCGCAAAACTAGAAGCTCTGGAAAAACAAGTGGATGAATTATTGTCTAAGCGCCCTGATTAACAGCGCAGGCGCGCTACAATCGCCTCGGTAATCGGCCCATTAGCATCGGGAAACGTAAAGCTGGGTAAGTCCTGCGCCTCTACCCAGCGCAAAGGCTGGTTTTCTCGACCCACAGGATTGCCGTCAAATTCATCAACCCATTGCACCATCAACTTAACGGTCTTCTCTGGATATTGATGGCTAATTTCTAACAAAGCCTGCTGCGACTGAACCTTGATGCCCAGTTCTTCATCAAGCTCTCGCACCAATGCTTGCTCCACGCTTTCTCCAGCCTCTACCTTACCGCCCGGATACTCCCACTTATCACCTTGATGTTGCTCAGCAGCTCGTTTCGCAATTAAAATTTTTGTGCCTTTAGCAATGACTGCAACGGCAACAAGGATCGTTTCAGGTGTTGGCATGGTGGTGTCCTTAAAGCCAGATTTGTATTCAAGCAATCTATCGTATAGGTCTTATAAAAAAGCCCAACATTTATGACTAATGTTGGGCTTTGTACGCTTAAATTAGGTTATTTCAGCTTACCGTGGCATTGCTTATATTTCTTCCCTGAGCCACACGGACAAGGGTCGTTACGCCCAACCTTAGCTTCTTCCCGAGTAAAGGTGCCACCGCCGCTTTGCTCTGGAGCGTCAGCGGTTAGATTTTCCGCTTGCGCATGGTTAAAACTGCGGGCTCGAGCCATTTCTTGCTCTTGAGCTCTGCGCTGGTTTTCCATTGCTTCTACTTCGGATTCTGCTTGTACTTTAACCTTAGACAGAATAGCGATGACTTCGGTTTTCAACGCTTCAAGCATGGCTTGGAACAAATCAAACGATTCACGCTTGTACTCTTGCTTAGGATTCTTTTGCGCATAACCGCGCAGGTTAATACCTTGGCGCAGATGATCCATTGCAGCTAAGTGATCTTTCCAAAGTGTATCAAGCGTTTGCAACATGATTGCTTTTTCGAACTGGCGTAAAACACTGTCACCAACTTGCGCCTCTTTGGCTTTATAAGCCTCTTCCCATTGGTCATAGATACGCACTCGTAAAGTTTCTTCATGGAGGTCGTCTTCATCGTCCAGCCATTTCTGAACCGGTAGATCCAATAAGAAATCTTGCTTCAAGCGCGCTTCAAGGCCTTGAACATCCCATAACTCTTCAAGCGATTGCGGTGGAATGTATTCGGAAATGACGTTATCCACCACATCAATGCTAATACCTTTAATGGTATCGCCAATGTCTTCGGCATCCATGAGCTCATTACGTTGACCATAAACCACTTTACGCTGATCGTTGGCAACGTCGTCAAACTCTAACAACTGTTTACGAATGTCGAAGTTACGTTCTTCAACCTTGCGCTGTGCATTTTCAATGGCACGAGAAACCCAAGGGTGCTCAATTGCTTCACCTTTTTCCATGCCCAGCTTTTTCATCATTGCTGATACGCGATCGGAAGCAAAGATGCGCATTAAGCTATCTTCCATGGATAAATAGAAACGGCTAGAACCAGCGTCACCTTGACGGCCTGAACGACCACGTAACTGGTTATCAATACGACGTGATTCGTGGCGTTCGGTACCGATAATGTGCAAGCCGCCGGCTTCCAAAACCTGTTCGTGACGTTGTTCCCAGTCATCTTTAATGGCCGCTAATTTGGCATCATCCGGATTCTTCAGATTGCTCTGCTCGATCATCCAGTTACCACCGAGCATAATGTCGGTACCACGACCCGCCATGTTGGTTGCAATGGTCACCGCTCCAGGGCGCCCAGCCTCTGCAACAATGTCTGCTTCTTTCTCGTGGAATTTCGCGTTTAACACGTTGTGCTTAATCTTGGCTTGCTTAAGCTTCTTCGACAACAATTCCGACATTTCAATGGATACTGTACCAACAAGTGACGGTTGACCACGATCCTGACAGTCCTTGATATCCTCGATAATAGCGTCGTATTTTTCTTCTGCGGTGAGATAAACCAAATCCGCACGATCGTCACGCACCATAGGCTTATTGGTCGGAATCACAACCGTATCAAGGCCATAAATGTGTTGGAATTCGAAAGCTTCTGTATCTGCGGTTCCGGTCATACCGGCTAAACGCTCATAGATACGGAAGTAGTTTTGGAAAGTAATAGACGCTAGGGTTTGGTTTTCATTTTGAATCTTAACCCCTTCTTTAGCTTCAACCGCTTGGTGCAGTCCTTCAGACCAACGGCGGCCTGGCATGGTACGTCCGGTATGTTCGTCAACAATCACAATGTCACCGTCTTGAACGATGTAGTCGACGTCTTTCTCGAACAACATGTGGGCACGCAATGCCGCGTTAACATGGTGCAGCAGAGATATGTTGGTGGCGGAATAAAGCGAGTCACCTTCTTTGAGCAAGCCTATGTCCGTTAGCAATTGCTCAACTTTTTCTTGGCCACGTTCCGTTAAGTTGACCGATTTCGCTTTTTCATCAACGGTAAAGTCACCATCACCGACTTCGTCTTCAGTGTCTTCTTTCTCTTGTTGCACCAAGCTCGGAATCAAGGTGTTTACACGGGTGTAGTAATCTGAACTGTCTTCCGCGGCGCCAGAGATAATTAATGGCGTACGAGCTTCATCGATCAAAATCGAATCCACCTCATCGATGAGCGCATAGTAAAGGGGACGTTGAGCACGGTCTTGCGGCGAAAACGCCATGTTATCGCGAAGGTAGTCAAAACCAAACTCATTGTTGGTACCGTAGGTAATATCCGCTGCATAAGCTTCTCGCTTTTGCTCTGGCATTAATCCAGGAATGTTAATACCAACGGTTAGTCCTAGGAATTCAAACAATGGTCGATTCCATTCGGCGTCACGGGTCGCAAGGTAATCGTTCACGGTAATAACGTGTACGCCTTTGCCAGTAAGACCATGCAGATAAGCAGGCAAAGTTGCTGTGAGAGTTTTACCTTCACCGGTACGCATCTCGGCAATTTTATTGTCGTGTAGAACCATACCGCCAATCATTTGCACATCGAAGTGACGCATACCAAAAACGCGCTTAGAGGCTTCGCGGACGGTCGCAAACGCTTCTGGAAGAATTTGTTCCATGCTCTCGCCATCTTTAAGGCGCTGCTGGTATTCCGCAGTCTTGGCCTTAAGCTCATCATCCGATAAGGCTTCTAAGCTAGGCTCTAATGAATTGATAGTCGCTACGGTTTTACGTAGGCGTTTAAGGGTACGGTCGTTACGACTGCCGAACAGTTTTGTTAGTAGATTACCAAACATCTGAAATCACTTTAGTTGTGTGAAAG
This sequence comes from Paraferrimonas haliotis, assembly GCF_002282895.1. Classification (GTDB taxonomy): domain Bacteria; phylum Pseudomonadota; class Gammaproteobacteria; order Enterobacterales; family Shewanellaceae; genus Paraferrimonas; species Paraferrimonas haliotis. Next base: position 403,808 of record NZ_NRRB01000002.1, read on the forward strand.
TTTGGCGAAAACCTCCCGGTCTCGCCTGAATGTGTCATTATACTCGCGGTTTGCGATAAACATAGTTTGCCGGGTCAATTTGCTTACCCGCGCGCAAAACTTCGTAATGAACATGAGGACCGGTTGAGCGTCCGGTACTTCCCATCAAAGCAATAGATTGCCCTTTTGAGACGACGTCGCCAACCTTAACGAGGATTTCTTTATGATGCGCATAACGGGTCTTCAGGCCATTACCATGGTCAATTTCGACCATTTTGCCATACCCGTATAAACGATCTGCCCAAGTTACCACACCGGCACCGGTTGCAATAACTTCCGCACCTTCGCTACCAGCGAAATCAACCCCTTTGTGGTACGCTTTTCTTCCCGAAAAAGGGTCGTTACGCGTGCCATAAGCGGAAGACATCCACCCTTTCTTAATGGGTCTGCCGGTAATGTATCTCTGTTCATCAACATGGTGGTTATGGGTAACCGTACTTAGCAATGCTAATTCCCGATCCCCCTTGTCTAACCGAACCATTAATTCGTCCATTTGCTGCAATAAATCTTGCAGCTCAATTTGTTGCTCGCCGAGTTCAATGCCACCGACACCGACCTCGCCACTAAAATCAAACTGATCCGCTAGGCGTGCCTGTTCTGCTACCTGATTACCCAATGCTTCCATTCGTCCAAGACGCGCTTGAATTCGCGCAACTTTAGCGGCCAGCATATTCAGCTGTTCTTGCGTGGCTTGTTTCAATTGGGAAATACGTTCGATTGAACGTTCGGATTGGTGTTGTCTTTGTTGCTCAGCCAAGAGTTGCTGAGCTTGCTGTTCGCTCTTATTAAGCGACAGATAGGCGGTAGCAGCAATGATCGCAGCGGGCACAATTATCCAAGCCTTGCCTGGTTGCCAGCGCACAACGCCTTTTCGTCGTTGAATAAATACTGTTACACTCATACCTGTCTCAAATAAATTCTATAAGCAGTAATTTTCTATGAAGCCAAAACCGAAAGGGCTTTCCAAAGTAGCTAAAGCTGACAACAACCTTAATCAGTTGCTGCAGCACGCTGAGCTCATTACTGCACTTGATCACCAAGTTAAACAATTTGTGGGCACGCCAACCTCTGAACATCTGCAGGTCATTAACCTGCGCCAAGGAGTATTGGTGGTAGCCGTTGATAGCGCCAGTTGGGGCGCGCGTTTTAATTTTTCTAAGGCCGCACTAATAGATAGCATTCGGGCATGCTCTTTGCCAATGCTGGCGACAATTGAAGTTAAAGTCAACCCACAAATGGCTAAGATTGCTAAAAAATCAGTAACGAACCGCAATCAAATTTCACATCAAGCTGCTGAGCACATCAACGCTGCTGCCGAAAGCATTGGCGGTGAGCTTGGTCAGAAACTAAAACGGCTAGCCTCAAAGGCCAGCCGTTAAAAATGTCAACGCTTGGATTACGCTAGAACCGGCATCCCATAGTTGACCGGTACTTGCTCTTCCGCATCGAAACTCACCAGTTCCCACACTTCTTGGTTGGCCAGTAATGCACGTACTAACTGGTTGTTTAACGCGTGTCCTGTTTTATACGCTTTAAACTCAGCTAATATGGCGTGGCCAGCTAAGTACAAATCACCAAAGGCATCTAGAATCTTATGTTTAACGAACTCATCCTCGAAACGCAGGCCGTTCGGGTTAAGTACCTTATATTCATCTAGTACCACGGCGTTTTCCATGCTACCACCGAGCGCTAAATTGTTAGCGCGCAGATATTCAATATCACGCATGAAACCAAAGGTTCTTGCTCTACTTACATCTTTCACAAAAGATCCGGCGGAGAAGTCCATCACCATGTGTTGCTGTGAACGAGCAATTTCTGGATGCTCAAAGTCGATGGCAAAATCCACTTTGAATCCCATGTGTGGGCGAAATTCAGCCCACTTGTCACCATCCTCTACGCGGATGGTCTCTTTGATGCGAATGTATTTCTTGGCAGCTTTCTGCTCTTTAATTCCTGCACTTTGAAGCAGGAATACAAACGGGCTAGCACTTCCGTCCATGATTGGTATTTCAGGCGCATCGACTTCGATAATGGCGTTATCGATTCCAAGCCCTGCGAGTGCTGCAAATAAATGCTCAACCGTTGCTACCTTGACACCTTGATCGTTGACCAGTGCCGTGCACAATGTCGTTTCCTTAACCAAATCGGCATTAGCAGGAACCGTTACATTAGGTGTCAAATCAGTCCGTATCAAAGAAATACCGGAGTTAACCGGAGCCGGGCTGATACTCAAGCACACTTTGTTTCCAGAGTGTAATCCCACCCCGGTCACTTGTACTTTTTTCTGCACAGTTCTTTGAAAAATCATAGGTTTACCCTAACTATTAACTAACGATCAGCATTTGCTGGTCAGACATCTTAACACAAACAGGCACTGTCGACCAACTTGTCGACTTTGAGCTGCGCCACATTATTGAACTATTGTTCAGTCTGCTTGCTTACGCAAGAAGGCTGGAATGTCCAAATAATCAGTTGGTTTAGCCGTGCCTGTTGCGGGTTCAGCCGTTGCTGTTGCAGTACCAGAATCGAAAGTAGTATCTACAGTGATAGGTTCTACTTGAACAGGTTCAGGTCTTGGTACTTGCACAGGTTGTGGTTGAGCTTGAGGCTTAGCTGTCGGTTGTACCAAGGTAATGTCCGGACGTTTATCAGCCCCAATTCCCGTAGCCACCACAGTTACGCGTAATTCTTCGCTCATTTCTGGGTCAATTACCGCACCCACAACCACAGTCGCATTATCAGAAGCATAAGCTTTGACATGATTACCAACGGTTTCGAGTTCTTCAATGGTCATGTCCATGCCAGCAGTGATGTTAACAAGAACGCCTCGTGCACCCGCTAAATCAATATCTTCCAACAGTGGGCTTGCTACCGCCGCTTCAGCAGATTCTTCAGCTCTGTCTTCACCGCTTGCCACACCGGTACCCATCATGGCATTACCCATTTCCGACATCACAGTCTTTACGTCAGCAAAGTCGACATTGATCAATCCAGGACGAGTAATCAACTCTGCAATGCCTTGAACCGCACCCAGCAAAACATTGTTTGCTGCGGCAAAGGCGTCTAGTAAAGAGGTGCCCTTTCCAAGCACTTTTAATAGTTTTTCGTTTGGAATGGTGATCAAAGAATCCACATTTTTAGCCAGCATCTCGATACCCTGATCGGCATAGGCCATGCGCTTCTTACCTTCAAATGGGAAAGGTTTTGTGACCACTGCAACGGTTAAGATGCCTTCTTCTTTGGCAACTTCTGCAACCACGGGCGCCGCACCCGTTCCGGTACCACCGCCCATACCAGCGGCGATGAACACCATGTCGGCGCCTTTAATGGCGGAGCGAATAGCGTCTTTATCTTCTTCTGCGGCAAGACGACCCACTTCGGGGTTAGCACCTGCGCCGAGCCCTTTAGTTACGTCTTTACCAATTTGGATGCTGGAATTGGCATTGGATTTGCGCAACGCCTGAGCATCGGTGTTGGTTACAATAAATTCGACGCCTTCAATGGTTTGACTAACCATGTGTTCAACGGCATTACCGCCACCGCCACCAACGCCTATTACTTTGATTACTGCATCATCTGCATGACTATCCATGATATCAAACATGGTATTTTCTCCGTTTTTGCCTGCTTACTACCCTAAACCACCTCATAGAGGTAGCCTAAAATTCACCTTTAAACCAACGCTGGATCTTTTCCCAAGTCCCAGTGACCGTATTGCCTTCGTTGGCGTCGTTTTGTTTGTCCATGACTTGGCGGGCGCCATATCGTAACAGCCCCACAGCCGTAGCGAAAGCCGGAGTTTCGACATATTCCGACAAGCCTTTAATTTGAAGCGGATTGGCTACCCGCACTTGCACCCCAAAACACGCTTCAGCGACATCTACGATGCCTTCAATTTGTGAGGTACCACCGGTTAAGACAATCCCGGCGACGACCTGATCTTCTAACCCGCTTTTACGCAGTTCATCTTGTACTAATTCAAACAGCTCTAAGTATCTAGGCTCCACCACTTCAGCCAAGGTATGGCGAGACATAGAGCGCGAAGGTCGACCGCCCACCGATGGTACTTCAATGCTTTCTTCTTGGCTGACCAAATTGGAACGAGCCGACGCATATTGCACCTTAATTTGCTCGGCATGTGATAGAGGCGTTTTGAAGATTTTTGCAATGTCGTTGGTCACTTGATTGCCCGCAATTGGTAACACAGCGCTGTGTCGTAAAGCACCGTGGGTATATATTGCAATATCAGTGGTTCCTCCGCCTATGTCCACGAGGCATACGCCTAAATCTTTCTCATCGTCAGTTAGCACCGCATCAGCGGATGCAATGGCTGAAAACACCAAATCATCCACACTAAGATTGCAACGTTCAACGCTCTTAGTAATGTTTTTAGCCATATCATTAGCGCAAGTAACCATATGCACCTTAGCTTCCATTCGCATGCCCGACATGCCAATTGGACTGCGAATGCCTTCTTGTACGTCAATTGCAAATTCGGATGGCATTACGTGCAAAATACGTCGTTCATTAGGAATTTTCACTGACTTCGCGGTATGAATGACATTGTCCACGTCTTCTTGGGTAACTTCTTCGTCATTAATCGACACCATGCCATTCTCGTTTTGACAGGCAACGTGCTTGCCCGAGATACTCAAATACACCGACTGAACTTGGCAATCGGCCATCAATTCGGCTTGATCTAAGGCACGTTGAATCGAACGCATTACCGAGTCCAGGTCATTAACCCCGCCCTTATCCATACCGCGAGATTGATGGCTACCAACACCAATCACACTGATGTCACCGTCCGGCAGCAACTCACCAATGATTACCGTAGTAACCGAGGTGCCGATATCCAATCCTACAATCAAACTTCTTTCGATGTTTTTGGTCATTCGTTAACGATTCTCTGTATCAGTTTCTACAAGTCCAACGGCCAACCCAGTGTCATACCGTAAATCCACATAGGCTATTGGTTTGGACTCCCGTTTTTCTAAAATGGTGAACACATCTATAAAGCGCTGCACCCTATCAATTTTGTCACTGCGCCCTAGCCGCAGCTCGATGCCCCGAGCTAATTGTAACTTCCATGCCTGGCGGCTGGTTAAGGCCAAACTCGTGGTCGTAAAGCCATTTTGTCCCAATAATTGCTGCAACTGTTGATAGGTTTGCAACACCATTTTGGACTGCTCATCAGGCCCTCTTAGGTCCGGTAACTGCTCAAGTCCCGGCCGCTTAGGCGCTTCAAAGACTTCACCCCGGTCGTTCAGCCAAGCCGCCTCATTCCAACGTGCTAATGGCACTTGCTCTATCAAATGCACTTTAAGCTGACGAGGCCACTCTCGTCTTACCGTTGCTCGATATACCCAAGGCAAATCCGTAAGCGTTTGTTGAACTTGCGCAACGTCTGCAGTAAAAAAGCTCGATAGCATTAAATCTTGCAGCGCATCCCTTACTTCTACATCTTGGGTATATTGCCGCGCTCCTTTCAAAGCAACGGTTTCTATCGGTAACGCTTCAGCATCCTGTAAAACCACCGCCAGTTTCCAACTTGCCGAAACCAGCATCAGCAAAACGCTTCCTAAAAACGCAAGTCCTAACCATAATCCCCAACGAACTGGGCGCTTTGGTGGCTGTTTTTCTGTGCGTTTTTTTGCCGCCATACAACGCTTCTATCGAGCCTCTTTTGTGATGGTTAACACCAATTCGTTAAAGCTAATACCAGCCTGTCTTGCCGCTTGCGGTACCAAACTTTTCTCAGTCATTCCCGGCGCAGTGTTCACTTCGAGCAAATTAAATCGCCCCTGTGCATCACGCATCAGGTCAACTCGCCCCCAACCGCTCACACCTACCGCTTTATAAGCCGCTAATGACAGCTGTGCGATATCAGCTTCTTCGTCTTCCGATAAACCACTGGGGCAAAAGTACTCCGTGGTGTTACTTTGATACTTAGCTTGGTAGTCATAAAACTCGTTAGGCGTTGTCATTCGTATCGACGGCAGCACATTATCGGCGACAATGGCTACCGTGTATTCTTGACCTGTTAGCCACTGCTCAACTAAAACCTGAGCGTCGTATTTGAAGGCAAGGGTCAATGCTTGTTGCAGCTGGTCTGCATCACTGACTTTGGCCATACCCACGCTCGAGCCTTCGCACACAGGCTTAACCATGGCGACACCGCCCAGTTGAGCCAGTACCGCTTGGCAATCCATTTCGGAAAATTGCGCTTGCTCTATAAGCCGATAAGGCGCAGTCGTTAGACCTAAGTTACGCCAAATTTGCTTGCACAAACCTTTATCCATAGCCAGCGCTGAGCCTAATACTCGACTACCCGTGTATTTGATGCCTAAGGTCTGCAAAGCGCCTTGCATGGTGCCGTCTTCTCCGCCTCGACCATGCAAAGCGATGAACGCACGGTCCACACCTAAAGTTAATAGTTCGCTGATGTTACGATTAGCCGGGTCAAAGCTAATGGCGTCTACGCCCTCTTCTAACAACGCATTAAGAACTGCAGCACCGGATTTTAACGATATCTCTCGCTCTGCAGAGTGACCACCTAACAGTACAGCTACCTTTCCTAGCTCCGTGGGCTTAGTCATTGAAAACACCTTTTAATACGTCTATTTTCAATCGTGTTTCAGCCAGGGTTCTCGCCAATTGACCAATGTTACCGGCGCCTTGGGTTAGCACTAAATCACCATCTTGCAAAACGTCCGCTAAAACCCCTGGTAGTTGTTCTGGCGTGGCAACGAAAATGGGGTCTATCTGACCACGTTGTCGTATCGAGCGACACATGCTTCGACTGTCTGCGCCGGCAATCACCGCTTCGCCCGCCGCGTACACATCGAGCAACAACAAGGTGTCCACTTGTGACAAGACCTCAACAAAGTCGTCGTACAGATCACGGGTGCGACTGTAGCGATGTGGCTGATAGGCCATCACTAAGCGCTTATTTGGCCAGCCTTGGCGAGCCGCTTTTATGGTGGCCGCTACTTCGCTTGGGTGATGACCATAGTCATCCACCAGCATCACCGAACCAGCGCCCGTGTCGAATTCTCCAAGATGCTGAAAGCGACGACCAATGCCTTCAAATTGCGATAGAGCAGCACAAATATCACTGACGTCAATGTCATCTTCAGCTGCTACCGCAAACGCTGCTAAGGCGTTTTGAGCGTTGTGCAGACCCGGTAAATTTAGCTCCACTTCAACATCATCGTGGCCATCTCTGCGAACCGTGAAGCGGCTGCAATGGCCTTCTTGAGTAAAGTTCACCCCTTGAACATCGGCCTCGTCATTAAAGCCATAGGTAACGTACTTACGGCCAACCGAAGGCAGCAACTCTCGCACCACCGGGCAATCAATGCACATGACAGCAACACCGTAAAACGGCAAGTTGTGAAGAAACTCAATGAAGGTCGACTTCAGTTTCTCAAAGTCGCCTTCATAGGTATCCATATGATCCGCTTCGATGTTTGTGACAACACTGACCATAGGTTGTAAATGCAGGAAACTGGCGTCACTTTCGTCCGCTTCCGCAATTAAGGTTCGACTGGAACCAAGCCGAGCATTGGTGCCGGCACTATTGAGTAAGCCACCAATAACAAAGGTCGGGTCTCGCTGAGCTTCACCATAGATGGACGCGATTAAACTGGTGGTGGTGGTTTTTCCATGAGTACCCGCTACAGCCACACCGTGTCGGTAGCGCATAAGCTCTGCCAGCATTTCGGCTCGACGTACAATCGGGATTCGTTGCTCTCTGGCAAATTGTAATTCGGGGTTCGACTCATCGATGGCAGTAGAGACCACCACCACATCGACATGATTAACGTTTTCCTGCTTGTGGCCAATAAACACATTGGCCCCTAGCGCTTGTAAACGCTGGGTTACCGCATTAGCCGCGATATCTGAGCCGCTTATGTGATAGCCTTCATTACACAGAACTTCTGCAATGCCGCCCATGCCAGCACCACCGATGCCAACGAAGTGGATGCGTTTTACGCGACGCATTTCCGGGATCATGGCTCGCAACGAGCTTTTTTGTTGAGTCATGATTTTTCCCCATTGGCCAATTGCTCACACACCTGCGCAACCACTTGTGTTGCATCTAAATGCGCTACACCTCTTGCCGCTTCTCCCATTTTGGAAAGCGCTTGCGGTGCCTCACTCATTTTCTCTAATTCAATCACTAATCGTTCTACTTCAAATTGACTCTGGTCGATGAGCAAGGCAGCGCCTGCTTGCACCAACACCATACCGTTCTTTGTTTGATGATCGTCAACCGCATAGGGATAGGGCACCAAAATACTGGCTTTAGCCGCCGCAGCTAACTCGCTGACCGTCAAAGCGCCACTGCGACACAATACAATATCAGCCCAATCGTAAGCCGCTTCCATATCATCAATAAATTCTGCTACTTTCGCTGAAGGGGCTACACCCGCTTGGTGATACGCCTGTTCAACAGCAGCTTGATTACCCTTGCCCACTTGATGCCAAACGGTCACGCTCACTTGCTTGTGATGTAACTTAGACACAATTTCAGGCATGGCATCATTAAATACTTTCGCCCCAAGACTTCCCCCAACAACCAAAACGTTCAGGGGCGTTTGGATTGCTTTTGGCTGATTGCCAAGGGCCACTAACTCCGGACGAACCGGATTACCCACTACCAACGCATCATTGTCAGCAAAGGTCCCTTCAAAAGCGCACAAAATGCGATTCGCTATGCGACTTAAGAGCTTATTGGTTAGCCCTGGTAACGCGTTTTGTTCGTGCAAGACCAAAGGCACGCCGGCAAGCTTAGCAGCAACGCCACCAGGGCCTGCGGCAAAGCCCCCCATGCCCATCACCACATCCGGCTTGAACAAGCGAATGACTGTGCGCGCCTGCATAATGGATTTCATGATCTTAAACGGAGCCATAAGCTTTCTTACCAAGCCGTTGCCACGAACGCCTTGAACGTCAATAAAATCAATATCAAAACCATGCTGGGGCACCAATTTAGCCTCCATGCGGTCGGCAGTACCCAACCAGCGCACTTGCCAGCCTTCACTGCGTAAGCGTTGCGCCACTGCCAGCGCTGGGAACACATGACCGCCGGTTCCTCCTGCCATAACGAGCAATCGTTTTTGCTGGCTCATCGCTTCACCTGTGTTGCTTGAATCGTTGATTTTCTTAACTCGAAGTCAATTCTGATTAATAAAAATGCCGCAGCCGTCATTACCCACAAACTACTGCCACCATAGCTTATAAAGGGCAAAGTTAAGCCCTTAGTTGGCAGCATACCGATGCTCGCTCCGGCATTCACGCCGGTTTGAAAGCAAAACCAAATACCAATGCCGTACGCCAAGTAACCGCTGTAGGCTTTATCGTTTGCTAAACATTGGCTGCCCAGCTTTAACGCTTTGAATACCAGACTAAACAGCAGTACCAGCACAGCTATCACGCCGATAAAGCCAAGTTCCTCGCCAATGACTGCGAAAATAAAGTCGGTGTGGGCTTCTGGCAGATATTCCAACTTTTGAATGCTGTTGCCCAGCCCTTGTCCAAACCAGTCTCCGCGACCGAATGCCATCAGCGATTGGGTTAATTGATAACCTTCTCCAAAGGGGTTTTCCCAAGGATCTAAGAATGAGGTAACGCGTTTCCAACGGTAGGAAGAGGTGACCGCGAGGGTAATAATAAGCACCACTCCCATGGTCAAAAGACCGCAAAACTCGATCATGCGAGCGCCGGCTAAGAACAACAAACCAATGACAATAACAAATAAAACAACGCTACTGCCTAAATCCGGTTGCATCAGCAATAAAAAGGCGAACAGTCCCAGCAGCAGAATGGGCTTCATAAATGCCCATGCGGCCCCCTTTATCTCATGATGACGACGCACCAAATAGCTGGCCATATAGACACAGAATGCCAACTTAGCCAATTCCGCCACTTGAATATTGAACACTCCAAGCGATAACCAACGGGTTGAACCATTAACGTTCTTACCGACAAACAATACCGCGACCAGCATCACAGCGACCGTCAAAAAGAGATAGCCAGAGTAGCGCTGCCAAGTATCCACTTGAGTATTCATCACTACCGCCGCAATCGCTGCGCAACCGATTAAGTAGGCCAAATGTCGTTTCACAAAGAAGTTTGAATCGCCGGTCATGGTGTAGGCTTCAGCCATTGAAGCTGACGCGACCATGACAAAGCCGACGGCCATTAAACCCAAAATAATGGTGAGTAAGGTGCGGTCATACATGACCATAGTGGGGGCTTTGCGGTCAGTAAACCATCCCAACCAAGTCGGTTGGCTGGCTAGATTGGCAAATAACGGAAGCTGCTGCTCTTTTCTAGCCATTAGCCCCCCTTACCAGTTGGCAAAAGTGATCGCCTCTGGCCATAAAGTTAGGGTACATGTCTAAGCTGGCACACGCCGGCGACAATAAAATCAAATCTCCGCTGTGCGCCGACAGCTTGGCTTGCGCCATAGCGGCGTCTAAATCCTCGACGCGTTGACAATTTTCACTCAATCGAACCAGCAGCTCAGCGTCCTTTCCAAACGCCAACACTTGCTTCACACCTTGAAAAGCCTTTGCAAGCGGAGTCAGATCCGCCTGTTTAGCATCGCCCCCAGCAATTAAATAAATGTTACCTGGATAATCCGTTAATCCATCCAAAGCCGCCACCGTCGCTCCGACGTTGGTGGCTTTAGAATCATTAACGTAACGAATACCCTCTTCAATGGCGACCGTTTGACATCGGTGCGCTAAACCTGGGTATTGTTTAATGGTTTTTAAAGCGTCCTGAATGGAGACACCAACACTCTGAGCTAAGGCCAACACCGCCAAGGCATTGGCGTAATTATGACGCCCAATAAGCTGTAATTCATCCACCTTGCCAATGGACTCCCCCGCAGCCATCATATGACCGTGTTGCAAGTACCAATCGCTCTCCTGCTGGACACTAAAGCGGAGCTCTTCAATCGCGCCGTCACCCCAGGTTTGCGGATCATCTTGATTTGCAACGATACAACGAGTTTGCTGGTACAAACGACGTTTGGCTGCCAAGTACGCTGCATAGTCTGGGTAACGATCTAAGTGATCTTCAGTCACGTTAAGGATAGTGGCTGCCGTGCAGTCAAGACTGGTGGTGGTCTCTAATTGAAAACTGGATAGCTCCAACACATACACTTGAGCGTGCGCCGACAACAAGTTCAATGCCGGTGTACCAATGTTACCGCCAATTTCAGCCGCTATGCCCGCCTTAGAGAGCACCTCGCCAAGTAAACTGGTTACAGTACTTTTGCCATTAGAGCCCGTGATGCCTATAACCTTAGCGTCTTGCGCCTTAACGGCTCGGGCAAACAACTCGATATCACCGACAATTTCCACGCCACTCGCTGCTGCGGTGGCAATGGCTTCACTGGCGACGGCGATACCCGGCGAAACGATGAGTTGCTGAGCTTGCGCTAAGCGTTGCGCGGGAAAGTGTCCGCAAATCAATTCCACCTGCGGAAACTCTTCAGCAAGTTTAGCGGCGCCCGGCGGTGACATGCGGCTATCACACACGCCCGGAGTTATCCCTAAGCCACACAAATAGCGAACCACGGAAAGCCCAGTGGCTCCCAGTCCTACTACCCAATGTGTGTGCTTAGTTTCTGCCATCTAGTCTACCTTTACCTCAGTTTTAACGTCGCCAAACCCAGTAATACTAGGAATAATGAAATGATCCAAAACCGAACAATCACTCGCGGCTCCGGCCAACCCTTCAACTCGTAATGGTGATGAATCGGGGCCATTCTGAATATGCGTTTACCGCCGCGAAGCTTATAGGAGCCTACTTGCAAGATGACCGACAAAGTCTCCATTACAAATACCCCGCCCATGATCACCAATAAAATTTCTTGGCGCGTTAGAATAGCGATGGCCCCTAACGCAGCCCCTAAAGCTAGAGAACCTACATCGCCCATAAATACTTGAGCTGGGTAGGTGTTAAACCATAAAAATCCGAGGCCCGCGCCGACCATGGCGGTGCACACAATCACTAATTCCGCCGCTAATGGTAAATAGGGAATGCTCAAATAATTAGCGAACTGAACGTGACCAGACAAATAAGCAATGATGGCAAACGCTGCTGCAACCATCACCGTAGGCATAATCGCCAATCCATCGAGACCATCGGTTAAGTTAACCGCGTTACTCGAGCCAACAATGGTAAAGTAAGCCAGTGCAATGAACATCAGACCTAATTGAGGCATGATGTCTTTGAAAAACGGAATCACCAACTGACTTTCGCCATCAACCGAAGAACTGGCATACAAGAACACCGCCACCAGCATGGCCGACACCGATTGCCAAAAGTATTTCCACTTAGCGACTAAGCCCTTAGTGTCCTTGCGAACCACCTTGCGATAATCATCGACAAAACCAATGGCACCAAAGCTTCCCAAGGTAAACAACACCACCCACACATAGCGGTTGCCTAAATCGCCCCACAGTAAAACACTGAAAAAGATGCCCGCCAAAATCAGCAGGCCACCCATGGTTGGGGTGCCGCGCTTGTCGAAATGGCTCTCAGGTCCGTCATCACGTACGGTTTGTCCAATTTGCAAGTCTTGCAAACGACGAATCAACTTTGGCCCCATCACCAAGCTGAAGCCCAGAGCAGTTAACAAGCCTAAAATGGCGCGAAATGTGACGTACGAAAATACGTTAAAGCCGCTATAAAATTGAGTTAGATATTCGGCTAAATAAACCAGCATTACTGGTGTTCCTCTTGATTAAATGCATTAAGCAAATGACTTACCACTCGCTCCATTTTTGCACTTCGAGATCCTTTAACTAATAAGGTAATCGGCTCAGATGAATTGGCCACTAGCTCGGTCAAATGTTGATTCAACGAGCCGATATCGGTAAAGCTCATGCCATCTGCAGCATCTGCCGCACATTGACTTAATGGCCCTAAGCTCACGACGTGCTGTATTTGACTGGCTTTAGCGTATTCGCCCAATTCTCGGTGCAAAAGCGGGCTATTGTCGCCTAATTCCGCCAAATCACCCAGCACCAAACAACTGCTTGCTGAGTTTTTAGCCAACCAATCAATCGCCGCTTTAACGGAAGCTGGGTTGGCATTGTAACTATCATCAACGATTACATGGTGTTGCAGCTTATGCAGCTCCATTCGCCCTGGCACCGCTTGCAATTCATTAAGCGCTTGCGCTATTTGTGGCAGCGGCAGTTGAACCGCTAGCGCCATGGCGGTGGCCGCTAAGGCATTAGCAACTTGGTGCTCACCCGGCAAGGGTAAATGCACCAAACAGCGTTGCTCACCGTGGTGCAAATTAAACGACATACAACCTAATTCATCGGTTGTTATATCGCTGGCAAACACATCGGCATCGGTGTTGGTAGCAGAATAAACAATCATTGGATTATCGATGCACAGCGACAACATGGTATCGGCGTAATCATCGTCTAAGTTAATGACCGCTATGCCTTGCGGGCCAAGTGACTGGTAGATCTCTGACTTTGCTTGAGCAATTCCGTCGCGACTGCCAAAGCCCTCTAAGTGCGCATCGCCAATGTTGTTGACCAACGCCACATCAGGCTGGGCTAATGACGCCGTATATCGAATTTCACCGATATGATTTGCCCCTAACTCAACCACAGCCATTTGGTGTTGCTCTTCAAGCTCGAGCAAGGTTAATGGCACGCCAATTTCATTGTTAAAATTGCCTTTGGTCGCTAAGGTCGAATAGTGACGGCTCAGTAGGGTAGTGAGCATTTCTTTCACGGTGGTTTTGCCGTTGCTGCCAGTGATGGCGAGTGTGCTTGGTGCAACGCGCTGTTTCACTAGCGCACCGAGTTGGCCTAGACCAATACGGGTATCTTGAACCACAACTTGAGCAACATCGAGATCCAGTTGGCGACTCACCATAAGAGCTACGGCACCCTGCTTGCAGGCTTGTTCGGCGAATTCGTGGGCATCGAATCTATCGCCAATGAGCGCCACAAACAGGCTGCCGCGAGTCACCTGGCTCGAGTTGGTTGTTACGTGAGTGACCTTAGCGTCATCACCCACTAAATGACCGTCACAGGCGTGCGCAATGGATTGTAAGCTCAGCGGAATCATAGGGCCTCCCCTTGCTCTTGCAGCACTTGCCTGACAAACGCTCGTTCATCGTAATCGTACTTTTGACCCAAGACTTCTTGATAAGTTTCGTGCCCTTTACCGGCGATAAGAACCAAATCGTCGGCTGCTGCATGAGTTAAGGCGTAGCGAATGGCCGCTTTGCGCTGTGGAATTAATTGGGCCGCCTGCGGCTGCGTCAGTCCTTGTTGCATTTGTCGCAAGATTTCCGCGACCGATTCCGAGCGAGGGTTATCTTCGGTCAGCACCAAAACGTCCGCATTTTGCTCAGCGGCTTTTGCCATCAACGGTCGCTTACCTTTATCTCGATCACCGCCACAACCAAAGACACACCATAGCTTGCCCTTGGTATGCGGACGCAACGCTTGAAGCGCATGTTCAATGGCATCGGGTGTGTGGGCATAATCAACCACTGCAGTAGCGCTGTTATGAGCGGCAAATCGTTCCATGCGGCCATTAATGGGCTGAATGTGGGCGCAAGCGCTGACTAAATCCGCCAGTTCGTACCCGGCTAAGTGTAAGGCGGCCAACGCAGCAATCAAATTCGACAAATTAAACGGCCCTAAAAGCGGCGAATACAACGAATACCGCCCTTGAGCCGTCACTAACTCTGCATTAACGCCATCGTCGCTATAACGAACATTGCAGGCTTGATAATCCGCATCGGTCTTTATGCTGTATGAATGCGCCTGGTCAGCAAACTCGTTTTTCCACGTCAGACCAATATGGTCGTCAATATTAAACAGACGATGTTTCAACTTTCTAAATTCGAATAAACGGCGTTTTGCCAGCGCGTAGTTACGCATATCACCGTGGTAATCTAAGTGGTCACGACTCAAATTGGTAAACACCGCTACCGAGAACGGTAAGGTGGCAACCCGCCCTTGCACTAAGCCATGGGATGACACTTCCATAGAGACCAAACGCGCTTTAGCCTGTTGAAACTCATTAAGCTGACGAGCGGTTGTAATCGGGTCCGAGGTGGTATTAACACTGTCTTGCAAATGCCCCCACATGCCGTTACCTATAGTTCCTAGCACCGCTGCGGGCTCATTCAGCAGGCTGCTGAGCTGCGCCATTAATTGGCTTACGGACGTCTTACCATTGGTGCCTGTAACACCAATCAGTTGGGTCTTGGCTCCATCGAATGGGTAAGCCTGACGCGCAATGGCTGCCAACTGACTGGATAATTCCGACACAAAAATGACGGGCACTTGGCGTTGTTCTATAACGCCGTGTTGTTTGGCATCATCGCTATGACACAACACTGCTGCCGCGCCGTTGGTAATAGCCGCATCAATATACCGTCGCCCGTCCACAGCATGGCCAGGGATAGCAATAAACAAGTCACCTTCGGTTACGGCTCGACTGTCGAGTTGCAGGTTGTTAAAGCTTTCAGGTCCGGCGTAATGGAACCACGGGGCCAGTAGATCTCGAATCAAGGTCATCGGGCATTCTCCTGCAAGCTTGCGATTTGCAGTCGTTTCTCACGCAGACTGACCGGCTCAACGTTTCTCAGCTGTAACGCCGATGACATGACCTTAGCAAAGACGGGAGCGGCAGCATCACCGCCGTAATACTTATCACCTTTGGGCTCGTTAATGACCACTGCAATGGCGAGTTCCGGATTATTGGTAGGAGCAACCCCAACAAAAGAGGCCACGTAATCGTCACCGTAACCGCCGGCTACCGCTTTGCGGCTGGTACCGGTTTTCCCTGAAACCGGGTAGCCTTCAATGTGAGCTTTACGCGCGGTGCCGCCTTTTTCGGTAACCCCTACCAGCATGTGCAGCACACTGTTGGCGACGTCCTCAGATATCACTTGCTGCCCTTCTGGCACCTTAATTCTTCCGTCCACTTCAGGAAGCTTCAATATGCTGACCGGTAGGCGCACCCCTTTGTTGCCGAGGGTGGCATACAATGACGCCATTTGCAGCGCGGTTACACTGAATCCATAACCAAAGCTCATGGTTGCACGCTCGTGTTCAGACCAACGATGACGGTCGTGAATAATGCCCGCCGATTCACCGGCCAAATGAATACCGGAATAGTCACCAAGCCCAAGAGAATAATAGGTGCCGAGTAACTGTTGAATGGGCATGCTCAACGCCACCTTACTGATACCAACGTTACTCGATTTCACTAACATTTTGGCCAAGGTTACATCACCTAGGTTGTGGCCGTCGCGCACCAAGGAACCACCAAGTCGCATGTAACCTGGAGACGTTGATATGATGTCGTCTTTTTTGATCGTACCCGCCTCTAAGCCCGCTACCACCACGAATGGTTTAATGGTAGAACCCGGCTCATAAGTATCGGTAATGGCGCGATTACGCATTCGGTAGCTTTGTCGTTGACTGGTGGAATTTGGATTATATGAAGGGGTGTTCACCATGGCTAAAACTTCACCCGTTTTCACATCCAACACCACCACAGAGCCAGACGTGGCTTGCATAGATTCGGTTGCTTTTTTTAGCTCTGAATAGGCGAGAGATTGAATCCGTTGGTCCAAGCTCAACACTAAGTCGTTTGGGTTTTCCCCTGCCTGAACTACCGACAAGCGCTCAACCACTTGGCCGTTGCGATCCTTACGCACCTTTTGTTTTTGAGGTGAGCCGGTCAGCCAATCATTGTAGGCTTTTTCTATGCCTTCAATACCTTTATCGTCAATGTTGGTGATGCCCACCAACTGACTGGTAACCTCACCAGTTGGGTAATAGCGGCGTGACTCTGGCTTAAGATAAATCCCGTGAATTTTTAACTGTCGAATGTAGTCGGCAACCGCTCCGGTTACTTGTCGCTGCAAATACACAAAGCGGCGACTTGGATTGCGCTGAACTCGGTCCAGCAGTGGGTCTAATGGCTGGTTCAGCACATCAGCCAACGCCTGCCAACGTCGCATATCGTCAAAACCATTGCGTTC
Source organism: Paraferrimonas haliotis (assembly GCF_002282895.1). Taxonomy (GTDB): domain Bacteria; phylum Pseudomonadota; class Gammaproteobacteria; order Enterobacterales; family Shewanellaceae; genus Paraferrimonas; species Paraferrimonas haliotis. The sequence goes on from NZ_NRRB01000002.1 coordinate 420,909, forward strand.
GAACACCACTTTTGGGTCGGCCCATACCGCTTGAACCGGAACGCTGACTGCCAGCATTTCACCGTTTCTATCGGTAACCAAACCTCGTTGTACGGTATGGCTTGTGGTGCGTAACGAGCGCATATCACTTTCATGGCGCAAGCGCTCTGGTTCCACGACTTGCAAGAACGCCGCTCTTGCCGCTAAGCCGCAAAACAACAAAGCGATGCATCCAACAACGGTGTATAACCGCCAATGGATAACGCTCGGCTTGCTGTTTTGTCGCGCCTGTCTGCTCATGGTAACCGTACAACCTTTTCATCTTTTGGTGCTGGGCGCACCATATCTAGCTCTTTGCGGGCTACGCGGCTTACCCGCGAATGTTCCGCTTGTGTTTGTTCTTCAAGCAGCAAATGACGCCACTCTATGTCTAGTTTGTCTCGCTGTTTCAGCAGTTTGTCCCACTGGCTGGTGAGGTTGCGATTGGCATCACTGGTGTACACCACCACCATGGCATTCGCGATAACCACCAAAGAAAGTAACAGCACCCACTTATGCGCCCATAAGTCGGCAATAATCACTCGCCACAGCACCATTCCTTCACGGGCTGGCACGTTACACCTCACCAGGCAAACGAGTGGCGACCCGCAACACCGAACTGCGAGCACGAGGATTGGCTTCGATTTCTTGAGCACTGGGCTTAATCATTTTGCCCTCAGGCTTGAGACGCTTACTCTGGTTGATTTGATCTTCCGTAATCGGTAATCCATCCGGTACCGGGTCCCCTTGCGAATGACGTCGAATAAAACGTTTCACCATTCGGTCTTCCAGAGAATGGAAACTGATCACCGACAACCGGCCGTCTACCGCCAATACTTTTAGTGCACCTTCTAATGCTTGGTCGATTTGCTCTAATTCGCTATTAATGTATATGCGGATGCCTTGAAAACTCCGTGTCGCAGGGTGTTTATTGCGATCTTTGCTGCGAACCAAACGCCCAATCAAATCCGCTAATTGTTTGGTTGTCCGAAACGGTTCAAGCTCCCTATCTTGCACAATCGCACGGGCGATCTTCTTGGCGAACCGTTCTTCGCCATAGGTTTTAAGCACCCAAGCAATGTCTTCCGCTTCCGCTCTTTGGAGCCATTGCGCTGCGGTTTCCCCTTGAGTGTCATCCATACGCATATCGAGCGGACCGTCTCTCATGAAGCTAAAGCCGCGAGCGGCGTCATCCAGCTGCGGCGAAGAAACTCCTAAATCCAGTAACACACCATCGATTTGGCCGGTTAATCCCAACTTTTCAATGTACTGCGCTAACTGCCCGAATCCGCCATGAACGATTTGAAAGCGCGGATCCTCAGCAAATTGCTCTGCTGCTTTAATGGCTCTCGGGTCCCTATCAATTGCTATGAGGCGGCCGTTGCTCCCTAATCGCGATAAAATTTCACGGCTGTGGCCACCGCGGCCGAAGGTGCCATCAACATAAATACCATCAGGCTTTATCGCCAAACCTGTTACGGCCTCTTCTAGTAATACAGTGATGTGAGCCGTTTCATTCGTCATAGTGACTCTCTATAAAGAAAAATCTTGCAATCGTTGTGAATCGGACAAGTCTGCACTTTGAAGGGCTTGCATGCTGTCATCGAGCTGCTGTTGCCATAACGCCTCATTCCAAAGTTCAAACTTATTGAGCTGACCAATTAACACTGCTGCTTTGTCGAGTTCGGCAAAGGTTCTCAGGCTAGCAGGGATCAGCAGGCGGCCGTTTTTATCCATATTGCATTCTTGAGCATGTCCTAAAAGCATTCGCTTCATGGCTCTTTCAATGGGTTGGGTATCGGATAGCTTCATTAATTTTTCAGCAACAACTTGCCACTGATCTTCCGGGTATAACAATAAGCAACGAGATTGAAAGTCGACGGTACATACTAATCGGCCGCAGCATTGTTGCTGCAGCTGCGGGCGGTGACGGGTTGGCATTGCCAATCGTCCCTTCGCATCGATTTGTAAATTTGTAGCGCCACTGAACACGATTATTATTCCTACAATTTGGTACTTTTCCACAAAATACCACTTTTCCCCACATTGCTTAGTTTAGGGAGCCATTGCAATGCTTGTCAAGTTGCGCTGTAAGAAACTAAATCCAATGCCATTGCGGCCTAGAACATTGTTTTTAAGATTGTAAAGAAAGTGGAAAATTGTGGCGCACAATCCCAAATAGTATTCATTAAGTAAACCGCACTGAAAACAATAGCAGTCTCTTAACAATATCAGTGGGATAGAGTGGTTATAGTAAACCGCGTCGCTTGAGAATAGGACGTAACAACAGCCCCGGTGTGATTTTGACTTGAGTCGGCATACGCTCATACGCAATGGCCAACTCGAACTGTAAATCGCCATCGACTTTGAGTTGTTTAAGCGCCAAAAGACTCAGCTCGAACTGCTGCTGTTCGATCACTTGCTTTAACATGCCCATGGATATCGTGAGCTGTGATTGACTTTGCAACAAGGAGGCCGCCGCTAATGTTAACAATGGCCCAAGGAATACGAACTGACACAGACTGTGCAGTCGGTTGGCGCATAATTGAGGATCGAGACTGCGATTTGCACTTTCCAGAGCTTCTTGAGTAATGGACTGGGTAAGAGCCCAATAGCCCTTACTCAACCGAGCATAGGGTTCTCCCAAAAAAGTGAGATTACGTTGCAGATAAAAAGCGAGCGCGTATCGATAGGTCAGTTGCTCTCCTAGTGCCTCAATCATTTGGGTCATAGTTTGCGACTGACATTGATGAGTAATAGCAGGCAATTTAATGACCGAATAAATTTGTTTGAGGTAATCGCACAGTGCATCATCGCTACAAATGATCTGGGCTAACTCAGCACTACTATCACCCTGCTTTATGGCTTGGTGTAACGATTGCAAAGCCGACTGCTCTCCTAGAAAAAAATTATTCTCTAAGAGTAAGGTGCGAATTTGCGGAAGCAAAGGTGACGCCTGCGCTGTCATTAAATGGCTAACTCCTACTATTTATAGTTATAGGTTTAGGGACGACATTAGCTCATGGTAGACAATCACTTTACCTGATAGACAGGCAAAAAACAGCAATTATTGCCTTGGTAACAATTCGAAAAATTAAGCCAAGACAAACACTTAGGAACAATAAAGCCGCTGCTTGAGCGGCTTTATTGATGGAAAAATTGGAGCTGGCCTGTAAGCCGGGTTCTGTATGCCCTCAGAGAGGGTGACAGCCATTCGTCTAGGCCGTAAATCGCTCTACGGCTCAAGCAACCTACCCGCCCCCAACGCGGACCACGCCATTAGGGGGCCTATTTGGTCTTGCTTCGGGTGGAGTTTACCGTGCCACGAACTATTGCTAGCCGCGCGGTGCGCTCTTACCGCACCCTTTCACCCTTACCTGTGCCTTCGAAAAAGCCATCGGCGGTTTACTCTCTGCTGCACTGGTCGTCGGCTTGCGCCGCCCAGGCGTTACCTGGCACCCTGTCCTATGAAGCCCGGACTTTCCTCCCCACTCGATTGAGTGCAGCGACTGTCCGGCCAGCTCCGAGCGCGATTATAGCCTAGGGCTACGCCAAGCGCTACGCTGTTTTTAGCTAGTTTTCTAGATTTGCGTGTTGCAGCATGTACTTGTACAGAGCGTTCTTCTTGACGCCATGTATTTGAGCGGCATACGCTGCTGCCTTTTTAAGTGGTAGATCTTGTTGCAGCAAGACCACGGTTTCGATCGCTGCTTGGGGCAGCTCGTCCGCTTGTTTTTGGTGGCCTTTAATCAGTAAGACTATCTCACCTTTTTGCTGATCCAAATCTTGCTCAACACGGCTTAGCACCTCTGTAACCGGCCCATGCAGAAAGGTTTCAAAGGTTTTGGTCAGCTCTCGAGCCATCACGATTTCTCGATCGGCGCCTAAGCTTTCAACCATGCACGACAAAGTGGCAAGCACTCGTCGGGGCGATTCATAAAAAATGAGCGTGCGGGAGTCTTGCGCGAGCCCCTTTAAGGTATCAAGCTTTGCTTTTTCTTTTGCGGGCAAGAACCCTTCAAATGAAAATCTGTCGGACGGTAAGCCCGAGGCAGATAGCGCCGCAATGGCCGCACACGCTCCGGGAATTGGGCTAACCTCAAAACCTGCTTCTCGAACTTGCTTCACCAAGTGATAACCGGGATCGGAAATTAACGGCGTTCCCGCGTCCGAAACCAGTGCGCAACTTAGCCCTGCCGACAGCTGATCAATAATCCACTGCGCGCGTTGGCGCTCGTTGTGATCGTGCACCGCCACGGTTTTACTGTTGATTCCGAAGTGAGCAAATAAGCGGCCGCTGTGGCGAGTGTCTTCGCAAGCAATCAAGTCCACTTGATTAAGAACGTCAATAGCCCGTTGCGGTAAATCATCAAAATTACCGATTGGAGTAGCAACAATGTACAACGAAGGAGTGATTTTCATAGGGTTTCTTCTCTGCGCCATTTACAACAAAGTTTGTGGCGGTAAACTATTGTCAGCAATATTACCAGAGTAAAGCACTGTGACCAAAAGCCCAATGCGCTTAAGTAAGAACCTATTTCTAGCCACAACGCTATCGGTAGCCTTATCGATAGCCGGTTGTAGCACTCCGACTCCGCCGCAAAAACCGAGCCAACCGCAACCGGTTAATTTGGCGCAGGTAAGTGCCACGGCAGAGCAATACTTAGCCCGTGCCGCAGCCAGCAATGATCCTAGGGAACAATACGCTAACTTACTATTAGCCAGCGAAGCCTACCTTGACGCAGGCCAGTTAAACGAAGCTAGCAACCTGTTAAGTCAGCTACAAGGGAATTTGCCAGAATCGGTTGAGCTAAATTCGCAATATCGCTATTTGCAAGCCAAGTTTTTACAGGCGAAAGGCGAAAACCAGGCTGCTTTGCAAGCGTCAATGACCCCTGCGAACGTGCAACTACCGCGCTGGCAACAAATACGACTGCTGCAACTGCAAGCTGAACTCTATGGGGCAATGCAGCAGCACGTGAATGAGCTTCGCACATTAAGCGCGCTATCGGGGTTAGTTGATGAGGCACAACAAGCTACCCTCAATCAATCGATTTGGAATAAGCTGCAACCATTACCACTCGAAGTGATTACTCGCCAATTAGCCATCACCTCAGAGCCTTTGTTTAACGGTTGGTTGAGCTTGGCGCAATTGATTAAGCAAAATGCGGTTGACCCCAGCGCCCTGACATCGCAATTGAACGGATGGCGTGAGCAACACCCAAGCCATCCAGCGGCATTGCAACTACCCGACTCGCTCCAACAAGCTCTCAATACGAAAGCCTACCAAGCCAACAAGATTGCGGTGTTATTGCCGCTATCTGGGCGTCATGAGGCACAGTCTGAAGCCATCCGCTATGGCATTATTAGCCAGCTCATGCAAAACAACCCCAACGTTGACGTGGCCTTTTATGATACCTCAGCCTCGGTAGACAACGCTTACCAACAAGCGTTAACCGAAGGTGCTGAATTCGTTATCGGGCCACTGCTTAAAGCCAATGTTGACAAAATGGCTGGAATTCCCAGTACCGTTCCGCAGCTTTATTTGAACTTACCCACTGAGCCTAGCATCGCACCCGACGATTATTTTTTCTCTTTATCGCCCATCCAAGAAGCTCAAAAAGCCGCCGAATACATGCATAAGCAAGGCATAAGAAGGCCATTAATTTTGAGTGCCCGAAGTGCCGTCTCTAAACGCATGGCCGAAGCCTTTGAGCAACGTTGGTTAGAGCTGAGCCAAGAGTCAATTGAGATCCACTTTTTCGAGAATGGCTCAGAAATGCAAGCCGGCGTTCGCAACGCATTAGAAGTAGATGCAAGCCAAGCCCGCATCGCCAAAATAAAGCAGTTTGGCGACAATGCCATACAAGCGGATTTTCGATCGCGCCGTGACATCGACGGGTTGTTCCTCATCGCCTCGGCATCTCAGGTGAAACTGGTAAAACCCTTCATCGACGTTAACATCAGTGTTTTTGCAGATCCATTGCCCATTTTTGCTTCGAGCCGCAGTCATTTGAAAACCAACAACGGCCGCTACCCCAGCGAGCTGAATGGCCTCAGATTCAATGATATGACCTGGCTAATTAACGATAACGCCGATAGACGTCAAGCGAACCAATTGTGGCCACAGTGGTCTTTATCACTGCAACGTTTGTACGTTATGGGTTATGATGCTGCGGCATTGATTGATAAACTCGCGCAAATGAGAGCTTTTCCCGGTTACCGCGTGCAAGGACAAAGCGGTTCATTATCGGTAGATGAACAAGGCGTACTGCAACGAGATTTAGCTTGGGGTCGATTACAAAACGGACGCATTAGACCGTTATGATTGGCAGAGGCCGTCGTGCCGAGCAACTGGCTCGACAGCATCTTGAAGCCAATGGTCTTACCTTCGTGGCAGCCAATGTTAGATTTCCATTTGGCGAGCTCGATCTCATCATGCGAAGTCAGCATATGTGGGTCTTTGTTGAAGTAAAGTATCGCAAAAATGACCAATTTGGCGGAGCGCTACAAGCGATAAGCTCTCAACAGCAAAGACGATTAGTCAACGCCGCTAATGCCTATATGCAAAGGCACGGCATCGACGCGCCTGCGCGTTTTGACTTAGTCGCTATCGAGCATGAACAACTTGACTGGATAGAAAATATTTTTGGCTAAAGCCGTTAATTTTGCCAACTAAGAACAACACAGATAAGGTTAACTTATGTTAGAACGAATTAAAGAGAACTTCACCGAATCGATTCAAACCAAAATTGATGCCAGTGAAGCGCTCCCTGAAGCCATCGAAAAAGCAGCAGCAATGATGGTTAGCTGCTTACTCAACGGCAATAAGATTCTAACCTGCGGCAATGGCGGCTCCGCTGGCGACGCCCAACACTTTTCGGCGGAACTGTTAAATCGTTTTGAAACCGAACGCCCAAGTTTACCTGCCATTGCGTTAACCACAGATTCTTCAACCATCACCTCCATTGCTAACGACTACAGTTATGACGAAATTTTTTCTAAGCAGGTCAGAGCGTTAGGTCAGCCCGGCGATATATTGCTAGCGATATCCACCAGCGGTAACTCTAACAACGTAATAAAAGCCATGGAAGCAGCACTTGGCCGAGACATGACCATTGTAGCCTTAACCGGTAAAGATGGCGGACCCATGGCCGGACTGTTGAGTGATAGTGATGTGGAAATTCGGGTACCGTCTCACCGTACCGCTCGCATTCAAGAGGTGCATTTGTTAGCGATTCATTGTCTGTGCGATAGCATTGACAGAACCTTGTTTCCTCAAGACGAAAGTTAAGGAGTTTCGATGTTCTCCAGAATGAGCAAAGTAGTATCTGTATTGCTCATGGCCGCATTTTTACAAGGATGTGCGGGTGCTGTTATGGTGGGCGCTGTGGGTGGCGCCATGATGTTAAACGATGAGCGCAGCATAGGCACTCAATTGGATGATGGTAGCATAGAACGCAGCATAAATTCGGCGCTACGAAACCTAGATGACGTTGCTAATCAAACCAATATCACCGCCATCAGTATGAATCGCTCAGTACTGCTCATTGGCCAAGCTCCAAACTCAATGTTGCGAGATAAAGCCATTAAAGCAGCGCGAGAAGCCAGTAACGCAAAGCGCATCCATAACCAAATCCGAATCGGAAATCCCATCAGCTTTACCACCAAAAGCAATGACACTTGGATTACTACCAAAGTTAAGACTCGGATGATTAACACACCAGATATCGATGTGACCCGCATTAAGGTCATTACCGAAAATGGCGAAGTGTTTTTACTTGGGCTGATCAGCCAAAAAGACGGAGTGAAAGCGGTAGACGTAGCCCGCAATACCTCCGGTGTTCGTAAAGTAATAAAAGTATTTGAATACGTAAGCGAAGACAACTAGCGCCAAAAAAAACCGGCATTAAGCCGGTTTTTTATCTCACTTATCACACTAAACCACAAAGCCTACCTTGCGATAAACATCGTCTATCGTCTTTTGAGCGCGAGCCTGCGCTTTGGCCGCCCCTTGTTGCATGATGGCGTTGAGTTGAGCAGGGTCATTACGGTACTCTTGAAAGCGCTGCTGAAGCGGCTCTAGCATAGCAACCACCGCATCGGCGGTAGCCGTTTTTAAATGACCATACATCTTACCTTCAAACTCTTGCTCTAGCTGTGTCATGGGTGTTCCTGTCGCCCCAGAGAGTAAACTCAGCAAATTAGATACGCCTGGCTTTTCTGCCACATCGAATCGAACCACAGGTGGCTCGTCTGAGTCGGTTACCGCACGTTTTATTTTCTTAGCAATCTTTTTAGGGTCTTCCAGCAAACCAATGCGATTATTGGCATTGTCATCGGACTTTGACATTTTCTTTAGCGGATCTTGCAACGACATGATGCGCCCGCCACTTTGCGGAATGTGAGGCTCAGGCACAACAAAGGTGTCGCCGTAGATGTTGTTAAACCGAGTGGCAATATCGCGAGTCAGCTCAAGGTGCTGCTTCTGATCTTCCCCCACCGGAATCTCATTAGCTTGATACAGCAGAATATCAGCAGCCATAAGCACCGGATAACCAAACAAACCCACATTAACGTTGTTCGCGTGTTTGCCGCTTTTATCCTTAAACTGAGTCATGCGATTAAGCTCACCCATTTGCGCATAACAATTTAGAACCCAGCTAAGCTGGGTATGCTGAGGAACTTGAGACTGCAGGAATATGGTGCTTTTGTTGGGATCAATGCCGCAGGCTAAATACAACGCTAATGTATCTAAGCAGGCATTGTGCAAAGCTTGTGGATCTTGACGAACCGTAATTGCGTGAAGGTCCACCACGCAATATAGACAGTCATGACTATCCTGCATGTTGACCCACTGTCGCAAAGCCCCCATGTAATTACCAATGGTGAGTTCTCCGGATGGTTGAGCACCGCTCAATACAACAGGTTTTGACATAGTAACACTAAGCTCCGTTAAGGTAGGTATTGCAGAATATCGCTAAATTGATTGGCCACAATGGTTGGCTTTGATAAGGAAATATCTTCCCCGTAGTTATAGCCATAGGTCAAGCCGATACTGTCACACTTTGCAGCATGAGCCGCTAAAACATCGTTTTTAGAGTCACCAACCATTAAAAAGTCATCTTGGACTGCATTAAAGTGCGTCATAACGTGGTTCAATTGCAACGGTGACGGCTTGTTCTCAGCAAGGCTATCGCCCCCTATAATTGCATCGAAATAGTGTTCAATGGCGAAGTGCTGCAGAATGCCCGGTACAAAAGCTTCTGGCTTATTGGTAATCACAACCAAGGTAATGGCTTTCGCTTTAAGGGCCGCTAATGTGCGCTCGACACCTGGATACAAGGCGCCGTGGCTGCATAAGTCCCGTTGATAAAAATCGTTGAATAAGGCTATCGCTTGCTGGAGTTGAGCAGCGGATGGTGGCCGCTGCTGCACCTGGCTTAATACGCGGGTAAGCATGGTAGGCACACCGTTACCAACGAAACCTCGAACTTGGCTTTCAGATACTTGAGCAAGCCCTAATGCCTGCATGCTTTTATTAGCCGCAGCCGCTATATCGGGAACGCTATCGACTAAGGTTCCGTCCAAATCAAATGCGATCAGCTTTTTAGAATCTAACACGTTTTTGCCAACTCCTTGCGCATTTCATCGATCACAACCTTATAATCAGGTTGATTGAATATGGCAGATCCCGCTACGAACATATCAGCACCCGCCGCAGCGATTTCACCAATATTGTCGGTTTTTACACCGCCATCGATTTGCAAGCGAATGTCATAGGGGCTGTCATCAATTCGTTGTTTCACCAACCTTAGTTTATCTAGAGTAGAGGGTATGAATGACTGTCCACCAAAGCCAGGGTTAACCGACATCAACAAGATCACGTCCAACTTATCCATCACGTGATCCAGATAGGATAATGGTGTCGCAGGATTAAGCACTAAGCCCGCTTTGCAACCGTTATCGCGAATCAGCTGTAAGGTGCGATCAATATGCTCTGAAGCCTCGGGATGAAAGGTAATGATTGATGCACCGGCCTTAGCAAAGTCCGGAATAAGCCTATCAACCGGTTTAACCATTAGGTGTACATCGATAGGTGCGGTGATCCCATAATCACGCAGCGCTTTGCAGACCATAGGCCCAATGGTTAAGTTAGGAACGTAATGATTATCCATCACATCGAAATGCACAACGTCCGCGCCCGCCTTAAGCACATTGTCCACCTCTTCACCTAAACGGGCGAAGTCGGCAGAAAGTATTGAAGGGGCGATTAAAAACTCAGTCATGGTAGGATTCCGGTAGCATCAAGGTAGGCGCTTATTCTACTGAATTCTTAGCAAGCTGACCACGTTCCAAACAACTGAATCGTGAATTGACTTTAATATAACCTGCTTGGCTTGAAAAAAACTAATGTTGCTAATGCTTGCAAAATGACCTTGCTCTGAGATAACTTGAATTTACCCCCTCAGGTCCATTAAATTCTATTCACTAATTAAAAATGATTATATTTAAGGGACTTAAAAATGATGAAACGTACCATTTCTGCAAGCCTACTCGCGCTAAGCTTGGGTTACACTGCGCCAACTTTGGCTCAAGAGTCCCCTCATAGCTTCTCTGGCAACGCGGCGCTAGTGAGCAACTATCTGTTCCGTGGTGTTACCTTGTCCGACGACAAACCTGCTCTACAGGTGGGCGGCGACTACGAGCACGCATCGGGTTTTTACGCGGGCGTTTGGGGCAGCAGCTATGACAATGGTGGCGATACCGAAGTTGAAGTGGATTGGTGGGGCGGTTACAGCTTCGCTATCAATGATGATATTAGCTTGGATTTCTCAGCAACTCGTTATTATTACTACGACGTAGGTGGTCACACGACCGAGTATAAAGCGGCCGCGGATCTTTACGGTGCTAATGTAGCGGCGCATTATGATGTGACTCTGAAATCTTGGTATTTTGAAGCCAATTACGACTTTGCATTAGCCGAGGCTTTGACCCTGACCCCGCACGCCGGCATTGTTCGTCCTGATGAAGACGATGCTGACAGCGCGTATGATTTAGGTGTTACCCTTGATTATGGCTTTAACGATTATCTCGGTGTCTTCGCGGGTGTGGTATATCACGAAGAAGAAAAAGAAGCCTATGTAGTGGGCGTGACAGCCAGCTTCTAAGCCTATCAATAGAAGACCGCCAAGCGTATGGCGGTCTCTATTAACATTTGCTATACTTTTCGACTACGTTAATTAACAATGGAGTCGGATGTGAGTACGCCTAAGAAAATTTTTTCTGGTATTGCGCTTACTGCTGTGATTTTAGTTGCCGCAACTAAGCTTACAGACACGCTACCCGACTACGCACAAGCGGCCTGTGTTTGTGGGCCTAACGCTCAAATAGACAACAGCTTGCCATTAAGCCACCCTCGCAATCGCTGTGCAGACTTATCTTGGGGCGCTTGGGTTACCGGCAACTCCAGTTCATCACAAATGCACTTCATCGATTTACTCGAACTCTTGTATGGACACGAAAGTGCTCCAAACTTAGACAGCTCATCGAATAACCTTCCAGAAAAGTCCTAACTAGCATGCGATGGTTTCAAGCCATTGGCAGCGTTCTCGCGGGCTTTTTTGGCGTTCAAAGCGAACACAATCGTAACAAAGATTTCGCGACCGACAGTCCCATCCCGTTTATTATATCTGGGTTGGTGATGGCTGGTGTTTTGGTGTTGAGCTTGGTCTTAGTGGTAACTTGGGTTATTAACTAGAAATCACTAGCGATACAAGGCGATAATTTCAGGCACTTTAGACCGAGCTGAGCCCTTTTGGCTGATATTGCGTTGCACCTGAATCGAGTCCAAAGAGGCGCCATGATACAACTCTCGGGTAAGCGCGGTGTCATGGTTGCTTATCACCACACTCACCCCTTTTTCCGCCGCACAATGACGCGCGGTTCGTGCAAGAACCGCCTGATCATCAAGCGTAAAGCCATTACTGGCGTAACTGGTAAAATTAGCCGTCGTCGATAAAGGCGCATAAGGCGGATCGCAATAAACCACATCCATACTGGTCACTTCAGCAAACGCTTGCTGGTAAGCAATGCATTTAAACTCAGCAAGATGGGCTTTCGCCGCAAAGGTCTGCAGCTCTTTTTCTGGGAAGTAAGGTCTTTTATAGCTACCAAAAGGGACGTTAAAACCGCCTTTTTTGTTGTAGCGACACAGCCCATTGTATCCATGCCGATTTAGATAAAGAAAAAGCAATGAACGCTCAAACGGGTCTTGGCTCGCATTGAATTGCATACGAAGATCCAAATAACGCTGTTTTTGGTTGTGTTCTGGCGCGAATAACTTACGCGCTTCATCTATGTACTGCTGAGGCGCACTTTGCAGCAACTGATAAAGGTTGATGAGATCCTGGTTAATGTCACACAGTAAATAGCGCTTATAATTCGAGTTCAAAAATACAGAACCCGCCCCGACAAACGGCTCTACTAGGCGTTCACCTTGAGGCAGTCGTTTACCAATCTCATCGATGAGTTTGAATTTTCCACCGGCCCATTTTAAAAAGGCGCGCGTTTTAATCGACATTAACTCGGGATTCTCTTTACTGCTTTGCATCACGGACTTGTTGGGTTTCCGTGTCAGCAATGGACCTATTGCTATAGGCGCTCCAAGGGCGTACCCAAAAGCCAGAAGGCAAAGCTAACTCGGTCGCTACCGTTATCGCTTGCTCTTTGGTCTCGAATTCTCCGTAGGCCAATATCAAGCTCGCTTCGGCAGATAATACGTACGCCTGCTCGATATTAGCGAGCTTTGGAACGATGGGCATAATCGAAGACAATTGCTCAACCGAGGCCAACTGAATGGTGAAGCCGTTTACCGGTAAAGTTCGGTCATTGCTGTATTGTTCATCTTCAGAGACGACCGCTTCTGGCTCAGGCTCTGATTCAGACACCAAGCTAGGTTGTGGTAATTGTTCCACTGCCGGCTGAGGCTGAGGCTCTGGCACGGCTGCTGGTTCTGACATGGGTTTGGGCTCTGGATGAGACGGTTGCTCCAACTCTGGCTGTGGCTGTGCCACCGACTCCGTTTTCGGTGTTACTTCTGGTTCGGCTTGAGCAGTTGGTTGCACTCCCTGTGATTGAGTTAAATCGCTCGGCGGTTGCTGCTCAACGTCACCCTGCAGAACTTGCACCTTTGTTTGAGGCGAAACCTCTACCTGGGAGGAAGGCTCGTCAATTCGCTCGACTTGCTCGATTTTTGGTATTTGTTTCACTTGGCTGGGTGCATTGCTTGGCGTAGGTTTGAACAACCACCACACCAACATCGCCAATATCGCTATTACAACAATGGCACCGCTCATAATGCCTTTGTTTACCGGTGCCTTTTGTACGCCAATTTTTTCAGGGGAACGGATGGCGGTTTGCAGCAGCTTAAGCACCTCCTGAGGACGGCCGCTTTGCTGCTCCAATAAACGACGAATCTGCTCCCTTGAAAACTCGGGGGTTTGACCGGTACGAGCATACAAGCCAAAAAACAGCCCGTGGCGCTCAGACACGGTGAGCGGCGGCATAGTTACAACCAAGCAGGCAGCCGCTTGGCTGTCGCTAAGGCCGCGCATCAGTAATGATTGAGTGCTTTGCTCAATGGCAATAAGTAAGCGAACCGTCATGCCTGAATAGTTGAGATCCACGGTATCGATTAATTCGGCGAAACCATTCGCGGGCAAGCTTTCGGCGTTATCAACCATAATTAGAATAGGCAGATGTTCCATTTCAGCATTTTCAACCAACATCTTGCTAATAGATTGATTAAGCTCAACGGTTTTACCGGGCCATAGTTGTTCCGCCAACTTTTTTCTTAACTCGAGCAAACCTGACGAGTCATGACAGTTAAGGAATAATTGGTTGTATCCTTCACATTGATCGGATATCTGCTCCACAATCTTGGTTTTACCGCTGCCGGTGCTGCCACTTAAAATAATAGCGTCTTGGGTATAACGAATGCTGTGCACCAATCGTTGACTGATGTCCTGCTGTGTCGCGAGTTGAATAACTTTTTCCATTAGCTCTGTGTCCCTGCTGCTTCAATTGCCGCTATCATTACCTCTTGGCTAATGTCAGAGCGAAGTTCTGCCTTTCCGATACCGGCGGGAAGTATAAGCCGTATTGCACCTTGAACCGATTTTTTGTCACGCTTCATGTGTGGCAAATAGTGTTCTGGTTGCATTTGTTTAGGCCCTTTTGTAGGCAAGTTGCAAGCAGCGATGAGTGAAACAATCCGTTGTAACTGTTGATCACTTAACCGCCCGAGTGCATTGCTAACATAGCTTGCTTGAACCATACCGGCAGCGACAGCCTCTCCGTGAAGCCAGTTACCATAGCCCATCTCCGCTTCGATAGCGTGGCCGAATGTGTGGCCTAAGTTCAAAAGCGCCCGAACGCTTTGCTCGGTTTCGTCCAATGAAACCACTTCCGCTTTAATTTCACAGCAGCGCTTTATCGCATAGGTCATGGCGCTTGGTTCTAGCGCGAGTAAACCCTCAACATTATTTTCTAACCAATCGAAAAATACTTGGTCCCAAATAATCCCGTACTTAATCACTTCCGCTAAGCCAGCTGACAGCTCTCGTTCGGGTAACGTATTTAAACTGTTAACGTCAATGAATACCGCTTGGGGCTGATAAAAAGCACCCACCATATTCTTACCAAGCGCATGATTGACGGCGGTTTTACCGCCAACCGACGAATCCACTTGAGACAATAAAGTGGTAGGGATTTGTACAAAATCAACGCCACGTTGATAGCAAGCGGCTGCAAATCCGGTCATATCACCAATCACACCACCACCGAGCGCAATAATTAAGCTATCTCGGCCATAGGTTGCTTTGAGCAAATGACTAAAAATGGTATCTAACTGTTCTAAGGTTTTGTACTGCTCGCCATCGGGAAGGGTTACGCTTTCAACCTCACAAATGGCTGATAACTGTTTAACCAACGCAGCTAAATAGAGCGGCCCAACGGTTTCATTGGTGACGATCAAGATGCGACGATCAGCAAGATGGCGAGCTAAAAGCTCGCCATCGGATAGCACGGAATTACCAATGTAAATGGGGTAGCTTCGCTCTCCTAGCTCTACATGAATCCTTTCCATTGGTCATACTCCTGAAGTTCTAGAAGCCTAGTTTTTCTATAATTTGATGAGCAACTACTTTTGCACTTTGTTCATCGGTACGAACCACTACATCAGCAATTTCTTCGTACATAGGGTTACGCTTGTCTGATAGGTCGATAAGCACTTGACGAGGATCATCAACCTGCAATAACGGGCGACGCTTATCTCGCTGTGTACGAGCTACCTGCTTATCGATAGTGGTTTCTAGATAAACCACGATACCACGCGCTGACAGGCAGTTACGAACGTCTTTGCTTTCAACCGAGCCTCCGCCGGTCGCCAATACGATGCCTTGTTTTTCACTCAGGTCTTCAATCACTTTGGCTTCGCGGACGCGAAATCCTTCCTCGCCTTCTACATCGAATACCCATGCGATGTCGGCGCCAGTTCTTTGTTCAATTTCTTGGTCGGAGTCAAAAAACTCCAGATGAAGCATTTGTGCTAAATGACGGCCGATGGTGCTTTTACCAGCTCCCATGGGACCGACTAGGAAAATGTTACGTTTCTCAGCCATTGTACGTCTGAATCTCTAATAATTTATATTTGCCAGCCTAAACCAGCCCTGTTACCCACTCTGTTTAATGTGCGACAGCGAATTATCTCAGGTAAATAACGCCGTTGGCAATAGCTTTACCAAAATAAAAACCACGTCCATTAAGGACGTGGCTCTAAACACTCTAAAAGTAAGGTTTTTCTTTTTACTGCTTAATTCCTGATTCAACAATTCTTGGCGTTACAAACACCAGCACTTCGCGTCGTTCACTGGAATCTGAGGTGGTTCTAAACAACGTACCTAGGTATGGAATATCACCAAGAATTGGCACCTTGCTGATGCGATTTAGGTTCGATTGCTGATAAATACCGCCCAATACAATAGTCTCACCATTTTCCGCCAGCACCTGGGTTCCGATTCTTTGGGTATCAATTGATACCGCTGGGCCAGTTGGCGTGTCAACACTCCGGCCTTGAGAATCTTGAGAGATTTCCAAATCCAAAATAATGCGATTGTCCGGAGTAATATGCGGCGTTACGGTCAGGCCTAACACGGCCTTTTTAAAGGTTACTGAGGTGGCACCACTGGATGCCGACTCTACGTATGGAATTTCCACACCTTGCTCAATATAAGCTGACTTTTGGTTGGCGGTGGTAATGCGTGGGCTAGCGACCACCTCACCCTTACTTTCTTGCTCTAAGGCTGAAAGTTCTAGATCCAACACGGTACCATTAGCAAGCTTAGCCACGTGGAAGGCAATGCTTGCAGGCGTGCCCCCTGCTGGTGCTGCAGGTAGGTTAACATTCAAGCGATCGTCCAAGCTCGGTACCGTGCCGCCTGCTGCTGATTCAGCACCTTCTAAGCTGCCTGAGGTACCTAAGTCACCGGTTTTATTGGTGATACCCCAACGAATGCCCAAGTCTTCTGCAAAGTCATCACGAACCGTCACCATGCGTGACTCAATCACCACCTGCTTAACCGGTACGTCGAGAACATCGATCAAACGGTGCACGTCTTCGAGCTTATCGGAGGTATCTTGCACCAACAAGGTGTTGGTCCGCTCATCCACAGCAACAGTGCCTCTAGTCGACAGCAAGCTTGAATCATCCGTTTTCAACAACGCCGCAATATCAGATGCTTTGGCGTAATTAATTTGCATATACTCAGAGTAGAGCGGCGCAAGCTCTTCTGCCTTCTGGGCGGCTTCAAGGTTGAGATTCTCACGAATGTTCATCTCTTCCTTAGGCGCAACCATTAAAATATTACCTTCAATGCGCTTATCTAAGCCTTTAACTTGTAAAATCAAATCTAACGCTTGATCCCAAGGCACATCGTCAAGACGCAGAGTAATGTTGCCATCAACCGTATCACTGGTAACCAAGTTGAAGTTGTTGTAATCCGCAATAATTTGCAGCACGGTTCTAACAGAAATATTCTGGAAATTGAGTGACAGCTCTCGACCTTCGTAATTTGGTTTCTCTTTGGCTGCCGCTGAAACTTCATCAACCTTAGCTACGCGAATGCGCAACAGTCGACCCTGTTGACGTTGATTAAACTCATAATTGCCGCTAACGCTAATTTGAATTCGACTGTTTAAATCGTCTTTAAAGGTTTCGTAACCACGCACTACGGTAGCAAAGTCCTGCACATCAACAACGTAAAGATCGTCGTCTTTCAGTTGCGTGTTGTACAACTGCAGCTCAAGATTGCTGCCTACTTGTTGTAAATTGGCTGCAATCACATCAGACGCCAATTCAACAACCAGTTCTCCTTCACCGGATGGACCTCGACGAAAGTCAATTCGCTCCACGGTATTTTGACCGGTATTAGCCACTTGACCACGGCTGTCTTGGTTGATGACCACTCGGTAGGTGTTACCAATAATATTGGTTGAATACGGCGCCACCTTCTCAAGGTTCACCATAAACCTCAAGGTTTGTAGATCTTGTTCGGCTTGCAAAGACTGAACGCCCTTTGAGTCCACTTTGATGTCGTTTAATTCTAACGAGGACAGGGCGTCGCTAAAATTCAAAGCCAGTATTGCTGGGTCAGCAGATAACTCAATTTGAGGCTCTGATACGGGCTTATCGAATATTAAGTCGATTTGCAGCTGGTTGCCCACGGCACTCTGATACTGAACATCAATCAGTTTGTTGGCAGCCCAAGTTAACGGCGAAAGCACCATTAGAGACAGTAAAAGCCCGGTCTGCGCTAGCCCAGTCATCCGGCTTTTCAGTCGATTCAGGTTAACAAAATTCATCGGTTTACTATCCTTGTTTGTTCGCATTTGCAGTTAACTCTAATGTCGTTTGACGCTCATTCCAGCAACCGGTGCCGTCTGGAATAAGTTCATTTACAACGATTTGTTTGCGACTTACCGCGGAAATTTGACCGTGGTACAGCCCTAAATACTCTCCAGCACCCACTCGATACACACTTGCGTCAGATGTTTCCACAAGTCCCCAGAGTTTATCCCCGTCACCTAAGGTGCCTCGCATGGTTAGGTTGTCGATGGCATAGGTTTCTAGTCGCCCTTTTCGGCGAGACAAATCCGGTTGTAGGCAATTTTTACTGGTATCAATAATGTCTTCTGTTAATTCGCGCTGCGGTGGCTGAAACGGACTGCGTAAATGCTTCGCTTGATAAGCGTAGTGCTCGAATTCAGGCGGCTCTTCTAATTTTTTAATTCCCGGGACGTGACTGGCTTTTGTAGAAGCAACAAAGTCTTCCAGATCCCGTCGATCACCACTGCAACCAACCAAAGATAACACACCGATAGCTAGAAGTAATTTATTTAACATCAATCAGTTACCCCTTACTGCCGGCATTCTTAGGAAGATTGTTCGGTAATTGAGCACCTTCCTTGAATCGATAAGTCTTTGCTAACACCTCTACGTTAACACCGCCGCTGTCCGATTTGGTTACCTTGAAATCATGTAGGCTCACAATACGAGGAAGACGAGCAACGCCCGATACAAACTCGCCATATTCGTGATAGTTGCCCGTTACTGACATCCGAATCGGGAATTCAATGTAGAAATCTCGTTCAATTTCTTGCTCCCATTCAAGGCTGCCAATGGCCAGTCCGGCATCGGCGGCCACATAGCTCATGTCATCAATCAAGCCGGGCATTTCATTCTCAGACGGCAGCATTTTTAAAAGCTCTGCAAAACGAGCTTCCAACTCCTTGAGTTGCTCTCGATAAAGCATTAAGTTGGCCGCCAGTCGATATTTCATTTGAAAATCGCCGCGTAAAGTCTGTTCCTCGGCTTGTGCTTGCTCTAACGACTGCAACCGATCGCTAATAAAGAAGTAATGGCCACCGTAAACCACAGCGGCTAATAAAATGGCCGCAAAAATCGCTTTAATTTGGATGGGCCAGCTGCCCATATTTTCCAAATCGAGGTCATTGATATCAAACTCTTTCCAGTTCATCGAACGCCTCCTTGCGCTTGCGCGGTTTCCTCAAGTTCCGATTGGTCGTCAATGGCAACACGCAAACTGAAACTTTGCATTTTGCGCACTTCATCTTGTTGACTAAAGATGGACTTCATCGAGGGGTCATGCATCCATTGCGATGCCTTTACTTTACGCATCATATTACTGACGTTGTTATTAGACTCACTGCGCCCTTCAATCCAAATCAAGCTGCCTTTCTTCTCGAGGTTGCTGATGTAAACACCTGGCGGCACAATTCGAACCAACTCATCAAGAACGTGAGTCGGCAAGTTCCGAGCCTCTTGTAAGTTCAAAATGATGTCGGTACGTCGTTCAATGTCTTTCTTTTTCTCGCGAATCTCTCGAATTTCCTTGATTTGCTTATCAAGCAATACGATTTCATCTTTTAAATATTGGTTGCGGGCATTTTGCTCATTAATTTGCCCATCAACGACCATTATCGTTAAGTAAACGATTAAAAAGCCCACTAAGCTGGTCAATACCAACGCTAAATAGTAATCACGCTTTTTTTGTTCCCGAGCTTCTTCTCGCCACGGTAAAAGGTTTATGTTCGCCATTGACCATAACTCCTTAGTGCCAAACCTGCGGCAATCATGTATTTAGTTATTTTTCCGGTGAGTAACTGACGGTCTGAGTTGCTCGCATGAAGACTCCCCTGAAACGGGTTAGCGACAATGGTGTGGATCCCCAAATCTTCGGTAAGCAACTTGGTTAACCCTTCGAGGTTTGCAGTGCCTCCCGACAACACAATGTGGTCGATTTGTTCTTTTCCAGAAGAGGTACAATAAATTTGCAGGGTCCGCTTTATTTGTTGCAATAACTGAGTTTGAAACGGCGACAACACTTCAAATTCATAATTTTCAGGTAACTCACCAGAATGTTTGGCTTTTTGCGCTTGGTCGTAATCCATTCCGTAGAAGGAAATAATAGACTGAGTGTATTCTTCACCACCAAAGGCCTGCTCTCGTACGAATTGAGTTTCGCCATTAGTAATGATTGCGATGGTCGTCATGCTCGCACCAACATCCACCATGGCAACCACTTGATTATCACCCTGTTCGGGTAACTGTTGGCTGATTAGCTCGAAGCTGCGTCCAAGTACATAGCCTTCTACATCAACCACTTTGGCTTCTAAATCAACGTCTGCTAGAGCATCGACGCGAGTATCAACATTGTCGGAACGACACGCACTGAGCAGCACGTCTACTTTGGTAGGATCAGTCACAT
This sequence comes from Paraferrimonas haliotis, assembly GCF_002282895.1. GTDB lineage: Bacteria > Pseudomonadota > Gammaproteobacteria > Enterobacterales > Shewanellaceae > Paraferrimonas > Paraferrimonas haliotis. The sequence goes on from NZ_NRRB01000002.1 coordinate 441,275, forward strand.
TAGGACCCAGCTCTTCGAAGTCGATGTTGACTTCGTCTAGAGGGTAAGGAATTAAATTATCGGCTTCAATTTCAATATGGGCCTCGCGCTCATCTTCAGAGAGCGCGGCATCCATGTAGATAACTTTGGTCATAACGGCTGAACCGGATACGGCAACCGCCGCTTGTTTGACCGATTTCGGCAAACGGCGTTTCACGGCCTGCAAAGCTTCTACAACCGCCGCTACGTCTTTAATTTCATGATTGACCACCACGCCTTTACGCAAAGGTGCGCTGGCATGGCCCGAGATTTTGTATCCATCCGCGGTACTCGAGAGCATGATGGCTTTAATTTCATGGGAACCAATATCTATCCCAACCATCTGAGGAGCTGCGCGCTTCCACATTTTTGTTAGCATTTCCATAGCCAAAATATTGTCACTCGCCGTATTTTTGTTAGTCGTTATTTTGTTTATAGGTTACGGTGCACTAGTACTTGCATACGATACCACATTAACAAACTCTCTCAATTTATGTCAGAAGAAAAACGACTTTTTTTAATTTTATTGCTACATTCGACAAAGTTTAATAGTAATGGTGATCTTCACCCATAGCTCCTAGCCTTATATAATGAAAAGTGACGTCTAAATAAGAAAGGTTTATACATTTGAAATGGATTAAGCGACTGGCGATTCTCGTTATAGTCATGATGTTGATGGGAGTGGCGGCTGTAGCTGCTGCATATTTGTACGTTAAGCCCGACTTACCTGACGTTACCACCTTAAAAACCGTTCGCCTGCAAACGCCGTTAAGAATTTACAGCGCCGATGGCCAACTTATTTCTCAGTTTGGCGAAAAGCGTCGAATTCCTCTGCAATATGAGCAAATACCTCAACCATTAATTGATGCGGTATTAGCAACAGAAGATGCCCGCTTTTATGAGCACGGTGGTGTCGACCCTATCGGGGTCTTGCGTGCTGCCGTTATCGTCGCGACAACCGGTAAAAAAAGTCAGGGCGCCAGTACCATTACCATGCAAGTGGCTCGAAACTTCTTTTTGTCCCGAGAGAAAACTTACATACGTAAGATAAAAGAAATTTTTATCGCCTATCACATTGAACAGCTTATCAGTAAGAATGAAATCTTAGAGCTGTACTTAAATCGTACCTTTTTCGGTAACCGTGCCTACGGCATTGGTGCTGCAGCACAAGTGTACTATGGCAAAGACATAAGCGAGTTAAATTTAGCCCAATACGCCATGATAGCTGGCTTACCGCAAAGCCCTTCGGCGGCCAACCCTATCCGCAACCCGCAGCGTGGTAAGAACCGTCGTAATGTGGTGCTTGGACGAATGCTGGAACTCAAATTAATCAGCGAGCAGGAATATCAACAAGCTCATGATGCACCGGTAACCGCTCGATATCACGGCGCCGAGATCGATTTATACGCCCCTTACATTTCTGAAATGGTGCGCGATCAAATCGTAGCTCAATACGGCGAAGAGGAAGCTTACACCGCTGGCCTCTCGGTTTACACCAGTATCGACTCAAGGTTACAACGCTATGCTCAAAGGGCACTGCGCAATAATCTGTACGATTATGATGAACGTCATGGCTACCGTGGACCTAGAGCACAACTCTGGAATGAGCAAGCCTGGCCAATCACTCAAATTCAAGAGTATTTAAACAAACAACGCCGCGAACAAGATTTGGTTCCAGCGATTGTGGTTGACGTGCAAGAGCAATCAGCCGCGGTCGTCATTGCCAATGGTGACGAAATCCAATTGCAGTGGGATGGTTTAAAATGGGCTCGAGGATTTGTCAGTGACACCCGCCAAGGTCCGGCTCCGAAAGTAGCTTCTGAGATTGTAACCGCTGGCGATTTGATATGGATTCGCCAAAAACAAGATCAATGGCAATTGAGTCAAGTACCCGATGCCACCAGTGCCATCGTATCTCTTGATCCATACAATGGCGCCATTAAAGCACTCGTGGGTGGTTATTCGTTTAATCAAAGCCAATACAATCGAGTGACCCAAGCTAAGCGTCAACTCGGATCCAACATTAAGCCGTTTATTTATGCTGCTGGTATTGAACAAGACTATACCTTGGCGAGTTTGATTAATAATGCCCCCATTAACGAATGGGATCGTCGTCAGGGCGTTGCATGGCGTCCAAAGAACTCACCGGATGTCTATGGCGGCCCGACGCGCTTAAGAGTCGGATTGGCTCGTTCCATTAACGTAATGGCTGTTAGGGCTTTGCGTCACGTGGGCATCGACAATGCCATTGACTCGCTCGTGCGCTTTGGTTTCGAACGAGCGGATATGCCTCGCAATGAATCTCTTGCCCTAGGCAGCGCTTCGGCAACTCCATTAGACGTAGTCAACGCCTATTCTGTTTTCGCTAATGGAGGATTCTTAGTCGAACCTTACTTTATTGAGCGGATTGTCAATTCTGAGCAGCAATCGGTATTTGAAGCAAAACCCAAAGTGGCTTGCCGAGATTGCGAACGACTCATCGAAGAGCAACGCAACCAACCTGCAATGGCCATTGCTGTAACAGAGCCACCGCAGCAAGACAGTCTGGAAACAGCCCTGCAACCGCAAGATGTACAGTTAACCTGCCCGCTACCCGCCGAACGATTAGCACCGCGGGTCATGTCTGAGCAGCACAGTTTTCTTTTGGCTCAAGCCCTTAAGAGCACAATTTGGGGTGGCGGTAATTGGTCAAAAGGAACCGGCTGGAATGGTACCGCTTGGCGAGCAGCGAGAACCGTTAAACGACGCGACATCGCCGGTAAAACCGGTACCACCAACGAAGCAAGAGACACGTGGTTCAGTGGTTTCAATCCAAAACTGGTGACCACGATTTGGGTTGGGTTTGACGATCACGGCCGTCAACTAGGGCGGGTTGCCTACAACAACAATTTGGATAAAAACCAAAGCTACGGTGGTGAGGCGGGTGCAAAAACGGCCGGCCCAGGCTGGAACGAGTACATGAAAAATGCGCTTGACGGCACTCCAGAAGTCAACGTGCAGCCACCGCAAAATATTATTTCTGTGCGCATCGATCGTGAAACCGGTTTGCTAACCCGAGCCACCGACCACACCAGTCGTTTCGAATACTTTATCGCAGGCACCGAACCTACAGAGTACGTTTCATCGGCTCCTGATGAGCAACCGTTATTTGAGGACAGCGAAGACGAAGAACTGTTCTAGTCAGTTGACAGCGGCGCCATTATCTTACCTGCGTAATGGCGCTGCAACGACTCTAAGTCAATTTGTGCAGCGTCGCTGGCGTAAGCTTTAAATACCATGAGCACACGTTGCAAACCTTCATATACTTGAGCCTGAGTAATTTCGGTGCTTTCCGTTTGTGACAAGCGATAGCTTATCCAACAAGAAACCGTCAGTTTGACGGTATCCGCCAAAATAGGCAATTGCGTCCGACTCATCACCAAAATTCCGTCGTCATGCATTTGCTCGAAAACCACCACAATTTGCGCCAAAACGGTTTCTTGAATTTTGATGTATTGCGCTTTTAATTGAGCATCGCGGTTTAAAATATCCACCATGTTGGCGTATAAAAACCTAAAGCGCCACATTAGGTTAAAAATGGTATCGAAATATTTGGTGAGCAAGGCAAGATTCATATGTTCCGCTTCGTAGGGCGTCACTAACTCTTCTAGATGAGCGCGATACTCATTGAAAATAGAACGAATAATGTCTTCTTTGTTTCTGAAGTGATAATACAAATTCCCAGGGCTCATTTGTAAGTGAGCAGCAATGTGATTGGTGGTCACGTTACGCTCTCCTTGCTGATTAAACAGCTCCAAGCTGGCTTGGACGATTCTATCCTTGGTCTTCATTGTGGCAAAGGTCTCTGTGAAGGTTCTGCGCTTATGTTAGCATTGGTTTAATTCGTCAAGCAAAGCCTAGCACCATGACCCGAACACTTTACGGAATATTGCTCACCTTGTTATCGCCGCTACTGGTGATTTATCTGTGGCTAAGAGGAAACAAAGATCGCCGCTATCGCCAACGTTGGTCTGAGCGATTTGGCCTGGCTCGTTGGCAGCCTGCCCATGTGCTCATTCATTGCGTTTCTATGGGCGAAACCTTAGCGGCTCAAAGGCTAATTGAAACCATTCAACAACGCCATCCAAACCTTAAGTTGTGCATTACCTGTTCATCTCCAACTGGCTCAAAGCTTATTCAAACCCGGTTTTCCAATGTCCAGCACAGTTACCTGCCATTTGACTTACCCTGGGCAGTGGCTCGATTTACCCAACAATTAGCCCCCCAGTTGACCATTATTATGGAAACAGAGCTGTGGCCAAACTTAGTGCATCAACTAAAAAGGCGTCAGTGTAAGTTAGTACTCGCAAACGCCAGGCTCAGTGAAAAATCGAGCGGACAATACCAAAAATGGCCAAAGCTAACCCACCCTATGTTGGCCTCCTTAGACGCGATTGCCGCTCAGACAAAAGCGGAATCCGAGCGATTTGTCGACCTGGGCGTAGCACCCAAGCGCTGCCATGTGTTTGGAAGTTTAAAATTCGATATTAGCATCGATGCGGACACGCAAAAGGCGGCGCACGCGTTAACTGAACAGTTAAAGCGTCCGGTTTGGGTTGCCGGTAGTGTTCATCCTGATGAGTTTGATGCCATTCTCGCCGCCCACCAACAGTTATTGGACACAGTGCCACAGGCGCTGCTCATTATGGTACCCAGACACCCAGAGCGATTCGAACAGGCGAAACAGTTAGTAGCGGCAGGGCCTATGTATTGGCAAGCGTGGTCGCAAAGCCAACAGGTTGATGACGATACGCAAGTGGTTATTGGTGACACAATGGGGCAGTTATTACGTTTTTACGGCGTCGCCCATTGTGCCTTTGTAGGCGGTTCACTGATGGAGCGAGGCGGGCAAAACCCCCTCGAGCCGGCGGCATTTGCCAAGCCTATCATCATGGGCCCTAGCCAATATAATTTCTTAGAAATTGGCTTACAACTGCGCCAAGCAGGCGCTTTGGTGCAAGTCAATGACGCGCACTCATTGGCGGCGCAACTGCAGCTGTGGTTAACCGATGCCGATGCTGCAAGTAACGCAGGCCAAGCAGCGCTATCGGTTGTCGCCAGAAATCAAGGCGCCGTGGATAAGCATTATCGTTTGCTGTCGCATTACTTAGCCGACATAAACGCTTGATAGCCGCTCACTAAGCTGTGCCAATCGGATTCATGCCAGTGTAAGTTCGAGTCTTTGGCCAGCTCTTTTCTAAAGGAGCGCAGTAACCGATCCAGATTCGCTTGGCACCATCGGCCTTGGCTGGGCTTAAACTCACCACGGTCAAAGTCGATGAGATAGAACTGCTGCCCATCAAACAGAATGTTTTTAATGTTGAGGTCGGCGTGATACACCTTATGGCGATGAAACTCTGCAATGGTACGACCCAGTAGCTGCCACTCCTCTTTGCGAATGGTATTAGCGAGTAAGTAACCGTGCAGGTCTTTGGCGTTAAAGCGCTCAATCAGAATATCGTTTTTATAGAACAGACCTTTGCGAACCACCCGAGCCGCAATGGGTTGTGGCACCGGCAATTGCAACTTGCGCATGGCCTGCAGTAAATCAAACTCCGCAATAGCTCGAGTGCGCTGATTGCCAAGAAATAGGAAGCTGTCACGATTGAACTTGGCAATAAAGCCGCCACGATAATAATGGCGAAGTACCCATTGTTGGTTGTCAAAATCAATGAAATACACTTTATTGCGGCCACTTGAACTGCCCACATGATGATTGGTGTGCAACCAGTGGGCCGGCTCTAGCCACTCTTCAGTCAACTGCTGCGGCGCGCTGGAGTGACATTTTAACAAGCAAGTCATGATCAGATTCTCTTTTGACTGTAGTGGCCGGTAAGTGACGGCGAGTTTAACCCATGCCTTGACCTCGCGTCTATTGCGAAGGCCATGATATCTAACATAGAATTACTGCTAATTTCGTTTCGAGTCTAAATAAATGTCCCAAGCTCAACCACAATCGATTTGCATTTTGCGCCTTTCTGCCATCGGCGACGTTATCCACGCCAACGCCATGGCGTCAGAGCTCAAGCGGCAATACCCGAATTGCCAGTTAACTTGGATCATTGGCAAGGTTGAATATCAGTTGATGAAGCACTGTCAGGGCATTGAGTTTATTGTGTTCGACAAAGGCCAAGGCTGGCGCGCCTACAAGCAACTGGCCAAAGACCTTAAAGGCCGTCGCTTCGATCTATTGCTGCACATGCAACTGGCATTGCGGGCCACCATTGCCAGCACTCTCATTAAAGCCAAACGCCGTATTGGATTCGACAAGGCGCGAGTCAAAGAAGGTCAGCAGTTGGTGACCAACGAAACCATTCAAGCGCAACAACACGCACACGTTGCCGATGGCTTTATGGCGTTCTTAGCCGCCATAGAGCAGCGTTCGGATGTGCTTCCAGCAACCGGCTGGGACATACCGGTACCCGAAGCCGATAAGCGCGCTGCTCAAGCCTTACTTAAGGCCGACAAACCTTATTTCGCTATTTGCGCTGCTGCCAGCAAAGCCGAACGAAACTGGACCACAGAAGGTTACGCAGCCATTGCCGACTTGGCCATCAGCAAGGGCTATCAGGTGGTTCTGTGCGGCTCGCCAGCTGAGCCTGAGCGCAATCTAGCCAAATCCATTCAAGCCCACTCCAATAACCACTTCGATGATTTGGTGGGCAAAACCACCTTACCGCAACTACTGCACTTGCTCGGCCAAGTGGATGTGGTTATGGCGCCGGATACCGGGCCACTGCATATGGCGGTATCTCAGGGCACTGCTGCTATCGGCTTGTATGCACACTCTAATCCGCTTCGCACCGGGCCCTATCGCTTTCGAGAATTAACCGTGAGTGTCTATGAACAATGCATCGCGCAGCAGACGGGTCAACAATGGCAAGCATTGCGGTTTGGCAAACGCGCTAAGGGCGAGCACTTAATGGAGCAAATTTCCATCGAATCCGTTAGCCAAGCGTTTGAAAAGGCACATCAATTAGTGGCGACTAAGCAAAAAACTGCTACTATCGAGACTAATGAATAATCGTCTATCACCGAGTTGCAACCATGCATAATCGCGCCATTTATCCAGGTACGTTTGACCCCATCACCAATGGCCACGCTGACTTGATTCATCGAGCAGCACAACTGTTTAAACACGTGGTGATTGGCATTGCTGCCAGTCCCTCTAAGCAACCAAGATTCAGCTTAGAAGAGCGGGTTGAGCTGGTAGAGAAAATCGTAAGCCAATATCCCAACGTCGAAGTTATCGGCTTCAGTGGCTTATTAGTCGACTTTGCCAAACAGCAAAATGCCAGTGTCTTGATTCGCGGTCTACGAGCGGTTTCCGACTTTGAGTACGAGTTTCAGCTTGCCAATATGAATCGCCGCTTAAACCCTGATCTGGAGAGTGTATTCTTAACGCCGGCGGAAGAAAATTCGTTCATATCATCAACGTTAGTGAAAGAAGTTGCCCTGCATGGTGGTGACGTCAGTCAGTTCGTTCATCCGAGTGTTGAACAGGCGCTGCTGGCCAAGCTTAAGCGCTAATTAGCGCTGACAGCGGCTGCAGTAAAACGTGGCTCGCTGTCCAAGCTTAATGGTTGCAATCTCGCGGCCGCAGTTTTGGCACGGCTGCTGCGATTTTCCATAGACCGACAACTGTTGAACAAAGTAGCCCGGTTTGCCATCGCTTTGGGTAAAGTCCTTTAAGCTGGTGCCACCTTGCTTAATGGCATCGGCGAGCACCCGCTTTATTTGCTCAACTAAGGTTTCTAACCGTTTTATCGATATTTGGCCCGCTGGCCGAGTGGGTGCGATACCGGAGTGAAACAAAGCTTCATTGGCATAGATGTTTCCCACACCAACCACAATGTGATTATCCATAAGCGCTAATTTGATGGCCTTTGAGCGACCTTTAAGGGCCGCTTTTAGGTAGTGAGCGTTAAAGTCATCGGTGAGCGGCTCTGGCCCAAGCTTTTCAAGCAGTGCATGGCCTTCCAGTGGCAGTTCGTTGTATAACCAAGCACCAAAGCGGCGGGGATCGCGATAGCGCAATACTTGTCCGTTGCTCAGCGTCATATCGACATGATCGTGTTTTTCAGCAGGGCTGTCTTTTGGCAAAATTCGCAAGCTGCCGGACATGCCCAGGTGGACAATGGCACACCCCGCTGCGGTTTCGATAATGAGGTATTTAGCTCTGCGGCTGACACCGGTAATAACCTGCCCTACTAGAGTTTGCAGCTGCTCAGAAACCGGCCAACGCAATTGCGGTTGTCGCACCTCAATGGCCTCAATGGATTGGCCAATTAAATGAGGGGATACCCCCAATCGCGTCACTTCTACTTCCGGTAATTCAGGCATGGCCGATTCCTTTTTTAGCCGCCAGTATGACTCATGAAGCGTAGAATTTGTACATCGGCGTTATGACTGAAGATGTGCTGCTCAGGCTTTCTCATAACCGCTGCCCGAATGACTTGCTTTAGGTGTTCAATATCGCCGGGATGGTTACGCAGCTCGGCTTTCAGATCCACCGAGTTTTCGTTGCCGAGACACAGCAGTAGGCGCCCCTCTACGGTCAAGCGCACTCGATTGCATTCGCTGCAAAAGTTGTGCGAATGCGGAGAAATAAAACCAATACGAATCGGCGAGTCAGCCATTTGGAAATAGCGGCTCGGGCCTGCGGTTTTTGATAACGACTCGGTCAACGGATAATGCGCTTCAATTAATTGCTGCACTTCGTCGCTGGAGCAGAATCTGTCTTCGCTGCGTCCCGCCGCATGCCCTAACGGCATTTCTTCGATGAAGCTGATATCGATTTCTCGATCTCGACAAAAGTTCACCAAATCAACAACTTCGTTATCGTTTTGTCCTTTAAGAATAACCGCGTTTAGCTTAATGCGTTCAAAACCCACGTCACGAGCGGCATCGATAGATGCCAGCACTCGTTCAAGTTTACCGGTACGGGTTAGCTCAGTGAATAACTCGGGTTTTAGGGTGTCTAAGCTGATATTAAGCCGTTTTAAACCCGCGTCTTTCAACTGTTGCGCATACTTGGCTAATCGGGAACCATTAGTGGTCATCGCTAAGTCAGTAATACCCGGTAAGCGCCCCAACTGCTCCACCAATTGAGTGCAATCGCTACGAACCAAAGGCTCGCCACCGGTTAGGCGGATCTTCGACACGCCCATTTCACTGAACGCTTTACCAATGGCTGCCATCTCTTCGAGGGTCAACACTTGCTCGCGCTTAAGAAAAACCGGATCTTCACTCATACAATAGACGCAACGAAAATCACAACGGTCTGTCACCGACATGCGTAAGTATTCAACTTTGCGTCCAAAGGTATCGATTAAAGGTTCATTGTTTACTGACATGATTGTCTCTTACAAGAGTTGAGCAAAGGGTTGCACATAAACTGTGTCGCCACTGGCCACTTGTGCAACGCTTTCTGGAATAACGATCAAGCAATTTCCTTTTACCATGGAGCTCAGTATACCGGAGCCTTGTGAGCCGGTAGAGCGGACTTCGAGTTGTCCTTTATCGTTCAGCTGATAATGACCGCGGCTGAATTCAGTACGGCCTAAGCGACTTCTAAAATCTTCAGCCGCAATTGCAGGGATTAAGTTAGGCTTGTAGTTGGCTTCACCCGCCATTTTGCGAATCGCCGGTTGCACGAATTGCAAGAACGACACCATGACCGCAACCGGGTTTCCTGGCAAACCAAAGAACAAAGCCTTGCCTACTTGTCCAAAGGCCAATGGACGACCTGGGCGCATGGCGATTTTCCAAAAACCGATACTGCCCACCTGCTCCAATGCCATTTTAACGAAGTCCGCATCACCCACCGACACACCGCCGGAGCTAATGATGACATCCGCCTGCTCACCCGCCTGTTGCAAGGCTTCTTCTAAGGCTTGTTGGCGATCTTCAATAATGCCCAAATCCAGCACGTCGCAATCAAGCTTTCGCAACATGCCCATAATGGTATAACGGTTCGAGTCATAAATACCGACGCCGGACAAAGGCTGTCCTGGCTGACATACTTCGTCACCTGTGGAGAACACCGCAACTTTAGGTTTACGATAAACCGGAATGTGGCCGAACCCAAGCGAGGCCAGTAAGCCTTGCTCTGCAGGCCCGATACGAACCTGCTTGGCTAAGGCGCAGCTGTCTTGAGCTATGTCCTCGCCGGCTTGGCGTACGTGTTGGCCCGCTTTAATGGCGCTATTAAAGGTCACGCGGCCTTCAGACTCTTGTGCTAGCTCTCGAATTTCCACCGTATCGACGTTGGCGGGTAAAGCGGCACCGGTCATAATTTTAACCGCTTGGCCTGGGTTAATGTCACCGTCAAAGCTGTGCCCAGCAAGCACCTCACCGATTACCTCAAACTCATTGTTGTCGCCATTTTGATACTTAAAAGCGTATCCATCCATTGCCGAATTGGTTCGCTGTGGCACATTAATAGGACTAACGGCATCCTTAGCCAACACCCGATTAACCGCCAGCTCGACTTTGGCTTCTTCTACCTCTGCAAGTGGCTCAACAAAACTTAAAATGTGGTTTACCCCTTCTCCTACTGACAAGGTTTTTGAGGTGTCGGTTTCGCAACCACAAGGCGCTTCAAGCGGTAACCGCTGACAATCGATTTTTTGCTGCTCCTGTTTCGCATAATCACACACGTAATCAGCAATTTGCTCAACGTTATTTAAATCAAGCCGCTTTATGTCCACCGCCAGTTCAGTGGCGTCGTCACAGGCAATTGCGCGCACATACTCATCAACCTCGTGAATCAATGGCTTACCGTGGCTGGCTCGATGCAGTTCGATTTTTGGTAAGGCCAGTTTTTTGAAACCTTCCACCAAAACAATGTCCACTTCATCTTGTTCAAGCTGGCGCAACAAATGCGGCAGTGACGGCGCAGGCTCTTGCTTATCTTCAGTCATTAGCGCCCAGCGTACGTGCGAAGCCACCAGCATTTGCCGCGCGCCAGCATGACGCATTTCATAACTGTCTTTACCTGGAATATCCACATCAAAGTTATGATGGGCGTGTTTAACGCAAGCTAACCGTAAGCCACGACGATTAAGCTCTGGAATCAACTTTTTCAATAACGTGGTTTTACCGGTGCCGCTGTAGGCACAAAACCCAATCACTGGAATGGTTAGTGGGTTTACAAAAGGTTCAGTCATAGTGTTCTCGTTACTCACTGGTTAGCATCTCTGCCAACTGCTGGCACTGTTCCGGCGTATTAACATTGATAAAGGCATCGGCTTGGTCGCTAAAATCAACCGCGACATGAGGCTGTTGCCGATACCAAAGTACAATCTTTCTATCGCCATTGGCTAAGAATTGATTGATGGATGCATACAAACTTTTATGCAGCATCAAAATAACGTGTTGGGCGCGTTCACCATCATGGGCAACCGCCACCAAAGAATCGGTTCGTTTAATTTCACTCAACATACGTTGAGCCAGATCTTTAGGCAGCATTGGACAATCACACGGGGCCGATAGCAACCACTCGCCATCGATGTGTGGCAAGGCCGCGGCCATCCCGGCAAGTGGACCGGCAAATTCTTGAGTCTCATCGGCTATCACCGGGTAGCCAAACTCAGCGTATTGCTGTTGGCTGCGGTTGGCGTTAATCACCACTTGCTGTACTTGTTGACTCAGATTGTCCAGCACATAGCTCACCATAGGACGCTCGGCCAGCATCACTAAGCCTTTATCTTCGCCGCCCATGCGACGCGCCAACCCACCGGCTAACACTACTGCTGAAACACTATCTGGCATTTTGCTTTCTACCATAGTTTGATGAAGAGACCTGTTCTTCCAAGCGCTTATCTTGAATATTCCAACTGCGCTGGCAAACGTGGGACAATCCTTCCGCCTGATGACTGGTGATAATCATGCCACAACCATTTTTCTGTAACTGTGTGATAGCTTGCAAAATCAACTTTTGCGAATGGCTGTCTAAATTAGCTAATGGTTCATCAAGCAAAGCTAATTTCGGCTGGATCACCCAGATTCTTGCCAAAGCTAAACGCTTGCGCTCGCCACCCGACAAGCTGGCCGCCAACTCCTGTGCTCGCCCTTCAAGGCCAACTAAAGCGAGGGCCTGCTCAATGGTCTCTTGTTTAGAAGCAGCTTGCGACTGTCTTTGTCGCCAAGCAAAGCTTAGGTTCTTGTATAGGCTGCCTTCATACAAGTACGGCGATTGGTGCATATATACAACACGTCCTAGCGGGCTGCGGCTGCGCCACCAGCTCAATGAAGGCTGGCTCTCTAAGGTAATTTTGCCGGATAAAGGCGGTAGCAGGCCGGCCAAACATTTAAGCAAGGTGGTTTTGCCACTGCCGTTGGCACCTTGCAGGTGAATGCTGTCACCCGCCGCTAACTGCAATGGTTTACAGTCAATGAGTTTACTATCGTCGTATCCAACCTGTAAGTTACTGGCAACTAACTTCATGATGACTCCTACTGACTGCGCGGCTCAGTACTGCCACGAAGCATTCCCAAGCTAAAGGTAAAGATAAGCGATAGAAACAGCAGCACCATGCCTAAAGCAATGGCTTGGGCGAAGTCCCCTTTACTGGTTTCCAGTGCAATCGCAGTAGGAATATTGCGAGTATGGTGAGCGATATTGCCCCCCACCATCATAGAGCAACCCACTTCAGTTAAGATGCGACTGAAGGCCGCCACAACAGCCACCAAAATCGCTATGCGAAGTTCTTTCAATAACATAAAAATCGCTGATAACGCATTGGCACCTAAGGTGCGGGCAGTCTCCCAAGCGCGTCTGTCTAGACTGGTAAATGCCGCTTGGCTCATGGCAATGAGTATTGGAGCGCAAATCAGTATTTGCCCTAGAATCATACCCTTTTGGGTAAATAGCCAGCGCAAGTCGCCCCAAGCGCCTTGATGGGATAACAATAGGTACACCAGCAACCCAATGACAACGGTTGGAATGGTTTGCATGGTGTAAATTAGGTTAGACAGTAGCCACCGCCCAGGAAAGCGCGCGTAAGCCAGCAAAAACCCTGCAGCAATGCAGGGCACTATGGTTATCAGCAAAGCGGCAAGGGATACCGAAAAAGAAACCGAAATGATGGCCCATAAATCGGCATCAAAGGTTATAAGCAAGGTTAATGCTTGCTGCATAACCTCCAACCAAGAGTCTGTCATTTAACTGTCTTTGTCTCTCTATTTGGCTTGGTAAGTCGCTTTGAAAAGTTGCTCACCACTGACTTTAAAATCACTGATTTTTTGCTGCACATCGCTGCGGATCAACCAGTCACTGAGCGCCTTAGCACCCTCATGGTTTAAGTGCGGATACTTAGACTGAGAAATCAGTATGACTTGGTAAGGGTTAGCTAATCGTTGTCCGCCCTCAAACACAATCCCTAAGTTTAACTTACCTTTGTACGCAAGGTAAGTACCGCGATCCGCTAATACATAAGCGTTCATTTCATTAGCCATTTGCAGGGTTTTGCCCATGCCTTGTCCAACTTCACGGTAGTTACTGAATTTCGTGGATTGCTCAACCTCTTCCCATATGGCCAATTCCTTCATATTAGTCCCAGAGTTGTCGCCCCTTGATAGAAACGCTGAATTGGTCATCGCTATGCGAGCAAAAGCCTCTTGTACCGAGTTGGCCAACTTAATTTGAGCTGGATCCGATTGAGGACCCAACACCACAAAATCGTTTTCCATGAATTGGCGGGGTAAACGGCCAAAGCCTTGCTCCACAAACTTAGCTTCAGCGGCCGGCGCATGGGTCATAACCAAATCAACGTCACCAGCGCGACCTAAGCTCAACGCTTTACCTGTGCCGGTAGCGATTACCTGCACCTGATAGCCGGTTTCCTTGGTAAATTCAGGCAATAAATAGCTCAACAATCCTGAGTTTTCTGTACTGGTGGTGGTGGCTAGCTTTACGGTTTTGTTGTCTTGAGCCATGGCTTGTGACGTTGGCAATACCAGCATTAAGCTCGCTAAAACAGTCATAAAGGTACGACGAGTAAAAGGCATAAAATTCTCCGTTAACTATCAAGAAAAATCGGTAATGCCGCCTTCGCTTTCATTGCATACATTACCGAGGATAAAAACGCTCATATCAAGCAAAGCCAATGCCAACTTGAATATTCAGTATTTTTTACGATCCAAGTCTCACCTTATAAAAGCAAAATCTCCATCTGGGACACACGCACCTTGAAATAAAGACAAATTGTCTCACCTGACAAAAATCAATGGCCAAAGTGTCCATAGCGCTTAAAATTAATGTTAGTATCACATTGAATATTCCATTAGTTAAGAAAATACTTATGAGCCAGTCGAAAAGCCCTGCCAAACAGACCGCCGCGGTATCCGTTCTGATTGTCGATGATGAGCCGGGGATGCGTGGTTTTTTAGCCAAAGCGCTGTCGAAACGATTCGCTTTGGTGGAAAGTGCCGCCACCATCGATGAAGCCGAGCAAATTCGCAGTCGCTGTCATTTTGACTTACTCATTGTCGATATTCGTCTTCCCGGTCGCAGTGGCATTGAGTGGCATGAAGCGCTGAGCGATACCGAACGCCGTTCCGACATTATATTCATGACAGGTTACGCCGATTTAGAAGTGGCGATTACAGCGCTTAGGGCCGGCGCCAGTGACTTTATTTTAAAACCTTTCCACCTCGATCAAATGCTGCAAGCCGTGGATCGCTGCATTGAGCGTCGCTTACTTAAACGACAAAATCTAATGCTTAAGCGAGAACTCTCGCTTAGCCAAGCTTCTTCCATCATAGGCACCAGCGATGCCATGATGAACCTTAAACAAATCATTGAACGAGTCGCTCCGACCCCCTCTGCAGTGCTAATTCAAGGCGAGTCCGGAACCGGTAAAGAACTGGTCGCTCGCGCGTTGCATCAACAATCTGGGCGACAAGGCGCGTTCGTACCGGTTAACTGTGGCTCAATTTCCCCCGAGCTCATTGAAAGCGAATTGTTTGGCCATGTTGCCGGTGCCTTTACCGGCGCAAAAGGCAGTCGCGAGGGGCTGTTTAGCTTTGCCAGCGGCGGCACCATATTCCTAGATGAAATTGGTGAAATGCCTCTGCAAATGCAAACCGCATTGCTTCGAGTACTAGAACAGCGCTCCATTCGCCCAGTCGGTAGCGAAAAAGAAGTGGCCATCGACGTTAGAATTGTGGCGGCAACCAATAGGGATCTCGAACAAGAAGTAGACCAAGGCAACTTTCGCCGTGATCTGTTTTATCGACTCAACGTATTGGATATTCAAATTCCACCGTTACGGGAACGAGCCGATGACATTGTCGATCTGACCTACTTTTTTACACGACAATTAGCTGTGGAGCTTGGCACCAACGAAGTCACTTGGACCCATGAAGATTTACAGCTGTTACAAGCACAACCTTGGCCCGGCAACATTCGAGAATTGCGTAACATGATTGAGCGGTGCCTGCTGCTAGGCAAGCCTCCTGCCGAATATTGGAAAAAATCCAATACGGTTCAAGAGCCGAGCCCTGAAGCCGGTTATCCACTGCAATGGACGTTAAAGCAAGTAGAACGTCAGCACGTTGAACAAGTGGTCGATGCTCATCAAGGCAATAAATCAGCCGCCGCGAGGGTACTTGGGGTGAGTCGTAAAACGTTAGACCGCAAGTATAAAGAATGGCAGCAGGAGGAAAGCTAAGCCATGGCTAATGGGCGACAATCCGGGTTAAGTTCTACATGGACCGACATACAGTCGAAAGTACGCTATCGACTGATTGTATTAACGTCGTTGCCCATTATATTAACCCTAGTTAGCCTGGTCTTTGTCACCATTTATTGGAACGTAAGCTACACAGGTAAGCAGCTGTTTATGAAAGTTAAAGCTGACTTATCGGTTGCCAACAACACCCTCGACGACGTTAAGCTTAATCAACAAAAGTTGCTGGAACACATTCGCAGCTCCTATGACTTTCAGCGCTACTTCACCAAGCTCGACCAAGGGGACCGTACCCAAAACAACGCCATAGCTGCGCTATTAAGCCAACAAAAACGCAACCTTAATCTGGATTTCGTACGATTAATTCGGGTGTCTGAGGCGGCCGCCGATCCCAATCTGCGTTCCATGCTAATTGGCGGCTCGCTGTCCATGCCGATATCAAGTCTGATGGTGCTCAATCGCAGTGAGTTACTGCGGGTTGATGCCCGCCTCGCTGAAAAGGCGCAAATCCCGATTATAGCGACCGATAAAGCCAGTGAGCCGGAGCAGTCAATAGAAACGCGCGGTCTGGTGAGTCGTACCTTGTTACCAATAGCTGACTCCACCGGAGAAGTCCGCTGGCTGCTCGATGGTGGCATCTTATTTAACCGTAACAATCACATCGTCGACCAAATTCGCGATTTGGTTTACGACGCCGATACCTTGCCTAAAAACTCCATCGGTGCCGTTACCATATTTTTGGATAATGTTCGCATCAGCACCAACGTACCCCTTAACTTCAATCTGGGAGCCAATCAGGATCGAGGCCGGGCCTTAGGCTCTTTGGTTTCCGATGAAGTACGACAGCAGGTGCTGGAAAAAGGCTTAATTTGGGTCAATCGCGCCTTTGTGTTTAACGATTGGTTTATTTCGGCTTACTCGCCCATTACCGATATCCGCGGCAATCGTATTGGCATGATATATACCGGTTTTTCGGAACGCCCTTTCGTTCTAGATTACCTTTACAACATCATTGAGCTTGGCACCATTTTACTTATTGTCATGTTGATATCGGGCTATTTGGTGTATCGGGCGGCAGCATCGTTATTGGACCCCATCGAACGAATTCATCACGTGGTAAAGGCTGTTCAGCAAGGTCACAACATTCGAATTGGTGAGCTTGGCCTGACCCAACAAAACGAGCTTGTCAGTCTAGCCCGTCAATTCGATGCCATGCTCGATCAGTTGCAACAGCGTAATTTACAAATACAGCAAGCGGCTGAACAACTTGAAATGAAAGTCGCCGAGCGAACAGAAAGCTTGCAAGAACGCACCGCCGAGTTACAACGAAACGTGCAATTGCTCAACGACACCCGAGCTCAGCTTGTTACCAATGAAAAGCTCACCGCTTTGGGAGAATTAACGGCAGGCATTGCCCACGAAATCAATAATCCCAGTGCGGTGATATTAGGAAATATGGAACTCATTAAGCTGGAGCTTGGCGACAACGTAGAGTCGGTAGAAGAGGAAATTAATACCGTCATAGAACAAGTAAATCGCATCTCAGCCATTATACGAAACCTATTGCAGTACTCGCGTCCCGGTGAATTTAACGCTCCGTTAGAATTGGCGCCCGTTAATCCGTTATTAGAACAAACCATCATACTGGCGCGTCACTCGATTCAGTCAAAACAGTTAGTGATTAACAGCGAACTCAACGCCACTCACTCCATCCAAATGAACCCGTCACAACTGCAACAAGTGCTCATTAATTTAGTGATTAATGCAGCCCACGCCAGCTCAGAGCAAGGCCATATTTGGATTCGCAGTAAAGACTGGCGCGATGCCAAAGGCGAACTCGGTGTGCAAATCGAAGTAGAAGACAGTGGCAAAGGCATGAGCGACGATCTCATGCGCCGCATCTTTGATCCATTCTTTACCACACGCCCCGAAGGCACCGGCTTAGGATTGTCGTTAAGTTATGGTTTAGTGGGTCGAATTGGCGGCAACATTCAAGTCGAATCGAGCTTAGGAAAAGGGAGTAAATTCACCGTCAGTTTATACTGCTCCGCCAAGGACAGCGAAGTCGCTCACCCTTACGACGGGCTCCAAATTAAGCGACCGCTTTCAGCAAAATCATAGCCTCCATAGGCGTCAGCTTTAGCGCGTACTTTAGCGCTTGCCAATTGCTCGAACATCGCTTGTACTAATTGCCTAAAATAGAAGCTTTGAGGCATCACCAAATCAAACGACTCCTGCATCAGCGGCACGAATGCCAGCCCAAATTGATTGGCTGACGATTGACAACAAAAACCGATATCGGCAGCGCCTGAGGCGATCATGCCTGCAAGCTGTTGCTCTGAGTAGGCGGTATCAACTCGATTCAAGTCTTGATACTTGCGATGTTGCAGTTGTAACCAGTGCTTCATATGCTGACGACTTCCTGAGCCTTCTTGACGTTCAACCCAGCGCCAAGGTTGAGCAGCAATAGTGTCGAGCTCTTGGCATTGTTCATACAGGGTGGGCGTAACCGCAAGTCCATACTGGCGTTTAAAAGCGTGCAACATAATCCATTGTTGATGATTTTGATAACCTTGCAATAAGGCTGGATGGCGAATATCTCGCTCTTCCGACAGGCCCCAATGTACACAACAAATATCGGCATAGTGACGCGATAACAAAGCCAAGCCTTGTCGACTGCCGGTGCCCGAATAGCTCACCAACCCTTTATTTCCCACTTGTTGCATCAGATTCGATACAATGAACTCCATCAGTGGATCACTGGAACCGGTGATTAATAGACGGTCGGAAAGCAGTCCGCTATGACATGAGTCCAACAGCCAACGGTCGATAAGCACCCGAGGAAACATCCATTTACCCGTGGCTTTTGTGCCGGGCAAAATGCCATCATTAGCCAAGGCATAGACCTTTTTTTCGTTCAGGTCGAGGTAATCCGCTAATTGTTTGGCGCTCAAGTATTGCGGCGGTTGCTGACTCGTTGTCATAGATTAACCCCATCAAACTCAATGGTTTCTGAGCCGTTGTATATGAGAAAGTGACGCCCCTTAGCCCGTGCAATCATGGTAATGCCTAATTGCTGCGCTAACTCGAGCCCCATTTGGGTGACACCGCTTCGAGACAGCAGCACAGGAATCCCCATCTTAGCGACTTTAATAACCATTTCTGACGTTAACCGCCCGGTGGTGTAAAAAATTTTATCGCCACCGGCTTGGTTAGCTAACCACATATCACCCGCTAAGGTATCAACCGCATTGTGTCTGCCAACGTCCTCAACAAACGACAAGATTTGATCACTTTGGCAAATGCCGCAGCCATGGACCCCTCCGGCACTTTTGTAGGTATCGTTAAAGGCGCTTAAGTTTCTCAAAAGACTGTAAATAGTGGATTGTTTTATGGCAGGTGCTTGCAGTTTAATCTCATCGACACCGTCCATAAATCCGCCGTAAACCGTACCTTGGCCACAACCTGAGGTGACGGTTTTTTCACTGAGCTTTTCTTGCAAGTGTTCCGTATTTTCCTCAGTCATAACCGCGGCTGAGTTAACTTCCCAATCTACGATAACCGATTGCAGTTGAGACACATCGCTAACAAAGCCTTGATTTTTTAAGTAGCCAAGCGCTAAAGATTCGGGCTTTGCACCTAAGGTCATCAAGGTGACAATAGGCTGCCAGTTTAAATACAAGGTTAGCGGCCGTTCACAAGCCACCTGCTTATCAACCACTTGGCCCTTTTCATTAACGGCAGTAACCGCTTGAGTAAGCTCATTTGAATTACTGGTTTTAATTAATGACACCTTATTCGATTGTTCTGCCATGTTGTTCTCGATTCACTGTAGCTATCTGGGATAGTCTGCTAATGGTCCTAGTGCACACCCATTCAACAGAGGTAATAGCAGCCTCTAAGCAATATTCATTCCCAACTGAGATCTGAGGCTGTTGCAACACTGGAAATGAGAGCGATGCCTCAAACTTAGCAATCTGCATAACACCAACAGTGACAAGGGTAGCGCTTTAACAATAAGTTAACCTGAGTTACTTCACAGATTTCTGGGGTTGGTGTTAGCCATGGTTCACGAAAGTCACGAATTAGGAGCTTTTTGACCCACCACCATTAAGCTTTTGGACAAAATGTCTCAAACTAAATGGTAAGCAGTGATCACATCGGTAAAATTAGATACTAGGAATTGGCCTGTAGTTTGCATGGGTATGTTTAGTGCCCAACTGTTGGCAAAATTTATGGGGAAAATATGAAGCACTCCGACAAAATCTGGCCACTCTTTGTAAAGCTAAAGCAAGTCGAAAAACAAAGTGGCCGATGGACCGCTCTCGAATGGGAGCTCGACTATATAGGACCGGGCGACCAACCCGCTCCTGAGGGCGCTCGCCTAATCAGCCTAGAACTGCACAAAGATGAACGTGCTAGCTATCGGTTGAATTTAGACTTAGAAAATCCAACCCTGTTCATTGTTTGCGACGATGTTGGCGATGACGTATGGATCCCATTATCGGTCAGCGCTGACCAAAATGTCGCTGCCGGTTGTCTTGAAAGTGATATGCCTGTGCTCAATGTCCCGATGCCAACCGCCATCGCCTGTTGGATAGAAGCCTTTATCACGCGCCACGGTGAAGTTGAAATTCGCGCCCACCGCCGCAAGCACGTTAACCGACGCAAAGAAGCGCAAGATGCCAACGAAGGTAAAGGCACTAACACTCGGAGCCAAGCATGAGTGAATCACAAGGCTTCCTGTCTCGCTGGAGCAAGCGTCGCGAACGAGTTGAAGAAGAAGAGCAGCAGTTGCAACAACAGCAGCAAGCTGAGCAACAACAAGCTGAACTGCAGCATCAAATGGAGCAAGAACCATCAACAGCAACCGCAGCGCAACCCGCGGTCGATGGCGATCCCCAAACAGATGAGGTAATTGAACCTTTACCCGACCCCGACAGTATTGAAGAAGGAGGCTCATTTGCAGCCTTTATGGGAGACAAGGTCGATCCAGAAACGCGAACAGCGGCACTGCGCAAGCTTTGGCAGCAACCTCACTTCAACGAAGTCGACGGTCTCGCTGAATACGCACTCGATTACTCCGACCAACCGTTGTTGTCCGCCGAAGTCTCCGCTCAACTAGTGGAGAAAGTCTTCAAATACGTTGTTGAAGATGAAGAAGAGCTAGAAGAAGAGCTAGAAGAAGACGCAGAGCAAGCGCTCGCTGATACCGACACACTGGACGACGGTACCGAGCAACAACCGCTTGAACAAATCGACCAGGTCACCGCCAACAACGGCATCGACACGCCACTTGAGCAAGACTTAAGTCAATCGGACAATTTGGACACAAACGAATCAAGTGCCCAAAAAGTGGGACAAAAAGACCCTATGGAAGGTGTTAACAGTCAATAACCGTTTTTTTTACAGTGTTATTGAGATATAGCTTTCATTGTTGTGGTACAACAATTGCTGTATTACCAATAGCTGAATCAAATAGTAAAGGCCAGGAACGCAACCATAAGGCCCGAGAGAGTTCAGGAACACATTAGTGACAATACAAGTAGAAACGCTTACACAAGCAAAACAATCGGCATTGACGCAGGTTCAGTTGCTGCAGAATCTAATACCGCCCACGGTCAGTTATACGACCCAAGGTAACGTACTGGTCATCGGAGCTGAAGATTTGGCTCGATTAGCAGCGGATCGCCTCAGTGCAATGGGTCGAGTGGCGATTTTGGCCACTGAGTCCATTACCAGTCAAGATGCCGAGCATTTAGAAGCGGTGATGAATGCTGCCGAAGATGTACCTACCTTTTACGCCAAGCTTGATAAGCTCAAAGGCTTTTTAGGGCAATTCCAAGCACAAGTAACGCTTGAGAATGGTGACGCAGCGGAGCTAAGCCAAGTCGCGATTCGCAAACCGCATTTCGACATCGTATTGGACTTATCCAGCGAGCCTGTAATTACTCTTGAAATGCTACCCCCAGGCTATTTCTTCGTAGGTCAAGATCAAGCCTTATTGGACGACGCCATTGCGCAGTTGCCGGACTTAGTCGGCGAATTTAGCAAGCCAAGATACATTAAAGTTAATAGCGACATTTGCGCTCATTACCGCAACGGCAACAACGGTTGTAATCGCTGCTTAAATTTCTGCCCTGCCGATGCCATTAGTAGCAGCGAGCAAACCATCGAAATTGACCCTTATTTATGCCACGGTGCCGGCAGTTGCTCCAACGCCTGCCCGACTGGAGCATTGGCTTATGACGCCCCTGCACCTGAGGCTCTACACAAGTACCTTGCAGGATTAATTGCTCACTTTGGTAATCAAAGTCAGGCGTCGCCTTCCATTCTATTGCACGACGTTGATTTAGACAGTGATGTTGTGCAGCAATTACCGGCGCACATTTTGCCAGTAGCGCTGGAAGAAATAACCGTAGCCGGTATCGATCACTGGTTTGCGGCACTGGCCAATGGCGCTCAACAGATAGCGCTGCTTACCAGCGCAAATACACCCGATACCTTGCAGCAGTATTTGGCCGGCGAAGTGGCTTTAGCCAACACCATGCTTAGCGCAGCAACGAATACTCAATCGGTTGCTATCGTCGCTCTCGACTCCCTCTTAACTTATCAGTGGCCAGATGCGATCGCCTTCGCTCCGGCGTTGACAGAGGCAGTATCCGACAACAAACGCGCGCGCCTTTATCAAGGGCTCGATGCAATCAACAACGCTAACAAGCAAACCGCTGAAACACTCGCCATTGCCAACATTCCCTATGGCCAAGTCGCAGTGAATCAAGCCGACTGTACCCTGTGTTTGTCATGCGTTTCTACCTGCCCCACCGGTGCCCTTAAAGATGGCGGCGATAAACCGCAACTTAAGTTTACCGAACAAGATTGCATTCAATGCGGGCTTTGCCAAACCGCGTGTCCCGAGCAAGTGATTAGCTTAACGCCACAGGTTACTTTTGACGCCGCAGCGCGTCAGCAAACCCAGATTCTCAAGGAAGAACAACCGTTCGATTGCATCAAATGCGGCAAGCCTTTTGCCACTCAAGCAATGGTTTCTAAGATCATGAAATTAGTTGGCACCCACAGTGCCTTTGAAGGTCACTCCGACCGACTGCAAATGTGCGAAGACTGTCGAACCAAAGACTTATTCCAAGACATTTTGCAAGATCCTGAACGCCAACTGAGATAACGAGAATTAACAAATGACACAACAAGCGCAACCTATGATTACCGAGAACGATCAACTCAGAGCGGACATTTACCAAATTATCGCCGCCTTGTTTCGTGCTCACCCTTCTCAAGATTTGCTGGATTTTTTAAGCGGCATCGAAGTTGAGCAAGACGGTACCGACATCGCACAGTCTTGGAATGCCGTTAAGCTGGCTGCTCAAAACTCGTCAACCGATACCTTGGAAGATGAATATTTTGACCTGTTCATTGGCGTCGGTCGTGGCGAAATTTTACCTTACGGCAGTTACTACATTACCGGCTCACTGATGGATAAGCCTCTGGCGCTATTGCGGCAAGATCTTAGCCAGCTTGGCTATGAGCGCGAAGAAGAAGTAAAAGAGCCAGAAGATCACATTGCAGCACTGTGTGAAGTGATGGGAGCGTTACTGCTCGATGCACCGAAACATCAACAATTGGGCTTTTTCCAACGTCACATTAGCGGTTGGATAGAGCGTTTTTGTAACGACGTGGCTACCGCCAAATCAGCGGTATTTTATGCCACAGTAGGCCAACTCGCAGGGCAGTTCTTTGCTCGCGAAGCAGTAATCTATGAGGAACTGAGTCTAGCGACACCGGTTGCTCAAGATACGGGGGTTGCCACGCAACCAAAGGCGAGCTAACCCCCGCCAAGGGACGACGGCGGAGTCTGTCGTCCCATTACTTAACCCCGCTGTCCCCAAAAACAGCGGATATATAGGAGGAAGTATGGATAAGTCATCCACCGATAAAGCCAAGCGCACAACACTTCGTGCATTGGCAACCGGTAGTGCTCTCGGTGCCCTTGCGGGTGCAAGCAGTCAAGCGCTCGCCGGCGATCGTAGCGAAAGCAAAGATGTTTCAGCTCATAGCGGCTATCGGGAAACCGAGCACGTACGCCGTTACTACGACACCTTAAAATAACAACACACTAATCACACCAAGGAGTTTATGATGCGACTAACACGCACATCAAACCAGGTGAGCAAAACTGAAAAGCACAGTCTTGGATTGAACAGACGTCAATTCCTAAAATCAGCCGGTGTCACAACCGGGGGAATTGCGGCGGCATCCATGATTGGTTCGGGCATGATGAAAAAAGCCCAAGCCAAAGCTGTAGCTTCAGGCGCTCCCATTGAAGTCAAACGCACTGTCTGCTCACACTGTTCTGTAGGTTGCGGTATTTATGCCGAAGTGCAGGATGGCGTTTGGACGGGCCAAGAGCCAGCACACGATCACCCATTTAACCGCGGTGGCCACTGTGCGAAAGGCGCCTCTGTACGCGAGCACGGACACGGCGAATTACGTTCTAAATACCCGATGAAATTAGTAAATGGCAAATGGACCCGCTTGAAGTGGGAGCAAGCCATTGAAGAAGTCGGCGACCAAATGCTTAAGATTCGCCAAGAATCTGGACCAGATTCCATCTTTTTCATGGGTTCGGCTAAGTTCTCTAACGAACAAGCCTATTTATACCGCAAGTTCGCGGCCATGTGGGGTACGAATAACATCGACCACTCAGCCCGTATTTGTCACTCAACCACGGTAGCTGGGGTAGCGAATACCTGGGGTTACGGTGCGCAAACCAACTCATTCAATGACATGCACAATTCTAAGTGCATGATGTTCATTGGTTCAAACCCATCCGAAGCTCACCCAGTTGCCATGCAGCACATTCTTACGGGTAAAGAGCGCGGCGGTAAAATCATTGTGGTGGATCCTCGATTCACTCGTACCGCGGCCCACGCCGATGAGTTTGTTCACATTCGTCCTGGTACCGACATCCCATTCATTTATGGCCTGTTGTGGCACATCTTTGAAAACGGCTGGGAAGATCCAGAATTTATTAAACAACGCGTATACGGCATGGAGTCTATTCGCGAAGAAGTTAAGAAATACGATCCGGCTGAAGTCACCAACATCATTGGCGTAACCGAAGCGCAAATGCATCGCACCGCGAAAATGATGGCGACCCACAAACCAGGCACTATTGTTTGGTGTATGGGTGGTACTCAGCACACCATTGGTAATGCCAATACCCGTGCCTACTGTATCTTACAGTTAGCATTGGGCAACATGGGTATTCCTGGTGGCGGTACTAACATTTTCCGTGGTCACGATAACGTTCAAGGCGCCACCGACTTTGGCTTGTTGTTCGACACATTACCAGGTTATTACGGTCTAAAAACCGGTTCATGGAAACACTGGGCCAACGTTTGGGATTTAGATTTCGAATGGATTGAAGGCCAATTCGACCAAGGTGAGTATCTCGGCCAAAAACCAATGACCTCTACCGGTATTCCGTGTAGTCGTTGGCACGATGGTGTACTGCAGCCGAAAGACAAGATTGCTCAACGCGATAACATCCGTATGAGTTTCTTCTGGGGTCAATCGGTGAACACCGAAACCCGTGGTCGCGACGTACGCGAAGCCTTAGACAAAATGGATACCGTAGTGGTTGTGGATCCACACCCAACCATGGCGGGTGTTATGCACAACCGCACTGATGGCGTGTATTTATTACCCGCCTGTACTCAGTTTGAAACCTATGGGTCAGTGTCAGCTTCAAACCGTTCATTGCAATGGCGCTCTAAGGTTATCGAGCCTTTGTTTGAGTCTAAGCCAGACCATGAAATCATGTACTTGCTAGCCAAGAAACTGGGATTGGCCGACCAAATGTTTAAAAACATTAAGGTCAACGGAACCGAGCCTTTAGTTGAAGACCTCACCCGCGAATTTAACCGCGGCATGTGGACCATTGGTTACACAGGTCAAAGCCCTGAGCGCTTGAAAATGCACCAAGAAAATTGGGCTACTTTTGACTTTGATTCGTTAGAAGCAACCGGTGGCCCCGCCGAAGGTGAAACCTATGGTTTACCATGGCCATGTTGGGGCACTCCGGAAAACAAACACCCAGGTACTCAAATTCTTTACCGTACCGGTAGAGAGGTGAAATACGGTGGTGGTAACTTCCGTGCTCGTTATGGTGTAGAGCACAATGGCAACAACATTCTTGCCGAAGGCTCATGGTCAAAAGGTGCAGAAATTCAAGACGGTTATCCTGAGTTCACCGATAAGATGCTTAAGCAGCTTGGTTGGTGGGACGATTTAACCGACGATGAGAAGAAAGCAGCGGAAGGCAAAAACTGGAAAACCGATATTTCCGGTGGTATCCAGCGCGTTGCCATTAACCATGGTTGTATTCCGTACGGAAACGCCAAAGCGCGTTGTATCGTCTGGAACTTCCCAGACCAAATTCCGGTACACCGTGAGCCGTTGTATACACCTCGCCGCGACTTGGTAGCTAAGTACCCAACCTATGAAGATAGAATGGTGGCGCGACTACCAACCTTGTACAAGTCGATTCAAGATCAAGACTTCTCTAAAGACTTCCCGCTAGTAGTCACTACCGGTCGTCTGGTTGAGTATGAAGGTGGTGGTGAAGAAACTCGCTCCAACCCTTGGTTAGCTGAACTGCAACAAGAAATGTTCATTGAAATTAACCCAGGTGATGCCGCGGATCGCGGAATCCTTGATGGTGATGACGTGAAAGTTCACAGTCCAGAGGGGCCAATTATTGGTGTGAAAGCCATGGTAACCGAGCGGGTAATTAAAGGTGAAGCCTTTATGCCATACCACTTTGCTGGGGTATTCGAAGGTGAAGATCTCACCAAGAACTATCCAGAAGGAACCGTACCACACGTGATTGGTGAAGCCGCCAATACCGTAATGACCTACGGTTACGACGTCGTAACTCAGATGCAAGAGACTAAGTCTACCTTGTGTCAGATCAGCAAAGCCTAACTTGATGAGGAGATAAGCCATTATGGCAGTCATGAAATTTTTATGTGACACCAAGCGCTGCATCGAGTGTAACGGTTGCGTAGTCGCGTGTAAGAACGAGAATGATTCGGCAATGGAATGGGGCATTAGCCGCCGCCGAGTTGTAACTTTAAACGATGGTGTGGCTGGAGAAGCGTCAATATCAGTCGCCTGTATGCATTGTACCGATGCACCATGTAAGGCAGTTTGTCCTGCTAATTGCTTCTACTACACCGACGATGGTGTGGTGTTGCACAACAAGGACACCTGTATTGGTTGCGGTTACTGCTTGTATGCATGCCCGTTTGGTGCACCGCAATTTCCGAAAGATGGCGCCTTTGGCGCTCGCGGAAAAATGGATAAATGTACCTTCTGTGCCGGTGGCCCAGAAGAAGATTTCTCCGAAGCGGAACGCCTCAAGTACGGTGCTAACCGTATCGCAGAAGGGAAACTACCTATGTGTGCCGAGCTATGCTCAACCAAAGCATTGCTTGCCGGTGACGCCGATGTGGTTTCAGCCATTTTCCGTGAACGCATGTCAGGCCGTGGTGCCGAAAACACCATTTGGGGCTATGACGCAACGCGTTCATAGGTAACAGGAGAGTACTATGAAAGAATTAGTCACTCGCCTGATAACCGCCGTTATTGTCTGCGGACTCTTGTACGGTTCTGGGTTGGCAATGGTTAACGTTGCCAGCGCAGATGAAAACCAAACAAGTTCACAGCAGGTTAGTGCTAATCCTTCTCCAGCGGGAATCGCCGATTTATGGCGAGCCGCCCGCATGGGGGCGGAGGGCACTACCAGCTCGCAGTCACCGTTTCACGGGGCTTTGATAAATCAATACCCAGCGGAACGGTTGGTATATCGTAGCGATTATTTGGCACCAGCAATTATGCTGTCGGTATTCGGTATGATTCTAGTGTTTGCAGCGTTTGTGGCCGTAAACGGCCCATCGCGACTCGAAAAAGGCTTCTCAGGCGTAGAAATTAAACGCTGGAGCCGCTTCGATGTTTGGCTGCACTGGATCGGCGCGATTCCTTGTTTGATTCTCATCCTAACCGGCCTCACCTTATTAGGTGGCCGCTACTTCATCGAACCTTGGCTCGGTGAAGCAGCATGGGCTGGATTGGTTGGTTTCAGTAAGGAAGCTCACGATATCATGGCAATTCCATTCATCGTAGGTTGGTTCCTAATGACCATTCTATGGATGAAAAACCAATTCCTAGCTTCATACGATTTTAAATGGTTCTTAGTGGTAGGTGGTTACCTAAACTTCGGCCCATTTAAAGGCAAGCATCCGGACGCAGGCTTTGCCAACGCCGGTGAGAAGTTATGGTTTTGGACCTTTGCCATTGCCGGTGGATTGATTGTCGCAAGCGGCATCATTATGCTGTTCCCGAATTGGGTAGAGCCATCTCGCAGTCTGAGCCTACTAGCTGTGTTAGTTCACGGTGCCTGTGCTGTGTTAATTGCAGCGTTTACGGTTGTGCATATCTTTATGGCAACGGTAATGTCTGAAGGCGGCATGGAATGTATGGTTTCTGGCTACTGCGATGAAAACTGGGCCAAACAGCACCATAATGTTTGGTATGACGATCTCGCTCGCGAGCAAAAGTTAGAATATCGTAGCTAACTCATCGTCCATCACTCACGAAAACGTCCGGCCTGTTCCGGACGTTTTTTTGCCCAAAAATCAGTCAAAATAAATTCCACAACAAGATTCACAAAAGCGCAACATAACTGACAATTGATAGTCGTTTTCATTTAATAATAGCGATATTAATCAATAGCTTACAGAAGCCGGCAATTTCATGCTCAAACCAAATTTAAACAGCCGAGTCCAGCTGAATTTGAAGAAAATCACAGCCTCAACTTCCCGATTGAGAAGTGGATCACAATCCCATCAACCATTGTCTAATTAATCCAAAATATGGGTCTAAATCAAAGTTTTATCGCCGCCAATAATGATAATTGCACACGCTATCTATTGATACGCATGTCCAATACGGACGGACAGCGAAACGCAGTCGACTTACCAACAAAATAGTTACGGTTTAAGTCATAGTAGAGCAGATCGGGTTTCAGGAAGTACAAGCCGTCAGATCTGACATTAAGGAGTACAAATGAAGAACCAACAGCCTGACACTTCGCGTCGGTCATTGCTGAAAGCGGTTACCCTAGGCTCTGCAGCGGGAGCAGCAATTGCTGCCACCGGAAGCGCCGTTGCCGCTACCCCTACCCAAGCCACCAAGGCTAAGCAACACGGTTATCAGGAAACTGATCACGTTAAAGCTTACTACCAAAGTTTACGCGGCTAATTTTAGGAGCAATAATCAATGCAACTTACTCGCAAAGCGAAGACTGTCAGTACTGACAGCAAGCCGACGTTAGGTATTAACCGTCGTCAGTTTATGAAAGGCGCTGCAGGCGCAACCGGTGGTATCGCAGCCGCCACTATTTTAGGCAATGGCATGATGCGTAAAGCTGAAGCTGCTGACTACATCCCACACAACACTCCAACCGAAATTAAGCGTACTATCTGTTCTCACTGTGCTGTGGGTTGCGGTATCTACGCTGAGGTACAAAACGGTGTTTGGACCGGCCAAGAGCCAGCGTTCGACCATCCGTTCAACCAAGGCGGTCACTGTGCCAAAGGCGCAGCCTTGCGTGAGCACGGCCACGGTGAAAAACGTGTGAAATACCCGTTAAAAAAAGTCGCTGGAAAATGGCAAAAAATATCTTGGGATCAAGCCATCAACGAAGTTGGTGACAAAATGCTTGAGCACCGCGAGAAGTCTGGCCCAGATTCTCTATTCTTCATGGGTTCGGCTAAGTTCTCTAACCAAGCATGTTATATGTATCGTAAGTTTGCGGCCATGTGGGGAACCAACAACGTCGACCACTCGGCGCGTATTTGTCACTCTACCACGGTAGCCGGTGTTGCTAACACTTGGGGCTACGGTGCGCAAACTAACTCGTTTAACGACATTCAAAACGCTAACGCGATCTTCTTCATTGGTTCTAACCCTGCAGAAGCTCACCCGGTAGCGATGCAGCACATCTTAATCGCGAAAGAACGCAAAAACGCTAAGATCATCGTTGTTGATCCACGTTTCTCTCGCACCGCTGCCCACTCTGACCTGCACTGTGCAATTCGCCCAGGTACCGATATTCCTTTCATCTACGGTATGCTATGGCACATCTTTGAAAACGGTTGGGAAGATCAAGCCTTCATCGACTCTCGCGTATACGCGATGGACGAAATTCGCAAAGAAGTGGCTAAGTTCCCACCTAAAGAAGTTGAAGACGTTACCGGTGTTGCCGAAAAAGACGTTTACATGGCTGCTAAACTAATGGCAGAAAACCGTCCTGGCACCGTTGTTTGGTGTATGGGTGGTACTCAGCACCACGTTGGTAACGCCAACACCCGTGCATACTGCTTGCTTCAACTTGCGCTTGGTAACATGGGCGTTGAAGGTGGCGGTACTAACATTTTCCGTGGTCACGATAACGTACAGGGCGCAACCGATTTAGGTTTGTTGTTCGACACCCTACCGGGTTACTACGGCCTAAGCACTGGCGCGTGGAAACACTGGTCTAACGTTTGGGAATTGGACTTTGACTGGGTTAAAGGCCGTTTCGACAACAACGAATACCTAGGTCGCGTACCAATGAATACTCCTGGTATTCCTTGTTCTCGGTGGCACGATGGTGTGCTTGAGTCTGCTGAAAAACTTGCTCAAAAAGACCAAGTTAAAATGGCGTTCTTCTGGGGTCAATCGGTTAACACCGAGACTCGTCAAAACGACGTTCGCGATGCACTAGACAAGCTAGACACCGTAGTTGTAGTAGACCCATTCCCAACCATGGCTGGCGTACTAAGTGACCGCCCAGATGGCATATACATCCTGCCAGCATGTACTGTATTCGAAACTGAAGGAGCAGTATCTAACTCAGGTCGTTCACAACAATGGCGTCAACAAGTTGTTCAACCATTGTTCGAGTCTAAGACTGACCTTGAGATCATGTACCTACTAGCCAAGAAAGTGGGCATGGCAGAGCAATTCACTAAGCGTATGCGCGTTGACGGTAACATCGTTAACCTAGACGACATCCAAGACGAAATTAACCGCGGTATGTGGACCATTGGTATGACAGGTCAGTCAGCCCAACGTCTACGTGAGCACACTGAAAACTGGGGCGTGTTTGACTTCAAGACCCTTGAAGCACCTGGCGGTAAGCTGAAAGGCGAAACCTACGGTCTGCCTTGGCCGTGTTGGGGTACTCCAGAGCAGAAGCACCCTGGTACGCAAATCCTATACCGTACCGGTCGTCACGTACTAGAAGGTGGCGGTAACTTCCGTGCACGTTATGGTGTTGAGCACAACGGTACCAACATTCTTGCGGAAGGCTCTTACTCGAAAGGCGCCGAGATCCAAGACGGTTACCCAGAGTTCACCGACAAGATGCTTAAGCAATTGGGTTGGTGGGACGACCTAACTGCAGACGAAAAAGCATCAGCTGAAGGTAAGAACTGGAAAACTGACCTATCCGGGGGTATCCAACGCGTTGCTATGAAGCACGGTTGTATTCCTTTCGGTAACGCAAAAGCTCGCTCAATCGTTTGGACCTTCCCAGATCCAGCACCTGTTCACCGTGAGCCGTTGTACACCACTCGCCGTGACTTGATTGCTAAGTACCCAACTTACGAAGATCGCCAAGTGCACCGTCTACCGACTCTATACAAGTCAATTCAAGATAAAGACTTGTCCGGTAAGTACCCATTAGCACTGACTTCTGGCCGTCTGGTTGAGTATGAAGGTGGTGGTGAAGAGACTCGTTCTAACCCTTGGTTGGCGGAACTTCAGCAAGAAATGTTTGTTGAAATCAACCCAGCTGACGCCGCTGAGCGCTTAATCCGCGATGGCGACGACGTATGGTTAGAAGGTGCAGAAGGCGGACGAATTAAAATTAAAGCTATGGTTACCCCTCGTGTTCAGCCTGGCGTTACCTTTATGCCTTACCACTTCGCAGGTGTGATGAGCGGCGAAAGCTTAGAAGCGAACTACCCAGAAGGTACAGTTCCTTACATTATAGGCGAATCTGCAAACACAGCGTTGACCTATGGTTATGACCCAGTTACCCAAATGCAGGAAACTAAGTCATCCATTTGTCAAATCGTTAAAGCATAATCGGACAACGTAAGTTAGGAGAAATGCCAAAATGGCTACAATGAAATTTTTGTGTGATAGCAAGCGTTGTATCGAATGTAACGGCTGTGTCACCGCTTGTAAAAACGAAAACGACTCTGCTCTAGAGTGGGGCATCAATCGTCGTCGCGTAGTTACCATTAACGATGGTGAACGTGGTGAAGCAAGTCTATCGGTTGCGTGTATGCACTGTGCTGATGCACCTTGCATGGCAGTTTGTCCTGCAAACTGCTTCTACAAAACTGAAGACGGCATTGTATTGCACAGCAAAGATACCTGTATCGGTTGTGGTTACTGCCTATATGCTTGCCCATTCGGCGCGCCTCAGTTCCCTAAAAACGGTGCCTTCGGTGCTCGTGGAACTATGGATAAGTGTACTTTCTGTGCCGGAGGCCCAGAAGAAGATCACTCAGAAGCTGAGAAAGCGAAATACGGTGCTAACCGAATCGCTGAAGGCAAGCTACCTATGTGTGCTGAGCTTTGTGCAACCAAAGCGCTTCTTGGCGGTGATGCTGACGTAGTTTCAGCCATCTTCCGTGAGCGTGTTGCCTACCGTGGCTCGGTTAAAGCACAGTTTGGCGCGACCGCTGAGTAAAGCAACCTAAGAGGGAAGGCCCGCCTTCCCTCTCATTAGAGGTTTTGATATGAACAAAATGTTCAACGTACTCGCTATGGTTGCCCTGATGATGTTTAGTGGTTTAGCTCTCGCCAATGGCGATGCTGAGCCAGCACAACAAACAGGCGCTCAACTGTGGCACGATATTAAAGCTGGCGAGCAAGGGGTTACCACCTCAAAGTCGGCATTCGCTGATCAATTGATAAACGTCAATGACCCGCGTTTGATTCCAGCCCGCGAAGATTACCTAGCGCCCGGCATCATGCTGGCCACTTTCGGTATGATTGCAGTATTTATTCTGTTCATCGCGGTGAACGGCATCTCTAAACTGCATGGTGGCTTTAGTGGCAAAATGGTTCATCGTTGGAGCAAGTTTGACGTTGCCATCCACTGGATTGGCGCAATCCCCTGCTTGCTACTCATCATTACTGGACTGCTGATTCTAGCCGGACGCTTCTTTGTGCAGCCATACATTGGTGAAGGCGCTTGGGGAAGCATTATCTATGCATCCAAGCAAATTCACGACATCATGGCGATTCCGTTTATTGTTGGTTGGTTAGTAATGACTGTGCTTTGGGCGAAAAACCAAATGCCAGCTAAATACGACATCGCTTGGTTCATGGTGGTTGGTGGTTACATCAACTTTGGACCTTTCAAAGGTAAGCACCCTGATGCAGGTTTTGCCAACGCCGGTGAAAAACTGTGGTTCTGGACCTTTGCCTTTGTTGGCGCCTTAGTGGTGCTATCTGGCATCGTGTTGTTGTTCCCGAACTGGGTTGAGCCAAGCCGCAGCCTAAGCTTA
This sequence comes from Paraferrimonas haliotis, assembly GCF_002282895.1. Classification (GTDB taxonomy): domain Bacteria; phylum Pseudomonadota; class Gammaproteobacteria; order Enterobacterales; family Shewanellaceae; genus Paraferrimonas; species Paraferrimonas haliotis. Next base: position 474,678 of record NZ_NRRB01000002.1, read on the forward strand.
CTGGCTGTTGTTGTTCACGGTGTTGCTGCCATTATCATTGCGGCCTTCTCTATCGTGCACATCTTTATGGCAACGGTAATGTCTGAAGGCGGTATGGAATGTATGGTTTCTGGATACTGTGACGAAAACTGGGCTAAACAGCACCACAACGTTTGGTATGACGAAATCAAAGCAGACGGTACGCTAAAGTACAAAGACTAATTACTGAGCGTTATTAGTTCTCAATGAATACCCTGCCTTTTGGTGGGGTATTTTTTTTGATCGCCTTAACAGAAAAATGATTTGGGAATGCCAAATTAAAATAAAAATACCATACTAGCGAACTCTGGTATTGGTTCAATGGTCTGACAAAGGTTAGTCCACACTGCAAATAGGAACAGATATGTCATCCATCATCACATCGCCAAACAATGGCATTGTCACTCCTTACCAAGCGGACATTACGGTTCCGGCATGGACGATTGGCGCAATGGAACGCGTGATGGGCTTTTATGTTGAGCGTAACTTACGCTTAGACACCAAAGCAGCTGACATGATGCCGGCTCCGCAACCGGGCAAAAAATACATGCTTTATGCGCACGTACCGTTTTGCCACACCTTGTGCAGCTTCTGTACCTTCCATCGCTTCTTGTTTAAAGAAAACAAGGCCCGCGAGTATTTCATTAACTTAAGAAAAGAAATGAACATGGCCAAAGATCTTGGCTATGACTTTGAGTCCATGTACATAGGTGGTGGTACCACTACTGTATTGGAAGACGAACTCGCTCGTACCATTGAACACGCCAAGAACTTATTCCCAAGCATTAAAGAAGTATCTTGCGAATCGGATCCTCAGCACCTTGGCGACGATGCTATTAAGCAACTGAAAGGGCTTGTTGATCGCATGTCCGTTGGCGTACAAAGCTTCGACGATAAAATTCTCACCATGACCGACCGCATTGAAAAATTCGGTACTGGCCAAGAGACGTTCGACAAAATCGCCTCCGCCAAAGAGTTGTTCCCTATTATTAATGTCGACTTGATCTTTGGTTTCCGCGGTCAAACCGACGAAGTGATCGCCAACGATTTGGCCATGGCGGCCAAGCTGGACCCGCGGCAAATCACCACCTACCCGCTGATGATCACTCATCAAACCCGTAAGAGTGTTAAAGGCAAATTGGCGGCCAGTCATCACGACATGGTGGGTCAATACCGCCAAATTCTTAATTCGCTAAACGGTCAATATACTCAGCTTTCCGCATGGGCATTTGGCCAAAGCAATAACGAAGGCTTCGATGAGTACGTTATCGATTATGATGAGTACTTAGGTGTTGGCTCTGGCTCATTCAGCTTCTTAGACGACACCCTCTATGTGAATAGCTTCTCCTTGAAAGAGTATGCGGGCAAGATTGCATCGGGTCGTATGGGTGTGGATCAAAAGAAAACCTACGACAAGAAAGCCGTTATGCAATACCGCTTCTTATTAGGTATGTTTTCTGGACGTCTTTCTCGCAAATACTTCCGAGAAACCTTTGGCGTTAACTTAGACACCGCCTTGTTTAAAGAAATGACCAGCATGAAGCTCATGGGCGCGATTAAAAATGACCCTGCCGACCCAGAGCAGATAATCGTGACCGATAATGGTAAAATGATGGGCTTGTTGATGATGAAAGAATTCTATTCTGGAATGGATAACGTCCGCGCCCAATTGCGCAAAGGCTTAGCCAACCCAGATCATGGCTAAGGAGAGTCTATGGCGTCGTTGTTAGTGGTAGCAAATTTAAACTGCGATAGAGTCATTAAACTGGACTCAGCCCTAACAAATGGCGGTCGCCATCGTTTTCAACAAAGCGCTCGACGCCTCGGAGGTGGTGCGGCCAACACCGGCATAGGGCTGGTTTGGGCGGGACACCAAGTTCAACTGGTTTGCCAACTTGGCAATGATCAAGCATCCGACTGGGCACTGCAACAAGCGGGTGAGTACGGTCTTGAGTTTCACCAGATAACACGCCACTCAGACGCAGGCGGCGAGCTGTTACTGCTGCTGGATCCCAGTGGCGAGCGCACCATCGTCCGCCCAGTTGTCGCCCCTTATAAACTGGGTGATGCCCCCAACTTCGAACACTTCCAAGCCGTTTACTTTAATAGCCAAGCCAGCAATCAAGCGCAATGGGCACAATTGGCCTTGTCGAAAACCACAGTAGTAGGCCAGTACAATGCTCAGCAATCGCAGTTACCTTGCCATTATCTAGTGGCTTCCAAAAGCGACATGAACTTAGCGCCGCAGCACGACCATTGGGCCTTTGCTAAACAGTATGCTGGTGAGTCGTTACAGGCGCTGGTATTAACCGACGGCTGCAAGGGTGCTACCTTGTACACTGAAACCACCCAGCATCACTGCCAAGCCATTGACTGTGAAGTGGTTGATACAACCGGTGCCGGTGATACCTTTGCCGCCGGATTCATCCACTCTCTGATAGCACAACAACCCTTGCCGCAAGCTCTCGAAATTGCCTGTGAGTGGGCACAATGCGCCCTTAAAACCGCCAGTTCTATTCCTGGCGAGGCGTTACAAACCTACCTAACTTCATCACAGTCCTAGCGCTGAAATCACACTAAAGCGTGTTTGCTCGACTGGTATGACCTGCTATAATTTGCGCCATACCAGTCACTTATCCGCTTTGGAGTCAATATGTATCAGCTAACCGTTAAGCACTACCCATTATCGAACGCGCTGCAGCAAATGCCAGAGTTAGATGCTGTTCTCGCGCCCTTAAGCCCCGCGATGGAAAGCTCAATCGCGGTAGCCTTTATCGAAGGCGAACTTGCCGGAGCACAGATCAGCCAACCGATCGATGAGTTTCAGCTCACCATAAAGCCGGCTTGGGTCGATAGCGATTTTGTTGAACTGGGCGTAGAAGAAGCCCTCCTCAACGCCATTAGCGAACGCGCATTTAGCGAGCAAGCGCAATCACTGGCAATTAGCACCAATGATGACCAAAGTGAATTGCTAAGTCTGCTCATTAAACAAGGCTTTTTAGTCACTGATTTAAACGCACGCAATGACGCCTCTAAAGGTAATCAAATTCAATTGAGCAAGGTCATTTAAACTTTTTTCAAAAAAGCCCTTGCAAATGAAAATGAGAATGACTACTATTTACATGCGTTCCAAAACAATCAAGTTTGTTTAGACCGATGTTAGCGGTCGACTTCCTGCAGAAACAACAATTTTGATTGACTTCACATTGCTCACAACGATGTTTCAGCCAGGTCTTATGACCTGGCTTTTTTCTTTTAATTCAGCAAGATAATTTTCACTATTAGCCAGTTCGGAATTTATCTGGAAACTCTCCTACCTCAAATTGAATAATTTTTTAGCGATTATCGCTTTACAGGATTTTTTATTGTGCTAATTTAGTTGTCTCAAAAATGTACAAACGCTTACTGATTTCTCAACTGCCGTAGTTGTACCATGGACGGAAATCCACAATAGAATAAGCGAATTTGACATACTCAAAATTTTTAGTGCGCCACTCGCGGAACCTTTAGCAGCAAGGGTTACCGTCTTTTCTTGCTGGAATAATTTTACCCCTCAAAGATCATCAAGCTTTTTTAATTCACAGACTTATCCACAGCTTTCACTGCAATCCTTTGGCTGAAATTCCTCGCTTTGTGTGGCATGCTATGGCCAGATTAAAAACAGCCAATGGTTATCACTTTATGGTCACGGTACCGAACAACCCGTTAATTCTTGTCGATGGCTCATCGTATCTCTTTCGCGCCTATCATTCGCCACCTCATTTAACCAACTCCAAAGGCGAAGCCACCGGTGCGGTTTATGGCGTTATCAACATGCTTAAAAGCCTGCAGCGCCAATACAAACCAACACGAATGGCGGTGGTGTTTGATGCCAAAGGCAAAACCTTTCGTAACGACATGTACAGCGACTATAAAGCGCATCGCCCCCCCATGCCGGATGACTTACGCAGCCAAATAGAGCCATTGCATCAAGTCATTAAAGCCATGGGGCTGCCGCTAATATGCGTGCCTGGCGTTGAGGCCGACGATGTGATTGGCACCTTGGCCCACCAAGCCAGCAAACAAGGCATTGCCACCTTAATCAGCACCGGCGATAAAGACATGGCACAATTGGTGGACCAACACACCACCTTAATCAACACCATGACCGACACCGTGATGGGGCCGGCCGAGGTAGAGCAAAAGTTCGGAGTAAAACCCGAGCTGATTATTGACTACCTAGCGTTAATGGGCGACAAAGCGGATAACATCCCCGGCCTGCCTGGGGTCGGTGACAAAACCGCAACCGCGCTCATTCAAGGCCTTGGCGGCATCGATGATATTTATCAAAACCTTGAGAACATCGCCAACTTGAGCTTTCGAGGCTCCAAAACCATCGCCAACAAGTTCGTTGAGCACGAAGACATGTTGCGACTGTCGTATCAATTGGCCACCATCAAGTTGGACGTAGAGCTGGACATTGACGCGCAGGCGCTGGATGTCAAACAAGCGGATCGCGACGCGCTTATTAAGCTGTATGGCGAGCTGGAATTTAGACGCTTCCTCAATGAACAACTGGAGGCCGGTGATAGCATAGCAAGCACCGAAGACGACGCAACTGCCGCCATTGAAACCCGCTACACCACCATCTTAAATCAAGCTCAATTAGATGAATGGCTCAGCAAGCTCAACGACGCCGACCTCATTGCTGTGGATACCGAAACCACCAGTCTTGACTACATGCAGGCAAAATTAGTGGGGCTGAGCTTTGCCGTTGAAGCGGGCGAAGCCGCCTATTTACCCATTGCTCATGACTACCCCGGAGCCCCTCAGCAGCTTGAAGCAAGCGCTGTCATCGAACAGTTAAAGCCCATTCTCGAGAGCCCAACCCACTTAAAAGTCGGGCAAAACATTAAGTACGACATGAGCGTATTGGCTCGCCACGGGGTAACGCTGCAAGGGGTTGCCTTTGACACCATGCTGGAGTCCTACGTCTTTAATTCGGTAGCCTCGCGACACAATATGGACGATTTGGCGCTCAAGTACCTAGGCATGAAAACCATCAGCTTTGAAAGCATTGCCGGCAAAGGAGCCAAGCAGCTCACCTTTAACCAAATTGCCTTAGAACAAGCCGGGCCGTATGCCGCTGAAGACGCCGACATTACCCTAAGGTTGCATCAAAAGCTGTGGCCACAAATTGCAAAAGAGGCCTCGTTGCAAGGCATTTTCACTGACTATGAGCTACCTCTGGTTAGCATTTTGTCGAAAATAGAGCGCACCGGTGTGCTCATCGACAGCATGATGCTGGCCAATCAAAGCTCTGAGATTGCCCAGTCCTTAGATTCGCTTGAACAAAAAGCGTATGAAATTGCCGGCGAGAAATTTAACCTCGGCTCACCTAAGCAACTGCAGCACATCTTTTTTGAGAAGCTGGGCTACCCGATTATCAAGAAAACCCCGAAAGGCGCTCCGTCAACCGCGGAAGAGGTCTTGGTTGAGCTGGCACTGGATTATCCCTTGCCCAAAATCATTCTTGAGCATCGCAGCTTATCTAAGCTGAAAAGCACCTACACCGACAAGCTGCCATTGATGGTAAACCCGGAAACCGGGCGCGTGCATACCAGCTACCATCAAGCCGTAGCCGCCACAGGTCGTCTATCAAGTACCGATCCAAACCTGCAAAACATCCCCATTCGCAGCGAACAGGGACGCCGCATTCGACAAGCCTTTATCGCACCACAAGGCTATAAAATCATGGCCGCCGATTACAGCCAAGTCGAACTCAGAATTATGGCGCACCTCTCCCAAGACAAAGGCTTACTAGAAGCGTTCGCCCACGGTAAAGACATTCACAGAGCCACCGCCGCTGAAGTGTTTGGGGTTGACTTTGAACAGGTGAGCAGTGAGCAACGTCGACGAGCTAAAGCGGTTAATTTTGGCTTGATCTACGGCATGTCAGCGTTTGGCTTGGCTCGTCAGCTCGACATTCCTCGCTTTGAAGCCCAACAATACATCGACGTCTATTTTGAGCGCTACCCCGGTGTTCAAGCCTACATGGATAGAACCCGAGCAAAGGCCGCCGAAGATGGCTATGTGGAAACCTTGTTTGGCCGCCGTTTGTACCTGCCAGAAATCAACGCCCGCAACGGCATGCGTCGCCAAGCCGCGGAGCGAGCAGCCATTAATGCGCCCATGCAAGGCACCGCAGCCGACATCATTAAGAAAGCCATGATTTTGGTGGATGAATGGATAACCAGCCTAAACGACGACTCCATTCGAGTGATCATGCAAGTGCACGATGAGTTGGTGTTTGAAGTGAGGGAAGACAAGTTGGCTGAGCATACCGAAAAAGTCACCGCCATCATGGCCTCGGCAGCCAACCTCGATGTACCGCTATTGGCGGAGGCTGACTCGGCGGACAGCTGGGATGGAGCTCACTAACTAACTGAAACTTAGAGCATTAAAAAATAATTTGAGTTTTTTTAAAATTAATTTGAACTAAAGTGAAGCAGCTGCCTCTAACTGTTAACAGTGAACTTCATTAAGTTAAACTGCTCCCTGCATAGTTTCATCATTATTAGTTAACCAGCAATCTTTGATTGCTGGTTTTTTTTGCGAAAAATTTGGGCATCGAAATACGATTCAGCAAGGGTTCAGCTAAGCGCTGCTATTGTTAATCCCAAGAAGACATGAACTGGACCAGTTTTGACTTCCTACTACCCTTATTTTCGCCCAGGCCCCTCGCTTGGGCATTTTTTTATCTGCAACACGCCAACACAACAACACAGCAATACACTACAAGAAGTTATCACCCAGACTGCAGGCTAGAATTCGCGATAGGTGCGAATAAGGTAAGCCCGACTGCTGCTGCCATTCATTAAACGCCTGTTGCATTTGCTGCAGTGCTTTTTGGCTGCCCGGGTTAGCATCCAACAGCTTATGAGCCACAAAATAGCTGGCAATATCTTGCGTCACCAAAAAGCTGTCTTTGCCCAGAGCTCTAAGGGCATAGGGGCCAGTGTTACCGCCCAGCCGGCTGCCGTTTTTCTTCAGCTCTTTCCACAGCCCAATAATGTCATCGCTGGGCCATTGGTTAATCCAGTCAATTGCTTTGCCGTGTTTGGCCTGTATATCGAGAATAAAAATGGCATTGTCGTACACCGCCTGCATTTTCTTTGCGTGACGAATTAACGCCGGGTCAACGCTGCGCTTAGCAATTTGCTCGGGCGACAACATGGCCACTTTAAACGGCTCAAAGCCAAAAAAGGCCTGTTCGAAGTTGTCCCACTTATTCTCCACCACTCGCCAAACGAACCCCGATTGGAAGATTTTTTTGGCGAATTCACTGAGTAAATCGGCGTCGGAGTATTGGCCAAATTCTCGGTTTGATAAAGGGGTTGGCATGAGCGCCAGCAAATTTGTTTCGCCGCCTTTGCGCTCGCAGGCTCGTTCATAAATGCTACTAAATAATTCCATCGCGTTGCTTAATGCCTTTGCTGACTTTGTCCATCAACTGTAACAGCTGTTCATACTCTTGGCTCGATAAATGTGCCAAGCTCTGCTGCTCCCAATCTTGGGCTCGCTGACAAATTCGGGCATACATGGCTAAGCCTTGTTCGGTGGGGCGGTGCATATTAGCTCGGGTATCCTGGGGGTGTTTCTCCCGCACAATCAGTTGCCGCTGTAACAGCCCAGATAAGGCGCGACTCACCTTAGATTTATCCAGCTGCGCAGTTTCCACAAGATCTTGCGCAGTCAACGGATAGCGCTCCGACAAGTTCGCCAACAAACGCCACTGGGCAACGGTTAAACCTTCCGATGCTTTGTATAGCTCAGAAAAATCATCGCTCACCAGTTTCGATAATTGCGCCAGTCGATAAGGTAAAAAGCGGCTCAACTGAAAACTGCGGTTAGACACGGCCAACTCCTTTATTAAATAAGCTTGTTATTTGCACTCAGCGCTTCTAATATAGTTGCAAATGAGAACAATTAAAAGAAAAAGAGGCGAGTCGAATGTCACTGACTTATTTGACCGGATTTAATAACGAACACGAGTCACAAGCGCTGCCTAACGCCCTGCCACAAGGGCAGTTTTCTCCGCAGCAATGCAGCTATGGGCTTTATGCAGAGCAATTCAACAGCACTGCTTTTACAGCGCCTAGAGCGCAAAACCGACGCACTTGGCTCTATCGCATTCGACCATCGGCATTGGTTGGCAAGTTCCAGCCATGGCCGCAGTCGCAATGGCAAACCGCGCCAATTCGCAGCCAAGGAGTCACTCCCGATCCGCTGCGCTGGGACCCATTGCCAGAGCCTACTGCCCCCACTCATTTCATCGAAGGCATGCAAACGGTGGCCGCCAATGGCGATGCCGCCACTCAAGTGGGCGTAGCCACTCATTATTATCACGCCAATCGCTCCATGGAAGACGAGTATTTTTACAACGCCGATGGCGAGCTGCTTATCGTGCCGCAACAAAATGCCTTGCTTGCCCATACCGAAATGGGGCGATTACAGGTGCAGCCGGGCGAAATACTGGTGATTCCCCGAGGCGTAAAGTTTCAAATTAAACTGGTTGATGGCCCTATTCGCGGCTACGTTTGCGAAAACTACGGTGCGCCGCTGCAACTGCCTGAACGAGGGCCGGTTGGCGCCAACGGTTACGCCAATGATCGCGATTTTCTATACCCCAGCGCTTGGTTTGAAGAGCGTGAAGGTGACTTTAAATTACTGTGTAAATTCGCCGGCACACTGTTTCAGGCGGATATCAAGCATTCACCGTTAGATGTTGTCGCCTGGGTCGGACGCAGCGCTCCCTATAAGTACGATTTAAGCCGTTTTAATGCTATGAATACGGTGACCTATGATCATCCCGATCCGTCCATTTTCACCGTACTGACCTCGCCATCCGATTCCGAAGGAACCGCCAACTTAGACTTCGTTATCTTCCCGCCACGCTGGATGGTGGCCGAGCATACCTTCCGCCCGCCTTGGTATCATCGCAACTTAATGAGCGAGTTTATGGGATTAATTGAAGGGGTATACGACGCCAAAGAAAAAGGTTTTGTGCCCGGCGGAATGAGCTTGCACAACTGCATGACCCCACATGGCCCAGAGGCCGACGTATTTGAAAAAGCGTCCAATGCCGAGCTGGCACCGCAACGCTATCAAGATACCATGGCGTTTATGTTTGAAAGCCGTTACCCGTTTATCCCAACCGATAACGCCTTATCCAGCACAGCACTGCAAAGCGATTACGCCCATTGCTGGCACAATTTACCCAAACTTTTTAATTCAACACAGCGCTAAGCGACAAGGAATCCTCATGATCACGTTGAATAGTACCCACGATGCCAACCTAACCAGCTGGGTAACCAGCGCGAATGGCCACAGCGACTTTCCCATTCAAAACTTGCCATTTGCCAGCTTTAGAATCCACAGCAATGAAGCTTTTCGAGGCGGTGTAGCCATTGGCGATTCCATTGTCGACCTGGCCGCTCTCGCCAGCACCTCGCTATTGTCTGGGTTGGCCCAACAAGCAGCCGAAGCCGCGGCTAAGCCTCAACTAAACGAATTTATGCAAATGGGCCAACCAGCGTGGTCAGCCTTGCGCGCGGCGCTGTCGCAACTGCTTAGCAGCGACAACAGCGAGCGCCTGCCAGCACACTGCCTGCAGCTGCAATCTCAAGCACACTACCAGATGCCTTGCCACGTGGGCGACTATACCGATTTTTACACCTCAATCCACCACGCCACAGCAGTGGGCAGTTTGTTTCGCCCCGATAACCCATTGCTGCCCAACTATAAATGGGTGCCCATTGGCTACCATGGCCGCGCATCGTCTTTAGACGTCAGCGGTCAGGCGTTTCATCGCCCAAGCGGACAAACCAAAGCGCCGGATGCAAGCACGCCGAGTTTTGGCCCCTGTAAACGCTTAGACTACGAACTGGAAATGGGCATTTTTATTGGCCAAGGCAATGAGTTTGGCCACCCCATCGACATCGATGACAGCCACCAACATGTATTCGGCATGTGCCTATTTAACGATTGGTCAGCCCGAGACATTCAGGCGTGGGAATATCAGCCGCTGGGGCCATTTTTGTCAAAAAGCTTTGCCTCTACCATTTCACCTTGGATAGTCACCATGGAAGCGTTGGCGCCTTATCGCAGTCAATATTTGCGCCCCGAGTCAGACCCAACGCCATTGCCATACCTGTGCTCTGATAACAACGACGAATTTGGCTCAATGGACATCGAGCTGGAGTGTTTTATTCAAACCGAGACCATGCGCGCCGCCGGTGAAGCGCCGCAACGACTGTCTCGCTCAAACTTCCGCCACAGCTATTGGACCATAGCTCAAATGGTAGCTCACCACAGTGTTAACGGCTGTAACCTGCGCGCCGGTGACTTACTGGGTTCCGGCACTCAGTCGGGCCCTGAAGCCGAAGAAGCGGGGTCACTGCTGGAGCTGAGCAAAGGGGGCAAACAAGCCATCACCCTAGCCAACGGCGAACAGCGCAGCTTCCTTGCTGACGGTGACACCATAACCTTCCGTGGACATTGCGAACGACAAGGCTTTGTTCGCATTGGCTTTGGTCAGGTAGAAAGCACGGTATTACCGGCCAAAAGTTAACGGCGATAGCGGTCATTAAAGCCAAGGATTAGGCGCATCTCGCATTATTCGATATTTGATGAGCGGGAACTTGGAAAAGCATCTCGTGGCGATTAAAATGAGGCGCAAAAGAAAAAGGGAGTAATGCATGTCCGCCTTGTTGCGGCTGATGATCGCCAGCGTGTCGTTCAGCTTATACGTCATAAATACCTTATTTTGGGTGATTCCAATTTTAGTACTCGGCATCGTTAAACTGGTGCCGCTCGCCATGCTACAAAAGCGGTGTGGTGCGATTGCTGATGCCTGTGCATCTGCTTGGGTTAAGCTCAACAGCGTCAATCAACGGGTTACTCACGGTTATCAGTTGGACATTCGTGGCGATGTGCACTTAAACAATAATCAATGGTATATGGTTATCGCTAACCATCAGTCTTGGGTCGACATTTTAGTTCTGCAACGAGCCTTATCGGGCAAAGTACCCTTTCTAAAATTTTTCTTAAAAAAAGAACTGCTTTATGTGCCTGTGCTGGGGTTAGCATGGTGGGCGCTGGACTTTCCGTTTATGCGACGATACAGCGCCGCTCAATTGCGACGCAAACCACAGCTAAAAGGCAAAGACATCAAAACAACCCAAAAAGCCTGTCGCAAATTTAAACACCTGCCAGTCAGTGTCATGAATTTTGTGGAAGGCACTCGCTTTACCGAGCACAAACACAGCCAACAAGGTGGCGAATTTACCCACTTGCTGCGCCCAAAAGCCGGCGGATTAGCCTTTGCGATTTCGTCGATAGGGGAACAAATGGATAAACTGCTGGACGTTACCATTTATTACCCACAAGGCCGACCGAGCTTTTGGCAGTTTATCAGTGGTCAGGTCGATCAGGTGATCATTGATATTCAGCAACGCCCAATTGACGCCAAATTACGGGGTGATTACGCCAACGACCGTCAATATAAGCAATTTTTTCAACAATGGATAAACCAAGTTTGGCGTGAGAAAGACGCCCACTTAACCCAGCTGGCTCAGTCGGCGCAAGAGGCCCATAAATGCTAAATTTTTTGCCTGCACCCTTACTGTACTTAATTAACTTAACCTTGGTGTGTCTGAATACCGTGGTTTTCTCAACACTCATTTTTATCTGCGGTGTTGTTAAGTTACTGCTACCTTTGCAGCGGGTTGAAAATTGGTTCGCTTTCGTTGCCACCGAGTTCATGCGCGGTTGGGCCATAACCAATGGCCTCATTCTTAAGCTAACCTGTAAACTTAAGTGGAGCATTAGCGGCGATACCCAGCTTAGCCGACAGTCTTGGTACTTAGTGATTTCGAATCATGTGAGCGGGTTTGATATTGCCGCATTGTGCTACGTATTTCGCCATCGCATTCCCATGCTTAAGTTTTTCTTAAAGCGGGAGCTGCTATATGTGCCGTTTTTGGGATTGGGTTGCTGGGCGCTTAACATGCCCTTTATGCGACGCTTCACTCCAGCCCAGCTTAAAAAGAACCCAAAGCTCAAAAACAAAGACATGGAAGCTACCCGTAAAGCCTGCGAGAAATTTCGCCATTTGCCCACCAGCATCATGAACTTTGTGGAAGGTTCGCGCTTTGATGCTAACAAACACGCTCGCCAGAAATCGCCATATCAATATCTACTCAAGCCTAAAGCGGGCGGCATTGCCTACGCGCTGTCGACCCTAGGCACTCAGTTTGACAAAATGTTAGACGTCACCCTGGTTTATCCTGACGCCCCTAACGAAGCGCTAAAAGCCGTGCTTAAAGGCGATGTAAAAGAAATTCGAATTCACATTCGCAGCATCGATATGCCTAAAATTGACGGTGAACGTTATATGGTGGATGGCAGCTATCGCGCCGAATTTCAGCGCTGGCTAAATGACATTTGGGCTGAAAAAGATGCGATCATCGCTGAGCAATTGGCGGCTACCAGCAATACTCAAACCATCTATCCGCAGCCTAAGTAGGGCTAGGTGTGGTACCCAACAAGTCAAAACATGGTTTCAGGCTGGCTAAGGTGAAGTGACCCCATAAAGTTGGACACTTCAAAGTGCGGGCTTTAACAATTAACCATTTGGATCTGAGTAAGGATAATTCACAAAGATTCTTGAGCTATCTAATGTAAGCCTAACTCCATTAACCACTTGCAAGCTTCCTTCAAACCTTAATGGGTATAACTCGGTTGTATCACTTTCATTGAATAAAGCCTCATGCATAAGACTTCGAGCGAAGTCATACATAGCAAGGCGTGATGAAAACTCTAAATAAATATCACCATTATCCTTGTCTACCTTTGCAGACAAATTATGGGCCTCATTTTCAAAATTTTCATCGGATGGAATATCCTCTCCATCAACTGTCAGCTTTACAACAGGACTAAGTTTTTTACTACTTAACGACACCATCTTTTCCCCACCGAACAAAACCTCCTTTACCATCAGGAACAATATGCAGGTTTTCTAATGTTTTACCTTTAGCACTCTGGATCTGGACATTGTAGTGTTCAATTTTACCTTTTCCTTGGAAAGAGCCTCCAAGATTATGGGCTTAATCACCAAGGGCAGCCCACCCCACAGGCGAGATGACGGTTAAAAACTCGGCCGACCAGTGCAGTCCTTTCTCAGCGCCATCGCGCTCCGCGTTTTGGAACGTTTCTACGCTCATCCCTAGGGGACGATTTAAGTAGCTATGCGCCGCAAGACCACTTGGGTCCACATACGCATTAGGGTTGCCCCCAGCATACAGGCAGGTATTAGGGCCGTCCACCAGTCCCAGCGGGTCGCTTTGTAAAAAGCGCCCCGTTAGCGCATCGTATTCTCGAGGGCCGTTATTCCAAGTTTGGGTTTCATCGTCGTAGTATTGACCCGGATAGCCGATGGCTAAGCCATTGATGTGGTCTATGGTTACCAGCCTGTCAAAGGCGCTGTTGGCTGCCTGCCAAGCTACGTAGCCGTATTCATCGGTGGCCACGCCATTGGGACAACAATCGACCTTGGGTGTCGTAATAATAGCGATGATGCACGCTTTGGGAGCGACAGCTTACTAAAGCTGCTGTATGCCGGTATACTCAAAGCTCAAGAGCGCTGGACTCACCCTATACAAAACTGGAATCTCACGCTATCGCAGATTGCCATCCATTTTCCAAGGCGCTTAGATGACTACCTTGAGCTTTGAGCTCTGTAGGCTGACCCAGAATTATGAACGCCCTCACTTCCATTGGGCAAGAACAGCGTTAAGCTCAAGGAAGTTCATATCATTTGAAACTGATTTTTCTACATCTTTGATGGTAAAAACTCCATTAGATGATTCACAGAAATCATCTAATAGATCCGCATAGTTCTGCCAGCTCCGAGGATCATCAAAGAAGCGCATTAAAACACCATTGCAATTACTAATGTACTCTGCTGACTCGCTAACTGAAGAAATATCAATACCATGCTGCTTAGCAACTGCATTTGAAATAAAGGTCAACCAATAAAACCCTGGCAAATACTTATAAAGATCGCGACCAACCCAGGTTTCAATTTTGTTAACTCCCTGGATTATAAAATGGCTATTTCTATGCGTATATTCTGTATGTTCAGCCGCAAAACCAAAGTCAATACCTAGCTGAGCGAAGCCTTCCAAGTAGTCAGTAAGTAAGATAAAAAGAGAGTCGTCTGCTAACTCTATAAATACTGATGATTTACCAATCTGTGGAAAGGAAAGATCAAATAACGCTTTTTCTGAGTGAAGAAAAAAACCTACGGCATTCTTTCCCATAAACAGATCGAATTTTTTTTCATTAGTAACTACGTTCCCTTTAGGTTTCTTTTCTTCATCTGCACTATATATAACAGGCTTTATTGGCTCAGGAAGATGCAGTAGCTCGGCTACTACATCATCTCTTTTAGAGCTATCAAAAAATATTCCCGCAATAATCATTGTGACTCCATTCATCATTTGATGTTTAGAACGGATAATTGGTTGTTTTTTAAATCAACTCATTGATTTAGATCAAAACTATCGTGGGTAAACTTTACGACTGTTTTGCAAAGCCCTTTAACTCTACTTCTTCAACTTTCACTAATATTAATGATTATCGCTGCAGGCAAGGTTAAGAAAAGTCAGGAGCAACATTTTGTCAACATCACACTAACAACATGAAACAAGATTAAATGTATTTACCTAACCGAACCTTTACAGCGATTGTTGACAAAATAACCAGCAAACCCTACTATTTGTGACCAAAATCACAACATAAACCCTATTTTACGCCTTATGTCGCAAATTATTGTCAACAATTCGCCGATAACGCTTGCCGATAAAGCCACCGCATCGCTGCAACAAGCCATCATCACCGGTGAGCTCGAGGCGGGCAGTAAAATCAATGAGCAAGCACTTGCGGCTAAGTACGGCATTTCCCGAGGACCGCTTCGTGAAGCGCTGCAATCGCTGCAACGTCAACGCTTGGTGGTGCGATTGCCGCACGTAGGTGCTCGGGTGGCGCGCATGAGCTTAGAAGAGCTGCATGAGCTGTATGAACTGCGAGCCGTACTGGAGGGCATGGCTTGCCAGTTGGCCGCAGAAAATGTGACGCCCGAGCTCACTCAGCAACTGCAACAGCTTATTCAGCAGCAACGCGAGCAGTTAACCAAGGGCGCCGATTTTCACGTGGGTGCCGACGTTGATTTCCACTATTGCATCATTAAAGCCAGCAACAACCGCTACTTGCAAGACAGTTTAACCGGCGGCCTTTATCATCTGGTGCGCATGTATCGCTTTCAATGCACCGGCGAACAACGCCCCACCAAAGCCATCGAAGAACATGCCGCCATTGCCAACGCCATTATCAGTGGCGATGGTGAGCTTGCCAGCTTGTTGATGCGCCGCCACATTCACACCGGATTAACCAATACCGCTTCAAAACTAAAAAATAAAATCGAACAGGAACTCAGTCATGACTAAATTAAGCCCTGGCGTGCGTTTTCGCCAAGCCGTAAAAAACAACGACCCGCTGCAAATTGTGGGCACAGTTAATGCCTATTTCGCGCTAATGGCCGAGCAAAGCGGCTTCGAAGCTTTGTATCTATCTGGCGCTGGCGTTGCCAATGCCTCGTTTGGATTGCCGGACCTTGGCATGACCTCAATGAACGACGTGGTCACCGATGCCAGTCGCATCACCGCAGCCTCAGAGCTGCCGTTGTTGGTTGATATCGACACCGGTTGGGGCGGCGCTTTTAACATTGCCCGCACCATCAAAGAGTTTGAGCGCGCTGGCGTAGCGGCGGTGCACATGGAAGATCAGGTTTCTCAAAAGCGTTGTGGTCATCGCCCTAATAAAGAAGTGGTGAGCACCGAAGAAATGGTGGATCGCATTAAAGCCGCAGTTGATGCGCGCAGCGACAATGATTTTGTCATCATGGCCCGCACTGACGCAGTGGCCGGCGAAGGCATTCAAGCCGGTATTGATCGCGCCAACGCTTACCTAGAAGCCGGCGCCGACATGATTTTTGCAGAAGCCTTAACCGAGCTTGACCATTACCGTCAATTTCGCTCCCAAGTTAACGCCCCCATTTTGGCGAACATGACCGAATTCGGTAAAACCGAACTGTTCAGCGTGTCAGAACTAGCAGAAGCCGGAGCCGACATGGTGCTTTACCCACTCAGCACTTTCCGCGCCGCTAATGCCGCCGCTTTGAACGTAATGCGCGCCCTAAAACAAGATGGCCATCAGCGCGCCGTCGTCGAACACATGCAAACCAGAGCCGAGCTGTACGACTTTTTGGGATACCACGCCTACGAAGACAAGCTCGACACCCTTTTCAAGCAATCAAAAACCAGCTGTAAATAGGAAGTCATATCATGGTAGATAAAAAACTTGGCGGCGCCGGCCTTCGTGGTCAAAGCGCAGGAGAAACCTCATTAAGCACCGTTGGCCAATCGGGCACCGGCCTCACCTATTGCGGTTATGACGTTACCGATTTAGCGGAAAACGTTACCTTTGAAGAAGTAGCATACTTACTGTTTCATGGCGAGCTGCCCAATCAAACCCAGTTAGACGCCTATAAGCAAAAGTTAAAATCACTGCGTTGCTTGCCCCGGGCGTTAAAAGAGGTATTAGAACGCATTCCGGCGGACGCGCACCCTATGGACGTTATGCGCACCGCCGCTTCCATGCTGGGCAACCTAGAAACGGAAAAAGACTTCAGCGAACAAAAAGACGCGGCGGATCGCTTACTGGCTACTTTTCCAGCCATCATTTGCTATTGGTATCGCTTTAGCCACTTTGGCGATCGCATTATTACCGAAACCGATGACGATCAATTAGGCGCATATTTTCTGCATTTATTGCACGGTAAAAAGCCTTCTGAGCTGCATGCCCGGGTCATGGACGTATCGCTCATTTTATACGCTGAACATGAATTCAATGCCTCAACCTTCACCGCTCGGGTGTGTGCCTCGACCTTGTCCGACTTGCACTCTTGCATTACCGGCGCCATTGGCTCACTGCGTGGCCCTTTGCACGGCGGCGCAAACGAAGCGGCAATGGAGCTGATTCAAGATCTTACCGATCCCGACCACGCCCGCAGCGTATTGGCCCAAAAGCTGGCCAACAAAGATAAAATCATGGGCTTTGGACACGCGGTATATCGCGAGTCGGATCCGCGCAACGCCATCATTAAACAGTGGTCGCAACAACTATCGCAACAGGCCGACAGCAGCCGTTTATACGACGTATCGGTCGCCTGTGAAGCCTTTATGTGGGAGCAGAAAAAGCTGTTCTGTAACGCCGACTTCTTCCACGCTTCGGCCTATCACTACATGGGTATTCCAACCAAGTTGTTTACCCCGATATTCGTTTGTTCGCGCTTAACCGGATGGGCCGCTCACGTGTTTGAGCAACGGGCTAATAACCGCATTATCCGCCCGAGCGCCGACTACGTGGGTGTAGAGCCGCGCACGGTAACGCCTATCGAACAACGCTAGCAGTAGGGCGACAACATGAACAATACCCTTTATAGAAAGCCGCTGGGCAACAGTGGCTTAGACTACTTTGATGCTGAACAGGCGGTTAATGCCATTGAAGCCAACGCCTACGCTAAGCTGCCCTATACCGCCAAGGTGCTGGCGGAAAACTTAGTAAGACGCTGCCAACCGAATCAACTAAACGATGCGTTAGCGCAACTGGTGTATCGCAAGCGGGATTTGGATTTTCCTTGGTACCCAGCGCGGGTGGTGTGTCACGACATTTTAGGCCAAACCGCACTGGTGGATTTGGCCGGTTTGCGCGATGCCATTGCCGATAAAGGCGGTGATCCAGCGCAAGTGAACCCTGTGGTGCCGACTCAGTTAATTGTGGATCATTCTCTAGCGGTGGAACACGGTGGCTATGATGCACAGGCGTTTGCCAAAAACCGAGCCATTGAAGATCGCCGTAATGAAGACCGATTCCATTTCATTGAGTGGACAAAAACGGCCTTTAAAAACGTTGATGTGATTCCTGCTGGCAACGGAATTATGCATCAAATTAACCTCGAAAAAATGTCGCCGGTCATTCAAGCGCGCGACGGTGTTGCCTTTCCCGATACCTGTGTGGGCACCGACAGTCACACACCGCACGTTGATGCCCTAGGCGTTATCGCCATTGGCGTGGGCGGCTTAGAAGCGGAAAGCGTGATGCTGGGACGGGCCTCGATGATGCGCCTGCCTGACATTGTGGGGGTAAAGCTTAGTGGCGAGCGTCAACCGGGCATTACCGCCACCGATATCGTGCTGGCCATCACCGAGTTCTTACGAGAGCAAAAAGTGGTGTCTGCCTATTTGGAATTTTTCGGTGACGGCGCCAGAAGCCTCACCATTGGCGACAGAGCCACCATTTCCAACATGACCCCAGAATACGGCGCCAGTGCCGGCATGTTCTACATTGATGAGCAAACCATCGATTATTTAACCCTCACCGGGCGCGAGCCTGAGCAAGTGGCTTTGGTGGAGCAATATGCTAAGCAAACTGGGCTGTGGGCCGATGCCCTTAACGAAGCGCAATACGAACGAGTGCTGGACTTTGATTTATCCAGCGTTTGTCGCAACATGGCCGGTCCATCCAACCCGCATCGCCGACTCGCCACGGCGCAATTGAGCGACAAAGGCGTCGCCCAAGCTCGCAACAGCGATAACGATTCCCGGGATAACATGCCAGACGGTGCGGTGATCATTGCCGCCATTACCAGCTGTACCAACACCTCAAATCCGCGCAACGTGATTGCGGCGGCGTTAGTGGCAAAGAAAGCCAACGAACTCGGCCTGTCTCGCAAACCTTGGGTTAAAACCTCCTTTGCACCGGGCTCTAAAGTGGCGCGTTTATACCTAGAGCAAGCCGGGCTGCTCACCGAGCTCGAAGCCCTAGGCTTTGGCATTGTCGGCTACGCCTGCACCACCTGTAACGGCATGAGTGGCGCCTTAGATGCCGACATTCAGCAGCAAATTGTGGATCGCGACCTGTATTCCACCGCTGTATTGTCAGGCAATCGCAATTTCGATGGCCGCATTCACCCCTACGCCAAACAGGCGTTCTTAGCGTCACCGCCACTGGTGGTTGCCTACGCCATTGCCGGCAGCATTCGCTTTGATATTGAGCAGGACGTGCTGGGCCACGACAGCCAAGGCAAGCCGATTACCCTTAAAGATCTGTGGCCAAGCGATGAAGCCATCGACGCCATTATTAACGACGCAGTTAAACCGGAGCAATTTAGACAGGTGTATGAGCCCATGTTCGATTTAAAAGTCGACTATGGCAACAATACTTCACCTTTGTATAACTGGCGCGAGCAAAGCACCTACATACGCCGCCCACCCTATTGGGAAGGGGCATTGGCAGGTGAGCGCAGCCTCAAAGGCATGCGACCTTTAGCGGTTTTAGGTGACAACATCACCACCGATCACCTCTCGCCATCCAACGCCATTTTAGCCAGCAGTGCCGCCGGCGAATACTTGGCCAAAATGGGCTTGCCGGAAGAAGACTTTAACTCCTACGCCACCCATCGCGGCGATCACTTAACCGCACAACGGGCCACCTTTGCCAACCCTAAGCTGTTTAACGAAATGGTGAAAGAGAATGGCCAAGTTAAGCAAGGCTCATTAGCTCGAGTAGAGCCTGAAGGGCAAGTGACTCGCATGTGGGAAGCCATTGAAACCTATATGGACCGCGGCCAGCCGTTAATCATTGTCGCCGGCGCCGATTACGGCCAAGGCTCATCGCGAGATTGGGCCGCTAAAGGCGTGCGCCTTGCCGGCGTGCAAGCGATTTTGGCGGAAGGCTTTGAGCGCATCCACCGCACCAACTTGGTCGGTATGGGTGTGTTACCCTTGCAATTTGAAGCAGGCGTTAATCGCAACACCCTAGGCCTTGATGGCAGCGAATGCTTCGATGTGATTGGCGAGCGCGCCCCCGGTGCCAGCCTTCAAGTCCAGATTACTCGCAAAACGGGCGAAGTACTGAGCATTAACGCCCATTGTCGACTGGATACCGCCGAAGAGGTGGCCATTTACGAGGCCGGTGGCGTGCTACAGCGCTTTGCCCAAGACTTTTTAGAAGCGAATGCGGGGTAAGCTCATGACACAGGCGCTGCAAAGCCAACTGAAAATTGCCGCAACCTACATGCGGGGCGGCACCAGTAAAGGGGTATTTTTTGCCCTGGACGATTTGCCTGTTGAAGCGCAACAACCAGGTCCGGCACGAGATGCCTTGCTGCTGCGCGTTATTGGCAGCCCCGATCCCTACGGCAAACAAACCGATGGCATGGGAGGAGCTACCTCCAGCACCAGCAAAACCGTGATAGTCTCAAAGAGCCAACAGCCAGACCACGATGTCGACTATTTGTTCGGCCAAGTGGCCATCGACAGAGCCTTTGTCGATTGGAGCGGCAACTGCGGCAATTTAACCGCCGCGGTGGGGGCTTTTGCCATCGCCCAAGGGCTTATAAGCTCAGGTAAGCTGCCTCGCAACGGCATTGCCGAGGTGCGCATTTGGCAAGCCAACATTGCTAAAACCATCATAGCTAAGGTGCCAATGCGTGATGGGCTGGTGCAGGAGTTGGGGGATTTTGAGCTGGATGGGGTTACCTTCCCAGCCGCCGAGGTGCAGGTGGAGTTTGTATCGCCTTCAGCCGCCGATGCGCGCTTGTTTCCCAGCGGAAACTTAGTGGACCGCATTCACAGCGACGATTTTGGCGAAATAAACGCAACCTTTATTAACGCCGGCATACCCACCATATTCGTTAACGCCGCCGAGCTGGGCTTTAGCGGTTGCGAGTTACAAGGGGAGATTAATAGCAACCGCGACACCCTAGCAAAGCTTGAGCGTTTGCGAGCCCAAGGCGCCCTGCAAATGGGCTTGATCAGCAGCTTGGAGGAAGCGAAAACCCGCCAGCATACCCCTAAGCTTGCTTGGGTGGCAGCTCCACAAGACTATCAAGCCTCCAGTGGCAAAGCCGTTAACGCCCATGACGTTGATTTGCTGGTAAGAGCCATGTCCATGGGGCAGCTGCATCACGCCATGATGGGCACCGCCGCCGTGGCCATTGCCGCTGCAGCAGCCGTGCCGGGCACTCTGGTGCACCAAGCTGCTAATTCTGCGAGCAATAAAGCAGACAACAGCATTGTATTTGGCCACCCTTCCGGCACCCTTAAAGTGGGCGCCAAAGCCCATGAGTCAACCAGCGGTTGGCACATTGATAAAGCCATCATGAGCCGCTCTGCACGGGTGCTTATGGAAGGCTGGGTGCGCGTCCCAAAATGCTGGTAGCGGCCCATCAACAGGCGTTGCTTGAGCTAACTCAAGCCCGCTCCATTAGCGACATCAGCACCCTACAGTCGCTGTGGAGCGGTTACGGCGCCTTGTTGCGGGTGCGCTTAGACGGCGCTACCTTGCCCAGCGTTATCGTTAAGCAGGTCAACTGGCAGCAACTTCCGCAACAGTTGCCACAACACCCGCGAGGCTGGAGCTCACAACGCTCCCATCAGCGCAAATTAACCTCTTACCAAATCGAAACCCATTGGTATCAGCAGTTTGCAGCGCTCACCGATAACCACTGCCCGGTGCCACAATGCCTACTGGCACAATCGAGCCCAGAGCAATTGCTGTTAGTACTAGAGGATCTTAATAATTTGGGTTTCAGCCAAGTAATTAGCGACGCCGAGCTGGTGCATGTGCTGGCGGTGATCGAATGGTTGGCCAGCTTTCACGCCAAGTTTTTCAATAACAGCGGTGAAGGGTTATGGACGCAAGGCAGCTACTGGCATTTAGCCACTCGCCCCGATGAACATCAAGCCATGGCCGACTCGCCACTTAAGCAGCATGCCCAAGCCATTGCCAACACCCTCATACAAAGCCCTTATCAAACGCTGATCCATGGCGATGCCAAACTGGCCAACTTTTGCTTTACGCCCTCCGGCACCCGAGCCGCTGCCGTGGATTTTCAGTACGTGGGACAAGGCGTGGGCGTGGTGGATTTGGCCTATTTTATTAGCAGCGTTTTGAACGATGAGCAATGCGAGGCGCTGGAAGCGTTAATACTGGAGCATTACTTCACCACCTTCGGGCAACGCTTAAAGCACTATCATCCGCAACTATCACCTACTCCCATAGAGGCCAATTGGCGGGCACTGTATTGCTTTGCTTGGGCGGATTTTTGCCGCTTTTTAAAAGGCTGGAGCCCCGATCACTGGAAGCTGAGCGGCTACAGCGAGCGCCAAACGGCGCAAGCACTGGCACAAATCGCTGGTTAATTAAGCGAACACCGAAAATAAGGCTTTTATTGGCAAGCCTTGTTGTTAGAATGGGCACATACGACAGTAACCCAATGTGAGAACCCATGAGCCTAGAATTACTAAGCCAACTCGAGTCAAAAGTGCAAGCGGCGTTAGACACCATAGAGCTTCTTAAAATGGAGCTAGACGAAGAACGTCAAAACAACGCGCAGCTTAAGCAAGAGCAGCAACAGTTGGTTGAACAAAAACAAGAATTAGAGCAGCAATTGCAGCAGTGGAATTCCAAAGTGAATACCATGCTCGACCGCATTAACCAAGAAGTAAAAGAGGCACTGTAAAGTGCCTCTTTCATTATGTGACTGTCTGTGTGCTTAATCCGGTTGAAGTTGTTGGTTAAGCACCCGCACGGCTTGTTTAATTTTCAGCGAATCATTGGCCTTAACTAAAAATCGTCCTTGCTCAAATCGCAGCAATCCCAGATGCTTTACCCAAATCACGCCGTTTAAAAAGATCTTAGCGTGCTTGGCAATGAGTTTAGGCGCAAATACAGGAAACTTTCTCAAAGGGCCCTCCCAGCTCATTCATTATTAGAGACATTATTGTCCTCTATTCAGACCTCGAAACTGGTCGGATGCTCCCCACTTTTTTAAATTATTTTGATATAAGAAATGCGCAACTATTCCAAAATATTCTGTTAGTACATTTTTAGTTACAAAAACAAAAAACGCGCTTAACAGCGCGTTTTTCAACTCAACATTAGAACTAATCTTTCTTGGTTAAATACATAATCAAGTCAGTCAGCTCTTCAAAGCTTTTGATGGATTGGGTGTTAACGCGGTACTTACCGTTTACTACAAAAGTTGGTACGCCTGAGATTTTAGCGTTCTTAGTGCGCTGTTCCATTTGCGCCAGTTGCGTTTGCACCATGAAGCTTGAAGCGGCTTTGTCGTAATCTTCAGGTTTGACGTCATTGGCGATGAACAAATCGCGAATTTGCTTTGCAGTCGCTGGCGGGCGCTTGTAATCGTGGATGGCGGCAAACATCGCAGGCTTAATGCGCTCTAACACACCAAGCTGCTCGGCGATTGCAAACGCCTTGCTCATTTCTACACCCATTTCACGGCCAATGAAGTCAACGTGGTTTTGCTTCAATGGAACGCTGCTTTCTTTAAGCTTAGCTTTTAGGGTTGGAATGTAACCTTTGTCAAAGGTGTAACAGTGCGGGCAGTAAAACGAAAAGAACTCCCGAACTTCTGGGGTTGCGGTCGCTTTGCCTTGATTAATAATGTCGTAGTTAACGCCTTCCTTAAAGTCTGCAAACGCAGCCATAGGAACCATCATCAGTGCAACTAAGCACGCCATTAGCTTTTTCATGTATCTTCCTTCGTTCGATTTCAAAGCATCATCAATAGTGTGTGTCAGGCTACCACAACTTGAGCTCAGTTAGAATTGCCCCGGTAACCTTATCGGATCTTCATTTAATGCAGCGATTTGCTCTTTTATCGCTAAAATTTGTTGTTCCCAGTATTTGTCCTCGGCAAACCATGGAAAGTTCCGTGGAAAGGCCGGATCCTGCCAACGTTTACCCAACCACGCCGTATAATGCATCATGCGCATGGCTCGAAGTGGCTCGATTAACGCCAGTTGATGTTTGGGAAAATCGCTAAACTCGTCATAGCTTTCGGCGAGAATATCTAACTGAATTTGCTGCTGAGTTCGATCTCCACTTAGCATCATCCACAGGTCTTGAATCGCCGGACCTTGTCGCGCGTCGTCTAAATCCACAAACCCCGGACCGTCGTCCGTCCACAGAATGTTGCTCGGGTGCAGGTCACCGTGTAGCCGCACAGTCTCAACCGCGTGCTCTTTATGCCACTGTTGCCAAGCCGCCACCGTTTGCTCTTGCAGTATATCAAGCGCAGTAAAATAGGCGGTTTCAAGGGTCGTGGGCACCCGCTTACTTTGGCGCAGCCATTGGCAGGGAGACAGCACCAACTCGTCAAGGTTCACCGAATGCCGATGCTTAAACGCCTGTTTGCGCCCAAGCTGATGAATGCGACCAATAAAGCGCCCGACCGCTTCCAGCTGGTCAAAGTTATCCACCTCAAAAGTGCGCCCACCCATGGAGTTGAACAACGCAAAGCGATAGCCCTGATAATGATGCAACAATTGGCCTTGATGGCGCTCCGGTGTCGCCACCGGCACCTCAAATTCAGCGAGCTCTATGGCGTAATCCAACTCTTCTTGGATTTGAGCGTCGCTCCAGCGCTGGGGACGATAAAACTTGACCACGTATCTGTGTTGGCGGTCGCAACGAAATTGGTAAACACGGTTTTCATAGCTATTGAGCGGCAGCAAGCCGGTTTCTGGATAGATCTGCAGCGACTCAATGGCGTTAATAATGAGATCGGGGGTGAGTTCACCGTAGTCACTGGCGGATTCAATCATTACAGCTCACTTTGTTGGATGATAGTGGCGAAATAGGATAGCAGTTGTGGCTCTGAGCTATCCTTAAGCTCAAACCAAATACTGCCGCTGTATAGCTCAAAGTGCAAGGTAAGCTCTGTGCCCTCAAACTCCAGCTGCCACTGATGCCTATCGGCACCAAAGGCTTTGCTCACTATGCGAATATCAAGGGCTGCCAACAAGCGCTGTGCAAAGTCGTCGAAGCCATCAAAATCCGGCAAGTTGCCGCTTAAAATAAGAACACCGTGGTCGTTATCGATGTGACCGCTAATAGCCATTGCCTAATACCCAGCCTTTGTTCAATACTGACAGCGAAGCGCTTTCAAAAATTGTTTTGCATCATAAGGTGGTCGAAATCACTCTGGCAAGCGTTTTATAAGCGAGTTTCATGATTAACAGGAATGCCTTAGTACACTATGTTGTCTTTCAGTCAAAGCTACACCAAACTTGATTCCGCATTTTTCCAGCGGGTCGCGCCGACGCCGGTCAGCGCTCCTCAGTTGCTGCTGTGGAACCAATCCTTGGTTGAACACATGTTCGATAACGACCCATTTAGCGGCTTAAGCTCTCCTGAAAAGGCTAACCTTTTTAGTGGCAATCAACTGGCTGACGATTGTGAGCCGATAGCGCAAGCCTATTGCGGCCATCAATTTGGCCATTTTAATCCCAACCTAGGCGACGGGCGCGCTCATCTGCTGGGCACCGTAGACAGCCAACTCGGCTTGATGGACGTACAGCTTAAAGGCTCAGGTACGACCCGCTATTCCAGACGCGGCGACGGTCGTTGCGCCCTAGGGCCGGCACTTAGGGAATATCTGATGAGCGAGGCACTGGCGGCTTTAGGCGTCCCCAGCAGTCGCTGCCTAAGTGTAGTAGCCACCGGCGAGGCAGTATATCGAGAGCAAGCCTTGCCCGGTGCCGTGGTGACTCGGCTGGCCAGCAGCCACTTGCGGGTCGGCACCTTCCAATTTGCCGCCGCTCATCTTGACCAAGCGGCACTGATTCAACTGCTGGACTTCGCCATTGAACGCCACTACCCCCACATACAAGGCGATGTTGAACAGCGAGCCCTGCAGTTTCTTGAAGCAGTAATGGAACGCCAGCTCAACACCGTCAGTCATTGGATGAGGGTTGGTTTTATTCATGGGGTGATGAATACCGACAATTGTGCCATTAGCGGCGAAACCATTGATTATGGCCCCTGCGCCATGATGGGCAGCCTTAATATGCAGCGGGTATTTAGCTCCATTGACCAACAAGGGCGCTATGCCTACGCCAATCAGCCGGCAATCACCCAATGGAACATGGCTCGCTTAGCCGAAACCCTATTACCGATACTCGACGCATCACCCGAGCTAGCCCTTGAGAAAGCGCAAGCCCTGTTAGCGCAGTTCGCCAAGCGCTTTGAAACGGCATTTTTAGAGACCTTCGCCCACAAAATTGGCTTGCAGGCGGCCACCGAGGCTGATGCTGATGCTGATTTGATTAAAACCCTGCTCGACACCATGCAAACCCATGAACTGGACTTTACCAACAGCTTTAACCAGTTAACCGAATTCATTAACCCTGACCGCACTGACACGAAGGATCCTGCTGCAACCGTCAATGAAGCGCTGCGGCCGTGGTTAGCTTCATGGCAACAACGATTATCTTTGCAGCAAAGCCTGACGCCAGCCGAGGTTTATCAATTCATGCGGCGGCAAAACCCTGTGATGATCCCCCGCAACCATTTGCTGGAGCAAGCGCTGCAAAG
The DNA here is from genome assembly GCF_002282895.1 of Paraferrimonas haliotis. Lineage (GTDB taxonomy): Bacteria > Pseudomonadota > Gammaproteobacteria > Enterobacterales > Shewanellaceae > Paraferrimonas > Paraferrimonas haliotis. The sequence continues at coordinate 501,264 of NZ_NRRB01000002.1, forward strand.
TGCGGTGGATGAGGGCGATTTGCAAGCCTTCCAAACACTGCTAGCAGCAGTGAAAGCGCCTTATGACAGCGAGCATCCCGCCCATTTCGTACAAGCAACGGATGCCTTGGCGGAACAAGGTTTTCAAACCTTTTGTGGTACCTAACCGTCACAGTGAACTGCGAAAAAATTTGTGCTTTAGCTCATAGTTTGTCGAGCTAAATTGGCATCCGTTATCAATGCGTGGTGAAATTCAGCAATACCCGAGCAGTTTTGTAGGATTTATCATGGCCAACGAACCAAGTTTAGACGGCGTTTTAGCTAAGGAATATAAAACCATAGAAGCCATGGTGGCCATTTATTGCAAGGCTCATCACTCCAGCCAGCCTTGTGAAGAGTGCCAGCAATTCTTGGCGTTTGCGCACAAGAAGTTGGTGCGCTGTCCTTATGGCGAAGACAAACCCACCTGCGCCAAGTGCCCAATTCATTGCTATAAACCCGACATGCGCGCCAAAGCAAAAACCATCATGCGTTTTGCCGGGCCGCGGATGTTGATTCATCATCCGGTTATGGCCATTCGCCATTTGCTGGCTGAGCGACGTCCGGTGCCAGCCAAGCCGCCTAAAGGTGCCTCGGCGCGTCATAAAGCCCAGTCCAACAGCGCTGACTGAACTTAGCTGGGTTGCTTTTGATAGCGGTACAAGTAGCACGACAGCCAATACAAAATAGCGGCAAGCCAGCTGCACAGCGCCATCACTAAGATCATGGGCCACGCCGCTTGTGGCAAGGCCGCAACTAAAGCGCTAATGGCGGCGGCGGTGCCAAATCGCAAGGTTCCAGTGACCGACGAAGCGGTGCCCGCCATGTTAGGAAAGTCGCTAAGAATGATTCCCATGGAATTGCTGCCAATCACAGATATGGTGCCTATGTATAAGGTAACAAAGGGCGCCACGCCCCACAGCCCCCAATCAAAGGCCCATGCGCTAAATAAGCCAAAGCCGGCGATGATTTTAAGGGTCAAAGCAAACCTGAGCATGGCGTGAATGCCCAAGCGTTTCACCAATTTGCCATTGGCACTGGTAATCAGCATCATGCAGGCGATGTTGGCGCCAAAAAAGTAACCGAAGTTCTCTACCGACACCCCGAACAAATTGATGTAAACAAAAGGGCCGGCGGTTAAAAAGGTAAACATGCCACTGAACGACAAGGCGCCGGAAAACACCAAGGCCATGGGCGCAGGACTGCCCAGTAAGCGGGAATAGTTTTTAAGGGTTGCGCGAAACTGCAAGGGTTGTCGATTTTGCGGCGCTAAGGTTTCCGGAACTCGCCACCACGATACCAGCATGATGATCATGGCCACCAGCATCAGCAGCCAAAAAATGGCGCGCCACCCCAACCAAACCGAAATGTAGCCTCCCAAAATGGGGGCAATTAAGGGTGCTAGCGTCACCACCAAGGTAATGAACGACATGGTGCGGGCAAAGTCTTCCCGCTCATACAAGTCCCTAACCAAGGCCATGATGATCACCGACACGGCCGCGCCGGATAGCCCCTGAAGTACTCGCACCAGCACCAGCCACTGGGCGTCGTTAACCAAGGCGCACAGCAGCGATGTTGCAATAAAGCCCACCAGTCCTAGCATTAACACCGGTCGTCGCCCCAGTGCATCGCTAATGGGGCCGTAAAACAGCTGCCCAATAGCAAAGCCAGTGACATAGGCGGTTAAGGTCATCTGAATAGTGCCCGCCGCCGCGCCGAGGCTATCGGCAATCATGGGCATGGCCGGCAAATAGATATCAATGGCTAGGGGCGTCAAGGCACCAAGGGCACCTAACATCAAGATGAATGCTAAAGTCGGTGAGCGAGCGTCACCTGCAGTTGAGTGAGTCATACGCCGCTAAGGTTACACTCGAGTATTATTAGGGTCAACTAATAAGCCCAGCAACAAAAAAAGGCTGTCCACCGACAGCCTTTTTAGCGCTAAGCAACTCGCTCGTTAGCTGAGTTTTTTAGCTTCACGACCAGCGCGTTTGCGTTCGTTTTCAGTCAATAACTTCTTACGAATGCGAATGCTTTCTGGGGTCACTTCCACCAATTCATCGTTATCAATGAACTCAAGCGCTTGCTCAAGGCTCATTTTAATTGGCGGCGTTAGCACCTGCGCATCGTCGGTACCCGAGGCACGAACGTTGGTCAGTTGCTTACCTTTTAGGGCGTTCACGGTTAAATCGTTGTCACGACTGTGAATACCGATGATCATGCCTTCGTATACTTCAACACCGTGACCAATCATCAAACGACCGCGCTCTTGCAGGTTAAACAAGGCGTTGGTCAAGGCTTTACCGGTGGCATTAGCAATCAACACACCGTTTAGGCGTTGGCCAATTTCACCACCTTTATGGGGGCCGTATTGCAAGAAGGTATGGTAAATCAAACCGGAACCCGAGGTCAGCGTCATGAACTCGGTTTGGAAGCCAATCAAACCACGACTTGGCATGATGAAGTCCATACGAATACGGCCTTTGCCATCCGGCGCCATGTCGGTTAACTCGGCTTTACGGATACCCATTTTCTCCATCACGGAACCTTGATGCTCTTCTTCCACATCAATGGTGACGGTTTCATAAGGTTCGTGCATTTCGCCGTCGATTTCACGCATGATCACTTCAGGACGCGAAACTGCTAGCTCGTAGCCTTCACGGCGCATGTTTTCAATCAAAATGCCTAAGTGCAGCTCACCACGCCCGGATACACGGAACTTATCTGGGTCGTCGGTCTCTTCCACGCGCAAGGCCACGTTGTGCACCAACTCTTGCTCTAAACGCTCAAGAATATTACGAGACGTCACGTATTTACCTTCCTGACCACAGAAAGGTGAGGTGTTTACTTGGAAGGTCATAGTGACCGTTGGCTCATCAACCGACAAGGCCGGTAATGGCTCAATTTCGCTTGGACAGCAAATGGTGTCGGAAATCTTAAGCTCACCAAGCCCGGTGATGGCAATAATGTCACCGGCTTTGGCGCTGTCCACTTCGTGGCGCTCGAGCCCTAAGTAGCCCAGTACCGTGCCCACTTTACCGTTGCGGGTATTACCATTAGCACAGTTAATGGTGACTTGCTGGTTAGGCTTAACGCTACCACGGGTAACACGACCAACACCGATAACACCTACGTATGAGTTGTAGTCCAACTGCGAAATCTGCATTTGGAAAGCACCTTCGACGTCGCCACTTGGCGCCGGCACTTGCTCAACAATGGTTTCAAACAAGGCGTTCATGTTATCCGTTTCAACGCCTTCTTCGTGAGAAGCCCAACCGTTAATGGCCGAGGCATAAACCACTTGGAAATCCAACTGTTCATCGGTAGCACCCAAGTTGTCGAACAAATCGAACACTTGATCCATCACCCAATCTGGGCGAGCGCCTGGCTTGTCAATTTTGTTGATAACAACGATTGGCTTTAGCCCTTGAGCGAATGCTTTTTGGGTCACAAAGCGGGTTTGCGGCATTGGCCCTTCTTGCGCATCAACAATCAGAAGTACCGAGTCAACCATCGACATAACCCGCTCTACTTCACCACCGAAGTCGGCGTGTCCTGGGGTATCCACGATATTAATGCGGTAGTCGTTCCAGTTAATGGCGGTATTTTTGGCCAAGATGGTAATGCCACGCTCTTTTTCGAGATCGTTGGAATCCATAACCCGCTCGTCAATATCGGCGCGCGCGTCTAAAGTACCGGATTGTTGCAACAATTTATCAACCAAAGTTGTTTTACCATGGTCAACGTGAGCGATGATGGCGATATTGCGTAACTTGCTGATATCGCTATTGTTAATACTTGTCAAAGTGGCCTCTGCAATGAGTAGTGGAACCCAATTTCAAGGGAAATTGGCTGACGGCTGTCAAAATTTGCGCAGAGTATAGCCGATTACGGCTGAAAAAGATAACTTCAGAGTAAGAGCCTAGACCCTTACCCTGAATTCATTTTGCTGAGAATTATAGCGCAGCGTTTTACGGCTGGTAGTAAATCGGTGAATTAGGGCCTACTGGCAAACCAAAGCCAAACACCCAGATATAGAACAAGGCGACCCAACCAACAAAGAAGATCATGGAGTACGGCAACATGGTTGCCACCAAGGTACCAATGCCCATGTCTTTCTTATATTTAGTAGCCACTGCCAATATCAGTCCAAAATAGCTCATCATCGGCGTGATTAGGTTGGTCACCGAATCACCAATACGATAAGCCGCTTGAATGGTCTCAGGGGCATAGCCAATCAACATCAACATAGGCACAAATATCGGTGCCGTGACCGCCCATTGCGCAGACGACGATCCTAAGCTTAGATTCACCAAAGCGCATAAGAAGATAAAGCCAACGAAGACTTCAGGCCCCGTCAGGTGCAGCGCCTCTAATAAGGCCGCGCCGTTAATGGCTAAAATGGTGCCTAGGTTAGTCCAGCTAAAAAAGGCCACAAACTGAGCGGCAAAGAATACCAATACTATGTACATGCCCAGAGAGCTCATGCTCTTGGACATGGCGTCAATCACGTCGCGATCGGTTTTCATGGTACCCACAACGCGACCATACACGTATCCGGGAATAGCGAAGGTCACAAAAATAAACACCACGATCCCTTTAAGGAATGGCGATCCTGCTACCGCGCCGGTTTCTGGATGACGCAACACACCATTTTCTGGAACGATTGTCAGAGCCAATACCGAGCAGGTGGCTAAAAACGCAACGCCGGCCCACTTTAATCCGCGCACTTCGTTGTCAGTAAGATGCTGCACTTGATTCGACGACAAATCTTCAGACGCTTCACTGGGGTCGTATGTGCCCAGACGCGGCTCTACGATTTTTTCGGTCACCCAGGTGCCCAGAAACGCCACCAAGAAAACCGACACCATCATGAAGTACCAGTTTGCCTCAGGCCCTACTTGATAGGTGGGATCAATCATTTGCGCCGCCGGTGTGGTAATACCGGCAAGCAGCGGGTCAATGGTACCCAGTAACAAGTTAGCGCTGTAGCCGCCGGAGACGCCGGCAAAGGCCGCCGCTAACCCGGCTAAGGGGTGACGTCCTAAGCTGTGGAAAATCATTGCCGCTAATGGAATCAACACCACGTAACCCAGCTCAGAAGCGGTGTTTGAAAGAATAGCAGCGAACACCACCATAAAGGTGACTAAACGCTTCGAAGCACCCATTACCATACCGCGCATAGCCGCCGATAACAGGCCGGAGTGCTCGGCCACACTCACACCGAGCAAGGCCACCAATACGGTTCCTAGAGGCGCAAAACCGGTGAAGTTGGTTACCAGCCCGGTAACGATACGCTGCAAGCCTTCGGCACTTAACAAGCTCACCACTTCGATAACGCCATCTTCAGCTCGACCGGGAGCGCCAACGGGGCGAGGGTCGATGGCACTTAAACCGAAATAATCGGCAACACCACTGAAAATCACCACAGCAACGGCGAAAGTAGCAAATAAAGTGATGGGATGAGGTAACAGGTTTCCTAGAAATTCTACGCCCGCTAGAAAGCGGTTAAACCATCCTTTGTTCGCTGTAGAAGAGGTTGATGCAGCAGTATTCATTAAGCCCTCTTTTTATTGAGATGTTCTTATTTGGCCGAGCAAGATATCACAAGCCTTAGCTAGGATCACTTTTTTGCACCATCTGCACCATCAATGACGTGCATCAAAGAAGTTACTGATTATCTGCACCAATATGGATCGTCTTTCGCACTAATTTGGTGCAAAATTAAATGATAACGACCGCCAATGTTTCTAAACAGTGCATGGAACCGTCGTTAAAAAGTTGGCATGGGTTTCGCTTAGTTTTGGCCATAACGTTTGGCCATAGCGATTTCATACGTTGAATTTGAATAACTAACTTGTTCTGCCTAACCGAACGGTTGGCGCAATCATATTATCATTCTGGAGAAGAAAATATGTCAGTTGAGAGTGTACTAAGCCTAATTGAAGAGCACGAAGTAAAGTTTGTCGACTTGCGCTTTACCGATACCAAAGGTAAAGAGCAGCATGTCTCTATTCCTAGCCATCAAATCGATGAAGACTTTTTCGAAGAAGGCAAAATGTTTGACGGCTCTTCGATTCAAGGCTGGAAAGGCATTAACGAATCTGACATGGTGCTGATGCCGGATCCAAGTCGTGCAGTACTTGACCCGTTCACCGAAGAAGCCACTCTTAATATTACTTGCGACATTCTAGAGCCTTCTACCATGCAAGGTTATGATCGCGATCCACGCTCTGTTGCTCGCCGTGCTGAAGAATACATGCGCGCCACTGGCATCGCCGATACCGTGTTAATTGGTCCTGAGCCAGAGTTCTTCTTATTTGACGACGTTAAGTACAAAACCGACATGTCCGGCTCTATGTACAAGATTGATGCCGAAGAAGCCTGTTGGAACTCAGACAAAGCCTACGAAGATGGCAACACTGGCCACCGACCTGGTGTTAAAGGCGGTTACTTCCCTGTTGCACCAGTGGATTCATCACAAGATCTGCGTAGCGCCATGTGTTTGGTTATGGAAGAGATGGGCTTGGTTGTAGAAGCGCATCACCATGAAGTTGCCACCGCAGGTCAAAACGAGATTGCTTGTCGTTTTAACACCATGGTTAATAAAGCTGACGAGATTCAAATCTACAAGTATGTTGTGCATAACGTAGCCCACGCTTATGGCAAAACCGCAACCTTTATGCCTAAGCCTGTGGTTGGCGATAACGGTTCCGGTATGCACGTTCACCAATCACTTGCGAAAGATGGTGTTAACCTGTTTGCCGGTGATAAATACGGTGGTTTATCCGACACCGCGCTTTACTACATTGGCGGTATCATTAAGCATGCTCGCGCAATTAACGCGTTTGCTAACGCCTCAACCAACTCTTATAAGCGTTTGGTTCCAGGCTTTGAAGCACCTGTGATGCTGGCCTATTCAGCCCGTAACCGTTCAGCCTCGATTCGTATTCCTGTGGTACCGAGTGCCAAGGCGCGTCGTATCGAAGTTCGCTTCCCAGATCCAACGGCTAACCCTTATTTAGCCTTCTCTGCCATGCTGATGGCGGGCCTAGACGGCATTAAGAACAAGATCCACCCTGGCGATGCCATGGATAAAGATTTGTACGACTTGCCGGCAGAAGAAGCGTTGCAAATCCCAACCGTTGCAGAGAGCTTGCAGCAAGCCTTGGAGTGCTTGGATGCGGATCGCAGCTTCTTAACCGAAGGCGGCGTGTTCTCAGATGACTTCATTGACAGCTACATTGCGCTTAAGAGTGCCGATGTTGAGAAGTTAAACATGACCACTCACCCAGTTGAGTTTGAAATGTACTACAGCGTTTAATTTAACGCTTGAAACTAAGGCCCGCTTTGATAGCGGGCTTTTTTATGATGATTTTTTGGTCAGAACTGGTTACTCTAGCTAGGAACTCTAAATGGAAAGCGACTATGCGTAACCTTATAGTTTTACTATTATTTTTTAGTTTTTTTAGCAGCGCTACTGTGTATCGCTGGGTCGACGAGAATGGCAAAGTCCATTATTCGGATGAGCCTAAAGAAGGCACCAACGCAGAGCAAGTGCAGCTCAAGCCTAACAGCTCAATTCAGCTTTCCCCGCCGCCTTCAGCGGCCGATACAGCCACCACAGAAACGCCCGCACAACCGGTGGAGTACAAAATAGCCATTGTGTCGCCGGAGAACCAAGCCACCATTCGTGAAAACAACGGTAACTTCAGTGTGCAGGTTGAGGTTGAACCTAAACTCGATTCGAGCCTGAAAATGGCGCTGTCGCTGAACGGAAACACTTACTCGGTGCCCCAGCGCACCAATTTATTTCGGCTGGTTAACATCGACCGTGGCGAACATAAACTTTCTGTACGCATTATTGATCAAAACGGCAAAGTACTTGCATCGTCTCAAGAAACAACCGTGTATTTGCATCGAGCCAGCATGCTAGGCGGCGGTTAGCCCCCAAAAAAGGGGCCAGGCCCCCTTTTTGGAAGCTGCTAGCGCTTTCGTTGCACCATAATGGTGCAACGTGCTACCGTAGCAAATACGCAAGCGAAGCAAGGCAGCCCAATGCAAACAGAACTGGTACTCGATAGCTTATCTACCGCGGTGATCGTCATTGACGAGACACTCGTACCTCTTTATGCCAATGCGTCAGCGGAGCAACTGCTGGGCATAAGCCGCTCTCGCCTAACTGAGCACTCGCTTCCTCACCATTACCTATCGCTTGCCCTTGATGAAGATTTGTTAGGTCGCACGGTATCTCAGCAAAACTCGTTAAGCATCAGTCGAGTACCTCTTATCACTCTTGAAAATCAAGCCCATGTTGTTGACGTCAGCATTACGCCCTATGAAACACAACAACGTCGTTTGTGCGCGCTAATCGAGCTAAGAAGCGTCGAACAACAGCTAAAGATCCATCAAGCGCTGGTGAGCAAGAATCAACAGCAAGCGGCACAGCTTTTGGTCAGAGGATTAGCCCACGAAATTAAGAACCCTCTCGGCGGCTTACGGGGCGCAGCACAATTGCTTGATCGAGAGCTAGACCAGCCTGAGCAGCAAGAATTTACTACCATGATCATCGAACAAGCGGACCGTTTAAAGGCCATTGTCGATAAGCTTTTGGGGCCACAACACCCCTCGCCAAGAGCACCGTTTAATGTGCACGAGCCCATAGAAAAAGCGCTGCAACTGGTGGAAGTCACCTTGCCGCCAGGGAAGATTCACATTATTCGGGACTATGACCCGTCTATTCCGGAAGTGGTCATGGAGCCGGATCAAATGCAGCAAGCCATTCTCAATATTGTGCAAAATGCTCAGCAAGCATTAGAGAAAAGTGGCGATACCATTACCCTGCGCACTCGCACCAAGCATCAAGTGAGCATTGGCTTACACACCCATAAGATGGCGGTGGAAATTGCCATTATAGATAACGGCCCCGGCATCGATGCTGCCTTGGTTGACACCTTGTTTTACCCCATGGTTACCAATAAACCGGAAGGGTCCGGGCTTGGCCTTTCCATTGCTCACACCATTATTGCGCAACATCAAGGACGCATTGATTGCGACACTAGCCACGGCTGTACTGAGTTCACCATTTGGCTGCCATTAACCCCAGCCATCCAGAACGAACACCAAAAGGATTACCACTCATGAGCGAACAAATCTGGATTCTCGATGATGACAACAGCATTCGCTGGGTACTGGAAAGAGCGTTCAAATCCGCCGACTTAAGCTGTGCCTGTTTCGCCGCTGCCGAATCCTTATTAGAAGCTCTGCAAAGCCAGCAGCCGCAAGTGATCATTTCTGATATCCGCATGCCCGGTATCGATGGATTAAGCTTACTGGAGCAGTTGCAATCACAATACCCCAACATCCCGGTCATCATAATTACTGCACATTCCGACCTCGACAGTGCCGTGAATGCATATCAAGCCGGCGCGTTCGAGTATTTACCCAAACCTTTTGATATTGATGAGGCAGTGGCGCTCGCTCAGCGTGCCATAGCTCATAGCGAAGAACAAAGCAGCCAACAGCAGGTACAGGCGCAACAAACCGTTTCCGAGATCATTGGCGAAGCGCCAGCCATGCAAGAAGTTTTTCGCGCCATTGGCCGCTTGTCAAAGTCGTCCATTAGCGTGCTCATCAACGGCCAGTCCGGCACAGGTAAAGAGCTAGTTGCCAACGCTTTGCATAAACACAGCCCACGCTCTGGCAAACCTTTCATCGCCCTAAATATGGCGGCGATCCCCCACGATTTAATTGAGTCAGAACTGTTCGGCCACGAAAAAGGCGCCTTTACCGGTGCCGGCGGCAATCGCAAAGGACGCTTTGAGCAAGCCGATGGCGGCACCTTGTTCCTCGATGAAATTGGCGACATGCCTCTGGCTGTGCAAACCCGACTGTTGCGAGTGCTCGCCGACGGTCAGTTCTATCGAGTAGGCGGCCACACCCCAATTGAAGTGGATGTGCGCATTATCGCTGCAACTCACCAAAACCTTGAATCGCAAGTTGAAGCCGGTGAATTTCGTGAAGACTTGTTCCACCGCCTTAACGTGATTCGAGTGCATTTACCAAGCTTATCGGAGCGCAGAGAAGACATCGCCAAGCTTAGCCAGCATTTTCTAGCCAACGCAGCTCAAGAGTTGGCCGTAGAGCCAAAATCGCTAAGCGTAGAAGCCATTGAATTTATGACCAGCCTGCCGTGGCCTGGCAACGTGCGCCAATTAGAGAACACCTGTCGTTGGTTAACCGTTATGGCCAGTGGCCAAGAAATACTGCTTAGCGATATGCCGCCGGAGTTGATGAGTGACACGGCGTTTGCCGACGGCGGCTTAATCAACCCGCCAAGCACCAGCAATACCAGCTGGCAAGCCTTATTGAAAAGCTGGGTTAACGCTCGTCTAGAAGCCGGCGACGATCAGATACTGCAACAAGCCCAACCGGAGTTTGAGCGCATCTTGTTGCAAGTAGCACTCAGTCACACCCAAGGTCATAAGCAGGAAGCTGCTCGACGCTTGGGCTGGGGCCGCAACACCTTAACCCGCAAGCTTAAAGAGCTGGATTTATAGAATCGCGCCTTTATTAACATCGGCCGGGTCCAAGTGCACCAAAACTTCCATGTGCGGATACTGAGCCTGAACTCGATGCATGGCGGCATCGCCTATTTGGTGCGCCTGTTTCAATGGCAATTGACTGTCTAGAGTAATGTGTACTTGCACAAAGGTATACTTGCCGGCTTCTCTGGTGCGCAAGTCATGACTGTCAATAATGGCCGTATCGTCTTCGATTAAGCGACGAATCTGGTCTCGAGTTTGCTCATCGAGTTCGCGATCTAACAGACCTTGAATACTGCGATAGCCTAATCCTATCGACTGGCCACCAATGTATATCGCAATGGCAATGGCAAACAGTCCATCAGCCCACCACACTCCAAACTGCGCCAACACTAACGCCAACAGCACCGAGGCGTTTAATAGCAGGTCAGAGCGATAATGCATGGCATCGGCTTCAATGACGGTGCTTTGGGTTTCCGCCACCGCTTTTTTCTGCAGTTGCACCAATGCAAACGTTAACACTATCGCCAATATCGACACGCCGATGCCCCAGCCGGTATGGGTCAATGGCACCGGGTTTATCAATCGCTGGCCGCCATAAACCGCTAAGAACACGCAAGCGCCAAGAATGAACACCGCCTGAGCTAACGCCGCTAATGGCTCGGCTTTGCCGTGACCGTATCTGTGGTCTTCATCTGGCGGAATAATGGCGTAACGAATGGCCATAAAGTTGATGAGTGACACCATGCCATCGGCAAAAGAGTCGGTAAGGGAAGCGAGCATACTGGCGGATCCGGAGAATATCCACACCACCAGCTTGCTCAGTACTAAGATAAGCGCGGTGGCCACCGCCGCTCGGCTGGCCAGCTTAACCCAGAAATCGTAATTATCTGATGTACTCATAACTCGCACTATCTAAAAACATTTCCGAGATTATAAACGAGTTAGCGGCGTTTATGGCCACGCTTTTTGGCTTTGCTCAAGTTTTCTTGATATTTCTGTTGCTGTTCAGGGGTCAACACTTGGTAGATGTCGTGTTGCATCGCCACCAGTTGCACCATGGTATCAATGCGTTTCGCTTGATTACCGCGGATAACATCGCGAACCGCTTGCTCATCAAAACTATCAGCACTAATGAATTGCAGCATTTGCTCATGGGAGTTTTCCGGCGATGCTTGGCGATCAGCCTTGAGTTGCTCTTTATAGCGCTCGCTAATGGCGCTGATTTCTTGCTTCTGTGACTCGCTTAAGCCAAGTCCTCGCAACATGCGCTTCATGCCATGCATGCTGTGACCGCCTTTGCGATCCATACTCACCTGAGCATTAGCCTGCTCTGTCTGGGCATGAGTGATGGGCACTAACAACAAAGACGTGGATAGAGCGATGGCACTTACTAACTGGTTTACTTTTTTCATAATGACCTCAATCAAAGGATAACAACCTAACAGGGTTTTCATAGTAACCTTGGCAACGTAAAGCAGAGGAATGCCAGCGTAAAACTTTGTAAAGCCATGGCCAACACGGGTAAAGTAACCGTTATCATAGTCACCATAATGAGTCACCACAATTAGTCACCACAGTGAGCATTCAACAAGAGGCCTTTGCTAATGGCGCACATTCTAGTTATCGACGACGATAAGGGTTTATCGGAACTGTTAGCCGAACTTTTGCAGTTGGAAGGGTTTGAAGTCAGCAGTGCCGGCGATGGTCAGAGCGGTCTCGAGTTGGCGTTAGCACAAGACTTTGACGCAATTTTGCTGGACGTTATGATGCCGCAATTAAACGGCTTCGAAGCGCTCAAACAACTGCGCATCCACAAGCAAACGCCAGTTCTGATGCTCACCGCAAAAGGTGACCCCATCGACAAGGTGTTAGGACTCGAAATTGGTGCCGATGATTATTTAGCGAAACCTTTTAACGAGCATGAGCTAATTGCTCGAGTTAAAGCGTTATTGCGCCGCTCCCAACTCACTCAACAACCCAACCAGAGCGTGAGCGACCAAGACATAGAGCTGTTTCTTGGACGCCAAGAAGCCCACTGTCAGGGACAGTTGTTGGAATTGACCGATACCGAATTTGGCATGTTAGCACTGCTCATCGACAACAAGGCTCAGCTAGTAACGAAAGAGCAATTGAGCTTAGAGGTGTTAGGCAAACGCCTAATGCCGTTTGACCGCAGCATCGATATGCATCTGTCTAATTTGCGTAAAAAGCTGCCTCCCCGCAGCGACGACAGACCGCGCATAAAAACCATTCGAGGCAAAGGTTATCTATGGCTGGACTAACTCTGACCCGACTGGTGCCCAACAACTTGTTTGCTAAGCTGATTTTGTGCTTTTGGCTCATCAGTGGGCTCACCATTGGCTCGGTGCTGTTAGTACAGCAATTAGTGGAGCCCAACCCGCTACAAAGTATCTCGCCGATGGAGCAACAAGTATTAGATAGAGTGGCTCAGCGCATTCAATCTCTGCCCGCTGGCCGTATTGGTGAGCGACGCTTTAATCGGGAATTCGACAACCATCAACGCCGCCCCGGTGAACCCAGGCTAATACTGTTAAACCAGCAAGGTGAGTCGGTAACTGGGCAAAAAGTACCGCGTACGGTTCGCCATTATCTGCTGATTCGCGAAGACCAAGAACTTAAGCAAGCTTTCAGCTACCAATTTCGCCACGAGCGCGTTTTTGGGCCGCAATTAATCGAGCTTGGGGATCGTCAATTGCAGCTATACGGTCGAGTTAAAGTAACCGCACAAAAGCCTTGGTTACACCGACTGCTGGAGCAAAAGTGGCTGATGCTGGCGTTGGCACTGGTGTTATCCGGGGTCATATATGGCGCACTGGCGTGGCACCTAAGCCGCGGCATTCGCTCTCTACAACGCAGCGCCAAATGCATAGCCAACGGCGATTTATCGCAGCGCACCGCTAGAGATGTTAGCGAGCGAGGCGATGAAATTGGCCAATTGGCGCAAGCGTTTGACCAAATGGGCGAGGCGGTTCAGTCGATGTTAGACAATCAACGACGACTAATGAGCGACATTTCCCATGAGCTGAGAACCCCGCTTACGCGGCTGCAATTGGCGTTGGCCATTGCCAACAAAAAGGGCCAAGACAGCAAAGAGCTTAACCGCATGGGCTACGAAGCCCAGCAAATTGAAGCCATGATCCAAGAGTTATTAGAGCTATCTCGGGCCAATGTCAGTGCCACCGAATCTCGCCAAACCTTAGACATTAATCAGGTACTGGCGCCGATATTCAGCGACGCCCAATTTGAAGCCTCACAGCATGATATTCAATTAGCTACCCAGCTCATCGACGTCCCGTCGATGCTGCTTGAGCCTAAGCTTATCGGTCGCGCGGTGGAAAACGTACTGCGCAATGCCATTCGCTACGCCAAATCAAAAGTGAGCGTGCAGCAGCGTATCGAGCAAAACACACTTATCATTAGCATTAAAGACGACGGCCCGGGTATCGATGACGACCAGCTCAGCCAAATTTTTCGGCCATTCTACCGCCCCAATGAAGCTCGGGATCGCGACAGCGGCGGTGCAGGACTAGGCTTAGCCATTAGCGCCGCAGCCATCACAGGCCACGGCGGCAGCATTGACGCGAGCAACCGCGAACAAGGCGGGTTATTAGTATGTATTCGCTTACCGATAAAAGGGCAATAATTCTCTTATTGACTTTTAGCCGTCTAGACGGCTAAAATGCTCAGCGTTGTTTAAGCTGTGAAAAGGATTGCCCAACATGCCAAACGCCCACGCTAACGTCCAACCTTGCTGTGTTGCTTGCGGCACCGACGCGGCCACCAGTAAATGCATTGCTGCCGCCCCTGGCGGGGTGTCGTTTGTTGAGCGCAGCCAACGCGCCGTGGATGGCGAGTTGCCAAATCATGCCATTATTTTTGACCACTACATTAACAACCAAGCCGATTTGCTTAATGCCATACCTTTAATGACAAAGCAGCTACAAGCCGGTGCAAGCATACAAATTAATCGTACATTTGATAACACCATTGCGCTGGTGAAGTATGCCAAAGCACCGCTAACGGATCTTGGTAAAGCTCTGCAATCTTGGTTATGCCAAGCACAATCCCAGCGCCCTTGGGTGTGCGCTCGTTGCGCAGGTTACGTGTGTCGCTATTGCGGCGATTTGCTTAACTACACCCCAGGCGCCGATTCCCTTAGCTCTGATGGTCGGCTTTGGCATACCCCTATTTTTCCCATTGCGCCTCAATGTAACCCTAATGGTTGCCCGCAACGCCCAAGCGACGCAGAAGCGGACATTCACATGGAGGAGAAAGATGGGATCCTCCACTTTACGCTGAAACCTTAGTGAATACCGGATAACTTTATCGCTATAATAGCGCCATTATTAAGCGACCCATGAGCGTGTCATGTTTCACATTGCCCTTTACGAACCGGAAATTGCACCTAATACAGGCAACATCATTCGCTTGTGCGCCAACAACGGCTGTCAGCTGCATTTAATTGAACCGTTAGGATTTGATTTAGAAGAGAAAAAACTACGTCGTGCGGGGCTGGATTACGGCGACTTAGCGCGGGTGCATCGCTACCCGAACTACCAAGCGTTTAGCCAAGCCATGGCGGGCAAGCGCATTTTCGCCTGCACCACCAAAGGCTCGCGGCCGCACTCAGAGCTGAACTACCAAGCCGACGATGTGCTGCTGTTTGGCCCTGAAACCCGCGGTTTGCCCGATGAAATCCTAAACGCGGTAGCGCCTAGCCAAAAACTGCGCATTCCCATGATGGCGTCAAGTCGCAGCTTAAACCTCAGCAACGCGGTGGCCATTATTAGCTACGAAGCTTGGCGTCAAATCGGCTATCAAGGTGCTTAATCGGCGGCCATAATGGCCAGAAGCGCATCCATGTCGAGGTTAGCCTCGAAGGCGCGGGCCAATCGCTCCAGCTCAGCTTGTTGCTGCTCGGCGCTGCTTGGCTGTAAATCGGTGTCGGCACCCGCCCATGCCAACAAGGCTTGCAGCGTTTTAGGTTGGTCAAATAGGCCGTGCACATAACTGGCAAGCACTTGCCCATCGTCGCTTAATGCGCCTGCCGCGCAGCCTTCAATAACAAAAGGCTGATGTTCACTGACGCGGCTTATGCCAGCATGGATTTCGTAACCCTCAACCTCTGTTTTTATGCCATTTAATTGCAAGTGACCACTTACTTTTTTCAAACGTTTGTGGGGCTTAAGCTCGCTATCAAGATTCAGATAACCCAAGCCGTCACTCTCCCCGGCTTGCCCTTCTATGCCCAAGGGATCGGCAATGCGCTGCCCTAACATTTGCAAACCACCGCACACGCCCATGACCTTGCCGCCATAACGCAAATGCCGCGCAATTTGCTTGTCCCAACCCCAGCGCCGTAATGCTGCTAAATCCGCGCGCACGCTTTTAGAGCCGGGAATAATGATCAGATCCGCCGCGGGCAACGACTGCTCGGGAGCGCCGTATATAAGCTCCACTTGCGGGTGCAGCCGTAAACTGTCGAAGTCGGTGTGATTACTAATGCGAGGCAGCACAGGCACCACAACCCGCAACCGTGCCTGTTGCAATACTTGCTCGGTGTCAATGGCGTCTTCCGCCGCCAGTTGCAGTCCTTGCACGTAGGGAATAACCCCAAGTACCGGCACCCCAGTTTGCTCGGTTAGCCAACGTAAGCCCGACTCCAGCAAGCTAATGTCGCCACGAAAGCGGTTAATAATAAAGCCTTTCACCAACGCTTGCTCGTCGTCAGACAGCAGCTGGTATGTACCCAGCAGCGAGGCGAACACCCCGCCCTTGTCAATGTCAGCCACAATCACCACTGGGCATTTGGCCGGTAACGCGAACCCCATATTGGCGATGTCGCGGTCGCGCAAATTAATTTCAGCGGGACTGCCGGCTCCTTCCACCAACACCACTTGATTCAAGGACTGCAATTTGTCAAAGCTTTGCAGTACTTTGTCCAACAGCATGGGCTTGTGCTGGTGATAGTAGTGCGCCTCCATGTTGGCCACCACCTTGCCATGGACAATCACCTGAGCACCGGTGTCAGAGTTGGGCTTTAGCAGTACAGGATTCATATCAACCGTTGGCTCGACCCTCGCCGCCAGCGCTTGCAAAGCTTGGGCACGGCCAATTTCGCCACCGTCGTTGGTAACGGCGCTGTTAAGCGCCATGTTTTGCGGTTTAAAAGGGGCAACGCGATAACCACGATTGGCTAGAATACGGGCAAGTGCTGTCACCGTAATGCTTTTACCGGCATCACTGGTGGTGCCCTGAACCATGAGTTTCATCGTTGCCACCTTTATTGGTTAATTGCCGTTAAAACTGATAGTTCACGGTAACATAGAACTCGCGCCCCGGGCTGTTAAAGCCAGAGGCCGACACCAGCTTTTCATCCAATAAATTGGTGAGCTTAACTCGAGTCGCGAGCGATTGAGTCACTTGATAGCCCGCGGATAATCCAAGGTTATGGTAGCTGTCCATATCCGCAGTAAACGCGCTGCCGCTGCGCTTACCTTGGTAGTGATAATCGAATTGAGCATCAAAAGCTTGCCACTGATAGCCAATGCGATAATCCAACTCATGACGGCTGCGGCCGGTTAGCGGCATGGCATCGCCGTCTTTGGCGTCCAAATAGTGATAGCTTAGCTGTTGAAACAACGCATCCCATTGATGACTGATAGAGGCTTCCGCACCTTTTAAGGTGGCGTTAGCAACGTTGGCCGGCTTCCAAATGGCCCAGCCATTGTCATCAACCTCGCCTGTAGGTGCCCACTCAATCAGATCATCCACATCGGTGTTATAAACGCTGACATAACCGCTAAAATCGCCGAAACTGCCGTGCAGCGATAGGTCGTAACTGCGTGAACGTTCCGACTTCAAATCTGGATTTCCCAGAGATGGGTAATATAAATCGTTAAAGCTTGGTGCCTTAAAGCCGGTGCCATAGGTGGCAACCACTCGCCAATTGGCGTTAAAGCGATATCCCGCGCTCAGGTTGTAGGTGGTTTCGCTGTCGACCTTGTCCACTTTGTCGTAGCGCAGCGCCGCTTCTGCGGAAAAACCATCGACATCGACACTGTAAAGGCCATAGCCACCGAACAAGTCGCGGCTGTCTACGGCAAAATCTCCCTTAACGGATTCGTTTTGCCAGTCTAGGCCCGCCACAATTCGGCTGTTGCTAGAAAGCACGTATTGGTTAGAAAAGCTCACTTGATTACGGTCGGTTTGAAACAAATCCTTATTGTCTTTGCTTTCTTGGCGATAGTTCTCATTGTTATCCCGCGCTTGTCCCACGGTTAGCTGAGATTGCAAACGCTCGCCTTGATAAGCGCCGCCAAGGCTCCAAAAGTAATTGGCATAATCGGTTTCATTGGCAAACGGCGCACCGCTATCAAATTCGAAAGAACCCTTATTGTATTGCCCCAGCCAATTGGCTTGCCATTGCTGGCTCAGTTGCTGGGTACCGCTGATGCCAATGCCGCCACGCTTAAAACCGTCGTCATCGGTTTCGCTGTCGGCTTTGACATCAAAGCCATCGCCTTTATCGTAACTGAGATTAATGCCGGTATGACCGTCACCGTGGCTGACGCCATAACCACCGCTCAAACGGCCGTAGGCGTTAGAACCGCCCTCGGCGGTGACATAGCCCTCGCCACCGTCGAGCTTACGGGTAAAGATTTGAATGACACCGCCAATGGCGTCACTGCCCCATACTGCAGCTCTGGGCCCTTTAACCACCTCGACTCGCTCAATTTGTTCGGGCATTAAGGCGCCAAAGTTCACTAGCCCCAAGGTGGCGGAGCTGACTCGTAAGCCATCCACCAGCACCAAGGTATTGTTAGAGTTTGCACCACGGATACTCACGGTTGCCGCTTGTGCCGGACCGCCATTGCGGATCACACTCACCGCCGGCAAGGTTTCTAAAATATCCACCACAGACTTGGGATTAAAGCGTTCAATGTCGCTTCGTTCAATCACATTAATAACTTGAAATTGCTGCTCTGGAGCGCCGCCAAAGCGATCGCCGGTCACTACAATGACTTCGTCAATTTGTTGCTCTGCTTGCACAGCAAACGCGGCCGTAACAGCAACCGCTGCTAGGCTGAGACGCATTTTAAAACACATAGTAATTATTCCTTGTTCGTGTTTAAAACGCGGGAGAAAACCATCAAATGTTCACGGTCAAGCTCTTCATGAGCTCAACACGATTATCTGAATGATCAAGTATACCCGCTTGTAATCAGATTTATGTACACAAGGTAGGTCTCCTGGCTCACAGCTTCTAGAAACGCCCCTTCCCGACGTTAGTCAGTGGGCTTTGCGCTTCGCTCTGCTTACAGTTGCAGGTACAGCTGAGGATTTTCACCTCATTCCCTGTTATGCCCGATTAAAGGCACCTTGCGTTGGGGAGTATAAGGTAAACAAGCCGTAAAAGCAGCACGACTATCGTTTATTGACTATTCAAACTTCTAAAGTTCTACAATTTCGGTTGGCAAAAATTCGCGCCAATAATGCGAAACAGATGATAGGCAAAACTATCGGCACCAAAATATTAGCTAAAACCCCGACATTTATACTAAGGCTTTGCTCACTACTCAAAAGTGTGAGACCTCTGAGAGCTAAAATATTCAGCATAAACAGAAAGATATATGGATAAACAACGTTACTATAGTAGACGACTAGCGCGGCTAACAATGACGGGAAAAGTAGCAATATATTGAGTGAAAAGACGTTTCTAATCACCGAAGAAGTTTCAGAATAGGCTGCTTTAAGGAAATTAAACTCCTGTATGACAGGAGCGATATAGGTAAATGCCAAGTCTACTGACATAAAATACGCCAACTGCACCAAAATAAACAAGACGAGAACTTTTGTGCATTTCATGATTTGTAATCTCATCAGTGAGGCTCCTTATTTATAATTTGGTCACAAACGATATCGTTCCCTTGCACAATAGCCGCTCGTTAACCTGTGTTTATGAGTCTTTTTCGAGAAAGGAACAGCACTGCGATAGCCAGCACCGCCAGTGCATACAGCATTTGCCAACCCAGCCCCCAAGCCAGCGCAAAACAAGGCAGCAACCCCAGCCAGGCAAGCCTGCGAAAACGGCGCCCCAGTAGCCGTGTCGCGGCCAGCATACTGGCGCCATAGATGAGCACAAACACGCCGTTAGACCAGCTTATTAAGTCGTGCAGCGATTGGTTTGATAAATACGCGAACAGCAACACCAGCCCATTTACGCTTAACAATAGGGTTAACGCCAACATGGGCACCCCGTAGCGGTTTTTACGCGCCAAAACGGTTGGCAAAATACCTTGTTCGGCAAAACTGGCCATTAACCGAGAGGTGCTGGCCGCGTATACGTTGACCGTGGCCAAGCCGCTGGCGCTGCCCAGTACGCCAATCACCAGCGCGCCATAACCACCAAAGAGTCGGTCAAACGCCACCACCATGGCCAAGCCGTCGCCGGGCTTAATGTCGATAAGCAAGTAACAGCAGCACAAGTACAGTACGCCCACCAGCAACACCCCAAGGCTCATGGCGGGCAGCATGTCTCGCTTAGGATCCTTAAACTCCTTCGACAAATGAGTCATGGCTTCAATGCCCAAGAAAGACCAAAACGCCACACCCGCCGCTTGCAGCATCGGCGATAAATTGCGCCATTCTATATCATGAGAGGTGACTTGCGGCAAAGGCGTTGCCGACAAGGCCAACAACATCGTCACCACCACAGCAACAATGGCTAACGTCAGAGCAAATTGAAGCTTGGCGGAAATCTGTAAGCCTTTGCGATTCAAAAGCCACAGGCTCAGCAGCGCAAGTCCTTGGCCAACGAGCAAACCAATGCCCGACAACGGAATGACCGAAGTAACAAACTCAAAGGTCATTAACAGCGCCGCCGGCGCACCAATGGGAACCACCAATAAAAAGATGAGGCCGATGCTGCGACCGGCGTTCAGGCCAAAGGCCTTTTCAACGAAATAGGCAGGGCCGGCCGCATGGGGCAGCACCCCAGATAAGCGACCAAACACCAGGGCTACTGGCAGCATCATTGCCGTGAGCAGCGCCCACGCCAACAGTGCTTGCTGTTGAGCAATGGCAATGGTCATTTGCGGCAGTATGAAGACTCCGGTGCCAAGCAAGGTGGTGGCCATAAGGCCCGCCCCTTGCCAGCGTCCAATTCCATTTGCAGAAGATGACATCAGTGGTTAGCGAAAGGTCCCGCGGATCGGATAGTGATTATCTGGGTTTTTAATCCAAGCAATGCCGTTAACCAAGGCTTCAAGCTCGGGACGCACGAATGGGTTATTGGAGATATCCACCACATGCAAGTTGCCGTCTTGATTCACCACAAACAAGCCCGGCTCGGCAAAGGGGTGATCCGTCTCTTGCTCGGAGCGAGGGTGGGAAACGTACAGCCCCAAGTGCTGCATTTGGGCAATATTAAGGCCGTAACCCAATGGGAAATTAACCTCTAAACGAGAACTGTGCTCCGCCAATTGCTCTTTGCTGTCGCCAGAAACCGCAATAATATCAACGCCCAACTCTAATAAGCGTTCACGGTAAGTTTCAACTTGATTGAGATACTTGGTGCATAACGGACAATGACGACCGCGGTAGACCACGATAAGACGCCAAGGGGTTTCACGAGAAGGATCCGCCAGCTCTAACGGTTGATCATCGCCGGTGAGTGCTACCAGTTGTGGAAAGTCATCACCAGGATGCAGTTTTTGAGAAAACATAGAAGCTCCGCTTTGTAGGAAATTCGACAACATGCGGCCAACGTGGCCACAACGACCTATCAGTTACTATGCATGATACGACTTTTTGGCTTTTAGTGCACAAAATAAATGGCCAAATTAAGGCGGACTTTAGCCACAGTCCGCCGTCTATTTACTCGACTAACGAGCAAAGCCCGAGGTGGCAATAGATACCTCAGTGACTTCGCCGTAACTCTTGGCCAAGTCGCGTATGTCATCCGCTTTGCCTATCAATACAAATTGATAGTTGTCCTTAGGGAAGTACTTAGCAATCAGCTGATTGGCGTTCTCAAGGGTGAGCGCATTCACCTTGGCTTCAAAGTCGTTAATGTAGCCTTCGTCGTAACCGTATAAATACATATTCGCCAAGAAGGCGCCTCGCTGAGCCGCCGTTTCATAGCGCGGTGGGAATTGCCCTTTAACATAAGCTTTGGCTGAGTCCAGCGTGGCTTGATCTAAACCTTTGCTCCATAACCTTTGATAGGTTGATAGCGCCAAATCGATGGCCTCTTTGGTGGTGGCGGTTGCAGTGAAGGTGCTGATGCGAAAAACACCACTTTCACCATTGCTCACAAAGGCTGAGCGGGCACCATAAGTAAGCCCGGAATTCACTCGAAGTTCATCATTTAGCCAAGACGTGAAGCGCCCGCCCAACACGGTATTAATAACGCTCAGCCCAACAGAGTCTGGGTTGTCTTTAGCAACACCCACCCCACCAATCAAAAACGTAGTTTCCCGTGCGTCCGGTTTATCCACCAACAGCACTTGATTGCTGTTCAGGGTTTTTAAGCCTCCGCTTAACTCAGGCTGATTAATGTCGGCCTCATTTTTCCAACTGCCAAACAATTGGGTAATTTGCGCCAGCATGGTGTTGCTATCAAAGTCTCCCGTGACCACGATGGCACTGTTTTGCGGCTGATAGAATCCTTGATGGAACGCTCGCAGAAGAGAAACGTTAATGTCATCAATGCGATTCACTTCCCCAGCGATGGCGTTGCCGTAGGGGTGCTGACCGTACATGCTGGCCATAAAATATTGATTAATAACAGCTCTTGGGCTCTCTTTAGCTTGCTGCAATGCCGCTTTTTTGCGGTTTTTCGCTTTTTCAAACTCTTGCGCATCGAAACTTGGATCGATCACCATGTCGGCAATAATGGGTAAAATTAGGGCGTCATTTTGCTTAAGAAAGCTGGATTCAACCACAGTCCCCTCAAGGCCGGCATAGGCATCAATACTGGCTCCGACAAAATCTACCGCTTGTTCGATGTCCTGTTTTGAACGCTCACCGGCACCAAAACTTAACGATGCAGCCGTCATATCAGCCAGTCCCGGGTTAGTATCATTAACCGCGCCGGCGCGAATGACCGCTTTCACGTTCACAAGGGGTACTTCAGCGTCGGGCATCAGGTACACGGTAAGGCCGTTATCCAGCCTAGTTTGTTGATAAGCCGGTAGGCTAAAGCCTTTGCTTGTGCTGGCTGTGGATTGCAGATTGCTGGGTGGGTTGGTGTCCTGACTGGCGCACCCACTCATAACAACCAGCGCGCTGGCAAGTATTGCAACGATGCTTTTCATTAGTCTCTGTCCTCTTGAGCCGCCAATATTCCTACGGTGCGATTAGCCTTTTTCAAATATACTTGAGCCACCCGCTGAATATCGGCCGGTGTTACTTTGGCGTACTGCTCCGGCGCGTCGAACAGTTTGTTAAAATCGCCAAAGTAAAGTTCGTAACTACCGACGGTATTAGCTTTACCGTTTATCGTGCTTATGCTTTGATAGAAGCCCATTAGCTTCATATTTTTAGCTTTTTCTAACTCTTGCTGGGTGACACCTTCGTCAGCTACCCGCTTCACTTCAGCTATCATGGCGTCTCGTAGTGTGGTGGGGGCCACGCCAGGTGCTGCAATGCCTATGATGTTGAACAAATTAGGGTCCAAGCTTTTCGGCATGTAGCTGTCTACCTGCACCGCCTGCTGCTGTTCAACCAGACCTTGATGTAAACGAGAGCTGTTACCTTGGGTCAATATGGTCTGCAACAAATCTAAGGCATAGAAATCTTGATTGGAGGTGGCCGGTACATGATAAGACATCATCACCCAAGGCAGGGTTACCGACGGCTTTTGCACATAGACCGTGCGCTCACCTTGTTGTAAAGGCTCCACCGTGCGCACCTCTCGTGGTGGCGTTTGCGCTGGAATTGGCTCAAAGTATTGCTTGGCTAAGCGCTTCACTTGCGCCTCGGTGACCGCGCCGGCTATCACCACCACCGCATTATTCGGCGCATAATAAGTTTTGTGATAATCCTTTAAATCTTGCAAGGTCCAAGCGGCAATATCCGACTCGTGGCCAATCACAGGCCAGCTGTAGGGGTGGGCTAAAAAGGCGGTGCCTAATACCTGAGAATACAAGGCTCTAAAGTTAGAATTTTCAAGGCCGGTAGAACGCTCAGAGGTGACTACGCCACGCTCGCTTTCGACCATATCTGGGTCAATGTCTAAATACTGAATGCGATCCGCTTCTAGCTTAAAAATGGTTTCAATGGCATCGGCAGGAAACCAGTTGGTGTAAACGGTGAGATCAGAGGTGGTGTAAGCGTTGTTGGCACCACCGGCGGCTTCCATGGTGCGATCAAACATCTTGGGGCCGTAATTCTTAGAGCCATTAAACATCATGTGCTCAAAGAAATGGCTTAACCCAGTAATGCCAGGATACTCATTGCGCGATCCCACTTTCCAGAAGGTATACATGTTGGCGTTGGGGATGGAGTCATCCTCAATCACCATGATTTTCATACCATTTTCCAGGGTAAAAGTTTTGACTTGCTTGGCGGTAATCGCCTGAGCCTGACCTACCAGCGCAAAGCTTAGCAAAGCAGCCCACAGTAAAGACTTCATAATAGACTTCCAATATCGACAAGATTCACGCTTCATAACAATAGAAAAGTGGTTGGAAATCAAGCGAAAAGCACTGACTAAATTGTAACTAGGCTATTCACCTTTGCTGGGATAGCGTTGCTTTACTTGATGAGGCATGGCCGCCATTTGCCGGTCAATAAAATAATCGAACAAGTGCAGTAACGGTTTTGGGTCGCTGCCATCCAATTCGTTCAGAGCATACGCGGTGGCCTCGAGCGTAGAGAGGGCATTGGCCGAAGCCGCTTTACGGATCCGATATTGGCCATCGATGCCAGATAATCGCAATTGAGGGTATTGGGCTAACCAAGGGTTGGATTGCCAAATTTTGTAAGCCTTTTTCCAAGTCGCATCGATGACCAGCAATAAGGTTCTTTGGCCACCGTCCCGGCTTGACTGAGCAATGGCGACACTGTCATCACTGGGATACAGCAGCATAATTTGACCTTCAAAGTCGGCCAAATAGCGTCGAGCTTGCTCAAAGTCCTGCGCCTGCTCGCCAACAAACAACTGCATGTTATTTAGCGCCAACGAAAGCAAGCGAGCCGTCCCCTTAGCCACTTTGACTTCGCTTGGGTGTTGCAGTACCACCACCTGAATGGCGTTATTTACCTGAGTGAGTGCACCGCAGACACAGGTAAAAGTAGGATAGTGGCAACGACTGCAACAGGGTCTCGACATAACTTTTAATACTTTTGGTTAAAATACTTCTTGGTTTATGATGGCTATACTGAACTTTCGTAGAGCTAGCGATTCCAATAATCAGTAACTAGCATTCAGCCCACATTAGTCCACTTTGGAGCAGTACACCATGGTTGCAAGCTTTCTAAGCCGCATGAAGCAAGGCCACTTTCAATTTCAACGACGTGGTTTGCCTAAGTTTGTCGCGATTGCGGTAACCTTTATGCTGATATTAGGCTTCTTAGTGCTGTTACCTTTGTTACTGCTGTTAGGCCTGATTGGCTTGATACTGACACTGGTCATGGGCAAATCGGTGACAAAACAGCATCAAAAGATGTGGAACCATTACCACGACCTCAGCGTTTTTCCTGGGGCGACCAATCGCCGCCGTTATCACACGCCCAACAGCAATGGCGATGAATACTCTGGTAGAACCTTTGAGCATCAACCAGACAGCAATAATAGCAAGGCTGCCGATTAACCTTAGCCGCGGCTTAATCCCTTCAACGCTAGCTGTAACTGCTCATCCGCTTGATCTTGCGCCAACAACTGCTGAATGTGATTGGCGTATTCTTGCTTCAATGCGGTGATAGAGGCTAATCGGCTGGCGTCATCTTGGCTACGATGCTCCGCTTCTAATAACCAAGCGCAAGCTTTGACAAAATCCACGTCACCAAACGCGCCATTGGCCAAACCAAGGGATAACTCCAACATGGCGGTAACTGAGTGCCCGTATCGAATCACTTCCCTTAAATAGCGCTCCGCCAACTCTTTATCATGGCCAAGATCATCACTGGAAAGCATATGCTGAGCTCGGGCCAGCATGGCATCAAAATGCCCTTGCTCAGCAGCCTCCGCCAGCCAACGTTCGCCGGCTTGCGCATCCGCATCGCAGCCATCGCCATTCACCAGCATTAAATACAGATTGTATTGGCCTTGGGGGTAGCCCGCTTGCGCCGCTTGTTCGGTGTATTGAAACGCTTTTTCTAGATTGCTCGCGGCGTGCCCGCTTTGGTAATACAGCACTCCTAAATTGGCCATGGCTTCCGGTTGGCCGGATTCGGCGGCCTTCGACAGGTAGCGCTGGGCTTCAGTCAAATCGATGTCGACCGCGTCATTACCGGTGAGCAAGAAAAAACCGTAAAGCGCCATGGCCTCGGAGTGCTCGCTTTGAGCTGCTTGCTTTATGAGCTCGCAACCTTTGCTTAGCTGTGTCTCGCCTAGGTAGCCGTTTATTAGCGCCACGCCATACTCATGTTTGGCCGCCACTAAGTGCGTATGCGCAAGTTCGAAATAGTGACCGGCTTGCTTTAAAGTGGACGAGGAAGCTTGATGCTCCACCACATTCTCTTTGGCAAGCTCTGCGCGGCTGAATTCTTGTTTACGTTGCTCCAGTGCTTTGGTTTTGAGGCTTAACCCCACCAACAGCTGCGACTCTGGATGATTTTCCATAATTGCTTTGTAGCAAATCTCTCTTCCGGCTAGCGAATCAAAGTCCACGAATTGATAGTCCGGAACCGGCTGTTTCAACAATACCGGATACAGTTCAGCCAACAGTTGAGCGCAGCGCTCCACCGAGCGTTCGGCAATCTTAACCAGATCATCGAACGCCAAACGATACTTCTCTGGATGGGCGCCGCGGTTACCATCGGCGCGAATTTTGTGCATGCGACGAGTCAGCCGTACATTTATGAGTCGCTGGTTATTAAGCTCTTCGATGCGATCATACAAATTTGGCGTGGTAATGGCCTTACCCAGTGCGGAAGCAATCTTGTCGGTCAGCTTGAATAATAAACTGCGTAAATGGAGCAAAGACTGCGTAGGCACATCGCGCACATAAGATTTGGCAACCCGATAATCGTCTTGCAGCTCAGGTACTATGGCTTGTACCAATTGCTTGTCGGTTATCGGATTTGCCATTGTCATTATCCTTGTTGTTCAGATTGCGTAGTAACAGTCGGCTGACGGTTCACCATGTACAACCTGAATAAGGCCACCGTAATGAACAAACCAACGTAGGCAAACAGTGCGTTTACAACGATGCGCAACACCATGGGGCCCTGTGCAACAGCGGTGTCGGCTACCGCGGTCACCAGTGAGATAGGGATGAGCAACCCCAATACCATTAAGGTTTGCCAGAAAATAGCACCGCTGAATTTAAAGCATTCGGTAACCGATGCCAGTGGCGTCGCACCTTCAACCACCACCATGAAGTTGACGTAAGCAAGCCGTACCCCAACCCACAACGCTAATATCGCCAACGGGAAGAAGCCGCTAATAATGGCTGGCATCATAGCCATCATAACCGCTACCGCGGAGATAACACCGGCCAACATCATAGAAGGCACATAGTGCAAACCACCCAGCCAAATTTGCGATGCATTGAGCTGTTGTCCTTGCGAGCGCGTATGTAAGAACAAGGTAACGCAGGCGTACATATGGAACAGCACCAATAGCAACAGAAGTACAGCAATGTAATGAGTCGCTTCCAGTTGCACCTCTAACCCTTGCGTTTCTTCAGCGGTGGGTAGCTGACTGTTCACCCACATTTGCAGGCCGTTTTGCACAAGCAATAACGGAAAACACACCAAAAATAAGGCTTTACCTTGGCTTCGAAAGAAATTAAGCGCTTCGGTTAGGATCACCGATACAGACATAAATAAAGTACCAACAACGTAAGGTTTAAACGCCATAGGATACCTTAAACATAAGGCGCTGTGCATCTCTTTAGATCACGCTATGCAAGTCCTTGGCTTGACTGTAAAATACATTGGGTTTAGCTTATTTCGACTAACTTTTCTAAGCCATCCGTACAGCGGAGAGACTTCTTTGACCGCAGCGACGCTAACGCTAGCGCTGAATAATTTGCACAGCAAATTACAATTGCTCACTCATGCGCCTCCCCACAATGGCGTGATCCAACTCAGCGAAGCATTCACTGGGGTGCCTCCCCTTGCTTGGCTTGCCTGTCAAACGCAACTGCCCAAGGTTTACTGGCAAAGTCGTGGTCACAATGAAGAATGCGCCGCCATTGGCGAGTGCCGTCAATACGTGTTCACCGGTCCGGTATCGCCAGAGCAATTAGATGCGGTTTATCAAGAGTTGCGCAATCAATCCCACGGCCAAGATACTCGTTATTACGGCGGCTGCGCCTTTGATTTAAGCGTGCCAAGTTGGGACGATTTTGGCCGCGCTCGCTTCGTGTTGCCACGTTTAGAGGTGCGTCGCAATGGCCAAGAATATCGATTACTGTTGAATCTTGACGGGCTCACGAACGACTGGTCTCACGAGCTTAAACAAGCTTCGCAAGCCATTAACCAAATTCAACCTGCACGACCACTGCCAGCGCCAAAGAAGTACCCCTTACTGGGACGCAGTGACCTACCAAATTATAGCCGTTGGTGCGAGCTAGTGGCACAAGTCACTCATCCCGAGTTCGTTAGCAACACCCCTAAGGTTGTGCTGTCTCGCATCAGTCAATTGCAACTGGCAGAAGCCGTCGATCCTTGGTCTCTTCTGGCACTTTGGCAGGGTCGCAATCCCAACAGTTATCAATTTGCCTTTCAGTTTGCTGACAACAATTGCTTTATTAGTTGCTCTCCAGAGCGGCTGTTTAAGCGTCGCATTAATGAATTAAGCACCGAAGCACTGGCGGGCACTACCACTCGCGGCAATAGCGACGAAGAAGACAAAGCATTGGCAGAGGCCTTACTTAAAGACAGTAAAAACAGCCACGAAAATCAATTGGTGGCGCAACACATCATTGATTCGCTCACGCCTCTTAGCCAATACATAGGTGCCGACGAAACCCCCAGTTTGTTCAAACTGAATCGGATTCAGCATCTGCACCGCAGCATTACCGCGGAAATCAAACCGCAAGTGAACGATTTACAGCTATTACTGGCCTTGCATCCCACGCCAGCGGTTGGCGGGCTACCCAGAGCCTCGGCCATGAGTTATATTCGACAGCAAGAAGGCTATCGTCGCGGCTGGTACGCTGGCGCATGCGGCTATTTTGGCAAAGATCACAGTGAATTCAGTGTTGCCATTCGCAGCGCACTTATCGCCAATAGCAAGATCAGCCTGTTCGCTGGCGCCGGCATCGTTCAAGGCTCGAACGCCGATGCTGAATGGAATGAATTAGAAAACAAACTGGCTACCATTTTATCGTTATTGTTGGAATTATGAGTCAAGGGAATCCGGCCCAGTTCAATTTGCTGTGGGCAAGCATTATCATCGAAGAGCTGTCTCGCTTAGGGGTCAATCACATTTGTTTGGCGCCGGGATCACGATCCACGCCATTAACTTTAGCAGCGGCCAACCATGATAAGCTGCACTGTCATAGCCATTTCGACGAACGAGGCCTCGGTTTTTTAGCGCTCGGATTGGCCAAAGCCGGCAATGAAGCCGTGGCCATTATCACCACATCCGGTACCGCCGTCGCCAATTTATACCCCGCCATTATTGAAGCCTACCAAACCGGCGTTCAACTGATTGTGCTGAGCGGCGACAGACCCGAGGAGCTGCTCAACTGCGGTGCTAATCAAGCCATTAATCAGGTGGGTATCTTTGGCGATTATGTCAATAGTATTAACCTCAGTGCCGCCAATGACAGCATCCCTGCGGCCAGCTTACTCACTCAGATTGATCAAGTGATGGCGCAAAGCAGTGGTGCTAATGCGCAACCTGTGCATATTAACTGCATGTTTCGCGAGCCGTTTTATCCAGAATCCGAGCAGATTGAGCAGCCATTACAACAAGCGTCGAGCTGGTTGGCAGGTGTTGAGCAATGGCGACAATCGGATAAACCCTATTCTCGCTACCCCAAACAACAGTATTTAAGCCCGCCGTCGAGAACTCAGCTGGAAGCCTTTGGCCAAGCAAAGGGCGTTATTGTGGTTGGGCAGCTGTCACCCCACGATAACCCCGCTAAGTTGCTTACGCTCGCTAACACCTTAGGCTGGCCCGTCATTGCTGATGCGCAATCTCAATTACGCCAACACGACGATAGCGCCTTGGTTTTACAAGCGGATCAACTGCTGCACAGCGAACCGGCTTTAGCCTTACTAGGTGATGCGGAACATTTATTATTAATAGGCGGCCGGCTGGTATCAAAGCGCATTCAAGCCTACATCGCCAGCCACCCTTGGCAGCAAGTGTGGCAATGCTTAGCCAAACCTCAGCGTCTCGAGCCGGATCATGTTGCCAAACAAATTTGGCACGTATCCGCTGCACAGTTAAGCGCGCTTGCCTGGCCACAGTACAGCCCCAACTATCAATGGGCGCAATCACTGACGGAATGGAGCGAACAGCTGGAGCAGCATTGGCAGCGCCAAATAGACGACGGCGAATTTGGTGAAGCGCAGGTAATACGCGCCATTGCTGGCCAAACTGTGGTTAAGCAAGATCTGTTTATCGGCAACAGTTTGCCGATACGCCTGTTCGATCAATACACTCAGGTAAACAAGCTCACCGAAGCGGTATTCAGCAATCGTGGCGCCTCTGGCATCGATGGCCTACTGGCCACCAGCTGCGGTATTAGTCGCCAGCGACAACGTCCGATGACTCTGGTCATTGGTGACCTATCACAGCTGCACGATCTCAACTCTTTTGCGCTAACCACCAGCTCTGAGCAGCCTTTAGTGGTGGTCATCATCAACAACGATGGCGGCAACATTTTTAATTTACTGCCAGTCCCAACCGAGCAATTACGTCAGCAATATTATCGACTGCAACATGGCTTAAGTTTCAGCGGTGTCGCCGACATGTTCCATTTACCCTACCGCAATTGTTCCAGTCTTGATGACTTTAAATCGGTCTATGATAAGGCGCTGCAAACTAAGGGGCCTAGCATCATCGAGGTGACCGTAAGCTCAACACAAGCCAGTGAGCAAATCAAAGCGTTAGCGGCGCAACTGCAACAACACTAACTGACAACCAACCCTAGGAGAGGCAAATGCTTACTATACATCAGGTATTTACGACTCCTAGCAAGCCAAAACTGTTATTGCTGCACGGCTTTTTAGGCAATCATCGCGACTGGAGTCAGGTTTTAAATTCACTTTCACAAGGGTTCGATGTTTACCTTGTGGATCTACCGGGGCATGGTGACAGTGGCCATGTATCGGTTAACGACCTACAACAGCTGCTAAAGCTGCTGCATTTAAGCATTGGTGCTAATGTGTCGGGGCCATATCATTTACTGGGCTACTCCATGGGAGGCCGGTTAGCACTGCATTACGCCAACTTTTGCCACCAGCATAACGTCGACGATATATTGAGTTTAACCCTTGAAGCCTGTCATCCCGGTTTAACCGACTCACAGCAACAAACTCAGCGCTGGCAATCCGACCAAGGTTGGGCAAAGAGATTTGCTAACGAGCCTTTAGAAACCGTGCTTAATGATTGGTATTTACAGCCCGTCTTTGCCGAGCTCACACCCCAGCAACGACAAACCTTAATTGAAGCTCGCTTAACCAATAATGGTGAGGCACTGGCCAATATGATGACCATTATGTCCCTTGCCAATCAACCGAACTTCTGGGATTTGCCGCAATCTCTAAACTATTCGGTGCACTATTTAGTAGGCGCTTTAGACAGTAAATTTTTAGGGTTAGCGCATCAGTGGCAGCAACACTCTCCTAAACTCAGTTATCAAGTGATTGCTGACGCAGGGCACAATGTCCACAGAGCCCAAAGCCACGCATTTTCACAAGCAGTACAGCATCAATTGGAGCCATGATGACCACGCAAGACACCGGCATGGGTTTTTCCTTATATCATTACCAACTTCCATTGGCCCAACCATTGCCATTGGGACAGCAACGTATCCACAGTCGTGAAGGCCTGATTTTACACATTGATGCCTTGCAACAGTCTGTGGAGATCGCCCCGTTGCCGAGCTTTTCCAAGGAGTCGCTAGACGATTGCATCAACAGCCTACAGCAACTGCTGAGCACTGTGCCCCTAGAAGCCCTTTCGCAAAGCTCTTCACAAAACCTAGCGCAATGGATGGCCCCGTTTAAATCGGCACCGAACTCAGTGCAATTTGGCTTGAGCTTGTTGTGGCTAAAGTGCAACGACTTGTTGCCAGCCCGACCCAACAGAAACCGCCAACCTTTGCTGTTTGGCGAGACCGAGCAGTTGGCGCAACAATTATCGCAGCTGCCTGAAGAGACAAAAATAGTTAAGTTAAAAGTAGGGCCCGATATCCATGGCTCAGTGGCCAACATCTACCAAGTCATAGAAGCCAGACCGCAACTCAAACTAAGGCTAGACGCCAATCAAAGCCTGAGTTTAGAGCAAGCCCAAGTGCTTTATGCCATGATCCCTAAGGCCAACATTGATTACGTCGAAGAGCCCTGCGCTCGAGTAGAGGACGCGCAGCAACTGTACCAAGAGTACGGCATTCGCTACGCCCAAGACGAGTCGCTGTTGCAAACCGAGGATTATCAGCCGCACCCTGGACTCGCCGCTGTGGTGCTAAAACCCAGCTTGCTTGGCTCTATCGAGGTGCTTGAGAAGTTCGCCGAGCAAGCCCAAGCAGAGGGTGTTGAAGTGGTTATCAGCAGCGCTTTTGAATCCAGCTTTGGCATTCATGATTTAGCCTGTTTGGCTAACCACTATGCCCCGCTAGGCTATCCAGGGCTTGATACGCTTAATCATCATCAAGCTGATCTGTTGCAACCATCCTTGTATGGCTCACCTGAAAGCCCAGCAAAGCCCTTATTAACCCTAAACGAGTTAAGCTTGATATGACTAAGGTAGCCTGCCCCGTTGCTGTTGCTGCTCGCACTCATGGCGCAGCACTGGCTTGGCACAGCATCGAGCAATCCTATCGTTACGATCAGTTTCATGAGCAAGTGCTTCAACTGCAACGGCAATTGTTAAGGCTGTCGGTGCAACGTGGAGAGCTTATTGCGTATCAAGGCAACAATAGCCCAACGATGCTGGCGCTGTTTTGGGCCTGTGCTCGGCAAGGGTTTATCTTTTGTCCCTTGTCGCCAAAGTGGACGCAATCGCAAGTGGTTAATTTGCTCGCTGAGCACAACATTCGCCACGTCATCAGTTCGGTTTACCCATCGCTTTCGACGTTGAGCTTAGCGAATAGCGCGGACAATGATTGCGCCAGTGAAACGGCGGCTAATCAGCCTTGTGTTTCTATAGACATTGAACGGGACGCGCCTTGCAATGTCATTTTAACCTCAGGTTCCAGTGGTTTCCCCAAAGCGGCGGTGCACAGCTTCGCCAATCACGTAGCCAGCGCACAGGGCTCTGCCAGCATGATAGCTTTGAGTAACCAAGATAGCTGGCTGCTTAATTTACCTTTGTTTCATATTGGCGGATTGGCGACCACCATACGCTGTGCTTTGGCCGCCGCCTGTGTTGTGGCTCCAGTTAACTCTCAACCTCTCATTGAACAGCTGCAGAGCTTGCGCCCAAGCCATGTATCTTGTGTCGACGCTCAGTTGCTTCCACTGTGGCAGCAGCCGCAGTTCGTCGACGCGTTAACCCGCTGCAAAGCTCTGTTGCTCGGCGGCAGTGCCATTTCAGACACCACCTTAACCATGCTGGAGCAGCATAATATTTGTGCCTTTATCAGTTATGGCTTAACGGAAATGAGCTCTCAAGTGGCTACCGCTCCGGTTAATCGCCAAGGTTTGGTTGGCAGCCCGTTACCGGGGCGAGAATTAACAATTGAAAATGGCCACATCTTAATGCGTGGGCCATGCCGATTTCTAGGCTATTTAGAGCGCGGCCAACTCACGGTTTTACCTCAACATCAATGGTTCGACAGCAAAGACCTCGGTCAATGGCAGCAAAATCAGCTTAAGATTGTTGGTCGAGCCGACAATCGCTTTGTCAGCGGTGGAGAAAACATTCAGCCGGAAACCATAGAAGCCCTGCTGCTGCGACACCCACAGATTCAACGAGCCATGGTCTATCCCTTGCCTGATGAGCGCTTTGGGCAACTGCCTCACGCCGTCATTGACGCACAAACAGAATTGACTCAACAACAACTCGATGCATTTCTAGCGGATAAACTGCCACGATTCATGCGCCCAAGAAGTTATCTAGCTTGGCCGCAACGTCTCACCAGTGTCGGCATCAAATTTAACCGACGGCAGGTGTTACGAGCGCTCAATGTTGAACATTAACCACAAAAAAGCCCAGCATTGCTGGGCTTTCTGTGAAAGAGGATTGGCCGGTTAGAGGTCCATCGCCGCTTTTAATTTCTTCATGGCGTTTTTCTCCAGTTGACGAATTCGTTCAGCGGAAACGCCATAATGGTCGGCTAGCTCATGCAAGGTGGATTTTTCATCCGCCAACCAACGGGTCTGGATAATGTGTTGGCTGCGCTCATCAAGCGTATTCATCGCTGCCACTAGCTTATTGTTGGCGCTCTCTTCCCAATTGGCTTTTTCAATTTGCTGAGCATGATCAGAAGAGTGGTCTTCTAAGTACAATGCCGGTGCCCAAGTGCTGTTGTCATCGTCATCAGCCACAGTGAGATCGTAAGCGGCATCTTGTGCAGCGAGGCGAGACTCCATCTCACTGACTTCTGAGGTCGATACACCAAGGTTATCCGCCACCATCTTAACTTCGTCGTGAGAAAACCAGCCCAAACGCTTTTTGGCTTTACGTAAATTGAAGAACAGTTTGCGTTGCGCCTTAGTGGTCGCGACTTTAACAATGCGCCAGTTTTTAAGCACATATTCATGAATTTCAGCTTTGATCCAATGCACGGCAAAGGACACCAAGCGAACGCCTACGCCCGGATCAAAACGTTTTACCGCTTTCATCAGGCCTACGTTACCTTCTTGGATTAAATCCGCTTGAGGTAAGCCATAGCCTGAGTAGCCTTTAGCAATATGCACCACAAAGCGTAAATGAGACATAATCAATTGTTTTGCGGACTGCAAGTCGCCCGTCTCATGCAGTTCGCTGGCTAAACGGTGCTCCTCTTCAGCATCCAACATCGGGATACTGTTGACCGAACGAACGTAGGCTTCAATACTGCCGCTCGTTTCTGGAACCATTAATGCCATTGATTGCGCTTGATGAGTCATGCACGCTCCTACCAAATTGATTTTAAATCAAAGTCTTACCAATAATCCGCGATTTAACGGACACTCGATTATATCAAACTATCCAACAATCGCCAGTTGCATGTGTTCGACAGTCAGTAACTAGCAAGGTTCAATCGCTTTAATGTGCTGTCGCACCGACAGGTAACTGCCCAACCAACCCAGGCCTGATGCGCACACTATCAGTAATATGAATTCGCTTAATCCAAGCGTCTGCATTTCGAATTCACTTTGGTATAAGCCGAGCAGAGGTTGAACGGCTTGATTAAGCCACATGACTAACAATTGCACCAGTAACCATGCCAGTGCTCCGGCAATCACGCCATACCAAACGCCGGTATACAAAAAAGGCCGTTGAATAAAAGCTTCGGTGGCCCCCACTAACTTCATGACTTCAATCTCACTGCGACGATTCATGATGGCTAAGCGCACGGTATTACCTATCACCAACAGCACCGCCAGAATGAGCAACAAGGCCAACGCCAGCACAGTTCGCTCTAGCATGTCGATTATGGCCGCCAGCTTTTGCAACCACTCAATGTCCAAGCGACCGAAATCCACTTCTTTTTGCTGTTGCAACTTTTCCAGTAATCGTTTGGCATTATTTGGGCTGGTATATTGCTCGGTTGGCGTAACCATTATCACCGCCGGTAACGGATTTGAGTCAAGCAAAGATAAGGCTTCTCCAAAGCCCGATACTTGCTTAAATTCTTTAAGCGCCTGAGTTTTGTCGATGTAATCGACACGCTCTACTTCTGGGTAGCTTTCAATACGGGTGACTAGGTTGGTAACCGCTCGTTCTTGCACGTTATCATGCAAAAACAGGCTGATTTCTGCCGCTTGCTGCCACGATGACGTAATTTCCTCAGCATTTTTTACTAACACCTGCAGTGCCGCTGGCAGGCTTAAACTGACCGCCAGTACCGCAATGGTCATGCCTGCAGAAATCGGCGCTCGCCAAATTTCACCTAAGGTGGCGGTGGCGTTTTGCAAATGGCGCACAAACCACATTATCAACTGGCGATACAGTGGCACCTTATTTCTGGAAAATGCGATATTCTTTGCCATTAGCTGTGCTCCTCGGCATAAAGCATGCGGCCATGCTTTAGCGTTAAGGTGCGATATTTCATTCGTGCGATTAAGCCCAGATCGTGGGTCGCAATGAGTACCGAACTACCGGCGTCATTTAGCAGTTCAAACAGCTTCATAATATCCATCGACAACTTGGGGTCTAAGTTGCCGGTGGGCTCATCGGCGAGAATGAGTGGCGGCTTGTTCACGATGGCGCGGGCAATTCCTACTCGTTGCTGTTCGCCTCCTGAAAGCATAATGGGGTTATGCTTCTCTTTGCCATGCAGGCCCACCATATCCAGCGCCCCGCTCACCCGTTTGTTGATCTCAGCCTGACTAAAGCCTTCAATGACCAAGGGCAGTGCCACGTTTTCATGGACACTGCGATCCATCAGTAATTGGTGGTTTTGAAATATAATGCCAATGTCTCGTCGCAAATACGGCACTTGGCTGGGTGGCACCTTAGCGATATCGTGGCCATTAATGTGAACCCGACCGGCATTGGCTCGTTCAATCACACTGATAAGCTTCAGTAAGGTACTTTTACCTGCGCCGGAATGGCCCGTAAGAAAGGCCATTTCCCCTTTTTTAAGATGAAAGTTCACCCCAGAAAGCGCTTTTTGGCCGCCGGGATAAATCTTGGATACCTGCTCGAAGCGAATCATCTATGATTTCTCGTTGTTATAAGTTCTAGATTGTTATTTAGTCAGTATCTTGCCTTTGAAACAAGGCCTTAATAAAGTCTTTTGCATGGAAACTTCGCAAATCTTCAAGTTGCTCACCCACCCCAATGTATCGAATTGGAATGGCAAACTTATCGGCTAAAGCGAAAATAACCCCGCCTTTGGCGGTACCATCGAGTTTGGTTAGGGTGATTCCCGTTAACCCTACCGCTTCGTGGAATAATTGGGTTTGGGAAATCGCATTTTGCCCTGTGCCTGCATCGAGGGTCAGCATCACTTCATGGGGGGCTTCCATATCGAGCTTTTTCATCACCCGCACGATTTTTTTAAGCTCTTCCATTAAGTGCGCCTTGTTTTGCAATCGCCCTGCGGTGTCGGCTATTAGCACATCGACACCTTTTGATTTTGCCGATTGCAACGCGTCAAACAGCACCGAGGCGCTGTCTGCCCCGGTATGCTGCGCAACCACAGGGATGTCATTGCGCTCTCCCCAAACTTGCAGTTGCTCTACAGCTGCGGCTCTAAAGGTATCGCCAGCGGCCAACATGACCGACTTACCTTGGCTTTGAAATTGTCGAGCGAGTTTGCCGATGGTGGTGGTTTTACCGACACCGTTAACCCCAACCATCAAAATAACAAAAGGCCCATTTTGACAGTTTGGAATTAAAGGAGCTTCTACCCCTTCCAACATGGCTTGCATCTTGTTTTGCATTAACTCATAGAGGGCTTCACCATCTTTTAGCTGACGATACTCAGCGGCATCGGTAAGTTCGTCGATGAGTTTGGTGGTGGTTTCCACACCCACATCGGCCACCAGCAATTGTTCTTCGAGCTCTTCAAACAGCTCATCATCAATTTTCTTACCGGTAAAGATGCTGCTAAAGCCGGCACCAAGATTTTCTGATGTGCGTTTTAACCCCGCTTTTAAACGGGCGAAGAAGCCGCTTGAGCTGGCTTTTTGTGCAACCTTTTCGTTCGCTTCTGAAGTCTCACTTTCTGCAACATTCTCGGCAACGTGCTCTGGCGTTGGCTTAACTTCGGGTGCGGTTTCTTGCGAGATGTCTTGAGGAGTTTCTTGCAAGCTGTCAGCGCTGTCGGAGGCCTCCACCGAAGGCAGATCTTCGGGTTGTGATTGCACGGGCTCTGTGCCAAGTTGCGCGTCATTAGTGTTTTCTTCGTCTTTGCGCTCTTCGTTACGACGAAACCAAGAAAACATGCCTTTCTTTGCCATTTACGGTTCTCTGCGAATCAGTGATGCGTGTATTACGCTTTTAATTTCAAGCCTGTTAAACTAGCGCCAATTGGCGAACGGCCACATGGTGGCACAGTTTACCACAGCCGACACTAGTGGAGAATCGATGGTTAAGCGAACTCAAACAAAATCTCAAGGCAAATCGGGCCAAGTGCGCATCATCAGTGGCCAATGGCGTGGTCGCCGCCTTCCTGTCGCCAATGTTGAGGGGTTGCGTCCAACCACAGATAGGGTTCGAGAAACGCTGTTCAATTGGCTAATGGCGGATGTGCACAGTGCTCACGTGTTGGATTTATTCAGTGGTAGCGGAGCGCTGGCCATGGAAAGCTTGTCGCGCTACGCAGCCAGTGCGCTCCTATTTGAGCAAGATGCTCAGGTGGTAAAAACCTTAAAAGCCAACTTAGCCAGTTTGAAGTGCGATCATGCGAAGGTTTACCACGGCAATACCTTACAACTGTTGCGGCAACCGCCGGCGCGTCCATTTGATGTCATTTTCATCGACCCACCTTTTCGCAAGGGTTTGCTGCAACCTTGCATAGAGTTGTTGCAACAACAGCCATGGCTGGCGGATAATGCATTGATTTATATTGAATGCGAGTCAGAATTAACTCCCAATTTCCCAGACGATTGGCAACCGCTTAAGCAAAAAACCGCCGGTCAGGTAACCTATTATTTGGTGCAAAAACACTCATGAACGTACTACTGACAATCGCTAAATTTGGCATGATGGTGGCTTGGCTGGTTATGATCACCAATGCCGTTGTGCCGTTTCAATCGCCGTGGCAAGAAATTATTGAGGCTGCATTGGTGATTACCTTGCTCGGCCATACCTTGCTACTTATTGGTGCTCGGCTGCGTTTTAAAGACGGGCTTTCCAATCAAGATAAACTGTCGTTAATGGCCTTCGGGGTATTCGGTTGGCTTTCTATCTCCATGAAAAAGCGATGATATACTGTGGCTGCAACTTTATCTCGTAAAAGAGTAATTGAATGACTTACCTAGTCGCTACCTGTGTGTCCTTGTTGCTCGGCCCGTTGTTTTATCGATTTTTCGGGCAGCAAAATGGCATTACTAAAGCCATTGATGGTTTTGTATTTGTCACGCTCGGTGGTTTATTACTGACCCACATTCTACCCGAGATGCTACACCACGGTGGCATCGCTGCTTTGGCGATGATATTGCTGGGTTTATTTGGCCCCACCGTGAGTGAACGCGCCTTTGCCAAACATTCTCAGCTTACCCATAACATCACCGTGTTATTGGCGTTCTTTGGCTTGCTGTTACACACGTTTATCGATGGCACCAGCATTTCCATATCCACTCATGATGACGCCATTGGCGCTTATTTGCCCATTGGAATCATTTTACATCGATTGCCGGAAGGGCTCGCTATTTGGTGGTTACTGTCACCACAATTTGGTAATCGCTGGGCCAGTGTCGCCATTGCCGCCATGCTGACGGCAACCGTAGCAGGGTTTGGCGTCGGCGAGTTGTACGCAAATCAATTGGCGTTCGACAACACGGTACTGTTGCAGGCATTCGTAACCGGCAGCATATTGCACGTCATTCTGCACCAACCGCACGTTGACAAAAACCATCATCCGCAGCCAAGCCACGACACCATGGCGGGCATTGGCAGCTTGTTGGGCTTGGCTCTACTCTTTGTATTATTCACGACCCACTCTCACGGCGGCCATGAACACCTCGAACATTCGAGTGTTGAGCAGTTATGGCAATTGATGCTGACGTTGGCTCCCTATGTGGTGCTAACCTACATCATTGGTGCGGCTCGATTTGGCTTGGGGATGCTGTCGACCCAATCCAGCGGTCCCGCAGCATGGATACAGCGATTGATGGGGCCTGAGGGCTTAATTTTGGTGGCGATTGTTTTAGGCTGGCAACTGGCCTCATTTCAGCTCGTTGCAATTGCGGTCATTGTTGCTTGGCTATCCCATCAAAGCGTGCCATTAGACAGTCGAACCGAAATAGAGCGCTTTTCTCTACGCCAATTCGCTTTGCAGTACCAAATCGAACGGTCAGCGCCTTGGGTGTTATTAAGTTTAGTGTTGGCCAACTTAATGACCTACCCTGACATTCTCGCCGACAAACCTTGGTTGCAACTTCTGCTTATTGTGGCACTGCTGCTGCCGATGCGTTTTTGTTTTATTGGCGCCGCAGTCTTAAGCATTAGCCTGGCGCTAACCGGCTGGAGCAGTGCCGCGGTCATGCTTCCACTGCTCGCCGCACCACTATTAAACGTTAAACAACTGTCTAAGATGAGCGGCCCTCAAGGCGCCATTACCATGGCGTTGGTTTTAGCCTTGGTGGTCATTGGCAGCCAAAGTCTGCCAAGCTTCGAACAGCATGCTGCACCAATACCCTACCTATCGCCCATTAGCTTGGTGATATTGGCTTTGTTATTCGCCAGCACCTTGTTGCGCATTGGACCGCGAGCCTTCATCGCGAACCTATTCGCCGTGAGCCTTGCTCACAAACACCACCATCACCACTAACTATGTGCATCTTATTTGCAGCGCTTCAATGCCATCCCGAATACCCGTTAGTACTGGTGGCTAATCGCGATGAGTTTTATACTCGCCCCAGCGCCAACGCACAATTTTGGTTGCCCGAGCGACAGCTGCTGGCAGGTCAAGACAGGCTTCAATTAGGCACCTGGCTTGGCGTGGATAGAGAGGGGCGAGTAGCTGCATTGACCAATCTGCGCAATGGTATTAAAGAAAAAAAACAAGGTCGATCCCGTGGCGATTTAGTGCTGAGAGCCATTACCAAGCCGGCCACGGTTGAAGACTACCTCACCCATCATGCTCATCAGTACAACGGCTTTAATTTGATGTTTGGCGACGCATCGGGGTTGAAGCTTTTTAACAGCGAAAGCAGAGCGTTACTCTCACTCGCACCAGGTTACCACGCCATATGCAACGGCCCGATCGAGCAGAAATGGCCGAAAATGGCGCAGGGAGAACGAGCTTTAGAAGCACTGCTGTCAACCCAAGCGACGATTAACATTGACGCCTTGTTAGCGTTAATGACCGACACCAGCATTGCGCCGGATGAGCAACTGCCCGCTACCGGTGTGAGCCTTGAGTGGGAGCGCAAACTGGCCAGTATTTTTGTGCAAACTGAGCATTACGGCACTCGCTGCACCAGCGTGTTATTGGTTGCCAAAAATGGTCGCATGACCTTTCACGAGCGTCGCTACAATCAACACGGCCTGGTGGCAGGCGACAGCCGCTTTTATTGGCACAATGCTTCTGAACTGCTGTGATCTTGAATGATGCGCCAGCCTTGTTCAAAGCGGCGGTAGATTAAGGTAAAGTTTCCTTTGGGCTCGTCGTTTTCTCGAACAAGCTTCCAATGCCCCACAACAATTGCGGTGTCATCATGTAGCAGATCGATAAGCTCGACATCAAAGCTCAGTTTGCCCATAGTGGCTTTATCTGGGTAGTTTTTTTGGTAAGCCTCAAGGGTTGGTTGCCAGCCATAGCGCACCTCTCCACGAGAAATAAAGCGTAATCGAGGGTCGTGCCAATAACCGGCCATGTAGGCTGGAATATCACCCTTATTCCAAGCGACCACCTGTTGTTGCAGCGCCTCTCGAATGGCCTGCTCAGGGTCTTTAGTAACGGCGACGGCACTTTGAGCTAACAATAGAATAAGCAACGAGATAACTGTGCGCATGCAACACCTTAAACATAAATTATTGATTTTAATTAGTATAAATAGAAACACACAATGATGCGACGTTTTTGCAATTGGCTATTAAAATGCATTGGCTGGCAGGTTACCGGCAGCATACCACCGCAGCAATTTATTATGATAGTGGGTCCACACAGCAGTAATTGGGATTTTATCATCGGCATTATTGCTCGCTTTGCCGTTGGCAGAAAAATCAATTTTATCGGTAAACATCAATTATTTATTCCGCCTTGGGGCTGGTTATTTAGCGCGTTAGGCGGCTACGGTGTCAATCGCAAAAAAAATAACAAAATAGTGGGCACGGCTGTGGAGCTGTATCGAAGTAACCCCGAGTTTTGCTTAGCCTTGGCTCCTGAAGGCACTCGTTCCCCTGTAACACGTTGGAAGATGGGGTTTTATCACATTGCCAAAGAGGCTCGAGTGCCCATTATTTGTGTAGGCTTAGACTTCAAACTCAAACAGATACAAATACAGCCGCCGTTTCATTGCAGCGACGATATGCAGGCTGATATTCGGCAGTTGCTTGAGTATTTTCGCACGGTATCACCAAAGTACCCTAAGACGATTCCCGACTATGAAGGCTAATGCCTTCCATGTCTCGACCCGATGGGTGCTGGTAAGCACGAAGACCAAACTCAGGTAACACCGCAAAGATGTGGTCAAAAATATCCGCCTGAATGGCCTCATAGTTTGCCCAGCGAATGTCATTACTGAAGACGTAAACCTCCATTGGAACACCGGTTTGAGTGCTGGCCAGTTGACGCACTAAAAAGGTCATCTGAGGGTGGATGTTCTGATTAGCTTTTAAATACGCCTCTAGATAGGCTCGAAACGTGCCTAAGTTAGTTAAACGGCGGCCATTAATTCCGCTGTTATTTTTAAGCTGTGCTTGCTTGTCGCTTAAATAAGGGGCAATCAGTTTAAATGCTTTGAGTGATTCGATTTGCTCGTCATCCAAGAAGTGTACGGTATTCAGGTCAATATTTACCGCTCGTTTGATGCGACGACCTCCAGACTCGGACATGCCGCGCCAATTTCGAAACGCATCAGACACCAACGCATAGGCTGGAATCATGGTGATGGTCTTATCCCAATTACGCACCTTTACCGTGGTCAAACTGACTTGCTCCACTTCGCCATCAGCGCCGTACTTGCTCATTTCTATCCAATCGCCACGGCTCACCATATTGTTTGCAGCAAGCTGAATGCCCGCCACGAACCCCAATATTGTGTCCCGAAACACCAGCATGACTAAACCGGTTGCTACCCCTAAACCGCTAAGGAAGTAAATGGGGGAGTTACCCGTTACCAAAGAGACGGCAAGAATAAGGAATACAAAGGATAAGAAAAGCTTAAACAGCTGCACCACCGAGTTAATCGGCAGTCGTCGACCCACATCATTAGAGTCGGCCATATCATTGCTGGCATTTAATGCGGCAAACAACACTCGAGTAACCTGCAGCATAATAAGCAGTGTCAGAGTCGTTTGTAGAACGCCTTCAAGCCAGTGTTCATTGGGAAAGTAAAGCGGAACCATGACGTCGATAACGATCAATGGCACCACGACCGACATTTTCTCAAGCACCTTGTGCTCCATGAAAATATCGTCCCAGCGAACTTTTGAACGCTCAATGATTTTATTGAGTCCCTGTACCACTCCGCGTCGAACAAACACGTACGCGATAATTGCCAACAGCAGACTAGTAACAATGACGACGCCAGAGCTCACCGCGTCTTGTGGAGTCTCGCTGATGCCCATCATATTAAGCCCAGCGATCAATAATTCTCGTAACTCGTGTTCCACGGCAAGCCCTTGATAGCAATTGATTAAGGTTACAGTGTAAACCGAAATCAAAAGCGATCAAGAGTTGCAACTTCACAGCGCTAGTTAACCACCTGATGGAAAAGGTTTTGCACTAAGTACAAGCCTAAAATGCAGATCAGCATAGAGATAAACGGCGTCACAATCCAACCCACCACAATGCGGCCAATATTACTCCAAGTAATGCTCAGTCGGCGGTATAAGCCGATACCGATAACAGCGCCAATAACCGCTTGCGAGCTGGATACCGGAACCAATGGAATGGCTGGCAAACCAAGGCTTGCGACGAAGTTTGATAAGGTTACCGAAGAGAACACAAACAAGGTAATTGAATGAGCCATCACCACAACCCAAGCGGTCACCGGCGTCATCGGAATCAAACTGGAGCCTACGGTCATCATGACTTTCTTAGAGTATGTAAATACACCCACGGCAATGGCGACACCACCTAAGAAAAACAATTGCATGGTTGAAGTTACTGAGAAGCCCATCGTCGAAAAGCTTTCAAACGGGCTTGAGCTTACAAATACCCCCATTACGTTGGCAATGTTGTTGGCGCCTAAGCTGTATGCACCAAAGGCACCGGCACCAATTAAGCCAATGCGGGTCCAGTTATCCAACTGAAACAAACCAGGGCGCGCTTTTTCCAATCCAATGGTAACCGCTTTATACAGTCCAACCGCAATAAAAGCACTGAGAATGGGGCAAATAACCCAAGTACTGACAATTTTGGTTAATACGGATGAATCAGTGACTAGGTTGCTGAAAAAGTTCCAGCCAATAATAGCACCTACAATCGCTTGACCTGTGGACACAGGAATGCCAGCGCGGGTCATCACAAACACGGTAACCGCAGCGGATAGTGCCACGGTAAATGCGCCACCAATAGCTGAAACGCTCCCTAAGGCTCCCAGCGTATGAGAAGCGCCGGCACCACTAATAACGGCACCTAAAATTACGAAAATCGAACAGATGATAGCGGCGGTTTTAAAGCGCACCATTTTGGAGCCGACCGCCGAACCAAACACGTTAGCGGCGTCGTTGGCTCCGAGTGACCAGCCTAAGAACAGGCCACTGGATAAAAATATGAGCGTTGCAATATCCATTAGTTCCCCTGCGCTTACTGAGCGCGTTTAAGAGTGAAAATTGACACTCGGTCACTAATGTCTTCGGCTAAATTGGCCACTTGCTCTATACGGTCACAAAAGTATCGCAGCTGCACCTTATTGGTGAGCGGTAAATCGGTGTTAAAAATGGTGGTTTTCACGCGCTGACAAGCATCGTCGCAATCGCTTTCAAACTCCATTACCTTTAGGTGGTATTCGTGAACACGCTGAAAATCCGAGAAGAAACTGCGAGTGCACAGTAAGGTATGGTCGACGGTATCGCCAACAACTTGTACAAAACTCAGCAATTGCTCATGAGCT
Source organism: Paraferrimonas haliotis (assembly GCF_002282895.1). Taxonomy (GTDB): domain Bacteria; phylum Pseudomonadota; class Gammaproteobacteria; order Enterobacterales; family Shewanellaceae; genus Paraferrimonas; species Paraferrimonas haliotis. Next base: position 546,248 of record NZ_NRRB01000002.1, read on the forward strand.
TCTTCTGGTATCACAGGCTTTTCTATAAGCAAATGATTACCAATGGTTTCTTGCTTATTAATAACGCGGTCGATGCTTTCCACAAGGCTGGCGACATCGGAACGCATGTCAGGGATTAGGGTCTTCTTGTACAGATCCATTTCAATCTGACGGCGAAGCTTGTCGGCTTTTTTTTCAATTCGTCTTAAGTGTTCAAGGGTATCAGCAAAACGTTCGCTGTCGGCGCCACTTTGCAAGTAGATTTGCCACAGCTGAAAAAACTTGTGTTGAGACAGAGTAACTTGGTCAAAAAAGGAAAATAGTAACCGCTCGGTAGAGTGGCTCTTAGATAATAGGTTGTTGATTTTGCTGAAAGAGAGCATGTTTTTCTCCGGGCATTTCTCCATGAAATGATGATTAGCGATGAATGGAAAGTGACTTGAAAGCATGAGCAAAGAGAGTTTGGGAGAAAGCCCTCATTTGCTCATGCTCGTCAAAAAAGCCACCGAAGTGGCTCAATTGATTTACTTATTGAAGCCTTTGCTTAACTTGAAAGTAGCGCCGGTTTTAGAGCCAGTGTGCATGCCTTCTAGTAGGCCGATGCGCTCAACTTCTTGCTCAATGTGAGCAGCTGCTTCTGCTAGTAACTTGCTGTTAGAAGCGTGGCCTTTGAAGTTAAACTCACCGAAGTAGATGCGAGGTTTGCGGTACAATGGAGTCCAGTAAGCAAACTCAACTTCTAGGCTGTCAAAGCGGCTGTCTTTAAGCTGACCTTCCCACTCAAGAGCACGCATCACTTCAGTTTGGATGATCTTGCCTTTGTTGGCTTCGTAGATGTCTTTCACCAAGTTGTAAGCGGCACGGTTGTGAGCACGGATGGTGGCGAATACTTTATCAACGTCAACGTTTTTCACGTCAATGTCAGCTGAAGAGTATGGGATGTCCCAAGATACGCCGTAAGCGTTTTTACCGGCAGTGATGTCGATTTCTGCTTTACGGTAGTTGCTTACCGCACCGAAAGCTTCAGGGTTGGCACCACGTAGCTTAACGGTAATTTTAGTTTTGGTTTGGTTAGCCACGTTCTCACGAACACGGATAATCAACTCTGCTTTGTCGAACGCCATATCAGGCGTATCCAAGTAAGTAACTAGCTTGTGACCTTGCTTACTGGTGTAGGTCATGAAGTCAAAAGTATTTTCAAACGCAGCAGTACGAGAGTTAGTTGCGTAAGGTAGGGTTTTACCAACACCGGTGTTGATGTGGTGCTCAATGCGGTTAAAGTCGCTTTCGCTTAACGCTAATGCGCTTGAACTTAGGCACAAACCTACAACAGCGCTCATGAGTTTTGCTAATTTCATTGATAGTCCTTAATTCTAATTATATGTAATCGATTTGCCGGTACAGCGCGTTTTTCGCTGTACCGGCAAAAATGCTTAGAAGTAGTAAGCCATACGGAACTGATAGCTGCTGGTATCGAACTTGTCAGCATTGATAGCCGTTTGTACGTCTTGGTACTTAGCTTCAGCATGAACGTAGTTGAATTGAGCTTTTAGGTTGTGCTCTAAGTACCAGTTCAAACCAACAACCATAGTGGTTTGCTCACCACCTTTGATGTCTTTCATTGGATCCGCATCAGCAGAGTTCAAATCGATGTAGCTGTAACGAGCCGCCACTTCGAATGCACCCCAACCACCTTGAGAAATCGGGTTGTCTGGGCTAACTGCACGGAAGCCACCGTTACGAGCACGGTAAGTCCAAGATTCGCCAGTGAAGGTGTATGCTGCTTGAACGTTGAAACCGCCAAGGTTTACAGAATCGCCGTCGATACGGTCGATCATAGAGCCAACGTACTCACCCATTACTAACAAGTTGCGGTATTGGTATGCAGCTTCTACGCCGTAGTTAATTTCAGACTTAGAATCGAACTTACCTGTGTTAACCATACGCTCACCCCATTTGTGATCTGGGCGCGCACGGTAACGGGACTCTTGATTGTCATCGTTAAAGTGGTTGTATAAGGCACTTGCACCTAAGTGAACCAACTGGCTGTTGCTTTGGTAAACAGGAGAGGTAATGCGGAAGTTTGCTACTGCACCTTCTACTTCACCACCGTCGATGAAGTCATCTGCAAGGATGCTCGCACCAGCACGGAAGTTAACTTTACCTGGGGCGTAACGCCATTCGATACCCACGTTACGGTCTGGAGCAAACTGGTCAAGCGCTGAACGTTCTAGGAACATGTTGTGCGCCGAGCTGTTAGTGCTTTCTAGACCAAAGGCGTATTTTTGGAAACCGAAGGTGATGCGGTTGTTTGGAATGGCGCGGTAAGCTACCAACGCATCTTTTAGATCAACTTCGTTTTCTGCGAAGTCCATTTGCAATTCGTATTCCCAAACTTGGGCAAACTTACCTTCAACGCCTAAACGCAAGCGACGTAAGTTAACAGTTTCGTATCCTTCTACAACGCTGCCATTATCAACGTCTTTAGAACCGTCGTACTTGAATTGGTCGTCGGTGCTGGTGATATCCATGTGGATACGACCTTTCAGTTGAGTGGTAGAGCGACCGTCGGCTGATACTAATTCACCAGAAGGAGTGCTTGGCTTAAAGCGAACGCGGTCAACGCGTTGAGAAGCACTTTGAGCGTCAATCATTTCACGCTCAAGCATATCAATACGCTCTTCCAGTTCAGTGATGGATGTTTCTGCCATTGCTGGAGTCACAGCAAATAGAGAGGCCGAAACGGCTAATGCGATAGTGCTAATGGTTGTTTTCATGTTAATCCTCCAAAGAAAACTTTTTATTGGGGACTGCATGTTCGATGGTTTGAATCGAAGCTTTAGGCCCCTTTTTTGTTCGGAAGTAAGACTAACCCTAGTGTTAACAAATAAATGTGATCCAGCTAACAAGTTTCAACCACATCTGACAATTTACACCTCAAAAAAACAAAATGATGACCTAGATCAAACTAACTCAAACATACGTTTAAACACGCCTAAAGCATTGATTTAAATAGGTAATAAAAAAACCCCTGTTAAGAAATGGTAACCATTAACTTAACAGGAGCTTTTTTAACAGATGAACTACTTAAAAGAAACTAAAGAAATCACCAAGTGCTATAAGGTGCTTTCATTAACATTGAGTTATAGTATTTAGCATCACCGGTTACTTCTTCAGCTAACCAAGCTGGCTTAGCAACCGCTTGCTCTTCTGATTCTAACTCCACTTCGGCAACAATCAGTCCTTGGTTATCACCATAGAACTCATCAACCTCGAAGGTGTGACCTTCAAAGTCAACTAGGTAGCGAGTTTTATCAATAACGCCAGGTTCGCAGATTGCCAGCAATTCCTTCGCTTCCTCTACAGAGATTTGCTTTTCCCATTCGTAACGGCTCGCACCAGAAGCGCTTCCAATACCTTTAATGGTTAAAAAACCAGCCTCACCTTTAATGCGAACACGAACCGTTCTTTCAGGTACGCTGCTTAGGTAGCCTTGAACGATACGCACGGACTTTTTTGAAATCGCAGAAAAGTCGGTAGGCTGAACTAAATACTTGCGTTCAATTTCTTGTGCCATGGGTGTTCTCCTAGTTTGCCAGCTTTGCTGATTTCATGCCGATAACACGTTTGATTACTTGTAGGTAATTGATGTTTTCAACACCTTCAAGTTTAACGTCTTTAATGGTTTTTTGAATGTCTTCCAGTTCGGTTGATTCGCTGTTAATAGAAACCACTTTTGCCCCATTTATCAAGACGTTAGCAACTTCACAGATGGTGTTATTAACCATATAACCGAAACGTTCTTTATGAACGCTAACCGCTTGCAAGTCAGGGTGCGCGTCAATCAGTGCAATGAACTCATCGTAGCTGTAGCTGTCCTGGTTTAGCTCAGGCATATCGACCATGAATGCAGGGAATACTTCATCAACCAATTGTGCTTTTGAGATAGGGAATTCAGCTTTTAGTTTAGGATCCCACTGTTCGAGACCATCAACTGTCGTCACGTAGGTTTTAACGTCCATTTTACCGTCACGGATCTTGGTATTATTTAAATCGTTAGTACGAGACATGATGTAGATTTCATCACTTTGACGGTGCCAAACTTTCTCTGGAACGGGGGCTGACAGGCGAGCCATACGGGCAGCGGCTTCATCAAAGTTTTGACCGAAACTGCGGAACTCAAAGCGCGGCTTGGAAACTTCACCAATTTTTAACTCAGACATCATAAATCCTTAAAAAAATATTATCGTTGTGTTCAGTTGCCGCTCATCTTACGGATGCAATCATAAAAAAAAATGGATCTCGATCATGTTTTCGAGCTAAAAGTTTTTACCTAATCTTACATTCACGCTCAATAGGCTCGTCAACTAATTGTTATAACGTTTTGATTTTTAATAGATTAGCAAATAAATTTGGTTGCGAAAAAATTTTCACGCCTACGATCACGTCAACGCTTGTCGCAATTAGGTTGATCTAGCTCCGGTTTTTTTTGTTGGCATACAGGTAAATTTGCCTCAGAAAAATGAAATAGCTCCTGGAAGTAACACAATGACAACTAAGAATTACGACCCGCTCGATATGAGCCAACATCGGATGGAAACCCTCCCGATTCGACAAAAAAGCTCCTTCGAACAATGGTTGGCAAAATCTGGATTATGGATTGCCCTTGCGGTATTCATAGCAATAATGTGTACCGAAATCAGCTACTTAACTAACATCAATCCAGATGATTTAGGTAAGAATGCACTGGCCCACTTCAATGAAGTTGGCTCCGAGCTGTTTGCACGACACGGTGTGGCCATGCTCGCCATTTTCTGTGCGGCACTGGTGTTATGGGTATCGGAAGCCATTCCTAATTATTTAACATCTTTGATCGTAATTATTGCAATGGTGTTAACGGGCGTGTTGCCAGAACGTACAGCATACGCTCAATTGGGCCATCCTATTATGTGGCTTAACATCTTGTCCTTTGTGCTGGCATCCATGTTGGTTGCCTGCGGTGCAGCGAAGCGCTTCGCTCTTTGGTTCATTTGTCGTTTCGGTAAAAGTGCGACCCCGATTTTCTACAGCTTCATGTTAGTGAATATGGTGTTGTCAGCATTTATTTCAGCTACCACGGCCAAAGCCGCGATTTTAATGCCTATTTTTATGGTTATTGCTGCCGTTTATGGTGCTCGAGGCGGTGACAATAAGAACAACTTTGGCCGTAACTTGGTTTTGCAGAACCTGCTGCAAATTAATCTCTGTGCCGGTGCTTTTGTTACCGGTTCTGGCGCAAACTTGTTAGCTGCCAGTTTAATCATTGGTGCCGGTGGTGCGTTATATTTCACCGATTGGATGGTGGTCGCCTTCCCAATTGTTGTGTGTATGATTGTTATCGGTTGGCTGCTTGGTACTCGAATTTTCTTCCCGCTCGCCAAAGAAGAGCGCTTGCCGCAAATTGAAGGTGGGATGGAGCGCTTGCAACAAGAGCTGGACAAGATGGGTAAGATTTCATTTAACGAAATCAAATCAATCGTTATCTTTGTGACCATTCTAGCCTTTTGGGCAACCGATAAATATCACGGCGTGAGCGCAACTGCGGTTGCCTTTATTGGCGCCATTGTCGCGTTATTTCCTCGTATTGGTGTGGTTAACTGGAACGACTTAGACATTCCTTGGCATCTACTGATTTTCTCAGCGGGCGCTTACACCCTAGGCGCTGGTTTCCGTCAAACTGATTTGCCGAGTTTATCGGTTAACGCGGGAGTCGAATACTTTGGGTTGAGCATGGATACACCGTTTTGGGTCTTTTACGTAGCCCTTACCGGAGCCATGATTTTCAGTTCATTGATATTCCAGTCGAAAACCATGCGAACCATGCTGTTTATTCCTATCGCCATCGGCATTGCCGATCGCTTTGGCTTCTCCATGATGAGTTTAGCCCTGCCGGTCGCATTGCTTATTGAACACGTTTACGTTTTACCGTTTAATAGTAAGCCTGCACTGCTGTGTTACTCCACCGACCACTACAGTTTGTCGGATACCTTCAAGTTCGGATTTACGATGTTGGTCATTGCGTGGTTTACCAGTATATTGTTTGGCGAAACATGGTTTAAGTGGCTTGGCTACGTACCGAACGGCGTATTCTACTAGTTATTTTTGACTGATGAACTCTAAAAGAAATAAAGCGGACATTCGTAATAAATTGGCTCTTCTGCAATTAGCAGAAGAGCTCAATAGCATCAGTAAAGCCTGCGACATTATGGGCTACAGTCGCGATAGCTATTACCGATTCAAAAAGCAATACGAAGCGGCAGGTGAACTTGGGCTGCACAATTTATCCCGCACCAAACCGGCGATAAAAAATCGCGTTGACCGTAAATTGGAAGAGCAGGTGATAGAAATTGCTCTGGATTACCCAGATTACGGCCAAGCCAAAGCCGCTGATGTACTAACCGCTCGCGGAAACACCATTTCCCCGAGTGGCGTTCGTTCTATTTGGAAGCGCCACAACTTAGAGACTAAGAAACTGCGGCTATTTGCTCAGCAAGTTGCCGCAGCACAACAACTGAGTCAGTCGAAATCTAGTGACGAGAGCGATATCTTTTTAAAAGACTCGCTGGAGTTAGGCTGTCGCTATCCCGGTGATATCTGCATTCAAGACACCTTTTCGTTGGGAAGTATCGACGGCTTAGGCGCTTTGTATCAGCACACCTTTCTCGACGGTTACAGTCAGTTTGCCGTTGCCACCATTTCTTTGTTTAAAGACGCACCAACCGCTGCTTACTTTCTCTCGCACCAAGTGATTCATCAACTGAATCAGCAAGAGTTAACTATTAACCAACTGTTGACGGATAAAGGTAAGGAGTTTTTTGGCAGCGCAAGTCAATCCTTTCAATCGACTGTAGCGCATCTGAACATCAAGCACTTCCATAAACGTGCCTATAACGGCCCGGTTGTTAATGGTCTTGCGGCGCGTTTTCACAAACTCATGTGGGACGAATTTTACGAGCCGTCACTCAAATCGAAACGCTATCTTCACATTTCGGAGCTTGAGTCTGATATGCAAGCCTGGCTAGCCCGCTACAATCGACAATTTGCCATAGCCGGTCGTTACACACTGGGCAAAACCCCCTTGGAAACCATAGAGCTCACCCGTCACCTGCGCAACCATTTTCAATAATAGAGGCGTATCTCAAAAATACGCCTCAACTATGAAGCACTCGTCAAGATTTTAGTTATTTGGGGCAAGCTCAACTAACAAAAAAATAATGCTTGATCATCACTAAATCTGATCCAGATCAATTTAATTTTTCTTAGGAAAGTGTCCAATACAACCCTACATATAGACACTAGATAACTATTGATAACTATATATTGTGTCAAAACGCCATTCTTACCCTATTGTTACGGAGTTAAAAAATGAAACCGGTTGTGATTAAAAGAGATGGATACCGGGTTCCCTTCGATGCCAGCCGCATTCGAGATGCCGTTGCTGCTGCAGCAAAATCGGCCGGAACCTCAGTCAATGGATACGCTGACCAAATCGCACGTAACATTGAACTTCAAGTGGATGGCCAAGAACAGATACACATTCATGAGTTGCAGCTGCTGGTTGAAAACCAACTCATGGACGGCGAAGACAAGCGTGTGGCTCGCAGCTACATTGAATATCGTCACGACCGTGATACAGCCCGTGAGAAAAACAGCCGTCTCAGTAAAGAGATTCAAGGCTTGGTTGAGCAAAGCAATGCCAGCTTACTTAACGAGAACGCCAATAAAGACTCTAAGGTGATTCCTACTCAGCGGGATTTACTCGCCGGCATCGTCGCGAAGCACTATGCGAAAAACTACATGCTGCCAAAGGATGTGGTTAGAGCCCACGAAATGGGTGAAATCCATTACCACGACTTGGATTACGCCCCGTTTTTCCCAATGTTTAACTGCATGCTGATTGACTTAGAAGGCATGTTGACCGGCGGCTTTAAAATGGGTAACGCCGAAATCGACTCGCCAAAATCTATTTCGACTGCGACGGCAGTAACGGCGCAAATCATTGCTCAGGTGGCCAGCCACATATACGGCGGCACCACCATCAACCGCATCGACGAAGTGCTGGCGCCTTACGTCACCGCATCTTATGACAAACATGTTGCTACAGCTGAGCAATGGCAAGTTGCCGACACCAAAGCATTTGCAATGGCACAAACCGAAAAAGAGTGTCACGACGCCTTCCAGTCATTGGAATACGAAGTCAACACTCTGCATACCGCCAATGGTCAAACCCCGTTTGTTACCTTTGGCTTTGGCTTGGGTACCAGTTGGCAGTCTCGCTTGATTCAAAAGTCGATATTGCAAATTCGTCAAGAAGGGTTAGGAACCAATAAAAAGACAGCGGTCTTCCCCAAACTGGTATTTGCTATTAAAAATGGTGTTAACCATAAGGCTGGCGATTGCAATTACGACATTAAGCAAATGGCGCTTGAGTGTGCAACTCAGCGTATGTACCCAGACATTCTTAACTATGAACAAGTTGAGCGCATAACCGGCTCGTTCAAAACCCCAATGGGATGCCGCAGCTTCCTATCGGCCTATGAAGAAAACGGCGAGCTTAAACACGAAGGCCGTAATAACCTGGGTGTTGTCAGCTTGAACCTGCCTCGCGTTGCTATGGAAGCGAGCGGCGATGAAACGGCTTTCTATAAAATTTTAGACGGTCGCCTTGCCGTTGCTAAGCGTGGACTGCAAAGTCGCATTGAGCGTTTAGATGGGGTTCGCGCTCGGGTAGCGCCCATCTTATACATGGAAGGTGCCTGCGGTGTGCGCTTAAAAGCCGATGACCCCATTTCTGACATCTTTAAGCACGGCCGCGCCTCTATCTCGTTGGGTTATATTGGCTTGCATGAAACCGTCAATGCGCTCTACGGCACCGAGCAGCACGTGTATGACAGCGAAACCTTAAGAGAAAAAGCCATCGAAATTATTCGCTACCTGAAAAAAGCCACCGAAGCTTGGAAGGCGGAAACCGGCTATGGCTACAGCTTGTATTCAACCCCAAGCGAAAACCTTTGTACCCGTTTTTGTTCCATTGATGCGAAAGAATTTGGTGTTGTTGACGGGGTTACAGACAAAGGCTACTACACCAACAGCTTCCACTTAGATGTTGAAAAGAAGGTCAATCCTTTCGATAAAATTGACTTCGAAAAGCCTTACCCAGAGCTAACCACCGGCGGTTTTATTTGTTACGGCGAATACCCGAACATGAAACATAACGTAGAAGCGCTGGAAGACGTTTGGGATTACAGCTTTAAGCACGTGCCTTACTATGGAACCAATACCCCAATCGACGAATGCTACGATTGCGGCTTCACAGGTGAGTTTGATTGCACCTCGAAAGGCTTTGTGTGCCCAAGTTGCGGTAACAACGATACCTCTAGAGTCTCTGTAACTCGTCGTGTTTGCGGCTATTTAGGCAGCCCAGATGCGCGCCCATTTAACTTCGGCAAGCAAGAAGAAGTTAAGCGTCGCGTTAAGCACCTGTAAGTGATGTCGAATAATGAACTATAGCCAATACTATCCTGTTGACGTATTGAACGGCCCCGGCACCCGCTGTACCCTGTTTGTTTCTGGGTGTGAGCACCAATGCCGAGGCTGCTATAACCAGTCTACTTGGTCGGCTGACGCCGGCCAGTGTTTCGATGAGCGCATGCTGGATCAAATCATTGCCGATCTCAACGATACCCGGATTCGTCGGCGCGGGCTTTCTTTAAGTGGTGGCGATCCCTTATTGCCTGCCAACCTTAACATGATCAAACACATTGTTGAGCAAGTTAAGGCACGGGCACCCGGTAAAGATATCTGGATTTGGAGTGGCTATACTTACGAGCAGTTATCGCCTCAACAACGCGCAGTGGTAGAACAAATTGATACCTTAGTAGACGGCAAGTTCGAACAGGCACTTAAAGATCCTAACCTGCAATTTCGCGGTAGCTCCAATCAACGCATCCTAAACATTAACGAGCTAGACTAAGGTCACTTGGTCAAATCCTGTTGCACTGGTATGCTTTAGCTGCATAAGCGTTGAGCATTTACCATTAATAACAATTACAACAGGATACAACTCATGTTGCGACACACTCATACCGTCATAGCGACAGTAGTCTTAGGGCTGGTGTGCCTTGGCGGTTGTCAAACTTCGCCATCAACCGCCTCTGCCCCTGCGTCCATCACCAAAACGGCTTCCCAAGATGTACTTCTTGCTGAGCTCATCGACAAAGAGTGGCAGCTGCGCCTAAGCTACAACCCAGGGCTTGCATACCGAATGGGGGACACCAGCGCTGCGGCAAAACTGGCGGACTATTCACCTGAAACCTTGGCGAAAAAGCATCAAGATTACCAAGCTCTGATGCTGCAACTAAAGCAACTTGACCCGGAGCAAATGTCCAATGAGCAAGACATTAACTGGCGCATATTAACCGCTCAAGTTCAGGAGCAGTTAGACAGCTACCGCTTTAACATGCATTACACCCCCATAACGGCAGAGGGCGGCTTTCACAGTTACTTGCCATCCATCGCCCGTTTAGGCCGTTTCGACGACCCCCAAGACTATCAAGATTATTTACAGCGACTGTCTCAAGTTCCGCGCTTATTCGAGCAACAAACCTATTGGTTGAATCAAGGATTGGTTACAGGCAACACCCCACCGCAGGTGGTGCTCAATGGCTTTGAAGACAGCATTAAAGCCTACATTACCGATGTTGAAAAAAGTGCTTTTTTCAAGCCCTTTGAAAGCTATCCTGAGCACTTTAGCGAACAACAAAAACGAATGTTTACCCAGCAAGGGTTAGCAGCGGTAGCGGGTCAAGTATTGCCGAGCTACCAAGCGTTTTATGACTTCATGACTACGCAATACATTCCCAAGGCACGCCAAACCATTGCCGCGGCAGCTATGCCCAATGGCAAAGCCTTTTACGAAAATCGAGTTCGCTACTACACCACCTTAGATATGACTCCTGACGAGGTTCATCAGCTGGGTCTTAAAGAGGTCAAACGCATTCGCGCGGAAATGGATCAGGTTATCGCTGACACCCAATTCGAAGGCAGCTTTGCTGAGTTTTTACACTTTTTACGTACCGATCCGCAGTTTTATCCCAAGACCGAACAAGAATTATTGCGCTACGCCGCTTGGCTATCTAAGAAAGCCGACGCCATGCTGCCGAGCATGTTTGGCAAACTGCCAAGAACCCCTTATGGCATTATGGAAGTGCCCGCTGAAATTGCACCGAAATACACCACCGGACGCTATTCGGGGTCCTCTCGTCCCGATCAACCGGGTTATTATTGGGTGAATACCTACGCGCTGGATAAACGCCCGTTATATGAAATGGAGGCGCTCACCTTGCACGAAGCGGTTCCAGGGCATCATTTGCAAATATCATTAAATCAAGAACTGGATAATCTACCGAACTTCCGCCGCTATAGTTACATTTCGGCGTTTGGAGAAGGTTGGGGCTTATACGCAGAATATTTAGGCTTAGAAGGCGGCTTTTATAAAGACCCATACTCCAATTTCGGCCGCCTCACCTACGAGATGTGGCGAGCGGCTCGATTGGTGGTTGATACCGGCATGCATTACAAAGGTTGGACTCGCCAACAAGCCTTGGACTTTATGGCCTCAAACACAGCGCTGTCTATGCACAACGTAACCACTGAAATCGATCGCTACATTTCCTGGCCAGGGCAAGCTTTGTCTTACAAAATTGGCGAACTGACCATAAAACGCTTACGGGCCGATGCCGAGGCGGCTCTAGGCACCGATTTCGATATCCGTCGTTTTCACGATGCGGTACTTGCCCACGGCTCGGTGCCACTGCAAGTATTAGAGCTGCAAATTCAAGCCTTTATTGAAGCTGAGAAACTACGGATTAGCCAGCAAAGCTAATCCGTGAGATAGCGATTTAGCACCTTGGCGGTTTGTTCAGGGTGCGACATCGCCATCAAATGTCCGCAGTCTTTCATTTCAACGTACTGTGCGCGAGTTTGTAATTGCTGCCACTTACGCCAACAACCTTGGGTTAAGGTATCCGACCGTTGCGCTCGAATGCCCACCGTATCAACGTTAATGCTGTGAAGAATGTGCCACAGCCATGGCGGCTTTTGATAAAACGCTGCTTCCCAATATTTGCAATAGCTGAGTTTAAAGCCTTGCCCATCTGACACCGGTTCTGTGCCGGCTTCAATATAATCCCACAAGGCTTCATCGCTATAATCATTAAAAACTCTCGCTTTGCGATGAAACTCGAAAGCCTGCTGTTGCGTGTCGAAAAAGTCTTGCCGGCGCAATGTTTTAACCGCCAACGGCGAGCGTTTTTGAATCATGCGCTTTGGCATGAGTTTGGCCGGTATTAACAGCTTTTTAGACAGCAGCACCGGCTCCATGAGAATCAGTCGTTTAAACAGCTCAGGGCGCTTATGGGCGGCGATCAAGGCCACAGTTGCACCCAGACTATGCCCCACCAAAGTCACTGGCTTGCCAGCAAAATCCGACTGTTGTTGCAAGGCTTCAATGAGCTCAATCAAATCATCACTAAGCGTTCGCCACAGCCCGGCCGTATCTGGGCTCCAAGGTTGCCACAGGGGGCGGAATTTGGGCGCGTATATACGGCTTACATGCAGTCTGCTTAATAGATTTTTATAGCTGCCAGGCGGGAAACCGTTTGCATTGCAAAACACAATGGAGTGATCCACTTGGTTAAAATCAAGGGTATTCTCAAATACTTGCATAGGAGTCTCTATGCCAGAGATACGATAGAGCGACACGAAAGCTTCCTTTAGTTATAAGTAGCGCTCGGTTATATTACCTGAAGATTGAACAAAAGGATGAACAAATCGTGGATAAACAGACTCAAACAGAAATAGAGGCGGCGGCCTTTCGCCGATTATTGCAACACTTAGACAGTCGCAAAGACGTGCAAAACATCGACATGATGAATTTAGCGGGATTTTGCAGAAATTGTTTGTCCAAATGGTATCGCGCTGAAGCAGAGCAACGCGGTCATGAGCTAAGCTATGATGATGCTCGCAATTTGGTGTATGGAATGCCGTATTCAGAATACAAGGCCAAGTATCAGCGCGAAGCCAGCGCCGAGCAATTAGCCGCTTTTGAGCAAAACAAACCTAAGGATTAATATGATTGCCGCGAAAGAGCTTGATGCCTTTATTGACCAGCTTGACCAGCAAACCTTTGAGAGCTTTGATGGCCTGCAAATCGCTTACGCCACCTACATGCAAGAAAACGCGAAGGCCAATATTGTTATCAGCTCAGGGCGGATAGAGTCCTATTTAAAGTACGACGAAACCCTGTTTAACCTAGCTAAGCAGGGATACAACCTGTTTATATATGACCAGCGCGGACAAGGCTTATCGCAACGTCTAACGGACAACCCCCACATAGGGCACGTTGAACACTTTGATCATTACCTTATTGATTTAAAGCTGTTCCTGCATCGGATTGTAAAAAACAAAAGTTCGCTTCCGAATCTTTTGTTGTGTCATTCGATGGGAGGCGCCATCGGGTTAGCATACACCATTAAGCACCCACAAGATTTTGTGGCCATAGCCGCTAGCGCACCTATGCTTAAGATTAAGTTGCCAGCGCCAGAGTCGCTGTTAAAAGGGCTCGCCAAAGCGCTAAATATTTGGGACCGACGAAATATGGCGCAACCCGGCTATGTGCTAGGCGGTGGTGGTTATGAGCCAGAAGCATTTGACTTTAATCATTTAACTCGCAGTCCAGAACGCTACGCAAGGTTCCGTCAATGGTACCAACAGGTGCCTCAAGTTCAGTTGGGCTCACCGAGTAATCATTGGCTAGCAAAAGCCATTAGCCACTGTCAGCGACTAAGAGCTCAAGCCAGCTGGGTTTCGATTCCTACGTTACTGCTTGGTGCAGAACTCGATACCATAGTGGATACCAAGTCGATTCAGCAATTTTCGCGGCACAGTGTTCATTGCCATTACCAACAAATTGACGGGGCTTTTCACGAATTGTTAATGGAAAAAGATCCTCAGCGTAGTCAAGCGATTGAATTGATTACCGCTCACTTTGAGCAGGCACTTGCTCACGCTTAAGCACTAACATTAAGTCCACTTTTGGCAAGGGCTTTTGCAACCAAAAACCTTGATAGTAATCGCAGTTTAATTGCGTCAACAAGCGCAATTGGGCGTCATTACTAACGCCCTCCGCAACCACTTCTAGGCTCAAGTTATGACCCAATTCAATCACCGACTTAAGCAGAGCTTCGGCTTTACTGTTGCCCTCGAGTTGTTGAACAAAGCTACCATCAATTTTAAGTTTATCGATGGGCAACTCGGTGAGATAACTCAAAGCAGAGTAACCGGTACCAAAATCGTCTACTGCAATCGATATGCCGGCATCCACTAAGGCTTTTAAGCGTGGCTGCAACGATTGGCTCTCTTGCAACAATACGTATTCGGTAAGCTCCAGCTGAATAAGCGACGGATCGACTTGGTGATGCTGCAGTTGGCTTAACATTCGCTGCGAAAACTCATCCATATCTAATTGTTTTGCCCCCACGTTAATCGAAACCAAGGGCTGACGAATGCCTTGTTCGGCTAATAGCGACAGCATTTTGCAACTGCGCTCCACCACAAATTCACCAAGGTCATTGATAAGTCCTGATTGCTCCGCTACAGGGATAAACTGAGCAGGACTGATGTCTCCAATTTCAGGATGCTGCCAGCGCACCAAAGCTTCCACCGCAACTAACTGCCGATGGCGGTTGTATATAGGTTGGTAATAAACACTCAGTTGATTGCGGCGCAGCGCGACTCGCAATTGGCTCAGCAGCCATTGTTGATGCTGCTGAGTCTGCTCTAATTGGTCCGAAAATACCGTGTATTGATCGCCACCTTGCTGCTGACTGTAGCGCAAGGCCACTTCCGTTTGGCGCAACCATTCCGACATAACCAGTCCATGGTTACCCTGAATGACACTGACCCCAATTGATACCGTCAAATGCAGCTCAAATGCACCGTATTCGTATTCATCCGCCAACAGTTGTCGCACTTGCTCTGCAAGTCCGGCTAAGCGGTGGTCAATGTTTGACGCTGAATCCAAATCATCCACTAAAATCCCAAATTCATTACCGCTTAACCGGCCCACTTGATATTGAGGAAAGTGACCAGAGAGGCGAGCTGTCACTCTAAGCAGCAGTTCATCGGCTTGCACATGCCCTAGTGCATCGTTCCAAGCTTTAAAGTTATCGATGTCCAGTAGCATTAAGGCTAGCCGCTGTTGCGGTTGCTGCAGCGAACGACATTGGGCTGTTAAATCCGCCAGAAAAGCGCTTCGGTTGCTCAAGTTGGTGAGCCCGTCATGTCGCGCTTGATGAGCCAAGGCTTGCTTCAATTTATTGGTATGAGACAAATCGGCAATGATGGCTAGTACGCGTTTGGCTTCGCCAGCTCCCGTGCGTTCAACAACCAAGCTACGTTGAAGTATGGGCAGCCAATGACCGTGTTTGTGCTTTAGTCGATAATGCAATTGATGTTGATCTTGCTCTACGTTTTTTAGCTCAAGTAGGCCGGCCTCGAAGGTCTCAATGTCTTGCGGATGAAGCCTTTGCTTAAAACTGGAAATTTGCGGCAATAACTCGAGTTCACCCACCCCCAACATCTCGTAGCAGCCAGGCGACAACACCATGTCGTTACTGCCTAATCGCCAATCGATGAGTGCCAACTCACCGGCATCGAGCAAATACTGCCAACGATCCTGTTGGTCATCCACTTCCTTTTGCAACAACGACAAGTGGCGTTTTTGCCGATTCAAGAGCGCAGCTAATTTTTGTAAATCCACCGCCCACCAGCGGCGTGGTTTTAGCTCGGCATGACTGCGTGTTTGTAAAAAGCGATCGATCATCGACAGTGGTCGACTCACCAAAAGTGTGGCGACGAAGGCTACCAACGCAATGAGCAAAACGCCAATAACCGACAAACGCAACAAGCGTTGCCAAGCATTGGCCGCTACGCTGTCCATGGCTGCACTAAAGTCATATTCAACAAACAAAATGGGGCCTTGCTTGTCGGTTAGAGGTGTTAACGGATAATATACTTGTAGACTGTTACGCTTATCGTTAAAGCTGCTTAGAAAGCCGATTTGTTGGTAGGCGAAATATTGATTCTTCGGCTGAAACGCAGGCGCAATTAACTCAACTTGATTGCCTTCCCAAATGGCGCGGTTACCGTAGCTTACCATGCCATTATCATTGATAACCAAAACTTGACGGACGTCTTTTTCTTGAGCAACCGCTTCGATCACCCAGCGAATGCGTTGCTCGTCCATTTCGCTAAAGGCTGATCGCAGCTCTTCGGTATACCCATGAATGTAGCGCTCAAGCATTTGTTGCTGCTGACTGATGTAAAAATTTTTTGCCTGCTCTTTTTCGTATACGTGATCCACCACCAGCAGCACAACTAAGCAGATCAATAGCAAGCTTACTAATCCATTGCGCAGGTTGTATTTGCCAGACACATTGATATTCCATTCCCTTGAGCAGTTACCCCATCATAACAACCCCAATGCTCAGTGCAAAATTTACCCTAGACAGACGGATCACAGTCATTAAACTAGCCGGCTGTTATACTGGCTGCGGTTTTATCAAGGAATTTAGTTTGTGACCCGTTCAACCCAACCTACAGAATTTGATGTCATTATTATCGGCGCTGGTGCCGCTGGACTGATGTGTGCCAGCACCGCCGGCTATCGCAGCAAGCGCGTATTGGTTTTGGATAACGCCAAAAAAGCCGGTCGAAAAATTTTGATAGCGGGGGGCGGAAAATGTAACTTCACCAACGTTAAAGTGGAGCCTCAGCACTTCATTTGTAACAACCCTCATTTCGTAAAATCCGCTCTAGCTCGGTATCCAAGCAGCGACTTTATCGAACTGGTTGAGCGTCATGGAATTGATTATGAAGAGCGTGATCACGGCCAATTATTTTGCCAGCATTCCGCGAAGGACATCGTCGATATGTTGCTCACCGAGTGCGAGTGGGCTCAAGTCGACATTCGACTACGCCATGAAATTATCGAGATTGAACGCCACAACAGCGGCTTTACCCTAGCCACTAACCAAGGGGATTTTAGCTGCGCCAGTTTGGTAATTGCCAGCGGCGGTTTGTCTATGCCAAAACTTGGAGCCACGCCTTTTGGCTATAAGCTTGCTGAGCAGTTTGGTATTTCGGTTGCTCCAACTCGAGCAGGTCTGGTGCCATTCACCTTACACGATCATGACAAACAGCGCTTTGAGCCGTTATCGGGAGTGAGTTTACCGGTAGAAGTTAGTGCTCAAAATGGGGTGAAATTTGTTCGCGACCTGCTGTTTACCCACCGTGGTTTATCGGGCCCCGCGGCACTGCAAATATCCAATTATTGGCAACCTGGGGAGTCGCTATCCATTAACTTTTTGCCCGAAACCGATGCGTTGTCACTGCTCGAGCAACTGAGCATCAAAAAGCCTAAGCAAAGCTTAAAAAATGCGCTCGCGAGAGTGTTACCAAAGCGCTTAGTTGAAACCATCATTGACGACTCCGCCTTGCAAGACACCGCATTGAATCAGCTCTCTAATGCGCAAAAAGCACTGATAGAACAATGCGTGCATGCTTTTCAGTTCAAACCCAATGCCACCGAGGGCTATCGCACAGCCGAGGTGACCCTAGGTGGAGTAAATACCGATGAGCTGTCATCTAAAACGATGGAAGCCAAGCAGGTTGCCGGCTTATATTTCATTGGAGAAGTGGTGGATGTAACGGGTTGGCTGGGCGGATTTAACTTTCAGTGGGCGTGGAGCAGCGCTGTGGCGTGTGGGTTGGGAGTACGTTAATATAGCCAGATAAGGCGCTCCTAAAAAGGAATTTATTATGGGCGATTCTTCTCGCGCAAATTACCGACCAATTTTGCTAATTACCAGTATCGCCCTGATTGCGGGCGCACTGTACTTTTTTAACGGCTCTTCTTTGCGAACTCCCCCCTCTACTTCTGAGGCTTCAAACTCCACCGCGAGTGAGCACCTGTTAACCAGCAAAACCGCCCTAGCTGCAACCGAATTAAGCGCAAAAGCCGCATTAGCCGAGCCAAGCGTAACAGCGGCTAATTCACCAAAAGAATGCATTGAAGCAACGCCAAAACAAAGCATTGACCCACTCGTATTTAAACAACAAGTCACCGACGCCATATCCCAAAGCGATACCGACGACAGCCGCATCGTACATTCACTGCTAAGCAACAACAGTGTGCAGGATAAACTGGCAGTACTGCACCAAAACAGCACGCAAGAAACCAGCCCAATAGCCGCTTATAATCTATTGTCTTACTGCACCAACCCTAGTGCTGAATGCTCAAAAGAGATGTTGGCCGATATCGCCCTCATTGAAGAACAAAACAGTGCATCGCTATTACTCTTGGCCATGAACCAATTTAAGCTTGGTGACGATGAAGCCGGTGAGCAGTTATTGATAGCGGCAGCCAATGCTCCACACTATAACGACTATTGGGGAGAGCATCATCAGCACTTTGATGCTGCATTTGAGCAATCAGGCATGTCTGAACACTTTTTGCAGGCGGTCACTCTCTTTCAAGCTCATCTACCTCTGCCAAACTATCGCCTATTAGTCGATTACTGCAAAAGTGCTGAGCGCTCTCCAGCCTCGCGAGTCGCCTGTCAACAAATGGGTGAACGTCTTGAGTCGGCCAATGGCACCGCTATTGCTAATTTAATTGGCATGAACTTACAAAAAACGCTGCACATGAATGCTGGTGAACTCGCTCAAGCTAATGAAATGGCGGCCAAAGCTGACGCATTAATGTCCAATGCAACTAAAGCGTTTAGTACCCTCAACAACCCAGTATTGAGCGCACAACAGGCACGAACATACTTTAACGAACTGCAATACTCTGGAGAGCAAGCGGCAGGTAACCTGCTGCTGGAAATTGAGGAAGAACTCGAGCACACAGCCCAACAATCGCTATGCTTATAAGGTAGCAACAGCAGCTTGAGAGCCCGCTGGCTCTCAAACAAAAAAGCCAGTCAACTTTAAAGTGACTGGCTTTTAAAACCTAAATGCTAACGGCGTTGCTGATTAGAAGTAGTAGCCAAAGTTAAGGTTAATGGTTTTATCCCAACCGCTACCAATTGCAGGTAGACCTACGTGCTCATCAAATTCGGTTGCCCACACCATATTCTTACCGAGAACGAAGTCGATCATCGAGAAGGTAGGACCGGCCGATACGGTACAACCGGTAACGTTTTGGTAGCTGTTGTCGTAGTTCGAGTCAGAGACGTTAGGCGTTAGCACACCAAAGTCGTTGTAACATTGCACGCTACCAAAGTCGGTATTAAAGGTCTTAGACAAGTTAGCTTGGTAGATTTGACCTTTGCTTGCCACTTCATAGGTACCGCCCATAACGGCCATACCAATCTTGTTAGCGTCCGCGGCATCTGCTGCATCAAATTCATATTGCATGGCTTGCAACTGAAGACCCCAACCAAAGTAGTTGGTATTTGCATGCAGAGCGATAGCATAGCGATCGCCAGAATTGTTGGTGTCATTATTTAAGATTTGACCCCACATCGCTGAACCACCCAAAGTAGTCGAGCCACCGTTGTGATCATAAGTGTAGGTTTGTCTTAAATTAAACTGGTTAGTTTGTTCGTTATTATATTGAGTGCCATTAATTTCACCGGTGAACAAGTTTGGCGCAAAACCCTTGGTTTCGGTTGGGCCATACTCAGCATTTTTGTAAAACGCCAAATCAGTGTGCCAGCTGCCTTCGTTACGAATAAACTTAATGCCGTTATCGTAGTTATCTTCGAAACCTAGGTAATAAGGTACGCCATAGAACCAGCTGTGTGAGATGTAGTCACGGTTACCAAAAGGCACGTGATGGATACCAAAGTGTACTTCCCACTCAGGGTCGAATTGATAGCTGGCGTAACCGAATTTAATGAAATGGGAATCCGCTTTAACGCGGTATTCGGCTGAAAGACCCCAGTCTCCGTGTTTTCCGTCAACACCAAAGGTTGCGGTATCAAATTTTAGATCGCCGCCCTTTTCTTTTGATGCTTCGTCAAATAATGCTAGGCCATAGTTCACTCGAACCGAGCCGTTAAAGTTTAATTGGTCTTTGTTACCTTCAGCGGCAATTGTTGCTGTACCCGTTAACGCGATTGCAGCCGCCAGCGCTTGCACCAAATATGGTTTCGCTTGTTTCATAGATTTAACCTACTCTCACCCAAATATGATAATGCTTTTATAGTTTTGCCTTGACGCTTAGCAGGCCTCTTTGGAGCTCAGACTATGCTGCCTGTTAATATTTGCGATAGAGAGTGACTAGCATCCGGCGGCGGGGAGTTTAGGGATAGATGATTAAGGAGACAAGCTTGAGTGTGCGCAAGAATCGACCTGATAGGATTGCAGTGATACCTAGCTTATAAAGAAGCAAAAACTGTGATCAAGGCTGGCTTTCGGGGTGGCGAATTGGTTGATAAAATGTAGCCAATGCGTTGTTTCTGAGCACAAACCATTAACAAGGTGTTGCTTATTTTGGCATTGAAAAAAAGCCAGTTAGCAGCGCTAACTGGCTTCATAAACTTACTTACCAAAAACGTCTTGGTTGGTACCGTATGGCCCTAAATTAAGATCGCGTTTACGAATTTTGTCTACGCGGTCGAACGCATCTTCAGCAACTTTTAAGTACTTAACATCGTTGCGCCAGTAGTACTTAAACCCATCAAAATGAGCATTCTTAGGATACCAGTACATAACACCCAAACCTTCATCTTTCATAATTGGGGTATTGTGAATCGTCGCGCCAGGAATATAGAAATATTGACCTTTTTTCAATGGCCAGAATTTATTCTGTGCCAAAGTCATGCCTTCACCATTAACCACGTAATAGCACTCTGGCTGACCGTGGAAGTGAGGGTTATGATCCGACTTGCCACCGTTAGTAATACCGATTACCACTGGGCTATCCGATAGCTCTTTCCATAAGTAACCCACCGGCGCATTTTTTAGATCGCAGTTTTTAGCTTCTAAAATATTGCCGTCGTCATCCATGGTCTTACAAAAACGCTGGCTTGGGTCAATGCTTTCGTTGGCTTGGATGCTATTAAAGTCAACTTTTCCAGCTTCCCAGTCGGCAATGTAGGCCTCTACTTGAGGATCGCGACACTGCTCAGGCATAGTATCTTGCGGAGCGTAAGGCGAACTGTCATAAGGCACTGGCGTCATTTGTTGATAAGGACGCTGAGCATTTGGGTATTGATTGCTATCTGCCAATACTGCACTGCTAGCTAAAGCAGCGGCGACGCCAAGTCCGGCAAGGCTTAATAAAGTTTTTGAGTTCATAATAATTTCCTATCGATTTTCAGTGCAGCCATGCTGATGGCTGCATAAATTGAATCTGTTGTTAACTTCTCTATTTAGAAGTAATAACCAAAGTTAATGTTGATGCGTTTATCCCAATCACTACCTACTTCCGGCAAACCAACGTGGTCGTTATTAGCGGTTGAGAATGTCATGTTGCGACCCATTACAAAGTCGACCATGGTGTATGTTGGACCGGC
This sequence comes from Paraferrimonas haliotis, assembly GCF_002282895.1. Taxonomy (GTDB): domain Bacteria; phylum Pseudomonadota; class Gammaproteobacteria; order Enterobacterales; family Shewanellaceae; genus Paraferrimonas; species Paraferrimonas haliotis. The sequence goes on from NZ_NRRB01000002.1 coordinate 567,853, forward strand.
AGATATCGCGCAACCGGTTACGTTTTGGTAGCTGTTGGCATAGCTGCTATCGTCAACATCTGGCGTCATGACCCCAAAGTCGTTGTAGAACTTAACGCTACCAAACCCTGTTTTAATGGTTTTTGATAGATTGGCGTTATAGATTTGCCCTTTTGAAGCCACCTCATACTGCCAACCCACTACGGACATAGCGATTTTGTTTGGATCAGCCGCATCCGGTGCATCAAACTCGTACTGCATCGCTTGCAATTGCAAGTTCCAGCCTTCGTATTTACTGTCTAGGTGAACGGCAGCAGCGTAACGGTCACCCGTGTTTTGAGTTTGATTGTTGACGATTTGGCCATATTGAGCAGAAGCGCCCACCGTTGTAGACCCGCCTTCATGCTCAAAGGTGTAGGTTTGACGAAGGTTCAACTGGTTAGTTTCTTCGTTGTGATACTCAACACCACTGGCGGCAATGGTTCCGGTATACAAATCCGCTGCGTAGCGTTTGTTTTCCGTTGGACCGTATTCAGGGTTTTTATAGAAAGCCAAGTCTGTATGCCAGCCGTTGCTTTCACGAACGGCTTTAATACCTACATCATAGTTGTCTTCAAATCCAAGATAATAAGGAATACCAAACCACCAGCTGTTAGAAATAAAATCGCGATTCCCAAAAGGTACCTTGTTGATACCAAACTGGATTTGCCATTCAGGGTTGTAGTCGTAGTACGCGTATCCATACTTAATGTAGTTGGTTGATGAGGTAAAACGGTACTCGGAAGAAAGCCCCCAGTTACCTTTTTTACCATCAAACTTCAACGTTGCGGTATCGAACGTTAGGTCACCGCCCTTATCCTTTGATGCATCGTCGTAAAGCTTCATACCATAATTGACGCGTACAGAGCCGCCAATTTTTATACCATCTTGTTGCTGATCGGCCGCAAACGCGGTACCGCTTGCTAGCGCCACAGCACCCGCCACCAAGGACAAGATAAACTTATTTGTGTGTTTCATATCATTACCTATTTGCACAGTCGTGCCTAAAACAAAAATTCTGAATTACATTTTTTCGAACCACGAGCGATGACACTCGGTACACGCGGGCTGTTTCTTTTGGTGCTCGGCATGACACGCTAAACAACTAGCGCCATCGTTGTAGTGGAGGGACTGATGAGGATCCGCCTCAGGAATGGGTAATTTGCTGGCATCGGTTTCAATGGAGTTGATGTCTCCATGACAAGCCACGCACGCCTCGTCATTGGCATTTTTTAGACCGGATCCTTGGTGACAGCTATTACAACCTTCTTGATAAAGAAATTCGTGGTTAGTGCGTCCTTCGAGGTTGCCTTTCATTTTGACCAGATCGCCGGCCATCGCAGTGCTCGACAGAGTTAACCCAATCAACAACGTAAGAATGAAGTGCTTCATGATGTTATCCTCTAAAATCACTGACGATGGTTTTTGCGGTGACAATCCCCATAGCGAGGCATTCAAGACAAGACGTAGAGCTCAACCGAGTCTCGCCGTGCACCCCTCCGGTAACCTCACCGACGGCGTATAGGTTGTTAAACGCTTGCAAGGACGTTGATTCGAGCACCCGCCCGCCGAGATCCGTCTTAAGACCGCCCATGCAGTAGTGCACTTTTGGCCAAACGCGAGACACAACGAACGGCCCTTTGAGCACCTCAGCGGTATCCATTTTTCGATTAAAGTCGGGATCTTGGCGCTCGCCTACCCGTTTATTCCAATTGGCTACCGTGGCTTTTAATTGCTCAGCGGGAATGTTGAACTGGTGCGCAAGCGCATCTAAGCTATCGACTTTCCAGGCCATTTTGTCCCGCAAAGCACGAGTGACCCTATGATCGTCTTTGTAAGGTTCGTAATTAAAGAGAACCACTGGATACGCCGGTGAATTATCTGCGTAGCGATTTTTCATAATGGCTTCAGAGCAGGTCTTGCGGTCGGCTCGTTCATCCATGTAGCGTTTGCCGGTTAACACACTGACCGAAATGCCTTGATGCCAACCAATGGAAAGCAGAGCATTAGACCAACCAAAGCCGCCTTCATCCGGGGAGCCCCAATGGCCGGTTTGAATCATGTTCATGTGTACCGGTAGGGCACCATGTGCCATTGCGGTAAGCGTGACTTCGCCGGTTGCTCCTAGAGCATTGGTACAATCAAGCGTAGGGTCCAAAGAAAGGTCTACAATTTGACGCAATTCCATGTTGCGCGCAAAGCCACCGTTGGCTAGCACCACCCCTTTATTGGCCTTGATGTAAATGGTTTTACCGGTCTTGAGGTTTGGAAAACGGTAATTTTGGCGCACTTTAACGCCCAGAATGGTTTTGCCATCCATGACGAAATCTTCGATGTAGTGTTGCATCCGAAAATCAACACCTGCCTCTTTCGCGGCTCTAAACAGTTTGGTGGTGATATCTCCACCGACACCATGCTCGGTCCGAATGGCACGTGCCTTGTTGTGTCCGCCAACTTGGATATTGAATCCTTCTTTAAATTTAACACCCGCATCAATGCACATGTGGTAAGCGTCGAGCGCATGTTCAGCAATTTGGCGCAGCATTGCTTCATTTTGCATGCCGCGACCTGACTTAATTTGATCCTTTACCAGCTCTTCAGGGGAGTCGTCTGTGATGCCTTGGGCGAGTTGAATGGGGTTTTTCGGAACAGCGAACCAGCCGCCATTAACCGCTGAATTACCGCCAATGACCTGCATTTTTTCAAGCACCAGCACTTTCTCAACGCCTTGACGAGCGCAGTTTAACGCCGTGGATAACCCAGAGAACCCGGATCCAATCACAACCACATCAGCGGACTCGTCCCATTCAATACCCTTTTCTTTAGCTGTTACGGTGCCAGGAATGGCTGCAGCGGCTACACCTGCTAACGCTGTATTTGCGCTCAGTTTTAGGAAACTACGTCTATCGTTCATAGGTCTGCCTGTTAATTCAGTTGAGGCTGAACAATAGTCCTGAGAGCACCTTGAAAAATCGAGTTAGATCACGCAAGAAAAGGGTGAGTAAAGTTCTTCGTGATCGCGATCAAATACAGTCATTAGCCAATAAAAACATAAAGTTAGCAGCACAAAAAATGAAGAAATAAGTGTGAAATCGATTAATTTATGTGATGTTTAATGAAAAGTTTAACGTGGATCACAACCTTGCATAATGGGCCATGGGTTTCGTGATGGCTATCTAGGTTTGATGTTTTTAACCATTTTATTTAGCCAGGATTTGGAAAGTATTGTTCACCTGTATTCTTTTGTTTTTTGCTATTGTCATCATGAAGTGTCCCACAGAACCCTTAGAAATTATTCGCTGCAACCAAATTCTCGATGCAGCTGAAAACTTAATTGATACGCAAGGCATCATTTCTTTCAAATTTTCTCAGTTAGCACAAGACGTTGGCAGCTCTACTGGTACCATCTATAAGTGGTTTAAAAACAAAGAAGACGTTCTCGTTTGCTTATTCCTGCGCAGCAGTATTGCCTCTCACCTGCCGAGATTTATCCAGCAACATAAGAGCCTAAGCTAGCAAGACCAAGCCCTGCTGCCGTTTTTGTTTACCCTGCACGCCATAAAATCCCATCGTTCATTGTATGTATTGCGCTCGATCTCAATAAATCCATTAATTTGGCAGCTTGCCAGTGAAGAAAAAATCAAGCTTATAAAATCTCGAGTTAATCTATTTAGAGATGAAATCATTGTTCCACTTACAAATGCGGTAGAGGAGGGTGAACTTGACGCGTCGGCGAAGGAAGTAACAGAGCTTGTTCAAGCCATTAACTTTATACTCAGTGGCGCCATCAGCGAAACAGAAAGCCAATTGTTAAATAACCAACATAAATCGTCTTTGTCCGAAACCTTTTATCGGCACATATCCAAAACCATGTCCTTCTATCGCTGGCAAACACCCTTGACTCGCGAACACTATGAACACCTTATGGCGTTGGTCGCAAGCTACTACAACACCCATAAAAGTACCTTCAACAATTGCCAAAATTGCCGCCTTAGTCAGCAAGGTGCAGGTTGTGTTGGCACAGCCAAAAGCCTGTCAAAACGGCACCAGCTGTTGTAAATAATCGCAAAGAAATCAGCAACGACTAGCGATAATATTTTATCGGGGCATAATGTGGTTAAACATTGCGTTCCATAAAGGATAATAAAATGATTCCAAGAAAAAGATTGTTGATTCCAGGAGTCATCGCGGGCGTTGGCCTTATTGCCATCGCCACAATGTTGAAACCAAACCCTCAAGCGCTCGATGACTATGACAATCGCCGCTTGGTGAGTGTTCAGCCTTTAGTGATGCAAGAGTCTGCGCCTCAGGTAATCGGTTATGGTCGGGTAGCCCCTAAAAATGAATGGCAGGCCGTGGCTGAGGTCAGCGGTCGTTTGATCGAAAAAAATGAACACCTCGAACCCGGCAGACTGTTAGAGAAAGGAACGCCTCTCCTACAAATTGATCCCCTCGAGTACCAATTAGCCTTAGCTCAAGCTCAAGCGAATGTGAGCTCCACTGAGATTGAACTGGATAAGTTAGACCAAGAATTTTCCAACTTACAAACCACCTATAAGCTGGAACAGCAAAAATTAACGCTGGTTGAGCAAGAGTATAAGCGCCAACAAGATCTATTAGCCAAAAACCTGGTGGCTCAATCCGATGTAGAAGCGCAAAAACAAACCTTGATTGCTCAGCAAAAGCTGGTTCAAGACATGAGCTCAAACATTAAGCTTATGCCTGATACCCGGCGGGTCACCGAGGCACAATTAAACATTGCTAAAGCGCAACTAAACGACGCTCAACGTAAACTGGATAAAACCCAGTTAACCCTGCCATTTGATGCTCGTATTGGTGAAGTTAATGTGGAGCTCGACCAAGTCGTTGGATTAAATTCGGTGATGCTTACAGCCCAAAAGCTTGGCACCGTAGAGGTTAAAGCCGAGCTTTCGCTGGACGATTTACGTGCGTTAATCAACAGCATTGGTCGGTTTAACAGTGACGGTCAGCTGCCGTCTTTCGAATCTTTAGGGCTTAGCGCACACCTGAAACTGCAAAGCTTTGGCGACGAGTTTAGCTGGCCAGCAAAAGTAACCCGCATCGCCGATACAGTGAATCCCGAGCAGGCCACCATTGGCGTCTATCTTGAAGTTGAGCAAAACTTCCGCGAGTTGCAACTACCAAGCCGCCCACCATTAACCAAAGGCATGTTTCTAACTGCCATTATCGACGGCTATCCTAGCCCTCAATTTGTGATTCCAGAAAAAGCCTTGCACGGAGATAAAATTTACCTCTTAGATGAGCAGCAGAAGCTCAATATTGTGCCGATAAAAGTACTTTACCGAACAGCAAGTGGAGTGGCCATAGCAGGTGAGCTCGAACAAGATCAGCAACTAATAATCAACGACTTGATACCGGCCATCGAGGGCATGGGGCTGCGATTGATGGAGACGCAATAATGCTGAGTTACTTTGCGCGCCACCCAACCATAGCCAATATGCTGATGGTGGGTTTACTGCTGCTCGGCCTTACCAGTATTTCATCGTTAAAACGGGAAACCTTTCCCGAGTATGCCCCGCCTTACATTAATGCCTCTGTGGTATATCCCGGCGCTTCCCCAATAGAAGTTGAGGAAAGCATTTGTCTGCGCATGGAGGATGCGGTTGAAGGTTTGGCGAATATTGAAGAAGTGACGTGTGATGCTCAAGAAGGGCTTGCGAGCATGACGTTAAAGTTGGAAAGTGCAGCGGATATCGGCCGCATTCTTCTGGATGTTCAAACTCAAATTAACGCCATTAAAGATTTTCCACAGCAAATTGAGCCGCCCATTGTAAAAGAGCTCGATTGGGCCGAACCTGTGGTAGACATCGCATTGTCGGCAAACGCCAGTTGGCCTCATTTAAAGGCGTACGCAGAAGATGTTAAGCGTCGCTTAAAAATTGATGCTGGTGTCGATTTAGTTACCGTTGCAGGGTTCTCTGATCATCAGCTGCGGGTAGAAGTTGATCAACAAGCCATGCGTCGACTCGGTCTCACCATCGCCGAGATATCCGACAAACTCGGTCGTCAAAATGTCAAAATGCCTGCAGGGAACATCGAGTTATCCGACAAGAACCTATTGATCCGTTTTGATGAACGCAAAGTCACTCCGCAGGCCTTAGGCGAGACTGTTATTGCGTCGAGTAACGATGGCAGCTTAGTGCGTCTTAAGGACATAGCAACCATAGAGGATCGTTTTGAATTGGATGAGGAGCGCGTTCGCTTTAATGGACAGCCCGCAGCCATTTTGAAGGTTCAGAAAAACAAAGCTGACGACGCCCTGGTCATTAAGGATCGTGTCGAAGCCTTTGTGGAAAAAGAGCGTCTGTTAGCTCCCGATGGGGTAACGCTCACATTAACCAATGATTTGTCGTCATTGGTTCGCGACCGCTTGCAAATGATGGTCAAGAATGGCCTGCAAGGTATTGTTTTAGTGTTCTTTGCCATGTGGCTATTTTTCTCACTGCGATACAGTTTCTGGGTTTCTGCTGGGCTTCCGGTGGCCTTTATGGGTGGCATTTTCTTAATGAACTTGCTCGGGCTCTCAATCAACATCATGAGCCTGGTGGGATTACTCATGGCCATTGGCATTATGATGGACGACGCCATTGTCATCGCCGAGTCCATTGCATCTCATATTGAAAAAGGTGAAAGCGTTGATCAGGCGGTGGTTAACGGCGTTAAAAAGGTCGCACCGGGCGTACTTTCTTCGTTTATGACCACAATATTCATATTGGGTAGTCTGTTGTGGCTCGATGGACAAATGGGTGCGGTGTTAAAAGTGGTGCCCATGGTGCTTATTTTGGTACTTGCCATCAGCCTCATAGAAGCCTTTTTAATTTTGCCGGCCCACTTGCACCACTCCTTAAGTCACGCTCGCAGCGAACGCCCTGCTTGGCGTTTTAAAGCGGCCTTTTTAGAGCGATTCGAACGCTTTAGAGATAAGCAGTTGGTGGATGCGGTGACGTTCGTAGTCAAATGGCGATACGCCGCCATTGGCGGAACCCTTGGGTTGTTATTAGCATCCTTTGCTTTGCTGGCCGGCGGTGCCTTGAAGTTTGTCCCCTTTCCCGAACTCGATGGCGACATCGCTGAAGCTCGCATCATTTTACCGCCCGGTTCTACGCTGGCTGAAACCAAGGCGGTTATGGCTAAGATCATTACTGCCGCAGAGCAAACAGGGCGCGAATATGAACAAAGAATGGGAGAGCCAGAATCGTTAATTCAAGACATTACCGCTCAGACGAATTTCAATGCAGACGCCGGTGAAAAAGGGCCTCACATCGCAACGGTGCGATTGGATCTATTATCGGCGGAGATCCGAAATACGGTCATTGATGAGTTTATAAATGACTGGCGAGCCAACAGCGGCCAATTCAGTGAGCCGTTATCATTGGTATTCAAACAACCAACGATGGGGCCGGCTGGCCGCGACATTGAAGTGCGACTGTTGCACGACAACTTAGAAGAACTGAAAAGCGCGTCTTTGAGCATACAAAAGTATTTAGCACAGTTTGATGGCGTATACGGGATCATGGACGACATGCGACCGGGTAAACCGGAAGTATTGGTAACCCTTAAAGGTGGAGCTGAAAGCTTTGGCGTTGACGGCCAGACCATTGCGGAGCAATTGCGGGGCGCCTATTTTGGACGAATTGCCGATGAAATCCAAGTCGGGCCAGAGAACCTAGAAATAGACGTTAGGCTCAATAAAGAACAAGCCGGCAGCCTCGCCGAACTCGCAAATTTCCCTATTATACTGCCGAACGGCGAGCAGATACCGTTATCAGCCATTGCCAACATTGACCACCAGCGCTCCTTCGTTCGTATTCAGCGGATAGATGGTCTTCGCAGCGTCAGTGTCATGGCAGATGTGGACTATGGCACCACCAACAACGCTGAGGTGCTTGCACAATTAACTCGAGAGCTATTACCACAACTGCAACAACAGTATGCCGGACTTAGAGTTGACTTTGAAGGCGCCGCTAAAGAAAGCCAGAAAACAGGCTCCAGCCTAGGCAAAGGCTTTGTTATTGGCTTGTTTGGCTTGTTTGCCATTCTCAGTGTTCAATTCAGAAGTTACTTAGAGCCCATTGTGGTCATGACCGCTATTCCTTTGGCTTTAATTGGTGTGCTATGGGGGCATTTTTTGCTGGGGCACAGTATGTCGATGCCGTCCATAATGGGCTTTATCTCGTTGGCTGGGATTGTGGTTAACGACTCGATATTGTTGGTTCAATACATTCGCCATCACATAAATCTTGGCGACAGCGTCCAGCAAGCGGTTGTTCAGGCAAGTCGAGAACGCTTTAGAGCCGTCTTCTTGACCTCGCTCACTACCGCAGCTGGATTGCTTCCTTTATTGCTCGAACGAAGTTTGCAAGCTCAAGTGGTGCAACCTTTGGTGGTCTCTATTGTGTTTGGTATTTTTGCATCGACTCTGCTAGTGCTGTTTATCATTCCAGCAGCCTACGCCGCCCTTGCTGACTTTGGCTTAGTACGAAAACATCAAGACTTATCACAAGCCAGCAAAGTAGCCAGCTAATTTGCACTATAATCATAGCGTTACCCTGTTTATCAAGGAGCGCTATGATTAATCGAGCTCATCTCTCCAAACGCCTAGCTACCTACCAAGCCACGGCGATTTTTAGCATAGTGTTTGCTTTGCTCGGATTTAGCTATAACGCTTGGCGCCTAGAAGCCAGCGAGCATAACACCACCGTACGCACCGCCAGTTTCGAAATTTTGGTGCAGTTATCGGAATTCGAACGAGTTCTTTATGCCGCCCATTACGATAACGATCCCACCTTAGGCAATCCGAGAGCGGGTTGGGTTAAACTTGGTATTGTTAACGACCTGGCACCCTTGGTAAGTACTTCGGTGCAAAGCCACAGCCAATTGCTAACCCAAGCGTGGCAGTCCAACTGGCAACGCCTGGGTCAAGAATCCACGGCCATCACCACCATCGAAGAACAAAAACAAGCCCTACGAATGCAAATTCAACGAGAGCTAGCACAGCTAAATTGAGTGTTTTTGTCGTTCAATAAACCGTTGTCGCATCCAACGACCCGCCGGCCCCAGTGTGTTTGATTGGTGCCAAATAAGGTGACTGGCAATGCTCCAGTTGCTTTCGATGTCAACAATATCCACCTCAACCAACTCCTGTGCCGCCAAACTGCCTTTAATTAACTCATCCGGCAACACGGCCCAGCCTTGCCCCGCCTTAACCAATTGCATGGCCGTGAATACGCTTTCCGTTAACCATACGTTATTTGAATATTGCCAAGGAGCCCGCATGGTATATTCAAGATTAGTGATGACAATTTGCCGGTAAGTTGAGAAAACCGATGAATCCTTTATCTTTGCTTTTGCCAGCGGATGACTGGGCGCCGCCACCAAACGCAACAATTCGTTAGGTTGTGAGTGACTCAGAATGTCGTCAGGAAACGTTTCTGCGAACATAACGAGGGCCAGATCCGCCTCTTTTTGCTGTACTGACTCAATTGCGCCTTTGGCGACCGGGTGCAACAATATTAACTTCACATAGGGAAACTGCTCTACAAACTCATCCAATAAGTACGACCAATCTGCAATCACTAAATTCTCATCAATAGCAATCACCAGCTCAAGCTCTTGCTGCTCATGTGCCGCTCGAGCGCGCATATACATAACCTCACAGCGCTCTAATATTGTTTTGGCTTCAGCAAGCATGGCGCTGCCTTGCTCAGTTAACCTCGGATAGCGGTTGCTTCGGTCAAACAGCTCAATGCCTAGATCAATTTCTAAATTGGAAATTGCCGTGCTCACAGCGCTTTGGGCTTTACCTAGCTTTCGAGCAGCGCCACTAAACGACCCGCACTCACAGGCTGCCACGAACGCTTGCAAATACTCAAGACTGAAGTGCTTCATGTATCTCTTTTATAGATGGTTAGTAACTTTATAATATCTATCAATGTAATAAAATTCGCAACACATTAACGGTTAAAGAGTAAACCATGCGAACAAGTTCCGACAGATTGCGTCACGCTATTGGCTTTGAAGTGATTGGTCTTATGATGATCATTCCCATTGGCGCATACGCGTTAAACGTTGAGATGAGTGCCATTGGCCTGCTCGGAGTCGTGGTTTCGATAATCGCTACGGTTTGGAACCTGATCTACAATCTTTTATTCGACAAAGCCATGCTGGCCCACTATGGCCACACCAATAAACGTCAATGGCATCGAATCATCCATGCCTTTTTGTTTGAGTTTGGGCTTCTGGTTATCACGGTGCCAATTATCGCCTGGAGCCTGCAAGTGAGCTGGTTTACGGCCTTGATTGCGGATATTGGCTTGGTGGTATTTTATTTGGTGTACGCCTATCTGTATAACTTGGCTTACGACAAACTGTTTCCTATTCCTCAAAACCAACACGCTTTAGAGTCTTAACTCGAATATTGACACTCGCTAATGAGGGTGCGATCTTGACTGCAGAATTGGAGTCAGGTTTAGGAAAAACGTCATGAAAAAAACCGGTGCGCAACTCGTTCGTTTTGCGTTAGAGCAAATTGGTGTCCGCCACACTTTCGGAATTCCTGGCGTGCATAACACCGAACTCTATGACCAATTGAATCTATCGCCAACCATCACTCCCCACTTGGTCACTCATGAAGAAAGTGCCTCTTTTGCGGCTGATGCGATTAGCCGCAGCTCCAACAGCATTGGCACTTTACTCGTAGTACCCGCCGCTGGGTTAACTCATGCAGCCAGTGGTATTGCCGAAGCGTCGCTCGATGGTATCGCCATGCTCGTTATTTCTGGCGGGGTACGAACCGATACCGGTGCGCATTACCAGCTGCATGATATGGATCAGCACAGTTTGATGGCCCCCATAACCAAAGGCTGCTTTAAACCAACGGATTACTCGAGCATAATTCCAACCATCTATCAGGCTTATGAATTGGCAATCAGCGGAGAGCCCGGGCCTGTTTATGTTGAAGTGCCGGTTAACTTACAGTTGCTCACCGGAGAGGTGGAGCACATGCCTAGTTACCAGCCGGCAGTGGCCACTGCTGAAGTGGATCAAGCAAGCATAGAGCAGGCAGCACAGCTGTTGCTCAGCGCCAATCAAGTGGGCCTGTTTGTGGGCTGGGGCGCGACCAAAGCCTCTAAGCATGTTATCGAATTGGCGGAACTTCTGGCCGCTCCAGTCTCTACGACACTGCAAGGATTGGGCGTTATTGACGCTCGCCATCCGTTGCACACGGGCATGAGCTTTGGCGAGTCCGCTGTTCCTGCGGCGCAAAAGGCCTTCTCCAAGGTGGATTGCCTTTTTGCTATCGCCACTCGTTTTTCCGAGATCCCCACCGGGAGCTTTGGTTTAACCGTTCCCGATAACTTGATTCATTTGGACATTAATCCTAACGTATTCAACAAAAATTATCCCGCGGTCCATACGTTGGAAGGTGACGCCGAGCGACTACTGCCGAAGCTTATCGAGGCAATCAAAGCTCAGCGTCGCCAAGCTAAACCCTTTCAAGCAATGGCACAAACCATCGCTCAGGACAAAGCCGATTACGTTAACCAGTGGCTGGCTCATGACAGTGGTAAGCGCGTTAACCCCATGAACTTTTTTCAGTCCCTTAGACAGCAGCTAGCGGATGATGCGATGGTGATTTGCGACGATGGCAATCATACTTTTTTAACGGCTGAATTACTGCCCATTCATTGCAACGGCGGTTTTATATCGCCCACTGACTTCAATGCCATGGGTTATTGCATTCCCGCCACCATTGGTGCCAAGTTAGCCTCTCCCGAACGCCAAGTCATAGGCATCGTTGGCGACGGAGCCGCTGCCATGACGGGACTGGAGGCTTTAACGGCTAGCCATAACCAATTAGGCATTACCTGGTTTATCTTTAATGATGGTGAGCTTTCACAAATCAGCCAAGCGCAGCAAGTGCCCTATAACCGAAAAACCTGCACCGTGCTGCCTACGATGGATTGGAAAGGCGTGGCGATGGCGACTCAATGTGAGTATTTACTTTTAGATGACGCCCAACGAGCGGACGAGGTTATTGCTAAAGCTTTTCAGTTTAATCAATCCGGAAAGCCTGTGTATGTTGACGTTCGCATCGACTACAGCAAGTCGACACGATTTACTCAAGGTGCGGTAAAAACCAACTTCAATCGATTTGATTTAGGCACCAAGGTACGGTTTTTATCAAGAGCCGTTTGGCGTCGCATTAAAACCGATTAATAGTAAGTGATGGCTTGACCTAAATGGACTTTACACCTAGCCTGTGTCGATAATTTTGAGGGTTAATAAAGGTATTATTATGAGCCAAGCGGTTTCCGATATTTTCGATCCTACTTTGTGGGATGAAGTAGCAGGCTTCAACTTTTCAGACATCACCTATCACCGAGCGAAAGAGCAAGGCACGGTTAGAATCGCCATTAATCGACCAGAGTGTCGTAACTCGTTTCGTCCTAAAACCGTTGATGAGCTGTTTACCGCCTTAGATCACGCTCGCCAATGGTCTGACGTTGGCTGCGTATTATTAACCGGTAATGGCCCTTCAGCTAAAGACGGCGGCTGGGCATTTTGCGCTGGCGGCGACCAACGCATCCGCGGAAAAGACGGTTATAAATACGAAGGCGAGCAAGCTAACACCGCCGATTTAGCTAAGATGGGCCGATTGCATATCTTAGAAGTTCAGCGCTTAATTCGCTTCATGCCGAAGGTAGTTATTGCCGTTGTCCCTGGCTGGGCCGTTGGTGGTGGTCATAGCTTACATGTGGTGTGTGACCTTACCTTGGCCTCTGAGCAACACGCCATCTTTAAGCAAACCGATCCGGACGTGGCCAGTTTTGACTCCGGCTATGGCTCAGCCTATCTGGCTAAGATGATCGGTCAAAAACGGGCCCGTGAAATCTTTTTCTGCGGATTTAATTACAGTGCTCAAGAAGCCTTTGAAATGGGTATGGTTAATAAAGTTGTTGACCACAATGAACTGGAGCTTGAAGCCTTGCGTTGGGGTAAGGAAATTAACTCCAAGTCTCCTACCGCAATGCGCATGCTTAAATACGGCTTTAATTTGCCCGATGACGGCTTAGTCGGGCAGCAGTTGTTCGCCGGTGAAGCCACTCGATTAGCTTACGGCACCGACGAAGCTCAAGAGGGTCGAGATTCGTTTCTAGAGAAAAGAGACCAAGATTTCAGCCGATTCCCATGGCATTACTAACTTTAAGGCCTATTAAAACGCCTCTCTTAATTTAAGCGAGGCGTTTTTTTAATTAGAATAACCAACTATCGACGTTATCAGGTGCTTTATTCTCCGCAAGCGCTTTAAACCCTTTAACGCTGCGAATGATTAACCAAATTACGTAGAAGATAAGTACTAACCAGCCAATCATGATGGTCCAAGTCAGCCCTGCAATCACGGAATACAGCAAGCCCATCCAGAAGGTTCTTATTTGATATCGAAAATGCTCCGCCACCATCGCAGACGAACTGCCACGATAAATATAAGCAACAATAATACCCACCAGAGCCGTTACCCCAAGCAGTAAGTTAACCACATATAATACGTACACTATTTTCGCTATTTTACTGTTGTCGCTACCTGTTTCCATTTATCTATCTCCATAGTCTATCTTGAATGTTGTTAACCCATCTAAAAGTGCTGCTTAACTTCTACTCGCCACTCCCAACCGTTAACCCTTGGGTCATCAATAAGCGGCCGAGAAAAATCGATATGGACGATATTGGCGTTTGACGCAAACGAGGAATAGGCCCGCAACCCAACCCCCACACTTTTTAACGTTTCCTCGCTATTGTTTTCATAAACCGTGCCTCCAAACGCTTTACCGATATCAGCAAAGACCACCGCCCCAAGTTCGAATAATTGATAAATGTTGTAATTGGGGTAGTAACGCGTTTCAAAGGAGCCAGAGATTGCATGCTGGCCATGTTGGAATTGCAGCGGAAAACCACGAACACCATTGTCACCACCTAAGGTTATTGGTTGGTCGAGGTATTGATTGGTTGAGCTGACACCATCGATACGAAAATACGTTGCAAAATAACGGTTAAGCCGCATAAATATTTCGTTATCCATGCCAACAACTGCGCGCTGGTCACCACTGCTAAGCTCGTTTCCTTGGGCATAGGCTCGGCTAACCACCATAGAGTGCTGAGACAGTTGATAAGCCTTTCGCCAATACGCTGACCAATGAATGCCGCCTTGAGATTGCTCTTGATTGCTAACATCCCAACCTAATGAAATGCCAAATTCGCGACCGAAATTAACGTCTTCTACTTGGTTAATTAAGTAAATGTCTTTAAGCTTTCGATAGCCATCGGTTTCCCACGAAAAGCCAATCCAAGGCACTAAGCTATAGCGGTCTGACGGTTGCGTAGTGGTGGTGAACTCACTGAAGTTAGCCTCTATTTTAGTAACGCCAACACTCCATCTTTTACTGGTATTTCCTTGGCGCCCTTTTGACCAAGAATACCAAGCACCATAGTCGTTTGTATCACTTTTGAATTGGTTAATGTCTTCCCCGCCAAGGCGAACGATATCTGTTTTCAAGGCATCGTCGTAATACACTTCACCAGCCCAGGTATTGTTCAGTGAAACGTATGGTTTTTTGAACGCGATTCGAGTTTGACTGCCGTCATCATTGTCGGCCAACACCAATTGGGCTGAACTGTTGTTTCCTAAGAATAACGGCGAGTCCACTTTAAGCTCGTATCCGGTGCGCAGATAGTCACTCTTATAAGCCAGCTTAGTGCGAATGCCATAGCCTAGAAAATTTGAATCTTTTAAGCCGACCGAAAATTTGGTCTCGCCTCCACTTCTTCCAAAATTGACGGTCGGTAAAAGCGACCAGTTATCCCAAGTTTCGATGCGTATTGAGGGCTCGCCTTCGGCGGTGGTGTGCTCTTCGACTTTGGCGTCTTTAAGGTAGCTTCGACCGCGAAGATAACGTTCGATTTCTGCCAAATCTCGGTCTGATCCGCACAACTCGAAGCCGTCTACGGCATCCCTAACGGTGACTTCTTTCGTGACAATATGTAACGCATTGGCGACTTTGTGTATCCACATAAACTCAGGATCTTGAGGATCGAAGATGTCATTTTGCAGCAACTCCATGTTGCGAAGATGATGGCAATCCTCGATGTTATTGGCAGCCACTGGCAAGCTAACCAAGCCAACCAACACGATGAATACTGTGGCGTTCAGCGCTTGCCTGCGAGCCATTTTCAATAGTTAATCCCTAGCTTTTTAATCGTTATTATTCTTGCATTAGAATGATCTAAGATGAGCCTTCCTTGTTACAAATGCAAGTAGCAGAAATCACCAATAACTACCCAAAAAGTAAAAAGCCGAGGTTTTATCCCTCGGCTTTTCAACAGCTTAACTTTCTATTTAACAGCAACTATTGCTTCGACTTCAACCTTAGCCGCAAGTGGCAACGCCCCCACCTGAAAGCAACTTCGAGCAGGGTAAACCGCACCAAACGCTTCAGCGTAAACCTTATTAAATGCGGCAAAGTCGTTAATATCAGCTAAAAAGCAAGTTGTTTTAATCACATCATCAACACTCGCTCCCGCGGCTTCAATGATTGCGACAAGATTTTTCATCACCTGCTGAGATTGCTCAGTAATGTCTTCGGAGACCATTTTGCCAGTACTTGGGTCTAGTGGAATCTGTCCTGAAGTGTACAACACCCCATTATGAATTTTTGCTTGGCTGTATGGCCCGACAGCAGCCGGTGCCTGCTCGGTGGAAATAGTTTTCATGGTATTTTGCATCTCTTAGTGTTTGAACTATTTCCAGATTGCCATAAAAAAACCGGTCTGTTTAGACCGGTTTATCGAAATTTACTTAGCGTTGCTAGCTTTCATGCTTTGGCACTCGACTCAGAAGTTCTTTGGCCGCTTGGCTTGCCGCCTTACCTTGATATAGGACTTGATATATCTGTTCAATAATTGGCATTTCTACTCCCAATCGTTGCGACAGTACATACACTTCCTTAGTATTACGGTAGCCTTCTACAACCTGACCAATTTCATTCTGAGCCTGATCGATGCCCTTACCTTGACCTAAGGCCAAGCCAAAGCGTCGATTTCGAGATTGGTTATCGGTGCAGGTAAGCACCAAATCACCAAGGCCACTCATGCCCATGAAGGTCTTTTGAGAGGCACCAAGCGCCTCTCCAAGACGACTCATTTCGACAAGTCCCCGAGTAATCAATGCGGTTCGCGCATTAGCACCGAAGCCTATGCCGTCAGACATGCCAGCACCAATCGCGATAACATTTTTAACCGCACCACCGAGTTGTAAACCAATAAAATCTTGATTCACATACACCCGAAGTCGACCTTTGCAGTGCAATAGCTCGCTAATATCATTAGCAAATGATTGCTGCGGCGACGCCACTGAAATGGCTGTTGGCAAACCAGCGGCTAACTCTTTAGCAAAGGTAGGACCGGATAGAACAGCCAATGGATAATGATCGCCAAGAATGTCCTGTGCTACCTCTTTAAGAAGCCTACCGGTTTCGGGTTCTAATCCTTTAGTCGCCCAAACAATGCGAGCGTCGTCTCGTAACAAGGGCTTAGCTTGCTTAAGTACCAACCCAAAAACATGGCTTGGAACGACAACCATCACGTTGTTGCTTGCCGCTAACACCTTAGCTAAATCACCTTCAGCTTGTAGGGTGTCGGGGAAAGGAATATCTGGCAGAAACTCTTGATTGCTGCGATCTCGCTGTAGCGCTTCCATATGCTCCGGTAGATGCCCCCAAATGAGCACCTTATGGCCGTTATTTGCCAGCGAAATGGCCAACGCGGTTCCATAGGAACCTGCGCCTAATACAACTATGTCGGCAGTGGACATTCGCAAAGCCTTATGCGTTAGCTTCTTGAGATTGCTCAGCTTGAGCTTGACGCTGTTGCACGTATTGAGCAAACAAGGCATCAAAATTAACTGGCGCAAGGTTCAATTGCGGGAAAGTACCGCGAGCAACTAGGCTACCAATCGCTTCACGAGCATATGGGAACAGTACATTCGGGCAATAGGCACCCAATGAGTGAGCGAGTTGCTGCTCTGATAATCCTTCAATTGAGAAAATACCCGCTTGTTGAACTTCACAAAGGAATGCGGTTTCTTCGCCGATTGCAGCGGTAACCGTTAGACTAAGAATCACTTCAAAAACGTTATCAGCAAGCTTCTCGCTGCGAGTGTCTAAGTCTAGTTTAACTTCAGGTTGCCATTCTTTTTGGAAAATAGCTGGGCTATTTGGCGTTTCAAAAGAAATGTCTTTAGTGTAGATGCGTTGAATGTTGAACTGAGGACCTGCTTGTTGTTCTGCCGCGCCTGCTTGTTCGTTGTTTGCTTGTTCAGCCATAGTATTTACCTAATTCAGTGTGTAGTTATCGTTTTTTACGGGCAACCGGCATGTTGTTTGCTGTCCAGTCACTCATCCCGCCATGTAGGTTATAAACCGCTTCGAACCCTTGCTGTACTAGCAATTGAGCTGCTTGAGAAGATGTCATTCCCGCATTGCATACAACAATAATGGGGCTCTGTTTTTGCTTTTCAAGGTTACCTAAGCGTTTATTTTTTATTTCCGCTAGAGGTAAGTGCTGAGCATCGACAATATGCCCCTTTTTGAATTCTTCGCGACCACGCACATCAACCACGACTGCATTCTCTTTATTGATCATTTGCACCGCTTGTTGATAACGAATGGTTTTCACTTTCGAAGTTGCAGACTTGATTGTAGTGACAATCACTGCGATAAACAAACCAGCCCAAGCCAATGATAAGATTGGATTACGGCCGAGAAAATCTAAAAATTCCTGCATTGATATTCGCCTTTACTGGGCTATTGTGGGAAAAAACAGCCTGAGAGTATACCTTTAGCTAACATAGATTTCAGCCCCGCTAAATAGTAAAATCGGGATTCAACTAACAATTAATGCATCTACTCACTGTTAAAGGCCGCTAATGTCTGCATCCAAAAAAACTTTAGCTTTAATCATTCTAGATGGTTGGGGTTATCGAGAAGCCGCACCAAACAACGCTATCCATTTAGCAAAAACCCCAGTAATGGATGCATTATGGCAACAGTACCCAAGTACATTAATCTCTGGCTCAGGTCATGACGTCGGCCTTCCTGATGGTCAAATGGGAAACTCTGAAGTTGGACACATTAACCTTGGATCGGGGCGAGTTGTATATCAGGAGTTAACTCGAATAGGAAAAGCCATTGAAGACGGCAGCTTTAATGAAAATCCTGCGTTAACAACCGCCATTGATAGCGCCGTAGCAACCGGTAACGCTGTACATATTATGGGTTTGCTTTCCACAGGCGGCGTCCATTCTCACGAGAACCATATTGAAGGCGCCATTCGCTTGGCCGCAAAACGGGGAGCGGACAAAGTATACTTACACGCGTTCTTAGACGGTCGCGACACGCCACCTCGTTCAGCTAAAGCCAGCCTTGAATCCTTTAGTCAGTTATTCGAACAACTAAGCTGTGGCCGTATTGCCTCGTTAGTGGGTCGCTACTACGCCATGGATAGAGATAACCGCTGGGATCGAGTCGAACAAGCTTATCAATTACTAACAGCTGGCAAAGGAGCTCATCAAGCGGTCGATGCAGTATCAGCGCTAGAGGCAGCTTATGACCGTGACGAGAACGACGAATTTGTTGCCCCCACCTCACTGGTAGATGGCCAAGGTCAATCCGCCTTTATCAACGATGGCGACGCCGTTATATTTATGAACTTTCGAGCAGACCGAGCTCGAGAGCTAACCCGCTGCTTCATCGAAGCTGACTTTGATGGTTTTCAACGACAACAGACGCGCAAGTTAGCTGATTTTGTCATGCTTACTCAATACGCAGCCCATTTCCAAGCCTCGTGTGCCTATCCACCGGAGCAGCTAGTGAACACCCTCGGTGAAACGCTACAAAATACGGGCAAAACTCAGCTGCGAATCTCGGAAACAGAAAAATATGCGCACGTGACTTTCTTTTTTAACGGCGGCGTTGAGGAGACCTTTGACGGAGAGCAGCGCAAGCTCATTCCATCACCTCAAGTAGCGACCTATGACTTGCAACCTGAAATGAATAGCGAACTGTTAACGGATGAGCTGATTGCAGCCATAGATTCTCGCGAGTTCGACGTTATCATTTGCAATTATCCTAACGGCGATATGGTTGGCCACACCGGAAATCTCGAGGCGGCGATTCAAGCATGTGAAGCCGTCGATTACAGCATTGGTCGTGTCGTAGAAGCATTGCAGCGCAATCAGGGGGAAGCACTGATAACCGCAGATCACGGCAATGCGGAGCAGATGAGCGATACCAATACAGGACAAGCTCATACCGCACACACCAGTGAACCGGTTCCACTCATCTATGTTGGCCGTCCCGCGACCATTGCACATCAGGACGGTCGCCTAAGCGACATCGCTCCATCAATGCTCAATCTTATGGGCGATAACATACCCTTAGAAATGAGCGGTCGACCTTTGTTTGCGCTAAAGGACTGATACTTTCGAATGATTCAAGGACGACTCCACCTTTTAATCGTGTTGCTTGTAGGGCTGATGGCTCAAGGCGCAAACGCGAACGATTTAGAGAAACGCAAAGCTGAGCTATCACAACTGCAGCAACAAATTAGCCAACAAACCCGTTCATTAAAACGTTCTCAAGCACAAATTGATAAGCTGCACGACTTACTGGCAAAAGACGAAAGAGCCATCGCCGATGCCGCCAGAAATTTGGCCAATACTGAAGCCAGTCTAAAAAAGGTGGGCAATGATATCTCAAAAACGGCAGCACGCATTCAGCAGCTTGAAACCCTACAAAAAGGGCAACAACAAATTTTAGCGAAGCAAATTGCAAGTGCCTATTATTCCGGTACACACGACTACACGAAAATGCTGCTCAACCAAGAAGATCCTGCTCTCATAGAGCGTATGCTGGTGTACTATCAGTATTTGAATAAAGCACGTGCTAGAAGCTTACAGCAATTAAAGATCACCACCGATGAACTGGCGGCTACTCAAGAGAAAGCCACTAAACAACAGCAACAATTACTTTCCTTGCGTAGCCAACAAACTCAGCAGCAACAAAGCTTGACAGCAGAAAAGAAACAGCGCCAAGAAACGGCGGCTACTTTAAACCGCAGTCTCGCTAGCGAAGGTCGACGCTTAGAGCAATTACAAATAGAAGAAGCCAACCTTAAGCATGTAATTGAACAAGCCATCGCCGCCAGTAAAAAAGATAAGGAACTTACCGGCCTTAATGTCCGAAACAGTAAGTTAAGCTGGCCTACTCGAGGGCGCATTGTTAGAAATTTTGGCAGCCCTCGCTCCGGCAACATTCGATGGAACGGTGTAACCATAAGCGCTGCGGAAGGTCGCTCTGTTAAAGCCATTGCCAACGGTAAGGTTCTATACGCGAATTGGATGAAAGGTTACGGCATGGTAATGGTCGTCGACCATGGCGGCGGCTATATGAGTTTATACGGCCACGCTCAAACCCTATTCAACAAGGTTGGAGACCGAGTTAACAAAGGCGATACCATCGCATTGGTAGGTAAATCAGGTGGTAGCGCAAACTCAGGTTTATACTTTGAATTGCGTAAAAAAGGTAAGCCCGTTAACCCCCGTAATTACTGTAAATAACCGCCAGCGCTTACTTGGCAACGCATCTTTTTTAAGCTCGCCTATACTTTTTATGGGGAACTTAATGAGATGTGCCTATGACCAACATTACAAAGTTTGTGACCGGAATGACAATTGGGCTCACTGTAGGCCTTTCTGTCAGCTTGTATTCTGACGAATTTAACGAGGGTTATGACGGCTCGCCAAAATGGGATATCCTGGTGGATGTCATCGATCGTGTTGAAGCCTATTATGTTACTGACTTTACCCATCAGCAGTTAGTCGACATGGCAATTAGTGGCCTGTTTGCACAGCTAGACCCTCATTCTCAATTTTTAAACGCCGATGAGTTGGCCCAACTTTCCGAAGCCAATAACGGTGCTTATTTTGGCTTCGGCATTGAGATAGCCATTGTTGATGATAACGTCCAAATTTTGTCTGCTCTTGAGAATTCACCCGCTCATCGAGCCGGTGTTCGTTCAGGCGACGTGATCAAACAAGTGGATGCCATGGCCGTCTCACAAGCTAACTACCAAGAAACTCTGGCTTACATTCGACACCAAAGCAACCACGAGCAGGCGATAAACCTTTGGCTCGAAAGCCAAGGTACCCCGTTACAGATTGAGTTATTACCCGCACAAATTCAGATACAGTCGGTCAAATGGCAACGTTTACCGCATCAAGTCGATTATTTGCGAATTAGCTCTTTTCAACACAACACAGCAGCAAGTGTCGCCCAACACCTGACCTCCTTAACGCAAGACAGCAAAGGGTTAATACTCGATTTACGCAACAACCCCGGCGGCATTTTGGAGCAAGCCATCGACATCGCCGACATGATGCTTGATGGCGGTCGAATTGTGGCAACCAAAGGGCGGGTGTTTGATTCAAACAGCGATTATTACGCCTCCTCCGAGCATCACCTTAGAGAGGTTCCAATTACCGTTCTCATTAATCATGGCTCAGCCTCAGCCGCTGAAATATTGGCTGCGGCGCTAGCCGATAACGGCAAAGCGGTTTTAATCGGAGAAACAAGCTACGGAAAAACCAGTGTGCAAAGCTTAATTCCAACTGTGCTGCCAAATACGGCCATTAAACTTACCACGGCGCGCTACTACACAGCCTCAGGTCAAGACATTCATCAAGTCGGCATAACCCCTGACATCCTTGCTCAAGAGCACAGTTTAAGCCGAGCGATAAATTTACCGGTAAATAATGGACTTACAATCCATAAGGGTGATAGCTTAAAAGACTTAAGCGACGATATTGAAGTCGCCCTCGCGATGGAATGGCTATTGAATGAACGGACCTTACTTGAACAGCATAAACAAACTACTACAAGCAGCACGCCTTAGCATTTTCTCTTTGCTTTTAGCTGGGACTTCGCCCGCTGCATTTGCCGCTCAAATTGCCATTATTATCGACGACATTGGCTATCGCAACACGGATAAAAGAGCCTTAGACTTACCTGGACCGCTGACCTTTGCGGTATTACCCCACACTCGCTTTAGTGATCTTGCAAAACCGCTGTCGTTAAAGCATGACATTATGGTTCATGTACCCATGCAAAGTTTAAGCGGCAGCGACTTAGGGCCTGGCGCGCTTGAAATGGGCATGTCAGAGCAGGAGTTCAAACACACGCTACGTATGGCGATCCAATCGGTACCCAATGCGGTTGCAGTGAATAACCATAAGGGCAGTTTACTGACCCAGCTAAAACCACAAATGCGCTGGGTTATGGAAGTTCTTCAAGAAAATGAGCTGTATTTTATCGACAGTGCAACCACTCGCTACAGCAAAGCTCATCAACAAGCAAAGTTACAAAGAGTCGCAAGTATGCGCCGGGATGTGTTTTTAGATCATGACCCATCGGCACGGGCTATCGAACGTCAATTCAATCAGCTCGTCAACCTCGCCAAACGCAAGGGCTATGCCATTGGTATTGGACATCCGTATCCGCAAACACTCGACATGTTAGAGCGACGCCTGCCTGAGTTAACGGCAATGGGCATTGAATTGGTGCCTATTTCGCATTTCTTAGAGCCGAAACAGCTAGCCTACAACGAAGAAAGCAATGCTGGCAGCATTCCTACAGCAGTAAGTGCGAGTCTTTAAGGTTAGTTAGTGACACCCTCTAAATAAGAAATAAGCCTCAATGCGTCGGCTTGGGTGTCGCCACACACATCTTTACAGGGCTTAAAGTCTAAACATACTTTTGGCCGTTCTGGCCTACCAAATAATTTACACATATTATCACTGGATAGTTGTACGCAACGAACACCAGCGGCCTTACCGTTGAGCATTCCCGGTATTGGTGACGTGATTGACGGTGCTATGCAACAAGCTCCGCAGCCTAATCGGCAGTCCATAAATTTTCCTTCTAGGTGATCGCGCAGGTATACTAGCCATCTATTTAAATTAGAGCAAACGGACCAAAAGCATGCGATTAACCGTCTCTCAAGTTGTTCAAACCAGCCCTCAATTAGAGTCAGATTTACAAAAGGTCTGTCAAGACAACGAGCAAACCCAGAGGTTATTGGACTCAATAAATACCGGAAAACTGTTTTGCTCCACCTTTAATGACCGTCACATAGGCGCTGTAGCGATCTCTGCGCAGGGAATGGTAACCAGTTTAGTCATCGGCCAACCCAACCGCCGTAGAGGCATTGGCAGTGATTTAATCACCCAAACATGCAAGCTTTTAAAGGGGGAACTTCCGCAATTAAGCGTCGATCTTGCTTATTTGCCTACTGAGCAGCATTTGGCGATGCAAAATTTCCTTCGTCATAACAAATTTATTCAAAACGGTTTATTGTGGCATCGCAAGGTGACAGTCTGACAGCTGTTTTCCGTTAATGCCCCGTTGAAACCAAGCCAATCGGTCCGTTGCAGTGCTATAAGCCAATTTTACGGGGCGTGTCACCTGCTCCTGCTGATGCGTAGCCATATATGCCCCCATGCTTGCTAGACTTTGATATACGTCTTCAACCTTTGCGTGCATGTCGCCTTCTGGTGACAGTACGAATGCAAACCAAAGCCCAGAGAAACAATCGGCTTGCAACTCTAACTGCTGAGAAAGCAAGCCAGCTAAGCTAGGATTCAAACGCTTTTGACGAGCAATTTGAGTCGTTATACCAATAAGTGTTTGCACATGATGCCCAATTACATGGGAGATTGCATAGGCTTGGGCAAGGTCCGCCCTATCACCCAGTGTCCTTTCTAACTCATAGATGAATGATTGGTCGACGTAGACGATTCGTTTGTCGGCGCAATAAAAGGGACCGGTAATCGGTTGCGTTATTGCGCATATACTCTCGCTGGAATCGCGATAAAGCACAAAGCTTGGGTACTGATAAGTTAATCCCTTTTCCTCAAAAATGGCGCTCCAAAAGATTTTCGTTGAATCGAAAAGGCGCACTAGGGATTCTGGAAGCCGGTTAGGCTCTTCTATCTGCAAACTGTGTTTACCCGTATCAACGAGATTACTTTCGCCCATTAGCGGCTTGTATTCGATTACGAGGAAATAAACTGCGGCCAATATCAGAATCATCCGCCCAAGCATGGAGCCAATCAAGAATTCCACCGCTTTCGAGATGACAGGGTGCCTAGCCGTAGATTCTGAACGACTTTGCCTTGCAGATGGCTTATCGCCAGTTCGCTGTCTCCGCCATTTCATTGTTATGGCTCCAGAAAATCCTATCACTTATTAGAAGTTTAGCTGAATTTATCCTTGCCATTAGCGCACCCTCACCTTAGCTTAGTCACACCGACAACTAACAACACATTATTATGAGTACTTTAATTTACACGTTACTTATCAGCTGCTTACTGCCACTGATTGCGAAATTCCCACTGTCTTATGCTATGCAACAAGCCGGTGGCTATAACAACAAGTATCCACGCGCTCAACAGGCGAGCCTATCTGGCTTTGGAGCTAGAGCGCTTGCTGGCCATCAAAATGCTTGGGAGGCGATAATTATCTTCGCTCCCGCTGTTATTCTTTGTATCGCAACAGAAACCGTCACACCGTCAATTGAATACCTCGCCATTACACACATTGCATGCCGCGTGGCGTATCATATTTTCTACTTAAGCAATCATCATTTACTGCGTTCACTTGTTTGGACAATAGGCTTTGTTATGCCGCTAGTTATGATTTGGCAGTGCATCCCAGAGTAGGTTTAACCTTTAATCAAATTTAGAAGCAAGGTTTAAGATAAGGAATGACCGCGAGGGCAGGTCGAGGACGGTGCCCTAGGCGGTCACCATCTACGAAAAAGGGCCTCCCTTTCGGGAAGCCCTTATTCATTATTTAAAGCCTGGCGGTGTCCAGGACAACATCATAGATGTTGTCCGTTCCGACCTGAGATTGCTCAGCCGCAATCTCCGAGCGGTCTCCACCCTACTATCACATGATATGTTGCACCTACGACGCACTTTTACTACCCCATGTGAAAGTACATCATCAAATCCACAATAACGAAAAAGGGCCTCCCTTTCGGGAAGCCCTTATTCATTATTTAAAGCCTGGCGGTGACCTACTCTCACATGGGGAAACCCCACACTACCATCGGCGCTATTGCGTTTCACTGCTGAGTTCGGAATGGGATCAGGTGGGTCCACAACGCTATGGC
>NZ_NRRB01000003.1 GCF_002282895.1 Paraferrimonas haliotis
GTGGTGGGTCGTGAAGGATTCGAACCTTCGACCAATTGGTTAAAAGCCAACTGCTCTACCAACTGAGCTAACGACCCATCTTATGAGACTTCAAGTTGAAACTGGTGGGTCGTGAAGGATTCGAACCTTCGACCAATTGGTTAAAAGCCAACTGCTCTACCAACTGAGCTAACGACCCTAATTTGGTAAGTTTCAATTGAAGTGGTGGGTCGTGAAGGATTCGAACCTTCGACCAATTGGTTAAAAGCCAACTGCTCTACCAACTGAGCTAACGACCCACATTTCAAATTGTGGTTACCGCACTTGGGTGCGGCAACGGGCGCTTATAATACCCTTTTTAGTTTGCCATGCAAGTGTAAATCCGACATTTTTTGCCGTTTGTTGCAAAAACCATCGAATTGCCGCATTGCTGTACTAATTTACTTAATTTGTTCCAGTTGTTGCTGCGCTAAGCGAGCCGCTGCTGAACCGGAATATTCTTTTAGCACCTGATCATAAAGCTGCTTAGCGCGGCTTTGCTGACCTTCTTTTTCGGCAATCATGCCCAGCTTAACCATGCTATCGGCACGCTTGCTGGACTTAGGGTAATCGCTATTTACTCTGGCAAACGCCGTTTTAGCGGCGCCCAAGTCGTTCTTGTTAAACAACAATTGTCCTAGCCAGTAATTAGCGTTTGCCGCATATTCAGATTGCGGGTATTGCGCCAGAAACGCTTCAAATGCGGGGATGGCTTTCTCATACTCACGCTGTTTGAGTACCAAGTTAACCGCTTCTTGATAGGCGTCCGCTTCGCTTAGGCTGCCAATTGCCGCTCCTGTAGAGGCCGGAGTGGCCGCGGAAGCGGCTGACCCACCGCCTGCTGCAAGTTGATCCGACAAACGCGTTATTTCATCGTAGATTTGTCGTTGCCTTTGTTGCATCTGGTTTAGCTGATAAGCCTGTTGCTCATTAGCACCTCGTAACTCAAGCACTTCTTGCTGTAGCGCATCAATGCGTTGCTGCATCTCCAGCTGCAAGCGGTTGCTGGCATTGAGCATCCGCTGTAACTGTTCTGTTTTGCTTGTGGTTACCGAGCGAGAACCAGAGGTGGCATCTTCAACCGGTGCCGGCGCGGCCACCGCCGCACTCACACTCAACCATAGCAGGCTAGTAAGGGTCAGTCGTTTCATAGCTTAGCTACCTTAGTAAACTAATACCGCACGGCGGTTTTTAGCGAATGCATCTTCACTGCGAGAAACGTCTAGAGGCTTTTCTTCACCATAGCTTACAACGCTTAGCTGGCTCGATTGAACACCAAGACCTTGCAAGTATTTAGCAACCGCTTGTGCACGACGCTCACCCAAGGCAATGTTGTATTCTGGAGTACCGCGCTCGTCGGCGTGTCCTTCAATCAGTACAGAAACGTTAGGGTATTGAATTAAGTACTCAGCATGAACTTGCAGTAACTCAGCAAATTGCGCATTTACGTCTGAACGATCGAAGTCGAAGTAAATGATGTGTTCTTTTTGCATTTGTTCGAACTGTTGACGCTGTTGCTCTTCAGGGGTCATAGATGCTTCTAGACCACCTGTTTCAACGCCCGATGCACCACTGCCTTGTTCAATTCCGGCGTTACCACCATTAACACCAGTGTTTGACGCAGAGTCAGTGTCAGAAGTAGAGCTACAAGCACTGATCGCTAGTAATGGCATTGCAACTAGCATGCTCTTCATCAATTGGTTAAGTTTCATTAGTTTGTTCCTTTATTCTTCTCGAAATGAGAGCCAACAATTATAAAAACGGCGACCAGGCTGGCGCCTTAACTTCACCCTCTCGGGCTGGCAGTCTTGCCTTAAATCTTCCATCCATAGAAACGGCAGCCAATACTTGGCGTCCGTTGTGGGTGGTCCCGTAAATAATCATGCTACCGTTAGGTGCGATGCTTGGGGACTCATCCAATCGAGTCGTGGTCAATACTTGCATAAACCTCGACTCTAAATCTAATCGCGCAATATGGTAACGACCATTGGTGCGATTAACCATCACTAAGTTACGACCGTCTGGGGTAATTGAGCCACCGAGGTTCCATTCCCCTTCAAACGTGAGTCGTTGTACTTGTTTGGTTTGTAAATTTACCTGATAAATTTGCGGACGACCACCTCGCTCAGAGGTAAATACTAAGCTTTTTCCGTCTGGGGTCCAACTTGGCTCAGTATCAATGGCGTAGTGGTTAGTAATGCGGTTCAGGCGCTTAGTAGTAATGTCCACCACATAAACTTCCGGGTTGCCATCCTTAGATAACGACACCGCAAGCTTTTTGCCATCTGGTGAGAATTTTGGCGAGCCGTTAATTCCTGGAAAGCTGGTTACTTTTTGGCGTTGTTGGGAATAAATGTCTTGAATAAAAATCTCGGAACGACGATTTTCAAAAGAAACGTACGCCAGTTTGCGTCCATCCGGTGACCAGGTTGGCGACATTAGTGGTTCAACCGAACGTAACAGCAGAGTTTCGTTAAAGCCGTCGTAATCCGACACCATTAATTGGTATGGGTATTTAGCACCGTGCTCCACAACCACGTAAGCAATTTTGGTCAGAAAAGCGCCTCGCTCTCCGGTCAGCTTTTCATAAACGATATCGGCAATGCGATGTCCGTATTGTCGAAATTGCTTGGCGCTGATAACCGCCTCGCGACTGTCTAGCACGTATTCCGAAGAAAACGCTTGCGGTCCGTTTTCCGCCGCCATTTGCGCGCGCACCATGTCCACTAGTTCAAAGCCAACCAAGTATTGATCGGTGCCGTAGGGTTTCACCGTTCCCACAACCACTGCTTCAACCGCGGTGTTATTCCAAG
This sequence comes from Paraferrimonas haliotis, assembly GCF_002282895.1. Lineage (GTDB taxonomy): Bacteria > Pseudomonadota > Gammaproteobacteria > Enterobacterales > Shewanellaceae > Paraferrimonas > Paraferrimonas haliotis. Next base: position 2,832 of record NZ_NRRB01000003.1, read on the forward strand.
CGCTAACGGTCAGTTGATTCGCCGCTTGCGGTTGTTGCGGCATGCTCACTGAATCAATCGGATTGAATTTACCGCTGCGGCGTAAATCTGACACCACCACATCGGAGATGTTCTCCGGCGCAGGCCCCGTGCCTAACCATTTAAAAGGAACCACTGCAACAGGGCGAGCACTATCCACCCCATCGGTAATGACAATTTCCAATGCTGCATAACTGTTGATGGACACAAGCGTGCACACAGTCAGCAAAACCCATTGACGTAACGACTTCATAACTCCCCTTAATCAAACTCAGGACGAACGGTTAGGTTAATATCTTTCAATTTTTGGTACACATCCGGCTCTTTTGACACCGGCAATCGTCCCGCTTTGTTGACCGCGAATTCAGCGGAACGACACACATGGCTATCCCCAGACAACACCGATACTCGAGTAACAAAACCATCCGGCGCAATGCGAATGTTAAGTCGGCAGCTTTTGCCGCGCATGGTCTCGTCTTTATTCCAATTACGCTGAATGGTGGCACTGATCATCGCCTGAAAGCGCTGAACTTCCGACATCACCTGACGACTGCGAGCATCGGCAATGGCCGCTTGCTCCGCCGCCATAGCTTCTTGCATTTGGCGTTCCATTTCAGCTCGGCGAGCTGCTTCTTCGCGCGCTTTTTTCTCAGCCGCGGCTTTGCGTTTTGCTTCTTCTTCGGCTTTGCGCTTACGCTCGGCTTCTTCTTTCTTGCGTTTTTCGGCTGCGGCTTTCTCGCGTTTTAGCCGTTCTTGCTCTTTGCGTTGCCGCTCGGCAGCTTCTTTAGCGGCCTTTTCTTTCTCTTGCTTGGCTTTTAATTTTGCTTGCTTGGCGGCTTCTTCCGCTTTTTTAACTTCCAACTCACGTTGTTTGCGTTGCTTTTCCAAATTAGCTAAGCGCTTTTGTTCTGCTTCCGCTGCGCGTTTGGCAGCAGCGGCTTTGCGCTCGATTTCTCGCTGGCGTTCAAGCTCTTGTTGCCGTTTCGCTTCCCGTTCCTTTTTGATCTTTTCAGCCGCTTGCGCCACTTTTTCTTGATCAATCACCACCGCTTGCACCGGTGGCGCAGAAGGCATAGTAATGGCTTTGGGTTTAGTGTCAAAACCGGCACTGACCAAGATTGCAATCAAGCCGGCTAAGTGCACTGCCAAAGACAGATACAATGCATGTTTTAACTTATTGGGGTCAAACTTAAATTTCACCCGCTAACCCCCTTGCTGCGGCTCTGTCATAAGCCCAACCGAGGGCACGCCAGCGCCCTGAAGACTGACCATTAACTCAATCACCTGCGAGTAGCTCACGTCTTTAGCCCCTCTCACCACCACCGGGCGATCCGGTTCAAGCGTTAACAGGGCTGCAACTCGAGTTGCCAGTTCATCAAGCTCAATTGGCTGTTTGCTGTCCACGCCATCAACGTCGAGGTAATAAAAGCCTTCTTCATCAACCGTGGCCACTACCGGTGGCTTACTGTCTTGCGATAAAGGTTCTGCCTCGCCTTGAGGCAAGTCGACTTTAACCCCTTGGGTAATTAACGGTGCTGTTACCATAAAAATAATCAATAACACCAACATGACGTCGATGTAGGGCACCACGTTAATCTCTGCGACCGGCCTGCGCCTTTTGCGTTGATAACCTTGGTGCATTATTGGGCTTCCTTACTGCCGTAGGTTTGGCGGTGCAAAATACTGGAAAACTCTTCCATAAAGTTAGCGTAAGCCGTTTCGATTTTCTCAACTTGCACGCTAAAGCGGTTATAAGCTACTACCGCAGGGATCGCCGCGAACAAGCCCATGGCGGTTGCAATCAATGCTTCGGCAATACCCGGCGCCACCATGGCTAAGGTTGCATTTTGCGCTGAGCCTAAAGCAATAAACGAATTCATGATGCCCCACACGGTTCCAAACAAGCCAACGTAAGGGCTAATTGAACCAATGGTCGCGAGCACCGGTAAGTGATTTTCCATGGTGTCCACTTCTCGAGTCAGGGATACGCGCATGGCTCGATAAGTACCGTCCATTACCGCCGCAGGCGCTTTGTCAGACAGGTTATTTAAGCGGGCGTATTCTCGAAACCCGCTACAAAATAAATTCTCCAAGCCAATGGTGGAACCGCTGCGGGCACTTAATTCTTTATAGAGTCGATTTAAATCAGCGCCTGACCAAAACTTGTCTTCAAATTTAGTGGCATTTTCTTGAGCGAGCTTTAACAGTTTATAGCGTTGAAAAATAATAGCCCACGACGCAACCGACATGGCCACCAACGTCAACATGACTAACTTGACCAGCAAACTGGCTTCTAAAAATAAATCAATAAAACTTAGTTCAGCTTGCACGCTTAAACTCCAAATGAATGTGCTGAGGAATTGCTGTGGGTTTCATGGTAGAAAGTTGAACACATCCTACTTTCACTTCTCCCTGACAATATAAGGTCCCTTCAAGGTCTTTTAATTCTTGTGTAAAAATAATTGAGGCTTTACCTAACTTACTGACAACAGAATCGACAACAAGTTTCTGCTCAAATCGAGCCGCTTTAATAAAATCCAAATTGGCGCTTCTAACGACAAATACCACGTCTTGCTCAAGCAACTGAGTTTGGCTGACATTCATTGCAGCTAACCACTCTGAACGGGCTCGCTCAAAAAAGTTAAGGTAATTTGAATGATAAACTACACCCCCGGCGTCGGTATCTTCGTAATAAACCCTAATCGGCCAACTGAAACTCATTCCTTTGCAACTCTTATAATTTGCGAATTAGCCAACCACTATAACCGATTCCAAAGCCATTTTTAACCAGTCAATTGCATCCTCGTCAACCCCGCATGATAGCCTCTTAACACTTGCCTCTACTAACCGCTGCAAAAAGGTGAACTCGATCACATTCGACCGTCAAAAATGCCACGTTTTCGTCACAAGTTGTTAGCGGTCATTAATAAATCATTTACCAATTAGTTTTTCTAATCCGAATATCTAATTTTTCTCGCTTGTCGAATTAAAGTATTGGCTCTAAACTTCGCTTCGTTATTGGGAAGCACCATTCTGCTGTGGTGAAACAATTCGGGATTTAGATTCCCATCGCCCGAGTTGTCCTTCCAACAATTTGTTGATTGCTATAATGTATTATTTCACCCGAATCGATATGATTCGGGTGTTTTTTTATGTACTCATGACAGCGCCGATCAGATACCGCATAATAAACGCATTAACAGAAGATAGAGAGTTCTTATGACCGCGGCCAGCGATTCCCCTGCAAATGAACCCAAGGATACTAATCCAAATTCGATGAAAGCACGTTTTCGAGGCTACTTACCCGTAGTTGTCGATGTCGAAACCGCCGGATTCAATGCCAATACTGATGCCTTGCTTGAAATCGCCGCCAGCATACTCACCATGGATGACGACGGCTGGCTCTCGGTCGAACAAACGGTGCATTTTCATGTCGAGCCCTTTGAAGGCGCCAACCTAGAACAGGCAGCTTTGGACTTTAACGGTATTCGCCCGTTTTGTGCATTAAGAGGTGCGGTGGATGAGAAAAAGGCACTGACCGAAATCTTTAAAGTCATTCGTAAATCACTCAAAAGCCACGGCTGTCATCGAGCTGTTATGGTGGCCCATAACGCAGCGTTCGATCACGGCTTTGTACACGCAGCTATTGAGCGCAGCAGCATTAAGCGCTCCCCTTTTCATCCCTTCGCCACCTTCGATACCGCGGCACTATCGGGTCTGGCATTAGGGCAAACCGTGTTAGCTAAGGCGTGCAAGGCCGCCAAAATTGACTTTGACAACCAGCAAGCCCACAGCGCCGCCTACGATACCGAGCGCACCGCCGAGCTGTTTTGCTATATTGTCAATCGTTGGAAGTCGCTAGGTGGATGGCCGATCGCTGAGTCGAATTAGCCAAGATTAAGCATAAAAAAAGCCCCTGTAGGGGCTTTTTATTTTAATCGAATCGTTAAGATTATAAGTCGTCAGCGTTCTCAGAAAGATAAGAAGCTACGCCTTCAGGGCTGGCAGTCATGCCTTTGTCGCCTTGTTCCCAACCTGCAGGGCACACTTCACCGTGCTCTTCGTGGAATTGAAGCGCGTCAACCATGCGAAGCATTTCGTCAACGTTACGGCCCAATGGTAAGTCGTTCACTACTTGGTGGCGAACCATGCCTTCTTTATCGATCAAGAAAGAGCCACGGAATGCAACACCCGCTTCTGGATGCTCAACATCGTACGCCTGACAAATTTCGTGTTTAACGTCAGCCACCAAGGTGTAACCCACTTGGCCAATACCACCGTCATCAACTGAAGTGTTACGCCATGCGTTGTGGCTGAATTGAGAGTCGATCGACACACCAATTACTTCAACGCCACGTTTTTTGAAATCTTCCAAACGGTGATCAAAAGCGATCAACTCTGATGGACAAACAAAGGTAAAATCCAATGGGTAGAAAAAGATGACTGCAGGCTTACCTTTAATGGCTTCTGCAAGGTTAAACGTATCAACGATATCGCCGTTACCTAGAACAGCGGCTGCAGTGAAATCTGGTGCTGGACGACCGACTAAAACACTCATGTTATCTCTCCGTGGTTATTTCAGTATGGATGCAGAGAACTCTGCAAGTTTTTAAATACCTGCCAGCATTATAAGAAGTGTTAACAAAGTCACAAGTACTTTTGTATATGATGACTCGATCTGGCTAGTTACTACTCAATAATAGGTGTTTCACAACGTTTCGTTGACATTTTGTTTAGAATCTACGGCTTTTACCGCGTCAATTGGGCTTTTTTTCTAAGCTTGTGGTTATAATGACGCTACTTTATTTAGCAAGGATAATAAGATAAATGAATGCAGTGGTTATCGCCGTATGCTTAATGCTTGGCTTGAGTATCGCCCGCGTCAACGTTGTGATCGCTCTCACCGTCAGTGCTTTGGTTGCTGGATTAATTGGTGGTTTGGATGTTAATGCCACTATAGCCGCCTTTAATGACGGTTTAGGCGGCGGCGCCCAAATCGCATTGAGCTACGCCATGTTAGGTGCTTTTGCGGTAGCCTTAAGCTACTCTGGACTGCCCGATGTCATTGCCAATGGACTCATCAAACGTGTGGGCAAAGACAGTCACTCTAGCGAAGCTAAGTGGCTCAAAACTGGGCTCATTTTAGTGATTTTGGCGATGGCCATTAGCTCACAAAACATTTTACCTATTCACATCGCTTTCATTCCGATTTTGATTCCACCGCTGTTGTTCTTAATGACGCGCCTTAGCATTGACCGCCGTCTTATTGCCTGCGTATTAACTTTTGGCCTAGTAACCACCTACATGATTTTGCCAGTAGGTTTTGGTGGCATATTCTTAAACGACATTTTACTGGCTAATCTCGAGAACAATGGCTTAGTGGCCACCACCTCTGAAATTCCACAGGCCATGCTCATTCCGGCGCTTGGAATGATTTTAGGTTTGCTTATCGCCGTGTTTGTCAGCTACCGCAAACCGCGTCAATATCGGCAAGTGGAAACTCAAGAAGCATCTAGCAATCAAGTTACCATCAATCGCCACGGTGTTATCGCCGCCATCGCCGCCATTATTACCACCTTAGCCGTGCAGCTTTATACCGACTCCATGATCATCGGCGCCTTAATGGGTTTTATTGTGCTTAATCTCAGCGGTGCGCTTAAACACGTTGAAAGCCAAGAGTTGATGGTGAAAGGCGTGGGCATGATGGCCATGATTGGTTTTATCATGATAGCCGCAGCCGGTTTTGCAGCGGTTATTAAAGCCACCGGCCAAGTGGAAGACCTAGTGCAAGCGGTATCAAGCATGATTGGCGATCACAAAGGGGTTGCTGCCTTCATTATGCTGCTTGTGGGCTTGTTGATCACCATGGGCATTGGCAGTTCATTCTCCACCATCCCAATTATCGCCACCATTTACGTGCCATTAGCGGCCTCTTTTGACTTCTCGGTGGCGGCTACGATTGCTTTGGTCGGTACCGCTGCGGCACTGGGAGATGCAGGCTCGCCAGCATCCGATTCAACCCTAGGTCCAACCGCGGGTTTGAACGCTGACGGTCAGCACGACCACATTCGAGATAGCGTTATCCCTACGTTCATCCATTACAATATTCCGTTGCTAATTTTTGGCTGGATAGCGGCGGTTATTCTGTAATGACGCATAAAAAAACCGCCTTTGAACAAGGCGGTTTTTTAGCACTTAAATTCAGTTATTCAGCGGCATGCTTAGCCGCTGTTTCCTTAATGAGTGTTTGCAATTCACCGCTTTGGAACATTTCCATGATGATGTCACAACCACCAATTAGCTCACCTTCCACCCACAGCTGAGGAAATGTTGGCCAATTGGCGTATTTTGGCAACTCAGCACGAATGTCTGGATGTTGTAGAATGTCGACATAAGCAAACTGTTCACCACAGTTAATGAGCGCTTGCCCTGCTTGAGACGAAAAACCACAGCTTGGCAGTTTTGGCGAGCCTTTCATGAATAGGATAATCGGGTTTTCACTGATTTGTTGCTTAATTTTGTCTAGGGTTTCCATTTGACTTCTCGGCCCTTAAATACGTTGGTTTGAATTGCCACAAGTTTACGCTAAAACCCGTCATAACAAAAACCTGCATTTAGTAAGGTTTTTAAAATGAGAAAAATGGGATTCACATCACGCTTTTTCTGAGTACAATACCCCCAAGGAAATATTCCTGTTCACTAACAACAATTAGTTACGGAGAAGTACAAATGGCGATTGAATTACCCGCTCTGCCTTACGCAATGGATGCACTAGAGCCGCATCTCTCAAAAGAAACTCTTGAATATCATTATGGCAAGCATCACAACACCTACGTTGTAAAGTTGAATGGCCTTATTCCTGGTACTGAGTTTGAAGGTAAATCACTGGAAGACATCGTAAAAACTTCAAGCGGCGGCATTTTTAACAACGCTGCTCAAATTTGGAACCACACCTTCTACTGGAATGGTTTAGCACCAAACGCTGGCGGAGCACCAAGCGGTAGCATTGCTGCAGCCATCGACGCCTCTTTTGGCTCTTTCGATGCGTTTAAAGCGGCTTTTAATGACAAAGCGGTTAATAACTTTGGTTCGAGCTGGACTTGGTTGGTTAAGAAAGCAGACGGCTCTTTGGACATTGTTAATACCAGCAACGCCGCTACCCCGCTTACCGATGATGGCGTCACGCCACTGCTAACCGTGGACCTATGGGAACACGCTTATTACATTGACTATCGCAACTTACGCCCAAGCTACCTAGACGGCTTCTGGGCTTTGGTGAACTGGTCTTTCGTTGAAGATAACTTCGCAGGCTAATTCATAAGCACTTGCAACCTAAAAATAAAAAGGAGCCAAACGGCTCCTTTTTTCGTATCTAGTGATAAACGCAGAAACATTTTGGGCCTACTAAAGGTCTAATTATTGAAGACTCAAGATGTAAAACTCGGTGACCGAGACATCTCGGCTTCTAGGATTAGCCACTGAAATAAATAGTGAAATGGTTAGAAAGCCGCGAAATAACGACTAGGATTAAAGAGACAAGGACTGAACGACACAACAACAAAATAGTGCAAGCAGCACCGAACCTTAAGGGGTGACATTATGGGTATTTTCGAACACTATCAATCTCGATTCGAGCAAGCTCGTGAAGAAGAATACAGCTTGCAGCAATTTTTGGATATTTGTCGCGAGCAACCGGATGCATACGCCCCTGCCGCGCAGCGTTTGCTGCAAGCCATTGGCGAGCCAGAGATTATTGATACCTCAAGCGACCCACGCTTATCCCGGATTTTTTCGAATCGCCTTATTGCTCGCTACCCTGCATTTTCTGAGTTTTACGGTATGGAAGAGGCCATAGAGCAAATCGTCGCTTACCTAAAACATTCAGCGCAAAATCTCGAAGAATCGAAGCAAATTTTGTACTTGCTCGGGCCGGTTGGTGGCGGTAAATCGTCGCTTGCAGAAAAGCTTAAAGCCCTAATCCAAAAAATACCCATCTATGTACTGATTGCTAATGGCCAGCGTTCACCGGTTAACGACCATCCATTTTGCCTTTTTGACGCCCATGAAGACGGCCATTTATTGTCCCAAGAATACGGCATTGATCGTCGCTACTTAAAAAACATAATGTCACCGTGGGCCGCTAAACGCCTTAAAGAGTTTCAAGGTGACATTAGCCAGTTTAGGGTCGCCAAAGTTAACCCTTCTATATTAGAGCAGATTGCGGTGGCGAAAACCGAGCCTGGCGATGAGAATAACCAAGACATCTCCAGTTTGGTGGGTAAAGTGGATATCCGACAACTGGAGCACTTTGCTCAAGACGACCCCGACGCCTACGCGTACTCTGGCGCTTTATGCCGCGCCAATCAGGGCTTAATGGAGTTCGTTGAAATGTTTAAAGCCCCCATTAAAGTGCTACATCCTTTGCTCACTGCCACCCAAGAAGGTAACTACAATGGCACCGAGGGGCTGTCGGCTTTGCCGTTTAACGGTATTATTTTGGCCCACTCCAACGAATCGGAGTGGCAAACGTTTCGCAACAATAAAAACAATGAAGCCTTTCTCGATAGAGTTTACATCGTCAAAGTGCCTTACTGTCTGCGCATTAGCGAAGAGCAAAAAATTTATCAAAAGCTGTTAGAGAATTCTGCTCTGAACAAGGCTCAGTGCGCTCCTGGCACGTTAGAGACCTTGTCGCAATTCTCAGTACTGTCCCGATTAAAAACTCCCGACAACAGCTCCATCTATTCTAAAATGCGGGTCTACGATGGTGAAACACTAAAAGACACCGACCCAAAAGCCAAAAGCGTTCAAGAATATCGAGATTATGCCGGTGTCGATGAAGGTATGGACGGGCTTTCCACCCGCTTTGCTTTTAAGATTTTATCTCGCGTATTTAACTTTGACAGCAGCGAAATTGCAGCCAATCCCGTGCACCTTTTTTACGTACTTGAAAAACAAATCGAGCAGGAGCAATTTCCCAAGGAAACCTCTGAGCGGTATCTCGAGTTTTTAAAAGGCTATTTAATACCCAAATACGTCGAATTCATTGGTAAAGAGCTACAAACCGCCTATTTGGAAAGCTACTCTGAGTACGGTCAAAACATCTTTGATCGTTATGTAACCTATGCCGACTTTTGGATCCAAGATCAGGAATATCGCGACCCTGAAACCGGGCAACTGTTTGACCGAGCGGCGTTAAATTCTGAATTAGAAAAAATTGAGAAGCCGGCTGGCATTAGCAACCCGAAAGATTTTCGCAACGAAATCGTTAACTTCGTATTGCGAGCTCGTGCTAACAACGAAGGTAAAAACCCCCGTTGGACCAGCTATGAAAAATTACGCACCGTCATCGAAACCAAGATGTTCTCTAACACCGAAGAATTGTTACCTGTGATTTCATTTAATGCCAAAACGTCCAGTGAAGATCAAAAGAAACACGATCAGTTCATCGCTCGCATGATGGATAAAGGGTACACCCAGAAACAAGTACGGCTGTTATCCGAGTGGTATTTACGAGTTAGGAAATCGTCTTAATCAAGCATGAAAGGAGGTTAATCATGACTACTTTCATCGATCGTCGCTTGAATGCGAAAGGTAAAAGCACAGTTAATCGACAGCGATTCATTAGGCGCTATAAAAACCAGATCAAACAGTCGGTTGCCGACGCCGTTACTAAACGCAGCGTGACCGACGTTGACTCTGGCGAAAACGTTAGTGTGCCAGCAAAAGACATACGCCAACCGCATTTTCATCAAGGACAAGGCGGTTATCGCCAGCGTATTTATCCGGGTAATGATCAGTTTATCAAAGGCGATCAGCTAGAGCGCCCAGAGCAAGGCGGACAAGGCAGTGGTGATGGAGATGCCTCTGATAGTGGCGAAGGGCAAGACAACTTCATGTTCGATGTATCTAAAGAAGAATACCTCGATTTGCTTTTTGAAGACTTAGAACTGCCTAATTTGGAAGAAAATCAGCTCGACAAACTGATTCAATACAAAACCCATCGAGCTGGATTCACCAACTCGGGTGTACCGGCCAACATCAACATTGTGCGCAGCTTGCGTGGCTCCCTAGCCCGTCGTACTGCGATGACTGCCTCCAAGCGTCGTCAACTAAAAGTCTTGCAACAGCAATTGCAGGAGTTAGAAAACACCCCTGGCGCCAGCGCCGATGCCATCATCGCGTTGAAGCAACAAATCGCGGCATTAACCAAGCAAATCGCTGCGGTGCCCTTTATTGACACCTTTGATTTGCGATACAACAACTTCGTTAAGCACCCGGTGCCCACCTCGCAAGCGGTCATGTTTTGCTTGATGGACGTTTCCGGCTCCATGGATCAAGCCACCAAAGAGATGGCCAAACGCTTTTACATACTCTTGTACCTGTTTCTAACCCGTACCTACGAGAACTTGGACGTGGTGTTTATTCGCCACCACACTCAAGCCAAAGAGGTTGATGAACAAGAGTTTTTTTATAGCCAAGAAACCGGTGGCACTATCGTCTCCAGCGCCCTTAAGCTGATGCATGAAATTCAACAGCAACGCTACCCAAGTAACGATTGGAATGTTTACGTTGCGCAGGCGTCCGACGGCGATAACTGGGCAGACGATAGTCCTAACTGTCATCGATGGCTTGAGAAAAAAATACTGCCTCATGTTCGCTACTTTAGTTACATCGAAATCACTACTCGTGCTCACCAAACCTTATGGCGTGAATACCAAAAACTGGCGCAAACTAACGATCACTTCGCCATGCAGCACATAAAAAGTGTGTCGGATATCTATCCGGTGTTCAGAGAGTTGTTTAAGCGTCAAAGCGCCTAAGGAGTATCAAGATGAGCAATCAACGATTAAATGATGGCCCAGATTGGACCTTCGAGTTATTGCAAGAGTATTTAAGCGCGATAGAAGAAGCGGCACAGCACTTTGGACTCACCACCTACCCCAACCAAATCGAGGTGATTACTGCCGAACAAATGATGGACGCCTATGCCAGCATTGGCATGCCAATTGGCTATAGTCACTGGTCATTTGGGCAAAAGTTCATAGAAACCGAACAAGGCTACAAACGTGGGCAAATGGGGCTTGCTTATGAAATTGTCATCAATTCTGATCCGTGCATAGCGTATTTGATGGAAGAAAATACCATCACCATGCAAGCACTCGTTATGGCCCACGCCAGTTTTGGCCACAACAGTTTCTTCAAGAACAATTACCTGTTTGAAACCTGGACTGAAGCCGATTCGATCATTGATTACTTGGTCTTTGCTAGAAACTACATAACCCATTGCGAGCAAACTCATGGTATCGATGCCGTAGAAGAGCTTATAGACTCCTGTCACGCTTTAATGAATCAAGGGGTCGACCGATACAAACGACCTGGCAGTTTAAGCTTAAAACAAGAACAGCAACGACAACAGGATCGCGCCGCCTACTTGCAATCTCAGGTCAATGATTTGTGGCGCACAGTCCCCAAAAAAGACACGCAACAGGGTGATAGTGCAGAAGCAATATTCCCCGAAGAGCCTCAGGAAAACCTGCTTTATTTCATCGAAAAAAATGCGCCTTTATTGGAGCCATGGCAACGAGAAATTGTGCGTATTGTGCGCAAGATGGCTCAGTACTTTTACCCACAAAAACAAACTCAAGTCATGAACGAAGGTTGGGCAACCTTTTGGCACTACACACTGTTAAACCACATGTACGACCAAGGTCGCCTAAGCGACAAATTTATGATGGAGTTTCTGCACAGTCACACCAATGTAGTTTATCAGCCCCCTTATAACAGCCCGCATTTTAGCGGCATAAACCCCTATGCATTGGGGTTTAATATGTTTCGTGATATTCGTAGAATCTGCGAGCAGCCCACTTCTGAGGATAAACAATGGTTTCCTGACATCGCCGGTAAAGACTGGCTCGAGACCCTGCATTACGCCATGAGAAACTTCAAAGATGAAAGCTTTATCAGTCAGTTTTTGTCGCCAAAACTTATACGTGACTTTAAACTGTTCAGCATTATCGACAACGACCAAAAAAGCTTTTTAAATGTGTCAGATATTCATGACCAATCGGGGTATCGAGCCATTCGCGAAGCTCTGTCGCAGCAATACAATTTGGCCAACTTAGAGCCCAATATTCAAGTTAAGCAAGTGGATTTACGCGGCGATCGGTCACTCACGTTAGAGTACACGCCCCATAACCGCATCCCTTTAGATGAAAGTGCCATTGACGTACTAAAACATGTGCATAGATTGTGGGGGTTCGATGTCAAGCTCACCGAGCAGCGAGAACAGTCATCTACCCTAGTTGCGCAAGTACCAGCGCTGGATGACAAACCATAGTCGGACATAAAAAAAGCGCCTTGCTAAAGGCGCTTTTTAACATCGAGAACCGCTTTTACATGGGCTCTTCGGCAATATCCAACGGCATATTCGCCCGCATTTGTTGCCAAATTTTGCCACTTTCCACACCATAATGGTGCATAAGGTCAGGCACTTGCTTGTAGTTGCCTTGTTGGGCCAACTCTGCCAGCGCCAAATAGAACTTTTGAGCTTCTGCTCGAGCCTGCGGGTGACTAAAGTAATACTCTCCCACTCGGCTATAAAGCCCTTTAAAGCCATTTAGGATAAGAACATAAATTGGGTTGCCGGCTGCAAACGCAAGTTTATGGTGCAGTTGATAATCAAACTCGGTATAGGCTTGGCTGCTGTCTTCGAGAGTAACGCCCTGAGTAATAAACTGAGCTACTTCTTCCGATTTGTTACGCACCGCCGTTCTGAAATACATGCTGCTGATTTCTGCACGCGCCGCTAACAGCTGATCCACAAGCTCTGGAACACCGTCTTGGTCCAAACGAGCAATGGTTTCTAAAATATTAAGCCCCGAGGTTTCCCAGAAATTGTTCACTCGTGTTGGCTTTCCGTGTTGAATGGTTAACCAACCATCACGGGCCAGACGCTGCAATACTTCTCTTAGAGTCGTTCGAGTGACACCAATGAGTTCCGACAGTTCTCTTTCGGCAGGTAAGATTGAGCCTGGAGGAAATTTATTTTCCCAGATTGAACGGACGATGTACTTCTCTGCAAAACTGGCAGGGCCTTTAGCATTAATAATCATGTACCGAGTCTTCTAGTTACTTTTAAGATTTTGACTGATCATACCAGATAGATTAACAACTAAAAACCGAAAGATTCAGCCAACAAACAAAATAGAAAGCCTCACAAAAAACCATCAGGTGTTGACCAATTGCCGCTTAATAGCTCGGTATTAATTTTGCAATAATTCGATAAAATTTGCGCTAACTATGACTTAATGCCTAGAGCAGATAAAAAACTACTGCTACAATGCCGCCGTCAAGTAGATAAGGTTCGTATAAAAAGCGGCCAACGTTTTTTCGAAGCAACGGAGCAACCAACATGCAAATGTCCATCGGACAGGCATTTATTTCTAACTTCTTAGGCCAGGCACCTAAGTGGTACAAACTTGCCATCATCGCATTCTTAGTAATTAACCCAGTCATCTTTTATCTCGACCCGTTTATCGCGGGATGGGTATTAGTGATTGAGTTTATCTTTACCCTTGCTATGGCGTTAAAATGTTACCCACTGCAGCCCGGTGGTTTGCTTGCCATCCAAGCCGTGGCCATTGGCATGACATCTCCCAACATGGTGTTGCATGAAATTCAGGCCAATCTGGAAGTCTTATTACTTCTGGTATTCATGGTTGCCGGTATCTACTTCATGAAGTCGCTGCTGTTATTCATCTTCACAAAGATGATCACCAAAATCCGCTCGAAAATAGTTCTATCGGTGATGTTTTGCACCGCTTCTGCATTTTTATCAGCATTTCTTGATGCGTTAACGGTCATCGCGGTTATTATTGCGGTAGCCGTTGGTTTTTATTCCATCTACCACAAGGTAGCGTCTGGTAAAGACTTTGGCCAACATCACGATCACACCGACGATGAAGCTAACCCAGAGCTGCAACGAGAAACCCTCGAAGAATTCCGAGCTTTTCTCAGAAACTTATTAATGCATGCCGGCGTAGGTACTGCCCTAGGTGGTGTGTGTACCATGGTGGGTGAGCCGCAAAACTTAATCATTGCAGCCCAAGCCAATTGGAACTTCACCGAATTTGCTATTCGCATGGCCCCGATAACCGTTCCTGTATTTATTATGGGTATTGCTACCTGCATCATTGTCGAGAAAATGAAATGGTTTAGCTACGGCGCCATTTTACCAGACAGTGTTCGCACCATTTTGCAAGATTATGCCGCCTATGAAGACGAGCGTCGTACCAACGCCGATAAAGCAAAACTGATTGCACAAGCCCTGATCGGAATTTGGTTGATAGTCGGCTTGGCTTTGCATTTAGCCTCTGTGGGTTTAATTGGATTAAGCGTAATTATTTTAGCCACCTCGTTCACCGGTGTAATCGAAGAGCATGCCTTAGGTAAAGCCTTTGAAGAAGCTCTGCCATTTACTGCATTACTAGCGGTATTCTTCGCCATTGTAGGGGTTATCATTGAACAACAACTGTTTACACCAGTCATTCAAGCCGTGCTGTCGGTGAAAGACGCGAATACTCAGTTGGTGATGTTTTATTTAGCTAACGGTCTGCTGTCGATGGTGAGCGACAACGTCTTTGTAGGCACGGTTTATATTAACGAAGTGAAATCAGCGCTGCTCAACGGCCAAATTACTCGCGACCAATTTGACATGTTAGCGGTTGCCATTAACACAGGTACCAACCTACCATCCGTGGCAACGCCTAACGGACAAGCCGCTTTCTTGTTCTTGCTGACGTCGGCCCTAGCACCACTGATTCGTTTGTCATACAGTCGGATGGTATGGATGGCACTGCCCTACACCATTGTACTGACACTGGTGGGTATGTTTATGATTCAATCGGGCTTGCTTATCGATGCCACCACCTGGCTGCATGAAATGCAATTAATTCAGCACCACAGCATTGCTGAAGCGGCTGGAACCGCCGTTACCCACTAAACGACGTCGATAAATCCTTGACCCATGTGAACAAATGGGCAAACTATAAGAGCGCCATATGGCGCTTTTATTTTACCCACCGCCCAACATGCTAAATAGGGAAGTTTACATTGATGTCTTTCACTCAATTTGCTCACAGCCGCAAGTCTTGGGGAGCATTGCTCGGTTTCGTCGTATTGTTTGAAGCATGCGCCCTAACCTTTCAATACCTGTTCGACTACCAACCTTGTATTATGTGCGTATACCAGCGTGCGGCACTGCTGGGTATTGGCTTAGCCGCTGTCATTGGCTCAATTAGGCCGGCGCATTGGTTGTGGCGGTCAATCGCGTGGCTTGTATGGTTAATCGCAGCAACGTGGGGCACTCAAATTGCTCACGAACTGGTGCAATTACAAACCAACCCTTCACCCTTTCATGTCTGCAGCTTTACTCCAGAGTTTTGGTTACCCCTTGATCAATGGATGCCGTGGTTGTTACAACCAACCGGTAGCTGTACCGATGAACTGTGGCAATTTGCAGGGCTCACCATGGCGCAATGGACCCGGGTGATGTTTGCCGGCTTCACCATAGCCGCTGTAGTATTTAGCAAGGCCTGTTTAACATGGAAAAAATAAGCGACCAAGAAGCACACATCAGCTGGGCTTGGCTTTTCAGCGAATGGCCGGCCTTTGTTGAGCGGCTAACTGAGTTTGAGCAAGAACTTGGACTAGAGACGCATTCGCTGGAAGTTGATCATTGCGCGCTTCGAGTAAATCAAACCAACACAGCCGAGCGCCTGCTCGAGTCCTTTGCTCCTTTCGGAAGCATTATCAGCAACAAACCCGTCAACGGTCGTCCTATTGCGCTGCTAAAGCTAAGCACTGAACTGGTCTATCAACAACGTCGCATTGGCTGCATTGAATTGCCTTTTCCAAGCAATAAACGCTATCCTAATGCCGGTTGGGAGCACATCGAAATGGTGGCCAGCAGCTCCGACAGCAGCATGAACGCACTGAGCGCTAGTTGCCAAACCTTAGTGACGAGGTACGTCCCCAACGCGTCAAAGATAGGGCAACAAATTCAAGTGAAACACAGCTCTCCCCAAGCCGAAGGTGAGCAATTGCCTAATCCAAGCATCGCCTTCAAAAAAAATGGGGTGTGCATTAAACTGCACCCCCATTCGATAATCGATGTCATAAACAGCGAACAATAATTAACGGTTATTGTTGTTTTTTGGCCTCGGCAATGGCTTGTTTCATAGGCGGCACAATGAGCTGCGGATCGAGGCGCAATTGAAACCAGTTAAGGCGCCAATCTAAGTGCGGCCCGGTTACTCGACCGGTCGCGCCAATTTCCCCAATTTTATCGCCTGCACTCACTTCCTCACCCACTTCCACCGACAGTTTGCTTAAATGCAAGTACGACGAAGACACTCCATAACCATGGTCGATAATGATGGTACCGCCGGAATAAAACATATCGGCGTCGGCAACCGTCACCACGCCGTTTGCTGGCGCGACAACAGGGCTTCCAGTAGGGTTAGCTACATCAACACCAAAGTGAGGACGGCCGGGAACGCCATTGTAAATTCGTTGACTGCCATAAACACCACTAATCCTACCTAAGGCTGGCCATTGAAAATCAGCGCGATAGTCATTCCGGTCACTGAATTGATTACGAGCTTGATGCACCATTTGGGCATTATCAGACGCTCGGGCGATGTCTTCTTCGCTGGGCTGCATAATGCGCTGAGCAATGCCTTCAATCACCTGCTTTTGATAGTCTCTGCTCTCAACGTCAAGAGCAATGGTTTCTACTTCACCATCTGGATGTTCAATCACTAATTGGTGATTACTCTTTGAATCCCGATCAAAACCAAAGACAAAGTATCCTTGCTCAGACACCTGCAGTTGCTGATCGTCCAAATGCACTACTGAGTTGGGCGTTGTTTGTCCACGCACCAATGCCCCTTGGATCATTTCTCCCTGAAGCAACGTTTCTGCAAAAACACTGGCATTTGTGCACAGTGCCACTAACCCAACTATCCATTTATTCATTGTTATGTTTCACCAATTTGGCAAAAGGCAATTGCGCCCTTTCCGATACCCTCGTAAGCAACCACTTCGACATTTTTATAATGATTCAGTTCCGCGGTTTGTTGGGCCATGTATTGCGCCAGTAATTCCACGGTTGTGTCGGTCGGTATAATGTCACATATTGCCATTGGGATCGCTAATTGAAAACACCCTTGCGGTGCCTGATAACAAAAGCCATAGTGACTGTTAACGCTCGCCTCACATTGACTTGAAAGGGTTAACGACTCTAACGCCACTAAATCTTCTTCACTGCCAAGGTAGCGATCTTGCCAACGATTCGCCCAATAGCGCTCCATGGCTTCGCTGCGAACTTTATTTAAATAAACTTCTACCGGGCTACGATGACCGTGAGCAATGCGTTGACAATTACCGTCGTGACGCTTTAAACCGTGGCTGTAATGATAATAAGGTGTTGCCAAGTGTTCGGCTCTAAAACTCAACTCAAGATCCAGCACATTGGTGGGCAACGCTTCCAATAAAGGCGCTGTTAAATACTCAACAACGGCCGCTTCATCAATGCGCTCGTTCGGAATTAAGGCGTAGGCTTGAGCTGGGCACGACAAATAGATATCACCTTTTTCGGTTTCGAAATCTACCCAAACCGTCTGCCCTTTTTGCTGCCAACGACAACTGGCCGATGAAGTGGGTACCAATAAACGATGGTCCACCAGCTCATCAATAACTTGTTTGATGCGCTTTTTCACTTTAGAAAAATCCAGCACCATATTTTGCTCATCCAACCCACCGGTTAGCGTGACATCAACACTCCAGCTTTCCCCTACCATGCCTCTTTTAGGGCATAAATAAGAAAAATCGGCGACGGTTAGATCCTTAACAAATAACTTCAATTAAACGCTCCTGGGCAGAGAAACAGTCCACCCTAATATGTATTCACGGTGTGATTGGGTTATTATATGTCAGTGACACCCTTAGCTGAAATTAAAATAATCATTAGGTACAGCATGAAAACCTTAATTCGCAATGCAAAGCTGGTAAACCAAGGACAAATTCGCCAACAAGATCTGCTCATAGATGCTGGTAGAATTGCACGAATCGACGACACAATAACCCCAGATGCCAATACAAAGGTTATTGATGCCGATGGAAAATATTTAATTCCAGGGATGATCGACGATCAAGTTCATTTCCGCGAACCCGGTTTTCCGAACAAGGGAAACATAGGCTCTGAATCCCGCGCCTGTGTTGCTGGCGGCATCACCAGTTTCATGGAAATGCCGAACGTAAATCCGCAAACCACCACGCTAGAGGCGTTAGAAGATAAATACGCACTCGCGGCCACCAAAGCCGTTGCCAACTTCAGTTTTTATTTAGGTGCCACCAATGACAACCTTGAAGTCATCAAGCGTTTAGATCCGAATCAAGCCTGTGGCGTAAAAACCTTCATGGGTGCCTCAACTGGCAATATGTTAGTAGATAACATTGAAGCGCTTGAAGGCATTTTTGCCAATGCGCCTACCTTGATTGCGACCCATTGCGAAGACACCCCAACCATTACCGAACAAGAAGAGTTGGCTCGCGCCAAATATGGCGACGACGTGCCCATGGAGTTACACGGTGAAATTCGCAGTCGCGAAGCTTGCTACAAATCTTCATCGCTCGCGGTTGAATTGGCAAAGAAACATCAGGCTCGATTACACGTTCTGCACTTAACCACAGCTGAAGAGCTCGAAATGTTTAAGCCGGCCAAGCAGCTTTCACAGCTCAGTAGTGCCAACATTACCGCAGAAGTGTGCGTCCACCATTTGTATTTTAATGACAGCGACTACACTCGCTTGGGCAGCCAAATTAAGTGCAACCCGTCGGTTAAAAAGCAATCGGATAAAATGGCACTCATTAAGGCGGTGAACGACAATGTCATCGACATCATCGCAACCGATCACGCGCCCCATACGTGGGACGAAAAGCAAAACAAATACTTCAATGCACCCTCTGGCGTGCCGCTGGTGCAGCATGCCCTGCTGAGCTTGCTGGAGCATTACCACAATGGTTTGTTCACATTAGAAAAAATCGTAGAGAAAACCTCGCATGCGGTGGCCGAGCGCTATCAATTAGCGGACCGTGGCTACTTGCGCGAAGGCTATCACGCCGACTTGGTGCTACTGGATTTGGACTCGCCTTATACAGTGACCAAAGACAACCTGCTGTATCACTGCAAATGGTCGCCCTTTGAAGGCCATCAGTTTAATTCAAGCATTGCGGCAACTTGGGTAAACGGCACACTCATGTTCGATGGCACCAATATCGTTGATAATCAACTGGGTGAGCGACTGGCGTTCAATCGCGACTAACAGCCGCCTAATCAAACAAAAAGCGCTGCCAAATAAGCAGCGCTTTTTTCTTTTAATCACCGCCTTTTAAGCGGCGCAGTAGCTGATCTTTCAAATTAGGTGGCACCCCTTTAATCGTCAGGGTGTCATGAATGGTGTTGTACACCACCCGCTCACCTAAATGGCTCGCGTCAAAACTAATGGACACGCCGCCGCCGCTGCCAGCAAACTTCTTAAGTTGGCGTAAGGTGGCTTTATCACCATCAAACTCGTCTTCTAATCCGTATTCTCCGGCATTAGTGAAATCGTAAAAGCTGTCCAAACCAGCCTGAGCCAGCTGCTCAGACAATTCCGGCAGTTTTACGCTGCTGCCTTGATCCACTTTATCGCTACAGTAGTCAAACAAAACTTCTCGCACCTGTTGGCGCTCTTCTTTATCCAACTCCGTGGCAGCCACGCAATCTTCCACCGCCACCATCAGTGATTTATTTTGCGCCTTTACATTAAGACCTTCGCTACAGCCCATAAAATCTAAAAAGAAATCCGCCACTTTCCGGCCCGCCCGACCTTTTACAAAACTTATGTACTTGCGACTTTGCGGATCTGCATCCCACTCGCTTAAATTAACGCGCGCCGCTAATTGCAGATTGGCTAAATCCAGATGGTCGTTTTGGCGTAATTCCATGTCATCATTCACCGTTAACGATTGTTTGGCGCTTAACAAAGCAACAAACAAGTAATCGTCAGCAAGGTGACTGTAGCTTGATAGCAGCAAAAAACCGCCTTGAGCAAAATCGTATTTAGCCAACTCGTTTTGCAGAAGCTCCCCCGCCTTGCTCGAAAATTCAACAAACCCCAGTTGATTTTGGCGGTAGGCGGCTAATGCCTCCTTAAAGTCGGTATTAACTTCTGCTGCTGTATCCGTTTCGGATTCCGGTAAACCAAAGAATCCATAACCTTTACCCGGTTTAGCGGTATAAATGCGATGAAGCTCTTCGATAGTATGGGTCAAAGCCTGGCTGTCATTTAGCGGTTGCGGTCGCAAACGACAGGCAAGCTTGCCATCATTTTGGGCAACAATTGCGTGAATAATCGCCGTTTCAATATTAATAGTCATAGCGGTCAATAGTGATAGTGATAAAATTTCGGTATTATAGGCGGCTATTATCCACTAAAGCGAAGACATGTCACTATGGCATTAGTATCAAAATACAGTAACGAGCAAGTTGAAGACTTGGTTAACGCAATTATCGACCAGCTTGACCAAAAGCAAGCGCCTCTAGATTTGAGTATCATGGTTTTAGGAAACACCATTAGCCACCTGATCAATTCGCGAGTCGCTCCAGAGCAACGCGCTATGCTGGCCAAACAGTTTGCTGATGTTTTGCAGCAGTCGATTGCAGAAAACTAATGAAATTTAGCCTTATAACCACTATGGTATGTAAGGCAAGCTTATCTATTTTAAGGAAATTTCAGCAATGCTTAAGCAAGCTGAGAATCAAAAAAGAGAAACCACCTCGGCCCTAATAAACTGGGGGCATTGGTTCGCCTTTTTTAACGGTGTACTGGCGGTCTTAATCGGATTCCGATATCTATCGGCCATCGGCTCACCGGAAGGCCTGGTTGGCTGGAGTTATTTCCTTGCCAGCAGCTTCGGTCATTTTGTGTTCTTAGCCTTCATGATTTATTTGCTGTTTTTGTTTCCAGCAACCTTGCTGTTGCCTTATTCAAGCTTTTTGCGAGGCTTTGCAGCTATACTGGCAAGCTTCGCGCAAACCATTTTGCTGTTCGATGTTCAGGTGTTTAAAAGCTATGGCATTCACTTAAGCCCTTTTTCCTTCGAACTCGCCTATTCCAATCTAAGTTCCGTTATTCATGGCTCATCGGCATTGCTCACCTTGAGTGTGCTGGTCACCATTCAATTAGTGGTCGCCAACTGGATTTGGCGACGAATACGAAAAATTCAGAAGAAAAACTGGGGCCCTAAGGTCGTTATTGCCGTGGCGATCAGTTTCTTTGGCAGCCATTTAGTCCACATTTGGGCCGACTTAACCCAAGAAACCCGCATTACCAGGCAAGACGTACTCTTGCCGTTAAGTTACCCAGCAACCGCTCGCTCGTTCATGGCGGAGCATGGAATCGAGCAAGAACTACCGACGGTAGCAACGCCTACAGAGACTCAACTAAACTATCCTTTAGCCGAAATGTCCTGCCAGAATTTAAGCAAGCCTAATAACGTACTGATGGTGGTTGTCGATGGCTGGCGAGCGGATATGGTTGATGCCGAAACCATGCCCTTTTTCAGCCAATATGCCCAGCTTAATCGCCGTTACAATCAGCACTACAGCGGCGGCTCTAACGCCAGAACCGGATTGTTCAGTATTCTATACGGCCTCCAAGGTAACTACATAGACGCCATAGAGTCCGATAACACTCCTCCGGTGTTGTCACAGGTGTTAACTGACTTGGGTTACCAACTGAACTGGTACTCCAGTAGCGAGCAGGCCAATAGCGCTCTGCAATTGGCTAATTTTCAACAACACCCCAGCGAGAACTTAGCCAACCAAGCCAATACCGATAAAGCCATCGTTGCCAATTACCTCACTCAGCAACCAACCCACACAGCGCCCTGGTTTAATGTGGTGCGACTAAGCGGTCCTTCCAGCTATGATACCCCAACCGGTTATTTAGGAATTGCGACCACCAAAGCGCCCCTGCAATACAACGTTGCCGAACGCATTTTGTTTAATCAATACCGCCAGTCTTTGCATGCGTTAGACGATCGCCTGCATGCCTTGTTAGCGGCACAAGCTCCAAACACCAACATCATCATAACCGGTATTAATGGCATGGTATTTAGCAGTGATATCGCCAGTTATCGCAACAACCTAGCCCCAGAATCGGTGCGAGTTCCACTGGTCATGCACTGGCCTCAACTGGATAACAGCGACGTAGATTACGTCACCTCTCACAATGGCTTGGTGGCTACCCTGTTAAGCCGTACGGCCATGTGCAGCAACCCAGTATCCGACTACAGCTCTGGCACAAGTTTAATGGCACCTAGCACTCAACAGTGGGTCTACGCTGGTAATGCAAGAAATTTCGCCATTTATCAACAAGGGCGAGTGACTGTCATTAACCGCCATGGCAAGTATCGAATTTATGACGGAGACTTTAATCGCAAGCGCGACTATCGATTACGAGCAAAACCTTTAATTGAGGTAATGCGAGAAACCCAACGTTTTGTTGATAAATAGCCGTTAAGACTGCCCGTGTACATAGCCCATATTCAGCTGGCGTGCTTTCGCGATGCTCAATTGTCCGAGCTTAACTGGGCCATCACGGGGTTTATTGACGCCCTGCGCGACAATGGTCAGTTATTAGGACGAGAGTTCCCCACTCAAATGGTGGATGCTTGCTTTACCACTCGAGTGGTACTGCCTGCTAAAGATAGCCTTAACGGCATTTATGACTCGCCGTCGGTTAAGCATTGGCGACACACCTTAAACCAAGTGGGGTTAACTACCCCCCGGGTCAAAATCGACGGCATAGACCTGCACTCTGATCACAGTGACCAATGCCAACAACGCAACTGGCAGGTGCTGTTCACTAACTATTTAAGCAGTTGTTCACCGCTGCGTTGCGGTAATGATTTTGCCCCCATCCCCCTTTATACGCTGCCCCGACTTGGTGAACACGATTACCGACCAATATTGCGTTGGCAACAGGCTTGGGCGGCACTCGACGAACTGCAAATTCAAGGTACCTACAGCGCTGTAGAATCCCAAGCTCTGTTCGAACTGGGCTCAATTGACAGCGAACTGTTTGCTAAAGGTTATGCCATAGCGCAAAGCATAGAGCGCTTATCTGACACCCCAACCTATTACTACCTGTATCGCGTTGGCGGCGAGTCTTTAAGCCAGGAAAAACAACTAACCTGCCCTAAATGCAAAAGCGACTGGTTATTAGACCAGCCGCTTTTCGACGTATTCGATTTTAAATGCGACGCTTGTCGCTTGGTATCCAACCTGAGTTGGAACTTACAAGGTTCTTAATAAGGCTTGTGAGCGACAACAAAAAACGGCTGGACAATGCCAGCCGTTTTTTCACTATTAAGTATCGCTTATTGAGGCGCTACTTGAAGAGGCATGCTGTAGCAAGTTTGCTGGTCAGCTGATAGTACTAGCAACACATTATCAACTTTAAAATCAGTTGGGCTAAATTCGCAGGTACCAAGCGCAGCTCCGCTCGCAGCCGTCACTTCAAGCCTTTGATTAGCTTCAGCTTTTGCAACCGTAAATGGCGCCGAGATTAGGCCATCTTTTAAGTCTACGCTGGTGCCATTGAAGCTTACTTTACTTGGCGTTTTTAACTCAGTATCACTGTAGTCCGCTACGAAAACTCGCATGTTATCGCTGCTGGCAACCGCTTCTGGTGCGTCTTGAATCACTAAGCCCGCTTTGTCATTTTCATTTTGACCGTAAGCAATAATCAGCTTGTAATCGTCTTTACGCACTGAAATGTCTTTCGTTTCAATGGTTTTATTAGTACCAACATCTTCTAGCGCAAGTGATACCGTATGCTTATCACCACCGGCGTGAATGTTGATGTGTGAATTTTGATAAATTGAACTTTGATTTTTCTCACCATCGAACAATGGCTTCATGTTAGCACCAACAGCTGCATCGTATAGAGAGACCTGAGCACCTGTGTCGCCGTTCATCACCATGTTTACGGTTTGGAAATAAACAGTGTCGCCATCTACAATTCCTTGAACTTGGTCTTTAGCGTGGTCTAGCGCTTCTTTAGCATCGTCGCTGTTACAAGCAGATAGGGCTAAAACAGAAGCAACTACAGCGGCAATTTTCATGGTCTTGGTATTCATCATTAGGCTCTCTTAAATTCGTTTCAATGGGTTGACGATTTCAGTTTACGTAAATAACAAATTGTGAATGTGGAGCCATTTTCTTAAATTGTGTGAAGCGGACAACACAAAGTCGCTTAATTAGTCGGCAGTTGTGTTGAGGAAAGTTGACATGAGGTAGCGAACAACCGTAGCATTACCGCTATTCGGGCATTAGCGCAGTCTGGTAGCGCACCGTGCTGGGGGCGCGGTGGTCACAGGTTCAAATCCTGTATGCCCGACCAAACCAAAAAGCCCGCAATGAAAATTGCGGGCTTATTCTTTTTGTAGCCGAACTTGCGTTTTAGCCATTAAAACGAGTCGCCTTGTCTTTGTTCATTACATCTAAAGTAAAAACAATGGCAAATAAAGCGATAACTGCAAACATGATAATCTCCTGCCTCTCGGCGTTTAAGTTCCTAATTAAGTTGCACATATAATAACCAACAACGGTTGAATAGAGGCTGAACAAATCAGCCTGAAAGCTTAACCACAGCTGAATTTAGAGCAATTTGTACACACGCATAACTAAGACAGGAGATAAGGGTAAAAGGTTGGAATACTTAGATGCTATCCAGCTCTTCTTTTTGCCAGCAAGCTTGGCAAAATCCGGTTCGGCGTCCCTGAGAGAGCAGTAAATAACGGGCGGGCTTTTTGCATTCGCAATAGTATTTCTGCGAATAATGGGTAATCGAATGCGCCAGATCAATCAAATGAGCTGTTTTACCTCGATATTCTACTTTTTTGGTGTCAAACGCCAAATCCGTATTACCCAACAAAATTAAAAACCCTAATTCTAGCAAGATGCAGAGTAAAGAAAAACCGCTAAACCCAGTGGTTATTCTGTTCAATTTTTGGCAAAGTGAGCATTATGAATGGAATCATTAACTTTTGCTCTCGAACTCACGTCGAGTGTTTTTCCACCAGGCTACCCCTCTGGCAAGTTGTCGGGCTAGTTGCCGCCGGGCTATTGTGTACGCCATTAAGCGCTGCAGAATTCAAACTTGAGTTCGGAGGCTTTTATTCAGACTCCAACTCGAGCGTAGAGTTACCTCAGGGACAACGCTCCATTCGCTTAGATTTTGAAGACGACTTTAAGCTTAACGCTCGCGAAGCCGTCCCTATCGTTAGCTTTCAAACTCGCTTAAACAATCAACACAGAATATGGATAGAATACTTAGACCTTAAGCGTCGTGAAGCCGGCGACTTTAACGGTCCATCGTTCGATTATCACTATCAAGGGCAAACCTTACAGGGACGTTCAGGCAGTTTCATAGCGTCTCAATTAAACATTGAAATTGCATCGGCAAGCTATGGCTATCCGCTTCGGAATGAAGCAGAGTCGGAATTTGGTGTACTGGCTGGCTTGCACAGAATCAAAGTACGTTTTGGCCTCGATGGCCTATCCGCTATTTGTCCACCGGGTGCGAGTTGCCCGACAACCACTGAATCGGTGTCGGAATCATCGGCTCATCCACTGCTGAATATTGGCGTTTATGGCAGTTATCGAATTTATAAAGGCTGGGATCTCAGCGGCAGAGGACGAGTCTATGGCATTGATACCAGTAGCCTAAAAGGCCGCTTTTTCGATGTTAATGCCGGCCTTAACTATCAATTAATGCCTCGCTTGAACGCCTATTTCGGCTACAGTTACTTGCATTTTTCCAGTGAGCTTAGTTTTAACAGCCAGTCACCTAAGTTTGGTTATCGCTTCTTTGGCCCGGTGGCAACGCTCTCATTTCAATTCTAAAGGCTGTGACAAACTAAGCATTTCCAGCGATTAGAATTGGCTACTATAGCGAAAATTTTTTAGAGAGCGCTCACTATGTGGTATCGAGTCACAATCATCGTTTTAGCCTGTTTGTTGTTAGCCGCACACTTCCTGCGCTTTGACCATCTGCTGCTAACCGGCGTTAGTCTGTGTTTACCTTTGCTGTTGTTAGGCCGTAACCCCATTACCATTAGACTGCTGCAAGGCGCCTTAACTGTGGCTGCCATTGAGTGGACAATCTCTAGTTGGAGCCTAGTACAGCAACGTTTAGCCCTTGGCCAAGATTATATCCGCCTGAGCATTATTATGGCCTCGGTCATTGCCTTTACTTTGCTGGCAGTTAAGTTCAGTGGCGATCTAACAAAACGATTCAAAACCAACCGAAAGGAATAATTATTCCTAACTAAAATCAATTGGTTACCGAAAATTTATTCAGTACCAGTTCAGCTAGTGTGCTCTAGGATTGCTCTCGAACAAAACCTAAAAGTTACTTTGGAGAGAGTAAAATGAAAAAACTAACCTTAGCTGCACTTGCTACGTCAACTTGTCTAGCAGCCACCCCAGCATTAGCGACCGAGTTTTTTATTGGCGGTAATTTGGGCGTCCAACAAAACAGCTTTGACTATAAAACCCATAACATGTTGACACCTGCTCCGGCCAACGCCGACATTAATAGCGGCTCAACAAGCGAGCGTGATGGTTTTTATGAACTTAAGGCCGGTATGTACTTTGGCGATGCCACTCAGCACCGAGCAACTTTAAGCTACAGTGTTAACGATGGAAAAATCCATTCCCTCAACAACACTAAGTTCGAGCAACGCAACATCTTAGCCTCTTATGATTATCTGATTCCTTTATCAGCAGACAATCGCCTAAGCGCATTTATTGGTGCCACCATTGGTAGCGCCAACTCAAAAGTTCACACCGCTGACGTAGGTTCAAGTAATGACTTTGTTTACGGTGGCCAGGTTGGCTTAAACTACCGTGTAACCCAAGCCGTTAGCGCTGAACTAGGGTATCGCTACTTAAAGCAGGACTACTCGAGCAGCACCTTGCCAGAAGTCTCCCCTACTAGCTTCGACTACGCCGCTTTTGATATTAACAATAGCCAACAACTGTACTTAGGCGTTGATTACCGTTTTTAATTAGGCCGCTTAAGCCATGCTATCAAGGCACCGTTACGGTGCCTTTTTTATTCTCAGCAACAATTAAAAGGAACTCTTATTCCTGTTCAGTAGCGGTTAAGCATAAACCCGTAGACTCTCTAGTCATTCACACAGGCTCTGCGATTGACTGAGCTAACCTTAGCAAAATAAGAGAGTACAACCATGCGCGCTAACAAACCCCTAATAGCCCTTTTCGCCACGCTAGCTACCACCCCTGCCATAGCTACCGAATTTTTTATCGGTGCCACTGCTGGAAGTCAGGCAACAGAAGTAAAACTCGATAAGGATCGCACTCGCTCTAGCGACACCGCTTTAGGCCTTCGTGCCGGTGTTATTATTGCCGACAACCATCGCATTACCGGCAGCTATAGCCGTGCCGAGGGCATATACGATCCAAACAAAAAAGGCGATATGCGCAATCATAACATTCTGGCCTCTTACGACTATTTAGTTAATATCGGCGATACCCGTTTGAAATGGTTTGGTGGTGTGAGTGCTGGTGCCGGTGTATTCAAAGATGGCAGCCTTGGTAACGAAGCAAAAATGGCTTACGGCGTTCAAACCGGCTTGTCTTACAATTTTGATAATGGCATTAGCACTGAATTAGGTTACCGCTACCTAAAACACGACATGAAAGCCAAAGGCGCAAACACTGGCAGCACCTTAGCCATTGACAATACCCAACAGCTTTATGTAGGCATTGATTACCGCTTTTAATCGATAGCAAGCCTAGTTATAGAACAAGCCCATTTTCGATGGGCTTTTTGCGTTTTTGGTCATTTCTTATACCCATATTCAGGCAACATTAAGTTGTTGTTAGTTATAGTATCTACCTCGATTGGCAGAGCCTCGTAATCAGGCTACACTAGCATTGTAAAAATCAGAGGTTAGGAAACTATGAGAATTTTGGTCGTTGAAGATGATGCCATTTTATCGCATCACCTAAAGGTACAATTGGAAGACATGGGGAACATTGTACAAGTGGCCCCTAACGCGACTGAAGGCTTATACCAAGCCAGTAATTACCCGATCGAAATCGCCATCGTAGACTTAGGTTTGCCGGATCAAGACGGCATTACCCTCATTCAGCAAATTCGCGAAGCCGGCGTTAAAGCACCGATACTCATTCTAACCGCGCGAGTCAATTGGCAAGACAAAGTGGAAGGCTTAAACGCCGGTGCCGATGACTACCTGGTAAAACCGTTTCAAAAAGAAGAATTGGTGGCTCGCTTGAATGCCTTAGTGCGTCGCAGTGCCGGTTTTGTTAAAACCGTCATTACCTGCGAGCACTTAGAGCTCGATTTAGCCGCCAAGCAAGTAACCTTGTCTCAAGAGCCCATGGAAATTACCGCTTTTGAGTATCAAATTCTTGAATATTTGATGCGACATCATCAAGAAGTGGTGTCTAAGCAGCGACTGCTTGACGTGCTTTATGGCGATAAAGAAGGCGATCCGAACACCATTGAGGTCATGGTGTCCCGTTTGCGTAAAAAACTGACCAACGGCGGTCTTGATAATTCAATTGTCACCATCCGCGGCCAGGGCTACAAGTTTAATCGCTCATGCAACTAATACGCATGCTGCGCCCTAAGAAACGCCTGTTAACCCGGGTGTTTCTCACCTCTCTGTCCATCATTGCATTGGTGGGCTTTGGCCTAGCCATCATGGTGAATGAGCAGCACGTACAAAACAGTTACAACAAAGAAACCGCTAAGCTTATCGCGCAAATACCCAACGTTGCCGCCGAGTTAAGGGAACACGATTTAATTCCCGAAGACTCCACTTGGCTTGAAGAAAACAGCATTCGTAAGCAATATCTCATTGCGTCATGCTCCATTCATTACAATCAAGTGTGGACCTCAGCGAAAGCGGTTGAACTTGGCTTATTTGACACCTGTGAACGCTTTAATCTTATTCGCAACGAAGCCCCACCCTACTATGCCACCCTCGCCGACCAAAAAAATTACTTTCTTTATCTATTAGAAGTCGAGCTAGGCGGCCACCCTTATAACTTGCTGGTGATGAAAGATGCTGAGCAAATCGAACAAGAGTACAATAAGTTTTCCCGCAACACCTTTATCAAGCTCGCCATAGTATTGGCATTGGCTTTGGTGCTGATGATCCTTGCCAGCATTTGGGGAATGCAGCCATTGGTGAAAATGCAATCTGAGTTGCAACGCATCACCGAAGGTAAGCGCCGAGCGCTGTCGCCACAATACCCGGTGGAGCTTGATGGCGTTACACAAGCCGTGAACCAATTGCTGGAACAGTCCGACGCTCAGCAAAGTCGCTACCAAAATGCCATGAATGACCTGGCTCATAGCTTGAAAACTCGTCTTGCCGCAGTGCATGCCCTAATGGACGACAAGAATTTAGAACGCCATCAATTGATGGATGAAGTGATGAATCAAGTGGGGCAAATGGACTTGCTGGTTAAATATCAACTTAAGCGAGCCATGCTGGGTCGACAAGGCCTGCAGCACGAATCAACAGCGCTGTTGCCAATACTGGAGCAACTGGCCCCAATGTTGAACAAGGTCTATCAAGACAAGCAAGTCACTTATCAGCAACGAGTGGAGGCTGATGCCCTTTTCCCCGGCTCTAAAGGCGACATTATGGAGCTGCTTGGCAACTTAATGGAAAACGCCTTTAGACTGTGCATTAGCCAAGTCAGAGTCACAGCAAAGAGTGTTGATGAGCAGCTGATTTTGTGGGTGGAAGACGACGGTGAAGGGGTTGCTCCAGAGCTTAGAGACAAGATTTTAGAGCGAGGCGTACGCGCCGATACGCGCTCAGCCGGGCAAGGCATTGGTCTTGCGGTGTGTAACGAGATCGTCGCATCTTATAACGGCCGCATTACCATAGAAACCTCAGAGCTTGAAGGTGCCAAGTTCGAGATCCGCATTCCGATTAAATCGGAAAAAGTGTAAGCAATGCTCTGAAGCGCCTCGTCTCTATAGCCTTGCTTACCGCACAGCCTCGCTTTGACGATGACCTACAACCAGCCTTTTCTGCGGAAAAACAAATAGGTTCCCACGGCGCTGGCGAGCATCATGCCAATGGCCATTGGGTAGCCGTATTGCCAATCCAACTCCGGCATGTTCTCAAAGTTCATGCCGTAACTGCTGGCAATTACCGTCGGCGGTAAAAACACCACCGCGGCGACTGAGAAAATTTTAATGATTTTATTTTGCTGCAAACCACTTAAGCCAACCGCCGCATCCAGCAAAAAGTTCAGCTTGTCGAAAATGAACTGGCTGTGGGGCATCAGTGAGTCGACGTCCGCCAACATCTCTTTTAAATCTTTAACGTTATCTTCGCTTAAGACCTTACGGTAATAGCGGTTCATGTAACGCAGAGAACGCTGAGTATCCAGTAGGGTCAGTCGAATTTTACCGTTGGCGTCTTCTTGGAAAGTAATCAGCTTAAAAATATCGTCCAATTCTTCGGCGTTTAACGCTTGCTCACCGACGTTTTCCAATACCGTGTAAACGTCTTCAATTAAGTCCGACAAGTACTCCACTTTCAAATTAAACAGCTCTAAAAATAAATCCGGCGGCGTCATGTTTTCCAGTCGGCCCAAACGCAAATAGTTTCGCAGCAAACGCATCAAGCCCACGTCTTCTTCTCGTATGGTGAGCAAAAAGTCTTTACGTAAGTTGAAGGACACGTTAACGGTGCGCAGATCTTGCCCTACACGCTGTGGAAACAAGCTGTTGATGTGTAAGCCGTCTTTGTCGAGATAAAAACGCGCCGAGGCTTCAATTTCGTTAAAGTCGTCTTCTTCTGGTACTTCTTCGACAAAATAAGTAGCCAGCCACTGACGTTCATCGTCTTCTGGCTGAAAAACGTCTAACCACAGGGTTCCCTCGGGAATGGTATCACTGCAGGTTAATTGGGTGGTGTGTAGAATGTTGTCTTGATATTGATAGGCGGTAATCAATGGCTGTCTCCCAAGCGGGGGGTTGTATTAGTTAGCGCTTTCGTCGTTTGCTTGAGCAAGTTCGATGCGAACACTTTCTAAGGGCGATATGCGAATTTGCTGACCTTGTATGGTTACCATAGAGCTGGCCCCTATTTCACCTTTTCGAGCCAGAAACACTTGCGCATCACCGGTATTCGGATTGCTAATGGTTACTTGCATAATTTGTTGATTGTCATACCAATGCCAGCCAACAAACACCAGCGAGCCTATGATCAAAGCCCCCAAACACAAGGTCGCGTAAAACTTTAACAAAGCTTTACGGGATAACGCAGTAACATCGGCGGTTTTGTCCACCACTTCAACCGGCTTTCGCTGTTTTAATACAAACAGGCTCAATAGAATAACGATGACGGTTATTAGTAATTTGGTTAGCACAGGCTTATCTCAGGTATAGTTGGCTACAATTGCCAGTATACCCCTTAGGCAAAGAATTGTTAGCACTTGCAGTTAAGGTTTCGATTGAACACACAAAATTTCTTGGTCAGCAAGGTTAACGAGCTATCAAGACCACTGATTAATCGCTTTTATCAGGCTCATTACAAGCGCAGTAAGGCAAAATCTCACGACGTCGTTTATCAAATAAGCAGCGATGTTCGCGTGGGTGTGGTTCGATATGTCCCCATTAATGAGGTTTGGCTACTCAGAGGCTTAGTCATTGCCCCGGATTATCGCAATCTGGGCTTAGCCAGCAAACTGGTTATTAAAAGCCGCGAGCAGCACCTGCCCTGTTATCTTTTTTGCGACCGCACACTGGTGGATTTCTACAAACGCTGTGGCTTTGAGCTTTGCCAAGCCGAGGGCTTGCCAAGTGGGCTGTTGCAGCGCTTTTGTGGCTATAAAGCGCGTCAGCCAAAGCTGGTCGCTATGGCCTGCTTTAGCTGACATAAGGCTAACTGGCTAGATTTTCAAGCCGCCGTTAACTTCAATCACGGTGCCATTTACATAGTCATTTTCAACAATGTAACGGGCTGTGTGGGCAATTTCTTCGGCGAGGCCCAAGCGCCCTACCGGTACCATGTTCACCAATCGGTCCAACATTTGTGGCTTCATCGCCGCGGTCATTTCCGTTTCAATGACCCCAGGAGCAATGGCTACGCTGCGAATATTATGTCGCGCCAGCTCACTGGCCCAGGTGGTGGTCATTGCGGCAACCCCGGCTTTAGAGGCGGCATAATTTGACTGCCCCATGTTACCGGCGCGGGCAATGGACGACATGTTAATAATAAGCCCTTGCTGATTGCTTTTGATCATGGCTGCTGCGGCTTCTCGACCGCACAAAAACGAACCAACAAGATTCACGTTGATCACCGAGTTAAACTGGCTGAGCGACATTTTGTCGGTGATTTGGCCGTCTTTTGCTTTGACCAACATGCCATCGCGCAAAATACCGGCGTTATTGATTAACACGCTAATTTTGCCAAAATCTTCGAGGATGTAGTTAAAGGTATCGCTGATAAGCTCTTCGTCGGTAATGTCAACGCAATAGCCCTGCACTTCTGCACCGCTAGAACCAATATCACCCACCGCTTTGTTAAGCGCTTGCTCATCGGCATCAATGATTGCCAGCTTAGCACCGGCATTAGCAAAGCTCTCGGCCATGGCAAACCCCAGACCGCGGGCGCCTCCTGTGATAACGATAACGGATTCGTTCACCTGCATTTATACATCCTTACGTGCAAAATAATTAAAGATACTGGAAAAATCTGACGTGCCATTACCAGAACGAGCGTGTGCTTGGTATAAGCTACGGGCCAGCGCCCCCATGGGTGCCGAAGACTGGCTCGACAGCGCTGCTTGCGCCGCTAGGCCTAAGTCCTTCACCATCAAATTGGTCATAAAGCCACCTTGATAGTCGTTGCTCGCAGGTGTGCTCGGCATAACGCCAGGACAGGGATTATACTTTTCTAAGGCCCAGTTACCACCACTACTTACTTTCATGATTTCCGACAACACTTCAGGATCAAGGCCATTATCTATGCCCAGTTGCAAAGCTTCAGCCGTGCCAATCATCAACACCGCCAGCAGCTGGTTGTTGCAAATTTTCGCCACTTGCCCGGCACCACTGTCACCGGCATGAAACACGTTCGAGCCCATGGCATTTAACACCTCGGTTGCTCGCGCTATGGCCACTTCGCTACCGCCGCAAATGAAGGTCAACGTACCGGCAGCCGCTCCTGCGGTACCACCAGAAACCGGCGCATCCACAAACTCAAACCCCTGCGCTTTGGCCGCTGCAGCAACCGTTCGCGCAGAATCGGCATCAATGGTCGAACAATCAATCATTAACGCCCCAGAGCGTGCATGGCTAATAAGCCCCTGCTCGCCAAGGTATAAGGTGCGCACATGGCTGCCTGCAGGCAACATGGTGATGATAATATCAGCATCCACCACCGCTTGATTGGCGCTGCTCGCCTGAGTAGCACCTAACGCAACCAATGGGTCGATAGCCGCCTGAACCAAATCAAACACCGCGACCTGATGGCCAGCTTTAATTAGGTTAATGGCCATTGGCCCACCCATGTTGCCAAGGCCAATAAAAGCAACCTTACTCATAAGCCTCTCCTGTATTTTCTAAATCCGCTAATGGGTGCAAATGCGCCTCCCATGGCGATTGTACTAATTGTTGTACCGCAGCTTCTGGAATGTCTTGATAAGCTGCGTATTTAAAGCGTGGATTTTTGTCTTTATCAATGAGCAGCGCGCGTACGCCTTCGATAAAGTCACCGTAAGCAAGACAATGCAACGACATGGCCAACTCTTCTCGAAAACACGTCGCCAACGAGCGTTGCGACGAGCGACTCGCCTGCCAGTCAATAAGCGCTATCGACAGCGGACTGCCGCTTAGCAAGGTACGCTTGGCTTTAGATAGCCACTTTTGCTCGGTTTCTAAGGCATTAAAGCGCTCTAGAATATCGCTGATATTGCCCGCCATAAGCTCATCCACCAGCGACTGACTGTCCGCCAACACCGACGCCCTTGGCGCTATCGCACTACTGGCTGCTAAGCGTGTAATACAAGCGCGGGCAAGCTTATGGTTAAGTTGTTCGCTGTTTTCCCAAGGGCTTTGGGTAAGCGCTTCAAGCAGAGGTTGAAGCTGTTCATCCGCTAACTGATGATCCGCCAGCCCTAAGTACAAGGCGTCTTCTGCGGCAACGGTGTAACCGGTTAAGCCTAGGAACTTGCCCATTTGTCCCGGCATGTTAGCCAGAAAATAACTGGCTCCCACATCCGGATACAGCCCAATCGTGACTTCCGGCATCGCAATTCTCGAACTTGGAGTAACGATGCGATGACTGGCACCGGCCATTAGCCCTAAACCGCCGCCCATCACAAAGCCGGAACCCCACACAATAATGGGTTTTCGGTAGCTGTGAATCAGGTAGTCAAGGCGATATTCTTTAGCAAAAAACTCGCTGGCCCAGTCACTGACTTGGCCAGATGCATTGGCCGCGGCTTGATGCAGCGACACCACATCACCACCGGCACAAAAGGCTTTGTCGCCTTCGCCAGCGAGCACCACCGCCGCTAATTTTTCCTGACGCTGCCACTGCAGTAATTGCTCCAACAGTTGCTCGACCATGTCCAAATTTAAGGCATTAAGCGATTTGGGCGCGCTTAAGGTTGCCAACCCAATGACATGGCCATTACTGCAAGCTAATTCTTCAAATTTAACCATTAACTGACCCTTACAGTATTTCGCCAGCGTCTTGGGCTAATAAGCGACGAGCAACAATAAGTCGCATGATTTCATTGGTGCCTTCAAGAATTTGATGAACACGCACGTCTCGTACGTGACGCTCTAACGGGTACTCTCGAATGTAGCCGTAACCGCCGTGCAACTGCAGAGCTGCATCGCACACCTTCATGCCAATATCGGTAGCAAAGCGTTTCGCCATAGCACAATAAGCGGTTTTCTCTGGATCGTTTTCATCCAGCTTAAAGGCCGCTAATCGCACCAGCTGACGCGCCGCCACTAACTCGGTGGCCATGTCCGCTAACTTAAACTGCAAGGCTTGAAACGCGGCAATGGGCTTGCCAAACTGCTGGCGCTCTTGCATGTAGTCACGCGCTCTATCCAGAGCCGCTTGCGCCGTACCCAGTGAGCAACTGGCAATGTTAATGCGCCCGCCATCAAGGCCTTTCATGGCAATTTTAAAGCCTTCGCCTTCTTGCCCTAAACGATTAGCTTGAGGCACTCGTACCTTGTCAAAATTCACCTGCCGAGTAGGCTGAGCATTCCAGCCCATTTTTATTTCCGGCTTACCATAGCTAATACCGTCGCTGTCAGCCGGCACTGCGATTGCCGAAATACCGCCAGCACCGGGCCCGCCAGTACGTGCCATCACAATCAGAATATCCGTTTCACCAGCACCTGAGATGAACACCTTAGAGCCGGAAATTAAATAATCGTCGCCATCGGTAACAGCTTTAGTGGCCAAATTGGCAGCATCAGAGCCCGCACCGGCTTCGGTTAAGCAGTATGACGCCAACTTAGTGCCGCTGGTGAGCAATTCACCCCACTCCTGCACAAGCTGTGCTTGGCCAAAACTGGTAAGCATCCAGCTGGCCATGTTGTGAATGGTAAGCATGGCGGTGGTGGCGGTACAGCCGGTGGAGAGTTGCTCAAAGATAATGGACGAATCCAGTCTCGAAAGCGCCATTCCGCCGGCATGTTCCGGCGAGTAAAGCCCGCAAAAGCCCAGCTCACCGGCTTGACTGATCACTTCCTTAGGGAAGATGTGATGTTCGTCCCAATGACCGGCATTGGGCGCCAATTCGCTGTCAGCAAACTGACGGGCCGCTTCAGCAAACGCCTGCTGATCTTCGGTTAAATTGAAATTCATGGCGTACTCCTTACTACTTAAGCGCTATGGTCATGTTGGGTGCGGTATCAATGTCTTCTTCAAACCAACGGGCAGTAATGGTCTTGGTTTCGCTGTAAAATCTGACCGCTTGCTTGCCATAGGCGTGTTGATCACCATAAAAGCTGCCTTTCCAACCGGTGAACGAGAAGAAAGGTAATGGCACTGGAATCGGAATGTTAATCCCCACCTGACCCACTTCAACTTCGTGTTGGTACTTGCGAGCCGCTGCGCCGCTGGCGGTAAAGATGGAGGTGCCGTTGCCATAAGGTGATGCATTCACTAACGCAATAGCTTCTTCTAAGGTATCCACTTCAATGCAGCACAATACTGGGCCAAAAATCTCTTCTTGATAAATGCTCATCGACGGCGTGACTTTAGAGAACACGGTTGGGCCAACCCAGTTGCCCGACTCATAACCGTCAACGGTGAAGTTTGAGCCGTCTACTAAGCAGTCGGCGCCTTGTTGCTTACCTTCTTCAATAAGAGACAGCACTCGCGCTTTCGCCGCCGGTGAAATTAATGGGCCGTAGCCGGCATCCGGATCATCCCACAAGCCAGGTTTGACTTTGCCAATTTCAGCGGCCACTTCGTCAATCCATTGCTTTGAGCTGCCCACAAACACCGCTACCGAAATCGCCATACAACGCTGGCCTGCCGCGCCTACAGACGCCCCAACCAGGTTATTGATAACTTGTTTCTTGTTAGCGTCAGGCATAATCACCGAGTGGTTTTTAGCACCGGCAAAGGCTTGTACCCGCTTAAGGTTATCGGTACCGGTTTTGTAAACGTATTGGCCAACCCCAACCGAGCCCACAAACGAAATGGCTTTAATGTCTGGATGAGTCAGCAAAATATCTACGGCGGTTTTGTCGCCATGAACCAACTGCAGCACTCCTTTCGGTGCGCCCGCTATTTCAAAGAGCTCAACTAAGCGTTGTGGCGTCATTGGATCTTGCTCTGACGGTTTTAAAACAAAGGTATTACCGCAAGCAATGGCAATTGGGAACATCCATAACGGGATCATCGCTGGAAAGTTAAACGGCGTAATACCGGCACAAACCCCCAAAGGTTGGGTGTAGCTGTAGGTATCAATGGCTCGTGCGACGTTTTCAACCGTCTCGCCCATGGACAAACTGGCAACGTTACAAGCGTGCTCAGCCACTTCAATGCCGCGCCAAACATCGCCTTTGGCGTCTTCAAAGGTTTTACCGGTTTCTTTGGCAAGAATTTCGGCCAATTCATCGTGATGCTCTTTAAGCAAAGCTTGGTAGCGCAACATCACCCGGGCGCGCTCAGATACCGGCGTTTCTTTCCAGCTGTCAAAGGCTTTTTTGGCACTGGCGATGGCCGCTTCTACTTCGCTGTCTTGAGCGCAATTCACCACGGCGATGGCTTCATTGTTAGCCGGATTGGTCACCGTAATTTGACGACTGCCTTCACCTAAAACAAACTGGCCGTCGATATAATGTGAGACTTGTTTCATTGAATCTTCCTAAGCCTTTATAGGCGTATTGTTATTATTGTATTCGTTGTTGTATTCGTTGTTGTTTAAACCGTTAACGCGATTGCGGTCGCTTCGCCACCACCAATACACAAAGAGGCCACACCTCGGTGTAAGCCACGGGCTTTAAGTGCATGAATAAGAGTGACAATTAAGCGCGCGCCAGAGCAGCCAATAGGATGCCCCAAAGCACAGGCACCGCCGTTTACGTTCACTTTAGCGCCATCGAGCTTAAGCTCTTGAATGGCCAGCATGGTGACCATGGCAAAGGCTTCGTTAATTTCAAACAAATCGACGTCTGACGCTTGCCAGCCCACTTGCTCAAGCAAGCCATTAACCGCACCGACGGGGGCAATGGTAAATTCTTCTGGCTTTTGCGAATGGGTGCTATGGCCTTCAATGGTTGCCAATATGGTTAACCCTTGTTGCTTAGCCGCTTCTTCGCTCATGAGCACTAATGCCGCAGCGCCATCGGATATCGAACTGGAATTAGCGGCGGTAATGGTGCCGTCTTTAGTAAACGCTGGACGCAATTGCGGAATTTTCTCAGGGCGGGCGTTCCCAGGCTGCTCATCGACCTCTATCGTGACCTCGCCTTTGCGCGTCGAGAAGGTCACTGGCGTAATTTCGTCACTGAAGGCACCGCTTTCAATAGCGGCATTGGCACGACGCAGGCTCTCCAGAGCATAGTCATCCATGTGCTCGCGACCAAGGCCATAATCGTCCGCTGTTTTTTGAGCAAAGCTGCCCATGGCACCGCCGGTGTAGGCATCTTCTAAGCCATCTAAAAACATGTGATCCAATACTTTGCCGTGGCCCATGCGCATGCCACCGCGAGCTTTATCAAGCAAATAAGGCGCTAAACTCATGCTTTCCATGCCACCGGCAACAACCGTTGTTGCACTGCCGGCTTTAATCAAGTCGTGGGCTAACATGGTGGTTTTCATACCCGAGCCACACACCTTGTTGACTGTGGTGGCGCCCACACTAATATCCAGTCCCGCTTTCAAGCTTGCTTGACGCGCCGGCGCTTGTCCTTGTCCTGCGGGGAGCACGCAGCCCATCAGCACTTCATCAACCTGAGTTGACGACAAATTGGCTTGCTGCATGGCAGCTTTAATGGCTTGAGCCCCTAAATCTGTAGCAGGGACAGAAGATAGGCTGCCTTGAAAGCCGCCCATAGCCGTGCGTTTTGCAGCAACAATTACTACCTTTGACATGATGGTTTCCTTCGAAATTTTGGCCATTTTTGTTATTCGTATCACACAATGACGTTTACGCAAACGTAAAGCAAGTATTTAATACAAAGTCTGACCACAAAATGTGTGAAGGGTTGTTGCTATAAGTTGACAGTAGTAATGAAGAGTCGCTATTGCTCTTCCCAAGGGGTAATGCCTTGGATGGATTCGGTTTCCAAGTTGTAAGGGGTTAACTGATAAACGTAATAATTAAGCCAATTGCTAATGAGCAAATTGGCGTGGCTGTGCCAGCGACCAATGGGGGCTTGGCTGGGGTCATCGTTGCTAAAGTAGTTTTTAGGAAGCGTCGGTTGCAAGCCAGCGCTTAAATCGCGCTCATACTCAAAAGCCAAGGTGTCTCTTTGGTATTCAGGATGGCCAATCACAAACAAATTACGATTATCTTTTGAAATCACCAAATACGCCCCAACCTCTTTGGAGCTGGCCAATACCGTTAATTCTGGATGGTCTTGTAATTCCTGAAGCGACATTTCGGCATAGCGTGAATGAGGCGCAAAGAAACGATCGTCAAAGCCTCGTAATAATGGCACGTGCTGTTGAACCCGCTCATGTTCAAACACCCCTGAGCGTTTTTCGTCCATAATGCGGCGCTTTAAATCATAAAGATGATAAAAACCTGCATGGGCGGCCCAACATAAGAACAATACCGAAGTACAGTGCTGCTGACTCCAGTCCATAATTTGCTGAATTTTGCCCCAGTAACTGACTTCGGTGAAATCTAACTGGCCTAATGGAGCGCCGGTGATGATCAAGCCATCGTAGTTTTGTTCGCTGATTTCATCAAAATCGCGATAAAACGCGTTCATGTGATCCATGGGCGTGTGTTTGGAAGCTTTGTCGTGAATGCGCATTAAATCGACGTTAACCTGCAAAGGCGTGTTACTGAGCATTCTGAGCAATTGAGTTTCTGTCTCAATTTTGTTGGGCATTAAATTCAAGATCAACACCTTCATGGGGCGGATATCCTGATTCGCAGCTCGGGTTTCCGACATCACGAAAATATTTTCTTCGGTGAGAATTTCGGCAGCAGGTAAATGATCAGGAATTCGTACAGGCATAAAGGCATCGGCGTCATCAGTAACTAATGAGAGTATAATACACTAGGCATTTTGGATGTCTACACTTCTAGACGTCATAAACATCTGAGTGGTTATCGTTTTCTTTGCCACAATTTGCGGTACACTCTAGCCATTGTCTTCTAATCGTTTGTTCAACATGTCACAAACCACCGCAATCATTTTTGGTGCCAGTTCTGCCTTAAGTCAGCAGTTGGCCTTGCAGCTTGCCGCTGAAAACGTTCGGCTAGGGCTTATTGCGCCTGAGCTTGACTCCCTTAATGAACTGAAGAGCCAATTGCCTGACAACACCTTGTATCAACAGGTGGATATTAACAGCCCTCAATCCATAGCCGACACCATAGAGCAGTTATGGCAACAGCTTGAAGGGGTTCATTTAGTCATCGTCAATACCGGCTTAAACGCCTACCACCCCAAACTGCCTTGGCAAATCGACCAAGACATCATTGACGTCAACGTGGTTGGATTCAGCCGCGCTTGTCATAAAGCCTTTGAGCTATTTAGCGACCAGGGCTACGGCCAATTAGCCGCGATTAACTCCGTCTCTGGCGTTCGCGGCGGTCCGGCCATGGCGTTTCATGCATCTAAAGCCTATGCCAGCAACTACCTTGAAGGCATGCGCATGCACGCCCAACGGCTTAAGTTGGGCGTTACTATTAGCGACATACAATTAGGGCAGTTCGACAAGTTTGCCCAGCAAGGACGTACATTGTGGCTATCACCACTGCCTGTGGTTGCGGCGCAAATATTAGCGGGATTAAAGAAAGGAAAAGCCAAGTTTTACGTTACCCGACGCTGGCGATTGGTGGCGTGGATGTTTACCTTACTGCCGGGCTACATCTATAACACCCGGCGCTGGAATAAGAAGACCAAAGACTAACAGTCGAAAAACGGGCTCGCTTAGCGAGCCTGTTTCATAATGACCTCAGCGGTAAATACATCGTTATTAATCACTGGGTAGCGATCGTAGGTTTGGAAAATCACTCGGCCGTTCGACTCAATCATGGCTACCACCCCATAATTACTGCTGCTGTTAATGTTTTTGCGTTCAATCAAGAACTTAAACGGCACCGGAGTTACCGCCACATTAAAGGTTTTTTGGTCGACAATAACCCCCGGCGTGTCCATATCAATAAGAGCAATGGTAATACGCGCATCTCGCGGTAGCGCAATACGCTCAAGGTAGCCAGCAGCACCGCTCACTACAATCGGCTTTTCAGGCGGTACGGTTACACAACCGCTGATGAGCATTAGTGCAAACGATAACAAAACGAGCAATCTTTTAGTCATAATCAGTATCTCTTAGTTGCTATTGCGGCTTGGTATAACGAATAAGCCCTTCTTGAGTCGCCGACACCAGAAGATTACCCGCCAGATCGTAAAACTTACCATGAACCAATCCACGCCCACCACTGGCGGAGGTACTTTGCGCTTCAAATAAAATCCATTCGTCCAGCTTAAACTCTCGGTGGTACCACATGGAATGATCGATGGTGGCCATGCGCACTCCTCGAGTCATAAAGCTCACACCATGCGGTTTTAGCGCTGTGGTTAAAAAATTATAGTCAGAAACATACGCCAGCAGGTTTTTATGCAAACGCGGATCATCCGGCAGCGTACCGTTGGCCTTTAACCACACATAGTTAACCGCCTCAGCTTTATTTGGCGCCAACGGGTTCACCGGCTCTAATGGCCGCATTTCAATGGGGCTTTCTGCCAACCAACTGGCCAGTGCCGCTTGCGGTACGTGGCCAATCAGCGCTTGGGCTAACTGCTGAGTGCTCTTAAGCCCCTCTGGCCCTTTCACCGATGGCATGGGTGAATGATGCTCAAAGCCTTGTTCAGGAATTTGAAATGAACAGGTCATGTAAAAAATGGGACGACCCTTTTGAATGGCTTTAACCCGTCTCGTTGAGAAACTGCCACCGTCGCGAATGGTTTCTACGTCATAAACAATGGGCAAAGCAACATCGCCAGGCAGTAAAAAATAGGTATGAAGTGAGGTAATGGTGCGCTCTTGAGGCACCGTTTGTTTGGCCGCGGCGAGTGCTTGGCCTATGACTTGGCCGCCAAACACGTGGCCAAAGCCAAGATCCTGACTTTGACCGCGATATAGCCCTTGCTCGATTCGCTCTAATTCGTGGAGTTGCACTAACTCCTGCAATACATCGGACATGTAATCAACCAGCTATTCAAAAATGAAACGCTAATTTACCGCAATTGCTGTAAAAAAAACAGATGAGCCGGCGCTTAAAGCTAGCTAAAAAAGCTTTGTTTCGCCGCCTTTTTAAGGCGTTCGGTTAACTCCAGCAAGTACTCTTTACGAGAATAGTATTGGCGAAGAATTGCCGACTGCTTAATGCTTGGCCAAAGTCGCAGCAAGTTTTCCGGATTCATCTCGTCTTCGTCAAAGGTATGACCGCGATTCTCGTGCACCCGCACTACCGAAAAGTGATTGCCCGCCGCCATCAAATGCTTGCCATTAGGCGCTTTACTGCCGGCTAAGAACAGCAAACCTGGGGTCACGCTTTGAGGGCGCGCTTTATCCAGCAAGCTGTTTTCGTAGTGGCGCTCGGTTTGTCGAGTTTTCGCCACTGGGCAGATGCTGTTAACGTGAATGTTATGCTCAGCACCCTCTTTGGCAAGGGAGTTCACCAGACCGAACAACGCCATTTTCGCTGCGCCATGGGAACAGTGATCTTCCTCGCCAAAAAAGCCAGTAGCTGAGGTGGTTACAATAATGCGCCCGTGTTGTTGCTTTTTGAAAATGGGCCACAGACGCGTGGCCATGTGAAACACACTGTCCACTTCCACCGAAAACATGCGTTTCCACTCACTAAACTGGGTATCTTCAAGCGACTTGTGCTGTTGGTAACCGGCCGAGCAAACCATTAAATCGATGCGCCCCCACTGCTCCATGACAAAGCTAATGGCGCTCTCAATGTCCATTTCTTCGGCAACGTCTAACACAAAGCTCAAGGCTTCGCCGCCCAGGCGGTTCACCATTTCTGCGACTTCTTGCAGGCTGTTATCACTTTCGCCATCGCCCGATGGACTGCAGCCAATATCGATTAAAGCGACTTTAGCGCCTCGTGACGCCAATGCTAATGCATAGGCTCGCCCTAATCCACGTGCAGCACCGGTAATTATGGCTACACGATCATCAAATCGCATGCTGGGTTTCCCTCAAAAGGTTGGAGTTTATTCTAAGCTTAGTAAACCACATTTTGCGGATGTTAAAAAAAGCAAAAGGCGTTTTTATTACCTCGATCAAACCCGTGTCAAAAATCCTCACTGGATCCAACTTTTTACGACCAATAAACGCGCACTATTAAACAGCGTTTAGGCTGATCAACGAGCTATGTTAGACTTTGCAAAAATACTTTGGACCTGTTGAATATATGTCTGCTTGGATTATGGCCATTCGGCCACGAACACTGCCCGCCGCCATAGGCCCGATTTTTCTTGGCAATGCGCTGGCGTGGAGTCACGGCTATTTCACCTGGCTTATCGCCATCAGCTCAATGCTGTGCGCGTTATTGCTGCAAATTGGAGTAAACTTAGCCAACGATTATTTTGATTTTAAATCCGGAGTCGACACCGATGAGCGCCTAGGACCTACTCGGGTTACTCAGCAAGGGTTGTTAGCGCCCGAAGCGGTGCGCAATGCCATGGCTATGTCGCTCATTATGGCAGTGACCGTGGGCTTATATTTGATTTATATCGCGGGTCCTGTTGTCGCCTTTCTAGCCGCGTTTTCAGTATTAGGCGCCTTGTGTTACAGCGGTGGTCCCTACCCGCTAGCGTCCCATGGATTAGGTGAGGTTGCGGCCTTTTTGTATTTTGGTTTGGTGGCCATTGTTGGCGTTTACTTCATTCAAACCGGCACCACCGTCTATGAAGCTTGGTTTGTAGCCAGCTGTTTGGGCTTGCTTAATGCCGCGATTATGCTGGTGAACAATACCCGTGACATCAGCACCGACCAAAAGGCGGGCAAACGCACCTTAGCGGTGCGCATCGGTCAAGCCAACTGCCGCTCGCTGTA
Organism: Paraferrimonas haliotis; assembly: GCF_002282895.1. Taxonomy (GTDB): domain Bacteria; phylum Pseudomonadota; class Gammaproteobacteria; order Enterobacterales; family Shewanellaceae; genus Paraferrimonas; species Paraferrimonas haliotis. The sequence goes on from NZ_NRRB01000003.1 coordinate 46,788, forward strand.
TGCGGTGCTGGTTTATCTACCCTTCATTTTGGTGATTTTGCATTGGTTGTTTGGAGACTTACGAGGCTTTTGCGTACTGGCCATCTTGTTTGCGATGCCGCTGGCCAGAAACTTAGTGAGTGCCTTTCAGCAACAACAAGGCGCTGCGCTCAATCCGCTATTAGGAAAGACCGCCATGCTCACCTTGTTGTTCAGTTTGCTGCTGTCCGCAGGGCTTATTGCGTCGCGGTTATTTCCCGTATCCTAAATGACTTAAGGTCGACTCCACTAACTCTAGCGTTGACGCATCTTCAATGGTTGCCGGCATTTTATAAGCTTGATTGTCGGCAATTTTCTTCATGGTGCCTCGAAGAATTTTGCCGGAACGGGTTTTCGGCAAACGTTCGATCACCGACACCTTCTTAAAACTGGCGACCGCGCCAATTTCGCTGCGCACCAATTGAATCAGCTGCTCATATAAGCTTGACTGAGCAATGGTTTCACCCTGCTTTAACACCACCAGCCCCACGGGTAACTGCCCTTTCAGCGGATCGTGTACGCCGATGACCGCCGCTTCCGCCACCGAAGGGTGTTGACACAAGACTTCTTCGAATCGGCCGGTGGACAAACGATGGCCCGCCACATTAATGATGTCATCAATTCGGCTCATGATGTACAAATAGCCATCTTCGTCAATGTAGCCAGCATCACCACTTAAGTAACAACCTGGGTAGCGGGCAAGGTAACCCGCCTGATAGCGTTGCGGGTTGTTCCAAAGCCCGGTAAGCGTGCCAGGAGGCAGCGGCAGCTTAATCACGACAGAGCCGGTTTCATTAGCCGCCACCGGTTGCCCGCTTTCGTCCAAGACTTCCACTTGATAGCCAGGAATGGCTAAACAAGGGCTACCCGGTTTAATTGGCATGGGGTCTGTCCCCATCATGTTAGCGGCGATGGGCCAGCCGGTTTCAGTTTGCCACCAATGATCGATAACCGGCACTTTTAGGGTGTCGCTGGCCCAATTCAGGGTGTCCGGATCGCAACGCTCACCAGCTAAAAACAACACCTTGAGCGACGCCAGTTGCTCTAATGACAGCAAACTGGCTTGCGGATCTTCCCTTTTAATGGCGCGAATGGCGGTAGGTGCGGTGAAGAAAGACTTCACTTGATACTCTTGTATCACTCGCCAAAAGGCCCCCGCATCTGGGGTTCCAACCGGTTTTCCTTCATAAACTATGGTGGTTGCACCGGCCAATAATGGGCCGTAGGCAATGTAGGAATGCCCTACCACCCAACCCACATCGGAAGCGGCCCAAAACACATCACCGGCATCAATGTCGTATATGTGTTTCATTGACCATGCCAGCGCTACCGCATGACCGCCGTTATCTCGCACCACCCCTTTCGGTGAGCCTGTTGTGCCTGAGGTGTATAAGATATACAGCGGATCCGTTGCCGCAACGTCAACACAATCCGCTTGCGGTGCTTGCTCGACCAGCGCTTGCCAATCGACGTCTCGACCAATGAGTAATTCTGCTTGTTGTTGTGGACGTTGATAAATCACGCAGTGCTGCACTTTGTGAGATGCTTGAGCTATGGCGTCGTCCAACAAGGGCTTATAAGCCAATATTTTATTGCCTTCAACGCCGCAGGACGCCGATAAAATGGCTTTGGGCTTGGCATCGTCAATGCGTGTAGCAAGCTCATTGGCGGCAAAGCCACCGAATACCACGGAATGGATAGCACCAATACGGGCACAACCAAGCATGGCGTATAAGGTTTGTGGGATCATCGGCATGTAGATGACCACGGTATCGCCCTTCTCTACCCCAAGTTGCTTTAAACCACCGGCAATGCGGCTCACCTCTTGTTGCAGCTCTAGGTAGCTAATGGTTTGCTTGGTTTGGGTAACCGGAGAGTCGTAATGAATGGCGGCTTGCTCGCCTCTGCCATTAATCACATGCCTGTCCACGGCGTTATAGCAGGTATTCAAGCTTGCCCCTACAAACCATTGGTAGTCATGGTCGTTTGTACTGTTCAGCACCTTATCCCAAGGTTTTGACCAGTCAATAGCTTGCGCTGCTTCCCCCCAAAACGCCTCTGGGAATTGACTCGCTTGTTGTGCCATTTGCTTTCTAATTTCCGACATTACTGCATCTCCATGAATACTCAGCTAAGGACCGCACTTATATTAACCGTGTATAAAAGTTAGCCAATTAGACCATAGTGGAGGTTCGTTAATTTTACAGTGACAACTGACAAGCTTTACCTTTACGTAAACTTCCTTTAGTGTAGAGCCAACTCATATAAGAAAAAGATTTTGCATAATGACCACAGACGTAAAAGGCACCTACAGCATCAGCGAGCTGTCGAAAGAGTTTGATGTTACCACTCGCAGCATTCGCTTCTACGAAGATCAGGGCCTGCTGAAACCCAGACGTAAAGGCCAAACTCGAATCTACAGTTTAAAAGATAAGGTTCGCCTGAAACTCGTTCTTAGGGGCAAACGTTTGGGCTTTTCGTTGGCAGAAACTCGACGCTTATTCGAGTTATACGATGCCGATAAATCCAGTTCCAGCCAATTGCAAACCATGCTTGAAATGATCGACCAAAAGAAACAAGAGCTAAAACAACAAATGGACGACATTCAAGTGGTATTAATGGAGCTCAATGCTTCAGAAGCCCAGTGCAAAGCAGCACTAGAGGCCAATACCAGCAAAACCCCAAAATAATAAATAGGTATTGATAACATGACTCAGTTATTTGAAGGCTTTGATTTCGGTCACGGCGAAACCTTGGATATGCTGCAAAGCGCGGTTCGAGATTTCGCTCAAGCGGAAATCGCTCCCATAGCCCAAGAGGTTGATAAAAATAATGAATTCCCTAATCACTTGTGGCCTCAGCTCGGTGAAATGGGCTTGCTTGGCATCACCGCACCGGAGGAATACGGTGGCGTTGACATGGGCTATTTAGCGCACGTATTAGCCATGGAAGAAATTTCCCGCGCATCGGCCTCGATAGGCTTGAGTTACGGCGCCCACTCCAACTTGTGCGTGAATCAGTTGGTTAAGAACGGTAACGCTGAACAAAAACAGCGCTATTTGCCCGCGTTAATTAGCGGCGAGCACATTGGTGCGCTGGCCATGAGCGAACCCAATGCCGGCTCCGATGTGGTGTCGATGAAGCTTCAAGCAAGAAAGCAAGGCGACCGTTACATTCTTAATGGCAACAAAATGTGGATCACCAACGGACCCGACGCTCACACCTTCGTTATCTATGCAAAAACCGATAACCAATTAGGCGCCCACGGCATTACCGCGTTTATCGTGGAAAAATCCTTTAAAGGGTTTAGCCAAGCTCAAAAGCTCGACAAACTAGGCATGCGCGGCTCCAATACCTGCGAGCTGGTGTTTGAAGACGTTGAAGTACCTGAAGAGAATATATTAGGTGGCTTGAATAACGGTGTGAAAGTGTTGATGAGCGGGTTAGATTACGAACGCGTTGTACTGTCAGCCGGCCCTCTTGGCATTATGGCGGCGGCCATGGATTTAGTATTGCCTTACGTACAACAACGGGAACAGTTTGGCCAACCCATTGCGTCGTTTCAGTTAGTGCAGGGAAAACTGGCGGACATGTACACCCAAATGAATGCGTGTCGCTCCTATGTGTATGCAGTAGCTCGCGCTTGCGACCGTCAGCAAACCACTCGCAAAGACGCCGCAGGCGCCATTTTGTATGCTGCAGAGAAAGCCACTCAAGTCGCGCTGGACGCCATACAACTGCTTGGCGGTAACGGCTACATCAACGAATTCAGCAGCGGCCGCTTGTTAAGAGACGCCAAACTGTACGAAATTGGCGCTGGCACCTCTGAGATTCGCAGAATGCTGATTGGCCGGGAGTTGGTTCGCTAATCAGCCAAATACTTGTTTGTGGAAGCTAACGGTAACGGAATATCGTTAGCTTTTCTTCGGCATTAATCGATGCGCCTGTGCAAAAGCCTTCGATTAAAAAGTGTCGATTGGAACGCCTGCAACCACCTGCTAGTTCTCAAGAATCTTATGAATGACGGCATCGGCATTGTACTGAGCTGACTCGCTACCAATAATCTCCGGCCAGTGTTGTTTTTGGTCTGCCAACTCGCCAGTAAGACCGCTTTTACTGCCCCACCAAATGCCCGAGGCGAATTCACAGCTATTCAGCAGTACATCGACGTAGCGCTTGGCACCGACATCCACCGAGTGAGCCTTACCAAGAGCCTGCATAACCCACATGGCGGTATTCATAACCCATCGCTGATGCCAAGGCAAGGTAGCTGTGCCCGCTGTACCGCGCGCCATGCCAGGGTCAACCGTAATAAAGCGCATATCTGGGTGTTTGCGCGCCATACTCATGGTCCATAGAGCCCCCATAAGCTTAACGGCGCCATAGTGGTCGGTATAAGCCTTATGTTCGACAAATTTTTCGCCGTTAACCACACTTGTCCATTCTTCGATAGAGCCTTCGGTAATAGGAGGCTTAGCACTACCCACCTCAGGGGCGCCTCTTGCAGCAAAACTGGCGACGTACATAACAGAGCCAGCTTTCGATAGCTTACCACTGTCCATAAGAAGGTCCGTTAACAGAACATGACCCAGCACATTCACCGCAAAGGTGAATATGACCCCATCTTTTGTCAGTTTGAGAGGCTCCGTTCCGCCACCACCGCCGGCATTCAATATCATGGCATCGACATTGGTATTAAGCTTTTCAGCGGCTTTTCTGCATGAGTCGAGATCACCCACATCAACAATTAAGGTTTCGAACACTTGCTTGCCGGTTAACGCTTCCAGTCGTAAAAGCGCTTCGTTAGCTTTGTTTTCGCTACGACACGCTAGCACAATTTTAGAAACTCCATCGTGCATGGCGAGCTGTCGTGCTGCCTCGAATCCAAGCCCGGAATTAGCGCCGGTAATTAGAATTACAGAATGTGTCATATAACCCCCTTGTTGCTACACGTAATGACAAGCTTCCAGAGTTTGTTCCCAGCGAGAGTCTTCGAGTGGCTGCTCTATTTCAGAGTCCAAGCGAACACTTGTAATACTCATGATTGCACCAATATTTAATCAGATGTATTACATATCAGCGTGTTGACTGGTATTTGGGAAGCTTAGCTGTGTAACGCCATTCATAGGCTGATAATAGCTTGCTAAAATTGTGTAGCGAAGCGAAACGGCCAAGCGTTGCAAAGCACTCTAAAATGCTTGGTTATGAGCGTACTAAATATTTACGTACAACCTCAGCATGTCTTTGTGTTGAATACCATTTTCATAGATTGGCTCGGAGTAGTTTAGCAAAAAATAGTCTTTGATGATTGAGTCAACTCGGAAACCTAAACGCTGATAATAAGTAAGTTGATAACCAAATGTACCCGTACCAAGCTCAACACGATTGATCCCCTTGATTGCCAACTGAGACAAAACGAGCTTTAGTAACTGAGAGCCAATACCTTGACCTTGTAGCTCTGGAGATACAGCTACATTAAATATCTCAGCAAGACTGTTGGTCTGTGCTTTAACGATACAAGCCGCCAAAACACGCCCATTGTCTACAGCAGCAAAGCACCATGAATCTGATAAATATGAAGCGATACTAGCTTCAGAAGGATCAGCTTCAAGCAATAAATCCAGTGGAATTTCACTACTTTTAACTTCGATAAAGTGCATATTTCCTCGAGGTACATAACGCTTCAGTAAAGGGCTGCAAGGCTTGGGTGAGTTTACGCTAAACTGGCCTAACCAACGCTAAGTCAGACAGACCACCGTAATCACATCATTCCAAATTAGCACCAAAAATGCCAAGCGTTAACATCCACTTGAAGAATTTGTTATAGCGCTTTATACGATTGAGCCACTATTGTATTGATTTCACTCGCCAATACTTGCGCTTGCTTCATGGTTTCCTGAACAGTCTCCCAGTTTTTCCAATGTTGCTGCCACTTCTCTGTACCCGCGAGTGTTTCAAAATCCAACTTCGTAGGAGTTTGCCATTTTTCATATTTTTGTAATGCCTCAATACGTTTATCTAGGTCTGCTATACCCCGTGTTTTAGGCGATAGCTTGGCATCACTCAGTATCCAGCTGTGCCAAGGCTTATTGCCTTTAGACTGATTGCACTTTCCGCATGATGGCACTAAGTTGTGTATCTCCGAAATATATCCAGTTGGTTTCTTATTTAGAACAAGAGGTCTCAAATGATCCCACTCTGTAGCTGTAGCGCCACAGTATGAACACTCAAATTTTTCCAAAGCCATACCGAGAATGTTAAGCGCTTCTTTTACTTCTTCATTCGTTGGCACAACAACAGGGATAATTGAATTGATAAATGAATTTGTGATGCTAGATGAACGACCTGTGATTTTCATAGGTTTTGGCATCTTAAACAGTTGAAGATACTCCATAATTACCCCTGCGCTATAACGCTTAAATTTGAGACGCCAGCGCCTTTCGCTGGCGTCCTGTACAAATTATTGAGCTACAATATTTACTTGTTAGGTTGCTTTACTCGACGTTTGTCTTTGAACCAGTAAACAGAACCATTGGTTTTCTTCATATCAAAGAGGTCAATTGCTAGAAATAGATCACTTAGCTTTTTGTATCCATAATTGCGATGATCGAAAGATGCTCGATTCTTGATATGAGTACCGATCGGGCCCAACATTGCCCATCCATCATCATCTTCTACAGCCTCAATAGCTTGCCTTAGTAAATTCATCAGTTTAGTGTCACTCTTTAAGTCCAGTGATGAGGTTTCATCAATAATTTCTGATTCTTCTGGCTCACCTTTTCGATCTAGAAACAAAAACTTTGAGCAAGCATTCACAAAAGGTTCTGGAGCTTTTCTTTCTCCAAATCCTAAAACCAGCTTGCCCTCAGCAACCGCCCGTGTTGCCAAAGGTGTAAAGTCGGAATCAGATGAAACAAGGCAAATAACATCTACACTCTTAGTGTAAAGAACATCCATTACATCAATCGCTAGCGCAATATCAGAGGCATTTTTCTGTTTTGTTAGATCGAACTGCTGGATGGGCTGAATCGCATATTCATGTAAGATCTCTTCCCAAGGTCTTAAGGCTGACTTCTTCCAATTGCCATAGGCTCTGCGAATATTCACCACTCCATATGTGGCGAGCTCTGATAAAATGAAGTCGACTCTCGATGCGGGAGCATTGTCTGCATCAATGAACAAAGCTATTTTTTCTTTAGATTCCAAATCATTTCCCTGAGAATATTAATATATTGGCCTTTGCAACAACCTAACGCCTTGTTATATGCTCTTTTGGTAAATAGTAATTGGCAAATCAGTTTCAATTACCATATCCCTAGAATGAAAATAATGAACAGCGATCGAAAACTTCTCTTGCACTTCATTTACGAAATTCTTGCAACGCTTGAAACGCTTCTCCTTACAAATCTCAACTAGAAAGTCGTCAAAGTCATCATCATATTCTGTACAAGGACTTTCATTTTCACTTCCAGCCATAACCCATATGAACTCGTAAAAGACATTTTCGAACTCAACACTCAGTCTATAGCTAGCTATTAGACGGCCACCCCACTCACGCAGCTGCCGTGGAGGACTTTCGATCTTTTGGATGCTATTCAATACTACAATCGTCATGCTAATGCCTTAGGCGCATAACGCCTTGCTCACCGGAAAATTAGGAGCTTAGCGAGTAATTTTTTCGAGTGCAGCAACTTGTTAGGCCTCTGCGTCATAAATTTCTCTGATCTTTTGAGCCATTTGTGGCGTGACCGAAAAACCTTCTGCTGTGACGTGACTTAATGCGACATAAGGTTTGCTGCTACCGCCATTTGGTAATCCTAGCTCTTCCTCTATATCGTTTTCTAATACCACTGAAGAACCTATGTTGTCATCGATCTCATCAACAATTTTTTGTGTTGATCGATCTGCTGACGCAATTGCATCTACCCCTTTGTGAGCTTGATGATCTCGGTCATAAACAGCCACATATGGGATAGAAAACTTATTCATGAGCTTAACATAAAGAGGGATATTATCTTTTGAGCCGCAATCGATTAACGTATACTCGTACCTGAAAACACCAAGCTCTTTCGCCAACAGAGGAAATACAGTTTTTTCTGTAGCGCCCTCTAGCAAAACAACTTTACTTGCAAAAAATAATTCCCCACGATCAGGGTTGATCCAGTAGGAAAGGTTGAAATCTTTCTTTGAATCCCCTTCAAATAAGTCTTCGGTGCACTGTTTAACCTTAGTTCCGTTTAACTCATCATCCTTTGTTGCTATGTAAATAGACTTATAACGCTCAACATCAATTAAACCGCTTGAGTGAGTACAAAGAATAACTTGACTCCCTGACTCAGACAAAGCCACGAATGAGTCGAATAACGACCTTTGTGCTTGGGGATGCAAATAAAGCTCAGGCTCTTCGAATATGAAGTATCTTGAATTTGATGCTTTCCTATTTCCTTGCTCTTCCGCTGACTCTGCCTCAGCAAGAGCCTTCTTAGCAACTACTTGTATTAGAGCAACTGTTAGAGCTCGCTGTAAACCGTGCCCCTTTCGTTTTATGTCAGTTCTAACACCGTCATCAACCCAAACCTGTGTATTTGCTTTAAATACATTTTCAATATCAGGTGCGTTTACTTCAATATCTACTTTTGCACCCCATGCAACAAGCTCATCAGTTAACTCTTGTTCAAAGTCAGTTAATTGCTGAGGTCTATCATTATTGTCATTGCCTTCCTGGTCTTTTTTGTTCAGGGTGGAAAATAGTTTCCCGAGTTTTTCCTTTGTATCCTTCCAGTCGTTATTGTGTTCAGACATTAAAGCTACAACATCAGCATACATTTTTCCGAAAACACTAGAATCTTTAGAAGAAAAATCATCCGAGGCTTCTTTTACTGCTGGTATAAAGTAAACCTCACCAAATATTCCTTTTGCGACACTTTTCAAGCCAAGAAAGTTTGTCGACTCAAGCTCAAAAGCGAATTGAATATCCTCCCTGTTATTCTGGATATATTCGTTTTGGGCATCGATGATGTTTTGTTTGGTAATTCGACCAGAATCGGGGATATGAGGATGGAATGGCAGACTAGAAGCAAGCTCTCTTTTAGTATAAACAGAAGCATTTGCTTCTTGAAGCCAGTCATCCGATGGGTTTTCTATGTACCCTCGGTATTCAAAACTACCGCCTAGAAAGGCAGTTTTTCTTACAACTATTTTTTCTTCAGAGGTTAAATACTTCTTGAATGTAGTTTTGTCTGATTCATCAAGATCACCAAACTCAATTTCCACAAATAGTTCAGTAGACCCATGATAAAAATCCAGTTCTTGTTGCTTTATCTCACCAAAGAAGAACAAGACAGAAGATAAGAGATTCGATTTCCCGTGGTTATTCTGGCCAATGATAACCATCAGATCTTGTGCTTCTAGCTTTTCTTCTTTTACTGAACGCCAGTTTTTGACGCATATACTTTCAATTTTCACTTTTTATTCCTTGTGAGGCTGGAAACCGCCAAGACTAGACAAGCGCCTTAACTTTTTTTCGATGCTGATGGACTGATTCCTTTGCCACTATTCGCTGCTCATCTGTTAGATCATTGAGCTTAGGTAGATTTTTCTCGAAGTTTTTGAATCGCTCGGCCATCCCTCTCATTGAGATGCCATCGATCAAGCTCCGATGTTGAAATAACTGCCAGAGTTCCATTAATTCTGATGGTAGATTAACACCAGAAATAAGTTTATTTGCAATCCACAAATAAACGTCAACAATTTGAAGCCCTATAGAATCAGCACTTTTCGAAATCGTCAACTCCTTATCTGTTAAACCTTTATGTGAAACTTCTTCAGGCGAAAAATCCGTATAGAGTGGATTATTGAAATACATGGCCTTATCTTTCTCAGAAGAGTTTTTAATGCCTTCGGCTATTCTTGAAAGATTATAGTGCGTTCCAATTTGAGCCTTATTGAATTGATTTTGCCTATCCACGATTATAGATGACACTGACTTCCTGAGTTTCTTCCTTGTTCGTCGTGCAATTGCAGCTACGACAAACTGAAAACCAACAGCATTCGGAGATATTATTTTTTGATCTGGGTGACCGAAATCAAGTGATAGTGGCTTTCTAATACCGAAATCCAAAGCATCGATGATAAGCTCTTTGGATCTCGCGTCTAGGGGAGCGTTCTCTGCTCGACTTTTAACTTCCGAAAGCAGACTAACGATAGCATCCTCACAATTCTCAATCCGTTTTACTGTTGACAACCTCCAAGACTCCCGAAGCAGATCTTCGTCAAATAGAATAGATAATTTGTGTATTAAAACGTATCTCAAGGGAGTCCAATATGTATCCCATTTGACAGCATCGTTTAACCCAGCATCAAAAACGGCATCGAAGAATATAACTAAGGCATAATCGAGTTTTTCTATAAAATAGTAGTCAAAATCGAACTTCATTTTTTTCTGGATTTTAATCAATAACGGAGCAATTTTTACCAAACCACCTATACCCAATATATTTGCATGAATTAGGTCATCATCGATTATATCTCGAATAGCATTGTGTTCGACGATACAAAGAGCATCTACGTTAGTAACGCTAGAAATTAGACCGTAGCTAAGCCTTGGTTGACTTTCATCAAATAAATTATTCCCAGTATTACCCGATTCATCAATGTGGAAAAACATACACTACCTATTCTGCCTAACGCCTTAAGAAGGGGCTGCCGGTTAGGCAGTCCCGCTTGCTTAACTTGTTATAGGGTAACACACGCATATTTCAGGATGGTAGTTATGAGCCAATAGCGTAGATTTGTTACTTGCTTGCAGAAAACGGGGAAAGAGGCCCGTATTGATCAGGTAGTACCTTAACTCCTGATTCTGCGAAATCAGCAAAGCCTTGTTGAACTTTAGATAAATACGGTTCAAACGTTGGTTTTAATTTAAATTTCAGAAACATCTTTCTAATTGGCGATGGGAACTTATGAAGTAAATCAGCCTGAATGCTAACTCTTAAGTTACTCTGCTGATCACTTACTGGAATAATACGAAATTTTACGGTGAGCTGTGGCTTGCCCTGCTTACTAACAAGTAGAATAAATCCCTCACCTGAAACCCATTCCAGAACTTCCCGTTTATACTCAAGGCCGCTGTAATATATCACGCTGTCATTGCACTCGACACCATCCCACTGTTCGGTAGGGTTTTCTTTTACAAAGGGGTGAAAGTAAACAAGGGCCGAGGGGCAAGATAAGATTTCCCAAGCCTTATCGGCTGGTACGGAGATCAGTTTCTCCGCAACTAAGTCTTCTTCGAGATCTAACATTTTTTGGAAAACATAGGGTGAGATCCAAATTGATCACTCTGCACCTGCTTACCCGTTTCTGCATAATAGGCAAACCCTTCAAGTATCTGAAAGAGGTACTGACTGAAAACAGGCTTCATTTTGAATTTGATCAAGAACCATCGAATCGGAAAAGGCCAACTTTTTATAAACTCAACACGACCAGTAATTCTCAAGGTACAGTGATTCTCATCTATAGGGATAATACGCCAGATTGCCTTATTCTCACGTTTGCCATTTTCTGTGACCTTAAGGTCATAGCCTTCACCTTCAAGCCAATTAACCACTTCGCGAGTAAATTCAAATCCACTGTTGTATAGCAAGTGATCTTTAGATCCCACTCCGTTCCAGCTCTCAGCCGTGTTAGTCTTTATGAAAGGGTGCCAGTGCATAAGTCCTTCGGGTGTAGATATAATCTCCCATGCTTTTTCTGGAGAAACAGCTATGGTCTTCTCTACATAAAATCCTTCATCGAAAGCAATCATAGGTTTAATCTTTAAATCTCCGCTTTGGGTTATGGCGAACTAGCCTTACCCTATAACGCCTCAAACACCGGCTTGGTGAAGTTGGCGGCTTTTTTGGAACAAAAAAGGTGACAGCTTTACCAAGTCCGCGTGCTTTGACTTGTTACATTTTTTACTCAATTAGTGGCACCCAATTACCGGAAACTAGCTTCTCTAGTTTACCCCATTGTGGATTGCCGGTATTTCTACCAACTACCCTTACTGGCTCAATCCTATCGCCTTGGCAGAACTCCATTGGATTTGAAATTTCTTGCCAATCTCCTGGCTTCACCCCGTAATCTTCTTCTGCGATTTCATAGACTATTTCCACTGAATCTTGAAGATAGTCAGCAGTTGCTGAAGAATCATGTTCATTGTCGTACTCGAAAATGTAAACACCGTCTTCACACTCGTAAAGCATGATACGTTTTACTTCTTCGTTATTTGATACCTTAGCGATCTTTCTCATACTGATAGAATGTAACAGCTTATTATATTGAATTCTTTGTAAAGTCCGTCGCGTTGGGTCGATTTTCCCACGTAACTTCCTCTACCCCTTAGTAAAAAGCCGCTTGGCTCTCTTTTATCTGCCCATATTTCATGAGCCTTGGTTGTTGTAAATGAGGTGGCTTGGCAGTTAACGCTGCTTAAGCGTTAAGAAACATCCCATTAAATCATACTTTTGGGCGATGTTCCTTGTTTGTAATCATGCCTTACCATTCTCTCTTTGTTTTTCTGAATATTAGCAATGACAAGGTGTTACAAATGAGTTCTTCACCCTTTATTAAATCCGTTCGTGAGGCTCTGCGTGTTCGTCACTATCGATTGGCGACAAAGAAAACCTACATTCACTGGATCAAACGCTTTATTCGTTTTCATAACTATCGTCATCCAAGTGAGATGGGTAACGCCGAAATTGAGGCGTTTTTAAACGACTTAGCCAACCGTTGTCAGGTGAGTTCTTCGACTCAGAATATTGCCTTATGTGCTCTTATGTTTATGTATCGACATGTTTTAAAGCAGCCGATAGAAGACTTAGCATATTCGTTCGCAAAAAAGCCTAAACGTGTACCAACCGTGTTAAACCCTCACGAGGTCAATTTAATACTGTCTCATTTAAGTGGCAAACACTGGCTAGTGATAGCGTTGCTTTTTGGCAGTGGCCTGCGCATCAATGAAGCCTTGCAGTTACGCCTAAAAGACATTGATTTCAGTAACATGACCATATTTGTTTATCGTGGTAAAGGCGCCAAAGATCGGATGACCATTTTACCGGTTTCATTGATAAATCAAATTAAATCACAAATGAAGTTTGCTCTAAAAATTCACCAAAAAGATTGCGAAGACGGTTTTGGGCTAGCCTCTTTGCCTCGGACATTAGAACGGTGCAGGAGTTATTAGGGCATGCGGATCTGAAAACAACTCAAATCTATACGCATGTTATTGGAAAGCGATACAGTTACGTGCAAAGCCCCGCTAATCAAATCGTCGCCCCCTTAAACAACAACGCTATTGACGATTTTAGCCACGCTTCCGCCCGCCCGAATCACGAGTAACGTCCATTGTTTGCAGATTTTTCCCTAAACATTGAACAACCTAACAGCTTTAACTGTGTATGGCTATAGCAGCAAAATTACCAGCCAACTTAATCGATTAAACTAAGATATTCCTGCTCAGATAACACAGTTACCCCTTTATCTTTAGCGGCATTAATCTTAGTCTCGCCCACTTTTTCGCCGGTCACTAAGTAGGTTGTTTTTCCGGTTACCGACTTAGCCACTTTAGCCCCAAGCGACTTGGCCTGCTTTTCCATGTCGCCTCTTGAGCCTTGCTGCATTGAGCCGGTAAAAACCACCACGGCATCGGCAATGGGCGAGTCGAGAGCTTCACGCTCCGATGCTTTCGGGGTAATCGCCAAGTTAAAGCCTAGTTCATACACTTTGAAGAACTCTTCTTTAATGTTTTTCAGCCCTTCCACAATCGCTTCTGCACTGATTTGCGCGAATCCGTCGATTTTCACCATCTCATCGGCGCTTAATTCAAACAAGTCTACAACAGAGTGATGCTGTAAAAGCTTTTCACAATTACCGCCGCCTAAGCGGCTCACGCCAAACGCCGACAAAAATCGCCAATCTTCGATTTGAATCTCTTTGCTGGCCTGCAATTGGTCAAATAGGTTTTGAGAGGTTTTTTCACCAAATCCGTAGCCTGCAAATTGATGGGCCTTAATTTGGTAAATTTCGTGAATGTGCTTTATGCCAAAGTTGCTCAGCTTCTCGATAACTTTAGGGCCAAAGCCATCGTTATTACCTAAGGTTTTGAAAAAATGAATAAGGGTATTTTCGGTTTGGGCCGGACAATCACTCTTGTTTGGACAAATAAGATGATCCGATTCCCATAGCAAGTGCGAGCCACAGCTTGGGCAGGCCTGTGGTAATTGAGGCTCAGCTTCTTTAATAACTCCCTCAATTTTGGGGATCACCAAACCACTTCTAACCAGCTCCACAACAGCGCCGGGGCCAATGCGCTTGGTTTTCACCATGTTGTAATGGTGAACCGTAACTCTGCTGATGGTTGCGCCGCTTAGTTTAGTGGGTACCAGCTCCGCCACCGGAGAAATGCGACCGGTTCTTGATGTTTGCGGAATGATATTGATCACTTCAACCTTGGCAGATTCTTCGTTAACTTTAAACGCAATCTGCCAGCGATGATTTTTTCTGGTGGCGCCCATGTGGGCTTTCAATGCTGGGTGTGTGGCTTCAAGAATTACGCCGTCAATATCAAAATCGACCGCGCTCCACATGACTTCAACAATGGACTCAAAGCTATCGATAATTTCTGAAAAATGGGCGGTTTTGTTTTCAATTAACGCAAACGGATAAAACACACAGGCGCCATCATCAATGGCTTTTTGAACGTTTTCGTCCACTTTCTTTTCGGCAATAATGGCCGCTTGAATGTTTCTCGAGTTTTCGAAGTGACCGCTAAGCTCTTTTTCAAAATAGCTCTTTTTAATGACGATCTCACCAGGGCCTAATCCTCTATCGCCATCATTGGCAACACGTAAACCACGCTCAAAGGCTCGGGTGATGTCTTGCCCTCGGTATCCGTCACCACGGGTATACAAAGTCGTGCCGTCATCAAATGCAGCGTAGCCATCAAGCTTAGGGGTTACTCTGAGCTCAATTTCGCTCTCGGGTACATTAATTTCCTGAGCGGCTTTTAAAATTCGCTTCAACCATTTCTCAATCTCTTCTTTCGAGTAGGCTTTCTCGGTTGACAGCATTCGTTGCGGCAGCGCTACCGTCTTAGCTTCTACAAGCGCCTCCGGCTCTACACTGTGCAGATAGGGGTGCGAAGGGTTAATGCTGGTGAGCATTGAGATATACAAGTCGTATTGCGCATCTGAAATGACTTGCATGCCCGCTCTGTACAAGGCATTTGACGCCTTTAAAACGGCAACCAGCTGTTGTGACTCTAATTCCGATTTTTTAAAAAAGCTAACCAATTCAGAAGCACTAACCTCTAACTCGAGCTGGTTAATCAGTTCTGCTTGTTCGTCGCTGAAGGTAATATCTAACATGATTAATGTACGGCTTTGCGAATGCGTTCTAAATAGTGAGCACGACTGGCATCATTCCAAGGATTGCGCTGCTCGTCGGTGACAACGCCATTTAAGTCGTCAGCCAGCTGTTGAGCGGCATTTAGCATGGTAGAAAAGCTCAGCTTTGCTTCCCCTTGGCATGGCAAAGTTAAAAACAACACCACACCATCGGTTTTAAACTGTTCCATATTATCCGGATCAAAGGTACCCGGCTTCATCATGTTTGCCAGCGAGTAAATGACTCGTCCGGTACCTGCTGGATCTTGATGACGATGGAAAATATTCATATCGCCAAACTTCAGTCCTAAAGTCAGTAAACATGGCAACAACTCAGAGCCGTGCAGCTGTTCGCCCGTTTGTGCCTGAACGTGCAACACCAACACATCGGTAGGCTCTGTAACCGTTTTTGGCGCTTCAGGCTTTGTTGCTTGTGGTGCAAGGTCATTGCTCGCGTTTTCGCTAGCGGCTGTTTCTGGAGAGGTTAAATTAAACTCGTCGTTATCAGGTAATTCAGAAGAGGCTGCTGAGGTTGCTTGCGTCGCTTGCTTAGGCCGAGGTTTCGACTTGGGTTTGCTGGTTGGCTCTTGGTTAGCAGCAGAAAGCGTCATTTCCGGCGTTTCTTCAAAACCGGCTAACCCCAATTGAACTTGATCTTCTGATTCTCGAGTCACCCCGCCTAGTGAGGGCTCATTGATGACTGGCTCAACCTCAACATCAACTTTGCCAATGTTCGGTTGTGACTGTGTTGTTGGCGTCTCATCAATCTCGACACTCGGCTCGCTTGCCTCCGAATTATTACTGCGGATCTTTACTTCGCCAACACCGTCCATATCGAAGCCATCGGCGTCTCGTTTGGTTTCAGATTGATAGCGGTCAATGCTTCGTAGCGGTTTGTCAGCCATCGGCTCGACTCGTTCTTTTTTATTGCTCCAATATCCGTGCAAAAGCACCCCAGCGATGGCGATTAACCCGATTATGATCAATACCAGCTGTAAATCATCGTTCATTGGTTGTCCTGTATACCGTTATCCTGCATCGGCGAAGGCGAGCGCTTCGTCAATATCAACACTAACTATTCGTGAGGCGCCGGCTTCATGCATGGTCACGCCTGTGAGCTGCTGAGCCAATTCCATCGTAACTTTATTGTGGCTAATGTAAACAAACTGAACCTCATTCGCCATTTGTTCGAGCAAGGCGCAAAACCGTCCGACATTGGCGTCATCTAACGGCGCATCGACTTCGTCTAACAAGCAGAATGGCGCGGGATTCAGTTTAAAAATTGCGAACACCAATGATAATGCGGTTAGCGCTTTTTCTCCACCGCTTAATAGGTGAATCGTGCTATTTCTCTTACCCGGTGGTTGCGCCATGATAGAAACCCCACTATTGAGCAAGTCGTCGTCATCCAATTGCAACCACGCCTTGCCGCCGCCAAACACTTGTGGGAATAAATCACCAAAGCCTTGGTTAATATTATCAAAGGTGTTTTTGAATTTACTACGGGTCTCTTTATCTATGGTTTTTATGGCGTTTTCCAGCGACGCCAATGCTTGGGTTAAGTCGGCATCTTGCTCGTCTAAGTATCGTTTTCTCTGACTTTCAGTTTCATACTCTTCAACCGCCGCTAGGTTAATAGGCCCCAGTCGCTCTACTTTGAGTTTAATTTGCTGCAGGGTTCGTTGCAGCGATTCTGGGGTTGCATCGGCATCAATCTCTTCAAGCAGCAAACTTAACTGGCTGGGGTGCGAGTAGTGCTGGTTAAGTTGAGCCAAATAGTTGTCTGCTTGAGTGGTCAAACTTGCCCGCTGCACGTCCAGCTCATTAAACTGCTCCGCCAACTGCTGCAATGCCTTACCGGTTTGCTCCTTTGTGGCCATCACTTGTTGCAATTGGCTTTGAGTTTGATGGTGATGCTGGCGTTTTTGCTCTGTGCTTTGTTGCGCCTGACTTTGCTGTGTCAGCAGTTGCTGCAATTCTTGCTCAAGGGCATCCATGTTTTCTTGAGTTGGCCGATTACGCTGCAGTTGCTGCAATGCTTCTTGGGTGCTCTGTTCAAGCGCGATGGCTTTTTCCAGCACCGGCTGCAAGGTTTCGATTTGGCTGGCAAGCTGCTGCTGTTCTCCGGTTACCGTGAGCAACTCGCGCTGAGCGCTGCGACTTTGCTGATTGAGCTCATCAAGCTTGCTCGCCAACGCTTGTTGCTGCTGTTGCTCGTTGACTACTGCTTGTTGGTGTTGTTCAAGCTCTAGGGCTAAGCCGTTGCTGGCCGTGCTGTTGTCAGCCAACGCTTGGGTTAAGGCGTCTATGTCCTGTTGCAGCGTCTGTTGTTTTTGCTGCTGCGCTTGTTGCTGTTCTTGCAGTGCTTGCTGTTGCGCTTGAGTATGCTGGCATTGCAGCGACAATTGAGCCTCTTGCTGCTGCGCATGTTGCTGCTGTTGCTGCGCCTGCTGGTATTGGCTATTACGCTGTACCAGCTGCTCGTTAAGGGTTTCGCGATGAGCCTGCGCTGTTGCAACCTCTTGCTGGGCAGCTTCTAATTGCAGGTTAAGCTCTTGCACACGGCTTTGCAGTGACAAAATATCCATGCTTTGCTTGGCCTTAAGCCGGAAACCCTGCCCCCAAATCTGGCCATCCGCTAAGGTAATCATTTGCTCTTTACTTAAGTTATCGAGCAGTGCTGAAGCCGCCTGTTCATCCTGGGCAAATCGCACCTGCGACAACCAAGGCAACAAGTTAATGCGGCTATTAATGCTAACATCGTCCTGCAGCGATAGTCGTTGCATGCCCTGCTCTGCAAAGGCCCCGTGTGGAGGCTGGCTATCGGAGTCAACAACCTCGGCGGTCATGACTTCACTCAATATCGCCGATACGGCTTTTTGCCACTGCGGCGCCACCTCAATGGCTTGATAAACCTGATAATTGCCGTCCGGGTTGGCGTCCTGCAACTGAGATTCCAATGCCTTATGCTGCCCTTTAAGCTCACTAAGGCGCGCCAACAAATCCCGCTCTAGTTGGTTTTGCTCGCTAATTTGATCCTGCACGTCGCTGATGTTGTCCGCCAGTATCTGGATTTCAAACTGGCCATCTTGATGCTGAGTTTGCGCTTGTAACAGCGCCGCTTGTTGCGCTTCAAGCTGTTGCTGCAGCGCCTCGATTTCATGCTCGTCTATCTGCGTCAACTCGCTGAGCTGCTGTCGCTTAGCTGTCAGTTGCGCCTGCAATTTGGCCTGCTCTGCGGTGAGCGTCATCTGCTGTTGCTGGACAGCTTGCAATTGCTGCTGCACACTTTGCAGCGTTGAGCTTTGATGCAGTGCACTGGCCTCTGTTAAGCGCTGGTTGAGTCTTTGGTCGCGTTTTTGCGCGGCTTCTAGCTTGGGTGCAAGCAGCTGCAATTGCTGTTGCCAGTCTTGCAGCTGTTGTTGCGACTGAGCTTGCTCTTGCTGAGCTTCTACAAGGGCTGACTGAGCTTGCTGGTAATCCGTTTGATAGCGCTCACTCGCTTGCTTCATGACAAACAGCTTTTGCTCTGCCGCATTGGCTTGCTTAGACAAAGAAAACACTTGTTGTGTTGAGTGCTTTTCTTGATCTTGATGCTCAGTAAGCTCACTTTGCAATTGAGTAATGGATAACTGGCTGCTGACTTGCTCCGCAGTTAACCGTTCTTTTTCTAAGCTCAGTTTACTCAGCTGTTGTTTGATGTCGTTAGTTTGTTCGTTACAGTTTTGCCATAACAGCGCTGACTGCTGTGCTTCCAGTTGCCTTATTTTGGCTTTGTGTTCTTTATAGCGCTGAGCCGCGTTGGCTTGTCGTTGCAATCGTGACAGCTGATTACCCAACTCTAAGCGAATGTCTGCTAATCGTTCTAAATTTTCGCGAGTGTGACGGATACGATTTTCGGTTTCTCGACGGCGATCTTTATACTTAGAGATCCCCGCCGCCTCTTCTATAAAGACTCTAAGCTCACGAGGTTTAGACTCAATTAACCGAGAAATCATGCCCTGTTCGATAATGGCATAGCTTCGGGCACCTAGCCCGGTACCCATAAACAAATCGGTGACGTCGCGCCGGCGACACTTTTTGCCATTCAAATAATACTGAGATTGGCCTTCTCGGTTAACGCTGCGTTTGATGCTGATTTCATTAAACTGCGCGTATTCCGCCGACAGGCGCTGATCACACTCTTCAAACACCAATTCAACCGAGGCTTGGCCAATGGCGGCGCGATGGCGAGAGCCGTTGAAAATGACGTCGGTCATGGCGTCGCCGCGCAAATGCTTGGCCGAGCTTTCCCCTAGCACCCAGCGCACCGCATCAATCACATTGGATTTGCCGCAGCCGTTGGGGCCAACGATGGCGGTAATCGCCTTAGGCAATTCAATTTTCGTTGGGTCCACAAAAGACTTAAAACCCGCAAGTTTTATTTGCTTTAAGCGCATGCTATCGAGTTCGGAGTTTACTAATTCTTATAATAAAGCCTTATCTTACCAATCACTCCAATTGTTGCAATCGACATCCTTTGAAATGCTTTGCAACGCTTTGTTACTTGATTAACCCACCGACCTGCTTGCACAATGAGAATCGGGTTAAACTCTAGGAATATGACTATGGAACGGGCAGATAGCCAAGCAACATCAGGCATAAACAAGGTCAGTGGCGTTAATTATTTTTTCTATGGCTTTCATTTAATTAAACAGCCAGGATTACGCACCTTTGTAATCATACCGTTACTTGTAAACGTAGTGTTGTTTAGTGTTGGCATCTATTTTGGTGTGCAGCGACTGGACATCTTGCTGACCTGGGTTGAGTCGCAACTGCCGGAGTTCTTAAGCTGGCTGAATTTCATTCTTTGGCCACTGGCGGTTATTAGCATGCTGGTGAGCATGTCGTTTGTTTTTAGCTCGGTAATGAATTGGATTGCTGCGCCTTTTAACGGACTGCTGGCAGAAAAGGTCGAGCAAAAGCTGACCGGCCAAACCCTTAATGATCAAGGCATGATGGCCGTTATCAAAGACATCCCTCGAGTGTTTGCCCGTGAGTGGCAAAAGCTCAAATATTATCTACCCCGAGCCATTTTGTGTCTGCTGTTGTTTTTAGTGCCTGTGTTTGGGCAAACCTTAGGCCCCATTATTTGGTTCTTGTTCAGCAGTTGGATGATGGCCATTCAGTACTGCGACTACCCCTTTGATAACCATAAAGTCAGCTTTTCTGATATGAAGTGGAGCCTTAAGCAAACCCGAGGCACCAGCGGCAGTTTCGGCATGATGGTGGCCTTGTTTGCCATGATCCCCTTTGTCAATTTTATCGTAATGCCAGTAGCGATTTGCGGAGCCACCGCCATGTGGGTAGACAAATACCGAGCCGCCTACGTAAATCAGTAACTCATTGTGATAATTATCATTCCTACTACAAGTAACTAAACAAACTATGCTTATAACTAAATAGCATATGGCATAAAAAACGGTTACTTTTAAAATAAGAATCAGGCCGTATGCTGGAGCATGTAAATTTAAGGAGCCGGACATGAGCAAAATTTTTGAAGACAACTCGTTGTCAATTGGAAGTACCCCACTGGTGAAACTAAACCGCGTAAGCGAAGGTCGAGTGTTAGCCAAAATTGAAGCGCGCAACCCAAGTTTTAGTGTTAAGTGTCGCATTGGTGCTAACATGATCTGGGAAGCCGAGAAACAAGGTATTCTAGGTCCTGGTAAAGCCTTAATTGAGCCGACCTCAGGTAATACCGGTATTGCGCTGGCGTTTGTGGCAGCGGCTCGCGGTTACCCTCTTACGTTAACCATGCCCAACACCATGAGTCTTGAGCGTCGTAAGTTGCTTAAAGCCCTAGGTGCCGAGTTGGTGCTCACCGAAGGCGCGAAAGGCATGAAAGGCGCCATTGCCGCCGCCGAAGAGATTTTAAACTCAGACCCGGATAAATACGTATTGCTGCAGCAGTTTGATAATCCTGCCAACCCAGAGATCCACGTTAAAACCACGGGTCCAGAAATTTGGAACGACACTGACGGTGAAGTGGATATTTTCGTTGCCGGTGTGGGTACCGGCGGTACCATTACCGGTGTCAGTCGATACATCAAAGAAGTGCAAGGTAAAGCCATTACCTCGGTTGCGGTAGAGCCTGTAGACTCTCCGGTGATCACCCAAGCCAAAGCGGGACAGGAACTCACCCCGGGACCTCATAAAATTCAAGGCATCGGTGCTGGCTTTATTCCCGGTAACCTAGATTTGGATTTGGTGGATGCTACCGAGCAGGTATCTAATGAAGACGCCATGGCCATGGCCAAACGCTTGATGAAAGAAGAAGGCATTTTAGCGGGTATATCCTCTGGCGCCGCTGTAGTAGCGGCGAACCGTTTAGCCAGCAAGCCAGAGAATGCCGGCAAAACCATCGTGGTTATCTTGCCATCGTCTGCTGAGCGCTACCTAACCAGTGCCCTATTTGCCGATGAGTTTACCGACCAAGAGTTGGTTCAATAGTCGCAATTAACACCCTACTAGCCGAGACTCGTTCTCGGCTTTTTTATGTAGCGAATCGCCTTCGCACCTTAGTCGTTATTGCATTATAGTTATTAAGCAAGCTGAGCACTTCCCAGTCGACTAACCCTTCTAAGGAGCAACCATGGTGCAGTTAACCCTAGCTGTTCTTGATAATGAGTTTACCGTTCATAGCTTCGATGAAAACCATCGACCCGACGCTGAAATATTTGAACAGGAGTTTTACTTTATTGGCAAAACCCAAGACGAACTGTCGGTGGTTGTTCCCTCAAGCCTGTCGCTAGCAAGCGATGCCCAAGAGGCCGGCTGGTGCTGTTTAGAAGTACTGGGGCCGCTGGGGTTTTCCATGGTGGGCATTATGGCTCGCTTGTCCACCACCTTAGCCGAGGTCAATATCAGCATTTTGGCCATATCCACCTTTGATACCGACTACCTATTGGTCAAAAAGAAGCGCTTAGCCGATGCCACCAAAGCCCTTAAAGCCAATGGCTATCAGGTGCTCGCAAAAAAAAGCCAGTATCAAGAGGCTTGATAACTGGCTTTCTGTAAAGCGACGCTCGCTTATTGGTCGACTTCGGCGTTGTGATAAACGTCTTGAACGTCGTCACAATCGTTTAGCATGTCCATGAATTTTTCAAAAACCGCCACATCGTCACCGCTCACCTGATGCATGTTTTGAGGCACAAAAGAAATCTCCTCCACATCAAACTCAACCCCGGCGATTGCGTCGGTTAACGCGGTTCTGGCTTTATTGAATTCTGTGTGAGGAACAAACACAGTAATCTTACCGGCTTCGCACTCAATATCGGCAACATCCACGTCTTCCATCATCAAGGCTTCAAGAACGGCTTCTTCATCGTCGCCGTTGAACACGAAGACCGCTTGATGATCAAACATGTGAGCAACCGCACCCGGCGCGCCAAGCTTAGCGTCATTTTTTACAAAGCACTGTCTTACTTCGGTAAAGGTACGCTTGTTATTGTCAGTTAAACAGTCAACGATAACCATACAGCCGCCAGGACCAAAGCCTTCATAGCGTGCCGTTGAGTAGTCTTCGCCGCCACCGCCTTTGGCCTTGTCGATTGCTCGATCAATCACGTGCGCTGGCACTTGGTCTTTTTTGGCTTTTTCTATCATACGACGCAGAGCCAAATTGCCGTCTGGGTCAAAACCGCCATTCTTAGCACATACGTAGATTTCCTTGCCGTAGCGGGAATACAGTTTGGTCTTAGCCCCTTGGGTTTTAGCCATGGACTCTTTTCGGTTTTGAAACGCTCTACCCATCTTAGTTTCTCGTCAATTAGTCGATAAAAATGTGTTCATTGAGTCGCCGCTCAATGGTTAAACTTGATAGTACTCTCGGTACCAATCAGCAAATTGCTTAAGCCCGTAAGACAACTCGGTTTTCGGTGAAAACCCGGTGGCTTTGGCGAGCTTATCCGTTGCAGCGTAGGTTTGATACACGTCACCTGGCTGCATAGGTTTCATATTTAACGTCGCTTTCTTACCCAGCGCGTCTTCAAGGGTATTGATAAAGCTCAGCAACTGAACCGGCTGATGGTTACCAATATTAAATACCTGATACGGTGCTGATGATACATCAGGAGCCAAGTTGCTGGAAAGTGAATCCGATGCCGAGACGGTAGGTATGCAATCCAATGTTGCACAAATGCCCTCAACAATGTCATCAATGTAGGTAAAATCTCGGCTCAAACGCCCTTCATTAAAGACGTCGATAGGCTCACCGGCCAGTATTTTCTTAGTAAAGCTAAAGTACGCCATATCCGGTCGACCCCAAGGTCCATACACGGTAAAAAAGCGCAAACCCGTGGTGGCTAAGCCATACAAATGACTGTAGCTGTGGGCCATCATTTCGTTAGACTTTTTCGTGGCTGCGTACAAAGATACAGGGTGATCGACTCCGTGCTCTTCGCTAAATGGCACTTGAGTATTCAAGCCATAAACCGATGACGACGAAGCGTACACCAAATGCTCAACCTGTTGATGACGACATCCTTCAAGCACATTCAGCGTGCCGTTAACGTTACTTTGCGTATAGGCTCTGGGGTTGGTGATCGAATAACGCACCCCAGCTTGTGCACCCAGGTGGACGACACGCTGAAATTGATAACGTTTAAACAAGCTGTCCATGGCGGCATCATCGGCCAAATCGATGCGTTCAAACACAAAGTTGTCGTGCCCTTGCAGTTGCGCTAATCGAGCTTGTTTTAACGATACCTCGTAATAGTCATTAAGGTTATCAATACCCACAACCTCATGCCCTTGCGCCAACAGTTTGGTCGCGAGGTGGTATCCGATAAAGCCTGCGGCTCCAATAATCAATATGTTCATAATCTATCGCTGCTTAAGGTGCTCGATAAGGCATCACGTTTTCAAAGTGGTACACAGGTGGCATCGACTCGGGCGCTTTGCACGTTTCTAACAACAAGGCTTCAGATACCAACACCCATTCTTTCGAGTGACGTTTTTCAATGGTGGGCAGCTGAGCGTCGTCAAAACAGCGGCTTAATTGCTTGCGACCACCTAAAATATAACGCTGAGGCTTTTGTTTCATCCACTGTGCTGCTGCCTCCACTTCAATGCTGTGATCCACTTTATAACTGAAGTGGAAAATTTCTCGTTGAGCAAACAAAAAGTGTTGCTCTCTAAAATCCAACACCAGCACATCGGCTTCTTTGGGTAAGGTCTGTAAAGCGTTCATACTCACTTCGGGGGTACGAACCGGATTAATTAAATGATAACCGGCAAAAGTATAATGCGCCCAAACCACAGCGAGCACTGCGTATACTCGATACAAGGCATTGTGATTACGCAGTAAGAAGATCACCACCAAGCAGCACAACGCCCAAGAGGTAAGCATAGGCCAAAGCGGACCGGCCAAATCTTGCACCGCCACTTGTGCCTTTTCGTTAACCATTAAAATGGCCAACGCAATCAGCGGGATAACCGCCAATAGGTAGCTCAGTCCGCTCAGCACTCGAGATGGCCATAGCTTGGCCATAATTAACGGCAACAGAGGTGCTAATGCCAAAGCCAGTATTGGTGTAAGAGGCGTCATGTAGACACCGCGTTTGCCCGGAGAGTATGAGAAAAACGCCAAGCACAACAGTAAATAACCCACCATCAATAGCCAGCGCTTATCACCCTCTTTTATCAACTGCACCATTGGCTTCACAGCAAATACAAGCAATATTGAAGCCGGCAACCAGAAAAACGGAATCACGTTGGTAAGGTAGTAATAAAACGGCTTAATATGATGCCAAGCGTTAGCGTAGCGCTCACCGGTTTGCTTGAACAAAATGTTATCGCGATACGCTTGAAACACCGGGTCATTACTGGCTTCCACCGTTAGGTACATGGGCACAAACCAAATGCTGCAGGCCAACAGCAAACACACGGGCCCCAGCAGCGTTTTCAGTAAGTTAGTAAACCCGAGCTCCCTAATTCGAGTGATATTAGCAATGGCAAAGGTTAGCGGCACAAACAAGGCCAATATGCCTACCCCTTTGGTTATCACCCCAAGCCCAGCAGCAAACCAGCCTAGGTAATAAAAACGCCAGCCGCCCTGCGTTAAATAGAAACGCAGAAAGCCATAAACACCTAAGATGATGAAAAAGGTAACCAGCGCGTCAATTTGAGCGGTTTTCGTTTGCAAGGTAAATTGCACGATAAAGATCAACAGCAGTCCAGCTTGAAAACCGGTTTGTTGATTCCACAAGCGTCGCCCTAAATCGTAGATTAACGCCACGACACCTAGACCCGAAAGCAAGGATGGCAACAGAAACGACACTTTCAGTGAGCCGGTTAACCAATACCAAGCGCCAATAAACCACATCAGCATCGGCGGTTTATCCGGATAGATCTCTCCCCCTCTAAACGGGAATAGCCATTGTCCAGACTCCACCATTTGTCGGGCGATTTGGGCAAATCGAGGTTCATCGGCTGGCCATGGATCCCGCAAGCCTAGACCCGCTCCAAGAACGACCAAGGCAATGAGCATTAGCACCCAGAAATTTTGTGGTGCGAAAAATTCTTTCGCTAGCGGCGAATCTTTGAATTGACCTGTTTGCATCCTGCTCTCTTAATCCTGCTTGCCGGTTAAGCCAGCCTCTTTTCTAATCAACCATAAGTTACGTATATAAACCACGGCTCCAGCGGACTGACCCACAATGAATACCGGATCTTGACGATGAATTGCATAAGCTAATAGCACCGCAGAGCCCGCTAACGAGAAATACCAAAACGCATGGGGAATAATGCTACGACGATTACGCTCGGACACGATCCATTGAACAATAAAACGGGCCGAGAATAAGGCTTGCCCAAGCATGCCAACCGCTAGCCAGATTTGTGCACTACTCATAGAATTTGTTTTACCTTAATCACTTTTGCTCGACGTTTTAGCCAAACCACGCCCAAAACGTCGACTAAGCCAACCCACAAACGATTCCAAACGCCATAGTTGCTGGTGCCTGCCATACGTGGACGGTGATTCACCGGGTGCACCATCATTTCGAAGCCTTGGCTTTGAATCAATGTCGGAATGTAACGGTGCATGTGGTTAAAATACGGCAAGGCCATATAACGCTCTCGGATAACAGCTTTCAAGCCGCAACCCGTGTCAGGGATGCCGTCTCTAAGCATCATGTCACGAAAACCATTGGCCACTTTTGAAGACACTCGTTTCACAATGTCGTCGCGACGGTTTACTCGATGGCCAATAACGCCAACCACTTGCGGGTTTTGCTCATGGGCGTTTTGAACACTGGCTAACATGCCCGGAATATCCGCAGGATCGTTCTGGCCATCAGCATCCAATACCACCAGCCATTGTCCGCGAGCAATGCGAGCGCCGCTAATGATTGCGGTGCTTTGGCCTGTGCTTTGTTGATGCTGGATGACGCGCAGATTAGCCATTCCGTCATCACGAATGGCTTTTAACTCGTCGAAGGTACTGTCGGTACTGCCATCATCGACATAAATCAATTCGTAGTCGATGCCATCGTCACAGGCACTGCGAATTTCGTCAATTAGCGGCTTAATGTTTCCGCTTTCATTTTTGGCTGGTATCACAATCGACAGAGTCAACGATTGAGCCTCGTGCGTCTTTGGAGCTTCTACGGACATGGAACGCCTTTGTATTAAATAAAAAAATCGGGGCATTATCCCGTAAATTAACTCGGTTTGCTAATCCAACCGCAAATAAGTGTCACAATTCCAGCCCTTGTGCTGTAAAAGCCGGCGTTCACGAATAATCTTTAAATTATTTTGTTCCACCGCTTGAGTGACCTAGATCACTTTGCAACAATAATAGACCACTTACCTAATAAGGACCGGCAATGACCACCCTCTATGGAATCAAAAACTGCGATTCGGTGAAAAAAGCGCAAAAGCAGTTCGATAACAACCAATACAGCTATCAATTTCACGATTTCGTAAAGCAAGGGCTATCGCAACAGATCCTTAATCAATGGTTGCAGCTAACCGATTGGCAGACCTTGCTTAACAAGCGTTCAACCAACTATCGACAACTTCCAGATGAGCTCAAGCAAGACCTTAACGAAGAAAAAGTCATACAACTTCTGTTAGAGAATCCTAAATTGGTGAAACGCCCAGTGATTGTTGGTGATAAAGGCATTTTAGTGGGCTACAACCAAGCCCAAATCGATGCGTGGATGGCCTCATGATTTCTCGTACCACGCAATTAGCCATAGAGCTGATTAATCGCCGCTCGGTGACGCCTGAAGATGCCGGTTGTCAAACCATGATGGCGGACATACTCAAGCCGCTAGGTTTCGATATTGAGTCTATGGTGTTTCATGACACCACCAATATGTGGGCTCGAAAAGGTAATGACGGGCCTGTATTTTGCTTTGCTGGGCACACCGACGTGGTGCCTACCGGTGATGTATCAAAATGGAAAACTGACCCCTTTAATGCTGAAATCATCGATGGTTATTTATACGGTCGGGGCGCAGCTGATATGAAAGGCTCACTGGCGGCCATGCTGGTTGCTACCGAACGCTTTGTCAACGAGCACCCGCAGCACAAAGGCTCTATTGCGTTTTTGATCACCAGTGATGAAGAAGGCCCGTTTATTAACGGTACCGTGAAAGTCATCGAGACCCTACAAGCTCGCAACGAAAGCATTGATTGGGCCTTGGTTGGCGAACCCTCCTCGACCCATAAATTAGGGGATATCGTTAAAAACGGTCGTCGCGGCAGTTTAACGGCTGAGGTCACGGTGAAAGGCATTCAAGGCCATGTAGCCTACCCTCACTTAGCCGACAACCCCATTCATAAAGCGGCTCCAGCATTGGCGCAGTTAGCTACCACACATTGGGACAGCGGTAACGAGTTTTTTCCACCCACCAGTTTTCAAATCGCGAACATTCATGCTGGCACCGGCGCACCGAATGTGGTTCCGGGAGACTGTTATGTACAGTTTAACTTTCGATACAGCACCGAGGTGAGCGCCGATGAGCTAACCCAACGGGTTGCACAAACCCTTGATCAGCACCAGCTGGATTATGACATTCAATGGACCTATAACGGCAGCCCTTTTTTAACCGCAAACGGCGAATTGTTGGAAGCCACGAAACAAGCCATCGAAGAAGTTACCGGCTATGCAACCGACCCACAGACCTCAGGCGGCACCTCTGACGGTCGTTTTATCGCACCAACCGGTGCTCAGGTTATTGAACTGGGGCCGGTTAATGCCACCATTCACAAGATTAACGAATGCGTTAAGGTTGATGATTTAGACGTATTAACAGACGTCTATCAGCGACTGCTGGAGAAGCTGTTGTGCTAACGGCTAAACAATTGCTAGGGCTGGACAACAGCCACCTGCAACGCCAAGGGGATTTGCTGTTAGAAGGCAACGCCCTAGCAAGCCTTAATCGCATGCAACAACGTGCGCTCGCCGATGGAATCCGTTTAACCGTGGCTTCCGCTCATCGCAGCTTCGATAGCCAACTGGCAATATGGAACGCCAAAGCCAACGGCCAAAGAGTGCTGCGCGACAAACAACATCAACCCATTGACTATGATTCGTTATCTAAGTCACAGCTGGTTGATGCGATTCTTATTTGGTCGGCGCTTCCCGGGGCCTCTCGCCATCACTGGGGAACCGATGTTGACCTGTTTGACTCATCCGCGATTGCTCGCAGCGAGTTACAAATGGTGGCTGGGGAGTACCAACAAGGTGGCCCTTGTTTTCCCTTAAGTGAATGGTTACAACAAAATGCTGCGGACTTCGGTTTTTATCGACCTTATCGCTCTCAAAGTAACGGGGTGCAACCTGAGCCTTGGCATTACAGTTACGCGCCCATCGCCACTCAATGTTTAAATGGCTGCGATTTGAGCGCCCTTAACAAGGTCATCAAAGATGCAAACATCACCTTACAAGACGAAGTGCTGGCAAAACTTGAGCACATACGTAAACACTATGTTCTGCAAGTGGATCAACCACCTTGGTGATAACACATAAGTTTTACTACACGGCTGTCATCGAACAACGTATAATTTTCAAAACAACAACGAGACTTAAAAAATGGCTTCCATAGAAAAATTGTTTGGCAACAATAAAGACTGGGCACAACGTACCATTAACGAAGACCCCGCATTTTTCGAAACCCTTGCCCAACAACAATCTCCTGAGTATTTATGGATCGGCTGCTCCGATTCTCGAGTACCAGCTAACCAAATCATCGATTTAGCCCCTGGCGAAGTGTTTGTCCACCGCAACATTGCCAATTTAGTGATTCATACTGACTTAAATTGCCTATCCGTGATTCAGTACGCAGTGGAAGTGCTTAAGGTTAAACACGTGATGGTGGTGGGTCATTACGGTTGTGGCGGCGTAAAAGCGGCATTAGACAATCAAAAATTTGGCTTGATTGATAACTGGCTAGGCCACATTAAGGACCTAATTCGAATTCATCAAAGCGATTTGGACAAGTTACCGGAAGATGAACGCTTTAATCGCCTATGTGAGCTCAACGTCATCGAACAGGTGGCCAACGTCTGCAATACTACCATTATTCAAGATGCCTGGGCCCGCGGCCAAGAGTTTCAAGTTCACGGCTTAGTTTACGGCATTGATAATGGCATCTTAAACGACTTAGGCGTTACGGTTTCACGCGAGCATTGGCAGCGAGCCTGTAGTGCAAAGGACTAACCCATGAAAACTGTTATTCTGATCCCGGCGCGCTTTGGCTCCACTCGATTCCCGGGCAAACCACTGACACTCATTAATGGCAAACCCATGATTGAGCGAGTAATTGAGCGTGCTAAGCTGACCAAAGGCGCCGATGCCATTTACGTGGCCACCGACGACAAGCGCATTGCCGACGTGGTTGAGAGCGCCGGTGCGTTTGCTGTGATGACGGATTCAGACTTACCCAGCGGTACCGACCGCATCAATCAGGCGGCACAACGGATTGGCCTTAACGACGAAGACATCATTATTAATTTGCAAGGCGATCAACCGGTGGTGGATCCCAACACCTTAGAGCAACTCATTGAGCTGTTCAAAAATCATCCGGGTGAGTTTGAAATGGCCACACTTGCCTTTCAAATCACCGACGCCAAGCAAATTGCCGATCCTAACCAAGTTAAGGTGGTGTTCGATAACCAGCACAATGCCCTGTACTTTAGCCGTTCCACCATTCCCCATGGCCGTGATCAAGCCGAATTCCCTGTGTATAAGCATTTAGGTATCTATGGCTACAGCGCGGGCTTTGTGAATACCTTTGCTCATTTGCCCATGGGCCGCTTAGAAAGCTTGGAGAA
This sequence comes from Paraferrimonas haliotis, assembly GCF_002282895.1. Classification (GTDB taxonomy): domain Bacteria; phylum Pseudomonadota; class Gammaproteobacteria; order Enterobacterales; family Shewanellaceae; genus Paraferrimonas; species Paraferrimonas haliotis. The sequence continues at coordinate 77,558 of NZ_NRRB01000003.1, forward strand.
ACTGGAGCAACTGCGCGCCTTGGAAAACGGCTATAAAATCCGCATTGCCATCAGTGGCATCGACTCCACCGAAGTCGACACTCCTTCCGATGTGCAACGAGCGGAACAAACGCTACAGTTAGGTTAACTTGGTATGATGTCGGATTGGGAAGTAGCGTTAATTATCGTCTTGGTAATTGGCGTAATCGCCAGTAACTTAGCCGTGTTAAAGTACTCGGCCAAGTTTAAGATGCCCCAGTTTGGTAAACCGAAACCGAAACCCAAAAAAAATACCGACAGCGAAGACAATAGCGCTAACGGGCCAACCTAACGCAAAACGCCGCTATTTCATGCGGCGTTTTTAATGACTGTCTTTTTCATAACTAGTTAATGTAGTAGCCGATAACTCGCCACTCACCATCGTCCTCTAACACTAAGGTCAAGGTTTCTATGGCGTTGGCTTTGTTGCTGTATTCGGTTGTGAATTGATAAATCATGTACTGACCATCAGCAACCCCTGGCAATTCGGTGGCAAATTTTGAAGCCTTAACTTCTCGACCAATTAATTCTCCTAAAGGCTCGCGAACCTGTGCTAACGACTGCTCCCAGGTAGCTTGGTCTATAGCCTGTTGGAAAAACGCCGCTGCATTTTGCCACGATGCTGCGTATTGTTGGCTATCCACTAGCGCAAGCCAATTGCGACCGTCTTGTTCCGCCATGACGTTCGCACTCTGTTGGTCTAACGGCATGGTTTCTGCCGTTGCTGTTGACATTGCAGTTATGGAGCTTGCCAAGAACACTATGGCAAATAAACTTTGTTTAACCATGGGTTAATCATCCTTTTTGTTTGTAAGATCGTGTTGATGAAGTTCGGTAAGCTGTTCAACAAACCAACTACCGGCGGGCCCTAACGATAGCCAACTCACTTCAACTGGCCAAACAACCGTATTAAAATCAATGAATTCGCAGCGCAACGCCACCAGCTCCCCAGCGTCAATCAGCGGGTTAATTACATGATCAGGCATCACAGCATAGCCGACCCCTTGTCGAAGCAGTGCCAAACGCTGATTAAAGTCTACACAACTAATTAAATTGGTGCCAAATCGTATCGATTTCAGTAATTCTTCATTAACGCTATGACCTGCAACGTCAATAATTTGTATGTACTGATTGAGATCCAGCCTGGTTAGCTCACCGCGTACACTCGCCAGCGGGTGTTGAGCGCTCGCCACCAATCGCCATTGTTGAGAACCACACTCAGCCGATTCAACCCCTGCTGGCTGTGAATACGGCGCGGGTCGAATAATGATATCCAGTTGCTGCTTGACCAAAGCTGACTCAACGTCGAAATCATCAGAATCCAGCAGCTTTAATTCCACCGCGGGATAGGTTTCAACCAGTTGTTGCAGTAACTGAGTCACATTCGCCGTCATGGCGTAAGGATGAATGCCCATCCTAAGGGTGCGTTCTTGGCCTCGCTGAAACGCTAACGCTCTGGTTTCTAGTGATTCAAGTCGAGGAATGATTTCTAAACAATGCAGATAAATTGACCGTCCAGCGTCGGTTAATTCCGGTGGTTTACCAGAGATGCGGTGGAACAATTCAATACCAAGGTCTGTTTCAAGGTGGGCAATCACTTGACTCACCGCCGACGTTGACTTGTTTAAATGCTTAGCTGCAAGAGAAAAAGAGCCTTGCTCAACGATGGCCAATAGAGTGAGCATGCGCTCAGCAGTAACTATCATGATTCCCTTGGCAATAATTATTATTAATCTTGAATAAACTCAGTCTACTACGCTTATTCTAACGGGAACAAGTAGCAAAAAGCCGCTCATATGAGCGGCCTTCTTTTGGGCAAAGGTTTTAGCTAATTGGCTAACTCTTTTTCCAATTGCTTAGCCACAGCATCAGGAGACGAGGTACCTCTTGCCAGAAGCCCATAGGTTCCTGGTATCACGAATAAGGTCAAGAAGCTGGATACTAAAGTACCAGTGAGCACCACGACACCAATAACCATTCGTGTTTCAGCACCCGCACCAGAGGCTAACACCAAGGGAATGGCGCCTGCTGCAGTGGTAATGCCCGTCATTAAAATTGGACGTAAGCGCTGACACGAGGCTTTTACAATGGCGTCATCAAACGACAGGCCTCTATCGCGCAACTGGTTAGCAAACTCCACAATTAAAATGCCGTTTTTGGCTGCCAGTCCAACCAGCATAATGATGCCAATTTGCGAGTAAATGTTGAGCGTTTGCCCTGTTAGCCACAGTCCCAGCAATGCCCCAAGCGTTGCCAGTGGCACGGTTAACATGATAACCAGAGGGTGAACAAAGCTTTCAAACTGCGCCGCTAACACCAAAAATACCACCACTAACGCCAGCAAGAATACGAAATAGATATCGCTACCAGACTCGTAATAATCCAACGATTGGCCTTTGTAACTGATGATAGCCTCAGCAGGTAAATGCTCGGCTGCCAGATTATTTAAGTAGGTCAGTGCTTCGCCTAGGGTATAGTCGTCGGCTAGGTCTGCCTCAAGCGTTATCGAGCGCAATCGATTATAACGATTAAGTCGACTGGCATCGGCAAACTCTTCGACACTCACCAAGTTAGATAAAGGAATCAGTTGTTTAGTACGGTCAGAGCGTACGTAAATGTTTTCCAAGTCGGTAGCGGTATTTTGGTTATCACGCTCACCTTCCACAATCACGTCATACTCTTCACCGTTGCGCATAAAGGTGGTCACCACCTTCGAGCCCAACATGCTCTCTAGAGTTCGACCTATGTGGCTAATGGATACCCCAAGCGATGCTGCCCTGTCTTTATCTATGACCACCCGCAACTGCGGCTTGGTTTCTTTGTAGTCAAAGTCCAGTCCTACAATGCCTGGGTTATCCTGCGCTTTTTCCATCATGGTGTCGCGCCATTGTACCAACTGCTCGTAGCTTGGCCCACCAATCACAAACTGCACCGGCTTACCAACCCCGCGACCAAAGGCTTGGCGCATCATTGGGAAGGCACGCACCCCGGCAAGGTCACCTAACCGACCGCGTATGTCGTTAATGATTTCGTTGGCGGGACGTCGTACCGACCAGTCTTCTAACACCACAATCGCCATGCCGTTAGAAAAGTCAGCCGCACCGCCCCAACCTCGTGGTGCTCGAATTAACAGACGTTTAATCTCACCCGCTTCAACCAATGGCATCAATCGAGCTTCCACCTCGTCCATATACTCTTTGATGTATTCGTAACTGCCACCTTCAGGGCCGTTAACGAACACAAACATGGAACCACGATCTTCTCTTGGCGCAAATTCTTGCGGCACTTCTTTGGCTAAATAGAAGGAGCTGGCAAACGCCGCTACAATCAGCGCAAGCATAATAAATGGATGCTTAATCGCTCGGCGAACGCCTTTCTCATACCAGTAAGTAAGCCCGTCCATGCCCTTATCGATGGCTCGAGTTAACCAACCTTCTTCATGGGACTTAAGGACTTTTGAGCACATCATTGGACTGAGCGACAGCGCAATAAAAGATGAGAACAACACCGCGGCACTCATAGCCACCGCAAATTCTTTAAACAACTTACCTAAGTCGCCTTCTAAGAAGGTAATGGGCATAAACACCGACACCAACACCAAAGTGGTGGCGATAATCGCGAACGAGACTTCTTTGGAGCCAAGGAAGGCGGCTTTAAGAGGCGACTCCCCTTCTTCGATGCGTCTGTGAATGTTCTCCAACATAACGATGGCATCATCAACCACCATACCAATGGCAAGGATCAAAGCCAGCAAGGTCAGTAGGTTAATGGAGTAATCCAGCGCATACAGCACGATGAAGGTACCCATTAGCGACACTGGTACCGTCAGCGCCGGTACTAACATAGCGCGCACGTTACCTAAGAATAGGAATATCACTAATATCACCATGCTCATGGCGATAAACAGGGTTTGATACACCTCTTTAACCGAAGCTTCAATGAAAACGGTAGAGTCGTATGAGCGCTTGATTTCCATTCCCGCAGGCAAGGTTGGATTTATTTCATCCACCATGGCGTTAATGGCGCGTCCCACATCCAGCGTATTTGCGGTGGATTGCTTGGCCACCCCAAGTCCAATCATGTTCTCGCCATTGCCGCGGAACATGATGCGACTCTCTTCCGAGGCGATTTCGACTCTGGCCACATCCCCAAGCTTCACTAGGTATCCGTCATCACCTTCAGCCAGTACCAATTTGGAAAAGTCTTGTTCCGTTGCAAAGGAGCGTTGCACCCGAACACTGAAATGTCGCTCTTTGGACTCAATTGAACCGGCGGGCAATTCAACGTTTTCGCTGCGAAGCGCCGCTTCCACATCCGTTACCGTTAAATTCCGAGAGGCCAGTGCTTGGCGGTCAATCCAAATTCTCATCGAATAAACTTTACCGCCACCCACACGAATGGTCGATACACCGTCTTGCACCGACATGCGATCAACCAGGTAACGGCGGGCGTAATCGGTTAATTGCAAGGTGTCCATGCGATCAGACACTAAGTTCAACCACATGATCACTTCGTCGCCACTGTTGGCTTTTTGCACCTCTGGTGGATCCGCTTCTTCCGGCAAATTATCAAGCAACCCAGAGATGCGGTCACGAATGTCATTAGCCGCGGCGTCAATGTCACGCCCCACTTGGAACTCTAGGGTGATGTCTGAACGACCGTCTCTTGAAGACGATGAAATGTGGCGGATGCCCTCAACACCAGACACTCGATTTTCAATGAGTTGGGTAATTCGACTTTCCACCACTGACGCTGAGGCACCTCGGTAATTGGTATCAATGGATACCACCGGTGGATCGATACTGGGGTATTCTCTTAGCGGTAAGCGGTCAAAGGCCACCAAACCAAAAGCAATCAATAATAAACTGAGTACCGAAGCGAATACCGGTCGCTTAACCGATAAATCCGTTAATATCATGGCCGCTTATTCCTTAGTAATCCAAGCTTCGGATTGAGTGGCATTGACTTTTTGCCCCATGCGCACCTTCATGGCGCCACGAATGACCACCTGTTGGCCTTCTTCAACACCGTCGACCAACTCCACGACACCCCGCTGTCGTATGCCAATTTTAACCTGTTGACGAGTAACCATTCCCGAGTCATCCACTAGGTATACGAAATGGTCGGCTTGATTAGGAATGATTGCAGATTCCGGCACTACTAAGGTTTGATGCTCGGCATTAATCAAGCGAACTTTCATTAACATACCGGGTAATAAGCGTCCGTCTTCATTGTTAATTTCAGCACGGATCATCACTGCCCGAGTCACGGGGTCAATGCGGCTTTCAATAGAGCGCACAATGCCATGAAACACATCGTCTGGGTATGCGACTGTGGTGGCTTCGACTTTTTTACCCGGTTGTAGATCGCCAAGAAAACGCTCCGGTACCGAGAAGTCAAGTTTAATGATGCTGATGTCATCTAAGTTGGTAATGCTTTGGCCTGTGGACACCAAACTTCCCAACGACACTTGACGCAAGCCCAAACGGCCAGCAAAAGGCGCCTTAATGGAGCGCTCTGATAATTCGGCTTGCGCTTGACTAAGTTTAGCGCGGGCGGTGTCAATGAGGGTTTGCAATCGGTCTCGCTCAAGCTCAGCAATGGTTTGGTTGGTCACCAAAGAATCGATGCGTTGAAATTCTCGAATGTGGTCCGCCAATTGAATCTTGGCTTCTTTCACCATCGCTTGTTGTTCATCTTGACGTAACGTTAGCAGCAACTGACCTTTAGCCACCATGTCGCCATCGTCGAACGCCAGTGAATCCACTTTCTCGGTCACCTTAGAGGTGATGGTTACCGACTCTTTTGCTTTAGCCGTGCCCAACGCTTCAACGCGATCTTGAAGTACCTGAGAGGCAACGGGCGTTACAACAACACTCACAACCGATGGGCCTCGCTTACCTTTAGCAGGAGCCGCCTCATCAGAACTAACATTAAGGTACGCAGCTACTGCCGCGGCACCAATTACAAGCAGAATTATTATTTTTTTCATGGTGTTCACGCCTACAATAAGTGGCTTAAGTTTACTAATTCGAGGTTGTTACGCAATAGATATTACAAAGGTTTACAATTATGTTGAATTCGTCAATTTTGGCCATAAAAAAACCGCAGACAAGGCTGCGGTTTTAAGGTGATGGTAGCGTCTAGCGACGGCTGTTTCGGTCTTCACCCATGACGTCTGAGAAGAACTGATAAATCTCATCCATGGTTTCGTTATCAAGCTTGTTGTCGGTGGCGTCAAACAGCTGAATTTGAGTTTTCTTGCTGTCGTCAGTATCGCTTAACTTGAATCGATATAACCCGTCTTCCAAAGGCATGGTCTCAGCGCCGAACATGCTCTGCCAGAAGCCCTCACCTTCACCGGTACGAGCGTAGTAAATACCGTTATTTCGGTCTCTGTCTTCAATGTCAAAGCCCAACTCAGGAAGTACTACCGCTAAACGTTCCCATGTGCGCATGTAATCCGCTTCAGCAATCCATACTTTATCGCCATCGGCATTGGCTATCATATCGATACTGATGCCAAGGCTATTGCGAATGGCTTCTGCTTTCGCATCTAAGGCTCGACGAGCACTTAAAAAGGCGACGGCATCGTTTAATACATCAATTGTGTAACGGCGTTTGTCTTCCGAAGTCAGTGCCGGTATCTCATCAACGCCATCAATAGACTCTTCATGTTCCACTAAGTCAATGGTGACCGAGCCGGTGCGACCGTGGGGACTTACGTCAATTGAAAAACGGTAACGCTGACGCAAAACGTATTCGTCGTTACTGCCTATCCAGCGTTTACGGAATTCTTCTCGGTTTTCGACCCAATCGGTTTCGATAATGCCGCTATCAATGTTGCTGGTTACGGTAGCCACATCATTTTGCTCAAGGTAGTCGCTAATGGCTTTATAGACTTCCTCTTTCAGGTCTTTGCGCCCAACCGCCTCGATGGTGACTTTCACGTTATCAACGCCCGACTCGACGTGAGTACCTTCTGCCGATGCGATAACTTGCAATGGCGGACGAATATCAAGGTCTTTACCTTTCGGGGTCGACTTGGCTTCTTCTGACAGGGGTGGAATATCAAATTCGCTACTGTACTGGGGTTCCTTTAACGGCGCGGGAACCACTAGACGTTGTGATTCCTTAGCTTCTAAATACTTATCGGAACCGCTGATTTGGCGACGTTCAATGGGCGTAGAACATGCACTGACTAAAAGCGTGAGCGCTAAAGCGGTAGTTACCTGCTTGATCATTAATTAACCTCAATTCCTGCCTGACGCATGGCGGCAAGGACCTGTTGATGATTTTGTTGTTGTAATTCTGTCAGCGGCAATCGTAATACACCGCAATCCATCAATTTCATTTGGTGAGCTGCCCACTTGACTGGAATGGGATTGGCTTCCACAAACAATGCTTTATATAGACCTATCATGGGTTCATTTAGTTCACTGGCGCGTTCCGCATCACCCTTAAGTGCAGCCTGACACATTTCTTGGAACAGTTTGGGTAGGATATTATTCACAACCGAAATTACCCCGTCGCCACCGCGCAGTATAAATTCTTTAGCAGTAGCGTCGTCGCCACTAAACAATAAAAAGTCCGATGGGCAGTATTTACGCAATTTACCCACTCGAGAAACGTCACCGGTGGCTTCTTTGATACCAATGATGTTATCCACCGTCGCCAACTCGGCAACCGTATCCGGCAACATATCGACGGCTGTGCGCCCGGGCACATTATATAGAATCTGGCCAACATCGCTGGCCGCGGCTATGGCTTTATAGTGCAAAACAAGCCCTTGAGGAGAGGGTTTGTTGTAGTACGGTGTTACGCTTAACATGGCGTCTAAACCTAGCGGATTCAAGGCTTTGGTGAGCTCCACCGCTTCTTCGGTTGCATTAGCGCCATTTCCGCCAATCACTTTTATTCGCCCGACGGCGAATTGAACCACTTTTGCCACCACCTCGACGTGCTGTGCTAGCGGTAAGGTGGCCGACTCGCCTGTGGTGCCTACCGCAACGATTGCCGTAGTTCCGGCATTAATATGAAATTCAACCAGTCTTTCTAGCGCATCATAATCGACACGACCGTCTGCCAACATAGGCGTAATTAACGCTACGATGCTACCCTTTAACATCTTTTTTCCTCGGGGAGTTTTGGAGCCATAATGTTACTTAGCGAATTTATCAAACACAAGGGTATAAACGATCTCATGTTCGCTTTTTATGGTAGCATGTGCCCACGCTAGAAATTATGCTCAAAAGAGAAACATTATGACTGAGTTTTTGGTGGTGACCGCCGTCGGTGCCGACCGCCCAGGAATTGTTAATCGTTTTACTCGGTTAGCCAGCGATTGCGATTGCAATATTGTCGACAGTCGCATGGCCTTATATGGCAAAGAATTAACCTTGAGCCTTATGCTCAGTGGTGATTGGGGAGCCATTACGCGAATTGAAAGTGCCTTGCCGGCCCTTGGGGTGGAATTAGAGTTTCATACCGTCATCAAGCGCACTACCGAACACACGGCTCAAGACTTTACCGCTAAAATGGAAATCAGCCTAAAAGGGCCAGACCGCTTAGGCACCATGAGCGAACTGACTCAGTTTTTTGCTGAACAAGAGCTGGAATTATCAGGGTTACGATCACTGGCGCTTAAAAACGGCCAACAAGAACTGCACTTTAGCTTAAATCTGCCACCACAAGCAGACAGTAATAAGCTTTCGCAACAGCTAGAAGAGTTAGCAACAAGCTTAAGTTTAACCTGCCAGATAACTCTGCTAGATGTGAGCGAGCAATAACCAACACGGCTGTTAGTTACCGTTGAGATAATCCAGCACAACCTGATGGTGGTCCTTGGTTTTAAACTTATCGAAAACCTTCTCCACCATCCCTTTCTCGTTAATGAGAAAACTAATGCGATGCACACCATCGTAAACTTTTCCCATAAATTTCTTTTCACCCCAGATTCCAAAGGCTTCGCACACTTGATGGTCTTCATCACCGACTAATGAAAAGTTGAGTGATTGCTTGGTTTCAAAGTTCTTTAATCGTTTGGTTGGATCTGGGCTTATTCCAATCACTTTGACATTTTTTTCAGCAAGTTCATCACGAGCATCACGTAACGCGCAGGCTTGTACTGTGCATCCAGGGGTAGAGGCTTTTGGGTAGAAATACACCAGCACTTTTTGACCTAAGTAGTCTGCAAGCGCTACTTGTTCGCCATTTTGATCAGGAAGGCTGAATTGTGGAGCACGAGCGCCCGCTTGTATTGGTTTAATCATTCGTTGACTCATTATTATTGTGATTGAGGTTAGCTTGAGTCTAACGTCAACTTTCTTTGAAAAAAAGTCAAAAAAAAGCGAACCGCTATGAGTTCGCCAAAATAGCTTAACTAGCTAAACAACATCTTTATATAGGGAGACAAAATCGCAAAGGCGATGGCCCACATGGTGACGAAAATAAATCGATCTAAATACGCCCATGCCTTAGGGTTGGTAAACACCGGAGCTAAGTAGCGGGAGCCATAGCTTAAGGTAAAAAACCAAACAAAGGACGCCAATACCGCACCTGCGCCAAACCAAGCGCGATCATCGGCATGAAATTGAGTACTTATGGAACCCAATAGCACTACGGTATCCAAGTACAAATGCGGGTTAAGCAAGCTGATGGCAAGGGTGGTTAAAACCGCCTTTTTGAGGGAATCCGCCGCTTTGCTTGAGTCGGTATCAATGGCCTGTGGCTTAAAGGAGGCTCGCAAAGCGTTAAAACCATACCAAAACAAAAACGCTGCACCGCCGAAACTGGCGGCGTGTGCTAATGCTGGGAAATTCATGATCAGTTGCCCCATGCCCATTACACCGGCGGTGATCATGATGGCGTCAATTAAGCTGCACAACATCGCAATTGGCATTGAGTGATTGCGCTTAATGCCCTGCTTCAACACAAACGCATTTTGTGCTCCAACAGCCATAATTAAGCTAGCTCCAATACCCATACCTTGTACAAATGCCACTGCCATGACGACCTCAACTCCAAACTGTGTGCTAATTTAGGCGACAGATTAGGTTGCTTTACAGATTAAGTAAAACTAATATTTTAGATACGGTATAAGTAAAACTTATTAAATATGATTGATTATCGAGGGCTGCAAGCCTTAGCAACCGTCATCCAAGAAGGCGGCTTTGAGCGCGCTGCCAAGGTGCTGTTTATAAGCCAGTCCGCAGTCTCTCAGCGAGTAAAGCAATTAGAAGAGCGCATGGGTGAGGCTTTGTTAGTGCGCTCTAACCCCATAGAGACCACAGCCGCGGGTAACCGATTGTTACGCCATTTTCAGCAAGTGAGCTTACTAGAAGCAGAATTGTCTCGCGAGCGCGGCGACGAGCTCTCGACGGCCAACAACAAAATTCAAATCGCGGTTAATGCCGACTCCTTGGCGACCTGGTTTATGCCCAGTTTGAATCAATTGTTTGAGCGCAGAGACTGGCTATTGGAGCTGGTAGTAGACGATGAGGCACGAACTCATAAACTGTTAAAAGACGGCAAAGTGATTGGTTGCGTGACCACTGAGTCACACGCGCTGCCCGGTTGTCGCAGCGACTATTTAGGCACCATGGAATACACCTGCGTGTGCAGCCGCGCCTTCAAAGACAAGTATTTTAGCGACGGCATGACGCAAGCCGCCATTCAAAAAGCACCAGCCGTACTCTTTAACGAGCGCGACGAATTACATCATAAATACCTATGGCAGCATCACAAAATGCCACCGGGGCAATGGAATTACCATCGCATTCCTTCGTCTGAGAGCTTTTTAGAATTAATAGTGAATGGCTTTGGCTACGGCTTGGTGAGCAAATTGCAATCCACTCCCCTGCTGCAACAACACCGATTACTGGAACTTGAACCAGAAAAAACCATGCTGGTGCCCTTGTATTGGCAGCACTGGAACATAAAAGCCCCACAAACCACTCTGATTTATAGGGCTCTTGCTGCCAGCGCTCGTAGGCATTTATTACAACAAATGTAACAATGCCTACTCGGCTGCCTTCATTTCTGTTGGCGGTCGTTCAACACTCGGCCAAGCATTAACAACCGCTCTCACCAGTGACGCCAGTGGGATAGCAAAAAAGACACCCCACACACCCCATAAACCGCCGAACACCAATACCGCGGCAATGATCATCACCGGATGCAGATTAACCGCGCCGGAAAATAGGATGGGAACCAATACATTGCCATCAAGTGCTTGAATAATGCCATAACCCAACATTAAGTAGCCAAATTCCGGACTTACTCCCCACTGGAAAAAGCCAACCAAAGCAATGGGAATGGTGACTAAGGTTGCCCCTACATAGGGCACTAATACCGATAACCCGGTCAGCACGCCTAACAACACCGAGTAGCGCAACCCCATCATGGCAAAGAAGATGTAGCTCACCACACCAATGATGATGATTTCCATGATTTTGCCGCGAATGTAGTTAAAGATCTGAACGTCCATTTCAGTCCACACTTTATTGGCCAGTTCGCGGTTATTTGGGAAAAAGCGGGTCACGTCTTTAATGAGCGATTCTTTGTCTTTTAGAAAAAAGAACACTAACAACGGCACTAAAATGGCGTACACCATTAACACCAATGCTTCCGCTGAGACTCCGGCCAAGCCTTTCAATACTTTTAAGACTTGTTGACTGTCGGCCATTGACTGCACTTCTTTCATAATGGCGTCGACGTGAGTCATGGAAATGTATTGCGGGTATTCCTGCGCTAACTCTTCAATGGAACGATAACCACTATCAATCATGTTCGGTAAATCACTGGCCAGCGATAACCCCTGATTCCACAGGCTGGGAATCAAGCCAAAGGTAATCACCATCATCACCAAAACAAAACCCAGTAAAACAATGGAGGCCGCCGCTGCTCTGGGTAACCCGACGCGCGTCATTTTATCCACCGGCCATTCCAATAAGTAAGCCAGCACCAAAGCCAACAAAATGGGAGCCAGTAGCGAGCTTGCAAAGTACAGCAGTAAAAAGCCGCCCAACAGGATAAACAGTAAGGTAATGGCTTGCGGATCGGAAAAATGCAGCTTGTACCAACTCTTGATCATCGACAACATGAAATTAGCGAAAGCTCCCTTAAGGTTTTGTAATTATTAATTCCAAGCCATGTGGCTTGCTTGTTTGAGTATATGGAATCTGCTTTTTTGTTAACAGGCGGGGAACATCCTGACACGAACCTGGGTCTGACAATAGTACGGTAATGTGTTCACCCGAGCTCATGCTCTTGAGCCTCAGCTTAACGGTTATTAACGGAATTGGGCAGGATTCTGATGTTAAATCCAATGGTTCCATGGTGTTCTCAATGCCTGATAATGTCGCTATTATCGAATGGAATGGCAAAAACCTCAACCGTTACACTTAAGTCGTCTAAGAAAGTCTAGCCCCGCCTAGGCGGTTAGCGTTACACTGTAGGGATATAAGAAGAGAATTAATGACTTGAAAAAATTTCCAATAGCTAAGTTAGCTAAAAGTGCTTTAGGGTGTTTAGTAGGGCTCTCCCTCAGTGGCGGTGTGGTAGCCAACTTCAAAGCCAGTGATCTCCCAGATTTAGGCACCGCAGCGGTAAACACCCTAACCATTGAAAAAGAAATGCATGTCGGTGATGCCTACATGCGAGTCATTCGTGGCTCGGCTCCGGTGGTTTCAGACCCGGTATTAAATCAGTACCTCACCGAGCTTGGGGATAAGTTAGTCAGTCACGCCCACAACGTAAGAACCCCATTCACCTTCTTTTTGTTGCGCCAAGATGACATTAACGCCTTCGCCTTTTTCGGTGGCCACATTGGTATTCATACCGGCTTATTCTTAAATGCCGACAACGAAGCGCAGCTTGCTTCGGTAGTTGCCCACGAGATTACCCACGTAACTCAACGCCACTTAGCCCGTTCCATGGAGGCCGCCAATAAAACCGGACCGGCAGCGATGGTGGGCATGCTTGGTGCGATTTTATTAACCATTGCCGCACCGCAAGCCGGTATGGCGGCACTTGCCACCACCCAAGCGCTGGCAACTCAAAGTAAAATTAACTACACCCGTGCTCACGAGAAAGAGGCGGATCGGATTGGCATGTCGTTGATGGTGGAAGCGGGGTTTGACCCTCAAGGCGCTCCGGATTTCTTTCAAAAGCTGGCTGCCCGCTATCGCTACTCAAGCAAGCCGCCGCAAATGCTGCTCACTCACCCATTACCTGAGTCTCGAATCACTGAAGCGAGAAACCGTGCCGCTAATTATCCTAAGCGGCGCTACAAGAATAACCTTGATTACCACTTGGCACGTTCGCGCATTTGGGTGCGATTTTCCCCAATTAGCCCCAAATCGGCGTTAGCCAAATACAACAAAGAACTGCGCACAAACAAGTATATTTTTGAAGAGTCTGCACAATACGGTAAAGCCTTGGCGTTGTTTAGCTTAAAACGCTATCAAGAATCCTCTGAGGTGCTTGATGCGTTACTGGCAAAAGACAAGAACAACCCCTTTTACATCGACCTAAAAACGGACTTGTTAATCGAGACCGATAACACCGATGAAGCCATTGAGTTACTGCAAAGTCGGTTGAAGCTCTCACCCACGAACCCAGTGCTGCTGGCCAACTTAGCCAATGCTTTTTTAGAAGCTAAACAACCAGAGAAAGCCATCTCAGAACTGCAAACCTTAGCGTTTCTAGATAAGCAAAGCACCCTGCCCTATCAGCTTATGACCGAAGCCTATCGGCAACTGGGAGACAAGACCAATCGCCACTTAGCACAAGCGGAGCTGATGGCGTTATCGGCCAATTATGACGGTGCCATTGATCAGCTAAATTACGCCTATCAATTAACCCGAAATCAACCGCTGGAAACCGCCAGAATTGAAGCGCGGTTACGCCAATTTAGAAAAGCAAAAAGTGACTTTGAAGAGCTATAACTAAGACTTTGAAGAACAATAATAAAAAGGAATCACAATGACCACGGTTACTATCTATCACAACCCTCGTTGTTCTAAGAGTCGTCAAAGCTTGGCGATAGTTGAGCAATTAAGCGATGATATTGAGATTATTGAATACCTTAAAACGCCCCCCACAGCTGCCACCATTGGCTCACTGTTGACCATGCTCGACATAAATGCACGAGCGCTGATGCGCACCAAAGAGTCTGAATATAAAGAACAATCCTTAGCCGAAGTCACTGATGAAGAGCAGTTAATTCAGGCCATGGTAAACACGCCTAAATTGATCGAACGCCCGATTGTTGTCGTTAATAATAAAGCGGTTATTGGTCGTCCTCCTGAGCAGGTTCAGGCACTGCTGGAGCAAGAGCTATGAGCAGTTTGAGCCTGATGCGATTGTGTCGTATCGGCTATTTGGCCTTTTGCGCGTTAGTCATGGGCTATTTTGTAAGCCGCAGCGATTACTCTTGGGTGTTTATTGCGTTGTTTATAGCCCCTTTGCTGCTGCCGCTTAAAGGCATCATTGAAGGAAAGCCCTACACCTACGCCTGGTGTGGCTTTATTCTAAGTCTTTACTTGTGCCATGGCTTAACGTTAGCCGTTGTCTCGAGTGACCTGCGTGTCTTCGCCATTATTGAGTCGGTTATGGCGCTAATATTGATTGCCGCTATGAGCTATTTCGCGCGAATGCGAGTACGAGAGTTAGGCATTTCATTGAAACAAATAAAAGCGAATCAACAAGCTTAAGACTGCTCATTAAGGGTAGCAATCGGAGGTAAGTATGAAAAACCACATTATTGCAGCGCTATCAATTTGGCTACTGAGTGCCTGCGGTGGCTCAGACGACGGCGACGCCGTTCAGCCTCCGATTAATGACAACGATCAAATTGAATTTATTGGGGAAACCTCGGGGAATCTGGGCCAGTCACTGGCTATTTGGGCATCGGTTGAAGGGCAATTGAGCCGTAACTTAAGCTACCAATGGCGTCAAACCGCCGGTCCACAGACATTTATTGCGGATCCCAAAAGCCCTATTGCAGCGGCAACCTTTAACCAAACTGGCAACTATGGTTTTGAAGTCACCATAACCGACACCAGTGGTAATCGCATAACCGACGAGGTGATGGTATCGATTAATAACGACGCTCAGAGCATCAATGTTAATCGTGACCACATGGTGGCTCAAGGCAACAAGGTGTCGTTGAGACTGTATAGCGATGCCCTGCCAAGCAACGTCACCTGGCAACAAACCGGTGGCCCTTCGGTGGATCTGCTGTTAAATGCTGACCAAACCCTCGCCACCTTTGATGCCCCTGATGTTACCAGCGATACGCTATTAAGCTTCTCGGTTTCGGCACAAGTAAACGGCACCACCAGTGAAGATAGCGTACACACGTTAGTGACCGCGGAGCAAGGCATTACCACACCTTATCAAGTATTCGAGGATAGAGTGGCGCGCGTATATGCCTACAAGCAAGACTCTCCCTACGCCGCCAATTTACCCCGCTGCATCTACTCGAACCAAATTCCAGAAGGGTTTTGTAACATTGAAGATATTCCGCTGATTGGAAACGGTCAAAGCGCGCCAAGCCTTGACGACATTATGGACAAAGTGATTGTTAGCCATGATTGGATGGGAGAAAACTTCGAAGCCTTTTTAACCAATTATGACAGTAGTGGCGATCTAAAGCGCTTGCTCGGGGCCACCAGTGCAATCGTTATCAGCTATGATGTACGGCCGTCATTTTACTGGCCTGGAACCGCGGCAATTCACCTCGACCCGGAAGACCTATGGCTGACACCAGAGCAGCGAGATACCATTAACGAAGCGCCAGACTATCGAGCAGATTTTGGTAACGAGCTGCAGTTCCTGATGATTTGGCGATACGTAAAAGGTCAGGATTACGCCTCACGTTTTCGCCCAAGAGAAGCCCGAAGCAGTCGTGCGATGGCTGAGCTAGAGCCCGATTTAGCGTCGTTGCTTTACCACGAATTAGCTCATGCCAACGACTATTTGCCACCCTCTGTCCACGCCTCGATTCAAGGGCCCAGTTTGTGGGACGACATCGCTAGACGCTTAAATAACGGCACCATCATTTCTGATCAAATCAGCCGCGACTACCCTCTTGCCAGTCAGCAAATGCTCGATTTAGCCGCGGTTCGGTTTGCAGGACAAAGCCCCAATGCAACCCAAAAAGCGTATCAGCCCAGTGACGTTACTTCCTTCTTTGAACCGGACTCAGCCACGGATTTCTACAGTTACTCCAGCACCCGTGAAGATACGGCCATGATGTTTGAGGAAGCCATGATGGCCCATCGCTACAACATTCGCCGAGACGTTGCCGTTACCAATTCACCGGAAGTAATTAACAGTGCCACCGTCATTGTCGATTGGGGACAACGAGGCCGAGTTGGTGAAGATAAAATGCAACAGCGAGCCAGCGCCACCATTGCCGCTTTTTTACCGAATCTTGATGCCAATGCTGTGATTGCCGGACTTGCGGATCCGGTGCCGATGCGCAGTGGCGACAGCTGGATTGATAATTTGAATTTGTCCGGCGTAAGCTCGAACGCTCGCCAGTTGTCGAGCCGCATGACGCCGCCGTTAGAATGGGAGCCAAGGATCCAAGTCGGCCGTCACTAACCCTTACTCGCCTAACACGGTTTAATAGCGTCTCAGTTGAGGCGCTATTTTTTTTGCGAAACCTCAGCGAAACACTAGCCTCTCACCAACTTTACTTGTTAGATTAACAGAATAAAAACAACAACAGCGATATCGCAACATACCGGTGAGGCGTCAGATGTATTGCAGTATTTTTTCAAGGCACGGTTTTTCTAAACTCACTTTTGCGGCGTTAGCTTGGGGACTGTCAGCTGCTGCCATAGCCCAAGTGACTGAAAATATTGACGCCACCATCCAAAGTGATTTAGCCGGCGATCTCGCGCTCGCCAGCTTAGTCCACGATAAAGATACCCTAAGCCTTGGCTTTAAAAGCTTCGACCCCAACCGCTATTTACCCATTGATGACGACAACATCGGCTCCGCCGAGTCCATTCAATTACAAAGTGAACTGACCACTATTACCTTGCCCTACACTTGGGAGCTGTCCAATGAAGGCCTGGGCTTTACGCCCTATTTGAACGGTCGCCTAGGCTTACTGGAGCGACGCAATAACGTTGCCTTGTTTGATGACACTAACATTCCAAAAGATCGCCGCCGAATCAGCATTTACAGTGGTTATTTTGGCGGTGGAGGCATTTGGCAGGTTTCAGACAGTTGGAGTATTGACGCCTCTCTGGGCGCTTTTTATCAACGCTATGAAAATGTCTACCGCTATGGTTCAGACGCCAGTGAAGCCTTTAAGCCCATTATTGATGGCTATATCGCTAATTTCGATTTAAACGTATGGCAGTTAAATCCTGCCATAAGTGCGCAATACGATTTCACTTGGAACGACAACCTGTTGCAATATCGCAGCCGTCTCAGTTATAACCGCGGCCGCAGCTTTGACACAGACCTAGATGCCCACGACTTCACCATTAATAGTGCTTCGTGGCGTAACAGCCTGTTTTATTTCCACCCCTTTGGTGACGTGTTAGGGTTGCCGTCTACCGGCATTGTAGGCTTATCTAGAATCGATCTTAAAGGCGACGTAAGTCGCAGTCTCGATACCGGCGCCTTTTATGAGTTGCATTTAGACTACCGAGTCGACATTAAACCCTATGGCTTTGACCTGTTCGACAACCTCACCTTTGGCTTGCTCATTAACTATGGCTCTAGCTTAAAAGGGGCCAGCTTAACCTTTAGCTTTAACGACTAACCTATAATGTGCTTTGCCGCCTGCCTTGCGGTCAGTATGCAACTGGACAAAAAGGTACCTTCAAGGGAGCGGCGTCCACTGATGCCGCCACCGCCAAAACCGGCCGCCTCTCCAACACTGTAAAGGCCCGGTATTGGTGTTTGGCCATCATCAAGCACCTGACTTTGCAAATTGGTTTGTATACCCCCTAAACTTTTACGACTGATAAAGCGCAGACGTATGGCAATTAAAGGCCCGTTCTTAGGGATTTGAATGGGGCTAGGTTTGCACGTACGTAAACGATCGGGGCGCCACTGTCGAGCGTGATTAATTCGACGAATCTGATCGTCATTTTGAAGCGCCGGCTTGGCGGCCAACTGTGCATCGAATGCATCTAACTGCTGCTGCAACACGTGTGCCTTAATGGCGTTATTACCTGTCAGCTGATTCATTTTATCGGTTAATTCACTCACGCTATCGGCGCAAATAAAGTCGTCAGATTCCTCCAACATTTGTTGAATGAGCTGTTGATTACCAAACAGCACATCCCGGAAAAAAGATAATTTACGCTTATCTCGAATGTTGGGGTTGTGCTCGGATCCAGAAATGGCTAATTCTTTCATGGCAATGCGCTTATTTAATACGTGCCACGTGTAGCCGTAGGGTTGTTCATTAACCTGTCGACATAAATCGTTGGTATCAAATCCGGTTATCAATGGCATGGGGCCTATTCGTTCTCCCAAGGCATTAACCCACAACGCAGACTTACAAGGAATGAGACTTAAACCATGCCCTGGAAAATGGGGCTTTGGATGGGCAATACCCGCGGCATAATTCCACATTTTATCCAGGTGGGTTAACTGCCCTCCTAACCGACTTACTTCGTCATGCACTTGGCCATCGGCATCGGGGCTGGCACCGTTTAAAATATCCGCCGGCATTGGCCCTTGATCTTTAGGCCAGTTTTGTTGCACTCGCTCAACCGAGCCGTTGATACCGCCACTAGCCACAACGAGATTCTTTGCCTTTACCCGGTAGGTTTCACCGTCATCGGGTTCAATAAGACACTGAAAGCCGTCATCAAGCTGTTCTATAGTGCTGGCTTGGCAAGCAAACCTTAGGCTCACTAACGTTTGAAATTTTGGCTGGCACAGTTCCTCTAATAAGCCTTCCACCAGCCCTTGACCGGTTCCCCACAAAACGTGATACCTCGGCAAGCTGTTACCGTCGCCGTGTAAGCCACGCTCAACCCAGTTAACCGCGGGCATGAATTCAAAGCCCTTTTTCTTTAGCCATTGATACACCATGTCGTTGCTGTGGTTTACGTAGAAGTCGGCCCAAGCTTTTGGCCAAAAATCACTTTGGGAAAAACCGGCAAATGAGCGCCAATCAGCCAACGCTCGCTGCGGAGTATCGCTGATGCCCATTCGCTGTTGCAACTCGGTGCCCACCAGCGCCATGCCGCCAAAAGCCCACCGAGCTAGGCCGCCACTTTGACTGGCCTGTTGCTTCTCCACCAACATTACTTGCCGTCCCGCCTGAACTAACTCCAGTGCGGTCACGATACCTGCGATACCACCGCCAATGATTAACGTTTCGGTTTCTAACGTGGTATTTAATTTCTGCATGAAAAGCGAACGTCCTTATTGATCATGACTAACAGATTAACAGCTCGCAACGCCCTTGTTAACGCTCGTTAAGCCATGCAAGCCAATCTTTTTCAAAGGTAAGCATTTGCTGATGTCGCTTGGACTCTTGATGCTGTGCCCATTCTTGTTGAGTCAACATAGGGCCGCAGCGGCACAGGCTACAAAAACGAGCGCCAGCATAGCGATTTGCTGTCACCTGCTTTGCCAGCAATGGCGATGGTTTGGCGGCAAAATAGTAGCTTTTAGCCAGAGTCTTTTTGACAAATTTATCTCGGTCTACGTTCCGAATTCGGTAATTTGGGAAGGCATCAAGGTCAAAGTTTAACCAACCAAGATACGGCATCGACAACCCATGATTAAGACTACCTTCAATGTTCCAATGACAATAAGGCTTTACATCTTTGGAAGTAATAATGGCCACCATCGGGCCATTAGGATCGAGAAAATACTGCTTAGAATGACGCAAAAAGTGGTGCAAGAGCTGCCGGTTCAGCAAGTTGCTACTGTACTGATGTGATGTCAATTTGCGCCGACTGGCCTGAGCGGTAATCAGTGGGAACTGAAATATCACCGCATCGAAGCGCCCCTGCAGTGTTTTTGGAAATTGTTCAGGCTTGTTGATATCAAGCCCCGGGTAATACTCTTGTTTATTCTCCTTGAAATACTGAGTGTACTGATGGCGGTATTTAGCTATGACTTCTGACTCTGAATCTAAGCTCGATGCCACAACGGTGGCGACGCTTTGTTGCTGAGCTAAACAGTAGCTAAAGGACAAATCTCCGTCGCCTATGGTAAGCACACGCCAATGGGGTTCTAAAAACATAACACTCTTTATTCAAAAATATTTTGATAATAAATCAATATTTACCCTATTTATTAGAGAAAGCTAAGGATCTACCATAGCAACATCGAAATAAGGAGCTAACCATGACACAGTTAACCATAGTAGCCAACATTGTTGCCAAGCAAGACAAGATCGACTTGGTTAAGCAAGCGTTAATCAAACTCATCGACGTTACCCGTGAAGAACAAGGTTGCATCAACTACGACCTTCATCAGGACAACGAGAGTCCTGAGCATTTCATGTTCTACGAAAATTGGCAGTCTCGAGCACTGTGGCAACAACACATGAACAACAAGCACTTAGCGGAATACATGGCCACCACTGAAGGGGCTGTAGAAAGCTTCACCCTCAATGAAATGACACATATCGGCTAACAAGTTACACACAGATGCAGGCCACGCTCTGTACACTGTCATCAATCACAAATTTGGAGCATATTATGACTCACCCTATTATTGCTGACCTAGAGCAACGTTACACTGCCAAGCGTTGCGACGCGACTAAACGCATTCCTCAAGAACAACTGGACGTGCTTTACGAAGCCATGCGTCTAAGTGCCTCTTCTATTAACTCGCAACCTTGGAAATTCATTGTGCTCGATAGCGATGAAGCCAAGCAAAGAATGCACGACAGCTTTGCCAACAAGTTCCAGTTTAACCAACCCCACGCTAAAGCTGCATCACAGGTTATTTTGTTCGCTTATAACCCAAGTTACAAACGTGAAGACTACGCTAAAGTGGTAGATAAGGGCATTGAAGATAAGCGCACCAAGCCTGAAGAGCGCGAGCAAGCCTTTGCCGGATTCGCCTTTGCAGAGCTTAACACCGATGAAAACGGCGACACTTCAAATTGGACTAAGGCGCAAACCTATTTAGCGCTTGGTAATACCTTGCACGTCTTAGCTCGACTGGGTATCGACTCCACCACAATGGAAGGAATTGATAGTGAGTTAATTGGCGAACTGTTTAAAGAAGAGCTGGGCGGCTATGTGTGTGAAGTGGCCCTTGCCATTGGTTATCACGATCAAGCAGACGACTATAACAAGCCATTGCCAAAATCGCGTTTGGCCGCTGAACAGGTGCTACAAGTACTGTAAGTAGTGGTCTTATAACCCTGCTTGAGCAATAAAGGTTAAACAAAACGTCGCAATTCACTCTGCCGTGATTGCGACGTTTTTGCTTTTTTGATGAATTAATCCACCAGTTGGTACTGACTGCGCAACACCTCGATGATTTCTTGGCGCGGGTTATCGCTCAGGTGCAACGGTCGACCAATGATTTTCTCCGCAATTTCAACGTAGGTTTTAGAGACTTGCATTAACACGCTTTGCGGCAATTCGTTATCCCGAGCCAGCGCCGAGCGCTCTTGCATGCGGTCTTTATTCAGCAAAATGTCTGGATCTGGAAAGTGGTTTAACAACAACTGTCTGAAGTCTTCTTTGCTGTTCTCGACCACTTTGCCGTCTCGATACGATTCACCGTCCCAAATGCGGCTCGAATCCGGCGTGCCCACTTCGTCCATGTAGATTAGCTTATCTTCTCCGGCGGCATTAGTAACATAGCCAAATTCAAACTTAGTATCGACAAAGATTTGGTCAATGCTTTGCAATTGCTCAGATATTAAATCGAACCCTTGTTGCAGCAAGCGCTCATAAATTTCAATGTCTTGAGACGATTGAAAGTTAAAGGCTTGGTAATTGTTGACGATGTCCTGACGGCTAATATTAACATCATCCACTTCTGGCACTCCTTCAATGCCGGTTAAAATGCCTTTGGTGGACGGGGTCATTAACAACTGCTTGAGTTTACTGTCTTTGGTTAGCCCTTCTGGCAAAGTGATGCCACAAAAATGCCGCTCGCCGTTGGCATAGGCGCGCCACATAGAGCCGGTGATGTATTGGCGACAAATGGCTTCTATCATCACTGGCTTGGCTTTTTGGACTATCCATACAAAGGGGTGTGGAATATCAAGAATGTGGCTGTCGGCGAGTCCCTGCTCTTTAAACAAGGCAAACCAATGATTGGATATGGCATTAAGCGCCGCGCCTTTGCCTGGAACGCCTTTAAGACCGCCCTCACCGTGCCAAATGCAATCGAACGCCGAGATCCTGTCGGATATCACCATAATGGCCAACGGCGCATCCGCTGCCACATCGTAGCCTTTTTCCTGAATTAAACGGGCGCTGTCCTCTGGTGTTAGCCAATAGACTGAGCGCACTTTACCGCTGTGGACTGGCTGATTTGTGCGAATCGGGAGATCATTATTTACAGCTAATACTTTGTCGGCAAGACTCATCGTTGACGCATTCCTATTTGGAGTTAATGTTGGAAAAACGAGAAAGCGAGATTGTAGCAGATGGCTAAGTCAGCGAACAGTTACAAAGATAAGGTCTCTTTGATGAATGGAATGGTGAGCTTGCGCTTATGAACCATTGAGGCTTTATCGAGCTTATCAAGAACGTCGAACAGGGTTCGCATGTCGCGATTTAAACGATTCAACAAAAAGCGACCGACATCGTCCGGCAGCGTTAATCCCCGTTGCTCGGCTCTTGCAGCCAAGGCCGCCAGTTTTTGGGTGTCGTCCAACGGGTGCAATTGATAGCTTAATCCCCACTGCATGCGCGACATTAAATCCGGAAGCGTGAGTGGCAAGGCTTTGGCGCTGCAATTAGCGCTCACCAGCAACGTGGCTTGTTGCTCTCGGATGCGGTTAAATAAATCGAACACCGCTTCTTCCCACAGCGGATTACCACAAATGCTGTGAATGTCGTCAAGGCACACCAAGTCAAATTGTTCTAGGCCTTCAAAGACCGCGGGCGATAAACTTGAGTGAATGGCCAGAGGTACATAGAAACTGCGACGCTGTGCATCATTTGCAGCAGCGCAGGCCGCGTGAATTAGGTGAGTACGACCGCAGTTTGGCTCTCCCCACAGATAAACGTTCTTTTCACCCAACCCCATGGCCATTTGACGCAACTGATGAATTAACTCATCGTTTTCTACCGAATGAAAGCTGGCAAACGTCTCATCGTCGGGCAAATGTACCGGTAACGACAATTGTATGGGAGATGAATTACTCATTAGCCTCGCCAACGGTAGTATAAATGCTCCAACGGTGCGGCTTCCATGGTTTGCTCACCCTGTTGCTGATTGGGCAACTCAAAGCTTGGTTGCAAGTTTGAAGGCGCATCTTGCTGTTGCAATCGTCCATCGAGGGAAAGTTGCTGCTGCAGCTCTTGTGTCGACCCAAACAAGTCTACTCGATAGGTGATTTGACCATTCTCCATCGAGTTCATTGTTAACCCCTTGGTTAACGCCAATGACTGTAAGTACTTTTCCAGCTCAACCATTGACGCGAGCTGAGAAACGTTGGCAAACGACAGCAACACCTGCCCAGCGGAGGCTTCGCCTGCCACCGCATAACGGGATACGTAAAACGCCGTGATGGCATCCATCATTTGGGCGATGGCTTGCTGCTTATCAGACGCCTCTTGTTGAATTTGCAGCACCGACTGGACAAAGCCACTGGCGCTTACTTGCTTAGGATACAGGCTGAGTTGATAGGTGATGCCACCGGCAAAAGACTGCACACTTGCCATCGCGAAGAAGTCGGTTTGATAGCGTTGACTGGCGTTGGCCACCGCGTCGGCAAACTGACCTTTAATGTCGTTTGCGCCAATGGCAATGCTGTCATCTAAGTCCATTAAAGGCAGCAATATTGGCAGCCCTGCGGTGTCAGAGCGGCTTAATAACTCTTGGCTTGCTTGCGAGGTGCTGCTATCGGCCACAATTGATTGCAGTCCTTGCTCATCTTCATCCAGCAACCAGATCAAGGTAAGCGGTCGTTGCGCTCCCCAAACCGGCTGTTGTGCTTGGCGCAGCAAAGCCTCAATTTGGGTGATATCAAAGCTCATATTGACCATCAGCTGGCCATTTAGGTCTTGATAACCGAACTGGCGTACCAAGCTGCGAGGTGCGTTGGCTCTACTGCTGATTAACGGATCTTTAAGCGCTTCAAGGCTGCCGGAATTTTTAAGGATAATTTGCTGAAACCCTTGTTTAAGAGCCGCATTCAGCTCGGCTTGAGAACGGGAGTTGACCGATACTGAGGTTTTATCTAAATCCCTAACTTGAACCGCATAGGCTGTGGGCATCCACAGCGCAAACATGAGCCATACGCCAATAACCGCTTTCACCGTATTCTTCAACTCCGATTATCCTTATTTGGTGCCAAAAATCTTATCACCGGCATCGCCAAGTCCTGGCAAGATGTAGCCATCTTCATTAAGGCGATCGTCAATGGCTGCAGTATACAACTCTACGTCTGGATGTGCAGCCTCAACCGCAGCAATGCCCTCGGGTGCAGCCACTAACACTAACAGTTTGATGGTTTTACATCCACGCTCTTTTAAAAGGTTAATGGTTTCAACCATAGAGCCACCGGTAGCAAGCATTGGATCTACCACCAAGGCCAATCGCTCATCGATGGCACTGGCTAATTTTTCGAAATACCACACCGGCTCCAGTGTTTCTTCATTACGGTACATGCCCACAACACTGATTCGGGCACTGGGTATGTGCTCTAGAACACCGTCCATCATTCCCAAACCGGCGCGCAAAATTGGCACCACGGTAATTTTTTTACCTTTGATTTGCTGGACGTCAATTGGCCCATTCCAGCTGTCAATGGTTGCGCTTTCTACGGCTAAATCAGCGGTGGCTTCATAGGTGAGCAAACTACCGACTTCTCCGGCTAATTCTCTGAACTGTTTGGTGCTGATGTCACCTTTACGCATTAGGCCAATTTTGTGCTGAACGAGCGGGTGCGTGACTTCGACAATTTTCATTAATAACTCCAAAAAAGAAAGCGGTTAGCAACGAATGCAGAAAAATTAAAAACGCAACAAAGTAGCGAATTGGCAACATGTTACCACTTTCCTTAATCTTAGGGCTTTTTTTCTCAGGTTTTACTTTTGAGCTAGCTCACAAGCTGGTAGTATATGCGCGCAAAAATCACAACTTAGCCAAGCTGCGAGGAACCTCCGTGAGCGCACCAAGTCAATTAAGTTACAAAGATGCTGGCGTCGATATTGATGCTGGAAACGCCCTAGTCGATAACATCAAATCCGTCGTTAAAAAAACCCACCGTCCTGAAGTATTAGGTAATCTAGGTGGTTTTGGCGCGTTATGCGAGCTGCCTACCAAATACAAACACCCCGTTTTAGTGTCAGGAACCGATGGGGTCGGCACTAAGCTGCGTTTGGCCATTGATCACAACAAACACGACTCGGTGGGAATCGATTTGGTGGCCATGTGCGTCAACGATCTCATAGTGCAAGGTGCTGAGCCTCTGTTTTTCCTAGATTATTACGCCACAGGTAAACTGGATGTCGCAACCGCCACCAGCGTTGTAAGTGGCATCGGAGAAGGCTGTCAGCAATCGGGCTGTGCTCTTATCGGTGGTGAAACCGCTGAAATGCCGGGCATGTATGAAGGCGACGATTACGATTTAGCCGGATTCTGTGTGGGCGTTGTTGAGAAAGAAGGCGTTATCGACGGCACTAAAGTAGCTGCGGGAGATGCGTTGATAGCGCTTGGCTCCAGCGGGCCTCACTCTAATGGCTACTCACTTATTCGTAAGGTTCTGGAAGTCTCTGGTGCCGATCCTCAGCAAGCGCTCGATGGCAAACCGCTTATCGACCACTTGCTTGAGCCTACTCGCATTTATATCAAACCATTGCTGAAATTAATTGAGACCATGCCTGTGCATGCCATGGCGCACATTACCGGTGGTGGTTTTTGGGAAAACATTCCACGTGTTTTACCGGATAACGCTAAAGCCGTGTGCAAAGGCGACTCTTGGCAGTGGCCGAGCGTATTTAATTGGCTTATGGAGCACGGCAACATTGCTGAAGACGAAATGTATCGCACCTTTAACTGCGGTGTTGGCATGATCGTAGTGGTTCCAGCTGAATACGCCGAACAAGCCGTCGAGCAATTGCAACAGGCGGGCGAAAACGCGTGGCATATTGGTCACATTGCCGCTCGAGATGGCAACGACGCCGCGGTGGAGATCATCTAGAATGAAGCCAGCACGGATAGCGGTGCTTATTTCAGGCCACGGAAGTAACTTACAGGCCATTATCGATGCAAATACCATTGGCAATATTGATGTTGAGCTGGTTGCTGTTATCGCCAATAAGGCCAATGCCTATGGATTGCAACGAGCTGCTAAGCATCATATCCCTGCTCATACCGTTGAGGCGAAGCCAGGCGAAACTCGGGAGTGTTACGACGCTCGTTTGCAAGCGGTACTCGATGACTGTCAAGCGGACTTCATTGTTCTTGCCGGTTTCATGCGCATACTGAGCGATGCCTTTGTTGAGCGTAACTTAGGTAAGATGGTGAACATCCATCCATCGCTATTGCCGTTATATCCAGGCCTTAACACACATCAAAAGGCCATTGATAACGGCGATAGTATTCACGGTGCAAGCGTTCACTTTGTAACGCCGAAACTGGATTCTGGGCCGATTATCCTGCAAGCACAGGTGCCGGTTTTTGCCGAGGATGATATCGAGTCACTTGCCGCTCGTGTCCACACTCAAGAGCATACCATCTACCCCTTAGTCGTCCACTGGCTAAGCCAAGGTCGATTGCACTACCAAGGTGGACATGCGGTGTTGGATGGACAGGTGTTAGCTTCACAGGGCTACGCCAACGACGACTAAATGACGTCAGTTCAATAAAAACCACGCATTGCGTGGTTTTTTTATGAGTAAAACTCACGCGCAATTGTTAGGCATTTGTTCAATATGCTGGCAAAGTAACCTAAGGCCTATATCAGTTGTTGGAGTTAAGCGCATGTGTTCAATTTTTTCCATCCTAGACATTAAGTCTGATCCTCAAGCATTACGGCAAGTTGCGTTAGAGATGTCCAAGCGCTTACGCCATCGTGGTCCCGATTGGTCAGGGATCTACGCCGGCGATCGCGCCATCTTAGCGCACGAACGCTTAGCCATTGTAGATATTAATAATGGTGCGCAACCCTTATACAGCCAGGACGGAGATTTGGTGCTCGCGGTTAATGGCGAAATCTACAACCACCGAGAACTAAAAGCATCTTTAGGAGACCGATATCAATACCAAACCGACTCAGATTGTGAGGTCATCCTTAGCCTGTATCAGGAATATGGCGTCGATTTCTTAGATAAGCTTAACGGGATTTTCGCCTTTATTTTGTATGACATTAAGGCCGACCGTTTCGTTATCGGTCGGGATCACATAGGCATCATTCCCTTGTATACCGGCTTCGACGAAAAAGGAAACTTTTACGTAGCCTCTGAAATGAAAGCCCTAACCCCAGTCTGTCGTACCATCAATGAATTTAAGCCTGGACACTATCGCGACAGTAAAGAATCTTCAGCGCAAGCCTACTATCAAAGGGATTGGCGGGATTTCGAAAACGTCGCCAACAACTCCGCCGATGTATCAGAGCTGGCCGATGGCCTAAAGCAAGCAGTAAAACGGCAACTGATGTCCGATGTACCCTATGGCGTATTGCTTAGCGGCGGCCTAGACTCCTCCATCATTTCCGCCATCACAAAACAGTTTGCCGATAAACGCATTGAAGATGACCAGCAATCAAAAGCTTGGTGGCCGCAATTACACAGCTTTGCCGTTGGCCTTAAGGGTGCCCCGGATTTAGCCGCAGCGCGTGAGGTTGCTGAGCATTTGAATACGGTTCACCATGAAATTCACTTCACCTTTCAAGAAGGCCTCGATGCCTTAAAAGATGTGGTTTATCACCTAGAAACCTACGACGTGACCACCATTAGAGCGTCAACTCCTATGTATCTAATGGCTCGCAAAATAAAGGCCATGGGCATTAAAATGGTGTTGTCAGGCGAAGGCGCCGATGAGCTATTTGGCGGCTACTTGTATTTTCATAAAGCCCCCAACGCACAAGAGTTTCACCAAGAAACCGTGCGCAAACTGGACAAACTGCACATGTTCGACTGCGCTCGAGCAAATAAAGCGATGGCCGCTTGGGGACTGGAAGCAAGGGTGCCGTTTCTCGATAAAGAATTTATCGACATTGCGATGCAATTTAACCCCGATGCCAAAATGATTAAAAACGGTCGCATTGAAAAGCAAGCCTTACGGGATGCATTTGCTGATATGCTTCCCGACAGCATTGTTAAACGTCAAAAAGAACAATTCAGCGACGGTGTCGGTTATTCATGGATCGATGGACTTAAGACACAAGCAGCGCAATTGGTGTCTGAGCAAGAGCTGCAAAACGCGCACTTTAAGTTCCCGCACAATACACCCGATACCAAAGAAGGTTACTTATATCGAAGCTTATTCGAAGAGCACTTTCCGCAACCCAGTGCCGCCGAGTGCGTGCCCGGAGGCAAATCAGTGGCCTGCTCGACCCCCGAAGCTCTCGCTTGGGATAGCTCGTTGAGCGAGCTCACTGACCCCTCAGGTCGCGCAGTCAAAAGCATCCACAACGACGGCTACTAGCCATTAGTCTATTGGGGACGTACCCCCTGTGGATAAACCGCCATTGGGGACGTACCCCATCGCTTTTTTACGAAATGGGGACGTACCCCCTGTGGATAAGCGGGGTACGTCCCCTTGGGACATTTTGACGCAATTATTTCTACTTTAGCTGTGTTTAAGCGCTGCAACTTCTTATAAACTCGAACTTATATCTTTTGCTACTTGGCGTTTTTGCTTATGAAAATAGATACTAAAATCGTTACTGCCGGTCGTTCGCAGAAATGGACGAAAAACACAGTTAATCCGCCAGTAGTGCGCGCATCAACTGTTGTATTCAACAATACTGATGAGATGCAACACGCCACCCTTAATCGGGCCAATAAGGTGATGTTTTATGGCCGCCGCGGTACCGATACTCACTTTGCTCTGCAGCAAGCCATTAACGAACTTGATGGTTACGCGGGTTGTGCGCTCTACCCTTGCGGTACTGCAGCGATTGCCGGGGCCCTGCTGGCGTTTTTGGAGGCGGGTGACCATTTACTGATGGTAGACAGTGCTTATGAACCCACTCGGGATTTATGCGATAAGTTATTAGCAAAGATGGGCGTAACAACCACCTATTACGACCCCATGTTAGGGGCTGACATTGAAACCCTCATCCAGCCAAACACCAAAGTGATTTTTACTGAATCACCTGGCTCGGTCACTATGGAAGTGCAGGATTTACCCGCCATCGTCGCAGTGGCCAAGCAGCACGACATCATTGTTATGTTGGATAACACTTGGGCCAGCCCTTTGTTATTTGATGCCAAAGCCCACGGCGTCGACATTTGTATTCAAGCTGCCACCAAATACATTGTTGGCCACTCCGATGTCATGCTTGGAACGGCGTCAGCCACCGAGGCGCTGTGGCCGCAATTGCGGGAGCAAAGCTACTTACTAGGCTATTGCATATCGCCAGACGATGCTTACCTTGCCATGCGTGGCCTGAGAACTTTAGGGGTAAGAATGCGTCAACATCAGCAAAATGCATTGGAAGTCGCCAACTGGCTCGCGAGCCGAGAAGAAGTTGATCACCTCCGCCACCCGGCGTTTGCCAGCAACCCCGGCCATGGCTTCTTTGAACGAGACTTCAGTGGCAGCAACGGCCTGTTCAGTTTTGTTCTTAAAAGAGGCAGCAAAGCGGCAACCAACGCCATGGTTAATGGCACTAAGCATTTTAAAATGGGGTACAGCTGGGGTGGGTTTGAAAGCTTAATTTTAGCCAATCATGGCGTGGTCAACCTTAGAACCGCCACCCAATGGCAGCAGCAAGGCCCTCTGATACGCCTTCATATCGGCCTTGAGGATCCGAGCGATTTAATCGCTGATTTAGAGGCGGCGTTTGACCGTTTTAACTCAGTATCTTAAAGCCACTGCCGTCGCTGGGCTGCTTAGGTTAGATAAGCTAGCCCAGTAATTGGCGGAATTTTTCTCTTAAGATATCCCGCAACAACAACACCGCCGGCGTGACTTGTTTGCGACTTGGGCTCATAAGGTGCAGATCAACCGCCGGTGCATAGTAGTTACTCAGTAACCGGACCACCTTGCCGTCTCTCAAGTCGCTAAGCATATCTAAACGAGCCTTAAATGCGATGCCTTTGCCAGAAACCGCCCATCGATGCACGACATCGGCATCGTTAGCGCTTCGATTACCCATCACCTTCACTTTAAAGCGTTCAACTCGTCCACCAACATCTTGATGCAACTCCCACAGATCAAATCGACGCTCATTGACTTCAAAGAGAAGGCAATTGTGCTGCAATAATTCATTGGGATGGGTCGGCATGCCAAAACGAGCAACATAGCTCGGCGCTGCGCATAAGATTCGATCAATGTTGGCCAGTTTAAAAGCCACCATGTTCGAGTCCTGCAACTGACCATAGCGGATGGCTAAATCGATTCTGTCTTGATAAAAGTCTGCTAGGGAGTCACCAATAACCAGACTGATGCTGAGATCAGGATGCGCCTCCATGATTTCATCCATCCAGCTCAAAAACAGGTTTCTGCCTAAATCTGAAGGCACCGATATCCGTAACTCGCCTGCAACTTTGCCTTCTAAAGCATTGATGGCATTAAAGCCTTCGTCCAGATTAGCCAGCGCTTTTCGACAATACATTAAAAAGCGTTCACCTTCGGCGCTTAACCGCAATTGCCGAGTTGACCGAATAAACAAGGCAGTGCCCAGTTGCTTTTCCAATCGTTTAATCGCGGCACTGGCGGTGGCGGTGGTTAAATCTAACTGCTGCGCGGCTCGAGTGATACTGCCACTATCGGCAGTTTGAACGAACAGTGCCAAATCGCTTGTGTTCATTGTCAAAAATATTTTGATTAAGTATTGAGTATTACTCTATTTATAACACGGTTCAACTGAATAATAATAGCGTCATACTCAATTTCTAATCTATGATTCTTAGCAGACTAACCATAAAGGAATTTCTATGAAAGCCGTCGGATACCAGCAAAATTTACCCATTTCACACACCGACTCCCTCGTTGACATTGACTTGCCTCAACCACAAGCCCAAGGCCGAGATATCTTGGTTAAAGTTGCCGCGATTTCCGTAAACCCCGTGGACACTAAGATTCGGGCCAATGTTGCAGCTGACGCTGGACAGCACAAAGTCATCGGTTGGGATGCGGTTGGCGAAGTCGTGGCCGTAGGCCCTGAAGTGAAGCTGTTTAACGCCGGTGACAGAGTATGGTATGCCGGTGACTTAACCCGCCCAGGCTCCAATGCCGAGTATCAGCTGGTTGACGAGCGCATTGCCGCCGTTGCTCCATCAAGCTTAAGTAACGCCGAAGCGGCAGCCCTGCCATTAACCGCCATTACCGCATGGGAATTGCTGTTCGATCGCTTAGGCTTAACCCCTCAATTGAGCGAAATCAACAACGACTCAGCAGCAGAGCTTGGCGCGCCGAAACCGGTCATACTCATTGTAGGCGCCGCAGGTGGTGTTGGCTCAATCTTAACCCAACTTGCAGCCAAGTTAACCGACGCCACGGTAGTAGCCACCGCCTCTCGCCCAGAGACGGCTGATTGGGTTAAAGAATTAGGCGCCGACATCGTGATTAATCATCACCAGCCCATGCTAGAGCAATTACAGCAAGCCGGCTTAAGCTCGGTCACTCATGTCGCCAGCTTAACCCATACCGATGACCATTTAGATCAGCTGATAGAAGCGTTAGCGCCCCAAGGCAAATTGGCCTTAATCGATGATCCGCAACAAGACATCGACATCAAGAAGTTAAAGCGTAAGTCGCTGTCGCTGCATTGGGAATTCATGTATACCCGTTCCATGTTCTCGACCTGGGACATGCAAAAGCAGCATGAACTACTGACCCGAGTGGCAGAGCTTATCGACGGAGATGTTCTACAAACAACCCTTGGTGAGCACTATGGACGCATTAACGCTGAAAACCTAAAGAAAGCGCATGCGCTTTTGGAGTCCAACAAAGCCATGGGCAAACTGGTGCTCGAAGGGTTTTAAACAAGCCGCTTACTAACAGCAAAAACGGCCTAAGCAAAAAGTTGCCAGGCCGTTTTACAGTTTGCTCGACTCTTTACAGGTTACTTGGCCATCCTGCTCAACAATCAAAGTCAACAACTTACCCAGTTCATGGGGACGGACCCGACCGCACCTTCCGCTTAGCTGTTGTCCTTGGTTAAGCGTGATCAAATAGTGATACTGGCCCGGCACTTGTATCTTTGAGTAGAAAATACTGACGTTCGACTGAGATGGAATATCGCTAAAGGAAACCCGGCTTGAGGGCAAGTTGACAATGACTTGCTCAACGCTGTGCTGAGTAAGGTTGACCACTCGTATTTCTGGAGTGTCGGTTGTATAAACAAAGTACACCACCCCAAGGCTTGCCAGCACCGACGCCACTATGATCAACAGCTTTTTCAAAGAATAACTCCTTTTAATGCCGACGCAACCAAAACTTAGCCGCATCTTTATTAAAAGGAGTGTATCTTACTTACATAAATCAGTGCTATTTAGTTACCACAAATATTACTGATTTTATGTAACTCAGCTTCTGCGCCACCAAAGGCAAACGCTCCACTGTCGCTTACGTAGTAATAAACAGCGCCATTCGGGAACATGACAATGCCTATACCACCATAGCCTGACATGTACGGCACCCACGAGCCTTCTGGGCATAAGGCTGATGAACGCTGTCCCATGTCGTATGTCCAAACCCCATTAATGTAGGTGGACTCGCTACCATAGGTTTCAAGGCCTAAATCGCCTCCAACCAATTTCATATCATCCATGATATTCGGATCCAGAACCTGTTGACCGTTAATCACGCCATTGTTGTTGATCAGCAGCGCCAGTTTAACCATGTCATCGGCGTGCCACGTCATGCCGTGACTCCAATACGGGTCATTCGGGCTGCCTTCTGTGCGAACCGTTGTGTAGGTTACCGGGCTCAATTTCAACGGCTTATAAACCTCATCCACTAATTTGTCGAACAAATCACCCTGGATATAGTTGTCCATTGCAACACCGGCAATGTAAGTATCCGAAGAGTGATAAGAGAAATGAGTATTAGGAGCCGACTTGCGGATATAGCGTTCGCAGGCGTGAGCAATTTTATCATCATGAGTAAAGGTTAAGAAAAACTCATTAACCACGGCGGTGCTGCCCTCATCGCCCTCATAAGAAGACAATCGATAGTTACCCGTCGCCATGTCCAAAGCATTTTCAACCGATACGTCAGACCAAATCGAGTCGGTACCGTTAATGTTATCCTGACACTCGCTGACATTGCTTGAAACCATAATGTTTCTTGCGGCACTGTCTTGCTGAGTCAGCAATGCAAAGGCAAAGTTAGCCACCGCGGTTTTCGCGGTTGAATAGGAAGGTAAACTCATGACTTCGCAAAATGGATAATCACCATAACGCGTACTGCACGTCGCAGCATAATGCACACCCTGGTAATAAACACCGTGAGTCGTCGGTGCCGATTGTTGCTCACTGGCGATATTGGCCACATTTACATTGGCATTCGGGTAATCCGTCGCCAATTCACTGATGGCTTTAGTAGGAATGCGACTAGCTACTTCTGCTTCATAATCAGCAATAATCGCCGTTGCACCCGCTACGTTAGCTGGCACGTATTGAGCATCCACCAAACCCCACAAATCGTATTGAAAATAGAGACAGGTTTCACCGCCAATCTGAACCGCGGCATTAGTGATGCTGCCATCATCTTTAAAGGCAAAGGTAATAATGCCGGTATGAGTACAATTGGCTTGATTTTCCTGTAAAGCAAAAGGAATGGCCGCTCGACTGTAACCATTGTCCGAGGTTTCGTTCCACACCCTACCCGGCTCCAAAATATAGTTCCAATCCTGATAATCCGGTGCGCCAATGTTGCCACTAACGATGAGTCCCCGTTGTTTCGGAATAATATGCGAGCCTACCTGCACGAATTCAAAATCAAAAGCGGGCAAGGCGTCAGGGCTGTTGTAGTTGCCTGCTTGTCCACGCCCTGAGGTGCGTTCATTAAAATTCATGGTGGTTGGGTTGCCATTGTTTAACACCAACCGACCTTGAAAGGTATTACTCGGCTCCGCGGCATTTGACGAGTCGGCATTAAGCTCAGAGGTGCCGTGAGAATAATGCGAAAAGTCCATCATATTGAGGCTATTACCGTTTAATACCGCCAAGCTCAGCTCGCTTCTAGCAAGGTTACCGTTACCACTAAACTGATGTAATTCGCCAGAAGGTTGTGGTGGCTCAATCACTTCGGAGGCACCCGTGCCCACCAAAGGCAGTGATATATCAGCATCGTTGTTAACGATCAGCATATTGGCGTTAAAGGTTTGCGCTTGTGTCGGCGCGAAGCTCACATCAAAGCTGCAAGCTTGCTGTGGGCTTACAGTGGCATTACTGCAGTTGTTATTGATTAGGCTAAAGGGCGCGCTCACCCCATTAATTGCACTGATTTGCAGATCAGCGTTACCAGCGTTCGATATCAAGAACGACTTGGTCGCCGATTCACCAATAACGACACTGCCAAAACTGCCGTTACCACTAAGCTCTGCAGTAGGAAGCGGGGTTCCAGCACCAATAATACTGATGCCGTCTGCGTAGCAATAATCTGCGGCAGAGCCGGTTTGAACGTAACGAATGTAGGTCATTCCGCCGTTGGTGGTGGTAGTCGCTGAAGAAAAAGTGCCGTTATCTTGATTTTTATTGAGGTTAATCAACGACGCTCCCCAATTCACCCCATCTTCCGATACGTACACATCGCAAAAGTTATTGGTTTCCAAACTGGTGGCAGCAAGCTGAACGGTGACGCTGCCGTCCGCATTAAAACTGCGTTGCGCCGTCGCGCCACCTTTTAAACGCATGGAGTAATTGCCAATGGCCTTATTGCTATTAATGGCGACGGTTCCTGTGGTTGTCCAGCCATCAAAATTACCGTCTTCAAAATCTTCAATGGTATCGGCGTTGGCTGCAGAGGCGCTTACCAATACAGCAACCGTTAGCGCAATTGTTGTTATTTTTATCATAGTTAACCCACTTGTTATTCGAATAGTTTCCTTCGATAGACATTCGTTCAAAGTTCCGTTGAACGATAATGCAAGTGTTTAACACGTGTTTTTAACGTGCCTCAGCATCAGGATATCAACTTCCTAACCCTTGAATAGAACCAGATGCTTAGGCACGGTGGTGCCAGATGAAAAAGCGCTTAACAGCAATTGGCAGCGCAACACTTACCAAGCGAACGCTCACCACGTAACTGCCCTAGGTAGGTGCTGTTAGACAAGTAATATCCCACAAATTTTTCCTCGAAATCATCCGCCACCGACTGCTCGGCAATGCCGGTTTTCATCAGTCGCTGCTGCCACGCAGTTACCTTGCTAAAGCCTTCTAAGAAGTCGAAGCCTGCGCAGCGTTTAATGATCTCAAATCGATGCAAAATGGGTAACCAAGCAATATCAACCCAACCGAGCTTCTGCCCACTAAAGAAGCCTTCTGCAGGCAGTGCCTTCTCGAGTTTATTAAGCGTAACCCGCAGCTTATCGTGCCGCTCTTGCAATGAAGACTTTGAGCTGGCACTCATTGCACCGCATTGAGGTAAGTAGGTTTTAGCCGCTAAATAGCCCCAAGCTCTTGCTAAAGCTCGCTGCTCTGCAGAATCACCCATGTGTTTGATGTCAGATACCTCTTCGAGATATTCAACAATGGCTTCCGACTCAAATAGGGCGGCGCCATTATCGGTAATAAGCACTGGAACTTGTCCGTTTGGAGAGACATCCAAAAACCATTGCGGCTTATCAGACAAACTGATGTATTCCACATCGTAAGCAATACCTTTTGCTTCTAATAACGCGGTTACCCGTTGTACAAATGGACAAATTTTAAAACTGACTATTTTCATTGTGTTTCACCTTACGTGTTCATTTACCCATAAGACGAAGCATCGATAAAAAAGACGAAAAAAACTTAAAAATAATTAGCAGTTTTTACACTGACTGTTGCGAGGATGATAATCCATTAAGCGACCGCTGCTGTCTAAATCGTAACGGCAGCAGTGTTCGTATAGGCGTTTGAGTTGTTGGCGAGAGGTTTGCACCCGTGATTTTAAGGTGGAATATGGGATGCCATGTTGCTGGGCATATTCTTTTTGAGAGACGCCTTCAATGTCAATCGCTTGCAGCAATTGAGCGCTCTCTTCAGGCAAGCCTTTTAGAAAAGTGCCAATACAACGGCTTAACTCGTGAGTTATTGAGGGCTCATCTAGCTGGGCTATGAGTTCAACATCATCCGTGTGATGGAGGTTCTTTTGGCGTCGATAGTAATCAACAAGCGTATGGTTTGCGATTTGAAATAGCCAAGGTTTTAAGCGGGTTATATCTTCTAACGAAGATAGTTTGTCATAGCTTTTTAATAAAATATCTTGCAGCAGATCGTCGGCATCGGCGTGATTGTTTACCTTACTGTTTAAAAAGGCCCACAAACTTTGGCGATACTCGTTCCACACTTGTTCAAATGATAGAGTTTTCTCAGTCATACCCAATCATTATAGACACACCTGTGTGGGTACCCAAAGATGACCATCATTCGGCGTTCCATAAAGCTTCGAAGGCACTTGCTTTTCATACAAGGCTGCTATGTACAGACACATAATGGCACCGAGTGCGTCTTCATTCTCTTTGAGCGCTTTGCCTTTTAGGCTGGCAATTTTTTCAGTAGTTAGATTGTTCTTAAAAAAGGGCGGGATAACGAGTTTTAAGACCGGTGATTGCTCGAGGCGCTGCAAATAACCCGCAAGACGAATTTGTCCCACTTTCTTATCATTCACTTTGCCCGACTTATATTGCAAACGTTCACTTAATCCAAAACATTCTATCATTGCTGGGCTTTGGGCACACTCTACCTGCCAACGCAGACCGTCAAACAAGCTAAAGCCGTCCACTTCAAGACCACGAGATAACTGAACCGAAGGAGCATCTGGATAGAGGGTTAAATTAGCACTGGTAGCGGTGGTTTTGCGATCGGCATAGTCTCGATTAATCGCTCGTTCACATTGCCTTTGCCCCGTTTCGTTATTAATAACTAACGGTGCATCTACCGCAATCCCTCGCACCTTTGGAAGTGAGCGCACGTATCGCAAAACCTCTTCAAGGCTAAAAAGTGCCGGCTCAACAGCCTGCAAGATTAACGTGTCGTTTGAAAGATCACCTACTGCGATTGCGGAGGGGTTGTTATCTCCCTGCCAGGCTAAATCGATTCCAACGAGTTTCACTTATCCATCCTTGGGAATTAAAGATGCTAAAAAGTTACCGGAAATCAATGCCATTTAAAACCTTTAATTGCGAATATGTGAACACAAAGTGAGTCCAAAGGGGTAATGGCAATTCGGTTATCTTTAATGAACAAAGGGTTTGCAATGAAGCCGATACCAGCCTATGACACCACTGACAACAAATATTAATTCCAATACCATGCCTAACGGCGTTCCCAGCATTACGTTGTGTACAAGCCAAATAAATGAGCCTGAAGTCATTAGTAAACGCATAGTCTGATCGTCTTTATGAAACGAGCCTAAGGTCATTAATACGGTGCCGAGCAATCCGATTAAGCTCAGCACACCAATAAAAGTAGCCATACAAATTGCACTACTGATTGCGATTGATACGTAGGCAAGCCAAGAGTATTTCCAGCGGGCACAAATTAAAAAGCGCAGTGAGGAAAACCAAAAGATATAGGCCGCTGTTGGTTGTTCAAGAAGGTAAAAATGAAATCCATTAAACAGGCAGCTAATGCTCAACAACAGCAATAACCGATTGGGGCGTTTGAGCTGCATAGCCACACATTCTAAAACGATGGTGACTAATACCAGCAGTTGAGACAGTAGAAATGGAGACATTAAGTGCGACATAAAAAACGCTATGGTACTTGATTTAGACGCTCCAATCCGTTGCCTAGCTCTCAACTAAGCAACTCGACTCAAAAGGTTCTTTCTCTACTCCGCATACACACATAAATTATAAGGTATTCAATTAAGCTGTGTTGTAGAACACTCTATGGTTTGTTTTAAACAATGCATGACTCTCGTCGCAACCTTGCTATATTGATGTACCAAATGATCGCCCTCGGTGGCATTGTGGTAGACATTATTGTGCCGGCACTGCCAGATATTCAACGGGCGATGTCAACCAATCCGGCGCACACCCAGTGGGCATTTGCCGCGGCTATGTTTGGTTTTTCCTTGGGTCAAATAGTCGCGGGTTTCATTGTTGACAGATTTGGCCGCAAAACACCTATGGTGATTGGGGCTGTGAGCTTGTCGGCAAGCCTTTTATTAGCTGCTTTTACCCCGTCTATTGACGTTTTGATTGCTATTCGCTTCATTCAAGGGCTTGCCGTTAGTCTTGTGGCCGTGGGTGGTCGCGCAACCATTAGAGACATTTATCAGGGGCAGGCCTACCTGAAAGCGGTGAATTGGATCACCATATCGTTCGCGGTTGGCATCACCTTCTCGCCGCTAATCGGTGGCTACATCGATAACCATTTCGGTTGGTCGGCCATCTTCGTTTCACTGGCACTGTGGGTAGCTATTGGCAGCGTTTTAATGATTGTTTTCTTTAAAGAAACATTACCTGTACGTCAGTCACTTAAGTGGCAACAAGTTCAACAAACAAGTAAGCAGGTGCTGCTAAATAAAGCGTTTTTAACAACGGCTTTGTTGTGCGGCATTTTTTATAGTGTATTGCCGGTATTTAACACCTATTCGCCTTTTCTGGTACAAAAAACACTGGGTTACAGCGCCGTGGCATACGGTTACCTCGCACTATTATTAGGGTGTAGCTGGTTACTCGGAAATGTGGTTAACCGCTTCACTCTGCACATTCCTATCCAACGTAAAGTGATCGCTTCAATGACCGTTTCTATTTTGGCATTAGTGATTGGTATTGACTATCAGGTGAGTAAC
Source organism: Paraferrimonas haliotis (assembly GCF_002282895.1). Lineage (GTDB taxonomy): Bacteria > Pseudomonadota > Gammaproteobacteria > Enterobacterales > Shewanellaceae > Paraferrimonas > Paraferrimonas haliotis. Next base: position 116,843 of record NZ_NRRB01000003.1, read on the forward strand.
GGACTTACGCTGGAAGCCTTTGTAGCTCCCATGGCGGTGCTCATTTTTTCCTTGGGCATGTTATTTCCACTGTTCTTGGCTACTGGGTTGGCGCCCTTTAAGCATAATGCTGGCGTTGCCAATGCGTTTTTATTCGCACTTTGTTGGGGAACTACGGCTGTGTTTTCCGCCGTTGTACCGCTCTTCCCGCATAATAACCCAGCTGCACTCATGCTATTTTTCATCCTGCTATTGATCATTTCCATACAGCTCAGTCGCACAACATCTAACGCCGTTATCGCTTAGAATGCAAAAAGGGCATGGTATCCATACCACGCCCTTTTTACACATTTGCAGGAATTTTTAACGCGAGTTAGTGAATGGTCACGCCCTTCACAACTTCACGGAACGACTCTCTATGGCAAGAGCCGCAAGCTTGATCACGAGACAGTGCTGGGTAAACAAAGCCATTCATCATCAAATCATCATTGTTTTTCGACAAATCAATCTTGAAGATATGACCTTTAACGTCACCCAGGCGAACCGTGTCATCGCCACCTAGCGCTGGCGACACATCGTTGTAGATGGCGCTTTTAGCGGTATCAGGCATGTGACAAGTGGTACAAGCAACATTCGCGTGGCTTGGACTCTTAGGCGCTTGCTCTGTGTGACAGTTGGTACAAGTTACGTTGAATGGGTTGCTGTCTTGACCTTCAGCGTCGCGGTTTACCACAGTTTTATGTGGGTTGTGGCAATCGGCACAATCAACGCCAGCAGCGAAATGTTTACCCATGCCTTCACCGGTTTCAGGGTGAGGTCCAAACAACTCATCAACGGTCTGGTGGTGCTTACCAAGGCCATATTTATCCGCAACAATGCGACCAGCGTGAGTTACTGGGTTATCAGGGAAGGCTTTGTTAAACGGTGACAAGTATGTACCAGAGGCAGAGTCAAATTTACGCTCACCATCACGAGTGTGGCATTCACCACAATGCACGGGTAGACCAAAGCCCATATCATCGGCAGACAGCTGCTCAAGCGTACGAGGCTGGGCGCGCAGCGTAATGTTCAGTTCACCTTTTGGTAAGTGATGAGGAGTGTTGGCAATGGCTGTCATCGTTGCAACGTGCTCATGACCCGCACCGTGACAAGCTTCACACTGAACACCGCTTAGCTCCCAAGTACCGCCAACGCCATCAAGGCCCCATTGACGATTAGGGTTCAAATCAGCATCGTAACGCTTGTATCCAGTGTTGTGACAGTTACCACAACCGTAGGTATGACCTGGCTTCAACTGATTACCGTCAGCATCTTGAACTTCACCGGCCTTATAGTTACCCCATTGATTCGCGGCACCTTCTTCAGCTTGGTTATTAAACTGAACCCCAGTACCGGCAACCACGTAACCGTTTTCATCGCTCCAACGAGCTTTCCAGTGGTAACCACCAATTAAGTAAGGTACATCGGCGTACGACGCAGGAATATCGGCATTTTCAATGCGAGATTCGCCATTTTGATGACGTTCCAGCAGCTGCGCTAAGCGACCGTCCATTTCATCTTTAGAGAACGGATAATCCGGCAGTTCACCGTTGGTAATTTCGTTAATTTTAAAGTTATGCCCATGGTTCAAGAAGCTGTCGTGGCCGGCGTGGCAACCAAGACAGGTTTGAGTGCCCATGTAGGCAACGTCCATGCTCACAGCATCAACCGTTACAGTTGCGGTTGCTTGGGTTTGATCCATACCATCGCTCAGTGCATAGCTAACGCTGATTTCGCCACTTTCACTTAAGCTTGGGTAATAACTGATTTTATCGCCAAAAATAACAGCTTGACCGCTTGAGGCTGAGATGCTGTCCGCAACCAAAGTAATGTCGTCGCCATCGGCATCGCTTGCCGCCGCTAACACATCTAATAACACTACATTATTGGCTTGAGTGGAAACAGCAACCTCACCGGCTACTGGGGCGTTATTTTCTGGGGTGCTGGGTGCATCATTGTTATTGTCATCACTACCACAACCAGCCGCTAACGCTGATGCAATCATGACGGCTAATAACTTAGCACTATGACCTGTTTTCATTTTCTACTCCCTGCATGATTAGTCATGCTTACTGAATTCGCACCTGTAATCGATGCTTTATAAATTTTCGGGAGCGATAATGGGTTTAATAAGAATGTGATGCTAGATAAGTAAAATTGACAACATGATTATAGCTGTCAATTTTTCTTATCATAATGGTTGCAAACTATAGTCATAGCGGCTTTGCTAGTTTTGCTCGCTAAATAAGGAGGCACACAGCTTTTTGCCTTCAGTTGTCAGAAAGTAGACCTTACTCTCACTTTGTTCGACAAGTGAAGCTTGTTTGAGTTGACGAATGTGGAAATTGAAACGAGTATGATTGTCCACTTCCACCAGTCGGCACAGGTCCATAAACCTAAGCCTTTTGTGCACCATAAGCTTCAATAACGTTTGTCTGCGAATCGGGTTGGCCAAGGCGGCAAACACTTTATCGGCTTTCTCGCCGGCTAAACTTGGCGGCGTGGTTCTTTGGGCATGAACCCGTTTTAACGTCATCACTAAGCTTTCTAAATCAAAGGGTTTAGAGATGAACTCATGGGCACCTTTTTTCATGGCATCGACGGCGGTGGCTACCGTGCCAAATGCGGTAGAAATGACAATACCGATATTGGGCTGCGAACGGACAATATTGGAAATGGCTTCAATGCCGGTTGCACCTGGCATGATCATATCCAGCAATGCCAAGTCAAAGCGGTCGTTTTCCGCCGCTTCGATGGCCTCTTCGGCATCCACGCAAGCGTACACATCAAAGCCTTCCATTTCTAATGCCTCCACCAGCGTTTGTCGAAGATCATCGTCGTCTTCCGCTAACAAGAGTTTCAGATTCATACAGCCTCTCCTGAAGGCAAGCAAACAGTCACTAATACACCTTGTTGTTTATTTTCCATGAACAATTGACCAAGGTGCTGTTCGATAATTTCTCGGCTAATACTGAGCCCCAGCCCCGTGCCCTTACCGGCACTCTTGGTGGTGAAAAATGGGTTAAACACCTTATCCAAGATGTGCTCACTGATGCCACTCCCTTGGTCGCGAATCTCAATGCGAACAAGACCTTCGCTTTGAGCGGCAACGATGCTTATGTTGCCGCCTTGGTCACTGGCGTCCATGGCGTTTGTCAAAAGATTAATTAACACTTCTTCCAGCGCCACTTTATCCCCTTCAACGACCAATTCTGCTGACACATCCGTAAGTATGTGAAAATCTCGAGCACGATAGGCTAATAGATCCAGTGCCGAATTAACCAAGGTAAGCACCTGAAGACGTTGAGGAGACGCCGACTCAGTGCGCGCAAAGGTAAGCACCTCTTGAGTAATGTGGTTGGCACGAAGTAGGCTGCGCTTTATGCGAGATAATAGTTGCAGATGCTCTTCGTTATCGGATTTCTTCTTTAACACATCCAACGCTAAGGTTGCGTTAGCTAACGGCGTTTTGATTTCGTGGGCAATACCAGCTGCCAGCTGCCCCAAGCTCGCGATCCTATCGTTTTGCATGGCCTTTTTTAACTGCGATTGAATTTGCTTTTCCCGTTCACTATCAAATACTTTTAATGCCTGCAGTAAGAACAGCAGCAGTAAAATCGCCATGAAGCTTCGAAGCATTGGCACCCATAAACCGTACTCCCCTTTTACAAGGCCTGCGGCGATGCCATATCCAATTAGAGCGAAACCGCTGTAGGCGAAATAGCGCCCACCCAAACCGCTTTGCTTCTTTAGGTTTAAGCCATAACGAATGAGCAGCACGCCTGCAGTGAAGGACGCTCCAAAGCCAAATACCAGTCGTGTAAAAACAGCGCTTTGACTCAGATAACGATCCACGCTCAATACTTGCCAATGGAATAACATAACCGCGACGTAAATGCCTAAAACACATAAAGTCAGTGCCTTAAACCACTCTTTATGCTTAAGTTTATTAACGTCCAACATGGCCCATGCAAACCAAACCATCGCAAAGTATGACACCGCCAACTTGAGTACGCGCCCGCCTTCAGCCAACATCCAGTTAGATTGATCGAGGGATTCCTGCATCAATAGCCAGTACATTTCTGACCATTCGTGCACGCCGTGCACATAGCCAAATGTCGCCAATGCAGGTAACGCACTGGCAATGGCTAAGTTTGAAAATCTAATATTACGGAAGGTAATGGCCGCTCCGATGGCAAAAAAGGCCAAACCGTAAATTAAGTAAATAATGAAAATGGCAGTTTGATTCATAGCGTGAAATATACAGATTTGAAAGTCTCAAAACTGTGAGGCAGAGAATAGCTTAGAAAGAAAACCCGGCCGTTTAAGGTAACCTAGCTAATACTTTGTGAAAGGCTTCTCAAAATGCTGCTATGGCTATACCCATAAAAAAGCCGCGGCACATGGCCACGGCTTGATAGCAGCACTTAGGCTTACTAACCCTGTCCCCAGGAATCTCTTAGCCCAACGGTGCGGTTAAACACCAGCGCTTCGGCGTTAGAGTCTTGGCTGTCAGCACAGAAATAACCCTCTCGCTCAAACTGGTACGCTTGCTCACTAGGTGCGTTGGCTAAACTCAGTTCAGCATAGCCTTTTTTAACCACTAAGCTGTCTGGGTTGAGTGCTTCTTCGATGTCTAGTCCATTCGGGTTAGCCACTTTAAACAAGCGATCGTACAACCTAAACTCAGCCGCTTGTGCATGGGACGCTGCTACCCAGTGAATAACACCGCGCACCTTGCGCCCTTCCCGCGGCTCAGGGTTTTTGCCGAGCGTATCTTTGTCGTATTGACCGTAGATAGTGGTGACATTGCCGGCTTCATCGGTTTCAAAGCGATCAGCAGAAACCACATAGGCATTGCGCAAACGCACCTCGTTACCCAGCACTAAACGTTTGTATTTCTTATTCGCTGACTCTTTAAAGTCGGCTCGATCAATCCAGATCTCTTTCGAAAACGGCAGCTGGCGCGTACCCATTTCCGGTTTATTAGGATGCAACGGAGCTTCGATCATTTGTGGGTCGCCGTCCCAGTTCTCAATGACCAATTTAATCGGATCCATAACCGCCATTGCTCGTGGTGCATTGGCGTTTAAATCGTCACGAATGCAGGCTTCCAACATGCCCATTTCTACCAAATTGTCTTGCTTGGTCACACCGATTCGTAAACAGAACTCACGAATAGAAGCCGGTGTATAGCCGCGACGACGCAATCCAGCAATGGTTGGCATACGAGGGTCATTCCAGCCACTCACCTTACCTTCTTCCACCAGTGCACTGAGCTTACGTTTGGACATCAAAGTGTATTCAAGGTTTAAGCGGGAAAACTCATACTGATGTGGTCGTGCTTTAATGGAAATATTATCCAAAACCCAATCGTACAAACGCCGGTTATCTTGAAACTCTAGAGTGCACAGCGAATGAGTGATGTTTTCGATGGCATCTGAGATGCAGTGGGTAAAGTCGTACATAGGGTAAATGCACCACTTATCTCCCGTTTGATGATGATGGCTAAACTTAACACGGTATAACACCGGATCGCGCATTACCATGAACGGCGACGCCATATCAATTTTAGCGCGTAAGCAACACTCACCTTCCTTCATCTCGCCGGCACGCATCTTCTCGAACAGGGCAAGGTTCTCTTCTACAGAGGTATCTCGATAAGGCGAGTTTTTGCCTGGCTCTTTTAAGGTGCCGCGGTACTCTCGCATTTGTTCGGCACTCAAAAAGTCTACATAGGCCAGTCCTTTTTCTACCAGCTCAATGGCATAGCCGTGCAAGCGGTCGAAATAGTCTGACGAATAACGGATATCGCCATCCCATTTAAAGCCCAACCAGCTAACATCCGATTGTATTGAGTTAACGAAGTCGATGTCTTCTTTTTCAGGATTGGTATCATCAAAGCGAAGATTACAAGTACCTTGGTAGTCTTTAGCAATACCGAAGTTCAAGCAAATAGATTTAGCATGACCGATGTGCAAATAGCCGTTAGGCTCCGGCGGAAAGCGCGTTTTTACGGCATTGTGTTTGCCCGCGGCCAAATCGGAATCAATGATGTTGCGAATAAAATTGCTCGGACGGTTTTCAGAGTCCACAGCGCTCATACGATATCCCCTTACTGTTAGGACAGCCCTAGTCGTATACTTCTAAGATAGCCGTGTATAATCCTACATTAGCCGCTTAGTTACAATAAAAAAGCCACCCTTTAAGGTAGCTTTTTGATCCCCGTAGCCCTAGTGGCTAACGATTGACGGTTAACCTTTGGTCACTATCATGGTTGGGATAATTTGTTGCTGTTCTTTACCTTTCTTTCGAAGCCACAAAAAGTAACTGCTAAAGACGACAACTATCAAACTTAGAGCAATGCTGGCCTCAACCGGCTGAGCACTGAAGTTAACGATTTGATAGAAGCCCGTGGCTGAGCCATAAGCCAGCATAAAGGTCCATGTTGCTGCAAACGCCGCCCATTTTTTACCAAACTCCGCCACCAAAGCACCGATTGCGGCCACGCACGGTGTGTACAGCAAAATGAATAGCAAGTAGGCAAACGCAGCGCTGGTGGAGCTAAAGCCATTTTGCAAATTAGTAAAGGTGGTCATTTCCACTTCTAACTCTGTGGCTTGCTCGTCTAAATCCGTTACGTCGCCAATATCCACCGACATTGGATCTTTTGGATCAATACCCAGTAAATTTTCCGGAATGGTGGCGAACGCTTCTGCTAACGACTCGCTCAACGGTGCTATCTCTTCATCGGCAGATTCGTGTGAATAAAGACTGTTCAAAGTACCAATAACCGCTTCTTTAGCGAAGATACCCGTCACAATACCCACCGTTGCTGGCCAATTGTCTTGACTCACGCCCATAGGTGCAAAGACTGGTGTTACGGTTTGACTGACCACGCTCAGTACCGACTCATCGGAGTCTTCGTGACCGAAGCTGCCGTCAGTACCAATGGAATTAACAAAATTTAGCCCAGTCACAACGATGACAATGGTTACACCGGCACCTTTAATAAACGCCTTGGTGCGTTTGCCGGTGCGTTTCATAATGGCTTTAAATTTTGGCAATTCGTAACTGGGCAGTTCCATCACACTGCTGCTGCTGTCACCCGGTAAGATGGTGTGACGCAGCATTAAGCCGGTGCCAATGGCGGCAAGAATACCGAGAACGTACAGCAGAAACACGAGATTCTGACCTTGCTCTGGGAAAAACGCCGCGGCAAATAAGGCATATACCGGTAATCGCGCACCGCACGACATAAACGGGGTCATCATGCCAGTCACGATACGTTCGCGCTCGTTCCCTAAGGTGCGAGTGGCCATAATTGCCGGCACTGAACAGCCAAATCCAACAATCATTGGAACGAACGCCTTACCAGGTAATCCAATTCGCTTCATCAAACCGTCGATAACAAACGCCGCTCGTGACAAGTAACCTGAGCTTTCCATCACCGATAGCGCCAAAAACAACGCGGCAATCACCGGAATAAACGTAGCAACGGTTTGAATACCGGCGCCAATACCGCCGGCGACAATAACGTTTAACCAATCTGGGAAGCCTAGCGTCGTCATTAACGCGCCGGCGTGGTCTACAAAAATAGCGCCCGCAGCAATATCAAAGAAATCAATAAAGGCCGAACCGACGTTAATGGCGAACATAAACATTAAATACATGGCCAACAAGAAGATAGGCACCCCTAATATCGGGTGTAAAACCACTTCGTCGATGCGATCCGTCATGGTTCGAACCTTGCTGTCTTTTAGTGCTTGCTCGCACATCCCCTCAACAGCTTGGTAGCGCGCAGTCGCTAAGGCTAAGTCGGTATCAAAGCCCTTCTCGCTTAATTCCTCGCGAATCCGATCACCTTGCTTACGTTGTGCCTCATTAGTCGCCATCGCCGAGGTTGACGGTTGCGCAAGTACCGATAACAAACTGCCACGACTTTGCTGTTGCTGGTATTCACCGGCTAATTGTTGGATTGCCTCTTCAATGGTATCGCCGTAATCAATGCTAAAATCACTGTCGCAATCTAAACAATTTACCAATTCAACCACGTGCTGCTGAATGTGTTTTATATCATTCGGGTTTTTGGAGTTTGCAGAAATAACCTGACAACCAATTGCACGACTGATGGCGCGCTCATCGATTGCGATTCCCTGCTTGCTGGCTACGTCAATTTTATTGATGACCACCAACATTGGAATGTTTAGCTCAAGCAGTTGCACGGTTAAATAAAGATGACGTTCGAGATTGGTGGCATCAACCAGATTGATAATGGCGTCCACCTGTTGATCCGCCAAAAACTGTTGGGCAATGACTTCATCGAGGCTGCCCTGATTATCAGAACTTGCAGGAATAAGATCGTAAATCCCGGGTAAATCCGTTAAATGTATCGATTGGCCCGCAAGTTGAAACTCACCTGTTTTCTTTTCTACCGTTACACCAGACCAGTTACCAACGTGCTGATTGCCGCCCGTTAAGGCATTAAAAAGTGTCGATTTACCCGCATTCGGATTACCCACGGTTACACAGTGGAAATGCTTTCCAGATTTCAGTGCAGTTGGGCTATCGCAATGACAATTCGAGGCCATTATTTACACTCCTCAACAAAAATGTTTTCGGCTAAATCTTTTCGTAAACACAACAAGCTTCCTCGAATCTTTATCTCGATATTTGAACCCAGTGGCGCTCTTCGAATCACTTGAACTCGACTCTGCGGAGTAACCCCCATGGATAACAACTTGCGCTTGGTGGCGCTAGGCAACTGCTGCCCTACTATGCTGCTGATAATGGCTTGCTTACCGGAGCCTAGCTCGCTTAACTTCATGCTTACCTCAAAAGATAACAACGATGTCTCTGAATAGCCGCTAGTCTACCCAAAGGATTTGAGCAAAAACTTAATCAAGATCATGTTTACGATTAATAATGAGAATAATTTTCAATTGTAACCAAGGCGCTTTGCCTAAGTTATTAAGCCCACTTCAAAAATGTTACCCAAAACGCTCCAAATAAGGCGTTATGTGACGCTTTTGTGTAAGCAGGCAACAAGTGAGCGCCTTTGTTTTTTTGTGATCACCTTCACACTTTTCTAGAAGCCCGAACACAGCAACTCCCTCCTTATCACCTTTTTAACATTCTCGACCTGCAAAAGGTCGCTTTGGCGCGTGATCAACATCACAAAACCTGACATTTGGTGAGGGTATTCAAACAATTGTTTTATATACTTATATCAGCATGTTACAGCACCATAATTCCTAACGTCGCTACATTAGAGCTCTCTAATAGATGTTGGTTAAATGTTGCGTCGCTGTAACCTCTGTGGGGTGAAGTGTATAGAGCTGGCATACCTATAATTAAATAGCTTGATAAGGCTCACAAAACGTCACCATAGAAACTGAAGTAATGCTGAGGAATCGATACCCTTAGCGGTGGAAATTTTTCCACATAATTTTTGATGACCACGCCTGATGAAACGTCGCCATCGAAAACAAAAAACTATGCAGGGAACAAACATGAAAACACACTTCAACTTTAATCTCGCCGCTAAGGCGTTGTTAAGTGCTGGTGTATTGTCACTCGCTCTATCTGGCTGTGGTAAAGACGGCAAAGACGGAGAAGATGGCAACCCAGGTGAACCTGGTGGTCCAGGTCCGGTAACCATCGACATTCAAGATGCCACTAGCCTTAACGCTGCAATCTTAGATGCGCAAATCAATGATGGCACCATTACCGTAGATTTCGATCTTACCAATGCCAATGGCGTTGCCGTTTCTGGCCTTAAAGAGCTAGAAAATATTAACGGTCTAGGTTTTGGTATTGCTAAGCTTACCGAACTGCAAACGCGCTCTCGCCCGCTACCGGGTTACGCGCCAAGCGCACCAAGTGCCACACCGATGAAAGGTACTAAGAGCCTGCAATGGACCAGTTACATTAACAACATGGTCCAACCGGTTCCGCCAACAAACACTGATGGCTTCCCTGCCGATTGGGACCAGCATCAAGGTGCTCAGTTCCAAGCAAACATTGAATCAAGCTGTAAAACGGCTTGTATCGAACAGCTTGAAGAAGCGGGTCACTACCGTTATACCTTCTCTAAGAAGATTAACGAATACAGCGACATTGAAGTCATTGATACCAGTTTCGATGGCGACCTCGTTCACCGTGTAACCATGGAACTTGCGGTTACTCGTGGCGGTCCTAAAGAAAAATTGATCAATACTTTTTATGACTTCATTCCTAGCACTGGCACCGCAGCCCCTGCTGATGAAAGCCGTAACCTAGTTTCTTTGAAAGAGTCTTGCATTCGTTGTCACTCAGATGACTACGATCACCCATGGGCGCCTAAGTTGGTTCTACACGGTGGTAAGCGCTTTGAAATCGAAAACTGCGTAGTGTGTCACACCACCTACTCTGGTGATCCAGAAACCGGTGCAACCATCGACTTTGGTTCTATGCTTCACCGCATTCACAAAGCCAACTACTTCATGGTTGGATACGGTGGCAGCGGTCATGACTATTCAGACGTTACCTTCCCAGCTGAGTACAACGCATGTCAGGCGTGTCACATTGAAGGCGAAGGTGCTCCTGCACAAGCGAACTTCTACAACTTCCACCGTCAAGAAGCCTGCCTAAGCTGTCACGAGAAATACGCGCCAGCAGATTGGGACGGCACCGCTCGCGGTTTATTCCACTACGCTGATGCCGATGGTAACTATCAGTTCGAAAAAGCGTGGGCAGAAGGCTGTAACTCTTGTCACGCCGACTCTGACAACCCCATTGGTGCTACTAAGTTCCACATGGCGACTCAAACGGCTCGCATGAAAGCGGCTGAGATGTTCGCTCTGGAAACTCGCAACGGTACCTTTACCCGTGATGGCCAAGGTATCGCTACTGGTACTCTAACCTTCGAGCTTAAGTTAACCAACCCATCGGACGATAGCGTATACGCTCAAGCGCCGAATGAAATTGCTGAGTTAAGCAAATTACCGATTCGCGTATACGGCAATGGCGAACAAGACTATACCTTCCCTGGTGACCTAGATACCAATGGCAACAATGTTCGCTTCGATGTGATTGCTGAGCTAAATAAAGGTGACAGCAGTGCCCTGAGCGTTGCTGATGGCCAAGATGGCTTCAAGGTATACACCTTTACAGGTGCTCAACTGAAAGACACCGACGTAGCCAACCTAACCTCGCACCTCGAAGTTTGTGCAGAGAAAGGTGGCGAAGCCATTGATTGTGCAGCGACTGATGACCAAGGTCAGCCAATTAAGCCTGTGATCGCTAAAGTGCTAACTCCAGCCATCGGTGTTGGTCAAAATGCTCGACGCCTAGTGGTTGATGCCGCTAAATGTCAAAACTGCCACGAAGGCCAACTGAACACCTCGAAGACTGGTATTCACCAAAATGTCCCAGAAATGGGCTGTGGTACTGCATGTCACGATGTAAGTGAACTCAGTGGCAACTTGCAAGACGGTACTTGCCTAAGCTGCCATAATGCAACTACCTCTACTCATCACTTAAGTTGGGGACATGTTCTAACTCTTAATCAAAGTCTTGATTTCAAGGTGTTAGCGCATACATTGCATGCCAGCAAACGTGCCGACAAGATTACCTATCCTAACCACTACGCTAACTGTGCAAGCTGTCATGATAAAGGTCAGCTTACTATGGGAGATACCGCGAACCAGCTAGCCCTAGTGGTTGCTGAAACGGATGGTAGTAAAGTCCAAACTGAAATTTCGCCAATAGCGTCAACGTGTGGCTCATGTCACGAAGGCCACGGCGGTAGCAGCTTTAAAGCGCACGTAGAAAGCAACGGTGGTGTTTACTACGCGCCAGTTGGCACATACGTACCAGGCGATGAGACCTGTGCAGCTTGTCACGCAGAAGGTAAAACCTTAGGTGTTGATAAAGTTCACCCGACTCAGTACTAACTAGGCACTTACGGGTGGGGCAAATGACCCCGCCCTATGATTATTAGCAATTTGGCTCTCACTGATTGACATAAAGTCACAGTAGACAAGAGCAAAAATTGCAGGGAGTTATAATGAAATTTCATAAATCCGAACTGAAAAAACTAGTTCTAGCTAGCATGATTTCAGCGGCGCTCGTTGGCTGTGGTAGCGATGGTAAAGACGGCGATCCAGGTGAACCTGGTGAACCAGGTCGCCCAGGCGGTGATCCAGCCACTTCTATCGAAGTATTGAACTTGGCCATTGATCAAGTTAAGTACGAAGATGGCCAACCAACCATTCAAGTATACGCTTCTAACGAAGAAGGTAAGCCCGTTGTTGGTATTACCGGTATGGGTATGGTTATCGCTCAACTAACACCACAAGGTGTCACCTCTCCTGGCGACAGTGCCGAGTGGGAACGCACCGGCCGTGTATCAGGTGCCGATAACTATGTAGACCAAAAGAACGGCTACTACACCTTTACTCCTGATCTCAGCGCGTTCGACGAGCAATTAACTCAACGTTTCAACGTATACGCTGGCGGTGAAGGCAAAACCTTAGCCGATGGTGTTACTGAAGTTCCTCGTCGTGAAATCGTTGCAGACTACAATGGTCAAGGTGGTGCAGCGCACTACACCAAAGACATCGTTAGCCACGAAGCATGTACCGCCTGTCATACCGAAGGTACACCGTTGACTCGTCGTCACGGCAGCTACGAAACCAACGAAACCTGTGCAACCTGCCATAACGGCTCATTCCGCACTGAAACTCAGTGGAAACACTTAGTTCATAACATTCACAACACCACTAAGAGCTTTACCGACAAATATGGTAATGATTACACTGGTGAGAAAGCTGAGCACTTATTACAAAATAACTGTCAAAGCTGCCACGTTGAAAGTGAAGAATTAGCCGAATGGGGCAACTGGACACGCGTTCCAACCATGGAAACTTGTTCAAGCTGCCACGATATCGATTTCAAAGCCGGTCAAGGCCACACTCAACAGTTAGATAACTCTAACTGTGTTGCTTGTCATAACCCACAGTGGACTGAAGAGCTTCACCTTCGTAAAGCCATGAACACTGATGCAGTGGTTAAGCAAGTAGGCATGTCGGTAACACTTGAGTACGTTGCTGACGACACAAACCCTGATACGGTTAACATTGTTGTTAGCTTAAACGATATGGATGGCAACGATATTGACGCCAGTTCTGTATTGAACAAAATCAAGCGCGTAGAAACCATCACCAACGTTGGCCCTAACTTCCCTGTCATGGGGTACAACGCTAACCCAGCGAATGGCATTGAAAAGAAAGTAACCATCGACTTGGTTAAAGATGGCAAACTAGACCCATCGGCTACCATTGAAGATGGCAACATTGTAGCCAACACCGGCGCCCTACCGTTTGGTGCTGGCGATACTGACACTGCGTTTACCTTTGTAGGTTTGGCCATGTGTTCTGATGCCGACATGCTGGTTGATTGTGCCGCAGACGGTACCTCTGAATACACAGGTATGAAAGCCGACTTAGCCCACGTAACTAAATCGGGTGATGCGCCAGCTTTGCGTCATATTGATTCTGTGAACTTCGCTTCTTGTACGAACTGTCACGGCGACAACTGGCAAATCCACAAAGGATACCACGCTGGTTTCGTTATGACCGAAGAGCAAATGGGTCGCGAAGTAAATGGTGAACTGCGTGTGGGTACCGATGCCTGTGTGACTTGTCATACGCCAGAAGGTACTTACGCTCCAGGCAACAACGGTGCTTGGGAAATGAAGATTCACCAAACGCACAACGGCGAAGCCATTATTAAAGATTGTGCTCAATGTCACGACAGCTTTAATACCGCGGCGTTCGAAGACAAAGGTGCAATTCGCATGGCTAACGGTTACACCACGCCACGCACCGCAACCTGTCTATCGTGCCACAGCGCCGATTCCATTGGTCACGGTCTTGAAAATCAAGGCGCCATCGTTGAAGGCGACTTCACTCAAGCCAATGATGCTGCGCAGTCTGAAACTTGTTTCTTCTGCCACGATTTATCGACCACTGATCACACACGGATCAAAATGTAATTGACGATGGGGAGGTATCACCTCCCCTAGTTAGCATGGAATTGGGAAGATAATGATGAAACATAAAAATATAATGGTCTCTATCTTGTTTGGAGCATTGGCATTTGCCGGTGTTAACCAAGCAGCGGTAGCGGCAAAGTGGGACGACAAAATGTCGCCTGCGGAAGTTGAGAAAGTACTGGAAACAAAGTTTGCGGAAGGTAAATACTCTCCTAAAGGTGCCGACTCTTGCATGATGTGTCACCGCCGCTCAGACAAAGTTAAAGCGATTTTTGACAACGTACACGGTAACCCTGATAACCCTAAAGGCCCAATGGCTGGTTTACAATGTGAAGCCTGTCACGGACCTCAAGGATCGCACAACCGCGGTGGCCGCGAGCCAATGATCGCATTTGGTGATAATTCGAGCCTATCAGCAGAGTTGCAAAACTCAGTTTGTATGAGCTGTCACAAAGATGACAAACGTATGGCTTGGAATGGTGGTCACCATGACAATGCCGACGTTGCTTGTGCATCATGTCACCAAATTCACACTGCATCCGACCCGGTCTTGTCTAAGCAAACCGAAATGGAAGTGTGTACCAGTTGCCACACTCAACAAAAAACAGACGCTCTTAAGCCAAGTGCTCACCCGCTAAAATGGGCTCAAATGGTTTGTAGCGACTGCCACAACCCACACGGAACCTTGAGTGACGCCGACCTGGTAAAGCCCAGCATTAACGAAACCTGTTACGAATGTCACGCGGAAAAACGCGGTCCTAAATTATGGGAACACGCGCCAGTAACAGAAAATTGTGTTTCGTGCCACAACCCTCACGGGAGTGTTAACGATGCAATGCTTAAGACTCGTGCACCACAACTGTGTCAACAATGTCACGCAGCTGATGGACACGCGAGCAACCCATATCTCGGTGGCAACAACAACGCCTTCACCGGCGGTCGTAGCTGTATGAATTGTCACAGCCAAGTGCATGGTTCAAACCATCCATCTGGCAAGTTGCTGCAGCGCTAACAGGGAGAGTACAAGATGAAATTTAAGCTCAACCTCATCACTTTGGCGCTGATTGCACAGCCTGGCCTTGCCATGGCAAGCTTTGACTTAAGCCAAGCCAATACCGAGAAAGTAAAGTTCGACAAGTGGGAATGTAAAGCCTGTACCGTTGAACAAGGTGCGAGTGGCGACGTGAGTATCGGTGCCGGTGGCGCGGATTTCAATGACGTCAACAGTATGAACAACTTCGGTGTTGAAGATAACTACTTTGGCCGAGCCGATGCCGACGTTACCTACACTCGCGGCGCTCATCGTGCGACTTTGGAAGCCAACGAACTTGGCACAGAGCGTGGCGACATTACCATTAATGCCGGTAAGCAAGGCGTAGCCAACCTAGAGGTAGGTTTACGTCAAATTGCCACCTACAATGATGACGTAAGAACCCCGTATTCAGGTAATGGCAGCGACAACTTAACCTTGCCTGATAATTGGGTGCCTGCGGGTAACACAGGAGACATGTCGCAGCTAAGTGCTAACGGTGTTCGCCTGAAGCAAAAGCGTCAAAAGGCGTTCATTGGTGCAGAGTACCAAGGTGAAAGCTTGTGGAGCACCTACGTTGACTACAGCCGTGAAACTAAAGAAGGATTAAAAACCACTTCAGGTGCGTTCTTTAATCAATCAATGATGTTAGCGGCACCGGTTGATTACACAACCGACAGCGTAGAAGCCGGCGTTCGCTTGAAAGGCGACAACTGGTTTACCGCTATTAGCTATAATGGCTCTCGCTTTACCAACGAGTACTCATCACTGACTTTTGATAACGCCTTTTTGCCGACCTTCGGTGGCCAAACGCAAGGTACCATGGCGCTGGACCCTGATAACCAAGCGCACACGGTATCGCTCATGGGTCAATACAGTCTTAACAGTACGCACTTCTCCGGTCGTGTGAACAAGACTCAAATGACTCAAGACAGCGACTACGTTACTCAAAATTACCGTTACGATGTACCGGTATCGTCACTCGATGGCAAAGTCGATCTAACTCAAGCGAATTTCAAGGTGACTTCTCGCCTTAATCGGCAATTGCGTCTGCACGCTGCTTATGACTACAGTGATCGTGAAAACAAAACGAATACTGAGCAATATACTCAAATCAGCATCGACAACGTCAATGGCCGTGTGGTTGAGAATGTTCAATATGACATTCGTACTCAACGCGCTAAATTAGGTGCCGATTATCGCATCATTCAAGGTCTTCGTGCCGAAGCAGGTTACGACTACCGCAAAGATGAGCGCAGTAATCAAGACCGCGAAGAGACTGAAGAGCATACCGGTTGGGGTAAATTGCGTTATAACGGTTTTGAACGCTGGGACATGTGGGTAAAAGGCAGTTACGGAGAGCGTGATGGCTCTGAGTTCCTAGCCAATGCTTATACTTCGAGCGAGAATAACCCTCTGCTTCGCAAGTACTATTTAGCGGATCGCAAACGCACAGCGACTGAGTTACGCGTTAGCCACACACCAATCGACAGCCTGACGCTTGATGCTGGCTTCCGCTACGCTTACGACGATTACCACAATACGGCAATCGGCCTAACTGAAGCAGAAGATAAATTCTACGACATCAATGCGAACTACCAGATTTCGAAAGGCTTAAACACTTACGCCTTCTTCTCTGGCCAGCAAATCAACTCCGAGCAAGCCGGCTCAGCCAACTTTGGCGCGCCTACTTGGTATGGAGAAGTTGAAGATACCATTAAGACCTATGGTGCCGGTATCAGCAAAACTGATTTGATGGAAGACAAGCTTCGCCTGGGTCTAGATTATAGTTATGCTGACTCGAACTCAGATACTAAGGTAACCAACGGTATACCAAGCAACTACGGTGATTACTTCGCTAAAGTACATAACCTAAATGCTTACGCTGCTTATCAGATTACTGAGAAAGCCAGCTTACGCGTTGATTACCGCATGGAGAAGTATCAGGATACCGACTTCGCCAATGCAGGAACCAGCCAAGATACCATTTGGAACGTTGTAACCTTTGGCGATCAGCGCCACGATTACACCGCTCACATGGTGTTCTTGAGCGTAAACTACAAACTGTAGTTCGACTTAAGCTAAAAAAGAAAAAGGGGCCTGGCCCCTTTTTTTGTTCTTAGAAAAGGGGCCAGGCCCCCTTTTTGGTAGCTACTAATCATTCTTGGCAATCTCATCAGCGATTTCACAGGCGACGTCGGCTTTGGATTCCTGGGCCATAATCGCTCTATCGGAAGACAATGCGACCGCAGCGGTCCCTGCCCTTAATAACGTTTCATTGTCGTCGTTGGAATCGGTTTGCAGTTCTTGATGAGATTCTATGCGGGCGATCAAGGTGAACGCCATCCAAACTCCCGCGACTCCGAAGATAACCGCGCCTAGCGCTTGCCCGATAAGCACCCCTTCTGCACCACCGTACAGTCCACCGAAGTACACAAAGGGAATCGTACCAAGCGTCGCTTTTCCTAAATTAAACATGGTGGAATATTTCGCCTTACCTAAGTTGTTAAACGACGCATTGGCAATAAACAGCGCGCCATTAAAGATAAAGCTAATGGCTACAAACTGACTGAAGAGCTGAATGAGCGCCGCGGCATCGCCATCCACATTAAACACCTGTGCGATTAAATCGTGAGTCATAAATAACAAACCACAAACCACCACCACGTATATCACGCAAAACTTGAGCGCGTCTTTCAGGGTTTGCCGCACCCGAGACAACTCTTGAGCACCGAAGTTTTGCCCAATAATCGGCCCAATAGCGCCACTGAGCGCGAAAATCATGCCAAAGGTTACAGGAATGACTCGGCCGATAATGGCCCACCCAGCGACATAGCCATCCCCGTATTCTGCAATTGCTTTAGTAACAAAACCATTTCCAATCGGTGTCGCTACATTAGTAATGATTGCCGGCCCTGCGATGGCCATGATTTTGGAGACGTCTTCAAGAAAATGTGAACTTACAAACTTTCCAACCAATTGGTGCTTAACAAAGACACCGTAAGCTGAAATACCCATCACCGCGAAGCGAGCACAAACCGATGCAATAGCCGCCCCTTCAATACCAAGACCAAGGCTAAAAATAAAAATGGGATCCAATACCGCGTTAACCCCACCACCTGCCAAGGTTGAGTTCATCGATAGTTTGGCATCCCCCACCGCTCTTAGCGCTGCACCAAGTGCCATTGCAAGGGAGATAACCGGCATGGACGGAACCAATATCACCAAATAGCTTGCCGCTAATTCGTGAGTAAGCCCGGTTGCACCAATAAGCGTTAACAGTTCATCAATATAAACGAAAACAACTGCGGCAATGGCTACCGTTAAAATTAGGGTTAGCACAAGTGAGTTAACCAGCAGTCGTGTGGCACTGTCTTTTTCTTTTGCGCCGATAGCGCGTGAAACTAGCGCACCAACTGAAATCGACAACCCGATTCCTACAGATGTGGTGAAAAAGGCTATGGTGCCTGCATAGCCAACCGCGGCTGCTAAGTGCTCTTCACCTAATAAACTGAGAAAGAATAGATCCAGTAAATCAACCAGAAACAGCGCAGTAATACCTACTGCAGCGGTCGAGCTCATGACCACAATGTGGCGCATTATCGAGCCAGAAACAAATTTTGCCTGAACCATAAAGGAATCTTAGTATTTTTCAAAATAGTTAAGTATTATCGCTAGAGTACAACAAAATGATAACGAACAATTAAACTTTTTAAGGTAAATTTTATGAGCAAAGCTGTTTCTGCCGTTGTTTGTGCAGTACTACTGTCTGTTGTTTGCTCTGGTGCTTACGGCAAACCTCGAGGCGACCAATGGACCTTGGGCATTGGCGCCTTCTGGGCCGAATTGGATTCTGAGTTGGACGCACGATTTGTGGGCTCTAACAAGATTCGTCACGTCGACCTTGAGGACGATTTGAATCTCAAAGAATCAACGGTTTCTCCCTTCATCGAAGTGAGCTATCGGTTAGATGAACGACACGCATTTTCACTTAACTACATTAACCTCAATCGCAGCGGCACTAATTCTGGCATAACCAAACCCTTTGATTTTACCTTTGACGGTGTCGATTACACGGTTACTGCCGACGCAACTTTGCGAACAAAACTTGATATCGATATTTTTCAACTGGTTTATGGTTATACCTTTTATCCAAGTGATAATACCATGCTCGCCTTAACTGCAGGCATGCATGTTATGCGCTTTGGACTAGCCTTTAGTGGTGATATTGCCCTAATTAACGAAGACGAAAGCGGTGATCGAGTCACCATTCCAATTGCTGAAAATGAAGTACTAGATGGCAAAGCAACAGCGCCCTTGCCGGATTTCGGTTTATTCGCTACCTACGACTTCGGTGATGGTTGGATAGCACTGGCCAATACCCAATATTTTGCCATTAGCCTCGACGACTTTAGTGGCTCGCTTATCGATGCACGACTGGAGTTCTCTAAGCAAATTACTGACCGTTTAGCGGTTGGTGTCGCCTATCAATATTACAATGCGAATGTCGACAGCTTCGGGTTATTGGCTGATTTAAGCGTGAACTTTAATTACTACGGGCCAGAGTTGAGTATGCGTTATTTCTTCTAGAGTTTACCTTGTAGAATCTCTTCCACCAGCGTTGGCACTGTTTGCGAAGCAGGGCCAACCCTAACTTCTTGAAAGTGACTGGCGGTTAACGACGGCTCTAAATTAAGCTCAATGGTTTTAGCGCCAACACTCTGCGCAATATCCACAAATCCCGCCGCAGGGTAAACACTGCCACTTGTTCCAATGGCGACAAACAAGTCGCATTGAGCTAAATCCGTTTCAATTTGTGCCATACCAAGCGGCATCTCACCAAACCAAACAATATGGGGACGCAGCGGGTAATGGGGAATACAGCAGGTACAAACATTGTTGTCAGACAATGGTTGTTGCATTGGGAACACTTGATGACTCACAGGGCAACGCACTTTGCTCAATTCTCCATGCATGTGAGTGATGCGACGAAATCCGGCTCGCTCATGAAGGTTATCAACGTTTTGCGTCACCAGATGGACCCGTCCAGCAAACTCTTGCTCTAAACGCGCTAACGCCAAGTGAGCTGCATTCGGTTGGACATCGCCCTTATTCAACTGTTGCCAACGATCGTTATAGAATTGGCGAACTTTTTGAGGATTGGCTTGGTAAGCTTGCGGGGTCGCTA
This sequence comes from Paraferrimonas haliotis, assembly GCF_002282895.1. Taxonomy (GTDB): domain Bacteria; phylum Pseudomonadota; class Gammaproteobacteria; order Enterobacterales; family Shewanellaceae; genus Paraferrimonas; species Paraferrimonas haliotis. The sequence continues at coordinate 137,117 of NZ_NRRB01000003.1, forward strand.
CTTCCTCGATCGGGTGCTTCTCCCACAACCCATCTTCTTCTCGAAACGTTCGTAATCCCGATTCCGCTGAGATGCCTGCCCCAGTTAATACCACAATGCGTTGCAACATATTCTATCCCTATTTGGTTAGGCACCCATTGTGGCGAAAAATGTCATCCATGTGAAGCATAAAGCGAATCCACCATTAAAGGCTTTTAGTTTTAATCTTTTTCTTTATAATGAATGCACTAGTTGGCTCGTGCCTTCATGCACCACAACCACAATAAAGAGATGGAATATGACCGACGGAAACCAGGCCCTCAAAAAAGCCGGCCTGAAAATTACTTTACCTAGAATCAAGATCTTAGAACTGCTTGAACAACCAAACAATCAACACATCAGTGCCGAAGATCTGTACAAGCTACTACTGGATCAAGGTGAAGAAATCGGACTCGCTACCGTCTACCGTGTTCTTAACCAGTTTGATGATGCGGGCATTGTTACTCGCCACCACTTTGAAAGCGGCAAAGCGGTATTCGAGTTATCCTCGCAAAAGCATCACGATCACTTGGTGTGCTTAGATTGTGGTCGCGTTATAGAGTTTTCAGACAACGTCATTGAAGAGCGTCAAAATGAAATAGCGCTCAAACACAACATTAAGCTGTCTAATCACAGCCTATACTTGTATGGCAATTGCACTAACAGCGAGTGCGACCATCAAGACTAAGTGCTTGAAACAAGATGAATCGAGACGGCCTTAGCTTCGCTTAAGGCCGTTTTTTGTTCCTGTACCCAATGAAATAATCGCTAAAGGAAATACCATGGCAATGCTCGGCAAATACAGTTTACTCCCAATAGTAGAAGAAACCCCACAGGGTCTTTATCTTGACGGAGGTGAATTAGGAGACGTGTTATTACCCAATCGCTATGCACCGAGTAATGCCGCTATTGGCGACAAACTTCAGGTATTTATTTACTTAGATTCCGAAGACCGCCCTATTGCCACCACCGAAAAACCGTTGGCTTGCGTCGGTGATTTTGTTTCCCTAAAAGTCGTGGACGTCAACAAAGCCGGTGCCTTTTTAAACTGGGGCTTGGCCAAAGATTTACTGTTGCCATTTAGCGAGCAACTTCGCCCCATGGAGCCGGGTCAACGCGTATTGGTGCATCTTTATCAAGACAAAGCCTCCAGCCGCATATGCGCAAGCGCCAAATTGAACAAGTTTCTGGATAAAACCCCGCCTCCATATAAGGTTGGCGAAAAAGTGGACCTTATCATAGGGACGAAAACCGACCTTGGTGTTAAGGCTATTATCAATGGCGAGCATTGGGGGGTTATTTTCCATTCTGAGGTTTACCAAAAGCTTCACCCCGGCTTAAAAGTGACCGGTTATATTCAAAAAGTACGCCACGACGATAAAATCAATATCACCCTCACCGAGCCTGGCTATCAAAAGATTGATGGAATCGCCAAGAAGGTGCTCGAAACGCTTACCAACAACGATGGCTTTATGGCCATCACCGATAAAAGTGATCCCGAACTCATTAAGCGCGTATTCGGGGTAAGCAAGAAGTCGTTTAAACAAGCCATTGGCAATCTATACCGACAAAAATTGATTCGAATCGAAACGGACGGCATAACACTCAACAAATAGGACCTAGGTCACACTTTTAAGGTATCAGTGTCACACATAAGATGGCGTGCTTCTCGGCTTTAATAGATAGCAATAGAACCCTTTACAGTTAGCTTCAAAAGTTAGATCCATCGCTCACTTTAAAGGCGATTCTCTTGCTAAACTATACGGGTAAATTGGTAAGACCAATTTACCTATTGCCAAAAAGGCTTTTATTAGCAGAACGAATTGTGTGACGCTTCGCTGACTATTAAGCGTAAAACCGCCTCATTGTCTCGTTGCTGCTAAGGTTACTATAACGAACGCATAAGAATGCGTTCTAACAACCAAGGTAAAATGTGATGACAGTTAATCAAGAAGTGTTTGCAAAAGCTTGGCTCGGATTTAAGCCAGGTGACTGGAAAGAAGCCGTTAATGTTCGTGATTTTATTCAAACCAACTACACCCCTTATGAAGGTGACGAAGCATTCTTAGCCGGCCCAACGCAAGCAACAACTGACTTGTGGAACCAAGTCATGGAAGGCATTAAGCAAGAAAACCGTACCCTTGCTCCTGTCGATTTCGATACCGATGTGGTTTCGACAATTACTTCACACCAAGCCGGCTACATCAATAAAGATTTGGAGACCGTTGTTGGCCTTCAAACCGACGCCCCATTAAAACGTGCCATTCTTCCAAACGGTGGCGTACGCATGGTTGAAGCATCTTGCAAAGCCTACGGTCGCACCCTAGATCCAGTAATCGCGAAAACCTACAGCGAATACCGCAAAACACACAACCAAGGCGTGTTCGATGTATATACGCCTGATATTCTGCGTTGCCGCAAGTCCGGTGTATTAACTGGTCTTCCAGACGCTTATGGCCGTGGTCGCATCATTGGTGACTATCGCCGCGTAGCCTTGTACGGTATCGATTTCTTGATGCAAGACAAGCTGAATCAGTTCCACTCCCTACAAGCAGACTTGGAAGCCGGTGAAACCCTTAAAGACACCATTCAGTTGCGCGAAGAAATCGCGGAACAGCATCGCGCCTTAGGCCAGCTAAAAGAAATGGCAGCCAGTTATGGCTTTGATATCTCTCAGCCTGCCACCAATGCCAAAGAAGCGGTTCAATGGACTTATTTCGCCTACCTAGCGGCGGTTAAGAGCCAAAACGGTGCTGCTATGTCTCTAGGCCGAGTAACCAGCTTCCTAGACGTATATTTCGAGCGTGACCTTCAAGCAGGCACCATTACCGAAACCGACGCGCAAGAGCTTATGGATCACTTCGTGATGAAGCTGCGCATGGTACGTTTCCTACGTACACCTGATTACGATGAGCTATTCTCTGGCGACCCTATTTGGGCTACCGAATCGGTCGCAGGTATGGGACTGGATGGCCGTACTCTTGTAACTAAATCAAGCTTCCGTGTTCTTCACACACTGTACAACATGGGCCCAAGCCCAGAGCCAAACATTACCGTGTTATGGTCTGAGCAATTACCTCAAGGTTTCAAAAAGTACTGCGCTAAAGTATCCATTGATACCAGCTCTATCCAGTATGAAAACGATGACCTAATGCGTCCTGACTTTAACAGCGATGACTACGCCATTGCTTGTTGTGTTAGCCCTATGATTGTCGGTAAGCAAATGCAGTTCTTCGGCGCTCGTGCAAACCTGGCAAAAACCATGCTTTACGCAATCAACGGCGGTGTGGATGAGAAGTCAAAAGCTCAAGTAGGCCCTGTTGCTGATAAAATTACTGACGAAGTACTTAACTATGACGATGTCATGCAACGCCTTGATACGTTGATGGATTGGTTAGCAACTCAGTACATTACCTCGCTGAATGCCATCCACTACATGCACGACAAATATGCCTACGAGTCCATTCAGCTTGCATTGCACGATCGCGATGTTGAGCGCACCATGGCATGTGGTATTGCCGGTTTGTCCGTTGCCGCTGACTCTTTGTCTGCCATTAAATACGCTAAAGTATCGCCTGTTCGCGACGAAGACGGCATTGCCGTTGACTTCAACATTGAAGGTGAATACCCGAAATTCGGCAACAACGACTCCCGTGTTGATGACATCGCCGTTGAGTTAGTTGAAAGCTTCATGAGCAAGATCCGTAAACTGAAAACTTACCGTGACGCCACTCATACTCAATCAATTCTTACCATTACTTCAAACGTAGTTTACGGTAAGAAAACTGGTAACACGCCAGATGGACGCCAAGCCGGCATGCCATTTGCGCCAGGTGCTAACCCAATGCACGGTCGCGATGAGAAAGGTGCGGTAGCGTCGTTAACCTCGGTTGCAAAACTGCCGTTTGCTCACGCTAAAGACGGTATTTCATATACCTTCTCTATTGTACCTAATGCCTTAGGTAAAGATGAAGATGGTCGTCGCGCTAACCTAGCCGCCTTGATGGACGGTTATTTCAAACACGATGCCAACATCGAAGGTGGTCAACACCTCAACGTCAACGTACTTAACCGCGAAATGCTATTGGATGCTGTAGAGCACCCAGAAAAGTACCCTCAGCTGACCATACGTGTGTCAGGGTATGCGGTTCGTTTTAACGCCTTAACGCCGGAACAGCAGCAAGACGTTATCACCCGTACGTTTACCGAGTCGATGTAGTTCTGATGCTGGGTAGAATACATTCATCAGAGTCCTGCGGTACCGTTGACGGCCCAGGTATCCGATTCATCGTATTCATGCAGGGTTGTTTGATGCGCTGCCAGTATTGCCATAACCGAGATTCATGGGATCTGCACGATGGCAAACTGGTCAGTGTCGACGACTTAATGCAACAAATATCCAGCTATCGACATTTCTTCGAAGCCAGCGGCGGCGGTGTTACCGCCTCTGGCGGCGAAGCCATGCTTCAAGTGGACTTTCTGTTCGAGTTGTTCAGTGAAGTGAAAAAGGCCGGTTTGCACACCTGCCTCGATACTAATGGTTTCGTACGTAAGTACACTCCAATGGTCGATAAGCTGTTAGACCAAACCGATTTGGTATTGCTTGATATCAAACAAATGGACGATGACAAACACATCGAACTGACTCAGGTGAGCAACAAGCGCACCTTAGCATTTGCTGAATATTTGGCCAAGCGTAACAAGCCAACATGGATACGATATGTGGTGGTAGAAGGGTTTACCGACGATGTAGCGTCTGCCAAACAGCTTGCAGACTTCATTAAGCCAATGCAAAACATCGAGAAAGTGGAGCTGTTGCCCTATCACGAGTTGGGCAAACACAAATGGGAGGCCTATGGTGAAGCCTACCCACTCTCTCATGCAAAACCACCGTCGGCTGAAACCATGCAGGCGATTCAACAAGTATTTTTAGACGCTGGCATAACCGCCAGCTATTAAAGCTCGTCGATGAACTCTTTGTCTAAGCAAGACAAAGCCTGACTCAAGATGCAAGCAAGATCCAGATAACTGGCGCCGTACCGAAAAGGCGGTGCTTCATGGCCGGCGTCTCGCATTTTTTGTTGCAGTTGCTGACACCAGCTATAAACCGATAACGGTAAAGGGTGGCGCGCTCGCCATCCTAGCCAAACAATGCCTTGCAAAGGCAAGCTTAAAATCAATAACGCAAGCGCGAGCGCTTGTGGTAAATGCGACAAGCTGTGGTACCCAATATGGCCACAGGCTGCCAGTACGGCAACGCCCGGCAGTACACGGGTCGCAAAGCGAGTGGCCGTAATGATGCGGAACTCGGGAAATTGACTAGCCAATGCTTTATGCATAGGCCAAATGTCCATATAGCGCTGGCCATCGCGCAACAGTTTGAAGAATTGGTTCATGCAGCCAAGTTTAACACGGAAACCCCGGTTTGGGATGGCGCTAGCACACTGAATTTATTGGCTGTTTGTCGAGAGCAGCCTGAGATTACATTATTTAAATGATAAGGTTAGAAAATGAGCAACAATCTGGTTTTAGTATTAAACTGCGGCAGCTCCTCGCTTAAATTTGCAGTGCTTGACGCCGAAAGCGGTGACGATTTGGTTTCGGGACTGGCAGAGTGTTTCACTCTTGAAGACGCTCGCATTAAGTGGGCTGCCAATGGTGAGAAGCAAAAAGCTCAATTAGCCCCCTTCTCTGCTCACCGCGAAGCGGTTGAATTTATTGTTGAAACCATTCTTGGTGCCGATCCTACGCTGGCACAAGGTATCAAAGCCATCGGTCACCGTGTGGTTCACGGCGGTGAGAAGTTTACTCGCTCCGTCATCATTGATGAGAACGTAATCAAGGGCATCGAAGAGTGCGCAACCTTGGCCCCACTGCATAACCCAGCGCACCTAATTGGTATTCGCGCCGCCACCGCATCTTTCCCGAATTTGCCACAAGTAGCGGTGTTTGACACAGCGTTCCACCAAACCATGCCAGCGCACGCATACACCTATGCGTTACCACAAAAGCTTTACCGCGAGCACGGTATCCGCCGTTACGGCATGCACGGTACCAGCCATCGTTTCATCACCCAAGAAACGGCTCGTTTGCTAAACAAAAACGAAACAGAAACAAACCTCATTTGTTGTCACCTCGGCAATGGAGCCTCAGTGGCTGCGATTAAAAATGGCCAATGCGTTGATACTTCAATGGGCTTAACGCCACTCGAAGGACTCGTTATGGGGACTCGCAGCGGCGATTTAGACCCGTCAATTATTTTCCATTTAGTGGATCAATGTGGCTATACCCTTGAAGAAGTGAACACTATGCTCAACAAGCAAAGTGGATTGCTCGGTATCTCTGAATTAACCAATGACTGTCGTGGCATCGAAGAAGGCTATGAGGAAGGTCACAAAGGCGCTACCCTAGCCCTCGAGATTTTCTGCTATCGTTTGGCTAAATACATTGGCAGTTATGCCGTTCCACTCGGTCGTATCGATGCCTTGGTGTTTACCGGTGGTATTGGCGAAAACTCCGATGTGATTCGCGAAAAAGTGTTGAACATGCTCAGCATTTTTGGCTATCAAGTAGAGCAGCAAGCCAACCTTGACGCTCGCTTTGGTAAACAAGGCACCATCACTAAAGCCGGCTCTCCAGTCGCAATGGTTATCCCAACGAATGAAGAGTGGGTAATTGCAGCTGACGCTATCAAACTGATTTAAGCGGAGTAACATCATGGCTCGTAATATTATTCTCGTTCCCGTCGGCTCAGAGGTTGGCTTAACATCCGTCAGCTTAGGAATGGTTCGCGCACTGGAGCGACAAGGCATTAAAGTTCAGTTCTTTAAGCCAATATCGCAACTTCGCGAACACGACTATGGACCAGAGCGGTCCACCACCATTTTAGCGACATCCCCCACCATTGCTCCACTAGAGCCATTTTCAATGGATCACGCAGAGCAGCTCATTGGTAACAATGAAATGGACGTATTGCTCGAAGAAGTCATTGCCCGCGCCCGCAGTGCAGTGAGCAATTGTGAAGTGTTGCTGCTTGAAGGCCTTGTGCCGACCCGCTCACACCCTTATGCCAAGTACATTAATGAAGCCATTGCTAACGCGTTGGATGCAGACATCGTATTTGTTACCTCAGGTGATGGCGCTGATACCTCTGACGTATCGGCTCGTCTGGAAATGGCCTTTAACACGTGGAACGGTCGTAAAAGCTCTCGAATTCTTGGCACGATAATCAATAAAGTCGGCGCACCTGTCGACTCACCGTTAAGCCCTCAACCGAGCGTTAACGCCGTTTATGATCACAACAATCCGCAAATTATCGCCGCGGATAACGATTTTAAACTGGCAGAGCGCTGCCCGGTTGAACTGATTGGCACAATTCCATATCACACCGATATGAAAGCACCTCGAGCTTCGGATTTGGCGAAACACTTAAACGTGCAAATCATCAACGCCGGCGAAATGAATTTACGCCGCCTGCGCAGAACCTCAATCTGCGCTCGCTCTGTTCCGAACATGATCGATCAGATAACCGCAGATACCTTAATTGTGACTCCTGGGGATCGTTCTGACATTCTAATTGCAGCCTGCTTAGCCGCCATGAATGGCGTTAAGTTAGGCGCCATATTGCTCACCGGTGGTTTGCGTCCAGAGCCTCACGTGATGGCGCTTTGCGAACAAGCTTTCGTAACTGGATTACCGGTATTTTTGGTGCAATCGAATACCTGGCAATCGGCGTTACACATTCAAGATTTTAATCACGAAGTACCCGTTGATGACTCGGTCAGAATCGAGTTTATGCAAGATTACGTCGCAAGCCGAATCGACAAGCGCTTTGTTGATAAAATTGCCCATGGCAGCGAGCGAGCCCATCGTCTATCGCCCAGCGCATTCCGTTATCAATTAACCGAATTAGCCCACGCCGCCAACAAAACCGTGGTGTTACCGGAAGGCGACGAGCCACGCACTGTGCAAGCGGCCGCTATTGCCGCTGAGCGCGGCATCGCTCGTTGTGTGTTGCTTGGCGACCCACAAATTATTGAGCGCGTAGCTGCGGCCCAAGGGGTCACTTTAGGCAGTGGCGTGGAAATTATTGACCCAGAAACCATTCGGGCTGATTACGTCAAACCTATGTTGGAGTTGCGTAAGCACAAAGGCTTAGAAGAAGTGATGGCCAATGAGCAGCTTAAAGATAATGTAGTGCTAGGCACCATGATGCTTGAGCAAGACAAAGTGGATGGCTTGGTATCGGGTGCGGTTCATACCACAGCCAATACCATTCGCCCTGCTCTTCAGCTGATTAAAACGGCGCCCAACTCCAACTTAGTGTCTTCTGTATTCTTTATGTTGTTGCCGGACCGCGTCTTAATCTACGGCGACTGCGCCATTAATCCCGATCCGACCTCTGAGCAATTAGCAGACATCGCCATTCAATCGGCGGATTCCGCGAAAGCCTTTGGTGTTGAGCCTAAAGTTGCCATGATCAGTTACTCGACCGGCTCCTCAGGCTCTGGCTCCGATGTCGAAAAGGTTCGCCAGGCCACTGAACTGGCTAAAGAGCGTCGCCCCGATCTCGTGATTGATGGCCCGTTGCAATACGATGCAGCGGTAATGCCAAACGTTGCGGCATCTAAAGCACCTAATAGCCCAGTAGCGGGTCAGGCAACCGTGTTTGTATTCCCAGACTTAAATACCGGTAACACCACCTATAAGGCGGTTCAGCGTAGCGCGGATCTGATCAGTATCGGTCCAATGCTGCAAGGTTTACGTAAGCCGGTGAATGATTTAAGCCGCGGGGCCTTGGTTGACGACATCGTTTACACCATTGCGTTAACGGCCATTCAAGCGCAACAAATGGAAAGCTAATAGGGCCTTCCAAACAAAAAAGCGGCTCTTGCGAGCCGCTTTTTTTATCACCCATGAATGACTTAAGCACGGTTAACTGATATTCATGTCAATTAATCGAGCAATATCTTCAGCGGTGCGTTCAATGTTATCGGCGGCGTTGGTAAAGCATTGCTCGAGTGTCATGGAAGCCGGTACTACATCAAACACCGCATCGATGCCGTGTTCATAAACCGCATGGCTACCGTCGCCAATACAGCCACAAATCGCCACCACCTTTTTATTGGCTTGCTTGGCAATTCGCGCCACACCCACAGGCGTTTTACCGTAGACCGTTTGTGCGTCAATTCGCCCTTCTCCTGTAACCACTAGATCAGCATCAATGACTTTTTCAGACAAGGAAACCGCATCCATAACGATGTCGATACCAGGACGCAATTGGGCGTTAGTAAAACCCAACATGCCCGCTCCCATACCACCTGCTGCACCGGCACCCGGTATTTCAGCAACCGCGACCTTTAAATCTTGCTCAATGATTTCAGCAAATCGTTGCAGCGCTTGGTCAAGTTGCTTAACCATGCGATCGGTAGCGCCTTTTTGCGGGCCAAATACGGCGCTCGCTCCTCGCGCTCCGCACAGAGGATTGTCAACGTCACAGGCCACTTCTATTTGCACCTGAGCAAGGCGCGGGTCCAATTGACTCACATCAATGCGAGCTAGGTTCGCCAGCTCAGCACCACCGGCCCCCAATAATTTGCCGTCCTTATCGAGAAACTTAGCCCCTAACGCCGCTAACATGCCACGACCACCGTCGTTGGTAGCACTGCCGCCTAAGCCTAATATCAGCTTAGTAACGCCAAGATTAAGTGCATCACTGATAAGCTCGCCGGTGCCAAAACTGGATGTTAGTAGCGGGTTACGCTTCGATGGAGGTACTAAATGCAGGCCAGACGCTTCCGCCATTTCAATAACCGCCGTTTGGCCATCGTCTATGATGCCATAGCGGCCATTGACATAGTCCCCCAGAGGCCCGCGAACGTCCAGTGATTGCCACGTCCCCTTGCGCGCATCCACCAGCGACTGCACGGTACCCTCGCCGCCATCCGCCACCGGTACCAGCTCAAAGCTAGCCTGTGGCCACACTTTTTTCATGCCCGATTTGATTGCTGTAGCCACCTCCATGGCGGTTAAGCTTTCTTTGTATGAATCTGGGGCAATCACAATGTTCAAAACGTTATTCCTCTCTACAGCAATACAAGGCTAAATAGGTAAACCACCAGCATCGCCGTTACCCCTTGTACTAGGGTTGCCATGGTGTGGGCTTGGTACGCCAGTGATACTTTCATTTTAGAAAACTGCGATACCACCCAGAAAAAGCTGTCGTTTGCGTGAGAGACCGTCATTGCACCGGCACCAATGGCCATAACCGTTAATAGTCGTCCCATTTCTGAATCTAACCCTAATTCTGGCAATAATGGCGCCACCAAAGCCGATGTGGTTACCAGCGCAACCGTCGACGAGCCTTGAGCCGATTTAAGGGCAGCCGCTACAATGAATGGCATGAAAATACCTATTCCGAGTGCTGACAAGCTTGAGCCTAAGGTGTCGCCAATTGGCGTTGCCTTTAATACCGCGCCAAATGCACCTCCAGCACCGGTAATTAACAAAATTGGCGCTGCAACAACTAACCCTTCGCCGATGCGCTTAGAGAATTGCTCGACTTTATCATTGCCTTTTAATAGACCCGTGGCCACAAACAGCCCCACCAACAGAGCATTAAGAGGTTGTCCAAAAAAGGCAAAGGTTTCAGCCAGCGCTCCTTCGCCAAAAGGATGAGATGGGAAATTGGCAATGGAACCGAGACAAATCAATAAAATAGGTACAAAAATTGGGGCAAATGCCATTACTGGAGAAGGCAGTGTTCCGTAACTGGCTTTAATTTTTTGATAGTCTGCTAACACCTGTTCTGGTGTCTGCTCGTCTTCTTCATCGCGTACCGTGTGCTTAAATCGATTAGCCCAAATCAGTCCTGCGATGGTGGCAACCAAAGCAATAACTGCACCCATCGCAATCACGATCCCTAAATTAGAGCCAAGCCCTAAGTTGCCCGCTGCAGCAATTGGGCCTGGTGTAGGAGGAATAAAAGTATGAGTCGCGTACAAGCCACACGCCAAAGCAACACTCATCGCCACCGGAGACACTGTCATTCGTTTTGCCATGCTTTCTTTTAATGAATTTAGAATAACGAAGCCAGAGTCGCAAAATACTGGGATGGACACAATGTAGCCAATGATGGCCATGGTCAGTGTTGGATATCGATCCCCTAAACGATCTACAACCCAGTCTGCCATGGTGATAGCAGCGCCACTCTTTTCTAGAATAACGCCAATAATGGTTCCTAATACGATAACCAAACCTATGTAGCTAAGAATGCCTCCAAAGCCTGAAGCAATCACTTTAGCGATTTCTAACGGCGCTAATCCATAGGCAAAAGCGGCAATATAAGACGCTATGAGTAAGGTAAAAAAAGCATGAAGTTTAAATTTAGAGGTGGCGATAACAATAAAACCAATTACCGCCAATAAAATGAATATCAAGTCCACGGTGCAAGCTCCAAGTTGGCATGTGTTGATAGTTTAGAGAATCCAAATCAAAAAGCGGCCATATACTAAGGCAAAGCTAATTTACCGACACCTATTTAAAGTATCAATTTTAGTAACTTTACAACTTATTAACCGTTCGCTTAAAACTTGAACCAAAAAAAAGTTTCTAACAAAATTCCCAAAAATTTCTTGACAGCATGACCTAAAAATCAAATATCGTTTTTTTAATTATTAATTACAAAGAGTTACAAACATCAAAAAAACTCGTCAACAAACTTGTCCACAGATTCTGTGGATAACCTTGAGCTGATTTTTCAGCATTGGCTGCAAAAATTCGCTAAGCAGAAATACAACAAAACTTGCACATCATGGTGCGATTACTTTACCTTCGCGTCGTGGATCGGCGCTGCCCTTCCAACCGGATGGTGTTCGTTTTATGGCTTGAATGCCAGAATTGAGCGGCACTACCCTTACTTTATGACCTTTTGACTCGAGCGCAGGTTGCAAGGATTCAAGTGCCGTCCCTCGTTCTAAGGCTGTGTAATCGTTTCGGTTAGTAATGCGAGGCATCGCCAACACATCCTGAAGCGGCATCTGCCAATCGACCGATGCAATGATGGCTTGAACCACATAATTGATAATGCGACTGCCGCCAGGAGAGCCTAAGGCTAATAGTGGCTCACCTTCGCTATCAAACACCATGGTAGGCGCCATTGAGCTCCTCGGACGCTTTAACGGTTGCAGCCTATTAGCCACCGTTTCATCGTTACTGCTGGCTGCCAAAGTAAAGTCTGTGAGTTGGTTGTTTAAGAGAAAACCTTGCACCATGATGCTGCTGCCAAAGCCCATTTCAATGGAGGTGGTCATTGACAATATATTACCGTATTGGTCACGAAGCGTTAAATGGCTGGTTGAAGGTAACTCCATCGCACTTGGCGCGTTGACGCCAAGTGCCGGCAGGCCCGCGCTGGCTTTACCCATGTCTTTATTAACGTCTATCAATTGCCCACGTTGCTTTAAGTAATCTGATTTTAATAATGATGACACTGGAACTGAGGTAAAGTCTGGATCGGCTATGTATTGATTGCGGTCCGCGTAGGCCAGCCGCGATGCTTGGCTAAATAGATGAATAAACTGAGGATCATCGATTTGATAATCGCTGAGTTTATAGGGTTCTAGCAGACTCAGCATTTGACCAATGGTGGTTGCACCGGAGGACGGTGGTCCCATGCCACACACCGAATAGCTGCGGTATGGGTGACAAATGGGTTGGCGCCACAGAGCCCGATAGTTGGCAAGATCTTCAAGCTGCAAGCGTCCGGGATAATCCGCATCCTGCTGAACCGCTTTTACAATCGCTTTCGCGGTTTTGCCTTGGTAAAAGCCCGCTGGGCCGTAGTTAGCAATCAGGGTTAACGACTGAGCCAGCTCTGGATTTTTCTTCAAACTCCCAACAGCAATAGGCTTACCGTTCGGTAAAAAATAGTCAGTAGCGGTCGAAGGTCGACGTAAACCTGGGTGAATATCGGCGGCCACTAATTTATGAAGTCGTGGGGAAACAAGGAACCCCTCTTGCGCCTGAGTAATGGCCGCTTGATAATTATCGCGCCAAGGCAGTTTGCCAAAGCGTTGGTGAGCTTGCCACAACCCTTGTACCGTGCCGGGAACCCCTACCCCTCGCCCACCAACAATGGCTTGGTGCCAAGTGCTTGGTTTACCATCAGATTCAATGAATTGGCTGGCATCGGCTAATTTTGGCGCAGTTTCTCGAGCGTCAAGAGTCACCAATTGCTTAGCTTGATTGTCCCACATAAGTAGAAAAAAGCCGCCACCGATGCCGGATGATTGCGGCTCGGTCAAGGTCAGCATCGCTTGCGCGGCAATGGCTGCATCGATGACACTGCCACCTTGTTTTAATTGTTGTGCTGCAGCCTGTGATGCCAACGGATTGGCTGTTGTAGCAAGCCAGCTGTTGCTCGTTAGAGTGCGCTGATGGGTTAACCCGGTAGCGGCCTCAGGCTCTCCGACTTCGATGGCTGCGATTGCAGACGAAGTCGCCCCATAGATCCCGATTAATACCAGTACCGTTACCGCCAATCCCTTCACAAGCTCACCTTAGATAAATCCTATTGTTTCAGAGTATTTTGTGCAGCTGAAACGAAAATAGCAACCCAAAGGTTGCTATTTATAAAGCGTAAAGGTCTCGCTCTGCTAAGCGCTTGAGCGCTAAGGCAAACCCAAATTTAGTTCGCTTTTTGTACACCGGTTTTTAGGTGAATTAAGTAATACGGTAAACGTTTATCGAAGCTCATCGGCTTATACTCCAAAGAATGTAACTCTTGATGCAATAATAGCCTAAAACCCAGATGAAAGCTTACAGTTTTGTATTTTTTTTGAAAGTTTTACTGTTCATTAGCATTTACACTGCCCAAAAATTAAACAATCAGTAACTTAAGTCTTATTATTTGGTAACACTTTCATTGAAAGTTACAATCTGATGATTTTCCGTTATCCACTAAAAGGGGTTATGCTTATTGATTAACCCTGAAAAAAGGAACCTATCCATGTCACCCGCAACGCTCGCGTTACTAATACCCATCATTGCTATTGCCGGCGGTATTTTACTTAAGGCCTATCGCACCCACATTGCTCACAAACAAGAGTTAATGCAGCATGAGATTGAAATTAAAGGAAAAGCATCGCAACAAAAAGTAGCAAATTTAGAAGAGCAAGTCGCCCAACTTACCCAGCGCGTGGTAACTTTAGAGGCACTAGTAACCGACAGCCGTTATCAATTGCAAAAAGACATCGACGCCTTGTAATCTTGCTACCGCTTTAACGGTTAGTCATCAAACCGATACAGCAACACTTTTAGTGAACGTTCAGGGTCTATGTCTGCAAATACCTCTGGATTAGCAATACGCTCGATGAAGGTGAGTTTTGGTGCCAGCGAGGTCACTTGCTCTTTAATGAAGGCGGACCCTAAATCTGGGGCGTTTAAACACAGCAACAGATAGCCGCCTGAATTCATTAATTCAGGCAGGCGACGAATCAGTTTAGGGTAGTCTTTAGTGGCAATGAAACTGCCTTTTTGAAAACTTGGGGGATCCGCCACGATAATGTCGTAACCGCCAAATTTTTTAAGCTTTCCCCAACTTTTAAAGATATCATGACTCAAAAACCGAGCACCGCGCTCGATGCCATTTAGCTGATGATTCTGCTGTCCAACCTTAAGCGCACCACGACTCATATCAATGTTAACCACAGATTTAGCCGCCCCAGTCAAGGCCACGCATGAAAATGCACAGGTATAAGCAAACAAGTTAAGTACATTGGCACTTTTAGCATGCTCAAAAAGCCATTGACGACCTTTTGCCATGTCTAAAAAAAGGCCATGATTTTGATTGGACATTAGTTGAACCTGATAGCGACATGGCCCTTCTCGAACAATATGCTGAGCAGGCACTTCACCGCAAATCAGTTGCGTAGTTGACTCTCCAGAAGCTCGACATTGATAAACCAAATTGAGCTGCCGTTCACTGAACCGGTGAGCAAACTTTTCCGACACGGCTTCAATGACCGCGCATTTATCTTGCTCACTGAGCACTTTAAAACTGGTCAGTAGTAATACTTCAGGAAACCAATCTAAACACAGATGATTTAACCCTTGGTATAAGCCGCCACGACCATGAAATAAGCGTTGTGCCTGATCGGTATCTAACAGGTTATCAATACTGTTAACTAATGGCGAAATCATGATGGCTTGTGCTCTTGTTCCACCTTATGAAGGTCGCCATCACCACCGAGCAACACAGCAAACCATCGTCCGCCTTCGCTGCTTTCTAAAATGATTTTGACCATCATGGTTAAGGGCACCGACAACAACATCCCAGTTGAGCCTAATAGCCAGCCCCAAAATATCAATGACAGGAACACCACCAAGGTACTCAACCCGAGTCCTCGCCCCATAAACTTAGGCTCAACAATATTACCCATCACGGTATTGCTGCCCAAATAAAGTAGCGCGGTTAAGCCGGCTGCTGTTGGTCCGAGTTGTACTAACGCTAATACCACCGCCGGTACAGCAGCGATAATACTTCCTATGTTTGGAATGTAGTTAAACAGAAAGGCCACCACCGCCCATAACAAGGCGTAGTCAACACCAATTAGCCACAAGCCGGCTCCAACCACACAACCGGTGGCTAAGCTGATCAGGGTCTTTATCACCATATAGCGATTAATGGACTCTAACACCTCATCAATTTGCTGCAATCGCATGTCGGGATCATTGAACGCGTAGTGCACTTTTTTCGCTAAGCTCGGTGCTTCGTAAAGCATAAAAATAACGGTCAACACAATAAGAAATAGATTCGTCATGACGTTACCAACACCTGAAAGCATATTGGTTGCCAGCGACATGGCTTGGCCAGGATCGAAATAGCTGACGACTTGCTCGCGAGAGACCTGAATATTATTGCGCGCTAACAGTTCGAAGAACCAAGCGAATTCGCTGAGTAGCTTTTCTCGGTAAACCGGTAATTGCTGAGTAAATTCATTGATGGAGCTGCCCACAAGGCCAGCTAGCCAAAGCCCCATTAATACCGCAAAACCAACGATCACCAAAATTGCGATGCCTTTCGGTACTCGCCGCTCGGTCATTCGAGTAATGATTGGGTTACAAATAATGGCAATAAAAGCCGACAAGATAAAAGGAACCAGCATTGCGCTGGCGCTCTTAATACCCGCTAATATAACCACCAAAAACGCAAGAATGGCTAAAGTCTTAAACGAAACGCTTTCTCGGCTGACGGGAAGCATAGTATTGATAATTCCTTATTTTTCGATCCCAAAGTGGTTCAAGCTCGTATACACTGCTTATCATAAGTGGAAAAAAAACAAAGAAAAAGTATGCAATCAGATAAAGCCATTATTCGTATTAAAAACCTTCGATTACGCACTTACATCGGCATCAACCCCGATGAAGTAAAAAACAAACAGGACGTCGTTATTAATGTTGTGATTGAGTATTGTGCAGACAATGCTCGTGAAAGCGATAATATGGATGACGCCTTGAATTATCGAACCATCACCAAAAAAATCATTCCATTGGTGGAAGACAATCGTTTTTACCTTTTAGAGAAACTCACCGCTGACGTACTCGCTATTGCCAGTGAGCACCCTTGGGTCGAGCGCGCCAGCGTTGAAATAGACAAGCCGCACGCTCTGCGCTTTGCTGACTCGGTTTCTCTGCAACTAAGCTTTGATAAACACCAACAATAGCGAGCGCTGTTATGCAAGTATTGATAACCGGAGCCACTGGCTTTATTGGGCGGGTCGTCGTCAAGCGATTACAAAAACACGGCCACCACATCACTGTGGTGAGTCGAAACTTAAACAACGCTGAAAGCATACTCGGCAAAGACGCTGTGTATTTACAAGATTTAACTCAGCTGAAGAATTTAGACGATTACGATGCGGTTATTAATCTAGCGGGAGAGCCTATTGTTGATAAAGCTTGGAGTGCTAAACAAAAACAACGAATCATAGACAGTCGTTGGAACATCACTGAAAAGCTAACGGATTTAATTAACGCCTCAGCCAATCCTCCAAGGTGCTTTATCTCTGGCTCAGCGATTGGGATTTATGGCAGCCATGACCACCAATGGCTTGACGAGAACGCTGCGCAAAACGACGACTTTGGTCATCAAGTATGCCTAGGCTGGGAGCAAAAAGCGCTTGCAGCACAATCGCAGCAGACTCGTGTGTGCGTAATACGCACCGGCTTAGTTTTAGGCCGTGGCGGTGGTTTGCTCGGAAAGATGCTGTTGCCATTTAAGCTGGGACTGGGCGGTCGCCTAGGCTCAGGTCAACAAGGCATGAGCTGGATCCACATCGATGACTACGTCGATATGCTGTTGTTTTTAATGTTGGAAACCGAGGCTCACGGCATTTTTAACGGGACCGCTCCGAATCCAGTATCCAATCAAACCTTTACTCAATGCTTAGGTAAAGCGTTAAACAGGCCTACTGTGTTTCCGGTTCCGGCTCTGGTGTTAACGTTATTGCTTGGGGAGCGCTCGAGCATGTTGCTCGAAGGCCAATTTGTCATCCCCAAAGCGGTTAGTGAGCTTGGCTTTGCTTTTAAATACAACAACCTAGACAGTGCGCTAGCGGATATTATCCGCTAGCTCTTTGATGTTAACTGGCTCTTAATAGCGCTGCACATTGCTGACTGAGTAGATGACGGCAGCGCCACCAACCCAATACCGCCACCACCACAGCGCCACTGATGGGCGACAACAACCACCAGTGCCAGTGCATTTGATTGGTTAATTCAAACACCTGGGTTTTCAATAACCACAACGCGACTTCAGCCACAATCACCGCCAGTAATCCAGCGAGTGCTCCCAGTAAACCAAACTCCAGCGCCGTCGACCATCTAAGCAGTCGACCAGGGGCGCCCATGGTTCTTAACACCGCCAATTCTCGAGTTCGCTGTGACATGCTGGCCTCAGTTTGTGCCAACATCACCAACGCACTGGCACAGACCACCAGCACTAACACCAAACTCAACGACAAGGATACTTGGTCAACGATCTGGCGCATTTGCTCAACAATGGCGCCCACATCAATAAGCGACACCGTTGGGTAGTCTCTCACCAACTCAAGCAACGATGCTTGTTGATGATCCTCTAAATAGAACGAGCCAATGTAGGTGGCAGGAAACTCTGCCAACTTCTCTGGGGCGAAGATTAAGAAAAAGTTAGGTTGCAAACTTTCCCACTGCAACGTGCGCAAATTGGCGACGGTTACCGTGACTGCTTGGCCATCAATGGTAAAGGTTAATTCATCCCCCATTTCGATGCCCATTCGTTTGGCAAAATCTTCTTCTATCGACACATCATCAGGAGCGCTTGACCACTGTCCTGCAACGATTTCATTGTTGGGTGGCAGTGAGCTCTTAAAGGTTAAATTAAGCTCGCGACCAACTCCTGAGCGGCCTTCCTGCTCACTTTCTTCATCCATGGGTGTGGAGTCGCCGCTGCGACGAATCAATGGCTCACCATTAATGTGGCTCATGCGACCTCGGATAACTGGATAAAGGTCGGTGTGCTCGATGTTACGCTCTTGGAAGAAGCCGGTAATCGGCTGAGTTTCATCCGGCGCGATATTGACCAAGAAGTAGTTTGGGGTGCGCTCTGGCAATTGCTCTTGCCAGTCAGCCAATAGGTCTTGTCGCAATGCCAAAATGGTGAGCAGCAATACCAATGCGGTACTAAAACCCACCAAATGCACTGAGTTTTGTCGGCCTCGGCGCCGCAGAGAAGCCAGTGCCAATTGCAATGGGCTGGCCACGCTCAAGCCAATGCTGTGGCCTAAGCGAATAAAGCCAAGACCAACAAAGAGCAACAATAAACCCATTAATAAAGCAGTCGCCACCACGATAAGAGTTAGCGACAGGCTGCGGCTGTACAAATAGCCTAGGGTCGCCATGGCTATTAAACTGAGCAAACCGTTTAGCCAAGCGCTCCAGCTGACCCCTTCCAATTGACGCTGGATCACACGCAATGGCGGAATTGCCAACAATCTTAGAATTGGGTAAGCAGAAAACATAAAGGCGCTAAAAAAGCCGGTGACTATGCCCAACACAATCGGACGAGTTGCCGCAGGTGCACTGGCCATAAGCTCGGGTGGTAACCACCGCGATACCAGAGAATCCAGTCCAGCGCCCATGATCAAACCAAACACCACCCCCACTGAGGTCACTAACGTAAGGTGGGATACAAAAATGAGTTTGATTTGATTAGCACTGGCGCCAAAAGTTTTTAGCATAGCCACTACGTCGAAGTGACGTTGGCAATAGCGATTGGCTGCAATGCCAATGGCGGCACACGCCAACGCGATTCCCAACAAGCTTGCCAATAACAAAAAGCGCTCGGCTCGACGAATCGAGCTGGCGATGGGTGACTCGCCACTGCGCACATCTTGCCAGCGCTGCACGTCGCTAAGTTGCGGTTTAATAAAGTCATCAAACTGCTTAAGCGCTTCAACGCTGCCTACAAATTGGGTGCGATAGCCAACGCGGCTGCCCGGTTGTACCACGCCCGTTGCTGCCACTTGATCCATGGTAATCAGCAGCACAGGCGAGGCGCTAAACAAACTTAGCCCGCCGTCTGGCAGTTTACTAATTTCTTGAGTGAGGGCAAAACGACTTTGACCAAGCTCAATGCTGTCGGGGTTTCCCAGTAAAGCTCTAATACGACTTTCTGCCCAGGCCTCGCCATTACCCGGTAAGCCTTGCGCGGTGCCACTGGCCAAATCAATGCTGCCCTTGAGTGGGTAGCCGCTTTCCACGGCTCGCACTTGCACCAACAGCATTTCATCGTCAGCAAAGATGACCGAATTAAAGCGCATGCTGCTGGTGTAGCGAAGTCCCAGCTCATCGGCTTTAGCAAGCCATGTGGGATCGATGGGTTGCGATGCAGCAAAAATGCGGTCAGCGGCAATGAACTGACTGGCCTGCTCTGAAATAGCCGCTTGTAAGCGCTCGCTCACCCGTGATAAACCACTGACCGACATCACCGCCAAGGTAATCGCCAGCAGTATCAACACCAATTGCCCTTGAGTAAACTCTCGACGGAATAGCCGCCAAGCGATGGCAAAATCCATGGCTTACTCTCCTACCGCAATGGGCGTTTGCGTCAATTCAATCAGGTGGCCGTCTTCCATTTGCACCTGACGCTGACAACGCATGGCAAGCTTTTGGTCGTGTGTAACCAGAATTAAGGTAGTGCCTTGAGCTTGGTTGAGCTCAAACAGCAAGTTGGCAACTCGCTCGCCATTGGCACTGTCGAGGTTTCCTGTAGGCTCATCGGCAAACAACACCTTAGGTTGACTAATAAAGGCTCGAGCTAGTGCAACTCGCTGTTGCTCACCGCCGGACAGCTGCTTAGGCAAATGGTGCAAGCGATGGCTAAGGCCCACCTTATCTAACCATTGCAGGGCTTTTTCCTTTGCGTTTTTAAGACCTGACAGCTCAGCTGGAAGCATGACGTTTTCCAGAGCCGTTAAGGTATCCACCAACATAAATGACTGGAATACAAAGCTGGTTTTTTGTTTTCGCAACTGCGCTTTTTGCTCTTCATCGAGATTAGAGAGATCCACCCCATCAATACTGACGTTTCCAGAGCTAGGGGTGTCTAATGCTGCGATGATACCCAGTAACGTAGATTTGCCTGAGCCGGAGGGTCCAACTACCGCCAACGATTCACCGGACTTGACATCAAGGTCAATGCCCTTGAGTATTTTTAGAGGACCTTCTTGGGTTTCAACCTGTTTAATGAGCTGAGAGACTTTAATGACACTATTTATCACGACCAAACGCTTCCTTTTGATTATCAGCTTGCTGTTATTACCTTTATCTTGGGCTAAAGCGGCCACCATAATGATCGT
Source organism: Paraferrimonas haliotis (assembly GCF_002282895.1). Lineage (GTDB taxonomy): Bacteria > Pseudomonadota > Gammaproteobacteria > Enterobacterales > Shewanellaceae > Paraferrimonas > Paraferrimonas haliotis. The sequence continues at coordinate 158,032 of NZ_NRRB01000003.1, forward strand.
TGGCGATAGCCTCAGTGCCAGTTATGGCATGCCTGAAAATAAAGGCTGGGTTTATTTATTAGAGCAAACGATGCCACAACACCAATGGATCAATGCCTCAAGTAGCGGCGAGACAACCGGCGGTGGTTTACGACGTCTAACTGGCATACTAGAGCATCAGAGCCCAGATGTAATCTTTATTGAGCTTGGCGGTAACGATGGGCTGCGAGGTTTCCCGCCAAAGAAAATGAAAAACAACCTGGAGAAAATGGTGGATTTGGCTAAAAGCAGCGGTGCTAAAGTATTGCTCAGTGAAGTGATCATTCCGCCGAACTATGGGCCGCGTTACTCAAGCCTGTTCACAAAAGTGTTTCAAGAAGTTGCAGAAGAGAAAGAAGTTGAATTAGTACCCTTCTTCATGCGCCAGATCGCCATTGATCCTTCGCTCATGCAACAAGATGGTATTCACCCTAATCAAAAAGCGCAACCCATTATCGCCGATATCATGCGCCCCTATTTCGAATAACCACACTAAGGGGACGTACCCCATTTCACACACCATGCGAAATCAAAGGGTTACAGCATAGGGGTACGTCCCCTATGGGAGCAGGTACAAAAAAAGCCGTAACAATCGTTACGGCTTTTTTGGTGGAGCTACGCGGGATCGAACCGCGGACCTCTTGCATGCCATGCAAGCGCTCTCCCAGCTGAGCTATAGCCCCATCATAATGATGGCGTCCCCTAGGGGATTCGAACCCCTGTTACCGCCGTGAAAGGGCGGTGTCCTAGGCCTCTAGACGAAGGGGACCCTGGACTTTCATCAGTTTACTTCGGATGGCGAAGTGGCGTCCCCTAGGGGATTCGAACCCCTGTTACCGCCGTGAAAGGGCGGTGTCCTAGGCCTCTAGACGAAGGGGACCCATGGACTTTTCATCAGTTTACTTCGGATGGCGAAGTGGCGTCCCCTAGGGGATTCGAACCCCTGTTACCGCCGTGAAAGGGCGGTGTCCTAGGCCTCTAGACGAAGGGGACCCATGGACTTCTTAAAAACTAACTTGGTGGAGCTACGCGGGATCGAACCGCGGACCTCTTGCATGCCATGCAAGCGCTCTCCCAGCTGAGCTATAGCCCCTCAGGTTAGCTTTTCACATTTAGGTTTCGCAAGCTGCGTTCCCTTAAGTGCGAGGCGCATTCTATGCAGCTTGCGAATTAGAGTCAACCCATTTTTTACGAATTTGCTCTAGCTGCTATAAAATCGAGCGCTTTGCCGATTCTTTCAACAGATTGTTGCTGCCCAATAAGCTCAACAGTAACATCTAACGATGGCGACTGCCCTGCTCCGGTTACCGCTACTCGTAACGGCATACCAACCTTACCCATACCCACTTCCAACTCGGCAGCTGTGTCTTGAATGGCTTGGTGTATCGCTTCAGCATTCCACTCCGTTAACGCTGCAATTTTTGATTGCACCAGTTCAAGCGGTTGCTGCGCTACCGGACGTAAGTGTTTTTTCGCTGCAGTCGCATCGAACTCACTATAGTCTTCATAGAAGTAACGGCTGCTGGCCGCCAACTCTTTTAAGGTTTTAGCTCGTTCTGATAGCGCCGAGACAACTTTACTTAGCTCGGGACCATTGCTGAAGTCAATTTGCTGGTCAGCCATATGCCATTCTAAATGCTTAGCAACATAGCTAGGATCTGACTCTTTAATATAGTGCTGATTCAACCAAAGCAATTTTTCAGTGTTAAACGCCGATGCCGCTTTGTTAATGGCATCAAGACTAAACAGCTCGGTCATTTCTTTAACAGAAAATATTTCTTGGTCGCCGTGAGACCAACCTAACCGTACTAAATAATTCAGCAGCGCTTCTGGTAAATAGCCGTCATCGCGATATTGCATAACGCTTACCGCTCCATGACGCTTCGACAATTTAGCACCGTCGTCGCCTAAAATCATAGCCACATGAGCATACTCAGGCACTGGAGCACCTAAAGCCTGCAGAATGTTAATTTGACGAGGGGTATTATTGATATGATCTTCACCGCGAACAACATGAGTAATGCCCATGTCCCAATCATCAATCACCACGCAGAAGTTATAAGTTGGCGAGCCATCGGTACGTAAAATAATGAGATCATCAAGCTCTGAGTTATTCACCTCAATGCGCCCACGAACATGGTCGTCAAACACAACAGAGCCGGTCTGTGGGTTTTTAAAGCGAATAACATGTGGGACGTCTTCGGGCTGGTTGACTTTGTCACGACAGCAACCGTCGTAACGTGGTTTCTCACCATTGGCCATCTGTTGTTCACGCAACTCGTCTAAGCGCTCGCGAGAACAGTAGCAACGATAGGCTTTATCTTCGTCTATCAATTGTTGAATCAATTCTTTATAGCGGTCAAAGCGCTTGGTTTGATAGTAAGGTCCTTCATTCCATTCTAATCCCAACCATTGCATACCTTCCAAAATGGCATCAATGGCTTCTTGGGTTGAACGTTCTAAGTCGGTATCTTCGATTCGAAGTACAAACTCCCCTTGGTTTGCTTGGGCGTAAAGCCAAGAATACAGAGCTGTACGAGCACCGCCTACGTGAAGAAACCCTGTTGGGCTTGGCGCAAACCGAGTTTTAATGGTCATGATCTGTCATCTACCTATATCTATTGGCCAACCAACAAATTGATGCTTGGCTAATGAGTTAATTTTGCAGCCACACAGTCTAACAGCGCTTTGCTATAAAAGCAGCAGTTACCGCCATAGGTCGTGATCAAAGCCGCTTTCAATTTTCGTGATCCAAACAAAACTGTGTGCAAAAACTCGGCAACCGATAGCTTAGCTAAAAAATATTGTTTGACTCTCCAGCCCACAAACCTATAATACGCTCCGCAATGACGACAACGAGGGCGATTAGCTCAGTTGGGAGAGCACCTCCCTTACAAGGAGGGGGTCACTGGTTCGAGCCCGGTATCGCCCACCACTCGTTTTCGATATTGCAGACTAAGCACCAAGTGGGCGATTAGCTCAGTTGGGAGAGCACCTCCCTTACAAGGAGGGGGTCACTGGTTCGAGCCCGGTATCGCCCACCACTCGTTTTCGATATTGCAGACTAAGCACCAAGTGGGCGATTAGCTCAGTTGGGAGAGCACCTCCCTTACAAGGAGGGGGTCACTGGTTCGAGCCCGGTATCGCCCACCACTCTGCAGACTAAGCACCAAGTGGGCGATTAGCTCAGTTGGGAGAGCACCTCCCTTACAAGGAGGGGGTCACTGGTTCGAGCCCGGTATCGCCCACCATCCTTTGCTTTCGCAAGTTGCATTTTCTCAAAGCTTAACTAAATTCAAAGAAAGACTTTTTTGAAGTGGTTTTGTCATGACTCATATCAGCCAATCAGCGTCGCTACTAAGCATTAAGAAATACCTAAAGATGACCCATGGCCTTACCGATATGGAAGCCACCCAACAAGCGGATGAAGTTTATTCAAACCTCACTGAAATGCGCAATAAGGGCTTTATTGAAGGTTGGTATTTCGATGACCACGGCCATTTAGAACTTGAGCCCACCTCCTCGGTACTGAATCAAATTCAATCCGTTATAAAATAACCGGTCTATTTTCCTTCCGTTATTTACAGACTAACGCCTGTGTGTAACAGTAAGCCCCTGTTTCCTCGCTCAAGTTACCCATGCATTCTAACCCTCAAACTCGCCTAGCTATCACACTACTTATCACCTTAATCAGTGTTTCCGGTATCGCATTGCCCTACCCAATATTGGCACCTTTATTTCACCATTCTGAACACCCTTTGTCTCAGTTTGCAGGCTTACCAAGTGAGCTGTTATTTGGCATCGCATTGGCAATTTATCCATTGGGTATTTTAATTGGTGGCAGCTTTATTGGTGCCCTATCCGATAGCTATGGACGCCGCAATGTACTCGCCATCACGCTAACTGGCTCTACGCTTGGTTATGCCATTACCGCTTATTCGGCTGTCAGTGGTAGCTTTGTGCTGTTTTGTTTAGCGCGATTTTTTACCGGTATTTGTGAGGGCAACCTAAGCATTGCTCGCGCCATAGCATCAGACCTACACCCGCAAATTGATCGCGCTAAAAGCTTCTCTTATTTAAGCGCCACCAATTACGCTGGTTATTTAATCGGACCACTCATTGGCGGGTATCTAGTAGGCTTTGGAATCGATTGGGTCTTTGGATTAGCCGCTGCAGCCTGCTTCATATGTGCCCTGCTGTGTTTGCTGTTATTGCCCCAAGACAAACCGCAACACAACCATCAGCACAGCCGTTCAAGCTTAACTCTGTTAAAAGAAAAGCCTATTTTAAATTTCTTTATACTGTATTTAAGCCTAACAACCGGGGTGTGCATTTACTACGAATTTTACCCGCTGTGGTTAGTGATAAAACTCGACTTTACCCCTATAGACATCAGTTGGGCAACGGTTTGGATCACCAGTGTAATGATTGCAGCCGCTTTATGGCTTTCACCACGACTGCCTAAGCTTATGAATTCCGCTCAAGCCAGTACATTGGGTATGGCGGCATTGGCCGCCTCCTTGTTCATGATGGCTCTTGCACCTGCCAGCAGTTATGGGGTGTGGTTTGCCTTAATTGGTATCAGCATCGCAATCTACAACACCCATTTACCTTTGTATCTCGCTGAAAGCTATCCGGACAAAGGTCAAGGTGGACTCATGGGACTCATGACCACCACCTTTTGTCTCGGTAACATCATCGCCGCCGCTATTGGCAGTATCGCCGCAATGATTGGCGTAGACTTGGCCATTATAGCCGCCGCACTTTTGGCCTTAGTTGGAGCCGTGCTGTTTGTTGCTATGCGCCCGCGTCAGCCTGCTGCTCCGGAGCTGCCATAGCAAAGGCCGACAACTCACAACAGCGGCCATAAATTGCTTCTATCAAGGGGTAAGGGCTAAGATCGATGTTGAATCGTTTTGCATTATAGACTTGAGGGATTAAGCACACATCGGCAAAGGATAACTGGTCACCAAAGCAATACTGGCCACTGTATTGTTGCAACATGGCCTCAACGGTTTCAAATCCTACGCTCACCCAATGTTGATACCACTGACTTTTCTGCTCATCGCTAAACCCTTGAGCTGACATATATTTCAATACGCGCAGGTTATTTAACGGGTGGATATCACTGCAGATGGCCGCCACCATAGAACGGACGATAGCCCGCTCTTTTGGATCAAACGGCAATAAGGTCGGAGTGGGATAAGTATCTTGCAAATACTCCAGTATTGCCACGGATTGCGCCAATTTTAACCCTTCTCGATCGGTAAACGTTGGCACCAAATGGCTCGGATTGATCGCTAAATAGGCGTCACCGTGTTGCTCGCCGCCATTTTTAACCAAATGGACAGGTATGTGTTCAACATCTAAGCCTTTGTAGTTCAGCGCAATTCGAACTCGATAAGCGGCACTCGAACGCCAGTAACCGTATAATTTATTCATCCTAAACCTCTGCCCTGTTAACCCTTGTTTATTTGATATTCTCGCAACTTATTGGCGATAGCGGTGTGCGACATGCCCAGCTTTTTCGCCAACTTCCGCGTGGAATTATGACTGGGATACAAACGCTTGAGTATGCTGGCCTCAAACTGTTTAACCGCTTCATCCAGTGTCCCTTCGAAGTCATTATCCAGATAACCATAGCCTCGCGCGTATTGAGGAAGTTTTAACAGTTCCGAGGTTATCGATGCATTATCATTCGCGCTTGAAACAGCACGGAATATGGCGTTTTTCAACTGCCTAACATTACCCGGCCAGGCGTATTCCTGCAGCACTTGTAAGCAGTCTTTGCTAAACCCATTAGCACGCTTATTGAGCTGTTTGCTGTAATGATTAACGAAGTATTCTGCTAACGGCACAATGTCTTGCTGGCGTAATCTTAACGGAGGCAATTCACAGGAAACTTGGTTCACCCGATAGTACAAGTCTTTTCTAAAACCGTTGGCGTCAATTAACTTATCAAGGTCAGTCTTAGCCGTGAATATCAAGCGCACGTCGGCCTTGCGGATACTGCTATCGTTAACCGCTTGGAACTCTCCGGTTTGCATATAGGCGAGTAACTGCCCTTGCCCTTCCTGTGACAATTCGTCTATTTGACTAATCAACAGGCTACCGCCATCGCACTGGCTTAACGCTCCATGGGTTAACTTCCCTTGAGAATCAACCTCACCGAATAAGATTTTAAGCTCCTCGATACCGCTGATAGCCGCGCAGCTGACCACTTTAAATTTGTGTTCTTTTCTAAGCGAGGCATCATGAACGGCTTGAGCGACAACCTCTTTGCCCGTACCTGTCTCACCGGTCAGCAACAAAGGCGCGTCAATTTGGGCAAACTTTCTAAGCTGATCAATAACTTGCTGCATTAACTCGCTGTGCGCAATTAGCTTTTCGAAACCGGCTACCTGCGCTTGCAATGCATTAAATTGCTGCCCAACCCGCTCCGGGCTTTTCATCACAACTACCGCACCGGCTAAGATAGAGTCCCCCTCTTCATTGGGCAAATACACTGGCAAGGCTTCTACTAAGTAATCGAGCCCGGCCACCGAAACCCGGGTTGCTTGCGGCAAAACTTCGCTTTGAGATAACCAACGACCAAACGAAAACCCTTGTACCCAGTGATTAATGGGCTCATCTAGCACTTCGTGCTCCGCCATGGCTAACACATTCAGCGCCGAGTCATTAAGTATACTAATTCGGGATTTTGCATCGATGGCAAACACCGCGTCAGGCAGTGTTTTTAACAAAGTTTTAAGCGCGTAATGTTCTCGTTCAGAGGGCATAAAAGGGATGGTGCGAACATCGAGGACACCGCTCACTTTGCGGATACGCGGCAACAACTCACTGAGCGCATCAAAGTTGAGATCTGCAAATTGCATGTACAAATAACCTAGTGAGCTGGCATCAATACCTTTTAGGTTAATTTCATACTTTTCAAGAATTTCTAGAATATCTTTGGCTAGCCCTACCCTATCTTGGCAGGTTACTTCGAGTCGCATAAGGCCGTCCCATTTATCGTTTTTGGTGGTCGGGATGGCCTATACGTTAATCCGAAATGAACTGAGTGGCAAGGATTCTTTACAGCAATTTATCGGTTTTTGCAGCCATAATAAAATCGTTTTTGTGCAAGCCACCAATGGCGTGTGTCCACCAAGTGATGGTGACCTTTCCCCACTCCGTTAAAATGGCCGGATGATGAAATTCTTCTTCAGCAAGCTCAGCGACTTTATTACTAAACGCAAGGGCCAGCTTGAAGTTTTTGAACTTATAAACTCGCTCGAGTTGCATCATGCCATCGCGAATGGGCGTCGACCATTGTGGAATAAGCGGCATCAACTGCTCCAATTCTTCGGCTGTAACTTGTGGTGCGCCTTTTTGGCAGGCTTCGCATTTTAATTCAGCGATATCAGTCATTATTAGTTCCTTAACTGGCTTTGTTATTCGTTTTTTCAGGAAACAGCGGTGAATGCATGCCTAGCTTCATGGCATCATTAACCGCGGCCATGATATTGGTGTTGGCAATATCAAATAAATTATCAAACTCATCTAAGCAAAAATAAACCGGCTGCATAATATCGATTCGATACGGTGTTCGTAGCACATCGATTAAGTCAAACGGCTTACGAATCGGCTCGTCGCTTAACGCGTATAAGGTTTCCCCAGGCGAGCTCAGAATGCCGCCTCCATATATGCGGGGCTTATCCGCCCCTTTTAGCAAACCAAACTCTACCGTAAACCAGTACAGACGAGCCAGAAACACCCGCTGTTCCGGAGTGGCATTTAGGCCGAGCTTACCATAGGTTTCAGTGAAGAAGGCGAACGCCGAATTCGTCAACAGTGGGCAGTGACCAAAAATCTCGTGAAACACATCCGGCTCTTGCAGATAATCAAAATCTTGGCGACGACGAATAAATGTTGCCACCGGAAACTGTTTATTGGCCAATAACTCAAAAAACTTTCCAAATGAGATGAGCGCCGGAACCGGAGCCGTTTTCCAGCCCGTGGTTTGCATCAATACCTTATCGATATCAACGAGCTGTGGAATGTTATCTGTGGGCATAGAAAGGGTCTCAATGCCTTGCATATACTCGTCGCACGCTCGTCCCGGCAAGTTATCGATTTGACGAGCGTATAGCTCTGACCATATTTGATGCTCAGAGTCTGGATAATCGATTCGACCATCGTTTTGTAACGGTCGAGCTTGATATTGACTGCTTTTGCTCATGTTAGGCTCTAAATAAGAATCGTTGTTATGTCGTTTATCTTATTCTCTTCCTAAAAAACCTTAAGCGTTTAGCGAAAAACCGCACTTAGGCAGCTGTAACCTTTCCTTTACATTTGATTATTTTCATCTCTAAAAACAGCGGCCTGCTCTTGCTCATTCGTTCGAATCGAGCCCTTCCCTGAGAGGGTTTGTTTAGACAAGTCGGCGAGTTTTGCCAGCAGCATTTTTTGGGTTGTCGCCAATTTCGGACTGTTTTCTTTGGTAAAGGGTAAGGGCCGGCACAGCGTCATTGCTTTGTGACCAAGTCGAGCCGTTAGTAAGCCGCCCCCAAGCCCCTGGGCAACTCGCGCCGACAATTTCCCGGAAAGCTCTACCGATAAGAATTGACTGCCGAGCTCAGTGGCCATTTCAGTGGCCCCAGCATAAAGAATGTTCTGCACTATGCCCTTTACTAAGCGTAAGCGGCTCCAATAACCCAGCTCCACTGAGTACGCCATGGCTACGTCATTAATCATGCGTTGATTACGCCACAGAATCAGCCCCATATCCAATACCGCTAATGGGCTCGCGGCCAACAATACTGCCGCTTCTCCGGAGTATTTAGCCACCAATTGCTGAGCTTCTTTATCGGCACTGCGAACCACACTGTCTTCATACAGTGCCAATGTTTGCGCATCGTTATGATGCGGCTTATACCACTGATTAAACTGCTCTAACGCCTGTGGGTAGCGCATACTGAGCGCTTGTTGTGACAACCAGACTTGCGCTTCACCTTGTTGATTGGTTGCCTGCATACGCTGCGCCGCCGAACGGCTGCTTTCTAAGCGTTTTAACTGCCGTAGTTTACGAAATTCTCGCCAGCCAAAGCGCCCTAGCAAGGTTAGGCCTAATCCGCAAAATGCGGCATATAAGCCAAATCGCCAAGGACTTTGCTGCCAAGCCTGCAGTAATACGTCCACGCTGTGCAACAGCAGCAATGCAACCAACACACACAAAAACAGCTTAGTTAAGCGGGATACCCGAGTTTTAGTGCCCGACAATGCCTGAGACAAACCAGACTCTGCCTGCGTATTCGATGTCTCTTCAGGCGTTAACGCCGAAACTTCTGTGCTGTTAAACGTTTTCGGCTGTTCAAAGTGTTGCGCTGGCGCTTGTTCAACCTCAAAATACTGCGGCTTACTTGGTTTATTCATATCAGTTTGTCCCCAAGCAGCTGCTGTAACAGCGCATCAATGCCAAGTTGTTCCGCTTTGCCATTGTCCAAAGGCTGAGGTTGAAGCTGTAGAAAATCAAACTGCCCTTGTTGCCAAAAGCCTTGATCTTGCCAATTAGTAGGCAAAGCACCAGGAAACACGTTGCGAAGCTCATCGCCTTCTGGGCGGCCTTTAATCACACTCAAGGTTTGCCCTTTATGCTTCACTTTTGCGTCTTCAGAAGCTCGAATCGAAGCCAATACTTGTGTATAAACACCGCTGCCCTTTAACAGTGCATTTTGCTTACTTTGTATCAACATGCCGTCAAGCAAGGCCAATAAGGTATGTCGCTGATCGTAAGTGACGTGGTCTGCTTTGCTGGCAGCGATCACCAGCTTATCGATTTTAGGGATGAAAATTTGCTTAAGCCAATGGCGTTCACCATAATCAAAGTGTTGCATAATTTCTGTTAGCGCTTTGACGGTATCTTGCATTTCCGACTGACCTTTGGCTAACGGACTTAAGCAATCCACCAGCACTAATTGGCGATCAAAGTGGCTAAAATGGTCGCTATAAAATCGTTTTACAACCTCGCTGCGGTAGCGCTTGTAACGAGTTTCTAGTTTCTGATACAAAAGCGCGTCATTCCTGTCATCAACGCTTGGATGCTCTAACAACCACGGAAAAAAGCTTACCAGCGGCGTTCCCTCTAACTCACCGGGTAACAATAATCGACCAGGTTGCAAATAGGACAAGCCTTTATCCTGCTTGAGCGTTAGCAATAATTCTCGATATTTCGCACTTAACTGAGCAAGCTCATGATCACTGCTGGCGTTTTGCTCAGCCGCGCCTGCAAGTTTGGTTTTAAAGGCTGAAACAGCGTATGGCTCACTTAACTCTAATACCTGTGCCATAGAGAGGCTCCACTGGCGGTAATCCATATTTAGCATGGGTAAATCCAGTAGCCATTCACCGGGGTAATCGGTGATGTCTAAGTAGAGGGTTTGCTCTTTGGCAAGCGCAGACCACAGCGGATGATTACTACGATATTTAATGGCAAGGCGAATTTGAGAAATGTTGCGAGTGGATTCGGGCCATTGCGGCGGTGTATTGGTTAGCTTTTGCAGTGCGCCTTGGTAATCGAAACTGGCCACATCAAAATCCGGCTGTGGCTCTTGCTTTACGGAAATTAAACGGCCTTCTCGAGCAACGTCCCAGAGCGGCAAACGACTCGGTGAGGCATTTAAAAGTTGATTCACTAAACCGGTGACAAATGTGGTTTTACCTGCACCGGACAACCCCGTCACCGACAGCTTTACATTACTATTTAAACTGCGAATCGCCAGTTGCTGTGAGGTACTAGCGATTCTTTTGAGCCATTTATCAGTATTCAAAGATTATCAATCTCTCTTTTCAAATTATAACTGTCTGAAATTACATGCGACTCTAACCGTCTTAACTTCAGCTCCAGCGCACGAAAATTGGCATTAATGTCTCTCAGTGCTTGCTTAGGCGGTTCACCGGCTTGCCAAAGCTTTTTCTTTACTTCTACATTACCCATTTCAGTGGGTGCGATATCCACCGGTTTTTTATCGAGAACGGCCCATGCGGCGATGTACAGCACCAAAGGTAATCCAGAGAACCAACCCAGCAAAAATGTTGATAATGCCACGACCCGTACCAACCAAACTTCTAGATTAAAGTACTCAGCGATGCCGGCACAAACGCCGGCTATTTTGCCGTTAACCGGGTCGCGGTATAGCTCTCGTTTGCCATTACGTTCAGTCATGCTTGTTCCTCCACTCAGGGCTCTCGGCATCAAGGATCGCCTCTAGGCTGTCAATGCGTTGCGCCATTTTATCGGCCTTAACGGCCAACTCATGAAGTTGTTGATACTCTTCCTCGGTCAATCCTTGGCCTACCTGGCGCTTACTGCGGTAATGCAATATGAGCCAAATAGGAGCGACAATTAACATAAACAGCATCAACGGCGCCATTAAAATTTCTAGATTCATAGTCAGCTCCCTTTAGTCCTACGCGGCTTATGCTTTGGTTGATTTCTTGGCTTTAGCCGCAGGCTTTTTCATTTTTTGCTTAAGCGCTTCCAGTTCAGAGTTAATTGAATCTTCCGCTTCAAGTGCTGCGAACTCGTCCTGTAAAGACTTACCACCTAAATCGTAAGAATCCACTTCAGCTTCGATTCCGTCGATGCGTGACTCATATTGGTCAAACTTATTCATCGCGTTATCAAACTTACTTGAATCAAGCTGTCGCTTCACGTCCAATCGTGAACTAACCGCTTTCTTGCGCATTAAAATTGTCTTTTGCCGTGCTTTTGCATCTTCCAACTTCTCTTGCAGCAAATTGATTTCTTCTTTCAATTTGGCAATTTGCTCTTCCACCGCAATCAAATCGTTTTCCATAAGCGTAACCGCGTCGGTCACCTTTTGTTTTTCAATTAATGCGGCTTTTGCGAGGTCTTCGCGACCTTTTTCTAACGCAAGTTCAGCTTTGGCATGCCAGTCTTGAGCCATGGACTGCATGCGTTCAATCTTACGTTCCAGATCTTTCTTATCAGCTAACACTCTAGCAGAGGTTGAACGCACTTCTACCAAAGTATCTTCCATTTCTTGAATGATTAAGCGCACCATTTTTTCTGGATCTTCCGCTTTATCAAGCAATGCAGAAATGTTCGAGTTTATAATGTCGGCAAAGCGAGAAAAAATACCCATAATTGATTCCTCAAGTGTTTATAAAAATGTGGCTAAACTCATTGGAGTCGTAACCCTCTTGTCCAAGTAATACATCTTCCGTGCCAACTTTCTTCGTTCATCAGAAAAGCCCGCCACAGTTGGCTTTAAAAATACTTCTTTACTTCAATTGATTAAGTTCACTATTATTAATTTCACCACTTATTAATAAAAAAGACTAATTTTTCGCATGCCATCAAGATTCCAACCCGACAATTTGCTTGGCGAGTCGCAAGCTTTCCATCAAGTGTTAGAGCATGTATCTCAAGTTGCGCCGTTAAATAAGCCGGTTTTAATCATCGGCGAACGCGGAACCGGTAAAGAGTTGATAGCCGAGCGTTTGCATTACTTAAGCAAACGTTGGGACGAGAATTACGTCAAACTAAACTGTGCGGCTCTTAGTGAGAATCTTCTCGAAAGCGAACTGTTTGGTCATGAAAGTGGTGCATTTACCGGTGCGAGCAAACGTCATCAAGGTCGATTTGAACGGGCAAATGGCGGCACCTTGTTTCTTGACGAATTGGCTAATACCTCAGCCTTGGTGCAGGAAAAATTACTGCGCGTTATCGAATACGGTGAATACGAACGCGTCGGTGGTTCGCGCACCTTGCAAACCGATGTGCGTTTAATTTGTGCCACCAACGAAGATTTACCGCATTTGGCCAGTAACGGTGAGTTTCGAGCGGACTTGCTCGATAGGCTGGCCTTTGATGTGGTAACACTGCCACCTCTGCGCCACCGACCGGAAGACATTTTATTGCTAGCGCAGCATTTTGCCGTCAACATGAGCCGTCAACTTAAGTTGGAGATGTTTGCTGGATTTAGTGAGAAAGCCAAAAAAGTATTGTTAAGCTACGAGTGGCCCGGCAACGTTCGTGAGCTTAAAAATGTAGTGGAGCGGTCGGTATATCGCCATAATAATGAGCTCATTCCCGTCAACAGCATCGTTATCGACCCGTTCGAGTCCCCTTATCGTCCTAAGGTCAGTCCTCAACGAACACAAACGGCTATAGCAACACCTCAAGAAACCCCTGCAGAAACCGCAGAGGCGTCATCATCTTCTCAGACTGCAGGCAACGAGCAACAGTGGCATGCGCCAAATTTGCCTCTAGACCTGAAACAACACATGCAAAGCTATGAAATAGACCTGTTACAATATGCGTTAACCCAAAATCAATTTAGCCAGAAGAAAACCGCACAAGCCTTGGGACTTAGCTACCATCAACTACGGGGCATACTCAAGAAATATCAACTGCTTGAGAAAAGCTAACAGCAATTGTCACAGCCGCTCACTAATTGGTAGACTTAGAGCATTGACCCAACTTAAGTGCACAAGCTGAATGGCGCGTAAAACAACAATATTTACCCTTTTGTTACTCTTGCCAACCCTATTGGTTGGCGGATGCAGTGACGATCCGAACGCCATTCCAAGTGGATTGGTGTATTGTTCAGAGGGTAACCCCGAATCGTTTAATCCACAGCGCGTCACCTCTGGTACCACCATAGATGCCACCTCCCATCAACTTTATGATCGCTTAATCACCTTCGATGCTAACCATAATTATCAACCGGCATTAGCCACCGACTGGAGCGTATCTGAAGACGGATTAACCTACCGTTTTCATCTGCGACAAGGGGTGGCGTTTCACAGCTCTGACGATTTCAAACCGAGCCGATTTTTCAACGCCGACGATGTCTTGTTTAGTTTTGATCGCGTTCGGCAACTGGATCACCCGTTTTACCCTAAACAGCGCAGTAATTTTCCATTTTTCGAGTCGGTTCAATTCGCTCAACAGATCCGTCATATTAAGGCCATTTCTCCGTATTTAGTGGAATTTAAGCTTAAGCTTCCAGACGTTACCTTTTTAGCTAACATTGCCACCGATTTCGCGGTGATACTCTCGGCACAATACGCCCAACAACTGCTGGCCCAAGGCCACGTTGAGCGCATCGACCAATTTCCCATTGGAACCGGGCCTTTTAAATTAAAAAAATACGCTAAAAACCATTACATTCGTTATCAGCGCTTTGATGAACATTGGCGCGGCCCGGCCAAAACTGAAAATCTGGTATTTGATATTAGCCCCAACAGCACCGTGCGCCTTAGTAAGCTGATAACCGGCGAGTGCGACATTGCCGCTCTACCAAACGTTCAAGAAATCGACAAGATGGCCGCCCGAGGGTTAGTGTTTCCCGAGGTCATCGTTGAAAACCAACAAGGACTCAATGTCTCTTTTTGGGCCATAAATACCCGCAAACCACCATTTAATGATCGTCGAGTACGACAAGCTCTGGCCCACGCTATCAATAAAAGCCGCATTTTCGATGTGGTATATAATCGTCAAGCCATCGAGTCTCAAAGTTTATTGCCGCCGTTTTCCGCGGCGTTTTCTCCCAGCGATTATCGCTATCGCTACGATCCTGAAAAAGCCAAAGCCTTGCTCGAAGAGACGGGCTTTAGTGATTTGAGCATGGATATTTGGGCCATGCCGGTTGCCCGAGCTTACAACCCTAACTCGTACAAAACCGCGGAATTAATTCAAGCGGATCTGCTTGCGATTGGCATTGACGCTAATATTGTCAGCTTTGATTGGAGCGTATTTAATCAGAAACTGGCCAGCGGAGATTACGATTCTGTAGTCATTGGATGGACCGCCGATAACGTTGATCCCGACAACTTTTTTACACCGCTATTAAGTTGCAACTCCGTTGATTCGGGCAACAATCGCGCCCGCTGGTGCAATGCTACCTTCGATTGGAAAATTAATCAGGCAAGACAAGAATCGGATTTCGAGATAAGAAAGAGTCTCTATCAAGACGCGGAGAACATTGTAGCGGTGGAAGTGCCTGTCATTGGCTTAGCCCACACAACCCGTAAAATTGCACGTCGAGCCACCTTAAAAGGGCTACAATTGTCGTCCTATGGCGGTTTATCCTTGGCTCAAGCCTACAAACAAATGGGACAAGCCCCAGAGCCTGGCGAAACCGAGTTGCAAGAGGTGCAACCATGAGCATTTATTTGTTGCGGCGCTTAAATCTGTTAATCGCAACCAGCGTGCTTTTGCTCATTGTTATTTTCAGCATCAGCTATCAGTTCCCTGGTGAGCGTCATTACGTATTAACGGGTATCAGCGATCCAACCCCACAGCAGCTGCTTGAAATCGACCAAGACTACGCCCTCGATAAAGGTATTGTACGCCAATTTTTAGCCTACAGTCAGCAACGTCTCAGCGGTGAATTTGGCATTTCCATAAACTCTCAACAGCCGGTTATTGATGAAATGAAACTGGCCATTCCGGCGTCGTTTGAACTTACCAGCATGGCGGTATTAGTGGCGCTGCTTTTTGGTATTCCGCTGGGGGTTATTGCGGCGCGCTCAAGCAACAAAATGCTACAAAACGCCATATTAGCAGCGACCTTAAGTGGTTATTCGGTTCCCGTATTCTGGCTTGGCATAACCCTTTCGTTGTGGTTTGGCTTGCAATTAAACCTACTGCCCATTAATGGCCGCATCAACTTACTTTACGACATTGAGCCGGTCACCGGCTTGCTGTTAGTCGATTGTTTATTAAGTGATGCCAGCTATAAAATGGCGGCGTTTTATGATGCACTGCGCCATTTAATATTGCCTACCTTAACGTTAGCGGTATTGCCGTTCACCATGGTTATTAGAATTACTCGCGATGCCATGATAACCATCATGAAGCAAAACTACATTAAAGCGGCAGAATCTCGCGGCTTAACCAGTTTACAAATAATTGTCCGTCACGCCTTGCCAAACGCCGTCATACCGGTTGTGAGAACCTTTGGCATCATGCTTGGCACCATTGCCACTTACTCAATCATTACAGAGGTCATTTTCGCATGGCCTGGCATGGGGTCTTGGTTAGTTTCCGCCATCTTTCAACGGGACTACACTGTGATTCAAGGGGGTATTTTAGTGACCTCAATATTCATCATCTTCAGTACGATTACCATTGAAGTGATTCACCATATGGTCAATCCTAGCAGCCGTAAGGAAATGTATGGCGCACACTAATTACTTTGACGAAGAGCGTATCGACAGCCCGTCTCGCCAGGTTTGGCGTCACTTTAGTGCCAACCCATTTTCGGTATTGGGACTGTGGGGCTTGATCATTATTCTACTGCTTATGATTCTAGGGCCATGGATTGCTCCCTACTTGCCAGAAGCTCAGAATTTAGAAAACCCATTATTGCCCCCTTCTTGGCATGCAACCGGCGAGGTGCGCTACTTTTTAGGAACCGACGATTTAGGCCGCGATATGCTCTCTCGGCTCTTGTACGGCGCCTATTTAACCTTTGGCTCTGCACTGCTTATTGTTGCCATTACTTTAACCCTAGGTTTTGTCATTGGTGCCATATCTGGAACATTAACCGGCCTTAAAAGCAGTATTCTAGGCCATCTGTTAGACTCTTTGTTGTCCATCCCATCCTTGCTGTTGGCCATTTTGTTTGTGGCTGTATTAGGTCCAGGGCTCACCCACGTTTTATGGGCTGTGGGTTTAGCGCTGTTGCCTCAATTTGTGCATACCATCCACAATGCGATTCACGATGAAATGCAAAAAGAATACGTAACAGCTGCCAAGCTCGATGGTGCCAATCGCTTTCAAATTTTCTGGTTTGTGGTCATGCCGAACGTTTGGGATACCTTAATTGTGCAAACCACTTTATCGGTTTCGGTGGCAACATTGGACATTGCGGCACTGGGCTTTTTAGGTTTAGGAGCGCAGTCCCCCACCTCAGAATGGGGCGCGTTAGTAGCGCAAAACCTCGATAACCTCTTAGTGGCTCCTTGGACCATCACCATTCCGGGGTTCGCCATTTTATTCACGGTATTGGTGATTAACCTTGTGGGCGATGGATTACGCTCCGCACTGAAATCCGTAAGGCAGGTTTAACTATGCCCTTGCTTGATATTCGCAATCTCACCATAGAGCTGGCTACGCCTCAAGGCCGCGTTCCCATTGTGGAGCAAGTTTCGCTCACCATCTCCAGTGGAGAAATTCACGGTTTAGTGGGAGAATCCGGCTCAGGTAAAAGCTTATTAGCTCAGGCGGTGATGGGGATCACCGATAACCGTTGCTACATACAAGCGGATCGATTGAGCTGGGATGGTAAAAATTTATTGGGCATGCCCCCTGCGGAACGCCGTGCCATTATGGGCCGTGATATAGCCATGATTTTTCAGGAGCCCAGCAGTTGCCTTGACCCGGCGATATCCATAGGCAACCAATTAAAAGAGGCCATGCCATTGCCAGCCGACGAGGCCGCTAACACGCGATTTTGGAAGCGCCGTAAAGCTCAAAACAAGCACATTGTTACTTGGTTGCATCGAGTTGGCATAAAGGACCATAAAAAGGTACTAGACAGCAATACTTGGGAACTCACCGAGGGCGAATGCCAAAAAGTGATGATAGCGATGGCGCTTTCGAATCAGCCAAGGCTCTTAATAGCCGATGAGCCAACGAATTCAATGGAAGTGAGCACTCAAGCACAAATTCAAAGGCTGCTGGTTAAGCTTAATCAATTGCACAACGTGTCTATCTTACTGATTGGTAACGATTTAGAAGCCATGGCGCAATACACCGATAAGCTCACCATCTTGTATTGTGGGCAAACCATGGAATCGGGGCCCGTGGAAAAGCTCATGAGCAAGCCCTACCACCCCTATACCCAAGCGTTAATTAATAACTTTCCGCAATTTGACCAGCATACCGAACGTAAAACTCTGCTTCCGACACTGCCGGGGTCCATTCCGTCATTACAGCATTTGCCCATAGGCTGTCGGCTTGGGCCTCGTTGCCCTCAAGCGCAAAAGAAATGCGTTCAAACTCCGAAACTGCAAACCAGCAAAAGCCGAAGTTTTGCGTGCCACTTCCCGTTAAATCAGGTGAAAAAAAATGCCAGCATTGCTTGAGGTGCGAAAATTAAACCGCCGCTATTTTACCGGTTACAAATGGTTTAAACGCCAATACAAATGGGCGCTCAAGGACATCAGCTTCTCTCTTGAGACAGGACAAACGTTAGCCATTGTTGGAGAAGCTGGCTCCGGTAAAACCACTCTGGCTCGAGTACTGGCCGGTGCAGAAACCAGAACCGACGGCACCATTTTGTATCGAGACACGCCACTTGAGAAGCAAGACTCAAAGCAGCGTTGTCGCCTCATCAGAATGATTTTTCAAGATCCCAGCACCTCTCTCAATCCCAGGTTGACCATTGGAGAACTGCTCAGAGAGCCTTTGGTGTTTAATACCGATCTTAACCAATCGCAAAGCAATAAAATCATTGAGGACAATTTACGCAAAGTGGGTCTGTTAAAAGAGCACGCCGATTTCTACCCTCACATGCTGTCTTTGGGACAAAAACAGCGGGTGGCCATTGCCAGAGCATTAATGCTAGAGCCTGAAGTGATTATTGCCGACGAGGCCCTCGCCGATTTAGATTTATCCATTCGCTCTCAAATTGTCAATTTGCTGCTGAAGTTACAGCAGCAATTAAGCATTAGCTTCATCGTCGTGAGTCAAGATCTCAACATTGTTCGCCACATCAGTGACCATCTGATTGTTATGCGCCACGGAGAAATTGTTGAGCAAGGCCCTACTGAGCAATTGATGCTTAATCCGCAACACGAATATACCGAGCGGTTGGTGAAGCAGAAGTTACCGGACGGAAAAAACCAGCAAATTGTAAAGTCCACAGCCTCGAACACATCCAACCACTAATAATAACAGCCATTTTTTGGAAGAAAACCGTGCCTAAATGGCGATAACCTTTTATCCTATGGCTGATTTTGCAAGGAACACTAAGATGATCATAAAACCTAAAATTCGTGGATTCATTTGCACCACGACCCATCCAGTGGGATGTGACAGTAACGTTAAGCAACAAATCGAGTATACCAAAGCGCAAGGGCCTATCGCCGATGCTCCAAAACGGGTATTGGTTATTGGCTCTTCAAGCGGCTATGGTCTAGCATCGCGAATTACTGCCGCCTTTGGTGGTGACGCCGCAACCATCGGCGTATTTTTTGAAAAGCCAGGAACTGAGCGCAAACCAGGGACTGCCGGTTGGTACAATTCGGCGGCCTTTGATAAATACGCTAAACAAGCAGGTTTGTACTCTAAGAGTTTAAATGGCGATGCCTTTTCTAATGAAGCCAAACAAAAAACCATCGACCTGATCAAACAAGATTTGGGCCAAGTTGATATGGTGGTATACAGCCTTGCGTCGCCGGTACGCAAATTGCCCGATAGCGGTGAAGTGGTTCGTTCCAGTTTGAAACCCATTGGCGAAGCCTACACCGCAACTGCGGTAGACACCAACAAAGACACCATTATTGAAGCCACTGTGGAGCCTGCGACAGAGCAAGAGATTGCAGACACTGTGACCGTAATGGGCGGTCAAGATTGGGAACTTTGGATGGCTGCATTAAGCGAAGCCGGCGTGTTGGCTGATGGCTGCAAAACCGTCGCTTACTCGTACATTGGTACCGAAATCACTTGGCCAATCTACTGGCATGGCGCACTTGGTAAAGCAAAACAAGATTTGGACAGAGCGGCACATGCTCTGCATGCTCAGTTGAGCAATCACGGCGGTGCTGCTCACGTAGCCGTACTAAAATCGGTTGTGACTCAAGCCAGCTCAGCAATTCCAGTAATGCCACTGTATATCGCCATGGTGTTCAAAAAAATGCGCCAAGAAGGTTTACACGAAGGCTGTATTGAGCAAATCCAACGAATGTTCCGAGAGCGCTTATATCAAGCTGATGGCTCTGCTACACCGACGGACGCTGAAAATCGTCTTCGTCTTGATGATTGGGAACTGCAAGAGCCGATTCAAAAGCACTGCCAAGAGTTGTGGCCTACCGTAACCACAGACAACCTAGCAGAGCTTACTGACTATCGTGAATACAAAGAAGAGTTTCTAAGCTTATTCGGCTTTGGTATCGAAGGGGTTGATTACGACGCCGACGTTAACCCTGAAGTCAGTTTTGATGTTATCGACATTTAACTGTCTGCTTCTCTGTTAAGCCAAAAAACCAGCGCATGCGCTGGTTTTTTTACGTTTTGAGAATGACGAGTAAAGCACCTTCAACAAGGTGACTAACGAAATGTCTCTATGTAGTGACCAAGCGCCGTGAGCCCATGCACAACCAGCGTTCCGATAAGCACATAGGCGCCGTTTACATGCCATTCTAAAATGCGCATAGCATCCGCCCCGCTACTCAATTGCCACAAGGCTCCTGTAATACCAACAAATAGGAACAGCACCATGGTCAGCCCTTCTATCGCGGCGAGCAGTCCGCCTTCAACCGCGGTGGGTATCTTTCCTTTAGCAAGCCCTTTTAAATCAGTCACGAGCCAGCTTACTTTGCCCATTAGCCAGCCAAAATGGCTTCGCCACTTGCCATTGACGCAGTTGATAACGAAAAAGAGCAGCGCGATGGCCAAGGCCACAAAGCCCAATACCTGATGGTTGTATTCCCAAAAACCTGGCGATAAACGCAATTTCGCCATTTTCACCAAATGCGCCGTCGCTAGCAGCCATAGGCACACAAGCGCCGCTAACCAATGACAGCGTTTAATGAGATCTGGAATGCGATGGCGTGAGAGCATAATAACGACCCTTAGTTAAGTTGCGCTATTTGCTGAGCAAAGCGCTTCACCGAGTTCCAATCGGTGTACTCAATACAGGCATCTGCATTGGTTGGCCCCTTGGTAAGCCACATAATAAAACGAATGATGTTGCGATCGAAGAAGCTGTAACTTTGGTAGTCAATTTTTCCACCAAATACCGAGCAAAGGTTTGGCTGCCACTCGGTTTTAGTTAAAAACTGCTGTACATATGGGTTCGTTTCAGCGGTATTTTTCTCTGGCTTTCGAGCTACTAAATTCACTGAAAAAAATGCGCTGGGCACTTGTTCAAGCGCCTTTTTGTGGGTAGCGATGAACTCGAATACAGCAGGATTATGCTTTCCGTGATAGATGCTGGCACCAATAACTACCGCATCATATCCGCTAAAGTCACCATTGCTGTCAATGAGCGGTTGTAAGGTAAGCGAATGCTCGTCACCTTGCAACTCTTCAACTAACGTCTGGCAAATCTTTATTGCTTGTCCATTCGTGCTTGAATGGAGAATTAAGATATTACTCACAGCGGTCCTATATATAAATCTGTCATTGCTTTAGGAATGATAGTGATTATACCAATGCCTTTCACCTAATAAGATCACGCAAAATAAGATCCAGCACTCATTTGCCCCAATCGAATCGTAAACTTGTGACACAGAATCCATTTCTTCAAACGTATATTTGTTAACAACTTAACTTTGTCGCAACAAAAAAGGCGCATTTAGCGCCTTTTGAAATCATATGCCTCGATTACTGTGCTTGTACTGGGTAACTAATGGCGGCCTTGGCCTTTAGCACGCCTACAATGCCGTTGTATTCGCTTTCAATCAGTTGATTCTGAATGCGCTCAGCAACCGCACTAATCATTTGCGCATCGTCAGTGGCTTCATCATTTATCTGAGTAACCTGAATAACGGCTACCCCATTAGCCAACTCTACGGTGTCAACCGCAGGCTTGCCATCCACAAGACCCATTTGGAAGGCTTTATTGACAATGGCGTTGTCAACGTCAGTACCGAATCGAGCTAAGGCTTTATGCTCTTCAAATTGCTCCATGGTTGGTACACCTTGACGAACTTGTTCGGCAATGCTGCTGGCTAATATGTTCGCTTTAGCAATGGCCTGTTCACGCAGTAGCTGCTGCTTAATAGGCTCAGACACCTCTTCTAACGGCATAGTGCCCGCTTGTTGGTGCTGTTTAACCCGCATCACCATTACGTGGTTATTACCCAGCTCGACAACTTCTGAGTTCATACGCTCATCAAGCACTTCACCAGAGAACGCAATAGCTAACACATCAGCGCTGTTAAACGGAGCCGGCGCATTATTACGGCTAAACAAAGGTGTTGTTTTAATTTCAGCATCGATGGCTTGTGCCGCTTCCGTTAGCGTATCAGGCACTTCGTAGCTGATGTCCGCCAATTGCTGTTGCAGGGCAAAAAAGTTATTTGCCGCTTTGTCTTGCTTCAACTCAGCGATGACGTCTTCTTTTACCTGTTCAATGCTGGCTTGCGCACGCTCTTGAACATCAAGTACTTTAACGATTTGGTAGCCAAAGTCAGACTTAAATACGCTTGAATACTCGCCTTTAGCAGTCTCAAATAAGGCTTTATCAAAGTCTGGTGTCATGACGCCTTTCTCAAACCAATCCAGTTGACCGCCGTTTTGGCCGCTGAAGCTGTCATCGGATTCGGCTTTGGCAAGCGCTGCGAAATCTTCACCGGCTTGTAGCTTGGCGTAGATATCTTGTGCTTTCTGCTCAGCGTTGTCGGTATCATTGCTGATCAAAATATGCGCGGCCAAACGCTTCTCAGGAGTAACGTATTGATTCAGATTGTCTTGGTAGTACTGCTGAACTTCTTCATCAGTCACCGCCATGCCGTCAGCAAGATCAGCGGCATTAAGCTCAACGTACTCAAGCGAAATCAGTTCCGGAGCATTAAACTGGAAAAGATTATCTTGGTAGTACTTATTAATTTGTTCATCGCTAACGTCAATATCGGCCTTAAGTGGTTCGGCATCAATGAGCGTATAGGATACGTCACGGGTTTGAGCCATTAGGTTAGCCAGTGCTTGAGATTCACCCGGTAGTACAAATTCACTATTGGTAATAGCGCTCACCAATTGAGTACGAATAAGATCGGTACGAATAAGCTCGCTAAAAGTATTCGGGTTCATGCCAATTTGACGAATCAAAGCCAAGTAACGTTCGTTGTTAAAACGTCCGTCAATTTTGAACTCTTCCATCGAGCGAATGGTGTCGCGCACCATGTCATCTGAAACCGTCAAACCATAATCGCGCGCCGCTTCTTCTAGCACGGTTTTGGTAACTAAGCGGTCTAGAACACCTGATTTGATGCTTTCCAAATAGTTAGGATCCGCGGCCAACGAATCGAACATGTCACCCAACTGGTTTTCTAAACGAGCTCGCTCATTTTGATAAGCTTGTTCTAAAGATTGGGCGTTAATGGTGACATCGTTAACTTTCGCAACCACAACTTCGTTACTGCCTGTCAAATAGTTGCCTACCCCAGCAACGGCAAATGACAAGATAATTAGGATTAAGATAATCTTCGCTGCTGGGCCTTGAGCCCCTTCGCGGATTCTTTCTAACATTTGGATTTCTCGCTCGCGTATCGCGTATTAATTGTAAGTGCGCACCGATTTTAGATGCGCTTAGGATTCTACCCTTTTGCAATGAAAAAGGCACCTAAAAGGTGCCTTAATCTACGAAAGCTGTGAGCTTCCTAAAAGACTTAGTTTACTGCGTCTTTAAGAGCTTTACCTGCTTTGAATGCTGGAATAGTAGCTGCAGCAATCTTGATCTCTTTACCGGTCTGTGGGTTACGACCAGTGCGCTCTGCACGTTGGCGAACTTCAAAAGTACCGAAACCAACTAGAGAAATCTTGTCGCCGTCTTTAAGACCTTCAGTAACTGCGTCAATGAAAGAGTCTAGTGCACGGCCAGCAGCCGCTTTAGAAATGTCTGCACCAGAAGCGATTTTCTCGATTAGTTGAGATTTGTTCATGTCATCCCCTTAAGTTTATTTTTATGCCGCAACCAACTCCAATTTAGTGCG
Organism: Paraferrimonas haliotis; assembly: GCF_002282895.1. Taxonomy (GTDB): domain Bacteria; phylum Pseudomonadota; class Gammaproteobacteria; order Enterobacterales; family Shewanellaceae; genus Paraferrimonas; species Paraferrimonas haliotis. The sequence goes on from NZ_NRRB01000003.1 coordinate 181,945, forward strand.
GGTGGCGGAGTTTTACTACTATTAATAAAAAAATTATTAAGACTTCAATGAAAGTCTAAGTAAATAAATTTGGATAATTCGCAAAGCCAGTTGGCGCAAGGGTTACAAGGCTAACCGGCCGTTCCACAAATTCAATCTACCACAAGAATTTCAATTGGGAAGCCCCTTTTCCCATTTTTTTTCAAAAAAATGCGAAAATAATGCGTTAATTGGCACTTTTTTCAACACTGAAACCCTTTGGCGACTGTTCTAGCGCCAATTCCAGTACATCATCAATCCATTTTACCGGATGAATTTCGAGATCCGCTTTCACGTTTTCTGGGATTTCCTGCAAGTCCCGTTCGTTGTCGTGAGGAATCAGTACCCGTTTAATACCGCCACGGTGAGCGGCTAACAGCTTCTCTTTTAAGCCACCAATGGGCAGTACTTCACCACGTAAGGTGATTTCCCCTGTCATGGCTACATCCGCTCTCACCGGGTTGCCGGTTAAGCTTGAAACCAATGCCGTGCACATCGCAATACCCGCAGATGGCCCATCTTTTGGTGTAGCACCTTCTGGAACGTGGACGTGGATGTCTCGCTTCTCATGAAAATCGCTGTTAATTCGCAAATGCTCAGCGCGCTTACGCACCACGGTTAGCGCCGCCTGAATCGACTCTTGCATCACATCGCCCAAAGAGCCGGTGTACGTCAGCTTGCCTTTGCCAGGAACTGAGGTGGTTTCAATGGTAAGTAAATCACCACCCACTTCGGTCCATGCCAAACCGGTTACCTGTCCAACCTGGTTGGTGGATTCGGCTTTACCGTAATCAAATCGTTGAACACCCAAATAGTCTTTCAAGTTATCACCACTGACCGTAACTTGCTTCAAGTCTTTTTGCAGCAAGATATTCTTCACCGCCTTGCGGCAAATTTTAGAAATTTCCCGTTCTAAAGAACGAACGCCGGCTTCTCGGGTGTAGTAACGGATAATACCCACAATGGCACTGTCCTGAATGTCCACTTCACCTGCTTTCAGGCCGTTTCTATCCATTTGCTTAGAGACCAGGTGTTCTTTGGCAATATTCAGTTTTTCGTCTTCGGTGTAACCGGACAGACGAATCACTTCCATTCGGTCAAGCAAAGGACCTGGAATATGCATCGAGTTAGAGGTGGCAACGAACATGACGTCGGACAAATCGTAGTCCACTTCTAAATAGTGATCGTTAAAGGCGGTATTTTGCTCTGGGTCCAACACTTCCAACAAAGCAGAAGCTGGATCACCGCGCATATCTGAGCTCATCTTATCGATTTCATCGAGCAGAAACAGCGGGTTTCTCACCCCAACCTTCGCCATGTTTTGAATGATTTTGCCCGGCATAGAGCCAATGTAAGTACGACGATGACCGCGAATTTCGGCCTCGTCACGTACCCCACCCAGAGCCATACGCACGTATTGGCGGCCCGTCGCTTTTGCTATCGACTGGCCTAGAGAGGTTTTACCCACACCTGGAGGCCCAACTAAGCACAAAATGGGTCCACGAAGCTGTCGAACACGGCTTTGTACGGCTAAGTACTCTAAAATGCGCTCTTTGACCTTTTCTAAACCATAGTGATCGGTATCAAGAATGTCCTGCGCTTTAGCAATGTTGCGTTTAACCTTAGTTCGCTTTTTCCAAGGTACGTTAGTCATCCAATCAATGTAACTGCGCACCACGGTTGCTTCCGCTGACATGGCCGACATCATTTTCAACTTATTAAGCTCAGCTAACGCTTTCTCTTTGGCTTCCTTGGACATGCCGACATCATTAATTTTCTTGTCCAGCAGTTCAAATTCGTCGTTGCTTTCATCTAAGTCACCCAGCTCTTTTTGAATGGCCTTCATTTGCTCATTTAAATAGTATTCCCGCTGACTTTTTTCCATTTGTTTCTTAACGCGGGAGCGGATGCGCTTTTCTACTTGCAGCAAGTCAATTTCAGACTCCATCATGGCCATCAAGTACTCAAGACGCTCGCTGATTTCCACCATTTCCAAAACGGTTTGCTTATCTTCAAGCTTCAGCGGCATATGGGCGGCCATGGTATCGGCAAGTCGGGGCGCTTCATCAATACCTGACAATGAAGTTAACACTTCCGGTGGAATTTTCTTGTTGAGCTTGATATAGCCTTCAAACTGGGTCACAGCACTGCGAACCAGCACTTCTTCTTCCCGTTCGTCCATCGGCTTGGCATCCAGTGGAGTAACATTGCCGACGAAGAACTCATTGCCTTCGATGTAACGATTAATGGTGACGCGTTTTACGCCTTCCACCAACACCTTAACGGTGCCATCAGGCAGCTTTAACAGTTGCAGAATGGTGGCGAGGGTGCCGACTTCATAAATGTCTTCAATTTGCGGGTCGTCTAAGTCGGGATCTTTCTGCGCAACAAGCACTATCTGCTTGTCTTGAGCCATGGCGGCATCGAGGCAACTGATGGACTTCTCGCGTCCAACAAATAAAGGAATAACCATGTGTGGGTAGACCACGACATCCCGCAGAGGCAATACGGGTAACTCTAATCGATTCGCGCTTTCTTGGGTCATTATAAGATTCCAATTCTAATGCTTTGAAAGGGTTTGGTCACTTTCACTCTACATTAATGCATCGTTTTGTGATCTGGCTTATCTGAGTATATTGGGTCGAATGATGGGGTTTCAATGGCTGAAAATAAAAAAGGAGCCAATTGAGGCTCCTTTAGTGAGTTTATTAGACTCGATTGCGCATTTATCACTCAGAGGCGGCCGCTTGCTTTTCTTTACTTTCGTAAATAAGCAAAGGATCAGATTCTCCGGTAATAACGGTTTCATCGATAACCACTTTGCTGACGTCGTCCATTGATGGCAAGTCATACATGGTATCTAACAGCACACCTTCGACAATTGATCGCAAACCCCGAGCGCCGGTTTTACGCTCCATCGCTTTACGGGCGATAGCTTTAAGCGCATCTTCGCGAAACTCTAAATCCACGTCTTCCATGGCAAATAGTGCGCCATATTGTTTGGTTAACGCATTCTTAGGCTCATCAAGAATCTGCACCAACGCGCTTTCATCCAGTTCTTCTAAAGTGGCTAGTACCGGAAGTCGGCCAATAAATTCTGGAATTAATCCGTATTTGACCAGATCCTCTGGCTCCACTTGAGCGAACATTTGAGTCAGGGTTGCTTGCTCATCTCGAGACTTCACTTCTGCGCCAAAACCAATACCTGTGCCCACGTGTGCCCGTTGCTCAATGACTTTATCAAGCCCAGCGAACGCACCGCCACAAATAAACAGTATCTTAGAGGTATCCACCTGCAAGAACTCTTGTTGCGGATGTTTACGACCGCCTTGAGGCGGCACCGCCGCAACCGTACCTTCAATGAGTTTCAACAACGCTTGCTGAACCCCTTCGCCGGATACATCACGGGTGATGGATGGGTTGTCGGACTTACGAGAAATCTTGTCGATCTCATCGATATAAACAATGCCCCGCTGCGCCTTTTCCACATCATAGTCACACTTTTGCAGCAGTTTCTGAATGATGTTCTCAACGTCTTCCCCAACATAACCCGCTTCGGTTAATGTGGTTGCATCGGCCATGGTAAACGGCACATCAAGTAGGCGAGCCATGGTTTCAGCAAGCAGGGTTTTACCGCAGCCGGTAGGGCCGATCAGTAGAATATTACTCTTGCCCAGCTCAACACCGTCTTTGCTATCTCCGTTATGCAAACGCTTGTAGTGGTTATATACCGCTACCGCTAGCACCTTTTTAGCTCGTTCTTGCCCTATAACGTAATCGTCGAGGTGAGCACGAATTTCTTTTGGTGTCGGCAGTTTGTCCGACTCAGGCTTGGGCGAAATGTCTTTAATTTCTTCACGAATGATGTCGTTGCACAAATCCACGCATTCGTCGCAAATGTAAACGGATGGTCCCGCAATTAATTTGCGAACTTCATGCTGGCTTTTGCCGCAGAAAGAACAATAGAGCAACTTACTGTTGTCGCCATCGTCTTTTATGTCACTCATTCAACTACCTCTTATTGCAGCGAGTTCTGCTATTTTTGATTAGTCTAAAGCCACTTAGTTCATTTAGCTGACTCAATAATCAGCCCTATCAACTAGCGCTTGGTTAGCACCGAGTCTACTAAGCCGTATTCTACCGCTTGCTCAGCGCTCATGAAGTTGTCGCGGTCTGTGTCTCGCTCAATGACCTCTAACGGCTGCCCCGTGTGGTCTGCAAGAATTTCATTCAGCTTGTTTTTGATGCCTAAAATCTCTTGCGCATGAATGGCAATGTCAGACGCTTGCCCTTGGAATCCCCCAAGCGGCTGATGAATCATCACTCGCGAGTTCGGCAAGCAATGACGTTTGCCTTTAGCTCCACCCGCTAATAAGAAAGCACCCATGCTGCAAGCCTGCCCCATACATACCGTAGACACATTCGGCTTGATAAACTGCATGGTGTCATAGATTGCCATGCCCGCCGTTACCGAACCGCCTGGCGAGTTAATATACAAGTAAATGTCTTTGTCCGGATTCTCTGACTCTAAGAATAGCATCTGTGCCACAATTAGGTTGGACATGTGCTCTTCTACTTGCCCCACCAAAAAGATGACTCGCTCTTTTAGCAGTCGAGAGTAGATGTCGTAAGAGCGCTCACCTTTAGAGGTTTGCTCTACGACCATTGGAACAAGTGCGTTCATAAGCGCATTTGGGTCATTATTCATACTGGTTATTCCCTAACAAAAAGGCTCGCATGAGAAGTCTCATACGAGCCATTATAAGTGACGAATGAACGTCTAAGTCAATGCCCAATTACTGTTGTTGAGCATTTGCCTTATTCATGAACTCTTCGAACTGAACTTCTTTATCAGTTACCTTAGCAGTTTCTAGAATTGCTTCAACCGCTTGCTCTTCTAAAGCAACGTTACGCATTTGCTGCATAAGCTCTTGGTTGCCATTGTAGTATTTAACTACTTCAGAAGGATCTTCATAAGCAGACGCCATGGATTCAATCAAGGCATTTACTTTATCGTCGTTCGCTTCTAGCTCTTTGGTTTTGATGACTTCACCTAGTAGCAAGCCAACTTTAACGCGACGCTCAGCTTGTTCGGTGAACAAGTCCGCTGGCAACTCAGGCATGTTTGCTGGTTGCTGACCGCCAAAGCGCTGCATAGCTTGTTGGCGAAGTACGTTAACTTCATTGTCAACCAAAGCAGAAGGTACGGCAATCTCATTTTTCTCAACTAAACCGTTAAGCACTTGCTCTTTGATGTTGGCTTTAAGCGCTTGATCAAGTTCGCGCTCCATGTTTTTGGTGATTTCTGCGCGTAGCGCTTCAAGGCCACCTTCGCTGATACCAAACAAAGTAGCAAACTCGTCGTCTACTTCAGGCAGAACTTGCTGGTTAACTTCGAGTAGGTTGATCGCAAATTTAGCGTCTTTACCTTTTAAGTTTTCTGCGTGGTAATCTTCTGGGAAAGTTACTTCGATTTCAAAGTCATTACCGGCGTTGTTACCAATGATGCCTTTTTCAAAACCAGGGATCATGCGATCAGAGCCTAGCTCCAATTCGAAGTCGTCTGCTTTACCGCCTTCAAACTCTTCACCGTCGATGGTGCCAACAAAGTTCATTTTAACCTTGTCGCCTTTCTTAGCTTTACGCTTAACAGACTTGTAAGTCGCGTGTTGCTTACGCAAAGTTTCGATCATCGCGTCAACATCTTCATCTTTTACGTCACAAGTTGGTTTTTCAACTTCGATTTGGTCAAGATCCGCTAATTCAACTTCTGGGTAGATTTCGAAAGTGGCTTCAAAGCTAAATTCTTCGTCTTTCACTTCACCTGGAGCGAAGGTAGGAGCGCCAGCTGGGTTTAGTTTCTCTGCAATGATGGCTTCGTAGAAGCTGCGTTGCATAATTTCGCCCATTACTTCTTGGCGAATCGCTTGGCCATAACGCTTGTGAATCACGCTCACTGGCACTTTACCAGGGCGGAAGCCGTCGATGCGAGCGCGCTTAGCTTCTTGACGAACACGCTGAGTAACTTGGGTTTCGATTTGGTCTGCAGGTACGCTAACGGTAACTTTACGCTCTAGACCTTGGGTGGTTTCAACAGAAACTTTCATTGGTTTACCTCAATAAGTGGGTTGGGCAATCAAACGATGTTCGCACCAGCTCAATTGCCTTTAATCTTTCTTCGCGGGCATTGCCTGCACGAAGTTGGTCCATTTTTTAGGACGCGACATTATAGCCAGCTATGCCGCTAGTTACCAGCACTGGTTTATAGCCGCTTAATTGGGGAAATTTCAGGCATAAAAAAAGCAGCTAATTAAGCTGCTTTTTTTGGGAATAATGGGGTGAACGATGGGATTTGAACCCACGACAACCGGAATCACAATCCGGGGCTCTACCAACTGAGCTACGCCCACCACGGAAAACTTTGGCACGCCCGGCAGGACTTGAACCTGCGACCATCCGCTTAGAAGGCGGATGCTCTATCCAGCTGAGCTACGGGCGCAGTGTCGAAGCTAACCGACGCTTCTTTGAAAAGTGGTCGGTGATAGAGGATTCGAACCTCTGACCCTCTGGTCCCAAACCAGATGCGCTACCAGGCTGCGCTAATCACCGACGTCTTGCTCTTGCACGTTCTCGATTGCTCATCGGGAACGGATGCGGATATTACTGGACTCCCTTCGCCTCGTCAAACACTTTTTTATAAAGTTTTTTTGAGTGCTCAATTTTACAGCTTTCTGTTTAGGTTTAGTCCATGACAGCCTGCCTCGCTACTGTTAAAATAGCGCCGCTTATAATCGACTCGTGTTGTTCAAGGAATCAGACATCGTATGCCAGCTCAAATTATTGACGGAAAAGCCATTGCTAAAACCGTGCGTCTACAGCTCAAAACCAAAGTAGAACAACGCCGCAACCAAGGGAAGCGCGTTCCCGGTCTCGCCGTTATTTTAGTTGGCGCAGATCCGGCATCGCAAGTTTACGTGGGCAGCAAGCGACGCGCTTGCGAAGAAATTGGTTTCTTATCTCGTTCTTATGACCTAGAAAGCGATACCAAGGAGCAGGATTTACTCACCCTTATCGATGATCTGAATGAGGATCCTGAAGTCGACGGTATTTTGGTACAACTGCCCTTACCTGCGCATATTGAAGAGTCAAAAGTCATTGAGCGAATTCGTCCCGATAAAGACGTAGATGGCTTTCATCCCTACAACATTGGTCGCTTAGCTCAGCGCATTCCTGTTTTGCGCCCTTGCACGCCAATGGGGATCATGACCTTAATTGAGTCTACCGGCATTAAAACTCACGGCTTAGATGCGGTTATTGTGGGTGCTTCTAATATTGTCGGTCGCCCGATGACGCTTGAGTTATTATTAGCGGGGTGTACTACGGTGACCTGTCACCGCTTTACCGAAGATCTGAAAGGCAAAATTCAACAAGCGGATTTAGTGGTCGTGGCGGTTGGTAAACCTCACTTTATTCCTGGAGACTGGATTAAGCCCGGCGCCATTGTGATTGATGTGGGTATTAACCGCCAACCGGATGGCCGTTTAGTGGGAGATGTCGACTTTGACGCCGCCAGCGCTCATGCTGGTCACATTACTCCGGTACCCGGCGGTGTGGGTCCCATGACAATTGCGAGCCTTATGGAAAATACGTTATTTGCCTGTGAGCAGTATCACGACCGCTAGTCTACCCCATGTACGGTGGCCAGCAATTTGCGAGCGCCACCGTCATTCCTATGCTCTCCCAAGTAGATTCCTTGCCAAGTACCTAACGCCAAACGTCCGTCGCTGATGGGTATGGTTAGACTCACTCCAAGTAGGCTCGATTTTATATGGGCCGGCATGTCATCACTGCCTTCATAGGTATGAGTAAAGTAGCTATTATCTTCTGCCACTTGCCGATTGAAGTAAGCCTCCATGTCAACGCGTACACTGGGATCGGCGTTTTCATTGATGGTTAAGCTCGCGCTGGTGTGTTGCAAAAACAGCTGACATAAGCCGCTTTTAATAGAACTAATCTCAGGTAATTGCTGAAGAATTTCCTCGTCTATTAAATGAAAGCCTCGCCGGCGGCTTTTAAGAACAAGCTTTTTCTGAACATAGAACGACATAGCTATTGTCTCGATGAGTTATCACTAAAGCATAATGTAGCAGCTTTAAACAAGTTTCAGTCGACTAATCTTAGGCGTTTGATTTATTATCGATTAAAAGCAGTAAAGGAATATGATTTGAAGTCACCAATACGGATAATAAAGCAATACATTGTGCCTTTTCGAGTGGCCTTCATTGTTGCATTAGGGGTGTTCATCGCTAACAGTTTTTTAATTACAGTAAGCGCTGAACGTAAACAAGAAATTGTTGAGCAGGAAGTCAGCTATCGGTTATCGGATGTCCGCGCCCGCCTCGAGCAAAGCATTAATGCCTCCGTATTCCTTACCCAAGGCATTGACGCCCTCATTGCTACCCAGCACAACCTCAATGAATCGCAATTCATCAACATTGCTAAAGCCATACTCGACAGAGAACCAGGCATTCGCAATATCAGCCTAGCTCCGCAAAATGTGGTTCGTTACGTTTATCCAAAGCAAGGAAATGAGGCCGTTATCGGGGTGGACTTAGAAGCCATTGAACACCAGCGCAAAGCGGTGCTAGCGGCTAAGGAAAGCAATGACATTGTGGTGGCGGGCCCCATTGCCTTAATACAGGGTGGCGAAGGCATCATTAGCCGTAAACCGATATTTCAAGAACAGCAAGGCAGCCTCAACTATTGGGGATTGGTGAGTATCGTCATCGACACTGAGCAGTTGTACCAACAAGCACAATTACAAAGCGCTGAGCGCAATCTAAACATCGCCATACGTGGGGTTGATGGCCAAGGTAGTAGCGGCGCTGTGTTTTACGGCAACCCAGATATTTTTAAGCACAACCCGCAGCTGTTATCAGTTGCGCTGCCTAGCGGAAGTTGGGTATTGGCGGCGATACCGGTGGAAGGCTGGGAACGAGCTACGCAATTGCACTGGGCGTTTTATTTTGGCAACACCATTATCAGTCTAATCATGGCCTCTGTGAGCTTTTTTGCCGCAGCCAGCTATGAGAAAGCCAATCAGCTAGCCCGCCAAGATTCCTTAACCGGCTTACCTAACCGCTTAAGCTTCGATGAAACCCTCGAGCAAGCGCTCGATTACTGCCATCGCTATCAAACCCGCGGGGGCTTGATTGTATTCGATCTCGATAAATTTAAGCCGATTAATGATCAATTTGGTCACGATGTTGGCGATCAGGTATTAACCGTCATCGCCAAGCGCCTGTCTGCATTGTTGCGCCGAAACGACACTATTTGTCGAATTGGCGGTGATGAGTTCATCGTGTTGCTACCCAATGTCAGTGCCGATGAGAGTTTAGAGCGGGTGTGTGAAAAACTGATTGAAAGCTTGTGCCTGCCCATCACGATAGACGGCAATGAATTGCAAATTGGGGTGAGTGTTGGCGCTTGCTACTTCCCGTGCGCCGAGCGCACCAATCGGCAGTTAATTGCCCGGGCCGATAGAGCCATGTATCGAGCAAAAAACGCCGGCGGTAATCGTTTTGAAATTGAGTTCGACTGTTAAATTACAATGTTTTGAGCATCCATACATCGCAGGCAGTATGAATGGTACCGGGCAGTGGTTTAGGTAAACGTTTAAAGCCTATAGATTCATAAAGGGCTATCGCCGCCCCCATGGACGAAAGCGTGTCTAAATAACATTGACTAAACCCCTGTTCCTTGGCGAACTCTAGACTTAACAAACTCAGTTTTCTGCCCAGGCCAAGCCCGCGAGACTTTTTGCTTAAAAACAATTTTCGCATTTCTGCTACGTTTTGATGGCCGTTAAGCGGTGCGATTCCGATTCCACCAACCACTTCATCGTCAAGCAATGCCACCCAATATTGTTGACGCTCAGCTTCGCTGTAATGTTCGCTTAGTGCGTTTACTTCTGCATCGCTTGGGCCATAGCCAACGCCAATGGCACCGAATTCTTCACCGACGGTTAAAATGATGTCAGCCATGGCTGCATCCTGTTCTTTAGAAATAGGTTGAATTGTTAATTGAGGCATGTTGTTCGATTTATAAGTCCATTTTATGCATCTAACCTAAGTCATTTTAGGTAAGTTTCCAATAGTTAAATGAGATAAAAATTACTTACCAAAAACAAGCTTAACCGTATCCTTCACCACCGAAATAACTTCTTTGCCAAGGAGCAAACCCGAACCGAAACATACGGCTTCACTGCCGCCCCAAATGCTTCCGCACAACAGCGCCACATCTTCAGCCGCCAGTTCAAACGCGGCGCCTATACCACCCGCAACAGGAATGGCTGCCGTTGCGGTAATATTACTGGTGACAAACAAAGTGAGTAAGGACTTTTTCCAAGGCGTGTCGGCCATGCTGGCCAATTTTTTCAGCATTAATTGTTTGCGGCTAAGTGTTGGTTTAGCGGTATAAGGAACAATGGGGTATTCCATGACGACCTCGAGCCTACCGTTGTTGAGTTATTGTTAACAGCAGTATGGCTCGTTTCGCAACAATGTTTGTGTGAAGCTTAACTGGGTTTGTGTGAAATGATGTTCATGAGTTAACGAGCAAACTGAACTAAATATTTGTCCAACTCATTGGCAAACGCTTGTCGCTCGCTTTGCGACAGTGGCGGCGGTCCGCCTGTTTGTACACCGCTACTGCGCAATGTGTCCATAAAATCGCGCATATTTAGACGCTGACGAATATTATGTTGCGTGTAGAGCTCGCCCCTAGGATTCAGTGCTATCGCGCCCTTTTCAATGACTTCCGCCGCCAATGGAATGTCTGCGGTGATGACAAGATCATTAGCCTCAGTGCGGGCGACGATTTCATTGTCCGCTACATCAAAGCCAGCACTGACTCGAATGGCACGAATAAATTTCGAAGGTGGCACAGTTAGCGTTTGATTGGCCACTAACACCAAATTTTGTTGGGTGCGTTCGGCGGCTCTGTATAAAATTTGCTTGATAACGCTTGGGCAAGCGTCAGCATCAACCCAGATAGTCATCGTTGTTAGGTACCTTCTAGGTTTTCGAGCAGTTGCGTTAAAAAGTAAATTTCCGTTTGCGTTAACTCGTTCGATTCTGGGTCGTTACGACTGTAGGAAACTGTCGAGACAAAAGGCCACTGCTCAGTTAGCCGCATGTCACCAAGCAGATCATTGATTTGTCGGTGATCTTGAGAAGTTAATTGCATCTTGCAGATATCATTTTTGCACTCTACCGAGTCCAGCGTTATCACAGCACTGTGTTCGTGCAAAATAACAAAATCTTCCAACAAGACCTCCGTATTCACGCTCCAATCGCTTTCTTGATTTATCGATTGGCTATCAAACATCTCCGACACCTTATCAAATGGCGACGTTGGAATACTCGCGTTTGGCTTTGACTGAGCTTGATTCGCTGCGACCTCAAAAGCTTGTCTGTCATCCACTTCATCGACATTGGCATTCATTATGTCGCTTTGACGATGCTGAACCAAATCTTGGGGCTTGAGCGCTAACCTAGGACGGTCTGTTATTTCATCGGTATTGGCTTTTTTCTCCAATGAAGCGTCTTCTATGATGCGCTGTTCAACCTCAACTTGTTGTTGAGTGTGGGAAGGTGCGGGTGTCATGAACGATGAAACCGCCACATAAGTCGCTACCCCACCCGTAAAAACGCCCAAAATTAGACCAACAATAAACCCTATGTTTTTGCCCATTGTAACTTCCTTATTGTTATGCAAACTTCGGAGCACGTTTTTCCAAAAACGCTTGAATGCCCTCTTGAGCGTCATCGCCGGCGACGCAGTTGGCAATGAGCTTAGCTTCCATTTCTAACTGTTGCGATTGAGTTTTGTCAAATGATCCCGCCAGCAGCTTTTTAGTCGAGGCAAGCGCCAGTTGAGAATATTGTGCTAGCTGTTCAGCTAATTGGTCGGCCTCTGATTGCAGTTCATTATCGGCAACCACCCGGTTAATCAGCCCTAACTTAAGTGCCTCTTCGGCTGATAAGATAGGACTGGTAAGCAGTAACTCCTGTGCTTTACGAAGCCCCACAAGCCTTGGCAAAATGTACGAAGCATTGCCGTCGGGTGACACCCCGAGTTTTATGTATGCTGTTGTAAATTTAGCCGATGCCGCCGAAAGGGTGAGATCAGCACTGATTGCCAAGCTAAAGCCCGCTCCTGAGGCGACGCCATTAACTGCACAAATCACCACCGCGTCGAGCTGGCTGATGGTTAAGATAAATCGATTAAGCTGTCTAACCTTATGGGTCATCTCAGCTTCAATGTCACCGCTTAGAGACTGAATATCGTTAATGTCACCGCCTGCACAAAAAAATGGTCCGTTAGCGGTTATGACCAACACCTTAAGCGTCGTCATGGAAGTAAGCACATCAGCGACTTGCTCAAGCTCGTCTATCAGCTCAAAGCTCATGCCATTCGCCTGTTGTGGTCGCTCAATTGTTAACCTTGCACAACTGCCATCAAGGCTTAAAGAGAGTGTACGAAAGTCAGTCATTTGCTTTCCTTGAAAACGTCATTAGTCACCAAAGTTACCCTAACACAAAAACCAAAAAAAGGGGCCAGGCCCCTTTTTGAAAGCAAAAAGAAAAGGGGCCTGGCCCCTTTTCTGGGAAGCGGTAAGCCGCTACCAGCCGGTTTTTTGGCGTAAAGCTTTGCCGATATCTGCTAGGCTGCGAACCGTCGTAACGCCGGCGTCTTCTAATGCTGCAAACTTCTCATCTGCAGTACCTTTACCTCCGGCAATGATGGCGCCGGCATGGCCCATGCGTTTGCCCGGAGGCGCGGTGACACCAGCGATGTAGGAAACAACTGGCTTAGTCACATTGGCTTTAATGTAAGCCGCAGCTTCTTCTTCTGCTGTACCACCGATTTCACCAATCATCACAATGGCTTCGGTTTGTGGATCGTTTTGGAACAGCTCCAATACGTCGATAAAGCTGGTTCCTGGAATTGGGTCGCCACCAATACCAACACAAGTAGACTGACCAAAGCCTTCGTCTGTGGTTTGTTTAACCGCTTCGTAGGTCAAGGTACCTGAACGCGAAACAATCCCCACTTTACCTGGACGGTGAATGTGGCCAGGCATAATACCGATTTTAGATTCACCTGGAGTAATGATACCTGGGCAGTTTGGCCCAATCATACGCACACCACTTTGGTCCAGTTTGATTTTAACTTCAATCATATCCAAGGTAGGGATACCTTCAGTGATACAAACGATCAACTCGATACCCGCGTTAATGGCTTCTAAAATAGCGTCTTTACAAAACGGCGCTGGCACGTAGATGACCGACGCAGTAGCGCCAGTGGTTGCCACAGCTTCGGCAACAGTATTAAAGACTGGTAGCCCTAAGTGGGTTTGACCGCCCTTACCTGGACTTACACCGCCTACCATTTGCGTACCATACTCGATGGCTTGCTCAGAGTGGAAAGTACCTTGACCGCCAGTAAAACCTTGGCAAATCACTTTGGTATTTTTATCGAGTAAAACAGACATTATTTGCCCTCCGCAGCTGCTACAACTTTTTGCGCCGCTTCCGTTAGGCTATTGGCGGCAATAATATCTAGGCCAGATTCGGCCAACACTTTAGTACCGAGTTCTGCATTGGTGCCTTCTAGGCGAACAACAACTGGTACGTTAACGCCCACTTCTTTAACCGCGCCAATGATGCCTTCTGCAATCATGTCACAGCGCACGATGCCGCCAAAGATGTTGACCAAAACCGCTTTCACATTGTCGTCAGAGAGAATAATCTTAAACGCTTCCGCAACGCGCTCTTTGGTCGCACCGCCACCAACATCTAGGAAGTTAGCCGGGCTGCCGCCATGCAAGTTAACAATGTCCATAGTACCCATGGCCAGTCCAGCGCCGTTAACCATGCAGCCAACGTTGCCATCAAGCGCTACGTAGTTAAGGTCCCACTGCGCTGCATGAGCTTCACGCTCGTCTTCTTGACTTGGATCGTGCATTTCACGAATGCCGGCTTGGCGATACAAGGCATTACTATCGATGTTGATTTTGCCATCTAAGCAATGCAGGTCACCTTGGTCGGTAATCACCAACGGGTTGATTTCCAACAGTGCAAAATCTTTTTCGATAAACATGGTTGCTAAGCCCATGAAGATCTTAGTAAATTGCTTGATTTGGTCGCCTTTTAAGCCCAATTTAAAAGCTAAATCACGGGCTTGGTAAGACTGAGGTCCAACTAATGGATCAATGGCCGCTTTGTGAATCAGCTCAGGCGTTTCTTCTGCCACTTTCTCAATCTCAACACCGCCTTCGGTGGATGACATGAACACCACGCGTTGGCTACCACGGTCGACAACCGCGCCTAAATAAAGCTCTTGAGCAATGTCGGTGCAAGATTCGACTAAGATTTTGCTGACCGGTTGGCCATTCTCATCGGTTTGATAAGTGACTAGGTTTTTGCCTAACCACTCTTGCGCAAATTCTTTGATGGCTTGCTTGCTGTCAACCAGCTTAACGCCACCCGCTTTACCACGCCCACCTGCGTGAACTTGGCATTTTACTACCCATTGACTGCCACCGATTTTGTCAGCAGCTTCAGCAGCTTCTTGAGGCGTTGCGCAAGCAAAACCTTCAGATACGGGCAAACCGTACTTAGCAAACAACAGTTTTGCCTGATACTCGTGCAAATTCATATTAATGTGTCCGTTACTTCTTATTATACTAGGTCGCCGACTCCAAATGAGTCGGCATTTTTGGGGTGTTACTAAAACGCTGTATTAGATATCCAACAACAGGCGCGTTGGATCTTCCAAAATCTCTTTAATGGTCACCAGGTAACCCACCGACTCTTTACCATCAATAATGCGATGGTCATAAGACAACGCTAGGTACATCATTGGCAAAATTTCCACCTGTCCATTAACGGCCATTGGGCGATCTTTAATAGCATGCATGCCTAGTATGGCACTTTGTGGTGGATTAATGATTGGGGTCGACATCAGTGAGCCAAACACACCACCGTTGGTGATGGTAAAATTACCGCCCATCATGTCGTCCACGGTTAACTTGCCGTCACGCCCCTTAATGGCCAACTCTCTAATGGCTTTTTCAATGTCCGCTAGACTCATTTGATCGCAATCGCGCAACACAGGCGTTACTAGGCCTCTAGGGGTTGAAACCGCGATGCTTACATCAAAGTAGTTATGGTAAACAATGTCGTCACCATCTAGAGACGCATTAACTTGCGGGAAACGCTTGAGCGCTTCAGTAACCGCTTTTACGTAAAACGACATGAAGCCCAAACGAATGCCGTGCTTCTCTTCGAAAACGTCTTTATATTGTTTGCGAAGATCCATGATAGGCTTCATGTTTACTTCGTTAAAGGTCGTTAACATAGCGGTCGAGTTTTTCGCTTCTAATAACCGCTCGGCAATGCGCTTGCGCAATCGAGTCATTGGTACTCGTTTTTCACTGCGTCCCGCTAAGGTCTCTACCGCTGGGCTCGCCACCGCTGCTGTCGCTGCCGCAGGTTTTGGCTCTGTTTGAGCATTTTTAATGTGCGCTTCGATGTCTTCACGACTGATACGGCCACCAACACCACTGCCCTTGATTTTGCTTACGTCTAAATTATGCTCTGCAACCAAACGGCGAACTGCAGGGCTTAACGCATCCGTATCAACGCTGTCTTCTTGAGCGGGTGTCGCCTCGGCTTTTTCTTTAGAGACTTCCTCCCCCGCTACAGCGCCTGCAATCAAGTGAGCGATAACTTGCTCGCCCAATACCGTTTCGCCCTCTGGAAATAAAATCTCCCCCATTTGGCCGTCTTCCGGTGCAGGAACTTCCAGCACAACCTTGTCGGTTTCAATATCCACTAATACGTCGTCCCGTGACACAGCCTGACCCGGCTCTACGTGCCAAGTAGCAATGGTGGCGTCGGCGACTGATTCAGGTAATACGGGAACCTTAATTTCGATGGTCATTTTTTCCCAATCCTTCTTAAACTTATTCTTTATCTGAGCTGAGATTCAAGGCACTGTTTACCAGGCCTTGTTGTTGTTTTACGTGCAATGCCGGGTAACCAACCGCTGGGCTGGCCGAAGCTTCTCGGCCGGCGTAGCTTAAGTCCGCGCCTTTGGGCACTGCAATTCTAAAGTGATGTTGCGAGCAGTACCAAGCGCCTTGGTTTTGCGGCTCTTCTTGGCACCAAACAAAATCAGTAACGTGCTGATACGCCTCTAACACTTTTGCCATTTCCTGATGAGGGAATGGATAGAGCTGTTCAACCCGCACAATCGCAACGTTATTAACTTGGTTTTTACGACGCGCATCCAGTAAGTCGTAGTAAACCTTACCGCTGCAAAATACCACTCGGTCAACTTTGCTGTGATCCAGCTCGTCGATTTCGCCAATCACATTCTGGAAACTGCCGTTGGCCAGCTCCTCTAACGATGAAATTGCCATCGGGTGACGCAATAACGATTTTGGTGACATAACCACCAGTGGGCGACGCATTGGCCGAACCACCTGTCGCCGCAGCATGTGATACACCTGTGCCGGGGTCGATGGCACACACACTTGCATGTTGTTATCGGCGCACATTTGCAAATAACGCTCTAAGCGGGCACTGGAGTGCTCTGG
Source organism: Paraferrimonas haliotis (assembly GCF_002282895.1). Taxonomy (GTDB): domain Bacteria; phylum Pseudomonadota; class Gammaproteobacteria; order Enterobacterales; family Shewanellaceae; genus Paraferrimonas; species Paraferrimonas haliotis. The sequence continues at coordinate 198,632 of NZ_NRRB01000003.1, forward strand.
CCCCTGCCCTTCATAGCCGTGGGGCAACAACAGGGTTAAGCCACACAAACGGCCCCACTTTTGCTCTCCAGAAGACAAAAACTGATCCACAACCACCTGCGCACAGTTAGCGAAATCCCCAAATTGCGCTTCCCAAATCGTTAGCCCTTTGGGCTCAGCGGTAGCGTAACCGTATTCAAAGGCCATCACCGAGGCTTCTGATAATACCGAGTCGGTAATTTCAATGGGGCCCTGCTCTTTGGAAAGGTTGCGCAACGGCATGTAGGTGGTGGCATCTTGCTGATTATGCAGCACCGCATGTCGATGGAAGAAGGTACCACGACCCGAGTCTTGACCGGTGAGGCGAACGCGATGGCCATCTTCTAGCAAGGTGGCGTATGCCAAAGTTTCGGCAAAACCCCAATCCACAGGCTTGTTGCCCGCAGCCATGGCTTGACGGTCTTTATAAATTTTTCCGACTCGACTTTGTACTTTGTATGAGTCAGGTATGTAACTGATTTTATCCGACAGCTGTTTGACTTTATCCATCGCCAACTGAGCCGGATACTCATCATCCCACTGGTGACCAATGTAGGGGCTCCAATCCACCGAGTGTTCGGTCATTGGGCGCCACTCTTCCACTACACATTCCCCCTTATCAAGGGCGTCGCGATAATGGTTAATCATTTCGGTGACCGATGCGGCATCGATGCTGCCCTGCTCAATTAGCTTATCGGCGTACAGCTTACGCGTGGTCGGTTGCTTCTTGATTTTTTGATACATCAAGGGCTGAGTGGCATTTGGCTCATCCGCTTCGTTATGGCCGTGGCGGCGATAACAGACCAAATCAATCACAATATCCCGTTTGAATTGGTTGCGATAATCCACCGCCAGCTGCGCCACAAAAGCCACCGCCTCTGGATCATCGCCATTAACGTGTAAGATGGGCGCCTGAACCATTTTGGCAATGTCAGTACAATAAGGCGTTGAGCGAGTATCTTGCGGATTCGAGGTGGTAAAGCCAACTTGGTTGTTCACCACGATGCGAATGCTACCGCCCACTTTAAAGCCGCGAGCTTGCGACATGTTAAAGGTTTCTTGAACCACCCCTTGGCCGGCAATGGCCGAGTCGCCGTGAATGGTGATTGGCAGTACCTGCTTGCCATCATCGCAATTACGGCGGTCTTGACGCGCGCGCACCGAGCCCATCACCACCGGATTTACAATTTCTAAATGGGATGGGTTAAAGGCTAATGCCAGGTGCACATTGCCACCGGGAGTGGAAAAATCGGAGGAAAAGCCTTGGTGATACTTTACGTCACCAGAGCCAAGCGTCGCCGCTTGCTTACCCGCAAACTCGTCAAACAAATCGCCCGGCTTTTTACCTAAAATGTTAATGAGTACGTTGAGTCGACCACGGTGAGCCATACCCACAACGACTTCTTTGGTGCCTGACTCGCCAGCGCGATAAATTAACTCGCGCATCATAGGAATCAGAGAATCACCACCTTCTAAAGAAAAGCGTTTCGCGCCCGGAAACTTAGCCCCGAGGTATTTTTCCATGCCTTCAGCGGCGTTCAGTCCTTCCAGAATTTGACGTTTTTTGTGCTCATCAAAAGTCGCTTGCCCAAGTGCTGGTTCAATGTATTGCTGCAACCAACGCTTTTCTTCGGTGTCGGTAATGTGCATATACTCGGCACCTAAAGAGCCGCAATAGGTTTGCTTTAATGCCTTAACCAAGTCCCGTAGCTTGAGCGTTTCGCCACCGTAGGCAAATGAGCCGGTGTTAAATTCGCGATCCATATCGCCTTCGGTTAAACCATGAAAGGCGGGATCTAATTCGGCTACCTGTTCACGCTTCCATAGTCCCAATGGGTCTAAATTAGCGTGCTGATGACCACGAAAACGGTGAGCATTAATCAGCTGCAATACCTTAACTTGTTTGGCGTCGGTTTCTGGGTCACTTAAACGAGTGGCACGCTGATGTTGAGTGTCGGTGGCAAGACTGCGGAAATAATCACGTACTTTCGAATGGGGAGTGTCTTGTCCATCGCGGAAAATGGGTAGAGTTTCGAAGACAACAAGCCAATCTTCTGGAATCGATTGAGGGTCCTCTAAATAGGCTTCGTACATATCTTCGACATAGGAGGCATTGGCGCCACCTAAGTGGGAAGTATCAAGCCAAGCCTTCATGGTGCCTTGGTGCATTTAGTCTCCCTGGAGCTACATCTTATAATCGGCATTTGTGTGACCGACTTTACAGAAATCACCCCCTAATTCCTAGGGGGGATCACTGTTATTTTTTTCAATTAATCAAAAGCTATACAGCACGCTGTAGCAGCATTGATTTAATGTGGCCAATGGCCTTAGTTGGATTTAATCCTTTCGGGCACACACTGACGCAATTCATGATGCCGTGGCAGCGGAAAACACTGAAGGCATCATCAAGATCATCAAGCCGTTCTTCGGTAGCCGTATCGCGGCTATCGATTAAGAACCGATAAGCATGCAATAAGCCACTTGGGCCAACAAATTTATCTGGATTCCACCAGAACGACGGACAAGCGGTAGAACAACAGGCGCACATGATGCACTCATATAAGCCATCTAAATGTTCACGCTCGGCTGGCGACTGCAGATGCTCGCGAGCCGGCTGACGTCCATCGTTAATCAGGTAAGGCTTGATTTTTTCGTATTGTTTGTAGAATTGCGACAAATCAACTACTAAATCACGCACAACCGGCATGCCTGGCAATGGCCGAACTTCAAGCTTTTTACCTTTGAAAGTAGAAATGGGGGTAATACACGCCAAGCCATTGGTGCCATTCATATTGACGCCATCAGAGCCACAAACACCTTCGCGGCAGGAACGACGGAATGAGAGGCTCGGATCTTGCTCTTTGAGCAGCATCAGCACGTCCAACACCATCAAGTCCGAACCTTCTGGAATATCCAGCTGATAGTCTTGCATGCGTGGTTTGTTGTCCACGTCTGGATTGTAGCGGTAAATTGCAACGTTAATGTTCATCGTTCACCACTCCTTAATATGTACGTTTCTTAGGTGGGAATGCTTCCCGGGTAACCGGCTGCATGTTCACTTCACGCTTATGCATGGTTTCGCTGACCGGATCGAAAATGCTATGACACAACCAGTTTTCGTCGTCACGCTCAAGGAAGTCTTCACGACTGTGAGCGCCTCGACTCTCTGTGCGATAGTTGGCCGCATAAGCGGTAGCAATCGCAGTGGACATTAGGTTGTCTAGCTCCAAGCACTCAATACGTTGGGTGTTGAATTCAGCTGAGTTATCCGACAGTTTGGCATTGTGTAAACGCTCACGGATTTTCTTCAACTCTTCAAGGCCTTCAGCCATGGCTTCGCCGGTTCTAAATACCGAGAAATTAAGCTGCATGCACATTTGCAGGTCTTTACGGATTTGAACCGGATCTTCACCGTCTTTGTTGTTTTCCCAACGATGCAAGCGTGACAGGGCTTGGTCGATGTTGGCTTGAGTCGCTTCTTTAGCTGCCGGAATGCTATCGAGCGTAGCGCCTAAGTGCTGACCTGCCGCACGACCAAATACCACCAAATCCAACAGTGAGTTGCCGCCCAAGCGATTGGCACCGTGTACCGAAACGCATGCGATTTCACCCACCGCTAGTAGTCCGTCTACGTTGAACTCTTTGCCTTGATCATCAACGTTAACCACCTGCCCAGTCCACTTGGTTGGAATGCCACCCATTTGGTAGTGACAGGTTGGAATCACTGGAATCGGCTCTTTTACCGGATCCACGTGCGCAAAGGTACGGGATAATTCACAAATGCCGGGTAGGCGACTTTCTAGAACTTCCTGTCCAAGATGATCAAGTTTTAACTTAATGTGCGGACCCCAAGGGCCATCGCAACCGCGTCCTTCGCGGATTTCTGTCATCATTGAACGGGCCACCACATCACGGCCAGCCAAATCTTTGGCATTCGGCGCGTAGCGTTCCATGAAACGTTCACCGTCTTTATTCAGCAGATAGCCGCCTTCACCACGACAACCTTCCGTAACTAATACTCCCGCGCCGGCAATGCCTGTGGGATGAAACTGCCACATTTCCATGTCTTGCAGCTGAATACCAGCACGTGCAGCCATGCCAACACCATCGCCGGTGTTAATGTGTGCATTGGTGGTAGAAGCGAAGATACGACCCGCACCACCGGTGGCCAGCACTGTAGCTTTGGCTTTGAAGTAAACGATTTCTCCGGTTTCGATATCGATAGCGGTAGCTCCGACAATTGCGCCGTCATCGTTTTTAACCAAGTCCAATGCATACCATTCAGAAAACACTTCGGTTTGATTTTTTACGTTTTGTTGGTAGAGACAATGCAACAAAGCATGACCGGTACGGTCAGCCGCTGCCGCAGTACGGGCAGCCTGCTCGCCACCAAATTCTTTCGACTGTCCACCAAAGGGTCTTTGATAAACTCGGCCGTCTTCAAAGCGAGAAAATGGCAGCCCCATATTCTCTAATTCGAAAATCGCTTCTGGGCCCGTTTTACACATGTATTCAATGGCGTCTTGATCACCAATGTAATCGGAGCCCTTAACCGTGTCATACATGTGCCATTCCCAATTGTCGTCGTGGGCATTACCCAGCGCAACCGTAATACCACCTTGGGCAGATACCGTATGAGAACGAGTAGGAAATACTTTAGACAACAAAGCGCAGCTCTTGCCTTCTTTGGAAATTTGCAGTGCTGCACGCATGCCTGCACCACCTGCGCCAATAACAATGGCGTCATATTCTCTTACTTGAATCGTCACTACACACCCCACACGATAACGATGCCGGCAACCAAATAACTAAATGCCGCAACTACAAAAACAAACTGCAATACGCCACGCAGCACGTGTGCTTTGACGTAATCGGTTAATACCTGCCAAACACCAATCCAAGCGTGAATCAGAAGCGCAATTAAGCTGACAATGGTGAATACTTTCATCGGCACAGCTGCAAACAAGGATTGCCAAATTTGATAATCCAACTCTTTAGTTGCTACGACAAAGACCAGCAAGAAGATCGCGTAACAGGCAAGAACGACGGCACTGGCGCGAATAAGAATGTAATCGTGAACGCCCGAGCGTCCGAAACTGGCTGCGTTAGTTACCATAACCAAACCCCCACGGCTGCTGACAAGATAATAGTCAGCGCAAACGTTAATTTAGCGGACAACAAGCCTGAAGCCATTTCTTCCCAATAGCCGGCGTCCATGATCAAATGACGAATACCGCCAAGCATGTGATAAATCAGTGCGGTAATGATGCCCCAAACAATGAATTTGGCGAAAAACGATGACAAGCATTGTTGTAGTTCTGCAAAACTTTCAGCAGAGGTTAGACTTGCATTTAACAGCCATAACAAGATGCCTATGGCGAAAAACATAATGACACCAGATATGCGGTGTAAGATAGATGCAATGGCCGTTGCGGGAAAACGGATGGTTTGCAAATTTAGGTGGACCGGTCTTTGCTTTTTCACAATTCTGCTCACTCAGCTCCTTTGAGCACTTTGTTATTGTTTGAACAGCTTTGCCGGTGATTTTACTTATATTTGGCAAAGCTACACATAAAAAGTGAGGCAATTCAATCGGTTAGAAATGGTTATTTTGTATTCACCAAATCCGTATTAATGGTCGTTTTTTAGGCCATCAAAACCGCTCGGACAGCGACACAGGGCGAGTATACATTCGCCTAAAGTCAAATACAAATATCACAGTTTTTATAATTAATTTTTTTAAAGTTTGAGCTGTAACCGCCTCTATCACTCGATATTTACAATTTTGAGATCAAGATCTTTACCATTCAAACGCTCATTTGAATTGAAATCTGATCATATTTAAAGGTAAAGTAGGTCTCCCAAAAAACTGCGACCGTAATTTGACGGCTAAAAACACGACAGTTAACGGGCTTGTGATTGCGCATTTAAGCGCCACAGATACTTACCAAATAAAAACGTATCTCACTGATAATAAAGAAGTAAGGAGATAGAGATATGGCTGAACTCAAAGCCAATCTACAGCTGCCAGACAACCAATCCATCGAACTTCCTGTGAAGCACGGAACCGCCGGTCATGGAGTTGTGGACATCAGCAAGTTAGGCAGCACAGGCTACTTCACCTTCGATCCTGGCTTTTTAGCAACGGCATCTTGCGAATCTAAAATAACCTACATCGACGGTGCCAACGGTATTCTATTGCACCGCGGTTACCCAATTGATCAATTAGCCAAGCAATCAAGCTACATTGATGTGTGTTACTTATTACTTCACGGTGAGTTGCCGACACAAAGCCAACACGAAGAGTTTTGCCGTCACGTGCGCGAACACACCATGGTTAACGAGCAAATCGTCAGCTTCTTTAGAGGCTTCCGTCGAGACGCTCATCCAATGGCGATCATGTGTGGTGTTGTCGGCGCATTATCGGCCTTCTATCACGACTCACTTGACGTCAACATTGATCAACACCGTTCGATTGCCGCCTTTAGATTGATTTCAAAAATGCCAACGCTTGCGGCCATGTCGTATAAATATTCCATCGGCCAACCGTTCGTGTATCCGAAAAACGATTTAAGCTACGCCGGTAACTTCCTGCGCATGATGTTCTCGGTTCCGTGTGAAGAGTACGAAGTCAACCCAGTGGTTGAGCGCGCCATGGATCGCATCTTCATATTGCATGCTGACCATGAGCAAAATGCGTCAACCTCAACGGTTCGCTTGGCAGGCTCATCGGGTGCCAACCCGTTCGCTTGTATCGCAGCCGGTATTGCCTCTCTGTGGGGACCTGCTCACGGAGGTGCAAACGAAGCCTGTTTGCAAATGTTGGAAGAAATTGGCTCTGTGGATCGTATCCCTGAGTTCGTTGCACGTGCTAAAGATAAGCAGGACCCGTTCCGCTTGATGGGCTTTGGACACCGTGTTTATAAGAACTTCGACCCGCGCGCAACCGTAATGCGAGAGTCCTGCCACGAAGTACTTAAAGAGCTAAACATCCAAGATCCATTGCTTGATGTTGCTATGGAGCTGGAAAAAATCGCACTATCGGACCCATATTTCATTGAGAAAAAGCTGTACCCGAATGTCGATTTCTATTCGGGCATCATTATGAAAGCGATTGGCATCCCCACCAGCATGTTTACCGTAATTTTTGCTTTGTCTCGCACCGTGGGCTGGATTGCCCATTGGAAAGAAATGCTAGAGCAACCTGGACACAAAATCGGTCGTCCACGTCAGCTTTACACCGGCTACGACGTTCGAGATTACGTCAACTTGGCAGACAGACCCGAGTAGAGACTCTAAAAAAAATACCTACCGACAAAAAGCTCAACCGCAAGGTTGGGCTTTTTTTCTTGCTAAGCTCATGAAACTTTTACAGTAACCCCAAGGCCGCAACAGTTTCTTACCTTTTTAAACCTTTTGATACCTGCGAAGTGTTTAACCTTAGTGTGTTATCAAGTTGTGATATTTCGTTAATCAAATTAACTAAATAGTTAACAATGTCACCACTTATTAGCTTTCACCAATAAGCCGCCTGCTCGCCATTGATAATTAAACTATAAATATCAATAAGTTAAGTTTTTGGCATGGGTTTAGCTATATAGAGGCTATCACACGATTTGAATTCACCAGCATGCCATCGAAGGCTAGGAAACTAAGATGAATAAGCTAACCACTATCGCCCCTGTCGTACTGTTAACCATAACCTTGTTCGGTTGTAACGCGGAGCAAAGCATTGCTGATTCGCCAGAGAAAGAAAAAGACGAATTTCTAATACCCGTAGAAGTTGACGCAGTGGCACTGTCGGATATTTCTTCCTATTACAGCACTACCGCCACCTTAGAATCGCCTCAAGAAAGCATGGTGGTAAGTCGCCTCTCTGGTATCGTTGAAAGCCTAGTGGTGGAAGAAGGCGATCAAGTTAAAGCGGGGCAACTGCTCGCTACCGTCGACGCCAAACGACAGCAGTTTGATCTTGACCGAGCTCAAGCAGAAGTAGAAATCATTGAGCAAGAGCTTAACCGACTGCGCAAGATAGAAAACCAACAATTTCTAAGCCGAGACAGCTTGGCTAAGCTGGAATACAATCTGCAAGCGGCCATTGCCAATCGCGACCTCGCCGCCCTCAAAGTCGAAGAATCGCAAATTCGCTCCCCCATCGATGGTGTGGTGGCGAAACGCTTGGTAAAGCTTGGCAACATGGCCACCGAGTATCAAGCCCTGTTTCAAATTGTTGATGAAACCGAATTACACGGCATTGTTCACCTACCCGAACAACAACTGAACTATTTACGTCTGGGCCAACACGCCAAAATCAAACCGACTGCAAATAAAAACAGTGAATTTGACGCCAGCGTCCTCAGAATTAGCCCGGTAATCGATGCCAATAGCGGCACCTTTAAAGTGACCTTAGCCATACCCAATGAGCAGCGTCGACTCAAAGCCGGCATGTTCGCCCGGGTACAACTTAAATACGACACTCGCGAACAAGTCATTACCGTCCCCATCAATGCCATTGTTAATCAAGATAATGGCCAAGCCTTGTTCGTTATGAATAACGACACCAATCAAGTGAATCGAAAGCAGGTAATCACTGGCTATCGTGAAGGCAATAAAGTTGAGATCATCGAGGGCCTTAATATTGATGACCAGATTGTTGTTCGTGGCCAACATAACTTAAAAGATCAAGCCAAAGTTGAAGTCATAAAACCATTACAAACAGCAACGGCACAACAATAAAGGACCGCCCCCATGAGCTTGATTAAAACCTCGGTACAGCGACCCGTTACCGTTTGGATGTTTATGGTCGCCATCATCTTGTTTGGCATGGTTGGTTTTTCAAGACTGGCGGTTAAACTGCTGCCAGACTTGAGTTATCCCACCATTACCATTCGTACTCAATACCCTGGAGCCGCCCCGGTAGAGCTTGAGCAATTGGTGGCCAAGCCAATCGAAGAATCCGTCGGTGTGGTGAAAGGACTGCGAAAAATTTCATCGGTAAGTCGGGCCGGCATGGCTGACGTGATTTTGGAGTTTGAATGGGGTACCAACATGGACATGGCCATTTTGGATACTCGCGAGAAGCTCGATACCGTGCAGCTACCTTTGGACATTAAAAAACCACTGATTCTTCGTTTTAATCCCAATCTCGATCCCATTGTTCGCTTTGCACTGACCCCAGAGCCCAATAGCGGGTTAACGCTAAAATCGCTGCGAACCTTAGCCGATGAAGAGCTGAAGCGACAAATAGAAACCATTGCCGGTGTTGCTACGGTACGCTTGTCTGGGGGATTAGAGCGTGAAATTCAAATTCAGCTCAACCAACAGCAATTGAGCCAACTGGGATTAAGCGCACAAGACATTCAACAACGCATCGCTCAAGAAAACCTCAACGTCTCCGCCGGTAAAGTCATTCAAGCCGATAAAGAGTTGCTGGTGAGAACGTTAAATCAGTTCGATAATCTCGAGCAGCTTAGGCAAGTCATCGTTTACCAAGACCAATCACGTCTGATCCGACTGGCGGATATTGCCCAGGTCATAGACGGGCATAAAGAGCGACAAGATCTTATCCGGCTAAATGGTAAAGAAGCGGTAGAGCTGGCCATCTATAAAGAAGGTGATGCCAACACAGTAGCCGTAGCAAGATCGCTACGAGCCAAGTTGGAACAAATCAATCAAGGTAAGTTTCCGGTGAAACTGGAACTGATTTATGACCAATCTCAATTCATCGAAAGCGCCGTTAATGAAGTGACCAATGCAGCGCTCATTGGTAGTGTCTTAGCCATGCTCATTATCTACCTTTTCCTAAGAGACATCCGCGCAACACTCATCATTTCACTGTCCATTCCATTCTCCGTCATCGCAACCTTCAATATGATGTACTTTGCAGGGATTAGCTTAAACATCATGTCATTGGGAGGCATCGCCCTAGCGGTCGGTTTGTTGGTGGATAACGCCATTGTGGTGCTGGAAAACATAGACCGCTATAAGCAACAAGGATACGCCTTAACTAAAGCGGCCATTGCCGGTACCCAAGAAGTCTCCGGTGCCATTATTGCGTCAACCTTAACCTCGCTGGCGGTGTTCATACCTTTGATATTCGTCGACGGCATCGCCGGTGCCTTGTTCTCTGACCAGGCAATGACCGTTGCGTTTGCTTTAATCGCTTCGCTGTTAGTGGCTCTCACGGCGATTCCCATGCTGGCGTCAAGAAGCGGCTTTCAATCTCTTCCAGAGCCACCGCCGGCTGCAACTAAAACAAAAGCTGACACTCGCTTCGGTAGAATAAAGCAAACCACTGCCACCCTTTTTAGCTTTCCATTCTTTGTGCTGTTTAATTGGATACCGGCACAACTGCTGAGCTTGTGTTTACTGTTGGCCCGCTTTTTCAGTTGGCTTACCGGTTTGTTGATGCGTCCGATTGCAGCCAGCTTCCAATGGTTCTATCGCCTTATTGAGCGCTGCTATCGACCATTAATCGAATTGGCTTTGCGCTTTCATTGGGCAACACTGCTGATTGCAGCCCTAATCACCGTCAGCATTGCCTCCTTGCTACCTAAGTTAGGCGTCGAGCTTATTCCGCGCATGAATCAAGGGGAGTTTTATGTAGAAATTCAACTACCGCCGGGCACGGATGTAGCGTCAACCGACAAAGTTCTTGCGCAACTGGGGGCCAGTGTCCAAGGCGACTCATCGGTGAAAACCCTATACAGTCAAGCTGGCTCAGGCGGACTGCTGACGTCCGATAGCAACCGCGCCGGTGAACACTGGGGGCGCTTGCATGTGGTATTAAATGACGCTGAGCAGTATGAGCGGGTGGCGAACCTGATTCGCCAAACCGCTCAACGTGTACCTGAGTTAGAATCCAGCATTGATCAACCGCAGCTGTTTACCTTTAAAACACCGCTGGAAATCGAACTGGCGGGCTACGACATCAGCCAGCTAAAACTCACTAGCAGCGCGTTGGTCGATGCACTGGCGGCTCAGCCGCGATTTGCCGATGTGCAATCGAGCCTGCGTGATGGTCAACCCGAGCTCACGGTACACTTTGACCACGCACGTCTCGCGGCTTTAGGAATGGATGCACCAAGCGTTGCCAGAGCCATCGCTAACCGGGTTGGAGGCCAAGTGGCCAGTCAATACACGGTTCGCGATCGCAAAATCGACATTCTGGTGCGCAGTCAACTGAGCGAACGAGACTCGGTTACCGATATTGAGCAACTCTTGATTAATCCAAGTGATGAGCACCCTATTCCGTTATCAGCAGTAGCAAGACTTGAGCTGGGAAAAGGGCCGTCTGCGATTAACCGAGTTGCTCAGCAACGCGTGGCGTTAGTAAGCGCCAACCTCAACTACGGTGACATTGCCCAAGCAGTAGAAGAAGCAAACTGGGTAATGTCGAAAATGGATTTGCCCAGCAGCATTCAAATCACCATTGCCGGTCAAAATAAAGAGATGCAGGACTCGTTCCGCTCTTTACAGATAGCATTAGCGCTGGCCGTCTTTTTGGTGTACGTGGTGATGGCCAGTCAATTTGAGTCGTTATTACACCCCTTGTTGATTTTACTGTCGATTCCACTGGCCATGGCCGGTAGCGTCTTAGGGCTTTATATTACCGGCACTCACTTAAGTGTGGTGGTCTTTATTGGTTTGATTATGTTGGCGGGCATTGTGGTTAACAACGCCATTGTGTTGGTGGATCGCATTAACCAACTGCGCACTCAAGGCAAAGCCAAGCTGCAAGCCATCGGTGAGGCCGCCAATTCACGACTGCGCCCCATCATGATGACCACATTAACCACAACCCTCGGTCTGCTCCCTATGGCTTTGGGCGTTGGCGACGGTGGCGAAGTCAGAGCACCGATGGCAATCGCTGTGATATTTGGCTTAGCTTTCGCCACCCTGCTGACCTTACTGGTGATTCCTGCACTGTACGCTAGCTTCGACCGCAAGCGCTTCGCTCAACCGTCGGGAGATGTCGCATGAAACCCAAAAACAGCATAACCGCCATCGCGCTTAAACGCCCAGTGACCACCTTAATGGCGTTTGTTTCCATGCTCCTACTGGGGCTGGTATCCGCACGACTGTTACCTTTGGAGATGTTCCCCGGTATTGAGATACCGCGGGTATTTATTAATGCGCCCTATCAAGGCTCGAGTCCCGCCGAAACCGAACGCCAAGTCACCAAAGTGCTTGAAGAGGCTTTAGCGACCATGGGAGGCATTCAAGAAATGCGCTCCAATTCCAATGAAGACGGTGCCTTTATCAATATCAGCTTAAAATGGGGCGAGTCCATTGCCAACAAAAGCCTAGAAGCTCGGGAAAAAATCGATGAGGTAAGGCATTTGTTGCCGCCGGATTTGGAGCGGGTATTTGTGCAACAGTTTTCTACCGATGACATGTCGATATTGACCTTAAGACTGTCATCACAGCGAGAGCTTTCTAATGCCTATGACTTGCTGGACAAGCAGTTAAAACGCCCGTTAGAGCGCGTACAAGGCGTATCAAAAGTAGAGCTTTATGGAACCAATAAACGGCAAGTGGAAATCCGTTTAGACGCCGATCGCCTCGCGGCTTCCGGCATGTCCTTAGCTCAGCTGCAAAGCCAACTGAAGCAACAAAACTTCGTAATGAACGCCGGCCGCATTCGTCAACCTCAGCAAGTACTGCACTTAAGCCCACAAGGTGAGTTTCAAAACCTTGATGAAATTCGATCCTTAGTCATTAAACCGGGACTCACGCTAGGCGACATTGCCACGGTTAACTTTTTCCTACCCGAAAACCGTGAGCGACGGCATCTCGACGGTAACTACGCGGTGGGATTAAATATTTTTAAAGAGTCTGGAGCCAACCTGGTCGATGTTTCTGAACGGGTGCTTGCGGTAGTAGAACAGGTTAAAAACAACCCCCAATTCAATGGCATTAAACTGTTTGTTATGGAAGATCAGGCCAAAAGCGTTAAGTCTTCCCTTAAAGATTTAACCCTTGCAGGACTACTCGGTGCCGCCATGTCGTTTGTGGTGTTGCTGCTGTTTTTACGAAATCTTAAAATGACACTGGTGGTTGTGGTGTCGGTACCTGTGTCCATTGCCATAACCTTAGGGGCTATGTATCTATTGGGATACACCTTGAATATTTTGTCCATGATGGGACTGTTGCTGGCCATTGGTATGTTAATTGACAATGCCGTAGTCATTACCGAAAGCGTGCTGCAAGAGCAACAAAAAGGCAGTGACAACGCCATACTAAAAGGCGTCGATAGCGTCAGTTTAGCGGTACTTGCTGGGACATTGACCACCGCCATTGTGTTCCTACCCAATATATTTGGTACCAAAAACGAACTCACGGTGTTTTTGGAGCACGTTGCCATATCCATCTGCATATCGTTGGCGGCGTCTTTGTTAGTGGCGAAAACCCTGTTGCCATTGATGCTTAGAAAATTTAATGTCACCGCCAAACCCAAACAGAGCAATGGCTGGTTACAAAAAGGCTATAGCAAAAGCTTAGGCTGGTGCTTGGCTCATCCCAAGTGGTCGTTGCTGCTGGCGTTGATCATGCTTGGCTCCACCGCAATTCCCTTCTCTCAAGTCAAGCAAGATGAAACCGACAATAACGAAAAGGTTCGTTTGTTTATCAGCTATAACGTCGAAGGCCGCCACAGCATGGCGGTTACAGAGGCGCTCGTTAATGAAATGGAAGCCTACCTATTTGCCAATAAAGAAGAGTTTGGCTTCGAGTCGGTATACAGCTTTTATGCGCCTTGGCGAGCAGAATCCACCTTGATTTATCCTGAAAAGCACGATCTCAACATGAAGGAAATCAAACGTAAAATTCGTGAAGGCTTTCCGAAATTTTCCATAGCCAAGCCGCAATTTGGCTGGAGTGGCAACGACAACTCGGGCATTCGGGTGTCATTAACTGGCCGCTCTACCTCTCAGTTAATTGAGAACGCTGAGCAAATCGTTCCCATGATCGAGGCGTTGCCCGGCTTTACTGACGTGCGCTCTGAAGCCGATAGCGAGCAAAGCGAGTTGGTTATCCAATTTAAGCGGGACCACATTAATCGACTTGGCCTTAATACCACAGATATTAGCCAAGCCATTCAAACCGCTCTGCGCGGCACCGCTTTGCGCAGCTATCGACACGATGCCAGCGGCGAGCTGCGCATGGAGCTAAGCTATGATCATCAATGGCGAAATGACCTTGAATTACTAAAAACCCTTCCTGTGGCGCGCATTGGTAATCGAATTTTACCGTTAGACTCAGTGGCGGATCTTAAAGTACAACCGCGCTTACAAAACATTCGCCACCTTAACCGCCAAACTTCCCTCACCATTGGCGCGAATTTGGAAGAAGGCGTGACCATGGAGGATGCTCGAAAATCATTGCAAACCCTGATGCAACAGCTGAGCTTTGACGAGGGGTATGGTTATCGCATGGGCGGCGGCTTTCAAAGACAGGATGAAGAGCAGCAAGTTATGTTGATCAATATGGTTTTGGCCATTGCCATGATCTACATCGTAATGGCGGCCTTGTTTGAATCTTTGCTGCTGCCCACCGCCATTATCACATCCATTTTGTTCTCAATAACCGGGGTGTTTTGGGCGCTTTGGTTATCCGGTACTGCCATGTCAGTGATGGCCATGATAGGCATCTTAGTGTTGTTAGGCATTGTCGTGAACAACGGCATTGTCTTGGTGGACCAAATTAACCAATTATCGCCATCCCAGTCCCAGCTTAGTGATGTGATTAGACAGGTTTGTTTAACGCGCATTCGCCCCGTGATGATGACCGTTGCGACGACCGTCTTAGGTCTGTTGCCGCTGGCGATGGGGGATACTCAAATTGGGGGCGGTGGTCCTCCCTACGCGCCCATGGCCATCGCCATTATCGGAGGCTTGTTATTCTCGACGTTAACCAGCCTTTACTTGGTGCCTTTGTGCTATCAGGCATTGGTGCGCATGCGCTATCGCAGCGCGGTGCAACTGGGCCGTTCCTATCGACTCACTAATCGATTACTGCCCTGGACTCGCTAACTCTTTTCTTCCAACCTTGTTGCCGGTTACTTAAAGCTAGGTGCCGGCAAACTTTTTTGTTGGTTCGTGCGTAAGATTTGTTAACATAAAATCAACATACGCTAAAGAGAACAATCAATGAAAAACCAGATAGCCATCATTACCACATTCGTCACCGCAGCTTCGTTTGCATTTATCAGCCCGCAAAGTAGTGCCAACGAAGACCGATTTGCAAAAGTTACCATCACTACAGAGCCGTTAACCGAGTCCATCTACATGCTCACAGGAGCCGGTGGCAACATTGGCGTTTCAGCTGGCGAAGATGGCATTTTAATTATTGACGATCAGTACGCACCTTTGGCTGATAAAATCAGTAAAGCGCTGGAGGCCATTCAACCCGGCACTCCTAAATACGTGATCAACACTCACCATCACGGCGATCACACAGGCGGCAACCTTCATTTCAGCCATGGCGCCACCATCATGGCACATGACAACGTACGCCGCCATCTGCATGCCGATAACCAACCTAAGGCTGCACTGCCTGTGGTGACTTATGACAAAGGCATTAAGGTGCACTTTAATGGCGACACCATTGACGTGCAGCACTTTGGAACCGGACACACGGACGGTGACAGCCTAATATTTTGGCAAAACGCCAATGTCATCCACATGGGAGACCAGTACTTTCAAGGTCGCTTCCCCTATGTGGACCTTGGCAACGGCGGTAACGTTAACGGCTACCTCGCCAACGTTCGTAAGGTTATTGCTATGATTGACGACAACACCAAGATCATTCCCGGTCATGGAAAGCTGTCGACTAAAGCCGAACTCACAATCTTTGCCAACATGATTGAACAAACCCAAGCCTATGTTCAACAACAAAAGCAGCAAGGGAAAAGCGTTGAGGAACTAGTAGCCGAGGGCTTACCGGCCCAATGGAAGGACTGGAGTTGGGCCTTTATTACCGAAGAAAAGTGGATAAAAACCCTGTACCAATAAGAGTTTCAATGAAGAAGGGATAGCTAAGCTATCCCTTCTTTTTATTCGCCCTGAGACTCAGTTTCGAGCGGTTGCGCCCGATTCTCTAGCAAGACTGGAATGCCATCGTCAATGGGATACGCTACACCATCGAATCGGCAAATTAACTGTTGTTTGTTATCGTCCAATTCCAACTTTCCTTTGCAAATTGGGCAAGCCACAATCTCAAGAAGTTTCTTATCAAATGCCATTGAGCAATTTCCTTAACTTTTGTTCGATTAATTCGTCAAATTCCCGAGGTAGCTGTGCGTTTACCGGTTGCCAGTATACTTGCGCGCCCTCAGGCCATTGAATTTGGTTGCATTTTACCGCGTCTTTTTCGGTCATCACAAGCGCCCTGTCATGGGCTAACATTGGCGCTAGGGTTTGTTGCTCCATTGCTTGGTGATCCGATAGCGGATAAAACGCTTCTAGTGAATAGCCCTGACCAATCAAGGCATCGGCAAAACGCTGCGGATTACCAATGCCCGCCATCGCAACTATGGGTTGTGTGGTATCAATTAACGCTGAATCCGTGAGGGATTGTAATGGTCCCGCTTGCAGCTGCATAGCAAACTCACCGGGCTTAGGCTTACCGCCATTGCAAATCACCGCGTCCACTTCTTCCAAACGATTAACACCCTCCCGAAGAGGGCCTGCGGGAATGCGTAGGCCGTTACCAAAACGTCGCTCACCGTCCACCAGCACCAATTCTATGTCCCGAGACAAGGCGTAGTGCTGCAAGCCGTCATCGGCTATTATCACGTCAACCAAACCGCTGTCTTGCAACAGCTTAGCCGCCAAGCCGCGTTTAGAGGCGACCACCATAGGCACTTGGGTCCGCGCATGAATGAGCTTAGGCTCATCACCGACCCATTGGGCTGTATCACTTGCCTTAACCCAGTGATAGTCACCTTGATAGCAACCTCCATAACCGCGGCTTACCACCCCAGGACGTAAGCCTAATGCTTGGCAAAGTTGTATTAAGTGCAACACCATAGGGGTTTTACCCGCGCCCCCAATGGATATATTACCCACTATGATGACGGGTAAATCCAAGGCTACCGGCTTGATGATGCCCAGCCGAAAAGCCAGTCTACGACTCGCAGCAATGGCAATAAACAGCCAAGACAGTGGCCACAGTAGCCACTGCAACCATCCGCCTTTGTACCAAGTGTTTTCGATCAGAGCTTTCATTCGCTGCCAAATTGCATTTGATACAACTGATAATAAGCCCCTTGCTTGGCCATCAAACTGCTGTGATCCCCTTGTTCAATCACTCGTCCTTTGTCCATGACCATAATGACATCGGCATTCTCAATAGTGCTTAAACGATGGGCGACAACAATTGAGGTGCGCTGTTTTTGTAGGTTGACCAAAGCATCTTGAATGGCTCGCTCGGATTCGGTATCCAGTGCCGATGTAGCTTCATCCAACACCAAAATGGGGGCATCTCGTAAAATCGCCCGGGCAATGGCGATACGCTGGCGCTGCCCGCCGGATAGCAACACGCCATCCTCGCCCACTTCGGTATCCAGTCCATCCGGTAAGTCGTTAATGAACTCCATGGCGTGAGCGGCGGTTGCCGCGGCTTCTATTTGTGCCCGCGATACCGACTGATCCATGGCGTAGGCAATGTTATTGGCTATGGTGTCGTTGAACAAGTTAACCTGCTGCGACACCATGGCAATCTGAGCGCGCAAATTGGTGAGCTTATAATCACTGATAGAGCGGCCATCAATGGTGATGGAGCCTTGCTCTAATTGGTCATAAAAACGGGTTATCAAGTTAGTGACCGTTGACTTACCAGAACCCGAGCGCCCTACAAGCGCCAAGGTTTTGCCTTTCTCCAAATTCAAGTTAAAGGACTTTAACGCCAAATCATGGGCGCCAGGATAACGAAAATCCACTTGATTAAAGGCGATATTCCCTTGTACCCGCTCCACTTGATATTGCCCGGTATCTTTTTCGACTTCGGTATCAAGCAATGCAAATACGGTTGAGCAAGCCGCAATACCCCGCTGAAACTCGGCGTTTACACGCGTTAAATTCTTTATCGGTTGCAACATCGCCAGCATCGCCGCGATCATAGACGCAAACGCCCCCGCTGTTAACTCGGCTTTAAAGGAATCAATGTTGGCGGCAAACAATACAAAAGCCAGTGCAAAAGAACCGATGATCATGATCACTGGCTGGCTAATGGATTGCGCCAACGCCAGCTTCATGTTGCGGCTGCGGTTGCGATCGTTAACTTTGGCAAATCGTTCTGACTCTATTTTCTGGCCGCCAAAGATCAAAACATTTTTGTGGCCTTTCACCATTTGCTCAGTCGCCACAGTGACATCGCCCATGGCTGCTTGAATTTGAACCGACACTTTTCTAAATCGCTTCGACACGATACTAATCACCAAGCCAATAAGCGGTGCTATCACCAAGATGCTTAAAGTGAGTTGCCAGGATAAATAGAACATCCAGCCTAAGTAAGCTAACACTGAAACGCTGTCTCGCACTATGGTAATTAGCGCATTACCGGATGCCCGCGCAATTTGCTCGGTATCGTAGGTCACCCGAGAAATTAACGAGCCGGTGTTTTGCTGATCAATGTAGCTTACCGGTAGCTTTAAATAATGCTCAAACACCTGTTGGCGCATACGCAAAATGATTTGATTAGACACGTAGGCCAGTGCGTAGGTGGACACAAAGTTAGCGAGGCCACGAATGATGAACATGACGATCACCACAAAGGGCGCAATGGCTAACACATCGATACCGCTATCGGCGCCAAGTCCCGCATTGGACATGACCTCGCCCGACAAGCCTGTTGCATTGCCCGTATCAAAGCCTTCATCAATAAAAGGCTTTAAAAACGCGATGAATAACGCATCGACCACGCCATAAACCATCAAAGCAATGATGGACACAAACAGCATCGATTTCAGAGGCGCAATGTAGTGCATTAGCCGTTTAAAAACGGGCCAAACTTCGTTGTCATGGTTCACAGGCTGAAGGGATTTAGCCATGTTTGATCTCAATAAATAGACACAAAAACATCATTCTACTCCGAATTAGCTTTCGCTCCAACTTAGTAAACTTGGTTATACCAATATGGCGCCATTTGTCTGCGATAACTTTGAATTCGATAGAAGTTTTGGAAAAAATCCACTCGGATTTGCCCTTCATAAGCGGTATTAAAGACCGCCATGTCATGCTGCCGATAGGTGTTTAGGACGCTTGCATGAGGTAACTTAAAGCGGTTATTAAAGCCGCTGCTGATGATCACCACATCCGCATCAACCGCTTCAATAAATGCCCGGCTGCTCGAGGTTTTACTGCCATGATGCGGCGCCAGCATGATATCGGCCGCTATGTCGTATCGAAGCAAGCGCGTTTCGCCGTGCAATTGAATATCACCGCTCAATAGGACCTTGTGCTCAGAGTTCCCTATTCGTACCACACAGCTACCATCGTTATCTCGACTCGCTCGTTTCGGTGCAAGCAATTCCACCGACAGGGCTCGCCAGCGCCATTGCCTAGGACGACAGTTGGCCACAGGCCTATGCTGTTGCAGTAACCAAGGCTCATCGGTAATCAGCTCAGTATTGGGGTAGTCAACCAGCAACGGCTTAGCCCCGCCAGCATGGTCGTTATCGCCGTGACTGACTATCAGATAATCCAACTGCGAAATGCCCGCTTTAGCTAAGAATGGGGCAAGGTGTGCTCTGTAGTAGCTAAAACCGCTGCTGCTTGCCCCCGTATCATAGACCAGAGCGTGCGGCCCCTGTTGAACCACCACCGCAAGCCCTTGACCAACATCCACAACGTGCAACTGCCAACTTGGCGAGTTCAACAAGGCAATAACCGGTCCTGTACACAAGGCTCCTGCTACTAAAAAGCCGTGAGACCTTGGTAAAAAAAACAGCGCTACGGCGCTTATCAATACACCTGATAGCATAGCTTGCTCAATTCGAGTCAACACTAGCCAGCTTCCAGGCAAGGTAGAACACCAGCTTAGTAAGGCCAAAGGCCAATGAATCACAGCGTTTAAAATATCAACAACAAGAGTTGCTGATTGGTTGAATAGCAAAAGACCTACAAGGGCGGTTAAGGTAACGGGTATGATGACGATGCTAAACAATGGAACCAAAAGTAAGTTGGTCCAAAAACTGTGCAGAGTTAGGCCATCAAATACCATAAGCGAAAACAGTGACATAACGGCACACAATATCAATTGCATTCGCGCAAACTGAAGAAGTTTAGCGGCAAAACCCTGCGGCTTGTTTTGCCAGCAATTTAGGCTGATTAAAATGGTGCCCAAGGCCCCAAATGATAACCACAAACTGGCGCTTAATGGTGCCATGGGATCCCACAACAACACCAAAGCAAGTGCCACTAGCAATCTGTCCCAGACGCTAATGTGTTGCCGTATGACTCCATAAAGGGCTAATACCGACAACATCATCCAAGCCCGTTGAGTCGCGATTTCAAAGCCTGCAAGCCAAGCATAGCCAGTGCAGCAAAACCAAGCACCTAGGTGACTCACGGTCAAGGTATAGCGGCTTACTAGTCGTGACACCTTCGCTAGCTGAAGCACAAATCCAATAAATGTAAAGCTTGTGCAAATTCCCTTAAGAATTAAGTAAGTAAAGACGTAGGCAACACCTAGATGCAAACCCGATATGGCCATTAAGTGTCCCGTGCCTGAGTGTCGAAAATCGCGCCAACGAGCGCTGGTCAATTGACTGCGATCACCGGCCATCAAGGCGAGAATAACGTCACCATGGGAGAACTGAGACAGCTGAGTTGTTAATTGAGCGATGACATCGTGCCGAGCGCTGTTCGCCTCTGCCACACGTTGCCCTGATGTGACATAGCCTTTTATTACTCGATAATGGGAAAAAGCTCGCTTTTGAGCGTCACCGCTTCCAGGATTCACCGAGTACACAGGTTCTTTAGCCACCACCTCAAACTGCCAGACCTCTGCGACCGTTATCGGTGGCGGCTCACGCCAATGCAAACGAGCGCTCACCGGTTTTAGGTATCGTCGGCTTGGCGACAGGATTTCGACGTCTAAACTGACACTTGCATCAGAATACGTTTTTAAAGCTAGGATTTTCCCTGAAATTTGAGTAGCATCTTGAAACACTTCAGATTTCCAGTCCCGCAGTTGGGTGGCATGAAACTGAAACCAAACGAATCCGCAGACAAATGCAGCCAAGGGCCATTGTTTGAACCATAATAACAACAGGCCACAACCAATGACCCCAAGGGTCGTAGCTTGAGAAGGAAGTACTGGCCAAACAAGGCCTGATAAGCAAGCGGCACTAAAGCCAAACAGAATCCGTTCCATAACCCGTTAAGTAAAGAACTCAACACGATTAATGCCAAAGAATTTTATTAAAAAAATTTCACCGTCACCCGAATCTCTACAGAACAACAAGTATCTGAAGATTTTTGGTAAATGGCTGAATCAACCCAATTTATGGCACATTAATCGCCGCTCGGCCTCCGGCGCGCTGGCCATAGGCTTGTTTATGGCCTGGATGCCAATTCCTTTTCAAATGGTGTTTGCCGCCGGTTTCGCCATTTTATTTCAAGTAAACCTGCCGTTGGCTGTGGTGTTAGTCTGGGTGACTAACCCGGTCACCATGCCGGTCATGTTCTACTTTGCCTACATCACGGGTGCTGCATTGCTAGGGGAGCAAGCGGACAAATTTAAATTCGAGTTGAGTTGGAACGGCATCATTGAATCCTTCGCCCACATGGGGCCTGCGTTCTTTTTTGGTTGTCTGGTTCTTGGGTTGATAAGCGCCCTATTAGGTTTCTTTTTAGGCCGAATCGTTTGGCGCTATTCAGTGCTATTTGCCAGAAAGCGCAAGCTCGACGAGCGAAGCAAGCGCATACCTTAGCAATTAATAAGTCTCTTAACTGGCGTTTGATAAGGCTTGGGCCGGTGCAACCTTTGATGCTTGCCATGCCGGATACAAGGTTGCTAGCAAACTCATCACCAAAGCCACAACCGTCACTAATATCACATCGTGTAGCATGAGTTCACTGGGCAGAAAGTCGATAAAATATACACTGCCAGAAAAAATACTGATGCCAAACGCCGCCTCAATTGCAACCACGATTTGAGATAAATTATGCGCTAACAAACAACCTGCGGTGACGCCAATCAAGGTACCAATGGTGCCGTTAATTGCCCCTTGCACCATAAACACCTGAATCAAGGCACTGCGATTTAAGCCCATGGTGGCCAAAATCGCAATTTCGCTTTGCTTATCTCGCACCGCCATAACTAGGGTACTGACGATGTTAAAGCACGCCACCGCTATCACTAGAAACAGCACCAAATACATAATTAAACGCACCAATTGAATGTCGCCGTATAAATGCCCCTGAGTTCGTGTCCAATCAGAGATAAACAAATATTGAGACAAACTGTAGCCTAAATCGCGAATCAGGCGGGGAGCTTCAAATAAATTGTCGGTACGGATTTTAATGCTGGTGGCTTGATCCCCTAACCCGAGTAAATCGGCGGCGTGGCGACGGTTGATGTAGGCCGATTGAAAATCCATTTCTCCGCCAACCTTAAACACACCACTAATGGTGAATCGAGCCGATATCGGTTTAAGGCCGGTGTTGCTTTGTTGATTTGGCACATACACCATCAGCTGCTGGCCAACCTGAACCCCGAGCTGTTCGGCTAAGCCTGCCCCTAACACTATGTTGTCGGTTCGCTCTGCTAGCGAATTCCATGCCTCTGACGCCATGTACTGCTTGATATTAGACGCCTTGGCTTCAAAGCTAGGTGTAATACCGTGCAGTTGAATGCTGGTAAAGCCTTGTTGATGCTGAGTTAGCCCTTGTAAGTTGATCACAGGGGCGGCAGCCACAATACCATCCATACCATCAGCGGTTTCGATGATCCCGCGCCAATCCCTAAGCGGCTCTTCAGCACCTCGAAGTTCTGCGTGTGGCACTACTCCCATATAGCGCTGTTTTAACTCTTTTTCAAAACCATTCATTGCAGATAGCAGCACAATGAGTACCATTGCCCCTAGCGCAATGCCAATCGTTGACGACATTGAAATAAAGCCAATGAAGCGATTTTGCTGGCGGGCGCGAAAGAAGCGCCAGCCAATTCGCCATGCCAAAGGGTTGAGCATTAGTTGGCGAGCTCCTGTAATTGGCCATGCTGCATATGCACAACTCTGTCCAAACGTTTCGCGAGTGCCTGATCGTGGGTGACCACCACAAATGCAGTCCCCGCTTGTGCCGCCAACTCTCGCATCATCTGATAAACCGCTTCGCCGCTATCGGCGTCTAAGTTGCCGGTAGGCTCATCCGCCAGCACTAAGCGTGGCCGATTGATCAATGCTCTGGCAATGGCAACTCGCTGCCGCTCACCGCCACTGAGCTCCGATGGAAAATGCTTGAGTCGATGCGATAAGCCAACTTTGTTTAACAAGGACTCAGCGCGAGCCAGTGCTTCAGGTCGTTTTACTGAAGCTATCAGAGCCGGCATGGCCACATTCTCTAATGCGCTAAATTCCGGTAACAAATGATGAAATTGGTAAATAAAGCCCATTTGCTGATTTCTCACCTTCGCTTGTTGAGTCGATGACAAATCAAACAAGGAGTTACCGTCGAGCTGCACCTGGCCACTGTCAGGCTTATCTAAGGTTCCGAGAATGTGCATTAACGTGCTCTTTCCCGAGCCAGAAGAACCGACAATGGCCAGACTTTCCCCGGCCTGCAAGGTCAAATCAACGCCATTAAGCACTTGAGTTGAGGTGTCACCATCAACATAGGCTTTGTTTACTTGGCGTACGCTAAGCAATGGCTTACTCATAACGCAGAGTCTCCGCAGGTTGAATTTGTGCCGCTTTAATGGCGGGATAAATGGTGGCTAATAGGCTGACTAAAATGGTGCCGACCACAATGGCGCTAATCTGTTGTGGAACAATCAGCACCGGCAAGACCACCCCAGGTCCGAGCAATGATAGCCCCAGCTCAGATAACAATGTGGTTAAATTGAACGCCAGCAACAGACCGATTGCGCAACCTATTATCAAGCCAATAATGGAATTGAGCATCCCTTGAACCACGAAAATAGCCATGGCATAGGGCGTGGTAACCCCTTGAGTTTTTAAGATAGCAATGTCTGCGGACTTATCGACAACCATCATCACTAACGCCGATACAATGTTAAACGCCGCTACGGCGACTATCAGACTTAACATCAATGACATCATGCGCTTTTCCATTTTCACCGCCGCAAACAAATGACCGTAATTGCGATGCCAATCGTCGACGGTCACTTCATCAAAGGTTTGCTTAAGTTGCTCGGAGACTTGGTTAGCTTGAAACGGGTCCTCAAGAAACAGTCGCAGCGAGTGCAATTGCGCCGGATTTTTGCGCATTAAGCGAGCGCCGTCGGCGTAATGAACAAAAGCTAAGGCGCCGTCCACCACCGATCCCATTTTAAACAAACCCACCACTCTAAAATTGCGTTGACTGGGCACAGGCCCAAGCGGTGAGAACATCACTCCTTTGCCTGAATATAAACGCACTTTATCGCCAAGACCTACGTCTAGATTACGCGCCATATCCGCCCCTAAGAACACCCCGTATTCACCGGCGGTCAGTAGGCTTAAATCACCTTGAATTAACTTACCGTCGAGAAGTTGAGCTTCTTGACCATAATCCGGGTCAATGCCATACAGTTGAGCACCACTAAGGCCGTTACTGCTTTGGATCATGGCTTGTGTTTGTACTAATGGACTGACCGCAACGACCTTATCCAGTTGCTTTACCTCGTCAATAAACGATTGCCAGTTTTGCAACGGCTGATTGGGGGTTACAATCACCTGAGGGACGCTGCCTAAAATACGGTCTTTCAATTGACCTTCCAGACCGTTCATTACCGAGCTTACGATGATCAACGACGCCACGCCTAAAACGATGCCTATCACCGAAAAAAACGTAATAAAAGAAGCAAATGCATTAGCTTTTCGGGTGCGCCAATAACGCCATCCAATGCGTGCGGATAAAGCCAAGTTCATGCAGTTAGTGTTCCAATTGCTATTTGCTAATTATCTGAGTTAAAGGATAATACGGGTTTATTGGCTGAATATACACGGTTTAGCCACTAAAATTACGCTTAATTTACCCTGTAGTTAACCAATCGCCAAAAGAGACATTAATGAAACGCCAACTCAACGGAGTTATTGGGGCCAGTCAAGCCATATTCGCACTTGAGCAAGCACAACAACATTCTGGGGTTACTGTGCTGCTCACCCAAGATGCCCCCAGTGCTATTCAACTGCACCAAGAGTTGCGCTATTTAAGCGAACCCAGCCAGCTAACGGTTCGTCTATTTCCCGATCGCGAAACCTTGCCCTACGACGTATTCTCGCCTCATCAAGACATTGTCTCGCAGCGCTTACAAACGTTAAGCCAGCTGAATAGTAATCAACAACAACTGGTGATTATTCCAGTGAGCACGGCGCTGGTGCGTTTGCCGCCCATGAGCTTTTTAAGCGGCCACTTGTTTGATTTAACAGCCGGCGACCCTTACCCCTTAGAGCAAGTGAAAAGCCGATTAGTGCAATCTGGCTATCTTCAAGTCGAGCAAGTTTTCGAGCACGGCGAGTTTGCGGTTAGAGGATCCATCATCGACTTATTCCCCATGGGCTCGGTCGAACCGTTTCGCATTGAACTGTTTGATGATGAAGTTGAGAGCATTCGCAGTTTTGACCCAGAAACGCAACGTTCCAAAGAAGTCATTCCGCAAATATCCATGCTGCCCGCTCGCGAGTTTGCAACAGATACTCAAGCCATCGATGGCTTTAGACAGCGCTATCGAAAACGCTTCGAAACGGCACCAAACGCACCGGAATCCGTTTATCAACAGGTCAGTCGTAACATCATGCCGGCGGGAATCGAATGTTACTTGCCGCTGTTTTTTGAAGAAACCATCAGCTTTTTCGACTACTTACCGCAACAGGCGCAACTGATTACGGCCGGCGATATCGAAATCCATTGCCGTAATTATTTGAACGAAATTGAAAGTCGCTACACCAACCATAACGTCGATTCACTGCGGCCTTTGTTGGCACCGGATGAACTGTATTTACGCACCGAAGAGCTGTTCTCGCTGATTAAGCGCTACCCAAGACTTCACTTAGCCACAGACAGCGAATCGAGAGGACGTGCGGCCAACGTATCAGCTTTGCCCTTGCTTGAGGTTAATCACAAGCTTAAACAGCCGTTGCAAGCTCTCCAGCAATGGTTACCAAGCAGTAAGCGTATCTGTTTTAGTGTCGAGTCTGACGGTCGTAAAGAAGCCCTACTTGAGTTGCTGCACAGCGCCGGTATTCGACCGCAAACCTTTGAGCATTGGCAAAACTTTTGTCAAAGCAGCGCCGAATTAGGTCTGATTGTTTCACCGTTAAGTCAAGGGGTTCAGCTTCATAAACCGGATCGTGCTTTAGTGTGCGAAACCGAACTGTTCGGACGTCACGTCGCGAAACAACGGCAACGAGAGCGTCAGCAGCAAATTTCAGCAGACGCCCTCATACGCAATCTTGCAGAGCTTAAAACCGGCCAAGCTGTGGTTCACCTTGAACATGGGGTGGGCTTGTATTTGGGGCTGGAAACCTTAAATACCGGTGGCACCGATGCTGAGTATTTGAAGCTGGAATACGCCGGTGGCGATATTCTGTATGTTCCAGTTACTTCGCTGCATTTAATTGGCCGTTATTCTGGGGGACAAGAGGAACGTATTCCCCTCAACAAATTAGGTGGCAAGTCTTGGGAGAGCGCTAAACGCAAAGCGGCCGAAAAAGTGCGAGACGTCGCTGCTGAACTGTTAGACATCTATGCCAAACGCGAAATGAAAGTCGGCCAATCCATGCAAGCCCCTGCCGATGAATACCGAAAATTTGCAGCGTCTTTTCCGTTTGAAGAAACGATTGATCAAGAAAATGCCATTAGTAACGTCATCAATGACATGGCGGCGGAACGGGCTATGGATCGATTGGTTTGCGGAGATGTGGGCTTTGGTAAGACCGAAGTGGCCATGCGCGCAGCCTTTATCGCTGTGATGGCCGGCAAACAAGTGGCTATTTTGGTGCCTACAACGCTGTTGGCGCAACAACACTATCAGAACTTCTTGGACCGATTTGCCGATTGGCCAATTCAGATTGGCGTAATGAGTCGCTTTAAAACCTCCAAACAGCAAACTGAAACCTTACAAAAGTTGGCCAGCGGCAAGCTAGACATCATAGTGGGTACTCACAAGCTGCTGCAATCCGAGATTAAATTCGACGATCTTGGGTTGCTCATTATTGACGAAGAGCACCGCTTTGGGGTGCGCCAAAAAGACCAAATAAAACGATTGCGAGCGAACGTCGATATTCTCACCTTAACGGCAACCCCAATTCCTCGCACCTTGAACATGGCTATGTCTGGCATGCGAGATTTGTCGATTATCGCCACTCCACCGGCCCGCCGTTTAGCGGTTAAAACCTTTGTACGACAAAGCGATGAAGCCACCATTAAAGAAGCGATTTTGCGAGAAGTGCTTCGTGGCGGTCAGGCGTATTACCTGCATAACAACGTTGAGACCATAGAAAAAACAGCTGAGGACTTGGCTAATTTAGTGCCGGAAGCACGCATCGTGGTAGCCCACGGCCAAATGCGCGAACGTCAATTAGAGCAGGTGATGTCAGACTTTTATCACCAACGCTTTAACGTGTTGGTGTGCACCACCATTATTGAAACCGGTATTGACGTGCCCAGTGCCAATACCATCATCATGGATCGCGCCGATAAATTTGGCTTGGCCCAATTGCACCAATTGCGTGGCCGAGTAGGCCGCAGTCATCATCAGGCCTACGCTTATTTGCTGACCCCGAACCCTAAACGCATGACCAAAGATGCCCTCAAGCGACTGGATGCCATTGGTTCTCTTGAGGATTTGGGTGCAGGCTTTATGTTAGCGACTCAAGATTTAGAGATCCGTGGCGCTGGCGAGCTGTTAGGTGACGAGCAAAGCGGCCACATCGCCAAAATTGGTTTTACCTTATACATGGAAATGTTAGAAGCCGCGGTGGAAAACATCAAAAACGGCAAAACCGATAGCATGGATTTGGAAAGCTTATTAAAACAACAGTGCGAAATGGAGTTACGCATTCCCGTGCTGATTCCAGACGACTACATCCCAGACGTAAACACACGCTTAAACTTGTATAAACGCATTGCCAATTGCAGCAATGAAAAACAACTGGATGAGCTGCAAGTTGAAATGATCGACCGCTTTGGTTTGCTGCCCCAAGCCAGCAAGAATTTAATCGCTCTAACCAGGGATAAGGCTCGCGCGGCAACCATTGGTATCAAGAAATTGGACATGCACGGCAACGGCGGCAGCATTGAATTTGGCGAGCACAGTAAGCTGGATCCCGCCTTTATAATCGGGTTGTTGCAAAGTCAGCCGAAAATTTATCGCCTCGAGGGCCCAACCAAGCTAAAATTTGCCATTCCAACCGAGAGCCCCGAGCAAAGGTTGGAATTACTTGATAACATGTTGACTCAGTTTGCTAAGA
Source organism: Paraferrimonas haliotis (assembly GCF_002282895.1). GTDB lineage: Bacteria > Pseudomonadota > Gammaproteobacteria > Enterobacterales > Shewanellaceae > Paraferrimonas > Paraferrimonas haliotis. The sequence continues at coordinate 227,289 of NZ_NRRB01000003.1, forward strand.
ACTTAATTAAGGGAACTCACTAAGTGACTCAATCGCTGTATAAAACTCTTTTTGTCGCATTACCGCTTATGCTGAGCAGCCAAGCCTTTGCTCAAGATCCGACTTGGTTTGAAGTGGAAATATACGTCTTCAAACAGCAAAGCGACACCCAAGAAGATTGGTCAGATGCCATCCCAGATATGTCGGTGCGTAATGGCCAAGATTTAATTACCGATTTGGTCATCAATAGCCAGTCGAATTTGGCGGATGCGCTCGAGCCTTGTACTGCAGCAGATTGGGCAACGGATCCAGACCGCTGCAGCAGCGACTGGAATCAACCCTTTGCCAAACCGGACATGCCACCAGTCCTGCCGGTCACCATCGTTGCTCCAGAAAGCGACGACCTTAATGCAGACAGCACGGCCTCTGTTATTACCGAAGCAAGCCCAGATACCATTGAGCCGAGTAATGAGACTCCTCAAGACAGCATAACCGTCGTCAGCGACAATATGCCGAACGAAGCCGACCAAGCGCCACTGGTACTGCGTGACAGCGAATTGCAGTTTACCGATATGATTGGCTCCATTGAACAAAACATGGGCGTTGAAGGCTTGTTGCACATGGGCTGGCGACAAGGGGTTTACCCACGCTTTCAAGCCAAACCATTCTCTCTTATTGCGGGCAATGATTTAAGCCAAGAATGGACCAAAGAAGGACTGCCGAGACAAGATGTAGAAAGCGCCGAGCAGCTGGTGCCTCAGTTTGAGTTTTTGACCAGCCACTTAGATTCTGATAACAGCGACCCGCTATGGGAGCTACAAGGCAGCTTAAACATTTATCTGGATCATTATCTGTTTATTGAAACCAATTTGGTGTTGCGTGAGCCAGGCATTCGTCAGGCTAAAATGGTAAGCAACGAGCTGGTAAACGCAGATAAATCGCCCCTCACTGACGCTATGAATAAGACCAGTGAAGAGTCAAATGTTACCTTGGAGCCTATACCCCAAGCGTTTCTTTACAACATTCCGTTCAAGCAAAACAAGCGAATTCGCAGCCGTGAAATTCACTATATGGATCATCCCAAATTAGGGGTAATCATTCAAATTCGTCGAATGGCTCAACCAGGTGAAGTTAATCCTGCAGACTAAAATCGAGAAAGATGTCATCTTCGACATCGTCGTCGATAATGACGTTATCGACGTGAGCCTGCTCCGGGCCGTGATGACACCATTCAATCATGGACTCGACAGCAGGCTTAGCTCCCTGTAATAGCAGCTCTACCCGCCCGTCTTCCAAGTTTTTGACGTAACCAGTTAGACCCAGCTCAGTGGCTTTTTGTTTGGCACTTGCTCGAAACCAAACGCCCTGCACTTTGCCGGATACTCTAACGAAACTCCGTTGCATCGTGTACTCCGTGACAATGACGTTAACTGTTACTGTTCATCATGGCTCAAATCAGGCTAAAAGGCTACAGTACTCAACCGCTTGCCGGTAACGTTCAGGCTGTGACTGTTGGAATTCGTGCCACAGTCGATGACTGCAAAGGTTTTGTCCCGGCGAATGTGGGGGTGTTTGTGGCCATGGATACTGACTAATTACCTCCTCCAGTGCTTCAGCGCAGTTGCACAACAACAGCATATCGCAGCCTGCTTCTAACGCTGCTTTGATTCTAGAGGGATAGTCGCCGGCAGTGGCAGCGCCATGCATGCTTAAATCATCGGAAAACAAGGTTCCTTTAAAGGCCATCTTTTGGCGAACAATGCGTTGCAGCCAAAAAGCGCTAAAACCGGCGGGGTTGGGATCGATGCTGTCGAAAATAACGTGTGCCGGCATCAAACCGGATAGCAAGCCTGCGTTAGCACAATCGACGAATGGCTGGCTATCTTGTTGCCAAACCTGCTCAAAACTGCGGTGGTCAATTGGTGAGGCCACGTGGCTATCCGCTTTTACTGAACCATGCCCGGGAAAGTGCTTACCCACCGCGTGCATTCCAGCTTGATTCATTCCCTCAATAAAGGCACTGGCCAATTGCACAATCTGCTTTGGATCGTCACTAAAAGCGCGTTCGCCAATGACGTCGCTGATGCCATGTCTATCCAAAACCGGAGCAAAGCTTAAATCGATGCCACAGTTGAGTAATTCCGCGGCCATTAACCAGCCCAATTCGGTAGCCCATAAGCTCGCTTGCTCAATGTCGCCATTGGCTCGCTTTATAAGGCTACCCATGGCGGGAATTTTATTAAAATCTTTTATGAATCGTTGCACTCGACCACCTTCATGATCCACTGCGATTAATAAATCGGGACGAATGCTTCTGACTTGCTTGATTAATTGTTTCAGCTGGCTTTTATCAACATAGTTTCGACTGAACAGTATAAGACCGCCAACACACGGAGCCTGCAGCAATTGAGCTTCGCGACTACTAACCGACGTGGCCACTAAGTCCATCATCAAATAACTCATAAAACGCTCCTAGCGATTGGCACTATTTTGCCCTATTTTTATTTATGCATGCATTAGATAATCTGTTGCAAGCCAGATTGGGATCTGCTGCGCCTTAGTGTAACATTTCGAGACATTAAAAAAATACGCCCAAACCTTAGGATAACAAGATGATTAGTGCTTTTGATATGTTTTCAATTGGCCTTGGTCCCTCAAGTTCACACACCGTGGGGCCAATGCGTGCGGCTAAAGCGTTTCTAGAGCGACTAAACCAACAAGAGTTATCCGAAGTTGATGAGCTAAGAGCGGAGCTATTTGGCTCGCTGGGACAAACCGGTAAGGGGCACGGCACTGGAACTGCAGTAACATTAGGTTTTATGGGGTTAGAGCCCGATACCGTAGATACTGATTTAGTCGAAGAGTACCTGGCTAGCGTTGCCAAGTTGCAGCAACTGTCCATGATGGGCGACCATCAGGTTAAGTTTACCCGCGCCGATGCCATTACTTACCACAGACGCAAATCGCTTCCGGCTCATGCCAACGCGATGACCTTATACGCTCTAAAAGACGGCAAGGTTATTCACCAGCGCACCTACTATTCTGTTGGGGGTGGTTTTGTATTGGATGAAGACCAAATTCAAGACGACCAAATTCCATTGCACGCTGATGACATTCAACTGCCCTATCCTTTCGCGACTGCACAGCAACTGTTAGATCAATGCTGCGACAACGGTTTAAGCATTTCAGCGTTAATGATGGCTAACGAAAAAACCGTGCAAAGTGAAACCGAAATTCGCCGCAAACTTTGGCACATTTGGCAAACCATGAAGTCCAGCGTAGAGCGTGGCTGCCTTAAGGAAGGTAACCTGCCTGGAGGGTTAAAGCTCAGACGCCGTGCTCCCGCTTTGTATCGGCGTCTTACCGCTGAAGGCAATACCAGCTCTGACCCGCTAAACGCCATGGATTGGGTTGACCTATTTGCCATCGCGGTGAATGAAGAGAATGCCGCCGGTGGTCGCGTGGTTACCGCACCAACCAATGGCGCCGCAGGCATCATTCCTGCGGTGCTTTGTTACTACGACCGCTTTATTCAACCCGTGGATGAAGAAATTTGTGTGCGCTATTTACTCGCCGCCGCTGCCGTTGGCATTTTGTATAAGAAGAATGCATCTATCTCTGGCGCGGAAGTGGGTTGCCAAGGTGAAGTGGGCGTAGCCTGCTCCATGGCGGCGGCTGCGCTCACTGAAATCATGGGTGGTACCGCCGAGAACGTCGAAAACGCCGCTGAAATCGGTATGGAGCATAACTTAGGCCTGACCTGCGACCCGGTTGGTGGCCTGGTTCAAGTGCCTTGCATTGAACGCAATGCCATGGGGGCAGTGAAAGCCATTAATGCATCCCGTCTGGCACTTCGTGGCGATGGTCAACATAAAGTATCGCTCGACAAAGTCATTAAAACCATGTGGGATACCGGTGTCGATATGCGCTCAAAATACAAAGAAACTGCCAAAGGTGGCCTGGCGGTTAATATTGTAGAGTGCTAACGAACCGGCAAAGCGATGTCTTTGAACAGCTCATCAATATGATGCTGTTCACGCAGAGCAAGCGCCCGCTCAACCAGATCTCTGGTTAAGTGCGGCGCAAACCCTTCAATAAAGTCGTACATATAACTTCTTAAAAAGCTGCCCTTTCTAAAAGCGATTTTAGTGGTTGAGTGGCCTATCAAGTGGCTTGCATCTATGGCTACCAAATCCGAATCTTCTTCTGGACTAATGGCCATGCTGGCAATCACCCCAACCCCCAACCCCATTCGAACGTAGGTTTTCAGAACGTCGGCACTAGTGGCACTGAAGACCACTTTAGGGGTTAAGCCGGCTTGTCCAAAGGCTTTGTCCAGTTGCGAGGCACGATTAAACCCAAACACGTAAGTAACCAAAGGATTGGCCGCTAACTCTTCTAAACTAATGTGCTCTTTTTGGGCAAGCGGGTGATCCCGCCTAACCACAATGGAGCGGTTCCAGTGATAGCATGGCATCATCAATAAATCGGAAAAAAGGTGCATACCCTCGGTGGATATGGCGAAGTCCGCATCCCCGCGCACAGCCGACTCGCAAATTTGCGCAGGCGTGGCTTGATGCATGTGCAGGCTCACTTTAGGGTAGCGTTCCATAAATGACTGAATCACTTGAGGCAGTGCATAACGGGCTTGAGTGTGAGTGGTGGCAATATTGAGCACCCCTTGATCCGGCTTTGTATGTTCTTCGGCGACCGCTTTTATGCTCTCAATCTTTCCAAGAATATCCGCCGAGATATCAATAATTTGCTTTCCCGCGGGGGTTACGTGAGTTAGGTGTTTACCGCTGCGACCAAAAATCTGGATGCCCAGTTCATCTTCAAGCATACGAACTTGCTTGCTGATACCGGGTTGCGAAGTATATAGGCTGTCTGCGGTGGCAGAAACGTTTAGGTTGTTGTTCAGAACTTCTACAATGTAACGCAGTTGCTGTAACTTCATGGTGATCGCTTCTTATATTCCTAAAGTAAACAAAAATCATAACTACTTATAGCAATTAGGTATAACACTGTAATGCATTCTTGTTCATTTGTCAGACACAAGTTTAATGTTCACTAAATAAAATCAATAAAAAAGCGCTCTAAAAAGAGCGCTGTTTTCTTTGAGGCCGAGTTACTTGGCTTTGGATTTCGCTTTCGCTTTCGATTTCTTACTTTCAGCAACCCATTTACCATCGTTGTAATGGGCACTCCAGCCAGTGGCTTTGCCATTCACTTCAGAAGCGACGTATTGGCTCTTAGTTTTACGGCTGAACTTAACTAGGGTTTTATTCCCCTCATCATCCACAACCGGCGCCTCGGTCAAAAATTGATACTTTGGCCAGACTCGGTCTTTAAAGCGGACTAACTCTTCAACAAGCGGTGCCCGTGTCTCTCGAGAGCGTGGGAAGGTGCTTGCGGCCAAGAAAATACCCGCGGCACCGTCACGCAATACAAAATGAGCGTCGGATTTACTGCAAGGCAATTCCGGTAACATGATGGGATCTTCCTTCGGAGGAGCCGCTTCACCGTTTTTCAGTAACTTGCGAGTGTTCTTACAGTCTGGGTTGGTGCAGCCAAAATACTTACCAAAACGGCCATTCTTAAGCTCCATATCACTGCCGCACTTGTCGCACTCAATGATGGGGCCATCGTAACCTTTAATCTTAAAGCTGCCCTGTTCGATTTCATAGCCATCGCACTGCGGATTATTACCGCACACATGCAGCTTACGAGTTTCGTCGATCAGGTAACTGTCCATAGCGGTATCGCATTTCTTACAACGGCGTTTCGCTCGCAGTGCGTCGTTTTCCGCTTCTTCACTGCTATCCACCACCGCTTCATCGCCAGAAGTCAGGTTAACTGTAGTTTTGCAGCGCTCTTTTGGCGGTAGCGCATAACCCGAGCACCCCAAGAACACCCCTGTACTCGCGGTACGAATACCCATTTTGCGACCGCATGTAGGACAATCAATGTCGGTTAGGACGATGCTGTTTGGACGCATACCGCCCTCTTCAACGTCCTTATTAGCCGTCTCTAGCTTATTGGTAAACCCTTGATAAAATTCGTTTAATACCTGTTTCCAAGGCAAGTGCCCTTGACCAATTTCGTCTAGGGTTTTCTCCATGTCTGAGGTGAATTCGTAACTCAATAGGTCATCAAAGTTTTCCACCAGTCTGTCATTAACTATTTCACCCATCTTCTCAGCATAGAAGCGACGATTCTCCACTCGCACGTATCCACGATCTTGAATGGTTGAAATAATCGAGGCGTAGGTAGACGGACGGCCAATGCCGCGTTTTTCCAATTCTTTTACCAACGAAGCTTCGCTAAAGCGTGCAGTCGGCTTAGTGAAGTGCTGTTTTGGATCCAGCTTTTGCAGGCTGAGGGTATCGCCCTGTTTGACATCTGGTAACTGAGGTTCGTCTTCGCTCTTACGCTTCGCAGCGGGCTGAACTCGGGTCCAACCGTCAAATTTTAATACGCGGCCTTTCGCTCGTAATTCAAACTCTCCAGCGTCAATAACCAACTGGGTTGCGTCAAACTTTGCCGGCACCATTTGACAGGCAACAAACTGACGCCAAATAAGCTCGTACAAGCGTTGAGCGTCTCTTTCCATTGCCGACAAGTCGCTCGCCTGAACATTAACATCTGACGGTCTAATTGCTTCGTGAGCTTCTTGAGCACCCTCTTTGCTGCCATATTGATTAGCTGCTGTGGGCAAATAATGCTCGCCAAATTCAGACGCAATCAAACTGCGACAGCTTTCTACCGCTTCTTTCGACAAGTTGGTGCTGTCGGTACGCATGTAGGTAATGTGGCCCGCTTCGTAGAGTCGCTGCGCCATCATCATGGTCTTTTTCACTCCAAAGCCCAAGCGCGTGCTCGCCGCTTGTTGCAATGTTGAAGTAATAAAAGGCGCTTGCGGCTTAGATTGCGTAGGTCGATCTTCACGCTTAACAACTTGATATGAGGCGCGTTGCAGCAGTTCAACCGCAGCCATGGTTTGAGCTTCACTGTTTGGTCGAAACGCTTTACCAGCTTGCTTCGCAACCTGTAAGCGTAACCCTTGTTTAGCCGCCGTGGATACATCGGCATGAACGTCCCAGTATTCTTCTGGGTTAAAGGCTTTAATTTCGCGCTCACGCTCAACAACCAAACGAACGGCAACCGATTGTACTCGGCCAGCAGACAGGCCACGAGCTACTTTTTTCCAAAGCAACGGCGACACCATAAAGCCCACAACACGGTCTAAGAAGCGGCGAGCTTGTTGCGCATCAACTTTATCTTGATCCAAAATGGCCGGTTGTGAAAACGCATCTTTAATCGCTGACTTGGTAATTTCGTTAAAAACCACCCGTTGATATCGAGAATCATCGCCACCAATCACTTGTTGCAAATGCCAAGCAATGGCTTCCCCTTCTCTATCCAAATCCGTTGCGAGATAAATGCGGTCGGCATTTTTTGCAAGCGTCTGCAGTTCTTTGACGACTTTCTCTTTGCCAGGTAGAACTTGGTAGTTAGCTTTCCAGTCTTTGTCTGGGTCGATACCCATGCGCGCAACCAAAGCTTTACGGTCTTTTTCCGCTTTGTATTTGGCTTTTTGTTCTGGTGTCATGCTGCGAGTATTCACAGTGGACTTCGCGGCGGTTTTCGCCGTTGATGACGTCGGTAAGTCTCGAATATGGCCAACACTGGATTTGACCACATAATCTTTGCCAAGATATTTGTTTATCGTCTTTGCCTTGGCGGGAGACTCCACAATGACTAAGGATTTACCCATAAATTTGTATTCACCGATCCATTTACGATCTTAGTTTAAGTGGCACTATATATAGAGAGTTGCGCATCATGATGCAAGCGCAACCGCAAAATTCGTATACTGCGTCGCCACTGGTTATAAATATTTGTGATACTGAAAATGAAATAACTTTTCTTCTTATAGAAGTAATATTGCATATCTTCTCAAGTATCAAGTAATAGTTATTCATTTAGATGCATTTTGGAGACCGAGCGACACAACATCTGCACTTGTTAACTACTCGTTAACCCGTATACTGCGGCCATAACAATGAAAAAAAGGACCACTGATGAAGTTTTTTGAAGCAAATTTCGACGGCCTAGTTGGACCGACTCATAATTACGCAGGGCTTTCTTTCGGAAACGTCGCCTCATTCAGTAACGCTAATGCCGTTTCAAATCCGAAACAAGCGGCTAAACAAGGCCTCGCGAAAGCAAAAGCGCTTCATGATATGGGCTTCGTGCAAGGCATGCTGGCGCCTCAAGAGCGCCCTGACATTGCTTGCTTGCGCCAACTGGGATTTAGCGGCAGTGACGCCAACGTGCTTCAACAAGCGGCCGCACAAGCACCACAAATATTGAGAGCCGTTAGCAGCGCCTCCAGTATGTGGACAGCTAACGCCGCGACCGTGTCTCCCAGTGCCGATACCCAAGACGGTCGAGTTCACTTTACTCCCGCCAACTTAATTGACAAATTGCACCGTTCTATCGAAGCGCCAGTAACCGGCCGCATCCTTAAGGCAACCTTTAAAAACGAACAATACTTCAGTCATCACGACGCCTTACCTCATCATCCATTGCTTGGGGATGAAGGTGCCGCGAACCACACCCGTCTGTGCCACGAATATGGCCACGCTGGTGTCGAGCTTTTTACCTACGGCCAATCGTCTAATGCGCAAGCTCCACGACCGCTTAAATACCCAGCACGACAAACATTAGAAGCCAGTCAAGCCGTCGCTCGATTGCATGGACTCGATGAAGATGGCGTGGTTTTCATTCAACAAAATCCCGATGTTATTGATCAAGGTGTGTTTCACAACGATGTCATTTCGGTGGGCAACCGCAACGTATTGTTCTATCACGAGCAAGCCTTTATAGATACGCAAGCCAAGTTCGCAGAAATTCAATCAAAGTTTGGTGAACAACCGCTGCATTTTGTGAAAGTCCCGAGCGCAGAAGTTTCCATAGACGATGCGGTACAAAGTTATTTGTTCAATACTCAACTGCTATCCATCGATGCTACCTCGATGGCCTTAATTGCTCCAACCAACTGCCAAGAAAACAAGGCTGTAAATGCTTATTTAGAAGCCTTAGTAGAAATGGATAACCCCATCAACAAGGTCCACTTTTTCGACGTTAAACAAAGCATGCAAAACGGTGGAGGTCCAGCATGCTTACGTTTGCGAGTTGCGTTAACTCAAGCAGAGCTTAATGCCGTCAACCCTCATACGATAATGAATGACGCCTTATTCGAAAAACTCAATGCTTGGGTTGATAAGCGCTACAGAGACCGCTTATCCGATAACGACCTTGCGGATCCTCAACTGCTCATTGAATCTCGCACTGCATTAGATGAACTCACGCAAATAATGCAGCTTGGCAGCGTTTACCCGTTCCAACGGTAAAGCTACCACCAAAAAGGGGGCCAGGCCCCCTTTTTACTCGCAACAAAAAAGGGGCCTGGCCCCTTTTTTTAGTTACCGGTAATGATAATTGGAATGACAGCCACCTCGGTAGTAACTCCACCAGGTGTTGTAACTTCTACGCTCAACACACCGCTGCCGTCGGTTGTTGCACCTTCGACAAGCACGCTAAACTCGGTGGCGCTGTTGATGTTTTCCTTAGGCCACACAAAGCTGGATTTTGTAACAATACTACCGACCGTTGTCTTAAACGTCACCGTGGTACCGCTTGGCATTGGCTGGTTGTTCAAATCAGAGATGTATAAGGAAACTGTTGCAGTTTCTTTACCTTCTAACTCTATAGAACTAAGCGACGGGTCGTTGTTAATTAACGGCACGCTAGCGTACGCTCTTGAACCAGACATGATCAATACAATGCTCTGACGAACCGTGATGGATTTTTGATCCGCTGAGCAACCTGCATGGGCTGGCTCTGAGCACAACACTCCATTGTATTTCCCGTCGGCTTTATCGAACACACCGTTTTCATTGAAGTCGATAAGACGCTCGTTATCGCCACCGGGTTGGGCACCGGGTTCATTTTGGAAAATGCCGTCTTCGTTTTTGTCAACAAAAGCTTCGTCTAAGTCATACGGGTTACCCGCGACATCGGTACCATTAAGGAACTGGTTCATCTCTTCCGCATCAAAACGACCGTTACCATTCAGATCTGGGAAGGACTCCTCTCCAATAGCATGGGCAACAATGGTTACGCGTCCGGCGTATGGTTGCCCAAGTACAGGCCCAGGACCTGGGCTCAAGGTGTTGTCAATGTCTGCAAAGCTAGCGCCATGAGGACGTGGGTTTTGGCTTACCCATTTCACTGAACAAACGCCATTCTTAGTCACACAGTTAGACTCGATTGATCCGCCTTCAGTGATAAAGCTCACCGCTGTACCATCATCAACGGGGTTGTTAAACGCATCCGCTAAACGAGCAGTAATGGTGACTTCGGTGCCGTCTTCATTCCAGCCTTCAACGTTTAAGTCGCTAGCCGCTAATGAAAAGCTATCTTGGTCTGCAATACCGGTTGAAATGGTCAGCAAGTTTGATTGCGAGGAAATTGCCGGAGTACTGTTATCTACCGTCGCTGTTACCCGCACTGAGGTAGCCACGGTACCCGTATTAATCGTCGTTTTAACCAGACCTTGGTCATCGGACTGGGTGGTGACAGGATTAAGAGAAATACCGCCAAGCGAGGTATTTAGAGCAAAGGAAACTGATTCATTGGCAACTGGGTTGCCGTTGCTATCCAATACCTTAAAGGTCAAGACCGACTGTTCTACGCCGCCCGTTCCTTTAATGCCTAAACGTTCTGGCAAAGCCGACTCGAATACAATACTGCCGACATCCGCCGCTAACACGTTAATGCTGGCATTAGCCGCTAAACTATTGCCGCCAGGATTGGCGCTAACAGTAATAGGATCATCGCCAACACAGCCTTCTGCTCGATAGGTTGAGCTGGCAATGCCGCCAACTGCTAACACAGGAGAGCTGATGGTGGCGCGATTGTTACCGGCACAACCAGAATTGAAGTTCACTTCCACCGAGTCAGTGAATGGCGCTCCGCTTTCATCAACAATTTGTACCGAAACGGTCGCGGTTCCACCGGCTGAGATTTGGTCTAAGCTCACATTGGCGATACCTTCTTGGAACGGGTCTCCAGAGCCCATACGCAAATTCGTGGCACCAATAATAATGACCGTTTCTCCGTATTCACCGGACTCCAAAGACGCTTTAACCATGCCAGCGCCCAAATCGTCACCCGCATAGATATCAACGCTTGCAAGCCCTTGAGCATTAGTTACTGCCGTATCGATTGGAATCGAGCCTTTACTGGTTTCAAAGGTTACGATGGTCGGTTTCACGATCCCTGAAACCAAAGCTGTTAAACGACCAGAGCTAGCCGCACTGATGGTATCAATTGGATTGCCTTGAATGTCCGTCAGCGACAAGACCAATTGCACCTCCGATTCACCGACATCGTCGCCTAGTGAGCTAAACCCTAAGGTTTGAGTAGCACTTACGTCGCCGTCACTGTAACTGGCGGTTACGCGGCCTGCACCTTGAGTGGTACCAGCACGAAGACTGATGGTCGCAACACCATTGCTGTTGGTTAGCGCAGTACCTACCGCTGGAGACAGACTACCGACGGATTCTAAAGAAAATGAAATGAGCGCATTGGCGACACCACTGCCGTCAACGGTCAAAGTCGCACTAAGAGTTCCGGGATTACTTTGAGATACTTCGGTTATCGTACTACCATTAGCATCATGAAGCGCGAGCGTAAGCGTCGCTTGAGGTTGGGGATCCGGATTTGGATCGGTAGGGTTATCGTTACCATTGCTAAGTTCATTACCGCTGCCGCCACATGCTGCCAATAACAGGCTAAAACACATAACAGAAAACAGTCGATAGACTGATTTCATAATCTACTCCCTGTAACAATTGCCGAATAAAGCCGGCACATTTTTTTATTGTTAGAATAACAGCTAACAATGTACCTTAATAAATCCCTTAACAACAAGGCGCAACTCGACATTTTAAGCGTTAAATTTTAACCGTTTAACCGTTCCACCTCGGCTAAATTCTTGCTAGTCTTTAGCCCGCAATTAACGAATAAAACAAATAGTGAGTCTAAAATGACGGCAAAAGACACGAAAAAGTTAGGATTAACCGCGCAAATCTTGCTCGGCATGTTTCTTGGAGTCATCATAGGACTGCTTCTTCGTAACCTATTTCCCGACAGTGAAATCATCCAACAATATTTTACTGAAGGCCTATTCGATGTAATGGGGTCTATTTTTCTATCGTTGCTGAAGATGTTAGTGGTTCCTTTGGTGTTTGTTTCTTTGGTATGCGGTACGGCCTCGTTAAGTGAGCCTTCTAAATTGGGGCGTTTGGGCGGCAAAACCTTAGCCTTCTATTTATTTACTACCGCCGTTGCTATTACTTTGGCCATAGCGGCCGCATTACTTTTCCATCCTGGTAATGCCAGCTTAGCCGTGGAAGGAATGCATTACGAAGTAAAAGAAGCACCGAGTTTAGCCCAAGTCATTATCAATATATTCCCAAGTAACCCCATTCAGTCACTTACCGAAGGCAACATGCTGCAAATTATTGTATTTGCAATTATCTTTGGTGTAGCTATTTCTCACATTGGTGAGCGTGGCCGCCGCGTAGCTGAGTTTTTCAATGACCTAAACGAAGTGGTTATGCGAGTGGTTACCTTGATCATGATGCTCGCACCATTTGGTGTGTTTGCCCTCATGGCCAAGCTTTCTTTAACACTAGGATTAGACACCTTTGAAAGTGTTGCCAAGTACTTCGGCATCGTGCTGATCGTGTTGTTGATCCACGGTCTGCTGGTTTACCCGGCGTTACTCAAGGTACTTACTGGCTTAAACCCGCTGATGTTTATTCGCAAAATGCGCGACGTTCAACTGTTTGCCTTCAGTACTGCCAGCTCTAGTGCTACCTTACCGGTCACCATGCAAACCGCAGAGCATCGCATGGGCGCGGATAACAAAATTGCCTCGTTTACATTACCCTTAGGTGCCACCGTGAATATGGACGGTACAGCCATCATGCAAGGTGTCGCTACCGTCTTTATTGCGCAAGTCTTTGGCATCGATTTATCCCTCAGCGATTATTTGATGGTCATTCTAACCGCGACGTTAGCATCGGTAGGTACAGCCGGTGTTCCTGGTGTCGGCCTAATCATGCTGGCCATGGTACTTAATCAAGTTGGCTTACCGGTAGAAGGTATCGCATTGATTATCGGTGTTGATCGCTTACTCGACATGGTTCGAACCGCTGTTAACGTTACCGGTGATTCAGTAGCAACCATCATCGTAGCCAAAAGCGAAGGTGAGTTTAATGAAGAAATCTTTAACGACCCAATGGCCTCAAAAAAAGAAATTGATATCGACAGCCTAGAAGGCAACGATCTCACTAGAACATAATGATTGCAGGGGATAAGCAGATAGAGCGAGCATTTAGCTGCTTATTCCCAAGAGAGCACGTCCAAATTCATGGATGAATTTGCAAGCGTACAGGGAAGTATTCATAGCGTTGCTCGAAGGGGTTAAGCAGATAGAGCAAGCATTTAGCTGCTTATTCCCAAGAGAGCACGTCCAAATTCATAGATGAATTTGCGAGCGTAAAGGGAAGTATTCATAGCGTTGCTCGAAGGGGATAAGCAGATAGAGCGAGCATTTAGCTGCTTATTCCCAAGAGAGCACGTCCAAATTCATGGATGAATTTGCGAGCGTACAGGGAAGTATTCATAGCGTTGCTCGAAGGGGATAAGCAGATAGAGCAAGCATTTAGCTGCTTATTCCCAAGAGAGCACGTCCAAATTCATAGATGAATTTGCGAGCGTAAAGGGAAGTATTCATAGCGTTGCTCGAAGGGGATAAGCAGATAGAGCGAGCATTTAGCTGCTTATTCCCAAGAGAGCACGTCCAAATTCATGGATGAATTTGCGAGCGTACAGGGAAGTATTCATAGCGTTGCTCGAAGGGGATAAGCAGCTAAATGCCATAGCCACAATTAGCTTATCCCCTCGACAGCAATGCGATGTTAGCCTTTGTTTTGCCAGCGACTCACCAACTGACTAAGGGTTTGACTGATGGCGATAGAGGCATTACCTGCGATGCGATCAGCAAGGGTTTTCTTGGTTTTATATTCCACTTTAAACACCGGCTGTAGCTGAGCTTGCGTGAGCAAGTAGTCGTCACTGGTTGTTAGTTCGTCCACCAAATTCAGCGTCAAAGCTTGTTGGCCGAACCAATGTTCTCCGGTGGCGACTTTATCGATGTCCAGTTGCGGACGATAGTTGCTGACAAAGGTCTTGAACAGCTCATGGGTTTGTTCAATTTCTTGTTGGAATTTTTCTCGCCCCTCGTCGGTGTTTTCTCCAAACAAGGTTAAGGTGCGTTTAAAGTCGCCGGCGGTATGCTGCTCATAGTCAATATCGTGCTTTTTAAGCAGCTTATTGAAGTTTGGCAACTGAGCTACCACGCCTATCGAGCCAACAATGGCGAACGGAGCAGACAAAATTTTATTGGCAACACAGGCCATCATGTAGCCACCACTTGCCGCCACTTTATCAATGGCAACGATAAGCTCTATTTCCGCTTGTCGCACCCGATCCAACTGACTGGCAGCTAAGCCATATCCGTGCACAACGCCGCCACCGCTTTCTACTTTTACTAACACGCTATCGCCTTTTTCAGCAACGCTTAGAATCGCTGAAATTTCTTCCCGCAGGTTGGCCACTTCCGCGGCATCGATACCGGCTTTAAAGTCCACCACGAACAATCGTGACTGAGGTGATTTCTCTGCCGCTTTTTCAGCCTCTTTTTGCTGCTGTTTTTGTGTTTTTTCGTAGGCTTTATACGCTTTTTTTGAAAGCAACTGCTCGTTAAGTTCGCCTTTCAGTGCTTGTAGATTGTCGCTGATATTTGTTAGGGATAACTGCCCCTTTTCAGCTTTACCTTTGCTCGCCGATGCGAAAACACCAATAACAACCGCCAATATTGCGATGACTAATACTAGGGCTTTTGCAGAAAACAGCCCAAGGTCGTAAATAAATTCCAATGTACGCTCCGATAATGTTTTTCGAGGCTATAGTAGCAAGAAAACAGGCGTAAAAAAGCCCACAGTGAACAACTGTGGGCTTTATATACGTTATCTTTGATCAATCTTGCTTAATAACGTCTTTATTCATCACTTTAAATAGCATGCCTTTACTCGCCGCATAAGTAACCACTTGCGATTGCATTTCTGCCGTCGCAGCAGCGGCCTCTTCAGCCGTTGCACCGCCTGATGGCGCAGGACTTAACAGGCTACCATGGTGCCCCTTTATAAAGCGAACAGCGCCGCTCACCGGTGCATCGGTACCCATTACCGTATCCGTTACACTAGCAAGACCAATACCAGATATCATAGGCTCTGTTCCCGCTAACGGTGAAGACATAACCGCGTTAGGGATAACTTGGTCCGGTAGGTTGTTCATACCATCACCTACAACTTCAAGCAGTTGCACTGGCGTTTGTGAAGCCATTAGATAAGGTGAGTACATTACAGGATCACCGCTATCAACGACCGTTTGAGCCGCTAGCGAGAACTCTTGACTGAACTGCATATAAATCTGATCAACCGCAGCATCGCATTCTGGGCTGGCACCCGCTGGAACGTCGACACAATCCGGCGCAACACTCGCCACCAAGCCTTTAAATACATCAGTAGAAGTTAACAAGTCTTTAATGCGAGGCCCAAACGATGGCGATTCTACCAAGAAGTACCCAATACCTTGACCTGGAGCAACCAAAGAGCTGGCGACTATGCCGTAAGGGTTCATCATTGGGTCAACCCCTGGCAAACCAGTGGCGGCGTATGCGCTCACACCAGAGCCTACAATTCCACCTAACGAAAGCCCTTGTAGGCTAATGTTAGTGGCATCAAAGCTTGGGCTTTTCATCATTGCTGCTTGGGTTTGTGAAAGCACACTTATCGCCAAGCGTAAACCTAGATGGTCGACTACGCTTTGGCGCAGGTTATCACGACCGGTTAGCAAGTGCTGTAGGTTCATGTAAACCGTAGTGTCGGCGTTGGCAAACTTAGGATCGATGCCCTTAAGGGATTCAGACGCTGATATGTCATATACGCCATTTCCCGTTAGGTCCACCGAGCGCGAACCGTGCAGTGGCATATCAATAGCAATGGTTGCTAAACCGCCAACAGAATACGAACCAGCAATCGCCGCAGCCGCTTCTTTATAGCCGGTAATACCGTGCAATACCATGGTAGTTGGCCAGCCCGTTACCGGTTTCATTGGGGCGGCATCACCCATAAAGGCTTTTAACTTAGTTTCATTCGGCATGGTAATAAACACATCCATGCTGTATGACGGTACGCCCTCAGCGGTCATACCGTTAAAGCCTTGAGGCATAGGTGCTGGGTTAAATTTAGTCACGTGCTGCAACGCATCAACCGGCATAGTCGTTTCTGGGTAGTCAACGTAGAACTTGGAGCCCACCAACTTGCTTGGGTCCATTAAGGCTTCCATTGGATCAATCCCTTGCGCCACCGCTTGTTGACCAAAAGAATCTTGAGACAAAGCACCCGACTGCAAAGCACCCAGTATCGAAATTGGGCTATGGCCTAACGCCTTCCAACGCGAGTTAGCGCCTGCACATACCGCATCTGCACAATTTTGTAGATTTGGTAATTCAAGAAAGTAAGGCACGGTCAATTTAGCCGCGTAAATGTCGGTTGCATCCGCCGCTAAATAAACCGGAGCAAGGTTCGGATCCATCGCCATGTTCGGATCTAAGCCCAACGCCTGAGCCGCAGTCATACCGGTAGCCATGGGTTCCGTTAGGCTTGGTTTGAATACCGCTAAATCGGCTTCTTCGCCTTCAACCGCGAGGGCCATCAGGCCTTTGATGGTTTCAAACTGAACGTGAGCCGATTGCGTGGTGAATAAACCACTGTAGATAACCGTGTCCTTATCAACACCGTGCTCTTCAGCAATACCTTTTTCGTAAGAGTTTACTAAGGTTTGCAAAAACAGTTGGTCGTCGGTTTCTAGTGGGTGCGAGTCAATGTCTAATTTCAATAGCTCGTAACTGGCCGAGGCACCAATGGCATTGCCTTCGGAATCTTTAACCATATTGGTTACCGCCACCACATAAGAAGTCGCCGCTTTATAAGCCTTCAATGGAATAATGGCAAACTTATCGTCACCCACCGCTTGGGTAACAAAGTCCATTCCAAATTGCAGCTCATCGCCAATTTTACAAGCGCTAACAGACGGGGCAGCGGCACAGTCAGGGTCGCTTGATAGCGCCCCGCCAACCACCGCTTCAAAGACTCTAACCGCACCTGGTACAGCCACACTGGCAGGATCCAGCGTCGGCATTTCACCGGCAGAGTTGGTGGTTAAATCAATGCTAATCACCATAGGGGCCATCACCGACCAACCGTCTAACGCACCGATGGCGGTTTGTGGGTCGTAGTAATCGGGCATTGTGCCGGGCTCTAGGCCACTTTCACCGGGCATGTTTAAGGTACCGTCGGTTGTACCGTTAAACAGCAAATCATTAGGTACCGGCAGTGCCGATGCCGCAGGGTCGAAGACAATCCGTGCCGTTGGTGTGAGTGGCGGCGTGTTTTCTACATTCTCGTTATGGCTATCTTCGCCACAACCAGCAACACCTAGCAGTGTGCCTATTGCCGCGGCTAATACTAATCGCTTCATCGGTTCTCCCCAATCCTAATACGATTTTATCTTTATTTTTGTTCGAGTCTTAGCTGTCCTAACCGGTAGGTTATGTGCTATTTTTGCAGCCTTAATTTGGCTTTTATCCTAGCTAAAGCTAACTCAAAAGCCTTTGTTTATCTACATTTTTATAACTAATACATAACAAGACGGCATCAAGAATTAATCCATCCGTTTAAAACAGATGTTTAACAAAGCTTGTCAACCGTATGATTTTTGGGAGTTGTAGAGGCTATGACCACGCAAGTGAAGCCCCCTTTTAAATTTGAGAAAAATTGTCTTTCTGGTAAGACTATTTTAGTTACAGGCGCCGGAGACGGCATTGGTAAGCAGGCGTCACTCAGCTTTGCTGAACAAGGCGCTACCGTTATTCTTGTCGGTCGTACCACAGCCAAATTAGAAGCCACTTACGATGAGATTGTTAAGTTAGGCTACCCACAGCCGGCCATCGTCCCAATGGACTTCAAAGGCGCCGAGGAAAGCCATTACCAAGGACTGGCGGAAACCATAGAAGCGCAATTTTGCAAACTTGACGGTTTATTGCATAATGCCAGCCTGCTAGGCGTACTAGGCCCATTTGAGCACATTGGATTAGATCAATTCGATGAAGTCATGCAGGTAAACGTACGCGCTCAATTCATGCTTACTAAAGCGTTATTGCCGGCGCTTCGCAAAGCAAACAGCAGTTCCATTGTATTTACCTCCAGTGGCGTCGGTAAACAAGGTCGCGCTTATTGGGGCTCCTATGCAATTTCTAAGTTTGCCACTGAAGGCATGATGCAAACCTTAGCGGACGAGTTATCAAGCACCCATATTCGCGTAAACAGCATCAACCCCGGTGCAACTCGCACGAAAATGCGCGCCAGTGCCTTCCCTGCTGAAGATCCAGCGACCTTAAAAACTGCTCAGGATCTCATGCCGTTATATCTGTACCTAATGAGTGATGACGCAGTCGATGTAAACGGACAAGCCATAGACGCGCAACCGAAATAACCAGCAAGCATAAAAAAAGCGCCTCAATAAGGCGCTTTTTTACTTGAAGTTTGGCTATTTAGGACGGCGAGTCTTATTTTCAGTATGGCGTCTTACCGCGCGACGAATCTTAGCCTTTTTAACCTTGGCTCTGGCTGAGCTCAATTTTTTCTCGGGCGTTAATAAGGTCTTGGTTTCGCGGCGTAACTGCACCATTTCACGCAAATAATTAACCCGATTAAGCGATAATTCTTCCCAACCGCCTCGAGGTAAGTTTTTAGCCAGCTCAATATCGCCGTAGCGAATTCGCATTAACCGACTCACTTGCAGCTCTTGAGATTCCCATAGGCGGCGTACCTCGCGGTTACGTCCTTCTTTTAGGGTTACGTGAAACCATTGGTTAATGCCTTCACCACCAGCGGACTTAATGTTATCGAAGCGGGCTTCACCGTCTTCTAACATTACCCCATTCTTCAAGTTCGCAAGGTGCTCATCGGTCACTTCACCAAATACGCGCACCGCATACTCTCGCTCAACTTCTTGAGCAGGATGCATGAGGCGATTAGCCAACTCACCATCTGAGGTAAACAGCAGCAAGCCAGAGGTGTTAATATCTAATCGACCTACAGCTACCCAGCGAGCTCCTTTTAACTTGGGAAGACGGTCAAACACCGTAGGCCGCCCTTGTGGGTCTTTGCGGCTACAAATCTCGCCCTCTGGCTTGTGGTAGGCCAACACTCGACATACCATCTCTTCATTGGCTCGTACGTCCACAACATGGCCATCGAGACGGATCTTAGCATCCGCTTCAACTCTATCACCTAGCTGCGCCACTTTTCCGTCAACACTGACACGACCCGCGGCTATGACCTGCTCTAATTCTCTGCGAGAGCCATGCCCTGCGCGCGCTAATACTTTCTGTAGTTTTTCACTCATTGACTAACTCTTTATTTTGGCGGCTGCTCGTGCCTACCAATAGGGCTTGCAACGCCGTCTCATCACTAAGCTTGGGCAGCTCAGACAAACTTGCAAGGCCGAAATAATCTAAAAATCCCTTGGTGGTGGCCAATAAGGCTGGCCGGCCAGGCACTTCTTTGTGCCCAACGACTTTAATCCATCCTCGCTCAGTAAGTGTTCTTATGCTTTGAGAGCTCACACTTACCCCGCGAACGGTTTCTATCTCACCTCGGGTGATGGGTTGTTGATAAGCAATCAACGCCAAGGTTTCTAATAATGCTCGTGAATACTTCGGCGCACTATTCTGACGCACCTTATTAAGCTGCTTAGCCAGCTCCGGGCGAGTTTGAAAACGATAGCCACTGGCTAATTTCACTAACTCAATCCCGCGCGAGCGATAGTCTCGTTGCAACTCGCTAAGCGCTTGTTTCGCCTGCTCGCGAGTTACCGATGTATCCGCAAGTACCGTCTCCAGTAGCTGAGTTACCGATAGCGGCTTGGCTGCTGAAAATATCGCAGCTTCTATCAAGTGCTGTAACTGCTTTGCAGTTAGTGTAGTTGCCACTTCCTGTGTCATCGAGCCAGTCTCACATAAATGTTATCAAACGCTTTTGCTTGTAAGAGCTCTATTAACGCTTCTTTTAGCAGTTCCATTAGCGCTAAAAAGGTAACTAACACGCCGGCGCGCCCTTCCTTGACGTCGAACAATTGCCCAAAACGATAAAATTCGCCATCATCAAGATGACTCAGCAATTGGCTCATTTTTTCTCGCGTCGACAGTTTTTCCCGACTAATGTGGTGATGCTCAAATTGCGCGGCTCGCTTGGCGATAGCGGAAAACGCCAACACTAAATCAGCGATTTCAACCTGTGGCGCAAGCGGTTTAAGCGCCTCAGATCCTTGACTATCTGCTACGGCAACAAAGGTATCTCGTTCTAACCGCGGCAAAGCTTCAATATCTTCTGCGGCTTGTTTAACCACCTCATAGGCCTGTAACTGCTTGATAAGCAGTAAACGAGGGTCGTGCTCATCTTCCTCTAATTCCGGTCGAGGCAACAACAGTCGACTTTTTATTTCAGCTAAGGTTGCCGCCATCACTAAATAATCGGCGGCCAGCTCTACCCGAATCCCCTGCAGTAACTTAATGTAATCTAAATATTGCTCGGTTATTCGCTGAATGGGCAAATTCAAAATGTCTAATTTTTGCTTACGTATCAGGTACAGCAGAAGGTCTAGCGGTCCTTCAAAGGTCTCCAAAATCACTTCCAACGCCTCAGGCGGAATGAAAAGATCTTGTGGCCACTGCGCCAACGGTTCCCCGTCAACTTTAGCGAATGGCAAACTCGCTTGAGATGGATTATCCATTAGCGACCCCCTTTGAAACACGCTTACGTAAACCAAAGCGCGCCAGTATACCTGATATTAAGCCACCAATCAGCACAAACTTATTGAAACGGTTCAGGATCTCCGCCACCCACACGAACAATCTCTGAACCGCCTTCAGACATGTCAATTACGGTCGTTGGCGTTTCACCGATAAAACCACCGTGAATGATTAAATCCACCTGTTTTTCCAATTTGTCCCGAATTTCTTCCGGATCCGACTCCGCCACATCACTATTAGGAAGAATCAAACTGGTGGACATAAGAGGCTCACCCAGAGCTTCAAGCAACGCTAAGCTAATGGCGTTATCTGGCACTCGAATACCTATGGTGCGACGCTTCGGGTTAAGCAACCGCCGCGGCACTTCCTTGGTTCCCTTAAATACAAACGTGTAGGGGCCGGGGGTGTTGTTTCTTAATAGGCGAAATGCTTGATTTTCTACTCGAGCGTAGATGGACAATTCTGACAAATCGCGACACATCAGAGTAAAGTTGTGATCTTTATTCAGCTGCCTGATGCGAATAATTCTATCCAGCGCGCTCTTATCACCCAAATGGCATCCGATTGCATAACCGGAATCGGTTGGATACACAATCACGCCGCCACTGCGTATTACCGCTACCGCTTGATTCATTAATCGTGCTTGAGGCGTGTCTGGGTGCACATAGAAAAATTGACTCATAGCTCCTCCCGCCAGCGTGGCGACTGCCATATCCATTGCGCATTATCTGCTAAGAATAAATTACGACCTAAATCAACCCACTGACTTTCATAGTGAAAATCGCTTCCTAGGGAGCAGTATAACTGGTATTCGTGCGCAAGTGATAGTAACAGTTGTCGTTCATTGATGCCTTGTTGCGAAAGTACCACTTCCATACCATCACCACCGCATTGTTTAAACTCGATCAATAACTTACGTAACCACTTAGTGGACATAGAATAACGACTCGGATGCGCTAGCACGCACACGCCACCCGCTTGATGGGCAACCTCAATGGCTTCCTTAATGGAGTGCCAGTCGTTGGCAACAAACGCACCTTGGCCTTTACCTAAGTATTTTTTAAACGCCGCATCCATGTGGCTAACGTGTTGCTTTTCAACCATCCAACGAGCAATGTGGCTGCGACTAATGGCCGCGCCATTGGCTTTAGCCAAGGCACCTTCAAGGGCACCAGTGAGTCCAGCTTTTTCCAATTTATGGCATATTTTTTCAGCCCTGAGTCGGCGACGCTGTCGTTGTGTTTGTAAAAAAGCCTGTAAAGACGAATTATCGATATCAACCCCTAAGGCCACAATATGGATATCGAAACCGTGCCAGCGTGTCGATATTTCCACACCATTTATCAACTTCAGGTTCGCTTTTAATCGCGCAACCTCTTGGTGAGCCTCAGCCAATCCATCCGTGGTATCGTGGTCAGTAATCGCCAACACTCTTAATTGGCGGTTGCTGGCGCGCATGATTAACTGCGAAGGCGTTAAACCGCCGTCGGATGCGCGTGTGTGACTGTGTAAGTCAATCATGGGGTTTATTCTGCTCATAACCTTAGTCTAAAGGATTGCTTAAAAATAGCGAGTGAAAGCCAGCCCCACGTGCATGAGCGTATTTTTATTCTCCGATATTGACAGCAACAACTAAAAAATGTTTATCTTAGCCTTCAGTCAAATCATGCAGAGCAGCAATCAATGAGCCAATTAGCAATTCACAGCTGGTGGTGGCACTCCCAACAATCGCGGGTGGTGTAAGAAAGGCTGCAACAAATTTGATGCAAAATTTTATAAAAACCCGCTAAATAGCGGGTTTTTTAGTATTTAAGCTTGAGCCAACCCGTATTAGCACATATGGTTTCGGATACATAAATGATGAATCGACACGTTAACTTAATTGGCAATAATCTTATGCAACAGGATGCTAGCGATGACTAACCCACACTCTATAAATGTCACCAAGCTGGTGCAGGGCGTGCCCTACTTTGCCGACCCGTTAATTCAATACCGGACTCTGTGTCAGCAATCGGCACATAACATGCTTCTTGAGTCGGCTGAAATCGAAAGCAAAGATCATTTAAAAAGCCTCATTTTAGTTCAAGCAGCACTTAAAATTCGTTGTGACGGCCATCGACTCACCTTTGAAGGGTTAACCGATAATGGCCAACAACTGATTCCTGTGCTTGCCAACGCTTTTGCGACCTATGTTGAGGCTCGAACCAACGCACAATTAATCATTGAGTTACCCAGAGCCGACGAGTCACTCGACGAAGACGCCCGCTTAAAGTCGCTGTCACCGCTCGATGGCATTCGCGTGTTATGCGACTTATTAGACTTGCCACAGCATCAGCGGGACGCCATCTTTGTTGGCGGAGTGCTGGGCTACGATCTCATCGACACCGTGGAGCCATTACCGGAAGTTTCAGCAGCCAATAACCCATGTCCAGACTATTTGTTTTACCTTGCCGAAGTCATGCTCAAAATTGACCATCAGCAACAAAGCAGTGAACTTTATGGTTTGGCCTTTGGTGATGCCCCGCAACATACAGGAACCGTTCATCAACGTTTAGCCCAAGTCGCCGATTCACTTGAACAATTAGTCGCCACCGCACCAAGCCCGCGGCCACTAACCGGGGTATCAGAACAGGCCCAAGCCAGTATTAGCGATGAAGCGTTTAACCAGTGTGTTGTGGATCTGAAACAACACATTGTTGCCGGTGATATTTTCCAAGTTGTTCCGTCACGCAGTTTCTCGTTGCCCTGCCCTAATCCGCTTGGTGCTTATCAAGCGCTGCGGATATCCAACCCAAGCCCTTATATGTTTTATTTAAACAGCGGCGAGTTCAGTCTATTTGGGGCATCGCCAGAGAGCGCACTGAAATACGACAAACAATCCAATCAAGTTGAGATCTATCCCATTGCCGGCACTCGTATAAGAGGTAAAGACCAAAACAGCGCTATTGATGCCGATTTGGACTCCCGTATTGAACTGGAATTAAGGCTGGATCAAAAAGAGTTAGCCGAACATTTAATGCTGGTGGATTTGGCCCGTAATGACGTTGCCCGCATCAGTGCCGCCGGAACCCGTAAGGTTGCGGAATTGCTAAAAGTGGATCGCTACTCCCACGTCATGCATTTGGTCAGTCGAGTAACCGGCCAGTTGCGCGACGATTTAGACGCTCTGCACGCTTATCAAGCCAGTATGAACATGGGCACCTTAGTGGGCGCTCCAAAAATTAGAGCCGCGCAACTGATTCGAGAAGTAGAACAAGCCCGCCGTGGCAGTTACGGAGGCGCTGTGGGCTACTTCAATGGCCAAGGTGATATGGATACCTGCATTGTGATTCGCTCAGCAATGGTTCATCAAGGCGTTGCTCAGGTGCAAGCTGGCGCGGGAGTCGTTTACGACTCCGACCCTCAATCCGAATCCGATGAAACTCGCAATAAAGCGCAAGCGGTTATCAGTGCTATTCGTCAGGGAGGTGGGCTATGAAGCTGTATTTATTAGATAATTTCGACTCTTTCACCTACAACTTGGTGGATCAATTTAGAAGCCTTGGATTTGAGGTGGTGATTTATCGCAACAGCGTTGATCCCGATGTTTTAGCGGATAAGATATTAGCAGAATCACAGCCTGTGCCTTTAGTCTTGTCTCCGGGGCCTGGAGCCCCCCATGAAGCCGGTTGCATGATGGCGTTAATTGAGCGGCTTGCCGGCAAAGTGCCCATGTTAGGCATTTGCCTAGGTCATCAAGCGTTAGTGGAGCACTATGGTGGTACTGTCGATCGCGCCCAGCAGTTAATGCATGGCAAAGCCAGCCCCACCCAACACAGTGGAGAAGGTATTTTTAGTGGTTTAGCGAATCCTCTACCGGTAGCTCGCTATCACAGCCTAGTCGCGACCCACGTTCCAGATTGCCTTACCGTATCAGCGGTAACCGACGGCATGGCAATGGCTATCGAACATAAAGACGATCCGGTGGTTGGCTTTCAATTTCACCCTGAATCCATCATGACCACCAAAGGCAGTCAGCTACTCATTCAAACCATCAATCAACTTTGCGGACTTCAACACTGATGCACAACTTAATTACAGCCCTGTTAGACGGCCAATCGCTAAACCGCTCAGAAAGCTCAGCCTTATTCAGTGCCATCATTAACGGCGAGGTTGCCGATGTGCCATTAACGGCGGCGATAATCGCAATGAAAATGCGTGGCGAGAGTATCGACGAAATTGCTGGCGCAGCCGATGCCCTGCGAGCAGCAGCAACCCCCTTCGAACGACCCGACTACCCCCTCGTAGACATCGTCGGCACCGGTGGCGATGGTCATCACACCATCAACGTATCAACCACCGCCTCCATCGTTGCCGCAGCGGCAGGGGCTAAGGTTGCCAAACACGGCAACCGCAGTGTTTCCTCTAAATCCGGTTCGTCTGATTTGTTATCTGAGCTCGGTGTAAACCTCACCATGAGTCCGGCCTGCGCGCGGGCAAGCTTAGATGCCGCCAACCTTACTTTTTTGTTTGCTCCGCATTATCACGCGGGCGTAAAACACGCGATGCCGGTACGACAAGCACTAAAAACTCGCACCATCTTTAATATACTAGGTCCATTAATTAACCCGGCTCAGCCACAAAACATGGTGTTAGGGGTTTATCTGCCTGAGCTTGTGTCACCCATAGCTCAAGCATTAGTGGCCCTTGGCGTTAATAATGCGGTGGTGGTTCATGGCAGTGGCCTAGACGAGCTTGCATTACACGGCGACAGCATTGTCCAAGAAATTAAAGACGGCGCCCTATTAGCCAAAACTCAGGTATCTGCAGCTGACTTTGGCCTAGACAATGCCCCCCTAGAAGCCATTAAAGGCGGCACCCCAGAGCAAAACAAAGCCATTACGCTTGCCATATTACAAGGGCTAGCAACTCAAGCTCAAACACAAGCAGTGGTGATGAACGCCGCGGCCGCTTTGTACGTATCTGGATTAGCCAATAATTTCAAAGAAGGCGCAGCGCTTGCCCAAGCGGCGATTGACAGTGGTGCAACCATGACAACGTTAGATAAATTCGTTAAGGCCAGTAACCAATGATTAAGGTGAGCTCAGAAGTACCCAGCGTACTCGCCAAGATAGTGGAAGATAAAGCGCAGCAGATTGCCGCCCTACAACAGCAGTACCCAGCACACTCGTTGCAGCCAAAGCAATCCGACCGCTCCTTATTTGAAGCGCTCAAAAACGGCCCTGCTGGTTTCATTTTAGAGTGTAAAAAAGCCAGCCCATCTAAAGGGCTCATTCGCGAGAACTTTGAGCCAGCAAACATTGCCGCCACCTACCAAGGTTATGCTGCAGCAGTGTCTGTGTTAACCGACGAAAAATATTTCCAAGGCAGCTTTGAATTTTTACCTCAAGTAAAGCAGCACATCCATCAACCCATGCTGTGCAAAGATTTCTTTGTTGATGAATACCAAATCGATTTAGCCGCCCACTTTGGTGCCGATGCCATCTTATTGATGCTGTCGGTATTAGACGACCAACGCTATCAAGCGCTGGCCAGCCATGCCCAAACTTACCAGCTTGATGTACTTACGGAAGTCAGTAACGAGCATGAGTTGGAGCGCGCCGTCGCGTTAAACGCACAAATCATCGGTATCAATAATCGGAATTTGCGGGATTTAACTACCGACCTAAGTTGTACCGAACAGTTGGCGCCGCGCATTCCGAACGATCGCGTCATCATCAGTGAATCAGGCATCTACACTAACCAACAAGTGCGCCGCTTAGCGCCACTAGTTGATGGCTTTCTTGTCGGTAGCTCGCTGATGGCGCAAAAAGATTTGGATCTCGCTTGTCGACAACTGATTTACGGTGAAACCAAGATTTGTGGTCTGTCCAAGGCACAAGATGCTCAAGCGGTGGCCAGTGCTGGCGCCGTCTATGGCGGGCTTATTTTTCACCCCAGTTCACCGCGAGCGGTCACCCTCGAAACGGCCTTGCCCATCACCCAAGCCGCAGCACTTAAGTTTGTGGGCGTATTCGTAAACGCGGAAATAGAACAGGTGATACAATCCGCTAATGCATTGTCGTTATTCGCAGTTCAATTGCACGGCGACGAAGATCAGGCCTATGTCGATGAGCTAAAGAAAGCCCTAGTAAATACCGAGATTTGGCAAGCCATCAGCCCCTCGCAAACACCGCTTATGGGCGTTGACCAAGTGTTATTGGATCACAAAACGGCTGCGCAACCCGGTGGCAGTGGTCAAACATTGGATTGGATGAGTCCACAGGTGCAAGCCTATAAACCAGGTTTTTTAGCGGGAGGCTTAACCCCGTCCAACGTAAAACAAGCCATTAACGCTGGCTTTATAAAACTTGACGTAAATTCGGGCGTAGAAGCTTCAAAAGGGGTAAAATCAGCGGATCTGATTACCCAAGTCATGCAACAAATTCGAGACTATTAAAGGTAAGCTATGACAAAACTTAATCCCTACTTTGGTCCTTATGGTGGCCAATTCGTACCACAAATATTGGTACCTGCACTCGACCAACTAGAGCAAGCCTTTATCGATGCGCAAGCGGATCCTGAATTTCAACAAGAGTTCACCGGCTTGCTAAAAGAATACGCTGGCCGACCAACTGCGCTCACATTATGCCGCAACATCAGCCCCAACCCACTAGTCAAAATTTATCTAAAACGGGAAGATTTACTGCATGGCGGCGCTCATAAAACCAACCAAGTACTCGGCCAAGCGCTATTAGCCAAACGCATGGGTAAGCGCGAAATCATTGCTGAAACCGGCGCCGGCCAGCACGGTGTTGCCACAGCGCTCGCGTGTGCTTTATTAGACTTGAAGTGTCGAGTTTACATGGGTGCAAAAGACGTTGAACGTCAATCGCCGAACGTCTTTAGAATGCGCTTAATGGGGGCTGAGGTGATTCCGGTACACAGCGGCTCAGCGACATTAAAAGATGCCTGCAATGAGGCGTTACGGGATTGGTCCGCCAATTATGAAAAAGCTCACTACTTATTAGGCACGGCTGCAGGTCCTCATCCCTTCCCAACCATAGTGCGAGAGTTTCAGCGCATGATTGGGGAAGAAGCAAAACAACAAATCATTGAGCGAGAAGGTCGCTTGCCCGATAAAGTCATTGCGTGTGTCGGTGGCGGTTCCAACGCCATTGGCATGTTTGCCGATTTTATCGAGGAGCGTTCTGTCGAGCTGATTGGGGTAGAGCCCGGCGGTAAAGGCATTGATACTGAAGAACATGGTGCACCGTTAAAAATGGGTGAAACCGGTATTTTCTTTGGTATGAAGGCCCCGTTAATGCAAGACGATGACGGTCAAATTCAAGAGTCATACTCTGTATCGGCTGGACTCGACTTCCCATCGGTGGGACCCCAGCATGCCTATTTGAATGCCACCGGTCGCGCTCGCTATGAAAACATTACCGACGAAGAAGCTCTGCAGTGTTTTCAAGATTTAGCTAAGCATGAAGGTATTATTCCGGCCTTAGAATCCGCTCATGCGCTTGCTTGGGCCTTAAAAGAGGCACAACAACAAACCGAAGAATGCATCATGATTGTTAATCTATCGGGACGGGGTGATAAAGACATTTTCACCGTACACGATATTCTAGAGAAAAAAGGAGCGCTCTAATGACAAGCTCAAACCGATACTCTGCGTTATTTGAGCGCTTAGAGCAAAACAATCAAGGCGCCTTTGTTCCGTTTGTGACCTTAGGTGATCCCGACAAAGCGACGAGCTTAAGCATTATCCGTACCCTGCTCGATTCCGGTGCCGATGCTCTGGAACTTGGCTTTCCATTTTCCGATCCAAGCGCTGACGGCCCAGTCATCCAAGGCGCTAATTTGCGGGCATTAGAGTCGGGCATGAAGGTTCAAGATTGCTTCGACATTATTAAAACAATCCGCAACGATTACAAAGACGCTCCAATTGGCCTGCTGGTTTACGCTAACTTAGTGTACCGAAGAGGCATTAAACGCTTTTATCAAGATTGTCAGGAAGCAGGGGTTGATTCGGTATTAATTGCCGACGTGCCAGTTCAAGAGAGTGGAGAGTTCGCTAAGGTGGCCAAAGCATATGGCATTAACCAGATCTTTATTGCGCCACCGAATGCCTCTAACACCACCTTGATGGAAGTTGCTCAGGCGGGCAGTGGCTATACCTATTTGCTTTCTCGAGCGGGGGTTACTGGCACCGACGTGAAAGCCGGAATGCCGGTGATGGACCAACTGCAAACCTTACAAGAGTATAATGCGCCACCGGCCATTTTAGGTTTTGGCATCAGTGAGCCGGATCAAGTGGCGCAAGCCATTGCCAATGGAGCCAGCGGCGCCATTGCTGGGTCGGCCACGGTCAAATTAATAGAACAGCATTTGCATGACAGCAAAGCCATGCTGAGCGCCTTAGCCCAATTCACTAAGACGATGAAGCAAGCCACTCACAAGTAATAACTCGACGCCCAGGGTAATGCACCCAATTAACCCTGGGCTCACACTTATCACCATCAACAGAAGTATTTTTTCAAATGAAGCAACTGCTCGATTTTTTACCCCTACTGGTTTTTTTCATCGTTTACAAAATGGTAGACATTTATGCGGCAACTGGGGCCCTAATCGCCGCCACGGCCGTGCAAATAGCCATCAGTTATTTGGTGTTTAAAAAAGTAGAAAAAATGCACCTCATCACGTTTGCATTAGTTGGGGTTTTCGGCACCTTAACCATGGTGCTCCATGATGACGCGTTTATTAAATGGAAAGTGACCGTTGTGTACGGTTTATTTGCCATCGCACTGGCGGTCAGTCAGCTGATCAATAAACCGATTATTAAAGCCATGCTTGGTCAAGAAATGCCCGTTGCCGATGCCGTTTGGGCAAAAGTGACTTGGGCTTGGGTGCTCTTTTTTAGTGCTTGCGGCGCTTTGAATATATACGTGGCATTTAGCTTACCACTGGAAACTTGGGTCAACTTCAAAGTATTTGGATTAATGGCACTCACGTTGTTGTTTACCATAGCCACTGTAGTGTATTTATTTAAGCATCTTCCTGAAGACAAGAAAAAGGAACTGAAATAATGTTGTATATGATCGTTGGCAACGACGTCGAAAATAGTTTAGAAAAGCGCAAAGCCACTCGTCCTGCTCACTTGGCTCGTTTGCAAGTTTTGCAAGACCAAGGCCGCTTGGTTTTAGTGGGCCCTAACCCTGCTATTGATAGCGAAGCACCCGGCGAAGCAGGCTTTACCGGCTCTTTAGTGGTTGCCGAGTTTGATTCGCTTGAAGATGCCAAAGCTTGGGCTGCGGCGGATCCTTACATGGATGCTGGCATTTATGCCGATGTTGTGGTCAAGCCGTTCTTAAGCGTTAAGCTATAACTGGCTTGTTTACCCTCCTAGAGCGCCTTAATGCCCGACAAACTATTTGGCTTGGCGTTCTGGCGGCCATTGTTACCACAGCAATTTGGTCGGGCAACTTTATTGTTGCCCGAGCTCTTAACGAGCAAATTCCGCCGGTGGCATTGGCCCTACTGCGATGGACCGTCGCACTGGCATGTTTACTGCCCTTTGCGAGTGTCAGTCTGTGGCGTTTGCGACACCACTTTAAGACACATTTTCGCTATTTTGCGCTGTTGTCCTTTCTTGGTGTCACGCTGTTTAACACCTTAATATATTGGGCCAGCCACACCACTTCCGCTCTCAACATGTCGCTGCTGGCCATCACTTTCCCCATTTTCGTGATACTCATTAATCGTTTTGTTTATGGCCAAGCGATTGTGGCCACTAAGTTGTTTGGTTTGGTGTTGGTGTTGTTTGGCGTCATTACCTTACTGTGCGACGCCGACTGGTCTTTATTGACTCAGCTTGAATTTGCTACCGGTGACTTATTAATGCTGGTGGCGGCATTTTCATTCGCCGTTTACAGTATGATGCTGGCTAAGCGTCCTAGCGAGGTATCCGGCGCCCCTTTGCAACTGGGCTGCTTCATTATCGGCTGGTTCATGCTGCTGCCGTTTTATGGCGTCGAGCGAGCCTTGGTTGGCGATTATCAAATTGACTCACAAGCTTGGTTGTCCATCTTATACATCGGCATTGCGGCTTCCTTAATATCCTATTTATTGTGGGGCTACGCCATCAGCAAGATTGGCGCCGAACAAGCCGGTTTTATTTACTATTTATTACCACTGTTCAGTGCCGCATTAAGCGTGGTACTGCTCGGGGAAACGATTCATGGCTGGGAAGTTGGCTGCGGCCTTATCATTATTGTCGGCATCCTCGTTTCACAATGGCCTAAACACGCAAAAAAGAAAGATTAAGCGCTTACCTGAAACGCTGATTGTGGTTATGATTGAGGCAATAATACCAACATCAAATTTCAAGGGATTACATGAAAATCGTTAGTTTCAATATTAATGGCTTACGCGCCCGCCTTCATCAGCTTCAAGCACTTATCGACAAACATCAACCGGATATTATTGGCTTACAAGAAACAAAGGTTCACGACGAAGCGTTTCCTGAACAGGCTGTGCGCGACATGGGGTACGAGGTTCACTATCACGGGGGTAAAGCCCACTACGGCGTTGCCATGCTATCTAGAAGTACGCCAAATAAGGTTATTAAGGGCTTTCCAAGCGACAGTGACGATGCCCAACGGCGCATGATCATGGGGCAGTTCATGCAAGCAAATGGGCGCATGCTTACCGTGCTCAATGGCTACTTCCCCCAAGGGGAAAATATTGCCCACGAAACCAAGTTTCCGGCTAAGCAAAAGTTTTATGCCGATTTAATGCAATACCTAACTCAACACCACAGTAATGAAGAAGACATTGTGGTTATGGGTGACATCAACATATCGCCCATTGATCGTGATATCGGCATTGGAGAAGCCAATGCAAAACGCTGGCTAAAGACCGGCAAATGCAGTTTTCAACCGATAGAAAGAGAGTGGTTAAAAACACTGCTCGATTGGGGCTTTAGCGATAGTTTCCGTTATTTAAAGCCCGACGAAGAAAATCGATACTCCTGGTTCGATTATCGCTCCAAAGGATTCAACGATAATCGTGGGCTGCGCATTGATGTGATATTAACCACCGCCAGTTTGTTACCTCGATTGGTTGATAGCGATGTCGACTACGAGCTAAGAGGCATTGAAAAGCCCTCAGACCATGCACCGATTTGGACTGTGCTTGCTTAGACGACATTAAAGCGTATTGAAATTACAAGCCGTTAAAACTAGCCATTAGAGCGATGGCATCTGTGGCTAGTTTAAACTGTACTAGTAGGCCCGTTACTTTTTATGGACAGCCTAACTATGTATTACGAAGATCTTAACGTATGGAAGCGCAGCGCTAATCAAGCTTGTGCGGTTGTGCAAATCATCAGCCATTGCGATAACCTCACAATTAAAGATCAGCTCACCTGCACCGCACTCGCCATTCCCAGCAACATCGCTCACGGTCAAAATCGCCGCGATAAACAACAATGCTTAAAGTACCTTAATCGAGCCATTTGCGGCACCGCAGAATTGGCCACTCAACTGACCATTGCTCATCAGATCGGCTTTCTTGACCAACAAGCTTGCAAGGAAATACTGGCAGAAAATACCATAATTGGGCGCATGTTAGGCAGCTTAATCAAGGCTAAACTGCACACTCACAATGAATCAAGCTCTGTGCAAGCGCAATCCAACTCAGCGACGGATGAAGCGGCTAGCTGAGTTGGAAACTTAGATAGCCAAAGTCGTGTTCAACCTGCTCTTGAACAACACCACTGTGGTTGCCCCTTTGCAATGCCTCTCGAGCGGCTAACCCACCATTGAGCATGCAAATGGCTTCACCGGGCTTCATGGTTCGAGTGTGGGTTGCCGGTGTAACTTGAGGTTGTTGTCCAAGCGCTGGCGTATTGGGCATTACAATCGGCACCAATGAGTGAGCACTTTGCAAGAAGCTTCGCACTCCATGTCCCAGTTGCGCAAGGCTCAAACGCTGTGTGCTTGAGTCAAAACTGCCATAGCTGATGTCCATTGTAATACCGGCACCGGATTGAAGTATCGCTTGGTTGAGGTAATTCAACATGGAGGATGGGTGGGTAACCATGCGTCCTTGCCCTCGCTGATACTCCTGCACCTTGTGGTTGATGCAAGTACGAAGCAGCATACTGGTGAACGCCATGCCCGGTTCGTTGGCGTATATTTTGGCAAACAGAAACGCCTGGCGCCGATCGTCAATAGGAACCACCTCAAGGTATACGCTCGAGGTCGCCGCTTTGTGGCGAATGGAATACCCAATTTGACAGCCAGGTCCTTGCACACTCGCATTGGGAAATAAAGATAATTGCGCAATTTTAGCGGTATGAGCTTCATTTGCTAAAGCATCTAAATTGTCGGTTAAACGTTGCTGCTCATGAGTCTCGAGGGCTTTAGCGGGCGCCTTAACTTGCTCTAGCACCACCTGTTTAATCTGCTCAAAATTGGCTACAGGTTTTACGAGGTAATCAACCGCACCCAGTCGTAACGCCTGTAATACATCGTCCATAAGGTGGTTTCCTGACACCACTACAATGGGAACGCTTGCATGCTCAATCTGCATTGCTCGAATCATATCTAAGCCAGACATTACCGGCATGGTTAGGTCGGCAATAACCAATTGAATCTGATGCCATTGCATCATGTCCAATCCTTGCTGACCATCGGCGGCTTGAAATACTTCTGCGTTTTGAGATTGTAGATATTGGCTGAGTAAGTGACGAAATACCGGATCATCTTCCACTAACAGAATACTAATTCCGCTAAGATCCATATAACTTCCTATGATTAATAGCTTTTTTATCAGTCTAGCTTAATCAAGCTCATCAAGATAGTCGTCTAAAAGATCGTCTTCATCTTCACTGATAGGCGGCTCGCCGTCATACACTTTAAAAGCAACGTGCTGAAAGTAAGCGTCTCTGACAAACACATAGGGGTCGATGGCACTGTCAATAAGGCCATCTTGCTCCAAAGCTCGCGCGCGTTTGTGCAGGTTTTTCAATCCCCATTTGGTTGCGGATTGCCAGAAGTTTAACTCAGAAAGAGGCCAGTAAGTGCCGTCTACCCAATCAAACGCCAATTCACGTGCCACATAAGGCCCAATAAATGGCATCATGAAATAAGGACCATCTGGCACGCCGTAAAAACCCATAACTTCAGAGAAATCATCTTGTTTGCGTTCCCAGCCAATGTAATCGGCAACGTCGATAACGCCGAGAATTCCCACGGTAGAGTTCACCACAAAGCGCCCGGCGGCATTCACAGCGTACTTAGGCTTTCCTTGCAACAGATTATTCACCACCGACTGCGGCTCTTCTAAGTTGAGCACAAAGTTATAAATGCCATTTTGCACAGGGCGAGGAACATAATAAGCGTAACCTTTGGCGACTGGCCGGTAGATGTACTTATCCATGTATTCATAGTTGAAATGCCACATACTGCGGTTAAAAGACTCAAACGGATCTCTAGGATCTCGCTCCACAAGTTCATGCGGTGCAGGAAGCGCTTCCTCTTGACTGACAGAGTCATTGCTGTTGGCCGTCGTTACAGACTCATTAGCATGAGCGATGGCGCCGAGTGCCAAAAGAGCCATCGCCAACATAAGGCTGTTCAGATTGCGCATCCACCGAGTCATACTAGCTTCGTTATCCTTACAACTATTTCGATAAGATTTGATTGTGAATTTCTCTATAACAATAAACCTTCGGCGCAAAATGACCAAAGGCATAATTGTTAATTTCTATTTCTTTTAGCCACAATCGAGGTGAGAAAGGCGCTAATTTTAGCAATATATGACGATATAGGAAGACTCTTTTTTAAATCATTTATTCATCAAGACCGTACTTATCACGATCACATTAGTCATGTCGCTGCGATTCAAGTAACTCCAGTCGTTTAGCCACACCAAGAGTGCCGCTTCTCAGCTCTTGAACCTCTTGCCTTAACAAGCTTATCTCGAATTCATTCGTTTGCGCTTGTGCCGACAGTGCCGTTACCTTTCCCCGAGCGCGGGATAATTGCAACTGCATGGCCACCAAAGCCAACACTAAACCTACGAAGCCTGCAACCACTAGCCAATTCAACATTTCTAAGAGACCTCTTGAGTGGCACTGCGCGAGGCATGCGGTTTGGTTATCAAACGTTCGACAAAAAATTCCAAATGGCCCGTTGGCTGCTGCGGTACTGGCCAAGAAAGGATCTTACTTGCTAAGCCTTGATAGGCGATGGCCGCTGGCGAGTTTGGATAGGCGGTTACCACCACAGACTGTTTGCGAATAGATTGGCGCAAATTATCGTCAAATGGGATGGTAGCAACCTGCTCGATCGCCACGTCTAAAAAGCGATCCGTTACTCGTGATAACTTGGCGAACAATTCTTGTCCTTCACGGAGGCTTCTCACCATATTGGCAACGACTCGGAATCGAAAAACACCGTAATCTCGACTCAACAGTTTTATGAGCGCATAAGCGTCGGTTATCGAGGTGGGCTCGTCACATACCACCACCATGACATCTTGACTGGCCCGAGCAAAGCTCAACACCATATCGGAAATTCCAGCCGCCGTATCCACAATCAACACATCGCATTCGCTGCGCATTTCACTAAAAGCTCGAATCAAACCCACATGCTGTTTAGCGCTTAATTCAACCATGGATTGATAACCAGAGGTTGCCGGTATAATTTGTATACCACTTGGGCCTTCTAATAAAATATCGTCTAAACCGCATTCACCGTTGATCACGTGAGAGAGGTTTCTATCGGCCCGCAGCCCTAACATTACATCGACATTGGCCAACCCCAAGTCAGCGTCCAATACCAACACTCGCTTCCCTTTTTCCGCTAGAGCAACCGCCGTATTAATTGCGGTGCTGGTCTTGCCTACGCCGCCTTTACCGCCGGTTACGGCGATTACCTTAACTCCATTTAATGTCATCACACTGCCTTTTTAGTTTGTTTTTATTGTGATAATTGTCTAGCTACAATGGTGATTGTCATTGTGCGTGAGTGCGCTACCAAAGACACTCTGTAATTTTCAGCTCTAAATGCTCACCGTTACAGGCAATATAGCCTTTGTACTTAACACCCCCTGCCACCTCAATGATCAGTTGCTGTGAACGCGCCAAAGCAATCGAGTCCCCAACCTCTAACGAGTTTAAGCGCTCACTGGTGAGTTGTTGCCCCACAACTTGCCCCGTCAAATCCAGATCGATTGACACCTTGGGTTGCGTTGATATTGCTCCCCAACGTTGCTGAGCCAACTTAGAAGGCGATAGCGAAGCTTCATTGTTGTCCGGCGTTGGCTCGTCGAAAATACCATGTACCAACGCATTTATTTCGGCTTGAGTTAAAATATCTTGCATATAATTACACTACCTTTCGAGAATGCAGCGTCAAACAACACATCACGTATTTTTGACACTTGGAACCGAAAGTAAGAACCTGCAAAAAAAATGCCAACGTCAATTTAACTCAGATTACTTTACTCCAACGAGCTATCGTTAAACCACTGCATCAACTCGTTACCCTGAAGAGGCTTGCTGTAGTAATAGCCTTGTATCAGCTCGACTCCAACTGAGTTTAAGTAGTCTAACTGCTCTGAAGTTTCCACGCCTTCAGCGATTAAAGCCAGTTGTGACTCTTTCGCAAACGCCACAATGGCATCTAAAGTGGAGCGATTAAAGCTGTCTTGTTGACCAATGGTATCGACAAACA
The DNA here is from genome assembly GCF_002282895.1 of Paraferrimonas haliotis. Taxonomy (GTDB): domain Bacteria; phylum Pseudomonadota; class Gammaproteobacteria; order Enterobacterales; family Shewanellaceae; genus Paraferrimonas; species Paraferrimonas haliotis. The sequence continues at coordinate 264,078 of NZ_NRRB01000003.1, forward strand.
TTTTATCGATTTTCAAGGTGCTGATGTTTAGGTTTTGAATGTAACTAAAACTACCGTAACCAGTACCGGCGTCATCTAGCTTCAAATCAACCCCTAGCCGGCTCAACTTTTGAGAGACCGCTCGCGCGCGCTTCATATCGCGAATAGGGTAACGCTCTGTAATTTCTAGCGATAGCTTATGTTGTTGTAACAATCGGTTCAGTCGCAATGACTCCACGTAGTCGACAATGTCATCAGAGTCTAAATGCGAGGGCACAATATTGAGACTAAAAAACAGCGGCTTTACGTCGCTTCCAAACGCCTTAATATCGTCAAACACATGCTCCAGCATCGACGCCGTCATGTCTGAAATTAAACCGGTATCTTCGGCAAAAGGAATGAATTGATTGGGCGGGATGAATCGGTCTTTATCTCGTTGCCAGCGCATTAATATTTCAACCCCCACTAGCTCGTTTCGACGACTGTCCACTATGGGTTGATAAAACGGAATAAACTCCCCTGCACTGACGCCTTGCCGGATTTGTTGCTCAATGGAGTTCCTATGGTGATTCCAACGCCAATATAACAAGGTACCTATTACACCGGAAAGGAATCCCACGATGAACGAGACGTACCATTCAAATTGAGCGTATTGCTCCAAAAACTCTTTATTGCCCGTGAGTTCAAAGGTGGCTGAGTACCCTTGTTGATGCTCGACAATGGTGTGAGAAATTCGTCCTTTACCCACAAAGCTCTGATTACCAAACTCTATTCTCGGATTGGTATTAAGTGATACTCGATATTTTAAGCAGCCTTGACACTCTACCGGTACAAAATAGCGGGGGCGCAAAGGCGTTATGCTGGCGACATAATCAAAGCCCCTCATATGACGAACTAGAAATAGCTCATGTCCCACACTGTCAACATCATTAGCAACGGCGACGCTCAACCCTTGGCTGACTTCAAAAACATCCAAACTGGTTATGTTGCGTTCAATAGTACCGGTTTGACAAATCATGTTGTGACTGGGCGTGGTCACCGCTATCCAACGCACGAAATTGGCGTTAAACAGGGTGTCTTTAATGGCTTGCTCTTGCTCTGCAGAGCATTGATTGTCAACGATAACCAAATTTGGAAGCGCACTCAGTTGCTGATTGGAGTCATTCAAGTACATTTTGAATTTTTGCAACAGCACCTGTGCATCTCGCGCAATCACACGTTCGGCAATAACACGATCCAGTACTTTCATGGCTAGCACCCCAACAATGAAAGCGATGGTGAAAACGATGACCCCCTTCAGACCACTGTTAAGCCGGTATTTGTATCCTCTTTTTCTCACAATGCAGTCCTTTGTCGAGAGATGGTTTCTCTATAAAAAAGCGGCCAACGCACTGGATTTACTATTGTAAAATTTAGTGCTAACTTGCAACCCTATGCAGTTAACATACTAAATATGGCCGATAACAAAAAGCATACCTCGTGCAATAATTCTGGCCCGCCTGACAATGGACTTGTTATGACCACCTTTAATGCCTTTAAGTTAGCCAAAATCTCGTTACCAAAAGCCCTTTCAACCACGGTTGCACTCGCACTGTTCAGTAGTTCAATGGTGAGCAGCTCAATGGCCATGGCGCAAGATACCTTAATTATCGCCGATGGTTACGTAGACGTAGCTGCGGGTAAAACCATTGCAGATGCAGCCATTGTGGTATCGGACAATCGCATTACCTCGGTAGGACGTCTTGACGACATTAACAATCAAGAGCAATACAAGGTAGTCGACTTAGGCGGTAAGATTTTGTTGCCGGGTGTTATGGATATGCACGTTCATTTATCGGGCGATGCTCAGGATAACTTCCTTGAGTCTTTAAACTATTCGGTTCCGCGGCAAACGGTCAAAGCCGTTAAGAACGCTAAGACTACCCTTATGGCTGGTTTCACTACCGTGCGAGATTTAGGTGCAGCCGGTTACTCTGTTATTGCGACTCGTGACGGCATTAGCGCTGGAGAAATTCCGGGACCCAGAATTTGGGCGGTTGGACATTCCATTAGCATTACCGGTGGCCATTGTGACGATAATTTCTCAGCACCTGAAAAGCAGGCCAGATCCGCCGGCGTTGCTGACGGCCCATGGGCAGTAAGAACCAAGGTTCGCGAAAACATCAAATACGGCGCCAACGCCATTAAAATTTGCGCTACCGGTGGCGTGTTCTCTAAAGGAACCAAAGTTGGCGTGCAGCAATATACCGAGCAAGAAATCAAAGCCGCAGTGGATGAAGCGCATCTACGGGGCTTGACCATTGCCTCCCATGCTCACGGCACTGAAGGCATTAAAGCGTCAATACGAGCCGGAATAGACTCTATTGAACATTGCAGCTTTATGGACGATGAAACCATTAAAATGGCCGTTAAAGCAGGAACCTATTTGTCCTGCGACATCTACAACACCGAATACACACTAACCTATGGCGAAGCCAATGGTGTACCCGAGGAGAACATCAACAAAGAAAAGCTCGTCTCTAAAGCGCAACGAGAAAGCTTTAGAAAAGCCGTCAAAGCGGGTGCAAACATGGTGTTTGGTTCGGATGCTGCAATTTACCCTCATGGCGATAATGGCAAACAATTCGAACGAATGGTGACCTTTGGCATGACCCCAGCACAAGCGCTGCAAGCGGCCACGATAAACAGTGCTGCACTGCTAAAACAAGACGATCTCGGACAATTAAAGCCCGGCTACCTTGCCGACATCATCGCGGTAGACGGTGATCCATTGCAAGACATTCGCTTGATGGAAAATGTGTCCTTTGTGATGAAAGACGGAATTGTCTTTAAAAAATAGAGTCGATTGTGAGTTTTTGCTTGCACATGAGGGACATATTGATACATCATTTTTAATACCGTGCTTGCTTAGAGTGTTAACGCTCTAAGCACTCAAAAAATAATGCAAATAATAATAGCGTATAAAAATGCAAACTGACCCACGGATCCTTTTAGTTGATAATTTATCAGAGCGCGTACAACGCCTTTTTTGTGTTTTAGAATTTCTAGGCGAAAAAGTTGAACTCCGACGTTTAGAAGAGTTGGCGACAACCCCTTCAAACAAACGATGGCGTTCGATAATCATCGCTAGCGATGACATTAGCCCTGATACCATAGGCAAACTTGCCACTCAATTACCATGGCAGCCAATACTTACCATTGGCCGCAGTTTGGTTAACCCCAGAGAAAATTTGCTGGGTCACATTGACGAGCCGCTCAACTACCCTCAGGTCACCGAGCTCCTCAACTACAGTCAAGTATTTGGTCAAACCGTACGCCCACAAACGTCCCAGAACACCAATCAAACCAAGTTATTTCGAAGCCTTGTTGGCCGCAGCGCCGGCATTCATCAAGTTCGTCACATGATTAGCCAAGTTGCGCCAACCGATGCCACCGTGCTCATTATGGGTCCCTCTGGCACAGGTAAAGAAGTGGTGGCGCGAAATATTCACTTTATGTCAGACCGAACCGCGGGACCATTTATACCGGTCAATTGCGGTGCCATTCCAGGTGAACTGCTAGAAAGCGAGCTTTTTGGCCATGAAAAAGGCAGTTTTACCGGCGCTATTAGCAGTCGCAAAGGCCGATTCGAAATGGCCAACAGTGGTACCCTCTTTTTAGATGAAATTGGCGATATGCCAATGCCAATGCAGGTAAAACTGCTGCGGGTATTGCAAGAGCGTACTTTTGAACGGGTCGGTGGCAATAAAGCCATTACCACTGACGTACGCGTTGTCGCGGCCACTCACAGAAACCTTGAACAAATGATTGAACAAGGAACCTTTAGAGAAGACTTATACTATCGCTTAAACGTGTTCCCAATCGAAATGCCCAGTTTAACGGAGCGAGCCGAAGATATTCCTCTCTTGCTACAAGAGCTGGTGTCTCGTGTCTTTAACGAAGGTAAAGGCAAAGTTCGCTTCACTCAACGGGCCATTGACTCATTGATGGAGCACACTTGGTCAGGCAACGTTCGAGAGCTTTCTAATTTAATCGAGCGATTAACCATTTTATATCCAAATGGATTGGTTGATGTGAATGATTTACCTCACAAGTATCGCCACATCGATGTGCCCACATACGACGTCGATATGCCCGAGGAGCAATTGGAAAGAGATGCGTTGGCGTCGGTCTTCAGTGGCGAAGTGGACCTTGATATCCCTCCTTCTCAATTAACCACCGCATTGCCTGCTGAGGGAGTCAACTTAAAAGACTTACTCGCTGAAATGGAAATCGACATGATACGCCAAGCCTTGGATCAGCAAAACAATGTAGTGAGCCGCGCCGCTGACCTGCTGGGCATTCGCCGCACAACGCTGGTGGAAAAAATGCGCAAATACGGGTTAAGCAAAACCTAATCAATTCCCAGTCTCCCCATAGCTCAACAGGATAGAGCACCCGCCTCCTAAGCGGACGGTCCAGGTTCGAGTCCTGGTGGGGAGGCCAAAAACGCCTCTCTCACCGGACTATCCCAGGATTGAACCATTCAATCCGTTACGATAACTGCGATTCTTACGAATCGGTTTATCTCCACCCTGGTGGGGAGGCCAAAAACGCCTCTCTCACCGGACTATCCCAGGATTGAACCATTCAATCCGTTACGATAACTGCGATTCTTACGAATCGGTTTATCTCCACCCTGGTGGGGAGGCCAAAAACGCCTCTCTCACCGGACTATCCCAGGATTGAACCATTCAATCCGTTACGATAACTGCGATTCTTACGAATCGGTTTATCTCCACCCTGGTGGGGAGGCCAAAAACGCCTCCCTCAATTCAACAGTGCTGTCACTGTTTTTTCTAACCAAGATACGGTGGGGTTGTTGCGATGCTTTAAGTGAAAATAGCTGCAGACGTCCACTTTAAACGGTTGATTATCAATGGTTCCTTGCAACTTACGAAGTTCTGGATTTCGGCTAATATCTATGTATTGCGAAGCCGGAAACATCATATTGGTGTTCGCAATCACTTCCATGATTGCTGACGGCAATTCCGAGCGAAAGCCAACCTGAGTTTCGATACCTCGAGCACTTAGCTGTTGCTCAATCATTGACATTTGAGAATTCCAATCAGAAGCAATTATTGTGGCCAGTGGATAATCAATACCATGACTGATATCAATTGAATCTTTAGTATAGGGATGCTGCTTTCGAATAACTAAGGCGAAGCGTTCAGTGCCTATTGTTTTTTGCAGCAACTGCTTAGGTGCATCACCAAGTTGATAGTGAATGCCTATTTGCACCTCGTCGTTAATCAAATCTCGCACGGTGGATTTAGACCAATTAACCAATTGAAATTGCACCTGCGGCGCTTGTCGATGAAGCTCGATGAAAATTCGGCTTCCTAACGTGCTTAGTAAAAATGGCGACATGGCGATACGAATAACACCGCTTAATGTCGCGGGCGTAAATGCTGTGGTGTGATTTAAGGATTGCTGTAGGTCATTAAGTATGGGTGCTAAGCCCTTAGCTAATTCGTCAGCAAACGCTGTAGCACTCAAGCCGGTCTTACTTTTAACAAACAATTCGTCTTCAAAATGATGCCGCAGCCGCTGCAAAGCTTTACTGATAGCGGGTTGTGAGACAAATAGGCGTTTTGACGCCAGTCGCGTATTTTGCTCTTGATGCAGCACAATAAACGTGCGCAATAAATTGAGGTCCAAATTGGTGAATCGATCTTTAGCCATGCCTTTCCTTACCCATCGCAAACAGCGCAATAACCTAAAGTTATTACTGAAATAACCACAATTCAATATTATTATCAACAAAGCTTAAGTAATCTTTAGCGCGTTAATCACTCGGTTTACTTTAAGGACTTTTATGAAATTCACTAAATCCGTTTGTGCACTGTCGATCCTGTTGGCTCTCAGCGCATGCAGTTCAGATGATACAAGCGTTACCCCTCCAGCTGGTAACGAACGTACTGTAACCGTTGGATTTATTGTTGATAAAGAGATCAACCCAATGCGCTTAGATAGCGGCTCTAAAATTGCTGAAAAAATGACGCAATGCGGTTACGAGTTATTAGCCAATGGCAATGTCATCGAATCCGACGTTTGCATAACGGATACCCTAAATATCGAGATTAGAGACGGCTATCAACTGACCCTGATTCACCCAAGTATTGATGATGATTTGGCAAGCGCTCACAGTGAGAACTGGTCTGTCGAAGGAGCACACACTGTAGCAATTGACGAAAACAATATCATCATTGTCACCGCCAACGAACACTTCAGTGCCGTGTCGGTTGCTGATAGTGACCACCTGTACAGTGTAACCATCAACCAATTAGCCGCCACACAAACCGAAGGGGGGCTTTATGGCTTTGTAACCGGTGAGCGCTTCACGATCGAATTAGAATCTCAAATGGGCAGCTATCAAGACACCGACCAAGCCGAAGTAAACACCCATTACCATTACTACTTATCCGATGGCGACGTTGGCATTATTGCGCCCGGTGATGATTGGAAGAATGAAACCAAGCCGATCGGGGGAGAGAAGCCTCCTCAATACGATTACGCAACAGTCAACGTGGCCACTGTCAGTATTGCTGGCAATCAAATTGTGGCGACTGCCGGTGAAGAAGCCGACCAGAGTCGGTTAACCAAATACCCTAACGTTTCTGGCAAAGGCTTACCGACTCAAGTTGATACCGATTTGGGGTGGGTAAACATTTACGTATACTCAGACTTCCTAAAACAAAATTGCACAATTACTGCTCAGCAAAGTGGAACTACGTCAACTTGTGACAGCGATATAGACGCTGGAGATGATTGGTCACTCTCTCAATACTACGAAGCGTTAGAGGCTCAACCGCGCACCGATTACATTGACGGCCCAACCTTCGGCAATAACGTATTTTGGCGGTTAGCAGAGGGGAGCACCGGCGCTTGGGGAGAGACCGGCAGTTTAACGCTTTCAATGGGTGAATAAAGTTTAGAGTAAGTCTGGGATCACCTCTGCTTCCTCCAAAGCGTTTTGTTCACGATCCCTGAGTTATTCGGTAACGCCTCTTACTTAGTAAGAGGCGTTATTTTTTAAGCGGGTTTTACAGGGAATACCTTATCGTAAAACAAGTTGTACAAGTACGCGTAAACCAAAGCAAACACGACGAAACCTATGTCAGCAATTAACGCTTCCAATAACGTCATAGTTAATGCCCAAGCAAGCACAGGTATGGTGAGTACCAGCAAGCCTAGCTCAAACAGTAGCGCGTGAACTATACGTTGTGTAGCGGACTTTTGAATATGCCCCACCTTGGCTAACATCCAATTATCAAACCAATAGTTGAACAAAGCGTTCCAGCCCATCGCTATTAATGACAGGGCTAACGCCGTGGCACCTATGGTTTTTGCATCCGCATCAAACAACAACATGCCTATGGGCGTTGCAATGGCTAACATGCCGACTTCGAATAAGATGGTATGGCGTACTCGGTCAGCAAAGCTGCGATTTACGCCGTTATGAGAATTGCTCACTCTATCACTTCCTCTTGCTTTTATGCCGATAAATAGCGGTGATGAAAACGCAGGTGTTCACCAATAAAGGTCGAGATAAAGTAGTAGCTGTGATCGTAACCCGGTTGCATTCTCAATTGCAGCTTGGCTCCATGTACCTGTGCAGCCTCCACCAAGGCCTTGGGCTTTAATTGCTCCTCTAAGAAACTGTCTGCATCGCCTTGGTCCACCAGCATGGGTAAAGCCATAGGAGCGCTTGCCAGCAATTCGGCAGCATCGTACTTAGCCCATAATGCTTTATCATCACCTAGGTAGTGGCTAAAGGCTTTAACGCCCCATGGACAGTTGCTGGGGTTGGCAATAGGGCTAAAGGCCGACACCGAGCGATATTGGTTTTGGTTGTTGATAGCAATAGTGAGCGCGCCATGGCCGCCCATACTGTGCCCGGCAATGGATTTAACAGAGCTGACCGGAAAGTTAGCCTCGATCAATTGAGGCAGCTCATTCACAACGTAGTCGTACATTTGATAATGCGCTTGCCACGGTGCCTGGGTCGCATTGAGGTAAAATCCGGCACCTTGTCCTAAGTCATAGCCATCATCGTCGGCAACGCCTTCGCCTCTTGGGCTGGTATCCGGTGCCACAATGGCAATCCCTAGCTCATTGGCAACGGCAAAAGCCCCCGCCTTTTGCATGAAGTTTTCATCACTGCAAGTCAGTCCCGATAACCAATACAATACCGGAACTTTGTCGGATGACGTCGCCTTTTGTGGCAAAAAAATGGCAAATCGCATCGAACAGTTTAACGATTGCGACTGATGACGAAACTGCTTATGCCAAGCACCAAAAACTTTCGCTTCAGATTCACAGGTTATGCTCATGAAAGCTCCTCGTTCATATGCACCACCGAGCGAATACTCTTGCCTTTATGCATTAAATCGAACGCCTCGTTTATCTGTGGCAGTCCCATGGTATGAGTAATAAAGTCTTGCAGTCCGAACTCTCCTGCCAAGTAACGCTCTACAATTCCTGGTAACTCAGAACGGCCTTTCACACCGCCAAACGCAGAGCCTCGCCAAACTCGTCCTGTCACCAGCTGAAACGGTCGGGTTGAGATTTCCTGACCCGCACCCGCAACACCAATAATGACCGATTCCCCCCAACCTTTATGACAGCATTCTAACGCTTGGCGCATAACATTGACGTTGCCAATGCATTCAAAGGAAAAGTCGACACCGCCGTCGGTAAGCTCAACAATATAATCTTGAATGGGGCCATCAATGGTTTGGGGATTGATAAGATCGGTGGCGCCTAATTGAGTTGCCAATCCGAACTTACTGTCATTGATATCAATACCAATGATGCGACTGGCGCCGGCCATTTTGGCACCAATAATCGCCGACAAACCGATGCCGCCGAGACCAAAAATTGCAACACTGTCGCCGGGTTGAACTTTCGCAGTATTCAACACAGCGCCCATACCGGTGGTAACACCGCAACCAAGCAAACACACCTCTTCAAGCGGAGCTTGTTTATTGACCTTAGCTAACGATATTTCCGGCAGTACCGTGTATTCGGAAAACGTAGAGCAGCCCATGTAATGGTAAATCGGTTGCCCATCAATGGAAAAACGGCTGGTTCCGTCTGGCATTAAGCCTTTGCCTTGGGTCTCACGAACGGCTTGGCAAAGGTTAGTTTTACCCGACGTACAAAACTTACATTCACCACATTCTGCTGTGTACAGAGGGATCACGTGATCGCCTACTTCTACACTGGTGACGCCCTCGCCCACCATTTCTACAATTCCGCCACCTTCATGACCTAAGATGGCCGGGAAAATGCCCTCAGGATCTTCGCCCGATAAGGTAAAAGCATCGGTATGACAAACCCCAGTGGCGACAATTCGCACCAGCACTTCACCAGGCTTGGGCAGCTCTACGTCTACTTGTTCCATTTTCAAGGGTTCTCCAGCAGCCCATGCTACCGCCGCTTTGGACTTAATAGAGGTTTGACCGGGTTGCAATTTTAAAGCCATGGCTTCACTCCTGTGGTGTCACGATTGATTAATGAGCTTACAGTAACACTTTATTAACCTGTCGTCCTTAATTACCCTATTGAAAATCTGGGCGGTGCTGGCTAGCATTACCGCCTTTCAATCTCCGTCTTGATGAGTGAGCCAAACCGACATGAGCAACCCATACTGCTGCATTGCATTAATCAATCCCAAAAGCCCCAGTAATGTTGGCTCCATCATTCGCGCAGCCGGCTGTTTTGGAGCCGACTCGGTGACATACACAGGTGAACGTTATCAACGAGCGGCTCGCTATCAAACCGATACTCACCAGCATTCCCAACACATCGAGTTGTCGCACGTCGATAATGTTACCGATGGCCTTGAAGCAGGTGAAAAGCTGATTTGTGTCGATTTAGTTGAAGGCGCCACCGCACTGTCGGACTATTGTCACCCTGCTCATGCACGCTATGTGTTTGGGCCTGAGGATGGCAGCATTTCTCAAGAGGTTATCGATCGCGCCGATGCGGTGGTCTACATTCCAACCAATGCCTGTTTAAACCTCGCTGCAAGTGTCAACGTGTTGTTGTACGATCGCATGGTCAAACTAGGTAGCATACACGCCAGTGACGAACTCATTATAAAAAGTCGCGACATTAACAATCGAACCAAAGTCCGCTAGAGAGGCTCAATCCGAAGCCAGATTCTAGCGTCGATAAAAATCTGATCGTAACCGTCAAACTGCGCGTTTGTACTGTATAACGTTTGCGATTGGAGACTTGCTGATGCTTACCATTTTTTACGACAGCGCTTGCCCCCTATGTTTGGCAGAAATGCGTCATCTGCAGCGTTTGGATGTAAAAAGCGCCATTCGCCTACAAGACATTCAACACCCTCAATTCGAGCAACGCTTTGCCCCCTTAACAAAGGCGCAAGCCATGGGTCGATTACACGGACTGCTCGATGGAAAGCTGATAACGGGCCTAGACGTGACCTATCATGCTTGGCGCCTCGTCGGGCGGCAACACTGGGTAGCGCCATTACGCTGGCCAATCATAAAGCCACTGGCGAACTGGGGTTACAACATTTTCGCCAAACACAGATACCGCATAAGCTATTGGTTAACCCGCAAGCAGCCCTGTCCTGATGGCCGTTGCTCGTTAGGGTTCAAAAGTCATAAGGAAGGTTAATGCCCAAGCAAGACTTTGTGCTGGTTATTGGCGCAGGAAGTACTATAGCCAAAGCCATTATCCGACACTTGTTGCAACACACTGATTGGAAGGTCGTGGCGATAAGCCGTGACTATACGGCTCACTACATGCAACAATTTGACGCCAACCAAAACTTGCATCACTTTAGTTGCGACTACACCCAAGCCAGCATAAGCAGGCGCACTAAAGCGCTGCAAGCGTGGCATGGCGATTGTCGACAGGTATTTATTTGCAATGGCATGCTTCATCAACAGTCCTTGCAACCCGAGAAAAGCTTAAATCAACTCAGTAACGACAGTATGCTGCAGTCGCTCACCGTCAATCTGGTGGTTCCTTCACTGTGGCTTGCGGCAATTATGCCGCTGCTGAATCATGGTCGAGCGGCTACCGTGACTGTGTTTTCCGCTCGCGTTGGCAGTATTGAAGACAACAAATTAGGCGGCTGGTATTCTTATCGAAGCGCCAAAGCAGCACTTAATATGATGATTAAAAGCGCCGCCATTGAATACGCTCGAACCTGCAAGTCGGTGAAACTGCTGGCCTTCCATCCCGGTACCACCGATACCCCCATGTCGAAACCTTTTCAAAAAAACCTGCCACCTGGACAATTGTTAGAGCCAAACTACGTCGCTGAGCGAATCATCGAACTGGCGTTGCGTCAGCAAGCGAACGGGCAAGCCAGTTATCTTGATTTTAATGGCAAAGCCATTCCATGGTAATTAGCAATATGTGGGAAGTAAGTAGTGAGCAGTGAATGCTGCTCACCAGGCGCTACCGGCAATGCCAAAACCGATGAATATCGCCACCATTACCAAAATGGGCGCACGCTCAGTTTTAAGTAAAAACAGTCCCGCAACCACCATCGCCATGTCGATACTAGAATGGACAGCGGTGACGAATACCGGCTGATATAAAGCAGCTAATAGCAAGCCAACCACACTGGCGTTGACCCCTTTAATGGCACCCGATAAATACTTAGAGCCTGCCAAAGCATGCCAATGGTTTAGCACCCCAAGTAACAATAAGAAACCTGGCGCAAAGATAGCGACGGTTGCCGTTAACGCACCTAAAATGGGTGCCTTATCAAACAGCTCGAAACCCAGAAAGGTCGCGAAGGTAAACATAGGCCCGGGCACCGCTTGAGCTGCCGCGTAGCCGGTTAAAAAGGTGTCACTGCTGAGTTGTTCACCCACGATATTTTGCAATAATGGCAACACAACATGGCCCCCACCAAACACCATGGTGCCGGCTTGAAAGAAGTCGTAAAAAAGGCCGACTAAGCCTTGGTTGTTAACCCACCCCAAGGCCGATATTGTTGGCAATCCAAGCAACAATCCAAAGAAAATAACGAGTGGCCATTTCGATATCGACGACGCCGTAGATGCCTCAGGCGCTAGTGAAGGCATGTAGCGAGCGCCGATCAACGCCGCCAATAATAACATCACCAACTGCGAAAACAGACTTGGAAATACCATCAACACCACAGCGGTTAGCGTACACAACAAAACGCCTAAGCGCTTATTACAAAAACTGGTAAACATCCCCATGGTCGCGTCAGCCACAACCACAACGGCCAATAACTTAAGCCCATGAATCACCCCTTCAAACCAAGTGGAACCGGTCAATCCGGTGGATGCGTAGGCTAGCAGCAACATCAACAACACCGAGGGCAGCGTAAAGCCAATAAAGGCCGCTAACGCGCCCCCTAGTCCGCCTTTTTTATAACCAATGGCAAAGCCTACTTGGCTTGATGCTGGTCCGGGTAAAAACTGACTTAAGGCCACGATTTGAGCAAATTCGCTGTCACTGAGCCAAGCCCTCTTCTTTACAAACGCATTTCTAAAGTAGCCAATGTGCGCCGCTGGGCCACCAAAACTCATCAGTCCTAACAGCAAAAAAACTTTAAAGATGTTAACCATTTAGATGCCCAAGTTATTATCGTTAAACGTCAGCAATTGTAACCTAAGCACTTTGACAAAACGATGAATGAGCCCATTTACGCAATTAATCTTCAATAATGACTTCTGGATCACAGCGAAAATGATGGCAAATACCCCGCTCATCGGGATAGGTATCTAAAACCCAAACGTCAAACAAAATGTGTCCAGATTTGGTTGGCTTTTGCTTCTCCGGATAGACCTTAGGATCAATGCTTACAATCGCTTGTTCTGGCGAGACTTTGAGATATCGCAACCGCCGCCCGTCGCCCGAATTCCAGTCTTTACCGCCTTTTCCGGGTTTCGAATTTAACCACCTTAATTGATATCGTCCGTTATTAGATTGAGCAAACTTAAACAGCACTCTTACGGGCTTTGTGGGGGATTTCACCGTTGCTATCGGCGCTTGATATAAATAACTATATTGGCTCGCACCTTCACTGCCATCAGCTTTTTTGGCAGCTTTCGGTACCCCAATGGCAGGCTCGCCATTGTTAGGCCCCCAAATCGTTAACTCGAAATTTACGTCACTCATATTGACTCCTAGTTGGGTGTAATTAGAGCTAAGTTGCCATTATCTTGAGCCGCAAAAGCATGATGCTGCTCTAATAACTGCGGGTGTCGATAGCCCCTCGATTTTATTGACTGAAACAGTTTCAACGCTTGCTTTGAATCATCATTCAATACCGCGACATAGTAATGACCTAATAAGGTGTATAAGTTGTTATGGCTCGACAATGGCGGCAGGTTTGCTAGCAGCAAGTCTCGCCATTGCAGGCGTTGCGCAATCTCCGAGCGTCGCGCAAGCTCAAAAGCCAACTGCGGAGTGGCATCCACCAAAAAGGGCCTCGAGTCGTCTAACAAAAACGCACTAAGTTGCGATACTTGTTGAGCGTTTCGCGGTGCTTGGTCACATTGGTTGATGGCTTCAAAACGCAGATAACTGCGAAGCCAGCGTTTACTGGACAAATCTCGCTGCGCAAAAGTTTGTGACAAAGTTTGATGGGCGATTAAGTGCGTTTGATTGGGATAGTGAGACAAGGTTAAACGGCGAATATCATGCAGTACTGCTTGCGCTTGCCAAGCGTTGTTGGTTTGATCGTGCGCCAGCAATTGATCGCGAAGTTGCGTGCCTTGCAGAAGCACTTGTTGAGCTTGCTCTAATAAGCCTTGGTCCAAATAGACACCAACCAAAATATTATTGGCGGTTAAGTACTTATATTTTTTGTCAAAGTCGTCTGAATATTGACTATACAGATGAAAGGCAATGGTATAAGCCTCTTGCGCCAATTGACTGGCTAAAGCCAATTCGCCGAATCGAGATTCTAAGGTTACTTGCCAATTTAGGGTATTGGCCAATGACTCAACATACTCCTGATTATCAGGCTCGCTGGCGACCAACTGGCGTTTTATAGCAATGCTTTGTCCAAAATAAAAACGGGCGCTGCCGATATCTTGAGCTCTTCGAGCCAAGGCTCCTAAGTTATGATGAGCCAACGCCAATTCGTATTGCCACCGTTGCGCTTCGGGCTGTTGTTCAACCAGTAACTTCACTTGCTCTAAATAATTGACCCAAGCCACTTTGGTTGCTGTCAAGTCGCCTTGGTAGTATGGGGAAAGCCCTTGCCAATAGTAAACATGGCTGAGTAAAAAGCGTGCTTGCACCGTGTTTGGTGCCCCTTGCAACACCTGCTCAAGCAGCTGTTGAGCTTGGGCTAATAAGGTTTGCCCTTGAGCGTGTTGGCCTTTTCCAATATCGATTTCAGCCATTAGCTTAAGACTTTCGGCATAGGCTAATTGATCGTCAGCAGTGGTTTCCAGTTGGCGGTTCATCGCACTTTGATAGTAGCTTACTAATTGCTTGGCTACCCCTTGTAATAAGTCCAACTTGCCGATGGGCTCAAGCTGAGCTCTCAAGTCGCCCAGCATGTACCCAACCAAAGATTCGGCCTTTTGCTGGGCAAAGTTGGCAAGTTGTTTTTGCTGGTAAGCGTGCATACCAAACCCCGCAGTACACACACTCAAAGTGATCACTGCCGCGATGGCGACCTGTTTATAGAGCTTAGCTCGACGCCACCGGCGTCGAGAGCGCCCAATAAATTGCTGCTGCTCAGGGGAAATGCTTAAGTACGGACGTTGCGATAGCCACACTGCATCATCCAATTTACGCTGATTAACAATTAAATAGTCGTTGCCTTTATCTTGTTCCAACCATTGTTGGCAGTCGTGCTGTAACTGCTGGTGTTTTTCGATAGCCAAGCGGTTATCGCTAATAAATTGAGCAATGCGCGGCCAATGAATCAGCAATGCCTCGTGGGCAAGTGAAACCGTGGCTGCTTGCCCTTCTTCATTAGACAGCACCAACAATCGAGCATCGACAAATCGCTCAATCATTAACTTGGCTTCACTGTCGTTAAAATGCGCCAAAGCAATGGGGTGAGCCGACAGTTGCTGATGATGTTGCGACCAACCTATGACGCCATGAAGCAACCTTTGCCAATGATTAAGCCATTGTTTTGGCATGCTTTGATAAGTTGCCTCGGCTTGTTGCGTAATGGCTCCTTGAAGCCCGCCTAAGCTTCGGTAGCAAGATAACAGCAACCGATTATCTCGCCGCTGCTCGTATAAACGGCTTAGCGTATATTGTAATAATGGAAGCGCTTGCGGTGCGACGACCGCATCCTCGAGTAACAAATCGTCTAAACGTTCGCCCGTAGCTGCATCTCGCTCAAAACTAAGACCCGCCATTTGCGCTGGTTTGCGAATAATTTGAGCAATTTCTCCTCGAGTCACGGCCGCTAAATCGTAGGACACCCCCAACGACTTTAGCCTTGCAAAATCTCGATACTGCATGGCATTGGCGTAGCAGTCGTTGCGTAAATTAACCATTAATAGAACGTCGTCTCGCCGGCACAAGGCATCACATAAGCGACATAAAGGCTTGACCTCAGATTGTCGAGCCGTGTCATTTAACAGACGTTCAAACTGATCAATAAATATCAACACGCCTCGGTTTTTATCCACCGGGGCCAACGCCTCACCAGAGGCATTACGAGCTAAGCCCACCCGTTGCAACTCTTCTGTAAGCGACTGCAAGGGCGCTCCTATACCACCGTTATAACGGCTTAAATCAATGCAATGCTTGAATCGCAGGCCAGCAAATCCCTTTGTTTGCAAAAGCAACGGTAAAACCCCTGCTCGCATGAGTGAAGATTTTCCCACGCCGCTTGAACCTAGAATGAGAACGAAGTGACGCGACTGGCTACAGGCTTGCTTGGCAATGTGAATAACATCCGCTATGGCCTGAGTGCGACCATAAAACACCGATTGATGCTGTTGTGAGAAGGCGTCCAACCCTAAAAATGGTGACTTGCCTTGCCAGTGTTGATTTACGGGGCTGACAACCGCTAATCGGTTAACCCCCGACACCTGTGCTATGAGTCGGTAGCCTCGGCGTTTAATGGTCTCGATGTAACTGGGATCTCGAGCCTGACAGCCCAATTTTTTGCGTAACATCGCAATGCACTTTTGCACCGGAGCATCGCCATAAAAGCTTCCGCCCCAACACGCAATCAACAGCTGTTCGTTACTGACAACCTGATTGGGGTGGTGGCACAAGTAATTGAGCACGTCCATCATTTTAGGCTCAATGGAAATGGCTTTGGCATCGCTCTCGATAATCGGAACCAGCTGGTTTAGCTTGGGGTATACCCACCACTTTCCAAGTTGAAAAGCCTCCGACTCGAGTTGCTCGGTGTCGGTTTCGTCCATAGGTCAATCGGTTTTTACAGGCGATAACTAAAGATAGAAGAATTTGACCAGAACGCCAGTTAAACCGCGCCAGTATTAGGTGAAGGAATCAAGGGGATAAGCCTTGGTAAGGACTTACCTTACCAAAGCGTTTGTACCGTTAGACCAAGGTAAAGCGCTCGCTGCTATTGTCTTCAATACTAGGCTGCACGTTCACTTTAAATTGCCACTGGAGAAGCACCATGAAAACCCGCGCTCGCAATACTGCCATTATCGTCTTTTGCTTAACCCTATCGAATGTTAGCTTTGGACAACTTGAGTCAGGGCTTCCTCAATCCTTTACCATTTTACGACAAGCCGCTCATCAATGCCTTGCTCCCATAGCCAATAGCATTCGCGAAGGGTCTCGAGTAAATTTCCAAGCCTGCTCTGAACAGCTTCCACAAGTGTGGCGATTCAATGACGCGGGTCAAATTGCCCACCAATTGTCGGGACATTGCTTAGGAACCTATAACAACAGCAATCAATTGAGCTTAATTGATTGCGATAGCAACCGAGCTCAACGAACGGGTAAACAGATCAATTACATCAGTTTCCCCGAACCTAAACCCATTCAATCCGTACAAAAAGGTACCTGCACCACGTTTTCCACTGGCAGTAAAGAAGTACGACTGATGGATTTTGAGTGTCCCAAAGAGGCGCCGCAACAGTTTTGGGTGATTCAAGCGGCATTGGTGTCTCCCACACAATAAGCTATTGAGCTAAAGAAACGGCGCCCATCAGTAACACCCAAAGGGCGAAAAATGCTTTTAGCTGGCGAACCGGTAAGCGGGTGGCCAATTTACGTGCCAACATGGCTCCTACAATGGCCCCCGGCCCTGCGAACAACACCACAGACCACACCACCTCGGCTCGAATAAGCGCGTGTTCTGCAACGCCTATCCACACCGTTAGCGCTGACACCACCACCGCTGATGCAATGGCCAACATCACATCGAACTTACGCATAATCAAATAGATCGCTAATATTTCACCAACCCCAACACTTAACCAAGCGGTGATGATGCCACCAAAAAAACCGACCAAGACTAGGCTTAAATAGTCAAACGTTTGCAACTGAAACCTTTGCGCTCGTGAGGTTTTTAGTAAGCTTGATGCCAAAATCGCGCTGCCGAGAATAAGGCTAAACCAGCCAAATAGCTGTTCTAATGAGGTAGGCGATTGCCAAGAAAAAAGGTAGGTACACCAAAGCCCAATGCCGCAAGCAATGGCACAAACAGCGCTGATATTGGCGATAAGCCCCCAAGAGCCCTCACTGACTTGCTCCTTGTGCGTTTGCTGATAGAAACGTCGCCAAGCAAGTGCACCAGAGGTCATTCCCATACACTGTATCGCAAAGCTGGTTGCTAAGGCTTGCTCGACACTAAAATTAAGATGATTAAAAGCCGGTATAAATACCACGCCACCGCCGGCGCCGGTAGAATTAGCAAAGATAGCGCCCACAATCCCAAGCAGGGTAAAATTTCCGTAGTTCTGCAGCAGTTGCATCGAATGGGTTTGCAGAGCGATGGCCGCAATCCAAACCCCCACAAAACTGATGACCACCCAATTTATAGGAAGCCGTTGCACCTTTAACATTGCACCTTCAACCTAGCACCCTCAACATAAAAGAAACCAACTCATTATTTTTGCTTTAATTGATTTTACTGCCCCATCATCACAAACAATTTATTCATTGGCAATCTCTGTCAAACCTTCCTCAATTAACGCCAATTGCACAAACGCTAAAAGGCTATGCAACAGTGATGTTAATAGTTACTCACAAGCTAACGATATTTTGATCTAAGCCCATGATCAACTTTACCTAGCTCATCAAATCACTATAATCGCTGCCCATGTAGGCCGTCACCGAGAGTTTAACTGTGTTTAGTCATCGCGCTTCTTTTCTTACTATTGCCCTTTTTGGATTACTGCTAAGCGCTTGCAGCAGTACTGAACCACAATCGGGGTTCGCTAAACGAATTCACCATAAATTGCTCGCAAACGAATCCGCCACTTGGCATGCTGAGCAAACGTCCCACGCACTAACCGCTCAATTCGAAAACGCTCAAAAGGCGCAATATGGCTTGAGCGAACTGAGCCTTCAATGCCATGTAAGAGACAACGAGCAAACGCCCCAAAACCAACTGAGCTTGGTGTTTTTAGGACTGGATCCATTGCACGCGCCCGCTGCGGTTCGACTGTTCCTAGATGACCAGCCTAACTACTTGTCGGTTGACAGCGTTTTCCAAATCAATACGCAAGCCATTCGCTTACAAGCGAACTTGTCGCCGGAGCAATCCCGTGCTCTGGCGAACAAAGACTGGCAACGAATAGACGCCTTTGGCGGCAGTTACGCCACCAAGCTGTCGCTGCAACAACAGCCGCTTCTCAGCCAAATGTTAGCGGCCTGTCAAATGGAGCAAGAGCAGCTAAACCATGCAAGAAGTGAACAGCCCAAAGCGAAACCCGCTTATCAACCGCGTGCGCTAAACCCCTACGAGGTGGCGGCAATGAAACAACAGTTGCTGTTTTCGACGGACATCGACTTGGCGGACTTATTTACAGTGCCAACGGAGCAATTGGTTACCCAGAAGTACGTTAAAGTGGGGGCTAATCAGGCTCAGTTTACCTTATCACAGCGGCTTGCTAATGGCGCCTTACTGTTTCGCAGCGAGGCGGCTAATTTTAATCGCAAAGCTTTCATTATCGAGTCGCAACAAACGTTTGATAATCACGCCTCGCTCACCGAGCAAATGCGCTACTTCAAAGTGTTAGGTCTGCTTGACTACAAAACCGTAATCGGAGCCAATCGCCAAGCGATTCATTTGCAAGACGTTACGGCTCAGGTGATGGGCAATCAACCGCTGACGAGTAGTGAGACGCAATTGGCGGACTAAGCCCTAAAATGAAAACATATAACGATATTTAATTGATACATATCACGCAAAACAGCTATTTTTGAGACCAACCTCTATTATATGTGGTAAATTTACCACTAATAAAATTACACACATTAGAGGTAGCACATGACAAAAGTAACTAAGATAGTCATTGTGGGCGGCGGCGCCGCTGGCATGGAGATCGCTACTAAACTGGGTAGAAAGGTCGGTCGCAAAGGAAAGGCGCACATCACCTTAATCGACATGGCTGAAGCCCACGTTTGGAAACCCTTGTTGCATGAAGTCGCCACCGGCGCCTTGGATGAAGGCATTGACGCGGTTAATTACCGAGGTCATGCCAAAGCACATGGGTATCATTTCCAGCAAGGCGCTATGCAAGGACTTGACCGTGAAGCACAGCAACTGATCCTTGCTCCTATCACTGACGAATCCGGCGAAGAATTACTACCCAGCCGAAGAATTAACTACGACTACCTCGTCGTCGCCATTGGCAGTGTTGCTAATGACTTTAATATCCCAGGCGTTAAAGAGCATTGTCAGTTCTTAGACACCACAGAGCAAGCCACTGACATTCGCAAGCTGCTGCTCAACAAATTTTTACGTTACGCAAGTGATGAGCAATTGCAAGAACGCATTAAAGTAGCCATTGTTGGTGCCGGTGCTACCGGTGTTGAGATGTCGGCTGAAATGCACAATGCGGTGAACTCGTTGCGTGGTTATGGCTATCAAATCAGCACCGATTTGCTGGACGTTACCTTAGTAGAGGCCGATGAGCGCATTCTTCCTAAAGTCGAAAAACCACAAATTTCAGAGTCCGTAGCCAAACAACTGAAAGCCATCGACGTCGATGTACGCACCAATACTTTTGTGGTTGAGGTGGATGAGCAAGGCCTTATTACTAAAGAAGGTAACCGAATTGATGCGGATATGGTGATTTGGTCTACCGGCGTAAAAGCGCCAGACTTTCTGGCTAATATTGACGGCCTTGAAACCAACAATATTAACCAATTGGTTGTAAAAGGTACCTGCCAAACTACCCGTGATGACCGAGTTTTCTCCATAGGCGATTGCACCGCACTGCAACAACCGGACGGCTCATGGGTGCCGCCAAGAGGCCAGTCTGCTCGTCAAGAAGCTTTGATGGTCGCTGATAATCTAATTTCGTTAATGAAAGGCGGCACTGCCGACAAGGAATACATCTATAAAGACTTAGGCTCCTTGGTTAACATGTCGAAATTCCACACCGTGGGCAATCTAATGTCATTTCTTGGAGGCGGTATATTGGTGGAAGGCAAAGTGGCGCGCTTTGTTTACACTTCGCTTTATCGTCGCCATTTAATTGAGATCCATGGCTTTTGGCGCGGTACCTTGATGATGTTTATGAAAGGCATTAACCGCATTGTGCGACCGCACCTAAAGTTGCACTAATCGTTCAAAACGCCGCCACAGAGTAATGTATCTGTGGCGGTACCACTATCAGATATGCGCTTTTAACGCGTCGATAAAGGTATCGATGTCTTGGCGGCTGATGTCGTTGTGGGTCACCAAACGCAGCGGGTTGCCTTTATAGATCACTACACCTTTAGGTTTAAGACGTTCAGCTAAGGCTTGCACATCGTAGCCATCGTTGAATTTGGCAAAGATAATGTTGGTTTGCACCGCCTGCTGATCGCACTCAATTCCGTCTACTTCGTTTAAACGCTTAGCTAAATGCTCAGCGTTGTCATGATCCTCACTGAGGCGGTCGATCATGCTATCTAACGCAATTTGCCCAGCCGCCGCTAAACCACCGGCTTGGCGCATGCCGCCGCCAAGCATTTTTCTTAGGCGACGCGCTTTTGCAATGGTAGCTTCATCCCCCAGCAATAACGAGCCCACTGGCGCGGCTAAGCCTTTCGACAAGCACACCGAAACGCTGTCAAAATGCTGCATAATTTGCTGTGGTTGCACGTTTTGTTTAACCGCTGCATTCATTACTCGAGCGCCATCAAGATGTATTTTTAGACCATGATTAAAAGCAAACGCTTGCGCTTGGCTTAAATACTCGAATGGCAGTACCTTGCCACCAATGGTGTTTTCAAGGCTCAACAGCCTAGTTTGTGCAAAATGAAAATCGTCGGGCTTAATGTTGGCTTTAAGCAAATCCAAATCGATAGTGCCATCGCTATTATTGGCAACCGGTTGCGGTTGCACGCTCCCAAGTACCGCAGCGCCGCCCCCCTCGAATCGATAATTGTGAGCGTCTTGGCCACATAAATATTCTTCGCCGCGTTGGCAATGAGACATAATAGCCAACAGGTTTGCTTGAGTGCCCGATGATACAAAGATGGCTTCATCAAAACCGAAGCGCTCAGCAGAGCTTCGCTCTAGATGGTTAATACTCGGATCGTCGCCAAACACATCGTCTCCAACCGGCGCATTAGCCATGGCTTGACGCATCGCTTGGGTCGGCTGAGTAACCGTATCGGAGCGTAAGTCTATAATTTTCATAAATTAAAACCTATTCAATGTAATGGGCTAACGAGCCTGTTCAATAATATGTTGGAGGCGCTGCTCTTGTTGCAAAAGGCTGGCAAGCAAAGCAAATTGATTGTTTGCTCGCAGCAGATTATGGTCATCAAAATCTGCACCAAAATAGCTATCGCCGTTTAAGTAATCGGTTAAGAAACGAATGCCGACGATGAAAATCAGCAATTTCGCGCCAGGCAGCAAACTGTCTACTTCAATTTCGGTGAGTGCACCTTGCATGCTCTCCAGATAACCTTCCACCACTGCCGCGAACATGTCTTCTCGTAAGGTCACCTTATCCGTGTCAGGTGTATCTTCTCGCTCTGGAGAAGTCACACTGCGAACCATATCGCCGAAATCGTACATCAAATAACCGGGCATAACTGTGTCTAAATCAATCACACAACTGGCACTGTAGTCTGCTTTCTTTAGCAGCACGTTGTTCACCTTGGTGTCGTTGTGAGTTACCCGCAATGGCAACCCCGCCGCAATCAGCGCATTAATTTCATCGACAATGCTCAAGTGCTGATTAACAAAGTCCAGAGGCGCTTGCGCAGCTTTTAAACGGGCTTGGCCATCGTAGCTGACAGCGTTGTCTTTCGCGTGCGAAACGGCTTTATCCAGTTGCTTTAAACGGGTCTCAAGATTATGAAAATCCACCAGCACCTCGCCTAGCTCGGCAACCGGCAAGTCCATCAGAGAACGCCCAAAGGCACCAAAGGAAAAAGCCACTTGATGAGCTTGCTTAGCGCTCGTTACGGTTTGCAACGTTACCGTGTCTTCGATAAAGCTTAAGCCGCGCCAAAGTCCAAATTCAGGGTGATGACAGACTTCATTACCATGGGCGTTTTTCAAAAGCTTCATGACCGTAAACGGATAATGCCCTTGCTGCTGTTTATTCAACAAGTGAGTGGCTACTTTTGAAAAGTTATTCATCAAGATGTCAGAACTTGGAAACACCTCAGTATTGAGCTTTTGCAGCACCAAAGGGCCGTCTTTGTTATAGGCCAACCAGGTTTGGTTAATGTGCCCCTCACCCAAAGGTTCCGGGAAGGTATTTTTATCGACTCCAAATTCGTCGACCAAAAATTGAAACAGTAGCTTTTCCATAAATTACAATCTATTGATTAACCTTATTAACGGTCTTTATTGACGGTCTTAGCGCCGGTGGTCTTATTGGCACGACCTTCTTCAACAGCTTTAGCAGCACGTTGGCGGCGAACGTCTTTAGGATCAGCAATGAGAGGGCGATACAACTCCACTCGCTGCCCGTTTTCCAAAAGTTCACTGCGTTTTACGATGCGCGAATAAATACCTACTTTTAACGCGCTAAAGTCCACATCTGGGTAGTACTTTTCCACGCCGCTTAAGTGAATAGCCTGCTCTACTGTTGCACCTTGTTCTAACGACACGCTAAACACTTTTTGTTCATTGGCGAGTGGATAAACCACTTCCACTTCTATTGTATTACTCACTATAAACAACCTTAGCCCGCTCAGTAAATGCCGACACCATTGAGCCCATTAATTCATTGAATACCTTTCCAAAGGCAACTTCAACCAGCTTGCTAGAAAACTCAAAGTTCAAATTAAGCTCTACCTTACAAGCGTCATCGGTTAACGCAGTAAATAGCCACTCGCCTTCTAATTTTTTGAACGGACCATCTTTCAAGATCATGTGAATGTTTTGGCCCGGCTGTAATTGATTTTCGGTGGAAAAGCTTTTATTGATTCCACCTTTGGCAACATCGACACGGGCTATCATTTGGGTATCGCTGGCGCTGATGACCTCAGAGCCAACACACCCAGGAAGAAACTCCGGGTAGTTGGCAACGTCATTGACTAAAGCGTACATCTGCTCGGCGCTAAATCGCACCAATGCGCTTCGACTGATTTGCGGCATTTCACTGAAACTCTTAAAAATCGTGGCTTAAATAACAAAATAAGACGCTAATCCTATCATACCCTAATAAAAACCCGCACAGTGGCATACCAAAATAGTATGGCTTGGGTATAATAGCCGCCCTATGGCAAAGAAAAAATCAAAAAAAGGCACGTCCTCTTCGACCATCGCGCTAAACAAACGCGCACGCTTTGAATACAGCATCGAAGACAAGTACGAAGCCGGCCTGTCTCTACAAGGATGGGAAGTAAAAGCACTGAGACTTGGCAAAGTAAATTTAGCTGAGGCGTACGTTTATGTCCGCGATGGCCAAGCTTACATGTCGGGTTGCACCATTCAGCCTTTAAATACCGCATCTACCCATGTCATTGCTGATCCAACTCGGATCCGCAAACTACTGCTGAATCGACGAGAGCTAGACCGGTTAGCTGGGCTGGTCGAACGCCAAGGCTACTCGATTGTACCCATGGCTATGTACTGGAAGAAGTCGTTTGTAAAACTTGAAATAGGCTTGGGTAAAGGTAAAAAAGCCCACGATAAGCGCGATGACGTAAAAGATCGCGAATGGCAAGTAGAAAAAGGCCGCGTGATGAAGCACAAACAGCGCTAACAGAACCCTAAGGGGACGTACCCCTATTTTTATACGCCCTATGATTCAATAGGTTACAAATTGGGGTCCGTCCCCAAATAAAAAGGGAGCTAATTGTAGCTCCCCTTTTATTGTGCTAATTAACGCTGTTTTAATCTTGATGCTCTAGGGTATTGCGAGCTTGATTAATCGCAATGGTGCGAGGCTTCATCGCCTCAGGAATTTCTTTCACGAGTTTGATAACCAGCAAGCCATTATGCAAGTCGGCGCCAGTAACTTCGACGTAATCCGCTAGATTAAACTTACGTTCAAACGAGCGATTTGCAATGCCTTGATGCAAATACTGGCGTTTATCTTCGGTGGTACGTTTGTTGGCTCGTACCGTTAACACACCCTTTTCTACTTGAATATCAAGTTCATCTTCATTAAAGCCTGCAACAGCAATAGTAATCGCGTACTCGTTGTCTTTAACAACTTCGATATTATATGGGGGATAGCCCGCCGCTCGTGGCTCAGCTGTTAGGGCGTGATTAAGTAAAGCGCCAAAGCGATCAAAGCCAACGCTATTACGATAAAGTGGAGTTAAATCAATTGCATTCATGGTATATCCTCCTAAAGAAGCAATATAAACAATTCAAAATGGGTTAATGCTCAATAGCCAGAAACCTCATATCTGTATTTATGGGCATAGTTGCTTTCTTCAAGGGCGCTAAATTAGCAAACACAAAAAACAAGACAGTGATCACACTATATGATGGAGCTTGAGCGATTCCCTTCGCTCACTCCATTAGCCTAACTAACTGCGTACCTCACTGAGCATTTTTCTGCGGTTCATCAAGAAATAAAGAACCGGTAATAGCAACAAGGTAAGAATTAACGCAGTTGCCATCCCACCAATCATGGGAACCGCGATACGGCGCATGGTTTCCGCACCAGCCCCGGAGCCAGACATTACCGTAATCAAACCAATGACAACCGTAGCCACAGTCATAAAGATTGGCCGAACACGCTTAGAAGCGCCTTCAAGTATGGCCTCTTTAAATCGTTCCACAGTAATGGCTTCGCCACTCCCAAGCAGCGCATTTTTGGCGCTCTCGAGATAGGTCAGCATCAACACGCCAATCTCAACCACCAATCCAGCCGTAGCAATAAAACCAACCGCTACCGCTACCGAATAGTTGTAATTAGCAAGGTAGAGGTACCAAATCCCTCCAACTAAGGCGAAGGGCAAGCTCAGCATCACCAATGCAACCTCGCCAATTCGTCTAAAGTTCAAATACAGCAATACAAAAATGATGGCCACTGTAATGGGGACAACGATCTTTAAGCGCTGCGCTGATTTTTGCATATATTCATACTGACCCGACCAATTCAGAGCGTAGCCGGCAGGTAAATCCAATTGCTGCTCAACCACACCTTGTGCATTGGCCACATATCGGCCCACATCAACACCATCCTCCAACGCCACGTACACCCAACCATTAGGAATGGCATTTTCCGTTTTAATTGCTGGCGGTCCATTTTCAACGTTAATATCCGCCACATCCGACAGTGCAATACGCTGGCCGCTTGGTGTTACGATGGGCAAGTTCTTTAAGCTATCATCCGAATCACGATAGTGTTGTGGATAACGCACATTGATGGGGTAACGTTCAATGCCCTCAACGGTAGTAGTTACTTGCATTCCACCGACTGCGGTTTGAATAACTTGCTGCACATCAGCAATGTTCAAACCATAGCGTGCGGCTTGGTCTCGTTTGATATCAATATCAACATAGCGCCCACCAGCTGAACGCTCAGCATACGCCGAAGCCGTGCCCGCCACCTTGGGTAGGATCTTTTCAAGTTGAGTACCAATTTCTTCGATCACTTTTAAATCTGTACCAGAAATCTTAATACCCACCGGAGTTTTGATACCCGTAGACAGCATGTCGATTCGGGTTTTAATAGGCTCCACCCACGCATTAGAAAGTCCAGGAAATTTCACCAAAGCATCCAACTCTTTCTTGAGCTTTTCTTTAGTCATCCCCTCGCGCCATTCACTTTTAGGCTTAAAACGAATGGTGGTTTCAATCATGGTTAAAGGCGCTGGATCCGTAGCGGTTTCCGCTCGACCTACTTTACCAAATACAGTTTCTACCTCTGGAACCGTTTTGATTAAGCGGTCAGTTTGTTGCAGTAACTCGCGCGCCTTTCCAATTGAAATACCAGCATAAGTACTTGGCATATAAAGCAAGTCACCTTCATCCATTGGCGGCATAAATTCGCTACCTATGTGTTGCAAAGGATACCAAGCTGAAGCGGTCACCACGGCAGCAAAGACTAAAATAGCCAAAGGCTTACGCAGCGCCATGGATAGAATCGGCTGATAACTCGCAATAAGCAGTCGATTTAATGGGTTTTTATCCTCGGCAACAATTTTTCCTCGAACAAATAACCCAAGTAACACCGGCACTAAAGTAACCGCTAAACCCGCCGATGCCGCCATTGCGTAACTTTTCGTAAAGGCCAGTGGGTGAAATAATTTGCCTGATTGACCTTGCAACGCAAACACTGGGACAAAACTTACGGTAATGATCAACAGCGAGAAAAACAATGGCGATGCCACCTCTTTACAAGAATCCGCTACCTTTTGCCAATGCCCTCGGCCATCACTCTGTTCCATATGCTTGTGTAGGTTCTCAACCATAACAATAGCACCATCAACCATGGCTCCAATTGCAATACCAATACCTCCAAGGCTCATTATGTTGGCATTAACCCCTTGATAATACATAACAATGTAAGCCGCTAGAATTCCCACGGGTAAGGTTAATACCACCACTAAGGTTGAACGCAAGTGCCATAAAAATAAGCCACAAATCAACGCAACCACAGCAATCTCTTCAATGAGCTTTTGTACCAGCTCTGACTGAGCTTCACTGATCAATTGGGAACGATCGTAGGTAGTTACCACCTCCACACCTTGTGGCAAACCCGAAGCCACTTGAGCAAGCTTATCTTTTACTGCAGCAATGGTCTTTTGAGCGTTTTCTCCGGAACGCATCACTACCACACCGCCAACCACTTCACCTTCGCCATTGAGCTCAGAAACGCCGCGGCGCATTTGCGGCCCTAAACGTACATTAGCAACGTCAGCAAGGGTTATGGCGATGCCCGATTGGTCAGTTCGCAGTGGAATTTGACGAATGTCATCTACGTTAGAAATATAGCCGCTGGCGCGCACCATATACTCGGCTTCCGCCATTTCGATAACCGAGGCACCGGTTTCTTGGTTACCGCGCTTAAGTGCCTTAGCCACCTGCGCTAAAGTAATCCCATAAGCCCTAAGCTTATTAGGATCTACTTCCACTTGATACTGTTTAACCATGCCGCCTACTGTGGCAATTTCAGATACACCAGCAACGGATTGCAGTTGATATTTCAAGAAGAAATCTTGTATCGAACGCAGTTCCGCTAGGTCGTGCTTACCGCTGTGATCCACCAAGGCGTATTCATAAATCCAACCCACACCAGTAGCATCTGGCCCAAGTTCTGGCGATGCACTGCTCGGCAGTTTACTGGTTACCTGCGATAAGTACTCTAAAACTCGAGAACGAGCCCAATACAAATCGGTTCCTTCATCAAAAATTACGTACACATAAGAATCGCCAAAAAACGAAAATCCCCGTACTGTTTTCGCTTTAGGCACCGACAACATGGCCGTGGTGAGTGGATACGTAACCTGATCTTCAACCACTTGCGGCGCTTGCCCTGGGTAGCTGGTTTTCACAATAACCTGCACTTCCGAAAGATCAGGAATGGCATCCACCGCAATTTCATTAAGCGCATAAACACCCGCAGCGAGCAAGAACGCGGTGGCTAATCCGACCAAAAATCGGTTGGCGATAGCCCAATCAATAAGCTTATTCATCACCCTCTCCTATTCAACCATTACTTGCTGAGCTATAACGCTGCCGTCGGTCTTTTTGTGCAACATCAACTGAACTTGTTGGCCTTTGTGTAGTTGACTTAACGGTTGACCATCGGCCACTTCAAATGCCATTACCATTGCAGGCCAGCCCCACTCGGAAATTGCTTCATGAGCCACCTTAATTTTGTGATGTTTAGTGGAAATCGCTTTTATTGTGGCCTTAACTGTAACCATCTGAGGGGCGCTCTGTGCACTTTGGTGCATGTGCATACCCGCGCCCATTTTCATATTGCCCATGTCCGCTGCGAACACTGAAGAGCTGTTTACCAACAACAAAGCGCTTAGAGTAATCAAAGATAAAGTTTTCATAATAACTGTCCTAAAAATTGTTCAATAAATTAGTTAATGCTGGTTAGTAGCACGTTGTTATCAGCATCACGCTCTAAGGTGACGTTGATGGCTTGGCCTTCTTTTAAGGCGTTTAAGTTAATGTCATCCGCGACATCGAAATCCATGACCATCGAGGGCCACTTCCATTGGTCGATGGCTTGGTGTTCGAGGGTTACGCTGTTAAAGTCAACATCAACGCCTTTTACTACGGCATCAACATGGACTTGATTTGGCATCGGCTTTTGAGGGCTTTGTATGCGCAAACGAGACGCATCGATATTGGATTCAGAATCAATTAAAAATTGCCCTGAAACCACCAACTGGTCGCCTTCATTCAGGCCATCGAGAACCAATACTTGATCGGCATTACCCAGCCCAGTGCTTACCGCCACACTTTGAAAATGGTTGTCATCGGTTTTCAGTACTAAATGACTACCTTGAGCGGTTTTAATTAACGCTTGGCGCGGAATAATGAATCCCGTCTTCGTCGTGCCAGCATCGATAGTCATGTTGGCAAACATGCCCGGTTTAAACTGATGGTCGAGATTATCAAGGACTACTCGCACACTTACTGTGCGTGATTTAGGGTTAAGATAGGGATACACGAAATCGACTTTACCGGTGAACTGCTGTCCCGCAAGTCCATCAAAAGTAATATTCGCAGTTTGCCCCACATCTACCCAATCCGCTTGCTGCTCAAAAACTTGGGAGTCAATCCAAACACTGTCTAACCCAGAGATGGTTAATACGTCGGTTGCCGGTGTTAGATACATGCCTTGGCGTACATTTAACTTAGAAATAATGCCCGATTGCTTGGCATACACCTCAACGACTGATTTAGCTCGATTGCTGTGCAGCAATTGCTTAAGCTGTTTTTCTGAAAAACCCAATAGTGTTAGCCGCTCTTTAGCTGCGGCAATAATGCGCTTGTTGGCACTGCGTAATGCTGTTAGCAATTCTTGTTGAGCCGTTAACAAGTCTGGTGAGTAGTAGGAGTAGAGCACATCGCCCTTGTTAACCCATTGCCCTTCCGCCTTTGCATTAAGCTGTTCAATCCAGCCACTTGCGCGCGGATGAACATGCTCAACCAAATCTTGGTTAAAATTGACGTTGCCCATAGTAGCAATGGTCAAAGGAATTTGACCTTGAGTAACGGTTTCGGTTTTTACGCCAAAATTATTTTGCAAAGCTGAGTTTACGGTTACATCCCCTTGTCCATTCTCTGAAGCGCTTTTGTCACCATAGACTGGCACCAAATCCATCCCCATGGGGGATTTACCTGGCTTATCGCGTTTATAACTTGGGTCCATTGGTGCGACCCAGTAAAGAGGCTTGTTTTCGACACTATCGGCAGAAGCTGCCTTTTCCGAGCTGAGTGCTGAAGTCAATGGTTTGCAAATGTATATTGATGCGCCATAGCCTATTGCTGCACCAACCGCTAACACTAAGCTAAGCTTTAAATAGGTAGATTTCATGAGTTCAGTCCTTATCGGTTTCGAAGTAGCGCAAATCTGCGAGCGCGGAGAAATATTGATTAGTGGCGTTTAAGGAATTAATTTGGCTCAGCAGCAATTGCTCCTGAGCGTCAACAAGGTTTTGGAAGGTGCCGGCATGCGCTTGAAAATCATTAACGGCAAGCGCCACCTTTTGCTGCGCTGTCGGTAAAATACGCTCGCGGAATTCACGCACTTTACGCTGTTGCAGCTGCACTCGTTGCTTTGCAGACAAGTAACGCCCAACAAGGGACTGTAAGGTATCTTGGGTAGCAAACTCTTGGGCAGCCGCTTTGCTTTGAGCCGCAACAACCCCCTTATCTTGCTTGCTGGAGGCATAAAGCGGCACACTAAAGGAAACACCAAGGGATACCAAGTCACTGCGCGAATTGCCCTGCGGATCATCAGCTCGATAGCCATAACCAGCAGTTAATGCCCATTTGGGGGAATATTTAGAACGCGCAGAGTCAATTGCCAAACGAGCTCCCTTAAGCAGCTGTTGCTGAGCACGCATTTCTGGATGATTGCTTAAACGTTGTGCCGCTTGACTCCAACTTTCGCTGTCACTTTGGTTCGCGTCCCATTGAGGGTAAGCAATGGCAAGCGGTTGAAATGCGCTTTCTCCGACCCAAGCTGCAAGTTGTCCAAGCAATTCCGCGTATTGAGCATCCAATTGAGTTAACTGATTTTGATAATGGCTAATTTCAAGATCCACTGACACCAAAGCGCTTTGGCTAATCTGCCCAGTTTCATAGTTAGCCATAAGCGATTGTTTTAGCTGGGTTAGCGCTTGTATTAACGCATTAACCTTAGCTTTACTTTCGTTTACTGAAACCAGATTTAGCCACAGCTTGCTGATGGTTAGCTCGCGCTGTTTTGCTCGGACTTCAAGGGATGTTTCGGTACTTTGAGCGGTAGCGGCTAATGCTTGTTCATCAAAGTGCAAGCTTTGCCCTACGCCAAATTGTTGAGTAACACCGATGCGAACCTGGCTCATCCCCTCACTGTGTAGATTAGGCGAATCAAGCGGCACATTGTTAATGCCAATAGAGACGACTGGATCAGGCAAAGAGCCTGAGACACTGGCTGCGGCGTGTTGCTGCTGAGCCCGTTCTTTTAACGCTTGAGCATGCCAATCGTTGTTTTTTGAAAGTGCTAGCAAGTCCGTCAACGATAATGCTGAACTTTGCATTAGCGGTTTTGGGAACGCTAACGGGGTTATTAACATCAAAGATGCTAATAGAATGAAACGCTTCATAACGAAGACCTCTCATAAAAAATCAATACCGAGAGCTTGTTCAGCTCTAAAGATTTTGCGCAATGATGCGCGCTAAATCCGAGATGGATCTAGCCTATGAGGGTTACGCAATAGGAGGGATTATTGCTGCTTCAAAAGGAGGTGTAGGCAATACGGTGGTAGTTGCCTTTACTGGGGTTGAGCGAGCACTAAGTTGCGCATTCGCAAAAGGAACAAGCATCACTTTGGCGACTTTATAACCATTAGAGTGACAATCAGTTGCTTGGTTACAATGCCCGGAATCACATTGGTCAGATTGATTACAGCAGTCTTTGTGCTTAGTGGTTGCATCAGGAACCGCCGACTGTTGTGCAGTGTCGTCATCCATTTGCATCATATTACAAGGATGCGCTTGTTGATTGGGAATTTGCGATAGCTCAGCAGCAGACACACTCACCCAAGCTTGAGTAAACAAGCTAACGATAAGTAAGAAGCTGACTAACAGTGAGCGAGAACGCATAGCACCATCCCAATTAAAAACATAACGCGAATCTAATATAGCCCAAGCAAATACGCAATGCCCAAAGCGCTAACATCAGCAAAAGCGACACAAAGCGGCACTGCTTCCACACAAACTGGGGGACGTACCCCAAAAAATGCTTTCTTTATATATCAAATAGTTAAAAATGTAGAAATTAGGGGTACGTCCCCTATTCTTTGGTCAGACGGCGACTGAGGGCGCTTTGGCTAATTCCTAATAAGCGCGCAGCTGCGGTTTGATTGCTTGCCGTTCGGCTCATCGCTTCGTCGACTAACGCTTTATTTGCTTCAGCTAAGGTGGGCAACTGCTCACCAAAGGAAATACTTAGCTGCTGCTGCCGATTATTAGCTCCGCTTTGAATCGCTTCAGCAAAGGCGCTGATATTTAGCTTATAGTTATCGGAGCGGCTAACCGCATCAAACACCATGCCTTTAAGCTCCAGCAAGTTGCCCGGAAATCCATATCCCCAAAGCTGATTAGCTAAATTGCTGGGTTGTAACGGCCGCTCTCTATTCAATTCCTGCGCTGCAATATCAATAAAGTGATTAATTAGCAGGCCGATATCCAAACGACGCTCACGTAATGGGGGTAGCGCAAGCTCGTGAGCATTCAAGCGATACAGTAAATCGCCTCGAAAACGCCCTTGCTGATGAAGTGCTTTTAAGTCATGACTGCTTGAAGCCACAATGCGACACTCACTGCATACTGGTTTTTGCGCACCAACGGGAAAATATTGATTGTGCTCCAGCAGTTCCACTAATTGAGATTGAGCATCCATCGACAATTCACCAATCTCATCAAGATACAACACCCCGCTTCCAGCAAGCTGCACCAATCCAGGAGTATCTCCACCTTCCAAGCTAACGGAGCCAAATAAAGTTACCCGCAATTGCTCTAACGACATCGATGTCAATGAAATCACTTCAAATGGTTGTTCAGGGTAAGCCAGTTGATGCAATGCTTTGGCAAAGACGTCTTTTCCGGTTCCTGACTCTCCAATAATAAGCACCGGAGCCGGAGAGCTCGCAATGACCTCCAAATAACGAAGGCGGTCGAGCACTGCAGGCTCGCAACTGATGATTTCTTTAAAAGAATCGGGACGTTTAAGCTCTCTATCAAAAAAGCTCTCCCGTACCTGTTCAAGATTAGCCTCTAGCCCAATCACCTCAAGAGCTCGCCTTACCGAGCCGACCAAAGCCTCCACTTCTCCGGCCTTATTAAAGTAATCGTAGGCGCCGCGTTTCATACAGCGCACAGCTGAATCGATTTCATTAACCCCTGTAACAATAATTACTCGACAATTAGGATGGTTTAACTTGATGTCTTGAAGAATGTCCTCTCCTGAGCGGAAAGGCATTGTCAAATCCAGTAATACCAAGGAATACTTTTTGGATTGCATCCGTTCAAGTACTTGTCGGCCATCCATGCAGGTATCCACGTGAGCCTCTGGTACTCGGCGTTTTAGAGTAACCGACAACGCTCTTAACCATTGCGCTTCGTCATCCACCAAAAGAATATTACGCGCCATTTTCACGATGCATTACCTCGTTTAAAATATAAGCTTATTCGAGTTCCTTGACCTTCAGTGCTTTGGATCGTCCACCGAGCTTGGTGCTCGTCAAGAATTCGATTACAAATTGATAAACCTAGCCCAGTACCGCCGGTTTCTCTACGCGTCGTAAAGAAGGGTTCTTTAATGCGATGAAATGTATCTTTGGACATACCAATACCATCATCTTCGACAACCACCTCAACTTGTGAGCCTACAACAGCCACGGAAATGGCTAAGTGCCCGCCATAAGTTTCCATTGCCAAACACGCATTTTGAATCAAATTAATGAAAACTTGTTGCAATTGAGCATCATCGCCGGGGGTGATAGCCGACTCATCGCTGTATAACGTCTTCACATCAAACCGCTTTACCATGTTATGAGTTAAACGTAAGGCGGTTTCAACAGATACATTGAGATCAACCAACTGCTCCACTCGTTTTGTGCTGGGAGAAGCATATTGCTTAAGATCTTTTACGATTCGAGCGATACGTCGCGCCGCGTCGGTTACCGTCTCCACACTCACCGTTAACTCTTGCAAACCATCATCAAGTTCAAGCCCTGCAATACGGCTGTTTGGTTGAGTTTTAGCAAATTTTACCAGCATTGGATTAATGTCATGCATGGCGTCACTGATCAAGGCTATAGAATGAAGAATCAACCCTGTTGGATTATTGATTTCATGAGCGACACCTGCGCTTAACTCTCCAAGGGACGCTAAGCGGCTGGCTTGCTCATGAGCTTGCTGTAACCGTTGTTGTTCGGTAACTTCTTGCACCAACACAACCGCTTGCTGCTGAGCAATAGGGAAGATTTGTAGCAACCAATACTCATTATCAAGCTGCAGCACTTCGGAAAACTCGAGTTTCCTGCGCATTGCCTGGGCAAATCTATCATCAAAAACAAATGGGTTGCTGCGCTCATCAGTAACCGCTTCATGATGAAGTAAGTGTTCGTGTTGACCATTGCTCCAAAGCTGTTGTTGCGAACTATCAAACAGATAAACACCGTAAGGTATTTCATCAAGCATCATCTGAAATTGGTTTGTTATTTGCGTTAGCGCTTGCTCGGCCGCTTTGCGCTGCCGTAACTCTTTAGCTAAAGCGTCACTTCGATGGCGCAAACGTACTGACACAAATACCGTATAAAGCAAGCCCGCAAAAGACATACTGGCGATCACGATGGCGTATTTAAGAATGCGCAAGTGCTCGGCAGTTAAGTCAATTTTTTCGCGGCCGGTACCAAACCAGTGGGCAACTAAATCGTCATACTCACCGCTGTGTTTTAATTGCCGAAGCGTCGTATTAATATCACTAAGCAAGGCTTGATTTTGCGGCGATGTAACGTAGGAATAGACTCCAAAAATCAATGGCTCGCTGGCGCTTCGCACTTTGGCATAGTGAGGTTGCAATCTTCTTGCGACCATATTCTCTGCCAGCACTACATCAACATCGCCCGACTCAAGCAATTTAAAACCGGTTTCATAAAGATCCACATCAACACGTGTAAATAACTGAGAATGATCCTTGATGTACACATCAACGAATGAACCGCTTTTAATCGCCACACGTTTATTGGTTAGATCGCTCCAACCATTGATATCAGGACTGTCTAAGGCCGTATAAGCTTTAGCATAAGTTGTATAGATGGGATCCGATTGACCTGATTGTCTTGGAATGCCAACCGGGCTAACTGCAGTAAAGAAATCAATTTGAGGGGCATCACTCTGCAAATCGGCAATAAGAGTTTGTAAGGTTTGCCTACGAAAACCAAGATGACTTCCGGTTCGCTTAGCTACCTTCTTTGCCAAAGCGATGTTAAAACCTTGCTCAACACCATTTTCCCGCCATTCCAGTGGCGCAGTCGTAGAGTGCACTCCCATCGTCAATGTTGACGAATGAGTTTGACACATCGCTGTAAGCGGTGCGCTAAGGAGACATAAAAATAAGATAAACGTTGCTTTCATAAAAGCAAGTCTATCAAAACAAAAAGGCGGTGAATGTGGGATAATTTCCCCATTCACCGCCACAAACTAGCGATTAACTAATTGCTTGATAAATCGTTTAGAAACGAGTCATTAAACCTAGGTTAATTACGTTTTCAGCTTGGTCATACAACTTAGTTGCTGTGGTGGTATCAACACTTGCATCGTAACGGCTGTAGTGAGCGTATACTTTGGTTGCTTTAGACAAGGCATAATCGGCACCTACTGCGTAGTTAACAACTTTAGTATCGGTTACATCAGCTGCAGTAATACCATTATTACCGTCACCAATAATGCGTTTCATGTACACACCGCGAGCAGACTCATCTTGGCCATAGCGCGCTTTCAAGGTTAGGGCGTCGGTTAGTGGGTAGGCCACATCAACCATGAAGCCATCACCTTCAAGGTTAGTGTTTACAAGGTCTTTAGAGTGTTGGTAAACACCACCGATTTTGAAACCAGCCAATTTAACTTGAGCGGTAGCACGGTATGCTTCTTCGTTATTTACACCCGCGTTATAACCTACGCCGAAGTTGTAGATTTTGTTTTTCAGGCTCTTATCACCATAAACGGCAGCGACAGAGTACAAGTCGCCTTCAACTTTCGCGTCTTTACCGTAAACATCATCTTTTAGCTGGTAAGTTGCGAATACGGTAAGGTCACCAATCTTTGGAGATGTATAGCCAATGGTATCTGCTATACGATTGTTACCTGTAAACAAACGGTTCATATCAGCATTGGTAAGGTTGAATTGGTCAACACCACCTTCAGATTTCCACATTGCCAAGCTTTGACGACCGAAAGTTACCGTACCAAAATCACTCTTCACACCAATCCAGGTATCACGAGCGTTAAACGGAGTATTAGTTTTGCTGTTATCCATTCCTTGAACGCCAACTTCTACCTTATAAATCAAATCAACTGGTGCGTTGATGTCGATGTTACCTTTAACACCAATCAATGAGTTATCGTCTTCTAAAGTTAACCCTGCGCCACCACCAGAATTGGAAGCGTAGCCAGTATCCGAGTTAGACAGTGCTACCCGAACCGTACCATAAAAGTCTGCGGAAGAATCAGCTGCCAATGCGGAGCCAGTTCCCATAATCATTAATACTGCTGTAGCTATTACACTCTTTTTCATGTTACTACCCTACATAAAAGAAAAGACATTTTTTGTTGTATCAAAAGGGTCTGCAAGGAGCTCCCTTCTGAAAAGTTGTGCTCAATCTATGCCTCTCTGTAACGCTGTGCCAGTGCCTTATTGCAAGATTTTGGGGCTCTTCTAATAAATTCCATATCCATGAGAACTCTCTCTAGTCACTATGCAAATATGCATATATCGTCAGCTCGCTATGCAGTTATGCATACCTAAAAAATCGAACTGTGAAGCACCCTAAAAAAGTGACGTAAGCTTCACAAAACCCTTTGCTAAATAGCCTCTAGAGGGGAATCATTGCACCCAACCTAGTGTCAATCGACCTTATTTGGAGTAAAAACAATGAAGCCTAGAAGTCTTGCAGTTTCATTAGCCGCTTTACTGTTTAGCGGAGTCATTTCCACCGCCGTTTTCGCGAACGGTTTTCTAGCTGAAGAACATGCCGAAATGAATGGCTGTGACAGCTGCCACCTAGAAGGTAATAAACTATCTGATGATAACTTGAGCTACGAAAATGCTCAGTGCAAAAGTTGTCATGGCGACCTAGCAGAAGTTGCCAAAGATACACAACGTGATAAGTACAACGCACACGCTTCTCACTTCCCAGGCGATACTTCTTGTACTAGCTGCCATGCGGGCCACCAAGAATCATTAAACTATTGTGATTCATGCCATAGCTTTAAATTTGATATGCCTTACCAAGGCAAATGGCACCGTCATGAGAAATCAATCGCTGAGCTTGCTAAAGACAAAGCGCAACGTCAAGCTGCGTTAAGCAAAGCTCCGCAAGATACCGTGAATGTATTGGTTGTTGGTTCTGGTGGCGCGGGATTCTCTGCTGCCGTTGCTGCACACGATAAAGGCGCAACCGTTATTATGGTTGAAAAAGAACCTGTTATCGGTGGTAACGCAAAATTAGCAGCTGGTGGTATGAACGCTGCTATGACCAAACAACAAGAAGCAAAAGGCATTAAAGATAGCCTAGAGCTTATGAAGTCTGACACCATTAAAGGTGGCCACAATATTAACGATCCAGCATTAGTGGATGTATTAGTAAACAACTCTCGCGGCTCCGTTGACTGGTTAACCTCTATGGGTGCTGACTTAAGCGATGTAGGCCGTATGGGTGGTGCATCTGTTAACCGTTCACATCGTCCAACAGGTGGTGCTGGTGTTGGTGCGCACATTGTACAAGTACTTTATGATAATGCGGTAAAACGTCATATCGATATGCGCCTAAACACCCGTGCTGTTGAAATTTTGAAAAATGACGACGGTTCTATTAAAGGTGTATTAGTTAAAGGTAAATACACCGGTTACTACTGGGTTAAAGCCGATGCGGTAGTTATGGCTACTGGTGGTTTTGGTCGCAATAACGAGCGTGTTGCTAAACTAGACCCTAAACTAAAAGGTTTCATCTCTACTAACCAAGTAGGTGCAACTGGTGACGGCCTTGACGTAGCGGTGAACGCTGGCGCAGCCACCAAAGATCTCAAGTACATCCAAGCTCACCCAACCTTATCTATTAAAGGCGGTGTGATGGTTACTGAGGCGGTTCGTGGTAATGGCGCAATCCTGATTAACCGTGACGGTAAGCGCTTTGTTAACGAAGTTACCACTCGTGACAAAGCTGCAGCGGCAATTCTTGCTCAAAAAGGCAAAACCGCGTTCCTAGTATTTGACGACTCTGTACGTAAATCATTAAGCAAAATCGAAAAATACATTGCTCTAGGTGTAGTGCCAAGCGACGCATCAGCTAAGAAACTTGCAGATAGCTTAGGTATT
The DNA here is from genome assembly GCF_002282895.1 of Paraferrimonas haliotis. Taxonomy (GTDB): domain Bacteria; phylum Pseudomonadota; class Gammaproteobacteria; order Enterobacterales; family Shewanellaceae; genus Paraferrimonas; species Paraferrimonas haliotis. The sequence goes on from NZ_NRRB01000003.1 coordinate 302,450, forward strand.
AACGGTGACGAAATGGTGAAAAGCATTAAACGCTACAACCAGTTTGTTGCAGCAGGTAAGGATGACGATTTCGCTCGCCAAAACTTACCACGCTCCTTAGACCAAGGTAACTACTACGCAATTGAAGTAGGCCCTGGTGTTCACCACAGCATGGGTGGCATTGAGATTGATACCAAAACTGAGGTATTTGACACTCAACATCACTTAATCAAAGGCCTATATGCCGCTGGTGAAGCAACTGGTGGTGTTCATGGAGCTAACCGCTTAGGTGGTAACGCCATCTCCGATATCGTGACCTTTGGTCGCTTAGCTGGCGAAACCGCAGCAAAATTTGCTAAAGAACAGCACTAAACGCTAATAGCTAATTAGCTTATAAAAAAGGGACGTACCCCAAGGTATGTCCCTTTTTACTTTTCAACAACTTAAAGACTTAGGGGTACGTCCCCATTTCCCAACGAGCCCCTCGCTACATAGGGGGACGTACCCTATTCGTATTATCCGAGCAATTTCAAGCCGTTATTTTTTGGGGTACGTCCCCACTACTTTGCTCGAATATGCAGCATACGCCACAGAAACTATTAATATGACTATTGCTACAGCCTACTTATCAGGTATGATGTGAAGTCTTGGGGGCGATTTTGGATTCGACAAGATTCGCGAAACCCTAGGAGCATGCCGAGGGGCGGTTGGCCTCGTAAAAAGCCGCATTGTTATAGTTGCAAACGACGATAACTACGCTCTAGCAGCTTAGGCTCGCTAGCCATCTACCACAAGTTTTTCGCATGGGCAGTGGATTTGATGGTCACCCTACATCGCGATAGCGAGGGATACCCGCCTGGGGTTGAACCGCGAAACAGTACCAGGCTCGCCAATGTTAATCCTGTTTGTCGGAGTACCATTGGTTAACCAAAAGACAAACTAAGCATGTAGCGCCGAGGATGTAGGTTTTTTGGACGCGGGTTCGAGCCCCGCCGCCTCCACCAATTCAAGCACAAAGCCCCTAGCTAGGGGCTTTTTTTATGCCTAAAGTTATTTTATCTTTAGCCCTACAGTCAGCAACAATTGTAAGCTTATGGATCAGCTAAAATTCTGCCTCAGCATGAACTTTCTATGCTCGCTTGTTTTTGTCGCATGTAGGCTTATTGGCTTAAATACCTACATTGAAGGCGGGCTCGGGCTTACGTGGCTTTTAGTCCTTATTTTTTCCGCTGCAGCCATAATTGTTAGCTTATTTTGGTCTCTATTTTTAGTGCTTGATAGAGGGTATTCATGGCTAATTGGCAAAGACAACGCATCGGCAATTCAATTTAAGATTTCAAGTTTATACGTGTGCCTTATTTGCCTTGCTTGGTTGTATTACTTCCAAGTTAGCTAACAGCCGACAACACCAAAATCGGGGCTGGTAAACACAATAAAATCAATTACATCCAACTGGCTTTCCACTTCTCTAGCCGATATAAACTGTCATTCGCAAGTTTATAAGCCTCTTGCTCAGAGATATAAGGGATCGTATAACTGCCGGACGCAAGTACGAGCTTCAACGAACACAGCTGATGACGCTTGGTCAGCGGCGTTTGGCGAACGCTTAATTGCTGCATTTTGTGACGAGCAAAACAATAGTGATCCACACCCAAGCACCCTTTACGAATGTATATAAAGTTGTCATCGGTCGCATAACCCCATCGCAAATAGCGTAAAACCATGAGCATCACTAACACGACTATTGCCGCTGTTGCATAAAGGGTTGCCGTTGTATCTTGGTGATAAATAAATAGGCCGATGAGCAGCAGGTAGGGCGGGAGTGCGAACAGGCCCATATTTCTAAGCAAATAACGTGGGCTGATTCTTTGAAACGGGATATCGAAAAGCCTATTCGTAGGATAGGCATCAGCAACCAAATTTTGCGCTTCCTCTATAGTCACCGATGGCACCAAAATTTTATTTGTTAGCGACGCACCAGGCTTAACTCGGGTATTGGCATTGGATTGCTCAAAGCGTAAATTACTGCGTCGAAACAAAACGTCGAGCCAGTCTTGCTGGCGCACTATTACCTGTAATCTTGAAAGACGCATACTGACTTCAGTAACCGTAAACAAACCGCATCGCCTGATATATCGGTCTCCTTGTTTACTCAATTCAAAGTTATAGTAAACAATGACAGAGCCGATAACCGAGATAAGGCTCATGATGAAAATGGTGGTAAAGGTAACGGTAATCAGAGTCAGTCCAATCTGCCACCAAGTCATTCCCTCAAAGGCAAAATATTGCTCAACGTTGATACCATTTCTCAACATAAACTGAGCGACAGCCTCTCCTACGTTATCGATAAATGGGGCTAAACCTGCCAATATTATCCAAGCTCTATTGCTCGAAAGACCATGCAAAACCAGATCATCAATATTTCTAAGGTTCATGGTTGTTTCTTTTTCTAAGGGAGCTGAGAGCTCTTCTGACTGACCGCTTTCGGGCGTTTCCTGATCACTTTCGTCGGTCCGCTGTGCTTCATTGTAAGCAAGTATCTTAGCTTTTAGCGCAGTCGCTTTTGTCAGGCTAATCGCTACGATCTTAGCCTCTTGAGCCGAAGAGCCGGCCGTATCAAACTGCAAATAACAATAGTTTAATGGGCGATAATAAAGCGGCTCGCAAACCTCAATGTTCTGGATTCGTTCAAACGGCAAATCGATGCGTTTTTTGCTAAACACGCCTGATCGAATTTCAAGTTGTTGCGTGGTCAAGCGATATTGAAAGAAGTAATAGTTTAACAGTGCAAACAAGCCTATAAGGGCAAAGGTAACCATGACAATGGTTTGCAACAGCTCTGGTCGTTGGGAAATTTTATCCGAGCTGATGTAGAGCGCTGGAATCAAGTACAGAATATTAGAAAGCAACACTTGAAGTATTCGCACCACATAATAAATTACGCCAACTAAGGATATTCGCTGCCACCCTTTATTCGCCATGTCATCAACCATGTTGTTGAATGTCCTTATTAGAGAGGATGAACTGTCGAATTTGCTCAGCTTTCGCAAGCGCTAGTCCTGGGATTTGAAAAGTATGTAGCTCCCCTCCTGCACTATAAACCTGTATATTTGCTAACCCAAACCGCCGCTCAAGTGGGCCTTGCTTAATCTCAACATGCTGAATTCTAAGTATCGGTTGAGTCAATGTGCTGAAGAAGAACAAGCCAGAATGGTAGCTAAGATCCTGCTCACGTAGGGCAAACTTTTTCTTTTTGTCTGCAAAGTGGACGTAACATAGGGATAAAAGGAACAAAACGATAACGGCTAATGCCGCATAGTCTGCGAAGCGATTCACACGCTCCGGCACGTCCACAAAAGTCTGAAACTGAATAAACAGCAATAATATCAAGACCAGCGCAATGGCGAGCAATCGAGTGAGCCTTCGTACTGTTCGATAGCGCTTGTCCAACGGCTCAAAATCAAGATCTTGCAACTGCGGCAAGCCGCTGCTTGCAAGTTGTTGATTGCTAAATTCTGGTTCCAATCCACTCATCTTGTGTTTATTCCATTAAAATTTCGGCGCGAACTTAAGCTTACCCTAAAACAGCAAGGGGACGTACCCCTATCTTACAACCTATTGTTTTTCATAGAATTGTAAAATAGGGTACGTCCCCACCAATGTTTTGGGAGCCTTTTAAGGCAGTAATCGAATAATAATTATGGTCATAGAATATTTGTGAGTACCGTCACTTGCTCAACAATTTCCTTCAATAATCTGTATTATATATACGGAAAATCGCATATATTTATTTTCGAATATTTTCAGCCATGAACGCTAAGCGAGCTACCGTATATGTCTCCCATTCAATTTTATAAATGTCTAGCAGATGAGATTCGACTAAAAAGCGTATTGTTGATTTTGCAAGAGAATGAACTTTGTGTGTGCGAGTTAATGGTTGCCTTAAACGAAGTTCAGCCAAAGGTTTCTCGTCACTTAGCCCAACTAAGAAAGTGCGGCTTGCTTGTCGATAGGCGTCAAGGGCAATGGGTCTTTTACCGCATCAATCCAAGCTTACCTGAGTGGGCAAAACGCTCCTTAACGGAATCCGCTCACGGAAATGTGGCTTTTTTAAGCAAGACATCGACTCGACTAGCAAACATGGGAAATCGCCCAGACAGACTCGAGACTTGCTGCTAAAAATTTGACTTTAAACATATGGTTTTTCGCATATATAAATTAATCTAAGGTTTTACAATGGGTATTTTCGAACGATTTTTATCAGTATGGGTGGCTTTAAGCATTGTTGTTGGCGTGGCATTAGGCAACCTATTTCCCGATCAATTTGCGATTATCGCATCATTAGAAGTGGCCAACGTTAATGTAATTGTAGCGGTGCTTATATGGGTAATGATTTATCCAATGATGGTGCAAATAGACTTCAGTGCAGTCAAAGCTGCCGGCAAAAAGCCAAAAGGCCTTATATTAACCATAGTAATTAATTGGCTTGTTAAGCCCTTCACAATGGCGCTTCTGGGTTGGCTGTTCTTCAAAATCGTATTTGCGGATATGGTCAACCCACAGACAGCAAACGAGTATATCGCAGGTATGATTCTACTGGGCGTCGCTCCTTGTACAGCCATGGTGTTTGTATGGAGCCAGTTAACCAAGGGCGATCCTAACTACACGTTATTGCAAGTATCGGTTAATGACCTCATTATGGTATTCGCATTCGCGCCAATAGCAGGTTTTTTACTTGGTGTTAGCGATATAACCGTTCCATGGGAAACGCTATTATCTTCTGTCGTTTTGTATGTGATATTCCCCTTGATTGCCGGAGTACTGACTCGAAGTTTCTTGAATCAAAAAAGAAATGACGACTTACTACCAGCATTTTTAGCAAAGCTAAAACCTTGGTCAATGATTGGGCTATTAGCAACCGTTGTACTGCTATTTGCATTTCAAGCTCAAACCATCTTAGAGCAACCACAAACAATCGTGTTGATTGCAATACCTTTATTGATTCAAACATACAGTATTTTTGTGATTGCTTATGTCGCAGCGAAAGCACTAAAGCTCCCTCACAATATTGCTGCCCCGGCAAGTCTCATTGGTACCTCAAACTTCTTTGAGCTAGCGGTTGCGGTCGCTATTGCCCTATTTGGGTTGCACTCCGGTGCTGCCTTAGCGACCGTGGTTGGCGTACTTGTTGAGGTACCAGTAATGTTGTCCTTAGTCTATGTGGTCAACCGTACTCGTCATTGGTTCGTGTGAGCACTCCAGCTAATACAGCAAGGGGACGTACCCCTATCTTACAACCCATTGTTTTTCATAGAGTTATAAAATAGGGTACGTCCCCACTGCTTTTAGCTACAAGCTAATAAGCTTATTTGCACTGGCTAAACACCATGCGATCTTGCTCGAGTGCTTGAGAGACTAAATCTGCGCATACCGGCTTAGTGAATTGCTTAATGTCGTTCATATTCACTGATACTTGAGTCGCGGTATCATAGTTAAAGTAAGTCACTTCACCATTGTCAAAGTTATAAACGTAGGTTTCCCACGTCGCGTAAGTAACGCCGTTTGTTGGGTCAATGATGTCTTGCCCTACTAGGTTACCGGCGTCGAACATGCTTTTCATTTTACCGCGAATAGCAGGCCATTGGGCGTCGTTTTTCCAGTTGGTATTGGCAGTGTTATACAAGCCACGCACGTTACGGTCTCGAGATGAAATTGAGCCTGGTAGCTTCTCTGCATCAGTCATATCGAACTGCTTAACATAGGCTCTGTGATCTTGTTGTAACGGCGCGTTAGCCATTACTCGCAAGTCACTCTCGGTATCACCTTGATGAATCTTAATTTCGCCGCCTTTATTCAATTGGAACAAAGCAATATTGCCTGATTTATCCTGAACTGAAACGTGGAATCCATGACGATGTCCCGCAATGCCCGTCTTCCAAGCAATTTGCCACTCTCCCGCTTTAAAACCTTGTACCGCTTCATCCACAGTTTTGTAGTTTTCCACCAAAAACGGCACGATGTCTGATAAGTGCAATGCTGGCGCTCCAGTGTCCGCTGCATCATCAATAAACTTCACTGACGGGTCTTGATACAACATAGACGCTGCAAAGCCTTCAACATTCATGGCTTCGCCGGTAGTGCCGTGAAAGGTTTCTACTTCTTCAAAATACAAAGTTTGGTGCTTTGTGACCCACTTAGCTGGATTGCTGTACTCAGGTACCTCGCGAGTAGAGCGCTTTGTTCCAACAGGAGAAACTTTAGCTACGCTGGACAAACGTTCGCCCCAATCGTAAGAGCGAGCAACAGAAATACCATGCTCACCAGTATCGGCAATAAGGCGAGAACAGGCATTAGCCTGGCTGCTTACTCCAACCAAAGTGGTTGCTGCTAAAACGGCTGCTAAAATGGCGGTTTGCTTAAATGATTTCATAATAACCTCTCAAAGTTTGTCGAGCATTGTCGTTAAACACGTTTGTTAACAGTTGCGAATATTATGAATGACTAAAACAATCGTGTTAACATCGCCAAGAAAGGGTTTAACCCTCCCTAAAATAATGTACACAACCGACTGTTAGAAGGTAAATTTATATGAGTGCCACCATAGAACAGCTGCAAGCCTTTGTTGCCACGGTTGATAAAGGTAGTTTTAAGCAAGCGGCATTGCGACTGGGGAAACACAACACCACCATAAGCGGTTTAGTCGCGTCGCTGGAGGCTGAATTAGGACTGTCGTTATTTGAAAGAAAGCCTCGCTCCCTCGAGCTAACCGCGCAAGGTAAAGACATGTATCATTATGCTGTGGCTGTGCTTCGAGAAAGTGATCAGTTGCTTATGAAGGCAGATAGCTTATTGGCCGGAGAGCCAAGCCGCTTTGTGGTTGGCCTCGATACCGCACTGCGCCATCCTTTAGTGATGCAAGTAATCGACCGATTGATACAAAAATACCCTTCCATGCAGTTTACTTTGCTTTCCGGCGACCCCATGCTGCTGCGCAGTTGGCTGCTATCAGGACAAGCCGATATGTGCATCAGTACCAATACCTTTCAACGTCACCACGAACTGTCATCGGCTGACGGCTTTAACTTTGAAGTGATAAACGTCGCAAATCCGCAGTTACAGCTAAAGCAGCAAGTGGTAAAAGAGGAGAAGCTCAGGGGTATGACCCAAGTGGCAACTCTATTTATGAAAGTGTTAGGCCAAAGCGATACCCATAACTTCAGCAATCGGCTTATCTACAGTAATAACAATCACGATACCTTAGCCTTAGTTAAGCATTCCCTGACGTGGGCGATCTTGCCAGCCTATTTATGCAAAGAAGCGCTGGAGCGAGATGAAGTGCATAAAATATTCATCACCAAAGCCGAGAAAACACGAGCGAACATCTGGTCGAGCGCCATTTATTGGCCCTCAAGCAACCCTCTTAATGCTCCCATGCACGATCTAATTAATGGAATCGTAACCATTGATGATATGTAAAGTGTGATAATAATTTACTGATAATAATCAATACGTTAAAAATAAATCTTACAAAGTAACAAGAGCAAAAGTCGAGCTTGTGTGATCACAACGGCACAAAGTACATACAATAACCAACAGAGCAAAAATGCTACTTCTATATTATGAACGCTACGTAACCACCAATAGCTTCATTTAATGACAGAGGTAAGCCAATGCGGTTGAAAGCACTTTATGTACTTCGTATCTTAGCTTGCCTATTGTTTGGATTGTGCAGCTGCACAGCCTCCGCTGCGGCAAAATGCGCTACAACCGCCAATGCAACCAGAGCCAATCAATGGAGAAATACCATAGGACTCGCAGCTAACAACGATACGGTTTCCGTTTATTTTACCAACAATAATCCAAACCACTTTGGTGCTTTCGTCAGCTTAGATTACGGCCTTAATCAAGTGGATAGCGCGCAAATCCATAACCCTCATTATATGGCCACCTCCAACGAACAACTTGAGCTTACCAGCGAACGTCACCTTCATATCGGCAGTAGCCTCGGGGCCAGTTATGCTCTATCGAACAAGCTGTTCGTTATCGCCGGTGCGTCTATCGCATCGCAAGATGAATATCGGGTGTTTTACGATAATAACCGGCGACATTTCGGTAGCGCATATGATGGAAAGTCCTATGAGCACACCTATCACCGCTTAAAAGTGGGTACATTTGCCGGCATCGGCAGCGACTTTCGCCGTTTTAGCTTGATGGCAAAGTACGACACCACCTATGGCTTAATGGCGGCAGTGGGTTATCGCTTTTAGACCCTTAAGCTGCCAAGTTATTCAAAGTAGTAACGAGCTTGATGGTACGCACATACTGACAACAACAAACAAAAAACACCTTTTTAACAAAACATCATGATTGGTCACAACACAGGCACTTGCTTGTTTGCCTCGATGGGATCGACTGCTTGCCAATACCTAAGTCGTTTTAATTCAAGTATGATTCGTCGTCACCATTGCTGCGTTTGCAGCTCAACACGACATACGCTGAGAATAATATGAAAAATCTAGCATTAGTATGGGTGTGCGCTATCAACATAATGGGATTAGTAGCCACCAAAGCATTAGCAGATAATTTTAATTTTGTAGAAAGCAGCTCTGCTGCCAATCATACCGTCGTGGTTTTACAAGCCGGCGATAAACCGTCAAAGACCTTAGCGGCCCTCGACGCACGCACCAACCAACAAATAACCGAAGCGCTGAAAATCAAAAGTTTTAACGGTGCTAAAAAGCAAATGGTTGAGTTGCTCGTTCCTCAAGGTCTACAAGCCAAGCGTTTAATCATTATGGGCGTTGGCGATACCGCCTCTGCGAATAAGGGTGCCATTAATGAACTGGGCGCAGAGCTTACCGCTTATTTAGCCAAAGGCACTAATGAGCGCGAGCGCAACCACACCATTACGCTATTAACCGCGGGTATTAGCGATGCCAACAGCAACGCGTCTTTTGCCGCCCAGTTTGCCCACGGCATGAATTTGAGAGCATACCGCTTTGACAAATACTTAAAGGAGAAAAACCCAGCTCCTCGTAACATCTCGGTATCGGTTGACGACAAGCAACAAGCGGCTTCGCAGTACCAACAGCTAAAAGCCATTGAACATGGCATCTTCTTAGCGCGTGATTTAACCAACGAAGTACCCAGCCAATTAACACCAGCCCAGTTCGCTAAAGAGGCAAGCAAACTTAAGCAACTTGGGGTTAAAGTAACCATCATTAAGCCCAAGCAAGTAAAATCCTTGGGGATGGGTGGTCTATACAGCGTAGGCCAAGGCTCGAACGATGGCAGCCACCTTGTTATTGCTCATTGGCAAGGCAGTGAGCAAGCACCGATCGCGTTAATTGGCAAAGGCATTACCTTTGATACCGGTGGCTACAATATTAAGGCCAATGGCGATTCCATCAGCCGTATGAAAACCGACATGGCTGGCGCTGCCGCGGTGCTAGGTACCATTCGCGCCTTAGCAGAGCAAAAGTCGACTCAAAACGTGGTCGGCATCATGGCCATGGCTGAAAATATGGTTTCCGCCACCGCTACTGCACCCGGTGATGTAATTACCATGGGCAATGGCACTACCGTTGAAATTGTTAATACCGACGCCGAAGGTCGATTGGTCATGGCGGATGCACTTTGGTACGCCAACCAGCATTTTCAGCCTCGAGTAATGGTGGATATTGCCACCCTAACCGGCTCTAAATACCGCGCTCTAGGTAATCGATTCACCGCGATCTTCAGTGATGATCAAGGATTGATGGACGGATTATCTAACGCTGGTGAACGTGTCCACGAAAATCTATGGCCTCTGCCTTTGGCGTATCACGATGAACTCAAAAGCCCCATCGCCGACATTAAAAACTCTGGCCATAATGGCCCCGGCGCAACCATGGGTGCGGTCTTTTTACAGCACTTTGCTGGCGACACTAAATGGGCCCACCTCGACATGGCCGGTCACGCCCTAACTCGCTCAGATAAAGGCATTCATCCAACCGGTGGCACTGGCTACGGTGTGAGGCTGTTAACCGAGTGGATTGCCAGCAACCCAGAATAAAGTCGCTCGCTCTAATCAGAAGCGCCAGTTAGCAAAGGCTTGCTGGCGTTTTTTGTAGCTGAATTTTACCCTTTAGCGCACCGGTACTCTAGCGCTGCAACATAAAGGTTTCGTATTCCAGTCTTAAGAACTGTCGATTAATCAATACAAGCCCGAGCAAGGTGCTGATTAACATGGATAGCGCAAAGCCGTATCCATAGAACTGCGGCCCTAGGAACACCGAAATGTACGACAAGACAAAGTTACATAGCGCCATAACAGCGATAAGCCCCAATGCTTGGTATCGTTTGTCCAAATAGAACATCACGTTCAAAATAGCCATCACCATGACCTGCAGCGACACCCCCACTAAATCCACGTAGAACAAATGCAGATAAGCCAGATCTATCTTCAACAGAATTAATATTTCATCGCTCCACAGCAATAGCAGGGCCAACGTCATTCCTTGAATTTTGAAAATTTGATACAAGCTGGTTTGACAATCCAACACCATTTTATCTTTCAGCAAAAAAATGGACCGCAAAGTCCCACCTTCACGCACCGTTTTAAAGAACTTTTCATATGAGGCTGCAAAGTCGGTTTCCATATGCAACATAAACACCGCCATCCCCGGAATAATGGCTAAGTAAGCGATAAAAATCGGTAAGTCATAGATGTAGGACGCTCGAAACATATCCACAACTTGAAAAGAAACCTGCGGGCTAAACCAAAAAACAAACTTATCAACCCAAACCCCTAAGTTATAAAGCAAACCGCATAAAGCCAACGAGTAGAAAGCCCGCTTGGGGTTTAGAAACTGAAACGTTATCAATGTGTTTGATGGGAAACTTCGTAACACGAAGAACAACAACACAAAAGTAATAAGCCCTTGGCTTGCTGCAAAAATAACCAACAGCCCCAGCAAACCGTGCGGCGGTAGCAGCCACGACGCCAACACCATGACCGTATACCCCCCAAGTAGGGTTAATACAATCCGATAATATTGTTTCATACCGCTGAGAAAAACGATAATCACCCACAGGTTGCACAGGGTTACAAAACCGCATAAAAGCGTCATTTTAATTGCAGGTGCGAGCTGTGATTGACTTAAAATGGCAATGCCCAACACAAGGCTGACCACCGAAACCGTAAGCATACAACCCAATAAATTGGGGGTTACGGCTCGTTCATCCTCGCAAAACAAACAATCCGAAATAAACCGAGTAAGCATCAGTTGGAAAAATCCACTTAATATCAGTGAACCGGCCATCATGTAGGTCACCAGTACTAAATATTGGATCACCATTTCGTTTGGAAAAATACGGCCAACACTCACAATACCAATAACCAACAAGGCTAAAATGGATAGCACCCATGGCCCTGAGCCCACGACCGCAGCCAAGCCATACGCTTCCACATAGGACAGTAAGGTGTTCTTTTTGAGAATTCGCCTTAGCTCAAAGCCTATTCCTGCCATGCAAGACGCTCCTCATATAATTGCTGGTAACGCTGATACATCATCGACTCTTGGTAATAGGCCTGAACTCGATTAAAGCCATTATCCCCCATCTCATGCCAGCGCTTATCGTCAGATAAAATCTTAAGTAACGCAGCGCTCGCCTGATTAGGATCGGCAATACTGATAGTGTAACCACACTCGCCAAGCTGCCTATCCTGCTCATCCATGCCTTCCAGTATTTCACGGCACGAACCAACATCGGTGGCAATGCAGGGCACCCCTGCAGCCATGGCTTCAAGCAGCACCAGCGGCTGTGCTTCACTGATGGAGGTCAACATGCACACACCGATTTTAGGCAGAATTTCTGCGACATTTTGCATGCCCAAAAACTTGACCTTATCGGTCAACCCTAAACTGCTGATCAAAAGCTCGCATTCTTTTACATAACCTGGATCTTCTTCCGTTGGACCAATGATCCAGCCTTCAAGATTCGGCTCCGCATTAACAGCAACACGTATGGAACGGATAAAGGTTTTAATGTCTTTAATGGGCACAACTCGCCCAATAAGGCCGGCCACTTTAGGAGGGCTTACGCTGCGCTCTTGATAAGCTTTAGTGAAGCGCTTCATATTAATGCCGTTAACAATAACCGAAGTTTTCTCCGGAGGTGCACCGTCTTGAATTTGCCGCAAGCGGTTACCGCCATACAACGCAACGATATCGTCGGCTTGATGGTAGGCAGAGCGCCCAAGTTGTTCAAAAAACTGAATCCAAGTTTGCCGTGTTTGCTCCATTTTTCGGTGCAAACTGGTGTCCAAAGCGCTTTGTCGATCTTTAATCCAAGTGGCTTGAGTTAAGTCGATTTTTCGCTCCTTGGTATAAATACCATGTTCCGTAAGAACGTATGGAACCTGTTGTTTTTGCTTCACTAAAGCGCCTAGAAAACCCGCGTAACCGGTAGAGATACTATGAAACAATCGGGCTTTAGGGATGCCTCGAGCCACTTTCGCCAATATGAAAAGTGGGCTGTAAATGTTTCTAAATGTCCAAAAATAGTCGACAAATGACTGGTTTTCAGCATTTTCCATGTACAAGTCAACCAGCACTTCCCAAGAATGTTCACTGTAGAGAAAATCGTCGTAACCGATGCCGTTTTTCTCCCCCAGTTTTTCCAGTAACCCTTGCAGCTGTTCACTTGATAACGTCGCCTCGGTCTTTTGAAAGTGACTTAATACCGACTTCCACAATGCGAATGCTGACTCATTACCCAGCCGTGGCTGAGGTGCAATGAGGCCCGTTTTGTCCATTAGAAAATGTTCTTCAATGCCGACAACATTATCGGGCAGTGTGTAGTGTTGCTTGGGGTAAAAGGACTTAGTCCCCCCAACAAAGACTAAGTAAAAATGAAACTGAGGCAGCCCGTTAATCAACTGATGAACCCAGCTAGAAACGCCGCCACGCACATAGGGGTACGTCCCCTCTAGCAGTAGGCAAATATCAATGGGCTTCACGGCGCCAATACTCCTTTAATTGAGCCAAAGCCGGACTCGAGCTGTCACTCAGGTTGGCCAACAAGTCTTGCGCTTTTGCGTACTGTCCTTGTGCAAAGGCAACTTCAGCCAAGTAAGGCTGTACTTGGCTTGCCAGCAGACCATTGTTTTGCGCGGCCTCTAGGTAGGTTTTAGCTTGCGAGTATTGTTGCAGTTGCAATAACACTCGACCCAGCTTTAATTGCGTTTGCGCGGAGTCTTTCAACGCTAACGATGCCAACAAGTACTGCCGAGCTTGTTCCAGATAATGCAACTGTAATGGCCCATCGGCAATTTCTAAATAACAAAGCTCCCAATACAAACTGGCCACTTGATAGTTCGCTTCTGCAGACTCTTTCTGTTCCAGTTTTTTAGTCAATGCATCTATTTTTTGGTTAATGCCGAATTCCATTTTTTCGATGGCGGCGTAGGCTAATAGGCGTACATCATCAACTTTGTCGGTAAGCGCTATTTTTAACAGCGGCATGGCCACTTTTTCAGGTAAATAACGGCATGCATTGACCGCGATCAAGCGACGCTCATCAGAAGGGTTAAACAACAAGATGTCTTTAAGGGCGCTGCTGCCGAACTGACTCCCCTCCAATGACTCAACGTGTTGCGGTAATTGAGGAAATTCACTGCGTATCCATAAAGGAGATTCGTCTTTTGATGGCAAATACAAGGCTACAATAAAGATTAAGGTTAATCCGAGCATTCCCACCAATGGCATACTAAAGGCAATCACGAAAATGAATGACATCGAAGTGTGCGCTGGCATCTTGTAGCGCATTGGCAACATCAGCCAGCATGCAGCGGTAAACGAAACCGCCGCTATAGCATGACTGCTGCCATAACTTATCCAGCCCAACAGGCTTAAGTGTTCAGCACTTAACAGATAAAGGCTCGCCGATTCAAACAACAGGGTTTGAAGAATTAACCAATTCCTCATTGTGAGCTCCTAGTTGTCTGAGTCGGCTATCGATTTCGTCATACTGTTCGGACACGACCAAGGGACCAATTACATCCATTTTTTCTGAAGAGTCTACTTTCACCCGCTCGATGGCGGTGCTGATCCGCTCTACATAATGATTAGCGGCATGCAAGGTGGTCATTGGCAACAATACGCACATGGCTTTTCGTCCATCGAGGCTCTCACACGACCAATAAATATCGGCATCTCGCTTAAAGTCCGTAATGCGATACAAATCCATCACTTGATCAATGGAGTTATCAAAGAAAATCACCAGTGCACTGTCTACGCCATACTTACGTTTGTACCACTTTTGATACTTGATGTACTGATAAAACATGTCTCCTTGAGACGGCTGAAGGATGGTGGTGAAGTATTCTTGACTTAATAAGTTACCGATATAACCCGCCAGTAACCCAATCAGTGCAATGTTGCTGTCGGTTAAGCCGATAAATTGTACTTTCTCAGCAACAATGACCCCCCGAGCGTTACCTTTAATGTCGGTTAGCGGGATCACTAATTGATACGCCAGTGAATGCTCTTCGGATTCAATAAAATCCGCCGGCGACACTACCGCTTTGGAAATTAACGCGTCTTGGAGCATGGCATCGTTGGGCTGCAGTTGATGGTCACTGCCAATGCTTGCAAGCGGCTTCGACTGTAATTTACCGTCACTGATTAAATAAAAACCAGCTTGATATAGGGTGACTACATCCGACATGACTTTAAGACTCTTTGCAGCGAGCTTTTCCATGTCTTCAGGGGTTTCCATGGACGCTTGCTGTTGCATTAAACGTATGCCAGTACGTAGACTCATTTGCTTACCCGCCGCTCGCTGTTCCAGTTGGTCGTGTGAAACCTTCAGCAAGTGATAATTTTGAGTAAAGCTCTTAAGCTTTTGTTCCATGAACCTAAAATTAAGCTCAAAACGCTCATTGACGGTATGCCAATGGTCACGAAATTCGCCCACCAGCATGGTCAGCACCGCGGTACCCACTGATACCGATATGCTTATGTTGATATGGGGCTGCATAACCCCGTTCCACACATTGGCCAGCAAAAGCAGCAATAAAAAACACATCATGCCTCTGCCGAAGCCATAACGCAGCGCGATAACTACCGGCCCAAGCATTGGCCAGTAAAAATAATCATGGCTGTTAGCGTAGGGAATGGAAGATTGGTAAACCCACGCAACCATGGCACAAATCGCCACCAACACCATTTCAAACCAAGCAAAAGTATGGCGGTCACTGCCTAAAATAAGCCGATAGAAAAAGGCGTTAAAACGACGGTTACCTAATTGCGCCATAATCGATTAGTTCCAGTCCAACGAGCTCAATAAACCTTCGATAGCATTCATGCCAATGTGCGATAAAGACTCTCGTCCCCAACCACTTTTAGAAATACTACCACGCCATAACTCAGCCCCTTGAGTGTCCGCCAGTGTTAAAGTAACTCCCACTGCCGGCTCGCCATCAAGGCCATATTTGTACTGCCACTCTTGAATAGAGCCGGCGACAACGTAACCCGTTGGTTGAGCCGCTAACCAAGTTTGCGCATCTTGCCAACGCTTTTGAGGTGTAAGGCTGGCTTCAATATCGTTTACCATGGTTTTCGGGTACATGACCACCTTCAGCCCCTCTTGCGCAAGCACAGATGCCAGCAGTTGCTCAGCTTGGGCTTGAGCCAAGGGCATATTCGACTGATTCGTCAATGGCATAACATACACGGTTTGATTGCTGTCTAGCTTGGGGCTTTCTCCCCCATATTGTGTTGCACAGGCGCTTAGCAATGACCATGCAATGGCGATAATTAATATTCTCACGTTATTTCCCCTGTTAAAAATCAATGAAGTAGCCAAAATTCCACACCAAGCTCTCTCGGTTGTTTTGATCCGCACTTTGCCAGCGGGTTTTGAAAAACAATTCATCGCCCCCGACGATTGGGATACCAACCCCTAAGCTCAAACCGTACCCAACGCGTCGGGTAATAAAATCGTATTCCACGCTGGTATCAAAATAATACCTTGGCGGTGTTGCATCTGGCCCAGGAACCCCAACATCACCGTGAACCAAGTGCTGACCTATGGTTAGCTTTCGATAGCGAGGTTGTAGAAACTGATCGGCGTTTGGGTTCAGGTTAGGCCCCAAATATTCACTGAGCCCGTACAATGGTTGCTCGCTAATACGGTTATTTTGATGATCGTATTGAGCGTATACCTGCCAACCCGGCTCACGGCTAAGTTGCTCGCTAATTCTCACCGAAGCCTTCAACTGAGAGCCTATTTCGTCGTCAAAGTCACTGCTAAAGCGTGCACTGGATAAACTGATAAGTGCCTGTTCATGACGTGTCGGCTGCCATGTAGCTATCCATTCAAGCCTATCTTCATGTCCTAGTAACGCCAAATTTTCACTTTGAGTCGTAGGCATTTGATGGCTCAGTTTTAGCTGATGACTGACTCGGGCACTTCCTTTTACGTCTACGCCAATAGATTGTCCAAACGTTGAGGTACCATGGCGCTGATACGCCATTAACTCGGCTTCAACCCGCTCAAACCAGCCCCAAGGCTGACCGCGCCAACTGACATGGTAGCGCTCTCCTTGGTAGTCATCGAGCAAATCAGTGGTGGGCGTCCCATGTTCAGCCAGTGCATCAAAATTAAACCAACCATCAAACAGCGGACGATAATAAGTCAGCTCCTCGGTGGCAACGCCCCAGGTTTGTTGTTGGGTGTGTTCAAAACGAATGCCATGGCTGTGTTCCGTGTGAATATCGGCCAAAAACCGTTGTAAAGGTGCAATTTGCTGCTTAGGTAACGACGGCGTTAGCGCCTGCTCTCCCATTTGCCAAGCGGCAAAGTTTTCCGACAGCAGATCTAACGCCGTAGCACGTTCAAAATCGCTGAGTTGAATAGAGTCTCGAGCTAAAACCTGCAGCGTTTGATAGTCTCGATTGGCAATGGCTATCGACATCACCACACTATCGCTTAAGTGAGCCTGTTCCAGCAATTGAAACGCTTGCCAATAACGATACTTCTGCAGCGTAAAATCCGAGCGCATGGTTAATCCATAGGCTATTGTTTGACCGTCCGCACCGGCGACAATCGCTTGGTCGTTGTTAAGCTGCACGTAACTCATTGAAGCAAACACAGCAACAAGAGAACGGTAGCTCAGTTGTCCTTGCGGCAGTTGCTTAAGTTCGTCACTAAAGCGACTAAACACTTCCCATCGTAACCGTTGAGCCAAGGCTTCATTGCCCTGCTGCTGAGCCACCAGCGACCAACTCAGTTTATCAGACACTCTTAATTTGTTAGCGCCAGCTAATAGTTGATACCAATGTTCCGCATGGGAAAACAACCCCAATTTAGAGGCCCCAAAGCCAAGCACTGGATAGAAGCTTATGTCTTGGCTGTGATTGGCAACCGCTTGCCAATAAAGTTTTTCCAGCCATTGTTGTTGGTCTAACTGGATGGCAATCCATAAGCTGCTTAGCAAGCTATCGCTGTCGTTTGGATAGCTCGCCAGTAATTGTTTGGCGATGGCTTGCGCCTGCGTTAACTGATTACGATAAATCTCAACTTGCAAACGCAGTCCTAGCGCTAATTGGCTATCATCTTGGCGGTGTGCTTCAAGGGCATTTGCCACTTGCTCCACCAACTGCGGATCTTGACTCACCAATCCATGGTTTAATAGATGACCCAAAACCACAAGGGAGCCGGTTTGCTGGTAACTGCTCCAAAGTACCGTTCGATCGGCAACATCGCTGACATCCATTAGTTCCACCAACCGAAATGGGTCGGCTTGTTGCGCATCGCTCTTGAGCAGTGCTAATTGAAAACGACGTTCTTGTTCGAGATTGCCACTGTACTGAGCAATGGCCTGCATTTCAGCGATTTGGCCTGGCGCTAACGACCCAACAGAATCGACTTGTTGGTGAACCTGCATGGCGTCGTGAGGTTGACCGAGATTAATAAAAGCATCGGCAAAATATTTCGCATCTTCAAAGACGAGTGGTTGCGTTGCCGGTTTAGCGTCCCACAGTTTAGCAATGGCACTGGCATCACCAACGAAGCCATGAAATCGAGCCAGTTGCGCCCAATATAAAGACGATTCAGGGAATAGTTCGTGTAAGGTCTGCAACCTTAACACCGTCGCTTTGGCGCCAAAGGCTTTATCGTTGTTATCGACCCATTGTAATTGTTGCGACTTTGACAATTCGTCTGCTAACGCTAACCCATAGGAAAAATCACTGAGAGCCTTGATATCGGCTATGGCACTGGCTTCATCGAAGGCGTCTCTCAAGCGTTGTGGGGTTGAGTTTATTGCAATTAACCGTTTGCTGTAATCCAGTGCGAGTGCTGTTTGTCCGCGCCAACGAGCAAAGTTGTGAAGCTTTTCTAAATGGGATTCTTGTGCATCTACGCTGGCTACTTTTTCCAACCAGTAGCGCGCGGCGATCGAGTCCCCAGCCATACTGCTTAGTTCACTGGCTTGCAGCCAATCCGCGACACGAGTGCTGCTATTGGCTTTCATGATTGCAAAATAGGCCGCTTGCTTTGGTTGATTCGCACTCAGAGAAAACGCCACCATAGCCTGCTCACATTGCGTTTGGCACAAGCCCTTTTGGCGTTGCTGTTGGTATAATGCAAAGCCCTTATCAAACTGAGATAACGCCTCATATAAGTTAAGTGTTTGTGCGAAGTTTTGCTGATTCGGTTGTTGCAGATACAGCTGGTATGCGTGCTCTACCGCTCGCCCAGGTAAATTTCCCTGTCGCGCGAGGTTAAGCAGTCGAGCATGATCTAAGCTGCTGGCGTGGTTGCGAATGTAGTAAGCGATATTAGGCCGGCCAATTTGCAGAGCGTAATTGCTAAACTGGTCGATATTCGCCGCCTCAACATCAGACGTTTTGCTGAGTAAATACTGCTCCAATCGCTGTCGAGCTGAAGCGTCTCCCGCCAATGTGAGGTTTAATAAAGTACTTGCATACAGTGAGTTGGCCGAGGTTTCCAAGTCAGTCCCGTCGAAACGCTCAATTGGGGTTAAGGTTCCTCGCGTGCTTTGATATTGGGCTAATCGGAAGTATTGGCGAGCCAAGCTGTAATCCAATTTAGCTGACGGTTGCTCGTGATCTTGCAGTACTTTTAAAAACGCAATGGCGATGTTGGGGTCTTGAGCCGAGTCCATCATGCGAATGAGTAAATCTCGGTTGGGTTGAAGCACCCACAATAAGCTCAGGGTCATCAACGCCAAGGTAAACAAACTGCCGCGATTGATAAGAACAATGCGTTTTCGTTTGCTGTGTAGATCAAACTTGGCCGACTTCACTGAAAGCCACCATGCTCAACCCCATCATCGCACTCAATGTTAAACGAAAAGACTCCGCTTGCTGGCGATTGAATTGAAACAAATCCCTCTTGTTGGCTAATAGTGAATGAAGGCCCTGTTAACGCAGCGATGGTGCAGTTTTGATGAGCGCTGAATGTCAACCTTAACGGCTGATGCGCAAGAATTTGAACCTGGGTGTGTTCGCTCTTATGCTGCCACTTTTCAACAATACCGTTAGCAAAGACTAAGAGCGGCCGCTTGAATGCGAGAGGCTGGCGTTGCGCTTGTAGTGAAAAACGAGCCCGATTGCTGGCAAGCGTCAGGTATTGACCATCGGGACCTGAGGCGATGCCGGCAATGCCGTTTGACTCGGCAGACAAACTTCCCAAATTGGCTACTCGCAAACTGCGCACGCCCGTAGACGCAACGTACCAATAATCATCAACAATACTCTTAGCAATACCGGTTTCATATAGCGATTGTGCTCTCGAGGCAAACTCACTGAGATAAAGCGGTGTAAATGGTTGTTGTTCGGCCCAGGTATAGACTTGTTTCAAAGCGCTTAGAGAACTTGGGTACTCACCAGAATACATGTGGTAATAGATGGCCACCGGTTTCATTCGCCGTGGGCTGCCTAGAATGTTAAAGGTTTCTATTGAGCGTACGTACCCTTCAAAATTCTCTCCCCACAAATTGGTGTACAAGTTTTCATTCATTACCGGCGCATAAACTTGAACACCACTGGGGTGCCAATTAAGGTGCGGATATACTTGTGACAACGACGGGTTGTCGTACACAACGTAGGTGTTGCCACCATTGACGTTGTATAACCCCAACGCTTTGGTTTTGTTGATGATGGCTTCGGTGGGGTTGGCTTCGCCTGTCCATAAAAACACCTTCACTTGCTTACCCGGTGGTGCTAGGCGTTGATTGATGTAGTTAACACTGCCACTGATTTCCCTATCATAATCCAATACATAACCAGGCACTGGCAGATGATCACCGTAGCGTTTTTCTTTAACGCTGGATTCTGTGTCCCAAAAAAACGGATGACTGAATGTGTGGGAGGCAATCTCTACGTTCTCGAGGCTAAAGATCTCTTTTGCTATCGCCTCGAGCGCTGCGCTTTGTTGTGGGTAGAGGCCGTCCTTAGAAATTTCTGCCTCAATAATTGAAACCGTATGGGGCAAGGAATAGCGCTTTAACACCTGCTCTAATATGGTTTCGCCGGCAAACGGTTTTCCCTTCATCCAAGAGCGAGATGGAAAACCATCTCCATCAATGTGAATGGTCACTACTCGACGGCCCGACTCGGTAGTAACATCAGCCACAGGAATTTCAGCCAACCCTAACAGCGGCATGAGAACGTCAAACGGGTCATGTAGCCAACGGGATGCTTGCCCTGCCACCTCTTGAATTGCTGTTGGCGATAAGATCCCACCGCCCCAAGGTGCTTTAAAGCTTGCGATTCCTTGTTGGCCATTAGCATCGATAAGTTGTGACATCACGGTAATGGACTCATCGCTCGCTTGATAACGATACGCCCCCTGCTTACCCGCAGACGGAGCCGGGTATAGCAATGACTTGCCCGCCTGTTGCAACTGTCCAACATATCGTCCCTGAGAAGACAGTCCTAACCGGTTTAACAGTTGTGTTTGTCTGGGCAGCTCGCCAATAAATACTGTGCTGATGTCCTCAAAAGTGGCGTCAATAAAATTGGCGACAAACGGCAAGCTAATGGACTGTGGTGGCAACCAATACACGATCGCTTGCACCATGGATAAATCAATAGAATCTAACGCTTGCTCATGTATATCTAGGCATTTGGGGACGTACCCTTGATATTCTATCAAACTGGATAAGTGGCGATGGCAAGAAGACAGCTGTTTCGAACGCAATTGTCCATCGTAGAAGCCGATGACGGTACGTGGAATCGGATAATGAATAGAGACGCCATACTCACTCAATAGCCCGTCGCTTATGTATGGCGTAAAACCGTCTTTGAGAATTTGCTGAGCCAGTGCAATACGCTCATCTTGGTTTTGCGGGGCATAGTCGATAACAATCGCTTCACTGCCGTTCGATTGCGCCTTAATAAGTTGATTTCGCAACCAACCGATATCAGCTTCGCTTTGCTGATAATAGCGGTTATTCGCCACATCGTAGCCATTGCGATACGACTCCGCTACCACAGCGGTTGGAACAAAGTCTATCCTATCTAACAATTGAAAGCCGCGATTAAAGAGTAGCTTAGGAGCAATGTGTTGCAGCTCCTCTAACAAGCTTATTAACGCAGATTCTTGACTGGAATACGCCGGCGGCGCGAGCGCTAACTGGTAACTGTCGAGTGTGTCCAGAAACAAACCGTGATAACCACTGGCCATGAGTTGTTGCGCTTGCTGGGTAAGGTGTTGGCGCCACATGTCATTTTCGGCGTTCATGATGCTTGCTTGCCAAGCTGGGTTTTCACCTAAGAGAGCGTCTTCTAACGCCGAGGGCAGCGTTCCTGATATTTCGCCAACGCTGAGGTAAACATAGACTTCTACCCCAGCTCTTTTCAGCTGGTTTAGTTGATCGGCTGACAAACTGTTGGCGTCAACAACGACTCGCTCAAAGCTTAATAGGTATTGAGTGGAATGTACCTTTGAATAATAGAAGGCGATCGAGCGCTCACTCGATTGCGATTTAGCGTCTGCAAACCAACTGATAAACGCAGCGAATACAAAGGTTACTAACGATATGAACTTGGTGTCCATTCCCCAACAATTCAGTACAACAAGGCAATCGTTTGAGTATACTGAGCAGCAGCGGTTAATGAAACGATTATTTTGCGCGAATCAGAGGTATTTTTTGGTACTGCGAACGTTTAAAACACTATTGAGGAAACCGGCCTGGCACCAGTTGGTGCCAGTGACGCCGTTTTGTTTGGCTAGCCTTTAAAGGATGTGATAGTAAATAATCACTGCGAACAATATGAGCCCCGCCAATGTTGCCAGTGATTTCTTAACAATCGACACTTCTTCGGAGATGCTCAGCAAAATGGTGTAAAAAGGCATACCGACAATAGCACCAATACCCCAACCGATAACCGCGCCCACCAATTGGTCAACGTGGTAACCTTCAATAGCAAAGAGAAAACAAAATCCGAAACCAATAACGCCGGCGAAGTATTTGAAAAAATCATTTACTCCTGCAGCCCGTTTAAAAGGCTGATTAAGCCCGGATGGATCATGAGAAAAGTCATTCATAATTTGATACTCCTAAGTAGATAACTTCAGACTACTCTCAGTTGGTGGCTTTACTGTGTGGTTTACTTGAGTGTTTGTGGAGTGTTTAAGCAGCATTTGTGACGCGTTTGTAAAGGGCAACGTTTGAAAGATGCTTTCTACAAATCAAACGTTAACTCAATCAGTTAGAAACTATTAACTTGCTCACGACCCAACGCTAAGACAAGTTTCGCGCATCACAACTTCAGAATATTTGTGATGCGCAACAAGTTAACAAGGCGTTTATCAATTAAAGCCTTAAATCGACACTCACAGGGCAATGATCACTGAGCATGTCTTCTTCTTTTAAATCTCCCTGAGCATAACCAAAGCCGTGGCTAAACGCCGAACCCTCAACGTATGCTTGAGCCACGTCAGAGCTTGCTAGGATATGATCAATCGGATTGGGATAACGCGGATGACAGCCCAAAATATCGGTGAGGTTTTCTACGCGATTGCCGGAGCCATTCAAACTGTGGATTTGTTGCCAAAGCACATTGCCATTGTTGGCCAGTTGATGATTAAAATCGCCCAACACGATAAACGGTGTCTTATTGTTTAAGCGCTGTTCCATCCAATTCTTTAAGAAGGGTGCTTGCAGCGCCAGTTGATGGCACGCGTATCGATCACTGGTAAGGTAATCAGCAACGAAACAACCGCTTTTCATGTGAACCGTCATCACTTCAACCGCTGGACTAAAGTCAGTAAGCGTGAGCACTACCCCATGACGCAGGCCATTGCCGTCTAATTCCAGCTCGGTAAGATTATCGGCGGATTGATAGGTGTAATTCACCCCTTTGCGAATCGCGAAACCAACTTTTTGTTGGGTTGAACGCTGCCCTGGATTGGCGTTGCAATCGTAGCTGCCAGTATCTGCTCGGCCAGAAAACGCAATATTCCATTCATTTGCAGGAAACACTCGCTGCATGGCTTGCGCATTATCCACTTCTTGTAACGCCACTACATCAGCATCAATGGTCTTAGCAAACGCTCTTAAGGTTTGGTAATCCGCCTCAGTGCGAGGTAAACAGCCTTGACCGTCAAATTGCGCTAGGTGTTCGATATTCCAAGTAGCGATACGCAGGGTGCTTTGTGGTTTGGAGGGAGCGCTAGCCTCTGGCGAATCGCTAGCGCAACCGCTGATAAGCATGCTTAATAAGCCACAACCGACAATCAAACTAACCAACTTCTTCATGATTTTCTCTTTGTTTTTATGTAAGTAGAGGCAGTATAAAGGCTTCTATCTGAAGCTAAAGCCCCTTGCAATGGCTTTGTTATCTACTTCAAATAAAAAAATTCGCCACATTTTTTCGCCTGTAATAAAACTGACATACAGGGTTAATAAGATGCCTATCGTCCAAGAGACAAACCAATAAAAACTCATTCATTTTAATGTGCAGCTATAAAAATTAGCTCGGAGAACTCTGATGAAACCGATCGGCATTTTGTTAGGCGCAGCTTTAACCGCCGCTCTATTTATTACTCCTTCACAAGCGAGTGCTGAAACCCGCCTACAAGGCTCTGGTGCAAGCTTTCCTTTCCCAATCTACTCTAAGTGGTTCCGCGACTACAGCCGAGCAACAGACGGCGTGCGGGTTGACTATCAGGCCAAAGGCAGCGGCGCTGGCATTAGTGACTTCACCAACCAAGTAGTGGATTTTGCGGGCTCTGATGCCGCTATGAATGACAGCGAGCTGGCAGCAGTTAACAACGGCGCAGTATTACTGCCAATTACCGCCGGTGAAATTGTATTAACTTACAATCTGCCAGGTGTTTCTAAATTGAAGTTGCCACGCGATGTTTACCCACTTATTTTTACCGGCGAGATCAGCAAATGGAATGATCCTCGCATTGTTGCAGCAAACCCTGGTGTTGATTTGCCTAACCGCAATATTACCGTCGTGGTGCGTTCAGACTCATCTGGTACAACCTATGTCTACACTGGCCACTTAGCTCGCATCAACAAGAGCTTTGAAGAAAAGGTGGGTCAAGGTAAAGCGCCACAATGGCCATCATCGAACCGTTTCGTTCGAGCGCCTAAAAACGATGGTATTACAGCTACCGTTAAACAAACTCCAGGCTCCATTGGTTACATTGAGTATGGCTACGCCAAATTAACCAAAATGCCAACCGTAGACTTGGAAAACGCGGCGGGTAACTTTGTTGAAGCGGGCGCTGAAACCGGTGCTGCAGCGCTTGCAAGTGCTGACTTTCCTCAAGGCAACCTACCTGGCTCAGACATCAAAGACCTTAGAGCCTGGGTATACGACCCAAGCGGCGCAGACGCTTACCCTATCGCCACATTTACCTGGTTGATTTTCCCAGAAACTCAAGACGCCAAAAAAGCTGCTGCGGCTCGTGACCTTGTTGAGTACATGTTGACAGAAGGCCAAAAGAGTGCCGATGCAATGGGCTACATTCCATTGCCGCAAAACGTTATTGAAATGGTGCGCTTAGAAGCGCAAAAAATTAAGTAACTGAAAACAGAAACTTAACTTTGACAGTAGCGTCGCTCGCGACGCTGCTGATTTTTGTTGATTAAGCGGTATAAAAAGCCTTATGGCAAAACGAAATCCTTTTAAAAAAATGGCGGATACTAGCGCCATATCTAAGCCTCCGTCTAAGCGTGAAGTACGCATAGATAAAGCGTTCCGTCGAGTTGCACTGTCTGCAGCGTGTATGGTTATCGCCTTGTTGGCATTTATTCTATTTGAAATTTTTATTGAAGCGGCTCCTTCCATCCAACGCCATGGATTTAGCTTCGTTACCGGTACCACTTGGGACAGCGTAAAAGGCGAATACGGTGTGTTACCTGAGATTTGGGGTACCTTATACAGCTCATTTTTAGCCTTGCTCATAGGCGGTGCCATTGGCATTACCATTGCCATATTCTTGACTCAAGACTTCATTGGTCGTCGTTTATCGGCCATTTTCAGAACCATTGTTGAGTTGTTAGCAGCCATTCCATCGGTGGTTTATGGCCTTTGGGGTATTTACGTACTGATTCCCATGATCCGCCCAGCGGCCAATTGGTTGCACGAAAATTTTGGTTTCATTCCAATTTTTGGCTCAGATTTAAGCGGCCCAGGCCTTGCACCCGCAGCGCTCGTGTTAGCCATTATGATTTTGCCTACCGTGGCCGCCTTATCCATTGATGCCTTTTCTCGGGTTCCTTACAAAGTTAAAGAAGCCGCATATGGCATGG
This sequence comes from Paraferrimonas haliotis, assembly GCF_002282895.1. GTDB lineage: Bacteria > Pseudomonadota > Gammaproteobacteria > Enterobacterales > Shewanellaceae > Paraferrimonas > Paraferrimonas haliotis. Next base: position 328,218 of record NZ_NRRB01000003.1, read on the forward strand.
GCACTACTCGTTGGGAAGCCATCTTAAAGGTTATGACACCCACCGCGTCATCGGGACTGTTAGCGGCCTTAGTGTTGGCATTTGGGCGCGCGCTTGGAGAAACCATGGCACTGGCCATGTTGATTGGTAACAGTAACCAAATCAGCTTGTCGTTATTCGCCCCTGCGAATACGCTGGCTTCGCTTCTGGCATCAAGCTTCCCTGAGGCCAGCCAAATAGAAGTACAAGCCCTGCTCTACGCCGCCTTGGTGTTATTACTGATAACGTTCATCGTCAACATCATAGGTCAAACCATTCAGACCATGGCCATGCGCAAGTTCGAGGGTAAATAAGATGTCTTCAACACAATCCCAAACCACCAGCGCAAGCCTATGCCCCAAAATCGAGCGGCAGTGGTTAGAGGCCCGCTCTCTAAAAAGCATGCTGTTAAGCGGGCTTACTTGGCTGGTTGCCGGCATAGGCGCAATACCGCTTTTTTCTATTATCTTCATGCTGGTTACTGAAGGGGGCGCTCGTCTCGACTACGAAGCATTAGTTGAATTGCCGCCAGCCGGCTTTGATATGGGTGGCGGTTTCGGTAACGCCATTGTTGGTACGCTGGTCATGGTCGCCATAGCTGCCCTGATTAGCGTTCCTTTTGGTGTGCTGGCAGCGATTTACCTAGCGGTGCTAGAGCCCCACAGTCGACTTGCAAAAAACGCACGCTTTGTTGCGAAAACCCTTACTGGTTTTCCATCGATTCTGGCAGGTTTGTTTACCTATATCGTCATTGTGATGCACTTTGGCTACTCAGCGCTCGCCGGCGGTATTGCCTTGTCTGTTCTGATGTTGCCTACGGTCATTTTGGCGGCCGAGGAAGCAATGAAACAAGTGCCAGTGCGCATGACCGATGCAGCTTATGGCATGGGCTGCACTCGCACTCAAGTTATTACAAAAGTTGTTTTACCCAGCGGTATGCCAGGCATCATTACCGGTGTCATGTTAGCCGTGGCAGGCGCCGCCGGCGAGTCAGCCCCATTGCTCTTTACGGCTCTGTTTAGCAACTACTACATGGAAGAGCTGATCGAACCGACCGCCTCGTTATCCATCCTAATTTACAACTTCTCAGCCATGCCGTTTGATAACCAAATTCAATTAGCATGGGCAGCATCCTTAGTATTGGTGCTGATTGTACTGATCTTTAATATTCTAGCCCGCCTAATTGGCCGGTCTAAGCACTAAATTTTTGGAGAGCCCGAGTCATGGCTAATCTACACAAAGCAACCCCTTTCAACCCACAAGGCGAAGTCGTACTTGATTGTCGTTTAGACAAGGTATTCTATGGCCAATTTCAAGCAGTTCGCGACAGTTATGTGCCCATTGAAAAAGGTAAAATTACGGGCTTTATTGGCCCATCAGGCTGCGGTAAAAGTACCGTACTAAGAAGCTTAAACCGTATGAATGACTTGGTGAACGGCTTCAAGTTCGAAGGCAAGGTGCTGTATCACGGCAAAAACATCTACGGTAAGAAAATTGATCCGGTATTGGTGCGTCGTTACATCTCGATGGTCTTTCAACACCCGAACCCCTTTGCCATGAGCATTTACGACAATGTAGCCTTTGGTTTAAAGCTTAACCGCTTCAAAGGCGACATGGACGAGCAGGTTCAGAAATCGCTCGAACGAGCCGCACTATGGGGCGAAGTAAAAGATAAGCTTAACAAGAGTGGCTTGTCGCTTTCAGGTGGTCAACAGCAACGACTGTGCATTGCCCGGGCAATTGCTACCGAGCCGGACGTGTTGCTTATGGATGAGCCTTGTTCAGCGCTTGACCCCATTGCCACGCGCCACATTGAAGAGCTCATGCTGGAATTAAAAGACCGCTACACCGTCGCTATGGTTACCCACAATATGCAACAAGCGGTTCGTATTGCCGACAATACGGCGTTCTTTGGCGTAGACGTTAGCCAAGGTGAACGAGTGGGTCATTTGGTGGAAATGGGGAATACCCAGCAGATTTTTAACGATCCGCAGTATGACCTAACCAAGCAATATGTCTCCGGTGAGTTCAGCTAAAGGATTAGGAAATGAGCAGCATGTTTGTTAAATCGGCAATACTACTGGTGAGTTGCTTACTGGTTAGTTGCTCTAAATCTGAAGCACCACAGCGGGTTGTTGGAGCTGGCTCGTCCATGCCCAACCCCATTATTCAAACCTGGATTAAAGAGTTTAACCGCAGTCATCCTGATGTCAGCTTGGAGTATCAAAGTGTTGGCAGTGGCGAAGGTATTCGCCGTTTTCTGGCTGGCGAAGTCGACTTTGCCAGCAGCAGTGCCGCCCTAACCGACCAGGAAATTGCTCAGGTTGAACGGGGCGCCGACCTGATCCCCATAAGTGCGGGGTTGATCGTGTTAGCCTACCACTTACCGGGTTTTGGAGACGGTATTAAACTGCCACGATCCGTCTATCCCGAGGTATTTTTAGGGAAACCGGTAAAGTGGAACGATCCGCGCATTCAAGCGGTAAACCCAGAGCTTGACTTGCCCAACGCAGACATTCAACCTGTGGTACGGCGTGGGACCAGTGGCACCACCTATGCGTTCACCAATCATTTGAGTGCTATTAGCCAACAATGGCGAGAAAGTGGCTTGGGGGTTGCACGGCTCATCGACTGGCCAAATGCCATGGCAGTTCATTACAACCCCGGCTCGGCACAACGGGTTAAAGTCAGTGAGAATGCGCTGGGTTATATGGAGTATTCAATCGCTCGCTATGCCAACCTTAATGTGGCGGCTTTAGAGAACCAAGCCGGTGAATACGTGTTGCCGTCTCGCGCTTCAGGGGAAGCGTCGCTGGCCTCTACCCCGATGTCGTTAAACGAGCACATGCGTATTTTTATTGCCGATCCCACTGGCTCGGACAACTACCCAATCATTGCGTTTTCTTGGTTGCTCACCTATCACCAATATCACGATCCCGTTAAGTTAGATGCGATTAGCGATTTAATTCATTGGGGGCTTGGTGAAGGGCAACAACAAGCTGAACAAATTGGGTTTATTCCACTTCCTGAGCCTATGATTAAAAAAAGCAAACAAGTGCTTGATAAGCTAGTGTTGATAGAACAATCACACTAAAGTAGAGTGTGCCTCATTTATTGCCTGAATTGGACTGTGTAGGAAGGTTTATGAGTATCAGAATCGGAATTAATGGCTTTGGCCGCATGGGTCGACTCGCGCTGCGGGCAGGATTTGATTCTCCAGAATTTGAATTCGTTTGCATTAACGACCCCGCAGGAGACGCGAATACCCTAGCCCACCTGTTGAACTTTGATTCTGTCCACGGAACTTGGGAGTACTCTGCGTCGGCTAAAGGCGACGATATCGTGATTCGCAAGCAAAAAATACGCACGACTCAACATCGCGATATTGCACAAACCGACTGGTCCGGTTGCGATGTTGTCATTGAAGCTTCAGGGAAATTTAAGAAAAAAGAGCAATTAGCTCTCTATCTCGAGCAAGGCGTTAAGCGAGTTGTTGTTACCGCACCACTAAAACAAGACGGTTTGCTGGATATTGTATTAGGGGTCAATCACCACCTATATCAACCAAACGAACATCGCATTGTATCCGCGGCATCGTGCACCACCAACTGCCTGGCGCCCGTGGTTAAAGTTATCCACGAGAAGCTTGGTATTAAGCACGGTTCCATGACCACGGTACACGACATTACCAATACGCAGTCAATTTTAGATCAACCCCATAAAGATCTGCGTCGAGCTCGAGCTTGTGGCAGCAGCTTAATTCCAACAACCACGGGCTCAGCCACAGCCATTACTCATATTTTTCCGGAGCTTAGGGGTAAATTAAACGGTCACGCCATTCGAGTACCATTAGCCAACGCGTCCATTACCGACTGCGTATTTGAGCTCGAGCAAGCAACCGATGTAGATACGGTGAATGGCTTGCTAAAAGAAGCCGCAGAGGGAGAGCTTAATGGCATTCTAGGTTACGAAGAGCGCCCTTTGGTTTCGGTGGATTACAAAACCGATCCCCGCTCAAGCATCATAGACGCGTTGTCGACTATGGTGGTGAACGGTACTCATTTAAAACTTTACGCTTGGTACGACAACGAATGGGGCTACGCCAATAGAGTGGTTGAAATTGTGCGCCTTGTTGGAGCGCCGGATAAGATCTAAAGAACACCATTATGCTGGCCCATTTATCTGCTGCCACTCGACAATATTTGCTGATCACAACTAACTACTGGGGGTTCACCCTAACCGACGGTGCCCTTAGGATGTTGGTTGTACTGCACTTTCACAGCTTAGGTTATTCTCCGCTGGAAGTGGCCATGCTGTTTCTCTTCTACGAGATTTTTGGCGTTATTACGAATCTGGTAGGCGGCTACCTTGGCGCTCGTTTTGGGCTTAATCGCACCATGAACATTGGCTTAGCTTTGCAATTAGTGGCATTGTCGATGCTCATGTTGCCCGATAGCTATTTGTCCATAGCTTGGGTGATGGCTGCTCAAGCGGTATCGGGTATTGCGAAAGATCTCAATAAAATGAGTGCCAAAAGCGCCATTAAGATGCTTGTGCCTGAAGACAATAGCAGTGGCCTATATAAATGGGTTGCTTTGTTAACCGGTTCCAAAAATGCCCTCAAAGGACTGGGGTTTTTCTTAGGCGGTTTGTTGTTGGCTTTATTCGGCTTTCAAGGCGCCATGATGGCGATGGCCCTAGCGCTGGCAATAATTTGGCTGATGAGTTTAGTCAAGCTCAAAAACGATCTAGGTAAAAGCGCGTTTAAACCAAAGTTTCGACAACTCTTTTCCAAAACACCCGCCATTAACCATTTAGCAGCAGCTCGATTATTTTTATTTGCAGCTCGGGATGTGTGGTTTGTGGTGGCATTGCCAATATGTCTGATGACCGAACTCGGCTGGCTCAGTAGCGAAGTGGGTAGCTTTCTTGCCTTATGGGTCATAGGTTATGGTGCGGTGCAGAGTATCGCTCCCAAGCTGACTCACAATCAAATCAATCGTAACCCAGGGGTTCATGCGGCAAGCTGGGCCAGCTGCCTAGCCATTATCATGCTGCCAATAGCGCTTTTTCTTAACGTCTATGGGCCAAACACTTGGATACTGGTTATTGGCCTGCTGGTATTTGGGGTTGCGTTTGCCATTAACTCATCGTTGCACAGTTTTTTGATTGTCGACTATGCGGATGCAAAAGGCGTGTCTTTGGATGTGGGCTTTTATTACATGGCCAACGCCTGTGGTCGACTCTTAGGCACCGTTCTTTCAGGGGTTACTTATCAGCAGTTTGGCTTAGCGGCTTGCCTTTGGCTATCCTGTTTGTTTGTCATTATCGCAGCGGCTTTTTCTTTGAAACTGAAACCTAAGATCTGATCTTAACGAGATTTAACGAGCGCAGCTCTCCTGCTCCATAGGTCCACTATCGAGTCCGGTCGTTACACCAAACCCTTGCATCAAGTGAGGATAGTGCTTATGAAAGTTCTGGAAAATAAAATCGACAGGCACGTCGTTATAGCAACCGAAGTCGGTTAAGTATTGCATGTGCTTACTGCCATCTTCCGTAAACTCTTGAAAAATTGCATCTTTAGTACCATCGAATTCGAGTGGTTTAATCTTGTATTTATCACACAAGCTTTGATTAAATGTGGGCGTTGCTTTTAACCAGCGCCCTTCCACAAATATTGAGGCGTAACCATGCATGGTAAAGACCTCAGTGCGTAGCAAACGAATCAGCTTCTCACTGCTTAAATGATTCTTAACGTCTGCCAGGCCAAGACGTGCAGGAATGCCATTGGCACGGCACAAGGCTATCATGAGAGCCGCTTTAGGTAGGCAATAACCCTCACCTTTCTCAAGACAATGACTGGCACGCAAAGACTGAGGGCCCAGCACAACGCCATAAGGGTTGTATGGGTAGCTATCCCGAACGTGATAATAGATATTCACCGCGGTTTGTTGAGGACTCAAAGCCCTCAACTGCTTAGCTAACTCACTTACCGACTCGGTATCATAGTCAAAATACTCTGTGGGTTGCGTTAGTAACCGAACCTCATCAGCATCCATTGTGGCTCCCTTATCTCTTTGGGGACGTACCCCAAACTAACGGTTAGGGGTACGTCCCTTTTTATCAATCAACTGACAGACCTGGTCACCATAGTAATCGTCGCTGTAGTTACAATCTAACTCTTTTTGTTCACGCAAAAGCTGGTTGTCATGTTCACGTTCAATATCATCTTGATTTCGTGGGACGTGCTTTGGAAACAGATCGCTAAACCAGTTCATAGTGCTACCTCGCATTTGCTAATTACCCCTTAAGCACAGCACAGCATTAAACATTGGTAAAACCGCCATTTTAGAACTTGCTAATCTATTTTCTCGATTGATCCAAACCTGCCCACACCAGTGGGGACGTACCCCACTTTCTTAAAAGCCGAAAAAACAACAGGTTACGCGCTAGGGGTACGTCCCCCCCGCGGAAAGCGCTTGGCGGCAAAGCTTCATTAGCTGTTGGATGCTGTCGACGCCGGCGTAGTTAAGCCGACAAACAAAAGCAAAGCGGCGATGGGGGCCCGGCTCTACAACAGGAATGGTGCGAACTGGTAAGCCTTGCTGATTAACTTGCTCCAATGCGATTTTTGGAATTAAGGTCGCCCCCAATTCCCCTGCTACCATTTGCACCAAGGTCGGCAAGCTCGTAGCCGACAGTGAGTAATGATCGCTACTATTGCTCAGTTTACACGCAGCCAAGGCGTGATCTTTTAAACAGTGGCCGTCTTTTAGCAGCAAAAGTTCAATGTTGTCCATAGCTTCGGTGGTAACCCCTTTAGAGGAGGCAAGGCTTGATGACTCGTGGGTCAACAAGTAAAAGTCTTCCTGCCAAAACTCGAACGCATGCAATCCTTGTGTGTCATAGGGCAGCGCCAATATCGCACAATCCAATTCTCCACTTCGCACCATTTCCACAATGCGATGGCTCTGCTCTTCCACTAATTTCAGCTTGAGCTGAGGGTATTCTTGCTTTATGGCTGGCAAAACAATCGGCAATAAGTAAGGCCCAATGGTCGGAATCACCCCCATCGACATAGGAAAGGTTAAGGGTGCGCTTTCTCCGGCCGCCATTAGCCCCATGTCGTCCACGTGCAATTTGATTTCCCGAGCCTTGCGCAACAGCTTTGTACCTAGCGGTGTAACAAGCACTTGCTTATTATCACGCTCGAAGATTTGGCATCCCAATTGATTCTCTAACTCCTGTACACCAGTACTCAGTGCCGATTGCGACACATGACATAACTCAGCGGCCTTTTTGAAATGGCGAGTTTGCTCGACAGCCAATGCATAATTGAGTTGCTTTAGAGATATCATCGAAAATTTCCTTGCAAGTAATCAACGTTCAGTTTTTTAGATTGCTTTGATAGAACTTATTTAATTTTTATAATCATAAACCCATCGTATGATTTAGTCACTCCCAAGCAACAACCAAAAACATGACGTTGCTTAGAAAATTAGAAATCACTATCCATTACAAGGAATCAGACTATGTCTATTATCGGTAAATCCATCCCAGAATTCAGCGTAGAAGCGTTTCACCAAGGCGAATTCAAGACCATCAGCAGCGAAGATGTGAAAGGCAAATGGTCAATCTTCTTATTCTACCCAGCGGATTTCACTTTTGTATGTCCAACTGAATTGGAAGACATGGCTAAGCATCACGAAGAATTACAAGCGCTGGGCGTAGAAGTGTACTCGGTATCAACGGATTCTCATTTCGTGCACAAAGCTTGGCACGATACTTCCGACAAGATTAACAAAATCAACTACCCAATGTTAGCGGATCCAACGGGTGTGCTGACCCGAGGCTTTGACATCATGATCGAAGAAGCTCACCAAGCACTGCGCGGTACCTTCCTTGCTGATCCAGATGGCATTGTTAAAGTTGCTGAAGTCCATGAGTTAGGCATCGGTCGCTCAGCTAAAGACATGCTTCGCAAAGTGAAAGCCGCACAATATGTTGCAAATCATGATGGTGAAGTTTGCCCAGCGGCATGGGAAGAAGGTGACGAAACGCTAACCCCAAGTCTGGATTTAGTCGGCAAACTCTAAGTCGCAACTCCTCCTGCATTGTTTTGGGCGGTTTATCCGCCCTTTTTTTTGACGCCAATTTTGTAAGATAGGAATTCAATTATGTTATCAGCACAAATTCTAGACAATCTAAAAGGCTACACCGCCGGCCTAACTCATCCTGTAGAATTGGTGGTGAAACACGGCCAACATCCTAAACGCGACGAACTGGTGAGTTTTTTGGAGCAAGTGTGCTCAGTCTCAGACAAACTCAGCGTTCGTCATGACGATATCGATCTGCTCAGTCCAATTAGTTTCGCGCTACACGTTAATAACGAAGCTACAGGCATCGTGTTTTCCGGCATACCTGCCGGCCACGAATTCAACTCCTTAATACTGGCGTTATTGCACTGCGGCGGTCACCCGATAAAGCTTGATGACAGTTTGAAAAACATTATTCAAGCCGTTGATCAGCCGCTTCATTTTGAAACCTATATTAGCCTTAGTTGCCATAACTGCCCTGATGTCGTGCAGACACTCAATCAGTTTGCTTTACTTAACCCACACATCACGGCCGAAATGATTGACGGTGGCCTTTTCCAAGAGCGGGTGCAACAAAACAATATTCAAGGCGTTCCCTGCGTCATGCTAAACGGTGAACTGTTTGCCAATGGCAAAGTGGAGCCCGCCCAACTTATCGAAAAGTTGCAAGCTAAATTTCAACTGCAAAGCCAGCAGAGCGAACAGGCTTTACCAATTCAAGACGTCACCGTAGTTGGTGGCGGGCCGGCTGGTATTTCCGCTGCCATTTACGCCGCTCGCAAGGGATTGAAGGTTACCGTTATTGCCGATCGAATCGGTGGTCAGCTAAAAGACACTCAAGCCATCGAAAACCTAATCGGAGTATCTAAAACCACTGGTCCTGAGCTAAGCCAGTCGCTTGCAAGCCATATGAGTGATTATGACATTACCATTAAGCAGCACTTAAGCGTTACTGACATCAAAAATAACGACGATAAACAACTGACGCTTTCCAGTGGCGAGGTTATCGATACTCGCTCTTTGATTCTAGCCACCGGTGCAAAATGGCGAGAGCTGGGCATTCCAGGCGAGAAGGAAAACGTAGGCCAAGGGGTCGCCTATTGCCCACATTGTGACGGTCCATTTTTTAAAGGTAAAGACGTTGCCGTCATTGGCGGGGGGAATTCTGGTATTGAAGCAGCGTTAGATCTTTCCGGTATTGTGCGCTCGGTTACCGTTTTTGAGTTCATGAGCGAATTAAAGGCCGATAAGGTGTTAGTTGAACAAGCTAAAAAGCGAGACAACATCCGCATTATAACCAATGTGGCCTGCCAACAAATTATCGCCAGCAATGATCAAGTCAGCGCCATCGAATTCCAACACAGAGACTCAGGCGAGGTTGAACAATTGCCGCTATCGGGTGTGTTCGTGCAAATCGGTTTGTCGCCTAACTCCCAACTCGCTGAAGGGCTTGTGGAGCTTAGCCCACATAACGAGATTAAGATTAATGAACGCGGCCAAACCAGCGCCACCGGTATTTTCGCTTGCGGCGATGTGACCACGGTACCCTATAAACAAATTGTGGTGGCCATGGGTGAAGGCGCCAAGGCATCGTTAGCCGCCTTTGAATACTTACTCACGCGAGACTAGTGCGAGTCCTCGAGTCATCCAAAAAAAAAAGCTAGCAACCGCAGTTCATCGAGCAGCCACTGGCCTCGATGAACTGTTTTTTACCGCTTCGGTACAATAATGAACACCTTCTAGTTTCCTTACGCAATGCTGTCATACTCGCTGAAAATTTATACCGTTTAAAGTGAGTACCGATTATGAAAAACAGCACTCTAATCAGCGTGATCGCGTTTGTAAGCGTGGTTAGCTCATTCTCAAGCCATGCCGATAGCGTATGGGTTACCATGATAGGTGCTGAAAACGCGCGGCTAGTCAGTGGCCAAACCGATGTAAGCCCCGCAACCAAGAAAGAGCGTCAGCAGCTAGAGCTCATTGCTCATGGCGCTAACATCAAAGCCTTGGGGATGACCATCGAAAACACCACAGGTACCAAGTTTAATCGCAACGGTGATCTAACCGCCGCCCGTAATTGGAGCTATGGCTATTTCAATGACAACCATGGTATCTCACTGGATTTAATTAAAGGGGATTGGCTGGGAACCGGTCCGAACATCGCTGCGGTTGGTTACGCATATAAGAAAAGCTTGGGTGATTTTAGTTTTCGTGTAAACCCTACCCTCGCCCGCATTGCAGTAAAACAAGGGCCCGGGCGTTACTTAAACGACCATGGTGTGCAGTTAAATTTGCGAGGAGACTACCAAGTCAATGACCGCTTAAGCCTAAGAGTTCACCCTCAATTTGCGACGTGGCGCAACGACAGTCTTGGTAGCACCATGAAACTTGAACTCAGTGCGACCATGAACCTCACTGACAATAAGCGTCACAAATTGAGTGTGTTGCATGAATCCTACTTAGTGAACAACAAGGCCTCTGGCATGAAAACTCGATGGGTTGGTGAAAACTCGCCCATAGCCGGAGTCGTTCCAGGCACCGAGCAAGTCTTCAAAGTTCGTTACGCCTACGTTTTTTAAGGGCTCAGTCCTGTTATCAAAGCCTGAGCGAGGATAAGGTTAGGGAAGCTTACGAATCGACAGTATGACTTCCCCAACGGTCACGCCCCATTTCTTGATGAAACTTCGGTTGATAATTTCATCGTCAGTGACTTGAAACAGCCAGTCGTCAAACACCACGTCGTAACTGTCTTCATCAACCACCAAGGTCATGTCGTATTTCCAGCGTAACGCGAACCCTTCAGCTTCTCCGGTGGCCACGCCAGTGATGTCGTTTGCGGTGCCGGTGTAGTTTCCGTCAGCCAGTTTGGTTATTACCCAAGTGCGCTCACTCTTCTCACCGTCAGCAAATTGGAACCACTCTTCTAAGGTACCGACGTTACCTTCCCAGCTCGCTTGCATGTCTACTGAAAACCGGCGAGTGACTTTACCTTGGTAATCTAACACCACCCCTCTGGCGATCAGTTTGCCCTCAAAAAAATTCTTAAGATCAATCTTTTGATTGCTTTGCTGTTCGTCCTTGTAATCATCAATACTGGCTGAGCCGCAGCCCATAACCAGTCCTACTAGTAACACAACTATCGCTATCCGGTAGTACATGGTAATACGCTCCCTGTTTAATATTCACCAATGAGTTTAGCTCGTAGTTTCTCTTCGCTGGTGTCCTCAGACAACCAGATGTCTAAAAAGGCGGCCGCAAACCGCTCATCTTCAATGTATCCGATGGGTACTTGGTTATGATAGAAGTTATGACTGCCGTCTTGTTCAACCCGCAACGTTAATTGATCGCCGGCTTCCACGTCTGGCCACAGTGTCTCTAACTGTCCGAGCCAATCGTTGAACAAGGATTGTTGATAATTGAGATGTTGCCATTGTTCTGCAGTGGCCGTGATGAGATCTTCAGCTTTAATGTCGTGATGATAAGTAATTTGCAGCGCCATCGGCCAGTCGTTCGATTTGTAATCGCCATCGTCACTGAATAAGCTAGCCTGATAAACCGTGAGTAAAAACCAGTTCATCTCTCCACTACCCACCTGCTGCAGGCCTTCTATACTGCCATGTTGCTGGTGCTGAGTGGTGCTTGCCCCAGCGAAGGTGCTGGATAGTAAAACGCTTGCGAATATCACAGTCCTAATGATCATGTTAACCCCCTGCTTATTTCTGTCCTAGACAACGAAGATAATCACTAAAACGATCACTTAAACTTTCGCTCAAATGGCCACTAGAGCTTTCACTCAATTTTCAGCTAACACTTGTAAGCTGTTTTGTGTAATACTGGCGAAACTCAATGTTCAACGACGGTTTTTAAATCACAAATGGCTTCGGATTATTCTAAAACTGAGGAGTTCGCCAATGCGCTGACTCACGGCATCGGCGTAGTGTTTGCCTGCGTTGGGCTACTATTATTAGTTCAGTCAGGCCTCAGCATGAGCGCCAACAGCGCAGCAATGGCGAGCTATTTGGTTTACGGAATCAGTATGATTTTGCTGTTCTCGGCATCAACCTTGTATCATTCGTTTGCCCACACCAAAGCCAAACACCTGTTGAAAGTGTTGGATCATTGTGCAATTTTTCTTCTGATTGCTGGCACCTATACGCCATTGCTGGTCATTGCCATTACCACACCGCTTGCAAACGGTCTTTTGCTCACCATTTGGTCTTTGGCACTCACCGGCATTGCGGTGAAGATACGCTTTGTGTATCGCTTTAAACGACTCTCCCTCGCCTTATATTTAATCATGGGTTGGTTAGCGCTAGTGGCGTTGTACCAATTGGTACGCGCATTGCCTAGTGAAGCGATTGTGTGGCTATTTGCCGGCGGTATCGCTTATACCTTAGGTGCTTTTTTCTATGTGGCTAAAAAACTAAAGTTCAGTCACGCCATCTGGCACCTGTTCGTTATCGGCGGTGCAGTTTGCCATTATTTAACCATCTATTGGTACGTAACGCCGCTCGCCAAACAGGGCTAACGGCTATACCGCTTCATCAAGCGTTATAGTGAGCTAGCCAGCTTTCAAGCTGTTCCTGAGCTTGTTCGAAATCAAACTCTTGAACGGCTTCAGCAATGGCTTGCGCGCACTGATGCGCTGCCTCATCTAATGGTAAGGCCATAATAGCCTGAATCAGCTCCACACTTTGGCTGTCATAATCCTCTAGCAGGCCCTCTAGCTGTAACAGCATACCGAACACCTGTGCCTCATTGGCATTATTCTTCGAGGCATTGATTTGCGTATCGCGGGCGCTGCTGTCTACCTGTAGTGGCTTCAGAGCGTGATGCAGTGCTTGTAACGATTCACCAAATGAATGCCAATGCTGTGGTGATGATGGCATAGGCTCAGACTTTAGCTCAGCCTCTAAGGCACGACTGTGTTGCGCCAGTCGCTCGGCGCCTAAATTACCCGCTACACCGCTTATGGTATGCACAAGCCTAACCGCCAATTCTTGGTCAGCATTCACAATAGCTTGCTGGATTTCGTTTAAATTATTGGGGTAGTCGTTTGCAAACTTAGCCAAAAGTTTTAAATACAAGGCCTCACTGCCACCGCACGTAGAAAGCCCAGCTTCGCTGTTTAACTCTTCAATATTTGATAAATCCGTTGGCGACACATCTAAGCTTTCGTTGCTGTTGTCTGCCTCTTTAGAGGTTACCGATGACTTTGCTATAGCCTCGCCACTGCTTGTTTCTCGACGCTTTATCCAGCGCGCCATGGTTTTAAACATTTCTCGAGTATCAATGGGCTTAGGAATGTAATCGTTCATTCCAACCGACAGCACTTTATCGCTGTCACCCGCCATGGCATTTGCCGTCATGGCAATGACGGGTAAGTCATCCCATTTTGGATTTTGTCGTATCCGTTTGGTTGCTTCGTAACCGTCCATAACCGGCATTTGACAGTCCATTAAGACCCCATCAAATTCGGCTTTTTCGAGCCATTGCAAGGCTTCTTCACCATTGCCGGCAACCTCGCTTGTCATGCCGTTTAAGTGCAGCAGCTCCAAGGCTAACTCTTGGTTGATGGCATTGTCTTCAACCAGCAACACGTGGGCCCCTTTCAGTTGCTCAAGGTCGTCTTCGTGCAGTTGTTTGCGATCACTGACGCCACTGTCTCGAGTAATTTCGAGATTTAGGGCTCGCATAATCGACTCAAGCAATGCCGATGGGGTCGCCGGTTTTACTAAAAACCCTTTAATGTCGACTTGCTCGGCAGCGGCGATGGCTTCTTCTCGACCATAAGCGGTCACCATGATCAAAGTAGGAATGTTAGCCAAATCCAGCTGAGTCAATATCGAACGACTCGCTTCGACACCATCCATACCAGGCATTTTCCAATCCATCATGACCAATTGATAAGGGTCCTGTTCGTCGGCTTTAGCAATGGTACCGATTGCATCGGCACCACTGCGCACCTGATCGACCCTGAAGCCTAATGACGTCAGCATGTTAGAAAAGATCTCCCGAGCACTGGCGTTATCATCCACCACTAACACACGAACTTTCTCCGGCGATATTTGCCCTAGACGTCGTTCGCGTTGCTCACCTTCCTGCTTGGTTAACTTAACCGAGAAATGGAAAGTAGAGCCAATGCCCACTTGACTCTCAACCCAAATCTTACCGCCCATTAAGGTGGTTAGGTTTTTAGAAATGCTTAATCCAAGACCGGTACCGCCGTAGAAGCGTGTAGTCGAGGTATCCGCTTGCTGAAACGGTTTAAAGAGCCCCAGCACTTGCTCGCTGGTCATCCCAATGCCAGTATCGCTGACTGAGAAATTTAATTGAATGGCGTTACTGTCATCTTCGAGCTCGGTAAAACTTGCTTTAACGATCACTTCGCCTCGTTCGGTAAACTTAACGGCATTATTGCCCAAGTTGGTAAGGATTTGTCCAAGTCTGAGTGGATCGCCTATTAACGAAGTCGGGATGTCGGTTGGCATATCGAACATGAGTTCTAAGCCTTTTTCTTCCGCTTTCATGCCCACTAAATTAGCTAAGTTATCCAACACGTCCTCTAATCGAAACGGTACTTGCTCAATGCTAAGCTTACCGGCTTCAATTTTGGAGAAGTCTAATATGTCATTAATGATCCCCAATAAAGTTTCCGCAGAGCGGTGAGACTTCTCGATATAGTTGCGCTGCTTCGCGTTCAGCTCTGTCTGCAAAGCAAGGTGTGACATACCAATAACGGCATTAATTGGGGTTCGAATTTCATGACTCATATTGGCCAAGAAATCGCTTTTCGCCTGAGTGGCCGCTTCCGCTTTCTCTTTAGCCAATTTCAATTCATTTTGAAACCGCCTAATCTCGGCACGAGGGCCAGTGACATCTTGCAGAAACGCTAAGATTTGCCCATTAGGAAGCGTTGAGATGCGGAACTGACATTCTTTGCTTGCGCCGGTTTTGGTGGTAATTCGATAAATCGACTCACGGTTTACAAAGCCATCTTCAACGTCCAAACGCCAACTTTCTCGCACAAACTGACGGTATTCAGGATCGGGGAACATTACATCAAAAAATCGATAAGCATTGCCAATTTCATCCGGCTTATAACCTGTGATTTCAGACCACATTTTGTTGGCGTATAAATAAGTTAACGACTCGTCATTGCCCACCAACAATACACCGCCAGGGGCATTCTCTAGCTGACTGCGCATTTGATTTTCACTAGCTGCTAAGGCGTCTTCAGCCGCTTTGCGTTCGGTAATATCTCTAACCGATGCGGCAACCAATCGCTCATTACCCGAGTCAATAGGAGCAAGCTTAATATCAACCGGGATCTTAACGCCCTGCTTAGTCAGACAAAACAAATCGGCACCACGCCCCATAGGGCGTACCGAAGAATCTTTGAAGAACCCATCTCTCAAGCCAATGTGGCGATTACGAATGGTTTCAGGAATTAGGCATTCCACCGGCTGCCCCAGTAGTTCCTGTCTGGGGTAGCCAAACAGTTGTTCGGCCTGACTGTTCACTAATTCTATGCTACCCCGAGTATTAACAATCACCATGGCGTCTGGTGCCGACTCCAGTAAAGCTTGAAAACGTTCTTCTTGAGCTTTCCTAAAAATAATTTCTTTAGCCTGACGACGGTTCCAAACGGCGAAACCGATAAACAACACCACCAAGGGGCCCACGATCCATGCAAACAAGGATAAATTTAAACTCTTATCGACATTAACGCTTACCGAGCTTTGATAAATTCGAGTTCGCTGCGATTCGGTCATGCTATTGAGTACTTTATTGATAATACTCACCAGCACTGCATTTTGATTCTTCACTTGAAACGCAATGTTTATCGTATCGGGCAGCGTTCCAGAAATTTTAAGCTGTTCAAATCCACCAGCCGACAAGGTATAGGCTGCAACGGGAAGCAAGTCGATGTAGACATAGGCTTTGTGTTGAATGACCGCTTTTAAGCCTTCCGTCTCATTAGGTACTTCGAGAAAGTTTAGATGCGGGTAATTACTGCGCAATAACACCAACGCCGACGAGTCGTCAGAAACCGCAATCACCTCATCATCCAAACGATTCAGCGAGTCGATATAACTCACATCGGGGCGGGTAACGACCGCCAATTGGGCCGACATCAAAGGCTCTGAGAATACCGAGTCGTTACGTTCAAGCTCATAGGAACTGGTGGGCAACGCCATGACTTCATCACGAGCGAAGGCATCGAGCACCTGCCCCCAGTCGTCGTATTTGATGTATTCGAAATTCAAGCCGGTACTTTGGCTAATATAATCCAAATAGCTGCCGGCAATCCCTTTAAGCTTGTCGTCTTCAAAAATGCTTATCGGCGGCCAGTCTTCTTCACTAAAAGTCACCACTGGATTACTGTTTATCCAGGCTCTTTCCTCATCGTTAAGCACCACTGGCTTGCGTTCATCAGAGTCTGAAATAAGCCGAATGACTAACCATTTGTGTTCAATATCCCGTCGAGCCTGTTGCGAAATGCCCGCTAACATATTGTCCAAAATAGTCACCAATTCCGGATTATTCTTATTCACCGCAAACGCAAGATTGTAGGCGTATTGGGTTTCAAAGTTCATTTTCAGGTTAATGAGTGCCTGACGATTTACCGTTTCCGTGGCTACCTGCACGTTACCGATAAAACCATCCACCTCGCCTCGAGACAAGGCCAATAGAGCTTCATCCACATTGGTGTAGGTCTTAACCGCGATTTCGGGATGGTCCTCTCGAATCAGTTCATCCTGCATATACCCCGTCAAGACGGCGATGTTGCGCATTTTATATTGCGCAAGCGAGGCCATATCAGGAGCATCAATGCGAGTGAATACCGCTATCGGAATGGAGATATAACTGCGTGTAAACAGAAACTTCTTTTTTCGTTCAGGGGTAGGTGTCAAACCGGCAATGACGTCAATCTCACCGGTTGTCAGTGCATTTTCAACTTCCGACCAAGGCAAATCGATGGCAGGAACAAAGTCTTTTTGAAGTCGCTTTTCAATGATGTGTACATAATCCGCAACAATACCGCGATAGGTGCCGTCTTCATCGAAGAACTCAAACGGATACCACGTAGGATCAACCCCCAGCTTTAAATTACCATAGCTGTCGATAAGGGCCTGCTCCTCGTCATTGAGAGTCACGTTATCAATGCCACCGTCGGCGATTTGCAAGTCGCCTCGAGCGGCATTAGTCCAGGTTTGCTCAATGCGGCTTCGTTGCGCTTGGTTAATACTGGCAAAGGCCTTATTGATTATACTGGCCAGAATGGGGTTATCCTTTGACACGGCGAAATGGACCCGCTCCATTTCCATTAACGGATCCGAAGTAATGCGCAGGTTAATAAGGCGCAATCGATCCGCTTCCCACAAGGTAACCACTTGTGAGCCTAAATAGACGTCCGCTTCTTCTCGTGATAATGAACGCAGCGCTTTGGCGGTATTGGGTTTTACCGTGACATTATCAGCCACATAGTTGCTGGCCGCTACACCGTTAATTACTTCGTTGGCAGCTAGCAGTAATCGCTTGCTGACTAACTCTGCTTGTGAGCGCACTGGCATGGCATTGCGCAAGGTAACAATGGCGTAAGGCCCAATAAAATAAGGTTCGCTTAGAAAGAATTCCTGTTCGTGAGCCGCGGACCAGCTGAGGCTCATGAGCATATCGATGTCGCCGACCTTAGCCGCGTTGTAGGTTTCTTCAAATAAGGGATGGGTGACAACATTGAATTCAATGCCGGTAGCGTCTTCAATCAGGTCCAGATAACCGGCGGCAATCCCGCGCTGAATTCCTAATGAATCTTGAAAATCGATGGGCGCCCAGTTGGCATGCGCGCCAATAGTGACTTGTGGATTCTCTGCAAGCCATACTCGCTCTTCTGGAGTTAACGCAAGTTGCGTATTCGTCTCGCAAAACGCTAACGAGGAAAACAAACTGCTCATAAGCAGCAATACTACTAACCAGTTACGCACGCATAGAATCCTTTTTATTAGATGCATGACGCCCAATATAACAATAAAACACCCCAAAACCGAATCGATTTTGGGGTGTTTTAATGTCTTATTTAGCGTTATTTCATAAGCTTATTTTGAATAAGCTGCAGGCATGTTTTTTTTGTGCTGATAACGCTTGCGCAGTTGGTCTTGTCGGCTTTCTAGAGACACCTTATCGCCATTAATCCAAAGACCGTTTAAGCCACTGCTATAATCAAAGGGGTCGGCACTCCAAAGGGCTAAATCCGCTCGCTTCCCCACAGCTATTTCGCCGGCATTAATACCAAATATCTGCGCCGGCGTTGCCGTTACGGCTTTTAACGCCTGAGCGTGCTCTACCCCATTGGCCACTGAATTACCGGCTAGATAGCGTAAGCGTTTTAAGTTGTGCGCAGAAACCCCGGTGTAACCCACTTCAACCCCTGCTTGCATAAGCCTTGATGCGTTGTTGAGGCTGGCGGACAAGGTATCGAAACTGGTGGGCAGATTGCTCATCGGATCCATAAGCACAGGCACCTCGGCTTGAGCGATTTGCTGCTTAACCTTCACCGCTTCAACTGCGCCGACTAACACTAGGTTAAGCTTTGGATGCGATTGAGTCAGCTTAAGTACTTGAATGATGTCCGCTGCTCGGTTGACTTCAACCAGCAGAGGCAGACGTCCATTAACCAACTCATAAGCCACTTTAGTCTCATCATCCGCTTCGTCAAGATTAGCACTTGCGCCATCGGCTAAGGTCGAAGTTAAGGTCTTAAGGGCACTGGCTCGAGAGCTGTCTTCCATGGCGCCAATAGCCGCTAGCACGCCAATATTCGTATGAGTGACGCTATTATCAAATTGCCCAGTCAACTGAACGCTAAACAGCTGTCCTTGAAATACACTGTCGTGCCCTGAAGGTCGAACAATACTGGTGGTAATGCCCCCTTGACGAGCATATCCGAGTAACGCTGACTTAGGGTTATAGGCGGTATACGGTGCGAAACCAATGCCCGTTTCCTTCTGCCTATCATCGCGTGTCTCTGGCACCATGCCCACCTCTGACAGCCCCAGCGCATTAAGCGGCGCAATCAGACCCGGCGTTAAAATCATGCCTTTACCACTCACCCGCTCATCAACCTTAAGCTGTGCAGGATTGATGGCGCTAATCATGCCATCGGTAACCACAACCGTGGCGTTTTCCATAGCCGGTTGCTGACCATTTGCGGCGATAGTTACCTCAGTAATCGCAAAGGTCTTGGCTAACACCGTTGAGCTCATTAAAGACAGAGCTAGGGCCACTGAATTTATAGTCATTGCTTTCATGATATGTCCCTATTCTCGTCCTAGTAAAAAGTCGCTGTTGGCTTGGTAGGCGTTATCGTTGCGGTCGTATACTTTTGCCCCGTCAACAAACACTTGTTGCGCTTGGGCATAGACGCTGAAGGGGTTTTGATTCCAAAGCACCACGTCGGCGGCTTTATTCACTTCCAGAGAGCCGGTTTGCTTACTAATTCCTAGCGAAATGGCAGCATTACTGGTAATCCATTTAATGGCGTGTTCCGGTGAAATGTTGAAGCCATTGCGATTGCCATTGGCCATGATCTTTGCCGCTTCTTGGTTAAGGCGTTGAATGGTGTCACCAGAGTCGGAATGAACAATGGCACAGGAGTTTTTAACCGCATCGACAATGGCAACGTTTTCATCGATGCCATCAAGCGCTTCCATTTTAAAGCCCCACCAGTCTGGCCACATGGCTGCACAGTTTCGATTTTCAGCTAACAAGTCGGCAATTTTGTATGCTTCAACAGCATGATGGAAGGTACCGGAGTGGTAACCAAACTCTTTGCCTAAATCAATCATCATTGCCATCTCTTCAGCTTTGTAACAATGGTTATGGATTAAAATATCCCCTTCCAAAGCCCCTTTTAGAGTATCCAGCTGAATATTACGTTGCGGTGCAGTCGGATTGAGCCCTGCAGAGTAGTCCGCTTCGTACTTATCCCAGTCCCGCTTGTATTCAACCGCTAAGCTCCATGCCTCACGATAGCCCGCCATATTGCCCATACGAGTTTGTGGTGCTTGTTTACGAGAGCCGTACAGTCGTTTTGGGTTTTCTCCACAGGCCATTTTTAGACCGTAAGGCGCATCTGGAAACTTCATACCTTGCATGGTAGTCGAGGGTACATTTTTTAAAGTAACACCGCGCCCGCCAATCAGATTGGCCGAGCCGGGTAGAATTTGCAGAGTGGTTACCCCACCCGCCCGAGCGGTATTAAATCCTGGATCTACAGGCCATACACTGTGCTCGGCCCAAACCTCAGCTGTAATCGGATGACTCATTTCATTACCATCAGCGTGTACTTTTACACTCGGCGACGGATAAACACCTAAATGACTGTGTACATCAATAATCCCTGGCGTAATCCACTGCCCTTTTGCGTCAACTTCAATGGCATCTTGAGCCTCAAACTCAGTGCCTATAGCGAGAATTTTTCCATCCGAAATGAGCAAATTGGCGTTATCTAAGCGATTACCTAAGCCATCGAGAATGGTGGCATTCTTAAATAAGATTCTCTGTTGTGGCAAAGCTTGATAAGTGCTTGGATATGGGTTTGGATTAATTTGTACTTTTTCAGCTTGATTGACTTTGGGCTGACAGCCTAGCACGGCCGCACAAATTCCAACCGCAACGGTGGATAGCAACAGGCGTTTCATATAGCTTCCCTACTGTAATGGCAAGATATTATTATTAAATGTTAGCTTCAGGTTAACAAAGGCAAGGTCTCTGCCTCAATAGACTTTTCCATTAGAGACGTAAACAAATGTAAATGGGTTATTGCCGTCCTATCTTGTTCACTCACGAACAACTGTGTTTCATATTGCTGTTTTGGGCACTGACCGCATTGAATTTCCGCTGTCGAATCGGCATAGTGCGCGCAACATTCATTCACTCATGGGCTCGTTATGCGCAAACTCGACTTAGATTTTATCTTCAACGGCACAGTAGACGAGCCCCATGAAACGAGTTTGTCAGATGATGCTGAGTTTTGTGAGTTTCTTGAAGAAACACTGTGTAAGCAGCGCGAAATAGCCGTAGATGTGGTGATGACTCGCTTGAAGCGATCCAATGCCAACGTTATAAAGTTGGCGGAGAATGTTCATATAAATGCTTCTCCTGCGCTGATTCGTCAGTATTTGCAAAGTCAGTTCGAGGGTTTGCTCATAGGTCCCAAAGGTAAACTGAGAGCCGAGCAAGCGTGGCGGGCTCTGGGTAATTATCAAAACGAACAATTGCTGAATCAAAAGTGTGACAATCTTGCTGTTCACATTAAAACGGCCTTTAACAATATCATCAATTGCCAAGTCGCCTGTCACTAGAGCTTACCCACATCACTTATTTAGAAAAGCCTAAAAAAGCGCATAAAAATACGATCTAAATCAATATTTAGTCATGAAATTGCTTTTAGTATGGTTGTTAAGGGGTGGACAAAATATCACCACCTTGGAAATACTAGCGACCAAGGAGCATTTATGACTTTTCTAAGCAAATATTCAGAACTAATCGTTATTTTTGCCGCCATTGTTGGGCTTGCTGTCTGGACATCTCTTGCCTAAACCAACGGGTCAGTCATGATAGCCGCTTAAACCCAGGTCGATCCTGGGTTTTTTATGCATAAAATTTCTTAAATACAAAAAAAACGCTCAAGCAAAGCTTGAGCGTTTTATGGACACTAGGTCAATTTAGAATACGTAGCGTACGCCAACTTTAAGCTGCCAAGCAGACTTGTTGATGTCGTAAGTATTCCAAGTTTGGGTTTCAAGGCTGTCTTGACCAAACGGAACTGAGTAGGTGTACACACCAGTGTTTGGATCATAGTCATGGTCAACCAATACGCGGCTGTTGAATGACTGATAACGAACTTTACCCCAGTTATCGTTTACTAGGTTAAGAACGTTCTTAACGTCGAAGTAAACAACACCTTTGTGCTCAGCAGTGAATCCTGGTACTTCTTGAGTGAAGCGGAAGTCCAACTGGTGAATCCAAGGCTGGTTTGAGGTGCCTTTTGGAATGATTTGACCGGCGTATTTACCTAGGCCTAATTCATTTACCGCTTTCATGAAGTCTTCATAAGTTAAACCACCACCGAAGGCAACGTTTGGATCGTTTTCATCAGTCGGGATGTACGGTAGGTATGAATTAGAGTTGGCATAACCGCTTTGGTCACCCAAACCTTGGTCACGGAACGAGCCCATTACCCAAGACAATGGACGCCCTTGGCGCACATCGTAGAACAAGTTAAAGCCAGTCTTGTAACCGTCAAACATCTCAGTATCGTAGCCACCGGTTAGGGTAAAGCGGTGTGGCGTTTCGTAGTAACCTGGGCCCATAGAGGTACCGTTACGGTCATACTGTACTAGAGAGTATTGGTAGTTAGAGCGAGCGGTAGAAGAAGAGCCTTGGTTACCTTCGCTGATCTTGTTCCAAGCGTATACACCGCGGAAACGGAAGCCGTTGTCCCAGTTTTTCGCCAATGACAAGCTGATGTTTTGGCTGCGGCCATCTTCTTCAGCATTGGTCAATAGCAAGTCTGAACGGTTAGTGTTACCACCTTGACCGTTATTCGCTAATGGATCCCATGTTTCGTATACCACACGACCGGTGCCATCAACGCCCACTTCGCGGCGAGACAGGTCTATCCAACGTAAATCATTTTCACGTTCAATGTGCAGGTACTCACCAGAGAATGCCCACATATCACCTAGGAAACCAAAGTCTAACTCTGCGTCGAAGCCGATGCTTGCGCGCCAATCAGAAGACACTTTAAAGTTTGGATCAATCGCATTCACATCTCCGTCACCGCCAACTAAGCCGTCGGTTGCTTCTTGTGGAGGCATGGAAAAATCAGGCATGCCCCAAGCTGGATCCCATCCGCCTTGGTGCGTTAGCAAGGTAGAGCCGTCGTTAGAGAAACTGTTTGATACCCAAACATTTGGTGTACCGCCAGAGAAGCGACCAATACCGCCGCGCAATGACCACTCATCGTTGATGAAGTATTTAAAGCCAATACGAGGAAGGATTAAATCTTGTCCGTCTAAGGTTTCTGCGTTAGAGAAGCCATAACGGTCGACGAAGTTTTGGTTGGTAGTAGGGCTATCACCCATGGTAATGCGCTCATAGCGAATACCAAAGGTTAAATCCAAGTCCATGTTTACAGCCCACGCATCTTCTAAGAACAACGCGGTGGTTTGCATGTTGAACTTGGCACCCAACTTAGAAGGGTCGCCAGATTTATGGTTGGCGTAATCGAAGTCACGAACGATGCCTTTTTCAAAATCTTCAAGGCTTGCGAACTCCCAAGTACCCTTAGCATGACGAGCATAGAGGTTATATACATCTAGGCTGTTGTGCTGAATACCCGCGGTTAACTCATGGTCACCCATTAGGTAGTTGGCAACCGCACGAATTTCAAGATTTTGGTTATCGAGTTCGTTGGCGTGGCTGTTTTCTTCGGTACCTGCGTAGATGCTGTTACGATCCGGCAAAGAAATTTGGATAGAGCCAAGATTGTTCGCCGTTACCGGGTCACGACGTGTGGTGTTATCTTTGTAAGCCACTTTCAATTCAGTATTGAAGTTTGAACTCCAATCTGAGTACAAGTTAAATGCGTACGACTCTAGTGTCTCGGCTTTGTTACGCCAGTAGGTCGATAAATTGATTCGGTAATCGTCTTCGGTTACACCTTGAGTAATGTTACCGTCGGTTTTTTGGTAGGTTAACGAGGCACGATGATCATCAGTCACGTTCCAGTCAATTTTAGCCAAGATTTTTTCATCTTTTTCAACTGGCTTATCGTTCCAAGAACCTAAGTTATTCAAACCGTATACGTCTTTAGCGATGCGATTAAATTCATCGATTTGATCTTGGGTAATTTTAGTATCATTTGGTGCGCCTGCTCCAGCAGGGCCCCACTGAACACTTTGTGGCGAGTCAAAGTTTTCGTAAGAACCAAAGAAAAACAACTTATCTTTGATGATAGGAAGGCCAATAGAACCACCCCAGGTTGTTTCTTCAAAGTCTTGAGAGATTTGAGCGCCAGTATCTTGGTTAGTACCTTTACCTGCTAGCGAGTCACCGGTGTACTCGTAGAATACCGAGCCTTTAACTTCGTTAGTACCGGACTTAGTAACGGCGTTGATCTGAGCGCCAGAGAAACCGCCGTAGGCCGCAGAGAAAGGTGAGACGTTCAGTGCAACACTTTCAACCGCTTCAATAGAAATCGGGGAGCGTTGAGTTGGGTAACCGTTAGAGTTCAAACCGAAATCATCGTTTTGTTGAACACCGTCAACAACGAAGGTATTGAAACGTGGGTTTAAACCAGCGACAGAAAGGGAAACACCGTCTTCACCAACAACCGCAAATGGGTTTTGGCGAATAACGTCTTTAAGGTCACGGCTGATGCCCGGTGCATTGGCGATATCTTGTGCACCGAATTCACTATTACTGCCAGCACCTTGCAAAGTCATGGCGCTACCAACAACAGCAATTCGTTCAATGTTGGCACTTGCTGGCTCTAGCGTACGGTTGAAACGCAACACTTCACCTAAGTTTAGGTAAACGTTTTCAGCCATGTCATCTTGATATTCATCAGAGTCAATGACAATGGTGTATGGTCCACCTACGCGCAAACCACGCGCGTTAAACGCACCTTGCTCGTTAACTGGGATTTCAGTGACGGTACCGGTTGGACCGTGGATGATGGTAATTTTTGCGTCGGTAACTGCGGCGCCAGATGAACTAACAATTTGACCACGAATGGTCGAAGCGGTTTCGCTCGCGAACGATGGAAGTGATACACCCAGTGCAAGACAAGTCGCTAACGCGAGTTGGCTCAGGCGTTTATTTCCCTTAGTCATAATTCTCTACCCTAACAGTGAAAAGACTCTTATTTATTGGAATAATAGTTGCACTTTTGTAACCAAGGCGTGATTTTGTTAATCAAACCTAAACCCTAAGTTACGGCGCGTAGAATTTAGCAGAGGAAGTGTTACAAAACAATGACAAGAATCAATAGTTTGATCCGCCTCTAGAAACAGAAGAAGTACATTAGCCATAACTGTTATATATTTGTTATAGTGTTATCTTAACTTAATTTTTTTTACCCCAGCCAAAACAGCTCTATCCCTTTGATTTAATTCACCATTAATCAACAAAACCCTTTAAACAACACAAATAACAGTTGTAAAACATTGTCGATTCGATTACCACTTGAGCAAATCACACTTTTTGTAGCCCAATAAAAAAATGGCAAAAAGCTAGGTTTAAAATACAATTTCTCAACCAAAACCTAACAATATAAATACAATTTACCGTCATAGAGGTCGATATGAAAAAAATAACATTAGCAACCCTGGCATTGACCATTTCTGCATTTAGTAGCGGTGTGTTGGCTTGGGGACAAACCGGTCATCGCATTGTTGCGGAAATTGGAGAAAACCAATTGAACGACAAAGCTAGGGCCGCCATCGCTGAAATTGTAGGCGAACAAAAGCTAGCCATATTGTCGACCTGGCCTGACGAGATTCGCTCAGACACCAAGTATCCGCAAACATTTCCATGGCATTATGTGTCTATTAACGACGACGAATCTGTGTATGATTTTCATAACCGCAGTGATAAAGGCGATGTGTTAGAAGCGCTTTATCGCTTTGAAAAGAAGTTGCGTGATCCGAAATTATCTCAACAACAAAAATGGCAGGCACTGTCTTTTTACATTCACTTTGTTGGCGATATCCATCAACCCCTGCACGTGGGTAACCGTCACGACAGAGGCGGTAATAACGTCAAAGTAAAATGGTTCGGTGTAGACAGCAATTTGCACCGAGTTTGGGATTCACAAATGATCGATGCCTA
Organism: Paraferrimonas haliotis; assembly: GCF_002282895.1. Taxonomy (GTDB): domain Bacteria; phylum Pseudomonadota; class Gammaproteobacteria; order Enterobacterales; family Shewanellaceae; genus Paraferrimonas; species Paraferrimonas haliotis. The sequence goes on from NZ_NRRB01000003.1 coordinate 354,233, forward strand.
CGGCCTTAGCTACACGGAATATGTCGACTTTTTGTCAATAGTACCTAAAGATGTGCAACAGCAATGGGCGAAAAACAGCTACGAAGATTGGGCCAACGAGTCTAAAAATATGCGCGAGAAAGTCTATAAGCTTGAACAGAATCGCAAAGGCGAAGACGATTTGGGATACAAATACGGTTATTGGAATCGCCCCGATATGGAGAAACGCTTGCAGCAAGCAGGCTATCGACTCGGCGCCAAACTCAACGAAATTTTTGGTCAATAGCGAATCAGACTTTAACGAAAACTCGGTGTAAATATAGCCACCGCAAGAACAAGATTTGCAACAGCAGCACGGCACTCACGCTGGCCAGCTGCTGTTGCGCATCTGGCCACGAGGCAATCCAATGACCAATAAAACTGTTGGCTAGATACCCCCAATCCATCCAAGCTGTGAGCAAATAAATTAAGATGGCATTGGTACCAATATAGAAAAACGGTTTTGCCCAAGCGGTCACCTGCCAGCCGTCCACAATGGCATAAAACACAGCAAACAAGATGACACTCCAGCCAATAGTCATTAGGCTAAAGCTACCAGTCCACAACGTTTTGTTGATGGGAATAATGACTGAGGCTAGCCACGCAAGCGCAATCAGCGCAGCGCCGACAATCAACAACACACCCGCCTGACGAACTATGGTGTTGTTGTTCGATTGAATCCAACGCCCCAAACACACGCCTGCGAGCGCATTAATAATGGCCCCTAGGGTTGAAAAAATGCCCTCTGGGTCCAGCGGCTTATTTTGGTAGGTGATGCCTATTAAAAAATGTTGATCAAACCAGGTATTCCAACTGCCGGTTTCACTGAACAAGCCAGCGCTGTAACCGGGAACCGGAATCACGCTCTGCCAAACGCTGTAACCAATAAGCAGCAACCAAGGTAAGCGCCATTGCCATCGCACAGGACAATGCCAGACCACCATAGCAGCAACAAACCAAGCTAACCCAATACGCCCTAGCACGCTGGCAAAACGTACCTCTTCAAGACGGGTGGGTAAGCCAGTTCCCCAACCGTGGTTGTACAAAACCCCTAGCGCCAATAGCAACATCAACCGCACTACGGCCTTACGATAAATAGGTACCCGCGCGACCCAAGGTAAGTCGTTAATCGACTTAGCGCTTAACCCTAAGGTTACGCCCGAAATGAAAATAAACAGAGGAAATATTAAGTCGTAAGCTCTAAAGCCATGCCATTGGGCATGATGCATGTGGGTATTGGCAATATCAAACACGGTGAATCCAGTCAGCACAAACAGCGGCAGAAACAAGGCTTCAGCACCCATGATCCAAATCATGTCGAAACCTCGAAGCGCGTCTAACGATGCCAACCGTTTCTTAGGATTATCTGTCGCCATGAATCTGTTCTTGTCCACCTATCCAGCTACGCAGTACTGAAAAGTTATTATCTATCAGAAGCATATCCGCATCATAACCGACGCTCAAGTGCCCTTTATGGTGCAGGCCAAGAAACTGAGCGGGCACTTTTGAAGCCATTTGCAGCGCTTGAGATTCGGTGCATCCCATGTGCTTAACCGCATTGTGAACCGCTGTTGCCATGTCTAATACACAGCCGGCCAACTCTCCGGATTCAGCATTAAGCCTATCGCCGCTGCGCAGAATTTTACGACCTTGTAAGATAAAGTCTTGCTGGTTCGACCCCACAACCGACATAGCATCGGTGACGAGCATTAGCCGGTCACTGCCTTTAATTTTTAACGCTAACTCAAGAGTACGATAATCAACATGATGGCCATCAACAATGACTCCCGCCGTGACCTCATCGCTGTATAACGCCGCACCGACTAGGCCGGGTTCTCGAGACTGTAATGGCGACATGGCATTGAATAGATGGGTTGCACCGCAAGCACCGGCAGCTATCGCCGTCATTGCATCATCAAAGGTGGCATTACTGTGACCAAGACAAACGCGAACACCGGCGCTGGTTAAGGCTTGAATTTGCTCCAGTGTTACGTTTTCCGGTGCCAGGGTCACAATCACTTGCCCTAAGTCCTGGCGACAATATTGCGCCATCTCTCTGGCTCCCAAAGGACGAATCAGCTCTGCGCTATGAACCCCTTTTTTAGACACACTCAAGTGCGGCCCTTCAAAATGAACGCCTACTACGCCGGGGGTTTTTGCTTCGATTGCTAGTGCCATTGCATCTGCTGCAGCTTCAATAACTTCAATGCGATCACTGATTATGGTTGGCGTCATTGCCGTGGTACCAAAGCGTCGGTGTGCCTGAGCAATTTGAGCTATACCTGCGACATTAGGCTGGTCATTAAACAACACACCGCCTCCGCCGTTAACTTGAACGTCCACAAAGCCTGGAACAATGGTCCCCGCCACTCGCTCCACGTCGACCCCGGCAATGGCTTCAAAGCCAACAATGGAATTATCATCGATACAAATGGTGGCGTTCTCTCGCCACTGAATACCATCAAATAGCCGCTCGGCCTGAATGCATCGCATATTAAAGCGTCCTTGTTACCTTATTGAGTCCTTTAGGCGCATCCGGATTCAGTCCTCGCGCTAAAGCCACTTGTTCCACGTCTAGGTAAAATCGTTGTAGCACCAACAAGGGAGCAAGCCGAGGGTGAACTAAAGCCTCTCCTTGGTGCATATGGACTAATTGACCGCCTCGACTCCTCATCTCTTCTATTTGAGATTGGTGAGAGGCCAGGGACTCATCGCGCACCGAAACGTCTAACAATAATAATCCTTGCTCAAGCAAAGTGACTGGTCCATGCAAAAATTCAGCACTGCTAAAGGATTCCGCGTGAATACCGCACACTTCTTTAAGCTTTAAAGCTATCTCCTTGGTGATGCCATAGCCAAGCCCACGACCAAGCACCACCAGATTTCCTACGTTCTCTAACGCTTGAGCCTTTAGCTGAGCGGGTCCATCAATCGCGGTTTGAAGCGCTGCTGGTAACTGTTTTAAGCCGTCCAATAGCTCGCTGTTGTTGGTCCAACAACCCACTAATTGCGCCAACGCCGATAGCGTCGCTAAATAGCTTTTAGTGGCCGCTACCGCTTTCTCTTCGCCAGCATGCAATGGCACAAAGCAGTCCACCACTTCTCGAATGGGTGCTTGTTCATCGTTCACCAGCGCAATACACAAGGCTCCGGCCTCTTTTGCCATGGCCGCTTGAGCAATAATGTCGGGACTGCGTCCGGATTGACTGATAACAATCACTAGAGTACCGGCAAGTTTGAGTGTTTTGCCATAGACGCTGGCCACTGACGGTGCTGCGGCGAACGTGGGAACACCCGCTTCAATTTCGATTAAGTACTTACCAAAAACGCCGGCATGATCCGAAGAGCCTCGTCCAATAATCATGACACTGTGAGGATTATATTGGCGAATTTTGTCACCTAATTCAGTCATTAAAGGCTCGTTCTCAGTCAGCTGAATGTTAAGCCTTTCAGGTGTCGATAACGCCTCTTTGCGCATAATGGTGGACATGTGATCTCCCGATTCGGACAAGTTAAGATTGTTGCGATTGAGCAAATTGCAGTGCGCCCATTTCTGGGGAATGGCGTGCCTCTACTAAGCAAGCTTTTGCACTGGGGTCCAGCCACTCATAATAGCTGTCGGCTAACCCACCAATGACCGCCACTGGCAAATTTAAGCCATTTATATGATGAAGCTTTATGATGAGCTGGCTAAGGTAGTCAGCCCCTTCTTTAATGAGAGCGAGCGCTACCTCGTCGTTGGTACTGGCCGCTTCAAAAACAAATCGCGCCAGCTTGGCATACTCAGAAGACGGCTGCTTAGCTAAACACTCCACTAACGCCATATCATGAGTCACGTCAAAGTGTTGTAACAATTTTTCAGTCAAGCTGGAATAAGGTCCGGCGTCGTCTTTATGCAGTAACACGGCTTTAAAGGCCTCCATACCTAACCAGGCACCGCTGGCTTTATCACCGTATGGAAAACCATGACCACCGAGTCGAGTTGATTGTTGCTGATGAATCGCAAACCCACAGGAGCCCGTGCCACAAATAACAATAGCGCCATCGTGATTACCATGGGCCCCTAAACAGGCAATGTGCAGATCAGTGGTTAGGTGAAACTGAGCAAACGGGTGCTGCCACTGTCGCATTTTTTGTTCCATGCTTGGCAAGTTTACACCGGCAAGTCCGGCCCCGACCACGAGCTCATCTAGCGAGGTATCGGTTAACCCTGCTTTAGTCAGCGCTAACTGACAAGATTCTTGAATGGAGTTTAAGGTGCGTTGAAAACCATGCAAAGGGTTAGCAGGCCCCGCGATTGCGGTCGATAGCAGTCCCTGTTCACTGTGGTATAAAGTGGCACAGCACTTACTGCCGCCGCCATCAATGCCCACAAACAGCTTAGCTGGAAGTAATCGCAAATCAGTCATCCTTTCCCTCAAGTACTCTCACAAAAATGTTTACTATTCGTTAACAATTAAAGCTCAGTCTAACCTAAACCTACCACAAATGACAGCGTTGTCATTAATAAATTTGTACAGTAATCATTCAGTTCTTGTGTGTGCTTAAATTAAAACTGATCATTTGTTGCAATTTTGTCGTAAAGGGGACAAGAAAAAGTTAAATTTAACTGGCGTAGCTAGTACTATTCATTAATCTACTCAGGCTCAAGGAAGTACCATGTCCACATTAAAGACTACCGCAGCGTTAACCAGTTTATTCTTCGTCTGCACCTCGGCTCAGGCATCCTTTCGCCCGCTAGCGCAGGAGCCGGGTTGGCAATTCACCGTCAACGTAAATGCGGGGGTTGGTCAGTCTCAATCGCAATTTAATCCAGAAGACGACAATGCCATTACCGAAGATCTGGAGAATTCAGGTCAGCAAGTCACCAAGTTTATTGGCTTCCCCTTGTTGCGCGCTGCGTACACCCAAGAGGATATGAAGACCCAGTGGTTTCTTGGTAACAGCTTAGATAATGTTTCCCGTGGAGAATTCCAGCTAGAAGCCGGTGTGACGCATGACTTTGCCACAGGCACGCGCGCCACAGTGGCCTTGTTTCCTGATCTGCCCTTTTTTGGAAAAACCTGGTCCGATCCCTACTTGGTTGGAAAACCGAGAACAGAAACCGAACAAAAGAATTGGGGCGGACGGATAGCGCTCGACTATATTTGGGGCTCGCCAGTTAGTGTCAAATACGGCTACGCCAACAATGAAGTGAAGCTTGAGCAAAGCGGTAGCGCCCTTCCTTTAACGGAACAGCAGCGTGACATGCTCAATAGAGACGGCGATTTTCATCGCGTCGAAGTGGAAGGTTTCTTACCATTGGCAAAAGGCTTGTTTTTCCAACCCAGCGTGATCTATACCTTGGCAGATAACAAAGGCGAAGCCATGGCTTATGATGAGTGGGGTGGCCGTTTAGCGTTAACCTACTCCAAGAACAAGCATCGAATAACCACCAACGTCAGCTATTCAAGCCGCGAGTATAACGGCGACAACCCAATCTTTGAGAATAAGCGACAAGAGGACGAAAAGCTTGGCCTGTTTGCTCTTTACCTATACAGCAAGCCATTTGGCTGGGAAAAAGCCAGCATAAGCGTGATTGCCGCTTGGTCGCAAACCGATTCTAATATCGAATTTTATAAAAGTGACGTTTTGGCGGGCGCCGTGGGTTTAGCTTACCGCTTTTAACGGCGATAAACTAACCCGAAAGATGAACCGAAGCTATGCGCTTGCAGCTTCGGTTTTTTTGGCTTCAATATCAGCACGACGTTTAGCCATGCGATGAACTTGATGCAATGAGGACAGGTGAGCGTAGGCCGCAGCAAGCATGCCGCGTTTATTTAGGTCTTCTGCTTTTTTCGCCGGCAGAGCCATTAGCTTTTGCTCATCAATCATGTATAGGCCGTTAATGGTGATCTTCTCACCGTTTAATTCTAGATTTAACGACCGTTGGTCAAACAAGTCCAGATCTTGCAAGGTTTTGGTAAATGCCGCCGTGATATTGGCCATTTCAAACTGACTTTGCATTGCTGTTTTACGTTTTTCTAAGAACTCAGTAGCCTTGCCATCTTCAAATAAGGCTTCGCCTTCCTCTTCTGAGGTTAAGGTGCTGCCTTCTAGAATGGCCACTAACATTTCATCCGGATTTTGACTTGATGGCACCAAAGCCAAAGGGTGATGAGTGATGGAGGCTGGAATGTAGAGCCCTTCCCAAATTCCGTCGCCACAATACAGGTTTTCCCCTGGCTTAAGCCCTAAAATAACTACAGGCTGCAACGCTTCGCTGTCGCCACGTTTTACAAATACAATGGGGTATTCAGTTGCCGCTCGCGCAAATTCTTGTACCAAAATAGGTGCAATATGTTCTTTTTTAACGTGTGAAAATCCAGGGTTCGGCAACAACTTGAGATTAGCGTGTTTGGTTGAGGTCAACGGGACCAATTCTAAGGCCATGAATCGTACTCCATAAGTGGCATTATTTAATTATTATTGTGTGCTTTCGTAAGCGTCGTCATTGATACTATCGGCTTTTGTTGCAAAAACGCAAGGGAGTCGCAATACTGGTATTCACAAATAGCCACCTCCTCGCAACTCAAAAGGATTTATTGCTGCAAATGAAAGTCACTATTAATGACGTCGCAAAACTGGCCGGAGTCTCTATTAAGACCGTTTCTCGAGTAATTAATCAAGAAGTTGGTGTGCGACAGGCGACATTAGATAAAGTGATGGCAGCGGTGCAAGAGCTGAACTATCAACCAAACTTAGCCGCTCGAAATCTGGCCAGTTCAACGGCATTTGCCATTGGCTTTATCTATGACAACCCTAATGCGTATTACGTGATTGATATGCAAATGGGACTGCTTTCGGTTTGTCAAAAGCAAGGCTATGAATTGGTCATTCGCCCCTGTTCGTCCAGTGAAGACGATATCGTTGCACAAACCTTAAGCTGGATCCAAAAAAGCCGCTTAGCAGGGGTCGTGCTCACTCCTCCTCTATCTGAGCGCGAAGACATGATCAGCGCTTTAGACAATAAAGGCATTCACTATGTCCGCATTTTGTCCGGCTCTGGACGTCAGGCTAATTGTGTGTTTGTCGACGATAAATCGGCGGCTGAAACCATCACTAACCACCTTATAGAGCAAGGACATCAACGAATAGGATTTATTAGTGGTGGTAAGCTACACAAATCCACCTTAGAGCGTGAACAAGGCTATAAGGATGCCCTTAAGCAACATCAATTGCCCATTGACGAAACCTTGGTTTTCGATGGCGAATACAATTTCGATTCGGGTGTTCGGGGAGCCAATGAGTTGCTGAAACAAGCCAATCCTCCCACCGCAATTTTTGCCTGTAATGATGAAATTGCTGCCGGTGCACTTTTTGCGGCCCGTCTACAACAGGTAGACATTCCTAACCAATTAGCAATCGCGGGGTTTGAAGACAGCCCGTTTTCAAGACAAACCTGGCCAAAGTTAACAACGGCACACCAACCCAACCAACGAATTGCTCAGCATGCTGCAGAGTTGTTATTGGCGAGTAGGAAAGCCAAAACGGCGCCGACGCCACTTAGCTTTACCCCTGAGCTCGTCATTCGCTCGAGCTCTAATGAGACGAGCACATAGACCGTTTTACTGTGTTTTGCGCCGGATTGTTTTAAAAATCAGCAACCGGCGCTCATTTGCGATAAAAACAAAGAAAACAGTTGACCTTAGCCAATAAAACCCGTTTAATAGCGCCCGTTGTTAACGCAATGCGTTGCCCGGATAGCTCAGTCGGTAGAGCAGAGGATTGAAAATCCTCGTGTCGGTGGTTCGATTCCGCCTCCGGGCACCACCTTTAAAACCTCATCATTCGATGAGGTTTTTTTGTATCTATCGCCCAGCAACTGCCATCTAATGCTCTGAGATTATGCTGCCTCCCCCTGCATTGTTGCTACACTTGGTTATGCACCACCACCAAGTTTTAAGCGGGGGTTCCTGTATGCGTGGCCAGTTTCGTCCGGGGCGGATCGTACAGTCTTTTCTAGACACCGACCTTTATAAACTGTTTACTCACCAAGCCATCTTCGAATTGTTTAACGATACCGAAGTAACTTTGCAATTTCAGGTTCGTAGCAATGAAGATTTCAGTCCTTATGTATGCGACGTTCGCACCGAAATTGAAGCCCTGGCTGACTTACGCTTTCAACAGTCGGAAATTTGGTATTTACAGTCATTAGGACGCCAGCCCAATCGCAAACACGGCTTTTTCAAACCCGCTTTTATTGATTATTTACGTCATTACCGGCTGAACCCTTCGCTGTGTAAGGTTCGCTGCGATAATACCGGACAACTGACCATCGAAGCCCGAGGAACCTGGCTTGACGTTATCCATTACGAAGTGTTTGTATTAACCATCGTCAGTGAATTGCGTTATCGGTGCTGTGCCAAGCCCGCGGATCTCGCCCAACAAAAGCAACACATGGCTGCAAAGATTCACCACTTTCTAAAACAAGCCCAACAAATGGATTTGGATATCAGCGCGCTGAGGGTGTTTGATTTCGGTACTCGCCGTCGTATCAGCTACGCCACCCATTGGGACATGATCGATTACATTCATCGAGCATTACCCGACGGTGTGTTTGGCGGTACCTCCAATTTGCACATTGCCCGTGAAATGAATTTGCCATCCATAGGCACACAAGGCCACGAATGGTATATGGCTCATCAACAATTAGCGGTATTGCATCAGTTCCAACGAAAAGCTCTCACTCATTGGATTGAGGTTTATCGAGGAGATCCGGGCTATGCCCTTACTGACACCATAGGTATGGACGCCTTTTTCAAAGATTTTGACCGCTTTTGCGCCAAACTTTACGACGGACTGCGCCAAGACTCCGGCGACCCCTTCTTGTTTGCTCAAAAAGCCATTAACCATTACCAGTCACTGGGCATCGACCCAAGCAGTAAATGCCTATTATTTAGCGATGACCAAGATTTGGATCAGTCGCTGCTTAAGCTTTATCAAGCGTTTCATCAGCAAATAACCATCCACGCAGGCATTGGCTCAAAATTTTCTGCTGATATTCCCTGTTGTAATGTGCCATCTATCGTGATGAAATTAATCGAAACCGATGGCCATCCTGTGGCCAAATTATCCGACTCAAAAGCAAAACGCAGTTGCCCTAGCCCCGCTTTTGAGCGTATTTTAAAAGAAACTTTTAACTATCAAGACTAATCGCAAACGGACCGCACACATTAATGGCCAATCAGCAATCACAACAGCAACTTATCGCATCGATCCAACAAGAAATGCAAGTCAAACCCGAGATTGATTTAGCCTTTGAAGTTCAGCATCGAATCGACTTTATAAAACAGCAACTCATTCAGTCTGGGCTCACCAGCTTAGTCTTGGGCATCAGTGGCGGTGTTGATTCGTCAACTTGCGGTCGACTGTGTCAATTGGCGGTGGAGCAACTCAACCAAGACCTTAACCAGAAACGCTATCGATTTATTGCGGTTCGCCTGCCCTATGGTGTGCAAGCGGACGAACAGGATGCCCAAAGAGCGCTCGCTTTTATCCAACCGGATGTAACCCTGACCATCAACATTCAAGCCGGTGCCGATGGTATCCACAACAGCGTACTAGCAGCGTGTAATGCCGCTGGACTGGAGCCTCAGCCTGCTGAGCACGTCGATTTCACCAAAGGCAATACCAAAGCTCGAATGCGCATGGCTGCGCAGTTCCAGGTGGCGGGTCTGTATCGCGGCTTAGTTCCGGGTACTGATCACAGTGCTGAGAATATTATGGGGTTTTACACTAAGTACGGCGACGGCGCCTGCGATTTAGCACCGCTATTTGGCCTTAGCAAACGGCAAGTTCGGGCGTTGGCTGAACACTTAGGCGCCCGCGAAACTATTTTTGCAAAAGTTCCAACCGCCGACCTAGAAGATGGGCAACCTTTGCTCGCTGACGAAGTTGCCCTTGGAGTGAGCTACGATCAAATCGACAATTTCTTGGAAGGAAAACCGGTTAACGACGATGCCCTTGCCACTATCTTGAGAACGTATCAGCGCACCATACACAAGCGAGTTGCCATACCCACGCCAAACTAGCCACTGATTTCGTCACAAAAAAGCCAGCGTTATGATTCGCTGGCTTTTTGTTGTTCGTAAGTGACTAACGTTTACCACTCTTAGCGGCTCGCAGTGCCCGTCGGCGTTTGTGCTGCTGAGCAACCGTTAACTTCTCTTTCTTGTCCTCATAAGGGTTAGCCCCCTCTTGCAACTGAATTCGAATCGGACTGCCCACAATGTTCAAACTGCGGCGGAAGTAGTTCACTAAATAACGACGATAGCTCTCCGGCAATGCCGATACCAAGTTGCCGTGAATCACCACAATCGGCGGATTATAGCCACCTGCGTGGGCGTATTTCAGCTTAATACGACGACCTTTAGCCATGGGCGGTTGGTGATCTTCGCTGGCCATTTTTAAAATCCGAGTCAGCATAGCGGTACTCACCCGTCGCGTTGACGAGTCATAGGCTTCTTCTACCGACTCATACAAATGACCAACACCCGTGCCATGCAACGCTGAAATGAAATGCAACTTGGCAAAGTCGATAAAGCCTAGGCGTCGATCCAATTCGCTTTTAATGCGGTCTTTCGCTTCCGCATCCATACCGTCCCATTTGTTGACCGCAATCACGAGCGCACGTCCGGCATTAAGCGCAAATCCGAGTAAGCTCAAATCTTGATCGGTAATCCCTTCATGAGCATCAATCACCAATAGCACCACGTTGGCATCTTCGATGGCTTTCAAGGTTTTAATGACCGAGAACTTCTCAACCACGTCATGCACCTTGCCGCGACGACGCACACCTGCAGTGTCAATCAACACGTAATCGCGCTCTTCACGACTCATAGGAATATAAATACTGTCGCGAGTGGTTCCCGGCATGTCATAAACCACCACCCGATCTTCTCCCAAAATACGGTTTGTGAGTGTTGACTTACCCACGTTAGGCTTGCCAATAATCGCCAGTTTAATCGGCAAACTGGCAAGGTGCTCTGCTTGCGCCTCGGCATCCGCTTCGGTTGGAAACGCGGTCATAACGTCTTCAACCGCAACCACCTCGGGTTGCCCTTCTAACAGTTCAGACAAAGACTTCTCTAGCAATTGACTAACACCACGCCCATGAGCCGCAGCCACTTTATGCACTTCGCCTAAGCCTAAGGCATAAAAATCCGCTACTGCGGTGTCAGCATCGATGCCGTCACATTTATTGGCAACCACATAGGTGGTTTTCTCACGACTGCGCAAATGCTGGGCAATGGCTTCGTCGGCGACGGTCAAGCCTGCTCGTGCATCGGTGAGGAACAGCACCACATCCGCTTCTTCAATGGCGGCCAGCGACTGCTCTGCCATATGCACTTCGATGCCATCCTCAGTGCCGTCAATACCACCGGTATCGATTAAAATGAACTCTTTGCCATCCAATACGGCTTGTCCATACTTGCGGTCACGAGTCAATCCCGGAAAATCCGCTACTAGCGCATCTCGGGTTTTAGTTAAGCGATTGAATAGGGTCGACTTTCCTACGTTTGGACGACCTACCAATGCGACCACTGGAATCATGTTATTGCCTCTATGTCTTGGCGGCTAAAAGCGCTCAAATAAAAAGCCCTCGGAAACACTCTCCAAGGGCTTGGTAAAGTGAATTTAGAACTTACTTCAGTTCAATTTCGGCGACTTTGCCATCGCGAGATTGAACCCATACTTTGCCATCCACTATTAGGGGTTGGCTATATAAACCGGAACTGTCAACCTGTACTCGACCAACTATGCTGCCGTCGGCAAGACTGAATACGTGCAAATAGCCTTCGAAATCACCGGCAACCACATAGTTACCAATAACTTGCGGAGCAGTCAAACTACGGTTGGTTAAATCCGTGTTGCGCCATAATTCTAGGCCATTGCGACGGTCTACGGAATAAACTCGGCTAAAATCATCGACCATTAATAAGTTAATACCGGAAACCGCCAGCTCGTTAAAGCTTGAATATTGTCGACTCCATTTAACTCGACCGGTGCGCAATTCTAATGCCGATAGGTTACCGTTGTAGCCCACCACGTATATGGTATCACCGATAATCAGCGGCTTAACATCAATGTCCGATACCCGATCCAATTCGTTGGTGCCTTTTTGCTGAACCGTTGGCACTTCCCAGGCTAACTGGCCATTATTCACCACCAATACCGATACTTTGCCGTCAGCGCCGCCAACAAACACACCGCCGGAATTAAAGGCGGGTGAGCTGGTGCCACGAAGGGTCAGCGTAGGCAATTGCATTTGATGCTTCCAACGCTCTTCGCCGGTTTGGATATCGAACGCCATAATGGCACCCGAGCCGGTATGGACAATAATGAAGTCTTCAGCAATTAAAGGAGCCGACAACAATTCACCATCGGTGCGACTGGCCCACACTCGCTCTCCGGTCGCTTGATCAAACGCGACTAGAAAGCCAATTTCGCTGCCAAGAAAGACTTTGTTACGCGCAGTAACCAAACCCGATGCGACTTTAGCCCCTTTGTTTTTCGAAAGTGGAGTATCGCGAAAGTTCTCACTGAAGTTCTTTTCCCATACCACGTCACGAGTTTCTAAATCGATTGCGGCGAGCTTACCGTAGCGATCCGCTACGAACATTTTGCCATAGCCGACCGTAGGGCTTAATCGAGAATAGTAATCCTCTACACCATCACCAATGCTGGTATCCCAAACAATTTCAGCTTGAACACTGGCTTCAAATTCTTGAAGTTCAGCAATGGGCTCTTCTTCCACGTCGCTAGAGCTGCACGCGGATAGAGCCAAAACGGCTAACATTGCACTGGTTATGGAACTGCGCCACACTTTCATCTGCTGCTCCTTAGCTAGCGACGTTTAGATTGTCCAGTTTCATCTGCAATGAAGGACCATTCATAGCACCGCCTTCAGCCAGTGCTTGTTGATAAGCTTCTTTAGCTTGTTCCAATTTACCTTGGCGAGCAAGGATATCGCCTTTCACTTCCGCCACTTGACCGACGAACGACGGTTGCGACACTTGGCTTAGTGCCGCCAGCGCTTGTTCGTAATTACCTTGCTCAGCGTCGATACGAGCCATACGAATGGTCGCCACTTGCTCTAGACCGCCGCCAAGTTTACTGTCCACTACTTTTTGCAAAGCAGCCTTTGCTTTGTCCAAGTCACCGGCTGCAACCGCAGCTTTAGCAGCAAGAAGCTGCAGCAAGGCATCGTATCCAGGCTCTTTATAATCCGCTGCAAAGGTTTCTGCTGAGCTAATAAGTGCAGCATCCGATGCGGAACTGGTAACAATTTGCTGATAAGCCGCCGACGCGGTTTCCGCTTTTTGTTGTTGGTAATCGCTGTAGTAATTCCAACCAAACAAACCACCCAGACCTAAAGCGGCCCCAAGAACCATGGAACTGCCATAGTCTTTCCAAAATTTCTTAATCGCTTCTACTTGTTGTTCTTCTGTGCTGTAGGTTTCCACTTGGAATTCCCCTTTCAATATCTAAGTCTAAACTGAACCAATTTGTGTACGTATCGCGTCGACAAGCTCTGTTTGAGCGATACTTTGCTGTTGTTGTTGGCTGCGAAGTGGTTTAACTACCGCCGTATTAGCGCTGACTTCATCGTCACCGATAATTATCGCTACCTGCGCCCCGCTTTTATCGGCACGCTTCATTTGTTTCTTAAAGTTACCGCCACCACAATGGCTCATTACCCTAAGGTGCGGCAGCTGATCCCTCAAATTCTCCGCCACTTTCATGGCTGCTGACACCGCGTTGTCACCCATAGCGGTCACATACACATCGGCTATTGCAGGCGAATCGTCTACTTTACCTAATTCCGTCAGTAATAGCACCAAACGTTCCAGTCCGGATGCAAAACCGACTGCCGGTGTCGCTTTACCGCCAAGCTGTTCTACAAGGCCATCGTAACGGCCTCCCGCAAGCACGGTACCTTGAGCACCAAGGCTGGAGGTTACCCACTCAAATACGGTTCGATTGTAGTAATCGAGTCCGCGAACCAATCTTGGGTTAACGACGTATTGGATGCCAGCTTGGTCTAACAGTTCACGTAACCGTTGAAAATGTTGTTGAGTTTCTTCTCCAAAATAATCAACAAGCGCTGGCGCATTCTCTAACAAGGCTTGGGTTGATTGACTTTTGCTGTCTAATACTCGCAGCGGGTTTGAATACATTCTGCGTTGACTGTCTTCATCGAGCATGGCTTTGTGTTGCTCTAAATACGCAGTCAACGCCTCGCGATAGCGGCCACGCTCTTCACTATCACCCAGGGTATTTAACTCCAAAGTAACGTGCTCGGAAATGCCTAGTAACTTCCATAGGCGCGCCGACATGATCAAGACTTCGGCGTCAATATCTGGTCCTTTCAAACCATAGACTTCGACACCGAACTGGTGAAATTGACGATAACGCCCTTTCTGTGGACGCTCATGGCGGAACATTGGGCCAACGTACCACAATCGTTGCTCTTGATTGTAAAGCAAGCCATGTTGATTACCGGCTCGTACCGTTGATGCAGTGCCTTCAGGGCGCAGGGTTAAGCTATCGCCGTTACGGTCTTCAAAGGTGTACATTTCCTTTTCGACAATGTCGGTCACTTCACCAATGGAACGTTTGAATAAGTCGGTGCTTTCAACGATGGGGGTTCGAATCTCGCTGTAGCCGTAGCTTGCGGTAAGCTCACGTATGGCTTGTTCCAGTTTGTGCCATGCGGGCGTTTGTGAAGGCAGCAAGTCGTTCATACCACGAATTGCCTGAATTTGTTTGGCCACTTAAGAATCTCTAGTCGATAGTTTTCAAAGTTAATCGGTGCGCTATTATAGGCGCATCACCAATAAACGTAAAACCGATGGCCTCGCCGCCATCGTTGGCGTTAACGCGAGGCGTCGCGGTTTGGTTATTCGGGTTTCAAGGTCGCTATGGTTTGTTGAACCTGCGCCGCTTTCGCTCGGATCTTTTTCTCTAATTGATCCACAATGTCGTCGTTATCAATGCGTTCCTTTTGACGACTGCCATCTAGGTAATAGCCAGATTTGCGATTTCCACCGGTTAACCCCAGATCCGATACCAAAGCTTCCCCTGGACCGTTCACCACGCACCCAATAATAGATACATCCATGGGGGTAATAATATCTTCTAGGCGCTCTTCTAGGGCGTTTACCGTATTAATAACATCGAATTCTTGGCGAGAGCATGATGGGCAGGCAATAAAGTTAATGCCACGGCTGCGAATGCGCAACGATTTTAAAATATCAAACCCTACTTTGATCTCTTCAACCGGGTTAGCAGCTAACGAGATCCGCAAGGTATCGCCGATGCCTTCAGACAACAGCATGCCCAAGCCAATGGCGGATTTCACCGCACCTGCTCTAAATCCACCCGCCTCGGTAATACCTAAATGAAGCGGCTGTTCAATTTGCTTGCTTAACTGACGGTACGATTCAACCGCTAAAAAAACATCGGAAGCCTTAACACTGACCTTAAACTGGTCAAAATTAAATTTATCGAGAATGTCGACATGGCGCATGGCTGATTCAACCAAGGCCTCAGGTGTCGGCTCATGGTATTTATCCATGATGTCTTTTTCTAATGAGCCGCCATTAACACCAATTCTAATGGGAATGTTGTTATCTTTAGCACAATCGACAACCGCTTGGATTCGAGTTTCGTTACCGATGTTTCCTGGATTAATTCGCAGACAGTCGGCGCCGTATTGAGCCACCTGTAATGCGATGCGGTAATCGAAGTGAATATCAGCCACTAGCGGAACATTAACTTGCTGCTTGATGAGCTTAAAGGCTTCGGCGGCATCTATGGTCGGTACTGATACGCGAACAATGTCTGCACCGACATTTTCCAGCGCTTTGATTTGTGCGACCGTCGCTTCAACATCAGTGGTACGAGTGTTGGTCATTGATTGCACTGTTATAGGCGCATCTCCACCAACGGCGACATCTCCAACGTATATCTTTTTAGTCTTGCGACGAATAATTGGGTTTTCACTAAACATATTACGATTCACCTAATGGGTACGTAAAACGCGCCACTCTATCTTGGTATTGAGACAAATCGACCGTTTCACCATTTAAGGTAATGGACACTGAATTTGGGGCGCCAATAACAAAGTTAAGCGGAGGCTGCACTGAAACTTCAATTTGAGAACCACTCTTTTTAAGGCCATTTACCAGCATGCTACCGCTGGCATCGCTAACCTGCATCCAGCACTCTTCAGCGACCTTAATCAGCAGCACTGCATATTCAGGTTCAATAGCAGC
Organism: Paraferrimonas haliotis; assembly: GCF_002282895.1. GTDB lineage: Bacteria > Pseudomonadota > Gammaproteobacteria > Enterobacterales > Shewanellaceae > Paraferrimonas > Paraferrimonas haliotis. The sequence continues at coordinate 370,573 of NZ_NRRB01000003.1, forward strand.
AGTCGCTTCAGGCTCGCTGGCGTTATCTTTATCGGCCTCAACAGAGGTGATACTGGCGTCGGCATCAGATTGCGCATCGACAGCAATTGACGTCAGCGAGGATTCTAATTGCGCCGCTTCTTGTAATAAACGCTCTGACTCATTCATTGGCTCAATCGGGTCATTAACGGCCACTTGAGCGGCTAACTCTTCTTGAGGCGCTTGGGAGAAATCAGGTCCAACCGGCGTTTCATCGCGCTGAATCCACCACAAAACCAACAAACAAAACAAGACTAAAAACACCAAATAGGACACTAGAGTAATGCGTTTATCCAGTGCTTGCTTACTGGTTTTACGAGAAAAACTGGTCATATCATGGTCGGTATGAATCAGTTGCTGCTGCAACACAGCTTGAATGTCGCTGACATTTAACCCCACGACACGTGCGTAATTGGTTACATACCCTTTAACGTAGGTGTTATTGGGAATGTTGTCGAAATTGTCTTGCTCAAGTTCGCTGATTAAACTGACTCTCAGTTTTAATCGATTCGCTACTTGCTCCACAGTCATGCCTTCTGCGGTGCGAGCTTCTTGCAGCATTTGTCCCACGCTAAACGGAAGCAATTCTTGTTGCTCGTCTATCGTAGGCTCATGTTCATTGGTGGCTTGATTGGTCATTAGTTGTATTCTGCTCGGTACTGCTTGGCTTGTTGCGATCGAGGGAACTTAGCCAGCAACAAAATTCCATATCGCTTGGCCGCTTCAACGTCACGCAGTTGTTGCTCGATTTGCACACCTAACAGCAAACTTTGTGGCGTTTGAGAGGCCAAGTCGTGGTATCGCTCCAAGGCTTTTTGAGCGCCTGGATAATCTTGTTCGACAACAGCAATGTTCACCAGTTCGATTAATGACAATGAGCGTCGAGGAGAATAATTAAGAGCCTGCTCGAAATAGCCCGCTGCGCGCTGGTGTTCACCGGCTTCCAAGGTACACAGACCCAAATTCTCATAAGTGCTGGCCATTGAGGTGTATCTCGGAGCGGCCACGGCTCGTAACATCATTTGCTCTGACTCAGCGTAGTCCCCTTGTTTACACAGATACACACCAAAGTTATTGAGTACATCGCCATTGTTAGGCTCGATTCTTAGCGCTCTGCGGTAAGCATCTTTGGCCAGCTCATGTTCGGATACCGACTGAAAATAATAGGCTCGCCCTAAATACACCTCAGCTGAACGGGGGTCCAACTCCAGTGCTTTATCTAGGTTAAATTTTGCTTTTTCCATGTCGTTTTGCTGCAAATAAGCGAGCCCTAAACGAACTCTATCGGCCGCTGCAGCTTGAAGGTTAGGTTGCTTTTCTTGTACGACTTGGTCGGTTCCAGAATACAGGGTCTGGGTGACGCACCCAGATACCAGTATCGCAGCGCTGATTGCAACAATAAGACGCTTCATAAAATGGTAAAAATATCCGTTTAAACTTGTTATTCGCCCATTGTGACCGAAATTTGCTGTTGTTGCATGCGTTTTTTGACCAATCTTTTGGTGCGATCACGCACATCACCCACTAATTGACCGCATGCAGCGTCAATGTCGTCGCCGCGTGTTTTTCTGACAATTACGGTAATGCCGTATTCCATCAATACTTTGGAAAAGCGATCGATTCTTGAGTTAGATGAACGACCGTAAGGGCTACCTGGATATGGGTTAAACGGAATGAGGTTAATTTTACACGGAGTATCCTTCATCACTTTGGCCAAGGCGTGGGCTTGATCTGTGCTGTCGTTGATGTGATCCAACATCACGTATTCAAGCGTCACCCGTTGACGGTTAGCGTTGGATTTACTGAGATAGGTTCTCACAGATGCTAACAGCGTTTCTATGTTGTACTTCTTATTGATCGGTACCAATACATCACGCAATTCGTCATCCGGAGCATGCAGGCTTATCGCCAACGCTACATCAATGGTATCGCCTAGTTTATCTAACGCAGGCACAACTCCTGAGGTGGATAAAGTCACCCGCCGTTTCGATAGCGCAAAGCCAAGATCGTCAAGCATGATTTCCATGGCTGGAATCACATTCGCCATGTTCAACAGCGGTTCACCCATTCCCATCATTACTACGTTGGTGATTGGGCGCTTGCCCGTTTCCTTTTCAACACCCAGAAAACGTGCAACACGCCAGATTTGGCCAGAGATTTCTGATACCGTCAGGTTGCGGTTAAATCCTTGCTGAGCGGTAGAACAAAATGAGCACTCCAGCGCGCAGCCAACTTGGCTTGATACGCATAAGGTCGCCCGATCGTCTTCCGGGATGTAGACGGTTTCAACTTCTTGGTCTCCCACCGTCATTGCAAATTTTATGGTGCCATCATTCGATTCTTGATAGCTGGCGATTTCAGGGGCCTCGATAACGCACCGAGTGGATAGTTTAGCGCGCAGCTTTTTGTTGATGTTGGTCATTTGTTCAATGTCATCAACACCAAAGTGATACAGCCATTTCATAATCTGGTCTGCACGAAACGGCTTTTCGCCCATTTCAACCAGCAAATCACGCATTCCCTGGCGAGTTAAATCCAATAAATTAATGCGCTTGTCAGACATGAATAACCTCAAAAATCGATACAAACTTCGCCATCGCGACAAAGTGGGGCGGCAGATTTTACAGAGTTTATCGATATTTTTCCAGTTTGCAGCTGTGCAATCACAAAAAAGCCAGTCATATAAATGACTGGCTTTGCGATTAAGTTCTATGAACTAGAGCTATGGAGTAATCACCACTAGTCGTGGATCGAACCGCCTTTCAACTCGTGTGGCCAAGTTTTTTCAACGCGCTCTTTAATGAACTTGTTTTTCTCTTTGACCATTGCATCGTAGTTTAGACCGGCCGCTTTTTGTGCAGCGACTTTAGATGCCTCGTCGTTTAACTTATACACTGGAAGGTTAGCAGGCTTCTTAAGCAAGCTTGCGGCTTTCTTCTCAGCCAAGTTCAACTCATCTTTAGCACGAGTCAACAGACGTTTCGCTTCTTCAGGGTTGTGAGCGTGGATACCGTGTGAAGCGGTTGCACTGTCCCAGAACCATTGAGCATTACGAATGTGAGTGGTTAGCTCTTGCATGTCTTTGTCTTTTGGCAAGGCCGCTTCATAAGCTTTCTTCGCTTCTGCGATGCTCTTACCAGACTCTAGACCCAACACGCCTTTAGACTTCCAAATAGCTTGAGTCCAGAAGTGAATTTGAGTCAAACGACCGTCTACACCGTCTTTACCAAAGCGCATTTCATCGATCTCAGCTTTACGAGCCTTCAAGATGTCATCAATGTCGCCTGAATCGTGACAACCTGAACAATCTTCTGGCAACTTAGCAAAGTCGAAACGTACGTTGTGGTCAGTGTACTCTTGGCCTTTGCTGTTCTTTTGCTTAGGCGTGTGACAGGTAATACAGGTAAAGGTTTCGTGGTTGTATTCGTCCATATCCACGGTTTCGTGGTTGCGACGGTCAGCAAGGTTTTCATACTCTGGGTGCTGAGTTTTCAGCATAGGCGCGCCAGAAATGGCGTTGGTCCAGTCGTTAAAACCGATTAGGTCATAGTAAGCAAGACCTGCTTCGGATGCGTAGCCTTTATAAAGGTCAGTTTTCGCACCATTTTTGCCAATGTACTGGGTCTCAACACCTGGTTTCCATTGGTCCCAAGGGTACTTAACTTTTTTATCGTCCTTGCCGTCAAAGTAGTATTCTACGTGGCACTGTGCGCACACTTGGTTACCTTGTTCAGCGTGATTTTGCTTCTCGAATGGGCGGTCAATCGCATTCATTGCACGAGCCGCATACGGACGTGACAAACGAATGTCGTCTTTACCTAATTCGTGACAGTCAGCACAGCCAATGGTGTTGGCCATTTCGCTGCCCCATTTACCGAATTTGTTGTTGGCAAAGGTACCTTCGCCTACTTCATCGTACATGCGAGCAACGTCTGGCGTTTTACATGACCAGCAAGAAGCGGCCATTGGGCCATCGGTATCGCCCATTGGACCACCGGTACGCAGCGACTGAATCACGTCGGTTACTGCAAAATGATGGCCGCGTGCACGGTTATAGTCTTTAGCGAAGCCGTAACCTGCCCAAGCAATGACTAGGTTAGGGTTAACAACTAGATAGTCTTCAGGAAGACCGTTAGCAGGGTTGTTCTGCTCGGTGCTGGCCCAGGTTTGGTATTGGTCAGGGAATTGTCCTTTCCAGTTGTCGCTGTTATATAGATCGGTTTTGTCTGCTGCGATTGCATGCATGCCCGTGATTGCTGATGCAATGGCTGCGGCAATGGCGATTTTTTTTATTTTCATGGGAACTTTCCTACGCAAAGTTACACTAATGGGATACATCTTTTATACCAGAGCAGATCTTCAAATTTTTGTTCGTTCATTTGATCTGTGATGGCTGCCAACAAAGATATTACTTTGGTAATAGATACCTTCAAAAAAGCCAATACAAACAGCGTGATAGACACCAAAAAAATAAAAACTACCGTTTGCGGTAACGAGACCAAGATCACAGTTAAAATACCTCTATAGAGGTACATGTGTGACCCTAGACACAATTATGGCAATTTATCCTGCACCATTTTGTGATCGATTCATCAGCTAAATTACGTTGGTGAATGACCAGTATCACAGTATGATGAGTTCCTAATAAACTTTACTATAAGCCAAATATTCAATGATTCTTCTAACTGTTTATGTACTTATTGCCATCGGCGTTTCGTTCATGTGCAGCATTATGGAAGCAGTACTTTTATCGGTTACGCCAAGCTATGTGGCCAATCTCAAGCAAACCTCACCCGCTGCAGCCAATCGTTTGGCGAACCAAAAAGATAATGTCGAAGCGCCTCTGGCCGCCATACTAACGTTAAACACCGTAGCCCATACCGCGGGTGCCGCCGGAGCGGGCGCTCAAGCCTCTAAAGTGTTTGGTGACCATATGCTGGGGATATTCTCAGCAATTCTGACGCTATTGATTTTGTTTTTATCAGAAATTATTCCAAAGACCCTCGGAGCAAATTATTGGCGACAATTGGCACCCAGCGTCTCTTTGATGCTGCTATGGCTTGGCAAGCTCATGGCACCATTGGTTTGGGTTTCACTGCAACTGAGTAAGGTACTTGGCCGTGCTGAACCAGGGCACTACGTCCGTCAAGAAATGTCGGCCATGGCTGACATCGGTCGTGAACAAGGTGAATTGGATGAGTCAGAATCTAAGTTTCTCAAGAAAATGCTGAATGCCCGAGAAATGGCCGTCACCGCAGTGATGACGCCAAGAACCGTCATGTTTTCAATGAATCAAGACACCAGTTTGCAGGACTACCATCGCCACCACAATAACTCACCGTTCAGCCGAATACCTGTGTTTGAAGGGAACCCGGATAACGTTACCGGCTATGTGATGCGCAACGACCTTCTTTTAGCTGAGAAATCCGGTCCCACACAACCCTTGGCATCATTGAAGAAAACCATCACCGTGATACCGGAGACCGCAAAAATTCTGGATGTCTTTGAGCTGTTAATCAAGCGCCACAGTCAAATAGCCATGGTTGTGGATGAATACGGCGATATTCAAGGACTGGTGACCCAAGAAGACATCATAGAATCCATGCTTGGATTGGAGATAGTAGACAGCAACGATCCCGTGACCGACATGCAGCGGCTTGCCAGACGACTATGGCAACACCGTATAAAAGAAAAAGGCATCAAAATCAGTCACGAAGATTAGCTAGCTAAACATTTTTTTTAGCTCCTCAGCAAAATCAACAAAGCGTTCCTTAATGGTGCGCTTTATTTTTATGTCTAAGCTACTGAGCAAACTAAAGCCTTCAATGATAATAGTGGGTTGACCCGGCTTACCGCTGCCTCCAGCTCTATTGTCGATGGATCCAAAGACGCAAAACGCTTTGCAAATAACATTCACATTTTCCGGAACGTAAATGGTGTCTCCGGTGAGCAAATGAAAAATATCGATGCGCACCACCGGGTGTTGAAACTGAGCGTCGCTAAAATCCATGGTAGCCGCACTCAGTATACTGGTGGATTTGATTTGTTTAGCGGGTGCAAATACACCGCCTCGATTGCCGCCGCTGAGGATGTTGTAGACCTTATCAACTTCTTCAGCCTCTACAGCGGTCTCTGCTGAGTCGAGCTGTTGCTTCTGCTGCTGATAAGCGTCATTGGTGGTGAGGGGTAAATCTTCCACCAGCGCCATTAGCGCTTCTCCTGAGTTTGCCTCCATAGCAATATCTAACCGTCTTTCAAACGCTTGCGAAGACAATTCATTATGGCTGTAATTCATGATGAGTTGATCAATCACTTCATCGCGAACAACGTTCAACGGGCGATCATTAGGGGTAACAGGCATGGCGATTCCTACGTAGTTAGTGTAAGTGCTCTGATCAGCACAATGAATGACAGACACCAATACAAGCAAGTTCTAAACCAAGTATTTTTACCAATATAAACAACAGGTTAATTTGTGCTACCGAGCCTATTAAGGTGTTCACCATCAAAAAGTAGCATAATTAACCATTTATTAACAAAATGGCGAGCTTGGCGAATGACAAAAAAATAATCATTTGTGGAAAGAAACCACGTCCTGTTAAGGTCTATTCCAATAATAACAAGCGCCTTGAGGAGAACATGGCACAATTTTGGCTCAGCTTGATTTATCAATGCCGTTGGAAACCTGTGCTGTGCTTGTGGTTAATAGCCCTTGCCGTTGCCTTGGTGGGCATTTTTCGCGTAACAATTCAAACCGACATCAGCGCCTATTTTGATCCTAACGATCCGCAGACCAATGCCTTTTATCAGGCCCAAAAAGACTTTAAATTGGACCCGAGTTTGATAATTCTGCTGGAGAAAAACAGTCCTTGGCCCGGTTCGAATGAAGAACGGCAACTGCTTAGATTGGTAGAACAACTGCATACCATCAACGGCATTAAAGGAATTGCAGGCTATCCGCAAACTCTAACTCAAACGCCCTTAAGCCAGCTACCTCGCAAGCAACGTGCCTTGCTCATTAATGATGCACAAACCGCCATCATAATGCAGTTAACGGTAGACCCCCAGACTCTCGCCGATAAACCTCGCTTAGCAAACACTCTTGAGGGGGTATCCCATCAACTTGCAATGTTCGCCGACAAACAACTCGTCGACTATTTTATCAGCGGTGAACTGGCATTAAACTGGCAATACGCACAAATAATACGGCAAGACTTGAAGCGTTTTGCCCTTGGACTCGCCTTACTATTGAGCGTGTTGCTGTTATTTGTTATTCGCCACCGAATTTGGTTGTTGGCCATGGCAGGCTGCGCACTGTTTAGTTTAATCAGTGCCTTAGGGGTGGCCGGTTGGCTTGGGTTATCCCTCGCCGCTATCTCTGCTTTTGTTCCGGTCGTGATTGTTATTTTGTCTCTGGCTTATACCGCCCACCTGTATTTTTCTTGGCGATTGGTGTTGCGGCGAGAGCGATGCGCATATGAAGCGATGAAGTCGAGTTTATCCAGCAATTTATCGCCGTTGTTTTGGGGCGGTATAACCACCATTTTTGGGTTCGTAATACTGGCATTCAGTCCTTCCCCGCCCATTAGCAGTTTCGGTGTGTTGGTGGCCTTTGCCATCGCTTTTAATTTTATAGCAAGCTACGCCCTGCTGGGAGTGGGACTGTGCCACTATTATCGCTCCCGACAACCCTATGCTGCTGAGTTAGTATGGGCTGAACAACCCCTGGCTCGGTTGGTGAGAGGGTGCCAGCGATGGCGTCGGCCATTATTGACAACAACCTTTCTAATAACCGGGTTGTCATTAACCTTTTGCTGGCAACTAAAATTCGATGACGATCCGCTTGGGTATTTTCCTGAAGACAATCCATTCACCCAAGGCACCCAGCGCATCGAGCAAACCTTTTATGGGGTAAATCAATTACATCTTGTTGTAACGAGCGAGGCAAATGACTCGAGTTGGTACGACACTGACTATCGCCAACAGCTTGCAGCTATTCAAGGTTATTTTGAGCAGCGGGATGACGTTACCTTTGTCTCTAGTTTGCTGGATTATAGGGCATCGGCGTCACAAGCCTTGATGGTGGCGATGCAGAGTAATCAGCGCTTGTTCGAGCGAGCCGAGCGGGCTTCAATTCTCAATCAAGCTAAAAAGTCGACACTTATTAGTGTGTATTTGACGCCCACCACCTCAGCACAATTGTTGGAGTTTGAACGCCAATGGCTGCATTGGTTGTCTCAACAAGCGTTTGTCCATGACACCAGTCCCTTACTAGGTCGAACACTTCTGTTTGCGCAATTAAGTCAACACAACGCTCAACGAATGTTGCAAGCGTTTGTGCTCGCGCTGGTATTAGCGTTTAGCACCATTTGCTTGCTGCGCAGAGACGTTTATTTAGCCAGCATTGCCATCATCGCAAATGTGGTGCCCTTATTATGGGCATTCGCCATTTGGCAAATCATCGGTGGCCACATGAGCCTAGGAGCAGCTGTGGTCATGGGGATGATTTTTGGCATTGTAGTGGATGATAGCTTTCACGTTATTTTAAAGACCAGCCCATACCGTTACCTGCATCAAAGACGTCGACGTATGATGGGCATTGCGTCGGCAATATCACTCACCAGTTTAGCTTTGGTGGTCGGCTTTGCGTTAGGGTTACTATCAGACTTTGCTCCCATTGCTGAATTAGGGTTACTCTCAGCAATGGTGATTTTTTTCGCTTGGCTGTTCGATTTATGGTTGTTGCCACTCATACTGCCAAAACAAAAGGTTCAAGCAATTACGGAGGCACCTCGTGAGTCCATCTAGCCGTTGTTTTCCTTTGCCTGCAGATTCACCAATCATTGCGGTGAGCCAAGGTGAGCATGATATTAACCGATGGTTTCGCCAGTTTGCGCCAACGCGACTCTCGTTTACCGATGAGCAGGCTCTAAGCCTCGCCCAACTTATGCCGTTACTCTTATGCGGCGAGCAATCTGCGCAACTCGTGTTTTCGCAACACGCTCAATTGCTCCCCGCAAACAGCCAATCTCAGCGAGCCTTATTACTGGTAGAGCGTGATGAGAGTCGCCACGACCAAGCGTTAGAGTGGGTCTTGCAGCAATTACCAGCCTCATCGCAACAGCACCGCTCGCAACGTTTGTCGCAACGCTTTTATGCCCGTTTAGGACGCAGTCAAACCACGGCGGAACAATTTATCAACATCGCCGCACTGGATGCCTGTGTCACTCAGGTAATGCGAGCCATGTCTGTTAGTACACTGGGGCGTAATCACCCGTTCAGCCAGCTTTGTCAGCTGATAATGCGCGATGAAGCCAAACACGTGTATGTATCTCGTCAATACGCCGCTGAAAACGGCGCGAGTTTCGCCCAAATGCACCAACGGGCGGTAACGATTTCTAACAGCTTGTTTGAACTGTTAAGCAGCCAACACCGTGCGTTCGAGCACCTTGGCGTAGATTTGGATAACTTAGAACGGAAACTGGTAAGTAAATGGCAGTAAAATTTGCAAAGCAAGAGCTTTCCCTGTTAGCGGCGAACGCAATCCTTCCTAATGACAGCGTCTCTAATGAACAGCTATTAGAGGCATTAGGCCAACATGTATCAAGCAAGTACGTTCGCCAAGCTAAAGTCATGCTAAAGCGTCTCGGAATCGAACAACGCCATTTAAGTCGACGGCTAGATGCTCGACGCAGTCAAGCGAGCCCCACCGGAGTTGACATGGCGCAGCAGCTTATTAGCGAGGCTTTGGCCAAAGCCAATCTGGCCACAAGCCAATTGGATTACCTAGTGACTCACACCACCACACCTCATACCCAAGTACCCCCTAATGCAGCTTGGCTCGCCGATACACTCAATTACCACGGTCCGTATATGGAGTTACGACAAGCCTGTTGTGGCTTCGCCAATGCGCTGCAAGTTGCCAGTGGTCTGTGCGCCAACGGCGATCAACACATTGCCATTGTGGGCAGTGAAACCGGCTCGGTGTACTTTGACATTGACGAGTCGTTCATCGACCGCGGCCAATTAGTAAACTACGTACAAATGGGAGACGGTGCCGGTGGTGTCATTGTGGCGCCGTGCAATGGTGAGCGCGCTAAAATCAGCGACATTTATCTGGGCCAGATTGGGGTTGGCAAATCGCCAGGGTTTTATCTTGATGGCGGTGCTAATAGCGTTGGGGATGGCCAGATGGCACGCTTCGACCATGACTTTAGCGCTGTTCGCACCCATGGCCCTAAACTGTTTGAACACGGGCTTGCAGCCATTACTGCCCGAGGCTACTGCTTAGACGATTTTCGTTACATACTGCCTCATCAAGCCAATGGTCACATTGATAGCTTATTGGCAAAGGAATTGGGTATTTCCCCTAGCCGAATCATTAATCATGCAAAGCGCTTTGGTAACCTCGGCTCCGCCGCTATTTGGGTGAGTTTTGCCACGGCTCTAGCTGAATTGCCATTAGAAGCTGGTGATAAAGTGCTAATTCTAGGCGCTGAAGCCACCAAGTACTTATACGGCGGGTTTGTTTATACCCATTAGTCGAGACTGCCGCTGCATGGCTAAAATAACAGCAAGTTGATGAACTTGTAAGCAATTGATAAAGTAACTTTGTTTATTTAGGATCTTGATTACTTAGGATAAGTAGTAAAAAAAGGAATTTGCAGCATGAATAAACTCACCTTATTGTTAGTAGGCGTTAGCCTTGCCCTCACCCCCCTATTATCGGTTTCTAGCGATGCCTTAACGGAAGAAGAGTGGAAACTCGAGGCGTCAATTAGGGTACATCCCAAATACCCAATATCTGCGGCTCGAGAAGGTAAACAAGGTTCGGTAACGATGTCGTTTAGTGTCGACCCTCAAGGTCAGGTTGATGACATCATTTTTTTGAACACTACCAATAATGTATTTTCACCGTTCGCTAAAAAAGCCTTAAAGCAGTGGCAATACCCCAAACTATCAACTGAAAAGGAGAGCTACACTCGAACCGGCACTGTCAGACTCGACTTCACCCTAGGCAGCAGTCCTGAGGAAGTATCACGACGCTTTAAAGCTAAGATTACCGACGCTTACCAACTTATTACCGATGACAAGTTAGAAGAGGTTGCCAAAACCATTCGATCCTTGAGCAAACGTGAGCGGCTAAACAATACCGAAGCGTTTTACTTTAACCTGCTTCAAGCCGACTATTGGCAACAAGTCAAAGACCCAGCCAAAGAGTTGATGTATAGGCTTGAAGCGGCAAGTTTTGATACTCTTGTGCCCAGCAAGATTGCGATGAGAAACCGCTACACAATGATCTCTTTGGCCGCCAGTTTAGGTCAACTTAGGATTGCAGCACACCAATACAATGCGCTAAACGAGTTAACTTCCGACGAGGCGAAAAACTACAGCTCAGCCCTTGAAGGTGTGATGGCTCAAGTACGTGATATTTTCCTAAATAGCTCGAAAATTACCGCTCAAGTGTATGCTCACGAGGAGCATCCGCTTTATTATCCGATATCAGGGCAGTCTGTTGAAGTTTTGCAATTGCCGTCGGGTGACAATGCCGTGCAGCTGCGCTGCCATAATTACATGGGCACCGTGAAACCCACAAAAGCCAAACCAATCGACATAAACACTGACTGGCAAGGCTGTTATTTACTGGTAATGACCGAGCAGAGCGGAGATTTCTACATTCGCGAGCATTTCACTCGCGCAGACAGTTAACCGCTGTTAGCTGTTATCAAGCTCTGTTTTATAGAGCTTAAAGCCTCTGGCTTGATAATTGGTTAAGGCTTTTGGGTGATCTAGGGTGCAGGTGTGCACCCACAACCGCTTAGTCGAAGTTTGCTGCCACGCTTTTTCGATTGCCTGTGACAACAAATAGCCGCCATAGCCTTTGCCTATGAATTTAGGCGCTAAGCCGAAATATTTGATTTCGGTATTGCCATCGGAGTCAAACTCCAGCTCAAAATAACCGGCAATACTGCCTTGGCAATAACCCACCCAGGTGCGAAGTTGCGGACGCTCCACATAATTGCGCCACTGTTGCTCACTATGATTAAGCTTATCGTGCCACTGCCAGTGTTGGCCTACGAGCTGATACAAGTACCGATTAAACTGAAACTCATCAAGTTTCGCTTCCACCACTGTCATATCTTGAGCGGCAGTAATTAGCTTAGCCTGCTCAAATTGCAGCATTTCGAGATAATAAATGGATACTTGCGAGCTTTGCGACACGGTGACTCCTAGCAGGTGCACGACGTAATGATGCCACCTAGTTTGACCGCATTGGAACAGATTGCAACCGCAATTTAAGACAAAAAAATGGCCTCAACAAGTGAGGCCTAAAATATATCTAATCACATTAGCAAGGAGAGATTGGGTGGGTAACCAACTCGTTACCCGATGACTCTAGTATTGTCCAAACTGCTCGATACTGATGTGTGGCGTGTGTGAATGTTTGTGTGATTTACTCTTCTAACTTAATAAAAGCATCCAATTCACCACTTTTTGCACAGGCTTCGTAGGTGTTAAGATCATCCACAGAGTCCACTTCCAGCCAACCATTGTCTACCAAAGCCGCTTTCACTTTCCAGTTGGCATCAATGAGTGACTGCAAGAAGGTGGTCATGTACATGTTGTCAAAATCTTTACCGTCATAGGTGGCACTGCGATCCAGTGATTGATAAAACTCTATGAAGGACGCTATTTTGTCGGCTCGAATCTTAATAAGCCCTGTGTATTGCCCTTGAATGCGATCATAACTGTCAGGCTTTTTTCCTAACTCAGTAACATAGCCCTGCTCATCCATCATTAAGGTTTCTGCATCTTGCAGCGGATCTTCAAGACGCAGCGACCAAAGCGCTCGCCATTGCCTATCGATCATTAACCCTATCTCGTCGTCGCAGTCCAGCAAGGTTTGCAAGTTATTGTCTTGATAAATAATATCGCCATAGGCAATGATTAAGTCTTCGTTGCACGCTTTGATAAACGCTAATGCAGAGAACAGGCTTTCCACCATATTGGTGCTATCAAAGCGCGAGTTAAACGAAGTATCAAACCCCATTTGCTCAATTTTTTCAGACAAATAACCGGTGGCGATGTGAATATCGTTAATTCCTTGGCGCTTAAGCACGCGCACTTGGCGCTCAAGCAAGGATTCTCCCATAATCGGAACCAAACACTTAGGGCGATCATTGGTAATGGGTCGTAAACGCGTGCCTTGGCCTGCAGCCAAAATCAAAACCTTGGTCATAATAATATTCTTTTCAATAAGTTAATGTTAATTTCGGAGAATGGCTTACCCCGCTCTGGATGCCACATCATCCCAAAAACCGGTTTATCTTGGTGCTCAAAGGCTTCAATATTCCCCTGCTCATCCGTCGCTAACGCGCGCAAGCCCTGCCCTAAACCAGTTGCCGGTATACCATAGGCGTGATAACTGTTAACCCGTTCAGGTAACTGGTAATCACCACCGCTTATAGTCGTCAGTGAATGCTCCACCGCGACATGATGCTGCACAGGCTCAAGATGCCCACCTAAACAATGGTTTATTATCTGCAAGCCACGACAGACACCCACCAAGGGCAAATCGTCCGCCAGTGCATAGTCGATTAAAGCGGTTTCAAACGCATCGCGCTCTGGGGCGTAATCTGAGGCAGTATCGTCAAGATAGCCGAGACTATTGCCGCCACTTAAAATAACGCCATCCAAGTCTAGAGCTTGCATCAGTGCCGGTACTTGCTCGGGAGCCAGATTCGGCAAAGGCACTGGAACGGCCCCCACCTCAAGCACTAACTCGTACCAATTTTGATCCAGTGCGTCACGGCGCTCTGCGTAACTGCTTACGACATCAACTCGTTGGGTTATTCCAATACGCTTCATTGTTTAGTCCACTAACCGTATGGTTTGGTTAATGCAATCCAATTCCAGACGCTGCACTTGCGACAGGCTATCAAATAGCTTTTCCCCCACACCAATAGCAGCGGGTAGCCCAATTTCGGCAGAACGTATCGCCATGTGCGAGTTGGCACCGCCATATTGGGTAATTAACCCCGCAATGTCGTGCCCAAACAGCCAGTCATACCCCGGATCCGCTTGAGATATCATAACGATCTTGCCAGACAACAAGCTGCTGTTGCCATTAGAGTTGGATAAATTAACCACATCCCCCAGTACTTTGCCGATGCCCACGAAATTCGGTTGCGATGAGTATCGCTCAAAACTAAAGAATTGCTCTGGTTTTGAAATTAACGAAGGCAACTCGATGACCTTGGTCAATTGATAATCCTGCTTTCTCGCCTCAATGATGCTAGCCAACACCGAATGGCTCAAGGTGTTTAATTTTACCCGCATTAAATCGTCGAAGGTGAGATAGGACAGTGCTTCTCGACTGATCTCATGATGTTGCGCAAACTCAATGGCTGCATCAAGAGCGTTGCTGAGGTTACGAGTGAACTCAAATTTTACTCGCTCACGCTGCTGGGTCGCCGCAACTAAGTAGTCACGAAAATTGGTGCCAACTCAGCTCACTCTCAAGCCCGTTAAGCAGCTGCTCTATGGCACTGATTTCTTGCTCAGTAAACTCGAAGTCAGAGGTGTCATGGCTCGCGGCAGCCGCTTCTGATGGCAAAATATACTGTTGTGGATCTTCCCAATAAGCTTGAGTGGTAACCTCGTAGGTACCTGGTCGCAAATGACCGTATTTTTCGATGAGGGCTTGTTCACTTACACTGCCATTAACATAGCTCGCTTTGTCCTGCTCAAAATCGCCGGCAACCGTAGTAAAGCTGTTTAAAAATTGCAGTTTTCGAGATTCGGCTAACGCACCGCTACCCACTAAATAATTTAGCATTGTGGTGGCGACAAAGCCCGCTCTAGCGGCGTGGGAGAAGGCCAAGGTACCAAAGCGCTTACAATCGTCTAGGAGAGCCAGTACTTTGTCGATGGGCGTTATTGAACTGGCCACTATTTGTTTGCTACGCAAACTTAAGGTAGCAATGCTGGCAATGTCATCCTGCAACCTAGTAAGTGCACGTCGCGTAATGGCTTTTAAACCAAGCTCAAGTAGGTCGATATCTTGTTGGGTCACACCATAGGGCATGAGCCGCTGTTGCGCCTTGGCCTGAAAGTCTGGAGTCCAAATGGTAAAGGCAACATCAAACTCAATTTTATCGTGATAATGGGGGTTGTCTCTGAGTATGGTTAGGTAAGCATTAACGATGCGCTCGCCACTCTCAACGCTCAAATCTTTGGGTAAAAATGAGTTAAAGCTGGCTCGGACATCCACATAAGGTTGCCCTGAAAATGCCACGATTAATGGGTAAGGACGCACATCTTTGTAGCCATACTCGGCTCGTTGCTGCGCCCAAACATCGTTGGTTATCAACTGCTGATACAAACTAAACGCCAAGGGTTTAGGTCGAGTTCCTATAATTTCAGCTGGATTCCAATCCGGCATATTAGCGAACAGCGTGTTGTCGCCACAGATAAAAGGCAGCCGCTCTTGCAATTGTTTAAAGCGCTCTAGATCGGTATCAATGGAGGCTTTTATTCGATCAATATCGATGTCGTAGTTGTCGTGATTAACCACCACTGGCCGCACTTGAAAAATATGCACATGACCTTGGTTATCAACGGCAAATTCAATATCCAGCTTATCGAAACCAAGAATCTGCTCCAGCTCTTGTACCGCAGTTAATACAGGATTCAACTCTGCAGCGCTTTTCGATAACGCCTCTGGGCAAAGTTTACTTACAAGTACCGTTCGCAGCTCGCCATGTGTACCAGCAGTCACAGACTCTGTCGATTGAGTGGAGTCATCAAAATTAAAACGATAGTAAGGAGCGCCCGACTCAAGGGTACAGGTGAACACCACCCCGGCCATTGCCACATCCGTTAGAAACGCTTGTACTAGCACTTGATCCGAATCGGTTTGTGGCTTTCCATAGGAATCCACAACCGCATTGACCGCTTCCGTCAATTCGCCATCGTCGACACCACTTACATTAAGAATGCTTTCAAAGCCGCCAGCATTAGAGGAATGCCAGTTATCTTCGCCTTTGGAGCTTGAACGCACCACCAATTGGCTGTCTCCAAATTGGCCGCGAATGGCGTTAATGACCTGCTGTGGCTGGCTGCGCCATTGGAGCGTGGTAAAGCTTTCCTGCTTTCCAATAACGCTTTTTTTGACTCTATGCTCTAAACGCGCGAGGGTATCGGCTTTGGTTCCTAAAATAAAATTAGCAATATCCGTGGGCGAGTTGAATTCGGCCCAATCACCTCGCACGTCCACATAATTGATAGAGCATGTGGTTTGCTCAAAAAACGCGATTAAAGCCAGCAAGCTCTTGCCTTGAAGCTGAGTCAGCGCTTGATCGCTGTTTAGACGGGCATTATTCAGTTCACCTTGCAACACATCGACCGCTTTGCTGCTAAGATGCATTAAGCCGGTGAACTCGACTTCTTCACCATTGACTAACAGCGTCTCGGCGGCGACCATATCGGTTTGACTGCGCCCTTGATAGCGCTGTTGCCATGCGCTATCAATCACCATGGTGACATCGGCACTGGTTTCAATCAGTCGGTTTACAAAGTCTCTGCGAAATAAGGTATCTGAATAAGAAGTAATAACCGGACGACCGTTAAACGGCGCAGTTAACAGCGAATCTAACGCCGTTCGATGTTGCCAATCCGATGCTACCGTGAAATTCAATTCTGGGTACTGGCGAACCACATCTTCGATGTGATAACCGCCAATGAAGTGGGTTTGACTGGGACGGGCAATGTTTTGAAAACTGTGCAATTGCCAATCCATAGCGGTTAAGTTCAAGGCAATGTTCTTCAGAGCAGCGGGCTTATCGCCACTAGCCGGCTTACCCGCACCTAAAAAATACAGTTCAACTGACATGTAGATTCTCTATGTTATTCTTTCTAGACTTGCTGGCGTCCACTAAAACTCAACGCAAGGGTTGTACCATCTACGTATTCTAGTTCACCCCCTACCGGGACACCATGTGCGATACGACTAACAGTAAGACGCTGGGCTTTAGCCATATCCGCAATGTAATGCGCGGTAGCCTCGCCTTCTACGGTAGGATTTGTGGCTAAGATGAGCTCTTTTATGTCGCCACTGGCCAATCGTTCATCTAAGACATCGAGGCCCAAATCATCTGGACCAATACCATCTAATGGCGACAAATGCCCCATTAACACGAAATATTGGCCACTGTAATGACCGGATGATTCGATTGCCAAAACGTCCGCAGGACTCTCAACGACACACAATTGCCCCGCTTCTGCGCGTCGGGGATTGGCGCATATGCTGCAACGTTGCTCTTCGGTAAAGGTGCGACAACTTTGGCAGTGGCCAACATCTGTCATTGCCGCTTCTAACGCTTTGCCAAGCTTCAGTCCACCAGAGCGTTGGCGTTCCAATAATTGAAATGCCATGCGCTGGGCCGACTTAGGACCAACCCCAGGCAACACCTTGAGCGATTGAATCAATTCATCAACAAGTGGGCTAAATTTCACGAAGCGTTCCTTGTGCTTGGACTGTATAAAATCATTCCCGCCGAAGCGGGAATGAACAAGGGTGTTAGAACGGCAGTTTCATGCCCGGTGGTAAATTCATACCTCCGGTCACTTCAGCCATTTTCGCTTTTTGGTTTTCTTCCACGCGACGAGCCGCATCGTTACATGCCGCTGCAATGAGATCTTCTAACATTTCTTTTTCGTCTTCATCGCCTAATAGGCTTGGATCGATCTCAACGCGACGCACATTGTGAGCACCGTTCATGGTGACTTTTACCATGCCAGCACCGGCTTCGCCAGTGACTTCCATTTTGGCAATTTCTTCTTGCATTTTCGCCATGCGATCTTGCATTTGTTGGGCCTGTTTCATCAGGTTGCCCATACCACCTTTTCCAAACATATCGAGTTTCTCAATTGGTTGTCGTCATTAAGCAGGCTATGTTACTGATTTGCCCACTGAGTGCAATATTTTAGACTCTTTGGGTCAATTTGTGTTCAGGATATTTGAGGCTATCCCAATCTAACTTAGCCCCTAGGTGTTTTTCCAGCCATTGAACCGGGGGTTGTTGCAACAGTTGAGACTGAGATTCTTTCAGAATTTCTTGATGGAAGCGGCGGCGAATCATTAACGGCGTTTCTCGATCTTTTGGCTCAACAACGCTTACTTCAACCGTAATGGTTTGTTCAAAGTAGTCACATAAAATTTGTTGCAGCGCTAATACCGCTTTATCAGCACCGAGGTGTTTTTGGTCCGGCTTAAGACTTAACAAGAGTCGCTCACCTTGGCGTTGAGCCACCGAGTTAATCGCCAATTGTCGCAAACGTCCACCAACGTTCAGTAGCGACAAAATTTTATACCACACCATATCGGTTTGATTATCGTCAAGTAACAGCTGCCAAAGCGCCAACGGCTCCACCGGCAACTGGCTATGGCCATCGTCATTTGTGGTAAGCGGCTCGGCTGGAGTTGATTCGAGCTTGGCCGGCTCCGGCTGAACAGGTTCGGGATGAACAGGCTTAGTTGTTGGTTCTTGCTCGGTAGACTGAGTCGGCTTAGTGGCAGAAAGCGTTCTTTCTACGACGGAGGTAGCGGACTCAGTTTCAGGCTTTTTTGGCGAATCATCGCTCACGTTTTTGCTGATGTCTTCAAGCAATTCCTCACGGTTACTTAACGCTGCCGCGAGAATGTCATCTTCAAATAAATCTGGCTCGCTAGGTGCTAACGCCTCTTCGCGATCAGTGTCAGACGGTTTCGACAAGCCCTGCGTTTGAGCTTGAGAAAGGATGTTTTGCTGCTCGCTAAACAGTTCGCTTTCCGTTGGCCCGGTTTGATATTCAGGCTGTGGTACCGGTTCAATGCGCTGTTGTGGCTGGGGCTGTGGCTCGGGTTGTGGCTGTAGCTCGGGTTGCGGCTCGGGCTGTAGCTCAGGCTGGGGTTGCGCTTGCCTTTTAGGTGAAACCTCAGCTTGTTGTAATGGGGATTTATTCCACACGGTGACCGGCGTTTCAGGAGCGAAAGCAATGGCTCGCATCAACGCCATTTCAATTCCGGCACGTTGGTCTGGCGCAAACGGTAACTCTCGACGCCCTTCCAGTACGATTTTATAGTAGAGTTGAACTTGCTCAGGGGTTAACGCCTTAGCAAAAGCCATCACCGATTCTGGGTGACTGGAAATTTGGGCGGCGCTTTCGCTGAATTGACACAGAGATATTTCATGCAAGCGACGCAACATAGCCACAAGCACCGATTCAGAGTCGCCGCCGTAGCCAAGCACGTCATCAATAACGCTTAATAGTGGCGTTAATTCTCCATCAATAACCGCTTGCAGCAACTGATTAACCGAATCGTCATCAAGGCTACCTAGCATGTGTTGCAGAGCTTTGAGTTTTAACGAGCCCGCGCCGTGAGCAATGGCTTGATCCGTTAAACTTAGGCCGTCGCGCATACTTCCTTGCGCCGCTCGAGCCAACAATAAACTGGTGCCTTGCTCAAACTCAATAGCCTCAGCCGTTAAAATGCGTTCAATTTGAGCCGCAATTTGCTCTACGGCAAGGGCTTTTAGGTTGAATTGCAGACAGCGAGACAATACGGTTATGGGGAGTTTTTGTGGATCCGTTGTCGCTAGCAAAAATTTGACGTGCTCAGGCGGCTCTTCCAAGGTTTTCAATAACGCATTGAAGCTGGCCTTGGACAGCATGTGCACTTCATCGATCAGGTAGACTTTGTAGCGACCACGAGCCGGTCGATATTGTACGTTTTCGAGAATTTCTCGAGTATCGTCCACTTTGGTTCGCGAAGCGGCATCAACCTCGATCAAGTCAACGAAGCGCCCTTCACTAATTTCACAACAAGCCGAGCATTGCCCACAAGGCTCTGAAGTGACACCGGTTTCGCAGTTTAACCCTTTGGCGAATAAGCGAGCTAAGGTGGTTTTCCCAACACCTCGCGTGCCCGAAAACAAATAGGCATGGTGCAGCCTATCTTGCTGCAATGCGTTAGTTAACGCGGCTAATACGTGCGCTTGGCCAACCACCTCATCAAAACGACCTGGCCGCCACTTACGGGCCAACACCTGATAGGACATGAAGCTCCCCGAAACTTTCCTTGATAATGACCATCCATGCTACCACAGCATTGGCCGACCCTAAAAAACAAAAAAGGGGTACGTCCCCAAAAAAAGGGTACGTCCCCAATTGTCACTTATCCACAGGGGTACGTCCCCTGCGCCATTAATCGCCGTCGAATTCTACCAACGCGGTAACATTGATGCCCATTTTATTGAGGCGCTTCTCGCCACCAATATCTGGCAGGCTGATAACGAAAGCCGCTTCGCTCACTTCGCCGCCACAACGACGAATAAGCTTCACGGTTGCTTCAATGGTGCCACCGGTTGCCAACAAATCGTCAACCACCAGCACTTTATCACCTTCAACAATGGCGTCTTGGTGCAGTTCAAGAATGTCTTGCCCATATTCCAACTCGTAAGCTTCAGAGATAACCGCCCTTGGCAGCTTTCCAGGTTTACGCACAGGCACAAAACCCAATCCGAGACGAAGCGCCAACGGGGCGCCGAAGAGAAAACCACGAGCTTCAGTTCCAACAACCTTGGTAAAACCTTGGCTAGCAAATTTTTCAGCAAGAAGGTCGATGGTTAATTGGAAAGCTTCAGCATCTTCAATCAGAGACATAACGTCACGGAACATGATGCCGGCTTTAGGATAGTCTGGGATGGTTTTTATGCTCTGTTTAATTAGAGCCAAGCTTTCAGGATTCATAATCTGCATTTGGCGCATTGTTGCGCTTCAGTTAAAAACACAATTATTCACAGCCAACGCCGACGTGCAAGTGCTAATTACCGCCAATGTGTTCCATCTCCAAGTTTTGTGACCCTGATATAACCCTCTAGCATTGAGGAATGCTGCGTAAATACAAGAGTAAAGCCACGCACATACACCCCAACATGATTTTTACCCAAACCAGCGGCACCACCAAAATGCTTATACTAAAACTAGCAATAACAACGAGATAGGCTTTCTTCTTAAGTTTGGCATTAATCGCTTTTTTGGTTTGCCAATCCGCCAGCGCTTGCGCAAACCAAGGGTGCGTAAGCAACCATGCGTGCATTCTTTTACTGGAGCGGGCAAAGCAATAGGCGGCCAACAGAATAAAAGGAACGGTGGGTAATAACGGCATTACGATTCCGATAAAGCCCAGGCAAAGGCTCACCATTCCAACCACCAAGTAAAAACTTCGTTTTAGCATGTATTTGCTCAATAACCTTTTTTACGTCGTTGAGATTCGCCTTGAACGGTGCGATACATTTTCCCTAGGGCTTTATCCTTCGCTCGCTTTTGGGCCAAGCTGGCGCTATTAAGGGCCTGCTCTCGAGCCAACTTAAAGTAATTGCTTAGTCGACGCTGATCAAGTTCACCGTTTGCGAGCGCCGCTTGCACACAACACCCAGGTTCCGATTGGTGGCTGCAATTGTTGAAGCGGCATTGCTTAGCGAGCGCTTCAATCTCTGCAAAGGTGGTGGACAGTCCGGTTTGAACATCCGCCAGCTGCAATTCCCTCATTCCCGGCGTATCCATTAACAAGCCCGAGCCTGCCATTAAGTGTAAAGAGCGGGTGGTTGTGGTGTGGCGCCCTTTGCTGTCATCTTCTCTAATGCCCGAAGTCGCCAGTAACTGCTGCCCTTGCAACGAGTTAATCAAGGTGGATTTACCGACTCCGGATGAGCCCATAAAAGCGACCGTTTGTCCTTCTTTACACCAATCTCTTAATGGCGCTATGGACTCGCTGTCTAAGCCATTCACTGCAATGACCTGTAGCAAGGGGTCGAGCGCTTGAACTTGAGCTTGCAACGAGTCAACATCGTCGCATAAGTCTCGTTTGGTTAGCACAATAACCGCTTGAGCACCGGTTTCATTAACCAGAGTCAAATAGCGCTCCAATCGACTGAGCTTGAAATCTTGATTTAAGCTCATCACCACGAATACCGCATCCAGGTTGGTGGCAATCAGCTGTTTCTCCAAACCACTGCCGGCGGCTTTTCGGCTGAATTCACTGAAGCGTTCAAGGAGTCGCACGAATTGATGCTGCTTATCCAACAATACCCAATCACCAACGCACAATGCTGGCATTGAAGGGTGTAACGCTAATACAATTTCCCCGGATTCACCACGCAAAACCAGTTGATTTCGATGTTGCTCTACCACGCGAGCAGGCACCGATTCGTCATAATCCGTTAAGGATAATTGCTGCTGAAAAAAAGGTCGCCAACCCAGTTGGGATAAATTAGTAATCTTGGTCATAGACTGCACCAAATGCCACGCTCAACTCAAAGGAGTTCGATTGTAACATCGCTCACCAACCTTACCTAGTGAGCTTGGTGTTCGCGTTAGTCGCTGCTGCTACCCAATAACCCGCGCACAATGCCCAATGAGGCTAATTGGAGCAAAAGGCGCTCGAGGCCTTCAATCAAGGTTTGTTCCGGGTAGTCTTTAAATAACGACACGGCCCAAGTTTGCAATTGTTCTCGGGTCTGGTTGGGCTGTTGTTGCAAAAAACTAATCAGTTGCGCACTTAAGCCATCCAGTTGCATAAAACCAACATCATCTTCTTCATCGCGATACAAGGCAATAAAAATGGGTGCATCTAGGGGGGCGTCAGGAATGAATTCTTGACTAATGCGTTGCACCGGCCATTGATACTGCGCCACAGCAACCGCGTGATGGACGCACAGCAAAGCAGAGCCTTGATAAACTTGCTGTTCGGTTAATCGCTGCGATTCGACGCCCATGCTGGACGACACTTTCAGCTCCAGCCATTCGTAGTGAGCCAATTCCAGTGCAAACCCGAACCGTTGCGGTAAGTGTTGTGGGTGCTCAATTAGGTAGTTAATGAATTCTTGCGAAATATCGAGGAAAAAAGGTGATTGGCAATCGTGTTCAATAAAAAAGCGCCGTTGTAATGCCAACCAAGCGTCTTGCGTAAACAAGCTACGCAGTACCGGAAAAGCGGCATCGACAAAGCCACGCACGTTATTAAAAAACAATTCTTGATAGACCTTCATGCGTCGCGCTGAAACACCTTGAGGCATAGGGGCGTTGTCAGGGTCTCGAATACTGGCCATGAACTCTTGTTGTACGTCTTTAAAGTCAACCACAGACTCGTCCTTTTTGTTTGCTAAGACCTATGCGCTTATTGCCTGCGCTTGTTGTTGCGACTGAATGTGCCCAATCCGTTGTAATTCTGGCAGCAGTTCCGATGTTGGTGGAATATTGAAATCCCGTTCCAGCAAGGTTGGGTGGACACCGTGCAGCTGATAGGCTTTTTCCAGCAATTGCCAAACCGGATCACACACTGCGGCACCGTGGGTATCAACCAATAAGTCTTCGGCTTCGTTATAATGACCGGCAATATGAAGGTAGCGAATTCGCTCGCTTGGCAAACCTGCCAAAAATGACTCGGCGTTGTACTTGTGATTTACCGAATTGACGTAAATATTATTCACATCTAATAACAACTCACAATCGGCGCCTTCAAGAATGGCGTTGGTAAACGTCAGTTCATCCATCTCTTGACCGGGCGCCGCGTAATAGCTGACGTTTTCCAGCACCAGTTTTCGTTCAATGATGTCTTGTACTTGCTTAACCCGGTTAATCACGTGCTCAATAGCGTCTTCGGTAAAAGGAATTGGCATCAAGTCATACATGTGCCCTTTTCCAGAGCAATAGCTTAAGTGTTCGGAGTAGATGTCAATGTTATGCAAATCCATAAAGGCTTTCACCTGTTTGACAAAATCCACATCTAAAGGAGCGGGTGACCCTATCGACAACGACAAACCATGAATGACAAACGGATGGCGCTCGGTGAGCTGTCGAAACTGTTTTTGTAAGCGTCCACCTAAGGTCATCCAGTTTTCTGGAGCGACTTCCATAAAGTCAATGTCACTTGGCGTTTTTTGACAAAACTCAGTCAACATTTCTCTACGTAATCCAAGTCCGGTTAGTGGCCCTTTAAACTGTTGAGGCATAGCGTCTCCTTGTACTTCTATTAAACCGCTATCGTTGCTCAGTTTACCGATAAAAAACGAGCCGGCACAACCGCCGGCTCATCATCAGTAGAAAGCAGAATATGCAAAGGTTAGATTAGGCTGCGCCACCGCATTTGCCTTCACCACACTTGGCTTCTTTAGACTTTTTGTCGCCACCGCATTTGCCTTCGCCACATTTGCCTTCGCCGCACTTACCTTCTTTGGCTTTCTTGGCTTTGTCTCCACCGCATTTGCCTTCGCCGCATTTACCTTCACCGCATTTGCCTTCTTTGGCTTTTTTACCTTTCTCGCCGCCGCATTTGCCTTCGCCGCATTTACCTTCATGCCCCTTATCTGAGCCCATTACTTGGTAGCCTTGCTGCATCGTATCGAAGCCGAATGGAGCTGCTTGCGCATCGACTGGCGCCATGGATACGCCAAGCACTACTGCACCCAACGCTGCTGCCACTGTGGTTTTCTTTACATTATTCATAATCATTGACCCTTTAATAGCTAATATTGTGATTGGCAACCAGCGCGTTTGTGCTGGCTCAGTTACTAAGACCTGAGCGACGTCAGGTTTATTACAAACAAGTAACATATTTTTAATAAAAGCTACTTTTTGCGCATTTTGCAACCATTAACGCTAGGATTCATTCTTAAAAGGAGTAGACTTCCGACTGGTTTTGACTAGAAATTTTAAACGAAGATTATCGCTATGCGCTTGATACTTGCACCAATGCAAGGGGTACTTGATCACCTAATGCGTGAGTTACTCACCCAAATTAACCCCTATGATTTATGTGTTACAGAGTTTGTCCGAGTATCGGATGGGCTGCAACCAGAGCGCAGTTTCTTTAAGCTTTGTCCGGAGCTAAAAAATGGCTCACTAACGCAATCGGGCACCCTTGTGCGGGTACAACTGCTTGGCCAAGACCCAGCAAAAATGGCCGCGAATGCTAAACGCGCGGTTGAGCTTGGCTCTCCCGGTGTTGATCTGAACTTTGGCTGCCCGGCCAAGTTAGTTAATAAAAGTCGCGGCGGTGCCGTGTTGCTTAAAGATCCTCAAGCTATTTTCAACGTCATCGATGCCGTTCGCCAAGTGGTTCCCAGTCACTTGCCAGTTACCGCTAAAATGCGCTTAGGCTGGGATTCTAGCCAGCATGCGGTGGATATAGCCGGCACAATAGAACGCGCGGGAGCTAGCGAGTTAGCGGTACATGGCCGCACCAAAGAAGACGGCTATCGGGCCGGAACCGTCAATTGGCAGCGCATTCACGACATTCGCCAAGCGTTGAACATTAATGTGGTGGCCAATGGCGACATTGTCGATCACGCCAGTGCCTTTGCCTGCCAAAGCCAAACCGGTTGTGTTGACTTAATGGTGGGTCGTGGCGCCTTAAATCATCCCAATTTGGGCTGCATCATTAAGCAACAACAGTCACCTATGAGCTGGCCAGAATTGATTGAACTACTAAAGCGTTACAGTCACTTAGAGATGGAAGGCGATAAAGGTTTATATTTTGCTAATCGTGTCAAACAGTGGTTTACCTATTTGGTTCGAAGCTATCCACAGGCTCGCCCTTTGTTTGACAGCATCAAACCGCTAAAAAATCCAACGGACATTCGGGCTTTGTTAGATTTAGCGTGATCCTGATCGCTGCTATTTAGGCGCAAATTAAGTACATTACCGTTGAATTTTTGCTGAGTAGAATTGGGCTTAGATGCGTCATCACATTCTAACAATCATGTTGCTTTTGTGCGTCTCCTTACAAGGTGTCGCCATTGAAAGTCCGTGGTCTGTAGTGAGCAGCGCAATGTGTCCCTCAGAAGCCATTGATAATAACGATGCCGACGACTGTTGCGAACCGGCACCGGCCGATCCTTGTCACCACGACTGCAAACATTGCTCCGAAAGCATCTCCTACAATGCCATTTCAAGTCTAGATAGCTCAGTATCCATACCCAAGGTGACCAGCTTGCCTGCGTCCATTGACGAACATTTTTATCGACTGCACGCGACGCAAGACAATCCCCCTCCGAGAAGTTTTTTTTAAAAAACATCGCAACATCGCTTTATTCAAGCAGCCTAGCGCTGCCTATGAACTATTAAAAATTTATCGGAACTCTAACCCGGAGCTATAAAAATGAAACATTTAATCGCATTACTTGCGGCCGTTACGCTGACCCTTTCCATGCCAACTATGGCAAAGCCTGAATACGTGAAACAGTTGGATAAGCACCACCACGCCCACATGACCGATGGCCAGCGCAGTGATTGCCCGCATGCCGCCAAAGCAAAAGCCCATGGCTGTGCCGACTGCAAAAACGGTAGCTGTAAAAACTGCGCTTGCCCAGAGTGCAAAACCGGCACCTGTGAACAGTGCAAAAGCGGCAATTGCAAACACTGTAAAGGCTGTGAAGATTGCAAAGCGTCCAAATGCAAAGGTAACTGCCCAAATAAAGGCGCTAAGTGCCCTCATGGCGACAAGTCGGCTAAATGCCCGCATGCCGCTAAAGCAAAAGCCCATGGCTGTGCCGACTGCAAAAGCGGTAGCTGTAAAAACTGCGCTTGCCCAGAGTGCAAAACCGGCAGCTGCGAACAGTGTAAGAGCGGCGATTGCAAACAGTGCAAAGGCTGCGAAAATTGCAAGGCATCAAAATGCAAAGGTAACTGTCCAAACAAAGGTGCTAAAGCCAAAGCATCCGCCTAGTAATAGCTCTTACTTATAGCAAAACGCCAAATCCTAGCTTGGATTTGGCGTTTTTTTATCACCAATGACGGTTAACTTCTCGGTGTATAGTTGCCGTTTGCAATCCACTTATAACTGGTGAGTGCCTCCAGTCCCATTGGACCTCGAGCGTGCAATTTTTGCGTGCTCACCGCCACTTCCGCACCCAGTCCAAACTCAGCGCCATCGGTAAAACGCGTGCTGGCATTAACGTATACCGCCGCCGATTGAACGCTATCGACAAAGCGGTTAATGGTGTCGTTATCATCACTTAAAATGGCTTCTGAGTGTCCTGAGGAATGCTGGCTAATGTGCTCAATGGCAGCATCAACGTCATCCACTAATTTTACGCCAAGTACCAAGCTTAACCATTCTTGGTCAAAATCAACGGCCGTCGCTTTGTGTTGAGCATAGGCCGGTAGGCGTTGCGCCACCCGCTCACACACTTTTAACTGCACCTGTTGTCTCTCAAGCTCTGCAAGCATTGATGCCATGGTATTGGTATCAATATCACTATGTATGAGTAGCGTATCTAAGGCGTTACACACTGTGGGACGCTGAACCTTAGCGTTAACAATAACCGCTAAGCTTTTGTCAAAGTCGGCGTGTTTATCCAGATACAAATGGCATATACCAATACCGCCCGTGATCACCGGAATCGTAGCCTGCTCCAAACACAGCTGTTGCAGCTTGGGCCCACCTCTGGGAATGATCATATCCACGTATTGATCGAGACGCAGTAATTCTCCCACCAAGGCGCGATTGGGGTCGCTAATGAGCTGAATGGCGGCTTTAGCCACACCTTGCTCGGTGAGCGCACACTCAATGGCGTGCAACAAGGCAAGGTTGGTCAACCGAGTTTCTCGCCCGCCTCGCAATATGGCAGCATTACCCGCTTTAAGTGCCAATACCGATATGTCCACCGTGACATTAGGACGTGCTTCATAAATAACCCCCAACACACCAAGCGGAATGGAGCGCTTTTTCAGCTCTAGGCCATTTGCAAGCAATCGATTTTCTGTTTCGTTACCAATGGGGTCGGCCAACGCTATGACGTTATCAATATCATTTATTATGCCTTGTAAACGCTCATGATTAAGCAGCAACCTATCGAGCATGGCATGGGTTAACCCTTGGCTTTTTGCCGCTTTCATATCTTGTTCATTGGCTGCTAAGATGGAATCTTGATGTTGCTTCAATTGCTGTGCAATGGCTTGTAATAGCGTATTTTTTTGGCTACTGCTCAGTTGCGAAAGTTGCTGTGACGCTTGCTTTGCATTGCGCCCAATCGTTAGTAAGTCCGTCATCGTTATGCCTCTAGCACCATATCATTGCGGTGAACGACCACTTTGCCGTAATCGTATCCTAAAACCTGAGTAATGTTAGCTGAATGCAGCCCCTTTATTTTTTCAACCTCGTCGTGATCATAGCGACAAAGCCCTCTGCCGATGACTGAGCCGGTTTCATTGAGTAACTGCACCATGTCGCCTCGTTGAAACAAACCTTGACGCTCGACTATGCCTTTGGCTAGTAAACTGCGTCCGGTTTGCGTTAACGCCTGCTCTGCCCCCGCATCGATAACCAGCGCGCCACTGACTTTAGGGCCTGCCAGCAACCATTGCTTGCGCCGTTCCAGCGGAGAGCTTTGCGCAGGAAAACGGGTTCCTATACGCTCGTGGTTAGCCAGCCCCACAATCACATTAGGCTCTGCCCCAGCAGCTATTACAACGTCGATTCCGGCGCGTTGGGCTATGGTTGCAGCTTGCAACTTTGTCAGCATTCCACCGGTGCCTAAATGGCTTGAACTGCCGCCAGCCAAGCCTACTATTTCTTCATTGATATAAGGCACTTCCTGGATCAATTGAGCGTTTGAATTAAGGCGAGGATCTGCATCAAACAAGCCGGCCTGATCGGTGAGCAACAGCAAACAATCAGCTTGCGCTAACAGCGCCACACGCGCCGATAAATTATCGTTATCCCCCACTTTTATCTCTGCGGTGGCTACCGCATCATTCTCGTTGATAATGGGAATGATGCCGTGCTCTAACAATGCACTTAGCGTATCTTTAGCGTTAAGGTAACGCTTGCGGTTACGAAGATCAGCGCCAGTTAGTAACAATTGACCTACTTGCAGGTGGTGCTCTTGGAATAACGATTGCCAACCTTGTATCAGTTGGCTTTGCCCTACCGCCGCCAACAACTGCTTATCAGCCATGGTTTCAGACAAGATGGGAAAATTGAGATGTTCGCGCCCAGCCGCAATGGCACCCGATGTACACAATATAACGTCAATGCCTTGATTGCGCAGCTGAGCCATTTGCTGTGCCAGTTGCTGCATTACGTTGCGGTTTAAGCGGTCACTGTTACCGGTGAGAACGCTGGTACCAAGCTTCACCACAACGCGTTGGTAGTGCTGTCTCACTTTCTGCATGTTAGCGCCTCTAGCAACGGCTGTTTAATTTCAGTCTAGCCCTAGCCATACAGAAAAGGAATTGAATTTTGGTCAACTAGCTCGGTGTCAGCGCCGCCTGTATAGTCGCATTAACAAAAGCGCTAAAGTACTCCACCAAAAGGCACCGCCAGACTCATTAGAGTGAGCAGCAGGTTTCACCGTTACCCTAAAGGTCAACTGGGACGGATAACGATATTGGTTATTTGGGTCAAACTGGTTGCCAGCGTCAATGCTGGCAATAAAGGTCAGTGTGGTGGCACTGTCGATGGTGTCGGCGATGCTGAAACGAAACGGTTGTTCAGAGCCAATTACGCCATTAGAGGCGTCAAAGCGCAAACCGTTGCTGGCTTGAAAATGGCCATCTCTGCTGGTTAACACCTGTTGATTTTGCTGCCAACGGATCCAGTCAACCGCTTGATTACGGTCGTCCACCGCCGTTAATGTCACCTTGATGTCATTGGCTTGGCCATTAAGGTTGTTCAATAACAAGCCAATGTCCACTGATTGCCCCGCGGTTAAACTGGACAACGGTGGATTGCTCGCGGCATCGTTTGGCAAATCCGTGCGAGACTTCCAAAAATAGTGACTATCAAGACTGAGCACAGGTTGTGGCGATGCGGTTAAGGCAGCGTGGGCATCGAGCTGCCGATATTCGATTAAGGTGGTTGCGTCGGACAGCAGTTTGGCAGGTAGCACGGGCCCGCTATTAATCACCTGATTAACCACGAACCGGCTTGGGTACTCTTGTTTGTCGGGATACTGCTGACGCACCAATGCCGCAACGCCTGCCACCATTGGACTGGCCATAGAGGTACCGTTCCAACTAGCTTCACGCTCACCGGGTAAGGTTGACCATATGGCAACTCCTGGCGCCATGATACTGTATTCAACGTCGTCGAATGGATTGCAGTCCCAATTAGACCCTTTATACAAGAAGGTACCGCTGGGGTTGGGATCTTTTTGCGAGCTCATCACGCCAATGACAAACGGATACGCTGCTGGGTAATACTTTTGCACCGCTTGCACTTGGCAGCCAGCGGCATTAACCCGGCCATTGTTACCCGCAGAAGCGACCAGCACCGCGGACTCGTAAGCCGCTTCAATGGCTTCGCGCTCAGCCTGTGATGGCTCAAGGCCGCCAAAGGACATGTTAATAATATCGGCGCCATTGGCTCGGGCATAATCCACCGCCTCTGCGATGTCGACACTGGATAATATGCCTGCTTTGGTGGCGTTTATAGCCATAATTCTAATGGGCCCGATGCCGCTGTCTTGCAGCAAAGCGATTTGCTCAGCGATGATGCCCGCTACGTGGGTTCCGTGACCTTGGCTATCCATTGGATCGCCACTATGGTCAGCAATTAAGCCCGCCACAGACGCACCGTAAACGTCATCAACAAAGCCGTTACCATCATTGTCTATGCCGTCATTTTCATAGCCTGCAACGGCGGTTTCACCTGGGTTTCGCCACATGTAGGGGGCAATTTTTGAGTGGCTATAGTCCACCCCTGAATCGATGACCGCAATCACAATGGGCTGATCGTTATTGGCGCCATTTTGGGTGAGCCAATCCCGAGCTTGCCTAAGCTTTATGGCGTCGATGTGCCAGCGGTCTTTGCTTTGCTCGTCACTGCTGGTGTTGCTACTTGTGCTATCCAAAGTTCGATACACCGGCGTCTCAACCCATTCTACCGACGGGTTCGAGCGCCATTGTTCAATGCAAGCTTGATCGCAGTTGCTTACGCTATACCAACGTTTTAACTGAGCGGTCTTGCTACCAGGCTTAGCGTGGCGCAAGCGCGCTTGCTTAAACATGGGTTTGGCTGATGAATCGAGGTATTTAGACGAAAGCTGTTGGTCTAACTGAGCTATGCTGTGACCGCTTTTTAGCTTAATGAGCAGCGTCGGTTGGTTAGCTGCCGACGCACTCGCTGACAGGCTAACAAGGGATAAGATGATCGTTAGTATTACTGTATGTAATCGAGAAATAGCATTCATCGAGCTCTTTACCTACCACCAACACCGAAAGTTTATATCGGTCAGTGTATTCGATGGCGAGCGACACGCCATCAATGCTATGGCTAATATGTGAGCAACGCCTGATTTCCCAAGTCGCTTTTACACAATATCGTCTTAGCAGCCCACAAAAAACGCCTGTACTTCATTAAGCACAGGCGTTTGGATTAGGTTGCTTTGCAGCTAGCTTGTTTTACAGATAGGCGAATTTTAGGACAAACAGCAATGCAATGACGATAACACCGGCATTTAAATCCTTAAAACGTCCTGACATGGCTTTAATGACGGCGTAGGCAATAAAACCAAAACCAATGCCTGTGGCAATAGAGAATGTCAGCGGCATTAACAAACACACCACGCCAACGGGAGCCGCTTCGGTTAAATCGTGCCAGTCTACCGTGGCTAAGCCTGACATCATTAAAATAGCAACAAAGAACAAGGCAGGCGCCGTGGCATACGCAGGTACCATGCCGGCAAGCGGCGAGAAAAATAACGCGAATAGGAATAACACTCCTACGGTTACCGCAGTAAGACCGGTTCGCCCTCCCGCAGCAACACCCGCGGTACTTTCGATGTACGACGTGGTTGTTGAGGTACCTAGCGCGGCACCGGCAATACTGGCGGTGGAGTCGGCAGTGAGTGCGCGACCTAAGCGAGGTAAGCGCCCTTTCTCATCTAGCATTCCGCCGCGCTGAGCCACGCCAACTAAAGTGCCGGATGTGTCAAAAAGATCGACAAAAAGGAATGCGAAAATCACACTGATCATTGATATTTCGAGTGCTCCAGCAATGTCCATTTTCAAGAACGTCGGTGCAATGGATGGTGGCATAGAAATGATGCCGGTATAGGTCACATGGCCACTGATGATCGAAATAATGGTCACCAGAGCAATGCTGATAAGCACCGCCGATTTTATGTCTCGATGAACTAAGGCAATGATGACAAAAAAACCTATCGCAGCCATTAATGCTGACCACGAGGTAACATCACCTAGAGTGACCAAGGTTGCAGGGCTGCCTACAATAATACCGGCATTTTTAAGGGCTAGAATCGCCAAAAATAGTCCAATACCAGCGGCAATGCCTGTGCGCAGTGACATGGGTATTGAATTAACAATCCACTCTCGAATTTTTATAAGCGATAAAAATAAGAAACAGATACCGGATAGGAATACGGCACCGAGCGCGGTTTCCCAGCTATAGCCCATGCCTAACACCACCGAATAGGTAAAGAAGGCGTTAAGCCCCATGCCCGGCGCTAGCGCAATTGGGTAGTTGGCATAAAACCCCATAATAAAGCATCCGATGGCCGCCGCTAAGCAGGTCGCGACAAAAACGGCACCATGATCCATTCCTGCATCAACCAGCATCGCTGGGTTGACGAAAATAATGTAGGCCATGGTTAAAAAGGTAGTGATACCCGCGATAACTTCTTGCTTAAGCGTGGTGTTGTTTTGTTTAAGTTGGAACAGTTTTTCCAGCATGGGACATCCTGTTAGCTGTGGGTGATTAATAATCCAATAAATCGCTAAATTAGCGGCTGTATAAATGGTGCGGCAATTGCTCTAAATTGTAAACAATTACCTAAAGAAAAAGTGGCTCACCAGTAGCCACTTTTTGTCATTTTAGCGCTTGCGATTCGCCGTTATTTACGACTATTTAAGCAAATAGGCCAACAGCCCAACCATGGGAGTGGCAGTTGGGGTTCCGTAGTGCGGATTGCCGCTGACCGCCGAGCCAGCGATGTCTAAATGGGTATAAGGCATCGATTCATTTACGCCCGAAGCTTTCACTAAAAACGCCGCTGGGAATTGATGGCCGCGGGCCGTCACCGACGAGGGCGCATTATTAGCCGATAACGCGTCATCAGCACTGGACGTTGCGCTGATAAAGTCAAAATCTTCTGGACGCAGGCGGCTGATTTCCAGAGGCTCACCCAGTGCTTCACCGCGTAATTGGATGTCGTTGGCAACTCCAAGCTTGCGCGCAGCCTGGTTTTCCACCGCTGCGGTGTAGCCGCCATAGGCACGAACCACGTGGCCGGTTAAGGTGGCGATGGAGAACATTTCCACGTTGGGGGCATCGCCATAGTCCTTATGCAGGTGCGTCATCACATCGGCAAGCACCAAGCGCCCTTCCGCATCCGTGTTACCGATTCGTACTCGAACCCCTGCCGCACTGGTAATAATTTCATCCGGCACAAAGCAATCGGAGCCAATGGAGTTGCGCACTAAGCCTAACTCTGCAATAACGTGCAAGCCTTGTGGCTTGAGAATGCTAAGTGATTTCATCAGTCCAGCAGCCGCCGCTGCCCCGCCTTTATCTCGACTCATGCCCACCATTGCGCCACCGACTTTAAGATCTGCGCCGCCGGTATCATAAGTAACGCCCTTACCTGCGATCACAATGGTGCGAGTAATTTCACCTTGTGGACGGTATTCAACTCGAACAACACGGGGACAATGTCTCGCCACCGCGAAGGAAGCTCGAGAGACTGCAGACAATAGCGGATAGTCGGCGCGTAAGGTGGCTTCGTCGCTAATAACACTGACGCTTAGGCCACTATCTGCTAACTGTTGCACAAGGTAATCGGCAAAGGCCGGAGGTGCCATGCGCTCAGGATCAGTACCACACAGATCACGCGCTAAATAACGCCCCGCTTCTAAGGCATTTAAAAGATCCGCGTCCACCTCTTCTGACAACAGCCCTAAGCGATCCAGATTGGCGCTTTTAACACCGGCTTCTCGCCCTTCAAGGGGTTGCCACAATGCCTGTGCCGCTGCTAGAGCCGCTACCGACTCCGCAAATTCATTATCACGCTGTTCATCTTTATTTACGATAAGCAAAGGCGCTTTAGCCCCCGCCGCTAGCGCTCTTTTAATGCCCTGCTCTGCCGCGTTTGCGTAAACTCGAACATCGCTGTACGGGTCGTCAGCCTTAGCAACTGGGGCCACAACCAAACGTCCGCCAGCTAATCCTGGAGCCAGCAACAAGCTGGTTTGCTGGCTGATACCGGCATCGACGTGTGCGGCGTGGTTTACAAGCTGACTGATTTCCGGGTAGTTCTCTAACGTTAAGGTCGGCGTTAGCAGCACAATGGCATCCCACTGGCTGTCGCTGAAAATGGCATCGTGATCGGTAACTTGATGGTATTGCAAAGAAGACATTAAATATTCCTTCAAGGGAGCGTAGTTATGATTATTGTGGACATCATTATTTACGGGTTTTAATGAAAACGCCAGTGTCGCTTTTTAACAAGGTCAAAATGCTGTGATATATTGCCTCTCGACGTTTATTAATTCGCCTTGAAAGGAGCTTATTCGTGGCAAGTTTGCAACAGCTTTCTCCTCAGCCTTTATGGCAGTGGTTCGAACAAATTTGTTCTATCCCTCACCCTTCGAAACACGAAGCTAAACTCATCGAACACATTAAAGCTTGGGTAGAAACTCAGCCAAGCGTTTCCATTAAACAAGACCACGTCGGCAATTTGATTCTTAGCAAAGCTGCGACCGCCGGTATGGAAAACCGCAAAGGAGTGGTCTTGCAAGCGCACCTTGATATGGTGCCTCAAAAAAACAACGATAAAGCACACGATTTTGTAACCGACCCAATTGAGACCATCATTGATGGTGAGTGGCTAACCGCTAACGGTACTACCTTAGGCGCTGATAATGGCATTGGCATGGCCTCAGCGCTTGCGGTTCTGGGCAGCGACGATATTGCCCACGGCCCACTGGAGGTCCTACTGACCATTGACGAAGAAGCGGGCATGACGGGAGCCTTTGGTCTGCAATCCGACAGCCTTACCGGCGACATTCTAATTAACACCGATTCCGAACAAGAAGGTGAAATTTATATGGGATGCGCCGGTGGCATTGACGCATCACTAACATTGGACTTGGACTATCAAGCGGTTGCCTCTAATAGCCATCACTTCACGGTGAACGTATCCGGCCTTAAGGGCGGTCATTCGGGTTGTGACATTCACTTAGGCCGCGGCAACGCCAATAAACTATTGGCTCGCTTTTTGTTCAATGCCCCGAGCGACTTAAACCTTGCTTTAGCGGATATTAAAGGCGGCTCCCTGCGTAACGCCATCCCACGAGAAGGCGAGATAGTCTTTAGCGTGGATGCTGTACAAAGTAATGCCTTGCAAGCTTATGTCGCCCAGTTCACCCAAGCGGTTACCCAAGAGCTTGCGCTTGCCGAGCCTAACCTTAGCATCACCTTGAAAGAGTCCAACTCTGCCTCTCAAGTAATGACAGCCGATTCACAGCATCGACTAGTGGCCATGATGCATGCTTGCCCTAACGGTGTGATTCGCATGAGCAACGCCATCGAAGGCGTGGTTGAAACCTCTTTGAATATGGGTGTAGTCAGTGTTGTTGACGGCAAAGCCACCGTGCTTTGTTTGATTCGCTCGCTAGACGACAGTTCTCGTAATAATGTAGAGAGTATGCTGGCGGCAATTGCGTCGTTGGCAGGCGGCAACGCTTCGTTCTCTGGCGCCTATCCTGGTTGGAAACCGGACAACAGCTCTCCAGTTATGGCATTAGTACGTGAAGTGTACCAACAAATATTCCAACGCGAACCCGATATCATGGTGATACACGCGGGATTAGAATGCGGCCTTTTCAAAAAGCCATACCCAGACATGGACATGGTTTCCATTGGCCCCACCATTAAGTTCCCCCACTCACCGGATGAAAAAGTTCATATTGAGTCGGTCGCACAATATTGGCAACTCTTGGTAGAGCTACTTAAATCCATTCCCACCAAGTAAATAGCTCATCGAAGGGGACGTACCCCAGTGGCAAGTTATCCACAGGGGTACGTCCCTATAGAGCCAGGGGTACGTCCCCGAGCCAGGGGTACGTCCCCAAAGTTCTCTATAGAGCCAGGGGTACGTCCCCAAAGTTCTCTATAGAACCAGGGGTACGTCCCCAAAGTTCTTTTGGGGAGCTTGTTTTTCTATTTTTCTTTTGAGCTGGATCAAGGCTCGGTCAACTTTTTGCGATGAGTGCTTTTAGGTTGACTTAAGTCATTAAAACTTTTGGTACGCATCCGTATGCTGATGCCAATGAGTCATCAAATATTCGCTGTTTACCATGAAAGTTGAAATCGCCCACCAGTTGCTGAGGCAGCATAGCGAGCAGGTCATCGCCCAGCTAGTTGATAGTCTATCGGCACAACAAATCGCCGCGATACGGGCTCTTAAGCCAGACGAGCAATTTACGGCTATCAGTGCTTATCGACAGGCGTTAAGCCCTGAGCAAATTAAACGGGTTGTTGATTTAGAAGCGGCTTGGTTTCAATACCAACAAGGCGTGTTTACTTTGTGTGCTGATTGCGAGGAGCCTATAGAAGATGAGCTTTTAATGGCCAACCCCACTGCCCAGCGCTGTGCCCACTGCCATGCTCACTATTTACAACAACGCTCTCCAGCTTTGCCTTTGTGCGAGCTTTGATGAGCTTACGCCAGTCGCTAATAAAAAAGGGTTCGCAATGCGAACCCTTTTTGGTATCGATAGTCAGCTTTAGAATTTAACTTCAGCTTCTACGAAGAACTCACGACCGCGAGCGTTGTATACGTGACGTGGGTAGTGTGGCCATGACGTGTAAGTTGGGTCAAAGTTTGGCCCTTTATCAAACATGTTCACAACACCTGCCGTTAACTTAGCGGAGTCGGTAATGTTATACGCACTGGTTAGGTTCCAAGTGGTATGCGATGGTACTTCACCAGGAATTGAGGTGTTTTGAATACCTTTCATACCGGAGATGTGACGACCCGCTAGCGTGGTTTCGAAGTCAGCAACCAACCAAGTTAGGTTAGCGTTTACACGGTAACGAGGTAAACCACCTTCTTCGTAATCGTCAACGATTGGGTTGGTTGGGTTAGCTTGACTCTCAGACTTAATGAAGTAAGTACCGTTAGAGTGTAGGTTTAAATCACCCAAGCCACCTAAATCCCAACCGTAGCCAGCTTCAAAATCAACACCAGTGGTTTTTTGGAACGCTAAGTTTTGCGCAACACTGTTGATATGAATAATTTCACCGGTTACTGGATCACGAGTGATCATGTGCTCGTAAATGTCTGGGTTAGTAGCAGCAGTATTTGCAGAGATGCTGCTTACCATGTCATCCAGTTTCCACTGCCATAAATCCACTGACGCGTTCCACTTGCGACCGCTATACACCACACCTAGATTAGCTGTGTAGCCTTTCTCGGGGTTTAGGTCTTTGTTGGCACCGGTAGTAACGTCAATGTGTAGCTCGTTACAAACGCGATCTAAGAAATCGTCGTTATTTGGAACACCTGGCTCACCGCCGTTTTCAACACAAGTCTTAACGTCAACTACTGTATTGAATCCCGCTGTTGGGTCACCATATACACGGTGCATATCCGGTGCTCGGAAAATGCCACCAACAGACGCACGAACCAATAAATCATCGATCGGACGATACTCAGCCGCTAGTTGCGGCGTAAAGTTACCACCAAAATCGCTATAACGGTCGTAACGCGCAGCCGCGTTTAGCTCTAGAGTATCGGTAACTGGAATGATCATTTCTAGGTAAGTTGCCCAGAAATCACGAGAACCTTGACCTGATGAACCACCAGTACTGATGATGGTGCCTTTCTTAGACTCTGAATCAGAGTCAGAAGAGTAATCTTGACGGCTCCATTCTGCACCGAATGCAAAGTCTACGTAACCTGCAGGCACTTCGAACATGGTACCGGTTAAGTTAGCTTGCACGTTTAGCAAACTTGAGTCTGCTTTCTCAAATGGTGAGTAAGACGCCGCAGCAACTTCATCTTTAGTGAAGTTTTCAAGGTAAGATTTACCCCAATCACCTTGAGTAATGTGATTCCAAACGCCTTGTTGAGTAGCAAAACCACCGTTTTGAACGTCTAAACTGGTTTTACCGTAGTTAGCAGATGCATCCCAGTGGAAATCACTGATGTCACCTTCAAAGCCACCAGAGAAAAAGTAGTTTTGGGTTTTAGTGTCGGTGGTACGATTACCAAACTCGTGCAGACGACGAACATAGTAGTAGTCACCGTCAGCTAGGTTAGCAAAATCGCCACCAAGCGCTTGGTTCTTGTCGTTATAGGTCTTGGTAACCAATTCACCCGCAATTACAGAAGAAATGGTAACCGAGTTGCCATTAACATTTACATCGAAACCGTCATCGGCCATGGATTCAATGCGAGTAATAGAGCGCGCTTCACCAAAGTCCATACGACCTACGAACAAAACGTCATCTGACAATTCGTAGTTAAAACTGGTGGTAGAAGTGAAACGACGAGACTCTGGAGCCAAATCACGCTGCTTAGAACGATCCCAACCGCAGATGCCGTTTTCTAGGAACAAGAAACCACGATCGGTACAGGTTTGCTCATCAAGGCTGTATCCTTGAGCTCCGTTTAGACCCGCGATACGTGCTCCATATGAGCTATAGCTTGAATACTGGCTATGAGGAACCTTATCTGTGTGTAAACCGAAGTTTTCACGGTCAACGGCGCGCAATTGAGCGGTGTCCGTGAACTCTAGGAAGGTCGACACGTTACCACGATCGCCGGTGCTACCGATAGACAGTGAAACACGGTCACTGCCACCGCCGCCGTGTTGAGTATCGGCATGACGGTACTTAAGTGAAACGCCTTCGAAATCGCGCTTTAGGATGATGTTTACCACACCACCTACCGCATCGGCACCATAAATGGCCGACGCGCCTGAATTTAGAACTTCAATACGAGCAACCGCATCCATTGGGATGTTTGAGGTATCAACAAAGTTGTTGGTACCACCGGCTGGTTTAGGGTATTGGTTTAAACGTTTACCGTTAATTAAGGTAAGGGTACGGTTGGCACCTGCACCACGAAGACTGATGCTTGAAGCTGCTGGGGTAAAACCATGAACTTCTTGGCCTGTCATTGCACTGGTGGTAGCCGTTAAGCTCTCAAGTGCATCTTGTACGTTGGTAAAACCTTGTTTCGCCATGTCGTCTGCTGACAATACGGTTACTGGTGTGGCGTTCTCGAGGTCGGTACGTTGGATCCGTGAACCAGTTACTTGAATGCGTTCAACGTTAGCGTTTGCTACTTCTTCTGCGACGGCATTAAACGCTACTGGGGCGCTTACTGCTGAGGCTGCAGCTGCAACTAAACTGAACTTTACGCACTTTGCAATCAAAGATGGTGTTGCCATGTTATTACTACTCCCAAACATGGTCGGATACTTCTGTCCGACTTATTATCTGCTGACTTCTTTCTTGAATTTGTTCGTTTATGTAGAACGAATAATTTTTATAATGCTGCGGTAAAAGAAATTTACGCAGGCAGTCGATATTATTTTGGGAGAGATTCAAGTCAACGGTGAACTGACAACATAGATCACACTTATTGCTACTAAAAAACACACATAAACTAAACAAGCGGTCACTTATTGCCACAAAACCATTGTTTTAAAGGGGTTTTCCATTTGTTAATTCGGCGATTGAAAAGTACTACGAAAAATCTAATAACCACCGTTTTTTCTTACTATTACTAGCATTTAACATGCTAAAACCTTATTAAGCATTACATTAACAACACAAATTATTTACTTTTAAACAATTTGGTAACACCAGAAAAGACCCGTTTTAGCCTCTGCGACCTCTGAGTTGAATGAATAAAGCACCACATACAACGAATAAAATCGCACCTGAGACCATCGAGCGATAGTCGCAAGCACGATTTCTAGAGACAGGAAACGACGTTAAGACTTAGAAGCAATCCAGTAATTGATCTTGTCTTCAAGTACCGCCATCGGCAACGAGCCCGTTAGCAATACCTGCGAATGGAACTCTTTAATATCAAACTTATCGCCAAGGGCTTGTTCGGCTTTTGCTCTAAGTTCAAGTATCTTTAGCTGGCCTACTTTGTAGCTCAGCGCTTGCCCGGGAATTGCCATATAACGCTCAACTTCGGCAGTAATATCGGTCTCTGCCATGGCCGAGTTATCCATCATGTATTGGATTGCTTGCTCTCGGGTCCAGCCTTTAGCATGTAAGCCGGTATCAACAACTAAGCGCATTGCACGCAACATTTCATCAGACAGCTTACCGAAGTATTGATAGGGGTCTTCGAACAAGCCCATCTCCACTCCTAAATACTCAGCATATAAGGCCCAGCCTTCTTCAAATGCGGTATAACCACCAAATTTTTGAAACTGTGGAATATCGGTCAACTCTTGCTTGATGGATATTTGAAAATGATGCCCTGGCGCCGCCTCATGTAACGATAACGTAGTCATGCCCCACTTTGGCTGCGCACGTAAATTATAGGTATTAATGTAAAAAATACCGGGTCTTGAGCCATCTACCGCTGGCGACTGATACGACGCCCCTGCTGCTGACTTTTCTCTAAAGGCTTCAACCGCTCTGACTTCGTAATCCGCCTTTGGCATCACGTCGAAATAGTCCGGTAACACTTGATTAATATCGTCTTTTAAGCCCATGTAGCCGTCAATTAATTGCTGAGGCGTATCGAAGAAGAATTGGGGGTCGCTGGACAAGTAGTCGAAAAAAGCCGCCATATCGCCTTTAAATCCAACCGTCTGTCGTACCTGATCCATCTCTGCTAGGATGCGAGCAACTTCGCTAAGCCCCAATTCATGAATGTCATCAACATCCATTTCAGTGGTTGTATTGCGATTAGCAAGGTATTGGTACCATAACTTGCCGTTAGGTAACCCCCACATGCCATCGCTGCCGCGTGATGCCGGTAAGTATTCATCTTTCAAGAAAACGCTCAAATCCAGCAGTGCCGGTGTCAGTTTCTCACTGATGAAACTTTGGTACGCATCTGTGAGGCGCTGTTTATCCGCATCACTAAAGCTCTCAGGCAGTTGCCCTATTGGCGCATAAAAAAGGCTTTCTGTTGGATCTTGCACCAGTTGTGCATTAATCTGCGGGATCATCCGCTCAACTAAGGTTCGAGGAAGCACCACCTTGGAACGAATACCTTCTCTCATTCTATCTTCGGCTCTGTTTAAAAAGCTTATGAAGCCCTCCAGTCTCGCCAACCAGTTTTGATAATCCTCTACGGTTTCAAAAGGCTGAAAACTGCCACCACTGCCCAATTGCGCCATGGAAAACAGCGGTGAATAGAATTGATTAAACGGGATCATACGGGCGGGAAACGTTTCTTCAACCAAGTCCAAATTTCTGTTATAGACAAACATGTCATAACTTAACTGAAGTTGTTGAGACAGTTGTGAGCGGTCAATTTTTTTGGCTTTAGCGAGAAAGCCTTTGTTCAGCTGATGACGCTGTTTAAGCCATTTATCGGTAAGCTGATCACCAAACTGATCGTTATAATCATTAATGCCCACGTAAGTCGCCGAAATCGGATTTAGCGCCAAATCGTGATTAAAATAATCGTCGGCTAAGGCTAAATAGGCTTCGTTGGCCGTCGTTTTAG
Source organism: Paraferrimonas haliotis (assembly GCF_002282895.1). Classification (GTDB taxonomy): domain Bacteria; phylum Pseudomonadota; class Gammaproteobacteria; order Enterobacterales; family Shewanellaceae; genus Paraferrimonas; species Paraferrimonas haliotis. The sequence goes on from NZ_NRRB01000003.1 coordinate 412,311, forward strand.
CCACCTGAGAGGAGGTGCTGGTATTGGTGTCGCCATTAGGCGCTTTTGAACAACCTGCCACGGCAAGAGTTGCTGCAATGATTGATAACGGTAGCCAACGCTTCATTACCCATGTTCCTTTTGTTTTTTATTCTTGTAGCTTTATATAACAAAAAGCCCTGCATGTGCAGGGCTTTTAATGAATGATTGTCGAATTAAAGCGTTACGCCGTAAAGCCTTGCTTTTTCTTCGATAAAGCTAATGTAGTTATCAGCATGGCGCTTAGTCTTCTTATCTTTAGCCGCAAGTTTTGCGTTTTTATAAGCCGACTTAATCTCTTTCAGAGACAAGTGCGCAAGCATTAACTGGATATGAGCTTCACCTGGGTTATCAATTCCCGCTTTAAGTGCCTTATCAAAGATAGGCTTAGCTTCCTTGTATCGCTCAGCTTGAGCGAGCAGAATGCCTTCTTTAAGGTACAATTCACCATCGTTATTGATAGCCGCAGCTTTACCGTAGTATTTCGCTGCAGTGACGTGCTCTTTAGCTCGTTGGTAGAAGCCCGCTAGGTCTCTTAGATTCTTCTCATTGGTCGGAATCAGACCTTCGTTCATGTGCTTTTCCCAGATTTTTGCCGCACGGTAGTGTGACCCGTTTTGTGACAGCAATTGAGATAAGCGACGAACGTTGCCATCGGTTTCCAAGTAACCACTTAGATAAGCGATATCATAGGTAGCCAATGCCTTTTTATAGTCTTCTACGAGTAAGTAAAACTGAGCCAATTGAACCCACAGTCTTTTATCGTCGATAAAGAGTGGAATCATGGTCTCTAGTACATCAATCGATTCGTTATACTTCTTGGTATTGTAGTAAGACGTTAGCTTTAGCTGATAAGGGCCCTTTTTAGGGTCTTCACCAGCGGCTTTCGTTAGCGCAATTGCTTTATCAGCAACTGGAATAACCTCGTCGTACTTTTTGGTTTCCGATAAAGCAACACCAATACGCGTATAAACGTCGGCGTCTTCTTTACAGGTAAAGTCCATCCAAGCTCGATAAGTAGGAATCGCAGTATCAAACTGCTTTTCCATCATCATCAAGTCAGCGTATAACTTAAGCGAAGCCGCGTGGTCAGGACCGCCTAGCATGTCAGAATCCACCGCAATTTTCATGTATTTGATTGCAGTTGGGATATTGCCTTGCTCGGCGTACAAGTTACCGATAAAGCGTGACACATAAGCGTTGTCAAACTCATCTCGGGCATTGATTTCCAATAAGGTTTCCAATGCACCGGCGGTATCTTCTTCACTGTATTGGGTAAAGGCGGTTTGCACCTTTTTACCAACCGATTGGCCTACTGCTTGCGATTTTCTCGCATCGATTGGACACTCGTTGGCGGTGGCCGGCGCAATAAGCGCCAAGCCCATCAAGCCAGCTACAAGCGTCGTCGCTATGTTAGTTGGTTTTGCCATAATTAACCTGAGTTATCCAAAGTAAAGTCTAGTTGTACAGTCATGCCTTCTTGACGCATCGCTTTGCCATCTACGATCTTCGGTTTGTATTTCCACTTCTTCAGTGCACGCACTGCTTCGCGGTCAAACAAACGACGAGGTTCCGCAGCAATTACTTCTACGTCTTCAACACCACCTACTTCGTTAATGGTAAAGGACAGTTGCACCCAACCTTCTTTACCGTCACGGGCTGCCTTAATCGGGTATCTTGGTTCGATACGTACGATAGGCGTCGCATCACCATCACCCTTCATGAATGAACCTGGGTCACCGATGCCGGTACTTGCGGCTCCGATGCCTACACCACTCATGTTAAAGCTCATGCCACTGGTGTCGGTGCTCGACTCTGGTGGTGGAGCTTCAGGCTTTGGCGGCTGCTCTGGCGGTGGCGGCGGCTTTGGCTTGAACCTTGGCTTGTTCTGTGCCTTTGCATCTTGCCTATCCATTGTGATTTCAATCACTGGCGATTCGGTTGCGTTGTCGGCGCGCTGAGCACCACCACCAATCAAAAACGCCATGAAAACGAACAAAGCAAAAGTCACGACAGCACCAAGGATCAAGGATACTAGTGCTCTCAACATATTAGTCTTTCTCCGCTTCAACTGAGATCTTATCGATACCTGCTTGCTTCACTTGGTCCATAACCTTAACAACGATGCCGTGTTGTGCTTCTTTGTCGGCTTGAATCAATACTGCAGCTTCAGGAGCCTCAGCAAGCATACGTTCAACGTTTGCTGCTACGCGCTCGATATCAACTTGACGGTTTTCCATCTGAATCACACCAGTTTTACTGATGCCAATAAAGATGTTGGCCGATTTCTTCTGAGTTGACTGCGATGCCTTTGGTTTGTTTACGTCCAAACCAGAAGGCTTAACGAACGAAGTCGTTACGATGAAGAAGATCAACATGATGAACACGATGTCAAGCATCGGTGTCATATCGATTTGCGCTTCTTCTTCCACGCTTGAATGCTTCTTACGTGCCATTATCTTCTCTCTATTCTTTGTACGACAAGCTATCAGCTAGCTTCTCGAGGCTGACTTTCAGACGCGCATCAAGACGAGTGCTAAAGAAGACTCCTGATAACGCCGCTACCATTCCAGCCATTGTTGGCATGGTGGCAGTGGAGATACCGGCAGCCATTGCACGAGCATTACTCGTACCTTGCACAGCCATAACGTCAAATACGTTAATCATCCCGGTTACGGTACCCAATAGACCAATCATTGGACAGATGGCTACCAGGGTTTTAATAATCAACATACGCGCGTTCAATTGTTGCTTTGCTTGGGATATCCAGGCTTCACGGATACGGTGTGCATGCCAGGATGAAGTTTCATCCCGTGCGTCCCACTGAGCAATCATGTTTTTACGAAAACGTGGGAACGCTATATTCAAGTAGAAATAACGCTCTAACATGAGTACCCACATTAGGAACAAAACAAACGCCACCAGCAGGAGGACATCACCTCCTGTGGAGATGAAGCCCCTGACGGAATCCCAGGTATCCATCAGGAATAGCATCATTAGGCGTTCCTCTTCTCAGCATGCTCAGCAACAATGCCAGCACTTTGCTCTTCAAGAATCTGAACCAGTGATTTACTGCGAGCAGACACTAGAGCGTGTAATAGCATCAATGGTAGTGCGGCAATCAAACCAAGAACGGTTGTTACCAATGCCATTGAAATACCGCCAGCCATCAGTTTTGGATCGCCAGTACCGAACAATTGGATTGATTGGAAAGTCGCAATCATACCGGTAACGGTACCCAATAGACCCAGCATAGGCGCGATAGCCGCTAGTACTTTAAGTATAGAGATTCGAGTCTCAAGTGCTGGAGTTTCTTTCAGAATTGCTTCGTCCAGTTTCAGCTCTAGAGTTTCAACGTCAACATTCTTGTTGTCTTGATAAGCGCTAAGTACGCGACCTAGTGGGTTGTTACCCGGTTGGTCAACCTTCTTAGTTTGCGCCTTAATCTTGGCACCTACGATACCCAGAGTTACAAAACGCTCAAGAGCAATGATAAGACCTAGTACCAACAAGGCAGCAATGATCTTACCGATGGTGCCACCCGCTTCAAAACGCTCTTCTAGAGACGCTTTTTGGGTGAATACGCTTAGCAATACACCTGACGCTGGATCAACGTAGAGTGGCGCGTAACCTTCGGTTTGAGCAGCCCAGTTCTTAATTGGAGAAACTTGGTAAGAATCTGGTTGTTGAGAAAGGTCTTGAATGATTTTTAGCTCGTCGTTGTAAATAACGAACTTACCGTCAGCAAGTAAGTTAAATGGACCAACACGAGCAACTTCAGTAGTCACGGTTTCACCGTTAATACCAGTTACTTCGCCTTGGAACTTAACCACTTTACCTGATTCGGTCATTTCTTTTAGGTAAGCCATCCAGAACTGCTCTAGCTCGTCGATACGAGGCAGTTCTTTACGAGCACCAAGTTCAGCAATGAACTGGTGACGGTCTGGGTATTGTGCAGAAATGTTAGAAGAAGCTAAACGGCTTGCTAGGTTACCAGCAGCACCTTTAACCACACCGAACATCTCACCCAGGTCACCCTGTGCGTTTTTACGGTCTTCTTCAAGCTCAGCCAGACGACGTTCGTTGTCTAAGTAAGTTTGGTTTAGACGATCACCGCGATCTTGCTCGGCTTTCAGGTCACGCTTAGCTTTGTTCAAAAGCGCTTGCTTGTCGCCAGCGTACTTTTTGAATTCAGCTTCACGGTTTTTGTTGATTTTAGACTGCGCAGCGGTTTCTGACTTAACTTTGTTAAGCAGTTGGTCGAATGACGTCGGAGCGTCTGCTGCTGATACCATGCCAGCGGTCAAGCTTAAGCTGGCTGCCATCAAGGCAGAAGTCATTAATTTTTTCATTATTGTGCAACCTCCGCGGCTGGAACCGGCAATGAGAATAGGTCGTTAGCGCCTTGTTTACGCGCAATACGAATACCTTTGGTCAGTTCGCGCAAGTAGCGGCCATCTAACTCGTTCCAAGTTTTAGTGTTAGCGTCATACATCCAAGCCGACTTTTGGTCCAAGCTTTGTGCATAAAGAGCAACACGACCTAAGCGGAAGAAGTCTACAAGTACTTCGTTACCGTTAACATCTAGCTTACCTTCAGTCGCCGAAACAAAACGACCGTAGTCATTTTCAATGTCGTAAGCGTCTAGAATTAAGCGATATTTTTCTGCAAGAGATACGTCTGCTGAATTGAGCAAGCTCTTAAGATTGTCAATACGGAACTTACGAGACTCTTGTTCGAATGGTAAATCTAAAGCAACGAACTGCTCTAGAGTGTCAACCATTTTGAACATCAAAGGAACAACGCCCTGACGTAAGGTTTCGACGTAATCGATATCCGCTTGAATCGCTTGCATAGTTGCTTCTTGGTCTGCAACTAGGCCTGCAACGTAATCGTTGTAGCCTTTCAAGGATTCGCGTTGATCTTCAGTGGTACCGTATTCAAACAGCATATCTTGTGCTTGATCATAGTATCTATCGATTTTCTGCTGAGATTTTTCAGCAGCAACATGCATTTTGCCGTCTGCTTTTTGCACGTCGGTAAGAGGATCGGCGGCAACCAGATTACTACCGGCAAACGCCAGTGCAGCAACCATAGCAGTAGCCAGTTTGGTTCTTGTACTTACCTTGGACATATTTTCCAACCAATTTGATGTGAATTTATAAAGCAAGATTGCGCTATAAGCCGCTAACCCATTCAATATTATTAGTGTTCGAATTGGATAACCGGCGAGCAATCCCCACTCTTAGTGATTGTTATTTTCCCTTTTTCTGACCGTTTTTACGGACAGACCCGCAGGCATAATTCCACAACAACTGAATACCTGTCAACCTCTGTTCCGATCATTAAACTGGTCTAAACAGAGGTTACTGTGCAAATAGTAATCGAAGGTGTTAATTTCAAGAATCACGCTTTACTTCAGTTTTTCCGAAGTCAGGGTCACCGCAAGGCAACAAAGCCATTGAATTAACAGTAAATACTAATAAAGTAAATTAGGCCGAAACACCGACAGGGCTTAGAGAAGCTAACCGTAACGCTAGCGCCACAGGTTGGTTATAATTTTTATCGAAAAAATAATGTTGCACTTGTTGCTAAGGAGGAATGAGTGTGAACAGCAGGTCGAACGTTTTATCTTTGTTAACAAAATAAAAAACCCAAATTTCAACGGGCTAATGATGAAATTTGGGTTGTGGATGATTACCTAAACTACATGTAGAAACGCATGCCAATACCGATGCCGTCGTCTTCTACCATCGCTTGCGCTGTTGGTACGTCACTGAAGTCTTTACGAGCTTCTATGTACAATATGGTTTTATCGCTCCACAGATAGTGAAACCCAGCCGTTACAAAACTACGCTCGAACGATTCACCGTTATAAAGGTTGCCATAGGCTTCGTCGTCGGCTTTAAGGTAGTTCATCATTACTAGGGGCACAAAACCGTTATCCATAGCGTAACTTACAACGGCTTCAGCACCGGTAGACTTTGGCATGATGCGACCCGCGTTATCCACTTCGTGGTATTCCGCTTGGTTGGCGTTAAAGCCTACGTATAAGCCTTCATCATACATTCCACCCCAGGTGGCACTCACACCGGTGATTTTATCGGTTTCCGATAACGCTCGCCCGTCAACAAACGCGCCTTCAAATTTACCGTGGTTATAGGCGATACCCAATTCCAACTCATCCATCACTTGATAACGAGCTGAAATACCAAAGGTGTTGTCATAAGAAATTGAACGAATTTGGTTTGGATCGTTAGCAAGCGGCACTGGAGGTGGATTGCCTTGCAGATCGTCAATTTCGTCAGAAGCGTTTCGAGCTTGCACCTGCAAACCTAATTTAAAGTTGCCGAATTCATTACGATACTGGAAGGCTTTGTCTGCACGACCGGTACCATTAAGGCCACCGTCACCGTTAAAGGTATACACACCTGAGCTGGTTCCTGCCCAAACATGGGGAATATCAGTATTGTGGGCGATGTCGTAATAAACACCCCACTGTTTACCCGCAGTAAATGAACCATAGGTATCGTGATGGGCGCCAATGAACCCTAATCGATTATTCAAGAATTCATCGGTACGAGTGTGCACATAGTCACCAGTGAGCGACAAGTCGGTGTTGCCCACTAGGTTTACGCCCCACTCCATTTTGGCCTGAGTACTCCAACCGTTGCCCATTTGACGCACAAAGTCGAAGTTTATGCGAGAGGTACCATCGATAATCTCGGTGGTATCTTGAGTATTTACTGCGCGAATATCGGCATAGCCGCCAATGGTTAACGAGTTTACGTCGTCGTTATATACTTCGAACGCTAATACCGACGGAGTCGCTAAAGCCGCGGCAACCGCAGATGAAATCACACCAAGTCTCATGTATCTCTCCCATAATGATTTTGGCTTGTTAATAATAGTGTCTTTATTCGTCATTAGTATTGTTATAAGGCACATAACCCTATGTAACAACCTTTATTAAATTAGAACAATTTACCCTAAAGGGTTAGGATTAATCGTTCCTTTTTAATAATGACTGAGTTAATTTTGAAGCGGTTCACGCTAACAGGCTCAAAAGTACCGGGTAAGTGACCATTTCATTGTCATTAAGTTAATGCTACAAACTTGAATGTAAGCTTAATGAAAACTAAATCGTTAATTTAATCTGATTTTTTTACCTTATTTTCATCGTATTTTTAGTGGAACCACAACAAACCGCTGCTATTATGTTTGTCCTTGCCCCACTAATCTGTGAATCATGAGCCAAACCAAGCAAACAAACCATCAGGTACCCGACAAAGTCAAAACTCAGATCCGTAGCATTTATCAAAAGATTGCTGGGGGCATGCAGCAATTTAATCGACGCAAAGAGCAAAATTATATGGTGGCTGAGGTCACTAAAGTATTAGCCGGTGAATACGACAGCCAGCGGCGCATGATGGTAGTCGAGGCCGGGACTGGCATTGGTAAATCATTGGCCTATTTATTAGGAGCAATTCCTCTGGCATTAGCGAAAGGCAAGCAATTGTGCATCGCCACGGCAACGGTTGCCTTGCAAGAGCAATTAGTAAAAAAAGAACTGCCGTTTTTCTTGGCTCAAAGCGAGCTGGATTTCAAGTTTGGATTAGTTAAGGGGCGGCAACGCTACGTTTGTTTGTCCAAGCTTGAGCTGTTTGCCGGTGAAGCCGGTGACTCACAACAAGCTTTATGGCAGACCAAGCCCGATGAAGCCCATATAAAACTGTTAAAAAAATTGCTGACGGACTATCACCATGGTCGTTGGGATGGTGATCGCGACAGCCTGCCCCAAACCATTCCAGACCCGATTTGGAACCAAATTAGCTCAGACAAACATTCCTGCCAGAAAAACGTGGCGGACCATCGTTATTGTCCGTTTCATAAGGCTCGCGACGACATGGATTCGTGGGACGTATTAGTGGTGAACCACAGCCTATTGTTGGCCGATTTAAGCCTAGGTGGTGGGGTGATATTGCCCGATCCAGAAAACATGTATTTTGTCATCGATGAGGCTCATCACTTACCTCAAGTCACACGCGACTTCAGCAGTGCTTCAGCAACCTTAAGAGCCTCCGCAGACTGGTTGCAACGACTGGATAAGAGCATGACTAAAATTCAAGCCTTAGTGCCCTCGGAGCAGGCCATCAAGCCATGTCAGTCGTTAATGGATGAACTGGGCACCACGGTTAACGAGCTTAAGTTAGTCGCTGAGTTGTGTCAGGCTAATGGTCAATGGTTTGAAAACAGTGAAGACAGAGTTCGCTTTGAGCACGGCCAACTGCCAACGGTACTCAAGCAGCACGCTTCTGACCTCGCCGATTCCTCGAAAACCAATCTAAAGCACTTAAACCGAATTCAAACCTTGGTGAACGAAGCTCTCAAAGACGGTGACATAACCACAGCTCAAGCCGAGCCGGTACTCATCGAGCTCGGTAATTACATTCAGCGATTGGAGAACTTGCAACAGCTTTGGAAAATGATGGCGCTGGAGTTATCACCCAAAGCCCCTCCGCTTGCGCGCTGGATTGCTTTGCGTGCCGATACCCAACCCCAGGATTATTTAGTCAGCGCATCCCCCATTGAAGTGGGCGATATTTTAGAGCATCAGCTTTGGTCTAAGGCGGCTGGCGTCATCTTATGCAGCGCTACCTTAAGGGCATTGAATCAATTTGACCATTTTCGCCATCAAATCGGCTTAACAGCGAACGACGGCACGCGATACCTTGCGTTGCAAAGCCCCTTCGACTTCGAAAACAACGCAACCTTGTACTTACCCAAAATGCGCTTCGATCCCAGTCAGGACGCCTTTACACAAGAGCTTATCGAAAAGCTGCCTCAGTTGTTAGAAGACGAACCAGCCAGTCTGGTCTTGTTCAGCAGCTACTGGCAGATGAACCAAGTGGTAGACGCTCTAAAACACAAAATTAAGATCCCACTGCTCGTGCAGGGTGATCTAAGCCCAAGTGCCTTGCTATCCCAACACAAGCAACGGTGTGATGCGCACAAGCCCAGTATTATTTTTGGTACCGCCAGTTTATCTGAAGGTTTGGACTTACCCGGCGATTACCTAACGAACTTAATCATTACAAAATTGCCCTTTGCGGTTCCAACCTCGCCCGTTGAGGAAGCGCACGCCGAATTTGTCAAAGCACGCGGTGGCAACCCATTTATGCAATTAACCGTTCCAGACGCGTCACGCAAACTCATTCAAAGCTGCGGTCGCCTATTGCGTAAAGAGCAAGACTACGGCCGAATCACCATTTTAGATAAACGTCTGGTTACGCGTCGCTATGGATCCGCCCTCCTCGATGGCTTGCCGGGGTATCGACGTGTCATTGAATCTTAAGGCCTGTTACTATGTCGCCATTAATCACGCTTAAGGATTTCTGTTGGAATTCATTCTAGAGCCAAATATCTTGCTGACCCTCTGCGCAGTTGCTTTTATCGCGGGCTTTATTGACGCGATTGCTGGCGGCGGCGGATTGCTCACGATCCCCGCCCTGTTAACCGCCGGCTTGCCTCCTCATTTAGCACTGGGAACCAACAAATTGGCGGCCACGTTTGGCTCACTGACCGCCAGCATCACCTTTTATAAGAAAAAGCTGTTTAAACCGCGAATGTGGATTACCGCGTTAGCGACCACCTTTGTAGGTGCGGTACTTGGAACCGCGGCGGTAAATTATTTAGATCCAGCTTTGTTAGATAAAGGCCTGCCTATCATAATCCTCGCGACCGCCGTATATACGCTGTTCAGTCGTAAACCTTCTGAGCAGAGTCAAGCGATGGACAGCAACGAAGCTGGATTTAACACTCGTCAAACCTTTCAAGGCTTAACCTTGGGTTTTTACGATGGTTTTGCAGGCCCTGGCACCGGCGCTTTTTGGACGGTATCCAATATGGCTCTGTATCGGCTGAACATCTTATTGGCCTCTGGAATGGCAAAGGCCATGAATTTTGTTTCCAATGCCACGTCATTAGCCACCTTCATTTACCTCGGCCACGTAAATTGGCTGCTAGGCGTCAGTATGGGAGTCTGCATAATGGCCGGAGCACTGATCGGTGCCCATTCTGCCATTCGTTTTGGTGGCGCGTTTATCCGACCTGTGTTCATTACTGTAGTGATCATCATTGCCGCGGATTTAGCATGGAAGGCTTGGTTTTAGATGAGTCAAAACCGAGCCATTCGTGCGCTTACTTCGCAACTGCAAACATTACAATCGCGGGCCCAGCAGCATGATAACCAGCTAAACCCGAGTGCTAAGCACTTGCTTTCTAATCGTCATCGTTTTCATCAACAGTTGTTTGATCACCACGGTGCCGAGCTGGTGCCCTGCGCTAATAACATCTCAAAAGACATCCAACGTCTGGCGCAACTGATCCAGTTAGGCCACAACCCTCAAACAATCGAAGCCTTATGTCTTCGCATCCAAGACAAATTTGAGGCGTTGTCGCAGGCGTTGGTGAGCACCAAAGTCACTGTTGAGCATGAACGAAGCGCCCATCAAAGTTCACGCAAACTTTGGGCTAAACGCAAACTGGCAAGTCAGCAAAAAGCGGCGAAAAACAGTGCCAACAGTCAATATCCATGGATTCCTGCAGAAGCTTTTCATGACGCATCCGCGTTGGCCTTACAAATTGACAAACACCGGCGCTGGATGAGTAAACTTGAAGTTACATTAGAAAAGTTGGATATTCGACTTCATCGCAGTATCGGAGCTGACAAAATACAATGCCAACAAGATATTTTGGCAACGTCCAAGCGATTACAACAATGCCAACAAGCATTACTGCACTTGCAAGCGTGCTTACGACACTTAAAACCGTCTAACTAACGGCAAACAGCCGACGGAGATATTATGAAAATTTGGGTTAGCCTATTGTTAAGCTGCGTGCTTTCGGTGCCAGTATCAGCTGCAACATTAAAAATTCCGATGTCCTTCGAGTATATGGCGTTAGATGGACAGCCAATCAAGCGCAATTTCTTTAAGCATCAAAGTGAACTGGAATTAACCCAAGGCCCTCACAAAATTGCATTGCGTTACAACGATTTAGTTGCTGATAGAATCAGTGACATCGACCGTAAAATCAGCTCATCTCCTTTTGTCGTTGCGTTTAATGCCGAGGCAGGTAAAGAATACCAATTAGCGCCAACAGGCGAACTCTTTAACAAAGATCCCGATGCTTATGCGGAGCGGCCAGCGGTGATCATTACTTTAAATGGCCAGCAAGTACCGTTTGAAACCGCCTATACCGACGCCGAAGAAAGCACCCTATTAGGACGCTTATTTGGCGACACCCCAACTCAAAATATTGATGAGGCCGCTATCGCTGCTACTGCAACCACCACTGCAGCTGCAACAAGCTCAATCGCAGCAACGACACCCTCCGCTGCAGATACCGCAACCACAGCAGATACAGCGACCACAAATGTTAAATCTCAAAGCGCAGCAACCACAACACCAGAGCAAATGCTGCAATATTGGTGGCAACAAGCGGATGAGAAGACTCGTAGAGAATTTTTAAGTTGGGCCGTTAATCAGCTTTAAGTTTCCAGCGCTTGGTGTTGCACATGCGCTATGAGCTCTTCGAAAAACACCAAGAACACAGCTTCAATTTGGTCTTGGTGTTGATTGAGATCTTTAATACTGCCCTGAAACTGGTTAGCGAACCGAATACGTTGCGCTATCCGATCCAGCGCGTAACCAACCCCGTGCAGAGTTTGATAACTGCCAAACCAATGCTCATTGGCCACTCTTAATGTAACTTGTTGCATTGTACGCGGCATTAAATACTGACCGGCGCGCAGTGACTCATAGTAATCATGACATACGGTTTCAAAAGCACTGGAGTGAAAACGATGCCAGTGCTTTATTAAGAAGTGGTCAAAGGCAAGATCCAATATAACCCCTGCAAAACGGCGTCGCTCGGGAGACATCAGTTTCTTCAGATTGCGAACTTGGGGGTGTTGATCGGTAAAGCGGTCCACCAGTCTATGGTTTTGTAAACCGGCACGCACATTTGCGGGTAAGCTTGCACTGTCCACCCCTTTACTGAAATCCCCAAGTAGATTACCTACTCTCGATTCTACAGTTGATTGAGACAAATACAGATGCGCTAAATAGTTCATTGCCATAGGTTACACGCGCTACCCGTCTCTGGCTAGCCATCTCGCGAGGATCGGCCCTCCTACAACCAGTACCTTTAAAGAAATTCATTGAAGCCTATGCTTAACAAGCCTTTACATTTAACAAGCTCATGTGTAGATTGTTAACAATCAACTGTTTTATACATTAACAAAAGACTGCTCGATGACGGACCGTAGAATAACAAAAGTAAAAACAGGTTATTACCGTATTCCATTGGCCGAAATACTGTCCGATGCGAAACACGGTGATCATACCCATTTTGAACTCATCACGTGTACCATAGAGTGTGCCGATGGCTATGCGGGTACTGGTTACACCTATACTGGCGGCAAAGGTGGCAGAGCGATTTATTCCCTAATTGAGGACGAATACAAAAGCGGATTATTAGGGCAAGACTCTTCCAAAATACGGGACATATGGCAGTCTATGTATTGGGATTTGCACTACGTTGGCCGCGGAGGACTGGTCAGCTTTGCCATGTCCGCAATTGATATCGCCTTATGGGACATACACTGCCATCGACTTCAACAACCCTTGCACCAAGTGTTAGGCGGCGCCAGCGACCGCACTCTATGCTACGCCGGTGGCATCGACTTAAACTTTCACATCGACAAGCTACTCAGTAACATCTCTGGCTATCTAGAAAAAGGTTTTGAAGCGGTTAAGATAAAAGTCGGAAAAGACGATTACAAAGAAGACGTTGCTCGTGTCGAAGCAGTCCGAGAACTCATAGGCAACCAACGAGTATTTATGGTTGATGCCAATTACTCGCTTAGTGAAAGCCGCGCCATCGAATTTGGTAAGGCCATTAGCCACTGCAACATTGCCTGGTTCGAAGAGCCAACCATGCCCGATGAATATGCCAGTTACGGGCGCATTGCTGACGCCATTGATATACCGCTTGCCATGGGTGAGAATTTACATACCCAACAAGAGTTCGAACTCGCCGTAGCCCACTCGAAATTAGGCTTTGTACAACCCGACGCCTCAAACATTGGCGGCATCACGGGCTTTATGCAGGTTGCCGAGCTTGCTAAGCTGCACGGTTTACCCTTGTGCAGCCACGGTATGCAAGAGTTGCACGTATCGCTGCTCGCTTCGCAGCCCCATGCTGGCTATTTAGAGGTTCACTCTTTCCCTATCGATCAATACACCAAGTCTCCATTGAAATTGCATCAAGGGCAAGCATTGGCTCCCACGAATCCAGGTATTGGGGTCGAATTTGATCCTCAATTAATAACCCCACACTTAGTTAAGAGTTCTTAGGATAGGTAATGAAAGCGGCACAATATTTAGGAAATAAATCCTTTTCAATTGTTGCAGGTAGCACGGTAGCTCCGGCCAGTGATGAAGTTCGATTGGCGGTAGATTTCGTTGGGATCTGTGGCACCGACATGCACATATATCATGGCGTTATGGACGCTCGAGTGAACCCACCGGCAACCATTGGGCACGAATTATCCGCCACCGTTGCTGAAGTTGGCAGCAACGTGAGCGATTTTGCCGTAGGCGATCGAGTGGTCGTTAGGCCCTTAGATTATTGCGGTGATTGCCCTGCGTGTCATGAAGGACACTCACACGTTTGCCATAACTTGAAATTCATGGGTATCGACACCCCGGGCGCTTTTCAAAACAGTTGGACCGTAAAAGCAAGAACTCTGCATAAGTTACCCGACTGTGTACCGCAACAAATTGGCGCGTTGGTGGAACCTTTAGCGGTAGCCTGCCATGACATCAGCCGCAGCCGACTGCAATCAGGAGAGCGCGCAGTCGTGATTGGCGGCGGCCCAATAGGTCAATTAATTGCGTTGGTTGCCAAAGCTAAAGGTGCAGAGGTCTTACTTTCTGAAGTGAACCCTGCTCGCCGTCAATTTGCCCAAGATAACGGCATCGACAGCGTTGATCCCACCGCTACAGACATCAAGGCTTATGTGGACCAATGGAGCCAAGGTAAAGGGGCTGACGTCGTCTTTGAAGTATCCGGCGTTCAACCGGCGCTGGACGTTATGACTCAAATAGCCGCGGTACGCGGTCGCATTTGCATGGTTGCAATACATCCGCAATCGCCGCAAGTGGATCTGTTCCAGTTTTTCTGGAAAGAGCTCGAAATGATGGGGGCCCGAGTATATCAACCTCAGGACTTCGAGCAAGCCATTGAGCTTATCGCGACAGGACAACTTGAACTGAGCCCTTTCATTAGTTCGGTTAATCCACTGGAAGAGATTCAACAAGCTTTTGCAGGTATGGACAATAACCCATCGGGTATGAAAGCCTTAATTCAATGTCAACCTTCTGTAGCTTAAGGAACCTTTACACATGGACAATGTATTCGATCTTAGTGGCAAAACCGCATTAGTTACCGGTTGCAGTCGAGGAATCGGCTTTGCAATGGCACTGGGACTTGCCGAAGCAGGCGCTGACATTGTTGGCGTTTCTGCCAGCCTTACTAAGCATGACAGTGACATAGAAAACGCCGTTAAAGCCGTAGGTAGGAATTTTTCTGCGTTTCAATGTGATTTTTCAGATCGAGATAGCGTGTACCGGTTTATTGAAGCGGTTAATCAACAGCATCCGCAAATCGATATTCTGGTGAATAACGCCGGTCATATCTTGCGTGACCCCGCTGTTAATCACAGCGATGACTATTGGGACACGATAATTGACATCAACCTCAATTCTCAATTCATATTGAGTCGTGAATTTGGTCGTAAAATGGTCGAACGTGGCCAAGGCAAAATAATATTCACCGCTTCGTTACTTACATTCCAAGGTGGTATTACCGTTCCTGGCTATGCCGCCAGTAAAGGCGCGATTGGCCAATTGACCAAAGCATTGGCCAACGAATGGGCCAGTAAAGGGGTTAACGTCAACGCCATCGCACCGGGGTATATTGCGACTGATAACACACAAGCTCTGCGTGACGATCCCAACCGAGCCCAATCCATTTTAGACAGAATTCCTCAAGGTCGTTGGGGAGAGCCTGAAGACTTTAAGGGACCTACTGTATTTTTAGCCTCACAAGCCTCTAACTACGTCAATGGCACCACACTGTTGGTGGATGGCGGTTGGATGGGGAGATAACCATGTCCATATTTAACAACGTTAACTTTATTCATGGCGAATATGTGCCATCAAGCTTACCCAACGTCATCACTGTCTATAACCCTGCAAACGGTGAGCGAGTCGGCGAAATTCCAGAGGGCAGTCGCGAAGACGCACTATCGGCACTCGAGTCTGCCAAACAAGGTCAAAAGGTATGGGCCAAAGTAACTCCGCGTCAACGAGCCAGCGTATTACGAAAGTTTGCTCAGTTAATTCGTGAGCAAAAAGAACCTTTGGCTAAGTTACTGGTTGAAGAGCAAGGCAAACTCATTGATGTTGCCCGCTCTGAAGTCGAGGTAACCGCAACCTTTATTGAATACGCCTGTGATCATGCGTTAACCATCGAAGGTGACATTCTGGCGTCAGACATCGAAAACGAAAAGATTTTTATCCATAAAGTGCCTCGCGGAGTGGTTGTGGCAATTACCGCATGGAATTTTCCATTAGCACTGGCGGGTCGCAAAATTGGCCCTGCGCTAATTACGGGTAATTCCATTGTCATTAAACCCACTCAGGAAACGCCTCTGTCTACCGTTGCGTTGGGGGAACTGGCGAATCAAGCTGGTTTGCCTAAAGGGGTACTTAACATCGTAAATGGCACCGGCTCTGTGGTTGGCCAGAGTTTATGTGAAAGCCCCATAACCCGTCTAATAACCATGACAGGTAGCACAAGAGCGGGGCAAATAATCTACAAAACCAGCGCTGAGCATTTGACCCCGGTTATGCTGGAACTTGGCGGGAAAGCCCCTTTTATCGTACTGGATGATGCTGATATCGATAAAGCGGTTGCCGATGCCGTGGTGACTCGCTTTGCCAATTGTGGTCAAGTGTGTACCTGCGCTGAGCGACTGTACGTCCATAAAGACGTTCACGATGAGTTTGTCAGTAAGCTGGCTCAGGCGGTGAAGAAAATCAAAGTCGGTGACCCTATGGATCCCGCCACAGAAATGGGTCCTAAGGTCAACCAAAGTGAAATAGACAACATCCAATCGATTTTGGCGCAAGGACTGCAACAAGGTGGACGGGTTCTAATTGGCGGTAACCTGGCCCAAGTACCTGGCTATGAAAACGGTCATTGGTTCGAACCCACTTTGGTAGTGGATGTCGCACAAGATAACGTGCTGGTTCACGAAGAAACCTTCGGACCGATTCTCCCCATTGTAAAAATAGACTCACTGGAGCAAGCAATTGCCTATAGCAATGACAGTGAATACGGACTTTCTGCTTATTTGTACACCCAAAATGTAAAAGCGATGCACCAAGCCATTGCCGATTTAGAGGTAGGCGAAGTTTACATAAACCGCGGAATCGGAGAGCAACATCAAGGTTTCCACAATGGTTGGAAAATGAGTGGCGCCGGCGGTGAAGATGGAAAATACGGATTAGAGCAATATTTAGAAAAGAAAACCGTTTATTGGAATGAGCAATAAGCGATAGAGCAAGTGTGTGCTGGTGTCTCCCTCACTATCACACCAAAAAAGCAGAGATCTTGCCCGGATCTCTGCTTTTTTATACAGGGCTAAAGTACCTTTACACCGCTCGCCGCTTGAGTGATATAAACACTCTCTTTTAAGCCGGTTTTGCTTTCATAGCATTCATCCACCAAGGCAATCATGGGGGCAACAAGCTCATCCGCAACCACTGCTACGACGCATCCGCCAAAGCCTCCACCGGTCATGCGTGCCCCGCCTTTGTCTTCGACAAAATCAGCAATTAACGCCACCAAATAATCGATTTCAGGAGTGGTAATTTCGAATAGGTCTCGCATAGAGGCATGGCTTTGTGCCATCAGCTCACTCAAACGGGCAACATCGTGGCATGACAGCGCTTCAACTGCGTCTAGTGTTCGTTGGTTTTCTTCCAATACATGACGGGCCCGCTTGGCAATCAACGGGTCTAACTGCTGGGCGTGTGCATTGAACTGGGATAGCGGTAGATCGCGCAAACTAGAGAGCCCGAAATGCGCGGCAGCCTGCTGGCACTGCTCCCTTCTTTCATTGTATTTGCTGTCGACCAAGCCTCGTTTAACATTGGAGTTTATGATCACCACCGAGTGCCCCTTTAACAAAGGTGCAGGGGTAAGTGAAAGACTGCGACAATCAATTAATAACGCGCTGTTGCTGCTGCCGCAGGCAGAAATAAGCTGATCCATGATGCCGCAATTACAGCCAACAAAGTTATTTTCCGCCGCTTGCGCGATAATCGCTATCTCAGCGACACTTAGAGATAATGAGAAGGTATGAACTAAAGCTTTAGCAATAGCCACCTCAAGGGACGCTGAAGAGCTGAGGCCACTTCCCTGGGGAACGTTTCCTGTTATGGCAATATCACAGCCGTCTACGACGTGGCCAGCCTTGATTAGCTCAGAAAAAACGCCTCGTACGTAATTAGACCATTGCAAATTAGGATGCGGCAGCAACTCTTGGTCCAAATCAAAACTGTCTAATTGATGGTCATAATCCATGGCTAACAGCCGCACCTTACGACTGTCATTAGGTTTAATGGCAACCCAAGTGGCAAAGTCAATGGCGCACGGTAGCACAAATCCATCATTGTAATCGGTATGCTCGCCGATGAGATTGACTCGTCCCGGCGCTTTGATAATGGAGTCCGGTTGGCTTGCAAATGCCTTTTCAAACGCACTGTTAATGGCTACTGACACAAATTACTCCTTAGCTTGGCTGTAATGAACAGCTGATTGTTGACGTAACAAAGCAGCGGCCTGCTCTGGGGTAATATCACGCTGTGGCTCCGCCATCATTTCATAACCCACCATAAATTTCTTAACCGTGGCACTGCGCAATAAAGGGGGAAAAAAGTGCGCGTGTAAAGTCCATTCTGGATGGGCGTTAGCATCGTTTGGCGCACCATGCCATCCCATAGAATATGGAAACGAACAGCCAAACAAATTATCGAACCTTATGGTCAACTGACTGACAATGTCCGCCAAAGACTGCTGCATTTCACTGTTCAACTGAGACAGCCTGGCGACATGCTGCTTGGGCAACAGCAAGGTTTCAAAAGGCCAAGCGGCCCAATACGGCACCAAGGCAATCCAATCGGCATTGCTCACCACTATGCGTTCGTTTAATTTAAGCTCCCGCTCAACATAGTCCTGCAGTAAATTACTATTATGTTGAGAATAATAGTCACTGAGTTGAGTTAACTTTTTTGCCGGCAAGGTCGGTAAACTGTTTTGCGCCCAAATTTGCCCATGGGGATGCGGATTAGAGCACCCCATTACCGCGCCTTTATTTTCAAACACTTGCACCCATAAATAGTCTTTCGCCAGTAACTGAGTTTGTTCAACCCAGGTCTCCACCACCTTCAGTAACTCGGCGTGTGACAATTGCGGCAAAGAGCGTGCATGGTCAGGGGAGAAGCAAATGACGCGACTGGTGCCCGCAACGGATTCAGTGCGAAACAAAGGGTCATCGTCCTTGTGATTAGGCGTTGAACTTTGCAACGCCGCAAAATCGTTGGTAAATACATAGGTTGACTGATAGTTAGGGTTTACTTCGCCATTAATTCTTGTATTACCTGAGCACAAGTAACAAGTCGGGTCATGAGACAGGGTTTGCTCAGTGGCTGGCGCTTCCTGTTGTCCCTGCCACGGTCGCTTAGCACGATGTGGCGATACCAGTACCCACTCTCCTAACAATGGGTTATAGCGTCGATGAGAATGATCCGCTGGATTAAACGGAACTGAGCTGTCGTCCATTGGTACTTCCCTTTAATTGCTGTTTTGAAACGTGCCGGCATCAAGCACTTGCTTGCGCGGCGTAAAGCGACAAATGAAATTCCAATTCCAACTGGAATCATACTTGTGGCACAGCCCCCAACTTAACCCGGGAGCCGGCAACTCTTGAGGCGGACGAAACAACCCAATGGCTTCTGGCGCGCCTTTAATGTGGGCTTTAATTTCAAAGTTAATACCGTCAGGCGCAAACTGAATGGTGTTTTTTTCAGGGCCATCAGTCGTTAATAAGGTCGCCACTCCCCCTTGGTAATTCCACACCACCACTTCGTGGCCGCTGTTGGAGATGGGGTTAAACTTAGAGCGTTGGTATGGCCCTAAAATATTATCGGCAATGGCGACACCGTGCTTAATCTCACGACCACCAAAATTCATGGATTCCCCCATGGTCTCACCTTTGTAATATAAGTAAAACTTGTCTTTAAAGAATAAGATGCAGGGATCGTGAACCTTATGACTATCGAAACTGCCTTTGTGGTTTACATGAAAGCGGTTATCTTCTTCGCCGCGCCACTGGCCATCCATCTGCGGAGAAAGTATCGGCGCATTGGATTTATGCCAAGGCCCATAGGGACTGTCAGCCCAAGCAATGGCTATGTGTTCAAATTGACGATTGGTATAGGGGTATTGCACCGTCTGATACACCAGATAAAACGTGTTTTGGTGCTGAATAACTTCTGGGGTAAATACCGCTCTATCATCAAAGGCGCCCGCTTCACCTCGCGTGATGGCAGCGCCTTGCTCTTGCCACGTATAGCTATCCTCTGAAGTTGCGTGCCACACTTCTGTGAGATCCCATGGGAAGACCTTATCGTTAGGGTTTGAGCTGCCAAATCCCACCGTCTCGCCTTGTCCCTTGGTATACCAGCAATGATAAACGCCATCGATATACAGCACTGAGGTAGGATCACGACGAATTACGCCTTGCTCAAACGCAAAATCACCTTTAAGCGGTTCAACGTCAAACTCCGTCAACCACTCAGGCCCTTTATCATCATAGCCACGTGCTCGCGCCCTTTGACTGGCTAAACTTAACTGTTCGTGTTCCATAAACACCTCTTATTATTCTTGATTTGGCAAGCAGACTAATTGCCCTTGTAAGCGCTGGACAAACTCAGCAGGCTCCATAATAGCGCCTGGGCATTGCACCACTTCTCTGGCCACAGTAACTGCTTGCGATAACGAATCAAGCACACTTAATCCCGCCAATCTTGAAGCTAGATATGAGCCGGCGAATGAGTCACCAGCCGCGGTGGAGTCAACCTGACGCTCTGCCGGCACAAACGGTTCGTGAAACCACTGAGTTCCCGCAAACGCCATGGTGCCTTGTTCACCCTGTTTCACCACCACTTCATCGCAGCCGCATTGAACGCAAAATGCAGTAATGGTTTCTAAATCTTGATGTTGAAATAGCAACTCATGTTCGTCTGCCCCCGGCAATGCAATGTCGCTGCATTGATAAGCGCGGGTGAGCCATGTTTTTGCTTGTTGTTGGTTATCCCATAGACGTTCGCGATAATTGGGGTCAAACGCTATGGTACTGCCCTGCTGTCTTAAGCCCGTCAACACTTGCAGCAACTTTTGCCGATGATGACCCGACAAAATGGCGAGGGTAATACCGCTAAAAAAGACCATATCAACCGGCGCTAATATCTCAATAAGCTGTTCTACCGAGTGGCGACTGACCATGTCTCTTGCAGCAGCTTCTGAGCGCCAGTAGCTAAAGGAGCGTTCCCCATGATGATCGGTATTAATGGCATACATTCCAATGGTTTTATCCCACAGTCTTTGTACATAGTCGGTATTAATACCTTGCTCGGCCCATGCGCTTACCATGGATTCGGACAATGAGTCTTGGCCAACGGCACTAAAAAAGCGGCAATCCAGTTTTGGATGTATGCGTTTTGCATACACCAACGCATTATAAACATCGCCGCCAAATGCACTGTCAAAGGTCAACGGGCCTAACGCTTTGCGCTGCGGCCGAAGCTCTAGCATGCATTCACCAATCGCCAATAAAGAAGTCATGATCAATCCTTAATTGCGGTGCTATACCTGAGTATTCAGTCTGCTGTTCTGCGCTTTGAAGAAATGTACTGCGACTGAAAAATGGCTAACCGTCTTATACCGTTAGCCATCTTAACCTCATTTTAATAAATTGTTAACAATTAATAATCTACATTTAGGCTTTTGATAGTTGCTGTTCACGTTGCAACAGTTGCTTTATGTAGCTGCTGTGGTCATCAAGCTTACCGACTTCTTGAGAAATGGCCTGCTTAACGCTGCTAAAGAAACCCGTTAAGTCGCCGTGTTGATCACTGGCAAAGGCTTGGTAATTGGCAAGATATTTTTGTCCAATCAAGACCTGATACCAGCTCTCTGGGCCAAATAACGCATCGCTGCTTAAGTTCACTTTTCCCGTTTCAGTGAAACTTTGTAATTGCGCTTGTAAGCTTTCAGGGACGTCTATACTGCGGGCCGCTAACCAAAAGGGTTGTTCTCGTTGATTAACCAAATAATGCAAAATCAAAAAATCTCGAATTTGCAATGTATCCCGCTCATGCAGGTCATTGAATGCCACTGCGGCATCGGCGATTGGCTTACGGGTATGCAGCTCCGACGCTAACGAGATGGCGGCTTTAATGATCAAATGAATACTGGTGGATTCCAACGGCTCTAAAAACGCTGCAGATAAGCCAATGGCAATGCAATTTTTTTCCCAAGGGCTGTGTAAGCGGCCTGTGGTAAAGCGAATGATTTTAGGATCATTTATCGGCGCACCCGACAAGCTCTGGCGCAGCACTTGTTCGACTCGCTCATCGGTAATGAAGCGGTCGCAATAAACGTAACCATTGCCCATACGGTTTTGCAGCGGAATGTGCCAAGTCCACCCTGCCGCTTGCGCGACCGAGCGGGTGTATGGAGGCAGCGGTTGTTGAGCTTGCGACTGCATGGCCATGGCTGAATTACACAATAACCAATGGCTCCAATCGTCAAATTCGGCGTTCAATTCTTGCTTGATTAAACGTCCTGCTAGCCCGCTGGCATCAACAAACAAATCGCCTCTTACGACGAACCCTTCTTTTAGCAACAGCGCTTGAATGCCACTGTCGTCTTTTCTCACCCGCTCAACCGTTCCTTGGGTATGCTTAACCCCGCGTTTTTTGGCAAACTCTTTAAGAATCTCTGCCAATCTCAGGGCATCGAAATGCAATGCGTAGTAAAGGTTATTGGAAGGATAAAAAGCGCTTTTTGGGGCATTATCGGGTCTTGAGGTATTACGCCCAAATTTATTAAGATTCGATGCCTGTTCCGTGGGTAAATACTCTCCCAACGTAGGCTCTGCAAACTGATGCGCGTGGGTAAGCCAGGCATCAAAAAAAGAAGTGTCCTTAAAAGCGCAACCTAACTTACCAAAACCGTGCATATAACGTTCATTTGGTTGGCTCCAGCCTTCAAATTCAATACCGTATTTAAACGTGGCATCGGCGCTCTCTAACAAAGGTTTGTCCGAGATACCTAAAAAACTCAGCAAGCCATAAAAAGCCGGAATGGATGCTTCTCCAACACCCACCGTTGGCATGTCTGGAGATTCAACCAATTCAAATTCAAATTCTTGTGGACTGAGCGCTTTTGAGAGCACTGCAGCACTCACCCAGCCGGCGGTACCACCGCCTAAAATGACCACTTTCTTTTTCATTATTGTTGTTCCAGTGTTTGCAGAGTTTGTTGATGGGGCGGATAGTTCATCGCACACCGATTAAAAAAGCGTTCAAAGCGACTGATGTCAACGGCAGCGGCTTGCGCCGGTGGCGGCTGTAACTCGTTAAATTGGCTAAAGAAACCAACGCCACACAGCAAATAATGCCAAGAGTTAGCCGAATAAAAACGCGTCATGTCTTGCTGATTTAAAATCGGCTCAATGTCTTGGTTGTTGTTCCAAGCTTCTAACACCGCCTGCAGCTTCGGCGACGCTTTGCTAATACTGGCTCGAGCTTGCTGCCAATAGTCACTGTCGTTGCGGCTGTTGGTTAAATAGTGGGTATGTATAAAGTCTTTTACGCTATCGAAACTGGCATTAGTTTGGCGGTTATAATCGTCTTTATCCTGCTCGCCTAAGCGCCCTTGTTTAAGGTAGTCAATGAAACGGTTAACAGCCTGCTGAGTCAGCGCCAATCCGGTAGCTTCTAAGGGTTCAATAAAGCCCTGCGACAACCCAATAGCCAACACATTTTTATGCCAATGCTTTTCAACCCGTCCCACTTTCATAGCAACGCTCTTTGGCTTAACTTCCTGTAATTGCTGATCATTAAGTCCCACGTGAGCCGCAAGCTCTGCAGCCGCTTGGTCAGCATTGAGGTGGCGACTGGAATATACGTAACCAACCCCAGTTCGACTTTGCAACGGTATTTGCCAGGCCCAACCGCAAGAAAGTGCGGTTGAAACCGTTTGGCAAGGCATAGGAGCCATTGCCGGTAAAGACAAGGTCACCGCAGCATCATTGAACAAAACGTCTTCATAGGATTGAAACGGTACGTTTAAAGCTTGTTGCAACAGCATCGATTGAAAGCCACTGCAATCGACATAAAAATCGGCTTGATGTGGGTTGCCTTGGCTGTCGATTAACGATTCAATACCCCGTTGTTCGCAGGTCAACACTCGCTCAATTTGCACATCAACATGGGTTACGCCTTCGCGCTTAGCCCGCTCCATTAAAAACTTTGCAAGCAAGCTGGCGTCGAAGTGATAACCGTACAAAGGCTCAAACGGGAAATTAATGGGTGGCAACGGTGAGAGCTGTTTCTTCGCAAGGTAAGCAGAGAAGCAATACTTATCTGGCAAGCAGTCCACTTGATAGCCACCACGACGCAACCGCGAGTGATACACCAAGGCTTTGGCATGATCTGGGTCGAACGGTGAGTAAAATGGGTTAAAATAACTTTGGTAGCCAGGATGTATCGACCAATGCTCAAATTGAATGCCAAGCTTATACGTGGCATTGCATTTTGGCATCCACTCTGACTCGGATACCCCCAAGTTATCGAATAAGGTTTTTAAGATTGGGGTTGACCCTTCCCCAACGCCAATTGATGGCAACGTTGAAGAATCAATGATGCTGATGTCTATCGACTTAGGCAGCCTTGCTCTTAACAAACTTACGGCCATCCAACCCGCAGTACCGCCGCCTAAAACAATGAGCTTTTTCATTCTTGTTATCCTTTTTCGCCCACTAAGCTACAACGCTTTACCAAGCAATTCACGGTCCATTTTATGTCGTGAAAAAAAGCCATAGTACGAATACTATGGCTTTTATTAGACTGAGATTCAATCCTATTCTAGAAGGCTACACGAGCCGACAATCGGAATGAACGACCGGTCTTATATTGAGATACGGTACGAGAAGTATCTGCACCACCATCCAAGGCATTTCCTTCCTCAAACGGAATAGGGTTACCAGCGCCGTCAACGTCACCTAACTGCAAGAAGCGGCTGGTGTAGTATTGGCGAACGCCTTCATCCGTCAAGTTGATTGCATGGAACGATAGGCTCATCCAATCGGTAACTTGGTAGGTTGCAGAGAAGTCCAACGTCTGACGACCTTCTTCCCAAAGTGTACCTTGTTCCCAAGAACGCTGTACAAGTTGGTCAGAGTTGCCACGGTAGGATAGACGTAACTGGTGACCGTTTTTCTCCCAGAAGGCGGTCAAGTTGTAGGTGTGTTCAGGCGTATAGGCTACTGGTAGCTCTGGCAAGAATACACTGCTATCAATTGACGAAACCTCTTGGTCGTATTGGCTGTCTTGGTAGGTATAGTTGGTGGTAATACCTAAACCCGACCAGAAGCTTGGAAGCATATCAAAGGTTTGAGTGTACTGAAGCTCAGCACCACCAATTCGCGCACCTTTACCGTTCTTAATGCGTGTGGTCTTAAACTGAGCACACATTTGCTCTGGATCGTCTGAGAACACCCAATCTTCCACCAAGTCAGCACCACCTTGGATACGCTTAGGCATACAACTGCCTAAATCGTCTTGACCCGCAATCAACAATAAGTCGTCGGTATTGTATGCCGGTGCATTAGGATCAAGCCCTAAACCACGAAGATCGTCCATGTAGGTAATAACGGTTTCTGATTCCTCAAAGTTGGTCATATCTTTATAGAAGATACCTGCGGCAAACAATGATGACTCGTTGAAGTACCACTCATAAGACA
The DNA here is from genome assembly GCF_002282895.1 of Paraferrimonas haliotis. Taxonomy (GTDB): domain Bacteria; phylum Pseudomonadota; class Gammaproteobacteria; order Enterobacterales; family Shewanellaceae; genus Paraferrimonas; species Paraferrimonas haliotis. The sequence continues at coordinate 437,557 of NZ_NRRB01000003.1, forward strand.
AGTCAAAGTTGACCGACTCAAGCGGATCCAATTGCGGCGAAGTCAGCGTAATAACGTTGTTACGATCATCACCACCCCACACCGTCTCTGTCACTTTAAAGCCTGGACGAAGCGAATCGATTTGTGGACGAGCCATTGTCTTAGACGTCGCGAAACGTAAGATCATTTCGTCATTAAGCGCGTAGTTCAAGTTTAAGCTCGGCAACCACACGTCGTACTCGTGTTTACCGCTAACACCAAAGGCACGTTTTGAACGATCCTCGGTAGGCATCAATTGGCCATTTTCATCGAATTTGCGATCGCCATAAACGTAATGGGCTTCGGTGCTCACATCACTGTGACGCCACAACCACCATTCCGAATAATCAGGATTGCCTTGCAACGCTCTTGGGTCGTGACACGGACCTTGATCAGGAATCATTACATCGTCGCGCTTATCCACTGTACCGCCGGTATCATAACCTTTACCGTCTACACGTGACCAACGAGACTCTTCGTTATAGTCGGTACCATAAAAGGCAATGTCGTTACACAACGGTAGGCTGGTATCACGCAATTCTTGCAGCTTGAATGGGTCAAAAACACGACCTAAGTTACCTGGGTCAAAGTGGAAGTTAACACCGGAGTAGCCATTAGTATCGACTGTGGTTTTAACGTAACGAACACCCACGTTACCGGTTAAGCGGCTATCAAAGTATTCGAAATTCGCTTTGAAGTAGGCAGCGATGTTATCTAACGTAGCATCACGAGTTTCAGTATTATCTGGCACGATAGCAATGTTTGGATTACCTAAAGCAACGTTAAAGGCTTCGATGGCTGAGAAGGCATTCCAGCCATCCGTAACGTGATCGCGACCGTAACCTAAGCTTCCCATAAAGTCATCGGGGAATTCGTAATCCGATTGAAATTGGTTGCCACGAATTTCGGTAATACCAGGAATGCTGGTCACCGGCTCACCCGTGTCCGGGTTAATAATGATTTGCCCTTCGGCTACAGAGTTAAACGCAGTTTGTTGATTATCAACAAACTTTTCGCGCTTAGTCCATTTAGCACCAAATTCAAACATGGTAAAACCGCCAAAGTCCACGGCGTAATCAAAGTCTACGTGGGCCGATTTGGTGGTGTCATCAACGTCAACAACGCTACGGTTTAAGAACGCTAAGTGCTGTGCTTTTAGGTCGTCAGGGTTAAAGCCTGTGGTAGAGCGGTTATCCCAAAGTGCATCTGGGTTACCCCATTCATCATTGGCGCCCCAATCAATCAAGCCTTGGCCGGCAACGAGTTCACAACGGCCACTGGTACAATCGTAACCGACGGGTTCCATATCTTCTGGCGGCGTGTGCCAAAGTAGCCAAGCGTTAATGGAGTTGTAGTTTTGCAAAGCAACATAAACGTCGTTATCAGGAACGCGCTTAGCTTTCGAGTAACCGACACCAATATCCATGTTCAACGAATCGGTCCATTGGTGGTTAACCGTAAACGACGCTACTCGATTTTCATTGTCGTACATTCTTTCCGACTGAATTAAGTCACCCAAACCAAAACGGTTAGTGAACTTAGTGAACATACGAGAGTTTTCATCGTAGACGAACCAATCTTCAGCGGGATCGGTATACGGTGCTGGTCCCATAAATAGGCCAGGATCAACGCCTTGAATTAGGTTAGGGTAATCAGAGCCACGGGTTTTAACACCGTGCATGGATTCTTCAACGCGCTGGTTACTCCAGTTGGCACTAAAGTAAACATCGGTCGAGTTTGACGGCTGCCATTGCAAACCAAAGTCGATACCTTGACGGTCTCTTTGGAACTCAATCAACTCGTACTGACTGTTATACGGAGCAATACCCGTTACGTCATTAATGACATTACCTTGGGTATCCTTTGCAATCGGTGTGAATCGCGATTGGAAGGTATCGGCACGGTATTGATCCTTACGACCGCTGTTGGTTTCATCATAAGCGGTTAAGAAGAAACCTAAGCTATTGTCTAAGAAGTTCTTAGAGAAGCTACCAGATACTTTATAGTCTTCGTTTTCTGATAAATCGTTATAGCGACCTTGTAGAGTGATTGCGGCAACCGGCTCGCTTAGTTCTAGTGGGCGTGTAGTCGTTAGGTTAATATTTGCCCCAAGCGAACCTTCTTCATGGTCTGCACTCGGCGTCTTCACCACCTCAATTTTCGATAAAATATCTGATGAGTAGCTAGACAAATCAACACTTTGGCTAAAGTCGGTCGCCCCTAAGGTTACGCCGTTCAAGCTGATGTTGTTTTGTTGAGAGTTCGCACCACGAACCGTTACCGTAGTACCTTCACCGTCCACCGACTGTACGCTAACACCGGTAACGCGCGAAAGCGCCTCTGCAATGTTTTGGTCAGTGGATTTACCAATGTCCTCGGCATTGATCGAATCTTGAATAGATTGAGAGAATCGTTTGTCATTAATGCTTTTCTTTAGGCTGCTGGCAAGGCCTTTAACCTCAATAACTTCCATTTCTTCGTCAGCATTTTCTACCTCTTCTGCTTTTGCCGACAAGCTGGTCGCTGTTAACATTGCCAGTGTCACCGCGCTTAAAGGAAAGCGCTTATGAGTGTTCCGCATTGTAGTCCCCTGCATGATACATTTATTATTTTTCAGGTTATAAAGCCGAACAAAAACTCTCTCTACTACACGATTTTTGATCAGCGTTGGTGATAATGTAGACATTCAAGCAACAATCTGTCAACATAATTTTGTTAACAATCTTCAATTAACACTGACCGTAACTACCTATAAAAAAATACAAAAGGTTTGAGTTCATGGACAACAAATTGCTTAAAGCTCTAATGCCGATGTTATTCTTGTTATCAGCATGTAATACCGATTCAACTACAGTGACAAAAAATGAACAATTCGAAAATTCTCTCCCTATTGTGCTTTTTGATCGGTCACTTGCTGAACAAAGCTACTTAGTAGAGACCATCAACGCATCATCGGCCTACACCGAGCAAGGGCTTACAATAAACTTTGACTCAAAGCAAAACAGTTACTCAGCGGTTAACTTTAAACCTCAAAAAGATTGGAACTGGAAAGACTATTCGTCTTTTAACCTTGCTTTTGAGATCATTAACCCTAATGTTGAAAGCGTTCAGCTCTATCTCGATATGCAGGATGCCAATGGCGATGTTTACACCCGCAGCGTAAATGTTGCAGAGAACAGCAAGCACATTTATTACGCCAAAATGTCGGGCCACGATTTGGCGCCTCTTTCTGACGACCATTCCACTGAGCTCAATTTTGTATCGGGTCTGCGCAGCAATCCGGACACCTGGGAGTCGGATGACATTCAGTTCATTTCCATGTGGGGAAAGAAAAATCTAGACATCAGTGCCATTAGTCGCATAACCCTTAGCGTGCAGAGCAATCTTACTGATAAATCAATTGTCATAGAAAAAATTTGGCTGCGTAGCAATCCCGAGATGAACAAAGACTTTTTAGTCGGCATCAGTGACAAGTATGGGCAAAATGCTAATGTCGAGTTTGCAGAAAAAATTCATAATGATAGCGAGTTATTGGCGGCCCGCGATAAAGAATTGGCGAGCTTACAGGACCACTATAATGACGATCGCTCGCGCTTTGGCGGTTGGAAAAGCGGTCCTAAACAAGAAAGCAGTGGTTACTTTAGAACCGCAAAAGTAGACGGTGTGTGGAGTTTGGTCGATCCCGACGGCTATTTATACCTAGCAACCGGTTTAGACATTATTCGCTTGTCTAACAGCTCCACCATGACCGGCTACGACTTTGATCAACAACAGATTCCACAAAAGACCGCCACCGACGCAACCCCAGAGGACAGCCAAGGTCTCAACCGCGTTCCTAACAGCGCCGTTGCCAGCAGAACTCTGGTATCGAAAACACGAAAAGACATGTTCCAATGGCTTCCTAGCTACGATGAACCGTTAGGCAAACACTATGGCTACCGACGAAGCGCTCATTCTGGGCCGCTTAACCATGGCGAAACCTACAGTTTTTATTCCGCTAATTTAGAGCGAAAGTACGGCCAAGACGGCGCTGATTTTATGCAAACTTGGCGCGACGTTACCTTAAAAAGAATGATGACGTGGGGATTCACCTCCCTTGGTAATTGGACCGATCCAAGTTATTACGGCAACGACAAGGTGCCCTTCTTCGCAAACGGTTGGATAATTGGTGATTTTGAAACTGTGAGTTCAGGTAATGACTTTTGGGGCGCTTTGCCTGATGTCTTCGATCCTAAGTTTGCCGAGCGGGCCGACTTCACAGTGGCTCGAGTGGCAAAAGAGGTGAACAACAGTCCTTGGTGCGTCGGCGTATTCATTGACAATGAAAAAAGCTTTGGTCGTCCTGAAAGCAATGAAAGCCACTATGGCATTGTTATTAATACGCTTACCCGAAATGCGAGTGACTCTCCAACCAAAGCCGCTTTCGCCGAGCTTATGAAAAACAAATATACAACAATCGACAAGCTTAATGCTGCCTGGGACAGTAATATAGCCTCTTGGCAATCTTTTGATAGCGGCGTTGAGCTGCCTTTAAGCAGTGAGCAGCAACTACAAGATTATTCACAGATGCTGTATAGCTATGGCGAGAAATATTTCGCTGTAGTCAATGACGCCATGCAACGTCACATGCCAAACCACCTGTATCTCGGTGCCCGCTTTCCGGATTGGGGAATGCCCAAAGAAGTGGTTGAAGCGTCAGCAAAGCACGTCGATGTCATCAGTTTCAACTCTTATAAAGAAGGCTTACCTGAGAAAAGTTGGCAGTTTTTAAAAGACATCGATATGCCAGCAATCATCGGAGAGTTTCACATAGGTAGCAGTGACTCTGGCATGTTCCACCCCGGCCTTATTCATGCCTCATCGCAACAAGATAGAGCCAATATGTACAAAGCTTATATGGAGTCGGTTTTTGACAACCCATATTTCATTGGTGCCCACTGGTTTCAATACATAGATTCTCCGTTAACAGGACGGGCATACGATGGAGAAAACTACAACGTTGGTTTTATTACGGTGGCGGATCAACCATACCTTCCAATGGTGGAAGCTGCGAAACAGGTGAATCAGTCCATGTATCAGCGCCGTTTTAAACAGCAAAAGAAGTAAGTTGTTAACAATAAACTGAAAGACAATTGAAAAGACCAGTTCAACTATTTACACTGAAGCACTAATTAAATTAACAAGGATGGGATATGAGCCGGATTCGACCCAAAAAAATTCTATCAGTTAAAGATCAAATCGCCGACCAGTTGCGCACGGATATCATCGCAGGCGATTTGCAACCCGATACAAAACTTAATGAAAAAGAGTTAGCCGAACGTTTTGGCTTGTCTCGTGGGCCCATTCGAGATGTTATATTGCAGCTAACCAAAGAAGGCTTGCTCATCTCTAAGAAGAACTGCGGTGCTTCGGTAAACAGCGTGCTTGATCCGAAAACGCAAAAGTTGATGGTCAAAATTCGCCGAGAAATTGAAGTCTTTGCCATTGATCAACTGAAAGGCAAGCTAACCCAAGAAGATTTTGACGACTTACACAGCATTTTGGCTGACTTGCAACGGGCTTTTGCGGTGGAAGACTATACCGAAGTGACTAAGCACGATTTAGCGTTTCACCATTACTTGGTCGAGCGAGCTGGGGGCGATGAACTGGTCAACATCTGGTACCCTCACGTCATGAGAATGCGCTTAAATTATAAGCGGGTCAGCTCAAGTGAGGCCTGTTACCAAGAGCACCTTGATGTCATTAAAGCACTCGAGGCTGACGATACCGCCACTGCAACTAAGGCCATTAAAGCGAACATTCGCTAAATGCCCTTTGAAGACGCACCTTAGGGTGCGTTTTTTACACGCAAATAATAATGTTAACAATCAACAATAATAACCACTAAGGGAATAGAACATGGCGTCGCAAAGTGCCAAACTCATCACCGTCATACTGTTAAGCTGGTGCCTTTCAAGCTGTGGCGGTAGCGATACATCGTCAACAGACACCAACAGCAATCCAGCACCAACGGCGCCGGCAGAGGACACTACTCCCGATCAATTTAGCTTCGAAAAGGTCACGGATGTTGAGCCGGCCACCACCGTAGACTCCAATACCATTACCGTCAGCGGTATTAATAGCGACATCACCGCATCCGTTAGCGGTGCCACCATGTCCGTTAATGGCGCAGCCTTTATTGCCCAAGATACTCAAGTCTCTCACGGCGACACCATACAACTTCGGCTGGTCAGCGCTGATGACTATCAGACTCAGGTAACGGCCCGTTTAACGCTGGCAACCGTAAGCGCTGACTTTGCTGTCACTACCAAGGCTTTAACCCAAACTCCGGCCCCTGCCGCTAACCAGGTATCCATTCATCTCGATTTGAGTCATATCACCCATGGTGTGGATACTTTTGATCGCAGTAAGTTTATAACCATCCATGCTTCTCATACTGAAAACGACTGGTATCAAGAGGGGCAAAATCAACAACCTGATTTAGTAACCCAGTTCGCCAACGATTACGACGTGTATTTTGGGCGAGATACTGGCGCAATGCGCTGGCAACTCAGTCAGCTTGACGAATCGATGACAGCACCTGGATTTGCCGACCCAGACCAAGCCACTCAACGAGGCGGCGACATCCGCTGGTTATACACCAATAACAGCGATGACCGTGCTGTCACTCAGCGCGCTTTAGAACACAGAGCAAAAAACATGATTGTGGCAGGCCAATTACATCCGTTTTGGCCCGATGGCACCGATACCGGCAAAGGCTGGGCATTTTCACAACAAGATACCAGTGCAACCCCATTTGGTACGGCAACCGGTGACTTCATGGGGCAATACCTTGCCAAATACTTCAACAAAATGGATGGCATTGATGCTTTTGGCCAGCCAAAGCCTAAATTTTTAGAAGTGCTCAATGAGCCCTTATACGAGTTGGTAGATACCGCCCCGGTCGCAGAAGATTTGGACAAAATATTCACCTTCCATAATGCCGTAGCTCAGGCGGCTCGTAATGTTACTCACGAAACGGTTAAACCGAATCAGCAGTTACTGGTAGGGGGTTATACCGCCGCTTTTCCCGATTTTGAAGTCAATCAATTTCAACAATGGCGGCAACGTCACCAGCGTTTTATCGATCTCGCTGGCGAGCAAATGGATTTCCTGTCCATTCACTTATACGACTTTCCGAAACTCAATGGCTTGGTTAAATACCGTAAAGGCTCCAATATGGAGGCGACCTTAGACTTGTTAGAAACCTATACTCAGCACAAGTTTGGTCAACCCAAACCCATGGTGATATCGGAATACGGTGCACAGGTGCATGAGTATTACAATCAACCTTGGTCACCGAAAAGGGATTGGCTCATTTTAAAGTCAGTTAACTCAATGCTAATGAGCTTCTTAAGCCGCCCTCACCTGATAGAGATGACAGTACCTTTTATCGTTGTTAAAGCAGAATGGGGGCGTGAGTCCGCCGATGTGCCTTATTACTGGCGCCTTATGCGCCAGCAACATGAAATGGCAGGCGAGACAGGTAATCTTTGGGTATATACCGATTTGGTTAAGTTTTACCAATTATGGGCAAATGTGGCTGGACAGCGTCTCTTCACCCAAAGCGAGAATCCAGATATTCAAGTCGATGCCTACCACAATCAACATAAAACACAGATTATTTTCAATAACCTAGATTTTGACCGTCACACCCTTCCAATAACCCTTAATAACCCGACTAAGCACGCCATTAGTCAGGTTACAATCAAACAGTTATATCTTGACGAGGAAAACGGGGATAAGGTTGTGTTGAAAGAAAGCACGATGACTGAAATGCCAGAGTCTATTGACTTAGAGCCAGAAGCAACCGCCATTATAGAAGTCGCTTACGACAATGAATTTAACCCCAAACAACAGCTATCGGAAACCAAACATTACGTGGATTCCATGCTGCTCACCATTAACAAAAATGAGGAGATATCGTTCTCTATTAACGACATTAACCACACAAGCGAAGCGGGTGAAGCCATATTACGACTGTCGTTAGGTCGAGCCCATGGCTTAAGTTTAACGCCTACTTTGTTAGTAAATGGTCACACTGTTGATGTACCTCAAAATTATCGAGGATACGACCAAGAGCATGACGGATTTGGGCGAAGTGAATTTTACGGCACCATCGAAGTGCCCATCGAATGGTCTCTATTACAACAGAACAACACCTTCAGTTTGACCTTTGCTGATAGCGGCGGCTACGTTGCAACCATAGCTCTGCAACACCGAGCATCAACCATGCCTCTTTAGGCAACGTCTAAGGTTCGCGCTGGTAAGGCAACCAGCGCGACACACATAAGCAACCCTACCACCGCAACATTGATTATCAGAGTGTAATTATCCTCTCCTAACAATAAGGCTGCCACCATAGGTCCCGACGCCAGCCCCATTTTAGAAGCGAAACCACCAAGCGCTGCCAGCTGCCCCCGTTTATCAAGTTCGGAGCAGATGCCAAACATATACGGCAATACAAAGGCCCAAGTGATGCCAATGATAACGTTGGCAACTAAATAGATGGTCGCAACCTCGCTAAAATGCAAAGCCCAACTGCACAAACCGGTAACTACAATCCCGACAATCAATGGCAATAATCGACCATACTTGGTGCCAATCACAATAACCGCAAACGCGCCGATTAAGGCTATCCAGCTCGCCATTGCTAGCGCTGGTGAGATAAATTCAATGCTCAGGCCTTCATTTTTAGCCATGCCAATAATGTAGGCAAACAGCCCCATATTAGCCCCTTGAAAAAGGAAGATAGCGGCAATGGTTAAGCCGAGGGTTAACCAAGGTATAGAGGCATCATTGGTCTTTTCGGACTTATTTTTAGGCAATGGGTAATCTGGCAAAAAAGGCATCATGGCCATAGTGACGCCGGTAAAAATCAATAACGCAATAAACAAAGCACTGGTGCCGTACTCAGGCACTAACCCAGGCAAGACCATCAGTCCTAAGCCACCTAACCCCCATTGTACGAACAACAAATAACCAAAGCTCTTATCCGCTTGCTCAGTCCGCGACATGACACCAAATCCAATACCCACAAGTAAACCACCAACAAGACCATGAAAGCCTCGAACAGCAATCATTAATGAAGCAGAATCAATGAGGATACATAAGCCATCTAGAACAAAAATACTGACCAATAACAGATAACACCAGGGCTTCCAGCGGATGTGCTTAATAACAAACACGGCTAATAACGCCCCAAAAGCCGCTCCGTATAAATTGGCGGAGCTCACGAAACCGGCTTGCTGGTTGGTAAACCCTAATCCTTCTTTCAATCCCGAAACCAACGCTGGCATGATGTTGATGTAAAAAATGCCCGCTGTGGTTAAAAACGCCAGAAAGACTCTCGCCACAACGCCATTCGGGTCGATGGAAAATGATGTCGTGGGTTTTGCTGTTGAATCTATTTCTGTCATGGTAATTCCTTTTATTATCACGCTTGCTAACTGCAATCGATTCCGGCCGCTTCTAGTTGCTTCTTAAGAGGCTGTAACTGTACTTCGTAACAACGCCAACGCTGAACTGAAGTGTTATAAATGCCTTGCCTAACTTGACTAGCAGAAGCCGTAGTAGAGGCACTCTTGTTGTGATTAAATTGCAAACATTGGCTTTCGAAAGCCAGCCCACAATGGGCCAGTAACCGCCTAGCCTGAGTTTCCAAGTCGGCAACGACCTGTTCGTAATTCACCTGTAAAATCCGCGATCCCATAGTGTCTAACCAGTGCTCCATTAATCGATGATGGGCAATGTAATAACGACCAAGCTCTTCTAAGTCATATGAAAATGGATAACCTTGGGTAAAAATCTGTTTGTAAATGGCGTAGCAGGTGTCCATTGGATGACGCTTTACATGAATCAGTTTTGCACTGGGTAGTGCTGTGCCAATGAGTCCCAAATACAGCGAATTCAATGGCAGTTTATCGACAAACTTTTCAGTGTTTATCTCAAGATTAGACACCCGTTTTAAATAGCTTTTACCCAGCTGATTGGCATTCACTTGGGATGCCGCTTGAATCATCTGAGCTTTGCTCGGCTCACCCCGTAAATGTTGCTGAGCGTGCTCCATCATGCAAACGGCAAAATCATTGAGTTCCCCGGCATTGGTTACTTGGCTGTGACTGCTCACGATGCGCTCAACCAGGGTAGAGCCTGTTCGAGGTAGGCCCAATATAAAAATAGCCGGCGCTCCTTGGGTTTGCTCTTTACTGTTTGCTTTAGTCTGCTCAAACCAGTGTTTGTCATATGTAGTACGTATCAAATTCAACGCTTCAACATCCTGCTCAACACGATAGTTCATGTGACGTCGACGACAGTGAGCGCCCAATTTAAGTTGCTCAAAGCTAACTTGATAGTCCTTAAGATCTTCAAGTTCTTTGGCCAGTGCATAATGCAACTGTGCTCGAGCAATCGGATGGTTACTTGTGGTTTTTATGGCTTGGCGCAGAGATTCTAGATGATTGTTTTCACGGGTTTGTTTTTTAAGTGACGAGCGTTGCAGATACGCTTCCGCATCATTGGGGTTGTATTTGATGGCCAAATCAAAATTTGCTTCAGCCTCACTCAGTAGGCCTAAGTACCTTTGCACCGAAGCTAAATTAAAATACAGCTCGCCATTGTTAGGGCTAAAAAGCAGCGCGTTTTGGTAGCACTTTGCAGCCATTTGATACTCAGCCACCGCATTCAGTTGCAGCGCTAGTTCACCATACCCGTTTACCGATTGCTGGCTTTGAGCATGCTGTTGCAGTACATCGATATTCGTCAGCAAGACCTTGCGAGCCTGCTTTTTGTCGCCACTGAGTATTAAAAAGTGGCTATACCTTAGCAGAAATTCACCATTGTCTGGCGCCAAGGCTAACGCTCTTTTAATCGCCGCAATGCCATTAGTCGGATCTTTCATCTTCAACGCTAATGAACTACTGATGTACCAAGATTCCGGATTATTGGGGTGCGCTTTATTGAGTCGTTGGCAAGACCTAATAGCGATTTCTGTATCATGATGGGCAATATGGGTGAGCGCTTGGTTTTTCATTGCTTCAAAGCGCGCTAGAGGTTCTTGCAGAGGCAATGCTAGGCTTTGGTCATTCATGACGGCTCTTTATTGATAATCCATTAATGATTTAAGTTAACACTAACTCCGTACAAAAAAACAGCAGAGCTTAGCCTAAAGGTAAGCTCTGCTCGCCTCTGTTAAAAACGATAACGAACGTTAGCGCCTATGGTACGAGGCTGGGAGATATAATCTTTTGATGAATTACCATAAAAGTTCTCGGCGGGATCCGTGCCCATATAGCCTTCCGGTAGCGTTCCCGTTACGCCGTCTTCATTGAAGATATTCTTAACGTATACAGTAACATCCCAATTATCGATGCTCAGGCGGGTGTTGAAGTTCACAATGGAAAATGCATCCAGTTCCGCTTGCAGTTTATCGCTCTCGCCCAAGTAGTTTAGAGATTCAGACTGGTAGTAACCGTTTACAGAGGTTATCCAATCCCAACCATTCTCAAAGCTGTGAACGTAGTCCAAACCAGCGGTTAGCGTATGCTCTGGCGTGCTTGGCAACTTATCACCGTCTTTCGCTTGCAAACGATAAGTGTCCGTTGCCCAAACGGCGGATGGCACGTAAAAATCAGCGGTTAAGAATGCATCAACATAGGCGTACCCCAAGTTGTATTTGAGTTCATCGGTTAGATAACCGCGTAACTCTGCTTCAATCCCTTGAGTTCGAGCGGATTCACCATTAGCCACCGTAAAGAAACCCCAAGCCGATGCGGTGTTCAACTGTGGATCTTTCCAATCAATTAAGAAACCCGATAAGGTATAGCTGTGATTATTGTCGCCAAGGAACCCCTTGAGACCTAATTCGTAGTTAATCGCCGAATCCGACTTATATTGTTGCCATTCTGGACGCTCTGCCAAGCTACCAGTCAATGGCACCGCATTAGCGCCACCGCGACGATACCCTTCAGCCACCGTACCATACACCATCATGTCGTCTGTGATGTCGAAGCTGGCGTTAAACTTAAACAAAGTACCATTTTCATCGGTTTTAAAGCTTGGCTCAGCGCCGAGGAATGGCCATATCGGAAACGATACTTCGGTATCATTAACAAATTCGTTTTTAAAGCCTCGAATACCACCCGTCACTCTAAAGGATTCGCTAAAGTGGTAAGTCAATTCACCAAAGGCCGCCATGTCTTTAAAGTTTTGAACGCGACGATAGAGGAAATCTTGATCGGTATAGACCATTCCAAATCCTCCCATTGTTGGCCACCAAGTGAACGCTGCTCCCGCCCACTCTTGGTAGCCAGGCATGTAGCTGTCTTGACTGGACTTAGTGTCTTGGTCCATATAGTACAGACCCACAACCCAGTCTAAGTTGAACTTAGTTTCGTTGGAAACTAAGCGCAGCTCTTGTACAAAGGCTTTTTCTTCGTAACCGCGGTCCGCCACCGCAAGCGGTCTTGGAGAGCCATAATATAAATCGGTAAACCAATCATTCTTAGCGTAGAAGCCAGTATTGTCGGAAATGGACTGGCCACTGTGTTCATATTGTGAACTGCTTGACGTCAAGGTTGCGAAACCAAGGTTCCAGTCAATCTCTAGTGCAGCCAGTTTAACTTCTCGCTCTGACGGCTCAAGTACCACTGCGCCATTTTCATAGTCACCATAAGGCGTCTCGATGCGATTGCCATCTTCATCTTTATCAACCCAATGAGTGCCGCGGGTAACTTGTCTACGGCCGCCAATTTCATCTTTTTGATGCTGGTACGATGCCAAAAATGACAAATCGTCGGTGGCTTGAAATAACAACGAGGCACGACCGTAGGTGATATCAACGGTATCGGCGTCTTTTACACTCATAAATTCCGGTTCGCCGGCGGCCAAATCGCCACCAGCCGCTATCGGAGCGCCAGCGTCATTCAATTTATAAACATTAACGTAATCCACAACACCGTCGTTATCAATCTTGCCAATGTTGGCTCGAAAGGCCACTTTGTCGCCCAACGGAATGTTGAACAGGAGATCGCCATTCTTGTTATAGCCGTCACTGCCTTCGGTAACGCCTCCCCCTAACGAGATGTCGCCAGAGAACTCACCAAGCACTGGACGATTCATACGGTACTTAACCGTTCCCGCCAATGAGCCAGAGCCATAAAGCGTTCCTTGCGGGCCACGAAGAATTTCTACCTGCTCAATGTCTTTAAGAATAAAGTTTGCAAATAGCGGCGTATCATTAACGTATGACGCTACGGTTGGAACCGCCGATAAGGCGATATCGCCATTACTACCGCTATCGACGTTGACCCCGCGAATCACAATGCCATTTACCGCACCCGAGTTGCGGTAACCGCGATCAACTAACGTAATACCGGCGACGTTTCGTAGCATTTCGGTGGAGTCGACTATGTTGTTGTCTTCAAGATCCGAACCTGCCACGGCGGAAATGTTATAAGGAACTTCGTTAATGCTTTGGACACGACGGTTGGCGGTAACTTCTATGCGCTCAATATCGCCCTGTGCCGTCTCATCCGCTGCATATGCAATATTGGTATTAGCGCCTAGAAGTAGCGCACTACTAACCGCAGTGGCGATAATCGTCCTTTGATGTGTCATGTTCGACTCCCAATCTCTAGTTGTATTTATATTTGTATAACTAGACCCTTGGCACGACGCAGGCTACTGCTACCAGAAAACGGTCGGTTTTGTTGTTATTTCTTTGGTATGGTTAGTGGCCCCAGCTCCGATAAAGCGCCTGTCTGTCGTTGCACTTGACTATCACTATTAAACTGAATGCCATTGTCTCGAAAGCTTTTTAGTGGTTGCCCGAGCCCCATCAATCCGCGCTCACGAGAGCGTCTTACCGCCTTAAAATCCACTTCAAACGGTATAACCTGCTCGCACTCTTGGGCTTGGTGGATAACCTGTCCCTCGGGGCCAACCGCAATCGAATTGCCATTGCCTTGCTTACCCGCACCATTTAGGCTTAATACGTAACATTGGTTCGTTGCGGCGGTAGCAATGGCCATGTGCAATTCTAGGTTTCTGTCGGTTGTCGGCGTCATGGTCGGATAAATAATGACCTCAGCCCCTTGTTGCACCATGCTTCGGGCCATTTCCCCAAACCAAAGGTCGTAACAAATCGCAATCCCAATGCGCCCTTGAGGCACATCGAATACAATAATTTCCGATCCAGAACTGACGTCTTTTTCGTAGGGATAAAAAGGAAACACTTTACGGTAGCGAGTGACCACCTCTCCTTCGGAGTTTATAACGGTGGCGGTGTTGAATATTTTCTGCCCTTGCTTTTCAAATTGAGTGCCTGGAATTAACCAGACCCCGAGTCGCTTAGCCAATTGACAAAAATGTTGCTCGTGAGCACTTGGAAACGACTTCGCGTGTGCCGTATTTGAACCATCCACCGCCAACTCACTGACTACCAACATGTTCAGCCATGGAAAACGTCGCATGGTCAACTCAATTGAGTCGCTAATTTTTACCAAGTTGTCACTGGTATCAAGCTCAAGTTGAAGACCACCGATAGCAAAATGACTCATGAAAGTTATGTCTCTTTGTTGTTTTAATTTACTTTAACGACAAGGGCTTGCGTCTTGGTAGTACCAGAACTCAGTCAGGTATAGGTCCAGTTTCTGAGCACGGTTTCGTAATGGAAAGTAACGCTATCTGTTAATAAGCTTATGTTTCTTCATCAGCGCTTTTTGCTGTTTCCAATCCAGCCCCATAGAACTCTAACTGTCTAATTAATCTATAATTTTCATCAAACCATTTGATTTCTGAGCCGTCTTTAATGACATAGAAACTGCCCACTTCAGCGTATCCCCAAAGTTGCCACTGCCGATAATAACGGCCATCTTCGATCCACCACTTACCCACATCTTCTTCTTTACCTTTACCGGAAGTTCGTCCAAGCATGGTGCCATCTTCCAACAACTCTATGGTGCAAGAAACGCCATAAACCATTTGGCACTTTAGGGTTGAATTGGGCAGTAAGCTTTGCAACTCTTGATGGCTGAGCAATTTACCTTTAGCGTTCGACAACTTCTCATCGTACTTTGACGTAAGCTCGAAAATGAGTTTAGCCAGCTTGCGCACGCCCTCTCGGATATTTTGTTCTCGTATCGAAGTGACGCCCATCCTAAAACAGTTCGTAGGGTATGTTGGTGAGGAAAAATAGCGTTTTACAGGTTCGATTAATATGCCTTGCGCTGAGGCTTGTTCGCGCAAGTGCTCACCATCTAATTGTTCTGGCCCCACAATCCAATAGGCGGTCCCGCCTTCAATAGGGCCAGTATCGATGGAGTCCGGCAAATAAATATTTAGCGCCTCCCTTAAGGTTAGCCAACGCTCAAAGAAGGTCTTATGCAGCTGCATCATGTAGGCATCGTAATGCCCCAAAGCTAAGAAATAGGCAACGGCGCGCTGATTAAGTAAAGGCGGGTGACGAGCGATGAGCTTTCTAAGCTTTTTCAGTTCATCAATCACTTGCGGAGCGGCCACAATGAAGCCGATTTGCACCCCTGCAACCAGTACTTTGGACAAGCAGGATAGATAAACCACACGATTATGACTGTCTAAACTTCTCAAGGCTGGATGGGGCTGACCTAAGAAGTTACTTTCAAACTCAAAATCATCTTCGACGATCAAAAAATCCTGTTGATGAGCCTGTGACAAAAGCTGATCACGCCGAGCCATCGACATAGTGACGCTCGTTGGGGTCTGATGGCTTGGGGTGCAATAAACCAGGTCGCAATCGGCTAAATCATCATCAATCACCATACCCTGTGCATCGACTGTCTGATGACGCATACCAGCGCCTTTACGTTGAATCAGTTGACGAATTTCCGGATAGCCAGGCTCTTCTACTGCAACCCGGCTACGAGAGCTAACCAGTAATTCACACAATAAAAACAATGCTTGTTGACTGCCTGACGTTATCAGTATTTCATTGCGACCGGCCTGAATACCTCGTCTTGGAAGGATTTTATTACGGATTTCATCCAGTAATAACGGATCATCTTCCAACCCTTGCGTACTTGACCATTGATAGATTTCGGAACTGGTACTGGCTTTTAGTAACGCTTCTCGCCACTCCTTAGTCGGGTATAGCTCGGTATCGTATTTACCATCGATAAATGGATAGGGAAACTCTTGCCAGTTGGACGCCGCGGAACCGTTTCCTGTGAGCGCCACGGCTCCGCTGAATTTAGATTTTGACAAACGCTTGGTGGTTTTAGTTATAAGTTCGCTTTCTTTGGCAACGCTTAACAGCGAGCCTTGCTTGAGCTGATCATTTACGAAAATACCGGACCGCTCACGAGTGACCAAATAACCTTCATCTTTGAGTGTTTGATAAACCAACACAATGGTATTGCGGGAGACTTGTAATTCCTGTGCTAACCGTCTGGATGATGGCAGCTTTTGATTAGGCTCTATGGCGCCAATCAAAATGCCTTCCACCAGCTTTTGTCGAATTTGCTGCTGTAAACTGTCACTGCTATTTGGGTCAATATGAATCAATTGGCGATACATACTCAACTTCCTTGTTGGCAGCGCATACGTCAGTCTACAACCACTGACTTAAGGCCGCTCATTCTTGTTATGTCTTTGTTGTAACAGTTTTTTTGCTTAAAAAGCAAGGTTAAAAATTAATCAACCTCGAACACAGTGACGAAATAATTCCGTAAATTTTTCCAAGGCTTCATCAACATGATCCGGAGTCATGGTTAATGGTGGTAAGAATCGTATGACATTTCCATAAAAGCCACAGGCCAGTATAATCAATCCCGCCTCTTGCGCTTTGCTGATCAGCAGCTGGGTCAGCTCAACATTGGCTTTACTCGGATCGCCATCATGGCAAAGCTCAATGGCTATCATAGCGCCATACTGGCGAACTTCGGCTATTAGCGCTGGGAACTCGTTTTGTAGCATGCTGAGCGACGTTTGAAACTGCGTGCCCACCTCATTCGCTCGGTCAATAAGGCGCTCTTCTTCAATAACCTCTAACACCGCCAACGCCGCTGCACAGCCTACCGGTGAACCACCATAAGTCCCGCCAAGTCCGCCGGGGAGTGGTGCGTCCATGATGTTTGCCTTTCCCACCACCGCTGCAATGGGAAATCCCCCAGCAATGCCTTTAGCCATAGTCATTAGATCCGCTTCAACTTCAGCATGCTCAAACGCAAACATTTTGCCCGTACGCCCAAAGCCGGTTTGAATTTCGTCAGCTATGAGTACAATGCCATGCTCATCGCAAAGCGCTCTTAACGCTCGTAAGAACTGTGCTGGAGCACCGTAAAAGCCGCCCTCACCTTGCACTGGTTCAACGATAATGGCCGCTACGTCGCAGGGGGCAATATCAACCTTAAACAAATTAGTTAATGCTTTTAGCGAATCCTGAATAGAAACCTTGTGCAGTTCACACGGGTATGGGGCGTGATAGATATCGCTCGCAAATGGACCAAACAGGTGTTTGTAGGGAATCACTTTGCCCGTTAACGCCATCGTGAGATTGGTACGGCCATGAAAGCCGCCATTAAAAGCAATGACACCCCGACGGCCGGTAAACGCCCGCGCTATCTTAACGCAGTTTTCTACCGCTTCAGCGCCTGTCGTGACGAATACAGCTTTTTTATCGCTATTTCCCGGTGCGATTTGGGTCAACTTCTCAGCTAAGTGAACCGCTTGTGGGTATGGGTTAACCATGACACAGGAATGACTAAAGCGCTGCATTTGTTCGACGGCGGCTGCCACCACTTTCGGATGGCTGTGACCTGTGTTACACACCGCGATTCCTGTGCCTAAATCCAAGTAGCGATTACCTTCAACATCCCATACTTCGGCATTGTGTGCCCGGTCAATGTAAGCGGGATACAAATTGCCTTGACCACGAGCAAAGCTCGCGAGTTTTTGTTGTTGAAGTTGTTGATTTTCCATAACTTTTACCTACTAATTAATTCCACCCAAACACAAATATTTTATCTCTACGTAATCATCGAGCCCATACTGGGAACCCTCGCGACCATTACCAGACTGTTTCACGCCACCGAACGGCGCTGCTGCGTTAGAGATGAGGCCTTCATTTACCCCCACCATCCCAAACTCCAGCCCTTCCGACACTCGCCAAATTCGTCCAATATCACGACTGTAAAAGTAAGCTGCTAAACCGTATTCAGTGTCGTTGGCAATCTGCAGAGCTTGAGCTTCGTCATCAAAGGTAATGATGGGGCACACAGGACCAAATATTTCATTGCGGGCGATGGCCATGTCATTGGTCACATCGGTCAATACGGTCGGATTCATATAACTGCCACCCAAATGGCAATGTTCGCCGCCATAGGCTATTTTTGCGCCTTGCTGCAGCGATTGATCAATGAGTGACGTTACTTGCGAATGCGCCTCTAGGTTAATCAATGGACCAATATCGACACCCTTATCCAAACCGTTACCTACGGTGAGTTTACTCACCACTTCTAAAAATTTGTGCATGAACTTACCGGCAATGCCTTTTTGCAGCAAAATGCGATTGGTGCACACGCAGGTTTGCCCGGCATTACGAAACTTAGAAACCATGGCTCCGCGAACCGCAGCATCGATATCGGCATCGTCAAACACAATAAAAGGCGCATTGCCGCCAAGCTCCATCGACACTTTTTTAATGCCTTTAGCACACTGTTCGGTTAGTACGCGCCCCACTTCAGTGGAGCCAGTAAAGCTAAATTTAGCCACATCCGGATGCTGACTCAGTACTTTTCCCATCCCACGCGCATCGTCCCCCACCACAACATTAAAAACGCCCGCAGGTATGCCCGCTTGTTGTGCCAATTCAGCCATAGCTAAAGCCGACAAGGGCGTTGCCGGTGCGGGCCGAACCACAAAAGTACATCCCGCGGCTAATGCCGCTGCCGCTTTGCGCGCAATCATGGCGTTAGGAAAGTTCCACGGAGTAATGGCCGCCACCACGCCTACGGGTTGCTTTAAAACCACAATGCGTTTGTCGCCACTCGGTGCTGGAATGGTATTACCATAAACGCGCTTTGCTTCTTCACTGAACCACTCCATGAAGCTCGCTCCATAAGCAATCTCACCGCACGCCTCAGCCAATGGCTTGCCTTGCTCAAGGGTTAACAGTCGTCCAAGATCCTGTTGATGTTCCATCATCAACTCAAACCAACGCCTTAATAGCTGAGCTCGTTGGGCCGCGGGTACCTCTTTCCAACGATTAAACGCTTGCTTCGCGGCACTAACGGCTTGCTTTGTTTGCGTTACGCCAGCATTAGCAACCTGTGCAATAACCTCGTTAGTGGCTGGATTGATCACGTCCAACGCATGCTCACTATTGTGCCAAGCACCATTGATGTAACTTCCTGATTTAACTAATCTTGAATCAATAACCGAATCCATTTTTGCTCCTTGAGTTGTGGCCGCTAGCACAGCGCTAAAACATGGTGCAACGTACCTTGTTAACAATATCCTAAGCTGCCTGAATCAGATTGTTAGTACCAGTTACCCGTCACAGTTAAGACCAGATGAGTCCAGATCCATCGTTAGAAACAATCCACCAACACGCTTTTCACTTTTGAACCACTCTTAACCGTGTCTTTACCGCTTATTGTTAACAACCAAACCAACCTCTAAAGTGCTCAGCAAGATAACGAAACCGAGGACTTATTATGAAAAAACTGATTGCTTGCTTTGCTATTGTGTTAACCATGAACGGTTGTGCCGCAAACAATGCTCAACAATACGATCCTAACCAAATCGAACACGGCGCTTATGCGGTTGATAAGCATCGCGGTGTCATCATCGATTCACAGAAAACTGTGATGTCTCCTAGCGAAATGCGCGAAACAACCCAAACCGCGCTAGGCGTAGCCGCTGGGGGCGCTTTGATTGCGGCCGCCAGTCGCAGTGACTCTCGCAGTGATGCCGGTGCCGCAGTAGCAACGATTGGCTTAGCTGCCGCCATTTTGAGTGAGATAGGAAATGATGATGTTGAAGTGGTGTTATACACAGTAGAACTGCAAGACGGTCGCTTGGTTGAAATCCCACAAGCCGATACACAAGCCCTACCGCTTAACAGTAAAGTCATGGTGACCGCTTATAATAATGGCCAAACTCGGGTGCGAATTGATGAATCGCAACAACGCATCTATAACCGCACTCAAGATACAATTTACGCGGATTAATCAATTCTAAGTAGGTTGTCACTGAGGAAATTGGTGGCAACCCTACAGCCGCATCCCGGCACACGCATCATTCGCTGTGGCTGCTCCCTTCCGGGCCTGACCAAGTTCACGAACTAGCATTGCGAGAGGACCATAGGGCCACCATCGTAAGCCGTCTCGATTGAGACGGGGGCATTATGAGCGATGGCTCAGGCATTATCAAGGGAAATGCAAACAATCTTGCGCTTCTGCTGCAAGAATGGTCAACCCGCGCATAGGTACACTAAAGAATCACCCAAAGGAGCGATAGCCAACCGACAGCAGTGGTACTAAATTTGATTGCGCTAACTCACTGCAAAAGGAAATGCATTATGTTTATACAATCACTCTTAATAGCCACAGCTTTGCTTACATTGAGCTTATCAGCGCTTGCTAACCCCAGCCAGCCATCGCCGGTGTCGCCCTCTCAATCCCAGTCTCAGTCTGAAACAGAGGCTAAGGTCAACATTAATCAAGCCGATGCCAACACCTTGGCAAACCGTTTGTCCGGTATTGGCTTATCTAAAGCGCAAGCCATCGTTGCTTATCGACAACAACACGGTAATTTTAAGCACCCTCAAGAGTTGGTGTTAGTCAAAGGTATAGGAATGTCTATTCTGGAGAAAAACAAACATTTAATTGAACTATGAGGCGGTACCCAGGTTCAGCAGCAACGCGTAATCGCTGCGTTGCTGCTTTATAAGCAAGTTTCACTAAACTATTGGCATTGTTTTCGATACAATTGAACTTTGAAAAATTGTCTCAGCAAACCTCAAACGAGAAAGAACAACGATGCCAAATCAAGCCATTCGCAAAGCCGTCATCCCCGTCGCCGGATTAGGCACTCGCATGTTACCTGCCACCAAAGCCATTCCCAAAGAAATGCTGCCGGTTGTTGATAAGCCTTTAATTCAGTATGTGGTTCAAGAAGCTATCTCAGCGGGTATTAAAGAAATTGTGCTGGTGACCCATGCATCTAAAAACTCCATTGAGAACCATTTCGACACCAGTTTTGAGCTTGAGGCTCAATTAGAACGTCGAGTTAAGCGACAATTGCTAGAAGCGGTTCAGGCCATTTGCCCTAAAGACGTGACCATAATATCGGTTCGTCAATCTCATGCTAAAGGTCTAGGCCACGCAATTTTGTGTGCCAAATCTGTGGTGGGCGACAACCCCTTTGCGGTGATGCTGCCCGACGTACTGATCGATGAACATCAAAGTGATTTGCGCAAAGACAACCTAGCCGAAATGGTTGCTAAGTTTGACCAAACACAAGCGTCGCAAATCATGGTTGAAGGAGTGCCACAGGACAAAGTGCACCTCTATGGCATTGCCGATATTGGTGATGCCAGTATTAATGCCGGAGAATTTGCCAAGATCAATCGTATGGTTGAAAAACCAGCGTTAGAAGAAGCACCGTCAAACCTGGCAGTGGTAGGACGCTACGTTCTGTCAAACGCCATTTGGAGCTTACTCGAACGAACCCCAGTTGGTGCAGGCGATGAAATCCAATTGACGGATGCCATCGACATGCTCATCGAACAGCAGGAAGTCGACGCTTATTATATGAAAGGCGGCAGCCACGATTGTGGCAGTAAATTTGGTTATGTCCGCGCCAATATAGAATACGCGCTACGCCACAGTGAAACAGGCGAACGCACCCAAGACTTAATCAATCAGCTAGCAAAGTAAAAAGGAAGATATTGTGGCCATATTGGTAACCGGCGGAGCAGGCTATATAGGCTCCCACACTCTGGTAGAACTGTTAAATAGTGACCAACCCGTAGTGGTCATCGACAACCTATGCAACTCTAGCCCAGAAGCGCTTAAGCGAGTGGCTGCCATAACGGGCAAAAACGTCAACTTTTACCAAGGCGACGTTAACGACAGAGGCTTGTTAGATAAAATTTTTGCCGAGCATAGCATTGAGTCGGTCATCCACTTCGCTGGATTAAAAGCCGTAGGTGAATCGGTATCGCAGCCGTTACGTTATTACCAAAATAACGTTTCAGGCACACTGGTTCTGTGCCAAGCCATGGCCGCAGCGGGTTGCTTTAATCTTGTATTCAGCTCCTCGGCAACGGTTTACGGTGATCCGCAAGAACTGCCGTTAACCGAGCAATCGCCCACCGGCGCGACCAATCCTTACGGTCAGTCTAAACTCATGGTTGAACTGATGCTAAAAGATTTAGCGAAATCAGAGTCTCGTTGGAACATTGCCTTGCTACGCTATTTCAACCCAGTAGGCGCCCATCATTCCGGTCAAATTGGCGAAGATCCCAATGATATTCCAAACAACTTAATGCCGTTTATCTCGCAAGTGGCCGTAGGCAAACTGTCGCAATTAAGCGTATTTGGTAACGACTACGATACGCCTGACGGTACTGGCGTTCGAGATTACATCCACGTTGTCGATTTAGCCATTGGCCATCTGAAAGCCTTAGCCAAGCTGAATCAAAACCCAGGTTTGGTAACCTATAATCTAGGTACGGGGCAAGGCTACTCCGTTCTGGAAATGGTTGCAGCCTTTGAAAACGCATCGCAACGGCCGGTACCTTATCAAGTGGTAGCGCGGCGCCCCGGAGACATCGCCGCTTGTTATGCTCAAGTAAGTTTGGCAGAGCAGGAATTGGGCTGGCGCGCACAAAAAACACTCGAGGACATGACCGCCGACAGTTGGCGCTGGCAGTCACAAAATCCACAGGGATACCAGGACTAGCATGAGCCCCTTGCCCGACTTGTCTCGACGAAGGCTGCTAAGCCGAGACCAAGCGTTACCGGTTCGGCTGCCTTGGTTGCAATCGGAGCAAGCCTTCATCGATGCCTGCACCCGTTGTGGTGACTGCATCGATGCCTGCCCTAATGACCTCATAAAAAAAGGTCGCGGTGGCTTTGTTGAGGTGTCTTTTAGCAATAACGAGTGCACCTTTTGTAAAGCTTGTGTCGAGGTTTGCACGGTAGATATGTTTACCGATTTTGAACAAAGCCCTTGGCCTTATTACGCACAAATCAGCGAATCTTGCCTGACTTACAGTCAGGTGGTTTGTCAAAGTTGCAAAGACGCCTGTGACCCTCGAGCAATAACAATTAAACCCGTTATTGGACGTATTGCGACCCCATCCATCGATGTTAATAGTTGCACCAGCTGTGGTGCCTGCATCAGTGTTTGCCCAAGTGACGCAATTGCGATCCAAACGAAACTTCCAAACTCTAGTGATGGCAATTCTCAATAGAGTCGGGTTATCATCGTTGCGCTGATTACAATTAGAACGAACAAGAGAACAACATGTTTAGTAAAAAGAAACCGGGTCAACTGACGTATTTAGCGCCAGGTTGTGAACTGCAAGGACAGCTTCATTTCGATGGCAACACCCTCGTTGGCGGTCAAGTAAGCGGTCAAGTACATTCTCAAGCTGATATTGAAGTGGAGAAGTCCGGTGAGCTAACCGGTCAGATTCAATGTAAAGCGTTAAAAATATCAGGAAAAGTAGAAGGATCTGTTCACTGCCAACAGTTAATCATCGATCAAACTGGAACCTTAGACGGTGAAGTATACTGTGAAACCATTGAAATTTTTCAAGGCGGACAGTTCATTGGACACCGTCTAAAGCAGCAACCCGATTGGGTTAAATCGGCAAGCCAAGACGAAATCTTGGAATTGCATCACGAACCGGCTGAGGCGGTATAACCCACTCATTGCCCTCGTAATTAAGCCCGCATTTTCGCGGGCTTTTTGTTGTCGAATTACAGCGCTTCTAAGGCCTGATTTAAGTTGGTCACAGGAATGATCTCCATTCCTGAAATCGCTTTTTTAGGAACATTGGCTTTAGGAACAATGGCCCGCTTAAAACCGTGTTTAGCGGCTTCTATCAAGCGTTCTTGACCATTGCTTACCGGACGGATTTCCCCAGACAGTCCCACTTCCCCAAATGCCACTAAATCACTTTGCAGCACCTGATCACGAAAACTCGAAACCATTGCCAGCAGCAAGGCTAAGTCAGCGCCGGTTTCAGCAACTCTGACACCGCCAACCACATTAGCAAACACATCTTGATCCGACATCATTAGACCGCCATGACGATGCAATACCGCCAGTAGTAAATTCATGCGGTTTGAATCCAACCCCACCGCAACCCGTCGAGGGTTTGCCAAAGGCGAGTGATCCACCAAGGCTTGCAGTTCCACCAATAATGGTCGAGTACCTTCCCACAGCACCATAACCACAGTACCAGCGGCTTGTTCAGTTGCTCGTGATAAAAAGATTGCCGACGGGTTAGCCACTTCCTTAAGACCGGTTTCCGTCATCGCAAATACCCCCAGCTCATTGACAGCGCCAAAGCGGTTTTTATGACTGCGTAAGGTTCTAAAACGATTGTCTGCGTCTCCATCAAGTAGGATTGAACAATCAATGCAATGTTCCAAGACTTTAGGGCCTGCCAACGAGCCGTCTTTGGTAACATGGCCGACTAAGATTACGGCGATATTATTTTGCTTCGCAAATCGAGTTAAAAAGGCGGCAGATTCTCGAACTTGGGGAACGCTTCCCGGAGCGGATTGTATATCCGCCATGTGCATTACTTGTATCGAGTCAATCACCATTAATTTGGGCCGCTCTTTAGTGGCAATATCGATAATACGCTCAACACTGGTTTCTGAAAGCATTTTCAGTTTAGAGGTGGGCAGGTTCAGTCGGTGCGCGCGCATAGCAACTTGCTGCAAGGACTCCTCACCGGTCACATACAAAGCGCCCATGGTTTCCGCCAGTGTGCATAAGGTTTGCAGCAACAAAGTGGATTTGCCGGCCCCTGGACTTCCCCCTATCAAGATGGCGGAGCCTGGCACTATACCTCCGCCAAGCACTCGGTCCAGCTCACTAAAGCCAGAAGCGATTCGCGGTAACTCCGCCAAATCAATTTGATCTAAGGTTTTAACTTCGTTGTCGCCGCTGCCGGCATAGCCACCAAATTGCGCGCCTCTGCCCGGAGTGGAAACGCTACCAAGCCTTACCTCTGAAACCGTATTCCACTCTCCACAAGCGTTGCACTGTCCTTGCCAGCGCGGAAAATCTGCTCCACATTCGGTACAAACAAAAGCCGTTTGTTTTTTTGCCATGTTCTTATGTTGTCCTTTACGGTTCCAATATCAAGGCTAAGCTGTCTAAGCCAAGTTTATCGACACACGCATTAGCGGCGTTCTTTAACGCCGGCTTAGCATGGTAAGCAATTCCTAATGCCGCGTAGTTAATCATGTTAATGTCGTTGGCTCCGTCGCCAATCGCCACGGTTTGAGAAGCGGGGATGCCCCATTCATTGGCTAAAAATGCTAACCGCTGTGCCTTGTATTCACTGTCTACTATGGTGCCTGACACGGTGCCTATAATTTTTCCATCGGCGATATCTAACTGATTAGCCATGGCGTCATCTAAGCCAACCTGCTGCATTAACTGCTCAACGAACGGCATAAAACCTCCAGACACAACCGCTAATTTCCAGCCATGTAGCTGCAAACGCGCGACCATAGCCTCAATACCAGGCATCAGTGGTAATTGCTGGCACAATTGAGCGATAAAACCGGCATCGCTATTAGCCAATTTGGCCACCCGTGCTCGCAAGCTTTGCTCAAAATCAAGCTCACCGCGCATGGCGCTGGCGGTGACCTCTGCCACCGACGCTCCGACTCCAGCCAAGGCCGCCAATTCATCAATGCACTCAATCGTGATGGCGGTGGAGTCCATATCCATTAATAACAAACCCGGCTTACTCAAGCTCGGAAACGACCCATTCCAAGCCAGCAATTCCACCGCTAGCGTGCTTTGCGTAAACACGGTGCGATCCAATTGACAGTGCTGGTCAACCGCCACAAGACGCCAACCACAGCAATCTCCACATGGCGTTAACTCAGATAACATCCAGCTACCGGATAGCCCCTGCTCTAGCAAGCCTTGTAATTCCGCAGTAGTCACTTTGCTGTGAGTTAATAGCCGCCAGTGAGGCGTTGTTAGGTCATCCGCTTCCGTATGGGTCAAGGAAAGGTTATCAGTGCTAAGAAAAGAGTACATAAGGGCGCTTGTGTCTCTGTTGTTTGTCATTATTTTTCTCTATTATAGGGATTGCTCGATTAAAAAACAGAGAATGAAGCAAGCCTGTGATATCAATTATTCACCGAACCACGTTCCATAGAATTTTCCAGTTAGTCCTAGTGGGCCTTATGTGCATTGGGTTAACTAAATTGTGGCAACAAAGTGTGGCACAAGGTCATCAATTGCTGAGCCAACAAGCTGAAGAAATGTCGCGACTTCACATTCAGCAAAATGCCCTATCTTTGTCGTCTGCGTTGGCGTTAGAAGACTATTTGCAAGTGGAGCTGCAAAGCCAAGCCATGATGCAAAGCCCTGGGGTTTTAGCCATCACCGTATTTAATAAAGCGGGAAAGCAAGTTGCTTTTGAGCATCGCTTTGATCTTCCGCAAATCTCTGATGAATATCAATTACAGCAACTGCTGCAACAACAGCTGGAACAACACGTCCCTTTTATTGAGCCGGTGCGCCACATCAATGATGGCGATGTGGGTTATGTTCGCATGCGCATTGACGCAAACCATTACAGCCAGCACCTAAACGCCGCCTACCAGGCTCAAACTCGGTTAATACCCTATGCATTAGTCATCGCGGCCTTAATCGGGTTCGTGTTAGCGCGAATGCTGAGTTTCAAACGATTTAAAGCACAATTAAAGAACTAAAAAAGGCGACCGTTGGGTCGCCTTTTTTAACTGAGCTGCTGCGTTATAACTTAGTCACAGCGTCTAAGGTAATTTCTATCATGTCGTTAAAGGTATTCTGACGCTCTTCTGCGGTGGTTTCCTCACCGGTACGAATGTGATCAGAAACAGTAACAACAGTCAGCGCATTAGCGCCGTATTCCGCAGCAACGCCGTACAAACCAGCGGCTTCCATTTCAACCCCAAGCACACCCATTTTTTCCATAACATCAAACATTTCAGGGTTTGGCGTATAGAACAAATCGGCGGAATACAGGTTACCAATGCGCACGGGCAGATTGCTCGCTTCTGCCGAGTCAGCTACCGCTCGCAATAAGCCGTAATCGGCAATTGCGGCAAAGTCGTGTCCATTAAAACGGGTACGGTTAACAATGGAGTCGGTACAGGCACCCATCCCAATTAATACATCGCGTACTTTCACATCTAAGCTCACTGCGCCGCAGCTTCCTACGCGAATCAAGTTTTTAACACCGTATTCGGTTATTAGCTCCTTAGCGTAGATAGAACAAGACGGGATCCCCATTCCAGAGCCCATAACCGATACTCGAACCCCTTTATAGGTACCGGTAAAGCCCAACATGTTGCGAACATCCGTTACTTGCTCAACATTCTCTAAGAAGGTTTCAGCAATGAACTTAGCGCGCAACGGGTCGCCTGGGAACAAAACGGTTTCAGCAAAAGCGCCATCAACGGCGTTAATGTGTGGTGTTGCCATAATATCTATTTCCTTTAATCAATAAATGCGGTGCCGTATTGCATCGGCTCCAAATCAAAATGTTTAGCGATGGACTGTCCCATATCAGCAAAACTGTCGCGACGTCCTAGCGAGCCCGCTTTTAAACCGGCACCTGAGCAAATAACAGGCACGTGCTCACGAGTATGGTCGGTTCCCGGAAAGGTTGGATCGCAACCGTGATCCGCGGTAATAATCAGTAAATCGTCCTTACCAAGCAGCGCTAATATCTCCGGTAGACGGCTATCGAAGTACTCTAAAGCCGCCGCATAGCCTGCGACATCGCGGCGATGCCCGTAATGAGAGTCAAAGTCCACGAAATTAGTGAAGACAATGCTGCGATCGCCCGCTTGTTTAACTTGCTCTATGGTGGTGTCAACCAAGGCTTCTAAACCATTGGCTTTGACCGCTTTAGTAATGCCACAGTGAGCATAAATGTCAGATATTTTACCAACACTAATTACCTCTCCACCGGCGGCTTTAAGCTTATCCAACACCGTAGGTGCAGGAGGCTCAATGGCCAAATCTTTACGATTGCCAGTGCGCGCAAAGTCACTCTTATCATTACCGATAAAAGGTCGCGCAATGACCCGGCCAATGTTATAAGGCGCAAGCTCCTCTCGGGCAATAGCGCACAGCTCATACAGTCGCTCTAAACCAAAGGTTTGCTCATGGGCCGCTATCTGAAAAACTGAATCCGCGGACGTGTAAAAAATTGGCTGACCGGTTTTCATGTGCTCTTCACCGAGGGCTTCAAGAATCACGGTACCGGACGAGTGGCAGTT
The DNA here is from genome assembly GCF_002282895.1 of Paraferrimonas haliotis. GTDB lineage: Bacteria > Pseudomonadota > Gammaproteobacteria > Enterobacterales > Shewanellaceae > Paraferrimonas > Paraferrimonas haliotis. The sequence goes on from NZ_NRRB01000003.1 coordinate 466,134, forward strand.
GCCTAAGAAGCCATCTAAGCCGGCTCTAGACAGTATTTTGTCGGTAAGCTCTTTGGGGAATGAGTTTTGCTTTTTCTCAAAGTAGCCCCATTCAAACAGCACCGGCACACCGGCCATTTCCCAGTGTCCGCTGGGGGTATCTTTACCAGAGCTCAACTCTTTTGCATGGCCATAGGCGCCGCTTGGCTCTAGCTCTTCGCTAAAACCAGCAGGCCAACTACCTGTGCTTTCATAGGCTGCGTTCGCCAAGCCTAGCTTTGCTAAGTTAGGCAGCTTTAAAGCACCTTGGCGCTGCTGATTGGCTTGGTCGTCAAAACACGCTTTCGCGATGCTGCCAAAGGTATTGGCACCGCTATCGCCAAACGCAGCGGCATCATCCGTTGCGCCAATTCCAAAGGAGTCCATCATTAAGATGATTGTTCGTTTCATAGTGTTTACCTTAATCTCCTAATGTCTATCTTGCATTAGCCTCGGATGGTATCCAAAACTTGCTGCTGTGCCGCGGGTGCATCCTCAACAATCTTAATAGCAGCGCGAATACGAGCTTGTGCCACATCAAAACTCTGTTCTGAGTTAGCGTGAATCACCGCCATAGGCGCCCCTTCCCATAAAACGTCGCCAATTCGGCAAAAATCACTGATGCCTACGCGATAGTCTAGCTTGTCTTTCGGGTGGCTACGACCGCCACCAAGGGCAACAACTGCCATCCCTAATGCTTTGGTGTCCATCGCTCCAACAATACCGAACTCGCTGGCCAATACCGGCCTGATAATAGGCGCTTCAGGTAAGTAACGATCGAGATTATCGATAAGATCGGCTGGGCCACCTAAGCCGTGAACCATTTTAGCGAAGTGCTCCGCTGCACGGCCTGATTCAATGCTCTCTTCAAGCATATCAATGGCCTGTGCGTCATCGTTGGCCAGTCCACCTAACTGCAAGAGCTCACTGCATAAAGCCATGGTCACTTCATCTAAGCGAGGGTTCCGATACTGATTGGTTAAGTAAGCCACCGCCTCTCGAACTTCCAAGGCATTACCAGCACAAGAAGCAAGCGGTTGATTCATGTCCGTGAGCAACGCTGAGGTGTTCGTGCCTGCACCATTAGCCACTGTTACAATAGACTCAGCAAGGTTAACCGATTCTTGATGAGTCGGCATAAACGCGCCACTGCCCACTTTAACATCCATCACCAACGACTGCAGACCCGCCGCCAGTTTCTTAGAGAGAATGGAGCTGGTGATCAACGCAATAGAGTCGACCGTGGCGGTCACATCACGAATGGCGTACAAACGTTTATCTGCGGGCGCTAAGTCGGCGGTTTGGCCAATGATAGCCACCCCACAATCTTTAACCACTTGCTCAAAACGCTCGCTACTGGGTTCGGTTTGATAGCCAGGAATGGCATCGAATTTATCGAGCGTTCCACCGGTATGCCCCAAACCGCGCCCGCTAATCATGGGCACGAAACCACCGCAAGCTGCAATCATTGGCCCCAGCATGAGACTGGTCACGTCGCCGACCCCGCCGGTACTGTGTTTATCCAGCACCGGGCCATCAAAGCCAAACGCGTCCCAGTTCATGGTGCGACCCGAGTCGCGCATGGCGCAGGTCAGCGCCACACGTTCGTCCATGGTCATGTCATTGAAATAGGTTGCCATAGCGAACGCCGCTATTTGCCCTTCCGTTAGAGTGTTATCGGCGATGCCATTAACGAAAAAACGTATTTCATCCGCCGATAACGGTTGCTTATTACGCTTTTTGGCAATGATCTCTTGAGCCAATAACATGTTAGTAGCCGCTAGTTGATGCTGGTGACTCACCTTCACCTAAGGTATGCAATAGGCTGGCAAGCAGGCTTGAAGCGCCAAAGCGGAAGTGGTTTTTATTAACCCAATCTTTGCCTAAAATAGACGCCGCTAAATCGAGATACTGTTTGGCTTGCTCAGCATCGCGCACCCCACCAGCAGGTTTAAATCCGAGTTTTGGATTTTTCTCGCTGATTACGGTCATCATGATTTCGGCCGCTTCAATGGTCGCGTTTACCGGTACTTTTCCGGTGGAGGTTTTAATGAAGTCGGCACCGGCATCGATGGCGATTTCTGAAGCTTGACGAATAAGCTCTGGGGTTTTTAATTCGCCAGTTTCAATAATGACTTTCAGCAACACATCACCGCAAGCTTGCTTACAGGCTTTGACCAGTTCGAAACCCACCTCAGCATTACCCGCCATAAGCGCGCGATAAGGGAAAACCACATCCACTTCGTCAGCGCCATAAGCTACCGCTGCGCGAGTTTCAGCAACCGCAATGTCAATATCATCATTACCGTGGGGGAAATTAGTAACCGTCGCAATTTGTACCTTTTGGGCACCCATGGCCGCTAGGGTTTTGCGAGCGATAGGAATAAAACGTGGATAAATACAGATCGCCGCTGTGTTACCTACGGCAGTCTTGGCTTTATGACACAAATCGATGACTTTTTGGTCGGTATCGTCATCGTTTAAAGTGGTCAGATCCATCATCTGCAGGGCGTCTAGCGCCGCTTGCTTAAGTTCAGTCATTGTGTTCTCCGGCTGACTTTAAAGAAAAATACGCACAGCAAAAAGGATAGCCTATTTATAAAGACCATCCGCTCACATTGGGACTTGATTCCGTGAAGACTGGAAAAGAAGGGACACGACCCTGATCCTTTCGCGAAAATTCCATTTTACCGCTAATCGGTTTGACCTCGAAGGCCAAGCCGCATGATAGCAAGACGCTAATAATTTTAACAGGTTAAAATAAAACCTATGTGTGATTTTGCGTCACAGCCGTATCTCTGTCGTATCGTTAATCAAGAAACGCTGGCGATAAAAGTTGCCCAATAAAAAAGGCAAAGCGAATGCGCTTTGCCTTTAACGAACGACAGACTTAACAGCGGTTAGTTAATGCCTGTTGATTACGCCGCCAACGATAGGAACAGGCCGGCGATGGTAGCACTCATTAAGTTAGCCAGTGAGCCCGCAATGACCGCTCGAATACCAAAGCGAGCTAAATCATGACGGCGACTCGGCGCCATTTGTCCCAGACCACCCAGTAGAATGGCGATTGAAGACAAGTTAGCGAATCCACACAAGGCGAAAGAAATAATGGCTTTGGTGTGCTCAGTCATCACTTGCCCAGTTGCCTCAACAATCGCGCCATCAAGGTACATTTTGAAGTTTGAGTAGGCCACGAATTCGTTAACAATGATTTTCTGGCCAATAAAGGAGCCTGCAACCGTTGCTTCGTTCCACGGCACACCAATTAAGAATGCCAGTGGCGCGAATACGTAACCGAAAATCAGCTCTAAGGATAAGTTTTCATAGCCAAACCAAGCACCGATACCGCCTAACATGCCGTTGATTAGCGCTATCAAACCAATAAACGCCAGTAACATGGCTCCCACGTTTAATGCCAAATGCAAACCTGCAGAAGCACCGGTTGCGGCGGCATCCAAAATGTTTGCTGGCTTATCTTCTTCAACATCGTCGGTATCTAGAATCGTGGCTGGCTGTTCGGTTTCAGGCTGCATGATTTTAGCCATCAATAATCCGCCAGGCGCCGCCATAAAGCTCGCCGCAATCAAGTACTCAAGCTTCACGCCTAAGCCCGCGTAACCTGCCAATACAGAGCCTGCTACCGAAGCTAAGCCCCCCACCATAATGGCGAACAGTTCTGACTGAGTCATGTTGGCAATATAAGGACGAACCACCATAGGCGCTTCTGTTTGCCCCACAAAAATGTTCGCAGTTGCGGATAGCGATTCGGTGCGACTTGTTCCCAAAGCACGTTGTAAACCACCACCAATGATCTTAATGATCCACTGCATCACGCCAATGTAATACAGCACCGCAATCAAGCTAGAGAAAAAGATAATTACAGGTAACACATTAATGGCGAAGATAAATCCGACCTTAAATTGGGCCAAATCACCAAACAAGAAACCGATACCATCATTAGCGTACGTAATGACCTTATAGACCGCCTGGGATACTGAATACAGCAGGTCTTTACCGAAAGGTACGTACAAAACAAAAGCACCTAAGGCCAACTGAATAGCAAAAGCACCACCGACCGTGCGCTTATTAATTGCTTTGCGATCGGACGACATTAATACGGCGATACCAAGCAGCACAGCCATGCCAACAATACTCATGATGATAGTCATGCATTTAACCTTTTTAAATTTAACCCGCAGCACGCGACCGCGTATTTACAAAATTGCGATGGATTATACCCAACCAAATGTTAAAAAACTGAGCAGATTGTCAATTTGGCTACAAGATCACTAAATTAGTCGGGCAAATAACAGTTCAGCGTTACAATTACTCTGTTTAATAACATCCGTTATAGGGCATTGTTTAAGGTCAGCGACACGCTGTGCCACGGCCCATTGAGCTTTATACCAAGGAATGTTCAACTCGCCTTTTACGGCTCGCGGCTCATCGGTTTCCAACACAAGCCTTGATAGCGGTATATCTTGCACCACCCGCTCAAGCTTATTATTTCCCGAGCGTAACAGCATAGTGCCAATTCCAAGATAAGACTGTGTTGATAATGATAGATATTGTTCCGCCAACTGCAGCGAACCGTAGAAGCCGTGAATCACCCAAGGTACCGACAAGGATTTAAGTTGAGACTGAAGTTGTGCATGGGCTTTCACACAATGAAGCACCACCGCTAAACGGCTCTCTTGTGCGGCTAGTAGTTGCTGCTCTAACACAGGTAACTGTTCAGAAAGAGCGATCTTGCGGGTGCCATCAAGCCCACATTCGCCCACGGCACGGCACAGCTTGTCTTGACTGTGTTCGTCGAGCCAGTGTCTAAACGCCAGCATCTGAGACTGGCGCTTTTTAGGAGCAACATCTAACCACCATGGGTGAAGGCCAACGCTGTAACAGCAATTTAGCCTAGCCGCTAACGCAGCAGCAATTGGCCATTGCTCGGGCGCAACCCCAGGAATTAACAGCATAGAAGACGAGTGATCATGCTGAGCACTGTGGTAATCGCAGCGCTCGCGATAGGCCGCCACCGCTGCGTCCAAATTGACTGGAGAGTTTGCTAGAAAATCAAGATGACAGTGACTATCAAACACGGTCACTCGTCGACTTATCAGAGCGACGCTTTAGCGGTGGATCTTGTAAGTTAGGCATGCAGCAACGTTTCGCCTCTCGCGTTAATCCCATATTGTCACACCAGCGAATGTAGGCTCGCCATGCTTTCTTGATTGGATTCATTGCTGCTCCTCTAGTGAGCTTGGTTAATGCTCACGCGTTTTGAAAAACTCAACGTCTGGATAGCGCTCTATGGCCAAATTCAAGTTAACCATGGTTGGCGCAATATAGCTCAAGTTATCCCCACCATCGAGCGCTAGGTTAGCATTCGCTTTACGCTCAAATTCCTGTAACTTTTTAGGATCATCACAAGATACCCAGCGGGCGGTTGCTACGCTAATAGGCTCGTAAATGGCTTCTACTTTATACTCAGATTTAAGCCGTTGCACCACCACATCAAACTGCAGCACACCCACAGCGCCAACAATCAAGTCATTGTTAATGAGTGGCCTAAAGACTTGCACCGCACCTTCTTCCGAAAGTTGAATTAAGCCTTTTAGTAATTGTTTTTGCTTCAATGGATCTTTTAATCGAATCCGACGGAACATTTCAGGGGCAAAGTTTGGAATGCCACCAAATTTAAAGCTGTCACCTTGAGTAAAGGTATCGCCAATTTGAATGCTGCCGTGGTTATGTAAACCGATAATATCACCCGGATAAGCTTCTTCCACATGCTCACGGTCGCCGGCAACAAAGGTGAGCGCATCAGAAATTCGGACATCTTTACCAGTACGAACCTGACGCATTTTCATGCCTTTTTCATACTTTCCAGAAACGATGCGCAAAAACGCAACTCGGTCACGGTGCTTTGGATCCATATTAGCCTGGATCTTAAACACAAACCCTGAGAACTTCTCTTCTTGAGCCATCACGTCGCGCTCTTCTGTGGCTCGAGGCTGGGGCTTAGGCGCCCATTCTGTTAGACCTTCTAACATGTGGTCAACGCCAAAGTTACCAAGGGCAGTACCAAAGTACACAGGCGTTAACTCACCCGCTAAAAACGCCTCTTGCTCAAATTCGTGGGATGCACCCACCACCAGCTCCAACTCTTCTCGCAACAGCTCCGCCAGCTCATCACCAATTTGCGCATCGAGCTCTGGGTTATCCAGCCCTTTGACGGTACGCACTTCTTGAATGGTATGTCCTTGGCCGGTGGAATAAAGAATGGTTTCGTCGCGCAACAAGTGGTACACGCCTTTAAACTCTTTGCCGCAACCAATAGGCCAAGTAATCGGCGCACAAGCAATGTTTAGCTCACTTTCTACTTCGTCAAGCAACTCCATTGGATCGCGAATGTCCCGATCGAGCTTATTCATAAAGGTAACAATTGGGGTGTCGCGCAGACGGGTAACTTCCATCAACTTACGGGTGCGATCTTCCACACCTTTAGCAGCATCAATCACCATTAGACAACTGTCTACGGCGGTTAAGGTACGATAAGTATCTTCCGAGAAATCTTCGTGACCTGGGGTATCCAGTAAGTTCACTAAGCATCCAGCAAAGGGAAACTGCATCACAGAGGTGGTAATGGAGATACCACGATCCTTCTCCATTTCCATCCAATCCGACTTAGCATGCTGACCTGAACCACGACCTTTAACCGTACCAGCGCTTTGGATGGCTTGGCCAAACAACAACACTTTTTCAGTAATCGTGGTTTTACCCGCATCCGGGTGAGAGATGATAGCAAAGGTCCTTCGCTTATTGATTTCATTAAGAAAATCTTGGTTTGCCATGTATAAATTCTTTTAGTTTGTACACGGATTTGTACACACTTTTGGAAGTACTCTCTTTTCAGTTCTTCGCTTGTCAAATCCGTCGTGTTAATCGTAATTGGCCGCTATTTTCGCTGATCTTGACTTTATAAACAATCAATGGTTATCTAATCGGTTACCATTTACTCTCAGCGTGCGCCAATGCTCAGTTGTAGCTGTTTGCAATCGTTGCTTCTTCAGCTCATGAACAACTGTGGCTAAACCACAAATTCCTTCGCTACCAGAAATCGATGATAGCTTGTCGTACTACACCGATGATGGTGCAGTTGCCGTTGATCGGTATTGCCGGGTATTGCGGGTTCAAAGGTTTTAGATACTTCTGTTCACCATCAATAACCAACTGCTTAAAGGTTGCTTCTTTCGAATCATCCAAACGCGCAACAACCAATGAACCTGAAGAGTAAGGTAACTCAGGATCAACAACGATCACTGCTCCCTCAGGTATGGATTTTTTTCCGCTTGGATTTTCCATACTGTCGCCTTTTACGCGAAGTGCGAAACAACCCTCATGTGCTTTCCCAGTGACTTCACGCCACTCCTCAGCATCTTCATGGGCAAATCCCTCCGCTATTTCAGTCCAATCACCGGCCTGAACCCAGTTAATGAGAGGAATTCTTCCCTTAATATCAGGCCCGACTTCTACATTACCGACCCCCAAGCCAATCTCGCCATCACCTGTGGCGAGCCAATGAGCATTCACGCGAAGCGCCTCCGCGATCTGCATGGTGTAACGAGACCTAGCCGATTTACCAGAGCAAATCTGGCTGATCGACTGCTGTTTGATACCAATGCGACGAGCCAACTCAGACTGAGTCACCCCAGTAAGCTGCAAGGCATGGTTTAGTCGTTCGGATAAAGTTTTCATAAGCCCGTATTCTACAAATAAAACTGTAGCCTTTCAACAATTTTAACTGCTGACTTAACTACAGTTTAAACTGTAACATTCAATCTTGTAACAGTTATTATTGTAACAGGAGACGGTATGGAAGTGTTCAACACGACACAAAAACATCTCCGCCGTGCCATTGACTTGGTCGGCGGGCAATCAGCATTAGCACGAGCCATCAACTCAAAACAGCAAAACGTCTGGTTTTGGTTGAATAAATCAGGGCGTGTTCCCGCTGAATTCGTTTTACCCATCGAACAAGCTACGCAAGGACAGGTAACCCGATCCCAGTTAAGACCGGACATCTATCCCGAATGCCCAAGCGAGCTGAAAGCCAGTAACCAGTAGGATTAAGGGCAAATAATGGTCAGCATTTTACGTAAACACAAAAGCGAGTTCCTCCATGCGTGATTATGGCAAGGTCTATACCCGCTTTTGGCTAAAGCAAAACGTTTTGTCCTGGAGTGACTCAGCGAAGTTGCTAGGACTGTATTTGCTTACATGCCCACATTGTAATTTGCTTGGCTGCTTTCGATTGCCGATTGGTTACGTTGCTTCTGACTTGAACTGGGATGAGCAACAGGTTGCCAAGGCTCTAAATGAGTTAGAACAAGATCATTTCCTCATTCGTTGCGAGGAATCCGGTTGGACTTTGATTCGGAGCTTTCTGAAGCACAACCCAATCGAAAACCCGAACCAAGGTAAGGCCGCCTTTCGGTTGCTTAAAGATGTACCTGCCGACTTCGTTGGTATGGCATCGCTTTTGAAATCTCTTGCCGCTTTTCAAGCTCGGCTACCAGAAGAATTTTCATCATTGTTTATGCCTGATGGCAACCCGGTAAGGGACTCTCAACGGTCGGATGACTCTGAGAGAAGCAATAAACCAACAATTAAAACTGTTGGCCACATACAGTTTGAAGACTTCTGGGATGTACAAATACGCAAAGAAAAAAAAGCGAAAGCCAAAGAAGAATGGCTTCGCATGGGCCTCAATGAAGACCATGAACTCGCCTTGGAAGTGCTAACACGCTGGAAAGAGCAACGAGACAACCGATTGCAGTATCAAGATCGGACTAAGACCCCTATGCCACATAACTGGCTTTTAAACCGGCAATGGGAAGACGAGTACGTTCGCATTGATGAAGTACAGCAATCATCGACGAGCCTAAAGGGCAGCAATCACCAATTGAACATTGAAGAAAGCAATCGCCGCATTGCTGAAAGCTGGGCCGGACCAGGTATTCGGGAGGTTCGTTCAAGTGCAGGAGGTTGATAAACGCGAGTTTGCTGAAGTTTGGGGAGCAGCTTGGGCCATGTATGGCAAAAGCGTATCACCACAATTGCTATCCATCGCATTTGAAGCCCTTCGTGCTTATAGCATTGAAGAAGTGCGAATCGGTCTGACTCGGCATATTCAATCACCGGATACTGGGCAATTTTTTCCAAAGCCCGCTGACGTCATCAAGCATATCGATGGCAACTCGGGTTCAAGAGCCATGGTTGCTTGGAACAAAGTTGACAAGGCTGTTCGTCAGGTTGGCGCTTGGACATCCGTGATGTTTGACGATGCGCTTATTCACCGCGTTATTTCAGACATGGGGGGATGGGTTGAACTCTGCAAGGTAGATGACAGGGAATACCCCTTTAAGCAAAAAGAGTTTTTAACACGCTACCAGGCTTACTTGCTGCGGGACGAAGTGGGTGAATACCCAAGGCTATTACAGGGTATTGCAGACCATCAGAACCAGCAAAAAGGATTTGATATGCAAGCGCCTGTTGCCGTGGGCGACTGGTCAAAAGCGGCACAAGTTTATACGAGAGGCATCGCCGACTTTAGCGCAGTGCCTTTAAAAAGAATAAGCCCGAAAGCCATTCAGGCGCTTCTCGGAAATCAATTAGAGGACAAAAATGAAAACGATTAAAGCAAAAACCATTGCCCTAGCGATAGCCATGTCCGCAAGCACTTCAGTCTATGCTTTTCCGGGCTATCAGTGGGAAAAAGCAGCACAAAGCGTTGGTATTGATCCAGTCATGCTCTACGCCGTTGCCTTGGCTGAGTCCGCCTCACATCGTGGTCTCAACATGACCAGCCCATGGCCATACGCAATTCGCAATGGTTCAAATGCAACCTACGCCAAATCTAAGACAGAAGCAGAGCAACTGTTAAACCAAGCACTGCAAGAGAGTGAAAAATACCAGCTCGATATTGGCCTAATGCAAATCAATTTGCATTGGCACGGACATCGGGTGAGTTCAGCAGCAGAACTGCTAGACCCCATCACCAACCTAACTGTCGGCTCCAGTATTTTGGCCGAAGCAATCAAGTCTTCACCAAACGATTTAGAGCTTGGCATAGGCCGCTATCACAGCTGGAACGAAGAGCGTGCACGCTGGTATGGGCAAAGAGTGCTTTCTATCTATCGCAATATTTTACATGAACTGGAGGTCCGTCAATGACAACCAATCAACAAGACTTCTATCAATTAAATTTGGCGTACCTACACGCAGCACGAGAATTAGCGCGAATTGATCCGCAAGAGGCGGTCTTGCGCTTTGGACTTACACGCGACGTGGTGGATGCACTGATTAATGCTGGTGTTGACGACCTGCAACGAGTGGCGACTTCATCATTCATGCTGTTTCAACCAAGGGGTAACCAAAGCCAACTGATTGAGATGGTGAAGAGCAAAGGCACAGGTATCCCAAGAATCGCTTATTTATTATCAACCCTAAACAACAAGGGGGATGCATGATTGATAACCTGTCCAAAAGTGAGCTGTTTACCCGAGCCTCGCTGCTTATTAAATACGGATTTAGAACAACCATTATCGCGCTCGATACAGGTTTGCCAATCCACATTATCAGAAGGCTCCACAAAGAAGTGACCGGCAAGTCACCTTGTCCTGGTCAATTGCCAGAATCTGATGCCATCGTTAAAAGCAGAAGAGCATTAGTTGAAGGCTCTCTGCTGATGGCGCTTTATGTCAATATTGGTGGTGATAATGTCTACAAGCAATTAAATATCGATGCTTTGATGAAGGCTTACGATGCGTACTTGGTTGCAAGAGAAGAAGCAGATCTTCCAGCTGAGATCCCCTGGAAAAAACTAACCATCAATGAAGGTTGGGTTCTAGCTCGTGATTTAAGATCACAGCTTGCATCCTTACACCGGTGTCGATGCGGCAGTCTGTATTTGACGGTATCACAACAGCGCATTCAGCTTAAATGCCCTGTGTGTGAGATTATGGCCGAGCAAACCACTAGAGCACTTTTTGAGAACTAACATGCTGATGCATGATTTGATTGTGCACCGCCCGTGCACTTTGAGAGTACTAAGAAGATGACAAACTTACTTAAATCTTTACCAGCACGCTGCTGGTTTATATCACTGGGGCTTTTTCTGGCGACTTTGGCTGCGGCTCATTTTTTTCCATCAGAAATATTAACGACATCTGCCAAGTTAGCGGCTTTGCCATTTCTGTTCTGCACCGTCTTTTTTTTCAGCTACTTGGGATTCAAAGCGACCTGTAATCCCATCGGACTTATAGCCATAATCACTATGCTTGTAGCAATCGCATATTGGCAAGCGAGTTGGACAATTGTTGGTTTGGGACTCTTTTTCTTAGCTATTTGTACTGGAATTAGATTCTTGAGTAACCAAGTTAAAGATTCGGGTAGAACTTTGAGCATTGAAGAAAAATGGTATTGGTATAAGCTCCATTCGTTTTTTGATGGCTTTTATCCAAGGTATCCCAAAAAGCCAAAAAAATAGCCAGCCAACCACAAGCTGGCTACCTTCTATTTTCAGTTCCTTCCTGATGCCTGGTTATAGGCCCTAATATCAATCAAGTTGTTCTGAGCATAATCTCCCGCAAGGGATGCATTTGAGATCACCGCTATCTGCTTATCCACAAATGCTTTATCTTCTTCGGACACACTGTCAGGAATGTAAGCGCCACTCTCATCCTTTTGACGATACTCATTTAGCATTTGCTCCCTTAGACCTAGCATTTCAGGCGACCAACTCGATGAGTCTTCAGAGTTGAATACGCGCCCCGCCAAACCTTCATTGAAAGCTTGAGCGAACACTTGACTTTGAATCGGGGTCAATCCCATTCTCTGCCCTTCGCTGTATGCTTCCTGTTTAAAATCATCGGCGTACTGTTCTAAGAACTCACCGTATCGATTGTTAACTGCCGCACCGAATGCCCCAGCCAACATGGCTTCAGACTTAGTGCCCCAGTTAACTTCGGAGGCATACTGCGAACTCGATCCACTGTATGCATCATTAAACGCCGTCAAAGGATTTTCCAAAGAGGTTCCGGCGTCAACGGCTGCTTTTAACCCATCCCATGTTGATTTGCTGGCCACCGTTGCATTGTGCAAGAAACCTCGTGAGCCAGGTTCTGCAAGGGCTTGCTCCTTGTAACTCTCATAGTCTTCGCCAAAATGATTCAAGGTATGCAGTGCTGCATCAGTATGCTTGCCACTGAAATCACCAATAGCCCTGGCGCTGTTGAAGAACATTTCAGCACCAGAGACTCCGCTATCATCAGCCATAATGCGAGATCGCCACTGAGAGCCAGCTTCACTGTTTAGTCCAGATTGATAGGTACTTGTGTCAGAAGCTACGGCCTGCTGGGCTTGTTGCTGATGCGCATTCAGCTGTCCATCTACACCAGAAAGATTGGTTTGGTAAGCAGATTGAGCCGAATTGAACTGCGTTTGAACTGTTGCAGCATCCTCATAGCCTCCCAGAACACCGGATTCAACTTGGCTTTGAGTGCCACCAAAAGTAGGTGCAGTTGATGACAAGCCTTCATTAGAGCGTGGCTGAATAGATCGTAAATCGGCTCCGGTAGCCATGGCCATAACAGTCATTGCTGCTTGATAGTCATTGTCTCGTTCAGCGGGCGTCGAGGAGTTGCTATAGGTTAAAGACTCCATAGCTGCGGCCACATACGCCTGATTATCATCAGGTAGCAAGCGCTGATACATTGGAAGGTTTTCACGTAATCGGTTACCTGCTTCAACATGCTGGTTCATATAGCGACCTAAATAATCCATGACTTCAGGATTATCCGCTGCTAATCGAGTTAACGTCGCACCATCCGTGTTCCTTTGTCCTGATAGACTGTAGCTGGCCTGATCAAGCTCACTAAAGCGGTTTGATGCCGTGATAACGTCTTGTGCTGAACTCTGAAGTGAATGATAGTCTTGATTAGACAACGACATCTCAACGCCAGAGCGTCTTGAATCTGAAAGGTCCTTAACCATCGCATCGCGAAACTCAGCACGTCGTGAATCACTTGATGCCAAGCTTTGCATCTCCCCAGTGAGCGTATTTGCGGTCGTAGATCGAGAACTGCCCTCTGATGACTCAACTTGGCCACTAAAGTTACCACCTAAATCCAAGCCTGCTCGTACCCTTGATAGTTTTGGTACACGAGATGAGTCTGGCTTATCCACTCCTGGCAAGTTGCCCTGTGGAGAATCATTGCCGCCAGTACCAAGAAGCCTTCCAAGAAAACCCTTGTCAGCAACTTCTTTCTCACCGGGATTTGTAATGGTTCCATCGCCACCGACCCTTAAGCCTCCCGATAACACGCCAGATACCAAGCCACGTACAGCATCTTTTTTATCGTCGCCAAAACCATACCGAGTTTGCAGGTCATCAGTAACCTGATTAACAACGGCGCTAGATGCTGAGTTAGATGAGCCGATCTGACGTCCAACCGAAGAAAGGTTGTCGTAACTTAGCTTTTCACCAAAGGTTCGACTCATGGTATTGCCAACCTGACGACTAAAGGCTTGAGTTGCCTGAGTCATGGATTCTTTTGCAGAGCCGACCATTGAACCCACTGCGTTTCCGACAGAGAAACTGCTTAGTAGGTTTGACGCGCCGGTCATAGCAGAACCAGTGAGGGCTGAATTTTGGAACATTGACTGTGATTGCATTACCGGGGCATTTTTCGCGACATCTGGACTTGCCATCTTTTCATCAATGGCATCACCGTTTTGAAGACGTCCAGCCAAGTGGGTAGCGGTTATTGCTGAGCCATACACGAGCATGAGCGAAATCGCCGGAACACTCGACGCCAACATGCCGCCAGTAGCTATCCAGGTTTGCAGCACTGAATCCATCTGCATCATCCCAGCAAAAGATGGCACTTCTGTACCTGCAAAGGCATCAAGCGACGACATTTTCCCAGCAACGGTTAAATGAATATACAGGTTAATGATGGCCATGACAGGCATCCAAAGTTGAATCCAAAGCAGGATTAACAAGTACTTCCCGGCCATTCGCATCCCGATTTGGCCAAGGGCTATCACAAAGGCCATCAAAGGGGTGATGGCGTAAATGAACCCCTCAAAAAACGTCATCATCGGACGAACGATACTTTGGAACAGGGTCTGCTCCGCCGCCCATTGCGTATTGCGCTGCTCAATCGCTTGGTTAACCATCACGGCAGCGGTGAAAGCTTGATCATCCATATACTTGCCCGTCACGCTTTGCTCATAAATAGGCAAAAGCACCGACGAGGTCATGTACTCTTGGGTGTTAACCGAGGCCAAACCAAGATTATTCAGTGCATTTCGGATCACGTCATCAGTATCCGTTGCTGACGAAGTCCCCAATGAGGCTGACAAAACCTGTTTAAGCCTTGGAATGAAGGTTGATTCTGTCATGAGTTTCAGTTGGCTATAGGCATCGGTGCAGTCCAGATCGCTACTGCTACCACTGAGCATGATGCGTGTGCCATATATGCGCGAATCAAACCTAATCGCAGTCATCGGGTTAGGATCACTCAGCACCTGATCTAGGTTCTTTTGGCCGATGTCGATGCCAATCAAGGTGCATTCTTTGATGTAGTTAAACCACGATTGCTCGATATCTGAGCCACCGACACGATTTGCATCACCCAACCCAGAGCGATCCATCACCTGTTTTCTCACTTTAATCAGTGACTGTAAACTGGATGCAAAGCCGTATTCCGTCATGGCGGGGGTTGAGAACGCCGTTTCAAACAATCGCGTGATTTGAAAGCCAACAGTCGAAATCGTACTGCCTGCGGCTGCAACACCGATGGGCACATTATCAACCACTCGAACTTGTCCCGTGTACGCATCCTCAATGCTCACTCGGGTACTGGGCCCAAACATGGTTGCAAAGACTAGCCATGAGACTAAAACATGTTGAAAGTTAATCCCACGACCACCTTGCATTAAGGCCTGAACAGAGACCATCAATACCCCAATGAGCAAGCCAATGCGAACCATTGAAGTAAAATCTCCTGTACCAGTGATCATCGCGACAGCGTTCAGGACCTGCTCTAAAAAAGCCGAATCCCCGATGGAATAGATTTCCCACATGACCTATTCCCCCAGCGCCGTAGATTTAACGGTGTAATAACGCTGTTTGCGAATGGTCTGAATCACCTGATTAAAATGCGCCAGCAATTCTTGCTCTGAACCGTATCTTCGCTGTAACGCGGCGTATTCCTCATTGATTTGGCGACGTGCACGTTCAAGGTCTTCAGTTAACAACTTCGCATAGGCATGATCTTCTACACCAGAGGTGCTTCTAGCTGCATTGAGCATGTCTTCAACCAATGCTCGGGCCATCTCAACAGCAATAAATGGCGCCGCTCGTGAAGCAAACGACCTAGCAGCCCCTTCATTTAATGCAGAAAGTGTTCGAATCATGCCGCCAATGCTCGCAGGAGCCGATGTCATAAAAGCCTTTTCGGTGGTGCTAGCAGCTCCTGTATTTCGAGCAAACTTAAAAATAATGCCGTTACTGGAACCTGTACCAAGAAGTAAATTTTCTACTTGGGTTGATAACCCCGTCAGGGTCACGTTAGTGATTGTCGGATTCAGACAGCCGTCTTGTGTCACTGTGTCACATCGGTACATAGCGACGTTACCGCCGTGAATTAGATGCTCAATAGTCACTTTATTGCCATTCAGTCTGGTCAGTTTCGGGGCTTTACCTTGGCCATCAGCGGCATTCGCTAAATCACCAACGATGATCGAACCAGTCACCGACATAACCGCTTCAAGAAAACGGTCATCCCCCGATGCAAACCAGCTTGATGCCGAGTGACGTTTCAGTGCTCGCCAGACCAAGTTACCTTTAATCGTTTTGTTCACATCCGATGCTGCGACACTTGAAGCATTCTCATAAGGGTTCTTACCGTTGGACTCACTCCAACTGGTAAAAATGTCTCCAGCCCCTTTAAGTGAGCTCAACATGCTGGCTTCTGTTTGCCCCTTTTTACCAAAAGCAGCCAGGGTATCGTTCACGACTCCCTGAGCCATTTGACAGGAATTGCCAAAATACTCGTTCAACTGCTGGATTTTCTTTTGCAGTGTCTCCATGTGCTGGGAGCATTTCTCACACATAGCACTGAGCGCCAATTGGAATGCGTACCCCTTGGCGTTTGCAGCAACAGAGCGAAGTAATTGAACAAACTGATCCGCATTAACAAATGACAAACTTCCCGCGAACATATCAATGCCGCCACAACCAGCTTGGAATGACGGAGGCACCATAGAGACGAGGTTTTCGTTCATGATTCTGTTACGGACAACAACGCTTCCGCCAGATATCACACCACGACGTTGACTCTCGAATACACCAGGCGCAGTGGTGTTGGTCATTGAACCAAACAACTGGTTCATCTCCTGTTGCAAGCTTGCTTGGCTCATAGATGAAAAACCAATCGCACAGGCGATTAGCGATACTCGGAATACTTTTTTCATCATTATAACCCTCCTTGTGCACGCAGATAGCGAACAAGGAACTCAGGGTCCTGTAATATCTTTTCGTTAAGCTCTTGGGCTGACATCGCGAGTGACACGCCGGGTTGAACAGGTCGGGTGGCATAGTAAGTTTGATCGTCAATCCAACCGGCTTGATGGGCTGCGAGAATAATTCGATTATTGAGCTCATCAAGGCTCATTGCACCTTGGCCAATGGGAGTGATGACATTAGGTGGATCAACTAAGAACACGGCAGGGACAGTCGTAACGGACAACGATTGAGCTTGTCCTGAATCGACTTTGAAATTGGGAAACTCTCCACCCGGTAAAGGCAAGCCATCGACAGCAATAGCAAATACCTCGAAACCGTAGTTCAAAGCCATGGATTCGATGATAGGCGCTTGAGCATGGCAGTAAGGGCAATCTGAACGATAGAAAAAGAACAAGCCTGCTCGCTTTGCTACTTCACCTAAAGCAACATCCCGTTGAGCGCCAGCTTCTCGGTCCATCCGATTAGCAGCGTAGGTCGCCAAGGGTCTGCGACTGATTTCATCCAAAACAGGATCGCCCATGACCACCTGCTGACTAACATCAGCAAACTGTGAGCCCTTATCCATCATGACTCGCTGGAGATACAGATAGGCTCTGACATTCTCATTCGTCGGCTCATCAATTGCCTTGTCCATGAACGACTGCATGTGCTCTCGGAACCAGGCAGCACTGAAGGGTTTTAGCTCGTCCTTTGTGGGCTCCATGACTCCAGATTCCGGCTTTATTTGCTCTTCAGACTCCGCTGGCTCAGGAATGACCTGATACCAAAACCAGCCTTCCTGACCACGCTGATAGAATTGCCCATCACTGGCATGGGCGGGCAAGATGAATAGAAAGAAAATAATGATTGGGATGGTCACCCATAGGATGAACCAAGGTAACAAAGGCGTTCTCATTGTCAGCTCCAGATATTTCACAGAGCTAACATGCTAAAGATCCCCGTAAGAGCGATTGGCCAGATAGATGAAGGAATCGTGTGTGTTTCTGACTATCTATTAAACACTGTTACTAACGTAAGTACGTTGGCTGATGGCACCATCACAAAGTGCATACCAGAGCTCCCATGACACCAAAACTCTGCCTGTACGAAATATTTTTTTGCTTTCTTTGAAGCTATACATTCTGGCAATAAAGATTTTGCCAATTCTGTGCTACACAATTTAGCGCACAAAGCCTTCCAAGGATGCTTAGGAGCACCGTCTGAAAGCCGTTCCACAAACCGTTCCAGTGCATGACGAGTCACCACGACAGGTCCAATGTTCGGAACGTTGATGACCTCATCGATTTCTCTCACTGTAGCATTATCGACGCTGTATTCTTCGAAGGAATGTGAGAGCCAATCGTCCCGCTTCTCTACCGAGATCTGTGCTTCCTGGTATCGAGTGAGCAAAAACCTAGTCAGGCTGTAAAGTGAATGCTGAGTTGAGCGTTGTTTCTGTAACTTTTTGATAGCTCCTTTACTAACTCGGATTTGAAGCCCATTACCGCTTCGGTTACTCCCCATCACATCTTTCACTGACAGTAGGTGATGAATAGCATAAAGCTCAGCTGCAATTGGCTTTTGCTGCTCAGGTAGCTTGTCGTATTGTTCACCTAAATCGACCTTTAGCTCACCACCTCTTCGAAGGCCGGTCTTCCAGTAAACCGTAAACTCACCATCAATCTGCTTTGTTAACAGGGTTAATACCATCATGTTTGTTTCTCCTATTGGTTATCTATTTTTCATTCTCCATGTTTTTTCAAATATGCAAGGCGCAAAAAAAGGGGCCGAAGCCCCTTGGATCAGATATGAACTTTCGGAAAGCCCATGGCACCGTAAACATTCAGCACATCATTCCAATCCCAACTTTTCACGCCGAGTGACGTTGGTATCAGAGGGATCAAGACTTGTGTCAGAATACCTTTTTGCCAGGCTTTTTTCTTAAGTTCATTCGCTGCATTCAGGCCGGTCTCAGAGAGATCGTGATCTGCCCAGATGTACAGCATTTTCACATTACTTGGTGGCTCAAACCTAGCCAGTAGCGTTGCATTCACAACCGACCAACATGTTTGCCCCGTTGCTCTGGTTACCGCTAGGGCCGTTTCTATACCTTCAGAAACACCTAGGACTTCACCAGGCTCACCTATAGGAATGGCACCACCAGTGATTGTTCTGTCACTTGGTATCGGCATCATCTTTTTAGGCTTTTCAACCGGCGCTTTGAATCCATCTTCACTTAGGTAGATCCGATGAAACGTGGCCGAACGCCCTTGCTGCGTAACGATTTTACCTAGCAGCGCTGGGTAGCTATCGATAAACAGACCATCTTCATCATGGTAAGGCAAGCTTGGATGAAACCTCAGCACCGAATCCCATTCAGGACGAAGCCGCGTCACAATGCCACGACGATGCAAGTAGTTCCAAACAGGTTGCGCACGAGTATCTGCAAGAGATAACGTTTCTCCCAACGTTTGATTCAAACGATGGATAATCGCTTTGTCCTCGTCCTGCTTTCTAGCCCTCCAATCAACTGAGTTACTCGGTATTGGCCGAATAGGCGCTTGTATTTGTCCGGGTTGAATACCAAGAACCTGGCCGATTGCTTCAATAGACTGAGCAAAGTTCCACCCATTAATCCAAGACAACAGTTCAAAGCCATCATGAAAGATACCGCAGGTATTACAAACGCCACCACCGGTATATTCAGCATCTTTGAACAGCCTAAAGCCATCACGACCGCCATGAACAGGACAAGCCACATGACGGCCTTTTCGAGCAATAGCGGCATCAAGTTCTGGCACCAACGCCGCCAGTATTTGAAGCCATTGGCCATTAAGATATGGCCTTACTGTTTCAATTTGTAAAGGTAACGCCATATAACCTCCTTAAGTAAAAAGCCGACTCGTACCACAAGTGATAAAAGTCAGCTCTGGGCCTGCATTGAGCCGTTTGGTTAATGCAGGAACGTTAGTCAAGCTGGATACCATGTCGTCTTAATAGCCACATGATGGAATCACGAAGCACATCAGGATCGACAACCGCAGCCATTGCGCAAACACGAAAGCAAAATGGCGTTAATTCGTCATTTTGAATCCACGACAACACATCCTTTCGCAATCGAGTACTGACACGACCGTCCAGCAATACACGGATCGCATCCAATAGAATGCCTTCGCGTAACTGCCAGATTTCCGTGTCAGACCAAGTGACTGGGGCATCATCAAACTCAAATAGAAATTCGAGCTGTGCTGATGTGTGCTGATAGGACTGCTTTTGTGATGAAGGAGAATGGGCAATGCGCCCATTCATTAAAGATAACCGCGTTCGGCAAGCGAAACGCAGCCCTCGGATGCGACCACGACATGGTCAAGCGTTCGAATATCAACAAGTGACAAGGCGTCACGAAGTCGATGAGTGATGCGTTTATCAGCTTCACTGGGTTCAGGATCACCCGATGGATGGTTATGAACCAGTATCACTGCTGCCGCATTAAGCTCTAGCGCACGCTTTGTTACTTCCCTTGGATACACGCTCGCCGCATCTAAAGTGCCTTTGAACAGCTCTTCAAATCGAATGACGCGATGCTTTGTATCAAGAAACAGCACACCAAAAACCTCGTGCTCATACTCGTGCATCAGTGTTTGCAGGTATGAGAACGCCGATGATGGCTGTTCAATTTTGCGACCTTTACTCAATCGACCACGGGCAAGCTTGAGCGCCATATCTAAGATATCTGCTTCAGTCACTTGCTCAGGAACGATGTAAGTACCGGCTTCTTCGCCAGCTAAGAACTTTTTGTTTTTCATAGGAGTCTCCACAAAAAAAAAGCGGAGACGAACCCATGCCCTGACGGGGACGGAATCGTCCCCGCAGGGTGGTATAATTGATGTGGTTACTGAATTAACAGTTGTTGTGTTACTTCGAATAACTCACGCTTTAGATCTTTGACGTCATTAATCACAATGCTTTGAGGAAAGAATTTCTCAACACTGCGTGTTTGAATCCCGATCCCCAGCAGCTCAAAGCCACTGCGTCTGCACCGGTCAACAATGTCATGCGTGGCAGCCCAATCATCTGGGTCACCATCCGTTAGCACTATCATTAGCTTTCGCTTCTGTTTTTGCGCTAACAAACTGTTTGCCGCAAACCACATTGCTTGTGCCATAGGCGTACAACCTCGTGGTTTTTGGTCAAAACAGGCGGCCCGATGTCGAACCGATTGCTTGGGCAATAACGCGATAGAAACTTCCTGATGAATACCAGGAAAATAACTGACCGCAGGTACAACACCCGGTATGCCTTCCAGTGCCATGGCCAAAGCCAAAGCGGCTTCATTGGCAACATGAAAGTACTTTCGATTACCTTCGCCAATGGGTTTACCCATTGAACCCGATATATCGACCAGCAAGTGCACAGCAGCATTAGGCGCAATGCGAGGTTGCCTTTGAATAAACAATCTCGACTCACCGGCTTGTGAAGCGGCAAGACGATGGGTTGCAACTCGAAGACCGTGCCTTTTGGCATGATTCCGATTGTCCTGACTGGACTGAACCATGCCCCTAAGTCGGGCTCGAATTTGAGCGGACTCAGACGCCGATAAGGTCAAGATGGCCTCATCACCCAACATAGCGTGCTCTGCTTGGGGCAAACTGAGTGGAGTGACACCCTGATGCCCTTCAGCTTGTTCCGACAACACTTCTGCCACTTGGGCAAAGGTGTCGGGTTCAAACTGAGCGGCACTGGCCTCTAAGGCTTGTCGCAAATTGTCAGCTTGATCAGAGTTATCTGAATCCCCCGTTTCAGCAGCATCCCCCATTGCAGACGAGTCTGCTTCCGGGGTTTGACTGTCACTACTGTTATTGCTGTCATTACTCGCATCTTGTCCAATGTCATTACCGTTATCAGCATCCGACTCATCCTGTGGTGGACGAGATTCTTCTTCCAACATGGCAACGATGGCATCGACAAGTTTTAGCACTTCACCTGTAGACGCTAGGCTAGGCACTGCTGTCAGCATGGCGCTTAACCGGCTCATCGCTGCGGCAGGAAAGAGTTGTCTCACTCTTTCATCGACTGCTTGATACAAAGGCGTCAGCGCTTTCTGGCCCAGAAAATGGCATCTCAAGCGGAACAACAACCATGCTTGCAAATTAGATGCAGGCTCAAGCTGTTCAGGTACACACATTTGCTGTGTGTCCACCATGTACTCAATCACTTGCGAAATACTGCGCCGGGTTCCGGGGTAATCCTTTGCCAATTCGTTTTCAATGCGAACATCCTCAATGATATTGAGAAGTGCCTTTCGGATCGGCTTGGACGACGCCTTCTGCACCATGTCAAAATTGGTATGCCGAATATGCGCCGCTTCATGAGCCAGATAACCCCAAGCTATCTGTTGATAGTGTGGGTCGTCTGGGTTTGCTGTTGGGATCACAATCCGCTCACCATCGGTAAACGCATCTTGTCCTTGAATAAGCACCTTCACACCAAACTTTTCGCCATAAGCGGCGGCAACGATTGGCAGTGCGTTTTTTAATGGATGATTCATGGGAGTCTCCTAATCATTAGGGGGAATACTCCCTCAGCGGGAGCGTTTCCCCGCTGGGAATGTGGATGTTTAAACCTGTGCTTTTAGCTTATCCAGGTCGTATTTTTGACCTAACCAAGCCACCAATTCAGCAGGACTCTCGTGCTGTTCAAATGACGTTTTAAGCTGGTCTAAACTCAGGATGTCATCCAATGTCAGACCGTACTGGTCTTGTAACTGAGTAGACACCTCGTGTTGATATTGCAGCCAGTCCCGCTCAAAAGCGGCTTGCTGCAATGCCATGTTTGGAACAAATACCATGGCTGATAACCAAACACCTTGTGCGTCCGCATCTGCGATCAGCACAGGGTTCTTAGGGATCACGACACTATGTGTTGAGTACGACCGTTGTACTAACGTTCGACAACACGCCACTTCTGGTATCGATTCACTTTCAACAGCATCAGTCACACCACGAAAATGCGGTTCAAACTGGTTCAGTTGGCTGGGGTTATGGATGGTTGATTGCATAATTTCCTCTTACATAGTTCAGAGGACATGCGCCCTTCAGGGCAACATGCCCTCAAGGACGTTAGAAATAAAATGAGTTTGGTACAGTCGAACCAAGGTTTGGTCTGACGGTTGGTTGGGGTATTGCACGTAAGTTATCTGCCTGAGCAGATACTGGCTGTGCGGGTTTAGGTTCAGGTTTGGGCATCAGTTGTCTGATATCCAATTGACCTTCACCGTGCATTCTCATCTTGTCTGGATCAGACAAAATTAAAATGGTCGCCATCAGTTCGTGATAGAGATTGTCTGTCACAGGGCCGGTCTTCGGCAGACGAACAAATAAATTGTCCATCGCTTCAACCATCGGCTGAACTCGATGATCCAGGAATGACAAACCATCCAACTTGTCTCTTAATCGCTTGAGAGGATTAAGGGCTCGCTGGCTGATTTGATTCTTACCTGCAACGGAACGCTCAAACAGTTCATTGGCATCACGAGCCACCTCCCTAAAGAGGGTGTGTCCCATGCCATTGACCTTGTCATCTAAGCCACCAGCTTGTTCAGCCGGTTGCATTCGATAGATGGCATAATCGAACTGAAGCCGTTGTTCCACGTCTTCGATGGGTGACAGCGCACGCCGGATTGCATCTGCAAATTCCGGGTGTTTTGCAACCCAGTCAAACGTCACCTGATCATAGTTGTCCAAGAACAACTGCTTGCACTGCGCAAACTCCTGACCGATCCGGTCAAGCTCTGGAACAATCTGATCAATTCGGTCTTCAGGGACGGCATAGCCACCTAAAAACCGCACACCGACTTGCTCACACAAGCGTTGCGCTTCTTTCTTAAGCCTTTCAAAGTTCGCCAATGCCTCAGGGTCGCAAATTTTTTTACTCCCTAAGCTGGCAACATCCTTCGGTGGAAGTTGGCTGCCATTGGCTAGTCTGAAATCTTCAGGCCTTAGTTTTTTTCTACCGCTCCAGATGGAACAGTCGATGTGACAAATCAAGAGTTTGTCGAGGGTTTGAATACTCATAGTGCATCCTCATGCGAGATGGGGACGCACCACTCCCAACAGGAGCAATGGCCCCCGTTTGGGTGGTAGTAGTTGACGCGCTAATGGCAACATCACTATCAAAAATAGTAATTTTGCGAATCAGGCGACGATTGGTTGAGATCGATTTTCGCAGGCATTAAGTCCAGTGCTTTAGCAATCGGGCGAACCCGCTCTAAATCACTGCCTAGCAACCGCAATACATCTTTTTCCAACTTCAGTTGGTCGGATACTTCTATCCCTTCAGGACTCGCTACTGTGAGCGAACACAGTGGTGGTAATTGACGCTTAAAGGCCAGTAACAGCAACAATGGCCACGGGCCATCATCAGTGTTAACAATGCCAGCGCCTTCACCTGACACCATGCTGATTTGATTGGTACTAGGTAATTCGCTTTTGCAAAACCCTAATGACCATTCTCCAATCCTGACCTGGTTATCATCAATAACAGCCAAGCCATAGGCTTCAAGCAGCTTTGCCATATCGAACAACGCTTTTTGAGCCAGCGAGACTTGGCCATTGACGTCCTTGCGAGTACGAAACTCCCAACTGACGTTATTGGCGCACGCGACGCTATCTAGCGCATTTGAGAGTTCAAATGGCCTCCCTTGATGATCAATGCCGACTTGTCCAACCAATCGATAACCCTTGTTGATTTTCTCATTGATTCGTCGGTCTGCTTCAGCGTTAGGATCAGTCGAATCAATCAATCGCTGCTGCGACAATTGACCGGCTTTTCCAAACCGAACTTCAATCTCCTGGTTATCTGATCCAACATAAATGGCCCATTCTTTGGCTGTCCCATCAGAATGACTGTAACGGTAAAGAGCAAAGCACTTTTCCATCATCAATCCTCCCAGTGATCACCGAAGACATCAGCGGCAATACGGTGAATGGCTTCACGTTGCTCCAACTCAGCACGAGCCGTCAAAGACCGAACCAGTGCATACTCCACTGCGTTAGGAGCACCTTTAAAAGCAAGTGTTAACTTTGCCCAGCGCACCAAGGTCCGAGTGGACATGGTGATACTAAGCTCAGCACCGCCATCCGCGCCCCCAATAAAAAGACGACGAATGTCACCAGCCACCTTCACCATTTTTTGGCGAAAGACTTCTGGCAAGCCCGGCGCAACGTTCTCCAGAATGGCTTCCTCTACAGAAGGCTCTGCATAGGTCGCTTCGATGATTCTAAAGCGATCAAGAAAAGCCAAATTCTGTTGAAGCACACCTTGATACAAGCCCGTTTGGTCACCGCTGCCCGCACTGTTGCCGGTTGCGATAAAACGAAACTTGTTATGTGGCATGATGATCTCACCGCCATTTTGTGCGATGACCAACGGGGCACCTTCCAAAATGTCATTGAGCCCAGCCAGTTCAGCAGGCTCAGCAAGATCCATTTCATTAATGATCAGCAAATGGCCATGCTTTACAGCCAGTGCCAGCGGTCCATACACAAAGGTCATGTTGCCATTAACCAGCGTGTGGTGACCGATAAGATCGGACAACTCCAATCGACCGTGCGCAGTAATTTGCTGAACAGGCCAATTCAATCGAGAAGCAACTTGGCAAATTAGCGAGGTCTTACCGCATCCAGTGGGGCCTGTAATATACAAACCGTCACCGTCTGGGTTAGACAAAAACGCCAATACGTCACGTAAGTCTTCTTTTCTAAAAACATACTCGTCCTTGCGAACGGGAATGTTTGGATGGGTAGTGTCGGCACCAAATCCTTCCAGAACGAAAGCATCAGGAGCCGGGACATTAAACGCTTGATTCACTTGAACCAAAAATGGGGATTGTTCAGTCATGGTAAACCTCATCTGTTTTGACGAGGCCCCATGCCCCAACAGGGAATGAAGTCCCCGTCGGGTGGTGCGTTGATTGTGGTATGGCTGTGTATATAAGAGTTCAGCTCGCTCTATCATTCGTACCCAGCATTGGCTACGAGTGAAACTGCTTTCTGATGCACTCGATGTAAGTACATGAGAAAGGAGCCGAAATCGGCTCCAAGTGAACGTTAAAAGTAAAATGAGCTCGGCGAGTCACCAGGCAGAACCAGGTTCTCTTGCTCAAGGCTGATTTTGATTGGTGTTTCAACGGGCTGCTCTGGCTTATTGGTGCTGATACGCAACCGCTCTTGTGGCGCTTTTCGGTAAGCAGCTAAAACCTGTTCGTCCAGCTCGCCTAATTTATCGGTGGCCAATTGCTTATAGTCCACCGTACCCGCCATCATGTAGCGGCTGAGTTTGACCCCAGCATAATCTGCATGAGCGTAGTTACCCATCATAGCGACCAATTTCGACTGAGCTTCTCGCATTTCTTCTTTCAAAGATTTGATGTGATTTTCCAGTCGAACCACTTCGGCATGTGCTGAGCAATATTGCCGAGACAGCGATGTCCAGCGGTATTGGGCTTCACCCTTAGGAACAAAACAATCTTGCTCAGGGCATTTTGACGGTTCTTTTTTAGTCTGTACTAACTCCCAAAACTGAAGCGCCGTTTCTTGCAATTCAGTTAAGAACAATGCGTCTCGTTGTATTTCAAACTCAATCAGTTGATCCTCAAAATAGAAAACCAACCAACCTCGCGTGCTATTGGCGACCAGTATTTGATGCTGTACTTGTACCCAATACAACTGGTACGCCTCGCTTTGTTCTCGGTGAGCTTGCACATCCTCAAAAACTGACTGGCAAGGACATTTCAGTTCAACGGGTTCGCCCGCATCGTTGATGCCATCAAAGCTGGCTCGAAAGATTGCGTTATGATCGGCTTCTGCACATAACGGCAGAAGAAAGTCATTATGCGCATTCTCAAATGCTCGCCTTGCTTGAGGCTCCAACCGTATACCGCGAAGCACATTTGGATTATTCGACAGGTCTTCCGGTAATACGAATCCGGTTTTTTCTGCCCATAATCGCCAAGGTGTTTTGTAGGGTGAACGCCCCATAATAATTGGGGCTTCAGATGCCGTAACCCCTGCAATGCGCCACTGGTGCCATGCAGGAGTACGTTGTGATAGGTCGATAACCTTCATATTGTCTCCTTTGAGGGGGAGACTCCCCCGAAGGAGAGAACTCCCCTTCAGGGTTAAGTGGTTACTTTGCAGCTTGTGCTAACGCTGTTTGGTGCTGAACAACACTTGCTTGAACCGAATCAATTGCCGCTATACCGGCTTGAATCGAACCTATGACAAGGGCAACAACCAATACCAAGCGAAAAAGTGAGGCTGATTTAGTCATGGAAGATCTCCAAAAAATGACGAGACCTTCCCCCTGACGGGAGAATAATCCCGCCAGGGTTAGTAAAATGAATGCGTGGCGCTAAGAAGCTAAAGGCTGTGTGAGCGCTTTGGCTGCTTGTTGCTGTGCATTAAAGATTTCTTGTTTCGCAAACGTCAGCTCAACACCTTGAAAATGTTCATTGGCATATTCCAATGCACTATTCCAAGCGTTTGAAGCTTCCGCCCGCTCGATAAGCTTGTAAACAAGCCCTCGGGTTCGATCATCAACTTGCTCGGGTGGAATCACCGATGGTTCAACAACGTGTGTTGTTTGGCCTTCGATAATTCGCTCTGCTTCGTCTTGATCGAAAATTCCCACAAAGCCAAACGCAATGCGGGAACACTGGATCATGGATTTATGTCTTAGCATTCGCTTAGTGTGCGTCTGCCATGGACCATCTACACGGTAAGGGCCATTTTTGCCGTTGCCTTCAAAAGGTGGTCGATAGACTTCATCCAGATACTCAGTGATTTTGACCGGGTGCGAACGGTCGCGCCGGTAGATGATGCATTCCATCCATTCCGGGCATTCTTTCGCGCCATCCAGGGAGACTTTGTTTTCTGAAGTCTTAAACTCCATGCCATCAAACTGGTCGTGTTGATTAATGATGCGAGACCATCCATCGACACCTACCACTGGAATAATCCCAGCTTGTT
The DNA here is from genome assembly GCF_002282895.1 of Paraferrimonas haliotis. Classification (GTDB taxonomy): domain Bacteria; phylum Pseudomonadota; class Gammaproteobacteria; order Enterobacterales; family Shewanellaceae; genus Paraferrimonas; species Paraferrimonas haliotis. The sequence goes on from NZ_NRRB01000003.1 coordinate 493,752, forward strand.
TATCAGGGAACGCAAAAATCTCTTTGGTGAAAGGGTTCAAGCCGTACTGATCTGCAACCACCAAGAGCGCCATCATCTGCTCATTGGTCGGTGCACTACCGTCACGTTGCTTGAATGCTGTTGCTTTTAGGGTATCGAACAGTTTGTTTGGATCGACACTAAAGCGCTCAGCAAAGCGTTGAATTAGCTTTGGTTTTTCCATTGTGGACTCCGACAATCAAAGTGGGAGTCTGCCCCTGACGGGAAAGTACTCCCGGCTGGGTTAAAGCGTTTTTGCTCGGTTAAAAATCTGGTTCAGGATATGTTTGTGCCCAATTAGCTTGGGAGCTCGCATCATCCGCCGGTGATGGCTCAGATGCTTTGTTCACACTATCAAGAAGCAGAAACTCGTCCGCGTCCACTTCGGTCAATCGATGCTTAATGCCATCTTTCTCCCATGAGCGCGTGCGCTGAGGCCCTTGAACAAAAAGCTTCGCTCCTTTTTGGATCAAATCTTTTGCTCTTAGCCCTAACTTAAATCCACCACGATCTCGAAAAACGACCCGATGCCATTCCGTATGCTCTTTGAGCTCATTGGATTGACGGTCGCGCCATTTCTCAGAAGTGGCCAGTGAAATGCTGGTCACTAAATCACCTGATGGATAGGCTCGCGTCTCTGGCTCAGAGCCAACGTAGCCTATGAGTGTTACTTGGTTTTTCATGATGTTCTCCTCGTCTTAGTTGAACTCTGTGCACACAGTTGCTTCTACCCGACTGGGCAAAGAAGACTGACGACGCAGATAGGTTGGTATTTCGAGTAAAGCCATGTCGTACTGATGTGGCTCTTTGTAAAACGCAGATGTCAAACGGGGCATACCAGGAGCTTTAGGCACTGCCATTGGACGACGTTTTGGTGTTGGTGTGAGCAATCGCTTGATTTGAGTAAGTAAAAATCGAAACGGGCGCACGCTTTGATGAGCAAGCAATCGCAAAAGCGACCAGCTCAGTTTTGCAAGCAACATGATGCCTGCGATTTGGATAATAAATCCGAAGATATATTCCATTGGTGACTCCTTAAGTTGGTTTTGAAGGAGTCACCCCCAACTGGGGAAAACTCCCCCAGCTGGGTGGTGAAAAGGCGAACCGTAAGGAACGCATGGTTGAGCATGTAAAAACATGCAGGCTATTTGTTTAAGGAGGCTAGCTACCTCTTAGTACCACTGAGAAAACTCAGCGGCGGGCTTCCTTTGAGCTCATGCTCTCAGGCGCAGATATCACTGAAACAGATCAGCAATATTTGATAGTCAGTGTAACCGTCTTATCCAGACAGGATAGTTAGAAAGATGCTCAATTCTTCCACCTAGCTGAAAGGCCATTACCTCACAGAGGATTAGTCTAGGGACTGATTATTGTCATATCAGGAGCAAACTTATGGCCCAAGCAAAACCCAATTACTCAAAACCCATCTTTGAACAATCATTCACAATTAACAGCTTACAGGCGCAACGTGTCGTTGACCGTGTTTTTAGACGGACGGTCAGTGCGCTTTACGGAATCGATGTCATCCTGCGCATCATTGGCGATGAGAACGAAATTGATGAAGTGGAGCAGATCATTAGCCAGTTGATCGAGGATTGCGCTAAGGCGGTAGACAACGAACAAGCTCGTTTGGACAAACTGATGGAGTCCAACGGTATCGATGAAGTACCTGACTACACCGACCCGATTACCTTCAACGCCAAAATCAGCTCGCCTCAGGTTGGCCAGTTTGTTGGCTTAGTGCGCAAACTCGATGCGTTGATGATCTCAATGGACACACTCTGGTTGTCTAGCGTGCTTAGCAACAAGCAACGTGTTGATGGTAACCACGCATGGCAACAGCGCATCATCAAACTGGCGCGACGCATTATTGATATCGAAATTCGAGCACGAAAATCAGCCCAAGCTAAGGGAAAACAAGCTGAAGTTGAACAAGCGGTGCCTTCTACCGATGACGATATCACTGAAGAGGAAACAGATAACCCCGCCAGCTAGCCAACTGGGCTCCCATCAACCAGCCCCTCTCGAAGGGGCTCCTCAAAATTTGGTGTTGTGGGCTTTGAAACAATGGCTTCGAGTTTTATGCTCCTCATCACACTTATGGGCAGAAATCAGTTAGACTTTTTACTCTAAATCGAACAGTTCGGATAATTTCAGATAGGGGAAAGCGAAAAAGACGGTTTTGTTGTTCTGAGACATTGGCTGCTACAAGCCACCCAATATTCCGCAAAACACAAATACCACACATAGCGAATCTGTCTTGAAGCGAGCCATTAGAAGTCATGGCTTTAGTCAACGTAATTGAAGACAGAACAAACCAACATGCTTTCCATAGCCCTTAGCACAAGACTGTCAATTTTTATCAAATCTAAATTGATAGTCATTAAAATTTCGCCCTATTCAAGTAACAACTATTGCGGACTACCATAGTTTCGACCTGAGGGGCTTGCCGCGGCAAGCCTACTCAACGGCAAACAGACACGAAGAGGAACACAACATGTCAAAGCTAACTATCGTTGCCAATATCGTTGCAAAGGCCGACCAAATTGAACTGGTCAAAGCGGAGCTCCTAAAGCTCATCGATATCACCCGCGCTGAAGAAGGTTGTATCAACTACGATCTACATCAAGATAACGATAACCCGGCACATTTTACTTTCTACGAGAACTGGGCCTCTCGCGAACTATGGCAAACCCATATGGCTAACCAGCACCTTGCCGATTACATGGCTGCCACTGAAGGCGCAGTAGACACCTTCACCCTGAACGAAATGACTCAAATTGCCTAATTGCATTTTCGTTAGTGTGCGTTTTTAAGCGAGGCTCGGTTCAACACCCGAATGAAGCTGACTGGCGTGCTGGTAACCCGTAATGTACTGATAGCCTGGCCGAATTTGCGGCAGCGCTAATCGCGAAAAAGGCGAAATGGCCCTGGGTTATTACCCTTGGACCGGCTATTACCCCATGCCGTCATAGTGCTTAAGTCGCAACCAGGGCATCACTGCACTGTCGTACCGACGACAGTGCGTCACACTGCGCTGACTTAGGTCGGCGCAGTGTTTTACTGACGCTTCAACACTTGTTTATCCACAAGCCCGCCTTCGACCAAGCGGCTGAGCAATTCCTTGGTTTGCTCGGTGAAATAGTCACGCAGCACACGTAAGGTCGGTGTGATTGACTGGCGACTGGGGCAGACCAACCACAGCTCAGTAGGGGTCGGTTTAAATTCAGGCAATACACTCACCACCCGTCCTGCCAACAAATCTTCTGCCATATCCAAACAGGATTTCACCGCAAAGCCGTGTCCTGCCACACACCAGCGGCGCACCAAATCGCCGTCGTTGGAAGCGCGATTGCCTTTCAGCTTTACCTTCACGCTTTGCTCGCCTTGACGAAAGCGCCACTCATTTTGCACGATATCGCTCAACTGATAGAACAAGCCGTTGTGTTGCTTCAACTCCTCAGGGTGGCTAGGGCTGCCATACTGCGCTAAGTACTCTGGCGCAGCGCACAGTAGCCGAGGCACATTACAGATCTTAAAGCCGTACATGCTGGCATCAACTGGCGAGCCATAACGCAGCGCCATGTCCACAGCATCTCGGTAAAAATCGATATTGCTGTCGCTAATGTTCGCGCGCAGTTCTACCTCGGGATGATCGCGCAGAAAAACATCCAGCCACGGTGTGACCACATTGCGCCCTAAATCGGAGGAGAGCGCGATACGCACCTCGCCGCCCAACGCATCCCGCCCTTCCTGCACATTCAGTTTGGCCGATTCCAGCAACTGCAACGCCTGTTGGCATTGGGGCAGGTAGCGCTCACCCGCAGGCGACAGGCGTAGCTGGCGAGTCGTGCGAATAAACAGCTCAACCCCTACCGCTTTTTCGACGCGCTTAAGCGCCGCGCTGGCAGTGGCCATTTGCATATCAAGGCTGTTCGCCGCAGCGGTAATACTGCGAAACTCGGCCACTTTGAGCACCACCTGCAGATCATTAAGAAGCATATTATTCAACTGGAAATTGAAAATGTATCAAACACTATAGTGTTTTTCATTTAGGTAGCAAGGCGTAGCATGGCGTCATTCATCACACACAGGTAAAGCTATGAACCCGCGTCAGTTCCAACAAGGGCCGATCCGCCCGCCTTCAGAGGCCGACAGCTTGTTGATCCGCACCACCCAAGGCTGCCCATGGAATAGATGCAGCTTCTGCACCTTGTTCGAAGGAATGAACTTTTCAATTCGCCCGGTTGAGGATATCCAACGCGATATCTGGGCGGCGAAAGCCTTTTACAAAGACCGCGTGTTCACCCAGTGCTTCTTGCAAGACGGTGACTCCTTTGCCATGGACACCGGTGACCTTCTGAAGGTATTGCATACGCTGAAACAAGCGTTTCCCGAGCTTACCCAGATCAGCTCCTACGGCCGAGCCCAAACCATGAGCAAGAAATCGCCAGAGGAGATGAAGGCCATCTGCGATGCAGGCCTGAATATGCTTTACTGCGGTATGGAGTCTGGCGCCATAGAGGTGCTTAAAAAGATGAAAAAGGGCATCACCCCAAAAACAATCCTCAGGTCGGCCGAATACGCCAAACTGGCAGGGATGAAGATGATGACCTTTGTCATTATGGGGCTCGGTGGCAAAGAGCTTTCTGAGCAGCATGTCAGCGAGACCGCAGCACTACTTAACCAGATCAACCCCGAGGAAATCCGCGTGCTGACCTTGGCGGTTAAGCCCGGCACAGAGCTCGATGAGATGGTTCAGCAGGGCAAGTTTACGCCACTGAGCGAAGTTGAAATGGTCGCCGAGCAACAGGCTCTGATCCGCCAGCTAAGGGGCATTAACAGCCATTATGGCAACTACCACTCGATTAATCTGCTCACCGAGCTAAACGGTCAGCTGCCAAACGATCAGGAGCGTTTTTTGGCGACCACCGAGCGTTTCTTGACGATGCCGCCAAATACGCAGCAAAACTTTATTTTGGGACGACGTATTCACTATTACGGCAAGCTGGATGACATGAGCAATCAGCTCTACGTTGACACTGTCGAGCGCGAGCTGGCCAAACTGGCTCATCGCAGCCCGGAGCAGCTAGAACACGTGTTCTATCAACTGCGCCAACGAATGATCTAAGTGTTTCAAAGGAATCATTAATCATGTTCGATATCACGCATTGGCAACGACTTAACGACCACCCTGCCCACTGGCGAATTGATAACCAAACACTGAGCGTAAACGTGTCGCAGGGCAATATCTGGGGTTATGGCAACGCCCCAGTAAACAACCTGTTTCTGTTGCCTGTTAAGGAAGATGACATCAACGCGCAAGTCACCGTTACGCTCACCCCAAAGCGCCCTTACGAGCAAGCTGGACTCGCGCTTTATTGGGATGACGACAACTACATTAAGATAAGCAAAGAAATGTTTAACGGTCGGCTGTCTTTGGTGTTTGTGGTCGAGGCCGCAGGCCGACCTGCTATCGAAGCCATGACCGACTTTACCGAATCGGTGGTTAGGTTAGGTATTACCAAACAAGGGAGTGACGTCAGCGTGCACTTCGCGCCTTTAAGTCCTGATCAGCAGGTGCACTGGCAAACACTGGGGAAAACCCAAAGCCTTGCGGGTAACCCCCAAGGCATCATGCTCTACACGTTTGGCGGCTCTGGCCAGGCAGATAACGCGGCACAGTTCTCAGCATTTAGCTACTAAACAACAAGGGGCAACCATACCCCACCTCCGTAGGTTATTTGAGTTACTCGTTAATTTTGGGAATGATAACTTTGGATAACATTTCCTACCGTAAACACGAGGCCAGAATTTGGACTGGTTCAAAGACTGTAAGAAGAAATGGGGCAAAAGCGCGTTAGCTGAAGTGCAATCACAAAGTGCCAAATTGGTTACCTTAATGCACATTACGTTCATTAAAGTAACCAAAATGGAACATTATTGGCGCAGCTATTTGAGAAGGACATGCTCAATTATTCCCCGAAATTTCTTCCGTCGCCTCCTGACGCAGTTTCTGGGCATCCATTCCGTTTAGCCTTTCAATAGCTCTGTCTGCGGCACTTTGACGGTTTCCATCAACGTTTAGCGTACTTCCTGAGCCTGTGAGTCGTTCCAGATCCAGTGACGGTACTTCGGGTAGGTTGCCCGTGATCGACAAGATACCTATCCATTCATCCAAATTGACTTGGCTCCAATCTACCTGGTTTAACTGACTCGCGGTCAAACCTTCACAGTTTGGTGACTTTGCACTGCCCCAGCTAAGGCCCAATTGCGGACGCACTTGCTCTTGAATGATCCGTGAAAGTGGCGAAGTAAAGCAGCAATATGACTGCCGTTTCTCAACACAGGCACCTAAAAACTTAGACTTGCAGTAAGAGCCTACATAGTGGCAACTCTTCAATACCCGCTTGGCGTTCATTTCAAACTCGCTCTGCTCACATTTCCAGATAAGCTGAATGAGGATCATGGTGACTGAGTAAATCATGTAGGCCGTCATAACCGTACTCAGAACCGCGCCCGCAGCACCACCCAGCGCAAAGTTACCGCCCGAAACAACACCATCTGCTCCAACCGTGCCACCAACGTTACTAAACAGAGCCGATTGTGCCCCCGAACCAAAGGTCGTACCTACCCATTCAGCCGTTTTGTTGGTCAACACCTGCATGAAGCCTGTCGCAGCTTGCTCCGCTCCCGCGCCAGCAGCCGTTGATGGCCCAGCCCCCATGAGAGAGTCCCATGCAGACACAAAAGGCTCTTTGACCGCACTCCAAGTGCTCGTGATTGGCTCCCTGAGCGCATTCCAGGAACCATAGATTGCCGACGACGGATTCATGGCCATGACTGCCGTATCAAGCTTGTTGACCGCAACTATCATCGTGATGTAATCCGATAACGACACGCCACTTGGCTTTTCACAGCAATCCACTATACCTCCGACGGCTTTTTTGCACTGGCCAGCGTTACCTTTAAAGACCGAACACTCGACGTTGTCTTGGCCATCAGCGCCCGTGCATGACATATCATTGGTCATAAACTGAGCCGCATTAAGCATCGCAGCGGCTTCTGCAAAGTTAGCCTGCTTGATTGACTCTGGCTCTAAACAATCTGTGCCCATGCAGCGAACTGGCCCCTCACAGTTGTATTGAGTTTCCATTCGAGCGTTTTGCACTTCAACGCTTTGTCCGCAGTCATACACCAAACTTTGGATATAGCAGAAGCCTTCATGACCAACCCCGCCTTCAGTGCATTCGGTTCTGACATACTGGCAGGCCGGGTTTTGCTCTAGCGCGGCACACGTATTGGTGGTCGTGTTTTGTCCGTTATTGACGATGGTTTGTGTATTACCATTGGCATCTACCCAGCTATCTGAGCTGCCCATGTTGAACTCTGGATGAGCAGTCGAAGCATTGTAGGTCGCTTTTGCCCTCCAACATGAGAGCCCCAGTCCATCAGAGCTGCCACGACTGGTTAAATGAGCAGGAGACGAAACAACCGCCGGATAAAGGCTTCCAAGATTGGCCAACTCGCCACTACCAACCGTTAACCCGTCGATTCGTTTTGTCCCTGTATCCAAACACTGCCACTGAACCGCAGTAAACTGATCCGTTTGCATCAAGCATTGGTCTATGCCCGGATCACTTGATTGATGAACAACGTCCTGCTCTAAGTACTTGCCGGAGAAGGTCAAGGAAGCACTCAGTTTCGCAGGAGCCAAACACTTCTGAACTTCTCGGCTGCAAGTATCGAAATCGACTTTGTTCCAGCCGGATTCGCATCTGGAACGAGTGACTTCCTGAGGTTCATGCCACGAAATAATCGAACCATTGACGACTTTACACAATGAGCCAACCAAGGTTCCTTTTGGACAGGTCATTTCAGGGTATTTAATGGACGGTTTCGTCTCAGTCACCGTTTCCTTGTTGCCCGTCAGTGAGAGTGTCGTTTTCCAACCATTTGCCTTGGACGGCGACTCGGTGATTTTTATCTCAGTATTTTGATTATCAAAAATCTTCAGCGTCGCGTTTCCAGTTTGCATGGTGTTGCTGTGCTGTGGAACAAAGCTGAGCGTTTCAGAGCTAAAGCAACCTCGCTCAATGGACCAGCTTTGTTGATGGGTTTCGGCGGATATACGTCGCTCTAACTGACACTCAGTAAGCGTGCTGATCTTTTCGCACACCTGGTAATCCGGTACATGCTTGGTTTCAGTAAATGGCGTAATCGTCTGAGTAGGCTCACAGGCCTCAAAACTACGCGGCATAAGATTGGATACCACACACTTTGGATCGCTGGTTTGCAATCCACAGTCATAGGTATCGGTAAAACGAATGCATTCACCTTTATCATTGGTTTCGGCACATTCTGACGACATGAAGCCACAGGAAGGGTTCGCTTCAAGCACTTGGCAGGCCTGATTTTCAATCCCCTTATAGCTTTCGTCATCCACACTCACTTGTACACGACGACACAAAGGCGATATGCCAGCCACTGGGCTTGGGGAAAAATAGGATTCACAGACTGAAACACCATTGACCACCGTACATCCGTTGGTTGAAGAAGGCTGATCCGTGCATTGAATGCTGTAGTCTGAAAACTTCGTCGGGATATCCGCTGCTTGTTCGATACAGGATTGTGGCGACCAACTATCATTCATCACCACCTTGGTTGGATCAAAGCGCACCTTGATGCGAGCATACCCCTCACCACTACCCGTAACCGATACGCGAATTTTTACCGGCACTTCTAAACCAGGCTCTACCGCTTTTAGCTTGGCAGTGAGATCGGTATTTGGATTGCGCTCCCAACTGGTACTGAGCTCGCAGCGACCTGCCGTTTCTGGTGGAAAGTTATTGTTCGGCCCAGACCAGACTTTCTGATCGCCAAGCCACACTTGCATGTAGTCATCCCATTTGGCGTATTCAAGAACGGCTGAGGTAATCGCATCGGGGTTCACGACTTTGAGTGTGATGGCCTGTTCGAACACTTTACAACGGCCACTCCAGTAGTTGTCACCAATTCGTCCTATCCAAACTTGAAGACACCCCTCACCACAAGAGCGAAGGTTCATCGGTCCAGAAACATGCTCAATAATGCCTGCCGTGTAATCGTGAGTAATAATGCAGCTGTTAACCGCTGTATTGAGCCTGTCACATTGCTGGTAGTTTGGGCTTCCTTCACCTTGAGACTCACAGCCTGGGAAGCTTTGCGTTAATAGATTGGGGTCAGTTTGAACCGCATCGGTTAATGCCCAAAGCGGATCATTGACCATATCTGGCCGAGACCTGTCTTTGATTTGCTGTAGCGAACGAAATGCTTCACCCGTAGCGCCACTTTCGGATGCCATGCTCTCTTGGCGCTGTGTCCCCAATTGATTCATGCTGGCATCAGAGCCATAAACGCCCGTTAAGACATCCAATGAGCCCTGATCCATACCAGGGAAAAGCTCTTGCAAGTTAATGGACTCATTACCACTGCCATTCGGCAGCGACAATGTATTGCCATTGAGTGCGGGCATCGTCCAGTTTTGCAGTAATTGCTTACCTTCTTGTTGTCCGCTTAGGCCGGATTGGCGCTGCACATCAGCGGCCACACCATGTAAGGGCAAGCACGCCATAGTGATTGATAAAATACCCGCTAACACTCGGGTAAAAAGTGTTGGTTTCATAGTTAACCTCCCGAGTTACAGCAGTCTTGCCAGCGCCACAAAATGTAGAGCGCATCTTCTCCGACACCGGGGATCGTTCGCCACTCTCCCCATTTCATGGTGCTTTCACCGATGACATGCGCACTTTCAGTTTCTGGTACAGGGAAGAACATACTCATCTTGTATTGGGATTTCGGCAGCATGGGTTCGATAACAGGTCGGCATAGCGCACTGTTCCCCATTGTTCGCCTAGCAAGACCACGCCTGTGTTGAGCCGCGATTGCACGCGCCGCTAAATGGCTGGTGTTTTCTGCTAATGAGCCAAAGGCTAAGGTGTGGCCAGATAACGGGTAGAGATGGCCCCAACCGCCAGCACACCAAAACAACTGGTCGATGGGTTTACCAAGCGTTGATGAAGCAGCGTCAGCGGTACAAGCAGAGATAGCCAATGGATTGGCAACGGCAGCCGCTTCAGGCTGAGTAAAAAAGGCCAGTTCATCGTTCAGCCATGTTGGGTCCAATTCCGACAAATACATCAAGTCAAAGTCCATGTAACCATCGGCATTGCAATTGCCATCCATGAACAAATCGAGCATGACCAAAAGCGGAAAGGCGTAATAATGGTAATGGTAGAAAGCGAGATCACCTGTGTCGTATTCACCTTCGCCATGACCACCTTGCAGTCGCCTATCACCTAACGGTAAACGAATCCCTCCCAGGGAAGGCGAACAACCCGGCGTTCTGACCAATTCAATCAGACGCGCTGGCTCCCACATGCTGGTAACAATACCTGGCCTTGGCACACCTAAGTTGTCTTCACATAAGCAAAATGACTTGTTTGATGCGCCGCTAGGGACATTGCCAGAGCCAAGAGGAAGCCCTGCAACCCGGATAGGAAAAATGCATGACCAGCAAACATCCGTCAGCAACTTGCCCGACAATAAACCCGCGTCTGGGCAGGTCAGTTCGGCTTTTGCAGGAATAGATGCGCCTAGGACAAGCATGACAACGAGAGTCCGCATCAGACGATACGTATTATTGAGCTTTTTCATGAACAAGCTCCTTTGCTGGAATTTCTTCTATCTCAAACGCGAGCCCCTTTGCTTGAACAAACGATGGGGTGACATGCAAATCAAAGCGCTGCTTTAGCGAGGCATTGAGAAGGTAAACCGGACTGTTCAATGTCTTTTCTAGCGCATTGAGGCTATTCCAGCCTTGGGCACGGTCGAGCTGCGTAGTGATAAGCGTAATGCGGCGCAGTGTCCTATCTTGCGTCTTAAGCCAATGCGCTACTGCGTCCACTTCTTCAGCGTTCGACGCATTAAACACCACGAGCTGCTGCGTAAATGGCAAGGCTTTGAGCGGGTTAATACGCGCTCCTGCTGGGATCAATGTTCGGCCATTGGCATCCAATAGTGGCCGCTGCATGACGATGGTTGGATCAACCGTTCTTATCCGATACTGCGTGGCTTTGGGTAAGTCAGTAAATGTTTGGCGAGACCAGAAACGCTCAATGGCTTTTTTCTTTAACGCGCCCAGGTCAAGCGACTGTAAACGCTGCATCGCCACTTGCATCAAATCCGGTTCTAAAATCGAATGAATCGGACCGCGTTGACCCAATGAACCGCTATTGCCAGTTTCAATTTGGCGCTGCAACCAGTCCTTGCTGTAAACCCCGAGTGCACTTGCAGTCACCTTGTCATCTTCTATGCGGAAAATGGCAGGCACGCTAGTCACCCGCCAGTGCACAAAGGCTTTCGGATCGATTCGAACCTGAGGAACAGGATCAAGTCCCGCCATCAGGGTATGCCAATCACGGATAGCCGCCCCCAACGTCTTTCCTTCAGGAATTCCCCGAAACAACACAATAGCGCCGGTAGCACTGGCCTCTTTAAATAGCTGCTTCAGTGACGAATCACCCAATGAGGACGATGCAAATATCAACCATTCATCGCTGTGTTTGAGCGACACAGGTTGTTCAACCGGTGCAAAAGGCTCAATAAATTCAGATGAGCCATGCACAGCACTTTGTAAAATGCTGCGGCTCATTTCGACGATCTTTTTGTCCTCGTCAGACAACGGAAAAGGCTCTTGTGCCCAGGAAACTTGCACCCAAGACAATGGAGCAACCAATAAAAATAAGAGACATAGTCTTTGCATCATCTACCTCCTACCAAAGCGGCCAAGCGCGACCGACAATCTGCTCGCGCTTAACGGCATTCCAATAGCGGGAGTCGAAACTCGTTGCAGCCTCGCCGGAAAACCAATATTCGTTTTCTTGCAGCGTCAATGAACGGCTAAATTCTGTTTCAGCCACACCAAGACGCTGGGCTAATGCCATGCCGGTAGAGACTTCAGTACCATTCACCAGCACATGCTCAGGCGTCACCTTGACTTCATCCCCAGGCATCCCTGTTAGGCGTTTCAGCATACGAGTACCGTCGTTATATAACGGAGCAAGTCCTGTTGAGTGGAAGGCATACAAACCATCCTTAACCGGCTCTTTATTCCATAGGTCAATCAGATACACCGTGGTATCAGGCAGGCAGCGCTCTTGCTGGGTATCAATACCTATTCGGTAGCGCATCATGGCGTATGTGCCTACCAAGGCCATGATTAACGCAAGAACGGTCAACCGGATGAGGTATGGCCGCCAAGGCATTCTTTTACGGAGTATCTGCATGAGACACCTCCTTTGAGCCTACTGGCACGAATACGGAATCATCTGCACCCACCACCGCTTGGGCATCCAGCACGATAAAACCGGCTGCTTTTAACTTTTCAATTTGCTGATTGGTCTGAAGCAACCTGGATTCGATGTCTTGTTCGCTGGCATTAGGACCCAGTGACAACACCGCATCCCCAAAATCCACGACTGCAATGGGCGTACTTAACGCCAACTGGCTGTGGATGGGTTCGAGTGTTTTCATTAAAAGCCAGCTGGTCATTAAACCGCTACCAGCAATAGACAAAGTAATAGAGGCCATAAATGGCCAAAGCGTGGTCTTATTCATCTAAATCCCGCGAGAAACCCCGTCCTTCTAGGGCGAGGAGGGATAGCGGTTGCTCCGAAGGAGCAAAAACTACCCGATTGGTTAATGTTAATATTTACTTTCACAAAAACAACTGTATTCTTGTGAACTATGAAAGAGATCGCTATTAAACAACGCTTTTACCCAACGACTGAACAGGCTCAATTGCTTGCGCAGACTTTCGGCTGTGTGCGTTTCGTTTATAACGCGATCCTTAAATGGCGTACCGACGCTTTCTACAACGAAAGCAAAAAGGTTAACTACAACACGGCAAGCTCTAAGCTGACCGAACTCAAGAAGCAAACTGAGTTTGAATGGCTTAACAGCGTGTCGTGTGTACCGCTCCAACAATCTTTGCGCCATCAACAAACTGCGTTTAAGAACTTCTTTGAAGGAAGGGCGAAGTATCCAGCCTTTAAGAAGAAGCGCAGCAAGCAAAGCGCAGAATTCACGAAGTCGGCGTTTAAGTTCAAAGATGGCAATATCTACATTGCCAAGTCCAAACAGCCGCTTGATATTCGCTGGTCGCGTGAACTTCCTAGCGAACCAACTACCGTCACTATCTCGAAAGACAGTGCAGGCCGCTACTTCGTGTCTATGCTTTGCCGCTTCGAGCCTAAACCACTGCCTGTTACCAAAAAGACAACGGGTATTGATTTGGGTTTGACCGACCTTGTGATTACCGCTGACGGGTTTAAATCTGGCAATCCCCGCCATACTGCAAAGTACGAGAAGAAATTGGCTCAGGCGCAACGCCGCCTTTCCAAGAAGAAGAAAGGAACTGCCAACTTCCACAAAGCCAGAATCAAAGTTGCTCGCATTCAGGCGAAGATTGCCGACTGCCGCCGCGACTTTACCCACAAACTCACCACTACGTTGATAAACGAAAACCAAGTGATTAGCTGTGAGAGTTTGAGCGTTAAAAACATGGTCAAGAATCCGCGACTTGCTAAGGCCATTGGTGACGCCAATTGGGGCGAAATGGTTAGGCAGCTTGAGTACAAAGCAGAATGGCGCGGCAGAACACTTGTCCAGATTGACAAGTGGTATCCGTCTAGTAAGCGTTGTAATTGCTGTGGTCACGTAGTTGATTCTCTACCGTTACATATAAGGCATTGGACTTGTCCAGCGTGTGAAGCGCGCTTAGACCGTGATACCAATGCCGCTATTAATATCAAAGCCGCTGGGCAAGCGGTGTTAGCTTGTGGAGCGTAAGTAAGTCCCGATTGTTCTAATGAACTTCGGGCATAACGCCTTGAAACAAGAATCCCCTTCCTTTAGGGAGGGGAGCAGTCAAAGCCTCGCTCCTTCAACAACTGAGAGATGGCATCAGCAACAGAAAGGCCTTTGCGCGTTAACTGTTTAATCGCGTTTACATCTTCTGCACGGGACGAGTACAACAGCTTGTGAAACGGATCGACGATAAGGCGGCCAATCCCGGTGCCCATCTCGGTAATAAAGAAAATCTCGGAATAGACACCCGTGACGGTATGAACCGTTTTCAGGTATTCGTAGCCGCCTTCACCTAATGGCAAACGGCCTTCTTTTTTGAGCGCGTTGATGGTTTCGGCTTTTTGGCCAAGCAGGTACATATTGGCCGAGTTTTCAGCGATGGCTTTACCTGTAGGGCTGTCGTATAAATCGTTGACCGACTGCGTTACTGTTACAGCACTGCCGCCATATTTTCGAAATCGACGGTAACCCGTCTCGATAAACTTACCGACATCACCTTGAGTCAGCAGATCCCAGGCTTCGTCAATGAACACAATCTTGCGACGATCCCGCTCACCTAAGTACATCTCCTGTTGGATTTGGTAGATAAGCTGAAGCAACACCACTTGTTGCAGATGCTTACGCCCCTTGAGCTCTTCTAACTCCAGAACGGTGAATCGGTTTTTGAAGCGAATATTGTTGTGACCATTAAAGAAGCGGCCATATTCGCCCTGTGTCGTAAACGGATAGAGCTGCTCACCCACGTCCTGCACACGTCGGTCTTCATGATTTTTTAAAGCCTCTGCCACATCATCAACCAACATGGCACGACCTTTTTTCTCCCACAGTTCACGGGTCTGACGTTTTAGGTTGGCCATCTGAAAATCGGTTAATGACTGCGTAGGTGCGGCCATTGCGGCCAATAACCCAACCAGTACATCCGCTTCTTCGTCATAGTCCTCAACGATTTCAAACGGGTTTAAGCAAATGCCACTGTCCCGCCCGAACTGTAAGAACTCACCATCATAGACTTCACACAGCTTTTCATAAGAGCGGCCAACATCAATTACCCAGCATTGCCCGCCTTCAGATAAGTAGGAGGAGATGATTTCGTTCACCAGGAATGACTTGCCCGATCCCGATTGCGCCGCGATGCAACAGTTGTAATTACTGCCCGAGTCATAAAGGGACACACTCATGATCTGGCCATTGCGGGAAACAAAGTTAATCACTGGCGTGCCCGTGCCTTTCCAATCTGCAAACAAAGGCAACAGTGGGATCACATGTCGTGTCGCCATGGTCTTAAATCGAAACAAGTCGTTCATCGCCTGGCGGTCGGCACCAAATGGCAAGGCATTCAGGAAAATGGGCAAACAGAAGTACTTGTCTTCCATCAGCTCAAACCCGAGTTCTTTGAAATAAGTTCGAGCATTTGAAACAGAGCTGATGGACGCCTCTTCCGTCGGGGAAAACAGCGTTAAGGTCATATTTGCCCGAATAGGACGATCACCTTCTTGCAAGGCTTCAAAAAGAACATCAAACCCCTTTTTCTTGGCTGCCAGCACCGGCACAAACTTGAGCATCGGGCCATAAGCCTGATTGACCGCCCATTGACGCTTCGTCTCTAAACGAGATCGCATCGCCTCGGCTGAAGGAAAGTGAATGGTGACATTTAGCAAAAAGCTGCCGCGTAAGCCGCGACTGCCCGTCATCATATCGCCCGCAAAACTTGCGGCATGACCAAACCAGATCCGCTCAGGCAAGCGCTTAAACGATAAGGTTTTAACTCGGTAATCACCCAGCATCAGACCTTGGCTATCCACCTTGATAGCTCGGTCATAATCCAACACTTGCTCTCGAAGTGGTTTATCTGCCTCACTGCGGATTGGAGATGGATTACGCCAAGAAGCATCTTTTCCCCAGTTAAGTTGCGCACTTAATGCCGCGAGCCAATTTCGGTCAGTCATCTCAGTGACGCGAAAACCAACCGTTGCCAACGCCTGAGAGAAAGAAGCTCGAAGCGCGGATGCTCGACTCAACTCACGCTCCGTCGGTATAGGACTTTCCAAAGGCAATTTGCAGGTGACGATCAGTTGAAAGTTGCGTACCTGAGTCTGGGTCGATTCTTCTATCGATTGAACCGTGCCCCCATCGAGGAAATCCGCACGTTTGCGTATCGACGCCCTAAGCAATGGATCGGATTGACGATGCCGTAAGCCCATCATGCGCTGAAGGTCGGTTTGAATATCAGGCGAGGCGTACAGGCCAAATTGCAGCAAAGTGTCTTTTGGCCAGTCGTTGTTGAGTAGAACATTAACCCTGTCTGCAACAGACTCATCACCACCAGGCAATGGGTCACATAGAAAACCAAAGCCAACACTCTGGTCTTCCATGAAAAACAGTTGCTCATCGTCGGAATAGGCCAATACTGGCAAGAGCTCTGAAGCGCGTTGCCCTGAATACAGAGAGGCTTTCATTAACGCCCCTCCAACCAAGCAGAAAGATCATAAGGACGGCCTCGGCTGATGCGACCATCATTGGCGACGATGAAAGGCACACCTTGAATGCCCAGGATTTGAGCCGTCACCAAGGTACGCTGCATTGGTTCTAAGTTGCAGGCATCATCCTGTTCTAGGTTACCAATCCGGCCATTCAGCAATGCATCGGTGGCCGCTTTTTTGTCACGCGCACAGCCAAGCTGGCGAACCTGACGCTCTGAATCAGGACCAAGCACTGGCACAGGGAGTATTTGGAAGGTGTATTCTTTGGTTAACGGTAAAGCTTGTTTCAAAAGCTCATGGCAGTGCGGGCATCGTGGGTCAACAAAGACCACCACTTTCTTTTTGCCTTCACCCAGCGTCAGTGGATTCAAATCATCCATTTTTAGGCCAAGACGACCTAAGTCCAGCGTGTTCCCCGCTTCACGAATTTCTTCAAGGCTGGTAAGCGGCTTTTTGGACCAGGCATCATAGAGCGTGCCATCAATGACGAACCGGCCACTGTCTGACATGAAAACAATACGGCCATTGCTTTCGACCGCTTTCATACCCGTGACAGGTAAAGAAACCATGCCGTCAATTTTGCCAACGGGCGACACTTCAGACACAGGTTCAGCTTGAACCAAAGGAGACAGCGCAAGCGCCAGAATGATTGGAGATAGTTTTCGCATGAGGAGTCCTCGTTAATGTAAATCGAGGCTCCAGTCTATGCAGTTGTCCTATGTGGACTCGGTTAGATAGATTGAAGAAATCGCAATCTAACTAGGGGGCTTATAGCTCGTTGAGGTTTGTTATAAACGAATTACTCGGCGTTTGCGTTAACAAGCCAATCATCAAGCACTTGCTTCAATTTATCTAATTGCTCTTGGTGTTTTGCTTGATTCTTTGCCAATTTGTTAATGTTCTGCAATTTCCAACGAATCGCTGGCAAGTCTGCTGCATTAGGATAGTCAAACAATGCCCAGTCAGGTTGCCCTCTTTTGAATGACATAAGGAAAGCATGATCTCTTTCTGTGAAATGTTTTTGCAGTTCAATTAACATCATGGGCCTAACAGAGGCTAAGTCTTCGCATTCAACTTTTTCAAAAGTCATTCCGTCAAATTCTGCCTGAAATTTCTCATTCAGAGGCTGCCAGTTTGGCGACATGACTTCATTAATAGGCCGAGGATGACTGAGTGTATAGGTTAAAAAGCCCACTAAAATCTCTCTCGAAATCCCTTCACTGCCAAGTAACATACGCACATCAAATAAGTCGCGAGGATGTTGGCGATCCATTGCAGCACACAATTTCCCACCATACAGATCGGGAAGACTGACTACCTGAATCTCAGCATAACCAAACTCGTCTTCAACAGACTCTTTAACTGGCATTATCTGTGCACTATGCAGTGTACCTCTGGCGACGGGCGACACTTCAATTTTGATTGTCGCAACCGGACTTGATACAACGATTCTCAGTTCATCAGCTTTATTATCCTGAAATGCCGCTCGGATATCTGGTTGAGTATTTATTCTGTCTGTAATCCGCTGCAATGCAGCCCTGACATTAACCAAAGCCTCATCTCTTGGTTCAAGTGGAAGATAAGCAAGATCAATATCTACAGATAACCGAGGAAAATCTCTCACAAATAAATTAATGGCGGTGCCACCTTTAAGTGCAAAAACCGTCTCTGTTGCTACCACAGGAAGCATTCTTATGAGCAAGGAAACCTGTTTGTAATATGGGCTATCTTTATCCATTATGTTGTTCACCTTTTTTGACGCTTAATATCTCTGGCACTGTGATTTGATATCGCTCATCAAAACGTCCTTTTTGGACAACCTGCCGCTTTCCTGCACCCAATTTAATTCTTGTTTCATCTATGCGATTGACCCACTGGTGATCGTAGTATCGACCCAGAAATAGAAATATTCGGTTTGCCTGAACAGAGCTGCTTCGTTCAAGAATATCTTGTACTTTTCTAGGGCTAAGATTGACTAAACCCTGAAATAATTCTGCGACATGCTCAAATGAAATCAGCTTCCCAATCCCGTCTACCACTTCATAGGCAGCAAGTTCTGCACAGCTGACAGTGAGTTCTTTCTCTTTAACCGTGATCCTTTTCAAATCTTTCTCGGGATTCACTTCAAGCTTATGGTTTCCACAGTAAAACCAATTCTGATAAGGGAATTCACGAAACCATTTTGGTAAGGACGACTTGTTTTTAACGCAAATCCAAACTTGCTCTTTGTTCAGCTGTAAATAGTGACTCAGTCCCTGGTGAGTTAAGCTGCTCAATCCAGCCAAATGAACTGAAACGCCCAATTGCACATCTAATGCTTGAATGGCATCAACCCAAGTTGGCTTTATATCGCCCTGCGCATCTGGACGATAATACACGCCAGAACATAGCTTCTTTAGCCAACCGTTCTGCGCGTACTTTTGAGCCAAGGAATAGCTCACACCGTTTTCAGTCAGCCATTGCTGAAGTACTAGCGCACCAGGAGAAGTATGAGCAACAAGCCAGTTTATCTTAGATGACATTTTAACACCCAAAGTATGAATATCACGAACAGTATAAACCATTTAGTTTATTGTGACAGTGATTTTAACACTTTAGGTATTAATACACCAAATACTGTAAACCAAACCCGCTAATGCGGCGTTGTTGAAATGAAAAGGTCTACACAACATCACCAATAACCCGATGTTGTGTAGACCTAGTTTGATTACCTTAAGTGAACTGCCTACTGTGGCTCACATTCAGGTGCCCAGTAAAACGGCGCTGATTGCTGGAACTGTTGTGCCAATGACTTCTTGAGTGCTAGCAACAACAGGTAAGGTTGCAGACATAACACTTTCAACGACGGTTGGCGTATTGTAGAGCCCCATACCGCCACCAATGCCCAAGGCAAAAGCCATCAAGCTTTGGCGAGCGATACCGCCCACAATACCCACCAGAACCATGGCTCCCGCTACGATCCGTCCCAAAGTACCTTGGGTCCAATCTTTTAGGGTATCCCACACATCAGTGAAAGCATCACCACCGGTGCCCGCAAATGAGGGCTCCGAAATCATTAACGCCATTAAACCAAGCGCACCAATGGTCATTAGGCGCTGAGTTTGAATGGTGCGAACTGCATTTGTCATTCGTTAGTTTCTCCGTAGATACTCAAGTTATCGCGCTTACCATCAGCTCCCGCTGAGGCTGAATCGCTTTGAGTCTGAAGTGGACGTAGCACTGGCGAAACCGTTCGAGGTGCTGACACCCCAATATCCCACCGGCGCGGTTCAATTTCGGTAAACACGTAGCTGGATAAATTCAGATCTCCACGGTCATCCTCCCAAGGCGCAATCCAAATTCGCATCACCCTTGAAGGAATGCGAATAGGTGCAGATTGCTGCGTCTCAGGCAATGCTGGATGGCTCAACAGTCCTGTTTCTAAATCAGATTGTGAATACCCAGAGGGAGAACCAATTCGAGTCGCCACAGCATCAATCGTCTTGGGTGCAGCGCCATTACTGGTAAGCTCATAGACTTCACGAGCAGATAAACAGCGCACACCGTCAGGCATACCTGGGCATCCATATTCACTACTCCCAAGACCCAATGAACTACAGCCAGTCAATAAGGTTGAGCCGACTGCCAATAAAAGTAATCCAGCTTTAGACCACTGTTTTGACTGGTGCTTTGGGTTGTTCTGCATTGATGTCGTCATGGTTAACTCTCCTCTGGATACACATCTTATTGTCTGAAACGGACTTCGATCGGTTAGCAACATGCAGGATTTTTTCATCTTCTTGCACCTCCCCCTTGCGAAGCGGCCAATGACAACGAGGCCCCACGAGTGACTATGACTTCAATTTTCCTTGCAGCGTCTACCTCTATGACTGGGAACATATTTTCAGCCATGTCCAAATAGAACTTGGCCACTCGATCCAATGCTTTACCTGTGCCTTTAATCGCAGCGCCTTGTAATGCTTCTTGGCTCATGACTTGCTGGTACAACTGAGTATCACCGGCATTACCCGTCTGAATCGTTGGTACAGGATTCACATCAAATGCGCCTGCCAAGCCCTGAAGGAATCCGGCCATCATCGATTTGGCCACCAGTTGGCCTTGTTTCGACACTAATCGGCCACGAATACCAGCTTTGCCGTCTTCACCCACGGCATAAGAATCCAGTCGCGTTTCAATGACGCCACCATCTTCTCTCACACATGAAATGGTCTCGCCTCGCAAATAAGCACGCTCAGAGCTCAAATCACCGTAACCTGCGGCGATCAAGAAACACTCTTTGATATCCGCTCTAAATCGGTTGGGTAAAATGGCTTCCTTTTGAATCCTCAGCAATGCAGGAAAAGGTTCACGTCTTGCAGACTCGTGAGTAGGTGCATCCAAACCCGTGATCAAAGTACCCGAGATAATGCTGCCTGCCGGTAGATACAAAGGCGGCGCTTCTTGCACAACAACCTCTGGTTCAGCAACTACTTCAGGCTCAATCATACGAATCGTGATTGGCGGCAATGGAACATCCCGTGCTCGTGTGCCTTGGCCATTGGCTGGCTGCTGATAGAGCCGATCAGGCAGCGGCGCATTGGCAAAATAGTCGTCTGGGTTAGACGGCAGTGGCCTTTCTTCTTTAGGCAATTCCATGGCAGATAAAGGCACGTCGAAACGGCTATTTGTGCCTTCAACTGCTGCATCACCTCCAGCGCGAACATCATCAAGTTCCGCTCGAAGGCGAGCCAACTCCGCATTGACCTCACTTGGTATAGAAGGCGAACCTGGGCTTAGCCGTCCTGAATCGACGTCACGACGCAAGCGCTCAACTTCACGACGTAACTGTTCATTGCGCTCACTGAGTAGTTTCACGTTCGCAGCCAAACTATCGACCCCAACATCACGAGTATTGGTATCCGTAAGAATGTGCCGGATCGTTTCCTGTCGGTTCCGACTGCTCGCGCCATCGTCAGGATTAGGTGAAAACACCATCACCATAAGAATGAGACCACCAGCAATACCAGCAACCGATAGGCCACGCTTCATGTTCGGGCTCATTTGTTCCCATTGTGCTTTCATCGTTATTCACCTCCCACAAGAAGCGAAGGTCGCTGACTTTCCACCGCTTCTTCACGATGATTGCGAACAACCACATACAACTCAGTCTTTTCACCCGGCAACAAGATATTGCGTGGCCAGTAAGCACTTGCCACTATATCTGGTACATGACAGGCTAATTCACTGGCTTCTATCGGCTCATCGGCAAAGCTTTCAACCAGTCCTACATAGACGGTGAAGTAATGTCCCGACACGATTTGCCCCTGCTTAAAACCAAACTTTAAGCCCGGCTGAAAACATTTCGGGCTTGTGTCAGTTTGGCCAGCTAAACGGATGTCATAGCCTTGTGGTAACTCATTTAGTGCAAGGCGTCTGAGTAAGTCACGTAGGTTATCGACGTAAGGTTGAGCTGTTTCCCAAGTGGCGGCTTTGCGGTTCACGACGCCCTTAATAGGCCACTGCTGACCATCAATAGCTAAGGTGATTTCACGCGGTGGAATACGACGAGGTACTAAGGTGACAGATAATGCGGGCGCTTCCTGACCAGGCGGAGTTATGTAAAGTGAAACCGGTGATTCTTTGTCCGTGGCCACATATACAACATTCCCCTTGATTTGCGTCTGAGCATCACTGGTTGTTCTTACCTGAGGCGATTCAAACGGCGTCACAATCCGGTTCAGATGGCCAAGTGCTACAGGGATCAGTTCATTAATCCCCGGTGTCATCAGCAGCGTTGTTGGCACATCCGTTGAAGCCGTATTGGTTTGAGTCGGTGGATTTGCAGTAGCAGACTGCTTCATCACACTGGCTGGCACAATCGGCAATTCCACGTCTGCATACGACGCTTGAGATAAAAGGACGCCACTCAAGCTCATTGCGATTAAGCTTGGTGTTATCCATCGACTAATTTTGGTTCGCATCATTCACCCTCCGGTTTTGCTCTTGGGTCAACTTTTCACGAACTCGCTTCGTTCTAGCTTGCCCCTCATACGTATCCATCCAATTGAGTTTTGGACGGTATTGCTCAATATCGATGTCAAACTCATAGGTGCGAGTTTGGCGCTGTTCATCTCCAGATGGTCCAGAGACCAAGGAATAACCGGTCACAAAGACATGGCCGGTTTCATACTCATACTCCACTTGTCTGGGTTGGAATTTGAGCGTGACCCGGTCTTCGCGGATTTGTCTTGCCTGAATCTCCAGTGCATCGACCACTTGCTGGTACACCGCTGGAGAAAGCAGCGGCTCAATGGCAACCCGGATGAAAGACACATTACCCGGCGTCACGTTGCCCATAAGCTCAGCCAGGTAGAGCCCCCAGGATTCAAGGTAAGGTTGAGTGGCTTGGTTTCGTGACACTTCAGCCGTTTCAGACAAGGTTGGTGGTTGAATAGCTACCACGGTATTGCGAGAAAATGCCGCTACCGCAAGCAGCAAATTAGATAGCACCAGCACTGCAATCAGGAACCGCTGCCATCGGTTCTCTAATTGCGTGCCTTGCCATGATTTTAAAAACACGTCGAACTTCACGGCAGATAGCTCCTGATAAATGGGTTAGGGATCGTCTTGGCTTTGGTTGGCAACAGTCCAGCCCAGTAGATGGCGTGAAGAATAAAACCATCAGGGCGACCATCACGAAAACGCCGATAGAGCTTGGTTGTCACCAACCCCAACAGGCATAAAACCAAGGCATTACCGGTAAAAATGCCGATCACTAGCCCCAACAGAATGGGAGCCATCTCATCGGCACTCCAAAGCAGGAAGTGCGGCGGGTCATCGATATAGGACGGAATACTCACAGGTTCCATAGTCACTCCTCGTTGTTTGAATTGAGAAGTGAAGAATGCCCCGAAATAACTCAGGGCTGTGGTCAGGTAGATATCGAATTCTTGAAGGTTTTGAACTACCGAGCGCTAGTTCATCTGTTTTAGGGAGGTGGTTGTCTTAGAAATTGATATTTCTGACATTTGACTTATTGATTTGCTTAGTCAAATCGTAACTGGTTAACTGAGCAACTATCTGCTCTGAAACACCTAAATCGTTTGCAATATCAAAAATCGAAATACCCAAATGCTCGTTAAGCTGATCTATTGCAGCTGATAAAAGCTCTGGCTGTTCCATTGGTATTTGATCATCTAAGTCTTCTGTTTTCGATTGACCAGATTTATTCAAATAAACATTGGCGGTTCTGTACTGTTGCGACGAAATTAACCCAAGATAATTAGCTCGATAAATTATTGCTCTCGCACTAACACGCCATCTAAGTTTCAATGCAAAGATTTTCTCCCACCTAATTCGAACAGGTCCCACACATTGAGGAAACTCTTTCAGAAAAGCCTTACGTGGAAAAAGAAACGCACTTGCAAAAGCATCAGCTTCTCTCTCTGTTTTAGCACACCCAGTTTCTACACCTTGATGCAAAACCAAATGGCCACATTCATGCGCCAAATCAAAGCGCATTCTACAGCAGCTTTCCTTCGCATTATTTCTTACTATGATGGGTCTTTTTCGATTCATTGATAACGCATCAACTTTATCTGAAACACCATCAAAGCAAGTGATTACAGCGCCATTATTCTCCAGTACTCTTACCATGTTTGTAACTGGTGCATCCAAACCCAGACCCCAGTTAATACGACATTGCTCCGCTGCTCTTTCGATAGCCTCCGCACTCAGATCTGATTCTTCAAAATCAATAAAATTGGCAACAGGCAACTCAAGATGATCTTCAATAATCTCAACTAATAGTTCAAAAATGGTGCCGAGAGCCAATACTCGATTTGCAAGTCCAACCGGTGTTGTTTTGCGCTTGCGAAAGTGGCATTGCTCATACTTAACATCATTTTGTGGTTTCTTAAAAAAGAAATCACTTTTCACTTTTAATACTTCAGCCAATGCCAAAAGCAGGTCTTCAGCAGGTGGTTTAACACCTGCTTCAAGCTGATGTATAAACTGACGACTGACCGCAACTAACTCACCAAGTTCTTGTTGAGTAATTCCGGCCATCAATCTCGCCAGCCTTAGTTTTTCACCAAAAAATTCGTTATTCATGATTTACTGCATTTTTCGACTTTTTCTTAATTTTGATTTTAGAAACAGCCGATTCAAGTTCAACACCATGAGAAACATTCTCATCAGTATCTGTTATTAACGTAACCTTAGAATTCATTGGCACTTCCCAGTTGACTACAATTTCACCAACATCGCTATAACCAACGAAAAAGGCGCGATCTACACATTTAGTTTGATCAGTGCTCAGAACAAAAAACCAAATGATCTCTGACGGACTATCTTGTGTTGAAAATAACTCCATTTGCATCATAGCTTCGTGGGAACGTATCAGTTTCCCTGATGGGAGTTTGTCAGGCTGACCTTTCCAGAAACGAACTGGAACGTCAGCGATACTAAACGTAAACCTCCCTTTCGGGGTCAGTATCTTAAGCCAATCAACTTCAAGTGACTTTCTTACTAAATGTGTACAACAACACTCGTAGGACCTTATGCCCAATGATTTGTTGGTGTCACCCAAATCTCTGTTGTGTAAATCTACAACTTCTGCTCGAACATCTGCTAAAAGTTGAGCAACTTCAATTAGCTGACTTTCTTTAAAATTAGGGTTTAGTGTCATCGGTGTGTTCAAATTTGTTACCTCAGGTAGTAAAGCAATAGGATTAGATACCATGGACAATAATATGCTAATTTTAAAATTTGTCAACCTACCACCAACTTGTTAACCCGAGGCTAAAATGTAAACTAAATCTTCTTCTGCAAGTGGCTTAACGCCAACCCTGCCATCAATGCCAAACCGATGATCAGCGACGGTAACACCACCGGTGGAATAGCCAGCGGGGCGAACAATCCCATAAACAGCAAAATGACACCTGAGCCCAGGATAATCATGCTGTAGCGGTGAATGATTGGGCTCGAAAAATCAAAGGTTGTCTTCTTAATCTTCCAGGTCATCAAGCCGTCCCACAGCGCCGGTAACATGAGAATAAGCGCAAAGGGCAACCAGACCATCAGCAAAGCAAATCGAGTGAACACTTGGTACAACACATCAAAAAATGCCTGAATACGGTCTTCTACCCACACAAACCAAAAGCCTCCCATGTTCTCCATCCCTTTAGAGCGCAGTCGTTGCTCTTCAGTGGGGATTAGAAAATCACGCACAGATTGCTCCATCTGTGTATCCACAATCCATGACTGATACCAGCCATGGCTAGTTTGACCAATCCAATAGCTTGTTTGTGCGCCCAATTGGTTTTGAATCATCTGCTTCTCTTTATTAATAACCCGGCCAGTCCAATCACCGGGCACTAACACGCCAATGGCAATAATCTCCAGCATCAGTGCCAGACACAGCAGCCAAACCGACTTATGCTTGCTCATGCCAAACATCCTCTTCTACTCGCGCCAGCATGGCTGCAACGGTTGGCGTCATAATCCGGGCTTTAATCACTTGTTGAAGCCGCTTTGTCGTCGTATGGCCACTAACATAACGCACATCGATGCGTCCTTCAGCCAGATACCCCATTCGATTTGGACGATTACGAATCCAGGAGTAGAAATACACACCATCCACGGCGGCCCACTCGAAATGGTCAGGATCACGCAGGCGAATCCCAGTTAAAGCACTGGCGGCAGTCCAGGTCAGCGCCTCAATGAAATGCCACAGGCGTACACTGTCATCATCACAACTGACTTCTTCATAACTGCCCAAGCCATTACACAGACACAAATCAAAGATGGAATGGCCATCTAACGTGAACGCATCCGTTAAGTAATCCGCCAAGCAATACACCGAGGCCAAAGCATGAGGCCAGTCGGTTTCAAGCAGCCTTAAAGCTTCCTTGAACTGAGGGTTATGTTGCTGCCACTGAGCGAGCATTTCTTTACTAGTAAGTGTTGTCATTTTCAGACAGACAGAATGATGCATACAGACTCCTTATGCTGCCTGTGTTGAGCTGGTTAAAATAGGAATGCGGCCTTTGATCACGCGGCCACCTGAAAGCTTGGCGATGTACTCCAGGTTGGGAAGCTGGCCTAATAACTGCGGTGGAAACATATCGCCTTCTTCCTCCATCAAGCGTTCGCCATGATTGCCGGTAAACAACGCGGGGCTGTCCGAGTTGGACGACATACCTTGAGTTTGCATGATGTACTGCAACCGAGTCTTAGGCAGATTGTCAGTAATGTACTGCTGCGTTTCGGCGTCCATCACCCGAAGGGCTATCAAGTTGTTGATGTTACCTAACACCTGGCGAGCCTTAGCTTCACTGCCTGTTCGAGCTGCAAAGTCAGCAAATGTCTGAGTAGCAATCACACAACGCATTTTTGCGCCACGGCCTTTGTTGAGCAGTTGAATGAAGGGATCGTTGACGACTTCAGCAGCCTCATCAATGAAGATATTTACGGGGCGATTTTCAACACCATAGTTATAGCGGTCACCGGCCACAGCAGTGAGATCCGATAAAAGCAACGAACCAATGGCGCTGCCAACCATGGCGTCGGTTAATGAATCCAAGCCGATATACGCCACTTGGGCATTGTTGATAATTCGGCCAGAATCCGTAATTAACCGGCTGTCATCCACATCGTTTGCAATAGGTGATAACAGTGGACCTAATTCACTTGATGTGAGCATATTGAGCACCGGCATCAATGAGGCCACCATCTTGGAATAGTGGGTTCTGTCATGCTCAAACATACTCAAAAGGCCTTCCAAATCGGTATTGGCGGCAACGGGCTGAATGCGTTCGTAGTAAAAAAGCAGCATCGCCATAGCTTGTTTAGCTAATGTGTTGGCTTTTTCGGTAAAGCGCTTGATCTCCACACTAAAGTTCGGATACACCTGCTCACCCCAAGCCGTGACGGCTTTTACTACCAAACCTTCTGGACCTCCTTCCAAGAATCGTCTCAGTGTTTTCAGATCAGGACGTTGTGACGTAAGCAACAGACCTTGCACGATGTTATTCAGTGCCATTTGGCCAAAAGCTTTAAATGGATCAGCACCGGTTTCAGAGGGAATTAATGCCGCAATTCGGCTGGCAATTTCAGTGCCCCGGTTAAAGTTTCTCAGAGGATTAAGTCGTACTGAATGCTCAGGAAAACCCGGATGAAAATACACAAAGCGCTCAGGACTACCGGCGGCAATACAGGCTCGCTGCGCATTATCCTTAAGTTCCTTGTCTCCCTTAGGGTCAATAATAATCACGGCTTCATTGCGCAAAATGGCCTGAGTGATCATCGCATCAAAGCATCGGGTTTTTCCGGCACCGGTCGTACCGACAATTAAGGTATGGCCTTCTGTGTGACCAACTGGCTGGTACACATCTTCTTCTTTGGGCTCAACACCATGAATCCAGGTTGAACCCATTTGTTTGCCGTGACCTTGTTTAAGCAAGGTTTGCTTATCCCGCTTTAGGATTTCATAAGCGCGTTGGGCATGACGTTGGTCCCACTCAAAGCCATACCCTAACCACAATTCATCAGGATGTTTTGCCATCACTTTTTGCAAATGCGACAGCTCCATAAAACCCAAAGGTTTGCCTTTTAGTCCCTTCTGTAACTTATGAAGACGGTAAGCCTCAGGCAGGCGGTACAACGCCATGCCCGAGGAAATCCCTGTCATCCACCAAAATGGCTCAGGTGGTAGCTCAGTCAGCATTTCTGCGGCAATCGCCCCAGTGGCCCCAACCAGCCAACCTGCTGCTGCCATGGCTTCATAATTCGTGCGCCAAGGCATCTCGTATGCGTTTTCTTTCATTCATGCTCCGCAAAATAACCGTTTGCAATCCGATTAATTTCAAATGGATTAACGTTCAGCGTGAGCGGTAAACAGAACCGTTTCCCCCTCATCAAACTGGCATTGGTCACTGGCCGAGATCCCCCGAAGCAGCTGTCCGGCTGGAATGCCATGCTCATTGGCGACTAGGCGTAAGGTTTGTATCGTGACGCGAATACCATCGGCACTATGATCCACGTCTGGGTAATCGCCATCGGTCAGTAAGATGGGCAAATCTTTCACAAAATTAACCATCTGTTGCCGCTGCGCGTGTTTGGGGTCTGTACTTGAGTTCGCATTGGGCACAATCGGCTTTTGCTTACGCTCCGCTCTTGTGTCGGGCTCATTTGCTTGGGCATTGGTTGTCTCAGTTCGACTCGGACGCGGTAAGGCCTCTTCGTTCTGAATTGCTACCGCCGCTTCTGCGTCTTGTTTGGAGAGGTCTATCAGTGCAGTTAGCCCTTTAGAAATCGATACCTTAAGCAGTAACCCTTGCTCCTGAACGCCATCATTCGTAGTAATAGTTCTGGCTTTACGCGTCGGGTTTGCGGGATCTAATTCAAGCCAATCTAATCGACTGAGTTCAGCAAGCAGTTTTCGGGGGGCACACCAAGGTCTTACGGCATCGGGATAGTGGATCAGTATCTGTTCACCAACCATAACCAACGCACTGCTGGCCTCTGGGAGCCACGCCAAAGATTCAGGGAGATTCAATGCCTCTGCATCGTGCTGGTTTACGTTATTTGAGATAGCGCCATCATATGAATTGTTAGGCTTTTCCCATTCATCACCTGGAGCATTTTCAGTTGCCTGAAGGTGATTAACATCACTGGCAAGACGAAGTTCATCATCTTGGTCGGACGAGTTTGTCGATGGTGACTCATCCGATTTTCTATGTTCGATTGATGATGACTCTTCAGGCAAGTCTGAATGCTCACTGGAGCGACTCTGTGGCTCTTCTTGTGTTTTCTGTGTTGCTTCCCACTCAGATTTATTGAACAGTGTCACACCACTTGGTACATTCGAGCTGAACAATAAATCGGCCTCAGAAATATGCAGCATGGGTAACCAGATTGGCTTGTCGTCTTTGATCAGCACTTCAGGGGCAAGGCTTTCATATCGCTCATTTGAGGCGGATTTAATGGCCAATCCTCGCTCAATGAGGATGTCCGCAAGGGTATCGGGATCTCTTGGGATGCCAGGTATCTTGTCTTTGGCCAATAGCTCAATGATGTCCTTAGCCGCGCTTTTCCAAACCAGGTAAAGATTGGTTGATTGATTCGATTTTCGTAACCAGACTCTGGCATCTCGCTGATTGACCAGCCACTGGGAACTGGCAAGTAATCGCCTCATGGCATCAAGTAGATAGCGTTCGACTGGGACACCAAGGGCATTGTCGTCAACGGAAATTCGTTGAGCTTTCAGGTCTCGCTGGACACTGGTTTGGTCAGCTTCAATGACCAATTTAGACAGGACATGCTCGGGATCAGTATTGCCAATTGCCTCCAGCATGGCTTGCAAAATCTCAGGTCCCGGCTGGGTTAACCAGGCGAGCAACTCAGGTGTCATCACCCGGTTTAAAACCAGAATTGAAAATTGCTCGTGCCGCTTGCACCGTCCGTCGCGCCAACGAATGAAATAGCGTTCAATGCTGTTATTAGTGGTCCACTGGGATAAGGTTTCTAAAAAAGGGTTCCACTGATAGCGTCCATCTTCGTCTGTGATGGACAAATCTGAAACAGGCTTACCAATATCATGGAACAAACCGCCAAGAGCCGCCGCGACACGCCACCTTGGTTCAAGCTCTTTTTTCTCAACCGGTGTGCCACTGGCAACAAAGATGATCCCTTCAGCTGCTTGTGCCGCCCAGAAAGCAACTTCCAACGAATGACGTAATAAACCACCAGCACCACTGTGATGATGATGCTCAGAAGCTGGCAGCAAGTGAACGTAAGCAGCCAGATGGTCAATACAGGGCTGAATCAACCGTTGAAAATCACGCTGATTAAAGCCAAGTACCTGGCGCAGTTTGGCAATTAGCTCGTCTTGTGTGGACTGCAAATCCTCGGGGGACGCAGCTGGCAACCCCTTCAGGAATGGCGGGTAGCGTGGGATTTCTGCATCCAGTTGCGAAGACAGTTCTGGTAGTGCTTTGGCTTGAAAAAATAGGTTTTTGAACATAGTGAACCTCCGACACGATAGTGTGAAGGTTCTTTAGCAACTGAAGTTGTTAGATAGCCGAAAGAAATATGCATTTATCTGTAGTTGTTTTAGCTCTAGTGAGAGAATCGAAAGTTAAATTACAGTGTAGGGTAAGACAGCTTTTCATTGTAAGACTGGGCATCATCTTCCCAAACTAGCCGAACAACATGCTTTCGTTTCGTTTGCATATGAACAGCGGCTATTAGCTCAACGGCTTGATACTTTTCGAGGCTTTCCATCGGAAATTTGTCAGTCACTTCTGATTCAATAACTAAATCGTTACCTTCAGGGAACTCAATTCTGACGTTTCTTGCAGTAGCAGCTCCTTTATTCCAAACCTTAAGCCGATACTTACTGCTGCCAAGTTTTATAATTGATGCACCAAGGTCAGCTTGCTTTCCTTTCAGAGCATCTTCATTTTCTTTTTCCAAGAGAATGGTGTTTAGCTTTTCTTGGCTTTCGACAAGTGACTTCTGCCTCTTATTAAAGCTGACCGTTTGCCATGTTGCGTAGCCAGATAAAAGGAAAGCTAATCCAGCTATCACATCACCTGCATCAATAGTTACCGGCATTACCTAATCCTTATATTCTTGCTACCAGAAAAAGCCTTTTTCAAAGATTTCCGTAGTTCGTCTTGAACGTCTTTTAAAACTTCTTCCTTGATTTCAGAAAGGTGCTCATCAATATTTTCGCTATTCTCTTGAATAAGCTCATCTTTATTGAACTCTCGGTCACAAGATGCACAAGTCATTACTTGTATTGTTTCATCGCAACCGTCTTCGTATGAAAAGTCTGAACAGCCACAAGTCGGGCAAAGCAAGCTTATACTTCTATTGTATTTTTCAGGATTCATTCTAACTTCCCGTTATGTTAGTGGCCGTATTTAATCGCATATATTCAAGAACTAGAAAATGCATTTTGGAGTTCTGTAGGTGCTGATTAACAGTTAAAGGCCTAAAAACCAGCTAGGATCAACTGTTACTTTTTCAACTAACTCTGTTTTAACGCCTAAACTAAGTTCCTTAAGCTTATCGGCCAACTGATCACCATCGACCAAGTCAATCGGAGCAACGCCATCACGGTTGGCTTCTTCAATGGCAGCTTTTGTAAAGCTACCTGTAGTGATAAACATCCCACGATCAGCTCTACCAACGGTTGCGCCCCTAAAATCACGGATCTCGGGAGCCCCAACGGAACCTTTGTACTTTTTACACTGAAAAGCGATATGAAAGCTCATCAAACCGTTGATTCGGGCAATTCCTTTGCCATCGATACCACCATCACCCGTGCGACCAGTCACTTCAACATGGATAAAGCCTGATTCTCTCAATAACCTCTGTGTTAGTCGCTCAAACGCATCCGGGCTCATTTCTTCAATTAGCACATGATGCAGTTTTTCACGCCAAACCATAGCCTCTTCAGGGGAGTCATCGGACGACATCTCTGGAGTAGATGTCGTAGCATTAGTCTGTTCAGGCTTACGGTCCAGTGCTCTAACAAAGTTGACAATTTCTCTGCTATCAACTTCCGGTTCCTGTCTGGCTTTATCTGTAAGTGCCCACACGCCACGAGATGAATTTTCAAGGTATCCAGCTTTCTTCAGGTAGGTTCTAGCCCAAGCTAATCGATACCCAACTTCAGTTTGGCTACTTTTTTCGGGGTTGTGCAGAACAGCCAAAGTACCCTCATCAAACTTCTCAAGCTCGACAACTTCTTCGTAAATCTCGTCGATGCTGCCTGAGCCGCCAAGGTTAACTAATGCCTTTATTAGCGGTAGCATAAGCTGATCAAATGTGACCATTATTTTCCTCCTGGAAACTTTTTCGTAAAAACAGCGACCACTCTCTCACTGAGACAGCTGACTCAACCAAGTTAACAGTGCAAAGCGAATGAGATTGGCTACTCATGACTCTTCCATTACTCCATCAAGCATATCTACTACATCATTCAAGAGATCATCAGCCTGAGCAAAAATAAACTGCTTTAAAAACTGATCGATGCGAATATTGAGCTTAAAGGGCGGAATGCTTAGGCCATCTAATTTTTCAAAATAAACTTTGGCTTTTGCCTTATCAACAGTATCTTTAAGCGCGTCAAATCGACCGAAATTATTAAGGTTTTTCTCATTAACACTATCATTTAATAAGCTAACAAGCTGGCTTTTATCTAAACCTAACGCATTAACAATGGCATTAATCTGGGCATTTTCAGCATTGTCTTTGTAGGTGTTGATGTAATCTCTGAAACTATGGCCTTCTATTAACTTTGCATCGCCACGCTGTAAATCATGTAAGAAAAGCTTGGCGTATTTTTGTTCAGCTTGCGTCAGTGAAGAAAATGACTTGTGCAGTTCGTTGAGCGTAAGCTCAATGCTGGCTTGATCATTATGCTGATTTAGCTCTTTTAAATATTTATCGAAGCGACTATTCATATAGTCGGCATCAATCTTTCCAGTGTCGATTTCCGTCAAATAGCCACTAATATCAAAAGGCACATCGCCGCCACCCGCACCTCCACCATCACCTTTTGATGCGAGCTCTTTATAACGCAGCGCAAGGCTCAGGTAGGTTTGTTCATTAATGGCGAGAGTAACCTCATGTTCAGTACCATGTTCGCCTGCTGAAGCGTCCGTAGTGAATGTATAGACCGACTGTTCCCAATGTAAACCTTGTACCTTCGCGGCTTCTAAATGCTGGTTAAACACTTTAAATAGTTCAGCAAACTTTGCGCACGCCTCAACATCTTCTGGCAGTTTTTCAAAATTTGCCACACCGGCACTAATGAACAACTCGGTAATATCACCGAATAGTTCATTCATTGCTTCTAAGTTACTTTCTAGCCTATCAACAAATAACCCTATGGGTCTGTCGCCTGAGTATAGTTTTACCGCATCGTTAATATGTTGCTCCATCGTATGCGGGTAACGATAATAACGGATAACACCATGAGGCTTATCGGGGCCAAACAACCGATTGGTACGCGAGAAGGCTTGGATGATATTTTGGTATTTAATTACCTTATCTAAATACAAGACATTCAGCCACTTGGAGTCAAAACCGGTGAGCATTTGGTCTACAACAATCAATAAATCCAACTGTTTTGTAGGATCGGTATGAATACGCTCATAAGGTTTTTTGTGAGCAAGGCGTGCGGCTAGATCTTTCTTAAATGCTGCATGACGGGCAAAATCAAAATCGTGGCCATAACGCGCATTATAGTCACGCATAATCTCATCCAAGCCATCACCTTTAAACGTTGGCCCACGGTCGCCACTGCCATCATTATCAATGTTGGGATCAAACAGTGCTGATACTTTTAAATCAGGCTGCGCAGCCTTTAATAGACGGTAATAATCAATGGCTTCAGCAATACTGTTAGTCGCCAAAATCGCATGAAATTTATTGCCTTGGCTTAGCACATCCCATTTGAGCAGAATATCTTCTACCACTTTGGCTTGGTGAGTCTCGCTTAGGTACTGACTTTTAGGTACGTAATCTTCAATACCTTTGAAGTATTTACCTGTAGCGTCTTTGTAGCCAGCCATAGGCACTTCATTCATAAAATAATTAAATTTTTTCTTTTTGGCAGGATTATCCATTGCTTCCGCTACAGATCCCGCCTTAGCTTGCTCTAGGGCGACAGCCTGCCTTAAGTCACCGTCCCTAAAAGTAGGCACTTTATAGGGATCAAAGCCGAGTACGTTACCATCTCGAATACCATCAGCTATGCTGTAGCGGTGCAACTCATTGCCAAATACGGTACTGGTAGTATTGCCGTTTTTTTCATTTTCTTCTTGGATCGGCGTGCCAGTAAAACCAAAAAACAAGGCGCGGGGAAAGGTGCGTTTAATAATGATCAGCATGTCGCCAAACGTTGAACGGTGCGCCTCATCAATAATAAATACCAAGCGTTTAGCGCGGATTTTTTCAATATCTGCGCTATTTGTTGATATTAGCGTTGCAGTGCCTTCATCCTTCTCCCCATCACTTGAGACGTCTTCAAAAATATTACTCATTTTTTGAATAGAGCTAACAATGAGGGTATCGGCTGGGGACGTGCTTTTTAACTTGGTTACCAACACATGAGTATTTTCGGTCGCTTGGACATCTTCACCATCGCCCGCAAAATTACGATATTCCGCCAGCGACTGGGTGCCAAGCTCGATTCTGTCCATTAAAAAAATGACTTTATCGGCATCTTTTGATTGGGCAATCAGCTGTGCTGATTTAAAGCTGGTCATGGTTTTGCCCGAACCTGTGGTATGCCACACATAGCCGCCCAAGCGGTCTGGGTTATTAGCTGCACTGCCCAGTTGTTGCCAGTTGGTTTTGGCTACCTTATCCGATATCGCATTGGCGGCGTAATACTGATAACTACGCATCACTTTAAGCACACCATCGGTATCATCCGCCACGGTGTAAAAGCCAATCAACTGGTGCGCCATGGGAATGGATAACAGTGTCGAGGCGATGTCTTTCCAATGGTTCATGGGCTCGTTGTTAAAATCGGCCCAATTGAATTGATAGTCTGGGTTAAATTTGCCATCTAGCCCTGGGTTAGCAAAGTATTTGGCCTCATTAGGCTCCATAGCAACAAACACTTGAATGAGTGAAAATAGGCCACTAAAAATACCTTCTTTGGAATACTTTTCGATTTGGTTAACCGCTTGGCTTACTGGCACGCCACTGCGTTTAAGTTCAACATGAATGACCGGCATACCGTTAATCAGTAACAGCACATCACCACGTCTGTCATTACGCAGTGGGCTACCGCGTTCAAATTTCGGCTGCTGGACAATTTGGTAACGGCTTTGACCAGCAGCAATTTCTTGGCGATCGTAGATTTTTAGGCTGACTTCTTTGCCAAGATGCAACTTGTCGGCAGCGTTATCGCGCTTAATCGCCACAGTTTTGCCGTTGATTAACCCATTGAGTTTAAGCGGTGTTTTTAGCTCTTTGATCTGCTCAATAATCTGCTGCATTTCCGTTGCCGTCAGTGGCACATCGTTTAAGCGATCTTGCTGGCGATTGTTCTCAAATAAAATGTTCGCCCAGTTTTGCAGTAAATCCGCTTCGGTTTTGTTTTTAAGTATCTCGCTTTCCCAGCCCTTGTGGGTTAGTACCTCGATAAAGGCCTGCTCAAATTGCGCTTCGGTTTTAAAGGTGGTCATGGTGGTGCTCCCTGCTAAACAAACATTTTGTTCAAGCAGGCCTGCTTGATGTTATTGAGTTTAATGACTTGTTGTTGGTGTTGGTTGATTAGTGCGTCGAGTTTTTGGAAGTAGTTACCGATCTTTTGGCTTTCGGAAATATCCATTGGCACATAGAAACTTGATTTTGAGACCAGTCCCCAATCTGAACGAGGCATTTTTGAACCAGCTGATAGGTTTGAAATATATTCAAATCTATTGGTTTGAATTAAATAAAATAGGAATGTTTTTGCGACAGTTTCAGCACGTAATACCCAAAAATCACCAACTGCAATTCCATTAAAGTCAGCCAGAAACCAGTTTCTTAGATATGGACGTAACTTTCCAAAAAGCACATCGTTGACTTCAAATTTCAAGCCTGCTTTAAAGATGGCTTTCTGAAAAATATCTTTATTGAGGCGGCCTTCCCCTGCAACTATATCTTCATATTCAACACAAGGAATACATCTACTTTGATGTTGTGTCGATACTCTGGTTGCTATAGATGAAAACTCTCTCTCCTCCCACTCCCCACTAAACCCGTTAAAGCGGATTTCTGGGATGGTTTCGCCTTGTTTGGGGAACATTTTTTCCAGCATGGCCTTTTTAATGCCACTGAGCTTGTCATGCTTTTGGTGGTGTTGGTTGATTAGGTTGTCGAGTTTTTGGAAGTAGTTTCCTATTTGAATTTGCTCTCCATTCGCACTCGGAAAATTAACACTCGTATTTTTTAAAGTAGTCTTTGAGATTGACAATACTTTAGTACCTTGCATCAGAGGTAAAAGCTGATCATGGTATGACGACGAATTTAAATAATATCCAAGATATTTAGAAGCAAAGGGTAAATTAGGCCTAACTGCAATGGTGTGCAAACCTGACAAAATTACTTGTTCATCTATATTAAACAGCTCAGTGCATTTACCAACTGTGCTATCTTCAGCGGCATCTGCAATTACAATATCACCATTTTTTAGCGCGGCATGTTTTTGCTTACTTACAACATTTTCATCTGTAACAAAAGGCATAGATGTATCGCTGGCATCAAGAATTTCGCCAAATTTAATTAACACATCGCCATAGTGAACATTTTTTGCAATACCATGCTCGTAATTTAGATCGGCTCTCGATAAGGTATTGTTAGGAATATTGTCAAAACAATCTCCAAATGGTCTTTGCGCCCACTCCCCAATAAACCCATTAAAGCGAAGAACAGGCACATTCTTTTCAACATTCATGCTTATACCCCCTTCAACAAGCTGGTAAGCTCATTCAAGCCCTGCATATCAAACTCATTACCAGTAAGTTCGCCCATCATGTCGGCCAGTTTTTGCTCAGTGGTTTTGATTTCATTCGCGACTTGCGAATAGGTCACCGCGTATTTATCGGCAAGGGCTTGCACTTGGCTGGTCAACAGAGAAATAACGGCACTTGGCATGGCAACAAGCTCTTGACTTAATGGCGCGATCCATTTGAGGTGCAGCAATTCATTGACTTGATCATCGCTTAAACCTTCGATGGTGGTTTTGGTTTTTAAATGCAGGGCGAATTGAGCTTCTTTGACTGCTTTTTTCAGCTTTTTCTCTTCGTCGATGAGTTTATTGGCCTTAATGATTTTCGCTTTATAACTTTCTTCTGGCTCAGGGCTGTCGGCTGAGAACTTAGTTTTGGTCTCTTTTTGCTCTTTTAGGAAAGCTTTCGCCGCCTTGGTGACTTCGGCATTGGCAAAGCCGTCTTTGCTTTCTTTTACCGTGTCTTGCTCTTTGTCTTCTTCGCTTAGTGATTCGAGTATTTCTTCCAGCGAGCTGGCGATTTCGACAAGGCGGTTTTCTTGTTTTGCCAGTGCCGCTAGGTCATCGCTCAAGTAGGTTTGTTGTACTAAATCAAATGGCATGATGTGGCCTTTCCAGCCATCTTGTACTTCGGTGTCTTTGCCCTTAACCTTTTTAACCACGATATTAGGGTCAACTTGCTTAGTGGCGGCGAAGCCTTCGGTTTGCATCACTTCCAAATCGGTACTGATAACTTGCCATTGGTTGTTTAAAAACTGATAGGCCTGGTATTTGTCGATGAGGGCAACGCTGCTTAAGCGTGTGAAAAGCTCGGTGCTTAATTCAGGCTCTTGCTGGTTGCGGTTAACCGCTTGCCAGCCTTGAATTAGGGTATTGTTTAAATAGTCATCAAAGCTGCTGTTGCCATTGGTTCCATCAAACGCCTGGTTGTAGGCAGTGACAAACTCTACCACTTGTGAGTGCTGGGTAATGGTTGCATTAACGTCTTGTTTGGCAATGGCTAATTCACTGTAGGCGGCAGACTTGGCCACAAACAGCGCATCATGCAATTGCGGGAATGCTTGCCAATATTGGTGTAACTGCGCAATTTCGCTATTGGGGATGCCACCTAGCATAGTCGCGTGTAAATCCCAGCTTTCAGCCGCTGGTGACGAGTCTACATAACGCGGTATGTTTAAGTTGTAGCCGTTGTCGCGCAGGGTTTGTTTGCTGACTACTTGCGAAAATTTTTCGATGCTTTCGCGATTGATGACGGAATCAACAATGCGCTTGATGTCACTGGCTTGCAGTTTGTTATTTTTGCCTTCTTTAACATAGTGCTTGGAGGCATCCACAATTAATACGTCATTCTGCGGTTTTTCAATAGAGCCACGCTTCTGCTTAAGCACCAAAATAACGGTAGGAATACCAGTACCAAAAAAGATATTAGAAGGTAAGCCGATAATGGCATCAATGTGGTTTTGCTCAATCAATTGCTTGCGAATTTCGCCTTCTTCACCGCCACGGAACAACACGCCATGGGGCAAAACAATGGTCATAATGCCATCGGGTTTTAGGTGGTAAAGGTCGTGTAGCAAAAAGGCAAAATCGGCTTTGGTTTTGGGCGCTAAGCCAAAACGCGAATAACGTGGATCGCTGTCTTTAAAGCTTGGGTCCCACGCTTGTGAATAAGGGGGGTTAGAAACGACCGCATCCACATACAGTGCATGATAAGTACCTTGTGGGTCGTTCTCATCAAAGTATGGCCAGTCGTCTTCTAAGGTGTCACCGTTACGGGTTTTGATGTTGCTGGCTTTAATCCCGCGCATGATCAGGTTCATACGGGTCAAGTTATAGGTATTGGCTTTCAGCTCTTGGGCATAATAGGTAATGCTGTCTTTGCTTTTGGCGTATTTTTCGACCGCTTCACCAATATTAATCAGTAACGAACCCGAGCCCGACGTTGGGTCGTAAATCTCGATGGTGTCTTTGTGTTTTAATTCGTGGGCGATGATGAGCGACATAAGTACCGAGACTTCATGCGGCGTGTAGAACTCACCGGCTTTTTTACCGGCATTGGCGGCAAATTTTTCAATCAGGTATTCATAGATGTAACCCAGTACGTCATAGCCTTGCTTACCGTTCATTGGGATACTTTTGATTAAATGCAGTAGGTCACTAATGGCTTTTGTGCGCTTACCCGCGCTTTCACCCAGTTTGCTAAGACCCGTTTCGAGTGTGGTGAAAATTCCTTCAAACAATTTTTTGTAGGTAGGCGAAATCAAACGGCTAAAGGCGGATAGCGCATCGCGCACGTTAGACTCGTCAAAGTCGAATGCAGGATCAACCCAAGTAGCAAACAAATTATCGTAAGCGATGAAATAACCTAGATTGTCTTGAATGTACTTGACCGTGTCCGCGTCTTCTTCGTTTAAGGCTTTAATGTCTTCAGGTGTCATTCCTTCTTTGGTGACAAACTGAACTAACTGGTCGCTCAGGTACTTGTAAAAAATGAAACCTAAGATGTAGTCTTTGTATTCGTTAGCTTCGATTTTTGAGCGCATCTGGTTGGCTGATTCCCAGATTTTTGCAGCTAATTGTTGTTTGTTCATGTTATTTCCTATTCTGTGACCATATCGAAACCAGGCGCAATCGCAAGGTTACCGACACCGTATAAAGTTTGATAATTTTTTAACCACAAATGGAATTCGGGTGTTTTTAACTGAGCCTCTTTGGAACAATCGACATTCCAAAGCCGAAGCAAGTACCCCGCAGTTGCTGCTCTGATCTCAACCTTCATCACGCCACCTTTCATGCCATAGTCCAGCTCTATCGCTTCGCTGTGCTCAATACGTGGGTGTGGCACTAACTCCAGCTCTACAAAGCGATTCCATTGCCGATCTTGGGTTTCAAGTTCAGCCTCTGACAGAATGGAATCTTCAAGCACAACCGCTGCTTTTATGCGGGTCAATACAAAGTCTCGAAATTCACCATGTTTGCGGTCAAAACCACGAACGTGCCAACGCAGGCCATTGTCCACCAGCGTATGCGGCACAATTTCACGCGTGGTTTCACCGCTCGATAACGACACATAGGTGATACTCAAGGCTTTGCCTTTGTGTATGGCCTCGGTGACTTTCGCTACTATCGATAAACTCGGCTTGTTAAGGTGATAAGGCGCTTCACAGGCCAGAGGCGGTTTTACCTTTCCAGTAAAGCCATCACCGTACCCTTGGCTAATGGTTGCCAGTGTTCTCACAACGTCATAGTCGAACAAGGGCTCAAAGGCTTCACCACGCTTATGCAACTTGAGCTTTTGGTCATACTCAATGTTGCCTGGTGCAAGCTCTCGGTACATTGTGAAGTCTTTCGTTGCTTGTGCGGCCGCTATGCTGAAGCGATCGACTAAATCCGCCCGCACCGCTTCGCCCTTAAACAATAAGGTGAAATCGATGTGGGCAATGCGATCCCTGGTTGCTTGTGGCAACTGCGCTAACTGCGAAAGCCTATCTGGCTTTCCTTTCGCACTTTCTTTAGCGAGTGTACTCGCTGCTACCGTCTGTTTCAGACCATCATTTGTCATGCGTCTTGTTTATCCAATTCAACCAGATTCTTAAAACTCTGTTTATAAAATACGGACCGACATCGCGTAATCACATTGAAAGGCATGGCACATGGCTGCTCTTTGTCCGCAATGACTTAGCAATCTCTACCGGTTGAAGCTGGACAGATGGCTATAAAACACTGAATAGGCTTCAACCTAATTAATTTTATTAGGTGTCATCCTATCACAAATTATTTTGTAGGGAAGACTAAGCGGCAACTTTTTGATCTTGATTGCAATTGCCGCTCAGTTATGGGCGTGAAGGCCTTGTTTCGTGTCATTGCTGATAGCCGCTATCAATGCGCTACCCGAACCAGTGGCACCACGATGTTGCCGCGATGAGAGACCCCTTTGTCCGACTCTGTAGACATCAGAACGCGTTGCTCACTTTCCCGAACGCGCCTAGCAACTTCTGCCTGAGCTGGTAGCAATGGCAGCATCCCTTCAGCAATCGCGTCCGGTGCAGACTCTTGGCCACAGGACATCAAGTGCTTCCATGGATCTTTAAGAAAGCGCTCGAACGTGATGCCAAATTCAATGATGCGGGCAGAGACGAAGATTTCGCCCCAGTATTCAATGTAGGTGTCTTGGTACATGGAAAGATTCCTCTTGATGGTTATATACCCTGCCTACTTCCAGCCGCAGCGGTGTTACCTGCATTCGCTCACCCCAATCACATAGAAGACCTATGCTCATGGGGACTCGCTCACTTGCCGCCTAACTGCAACACCAAGTAGTTTGGGTATAACGTAAGTTCACTTTCCATTTTCCAGAGGTTTTCAAATATGCAAGAGGCTATGACAAAGCTTTAAATCGATTGCGGGCATCTTTGTAGTCATAGTGGGCATGTTCTGAGCCACGATGGTACAAATCATCCAGGTAAGCTTGCTCCAGCGGCAACTCGTCTTCGCTGATTTCGCGCCACCAATGCTTGTTGGCACCTTTAACGCCGTCATGCCAACGGTAACCACGTTCTTTTAAATAGTCCTTTACGTCAAACGGCGCACCAAACGCACGAACTAACACAGTTCGCCTGTCTGCTTCAGACAACAAGTTTGCAACGGACTCGGGCAACAAATGGAACAACCAGGCCATCGCCAAACAATCGGTTGCGGCTCGGTGTCCTTCATAAAACCAACCTAAGCGAAGCAGCAGGTACTCAAGCTTTCGACTTTCAAAACCCAGCGCCTTCCAATCTATGCCACTGGCTGAACAGGCCCAAGATAGATGGCCTAATGCAGCAAACCGCTTTTCAAAGAAAGGACGATCAAACTGTGCATTGTGTGCAACCACCAGCGGATCATCGGATAACCAACTCGCTACAATTGCATCATCAATGCGCTGGCCTTGCACCATATCATCGGTGATACCGGTTAACTCGGTGATCAGCTCGGGGATTGGCTTGCCGGGATCTTCATACAGGCTGATCACATCAACAATCGACACAATCCGCATAGCTGATGGGCTGTAAAGCACCTTAACCATACCAAGCTCAATAATGGACTCGTCATCGGCAGACAGTCCGGTTGTCTCTGTATCGAGCAGCACCATTGGCTGTTCATCACCGACCACAGGAGAAAGTTCAAGTGGCCAGGACTGCGGTTCACGCGTTAATGGAATGCGCTCCAGCAATCTAAAATCTTCTGGTCTTTCTGGGATCTCCGCGAGGCGCTCTAGCGGAAATGGCGCAGGGGCTCTTGTCATTGATGGTTCCTCTTCAATTCTATTGTTCGCTTTGGGTTATTTCACTGTGCCACAGGTTTTTCAAAATGCACCTTGGATACCTCAGCGTTTTTTTAATCTTTCTACTGGGTGAACCCATGTATGAAGGCTTTGGCTAAGCCTTTCAGAAAGCCTTAGCTAAACCCTTTAGGTAACCCTTACCAATACCCTTTACGTATGGCTTAGCCAACCCCTTTTCAAACGGTTGAAAAAGGCTTTAACTGAGTTCGACTGAGCATTTTAATGATGCTCCTGACTTCCCTTTAAGCCAGTAAATTCAATACGAAACAGAATTTTACTAACTGTTTTGAAACCCTTTGCGAAGGGTCCAACAAGCCTTGTCTGACGGTTACTTGACCCATGCGTTAACCAGTAGCAGTAACAGGATCAGTAACAGAAACAAGAGCAGTAGGCAGAAGCAGTATTGTCCAAGCCTTGCAGGCTTTGACGAGGGCGAGCAATCCCCACATCAAGCTTTTCAACACAAGAAATAAATCACCCACGACACAACGTCTTACTCGAACAACTACAGTTTTACCTACAATTTTACTTGTAGAAATCAGCATAGCATTAGATACTGTATAAACAAACAGTATTAATTATGATTTTTCGAGGTTCGTCATGAGTGTCTCGCTGATAGGCCGTAGCGGCGCACTTGCCTTCATCAAAGCCAAGCGCCTTCGTATTCCATTGTTCATGGAACGTGTTTCTGCTGGTTTTCCTTCACCAGCGCAGGATTATGTTGAGCAAACGCTCGACCTCAACGAGCTGTGCATCAAGCGACCGGCTGCAACGTTCTTTGTGCGTGTTGAAGGTGATTCAATGATTGATGCCGGGATTCACCCAGATGATATTCTGGTGGTTGATCGCTCTGTCCAAGCCGAACACGGTGACATTGTCATCGCTGGCATCCATGGTGAACTCACGGTAAAGGAGCTTCAACTAAGGCCGTGCGTCATGCTGATCCCAAGAAACCAGGTGTATGAGCCCATTCATATTCCTGAAGGGACAGAGTTAGAGATATTTGGTGTGGTCACCAATGTGGTGCGAAACATACGCCGTAAGTCGTGACTATCCCATGCCAGTATTTGCCTTGGTGGACTGCAACAACTTTTACGCCAGTTGTGAGAAGCTGTTTCGTCCTGATTTAAAAGATACGCCGATTGTGGTGCTGTCCAACAATGACGGCTGCGTGGTTGCACGGTCGCGTGAAGCTAAGTTACTCGGTATTAAAATGGGCGTACCCGTCTTTCAAATCAAAGCTGAAATGCAGCGCCATGGCATTTTGGCATTCTCGTCCAACTATGCGCTTACAGTTGGGAAATACTTTAGACATCACATGTTGTAATGTTTCAGGTTGTATAAATTAGACGTCGAGATGAGGGGTGGTTACAATTTTTACTATTGGTTAAGAAATATCTTGAAAAAGTAGATGTATGAACGCGTAACCCCCTGGGGGAAGGCTTAGCAGTGTGAATAACGGATGATTTAGGTGTTAATGTGATTGAACAAAATAGGTCGTTTCCAGATGACTTCGGCTTTGACTATTGTCTTATGTGGATTAGTACGGAGAAATATCCCTCATTTATAAGTAGGCCACACCCTGACAGACAGTGGCGAGATCATCCATGACGTTAGGGACAACTCAAAACCATTTGCTCATAAACTTCCAATTTTAATAGACCCCGATGGTATCAATGTGGTGCCAGTGAATCTATATCTTCACTCTTTGTTGGCAGATCCAGATATATCCTCCGATAAGACGATTCAATCCCATGCAGTTGCGTTAT
Source organism: Paraferrimonas haliotis (assembly GCF_002282895.1). GTDB lineage: Bacteria > Pseudomonadota > Gammaproteobacteria > Enterobacterales > Shewanellaceae > Paraferrimonas > Paraferrimonas haliotis. The sequence continues at coordinate 537,756 of NZ_NRRB01000003.1, forward strand.
TGAGCTTCTATCGGTGGTTGAGCACGGAAATCCCCGAACATACACACCCAAGGACTGGCCTTCTGGTTGATGAAAAACCTCCGTTAACAATATATGACTGCACCGAGAAGGTAGAGGAAAGTCCAATCGTGAGATATCGAGACTATTTATTGGAAAACCTTTATACCAAGGATGAAACTGGAAAAGTCGGTGGTTCTCCAAGTACAGCCTCTAACTATGTTTTGAAAGTTGTCAATTACTTCATCTTCCTTCATCGCCAGCGGATCATTTCAATCAGCAAAACCTTTCGACCATTTGAGTTTAAGGCAAAGACTGTTCGCATAAGCAACAAAGGAAACAGAGCACAACATGAAATGCTCTCACATCTCAATCGCAGTCACAGTAAGGAAATTATTGTATACACCACAGGTCTCACTAGACCATTTAAGAACATAAAAAAACCTCAAGATGCTGATATTCGAGAGCTTAACCCACTTCGTGAAGATGAAAAACAAGAGCTTTATAAACACCTTGATATTGAAAATTCATCTGACACTAAAGCCCTAATGGTGTACTTAAAAACTGAAACGGGATTGAGATTGGAGGAATTAATAACATTTCCTGCCTCTGTCGTGGACAAGCCAAAAGCTAAAGTAGTTAAGGTGCAAATTGGTGAGAATATTAACGGTTGCTTAACCAAGTTCAAAAAAAACAGAACAATTGAAATCCCAGCCAGTGTCATGGATCTGTTGTACGAGTACAAGTTAAGTAAGGCGAGGAAGAAGGCTATTGAAAAAGGATTACTTCGCCATAACCACTTATTCGTTAAATCGAATGGCAATATCTACGCTCCAAACACCATTCAAAAGTATGTGGAAACTATCCGCAATGATTTGACACACTGTGGGCTTGATATTTATTTTGCCCCTCATGACTTACGAGCCACTTTCGCAACCGACTGGCTGTACAGCAAACATATGGAAACAGGTAAGCCCTTCGAGGCTTTGTTACAGGAGCTGGCTGATTTGATGGGGCATGAAAGCACCTCTACCACTCAAAAATACGTTAACTACATGAATGACAATAAAACATGGTTGGAATTCGCTCAGCGTAAAAATCAATTCGCACAACAATCGCTGAGGTGATGATATGGCAAAAAGTCGATTAGCAGCATCGAGAAATCAAAATAAATCACCCGCTCCGCCGATTACTAAGAAAAATGTTACTTCATTAGATTTGATCGTTGATATACGGCCAGAAGGGGTGCTAAACAGCACAAGACACAATTTTATTTATTGGTGTCATGAACAGTGTGATCCCAAAAAACCATTAGCTAAACCCTCTCGACTGGAAAGAATGCAAAAGCTAAAAAGATGGGTTGATCAAGAGAAGAAAAATGAAACCAATGCATGGTCTCTAGTAGTTAAATTAAGCGCCTTAAAGACTTACATTGCATTTTGCGACATTAAGAAGTTCGACCCTTTTAGTCAGGCTGGATATCTTTATTACGCTGGTAACTCAGGTGAGTTACGGCGCTTAGTTGACATTGCTAGTGAGCCTAAAAAATACCAATTTCAGTATCATAATGGTGAAGAGTTTGGTTTGTTGGAATCCTCAGCTCTTCAAAAAAAGATGAATCTCGACTCGATGCTTCCAGTGCTTGATTTTGATGTGTCAGTCCGCGGCTGACTGCCAGGACAGGAACACTGCTTGTTGTGCAAAGGTGTTGGCAGCTTCTTGTTGCTTGCGGATAT
>NZ_NRRB01000004.1 GCF_002282895.1 Paraferrimonas haliotis
TTCCCCATGTGAGAGTAGGTCACCGCCAGGCTTTAAATATAAAAATGCCCCCGTCTTTGACGGGGGTTTTTTTATGCTTCAAATTTGATGATGTGCTCTCACATGGGAAAATAAATAGTGCGCCGTAGGCGCCACATATCATGTGATAGTAGGGTGGAGCCGCTCGGAGATTGCGGCTGAGCAATCTCAGGTCGGAACGGACAACATCTATGATGTTGTCCTGGACACCGCCAGGCTTTAAATATAAAAAAGCCCCTGTCTAACGACAGGGGCTTTTTTCGTATTGGACACCTCACGGTGTCCTACACACTAGGTTCAACCGCCTGCGACGCTTTGCGTCGTTCTTCCTCACCCCCATACTTTGTGCAACTGCCCGCTATTTGCTCTTGATAAGCTATGCAACGCTGTAATAACCAGCATCGAGTCTTTCTTTTTTGCTACCAAAGCTATACTTATTAATAGAGCTGGCTTCTAGTACAAGTGTTCAAGAATTCAGATGGTAAACAAGCCTATTGTTTGGAGTAAAAACTCCAAAAATTGTTGGGTTTGAGCGCAAGAGCACATTTCGTGCGGTTATTTTACTTACTTTGTTCATCGAACTTCTGTACACTGCGCCTCAATAAAAGCTTACATGTGTACGCTAAAAAATATTAGCTTGGAGTTGGTTGTGGAAAATAGCTTATCAGATTTACATTTAGTTAAATTAATTCAAAGCCGAATTACAGATTGCGCTGAGAAGCCAGCATTATCTTATAAAGAAAAGGGTAACTGGCAGACCATGTTATGGTCTGAGTTAGGCGTACAGGCGTCATCTCTAGCGAAGGCATTGATTAAATTCGATGTGAATGTACAAGATAAAGTGGCCATATTTTCGCAAAACTCGGAAAAGTGGGTACTTGCCGATCTGGCCGCTACCCAAGTACGTGCGGTTGTTGTTCCTATCTACCCGACTAATACCGACGAGCAAGCGGCATATATCGTTAATGACTCACAAGCGAAAGTGATTTTTGTTGGTGATCAAGAACAATACGACAAGTTAATCAAGGTTGTAGACAACTGCGCAAGCTTGACTCAAATCGTATTGATGAATCCGTCCATAACAACTCATGATCTTAGTATCTCTCAGTGCTATTTCGATGAAGCGGTTAAGCTAGAATCATCGGCGTTTAACGAACAGTTAGAAGAAAGAATCGAGCACGCCAATTTAGATGATCTATTAACGCTAATATACACTTCAGGAACCACTGGTGAACCTAAAGGGGTTATGCTGGATTACCGTAACTTCGCTAGTACCACCAGTCAGCACGCTCAAGTTCTGGATTATGGGAAGACCGATCGCAGTTTAGCCTTTTTACCTTTGTCCCACGTATTTGAACGCGGTTGGACACTCTACTCACTTGGACAGGGAGCGGAAGTTGGGCTACTTGATGATCCGAGCCAAGTTCAAAGCGCAATGGCTGAATTTAAACCTACTGTAATGTGCGCGGTACCGCGTTTTTACGAGAAGGTATACAGTGCGGTAGCTGATAAAGTGAGCAATGCGCCTGCCAATAAACAACGTTTGTTTGCCTGGGCATTGGCTCAAGGAAATAAGCGTTTTGTTGCCGAAAATGGTGGTAAGCCTTTGTCGTTATTAAGCAAGCTACAATTGGCACTTGCTGATAAATTAGTATTGAGCAAATTACGACAAGTTTTGGGCGGCAACATGCGTTTTATGCCTTGTGGTGGTGCCAAACTTGATGATGTTGTTCATGAATTTTTCCAATCCATTGGCATCACTCTAATGTGCGGCTATGGACTAACGGAAACAACAGCCACCGTTACTTGTGGTATTCCAGGAGCTATCAGCATTAAAGGCAATGGCGGCGTCCTACCGCAAACGCAGGTAAAAATAGGCAACAATGACGAGATTTTGGTGAAAGGCGATACCGTTATGAAAGGGTATTATAATCGACCACAAGACACCGCTGACGTTTTCGAAGACGGCTGGTTTAAAACCGGTGATGCCGGTTACCTAGATGAAAAAGGTCAACTGCATATCACCGACAGACTGAAGGAGTTGATGAAAACCTCTAACGGCAAGTACATTGCGCCTCAACGAGTTGAAGGAATGGTGGGTCGTGAACCTTTAATTGAACAAGTCGCCATTGTAGCAGATGCTCGTAACTACGTATCAGCGTTGATCGTACCCGCTTTCGATTCGCTCGAAGCATGGGCGAAAGAAAAAGGTATTGAATACAAAGACAAACTGGAGTTGATCCAGCATTCAGATGTACTTGAGCACTTTGAACGTCGTCTTAAAGAAGTCCAGCAGGAATTGGCAAACTTTGAACAAGTTAAGAAATTTACGCTTCTGCCTAGAGAATTTTGCATGACACGAGGAGAGCTTACGCCAACGCTTAAGCTGCGACGTAAAGTCATTAACCAGCGCTTTGCAGAAGAAATCGATAATATGTATGCCCGTGCAAAACAATTGGTGGGTGGCAAATCATTATCCGCGAGAGCGTAATTACAGTCCGGTAAAGACCGTCTAATTGAGTTTGAAAAACAGCCAGTCGCGTATCGCGACTGGCTTTTGTGCTTATTGAGCTGTTAGAAACGCGCCAACGAAGCGAGTTACCTGATTGAGGTCGTCTATAGTTATGAACTCATCGGTAGTATGAACTTTGCTCATGCCCGTGGATACATTAACGGTCTTTAACCCTTTTTCATTAAATATATTGGCGTCAGAACCGCCCCCTGTGGATTTGGTTTGAGGTTGGGTGGATACCGATTCAAACGCTTTGGCGATCGACTGAACTAAGGGGTCGTCTTCAGCAATCTGATAGGCGTCGTATTCACGCTCTGAGTCAATCAACAGCTTAGCGCCATGTTTATAAGCAGCGTCCTCGAAACGATTAATCATATGCTCAACTTGCGACGTTAGTTTGTCTGAATTTAATGATCGAGCTTCCGCTTTTAAGATCACTTCTGGCATGACAATATTGGTTGCGCTGCCACCGTTTACGGTACCAATGTTGGCCGTGGTTTCAAAATCAATGCGACCTAGGTTCATGGTGTTAATGGCTGCTGCCGCAACGGTCAACGCGTTAATGCCTTCTTCTGGCGCAAGCCCAGCATGAGCCGGTTTACCTTGAATTGTTACCTGCAAAGTTTGCTGCCCCGGCGCTTGAGTAATAATGGTGCCGATTGGGCCGCCAGAATCTAAGACCAAGGCTTTGTCGGAAGATACTTGGTCTAACTTAAAGGCTCGACTGCCGTGAAGCCCACCTTCTTCAAAAACGGTAAAGGCGATTTCAATGGTTTTATGAGGCAGTTTCTTTTCTTGGATGCTTTGAATCGCTTCGATGATTGCTGCAATGCCTGACTTATCATCGGCGCCTAAAATTGTGTCACCTTTTGAACGGACGACGCCATCTTCAACAATTGGCTCAATACCATTGCCAGGGGTTACGGTATCCATATGGCAGCTAAGCAACACACTATCGTTAAGTTGTCCTTCAAGTTTCGCGTATACATTGAAGCCATTACTTAGCTCTGAAGGGACAGGTTGTTGTTCCACTAAAAATCCGAGGGCGGTTAGGTCATCTACCAAGCGTTTGGCCATTTCTAATTCGTTGCCAGATTCACTGTCGATACGTAAATAACTTAAGAAGTTATTTAATAAACGCTCTTCATTGATGGTCATATTTTGTCTCACGATTGAACGATATTGGATATAAGCGCGCTATCATGCGCTTTTCCCGAACAAAAATCTTTGACTTAGATCGATTCTTAACAGGTTTCAGCTCATCGGGTGAGTTGTAGCAAAGGCAATGTGTATAATGCGCCCTTGACTCAATTAATCGTATTTTGAACCAAACGGAACACCGTTAATGTTTTTACAACCGTATTTTAATGAAAGCGACCAAGGGGCAGTTATCAGTGCCGAGCAAGCCAGTCGTTTTGCTAAAGATGTTGCTCAAGATTTCAATCCCATTCACGACCCAGAATCAAAGCGCTTTTGCGTGCCAGGGGACTTGTTGTTTGCCATGACGCTAATGAAATTTGGCTTAAGCGAGCAAATGGAGATTCAGTTTCAAGGGATGGTGGGAAAGGAGACTAACTTATTGTTTCCCGATGCCTTTGAGTCGAGCTTTGAGCTAAAGGACGATAAAGATAAGACGTATCTGTCGGCCCAACGCAGTGGTGAAACCAATACTGATGCAGCGGTTATTGAACGTTTCATCCGCCATTATGTGTCATTTTCGGGCCATAATTTTACTGATGTTGTCTTACCGCTAATGAAACGGCACGAAGTTATGGTTAACCCTGCGAGACCTTTGGTTATCTATGACAGTATGGGCTTTGAATTCGATACCTTAAACCTAGTTGCCCCCAAATTAGAGCTAATTGATACTCAACTGGATATTAACGGTAAACGCGGCGATGCTACTCTATTGTTTGCAATAGTCGACCAAGGTAAGCCGGTTGGAAAAGGTAAAAAGACGCTAGTTTTAAGTGGTTTACGACCACTGTGCAACGATGCCATTGAACAAATGTGCCAAGAATATGCTCTTCGTCAACAGCAACTTAGCTAATTAAAGTCAAGGCTTAAGCACCAACACTTAAGCCTTGCTGAAGCCTGCTAGTGACCAGCCTGGATGTTCGCTACAGGCTGCCATTCTTTATTGATAACCTGTTCTATATAATCCCGCTTTTCCTTGGTTAAACTGTCGATATCGAGACCTATTGCTTGCTGCGCTTTGGCTTTACTTGAATAGTCTGGATAGTTAACCGTTTCAACCTTGAAGTCTTTCAGAATTTTAGCTAATAAGCTGCGTGCCACAGAAACTTGCTGAACGGCGATGTTGAGTACTTGTTTCGCTTCGTCTGGGTTGTGGGCGGCAGCACCGTGAGACGCGGTAATGAAATCCCAACGCCACTGACTGTGACGAATCGCCATAATGGCTTCGTTCATTTGGTGCACGCTCGCTCCTGCTTTCCAAGCCGCTTGCGCTTCATAGTGTGCTTTGACTAAAGAATCTTCAAGACGCTTACGGGTTGTTTCTACCCATTGAGTGTTTTCCTCGAGCAGCTTAAGTCGGTACTCTTTATTGCTATGACATGCTTTGCAAGTGGTGTCGAAATTGGCGCTAGCGCTGCCCACTTGATGGCTGTGATGTTTGTTTCCTTGTTCATCTTTAACTATCGGCATATGGCAATCAACGCAGCCTACCTCATGTTTTGCATGGGAGCTGCGACTCCAATGTTCAAACTCTGGGTGTCGAGCTTTTAGCATGGGTACTTGGCTAATGGGGTGTATCCATTCATAGAATCGACGAGTGTCGTAATACTTCTCGATGAGGTCTGCAGTACTTCCGAAAATCCAAGGAATGTTAACTTTATTCTCGGCTTCAGGTTGAAAGTAATAGGTCACATGGCACTGCCCGCATGTTTGCGAAGACTGCATATAATGTGGTTGTTTTTCAAACGGAAGTTTTACTTTCTTCATCGCATTTTGAGCGTGAGGGCGAGGCAAAGCAAGTTCATCACTGCCGCTTTTATGGCAATCATCGCAATGCACGACTTGATTTACATAAGGCCCTATGTCGGTAAAGTTCATGGCGGCGAATCCTTCTTCGCCTTTCATGTTCATTGTCTGCCATGCTTGAGGCGTTTTACAAGTCCAGCAACTGGCAGACTTGCCCATTTTACCGTCTTTCGGAGCCACTCCAGTGCGCAAGGTTCTGGCGGCGTCGGTCACTGCAAACTGATGACCGCGGGGGCTGTTATAGTCTTTAGAAAAACCGCTGCCAGCCCATAAAATCACGGTGGCGGGGTATTTTTCCAGCATGTCTTCGTTTTCCGATTGAGTTAGCGTCTGTTGCCACTCTTTATATTCGGTTGGATACTGTTGTTGTGCCTTCTCAGTAGCAAACGCACTGCTACACAAAAGCACACTTAGAAAGGAGATGATCGAATAGGTGGATTTCATAAAATACTCACTTTAGCCCGGTCTTCCATCGACACGAGGCTGGGTTAACATAGGGAAATAGTGCCAAACAAACAGTAAGAAACCTAATACCCAAAAAGTCCCGGCAAGCCAATGCCACAGCTGAGTGTTTGCCGGATCTGTAATGGGTAAAATGGCTCTAAATAGTGCGGCGACGGCTAGTGCCAAAAAGGCGGGGGCCATGCTTGGACCTTGGTAAACATTACGGCTGGTGTGCCCAAGAGATACTCGAGACATCATGGATAAGCAAAGTCCTGCGAGCGTTCCTACAGCAAATAAATGCAACAGTTGTCTTGATACCAGGGGATTATCGTAAAATATCGCCATTAGAATGAGGGTCGTGGGGATAAATAAATAGGCTAAATGCAGCGACCAAAGCATGGGCTCCCGTAAGCTTCGATGACCATTCCATCGTGACAGCCGCAGCAGTTGCATTAAGCCAGTTACACCAAATAAATAGGGTAGAGCCGCTTCTGGCATTGGCCTAAACAGTATTTGCAGAACCAGTAGTACCATCAGGGCAATGGTGGGCTTTTCAATCCAAGGCAATGGCACGGGTTTATCGATCTTCAAGCGCATGGCCGTAAAAAAAGGGATAACACGTCCGCCCACAATGGTTATTAATAAGGCCAGCCACCACAACATGCCTTCCCACAAGCGAAACGAAGTAACAAAGTCTTTCTCAAACAAAGTTTTGTAGCTATAGGCGTTTATTAATAACGCCACCAATAGCATTAAAGAAAAGCCGATGTTGTGCCACTGCTTTACTCGATAAACCAACTTGAACATCACAACCGATAAGGTACCAAGAAACAAGGTATCAAACAGAGCGGGGACCCAAATGGGTATAACGCTGGATAATAGTAAGCCAATACGGGCGCCCGCCCAGCAACTGAATAGCATGCATAACTTGGTTCCTGATAAGGACTTTTGTCCGGTCCAGGTTTGTACCGCTGACAATAAGAAGCCCGCGACTATCGCCATGGCGAAACCAAAAAGAAGTTCATGGGGATGCCACCACAGAGGCACCACATTCGCCCAAAAATCACTGGAGAAAATTGACCACGAGGGAAGATACCAAGCAATAAGCCAAATCGGAATGTAACTTGCCGCTAGTATCGCAGCGAACAAAAAGAAAGGCCGAAAAGCTAATCGCCACAAAGGGGCAATGGATTGAGTTTGCGCTGGATCATCGATATTTAACATGCACGATAGCAACTTTATTTATTGTTTCTCTTTATAAACGTTATCATAGGACTTTATCTCTACTACAGCAATTCAATGCATAAACGAAATTGTCACGCCAATGGTTATGATTTTTCCTTGCTTTGCAGGGCGATACCGGCGTTAACTCAGTATGTTAAGAAAGAAAAGGGGCGTCGCAGCTCTATTGATTTCGCTGATCCTGTTGCCGTACGCTTGCTAAACAGCGCTTTAATTAAGCACGGCTACGGAGTCGACTTTTGGGAATTTCCAACAGACAATCTAACACCAGGTATACCGGGGCGTGCCGACTACTTGCATGAGATGGCCGACTTAGTTGCGTCTGATAATGACGGAGCCATTATCAAAGGAGAGCAACTCGCTGTTCTGGACATAGGCACCGGCGCCAGTTTAGTTTATCCACTGCTTGGAAACGGCAGTTATGGATGGTCGTTCGTTGGCTCAGATATTGACCCGCAATCTTTGCAGTGCGCGCAACTTATCATCACCAACAATAAGCTTTCAAAAAACATAAGCCTTATCCAACAAAGCGATGACAGTCGCATTTTTGACGGCGTTATCCAAGCGCAACATCGATTCACCTTTACTGTGTGTAACCCACCGTTTTATCGCTCCAAAGCAGACGCTCGCAATCAACAGCAAAGAAAGTTGAGCAATCTTGGCAAACATCAGTCTCGATCGGGATTAAACTTCTCCGGTAAAAGCAATGAATTATGGTGTAAAGGCGGTGAAGCCGTGTTTTTGAGAAAAATGGCCCAAGAAAGTAGACGATATCGCCACAATGCATTGTGGTTTTCCAGCCTAATCTCCAATAAAGAAAACCTACGACCGCTAAAACGTATCCTACAAAAAAGTGGTGCTCAAGCGATTGAAGTACTGAAAATGAGTCAGGGCAATAAGATAAGTCGAGTGATGGCTTGGAGTTTTCTAAACGCCACAGACCGCAAGCGCTGGTTGGCTGACAATATAAGCTGTTAAACTGGGTCTACGCCTTGATGCATTGGTGCAATTGAGACATGACGATCAATCGCCTGATTAGAGGGTGCATCTCGAGTTAAATCCAATGTGACTTCAAATTCGCCGTCATCATACATAACCTCGACAGGATAGCCACAGCTTTTAAGTAAACGCAGCATAGCTTGGTTTTGGTTGTGAACCAGCGCCAGAATCGTTTTAACACCGGCGCATTTTCCCATCGCAAACAAATGATTCAATAATACCCGCCCAATGCCTTTGCTTTGATAGTCGTCGACAACAATGCATGACAACTCGGCGATATCACTGTCGCTTTTAGCTCTGAGTAGACGACCGGCGCCTACTAATTGATGGGTGTTAGGTAAGGTGACGCAACAACCTATGCGGCTGGTAAAATTCATGTCAACAAACCGCGACAATTGATCAAGGGTAGGGGTTTCGATGATTCTAAAAAAGCGCATGTAGAGGGTACGCTGGGAAAGCGTGGGGTATATGTCTTTCATCGCGTATTTATCGTCAGGCCGCATGGCTCTTACATTTACGTCCAACTGACGTCGTGTCGCATCGGTGACGCAATAATCGCTCAGTTGTTCAGCAATGTCGTGATAATTCTTTTGTGCGAGGTCGGTCATGTTGATTACCCATTGTTGCGACACGATTTTTTTAGAATCCATCGACTAAGATTCTACGCTTTTCATCGCGCTCGTGAAGTGCTATTGGCGAATAGTTTGCGATAGCGCGTATTTTTTAAGCAAAGTCAAACCATTAGCCTTGTTGTTAAGGTTTAGTTTAATCAAGGCAAAATGAAACAGAGTGACGCTCATGCACAAATGCGTGTACTATCGTCGCTCGTTTGTGTATGCCGCCTTTCATTCTGTGACTTTATGGGCTCATCAATTGCCAACGTCATTAGCTAATAATTGAATTTTGGTCAATTTTTCGAAATTGATTGTCACTTACTGGCGTTCAAAGCTAGCGAAAGCCAAGTCTCTGCTGTAAAATTTAACTCTTTTTTGCCACCCCAAAACGAATTCATGTGTAGGCCTTTGTTGGCCTCGTGCACTGGAAAATACTATGCAGCAGCAAATTGACGAAATCATAGCCGAAGGCGTTAGTGCTATTGAAGCAGCTAATGACCTCAAATTGTTGGACGAGATCCGAGTAAATTACTTGGGTAAAAAAGGTCGTCTAACGGAAATCATGAAGGGTATGGGAAAACTAAGCCCTGAAGAGCGCCCTAAAATGGGCCAAATGGTCAACCAAGCGAAACAGCAGGTTCAGAGCAAACTCAATGCCAAAATTAATGAACTGAAAGAAGCTGAATTAAACCAACGTTTAGCTGCTGAAAAAGTTGACGTAACTTTGCCAGGTAGAAAAATGCCAGCGGGCGGAATTCACCCAGTAAACCGCACCATTGAGCGTATTGAGCAATTTTTTGGAGAGTTGGGCTTTGAGGTTAAAGAAGGCCCAGAAGTCGAAGATGATTATCACAACTTCGACGCATTGAATATTCCAGAGCACCATCCTGCTCGCGCCGATCACGATACGTTTTATTTCAACCCTAAAGTGGTGCTGCGTACGCAAACCTCCGGTGTGCAAATTAGAACCATGGAAGTCGAAAAACCACCGCTTCGTATTATCTCACCTGGACGTGTTTACCGTAACGATTACGACCAAACCCATACGCCAATGTTCCATCAAGTGGAAGGCTTAATGGTTGGTGAAAACGTTAATTTTGCAGAACTAAAAGGCATATTACACGACTTTTTGCGCAACTTTTTCGAGCAGGATCTTGAAGTGCGTTTTCGCCCATCATACTTCCCGTTTACCGAACCATCCGCTGAGGTTGACGTGAAAGGCCAAAATGGCTGGTTAGAAGTGCTGGGTTGCGGCATGGTTCATCCAAACGTATTGCGTTCAGTCGGCATTGATCCAGAGAAATACTCTGGTTTCGCATTTGGCATGGGTGTCGAGCGCCTTACCATGTTGCGATACGGTGTTAATGACCTTCGGGCGTTCTTCGAGAACGACCTTCGTTTCTTGAAACAGTTTAAATAAGCGGAGCTTAGAACGTATGAAATTTAGTGAATCTTGGCTACGCGAGTGGGTCAATCCAACAATCTCTAGTGAACAATTAGCCGAGCAAATTACCATGGCCGGCCTTGAAGTCGACGACGTTGAGCCTGTAGCCGGAGAGTTCTCAGGCGTAGTGATTGGCGAAGTGGTTGAATGCGCGCAACATCCGGATGCGGACAAGTTACAAGTGACCAAGGTAAACGTTGGCACTGACGAGTTATTGGACATTGTTTGTGGCGCGTCCAACTGTCGACTTGGCCTTAAAGTGGCGGTTGCGGTTGTAGGTGCCGTTTTACCAGGCGACTTTAAAATTAAAAAAGCAAAGCTAAGAGGCCAACCGAGCCACGGCATGCTTTGCAGCTTCTCTGAGCTTGGCATTGATGTGGAAAGCGATGGCATCATGGAATTGCCAACAGACGCGCCTTTAGGTGCCGATATCCGCGAATATTTGCAACTTAATGACGTGTGCATTGACGTTGATTTGACCGCCAACCGAGCGGACTGCCTTGGTATGTTGGGCTTAGCTCGTGAAGTAGCGGCTTTGAACCGTAGCGAGATGACCATGCCAGAGCTTGGCGAAGCAGCCATTAGCAGCAGCGACAAAATAGCGGTTAATTTAGTCGCCAGCGAAGCGTGTCCTAAGTATTTAGGTCGCCGCATTAACAAGGTTGATGTGTCAGCTACTACGCCATTATGGATGCAAGAAAAGTTGCGCCGTGGCGGTATTCGATCCATCGATCCCATTGTTGATATTACCAACTTCGTTCTCCTGGAGTTAGGTCAACCAATGCATGCCTTTGATGCTGCAAAAGTACAGGGCAGTATCAACGCTCGTTTTGCAAACGATGGCGAGAAGCTCACTTTGCTCGATGGCAATGAAGTCACTTTGCGCAGTGACACCTTGGTTATCGCAGATGATGAACAAGCGTTAGCGATGGCGGGTATTTTTGGCGGCGAGTATTCGGGCGTTACTGATACCACCACTGATATCATACTCGAGTGTGCATTCTTTAATCGCTTAGCCATTATGGGCAAAGCCCGTAGCTATGGTTTGCACACCGATTCGAGCCATCGCTTCGAGCGAGGAGTGGATCCACAATTGCAACACTTAGCAATGGAACGAGCGACCGCTCTGATTGTTGATATTTGCGGTGGTGAAGTAGGCGAGATTACTCATGCGCAAGCCTCTGAGCATCTCCCAACATCGGCCACCATTACCTTACGCCGCAGCAAGCTAGATAGCTTAATTGGTCATCACATCAATGATGCCGACGTAGAAGCAATTTTACAGGGGTTAGGATTCGACGTTGAGGTTCAATCGCAACAATGGTTGGCTAAAGCGCCAAGCTATCGTTTCGATATGGCCATCGAAGAAGACTTAATCGAAGAAGTGGCGCGAGTGTATGGCTACAATAACATTCCAAATCAAGCACCTAGTGCCGATTTGACCATGCCACAACATCAAGAGTCACAGCGTCCGTTAAGCCGTTTTCGCGATGCGTTAATCGGTCGAGGCTATCAAGAAGCGATTACTTACAGCTTTGTTGACCCTAAATTACAGGCCTTGGTGCATCCGCAAATCGAAGCCTTAGTGCTACCGAATCCGATTTCGGTGGACATGTCGGCGATGCGTCTATCGTTATGGACGGGTCTGTTAGGCGCGGTGGCTTATAACCAAAAACGTCAACAGTCTCGCGTGCGTTTGTTTGAAACGGGTTTACGCTTTATTCCCGATGCCGATAGTGCTGTTGGCGTGCGCCAAGAGCCGGTATTAAGTGCGGTTATTGCCGGTAATAGCCACGACGAACATTGGGGTGTTGAGTCAAAAACTGTTGATTTCTTTGACTTAAAAGGCGACCTTGAAGCATTAACCGATATTACTGCTGACGAATTAAGCTTTAACTATGAGGTTGCTACGCACCCTGGTCTTCATCCTGGTCAAACCGCGCAAATATTGCGTAATGGACAAGCCGTCGGTTGGATTGGTGCATTGCACCCAAGTTTAAACAAGCCATTTGGTATCAACGGCAAAGCTTTTTTGTTTGAAATTCAACAGGAAGCATTGTTACAAGCGAAATTGCCGGTAGCTCAAGCTGTATCTAAGTTCCCGTCTAATCGTCGTGACATAGCTGTGGTTGTAGATGCGTCAATCAATGCTCAAAATATTCTAAAAACTATCAGAAAAGTTGGCGGAAATCAGTTGGTTGGCATAAACTTGTTCGATGTATATCAAGGTGCGGGTGTCGCCGAAGGAAGCAAAAGTTTAGCCATTGCGCTGACGTTGCAAGATTCGACTCGTACTTTAGAAGAGAAAGACATCGCAGATGTGGTTGATAAAGTCGTTTCTGCGCTAACATCAGAATTCAATGCGTCCTTGAGGGATTAAAATATGGCACTGACCAAAGCTGAAATGGCGGAACATCTTTTTGAAACGTTGGGCTTAAATAAGCGCGCATCCAAAGAGATTGTAGAAGCATTTTTTGAAGAGATCCGCGCCTCATTAGAGAACGGTGAACAGGTCAAATTGTCGGGCTTTGGTAATTTCGATTTGCGTGATAAAAACGAACGTCCAGGTCGAAATCCGAAAACCGGTGAAGACATTCCAATTTCGGCTCGTCGAGTGGTAACCTTTCGCCCAGGACAAAAATTAAAAAGCCGTGTTGAGAAAGCGCCTTCAGGTAAGTAACACAACACGATATTTTGTTGTTAAAAAGCCGCCATTAGGCGGCTTTTCTATGATTCAGTTGTCTATGATTCAGTTAAGTAATAGGAGCGAGCGTGTCGCGACAACCTAAATGGTTTGATGTGTCCTTTAAGTGGCGCTATCTACACCCTAAGTTTTGGCCATCTTGGTTTGCCATTTTAATTCTGGTTATTTTCTCCCTTATGCCGGCGAATTTGCGAGATCCTATCGCGAAATTACTGGCTAATCTGGTCATGAAAATTGCTAAAAAGCCGCTGTCGGTTGCAAAAATTAATATAAAGACCTGCTTCCCCGAGCTATCCGACCAAGAAGTGGATCGTTTGATTAAAGACAACGTGCGTACTTTTACCACGGTTTTGCTTGGTCAAGGCGAATTATTAATTCGTTCAAAAGCCAATATTTACCGTCGGGTTGCTTTAATTGGTGAAGAACGCTTACAAGCGGTCAGAGCGCAAGGGCATCCTGTGATCTTTATTATGCCCCACGTATGGGCAATCGAGTACGCAGGGTTACGTTTGAACTGTGATTTACCCATGGTCACCATGGCAAAAGCACACAGAAATGAATTATTTTCGTGGTTTAATAACCGAATGCGCAGCTGTTTGGGTGGTCGCGTTTATATGCGGGAAGCCGGCATTCGTGCCTTGCTGTCAGAGTTGAAGCAAGATAATAGCTTTTTCTATTTGCCGGATGAAGACTTAGGTCGTGATCGAAGTGAGTTTGCGCCATTTTTCGAGACGGAAAAAGCCACTGTGCCTGTGGTTGCTAGATTAGCTCAGGCAGGCAATGCCAAAGTGATGCCGATTACTATTGGTTATGACTATCAAGCGAGACGCTTCACCTGTGAGGTGCACGATGCCGTCGAGTTTGGAGAAAAACCATCGAAATACGATGAGGCGTTGATCTTGAATCAAATGGTCGAAATGGTGATCAAGGCTTACCCAGAACAGTACATGTGGTTTCTTAAAATATTTAAAACGCGTCGCGATCCCGAGGAGTCCTTATATCGGTGATGCGTTAACGTTAAAGGTGACGTGACTATGTTTACTAATATTGGCTTTATCGCTCTTGGTGGTGCTATGGGCGCCAGTTGTCGCTTTTTAGTAGCGGAATTGTGTTTGGCGCTGTTTGGCCGAGGCTTTCCTATTGCAACGTTAACGGTAAACGTTGTTGGCTCTTTTCTCATCGGCGTTATGGTGTCTCTGATTGAACAAGAGGTGCTATTGCACGGAGCTTGGAAGCAAGTCATTGTGATTGGCTTTCTCGGTGCTTTTACGACGTTCTCAACGTTCTCTATGGACAACTTATTATTGTTGCAACAGGGAGAATATCTAAAGATGTCCTTTAATATGCTGGCTAACCTCATATTGTGTTTTGCTGCTGTCGCCGCTGGGTTTTATTTAATTCAAAGACAGTTTGGCTAATCTTAGGAAATATTATTTAAATTAGCTGTTGCTAAATTTTGCCTAAACCGTGATTAAGTTGTTACATTGTCTTGACTGTACAAAAAATAAACAAATCAATCACATGATGAGGCAATCACATGAAAGTTTACTTGATACTTTCAGCAGCGATAGTAAGCAGTACTGCATTTGTTGCCATCGCTAAGGATGCTCCTATCCGAGCGGTGGTAAATAAACAACACGTAATCGATCACTGGACATCGGAACGTCGTCAAAAGGCCATTCCTAGAGATTTATACCTTGATAAACAAGGCAATGGTTATATCCGGGCAAATAATGGCCAACTCACAGCTTATGGCCAAGCTAAGCCGACTCCTCAAAAAGGAAAACCCGGCAGTGATACAACTCCTCCAACAATAAGCAACCCTAGCCCAAGTGATGGGGTAACCGTTTCTGGAGCTAGCCAGACATTCAGTGTCCAAGCAAGTGATGAATCTGGGGTACGTTCGGTGACACTAGAGTTTGAAGCGCCAGCGGGTAGCGGCAATATTTCTTCGTTTAACGCAAACAATACCTCGGGCGATAGTTGGTCTGTTGCATTAAATTTTAATCAAGGCGGAGATTTTAACTGGCGCGCGGTAGCAGCAGACGCTACGAAAGGTGGTGGAAACACTGCTGCATCTGAGTGGTGGTCAGTATCAGTTGATTTAAATGGCGATAATGGCGGTGGCTCTGGCAATGACGGTGATCTCGTTAGCAACGCACCTTGGGCAGATGGAGGTGTGGTTCAAACGGCTGCGGGTAGGCTATTTTACGAGATGCCCACCAGTCGAAATCTTAGAAGATGGGCTGGATACGTATGTTCAGGAACGGTGATTAATGATGGCCGTACAGGTCGAACGGTTATCGTTACAGCCGCTCATTGTGTATATGATGATGCTAATAAAGCGTTTGCTAGGAATGTTTTGTTTATACCAAATCAAGCGCAAACAACAGGCTCTGGAACAGATTCAAACTGCGATAACGATCCACTTGGATGTTGGGTGGCGTCTTTTGGTGTAGTGGAAAATAATTGGAGTGATCGCACATTCCCGGACAATATTCCATGGGATTATGCCTACTATGTGGCGTTTGATGACAATCATCAAGGGCCTGGAAGCAGCGATATAGAAGCCACCACCGGTAGCTTTACGATTAATTTCCAAGCTCCACAACAAGGCTCTGGTGGTGCCGATCAAACCAGCATTGATTACACACGTGGTATGGGTTATTCCTACAGTGATGACCCTAACTTTATGTACTGCGCTGAAAACATGACCTCTAATGGCCCCGATAACTGGTGGCTCGCCAACTGCGGGTTATCCGGTGGTTCATCAGGTGGACCATGGATACAGCCGAATGTAAATGCGCTGGAAGTTATGTCAGTGAATTCGTGGGGCTACAGTGATGGTAGCCCTGGCATGGCGGGGCCAAAACTCAACGGAACTACTGCGCAGTGTTTGTTTGACGTCGCTGTCGACACGGATACAACGGATACCCGAGACGGTTCTGCCGGAGTCATCGTTTCGCAAGTAAGTTGTCCATAACACTTTATTGTTAGAGCAGAGCAAGGTAAGTTATTGTGTGAAACTGATCACATTAACTAATGGATATTGTTAACATGAAAACAACCCTTGCTCTATCGATGGCGACCTTGCTGATTAGCTCCAGTGCGTTTGCTGCCGATTTCTCGGCCACTAAAGACAAATTGGAAACGGCGCTGGCAGCTGATATTCGAACCGATAAAGAAGTCGCTCGAGATAGAAATCGTAAACCCGTTCGCACCCTCGAGTTCTTTGGATTTCGAGATGACATGAAAGTGGTAGAGCTAATGCCAGGCGGCGGTTGGTATACCAAACTCCTAGCCCCTGTAGTTGCTGATAAAGGCCAATACTATATGGCCATTGGCACCAGCAGAGCTTCGAAAGCCGTTGCCGGACAGGCTGGGTTCGACAAGGTTAAAGTCACTGCCGAGGAAGCCAAAATATATCGACCGGAAGGCTCTAAGTTTTATGCGTTAGAAGCCGATGGTTTGGGTGTCAGTGATATGGATATGGTGCTGACCTTCCGTAACTACCATAACTTCAGCGAATCAGGCCGTGCAGTCATGAACAAAATGGCATTCGATGCGTTGAAATCTGGTGGTGTGTACGCGGTGGTAGATCATACTCGTCGACACATGCAAGCTACTGACAACGAAAATCGCCGTCGTTTTGACCCAGTGTTAGCGATTAAAGAAATTCAAGCCGCGGGTTTTAAATTCGTAGATATGACGGACTTACACTATAAGCCAGATGATGAACTGCGCTACGAAGTAGGTCGTAAGTCTGTAACCGGCAACTCGGATCGTTGGACACTAAAATTCGTTAAGCCTTAAAACTTAAGGCTTGAGCATCAATAAAAAGCCGCTTTCAAAGCGGCTTTTTTTATGACTGATGGCGCGCGTATAGATTCGATAACACCTCATCCAAACTCACATCTTGGTCCTGTAACACCACCAATAAATGGTAAAGCAGGTCCGAAGACTCATCGATGAGATTTTGCCGGTCCTGAGTCACCGCCGCCAGTGCAACCTCAACTCCTTCTTCACCCACTTTCTGCGCTATGCGCTTGGTTCCACGAGCGAACAATGAAGCGGTGTAACTGCCATCAGAAGCATTGGCTTTTCGCTGTGAAATCACATTTTCTAGTTGTCCTAAAAAGCTTTGCGCGTCAATTTGGTTAAAACAGGACACAGTGCCAAGGTGACAGGTTGGACCCTCAGGCCTCGCTTGAATGAGCAGGGTGTCGTTGTCGCAATCTAGGCAAAGGCTATCCACCATCAAGTAGTGACCAGAGGTCTCGCCTTTAACCCAAAGTCGTTGTTTGGTGCGACTGTAAAAGGTTACCTTGTTGGTGGTTAAGGTTTGTTGTAATGCGTCTGGGCTCATGTAGC
Organism: Paraferrimonas haliotis; assembly: GCF_002282895.1. Lineage (GTDB taxonomy): Bacteria > Pseudomonadota > Gammaproteobacteria > Enterobacterales > Shewanellaceae > Paraferrimonas > Paraferrimonas haliotis. Next base: position 17,352 of record NZ_NRRB01000004.1, read on the forward strand.
CGAGCATCAACACTTGGCCATTTAAGTAATGCTGGATAACGACAGGCAGTAGTTGCTCAACTTTATTCCAATCAATGTCATTTACCCAAGTGGGCATGGTATGTGCTGTCATAATCGTACCTGTACTTGGTGGGACTGTAAGGTCTGTTTTAGCTCTGATATTTCTATAATCTGTTTATGAAATACGGAGGCTGCCAAAGCAGCATCAACCTGAGCTTGTTGGAAAACTTCTACAAAATGCTCGATGCTGCCAGCGCCGCCGGAAGCAATCAAAGGCACATCGCATAAGCGTCGTATTTGCGCCAGTTGCTTAATATCGTAACCGTTACGAACGCCGTCTTGGTTCATGGTATTTAACACAATTTCGCCGCAGCCACGCTTTTGCACTTCTTCTACCCATGCTTGGGTAAACCAAGCGGTGTCTTTGGTGCGGGACTCATCGCCGGTAAACTGCTTAACTAAGTATTGACCTAGTGCGTCTTGGTAACTGTCTATGCCAACCACCACACACTGTCTACCAAACTCATCGTGAAGCCGTTCAATTAGGCTTGGATCCGATAACGCTGGAGAATTTACTGACACTTTATCGGCACCAAACGCCAGTATTTCTCGAGCACTGTCTACATTGTTTATACCGCCGGCGACACTGAATGGAATGTTTATCACCTCGGCAACTCGACTTACCCAGGACTTATCGACAGTACGACCGTCGCTAGAGGCGGTAATGTCGTAAAACACCAGTTCATCGGCGCCTTCTTGTGCGTAGCGCAGGGCTAATGGCTCAATGTCACCAATGATTTCGTGATTGCGAAATTTGACCCCTTTAACCACTTTACCGTTGCGAACATCGAGGCAGGGGACTATGCGTTTGGCCAGCATTGTATTGCCTCCGACAGGCTAAAATTATTAATCAACAAAGCTTTACCTACGATAATGGCGTTAGCGCCGCTCGCTTTAACCGCTTCAATGTCTGCAAGGGTAGCGATACCACCGGAAGCTTGCCATTGGATAGTTGGATACTCACTGCAAAGGTCTCGATATAAATCGCAATTTGCGCCGGCTAATGTACCGTCTTTGCTAATATCGGTAACTAATACATGCTTAAGCCCTAATGGTAGGTAATGATTGAGCACATCCTCGATGGCTCTACCGCTGCCTTGTTGCCATCCACTCACGGCCACTTCTTTGCGGCCGTCGATGTCAATGTTGACATCCAACGCCAAACAAATGCGCTCTGCGCCGTATTCTTTGAACCACGCTTGTACCAACTCTGGTTGACTCACCGCTACAGAGCCTATCACCACTCGAGCAACACCGGCATCGAGCAATTGTTGAACATCTTGTTGGGTTCGCACTCCGCCACCGACTTGAACACGGGCATTTACTTGACTCACCATCTTAGAAATAAGCGCTAACTGTCTTTTGTTTGGATTTTTAGCCCCATCTAGATCCACGATGTGCAACCACCGCGCGCCCTTGCTATCGTAATCTTTAAGGCGTTGAATGGGATCAAATTCAAACGCTGTTTTTTGTTGATAGTCTCCTTGGTAAAGCCGTACTACTTCACCGTCTATTAAATCTAACGCTGCGATGATCATCGTTGCCACTCCAGGAAGTTTTGTAAGATGGTTGCGCCAACCAAAGCGCTTCGTTCAGGGTGAAACTGCAAACCAATAAAATTATCTTTGGCGATAGCGGCACTAAAAGCTTGCCCGTATTCGCTTTGGGCCACAGTAAATTGCGACAGTGGTGCTTGAAAACCGTGCACATAATAAACGTACGCGCCTTCGTCTATACCGTTAAAAACCGGGTGGTTTAGCTTTTGTAACTGATTCCATCCCATATGAGGCAAGGGTAATCCATTGTCACTAAACGCATTAATTGTGGTGGGGATTACATTAAGACAGGATTGCTCGCCTTCATCACTGTAGGCGCTTAATAGCTGCATGCCTAAGCAAATGCCTAAGGTGGGTTGATTAAGAGAGGTCAGACAATCGACTAACTCCGCCTGTTGAATGCTTTGCATCGCCGCTTGAGCAGAGCCTACGCCGGGTAGAATGATTCGCTCAGCGGCTTGAATGACCTGCGGATCCTTGCTCAACAAAGGCTGTTGTTGTAATCGCTGCAGGGCAAATTTAACCGATGCAAGATTGGCACAACCCGTGTCTACGATAACTAGTTGGCTCATCAAATCTCCTTACAGTACGCCTTTGCTTGATGGAAGTTGGTCGCTTTCTATCTTTTTCGCTTGGCGCAATGTTCGTCCAAAGGCCTTAAACAAACTTTCAACTTTATGATGCTCGTTATCGCCTTGGGTGGAAAGGTGCAAGGTACAGCGCAGTCCATCCGCTAAACTCCTAAAGAAATGAGGCACCATTTCGGTGGCCATGCCGCCGACACTGTCTCGTTTAAAGTCAGCGTTAAAAACCAAGAAAGGTCGTCCTGATAAGTCTAATAAGCACTCGGCTTTGGCTTCATCCATTGGTAAGCTAAATCCAAAACGTTGTACCCCACGCTTATCTCCTAGAGCGATGCGAATCGCTTCCCCTAATGCCAATGCGGCATCTTCAACGCTGTGATGATCGTCTACGTTAAGATCCCCTTCCATGGTTAAGGTAAGTGACAAATTTCCGTGGGTGGCAATTTGTTCCAGCATGTGATCGAAAAAACCGATACCCGTGTCAGCTTTGCAGCGGCTATTGGCGTCTAAATCCACCGACACCGATATTTGAGTTTCGCGAGTATTTCTTTGCACCTGCGCCTGGCGCGGTTTATCGAGAAGCTGACGGGCAATGGCGAGCCAATCATAGCTGTTATTGCTGCCTTGGCGTTGATAAAGCAAACCATTAATGCCCATGGCTTGAGCCATTTGCATATCAGTGTCTCGATCACCAATAAAGGCTGACTGTTGAAAATCAATACGACCGCTGGTGAGCCAATGCTGAACCAAACCAAGCTTAGGTTTTCGGCAACTACAATTGTCGCTATCAAAATGGGGACAAATGAGCTCCTCAATAAAATGTATCCCCTGACTGGCGAAGGTTTCCAACATTTTATTGTGCGGCTTGTCGAAATCCGCTTGTGGGTATGAACTGGTACCTAAGCCGTCTTGGTTGGACACCAACACCAATTGATAGCCGGCGTTTACGAAACGCAGCAACACCGGAATAACGTTGGGTTCAAACACCAGCTTTTCTAAACTATCAACTTGCTTATCTGTAATGGGCTCTTCGATTAAAGTGCCATCTCTATCGATAAATAAGAGCTTTTGTTTCATAACTCATCCTTTTTGTGCGCAAATATCGCTAAGCGCAGTTTGAAGTCGGTTCATTTGAGATTGGTTGCCAATGCTAAAGCGCAGGCACGAAGTCAATCGTGGGTGACTGTAGGCTCTAACCACAATGCCTTGCTTCGCTAATTGTTGTTGCACGTAGTTAGGGTCGTCAAAGCGCACTTGCACAAAGTTTGCGCCGCTGGGATACACTCGAGTGACCTGTGCTAACGTGTTAGCGAAGGTTACGAAAGATTGCTTTAACAAGTTCAATTGTTCAACCTGACTTTCCATTAAAGCTAATCCTTGGGGGCTAACTGCTTGTTCCGCTAACTCGCTGCTTGGCAACGGAATCGGGTAGGGGGCGATGACTCGATTAAGAATATCAATAATGTCGCTGCTCGCCAGTACATAGCCAACTCGAGCCCCCGCTAAAGCAAAGGCTTTAGATAGGGTTCTTAATACTACCAAATTGGGCAACTGAGATAGAAAAGGCACCATTGAGTGTTGTGGTGAGAACTCGATGTAGGCCTCGTCGACCACCACAATCTGATTGGGTAAATCTCGACAGAGTTGCTGCAGTTTATCAATAGAAACTAGATTTCCCGTAGGATTGTTTGGGTTACATACGAATACCAGCTTTGAGCGCTTTGCCTGCTCGGCTAGCTGCATGGGCAAATCGAAGCTGTCATCCAGTGCCACTTCGACACAGGCTACATGATAGGTTTGCGCGGTAATTTGATACATGCCATAGGTGGGTACCGCGTAGCAAATGCTATCGATTCCCGGTGTGCAAAATGCTCTAATCAGCAATTCGATGCCTTCATCGGCGCCGCGGGTAACCAATACTTGCTCATCACTCAGCTTTACGTAGTTGGCGTAATGGCTGCGAAGTTGGTTTGGTTGTGCTTCAGGATAGCGGTTAATACTCGCTGAAGATTCTCCCTCAAGAACAGTTGAAGACTCTCCGTTAAGAACAGTTGAAGACTCAAAATTACAAAACGGTGACTCGTTGGCGTTCAACCAAATTTCGCCACTACCGCCAATGCGACGAGCCGATTGATAAGGCGTAAGTTCTAGCAGTTCGTTGCGACACAGTCGCTTTGCTAACGTAGTCATGACAGCTCCTTAAGACGAACCGCAACCGCGTTTTCGTGTGCGTTTAGCCCTTCAGCATTAGCCAGTGTCATCACACTGTCAGCAATTTTCATCAAGCCGTTCTTTGATAAGGTTTGCACAGTGAAGCGTCGCTGAAAATCCGCCAGCGACAAACTTGATACCGTTTTGCTGAAACCATAGGTGGGTAATACGTGATTGGTGCCCGAGGCGTAATCGCCAACAGACTCCGGGCTATAGGGACCTACGAATACTGAGCCTGCGTTTCGAATGCCCGCTAATACGGTTTGGTTCGACTCGGTTTGTAAAATCAAATGCTCAGGAGCGTAGCGATTAGATACCGCAATGGCTTGGGAAATATCTTCAACCACAATGATTCTACTGGAGGCCAACGCCTTAGCCGCGATTTCTGCCCGCGGCAGTTGTTGGAGTTGCTGTTGCACCGCATCTTGTACGCGATCGGCAAACGCACAACTTAAACACACCAACATGGCTTGCGAGTCTTCACCGTGCTCAGCTTGTGAAAGCAAGTCAGCCGCCACAAACTGCTCAGATGCCTGGTCATCTGCGATTACCAACACTTCAGAAGGGCCGGCTGGCATGTCAATACTGGCACCTTGTGGGTCAAGGCTGACTTGAGTCTTAGCCTCGGTAACATAGCGATTACCTGGACCATAGATTTTGTCGACCTTGGGTACGGATTCAGTACCGTAGGCCATAGCGGCAATGGCTTGAGCGCCACCAACTTGAACAATTTCGCTGACGGCGCACGCCTTTGCTGCGTATAAAATAGCGGGATTAATCGGTGGAGGACTGGCCAAGACAATGCGCTTGCAGCCGGCGATTTTTGCAGGAACAGCAAGCATTAATACCGTGCTGATCAAAGGCGCACTGCCTCCAGGAACGTACAAGCCAACGCTTTCTATGGGTTCGCTTCGTAGCTCACAAACAATACCAGGCTGGGTCTCTACCTTAATCGGCGCTGACGTTTGAGCGTTGTGAAAGCGACGAATGTTGTCAATGGCTTGGTCTATTGCTGCAACTAACGCATCGGGCAACTCGATGGCTTGTAGATCACTTGGGTTAACCACAATGTCGTTAAGCTCATGTTTATCAAATTGCTTCGCGAACTCCCGCAGAGCACTGTCTTTCTCAGTTCTTACCTGACCAATAATATTAGTCACGGTTGGAGACAGTGTTGCATCGGCCACCAATTGATTGCGTTGTAACACCTTTTGCTGAGCCGCTTCATTTAGCGCCTGCCATACCACTTGTTCCATTGCCGCTCTCCTAGCCCAACATTTTTTCAATGGGCATTACCAGCACTGACGAGGCACCGAGTTCCCGTAATTCTTCCATCGTATCCCAAAATAGATCCTCAGAGCTGACTGCGTGTATGGCCACTTTGGATGGATCATCATTTAACGGCAATATCGTTGGATTTTCAGCTCCAGGCAGTAAATCAACAATGGCATTCAGTTGAGATTTTGGGGCGTGCAACATGATGTACTTGCTTTCGCGGGCTTTAATTACGCCGTTGATGCGCGACATTAATTTATCGATGAGGGCTTGCTTTTCATCACTTTGAGTTACAGCGGATTGCACAATGGCCGATTGGCTTTCGAAAATAACTTGTGTTTCCACTAAACCGTTGGCCTCTAAAGTGGCTCCTGTGGATACTAAATCACAAATGCCATCCGCCAAACCAGCTCGAGGTGCCACTTCCACTGAGCCCTTTAAAAGACACTCTTGAAACTCAATGTCGCGTTCTTGCAAGTATCGCTTGAGTAAATAAGGGTAGGTGGTAGCAATGCGTTTATTTTGGAGACTGGCGAGTCCTTGGTAGTCGAACTCTTCTGGCAAGGCAATCGACAGTTTACAGCGGCCAAAATCAAGCGGTTTCAGTTTTTGGTATTGGCAAGCTTTATTGGCGGCTTGTCGCTCGAGCTCTACTTCTTCGAGAACGTTTTCCCCAACAATCCCCAAATCAACAACCCCATCCATGACTAACCCCGGTATGTCGTCGTCTCTCACTTGCAAAATATCAATCGGGAGATTATCGACTCTGGTGATTAATCGGCGCTCGTCTACATTAAACTTGAGACCACAACGACGCAGTAACAGGTGTGACTCTTTGCTTAAACGGCCCGACTTTTGTACGGCAATTCTCAGTCGATTGTTTGTCATTAGTTATTTCCTTTCTATCAATACAAAAAAACCCTTGGAGTCCTTCCAAGGGTTTTCATGTAGAACCATCGAAAGGATTGCCCTTCGATCGCTATGCGTCAAAGGCTATCGGTTATTCAAATGATGGTGATGCTGTGTGTGAAACATGGCGATATCCTGACGATAAATAAGTAATGAGTAATCAAAACTAAAGCCGAACTAATAAGATTGCAAGCGCTTTTATAGCATTCTTAAAAAGCTTCAACGATTCGTGAGCGCTCGCAGTTGTTGTGTATACAAGTCAAACGCCGCAAGCTGTGGCATACTGGTGATACTCGACAAATATACTGAAGACTTTGTAACCATTTATGTCCCTTGAAAAACTGTTTGACCAAGAGAGTCAACTGGCGCATGTGTTACCCGGTTATCAGCCACGTAAAAGTCAAGTCGAGTGCAGCATTGCAATAGACAAGGCGTTTTCTGATGCAACTGCTTTATTGGTCGAAGCTCCCACAGGTATCGGTAAATCATTGGCGTATTTGCTTGCGGGTTTACATAAGGGCGAGCGCTTATTGGTATCGACCGCGACCAAAAGCTTACAGGAGCAGTTGGCGCTCAAAGACATAGCCATTGCCGCTCGAGCGTTAAAGCGGCCTATTTCTCATGTGGTATTAAAGGGACGTCGAAATTACATATGCCCTTTGAAATTGTCTGACGCACTGCAAGATTACTCAAGTTTTGATGACGTCACTCAGTCTCGCTTGCTGCAACTTGAGCATTGGCAGGCTAACGACGACACTCAAGATTTGGATAACTTTACCTTAGACTTAACGGATCAACAGCGTCGACAGGTAACCATTCAAAGCGCTGAATGTTTATCGGAATACTGCCCCAAATTTTCACAGTGTCGCTACCAAAAACAGCGTCTAGCCGCTATCGATTGCGACGTTGTCGTCGTCAACCACCACTGGCTGTTGAGCGAATTAACCATGGCGAATGACCAGGACTGGATCAGGTTTACTGAGCGAAATGTCGTGTTAGATGAAGCCCATTGGTTGCCTAAGGTCGGCCTGCAAATACTAACTCGTGGTTGGTGGTTTAACGCCATACTGCAATGGCCGTTATTAGTGAATGCTCAAAGCCCGCAAGCCTTTGAAATTAAACAAGCCATCTTAAACTTAGCTCAGCAGCTTCAGCATTGGTTAACTGACATCACTGACATTGAAACGGACATTAATCCTAACATTGACCGTGGCGAGCGACTGCTTGCAGCCCTCAACAACAATCCTGTGTGGTTAGGGCAATTGAACCGGCTACAACAGGATATAACAGCTCTACAGCTTAATGATCCAAAGTTAGTGCTCCTTGGGACGCAATTGACGCAAGCCTGTGAGGTGTTGAGTGGCTGCCTGCATTTGCCCACAGAACAAGTGCAAATAGAGTTTGTTGGAGGATATCCTCAGATTCGATTGTTGCAGAGTACCGAAAAAAGCTGGCAAGCGCTTTGGAACAAGTTGCCCAAAGGTAAAGCATTGATTTCGTCAAGCTTAGCCATTGAAGAAGATATGAATTGGTTTGCTCGTTTGATTGGGGTAACGCCACAAAAAAAATTGCGATTATCGCAGACGTTTGATTATCAGCGCCAAGCTCAGTTACTCATTCCTAACGACGCTCCCCATCCTAATGCCGATTTTAACCAACGAGCGCATTATTTAGCTATGCTAATTAGTAAGTTAGCCGATGCAGGCCAGGGGAGATGCCTGTGTTTGTTCACCAATTTGGAACTCATGCAGCAAGTGGCGTTGATGCTTTCGCAAAGCACACAGTTAAAGGTATTGGTGCAAGGACAATACCCGCAAGGCAGCCTAATCCAGCGCTTTCGCTTACTAGGCAACAGTGTATTACTGGCAAGCAAAAGCTTTTGGCAAGGCGTCGATATGCCCAGTGGCAGCGTAGTGTGTACTCTAATCGACAGAATACCTTTTATGTCACCGCAGTCTAAATCGGCGGTGGCGATGCAGCACGCAATGGCGTTGTCGCAACAACAAACCTTTAATCAGTTGACCTTACCTATGGGAATTTTAGAGCTAAAACAAGGGGTAGGTCGCTTAATTAGACGTGAAAATCAACGCGGGTTGCTGGTAATATGCGACCCGCGCTTGCAAACAGAGGCTTACGGCACAAAAATGCTAGCGTCACTGCCGCAGATGAAAAGATGTTCTAGCATAGAAGCCGCGCTTGATTACCTAAGAGAGTTATGATGAATCGAATAATTTTGGCGATTGATACCTGCACAGAGCTTTGCTCTGCAGCCTTGTGGATTAACGGTAACCTTGATGGTTTGGCCAAAGAAGCGCCGCGGGAACACAGCCAACAGTTGCTGCCAATGGTGCAAACCTTGTTAGAGCGCCATAACCTGAAATTGACAGACATCGACGGACTGGCGTTTGGTCGAGGGCCGGGCAGTTTTACTGGCATTCGAATTTGTACCAGCATGGCGCAAGGCTTGTCGCTCGGTGCCAACCTTCCGTGTCAGGGCGTCTCTACACTTGCAGCCATGGCCCAGCAAGCGCTGCAAGTACATCAAGTGCAGCAGGTGGTGTGCGCTATCGATGCCCGCATGGGTGAAGTGTATTTTGGCCACTATCGCTTGCAAAACGGACAGTTGCAGCAAGTGTCTAAAGAAGTCGTGGCAACCCCTGAACAAATTCTGCAACAAGTTAGTCTAGATAGCGCTCCTGCCATTGCCGTAGGAACCGGATTCGAAAGTTACCCGCAATTGTTGCAACTCGCGCCCGCGCTTACACTGAGCGATCAGGTTCGTTTTCCTGATGCAAAAGCCATAGCATCTATAGCGGCTAGTTCAGATGAGTGGCACAGCTGTGAGTCCATAGAGCCGGTATACCTGCGCAATACCGTTACTTGGAAAAAGTTGCCGGGCAGAGAATAACATGACCAAGCAAATACGGTTTTTTAGTTTGCTGATTGCGGCAATCATTATTACTTACGTGCCTATTATTGGTTTGCCGCTCAACTGGTTAGAAACTTATTTTCATGAAATATCGCACGCGCTAGCGACCGTATTTACCGCCGGTACTGTAACGTCGTTGCATTTATACCTTAATGGCTCGGGACTTTGTTTCAGCCAAGGGGGGTGGTCGACCCTTATAGCCTTTAGTGGATATGCCGGCGCGTCACTTTGGGGAGCCGCCATATTAGTGATCAGTGCGAAACCTAAGTTTGCCAAGTGGGTGTGCAGTCTCATATTGGTGTTGCTGGTTGTTAGCTTGCTGCTTTGGGTTAGAGACTTATTAACGGCTATTATCGTGATTGGCTTTGTGGCGCTGTTTGGTTTTTCTATGCGCTTTCCAAGCAATCGTTGGTTGGCGTTAGCGATGCAGTTAGTGGGCATGACGGTGTTGCTTAATGCCATAAAAAGCCCTCTCTATTTATTGCTTACCCACAAACGAGGCGACGCCTTCATGTTAAGCCAATTAACCTATGTTCCGGCGCTGGTATGGATTGTTATGTGGTTTTCTATATCGTTAGTGTTACTTTGGTATTGTTGGAAACAACTTACTCGGTCATAACAGCCTATGAAATTTAACCAAACACCAGTGCCCTTAGTTGCGCAAACTTGGGGAAACTCAGAAAAGCCGTTGCTGCTGTGTTTGCACGGATGGTTAGATAATTCTCAAAGCTTTGCAGAACTTGCTCAGTATTTGAGCAACGACTTCTATATTGTGAGCTTGGACTGGTCTGGGCATGGAATGTCCGACCACCGCCCAGGAAATTACCCTTATCATTGGGCCGATTATTTGTTGGATCTTGCGGCCGTCATCGAGGAACTCCCAAAACCGCCCTTGGCGATCATCGGTCACTCCCTTGGTGGGATAGTGGCATCGGCTTTTGTTGCGATATCGCCGGAGTCAATCAACAGGTTAGTGCTTATCGAAAGTTTTGGTCCGGTCACGGCAAAGCCTGGGCAAACTCGAGAGCAATTGCACACCAGTGTTAACCAGCACCTGAGTCGACTTAAGAAAGAAAAAGTAGCGAAACCTTTTGAGTTGTCGCGCATGATTGAGGCCCGAGCAAAGCTGTCTGGGTTAACGCCTGCGCAAGTGCAACCTATGCTTGAACGAAACGCTCGTAAGGTAGCTGGTGGTTGGTTATGGCGAAGTGATGCTCGGCTGAACAGTGCTTCTCCGATAAAAATGAGCGAAGCGCAGGCCAAAGAGCTACTAAAGCCGCTGACAACGCCCACTTTGCTCATCCAAGGTAATTGCAGTGCTCACAAGGTAAATCGCTACCTAGAGCAGCGCCGAGACTGGTGGCGCGCGCTAACTGTAAAGTCGGTAGACGGTGGTCATCATTGTCATATGCACTCTGCACAGGATACGGCAAATAAAATACGAATTTGGCTAGCAAACACAGGTTTGCGTTAGTCTAGAACTATTGCTCTAAATATGTGATATTAGTCGCAAATAATAGGGCGGTTGCGAAATAGAACTTAAAAGAGCCGCTCGCAGAAAAAGAGCGCACAAAGGAGATAATGGTGAACAAACCATGGCTTGAGAACTACCCTGAAGGTGTTTCTCCAGAATTACAAGAAAGCGACGATAAAACCTTAGTGGATGTATTTAATACAGCCGTCAATCGTTTTAATGACAATCCGGCCTACGACAACATGGGTGTGACCATGACGTTTCGTAAGCTGGAAGAGCGCAGTAGAGCATTTGCAGCGTATCTTCAGCAAGACCTAAAGCTTAAAAAAGGCGACCGGGTTGCCATTATGATGCCTAACTTGCTGCAATATCCGATAGCCTTGTTTGGTGCGCTTCGAGCCGGAATGGTTGTGGTTAACGTTAATCCGCTTTATACACCGCGAGAGCTTAAGCATCAGTTATGCGACGCTGAAGCAAAGGTATTGGTGGTGGTTTCAAACTTCGCCAACACCGTAGAAGCCGTCATTAAAGAAACCCCGGTTGAAAACGTCATCATTACCAGCCTTGGCGATCAGCTCGGCACGGCGAAAGGTACCGTGGTGAACTTTGTGGTTAAGTACATCAAAAAAATGGTACCTAAATACCATATTCCCAATGCGCTTTCGTTCAAACAAGCGCTGCGCAAAGGTCGCAGACGTCAATACGTTAACCCTCGACTTAATGGCGATGATTTGGCGTTTTTGCAATACACAGGTGGCACTACTGGGGTGTCGAAAGGCGCCATGCTGACGCACACCAACGTGGTATCGAACTTAAATCAGGTGGATCAATACTACAGCAAGCTGTTAGTTGAAAATGAAGAAGTTATCGTAACAGCGCTGCCGCTTTACCATATCTTCGCGCTGGTGGTAAACGGACTGCTGTTCTTAAAATTGGGCGCTCACAACATCCTCATTACCAATCCTCGTGATTTGCCGGCGTTCATCGCCGATTTGGAAAAATACCCATTTACCTGTTTAACCGGTGTGAACACGCTCTTTAACGCCCTTGTCCATAACGACGACTTCGCCAAAGTTGATTTTAGCCAACTGAAAATGTCGTTAGGCGGCGGTATGGCGGTGCAAAAAGCAGTGGCCGATAAGTGGATGGAAGTGACTAAGTGTCGCTTGCTTGAAGGCTATGGCCTTACCGAAAGCTCGCCTGTGCTCACGGTAGCACCGTCCGATTTACCAGCATACAATGGCTCCATTGGTTTGCCGATCCCAGGTACGGACTTGCGCATCGTTGATGATCAGGGCAAGCCATTACCACTGGGAGAAACCGGCGAAATTCAAGGTCGCGGTCCACAGGTGATGAAAGGTTACTGGAAACGTCCAGAAGCCACCGCAGAAACCGTTGATAAAGACGGTTGGTTGTCTACCGGTGACATTGGTTACATGGATGAGCGGGGCTACACCTTTATCGTGGACCGTAAAAAAGACATGATCTTGGTTTCGGGCTTCAATGTATTCCCTAACGAAGTGGAAGGCGTTGCTGTAACTCACCCAGCAATTATCGAAGCCGCGGCAATTGGCGTGCCGCATCCGGTTTCTGGAGAAGAAGTGAAGCTGGTTGTGGTGTCTAACGACAGCAAACTTACCAAAGAAGATGTCATCAGCCATTGTCGTAAGAATCTCACTGGCTATAAGGTGCCTCGTCACGTAGAGTTTAGAGATGAGCTACCCAAAACAAATGTCGGTAAAATTTTACGACGCTTGTTACGAGATGAGCAGCAAGCATAATACGACACAACAGCTGGCCTAGGTCAGCTGTTCTATTATTGGAGAGGCTGAGTGCCAGATTATCAATACATAGCAGAGCAGGGCGAGTTAGACCGATTGGTTGACGCCTATCAAACAGCAGAGGTTTTAAGTCTCGACACCGAATTTGTGCGGCAGCGAACCTACCATGCTGAATTTGGCTTGATTCAAATATACGACGGTGAGCAACTGGCTCTGATTGACCCAAGAGTAGGTCTTGACCTATCGGGATTTTGGGCGCTATTGACGGATCCGACTATCGTTAAAGTGCTGCACAGCTGCTCAGAAGATTTGGACGTATTTGCCCATTACGGCAAAGTGATCCCAGCCCCTTTGTTTGACACCCAAATCGCCAGCGCTCTGTTAGGAGATGGACCGGCACTGGGTTATGCAAAATTGGTGGAGGAGCAACTGGGCATTAGCATAGATAAAGGTGAATCGAGAACCGATTGGACCCGCAGACCTCTATCTCAAGCGCAATTAAACTATGCCGCAAATGACGTGCTGTATTTACATCAAATATACCCGAAATTGGCTAAGCGCATTAATGACAGCGAGCGCGAACAGTGGTTAACACAGGAGTGTCAGCGTTTGTGTGAAGGACGTTTGCTAACACCTAACCCAGAGCAGGCGTATTTGCGAGTAAAAGGCGCGGGTAAGCTTAGCCGGCCAGAGTTGGCCGTGTTAAGAGAGCTAGCCAGTTGGCGCTTAAACCAGGCCATGAGTCGCAATTTAGCGGTGGGGTTTGTGGTTAAAGACGCCGGCCTTTTAGATGTGGCAATGCGCATGCCAAAGAACGCTCCTCAGGTGAATCAGTTGTCATCCCTTACCGATCATGAAAAACGACGTCACGCTAAAGCATTGGCGCAATGCGTGGTAGCGACTGATTTTGACGACCTACCGCCACAATTTGAACAAATCGCACTAAGCAATGCCTATAAGCAAGCGTTGAAACGCTTAAAAAGCACTGCACTAACCATAGCCGAGTCTCATCAGGTCGCAATTGAAACCTTGGCGCCTAAACGTTTGTTACACGAATACCTGTTGTGGCTGCATCATAAAAAAGAAGGTAAACAACCGCTGGTACTTAATGGCTGGCGCGGCAGTTTGTTAACCAGCAGCTTTGAATCGCTTGCTGTTCAAATCTAACTTTTAGCAACTCGATGCTGTCGCCAATATTGGATGTGGTATAGTACGCCAGATTTTGTGAATAGAGCGTAATTAATGAAAATTTGTGCCGTATATAAGAGTACTCGTCGCGCGGATACTTATCTGTATCTGAAGAGTAAAGACGATTTTAGCTGTTTGCCTGAAGCGCTTTCCAACTTGTTTGGAGCGCCAAAATTTGTGATGTTATTGCCAATATCCAAGTTAGAAAAGTTGGCCATGGCTGACATTGAATTGGTAAAAGCGGATTTGTTAGAAAAGGGCTTCTATTTACAACTGCCACCACCGCAAGAAGATTTGCTCAAGCAGCACAGAGCACAACAAAAACAAGATTAATAAAACAAGGATGATTATGCGCTACTTTATTGGCTTAATTTTAGGGTTAGGTTGTGTGTTCACAGCCACAGCGGCTACAAGTTTTGACAGTTACAGCGATTATGTGGCTCATGTAGAAAAGCAAGCGGTTGCCAGCGGTATGACTGAATCGCGTATTAAGCCTATCTTGTCGAGTGTAAAACGCTATAAGCGCATGAGCGTTGAAAGCCCATTAGCGGAAGAAGCGCCAGAGATGAATTTAGAGCGCTACCTGCGTCAATATGCCCCCATGGATAAGGTGCGGCAAGTGCGCAGCTATTATAATGATCACCAAGCCCTGTTTGAACAAATTGATGCAGCCTACGGCGTGCAAGTGCGCTTTATCGTGGCCAAGTGGGCTTTGTTGCATGACTTTGGTAGAGAGCAGGGCAGTTTTCCTGCGTTGTCAGTGTTAATCAGTCGCGGATACGCTGACCAAGATAACGCCTATTGGATGGAACAAACCCTTGCCGCGTTGCAGCTAGTTGTCTCTGGGCAATATCGATTGGAGCAACTAACCAGCAACGGCGATGGTTTGCTAGGGCCGTATTTACTGTCTCCGACGCAGCTTCTTAGTTATGGTGTAGATTACGACAATGACGGTCGAATCGATGTTTGGAATAACCTGGGTGATATTATGGCAACCTTAGCCAATGAGCTTAGTGAGCAGGGCTGGGACCGTCGACGCACTTGGGGACGACAAGCAAAGCTCACCGAAGCCTTAGACGCATCACTGTTTAATTTTGAAACGGTGCAATCGTTGGCCAATTGGGAAGCCTTAGGCGTTACCGCTTGGGACGGTGGTCGACTACCTCAAATCTCTAATATGGATGTTGGCTTGGTTGTGCCGGATGGTATCGAAGGACGTATTTACATAGGCTACCCCAATTTCAAATTGCTGATGGGAGAGTCATTTCCATTTTATCAAGCGATTGCGACCGCCTATTTGGCGGATCGGATCAAGTTTCAATAACCAGTCATAGGTAAGGTTGTAAGTTGGCGTCGAAATACAAAGCTGGAACGGGTTTTTGGGAAACCAAATCATTATCAGAGCTAACCAGCGACGAGTGGGAACAACTGTGTGATGGTTGCGGCAAGTGCTGCCTCAATAAAGTCATCGATGACGACACCGACGATATTTATTACACCGAGGTGGCCTGTAAACTCTTAGATGACAAGAGCTGCCAGTGTAAGCAATATGAGACCCGATTTAAGTACGTGCCGGATTGCGTCACCATTACCCTAGAGAATATCGAGTCACTGCCTTGGTTACCTAATAGTTGTGCGTATAAGCGCTTGTATTACGGTGAGTCGCTTCCCAAATGGCATTACCTAATTGCTGGCGATAAGCGAAAAATGCACAGAAAGCAAAAGTCGGTGCAGGGTAAAACCATTTGCGAAACTCAAATAAAAGAATTGCAGGACCATATCGTCATATGGCCCATCATGGACTAGCGCTGTTTAGCGGCGAGTTGAGTTAATACATCCACACCGGACTGTTGCAGCATCTCTAATAGCGAGATTAATGGCAGTCCGATTAGAGTATTGGGGTCACGGCCTTCTAAGCGGTCAAATAGCGCAATACCTAAGCCTTCACTTTTAAAGCTTCCAGCGCATTGGTAAGGCTGCTCTGTGAGCAAGTAACCTTCAATTTGTTGTTCCGTTAACGCTTTAAAATGCACCTTAAACGGCTCCACCAAACTTTGGTAGCTATCGTTACTGCTGTCATACAAGCATAAGCCGGTGTAAAAGGTCACCACTTTGCCACTGGCTTGTTGAAGTTGTTTAACGGCGTTGTCATGCTGGTATGGCTTACCTAGAATTTGGTCGCCGTTAAGCGCCACTTGATCGCTGCCAATAATCAGCGCATTGGGGTGCTGCTTAGCAACGGCTCGTGCTTTTTCGATGGCTAAGCGTTCGACTAACTGTGGCGCACTTTCGCCACAGAGTGCGGTTTCATCGACCTCGGGCTTGGCTGTTTTAAAATCAATGTTAAGTTTTTCTAAAATTGCTTTTCTAAACACCGAAGTGGAGGCTAAAATAATGGTTTTAGACATAGGAATGCACTGCTGAAATTGGGCAAATTAAGCCGTAAATAGGATAAGTTGGACAAGCTTAACCTTGGTTGCAGGCTTGGGCAAGAGAGATATCTCTCAAAGCCCGAGGCTAAAAGGGTGTTAGCGGTGTTGGATAACACAACAAAGGCGAACAAGATCCCTTGACAATAGCCCTAAGCTCGGTAGAATGCGCCTCCTGTGCGGATTGTTTGAGAATGCGCGCCTATGCAACAAATTAAGATACCGGTTACCATCGATCCGGTTCGAGCAGCTAATAAACGGCTTGAATACCAAGGAGTTATCCCTGGTAGACAGCTAAAGCGATTGAACGGGATTTGTGCCGGCGACTGTTCCGAAGTGACGGTGTCATTGGAATGCGGAGTTGATGTTCAAGGGATAGTCTACCTGAGAGGGAAGGCTGTGACGGAGCTCACCTTGGAGTGCCAACGCTGTATGACGCCATTTAACACAGAGGTAATGGTCGACTTTTGTTTTACGCCTGTAAAGGATGAAACAAAAATCGATGAGCTCCCGGATATGTATGATCCGATTGTAGTGAATGAGATTGGCGAAATTCACCTACATCAGTTAATCGAAGATGAACTGATTGTAGCCATGCCTATTATTGCCATGCACCGTGAAGGTGAGTGTCAGATGGGTAGCCAAGATCTTACCGTTGGTAAGGTTGAAGATGTGCAAGAGGAACGTCCAAATCCGTTTGCCGTGTTAGAGAAGCTGAAGAGCAAGTAATCAGGAGACTAGGTCAATGGCCGTACAACAGAATCGTAAAACCCGTTCAAAGCGTGGCATGCGTCGTTCACACGATGCTTTGACTACCACTCAATTGTCAGTGGATAGCCAAACCGGTGAGAAACACTTGCGTCACCACGTGACTGCAGACGGTTTCTACCGTGGTCAAAAGGTTGTCAACAAGTAGTTGACTGCCCATGACTAATCTGACGCTTGCGTTAGATGCCATGGGGGGCGATCATGGCCCCCAAATGATAGTGCCTGCCGCCGTGCAGGCACTTGAACATTCCCCGCTTCTAAAAATCATTCTTGTTGGTGATGAGAGGGTGCTATCCCCAATTCTTCGTCAACATCAAGCCCAATTACATCCACGACTCATCGTTAAACACGCCGCTCAGGTTGTGGCAATGGACGAGCGACCTCTTTCCGCTCTACGTAATAAAAAAGCCTCTTCAATGCGAATAGCGCTTGATTTGGTGGAGCAAGGAAAAGCCGACGGTTGCGTAAGTGCTGGCAATACCGGTGCCTTGATGACCATGGCCAAGGTGTTGTTAAAAACCCTGCCTGGTATCGACAGACCGGCCCTGATTACCGGCATGCCGTCGATAAATCAAACACCCACTTATATGCTGGATTTGGGGGCTAACATCTCCTGTGATTCAGAATTGTTGTTTCAATTTGCTGTAATGGGCGCGGCCATAGCTGAGACCGTCGACAACATTAAGTCACCAAGAATCGCGCTGTTAAACGTTGGCGTTGAAGACATGAAGGGCAACGATCAGGTTCAGCAAGCGGCGCAATTGCTCAAAGACACTAAGCAACTCAATTATATTGGCTTTATTGAAGGTGACCGAATATACAGCGGTGACGTAGATGTTATTGTTTGTGATGGGTTCGTCGGCAACATCGCCCTGAAAAGCAGTGAAGGTGTGGCTCGTTTAATGGCGGATAAAATTCGAGCCAGTCTGAATCGTTCACTTATTACTCGATATTTCGCTCGAGTATTTTCTTCCAAACTCAATTCCGGTTTGAATCAGATGAACCCCGACCACTACAATGGTGCAAGTTTGATAGGATTGCGCAGCATTGTAGTAAAAAGCCATGGAAATGCTGATCAAGCTGCATTTACCCAAGCAATCAACTTGGCAATCATGGAAGTCGAGCGTTCACTGCCGCAAAAGGTGACCGAGCGTTTAGAACAAATACTGTTGGATAAGAGCAACTAGACATTAGTTTATGAACACAAAAATTCTCGGCACAGGCAGCTATTTGCCTGAGCAAGTTCGTAGCAATCAAGATCTCGAAAAAATGGTTGATACCTCAGATTCTTGGATTGTAGAACGAACAGGTATTTCTGAGCGTCGCATTGCCGCCAGTGAAGAATCTGTTTCCTCGATGGGCTATCAGGCCTCTTTAAAAGCATTAGAAATGGCCGGTGTTGAGCCCTCTGAGCTGGACATGATAGTGGTGGGTACCACATCCGGTGATAATGCCTTTCCGGCATCGGCCTGTGAAATTCAGGCCATGCTTGGCGTTAAAAACATTCCATGTTTTGACGTCGCCGCCGCATGTTCAGGCTTTATTTACGCGTTGGCGGTTGCAGATAAATTTGTAAAGACCGGCGATGCCAAAAAAGTACTGGTGATTGGCGCCGATATTTTATCTCGTTTGTGCGACGAAGCGGATCGCTCCACCATCATCTTATTTGGCGACGGTGCCGGTGCTGCAGTAGTTGGCGCAAGTGAAGAAAGCGGGATTATTTCAACGCATTTACATGCTGATGGCGCCTATGGCGATCTGCTTAAATGCACACTCAACCAGCGTACGGTAGAAAGTGGCAAAGCCTCTGAATACATTCACATGTCTGGCAATGAAGTGTTTAAAGTCGCGGTCACTCAGTTGGCCAATGTGGTTGAGCAGACGGTAACGGCCAATAACATTGATAAATCGGATATCGATTGGCTGGTGCCGCACCAAGCAAACTACCGAATCATTAAAGCCACCGCTCGTAAGCTAAACATGGATATGGAGCAGGTGGTACTTACCTTGGACCGACACGGCAATACGTCAGCCGCATCGGTGCCTATTGCCCTTGATGAAGCCATTAGAGATGGCCGCATTCAGCGGGGTCAAATTTTATTACTTGAAGCGTTTGGAGCCGGATTTACTTGGGGCTCGGCGCTGGTTAAATTCTAAGGAATGAACATGTCAAAAACCGCTTTTGTTTTTCCGGGACAAGGGTCTCAGTCTGTCGGTATGTTAGCCGACGTATTGGAAAATTCATTCGCAGCCCAACAAATCTTCGAGCAAGCCAATGAGGCGTTAGGTTACGACCTAAAAGCCTTGGTTTTAGATGGGCCGGCAGAATCACTGAATCAAACCGATAAAACCCAACCGGCGTTATTAACCGCCAGTGTTGCATTGTGGCGAACTTATTTGGCCAATGGCGGTGAAAAACCTGTCTTGCTCGCTGGACACAGTTTGGGTGAATACTCAGCACTGGTGTGTGCCGGCGTCATCGATTTTAACGATGCGGTAAAGCTGGTTGAACTGCGCGGTCAATTGATGCAAAAAGCGGTTGCTGCAGGTGAAGGTGCTATGTACGCCATCATTGGTCTTGATGACGACGCAATTGCCGCTGCCTGCGATCAAGCTGCTCAAGGTGAAGTTGTGAGCCCGGTAAACTTTAATAGCCCCGGCCAGGTGGTCATTGCCGGTAATAAAGCGGCCGTAGAACGTGCTGGTGCTTTGTGCAAAGAAGCCGGTGCGAAACGTGCACTGCCATTACCTGTGAGTGTGCCATCTCATTGTGCGTTGATGAAGCCCGCCGCCGATGAGCTTGCTAAAGCGCTTGAAACCATTGAGTTTACTCAGCCAGAAATTAACGTCATTAATAACGTTGATGTGGCTCAAGCACGCACTGCCGCTGACATCAAAGACGCGTTAGTGCGTCAATTATATTGCCCTGTACGTTGGACAGAAACCGTCAATGCAATGGCCGCAGAAGGGGTTGATAACCTTGTAGAGTGTGGTCCAGGCAAAGTGCTAACTGGCTTAACGAAACGAATTAACAAAGCAGTATCAGCTAAGGCGTTTAACACCCAAGCTGATATTGATGCCCTTTAGAAATTTAAACAAAAAGGATTAATTGATGAGCATCAGTTTTGACTTAAACGGTAAAGTCGCTCTGGTTACCGGTGCTAGCCGTGGTATTGGACGTGCAATCGCAGAAACCTTAGCCAGTGCCGGTGCAACCGTGATTGGAACTGCTACCAGTGAGCGTGGCGCTGCTGCTATTGGCGAATACCTTGGTGAACAAGGCCATGGTATGGTGTTAAATGTCACCGATAAAGAGTCAATTGCCGCTTTATTCACTCAGATCAAAGAAAAAGCCGGTAGTGTTGATATCTTAGTTAATAACGCAGGCATCACCCGCGATAACCTAATGATGCGCATGAAAGACGATGAGTGGGACGATATCATCGCTACCAACTTAAGTTCTGTCTTTCATTTGACCAAGCAGGTATTGCGTCCAATGATGAAAGCGCGTTCAGGCCGCATCATTAATATTGGTTCAGTCATCGGTACCATGGGTAACGCTGGTCAAGCCAACTATGGTGCAGCAAAAGCCGGTCTATTAGGCTTTACTAAGTCGTTAGCTCGGGAAGTGGCCAGTCGTAACATTACCGTGAATGCCATTGCACCTGGATTTATCCAGACAGATATGACAGATGAGTTGACTGAAGAGCAACAATCCGGAATCATGTCTCAAGTACCAATGGCGCGTTTGGGCCAACCGCAAGAAATTGCGCAAACGGTCGCGTTTTTGGCATCGGATGCAGCTGGATACATAACGGGCGAGACTTTGCACGTTAATGGCGGCATGTACATGGTTTAATGCAGTCACTGCATTGAAAAGTTACGAACTAGTAGAGAAAAAGTGTGAGTCGGGTGGTATTTTCGTGGTTAGACCACAATTTTCCGGCTTGCATTAACGTTCAAATAGAATAAACTACTCGCATCATACGCAACAGCGTAAATTAATGGGAATAAAAAAACATGAGCAACATCCAAGAACGCGTACACAAGATTATCGTAGAACAACTAGGTGTTAAAGAAGAAGACGTAAAAGCAGAAGCTTCTTTCGTAGACGACCTAGGTGCAGATTCTCTAGACACTGTTGAACTAGTAATGGCTCTTGAAGAAGAGTTCGATACTGAGATTCCAGATGAAGAAGCTGAGAAAATCACTACCGTTCAAGCAGCTATTGATTACGTTACTAACAATCAATAAGTGCCAGAATTTTGAAAACAGGTGGCCTTGAGCCGCCTGTTTTTGTTTTAAGCGAACCATTTTAACGATTCGGTAGAGGAGATAGCCATGAGCAAACGCCGCGTTGTAATTACAGGACTGGGAGCGGTCACTCCCGTCGGTAATGATGTTGAGACGACTTGGAAGGCTTTATTAGCAGGCCAAAGTGGTGTCGACAAAATTGAGAAATTTGATGCCTCTGAATTTGCTTGTCAGTTTGCGGCGTGCGTTAAGGACTTTGACGTCACTCAATACGTCTCCCGTAAAGATGCGCGTAAAATGGATCCCTTCATTCATTACGGCATGGCGGCATCGATTCAAGCCATTGAAGACGCCAAGTTGGATATGGATTCGTTGCCGAAACATCGAGTAGGCACAGCCATTGGTGCTGGCATCGGTGGTATGGAAGCCATTGAAAATAATCATTCTGCCTACCTTAAAGGTGGTCCAAGAAAGATTTCTCCGTTTTTCATTCCAAGCTGCATTATTAATATGATTGCCGGTCATGTTTCCATTAAATATGGCATGACAGGGCCTAATTTCGCAGTAACCACCGCCTGTACCACCGGCGTTCACAACATCGGATTTGCGGCGAGAACCATTGCATACGGTGATGCCGATGTAATGATTGCCGGCGGCGCAGAAATGGTTACTACCGCCATGGGCATAGGCGGCTTTGCCGCAGCAAAAGCGTTATCGACACGTAACGATGATCCTAAAGCGGCCAGTCGTCCGTGGGACAAAGATCGCGATGGCTTTGTCATGGGCGAGGGTGCCGGAATGATGGTTATGGAAGAGTACGAACACGCGAAAGCTCGTGGGGCCACCATTTACGGCGAGCTGGTAGGCTTTGGCATGAGTGGCGATGCTTTTCACATGACCTCACCACCGGCAGATGGCGCCGGTGCAGCGTTGGCGATGGCGAATGCGGTTGCGGATGCGGGCATCGACAAAGAGTTGGTTGGCTACATTAATGCCCACGGCACCTCGACTCCTGCAGGCGATAAAGCCGAAGCGGCCGCTGTGAAACAAGTCTTTGCTGAGCACGCTTATCAATTAAAGGTAAGCTCTACTAAATCGATGACCGGGCACTTATTAGGGGCTGCGGGCTCTGTCGAAGCCATCTTTACTTTGTTGGCCTTACGTGATCAGCGCATCCCACCGACCATTAATCTGGATAATCCTGATGAAGGTTGTGATCTTGATTTTGTCGCCAACGTCGCCAGCGATGCCGACATGGAATACGCCTTGTGCAATTCATTCGGATTTGGTGGCACGAATGGCTCTCTGCTATTTAAGAAAATCTAGCTCGGATTTATGGGCGTTTAATGGATTAAGCTAAACGCCATTCATTAGTTGAATTAATAGCCGGTTGTCGTAACATAACAACCGGCTTTTTAATGGATTGTGAGGGGCAATGGAACCAGCCAGTTTTATCGCAGTAGATTTTGGCACACAAAGCCTGCGGGCCTTATTAGTTTCCGATGGCGGTGAAACCCTCGATGCCGTTCAGCTGGCATCACCAAACTTTATCGACAGCCCAACAGAGCCACAACGCAAAGAGTACCAGCCGAGTGCGGTGATTAGCCTGTTAGAGTCCGCTCTTAAGCAACTCACCAGCAAACACCATCCCGCTCTATCGCAACTGCGGGGTATCAGTATTACTTGTCAGCGCAATTGCCTGATAGCACTGGATACAAACGCTCGTCCTATCTCAAATCTTGTCCACTGGTCTGATAAACGACGGGCCAGCAAGCTTGTGCCCATGCCCTGGTATCAGCGGTTAGCGTTCGCAGTTGCAGGCGTATCCGAGCGCATTCATCTGTTACGCCAAAAAGCCATTGTTAATGTCTGGTCAGAAGGCTCTGACATCATGCAAAAGGCGAATAAGGTGGTGCAGTTGTCAGCTTGGTTGCAGTGGCACCTATGCCAAACTCTGGTGGACAGCGACGCCTCTCAAATAGGGTATCTGCCTTTTAATTTTAAAACCGGGGTTTGGTATCCCAGCTACAATTGGCGCTATAAAGCGCTCGCTATTACCTCAAAGCAGTTACCAAAATTGGTGCCACCGTGCCAACGATTAGGATGCGTTACTGCTGAGGTAGCTCAAAAAACGGGCCTACCGGTTGGCTTGCCTGTGTATGCCGCCGGGTCAGATAAAGCCTGTGAGTCCTTTGCCAGTGGTGGCGGCTTGGCAGGCGTGGCCAACATCAGTTTAGGATCTGCGGCAACCATCAGTGTTGAGGCAGCAAGCTATCAAGAAGCCTATCGATATTTACCGGCATTTCCCTCAATTGCCAATAACCAGCATATTGTAGAGATCCAGCTTGAGCAGGGCTTATGGCTACTGAGCTTATTGCTGCAGCAATTTGGCCTGCAAGAACAACAGCAAGCACAATCGCTGCAACTGTCTGTGGAGTCGCTGGTCATGCAACATATTGATACAATCCCTATTGGCTGTAACGGCCTAACGATTAAGCCTACAGAGGATGAACAAGCCATATTGGCCAAGATTTATGCCTCTAAGAGCAGTGCTCAGGGGTTAACAAATACACAGCGCTATCAAGCCTATCGCGCGTGTTTGGAAGGGGTGTTGTTTGGTTTAAAGCGCGAGTTTCATCGAGTTCAAGCCTGTTCCGATAGCAAGATTACGACACTGCGAGTTAGCGGTGGAGGCAGTCAAAGTAAACAGCTCTTGCAAATGGTCGCCGACCTATTTAATTTACCAGTAGAAACTATCCATACACACCAAGCCTGTGCATTAGGCGCAGCCATGTGTGTCGCAGTGGGTAGCGGGCGCTACCGCGACATAACGCAAGCAAGAGAACAGATGGCCCACGTTAAACAGCGGTTTTTGCCAAATAGGGAAAACAGTGCCCGTTATCAAAAATACCATCAAGATCGGAGACAACAACATGGCTAAAGTAGCGTTTTTAGGATTAGGTGTTATGGGCTTTCCAATGGCGGGACACCTAGTGCAAAACGGCCATCAAGTAACGGTTTATAACCGCACTCAAGCCAAAGCTGACACTTGGGTAGAACACTTCGGCGGCCGTTCTCAGCCTACGCCAAAGGCTGCGGTAGCGGATGCCGATGTGGTGTTTTGTTGTGTTGGTAATGACGACGACCTAAAGCAGGTTATTATCGGTGAAGAGGGCGCGTTGTTAGGTATGAAGCCTGGTTCCATTCTTGTGGATCACACAACAGCCTCAGCCGATGTAGCTCGAGAGCTGAGCAGCACTCTGGCAAAACACGACATTGGCTTTCTAGATGCGCCGGTATCCGGCGGACAAGCCGGTGCTGAAAACGGCGTGTTAACCGTAATGGTGGGTGGTGATGCTGAGGTGTTTAATGCAACCAAAGCCATTATGGACAGCTACGCCCGCTGTGCTGAGTTGATAGGGCCCGTTGGCAGCGGTCAGCTGGCTAAGATGGTTAACCAAATTTGCATTGCCGGGGTAGTTCAAGGCTTGGCGGAAGGGTTACATTTTGCTAAAAAAGCGGGGCTCGATGGCGAAAAAGTGGTTGAGGTCATTTCCAAAGGCGCAGCTCAAAGTTGGCAAATGGAAAATCGCTATCAAACCATGCTACAAGACCAATACGACTTTGGCTTTGCCGTGGATTGGATGCGCAAAGATTTGGGCATCGCACTTAATGAAGCCCGCACGAATGGCGCTAACTTGCCGTTGACGGCATTAGTAGATCAATTCTACAGCGAAGTGCAAAAACTGGGTGGCCATCGCTGGGATACTTCAAGTCTGCTTGCGAGACTTGAGCAAAATAACGACTAACTAATTGTTTACCTTTAAGGTTTGACCGTGAACGAAAAATTAAAACAATCCATGATCGACCTCGAATTGCACTTGCTGGAGCCCAGTGTGCGAGCCGATCCTATGCAGTTGGATAAGTTTTTGGCAGACGATTTCTTTGAGTTTGGCAGTTCCGGCGTAGCCTTTGGTAAAACAGAGGTCATGCAAAGGCTACCCAGCGAAACCTCACCGAAAGTCGAAACCCACGGCTTTCGAGTACGAGAATTAGCCTCAGGGGTGGTGCAAATTATTTATCGAGCCAGCCTGCAGCGTGCCAACGAAGCCCATATTATCTATTCGTTGCGCAGTTCAATTTGGCGATTGCGCGACAAACAGTGGCAGTTGGTGTTCCATCAAGGTACACCAACCAAAGCGTTTAAGTGATGTAAACTGCGCTTGTATAAGGCTTAATCCAGAATCAAATGTTCCAGTTGCACATTGGTGACACTGTGCAACGCTTCCATGCTGGCGTTAGCCAGCGAAATAGCCCCATGCTGACTTTCCACCAATACTGCGCGAACAATGTTTGCTGGGCTGATGCCGTTAAGTGCCAATTCACTGAGCACTGCTTGTGCTGGCATTAAGCTTGGGTTAAATGCCGCATTCTCAACGTAACTACCGGCGAAATTGCCCAGCTCAGCACAGCTTACTGCTATGGCGCTGTGGGTGTTAGTGTACGGTGAGTAACTGCGATTAGCGTATTGCACAGCTAAGCCAAGCAGCGGGTCGTTGCTTAAGTAGTCTAGACTCTGGTGAGTGTGGCTGAGAAACGGTTGCGCCACCCCTAAGTCACCAGGTTTGAAGCCATGGGGCAGCAGTTGCGCTAATGTCAACTCACCGCTTGGAATGGCAATGCCAAGCTTATCGGCGTCCACCAATTCGTTCATAAATTGGCGACAATGACCGCAGGGAGTGGCGTTAATGGTGATGGCTTTGATGCTGCTGGCACCATGATTCCAGGCATGATTAATGGCTGCTTGTTCGGCGTGCAAAGAGTGATTCAACGACTGCCCGGGAATTTCGTAATTGGCTCCGAAAAAGGCATAACCTCGCTGATCTTCGGCAATGGCACCGACGTGGAAACCACTGATGGGGGCGCGGGCGTAACTGGCTGCTAACGGCAGCAATAAATTAAATAGCTCAGCCTTGGTGCAGCCTTGAACTTGACACAATTGCTGCACTTGCTGTTGGGTAAAATATCCTTGAAAGCCGCTTTGCAGTATGGGTTCAAGCGCTTGGGCTAGCGCCAAAGGCAAGTTGTTTAGAGCTAACGCTTGTGCGTTCATGGTAACGACCTTTATTAATCGGATTTACAAGCTTTGTAGGTACAAAGCCAATTGACTCAAAAGCCCTTGATTGCGTGGATTGCTGCGGGCATTTTCCATAAGTTGCTGCAAATTCATGACGTAGTCAGGATCATTTAAACGCTGTTTACAAAACTCTCCCCAACGCAAGGTCTCGTCGTGACTGAGTCCTTCCGGGAAGTTACGAGCGCGATAGCGAAACAGCATATCTTGCAAGCGCGAGTCATCAAATTGTAACGACAACGCCGCTAAGTTGCGAGGCTCGGTATTACGGATAAGGCTCATTTTAGACTTATCGGCATCACTGAAAAAGCCACCACTGTACAACATGAGATCCGGATCTTGGTTAGCTTCAAACTCACGCTCATCCTCGAACAGCTGTCCAATTTTCTCTCGTATTTCGTTCTTATGTTGTTGCAACACTTGGTAATTTTTGCGGGCTAACGGCTTATCAATGCCTAAACGCTCCGCATTGTCATCGCTCAAACTGTTAGCCGGTGCCACGATAGGGCATTTGTTCAACGCCAGCTGAGTAATGGGTACCTTAACCTCACTATTACGGGTATATAAGTGTTGCTTTAGCTCGTCAGCGGACAAATCCAAAATAGGGGATATGTCGGCGGCCAAGTTCAACATAACCACACCGTTTTGATTGCGAGGGTGATGTATCATTGGAGCAGCAATGGAGGCACAGCCTTGAACACTGCCGTAGCGGCTGTTGATGTGCACTACCGGTGCCATGTTTAACACGTCCAACGCCGCTGCCGCGGCTTGTTTTCTGCGCAGTTTTAAGGCGTAATCGAATAACCGCGGTTGCGCCTTTTTAACCAATTTAGCCATTTCTATGGTGGCCACAACATCCGCGACGGCATCATGGGCATTGGCATGACCAATACCGTTGGCCTGAGTAAGTAATTCTAATCGAAAACTGGGTACGCCATTGGCATCGGTTGGCCAGTGAATGCCTTCTGGGCGCAAGGCGTAACAGGCGCGCACTAGGTCAATCAGATCCCAACGGGAGTTACCGTCTTTCCATTCCCGCTCATAAGGGTCAAAGAAATTGCGATACAAGGTATAGCGGGTGACTTCATCATCAAACCGAATCGAGTTATAGCCCACAACACAAGTGTTGGGATGGCTCATTTGTTGATGTACTTTGTTGATGAATAAGGCTTCTACGTCACCTTGTTGATTGGCTTGTTGAGGGGTAATGCCGGTTACCAACATGGCTTCCGGCTTGGGTAAATAATCCGGCGCTAACTTACAAAAATATTCCATCGGCTCGCCAATAATGTTGAGATCCATATCGGTACGGATGGCGGCGAATTGGGCGGGTCTGTCTTTACCGGGGTGAACCCCCCAAGTCTCGTAATCGTGCCAAAGAAAAGTGTGGTTGGCTTGTTGTTGCACAGTGGCAGGCTTCCGTTGCAGGCTTTGCAATTATGTTAGCATGGAATCCATAAGCGCTGCTATAATACGCCGCCTTTACCGACAGTGACGATAAGGTTAACGAGAACATTCATGAGCTATCAATGCCCGCTGTGCCAAGCCGAGCTTACCCTACAACAGCAAATCTGGAAGTGCGTGAACAATCACAGCTTTGATTGCGCTAAAGAAGGGTACGTCAATCTGTTACCGGTGCAAAACAAAAGCTCAAAAGATCCAGGTGATAATAAAGCCATGATGCAAGCTCGGCGCAGCTTTCTTGAAAGCGGTTATTACCAAAGCTTATCGGATGCTGTGAATCAGTGTGTTGCCGAGCTATCGGCACAAGCTGAGCTAAACTCATTATTGGATTTAGGTTGTGGTGAGGGCTATTACACCGGCCGTTTAGCGAACAGCCAGGCAACGCTTAACATCAACGGAATCGACATTTCGAAAAGCGCCATTCGTTATGCTGCAAAGCGCTATCGGTCGGTGGAGTTTGCCGTTGCTAGCGCCTATCAATTGCCTTTTGCCGATCAGCAATTCGATGCCATTTTGCGCATTTTCGCCCCCAGTAAGCTCGAAGAGCTGCAACGTTTGCTAAAAACGGGAGGCTACTTGCTGACGGTGGTACCCGGCCCACGGCATTTGTTTGAACTGAAACAAGTGATTTACCCCTACCCAAAAGAGCATGAGCTTAATGAGGAGCCTCTTGCCGGTTTTAAGAGGGTTAACAGCACGCGAGTGCAACAGTCATTAACCATAGAGACCAAAGAGGCGGTACAACATCTGTTGCAGATGACGCCTTATGCGTGGCGCTTATCAGAGCAGCAAAAAACTGAGCTCATGGACAAACCGCTGACCGTGAGCTTGGATTTCGTCATTCAAATTCAGCAAAGGTGCTAGCGCTGGGAAGCTAATAAGCTGGTCAGTTTCGCTTTAAGCTCTGCTACCTCTGCCTCAAGAGCATCAACGCGCGCCAGCAAAGGGGAATCGGCCACTGGGCTGTGAGAAGTCTCGGTATGCTCTGCAAGCGCTTGGCTAACCTCGCCACTAAAGCAATGGCCATAGCGACTTTCACGCTTGCCTGGCTCCCGCTGCAGTTTCACCACCAGCGCCGGTTGGCGCGCCGCCAGTTCGGTAAGACAGGACTCCACTTGAGCAACGTCGGAAAATTCGGCTAAGCGATTGCTGCGGGTGCGCAACTCGCCCGGTGTTTGCAGCCCTCTTAAAAACATCAGACAAATAATAGCCAACTCTTGCTCAGTTAACTGCAAGTCGCCAAATTCGGTATTACAAAAACGATGTTGATACTTGCTCACCCGAGCGCCAAAAGAGGACACATCATTAACCAAGCGCTTTTTAACGAGTTCGTCCACCGTTTGTTGGACTTCAGATTCTGACAGTGCCAATACTGGATCTCGGTTGCTTTTCTGATTACAGGCATTGGTGAGGGCGTTCAATGACAGCGGGTATTGATCCGGCGTGGTAATGGACTTTTCGATAAGGCAACCAATGACGCGGGTTTGGTTTAAGGTGAGATTCATATCCATAAGTGTTTCCGTATATAAGGCTTTAGGGAAAATGCGTTAGCACCATCTTAGAAAGGTCGCCAGCGTATTGCAATCAGCCAGCGGATAAGCTTTTAAGCAATGCGCGTTTAGCCAACTTCAATCGTTTAATTTGCTGCGGCCCTTGGCCAAACTCCACGCGCTCAAATTCCTTGTAAAAGGCCATAGCAGCGCTCTTAGAGTGGGGATACTGCTGGGCAACCTTGGTTAACAGTGACTTAGGTGTTTCGCCATCGCTTAGCTCGATGTCATAGCGCCTAAGCTGCCCGCAGAGCAATTGATATTGTTGCTGATAAGCGCCAGCTGTGGTGCTTTTACGAAACAGCCCAAGCCACCACGCCGTCACCATTAAAATCAGCAACAAACCGCTGGCCAAAATCCAAGAGCGGCCTTGCTGCGCTTTGTCACCAAACATTTGCTCCATCCATTGGGTTTGTTTTTGCTGGTTGTAGCCACTGAACCAATCCGATAATCCTTGCGCTTGTTGGCTCCATTGCGCTAAAGCTTGAAACCAAGCTTGGTTTCTTAATCGAAATGCAAATGAATAGTCATCGCTGTATTGCTGTAGTTGCTCATCTAAATAGTCATCGAAGCCAGCGCCAATGCGCGTAGGGCTTACCACAGAGGTCGGGTCGTAGCGTTGCCAACCTAGCTCGTCTAACCAGACTTCAACCCAGGCGTGCGCCATGTACTGATATACGCTTAAGGTATTGTGTTTAGCATCAACCACGCCTCCTTGATACCCAAGCACCACCCGAGTTGGAAGGCCATATAATCGCGCTATCGTTGCCATGGCCGACGCATAATGCATGCAAAATCCCACTTTCTTATTAAACAAAAAGTCGTCTTGTTGCGGGGTGAACATTTTTGGTGGCTCCAGAGAATAGCGGTAGTTTTGCTGAGCAAAACGTTGCATTACTTGCGCCATAACTTGCTGCCCGGAAAGGCCTTGTTCGCGTAGCTCATTAACCCAAGCTCGAGTTCTCGGGTTACCTGCTGGCACTTGCGTGTTTAAGCGGCGTTCATAAATCGAAATGGGGGAGTTTAAAGGCGCTTTTAAGAAGGATTGAGCTTGGTATTGAATGTTATCGCTTTGGCCAAATTTATGAATGCTATAATCGCGAGCTACGGCCAGCTCCTTGCTGTCTAGGGTGACTCTATCTAGGCCATACAACCAAGGTTGGTCGCTGCCCAATGCGGTCACGGTATAACGCAAAGGAGTGCCTTGTTTAAACACTGGATTCAGTTGCCGATCACCATTCCAATTGTGATTGGTTAAGCGCTTACGCATCGGATTTTGCTGCCAGGTTTCCCCGTCAAAGTCTTCCAACACTAGGGCTCGCCAATACAACGCGCTATTGTCTGGTGGGGTGTGCTCGAAGCGGGCGGTAAACACCAGCTCATTAGATTGGGTAAGCTTGGTAACATTGCCCGGTGACATGGAGTCCGACAATCCAATCTCTGTCGGACTGTTTTGGTTAACGCTCCATAGGGGAGGCAATCGAGGAAAAAAGTAAAACAACAGTAAGGTAAGGGGTAAGCTCACCAGCACCATTTTTGCCAATTGCTTTACAATTTGCTGGTTATTAACACTTTGGCGAACCAAAATTAACGACACACCAATGTTGATGATAAACAGCACCGACGCTTGAATGTTGTGCAAGGTGTCGTTGTAAAACAGGCACGACAGTGCAATGGTAAAGCAACCCACCAGCACCAACGCAAAAATGTCTCGTCGATACTTAAGCTCCAACAGTTTTAAAGAAAAGCCAAGCACCAATAAAGAGGCCATAACCGACAGCACCCCTAGTTGCTGAATGTGCACCACGCGGTCAAAGCACAGGTATAAGGTAACGGCAACAATGAGGTATTTAATGGCGTTAATGGGGTAACCCAGCTCTTTCGCAATTTGCCAGCCCCAGCAACTTAGGCATACCAGTAACGCGGAACGATCGATGTGTGACCATATCGACAGCATAATAAGACACTGACTGACCGCCAGCCATATTAAGGTTTGCCAACCAACCTTAGCGCTCACGCATCCTCCGCTGTTTTAGGTAATGCCGCCAATAAGTTTTGGCAGTGAATTCGATGCGCCTCGCCGCTGTTGGCGCTTATTTGAGTCGCGCCCGCTTGTACGCTGAAGCTGTGGCTAGCGCGACTGTGCCATTCTATTAAGCCGCTCAATTGAGCGATGCGTTGCTCGTAGCTCGTGGCGGGCATTTGCTCCAATACCAGGGTGATATCGCTGCTGCCTTCCATGTCAAAATGTTTGCTGTACCAGCCTTTTTGCTGAGCAACTTGCTTCCAAGCGATGCGACTTTTACTTTGACCTCGTTGATAACTTCTGAGCTCGGTAAAGGTAAGGTCTTGCTGCTCAACGCTGGTTAAAGGGTTTGCCAGCGTTTGTGGTAAATGGGCATCCGGTTTGGCCCAAATTATTTGCGACATTTTGCTGGAAAACTTGGCTCGAGCACGACATAAGCCTAATGGAAATCGACTTTCGATAATAACTGGATTTGGGGTTAACAGGCCGCGCCGATGAGTGCTTTGGCTAAGCTCGATAATGGTATGTCCTGCTTCGATGTCGGTAATCGGGCAGCGCTGCTGTTGTTGAATGGCAAGGGTTAAGCCATAGCGAGGGCGACGACTTTCGAGCTTAATATAAAAATGAACCTCGTCACCGGCAAAGGCGTAGCTTGGGGGCTGAGCAGACAGCCTTAATCCGGCCAAATTTCGATAGCTGTAGATGAGGTTGGTTACAAATAACGATACCAAGAAAAAGCTAAAGCCAATCACTAGGTTATGCTGGTAGTTCACCCCAAATAAAAACAAAATTGCAGCCATTACCAGCCAACTTACACCATAGCGGCTGGGCCACAAGAAAATGTTGTTGTGGCTAAGTCTTAGTTGATGTGAGCTGGTGGTTGCGGTGAGCTTGTTCCACCAGGGCAACAACAGTGCAGGAACCTTCATTGTAGCGGATTAACGTCAGCCAATATGGCTTTGGCTCCTTGTTGCTGAGAAAGCGGCCGCAGGCCAGATAAGCGATGCTGTGCCACCGCTTCAAATATCGCTTGAACGTCATCAGGTATCACATAATCACGACCATGAATAAAGGCCCATGCTTTGGCTGCACACAAAATCGCTTTACTGGCACGTGGGCTTAATGGGTGATGATCACTTTGTTGACGAGAATGATGCACCAAGGCCACGATGTAGCGAATGTTGCCTTCACTAACACTGACATTATCCACCATACTTTGCAGTTCTAGCAGTTGGTTGACGTCCATTACCGATTCACAAGTGACGGCATTATTAGCATTTGCCAACATAGTAAACTCAGCCTCAACGCTGGGATAACCTAGGCTTAGGCGCATCATGAAGCGGTCAAGCTGCGACTCTGGCAAAGGGAAGGTACCGCTTTGCTCCAGCGGATTTTGACTGGCTATCACGAAAAATGGGTGGGGTAAATCGTGGGTGGTGGAGTCAATGCTGACCTTTTGCTCTGACATGGCTTCAAGCAAAGCACTTTGGGTTTTGGGGCTGGCACGGTTAATTTCATCAGCAAGGACCACTTGGTGAAACAAAGGCCCAGGATGAAACACAAAGGATTGATTGCTCTGATCGAATATCGATAAGCCGGTTAAATCCGCCGGCAGCATGTCGCTGGTAAATTGCACGCGTTGATGGCTCAAGCCTAAGGTGAGGGCAAGGGCGTGGGATAGGGTCGACTTACCAACACCGGGTAAGTCTTCTATGAGTAAATGGCCTCGAGCCAACACGCAAGCAAGCGCGAGCTTAATGTGTTGGGGCTTGTCTAATATGACTCGATTTAACTGAGCCAGCGCAGCATCAATCAGTAATTGCACAGCTTATCCCTAAAAAACTAAACAATTACTTAAGGTTAGCACTTTTTTTAGTACAGCCTAGCTTTTTCTGTTGCGCTTAATAATTGCCCCGGTCTATTCATCAGCATTTGGTAAATTGCGCGATAGCTCAACACCGCCTGTACGTACTCGCGAGTTTCCCGATAAGGAATGGTTTCAATGAAGGTGGCGTAGTCTAAGGTACCTTGGCTTTGTCGCAGCCAAGCCCGAGTTTTATTGGGCCCAGCGTTATAACTGGATGCCGCTAAAATGCGGTTGCTGTCAAATTGCTCTAACAGTTGCTTGTAATAGGCGCTGCCTAGGCGAATGTTTGGCTTTACCTCGTACAGCTGGCGCGAACCCTGGTAGCGGTAGCCTATGGTGGCAGCGGTGCTTTTGGCGGTAGCAGGCATCAGCTGCATCAAGCCGCGAGCGCCCACATGGGAGGTAGCCCCATTGTTATAAGCACTTTCGCGGCGGGCAATGGCAAACAGGTCTTCGCTGTCGAGATTGCGCATCTTGGCGAATTCTTGAAACACAGATTGATGATCAATGGGGAAGCGGACGCTGATGGCATCCCAAGTTTTGGCCTTGATGGCGGCTTCAATAGCGAAATTTGACCAGCCTTGATTGGCCGCATAAATAGCGAACTGCGGTAATGACGCTTGAATGGCGGTATTCAGTAAGTACAGCCACTCGGAGCGGGCTTGGTCATAGCGACCCAAGGCAAGTAACTCGTGAACTCGCTGGGTGGTGGCCAGTGATGCAATGCGCGCCTGTTTAGAGCTGTCTTCATCGATGGGGGCGGCGTTTAGTGCATAGGGACTGTGCAGTTTATCCGCCGCTAAGAAGCCATAAAAGCCGCGATTTTGAGCCAGTTGTTGGAAGATGGCATCGGCCGCTTGCTGCTGACCTTGGCGCTGGTACAAACGCGCTTGCCAAAATTGCCAGCGGTCGCTTTGCTTCGCGGTTTCTGACAATTGCCCTAACCAATGGCCGACGGCAGGCCAATCTTGCTCTGCTAAGGCCCAACGTAAACGAATCTCGACTAAGTTGTCTTGTTGGCTGGCAAATAAATGCTGATCGATCTCGTCTTTAACCGATTCATTTTGACGAATTAAGCCAATGCGCAGCAGGTGGTTAGACAGGTTATAAGCGGTGGCGCGCTGTAAGTGGCCCACACCTTGATAGTAATCCAGCCAATCGAACGCGGTTTCAAGATTTCGTCTGGCCATGCGCTTTATCGCAAGGGCGGCTATGTCTTCAAACCAAGGATCGCTGGACAGCTTAGCTGTGAGCTTTTCAATGCGTTTTGGGTTGTTATAAACGGCGAGCAAATGCTGGCCAAGGGCTTGTTTGTTAGCACTCAGTTGTGACGCTAAGTAACGAGCTAAACCGGCTTGACGGCTGTCGAGACTTAACAGCAGACGATTCCAAACGTCTTGATCGGTGCGCACCCCGCTTTTTTTCCATTCGCTAAAGAGTACGTCACAGGCTTTTACCTGAGAGCGTCCGGTTAGCCACAGTTTACCGGCGCCTTTCCACGCCAGTTGCGGATCGCCTTTTTGAAGCTGAGCGCGGTAATAGTAACACTGTAAACGGGTATCATTGGGGACTTGTGGACTCACCTCTAAAAACGACTGCCATTGGCGTTGTTGACCTTTTGCCATTAAATAGCGATGCCTGGCACGATTGAGAAGAGGGGTGTTTTCTAATGACTTTGCGAAGCGTTCAAATTGGGCCGGGGTCATGCTGGCCACGTTATTGATGTCCCGCTCGAAATCCAAATATACCGTGAGCGGATACCCGGCTAACCCTTGACGCAGCTTTTGATATTCTTTGAACTGGCTACTGTTAATGGCCTTCAAGGCCGATTCAAATTGTTGTTGTGAGGCAGGTGACGCGACGCTGGTTTGGGTCAATAGCCCGGTAACCACCAGCAGAATGGCGCGCATCGATGTTTGCTTCATAAATGCTCCTAGGTCGTGTTAGTCGACATTCTGTTCTTCCTTGAGCAGTTCACTTGATAATTGCTTGTTAGATTGGACGCCTAAATCTTTCATTTGTTCAGCCTGACGAATTAAATTTCCGCGACCGCTAATGAGTTTATTACGAGCGTTGGCAAAAGACTTGTTGGCGCTGTCCAGCGCTCGTCCAAGCTTGTCTAAATCGTCCACGTAGTTACACAATTTGTCGTACATTTTGCCGGCCTGATTGGCGATCTGTTGAGCGTGTTGCTCTTGTTGCTGAAATCGCCACAGGTTGCTAATCGTTCGCAGGGCTAACATCAAATTGGTGGGGCTCACCAACATTATGTTGTGCCGGTAGGCTTGTTTGGCTAAGTTAGGCTCGTGCTCAAGCGCTAACAAAAACGCTGGCTCTAAGGGAACGAACATTAATACGTAATCCAATGAGTGCACGCCATTAAGTTTGTGATAGTCCTTTTGCGACAATTGCTTTATGTGGGTGGCAATGGAAGCTATATGCGCTTTTAAATGCAGTTGCGCCTGCTCTTCATCATCACAATTGTAGTAGCGTTCATAAGCGGTTAACGACACTTTAGAATCAATGACCACGTCTTTTTGTTCCGGTAAATGCACAATCACGTCCGGTTTATATGCCGTGCCCGCTTCGTTTTTAAGCTGTGTTTGGGTGTGATACTCATGACCTTCGCGAAGACCAGAATCTTCTAAAATGCGGCTTAACAGCATTTCACCCCAATCCCCCTGCTGGCGAGAGTCGCCTTTTAGTGCCCTGGTTAAATTAATCGCTTCTTCGCTCATTTGCAGGTTCAGCGCCTTTAAGGCGTTAATTTCGTGCTTAAGGGCGTGTTGCTCTTTGGCTTGATTGGTATAGTTGCTTTGCAGTGCTTGTTTAAAATCAGACAATTGCTGCTTGAGTGGCGTTAGCAGATGATTGACCTGTTCGCTGCTTTGGCGACTGAATTCGCTTTGATTGTTTTTAAGAAGCTGACTGGCCAGCTGCTCAAACTCAAGTTTCATGGTTTGGCTTTGTTGAGCTTGCTGCTGCTTGGCCTCGGCTAACTGCTGCTGTTGCCAGTTAAGCTGAGCTTTGGCGGCTTGGTAGTCGCCAGAAAGATCAGTGTGACGTTCTGTGAGCGTTTTAAGATCGTATTTGGCTTGCTGCAGTTGAGTTTGCATGGCTTGGGTATGGCCTTGCAAATGGGCCAGTTTGTCACTTTGTTGTTGCAGCGTGGCGTTACGGGCAAGCGCTGAGCGTAATCGAGGTTTAAAGTAAGCCACGCAGGCAAGAATAATAACTAGCGCAACCAGACTAATGGCTATTACAAAATGCTCAAAGGCAATGTGTTGTGGCATAAAAGCACGCTTCCTTAAGGTAATGACTTCAGTTTTTCAAGAAACGCCAAGCTTGGCAATAGTGTCTTAGGTAATTCGCACGGCAGGGGAGATCATTTGAAATATTTTTGCACTATATCCTGTCTATTAGAGTACAAAGGATGTCCATCAAACGTAAAAGAAGGTAAGCCATGGCGAACAAAATTTGGCATTTGAAAGATAACCAAGTGACCCCAGAGTCAGTGTTTAAGGATCGCCGTAACATCATCAAGGCGCTTGGGCTCACCTCGATTGGTGTTGGCCTGCCATCACAGGTGCAAGCGGGCATATTTGATTTGTTCAAAAGCGCGCCTGAGTTTCAAGGCAAGCCAATGAACTTTAAGCAACCGCCGCAATTTCAAAGCAAAGAGTTGCTAACGCCATACAATAAAGTCACTCAGCACAACAATTTTTACGAATTTGGTACCGATAAGGCGGACCCACATCAGCGGGCGCAGTCGCTGCGGGTGGATCCTTGGAGCGTCAGTATCAGCGGCGAGGTGGATAATCCGCTCACACTTGATTTAGACGATCTTCGAAACCAGTTTGAAGTACAACAGCGCATTTACCGCCTTCGCTGTGTTGAAGCCTGGTCCATGGTCATCCCTTGGGTAGGCATTTCGCTTGCGGACGTGATTAAAAAGGCGCAACCCAATTCCAAAGCCAAGTACGTGGCCTTTGAAACCTTGTTTGACCCCCAACAAATGCCGGGACAATCCAATCGCCGCCTTGGTGGCGGTATTGAGTATCCCTATGTGGAGGGGCTTACCATAGAAGAAGCCACCAATGAACTGAGCTTTTTAGCGCTTGGCTTGTATGGCAAAACCTTACCACCGCAAAATGGCGCTCCGGTGCGTTTGGTTGTGCCTTGGAAGTACGGTTTTAAAAGCATTAAGAGTATCGTCAGCATTCGCTTAATGGAGCAGCGCCCACCGACAACGTGGAATCGCTTGGCGCCTCACGAATACGGATTTTACGCCAACGTAAATCCAGAGGTGGATCATCCTCGTTGGTCACAGGCTACAGAGCGTCGCATCGGCGAAGGCGGCTTGTTATCGGCAAAACGAATTCCAACCGAAATGTATAACGGCTACGGCGAGCAGGTGGCTCATCTGTACCGCAATCTCGACCTAAAGCGAAACTACTAAGGAGTA
Organism: Paraferrimonas haliotis; assembly: GCF_002282895.1. GTDB lineage: Bacteria > Pseudomonadota > Gammaproteobacteria > Enterobacterales > Shewanellaceae > Paraferrimonas > Paraferrimonas haliotis. The sequence continues at coordinate 55,276 of NZ_NRRB01000004.1, forward strand.
GGGATGGGGGGCAGAGGCCTAGTAGCTGTAAAAGTCTTAATGCACTTGTTGGCATTAACGCCGACGGTGCTGCTTGTGGTGGCTGTAGGATTGGATAAAGCCGGTGGTGACCCGGTGCAATACATCATTCACTTCACCGGCAAAGGAGCGTTAAATGCGCTGATAGCAACTTTGCTGATAACCCCAATTGCCCGTCGTTTTGGTTGGAGCTGGTTGATGCAGTGTCGCCGCCTAGTTGGCCTGTACGTGATGTTCTACGCAGCGTTGCATATTAGTGCTTTTATAGCATTGGATCTGGTTTTTGACGTTAAGCTGTTAGCCAGCGAAATACTTAAGCGCCCCTACATTAGCATTGGCTTTATTGCTTTTGTCATCGTGACTGCCTTGGCCATTACCTCATTAAAATCCATCCGCAAAAACATGGGCAAAAACTGGCAGCTTTTGCACGGCAGCGTTTACCCGTTAGCACTCTTGGTTGTCTGGCATTATTACTGGTCGGTTCGCAGCGATGTGGTGGAGCCCATTTTCTACGGGGTAGCGGTTTTGCTGTTGCTATGGGCACGTTGGCCTAAGGTGTCACAGTGGCTGCAGGCCATGCGACGAGCATGCGCAAAAAAAGCCGCCCCAGTTAACTCTGTGCGCTAGTCTTGAGTGCTTAAATGGTCAATCAAGTGTTGATCGCTGTCCGATAAATGCGCTTCCAGATCCATAATGAGCGAATCTGAGAAAACATGTTTTAGCACTCGGTATTCACGCGTTTCTTGCCATTGCTGAAACGCAGTTTGTAAACGCGATAAAAATTGTCCATGCAGTTTTTTATGCTGCTGATAATCCGGGTAGGCCGACTTAGCCATTTGCACTTCTTCGTAGATGAAGTGACGGCGGTATAAATGGATGAGTTCAAGGATCGCGCTATCCAAACTTTCGTAATCGAAAGGAGGACGGTTTATTCGCTGACACAACTGTCGAGACAATAACTCGAGCTGTTGGTGCTGTTCATGGATGCGATCTAAGCTCACGGGTTTCCTATAAGGTTAAAAGGTGCATTGGCTGCGTACTATAACTAACTCTTTTGGTGTAGATTGTGATCCATAAAGCACATGAACAACTGCGTACACAGTGGCAACGACACCGCTAACTTTGAGTTAAAACTCAGTAACAAATCGCGCTTTCAGTAAATCGCTTGTGAGAAGCCCGCGTGCGTGATAGACTTCGCGCTCCTAAATGGCTGGTCGCAAGCTGTTTAGTGTTTTTAACTATTATTTAAAGAGAATTTACTATGTCTTTCGTATTTGAAGCTGTAAAGCGTGAAGTCATCGGGAAAGGTGCGAGCCGCCGCCTACGTCACGCCAACAAAATCCCTGCTGTTATCTATGGTAAAGGCCAAGAGCCAGTAGCTATTGAACTTGAGCAAGACAAAATGTTCCACGCTCAAGAAAAGTCTGAGTTCTACACCGAAGTGCTAACCATCGTAGTTGACGGTAAAGAAATCAAAGTTAAAGTTCAAGATATCCAACGCCACGCGTTCAAGCCTAAGTTAGTACACTTAGACTTCGTATACGCCTAAGCAAACGCTTGAGCAAACTTTAAAGGCGCCTAATGGCGCCTTTTTTGTTTTTATGACCGCTTTTATGACTGTGGTTTTACTATTGTTGTGGCTCAACCACCGGCTCAGGGGTACCCACATCGAAGCTGAAATACAAATCTAAGGATTGCTCAATGGATTGGCTGACCACTTCTAAATACAGTCGAGGTAACAGGAAGTAGCGTGCGGTTAATTGGTTTTCTGCATTCAACACGCCAACGCCGTATTTCACCATTAAATTCTCGCCAATATAACCACTTAAAGCCACTCGACCGTCGTCATTGGTATCCACTTGTACGTTGTTAAAGCCAATTTTTTCCGCCAAGTTAGAGGCGGAGTTACTTAAATTGTTGATTACTCCAACATTGCCACTCATGGATAATGCGGCTGCAGCCAGCATGGAATTGTCATCACTGTTTTCCGAGCTGAAGCCGCGTCCATTGGCAATGTAAGACAAGATCTCCGCTTGCTCCATGGTTGGGTTGGAGAAGAAATTGACCTCTGGCTTTTTCGGGGTACCGGTAATGCGCACACCGGCGGTTACGTCTTCAGACTTAATAAAACGAACCGCTTCAATGTTTAAGCTCGGTAAATCAGCAGGGCCCGAGAACTGCACCTCACCACGGGGTATGTCTAAGCTTTGTCCCATAAACTTGTAGCGACCGTCGGCAATGCGTACATCACCAAACAACAATGGCGGCTTCTTCGGATCTTGTTGGAAGTTCAAAGCGCCCACTAATTTACCATCTAAGCCAAAACCGCTAATGGCTACTTTGGGCCCGATACGAATGTTAACGTCGGCCGCTAAATCAATGATTTGCTTTTCTTCTTGCTCTTGGGCTTGGCTGTCGACAAATACCACGTCTTCACTCACGGCAACGCCACCTTCCGGCAAGGTTTGTAGCTCAATTTTGCCCGAGGGCACAATCACATCGCCACTGAGGGTAAACAGGTTTTCGTTAATGCTTAGGCGTAGGTCGGGGCTGATTTTCAAAATCACCATGGGCGGATAGATAACGCTCATCTCATCGCCGCTAAAGCGCACATCACCTTGCAGCTTATCGTCTGGCCAGCTTAAGTCGGCGGTCAAACTCGCGGCGCCTTCGCCCACAGTAAAGCTGCTGTCGAGATCTAAGCTGCCGCCATCAAAGTCGGCGTCCAATTGAATGTTAGACAGCTCAGTCGGGTTGAATCGCGACGCAATTTCACCGTCTTTAAACAGGAAATGCCCCTCGAGTTTAGGATCCGACAAGTTCCCAGAGAGCTGAATTGAGGCATTAGCATCACCGGCCAACTCTTTGAAATCGGCGAACAGTGGCTTTAGCTTCTCAAGCGTTAACCGATTAAGCTGAATGTCGCCACTGAGGCCATTGTTGTTGGCAATATCAATATTAACGGCGGCAATTAACTCAAGCCACTGGTCACCCAACATGGAGAAGTTGGCTTGGGCCTTTTCTTTATCTAGGTTGGCCTTAAACTCTACCGCTTGATAATCCAGTTGTACTTGGCGAGATTGGCCCGAGTTTTCATCCGTATGGGTTACTTTAAAGTCACCATTGGGCATGGTGAGGGTTGCATTTGCTTCAGGCGCTGCGCCATCTTGCCAGCTGGCATTGGCGGCTAAGGTGAGAGGGCCTCGCCAGTCCATGTTGTCCGGCAACAGTGGGTCGAGCAGGGCGCCTATGTCACCGGTTAGCTGCACCGCAGCTTCACCTTGTTCGGCCACCACCACGTTTTCTTGTAAACACAGTTTGGCGTCTTTATGCAGCCAACAATGGGCGTCGACGGCAATTTGCGAGTTATCCAAGTTATAGGAAAAGTTAACCGGCTCACCTAATACGAAAGGACCCACTAAATAATCGATACCGGTTTTAAACAGCTCCCCTTTAATGACATTGTCTTCAATTAAGGTGTGTAAGCTGGTTTGAATATTGATATCGCCTTGGCTGCTCAACTTTAAAAACTGCTCTTTAATGTTGCCTTTACCACCTAAGCGCAGATTGGCTTGTTTGATACCGGCGGCATTAAGATCGTCGGTTCTTAGCACCACTCTAAAGTCGTGCTCCTTAAACGGGAAGTAGAAGCCTTTAAGCTCAACGGCGTTGGCGTAATGCTCTTGAAAGCGCAGCGATTCGCTGTTACCAATGATTACGATTTGCGGGTTATCGGCCTCACCAATCACGTTAATATCAGCGTTAAAGGCGCCTTTTGCTCCCTCCAGCCAATTCTCAAGCTTAGCAATTTCCAAGTGGGCCTTAATGTCCCAGGTATCAGTGGCTTGGCCTTGAGCCTTAATGGTGGTTTCTTTAGAAGTTAGGTTCAGCACCCGAATGTTAGGCTTAAGCGCTTGGTCTATGTCTAAATCCGCCAGCACTTCGAAAGGGATGTCTTGGTATTGTCCGGTTAGGTCGGTATCGGTTACGCTCACCTGCCAATTATCGCCGTCAAGCTTACCTGTGCTGCTGAGTTTGCCACTAACGAATTCCGGCAGGCGTTCATCCACCTGTTTTAGTAACAAATTATCGGCGTTGAGCGACGCTTGCCAGCTAATGCCATCTCGGTAGTCCAGCATCCCAACCACGTCGACTAAGCCTTGGGCGCTGCTGATGTGCAGTTTACTGATGTTAGCTACGCCATCATTATGGGAGGCCACTAAATCGGCCTGAAGCGACTGTAATTGCGGCAGTAAAATGGTGCCTTGAAGCTCAGCCTGTTGTTGCTTTAAATCGCCGTTTGCCGATAAATAGGTGTCTTGAACCTGGTATTGCGGCGCTTTAACCGGCCAATGCAGCTGTTGCACATTGGCCTCAAGCTCAAACGGAATGGTGGCGGTGGTTATATCCGCATTGGCATCCAGTTGCAGTTGATACAAGTTATCGGCATCAAGCTTAGCGTTCAAATCCGCAAATGAGCCACTGGCAATCAGATGCGCAGCTTGGCCGTTAAATTCCGGCGCTAAATCAAAGTCCTGCAGCTGGGTTTGCAGGTCTAAATTCAGTGGGTAAGGGTGCTCTAAGGTGATATCTGCGGTGGCGTTGGCGGTTAGCCATTGATGATCCAACACTAATTTAGAAACCGCCACTTGAGTGTGTTGCCAGTTGGCCGCCAGCTCCAGCAAGGCGAAGCGATGATCCAATCCCGCCACTTGATAATGGCCTTGAGTTAACTGCAGCTGTTTAACCTCGATGGGAAACGGCGCTTCAATGGTGGGCAGCGCCGCTAGTGCCCAGTCGTTATCGGCAGGGGCTTCAGGCGCTGTTTCTGTGTTATCAGTAATAACCGACTCATCTGTGCCATCGTTCGCCTTGTCATTGGCAGCAACAGCCTCGTTGCTCGAATCAACCGCCTCGCTGTTGGCATCCGGCGCAATATAACTCGGCTCATCAATCAGCAACGACGACACGGTTAAGCCGCTGCTGTCCATTAGGGCGCTAAGGGATAGGGTTTTCCAGCTAATCAGCTGCTCGAAGATAGACAAGTGAACTTGGTTCAGCCGCGCAGAGCTAAGCTCAACGGCAATGGGCATCACAAAGGCGGAGTCATCGCCGCTGCTTGGCGCTTCCTCTGGTCCGGAAGGAATGTCACCAAGGGTAAAATCTAACTGACCAACCGACAGCTCTTTAACACACACCTTAGTGCGAAATAAGCAGGTGGGTTTCCAATCCAAGGTAAGCTGGTTAGCTTTAAAATCGATACCGGGGCTTTGCCAAGCCGCCTTAGACAGTGTTAGTCGATCGTTCAGTTGCCCAGATTGGTACTCGAGCGTTAAGCCATCCACCAGTTCATCGGCCAAATAAACCGTTAAACGAGCGCCGGCACTGGTGCCTAAAATCAAGGCCAGCAACACCAAAATAAACAGCGGAATAAAGGCGATGGCATAAAAAAATCGTTTCATTACAACTCCGAACCGATTGATATGTGAATGCGCCAAGGACGAGACTTTCTATCGTCAACGCCTGCAACCCCAACCCCAACGTCCAACTTAATCGGACCAATAGGAGTGATCCAATGAATACCGGTACCGGCGGAGGTCACCGGAGTGAAGTCAGTATTATTAAAAGCATTACCGCTGTCGACAAACAAGGCCGAGCGCCAAGACTCATTCCAATAATACTGATACTCGACACTGGCCACCGCTAAATAACGGCCACCCACGGTTTCTTTTACCGCAACACCGTCGTCATTAACGCTGTCGACCCTCGGACCCAGTTCGTTGTAATTAAAGCCACGAATGGAGTTATCACCACCGGCGAAAAAGCGCAGTGATGGGATAACACTGGGTAAATCGTTATCGTCCACAATGTTGGCACCCAAATCCGCTCTGGCAACAAAACGATGGTTACTGAAAAAGGTTTCAATGAACTTAAAGCTCGACGTGAGACGGGCTATGCGAACGTCGGAGCCTAACGCCGGGTCCCCCGCAGACAGGGTATAGCTTTGTCGGTAACCGGATTTGGGATCTAAGCTGGCGTCGCCGCGTTTGGTTTGAGACAAGGTAACGCCTGGGGTAATAAAGGTACCCACGCGGCTGTCGCCTTGCTGGGTGTAGTTTTCTTTAGACCCGGCAATACCGTAGGAGAAAATCCAAGCATTGTTCCAGCGTTTTTGTCGAAATACACCCAGTCGGTAATAGTCACTTTCCAGTTGTTTACTGCCCTCAAACTCTTGGCTTTGATCGTCGAAGGTTTGAATCAGACCGTATTTGTTGCGCTGCAACTCGGCGCTTATTTTGAGTTGGTCATCGAGCGCGTGAGTCAGAGGAATGGTGTATACGCTTTGAAACTTGGGTCTGTTGGAGTATTCGATACTGGTTTCTTGGTGATGGCCGTAATGGTTAATCACCGGCGTGCGCCAGGTTAACCGTATTCTAGGACCGGTATCGGTTGAGGCACCCACACCCACATTAAAGGTGTGATTGTGGGGGCGTTGAGTTAAATCCACTTTTACTGGCACTTGTCGGTTGCTGGCCTTATCGATTTGCGGGATCACCTTGATGTTGGCGAAATAGCCGGTTTCCAGCAGGCTTCGATTTAACTGGCTAATGTCAGTGGAGCTATAAGGCGCACCCGGCTCAAAAGGTACTAGGGTCTGCAGCAGGTCAACGTCTACCGGAGAGCCAATAAAAGTCACTTCGCCCAGGGTATAGCGCTGCCCCGAGTCGTAGGTGAGATGAATAATGGCTTCGTTGATGTCGCGATTAACTTCAATCTCGGTGCGAGTGAAGCGGCCGTCGAAATAGCCTCGGGACAAACTTAGCGATTGGAAATCCGATTTAAATGACTCGTATCGGCCGTGATTTAACCCTTGACCTGGCGTAAGCTTGGCTTTTTGCAAATAGTCGTTAAAAGCACTGTCTTCCACCCCATCTCCAAGCACTTGTAAGTCAATGTACTTAATGGTGATGCGTTCACCTGGAGTGACATTAAGCGTTAATTGCCATTCGTCTTCGCTTTCTTGAAGGGACTCGGTATAACTGGCGTGATAATACCCAAGCGACTCAAACGCCTTAGTAATATTACTCTTTACACTAAACAAGTAAGACGAGCGTTCATCAGCATCTTCAGGCAGTTCCCCAAGATGGGCCCGAATGTTAGCGGTTAGCGCATCGTTCGCTCCATTAATGACAACCTCAAGGTTTTCATCAGCGCTAACGGCAATGCTCACTAAGGTGAGGGATGCGGCCAGCAATAACGCGGTTCTAGAAATCATTAAACGGACTTGATTGATGGTTTATTGTTATACAAAGTTCCATAGCCTTTAATGTAACAAGATCGTTGTTAAAATCCTACGGAAAAGTGTTCTGCAACCGCCTTTGTTGATGGATAGTGGTTTGAGTGTTCAAATTATCTGCAACGGCTGCGTCATCCTATTGTGCAACAGCGTTAAAGGCGACACGGAACTGGTCTAAAAACGCCTTTCTTGCTAGGATCTTAGCTTTCATGATTGGTGAGTTAAGGAATTGCAATTGCAACCGATCCCCCCCGAGCTTCTGAGTCAATGTGCGTTAGTGGACGCCGCCCAAATAAAACGCCGACTGGGTGGGCTTAAACGCGTCAAAGACGCCAATAAACGCCGTAAAACCATTGAACAGCTCACCGAGTTTGCACAACAATCAGCGGCTAAAATGGCCGACAAAGCGCTGTTATTGCCGCCGCTAAGCTACCCTGAATCGTTGCCGGTCTCCCAAAAGAAAGACGACATTAAAGCCGCCATAGAAGCTCATCAGGTGGTGATCGTTGCCGGTGAAACGGGTTCCGGTAAAACCACTCAGCTACCCAAAATCTGCATGGAGCTGGGGCGCGGGGTTAAAGGCTACATAGGCCACACTCAGCCCAGACGGTTAGCGGCGCGCTCGGTAGCCACTCGCATTGCCCAAGAAACCAACACCCCCATGGGCAGCTTAATTGGTTACAAAGTTCGTTTTGCCGACGAACTGGGGGACAGCGCTTATGTGAAGCTGATGACCGACGGCATTATGTTGGCGGAGATGACCCAAGACAAATGGCTCACCCAATACGACACCATCATTATTGATGAGGCCCATGAGCGCAGTTTAAACATCGACTTTTTAATCGGTTACATTAAGCAACTACTGCCTAAACGCCCCGACTTAAAGCTTATCATCACGTCGGCAACCATTGACGTTGAGCGCTTTTCCAAACACTTTAATAACGCTCCGGTCATCGAAGTGTCGGGCCGTACCTTTCCGGTAGAAACCCGCTATCGGCCTCTGTTGCAAGCCGATGGCAAGGATCGCGACGTGATGGAAGGCATTGCCGATGCGGTCAGCGAACTGTGCCGAGAAGGGCCAGGCGATATTCTGGTGTTCTTAAACGGCGAGCGCGAAATCCGCGATGCCGCTGAGCATTTGGCCAAAGTAAACAGCATCAACGCCGAAATATTACCCCTTTACGCCCGTTTGAGCTTCGCCGAGCAATCTAAGATTTTTTCAGGCCACAGCGGGCGGCGTATCGTGCTGTCGACCAACGTTGCCGAAACCTCGTTAACCGTGCCCGGTATTCGCTATGTGGTGGATACCGGTACCGCGCGCATCAGCCGTTATAGCTATCGCACCAAAGTGCAGCGGCTGCCCATTGAAGCCATTTCCCAAGCCAGCGCCAATCAGCGTCAAGGGCGTTGCGGCCGTGTAGGGCCGGGTATCTGCATTCGCTTGTTTGACGAGGACGATTTTAACAATCGCCCTGAGTTTACCGATCCGGAAATCCTGAGAACCAATTTGGCCTCGGTTATTTTGCAAATGTTGTCCATTGGCTTGGGTAAAATTGCCGACTTTCCTTTCATTCAGCCACCGGATTCGCGCACCATTAATGACGGCATGCGGTTGCTGGAAGAGCTTGGCGCCATTACTCAGCACAAGCTGCAACCTAAGATGACGCCACTGGGCCGAGAATTGGCGCGCTTACCCATCGATCCAAGGTTGGCGCGAATGGTGTTGCAAAGTCGACAGCACGACTGTGTCCATCAAGTGATGGTGATTGCAGCTGCTTTGTCGATTCAAGATCCACGGGAGCGCCCGGCAGACTTTCAACAAAAATCGGATGAGTTTCACAGCCGCTTTAAAGACACCGACTCTGATTTTGCGGGCTTTTTAAAGCTGTGGGAATACTTAGAAGAACTTTCTAACGAAGTGTCCAAAAGCCAGTTTAGAAAACGCTGCAAACAAGAGTTTTTAAACTACCTGCGCATTCGCGAATGGCAAGATCTCTATTATCAATTGTCCACCTCAATGAAGGAGCTTGGGGCTAAAATTACCCTTAACCCCAGCAGTTTTGAGCCCATTCATCAGTCCATTTTGGCGGGTATGCTCAGTCACATTGGGGTAAAAGACAGCGAGCTTAAGAAAGCCAAAAGCCGAGTGCGTAATCGCGACGCCAACGCTTATTTGGGTGCACGAAACAGCCGCTTTTACGTGTTCCCCGGCTCAGCGCTTGCCAAAAAATCACCGAAATGGTTGATGGCGGCGGAGCTGGTGGAAACCAGCCGTTTGTTTGCTCGGGTGTGTGGCAAAATCAGCCCCGAATGGGTTGAGCCCTTGGCCCAACATTTAGTGAAACGCAGTTACGCTGAGCCGCATTTCGACGTAAAACAACAGTCGGTGGTGGCCTTTGAAACCCAAGTGCTGTATGGGCTTACCATTGTTAATCGACGCAAATGTCAGTATGGGAAAATAAACCCGGTTGAGGCTCGCGAAGTCTTTATCAGGCAAGCCTTGGTGGAAGCTAAATGGCCCTGTAAACAAGACTTTTTCTTAGCCAACCAAAAGCTGATTCATCAAGTGGAAAACCTCGAGCACAAGTCTAGACGCCGAGACATCTTGGTTGACGAGCAAATCTTATTCGACTTTTACGATAAGGTGTTGCCGGACAATCTCACCTCGGTGGCCTCGTTTAACCGCTGGTGGAAGCAGATCCAAAGCGCTGAGCCTAAGCGGCTGCACTTCGACATTAACATGCTGATGCAGCGGGATGCCGACCACATTTCTCAGTTAGACTTTCCCGATGTATGGATACAGCAGGGCATTAAACTGCCGCTAAGCTATCGTTTTGAGCCGGGTGAGCAAGACGATGGGGTTTCGCTGCACGTACCGCTTACGCTGCTGAACCAGTTAGACGCTACTGGCTTTGATTGGCTGGTGCCTGGGTTGCGCCAAGAAAAGCTGATTGGGCTGATTAAAAGCCTACCCAAAACGCAGCGGCGCAATTTTGTGCCAGCACCTAACTACGCCGACGCCATCTTGCAAACTCAGCCGGATCCAGAAACCGACATGCTGGAATATCTTTGCAAGCAATTGCTGAGAATGACCGGTGTACGAGTGAGCAGCGATGACTTCTCGGACGAGGCATTAAGCCCACATTTACGCCTTAATATTAAGGTGGAAGACGATAAAGGTAAGGTCATCGCCCAAGGTCGTGACCTCGAGCAATTAAAACTGTCCATGCAAGGGCAGGTGAAAGGCGCCATTAGAAAAGTGGCCGACAGTGGCATCGAGAAAAAACAGCTCACCGACTGGAATTTTGGCGAGCTTAAGCAGGAATATAATAAGCAACAAGGTCGCTTCGAAGTAAAAGCTTATCCCGCCTTAGTGGATGACAAGAAAACCGTTTCCATTCAACTGTTTGACGACGAGCAACAAGCCAATGCCGCCCACAGAGCCGGTTTACGACGCTTGCTGCTATTAAATATTCCTTCGCCCCTTAAGCATTTGCAGCAAACCCTGCCCAATAAAGCCAAGTTGGCCATGTACTTTAATCCCTTTGGTCAGGTGCAATGGTTAATCGAAGATTTGGTGTATTGTGGGGTAGATAAGCTGATTGAAGACTATGGTGAGCCGGTAAGAACTGAGCCGCAGTTTCAAAAGCTGCAACAACAAGTGCGCGCCGAGCTTAATGACACGGTTACCGAGATTGCGCTTCAAGTTGAAAAAATCCTGACTTTATCGCAACAAATACGAAAACAGCTTAAAGGTAAGATTGGGCTGGAGTTGGCGTTCGCGCTGTCGGACATTCAAGCGCAACACGAAGCTCTGGTGTACAAAGGCTTTGTGGCAAAAACCGGTTGGCAGCGATTGGCGGACGTGATTCGCTATTTAAGCGCCATTGATAAACGCCTAGAGAAGCTTAAAGTGGACCCGACTCGAGATCGCAACCACGCCTTAAAAGTACAAAAGGTGATGGACAGCTATCAGGCCAGTTTGTCTAAACTGAGTAAAGGTCAGCCAGTGCCGACTGAGCTTGCTGAAGTGCGCTGGATGATAGAAGAATACCGAGTCAGCTGCTTTGCGCAGAATCTAGGCACTCGCTATCCCATATCCGATAAGCGCATTATGCAGGTGCTGAACCAATTTTAACTGCGCTGGTAACAGCTAGGCTTGCGCTAACGCTACTGAACAAAAAGGAAAGCCGTGAAACGATTTATCCAACAATTGCCGAAAGTTGAGTTGCATTTGCACATTGAAGGCTCGCTTGAGCCTGAACTCATGTTTGAGCTGGCCAAACGCAATGGCATCAGCTTGCCCTATGCTTCGGTAGAGCAATTGAAACAAGCCTATCAGTTTGATTCCTTGCAATCGTTTCTAGACCTTTATTATCAAGGGGCGCAGGTACTGCTTAACGAGCAAGACTTCTTTGACCTCACCATGGCTTATTTTAAGCGCTGCCAGGCTAATAATGTGGTGCATTGTGAAATCATGTTCGATCCACAAACCCACACCGCTCGCGGCGTCGACTTTGCCACCGTAATAAACGGCATTCACAAGGCACAGCAACAGGCGTTGACGCAATTTAACATTAGCAGCGAGCTCATTATGTGCTTTTTGCGCCATCTTGACGAAGCCGATGCCATCAATACCCTTGATCAGGCGCAGCCCTATAAGCCGCTGATTAAAGCCGTTGGCTTGGACTCCTCTGAAATGGGTCATCCGCCGCAAAAGTTTGAGCGGGTGTTTGCGCTTGCTAAAGCTCAGGGTTATCGATTGGTGGCCCACGCCGGCGAAGAGGGCCCAGCACAAAACATTTGGGACTCCATAGAGTTGCTGAAAGTGGATCGCATCGATCACGGAGTGCGCGCCAGCGACGACGAACGCCTTATGGACTATTTGCAAAGCCAGCAAATGCCGCTGACGGTATGCCCACTGTCTAACACCAAATTAAAAGTGTTCGAGCACATGGCTCAGCACAATATTTTGACTATGTTGCAAAAGGGGATCTGCGTAACGGTTAATTCCGACGATCCCGCTTATTTTGGCGGATACATGAACGACAATTTTGAAGCCATCGCCGATGCCTTAGCCATGACCCGTGAGAACTTAATCCAGCTAAGTCACAACGCGGTAGACGCCAGCTTTGCCAGCGATGAGCGAAAACACGCTATAAAACAAATGATTTTAGAAGTTAGCCCGAGGTAGGAGTGAGCCGATGAAAGACCTTTCCGACATTCGTCGTGACTATAACCAAGGGGGGTTGCGGTCCAAAGATTTGCCAGACAGTCCCTTTAAGCTGTTTGAAAAGTGGATGGATCAAGCCCGAGCCGCAGAAATCACCGATCCCACCGCCATGGTGCTGGCCACCGTTGACCAAAACGGCCAGCCGTTTCAGCGGGTGGTGCTGCTCAAACGCTTCGACGAGTCGGGGTTGGTGTTTTTCACCAATACCGGTAGCCGTAAATCACAGCACATAAAAGATAACGCCAAAGTGAACGTGATTTTTCCGTGGAACGATTTAGAGCGACAAATCGCTATTACCGGCGTCGCCGAGCCATTATCCACCACAGAAGTCATGGCCTATTTCGCCACTCGACCGAAAGACAGCCAAATTGGCGCTTGGGCATCGCAGCAATCCAGCAAAATCAGTGCTCGCGGCGTGCTGGAAGGCAAGTTTTTAGAGCTCAAGCAAAAGTTTGCTAAAGGCGAAGTGCCCTTGCCAAGCTTTTGGGGTGGTTATTGCATTAAGCCCGACAGCTTTGAATTTTGGCAAGGTGGCGATAGACGATTGCACGATCGGTTTTTATACGAGCTCAATGGTGACTGGCAGGTGCAGCGGTTAGCACCTTAATGAATAGCGCCCTAAAGGTCGCTAAAAGGCATAAAAAGATCGGTAACCTAAAGCTTGCCGATCTTTTTTTTGTTTATCACTTGCGCTTTGCATTTATCCGTCTAGTCTAAAACAATAATCAATTACAAAATGTTTTGTGCGCACGCCTAATGAAGAGGGAATTATTATGGGCAGTTTATCGTTCGTGAACCGAGTCTTGTTATCTGTGGTGTTACTGCTGTTATTGGCGGTCTTTAGCATGCAAGCTTTGGCTGCAAGCTGGAGCATCGACAACACAACCTCGCGCGTTAACTTCATCTCCATTAAAGCCAATACCATTGCTGAGAATCATCACTTTAAGCAAATTTCCGGTGGCCTATCGGCCGACGGCCAGTTCTCAGTTGACATTGACATTGCCAGTGTCGACACCTTAATTGAAATTCGTAACCAACGTATGATCGACATGCTCTTCGAAGCAGCTAAATTCCCTAAAGCCACCTTGACCGCTAAGGTCGACATGGACGCCTTGGCGGCCATTGGAGTTGGCCAACAAGCCAGCATGCGCTTGGAATCCAGCCTAGAGCTTCATGGCCAATCGCAAACCATGCCAGTGCAAGTTCGAGTGGCTCGCCTAGCTGACAAACAGCTACTGGTGACCAGCGAACAACCGCTACTGCTTAACGCCGACGCTTATAACATGAGTGCAGGCGTTGAAAAGTTACGTGAAGTAGCAGGGCTTCCAAGCATCAGCCCCGCCGTTCCCGTAAGCTTCGTTATTTCACTGACCAGTAATTAACGTCGCAACCATAATCTAGTCTTGCTTACATCCGCTAATGTTAGCTCCACTGTTGTTTGTGGAGCTTTTTTTATGGCTAATTTGCCTTGCATCAGCAACTCGTCTCTAAACCAGTGAATGTCTAGTGCCGCATCCAAGGGGTAATGCTGCAAACGCTGCAATAATTGACCGTCCGCCGCTTCATTATCCAGCGCTATGATCACATCACCTGCGGCTAACCCCGCCAAATGAGCCGCTTCACCTTGGCTGACCGTGACCACTTGCACGCCTTTGGGGTGCGCTTTTACTGTCATGCCAGAGTCTACTCGAATCGGCATTAACTGGGTGCGTCCACCTTTGTCTTGCTCGCCGGTGCGACTGCGCATGCTTAAGGTAACCCCAACACTTTCTAAAGCCTCGGCCAGTGGCAAGTCGTCGCAGCTGTCTAAATAGGCGAATACGTCAGCAAGCGAGCAGCCACACAGCTTCTCGGCAACAGTTTGGTGGCTATCATCTAAGGTGCCAAGGCCTTGCAGGGCAAAGTCTTGATAAAGGGTTGATAGCAAAGTGTCGAGATTCACCTGACCCTCGCTGCGCTCAATCATGGCTAAGTCCAACAACAGCGCAAACATGGCCCCTTTGGTGTAGTAGCTGACAATGGCGTTGGCGGCGTTTTCATCTTGCTTATAAAACTTAGTCCAGGCGTTAAATGAAGATTGGCGCAAGGTTTGTTTAAAGCGACCGCTGCCGCGCATCACCCGAGTCATGGTTTGCGCCAGTAAATCCAAGTAGGCTTCGGCGTTAATCAGCCCACAGCGATACAAGATCCAATCGTCGTAGTAGGAGGTAATGCCCTCATAAGCCCACAGCTGTTTGGTGTAGCTTTCTTGCTGTAACTGATAGGGCACAAACTCAGCCGGTTTTAAGCGCTTAACGTTCCAGCTGTGAAAATATTCGTGGCTGCACAGGCTTAAAAAGGTGGTGTAGCCGCTGCTGCTCTCTTGGCCAAAACCAATTAAGTCGGAGCGACTGCAAATCAGCGCGGTGGAAGCGCGATGCTCAAGACCACCAAAGCCTTGATTCACCAAGGTGGTTAAAAACAGATAGCTGTCAAACGGCGCTTGCCCGCCAAACAGTTCAATTTGATATTGGCAGATTTTGGCTAAATCGGCGCAAATGCGAGCGATGTCGGCTTTGTGCTTACCGTTAATTACCAAGGCGTGGGGCGTGTCCAACACTGAGAACTCGCAAATGTCTAACTCGCCCATTTCAACCGGATGATCAATCAGCTCATCAAAGTTGTCAGCCCTAAAGGTACCGCCGCCCCATTTATTGCCGGAGACACGGGTGAGGGACGAGGCCAACTTCCAATGAGGGTATTGCTCGGGCAAATCGATGGTGAGGGTAACCGCTTTATCTTCAGAGCCTTTTACGGCTAAAAAGACACTGGTGCCATTAAAAAATCCGTGGGTTTGGTCAAGGTGAGCAGTGCGTACCGACAAGTCCCACGCGTAAACTTGATAGTTGACCGTGAAACTGTGTGAGCAAGGAGCAACAACAAAGGTTTGTTTATCGGTTTGCTCAAAGTCGAGAGCACCGGCGTCGCTGTAGGCTTTAACGTTTATTAGGTTGCGGCAAAAATCGCGGATCATATAGCTGCCGGGGATCCAACTGGGCAGCCATAACTCAGTATGCTCGGCGTTTGCGGGTAGGGTGAGGCTGACTTCAAACAAATGGGCGCTTGGGTCAACAGGAAGAATTCGATAATGAATCATCAGCTTACCTATATCTTGGATAAAAGCTCTTGTTATACTGTGAAGATATTATGATGAAACGAAGCTATCACAGCAAGGACTTGGTAATGGCAGAAGAAACCATTTTTAGTAAAATCATTCGTCGTGAAATCGATGCCGATATTGTGTTCCAAGATGACTTGGTAACCGCCTTTAGAGACATCTCTCCGCAAGCGCCGCAGCACATTCTTATTGTCCCTAATCACCTGATACCCACCATTAACGACGCTAAAGCCTCCGATGAAGCGGCGTTGGGTCGAATGATGACAGTGGCGGCTAAGCTTGCTAAAGAAGCCGGTATTGCCGAAGACGGTTATCGCTTAATCATGAATTGTAACCAGCACGGTGGCCAAGAGGTGTACCACATTCACCTGCATTTGGTTGGCGGAAAAGCACTCGGACCTATGTTGCAACGCTCATGACAGACAAAACCGAATCCTTTAACCCCTACAAAGGCTTGATTCAGGCCTTCGTTGGGCAGTTGACTCACTGTAAACACCTAAATTTGCAGGTGGAAGATGCCGGCGAGAACTACGCCGTATTAAGTTTGCCCTACCATCAAGCACTGGTGGGCTACCCCGAAACCGGCGTATTGCACGGCGGTGTTATTACCACCTTAATGGATACCACCTCAGGCTCGGCGGTAGTGTGCGCCTGTTACAGCAGCGACGGCCATTGCGAGCTCTCGCCCACGTTGGATTTACGGGTGGACTACATGAAAAGTGCAGAGCCGCATTTGCCGGTTTACGGTCGGGTGGAGTGTCATAAAATCACCAAAAACATTGCCTTTGTGCGGGGGGTGGCCTATCAAGAAGACCCGCAGCACCCCATTGCCAACGTGGTGGGCTCGTTTATGCGCATTGGTACCGATGTCTTAACCGACGAGTTTAAGCAAGTGCTAGAGGATGGCGTTAATGGAGTTTAGCCAAGCATTAGAGCAACACATTCAAGCCCACGATTACGATGGCTTGTTAACCTTGTTTCCCTACGCCCAGTTTTTAGGGATGCAATGCCAAGGGTTTGGCGACGAGTTTGTGTTTGTGTTGCCCGCCAGAGAGTCCAACATTGGCAACCCGACACTGCCGGCCTTGCATGGCGGGGTGATTTCAGGTTTTATGGAAATGTCCGCCATGATCCACCTGATGCTGGCTATGCAAACCACTAAGGTGCCGAAAATTGTCGACATATCCATCGACTACATTCGCGCTGGTTTACAAAAAGAAAGCTATGTACGCTGTCAAATAACCCGCCAAGGGCGGCGAGTGGCCAATGTCAATATTGTGGCCTGGCAAGACAACCGTCGCCAGCCCATTGCCACCGCTCGGGCGCACTTTTTAATTGATTAAGGAGTTGATTATGAAACACGGTTTACGTTCACTGGCTGTGGTGGTGATGGCCATTGCGCTGGGCGCTTGTGCCGCTAAAACCGGCGGCGTGTCGGCTAAGTCCAACGGCGACACCCGCATCGACAACAGCAGCTTTGGCCACAAGGTAACCATTACCAATGTGCGCTCTCGCATGCAGGCGGATCATCTGCAGGGCAGCGCCATGTTAGTGTCGAAAATCAGCACCGACTTTCGAGTGCAATATCGCTTTAGCTGGTATGACAAAAACGGCTTTGTGCTGGAGAACGAAGGACAAGCCTGGAAAAGCGTAAAGCTTCACGGCAAGCAGCAATACCCAGTGCAAGCCCTGGCTCCTAATGCCAATGCCGTGGATTTTGAGGTATACGTGCGAGAAGCCATTTCCTACTAGGGAATTTTTGCAGTATACTGCGCGAGCGCCAAGGGGTGTTGCTGAGCAACTGAGACACATTTGTGAACCCTTAGAACCTGATCCGGCTGATACCGGCGTAGGAATGGACATGCACGCTTTAAGGGGCGGGCTGCCGGATCTTTGTAGCTATTGAGGTCCCATGAAAACAATAACAAAGGCCAAGCTATCATTGCTGAGCCTAACTATAGGTGCATTGGTTGCACCGCAAGCCTATTCACAAACTCTTACCCAAGAGAATGAATCCGCTCAAGATAATATTGAGCGCATTTTAGTCACTTCCGATTACCGTCAATTACCGCTGGCACAAGTGCCATCCAGCGTGAGCGTTGTCGATCAGCAAACCATGAAGCAAGAAGGGCAACAGCACTTCCAAGAAACGCTGCAAGGCATTGCTAACATCAACTGGTCTGGCGGTAGCTCGCGTCCGCGCTATTTCCAAATTCGCGGCGTGGGCGAGCAGGAAGAATACCAAGGTGCGCCGAACTCGTCGGTGGGCTTTATCGTCGATGACATCGACTTGTCTGGCATTGGCATGACCGCCAGCCTGTTTGACATGCAGCAAGTGGAAGTGCTGCGCGGACCCCAGGGCACTCGTTACGGTGCCAACGCACTGGCGGGCTTGATATACATGAAGTCTAACGATCCCACCTATGATTACGAGCACGGTCTAGAAGCTTCAGTTGGCCAAGATGACCTGTTAACACTGGGCGGCTACACCTCTGGGCGTGCTACTGACGATGGCAGCTTGTTGTATCGCTTTGCCATTCAGCAGCACTCGCAAAATGGCTTTGTTGAGAACAGCTACCTTAACCGCAACGACACCAACAAGCGCGATGAGCTGAGTGTGCGCGGTAAAATGCGCTGGTTAGCCAGTGATGACCTCAGCGTCGACTTAACCCTTATGGGCGCCGACTTTGATAACGGCTATGACGTATGGACCTTGGATAACAACGGCTTTACCAGCCTAACCGACCAACCGGGCGTTGATAGCCAAAAAACCTACGCCGGCTCGGTTAAACTCAGTTACAGCGGTGCTAAATACTTTGAACTGGTGTCTCTTACCAGCGTTGCTAAGAGCGATCAGCGCCACGCCTATGACGGCGATTGGGCCAACCCAGATTACTGGGCAGGCAAAACCTGCGAAGAATACGACGACGATTGGAACGTAATTGGCAGCGGCCCTTGTCAGTACGATTACTGGTGGGACAAACAAGCCAAGCGCGACACCGTAAGCCAAGAGCTGCGCTTCTCCAGCACCCAAGACTCCAAGCTGTTTGCAGGCTCCACCGATTGGCTGGTGGGCGTGTATGGCATGAATCTTAATGAAGACAATGACTTGTACTCAGAGTACAACGGCTATCCGGATCAAGTGCTGCAATCTAGCTACGAAGCCACTAACCTGGCGGTGTTTGGCCAGTTAGATACCGACTTTGGCCAAGGTTTGTCTTTGTCTACGGGCTTGCGCTTTGAGCGTCGTAGCAGCGAGTACAGCGACAGCGATAACGAAGCCTTTGACCCGACCGACAACATGTGGGGCGGTCACATTGCGCTGAGTAAAGCTTACAGCGACACCCAAGCCGTGTACGGTCGCATTGCCCGCGGTTACAAAGCCGGTGGCTTTAACATGGGCTTGCCAGCCGAGCTTGCGCAATACAAAACCTTCGATCCAGAAACCCTGTATAACTACGAAATTGGTTTGAATTCGCAGTGGTTTGAGCGTCGGTTAAGCACCAGTGTGGCGCTGTTTTACATGGACCGCCAAGACCAACAAGTGGAAGCGTCGCAGCAAGATCCCGACAACCCACAACGCTTTACCTTGTACACAGCCAACGCCACCAGCAGCACCAGCTATGGCGCTGAGTTCGAGTTTAACGGACAGCTAAGTCAAGACCTCAGTCTTTACGGAAGCTTGGGGCTTCTAAACGCCACTTATGACGACTATCAGTACAAAGATTCTGGTGGTAATACGGTTGATTTAAGCGGTCGTGAGCTGGCTCATGCGCCATCGCATACTTACAGCCTTGGCCTTAACTACCTTAACGATTGGGGCTGGTTTGCCAACATTAACACCAGCGGCAAGAGTAAGTTCTATTACTCCGACAGCCATGACTCGCAATCGAAAGCCTACGGCATTTTGAACGCCAAGGTGGGTTATCAAGGCAGCTTCTGGTCGGTCAGTGTGTGGGGACGCAACCTTACCGATGAGCGCTACGGCACCCGCGGTTTCTACTTTGGTAACGAGCCGGATAACGGTTGGACGCCAAAACAATACATCCGCTACGGCGATCCGCGCCACGTGGGCGTTACTTTCAGCATCGATTGGATCTAAATACCATGAAATTAACCGTAGAAATTTCCATGTACCCGCTGCACGACGACTATTTAACCCCAATTAAATGGTTCATCGAGCGCTTGGCCAGTTATCCCAACATTGAGCGTCGTACCACCGCCACTTGTACTCAGGTGCAAGGGGACTTTGATGAGGTAATGGCCATGTTGTCGGCGGAAATGAAAGCCGGTTATCAGAAGTTTGGCAAAGCCATTTTCGTGTGTAAGTTCTTACAAGGCCCGCTTGAGTTGGATTATCAAGACGAGTTTGGTAAGGCTCAGGCTAAGGAGCGCGATTAATGGAGTGGTTGGCCAGCATCAGTGCCGACGCCCAAGCCATGAGCTTGTGGGAAAGCATCGCTGTCGCGTTGGCAGTGGTGTATTTAGTGGGCGCCATGAACAGCAAACTGTGGTGCTGGCCAGCGGCCTTTGTGAGCACGCTCATTTACACCGTGCTGTTTTGGAAGGTGGCCCTTTTGATGGAGTCGCTGCTAAACGTCTACTACATGGCCATGGCGGTATATGGCTTTTGGATGTGGCGCTATGGTGGAGGCTCTCAAACCGGCGTGGCCATGGTGTCTTGGTCGCTAAGCCGCCATTTGCAGCTCATAGCTGTGACCGCTGTGGTGGCACTGGCACTGGGTTACGTGATGAGCAACTATACCCATGCTGACTTTGCATATCTTGATGCAGCCACCACCACCTTTGCGGTAATGACCACAGTGCTGGTGGCCCTAAAAGTGATTGAAAACTGGTTGTATTGGGTGGTTATCGACTTGGTGTCCATCTATTTGTACGTCAGCAAAGGCTTTATGCTCACCAGTGCCTTGTTTGTGTTCTACACCGTGCTGGCGTTTTACAGCTATTGGGTGTGGCGCAAAGCCTATTTGCAACAGGAGCAGGGTAATTGCCCCAACACCTTAACCGCTACCTAACTCAGCTGGGATGGCTCGATGACCTTGATTCTGGTGACATAACGAGCATCGAGCCATTATCCCAAGGCTTATCCAATCGTCATTATCGGGTGCGCACGCAGCACTCAAATGGCGCCTCAAGTGATTATCACCTGCGTAAACTTAATCACCACACCCCTTGGGTTAACCGCGCTCAAGAAATGGCCATTTGGCGAGCGGGCCATAACGCCGGCATAGCGCCAGAGCTTGTAAAGGCGAATGACGACTATTGCTTATCTCGCTGGCATTCTCATGCTGAGGTGTCCGCTGCTGAAGCCTTAACTCGCTTTTATGACCTGTTACCGCGCTGGTGTGCCCTTGAAGCTAAGCTGGCCGGGCAAATTGAGCGTTTTAGCATGGAAGGGCGGTTGACGCTGTATCATGAATTATTGGCGGAGCGGGCCGACAAGCAAGTCATGGACGAGGCAGAAGTGACTCGCCAAGCCGCACTCAAGGCCATTGACAGCCTAGAGGCCAGCCCGTTAACTTGGGGCTTGTGCCATTTGGATCTGCACAGCGGTAATTTGCTGTGTGATGAGCAAACCTACCTCATCGATTTCGAGTACGCCTGCATTGCGCCCATTATTTTGGATATTGCATCGCTTATAGAAAACCAAATGCTGCCTTTAGGCGTATTAAGCTCTAATGAGGTGCAACAGGCCATTGCTGCGTATCAACAGGAATATCCGCAACTGCAGGTGAGCGACGAGCAACTGAATCATGCACGAACGCTGATGCGAGCCTATGCTTGGTACTGGTATGCGCTTATGGACTAATTTGCAGGACTAAAACAATAAAACGGGATAACGAATGAAAAAGCCTTGGCTGCTATTACTTACCGTGCTCATGATAGGCGGTTGCTCATCGGTAAAAATGGGTTATTACTTTGCCGACTGGGCCATTGGCTGGAAGTTATCCGATTACGTAAAGCTTAATAAAGAACAAAAAGCCGAGCTCAACCAAGAAATTGAAACCTTTCTGGCGTGGCATAAACAAACCGAGATGGCTCAATACGCCGACCAACTCGCCCGCTTAAGCAGCGACATCGCCGCGGACTCCGTTACCCAAGAACAAATCCAAGCGCATTTCGACGAACTCGGCGGTCACTGGAAAGCCAGCTTGGCCCACATCACCCCAGCACTGGTGCGACTAATGCCTAGCCTAAGCGACAAGCAGGTGAGCGAATTGCTGGAAAACATTCGCGAAGAAAGCGCTGAGCGAGCCGAAGAGCGCGCTGAGCAAACCGACGAAGAGCGGCTCGAAGCCAATCAAAAGCGCTGGAAGAAGAACCTGAAAAAGTACCTCGGCTCCGTAAGCAGCGAGCAACAAATTCTGATAGACGAGTACTTGTCGAAACGTCTGCGCACCTTCGATTTGTGGAACCGCTATCAAGAGGCCTGGTATCAAGAATTTGAGCACGTCTTAGCCCAGCGTAATCAGCCAGAATTCGCCAATGAGCTCAAACAGCTTCTAGAAAATCCAGAAAGCCTACGGAGCCCCGAGCTTCAACAAAACCTCACCCAAAACCGTCAGCATCTGCTGGCGTTCATGCAGCAACTGCATCAAAGCTTATCGGCTAAGCAGAAAGCGAAGCTTTTGAAGCGGGTGGATAAGCTGCAAAGGGATGTGGCGGATTTGGCGAGCGATTAGGGCGGCGTGATTAGCTTAATCATACAGTTTATACGTTAATACCAATATATTACCTGTGTGCTTTAAGATGGAGTGCACTAAAGATGTAAGAATGATTTCAGAATGAAGTACTTTATTAAAAACCTAATGTTGAATAGAAATCTAAATGATGAGATATCTGAAGAACTATTCGAAAAGCTTGTACAGAGTAGACAAGTTCTAAATAATGCTCTTGCACTAGAAGAGAAGTTTGATCTTCTATTGTCAAACTTCCTTGAATTACAGCAAGAAGTCTTAAGTTTAACTGCAGATTTTATCGTCCATTCTCCGCAAGGATATACAGACCATCACAAGCACACCGCAACTCTAAATCGACGTGTCGTTAACCTATTAACATCTGCAAGGTTATACTCTGATCAAATACACCAACACGTCAAGGCATGCACTTTAGATGATCAAGTAGACATCAAAAAGTATTTCAGCGACGAATATGACAGCTGTTTTGAATACAGGTTTATGGAAGCCCTAAGAAATCACGTTCAACATCAAGGATTAGCAATACATTTAAACAGTCGAGGTCATGGCTGGTCTGGTGAAGGTGAGAATAGAAAGGCTGGCTATTATATTCACGCATTCGCCTTGAAGAAAATATTAAAGCAAAACACTAGCTTCAAAAAAATAGTTCTTGATGAAATGCCAGACAAAGTTGAACTTGTCACGTGCTCCAAGGCCTATATATCGTGCTTGGGTAGAATCCACTTTTCTCTAAGAGAATTAATCGAGGTAAACGTTTCGAATGCTCGCGATACAATTACTACTTTAATAAATCAATACGAAGCTCAAGCAGAAGGTGACTCATTGTTGTTAGCGATATATAAAAGCGCGAATGGTGAACAATCAGAGGAACATCAGATTTTACTTGATTGGGATGACGTAAGAGTAGATTTAGTTAAAAAAAATTGGAGGTTGCCTAACTTAACTAAGACTTATATAAACAACTTCGCTTATAACGACTAAATCCCGATAGATAAATTCTAGACTTTCCTCGCTCCGCTTTGTTCTACTCTTTATGCGCTCAGTTATAACCACGGTATTAGGGAGAAATTAAGTACTAGGGGCGGAGTCAAGGTTGACTTCCCGATGGGGAGTGCTACAGATCCTGCAAAATTGACTTAGCCTTGAGGACTAAGCCACCTATTTGCATTTTCTCCTCCATATATGCTTAAAAACGTAAATTTCAGTTTTTACGTTGATAAAAATTACTTGCTACCTTAAACTCAAAAAATCATTTTTAAGTTTAAGGTATGCAGGATGGCAAGAATCAGAACCCCTGAGCTTTTTTCTACATTAGTGAAGAAACATTCTCCTGATGAGTTTTTGCCATTACTAGGTCAGTATGGCGCTACTGATTCTTCTGGTCGGTATTTACATTGGGATAAGTTTATCTGGAGAGTGGAAAAAGGAATAGATACCGAGTCAGCTTGGATTGCAACCAAGTTTGCCAGAAAGGCGCTTGCTAAACCGTTACCCCTTCTCAAAGCTGATACATTCGAACAAGAGTTCAGTTATTGCATTCCAGACTCGTTATTTGCTCAATTGCATCATATCGATAAAGTTACTGGCGGTGGACATGCAATTGGAGATGGCTCCTTTATAACCGCTAGAGAAAAAGATCGGTACTTGGTTCGTAACTTAATGATGGAAGAGGCTATTACGTCATCCCAGTTAGAGGGGGCTTCTACCACTCGCAAAGTTGCTAAAGACATGCTTGAAAATAATAGAAAGCCAACCGATAAATCTGAGCAAATGATTTTCAATAACTTTTTATTAATGAAAAAAGCGGTTGAACGCAAAGGTGAGCCGCTTTCAATCGATTTGATATTAGAGCTTCATGCCATCGCTACTTTTGAAGCCATTGATAATGATGCAATTCCTGGTGAATTGAGAAGTACAAACGATGTTACCGTGGCAAATATTTACAACGAAATTGCCCATGAACCGCCTTCAGCTGACTCTTTGAAAGAAAGGCTGCAAGATCTGTGTAAATTTGCAAATGAATGTGATGATGGCACTGATTCGGATCATTTTATCCACCCGCTTGTGAAAGCAATCATATTACATTTCATGATTGGATATATTCACCCATTTGGAGATGGAAATGGTAGGACGGCTAGGGCGTTGTTTTATTGGTTTATGTTGCGCTCTGGTTATTGGCTATTTGAATACGTTTCTATCAGTAAATTGATTCAAGAGAAACGTTCTGACTACGATACGGCATACATATATACCGAAACAGATGAGTTCGACTTAACCTATTTTATCTACCATCAAGTTGATGTTGTGACCAAAGCGGTAAATTCGCTCCATGAGCATATAGAAGCTAAAAAGCTGGAGTTCTATCAGTTCATGGAATGGATAGAGAAAAGTCCGGTCTCTAAAGGGCTAAAAAGAGGCCAGCTTGAAGTTCTTAAAGAAGCGGTTAAGCAGCCCGGTAAGGTGTTTACGGTTAAACAGGTGTCATTGGAGTTAGATATCAATGAAAATACAGCGCGCTCTTACCTGAATAAACTAGTTGAAGCCGAGTTATTAATGGCGTCCAAGTTAAAGAACCAAAAAGCTGTGGCTTATTTGGCTCCAGCAGGGCTTAGAGAGCGACTAAAACTATAGCTTAGCCCTCCAACCCCCGCCAAGCCCGAATCACCTCCGCTAGCTCGCTGTCACTACGCCACACAATGGCGGCATCGTCAAAGGCGGGCTTGGGCCAGAGGCGATCGCCTGTGTTGCGGCTGATGCAATGCACGTGAAGCTGACTCACCACGTTGCCAAAGGCGGCCACGTTCAGTTTTTGGTGGCTGGCTTGGGTTTTCATGAAAGCTTCGACTTTGGCGATGGCTTCAAGGAGCTGCAATTGCTGGCCAAGCGTTAGCTCGGTGAGCTCGGTAACGCCTTCAATTAAAGGCACCAGGGTAAACCACAAAAAATCGGCGCGTTTGTGCAGTCGAATTTGAATGGCTTCAAGGGTTTCAAGCTCAACCGATTCGTTCAGGATTCTGCTGTCAATTTGCATGGAGTTACCTTGTTTGCAATAAAGTCGGCGGGTGTAGGGTCTTACTCACTATAATCTTACAATCCATTAAGCGCTATAAGCATAGGGAGAACGACTTATGGTAACCCGAC
Source organism: Paraferrimonas haliotis (assembly GCF_002282895.1). Classification (GTDB taxonomy): domain Bacteria; phylum Pseudomonadota; class Gammaproteobacteria; order Enterobacterales; family Shewanellaceae; genus Paraferrimonas; species Paraferrimonas haliotis. The sequence goes on from NZ_NRRB01000004.1 coordinate 80,841, forward strand.
TGACTCAATATTATCAAAACTTCGTGGCGGCTCTGAGCCATTGCGATGGCGTGGCCTCGTTGGCGTTGCGGCTGTATTTGGCGCCGGTGATGATCCAAGCAGGCTACAACAAGCTGTCTAACTTCAGCGACACCGCAGCGTGGTTTGGTAACCCCGACTGGGGGCTGGGTTTGCCGTTTCCAGAGCTGATGACCGCACTGGCGGCGGGCACCGAGTTCTTTGGCGGCATTTTGCTGATTTTAGGGCTGGCAACGCGCCTGATCAGCATACCGCTGGCGGTTACCATGTTGGTGGCGGCACTCTCGGTGCATTGGCAAAACGGCTGGCTGGCCATTGCCGATGGCAGCTCGTGGTTGGCGAACGAGCGGGTCATGGAAGCGCAAGAAAAGCTGGATCGCGCCAAAGCCATTTTGCAAGAGCATGGCAACTACGACTGGCTTACATCGTCCGGCAACTTTGTGGTGCTTAATAACGGCATCGAGTTTGCCATTACCTATTTGCTCATGTTTGCGGCGCTGATTGTCATGGGCGGCGGGCGTTATTTCAGCGTGGATTACTATCTTGCTAAGCGCTATAGCGATTGAGCCTAAAAGCCGGCTGTGATAGCGTGAGTGATTGACAGAGTTTAGCCAAATAAGGAAATCGCCGTGCACGCGCTCGAGTTACTCACCCAACGCCAATCTTGCCCCCGTTTAGCCGAGCCTGGGCCTAATGCCGAGCAACTGGCGCTGATATTGGAAGCCGCTTCAAGAGCGCCGGATCACATGGGCTTGATGCCGTGGGAGTTTGTGATTGTCGAAGGGCTTGGGCAGCAGCGCTTGTCCGACATCTTTGTCGACGTGGCTAAGGCCAATAACAGCGACGAAGAGGGCATTCGCAAGTCCGCTAAAATGCCCACCCGAGCGCCCATGATCATTGCGGTAATTGCCCGAGTGAGCGAGCATCCTAAAGTGCCAGCATGGGAGCAGCACGTAAGCGCGGGATGCGCAATCATGGCCATGCAAATGGCGGCACAAGCTCAAGGGCTGGGCGCGATTTGGCGCACCGGCAGTTACTCCTGGCACCCCAAGCTCAAAGAAGCGCTGGCCATCGAAGGCGACGACAAGCTGGTAGGCTTTTTGTACCTCGGCACCCCAGCCATCAGCCCGAAAATCAAGCCAAGCCGCGACATCAGCGCCAAGGTGCGCTACCTATGAGCATCGCGCTGCTCATCGCCGCCATCGCCGCACTGGCGTGCTTGTTAAGCCACCTAAAAAGCTACCCAAGCATTATTGCTTCTAATAGCTGGCAAAACGGCCTAAGCGACGGCCAACAGCTAACGCTGCGCAGCTTGTTTTACAGCCGCAGCGCCTTTCATCTGCTAAGCGCAGCCGTACTTGGCGCCAGCGCCTTCAACTACATCGCCTACGGTCAAGTTGCCATGCTGCTGATGTTCCTAAGCCTCATCTACCTCATGCAAGGCATCTGGTTTGCGTATAGCTATTATTGTTACTACCAAGGGCAGGGCTCGCGAGCTTGGTTGCACGGCTTGGCCCCTTGGGTTTGCGCGGCCGCGGTGGTTTGGGTCCAGTGGGGCGGGTGAGGTAACTGTCAGTCTTTAGGTATAACTTCTAAAATGGATGTCATTAATGGATTTAAATGAACAGTTTCGGATATACAAATCTTACATCGAAGAAACATTAAAGGAATTCCCTCTTAAGCCCGTCAAGATCAATTGCATCAAGGTATTTAAAGCGTTAGCTGAATTAACAAGTGAGTTGCCTTTAAACAGCTTTGATTTTATTAGCCGCGAAGAGTTACAACTAAGGGTTAATGAGCGATATCCAGTAAAGGCTAATTCAAAGCGCCAAGAAGTAAATAAATATTTGTCACAGCGTTTTAATATTGCAAGTTCTTTAGAGCCGGATTTTATTGAGTTTACGCTAGAAGATGATGAAAACGTATATTGTCGAGAGGATGGCATTGGAGGGGGCAGAAAACGAACAGGCTATCGAATTCGTAAGTTTTCACAACGTGCCGACCTAATACGTTACCTCTGCCAATTAGATTTGACGGAAATCATCCAGGTAGAAGAGCAATCAAGTTCGGTAAGTATCAGTAAGGAAACTAAAATGACCTCCCCACTTAATCAAATACTATACGGCCCACCTGGTACAGGAAAAACCTACCATACGGTGGAGGCTGCAGTAAAAGCTGCTGACCCTGAATATTTTGCTACATTGGATATTTCTAATGACGTATTTACTAGCGCTAAACAGCGTGAACAGTTAAGGCAGAGATACCAAGAACTAGTAGAAGCCAAACGCATTCGCTTTGTAACTTTCCATCAAAGTTATGGTTATGAAGAGTTTGTTGAGGGAATGCGAGCTATAACCAATGATGACCATCAAATAGAGTATAAAGTTCAAGCTGGAATTTTTAAGCAAATCTGTACTGACGCGCTTGCGAATACAGGAGAACAGCCGTCAATTTTAAAACCTGAAGCGAAGATTTGGAAACTATCCATTGACGGAGTTAAAGCGAGTAAAGTTCGAGAGTATTGCTTTAAAAATAATGTGGCCTGCGTTGGTTGGGGGCAAACTGGAGATATGGCCTCTGCAGAGCATAGTGCAAAGGAAATCGAGTATATAGAAGGGCTTGGTCCTTTAGCCAAGTCTTCGTTAATGGAGTTTACCGGGAGGATTGCTCAAGGGGACATCGTTGTTTGTGTTAAAGGGATGTGGTCGATACAAGCAATAGGTGTGGTCTCTGGTGATTATTACTATGACGAAGGTGGCACAGCAGGTAATCAAGAATTTCGCCACGTTTTGCCAGTTGATTGGCTAGCAAAGGATTTTGACGTCAATATTTACGAGCTTAATGATAACACCAGGCTGACCCTCAAAACTTGTTATGAACTTAACCGTTTTAACTCTTTAGACCTATATGAGCGATTGAAAAGTGAAGGGGTGTACTTAGACAAAGGGCAATCTTTTGGGGAACGGCAGAACTACGTACTTGTTATTGATGAAATTAATCGTGGCAACATCTCAAAGATATTCGGGGAATTAATTACCCTTATTGAGCCGTCTAAACGCAAAGGTAAAAGTGAGTGGATCGAGCTTATGCTTCCACAGTCTAATAAGTCATTTTCAGTACCTGAAAATCTACATATTATCGGCACTATGAATACAGCTGATCGCTCCCTGGCTATGATGGATACAGCTCTTAGACGCCGTTTTGATTTTGTGGAAATGATGCCAAAACCCCAATTGCTTGAAGGGGTTAAAGTTCGTCACAATGGTCACGAGATTGATATAGAAGCATTAATGATCGCACTAAACAAGCGAATTGAAATCCTACATGACCGAGAACACACTCTTGGTCACGCGTTTTTTATGCCGCTAAGAGCGTTAGTCGATCAAAATATGCACGAAGAAGCATTTGCGGAGCTGGTTACTGTATTAAAAAATAAAGTGATACCGCTACTTGAAGAATATTTTTTTGAAGATTGGAGCAAAATACGCATGGTTCTCGCAGATAACCAAAAGACAAATCCTGAAGTACAGTTTATTAAAGAAAACAAACAATCGAAGAACGATTTAGACGGTATCTTTGGGCCGCACCATAAACTAGATCAATATGGACAGCAAGTAATTCAATATTCAGTAGCTGCATCTAATGAGCCTGTATGGAATAATGTGCAGGCTTATATTGGCATCTATCAGACGTTAACAAATGCACACGTGACAGTCGAATCCTAGTCTATGCATACAACAGTATTTGAATTTGGGTATCTTTCGAGTGATAAACAAGCTTGTGATGATGTCAGCGCAAAACTTATCTCGCAGGCAGCGTTCAAGTACTTAAAAGAAGTAAGTCTCAGTGGTGATAACACTAGAGGTAACCAATACCTTATGCTTACTAAGCGCTTGGGGCATGAGCTCATTCAAGTCCAAAACTACGTGGGAGTCCTGTTTGTTCCATCTGGTGAGCAAATCGAAATCTTACCTAAGATAGAACGAGAATCGGTGGATTCAAAAACTAGAGTTGAAGATGCCCGTCAATTGTTACTTACGATGCTGGCGCATCTTGGTACTTTTCGTTTTATCACTTCTCAGCAGGCGAATGTTGCCAAAAAACAAATGCCTATGCTTGAAGTATTCATTGAGCAATTTCTTCAGTCAGTAAACAAGTTGGTCAAAAGAGGACTTAAGAACGACTATATAGTTAAAGAAGATAACTTAAGTTTTCAAAAGGGTAAGTTACGGGTCGCCACACATCTAAGGCGTAACATGGTCATGCAACATCGCTTTTATGTTAATTATGACGAGTATTTGTTAGACCGCCCAGCAAATCGTATTATTAAATCTGCGCTACAAAAAATAACTTCCTATACCAGAATAGCATCCAATCAAAAGTTGTTGCGCGAGCTACAGTTTGTATTTGCTGAGGTTTCTTATAGTAAATCAATCATGGCTGATACTAACGCATTGAAGCTCGATCGGAGTACTGTGGATTATAATGAACCTATTGCTTGGGCTAAACTTATTTTAAACGGGTTCTCACCTCTTAGTATGCAAGGTGATGCCAGTGCGTTATCTTTACTTTTTCCAATGGAAGCGGTTTTTGAGAGCTACGTTGCCTCGATACTCAGCTCGCAGATTGGACTTGATGCAGAATTGAGTACACAAGAATCGAAGTACTCTTTAGTTACACACAAAAATATCCAACAGTTTAAGTTAAAGCCCGATCTTCTGCTTAGCTTCAACAGTGGCTCCCAAATCGTAATGGATACGAAATGGAAACTGCTGGACTTAAAAGCCCGTAATTATGGTATTGCTCAATCGGACATGTATCAAATGTTTGCTTATGGCCAAAAGTACTTAAACGGAAAAGGTGAAATGTTTTTGGTATATCCAGCTCATCCTTTATTTGCAGAACCAATTCAGCACAGTTTTGATTTTAGTGAGTCCCTAAAGCTGTGGGCTATCCCTTTTATTTGTGATCATAATGGTGATAGCCGTTTGATATGGCCGTACGAAGCGGACTGCTGTGATTACTTTGACAACTAAATCCCCATTAAACAACTCGCAACTTTTGCACAATCATATTCGGCTTCTTCTCTTTCCATGCCAATCAAATATTGCTCAGTTAAGAATAAGTAAGCGGTTAGTTGGTTGATGTCGCCCGCTAGAATCAAACGCGCAACAGGCTCTACGTACATATGGTATTCGTGCTCAAAGGCGTCATCAAAGTTGTCTTGGTCATAAACTCCAATAGGATCCCACTGTTTAAGCAAAATGCTACTTACTGTTTCCAAGAATTCTTCATTACCTTCAAATAAAGGCGTCTTTTCTACCATTATATTGAGCGTGTCATTAATGCCATCCACTATCATTGTGTTTGGGCTAAGCTGTTCGATAAAAGCAAAGTTTTCTTTGTTAATCAACTCGGCTGGTGATTCTTCCCAATTATCAATGTCGCTCATAAAATAACCTACCAACGGGTTATCGTCTTTGGCTGCGTTGTAATCCAAGCATACAACGCTATCGCTCATAGGCTCTGGAAAATCAGTTGGTAGGAGCGTGTAGTGTCCTACCATTACAGGAATTACCGGTGGCAACTTATATTTGCAGTTTTCTGAATTAATGAAAATATTCGCGATAGATTCATTTTTCTGTAATGCACCAATGGCTAGGTCACCATAGGTTCGACTTCTGTGGTTCCACCACGCAATTCTCATGTCAGTTCTTGTAGTGCCCGACTTATCTTTGAATGTTAGGCCATCCGGTAACGCTATTTCTGGCCCTTTCAACAAGGTTTCTATAAGTCTAAATAATTCATGATTGGGATTAAAAGCATCGGGCCAATGTTCAACTTTTAAAGAGTGATCAGGGTTAAGGTACTTCTCTAAACAATCAATATCTTCATCGTGCCAGCACGCATGAATAGCACGAACATCTCCAAAGTTAAGATACAGTGGTAAGCTCATAAACCATTCTATCCAATCTTTGTGTTGTTCGCTGTCTTCGCCTATTTGCTGAAGGAAATGCTGATGTTGTTTTAAGTTACTTGCCTTATTACGATCTCTATAGTGTTCGCCTTTATCGTTTTTAAGGTACCAACCAATCGCATTGAACTCGTGGTTTCCTAGTAAACATAAAGCCTTACCGTCAGTTACCAAGCGTTTCACGGTATTTAACAAAGTGAGATGATCAGTTTCTGAAGCTGTATGGTTATCAATGAGATCCCCTAAAAAGACGATTTTATGGTAGGCGTTTTCTTGTGTTTCTAGGTCAAAGCCTTGCTCGTCTAACAGTGCGAGGAGTTTACCTGATTGTGCGTGGATATCGCCGATGAAAAACAGGTCCGTTATTTTGTTTTCAGTTTTGAAGCGCAAACCTTGTTCTAGTTGCCGAGCTCTTATCTCAATTGTAGGGCGCATATAGCTATTCCAATAATTAACATCAAGAACGCCACCAGACATGCCACCTTGATTTAGCTCTTCGACATAGACGCTTTCGCTGGTCCAGCCCCCCGGTTTTTTTGCTTGTGCAATGAGGTTTGTTACTTTGTTATCTATATGAGCAAGGATTTGTTCAGCGGAATAGCTTTGATTTGACTCCGTAAACTCTTTTCTCAGCTCCCGCCACAAGGCGCCATTACCGCGTAGGGAGTAATGTTTTAAGCGACTAAAAATTATTGGGATGTATTTGGAATGAATGAGTGTCATGCGTAAACCGCTCTGTTTATTATTATTTACGTTGGTTTTAGAAGGAGCAATGATTCTTTTAGAACATTGGCAAACTAGGTTAGCACATGCATTTCGTTAGGACTATCTAAGCCAATGAAAATCATGTTATGTTTGGTCACCCTAACTTCTATGGTGCGAGGTCATAATGAAAGATCACAAAACAATCAAGGATGGTTTCACCTGGGTTCCAATAGATAAGAGGAGAAGTCAATTTGGGGGGCCAGCTCCTCCAAGAACACCTGAAACGCGCCTACCGATTTTATGGCTAGCTCGTGATGGTGGGGAGCTTTATCTGGTAAACAATTCCAAAGAACCTTTGGAGTTCGTTACTGCAAGTAGTGGCGGCTTTCAGACGGTAGATGATGATGTAGTTAGCGTATCGAGCAGCAACCACTACGAGTATAAAAACGTAATGCCCAATGAGGCAGTAAAAGTCGAAGAATACGATGGTTACTATGATCTCGACTACATATTAGGGGTATACATTAAAGTGCAGTCGCCGCAGTTAGGCTGCCTTGAAATTGCATCGCCCTCTGCAAAAGGAGGGATTGGTGAGACCGTTCTTTTATGGGACTCTGGCGAAGCTGCAAAAAACGTTTCTATAAAAACATGTGAGCCACTATAGAAATTATTAAACTAGAGCACCAAAACCCTTAAAACCATTTGCAGTCCGAATCAAAACCATACATATTAGAGTTCATCTAGTTTGTATCAAGCCTAAGGAATTCGGACTACCCAATGGACGAACTAAGCTACGCGCAAAAGCAACGACTTGCTTACATCGATTTTAAGCTCTATTTCACGGGGCGTGTTACTCGCAGCGAGATTGTAAGTCACTTTGAGTTAGGTCTCGCAGCGGCCACCAGAGACTTAAAGATCTACAAAGAAAAAGCGCCCGATAATATGGCGTACAACAACGTTGAGAAGAAGTATTTTATTTCCGAGCACTTCAAGCCCCTCTTCACGCACGATGCCCGCCGTACCTTAATTAAGCTTGCCAACGACATTAGCGATGGTTTCGATGCCATTGGCGATACTTCATTTCCGGTGGAATCTCCCAGTCCGTTAAACGTGCCCGACATCGATGTTGTGGCAAACATCTCCCAAGCCATTATTAACAACAAAGCAGTCAATGTAATTTACACCTCACTTTCCAGTGGCTCCGGCAGTCGTGACCTTGTGCCGCATTCCATTGTAGACAATGGCTTACGCTGGCACGTGCGCGCCTACGACCGTAAAACGGAGTCCTTCCGAGACTTCGTACTAACTCGAATTTCCAAAGTTACCATTAACTCAGACACTCCACTCCCAAACGAAGAAAAGCTAGAAGATCATCAGTGGACCCGAATCATCCCTTTACAACTAGCGCCTCACCCCAATAACGTTGCCCACGCTACCGCAATCAAGCTGGACTTTGGTATGCAAAATGGCGTGCTCGAAATTAACGTGAGAGCGGCAATGGCGGGTTATCTGTTAAGACGGTGGAATGTGGATTGTTCGCAAGATGCAGCCTTGCTTGGCGCGGAATACCAGCTCTACCTTACTAATATTCAGACCTTGTACGGTGCGGAAAATCTAGCGATTGCACCTGGGTATCAACATCATAGTTAGCGCCTTCAAAACCTTACAAAACTTTATAAATTTAACGAACAGAATCAGGTCATTATCATGGCAAAACAACCCACTAAAAAAACAGAAACCAAATCCTTTGAACAAAGCCTATGGGATACGGCAACAGCACTTCGTGGCAACCTAGAGCCTTCAGAGTACAAATACCCAGTGCTTGCGCTCATCTTCTTAAAATACGTCGGTGATGCGTTTACGATTCAGCGAGATAAACTCATCGCCGATGGGCATGGAAGTGTAGCTGAGCAGCCGTTCGCCTACACCAAAGACAACGTGTTTTATCTGCCAGAAGAGTCTCGCTGGTCATATCTACAACAGCACAGTAAGCAAGAGGACATTTCTCTTAAAATCGATACAGCATTAGCACTTATTGAGAAAAGCAACGAAGCCCTGCGTGGGGCGCTGCCTGATAATCTGTTCTCTCGCCTGCAGATTGAGAATGCCTCGCTCTCTGCGCTGATTGATGCGGTGAATAACATCGACACCACATCTAGCGAAGATGTCATTGGCCGTGTGTATGAATACTTCCTCGCAAACTTTGCCGCCAACGAGGGCAAAAAGGGCGGTGAGTTCTACACGCCTAATAGCATTGTAAATCTGATAGCGGAAATGATAGAGCCGTACTCTGGCAAGATATACGACCCATGCTGCGGCTCGGGCGGTATGTTTGTGCAGTCGCTCAAGTTCATTGAAAACCACCAAGGCAACAAAAAAGACATCTCGGTTTATGGGCAGGAGTTTACCGCAACCACCTTTAAACTTGCCAAGATGAACCTTGCCATTCGTGGTATTTCGGCAAACCTTGGTGAAGCGCCAAGAGATACGTTAAAGAACGACCAGCACTTAGATCTAAAAGCGGACTACATCATGGCAAATCCGCCATTTAACATCGACAAATGGCGTGGCGAAGATGAGCTATTAGACGATGCGCGCTGGGCAGGCTATGAAGTGCCACCAGTGGGCAATGCTAACTATGCGTGGCTTTTGCATATGATCTCAAAGCTATCGGTAAATGGCACAGCGGGCATTGTGCTGGCAAATGGTTCTATGAGTACCTCAACCAAAGGCGAGCTTGCTATCCGTAAGCAAATACTTGAGAACGACCTAGTAGATTGTATTGTGAACCTGCCAAGTCAGCTGTTTTACGGCACGCAAATCCCTGCGTGCATTTGGTTTTTGAGCAAAAACAAAAAGCGCAAAGCGGACAACACAGGCAAGACGCTGTTTATCGACGCACGAGAAATCGGCTATATGAAAGGGCGCGTACTGCGTGACTTTACAGCTGAGGACATCGCAAAGGTTGCACAGACCTATCACAACTGGCGTGATGGGGAAAACTACGAGGACATAGCTGGATTCTGTAAATCATCAGAATTAGAGGAAATCAAAAAGCACGACTATGTGCTAACCCCAGGTCGCTATGTGGGCGCAGCCGAAGAAGAAGACGATGGCATCCCATTTGAAGAAAAAATGGCAGATTTAACCGCTAAACTTGGCGAGCAGTTTGCCCAGAGCGCAAAGCTAGAAAATGATATCAAAGCGAACTTAAAAGGGTTGGGTTATGAGTTTTGATTGGGAATATAAAACAATTAACGAAATAGCGACTCTTAACCAAGATAGCTATAAAAAATCTGATAATTGGAAATCGGTAACTTATCTTGATACAGCAAATTTAACTGAGAATAAAATCGGTGAATATCTACATTTTGATTTGTTAAATGATAAGTTACCGAGTAGAGCTAAAAGGAAAGTAAAGATAGGAGACATTTTATACTCAACGGTTCGCCCAAACCAAAAACATTATGGTTTGGTCCAAGGTGATATAGATGATTTATTGGTTTCTACAGGTTTTACTGTAATAAGGAGTAACCCTGAAAAGTGCGACAATAATTTTTTATATTGGTGGATAACACAAGAGCAAATCACTAATTATTTACAAGCCGTTGGTGAAGACTCTACCTCCGCTTACCCAGCAATTAAACCGTTAGACATTGGTAAATTAGAAATAGGGCTCCCACCTCTACCAATCCAAAAGAAAATCGCAAAAATTCTTGGTGATCTCGACAAAAAAATCGCGCTGAACACGCAGACGAATGAGACGTTAGAGGCGATGGCGCAGGCGATTTTTAAAAGCTGGTTTGTGGATTTTGACCCCGTAAAAAGCAAAATGGCAGGTGAGGCGCCAAAGGGGATGGACACCGCCACCGCCGCCCTGTTCCCAAACAAACTCACAGACTCCGAACTCGGTTTAATCCCCGAAGGGTGGGAGGTTTCTGAAATTGGGAATGAACTCACCGTTGCAGGTGGCGGTACTCCTTCTAAAAAGAATGATGACTTTTGGGAAGGTGGTATTCATCACTGGACATCTCCAAAAGACTTGTCAGGTGTCAAGGATAAAGTGCTTTTAGATACGGCAAGCAAAGTGACAGATTTAGGACTTGAAAAAATAAGCTCAGGCTTATTACCTGTCGATACCGTGTTACTGTCATCTCGTGCACCAGTTGGGTATTTAGCATTAGCGAAAATTCCGACAGCTATCAATCAGGGCTACATCGCAATGAAATGCGAAAAGGCTCTAACATCTGAGTTTGTTTTGCAGTGGTGTACTCATCGCATGGATGAAATCAAATCTCGAGCTAGTGGCAGTACGTTTGCCGAGATAAGTAAAAAGAACTTCAAACCTATTCCAGTTGTCGTTCCGAATAATGACTTGGTCAAAGAGTTTACAAAAATTGCTAAATCGCTATATGACTCAATCACGCAAAATGTAAAACAAACGCAAGAACTCACCAAACTACGTGACACCCTGCTACCCAAACTATTAAGTGGCGAGTTGGATTTATCACAAGTAGAAGCAGAGGTTAGTTAATGGACTTACAAAATGGCCTATTTACGAGTCTTATCAAATACTCAGCAAGCGATAAAAACCAGCCCAAGGAAAACTTTGTCACAGAGGCTTTTGCTTGGTTGTTAAATGTGGATAGACCGCTACGAAATGCATTTTTTAAACAGTTGCCTAAGTTTTGTAAAAAAGAGGCTTATAACCCTATAAACGATCTTAATGTGGCTCATTTTGGTGACATATCTACACAGGTTAATTTTGATGGCAAGTTTCCTGACATGGTTTGGCAAAGTGACTCCTTTACCATCGTGTTTGAAAACAAAGTGTGGGCAGAACTGCATCATAATCAGCTTAAAAACTACAGAGACTATGCGCAAAAGCATTATAAGTCGCATTGTGTTGTGGTTATAACCGCAAGCCGTATGCAACACACACAAAAACCTGACTATGGGCTTTGTTGGTATCAAGTCAAAAACATCATTGACTCCCTAAGTGATGATAAGACTTTGGGTTGGTTTAGAGCAGAGTTTTGTGCACTTCTTAGCTCTCTTGGTCTTTTGAATCAAACACCGATTAACACACTGACATTTAGTTATTACAATGAAGTCCAACAAATTCAACAGCAATTTAAAACGATCGCTGAGTCTGCCAATGATGCCAGTATTGATTGGCCTATCACGCAAAAAGGCCTGATGGAAAAGCACAATGCGTCTGTTAAATCGCGATGGGGCAGAATTGGCATTGAGTTTAACTCGGCCAAAGGCACTAAATCGCAAGGAGAGTGGAAACCGGGTCTTTTTTGTGGATTTGTCGTAGACCCTTATGATCATCAAGTAGAAGATCTTTTTGAAGATGGGCCGATTGTCCTTGTCTCTATCGAGCTAGATACTGCGGTGCAAAGCATCATAAAAATGCCAATTTACCAAAAGCTTGTCAATGAATTAAAAAACACAATCTCAGATAACTGGGTTGTTACCGATAGAAGCACTGAAAGCAAAAATGGGAAATATAATAAGTGGCGACCGCTTATGATTTATATGACTGCTGCTGCCTTTTTTGAAGGGACAAATACCGTTGATGAGCAGCACCTGCGTTTTCAAACGCTAATTAAAGAGGTGCAAAGGCAGATTATTGATTGTGAGTCATTTGAGCCATTTTGCAAAAGTCTATCTGAAACGACTGAATAACTTGCTGGGTTTTGAGCCCTCAAGTTACCCCGCAAGTTAGCCCCCAAGATAAGTATTTGGAAAACGGCTAGTTTATAGGGGATGTGCGTTACTTATTTTGACGATCTAGGAAAAAGATTATCCATATGAAATTTACCGAAGCAAAACTAGAAGCTGCCATCATCGATTTGCTAGAGAAGCAAAACCTGCCACACACTCACGGTGAGGCGCTTGAGCGCACCTTCGATGAGGTGTTGATAAAAGCAGATTTGATAGCGTTTCTAAAGGCCAAATACCGCGCCGAGGGCATTACAGATAATGAGATCACGCAGGTGATTAACACCCTAGAGCGCCTGCCTGCGTCGGATCTGTATGAGACTAACAAGCAAATCAACCAGTGGGTGATGTCAGGTTTTGCCCTAAAGCGGGAAGATGCTAAGGCCAAAGACATATGGGTCAATCTGATTGATTTTGATGATATAGAGCAAAATGCCATTCGCACGGTAAGTCAAATTACCATCGTAGGCTTTTCTGAGCGCAGACCCGATCTGATTTTATACATCAACGGCCTGCCACTTGTGGTGTTTGAGTTTAAAAGCGCCATCCGAGAGGAAGCTGACATTGCCAGTGCTTACCGACAAATCACTACACGTTATCGCCGTGACATACCTAAGCTGTTTAAATACAACGCCTTTTGCGTGATAAGCGATGGCGTGAATAACAAAATGGGCTCGTTGTTTGCTCCCTATGAGTTTTTCTATACTTGGCGCCAGATAACAGGCGCTGAGAGTGAGGATGTTTCAGGCATTGATTCGCTTTATACGCTACTTGAGGGCTTGTTTGATAAAGCGCGTCTACTTGATGTCATTCATCATTTTATTTACATGCCAGATAGTTCTGACAAAGAGATGAAGATCGTCTGTCGCTACCCGCAGTATTATGCGGCCAAAGCGCTGTTTGAAAACATCAAAATTCACCAGAAAACGTTGGACGCACAGGGCAATTTGCTATCAGGTGATGGTAAAGGCGGCACGTACTTTGGGGCAACGGGTTGTGGTAAAAGTTTTACCATGCTGTTTTTATCACGCCTATTAATGAAGGATGTAAGCCTCGGCAGTCCCACGATTATCCTCATTACCGACCGCACCGATTTAGACGATCAATTATCCAAGCAGTTTGTAAGCGCCAAAACTTATATTGGGGATAACGAGGTCGTCAGCCTAGAGAGCCGAGCAGATCTGAAAGAGAAGCTCAAAGGGCGCAGCAGTGGCGGGGTGTTTTTAACCACCATTCATAAATTCTCAGAGGATATCGACCTGCTATCAGAGCGTAGCAACATCATCTGTATTTCCGATGAAGCCCACCGCTCACAAACCAACCTAGAGCAAAAAGTCAGCTATACCGAAAAGGGCGTAAAGAAAACCTATGGCTTTGCCAAGCATTTGCACGATAGCCTGCCAAATGCCACCTATGTGGGTTTTACCGGTACGCCGATTGATGCAACGTTGGATGTGTTTGGTGAGATTGTAAATAGCTACACCATGGCAGAGTCGGTGCGTGATGAAATAACCGTGCCCATTGTCTATGAGGGCAGAGCTGCCGAGGTGTTGCTGCATAGCAATCAACTGCATGAAATCGAGCAGTACTACAGAGACGCAGAAGCGGCAGGCTCAAATGAGGAGCAGATCGAGCAAAGTAAAGTGATGATGAGCAGCATGAGCACCATCTTGGGCGACCCATCTCGCATCAAAGCCATTGCACTGGATTTTGTCGATCACTATGAAAAGCGCGTTTCAGAGGGCACAACCCAAAAGGGCAAGGCCATGTTTGTCTGCGCAACGCGTGAGATTGCCTATCAGTTTTACAAAGAGCTAATCGCAATACGCCCAGAGTGGGCAGAGGTTAAGCGATCAGCTGGTGATGTAGAGCTTACCGAGCAGGAGGAGAAGAAAATTCTACCAATGGCGCGCGTTAAGATGATCATGACGCGCAATAAAGACGATGACAAATCGCTCTATGACCTGCTTGGCACCAAAGAGTATCGCAAGATGCTCGATGGGCAGTTTAAAAACGAAAAGTCGAACTTTAAAATCGCCATTGTAGTTGATATGTGGCTGACAGGCTTTGACGTGCCGTTTTTAGATACCATTTATATTGATAAGCCACTACAAAAGCATAATCTGATCCAGACCATCTCCCGAGTAAACCGCAAATTTGAAGGCAAAAAGAAAGGGCTAGTGGTTGATTATATCGGCATCAAAAAGCAGATGAACCAAGCGCTCTCTGCCTATACCAACAAAAAAGAGCAAGATCTTGAGGACATCGCCGCATCAGTTATTATCGTAAAAGACCATTTAGCACTGCTTAAAAACGTATTTCATGGCTTTGATAACAGCCTGTATTTTACAGGCTCGCCGTTGGAGCAACTTAACTGCCTAAATGATTCGGCAAACTTTGTGCTGCAAATCGAAAAGCGCAAAAAGCTGATGATGGATTTAACCCGCAGGTTAAAATCTGCTTATGATATTTGCGTAGGTAGCAGTGAGCTTTCTGTCTATAACAAAGCTGATATCCACTACTATCTTGCGGTGCGCAGTATCATTTACAAACTCACCAAGGGCGAAGCGCCAGATCTTGAGCAAATGAACCAGCGTGTTCGAGAAATGGTTGCAAATGCGCTTGAAAGCTCAGGTGTAAGCGAGATTATGCAGTTAGGCAGTGAAAGCGGTGAGATTGATGTATTTGATGAGGATTATCTAGCAAAACTAGAGCTGATAAAACAACCCTTTACTAAGATGGAACTGCTTAAAAAGCTACTTGGAAAAGCAATCGGTGAGCTATCTAAAACCAACAAAGTCAAAGGCGTGGATTTTACCGAGCGCATGAATAACATTGTCGCAAAGTATAACGAGCGTGACGAAAATGACGTGCTTCGCTCTGAGGTTATCGAGGACTTCTCTAAGTCAATTTTAGACATGCTAAAAGAGGTAAAAGACGCATTTACATCTGGAGATGGCCTTGGTATCGGCATAGAGGAAAAGGCGTTCTACGACATTCTTTTGAGCTTAGCCAATAAATACGATTTTACCTATCCCGAGCAAAAATTGATTGAGCTCGCTAAGGAAGTGAAGAAGCTGGTTGACGACAAAGCGCAATATACCGATTGGGATAAACGCAATGATATTAAAGCCGAGCTTCATTTTGGAATCGTTATTCTTTTAGATAAGTGGGATTACCCACCCGTAGATAAAGATGAAGTCTATAAAGAGATTTTTGAACAAGCGGAGAATTTTAAGAAGTATCGAGAGGCTAATTTAAGTTAAAACTTTTAATTTGTTGAGATGCAATATTAGCCACAAAAAAAAGCGCCCAAGATCAAAATCCTGAGCGCTCACTTAGCTAACCGCTATAACAATCCAACCCTAAAAGTTAGCGCTGCGAGGTGCGCGAGGGAATGGAATGACGTCGCGGATGTTGCTGACACCGGTAACGTACGACACTAGGCGCTCGAAGCCCAGGCCAAAGCCGGAGTGGGGCACTGTGCCGTAGCGGCGTAGGTCGCGATACCACCAGTAGTCTTCTTTCTCTAGCTGCATTTCTTCCATGCGGGCGTCGAGTACGTCTAGGCGCTCTTCACGCTGCGAGCCACCGATGATTTCGCCGATGCCGGGTGCGAGTACGTCCATGGCGGCTACGGTTTTGCCGTCTTCGTTTAGGCGCATGTAGAAGGCTTTAATGTCTTTCGGGTAGTTTTTAACGACCACAGGCGCTTTAAAGTGCTCTTCGGCAAGGTAGCGTTCGTGCTCGGATTGCAGGTCTACGCCCCATTCCACGTCGTATTCGAACTTCTTGCCGCAGTTCTTAAGAATTTCTACTGCGTCGGTGTAGTCCACTTGAGCAAAGTCAGCGGCCACAAAGCGCTCAAGGCGGTTAATGGCGTCTTTCTCTACGCGTTGGGCGAAGAATTCCATGTCGTCACGGCGCTCTTCTAATACCGCGTTAAAGCAGTATTTCAGCATTTTTTCTGCCAACTCGGCGGCGTCGTCCAGATCGGCAAAGGCGATTTCTGGCTCTACCATCCAAAACTCCGCCAAGTGGCGGCTGGTGTTGGAGTTTTCGGCGCGGAAGGTTGGGCCGAAGGTGTAGATTTTGCTAAGGGCGCTGGCGTAGGTTTCGCCGTTGAGCTGGCCCGATACGGTTAAGAAGGTTTCTTTACCGAAGAAATCTTTGTCGTAGTCTACGTCACCGGCGTCGGTGCGGGGTAGGTTGTTCATGTCTAAGGTGGACACGCGGAACATTTCACCGGCACCTTCGGTATCCGAGGCGGTTAAAATTGGGGTAGACACCCACAAGTAACCTTGCTCGTGGAAAAAGCGGTGCAAGGCTTGGCTTAGGCAGTTGCGTACCCGCATAACCGAGCCAATGATGTTGGTGCGTGGGCGTAAGTGGGCCACGTCGCGAAGGTGCTCAATGGAGTGGCGCTTGGCCGCCATTGGGTAGGTATCGGGATCGTCTACCCAACCTACAACTTTAACCGCGGTCACTTGCAGTTCAAAGGCTTGGCCTTTGCCTGGGCTTTCGACCACATCGCCGGTCATTTCGACGGAGCAACCTGCGGTGAGCTTTAAAATGTCTTCTTGGTAATTAGGCAAGTCATTAGCGGCAACGCCTTGAATGGCATCAAAACAAGAGCCATCGTAAACGGCTAAAAAAGAAATACCGGCTTTTGAATCTCGACGAGTACGGATCCAGCCCTGAACGGTCACACTGCTGCCTACGGCGTGCTCACCTTTTAAAATTGCTGCGACGCTTGCCACTGTCATAATTGACTATTGCTCCAATAAAGAATATTGACTGTAAACGAATAATCTTACCGTGGGCGCTGGGTTTCTCAAGCAAAAACTGTGGATATTTGGTGACAAACAGCAATTATTTTAAT
The DNA here is from genome assembly GCF_002282895.1 of Paraferrimonas haliotis. Lineage (GTDB taxonomy): Bacteria > Pseudomonadota > Gammaproteobacteria > Enterobacterales > Shewanellaceae > Paraferrimonas > Paraferrimonas haliotis. The sequence goes on from NZ_NRRB01000004.1 coordinate 98,150, forward strand.
CAAGCGCGCAAAATTTGTTTCAGTTGCCACAAGATGGCGGCGGTAATCCCCCACACGAAGCGATTTTTATAGGGGGCGAAGTACACGGGGTGGCTATGATTTTCGGGTGTTAGTGTCTTGCGCTTTACGGTGAGGATATGAAAGTTTTGCTCATCTAAGAAAAACGCCAAAGGCAGGGCAAAGCAATCCGCCACTTCGTTGGGCTCGGCAATGGGGCTAAAGTCGCTGTCGATGTGGGCAATGACCGGGGTAATGGCGAAGCCGGTGTGGCTGTAGTGCGTGGGCAGGGTGGCGATAACCTTAGCTTGCTCGCGCTCTAGATTAATTTCCTCATGGGCTTCTCTGAGCGCTGTGTTAATTAAGCTGCCATCGCTTGTCTCGAATTTACCGCCGGGAAAGCTGATTTGCCCGGGGTGGTGCTTCATGTAATTTGGCCGCTGGGTAAACCAAATGTACGCCTGCTTGCCATTTTCTGTGGTTCTTTCAAACAAACCAATGAGCACGGCACTGTCGCGGTATTGGCCTTTCTCCAAGCGTGGGTAGTTGGCGGCTTTGGCGCTCGATGCGGCGCTCGGGCTTAAGCTTAGTTGAGTGATGGCTTGTTGAAGTTGCATGTTAGTTAGGAGGCATTCCTAGTAGCGGCAATATTTTACTCACTTTATCAAAGCATTCCTGATATTCCAGCTCGAGTTGCGAGTCCGCCACTATGCCTCCGCCGGCCCAGCAATACAGGGTGTTGTTTTTAGCCAGCAAGGTGCGAATGCAAATGTTGCTGTCCATGTGACCGTGATGGCTAATATAACCCAGCGAGCCGCAATAGATGCTGCGCCGTGAAAGCTCCAGCTCTTCGATAATTTCCATGGCGCGAATTTTGGGCGCTCCGGTAATGGAGCCGCCGGGAAAGGCTGCGGCTAGGGCATCAATAGCGCTGTACTGCTCATCAAGCTCGGCGTTTATGGTGCTCACTAGATGATGCACTGCCGGAAAGCTCTCAATAGCAAATAAGCTGGGCACTGTTACGCTGCCAGGCTTGGCGACGCGACCAAAATCGTTTCTGAGCAAATCCACAATCATCAGATTTTCGGCTCGATCTTTCTCAGAAGCTTGTAGCGCTTGCGCCGCTTGTTGGTCTTTGTCAGGCTCTGCGTGGCGCGCTTTGGTGCCTTTAATGGGCTTGGTTTGCAGTTGTTGGTCTTGGCATTGAATAAAGCGCTCGGGGGAGAGGCTTAAAATGGCGTGATCGTCTAAGCGCATAAAGCCTGCAAAGGGGGCTTGATTGTGTTCACGCAGCTTTAAGTAAGCTTGATACTCATCGCCAGCATAGCCCATGTCAAAACGCTGGGTTAGGTTAATCTGGTAGCAATCGCCGCTGTGCAAATAGGCTTGCACTTGCTCAAAGGCTTGGACGTAGCCTTGTTGACTTTGTTGGCAGCGCCACGGGCCTGTGTTTTGAAACTGGGGGGCTTTGGGGGCTTGCTGGTAGTCAGCTATTCGCGCTTCTAGCCAGGCCAAGCGCTTGGCTAAACCGGCTTCATCGCCAAAGTGGACTAGGTTTATGGAGCGATTGTGCTTATCGGCAATCAGCGCCCAATCAAAGATGCCCACCGCCATGTCATAGGCGTCAATGTCGTTAGCGGCTTGGCTTGGCAGGTGTTCGCTGTAGCGTCCCAAGTCGTAGCTAAAGTAGCCCAAAGCGCCGCCAATAAAAGGCCAATGGTCACCTAGATCGCTGGCAAGCGGTTGCTCGCCCAACAGCTCGCCGCTCACCCGTTTTACCAGCTCAAAAGGCGAAGTCTTTCTATGAAAGGCGTCGCTGCTCACATAAGCGTTAAAGCCAGCGCCTAGCTCCTCAGCATAGCTCACCCGCGTCTCACCCTGCTTACTGGTGAGCGTTGCCAACGGCTGTGCCACCGCGATGTCAAAGCGCGCATCCACATGATCGGCATCGGAGGAGTCGAGCAGCATGGCCCAAGGCAGCTGAGCCAATGCGCTAAAGTGCTGGCACAGCGGCCACGACCAGTCGAGAGTTAAGCTGTAAAGTTGTTTCGCCATTGCCAATTGATTAGTTGCGCCTAAAAGCTAGTCTGATGAGGTGCGAAAGAGTATCATATCGGCCGACAAGGATTAACCGAATAACAGCAAAAATAAACGGCTTAGACCGTAATACTAGACCCTAGTATGTTGGAGAACGTCTATGACAGTCATTAAGAAAGCGGATTTTATTGACAGCATTGAGCAATCGCTGCAGTACATTTCTTACTACCATCCTAAAGATTTTATCGACGCCATGGCCGCGGCGTATGAAAAAGAGCAAAGCGCGGCTGCCAAAGACGCCATTGCCCAAATTCTCATTAATTCACGCATGTCCGCCGAGGGTAAACGTCCCTTGTGCCAAGACACCGGCATTGTTACCTGCTTTGTGAAAGTGGGCATGCAGGTGCAGTGGGACAGCGATCTCACCGTGCAGCAAATGGTGGACGAGGGCGTTCGTCGCGCCTATAACAACCCAGATAACCCGTTGCGCGCCTCCATTGTGGCAGACCCCGCCGGTAAGCGCTTAAACACCAAAGACAACACTCCAGCGGTGGTGCACCAAGAGCTAGTGGCCGGCGATAAGGTGGAAGTTATGATTGCCGCGAAAGGTGGCGGCTCTGAGAACAAATCGAAAATGGTGATGCTCAATCCTTCTGACGACATTGCCGAGTGGGTTGAAAAAACCTTGCCCACCATGGGCGCAGGTTGGTGTCCGCCGGGCATGTTAGGCATTGGCATTGGCGGTACCGCGGAAAAAGCGGCGGTAATGGCCAAAGAGTCGCTAATGGAGCCATGCGACATTCACGAGCTCATTGAAAAGGGCGCGGACAACGCGGAAGAAGCGCTGCGCTTAGACATTTTTAACCGCTGTAACGGCACCGGCATTGGCGCCCAAGGCTTAGGCGGCGTAACCACGGTGTTGGACATTAAAATCAAGTCTGCGCCTACCCACGCTGCGTCTAAACCTGTGGTGATGATCCCTAACTGTGCTGCCACTCGTCACGCGCATTTTCACTTAGATGGCACCGGACCTGCCGAGTTAGCGCCGCCAAGCTTGGAAGACTGGCCGCAAGTAACTTGGGAAGTGGGTGAAAACGTGCGTCGGGTGAATCTTGATACCCTAAAGCGCGAAGACATGCTCACCTGGCAAAGTGGTGATACCGTGTTATTAAGCGGTAAGATTTTAACCGGTCGCGACGCTGCCCATAAGCGCATTCAAGGCTTGTTGGAGTCCGGCGAAGGCTTACCTGAAGGTGTGGATTTCACCGATAAGTTCATTTATTACGTAGGTCCTGTGGATCCCGTGGGCGATGAAGTGGTAGGGCCGGCCGGACCCACAACATCTACCCGTATGGACAAGTTTACCGACATGATGCTCGAGCAAACCGGCTTAATGGGCATGATAGGGAAAGCCGAGCGCGGCCCGGCCACCGTGGCCAGCATTAAGCAGCACAAAGCCGTTTATTTGATGGCGGTGGGCGGTGCGGCCTACTTGGTGGCTAAAGCCATTAAGAAATCTCGGGTTGTGGCCTTTGAAGATTTGGGCATGGAAGCGATTTACGAATTTGAAGTCAAAGACATGCCGGTGACGGTGGCGGTGGATTCAAACGGGGTGAACGCCCATGAAACCGGCCCAGCGGTGTGGAAAATTAACTTAGCAAAAGAAGCATAATAAACTATGACATTCAGGAAATTCAGGAAATTCAGATTAACTCAATTGAGTATTGCAGGCCTGCTAGCCTGCTCTGGCGGCTTTGGTAGTGCATTAGTTAGCACCACAGCCATAGCTGCAGATGCCACAGCTAACACAGCGACTAGCGCAGAAACCCCGCAAGCCAAACGCGCCTACACAGTTCACGATTTAGCCCGCCTTAATAAGCTGCACAGCGCAGCGGTTGCGCCGGATGGCAAGTCGGTGGTGTACGGCCTTACCTTAGTCAGCAGCGACGGTGCTAAGCGCTCAGACTTATACCGTTTATCCCTAACCGATGCCAACGCCAAGCCGCAACAGCTTACCGATAACAAGGGCACCGAGCACAGCGTGCGCTTTGCCCCAGACGGCGACAGCCTTTATTTTGTATCGGCTCGCAGTGGCTCCAGCCAGTTGTGGCGCTTGCCGTTAACCGGCGGCGAAGCCATGCAGGTAACGGATTTCCCGCTTAATGTGGATGGCTATAAGCTCTCAAACGATGGCAAGCAGCTTGTGGTTAACATGCGGGTGTTCCCCGAGTGTAAAGACTTGGCTTGCAGCGTTGAGCGCTTCGAGCAAGAAGCTAATCGCAACACCTCGGGTCAGGTGTATGACCAGCTGATGGTGCGCCATTGGGATACTTGGGGCGATCACGCTCGCGCTCACTTGTTCGTAGGGGCGTTTAACGAGCAGGGCAAAGTAACCGAGGTAGTGGACGTCACCCAAGGTTTAGATACAGAAACCCCGCCTAAACCGTTTTCTGGCATGGAAGAGGTGACCTTTACCCCAGACGGTAAACACATTGTCTACACAGCCAAAGCGCCGAGTAAGGATCAATCTTGGACCACCAATTACGACTTGTTCCAAGTGGCGGTGGATGGCAGCAATACCACCAACTTAACCGAGGCCAATTTGGCGTGGGACTCCCATCCTACCTTCTCACCCGATGGCCGCTACATGGCGTATTTGGCGATGAAGCGTCCCGGTTTTGAGGCGGATCGCAACGCCATCATGCTTAAAGACACGGTAACCGGTCAAACCAAAGAAGTGGCGCCGCTGTGGGACCGAAGCGCCAGCTCGCTGCGTTTTGGCACCGATAACCGCACCTTATACGTAACCGCGCAAGATGTTGGCCAAGTGTCCATGTTTGCGGTGAATACTCAGTTTGGCGACATTGTGCCAGTGTACTCTCAAGGCTATAACAGCATTGTGGGACAAGCGGGCGACAAGCTTGTGTATGTGCACAAGTCTTTGGTAGAGCCGGGCGATTTGCACCTGATTGGCCTCGATGGCTTTGGTCAGCGTCGTTTAACCGAGGTGAACCAGCAAAAACTGGCCAACGTTCAGTTTAGCGATTACGAGCAGTTCACCTTTAAAGGCTGGAACAACGAAACCGTGCACGGCTATTGGATAAAACCCTACGGCTATCAAGAAGGTAAGAAGTACCCCATAGCGTTCTTGGTGCATGGTGGTCCGCAAGGCTCCTTTGGTAACGGCTTTAGCGGTCGCTGGAACCCGCAACTGTGGGCCGGTGCTGGCTACGGCGTGGTGATGATCGATTTTCACGGCTCCACCGGCTATGGCCAAGCCTTTACCGATTCCATCTCGAAAGACTGGGGCGGCAAACCGCTGGAAGACTTGCAAAAAGGCTTAGCGGCGGTCACCAAGCAGCAACCTTGGCTCGATGCCAGTCGCGCTTGTGCTTTGGGCGGCTCTTACGGCGGCTACATGATGAACTGGATCCAAGGTAACTGGAGCGATGGCTTTAATTGCTTGGTGAATCACGCCGGCTTGTTTGACATGCGCTCTATGTATTATGTTACTGAAGAGCTGTGGTTCCCGGAGTTTGAGTTTGGTGGTCAGTACCACGAAAACAAAGAGCTGTATGAAAAGTTCAATCCGGTGAACTATGTTGAAAATTGGAAAACGCCGATGCTAGTGATCCACGGCGAGAAAGATTTTCGAGTACCTTACGGACAAGGATTGGCGGCGTTTAGCTACATGCAGCGCAATAACATTCCGTCAAAATTGCTGATTTATCCCGATGAGAATCATTGGATTTTGAATCAAGAAAATTTAATCCAATGGTACGACAATGTATTCGAATGGATGGATAAGTGGACCGCTAAGTAACTTAGCTTAAGAGATACCGCCGCTAGCGATGTAGTAGTGAGTTTTTTATATTAGTTTTATTAATGCGTAAGCGCATAATAAGAGTAAAAAAACTCACTTTGTAAAGCGGCGGGTATCGGGTAAAGTAGCGCCCACTTTTTTGGTTGCTGGAACATTAACATTAGAGGCTGAACCCCTTGGACTACATCGCATACTTTAAATTTTTTGTGGGCTTATTTGCCATTATTAACCCGGTGGGTCTGTTGCCGGTGTTTGTTGGCTTAACCAGTCACCAAAATGATGCCGAGCGCAGACAAACAGCCGATGTGGCCCACTTTGCGGTGGTCATTATTTTGTTGGTTACCCTCATTGCCGGCGAAATCATCCTTGGCATGTTCGACATTTCCATTCCTGCGTTCCGTATTGCCGGTGGTGTGCTGATCTCAATTATTGCCTTGTCGATGTTGCAAGGTAAGTTGGGTGAGGTGAAAAGTAACAAAGAAGAAAACCGCGAATTTGCCGCCAAAGAGTCGGTGGCGGTTGTGCCGTTGGCGCTGCCGTTAATGGCGGGCCCAGGTGCCATTAGTTCGGTGATTGTATACTCGGCGCAGCATCCATCGCTTATCGATAAGCTGATGATGGGTGTGTCGGTGGTTGCCTTTGGCGCGGTGAGTTGGGGCCTGTTTAGAATGGCGCCTTACTTGTACAAGCTATTGGGCCAAACCGGGATTAACGTGATTACCCGTATTATGGGGTTGATTATGCTGTCCATTGCCATTGAAATTATTGCAGCCGGCGTTAAAGGACTGTTTCCAGCACTGGCTTATACTGGCTAAATTGTCCAGCGAACAGTCTGGCTAATCGTCTTTGGTTTTTATCAGCCACAATCCGGTTATCAGTATCACGATGACCGGAATGACGTAGGTGGCGTTCATAGATATCGAAAACATGGCGCGAACTCGTCGTTAAAATCCAGCTAACAGTAGCAATTACCCGCTTAAATACAATCAGTTTGCTAACCCTTAAATAAATACGCGACCTAGCTCGCTGCAGTTGTTAAGGACTGTGGCAAAATTGTGTAAAAGCGGTAGCGGAAATACTCCAAAACTTCTAATAAATTCCAACAAAAACTCAACAAGGTTATTGTGCAGTTATTAAGCAACGATTTGTTATTTTTTAGCCATGACTGAACTTAGCCATGACTGAACAAGTTTTGATGCAGCTTTTGGGCGAAATCATCAGTCATGCCGGCAATATAATCGGCGATAACCCTATCTCCGCTTAAGCCTTGCTGACAACGCGCTAACCAGCGGTTGTAGGTGTTATGGGGCAGTAAACGGGCGGGGTCAGACTGCAGTGCTTCAAATAAATCCACAATCACCTGTTGGCCTTTAAACTCAAGCCGTTGCACTTCGGTGCGATTAATCACTTGAGCGCTCACAAAACGTTTTAAGGTGGTGAGGGCCTGCTCAAAGGCGGGCTCCATTTTGGCGTTGTATTTTAGCAAGTCGTGCTCAAACTCAATCTCAAATTCAGGGCCGGTCAGTTGCGCGCTGATGGAAGTAATAAAGCCATTCACCAAATTGCCGATGGCGTCTTTGCGGCGATAGTGCTCGTCGCTAAAGAGTGGCTTGTCGAGGCTTTCAAATAAGCTTGCAAGCCAAGGATCTTGGCTTTCAGTGAGGGGCTTGGATACCTGCTCAATAAAGCTGTCTTGACTCACTAAGCCCATAACAATGGCGTCTTCCAGATCATGCACCGAATAAGCAATGTCATCCGCCAGTTCCATGATGGAGCAGTCAAAGGATTTGTGTTGAGATTTTAAATGGGGATAGTGGTTCGACTCCACCGCTTTAAAACGGCCAAACTGCTGTTTGTCTTGTTCGCTAAAGGGGGCGAGTACCCAATCTAGCGCGGCTTTATCGTCGTCAAAAATGCCTTTGACGCTGACCCAGTCCTGCGCTTTTAAAAAGCGAGACGGCTCGGCGCTAAGGTTCTGTTTCGATAATTGGCTGTGCAGCGCAGGGTACTTTAAGATGCCGAGCAGGGTGCGTCGTGCCAAGTTCATGCCGTGGGTTTTGGTGTAGGGCTCAAGCTGGGTCAAAATGCGAAAGGTTTGGCCGTTGCCCTCAAAACCGCCGTGGTGGCGCATGACGTAGTTCAGCGCCACTTCGCCACCGTGACCAAACGGTGGATGGCCAATGTCGTGGGCGAGACACAGGCTTTCAATCAAACTGCGGCTATCCAGCAAGTAAGCCAACTCTTCATGCTTTAGGCGCAGTTGTGCGCAAATGCCGGTACCAATTTGGGCCACTTCCAGTGAATGGGTTAAGCGGGTGCGGTAGAAATCGTTTTGACCTACGCCCAGCACTTGGGTTTTGGCTTGCAACCGTCTAAATGCGGCGGAGTGGAGAATGCGGGCACGGTCGCGTTGAAACGGTGAGCGATGATCTTTATGGCGACTCTTATTCTCGTCTAACCAGCGACTGTCCCATGCGGCTTCAAGCATTGTTGTCTCCCTTTAAAGTATTAGATTTCCACCAGAGTTAACTGAATCTGTTGATGGTCTTTAGTAAAAATAAACTTGGCATCATCGTATTTGGGCGGCCCCATAAAGCCTTTAGCGGCGTTGGATGTGCCCACAGGCTCTGTAGGAATGCCTATCCAATTGCTATTAAGCTCGCCGTTATCATCCAGATCTTGGTAGGCGTAAATGGCGTAATCACCAAATTCTAACTCAACCTCAATGCTCCCATTCGCGCTTAATTGCGCCGGATCGATTAGGCTAAACAGCGCCATTTGCTGTGGATCGTCGTCAAGCCAACTGGCCTTGGAAGCGTATATTTGCACCACGAGCTTGCTGTGATCATTACTTAAGCCGTTAAAGCTCAGGGTTAGGGGAGCGCTGTAAGCACTGCTAATCGTTGCGGCATACAACAAAGTTATCAATAAGATACGAGCAATCACACGTCGACTCTAAGGTTTGCTATTGGCTAAGGGCTAGCTTACCGACAAAATGGCGTGGTTGCATCCAAAATAGCAAACACCGCGTACTTGAACCTAGGTAGCGCTAACGCTTTGCGATAGAATGACGGCCTAAACATGTTATTCAGGTGGATACTCATGGCGCGTGGCGCAAGTTACCGGCTTGACCGCTGGTTAAGCAAGCAGTTAAGCATTCCTAAAAAAGATGCACGCAGGCTGTTGGCCGCCTCCCAGGTAACGGTGAACGGTGCCGTTGAAACCAACGCCGATCGCATTGTTAACGAGCTCTCTTGTATCGCGCTAAAAAACCAAGTGCTGCAGCAGCAACAGGCGCATTACGTTATTTTGCATAAACCCGCCGGTGTGGTGAGCGCAACCCGAGACAACGAGCACACCACGGTGATTGATTTAATTGATGCGCCGTTTGCTAACACCTTGCATTTAGCCGGTCGGTTAGACAAAAACACCACAGGGTTAGTGCTGCTCAGTAACGATGGCCGCTGGACTCGCCAGCTCACCGAGCCTACCAGTAAGCTTTATAAGCATTATCATGTGACCCTTCAAAACCCCATTGATTCAAGCTACGTCGACGCCTTTGCTAAAGGCATGTATTTTGAATACGAAGGGGTGAGCATCAAGCCGGCTAAGTTGGTGATTGAATCCACTTTTACGGCGAGTTTGTCCATTGAAGAAGGCCGTTATCACCAAATAAAGCGCATGTTTGGCCGCTTTCGAAACCCGGTTGTGGCCTTGCATCGATATGCTGTTGGTGACTTGCACTTGCCTGAGGACTTGGCGGCAGGTCAGTGGCGCGAGTTAAGTGAATCTGAATTGGCCTTGTTAATGAGTAAAAGTGCGGGTTAATCCGTCGCATTGGCTGGTAAAGTTTTTTATACTGAGGCCATAACTTATTGAAAAAGTGGCGCAGCAGTATCCATGACTCCAAGATTATCTCAGCAGCACAGCCTTGAGCCCATTTACCAAGCCTTCCTTTCTGAGCTTTCAAGCACTGGTTTTAGTGGTGAGGTGGAAACCGGTTATGGCGCACGCATGACGCAGGCGGTGGATAACTCGGTGTATCAGTTTGTGCCGCAAGGGATTTTATACCCTAAAAGTCATGAAGACGTTGCCCAGGTGCTGACATTGGCCAACCAAGCTAAGTTCGATGACATTAACATCAGCGCCCGTGGCGGTTGTACCGGAACCAATGGCCAATCCCTGAATTTCGGCTTGATTCTGGACTTGTCTAAATATCTGACTCAGGTGTTAGAAATTAACCCGCAAGAAGGCTGGGTTCGGGTAGAAGCGGGCGTGGTGAAAGATGCCCTGAACGACGCCCTAAGACCCCACGATTTTTTCTTTAGTCCCGATTTATCCACCTCTAATCGTGCCACCATTGGCGGCATGATCAATACCGATGCCTCCGGGGCCGGCTCTTTGGTTTACGGTAAAACCAGTGATCACGTTATCGAGCTCAAAGGCGTATTAGCCAATGGCCAAGCCATTAACACCGCTAAGGTGAGTAAAGACAACTTCGAAGCTCAGTATCAAGGCGGCGCGCTGGAGTTAAGCCAAAGCGTGGCGCAGTTGAGTTTGGAGCATCGACACGAAATCGAACAGCGCTTTCCTAAGCTCAATCGCTTTTTAACCGGTTATGACTTAAAGAACGTGTGGGATGACGAGCTTCAGAGCTTTGACTTAGGGCGGATATTATCCGGCTCCGAGGGCACCTTAGCCATTATCACCGAAGCGAAGTTAAACCTAACGCCACTGCCGGCGAAGCGCTGTTTGGTGACGGTAAGTTACGACAGTTTTGAATCGGCACTGCGTCATGCACCGCAATTGGTTCAGGCCAATGCCACCGCCGTTGAAACCATCGACTCTAAAGTGCTGGGATTAGCCAAGCAAGACATTATCTGGCACAAGGTGCAGTCGTTAATCGACGCCGCTGACAAGGCGGAAATGGACGGCCTTAATATGGTTGAGTTCGCCGGTACCGAGCAACAGGTGCAACAGCGAGTAGATTCGCTGGTGAGTGAGTTAAGCGGTGGTGGTCATGGCGTATTAGGTTTTAAAGTGTGCCAACAAGCCCAGTCTATTAAAACCATTTACGCCATGCGCAAAAAGGCTGTTGGCTTACTTGGGGCGGCTAAAGGCACTAGAAAACCCATCGCCTTTGCCGAAGACACCGCGGTGCCGCCGGAGCACTTAGCCGATTACATTATGGAATTTCGAGCCTTATTGGATGATGCCAAGCTTGAATACGGCATGTTTGGCCACGTGGATGCCGGCGTCTTGCACGTGCGTCCAGCGTTGGATATGTGCGACCCAGATGATGAGAAACTGCTCAGAGAACTGTCCGACAAAGTGGCGGCGCTTACCCGTAAATACGGTGGCCTGATGTGGGGTGAGCATGGTAAAGGCGTTCGTGGAGAGTATGGGCCGGATGTGTTTGGCGACGAGCTGTTTCAAGTTTTGCGACAGGTTAAAGCACTGTTTGATCCGAACAACCGCCTAAATCCCGGCAAGTTGGTGACTCCGGCTAACGATTCCAGCGAGCTAATCTCTATTGATGCGCAAAAGCGCGGCAAATTTGACCGCCAAATTCCGATTCAAGTGAAAAACGATTTTATTGATGCCATGAACTGTAACGGCAATGGCTTGTGTTTTGACTATAACCATTACTCGCCCATGTGTCCCTCGTTTAAGGTCAGCGGCGATCGTGCCCAGTCGCCAAAAGGGCGGGCTACCTTAATGCGCGAATGGTTACGACAGTTATCTGAGGCAGGGGTTGACGCATCCCAATTGTCTGAGCAGGCGGATGCCAGTTGGCTGGAAAAATTTAAAAACAGCCGTAATAAAGATAAAGAATACGACTTTAGCCACCAAGTGATGGACTCTATGCGCACCTGTTTAGCCTGTAAAGCGTGCACCAGCCAGTGTCCGGTGAAAGTGGATGTACCAAAGTTTCGCTCGGAGTTTATTGAGCTATATTACAAGCGCTATTTGCGTCCGGCTAAGGATTACTTGGTGGCGGGTATTGAAGACGCCTTACCGCTTATGGAGCGCATGCCGCGCCTGGTGAACTTCGCCAGCCAAAATCGTCTGTCGCAGTTAATTGTTAAAAAGAGCTTGGGTTATGTGGATGCGCCGGCGTTATCGTATCCCACCTTAAAGCAACAGCTTTCTGGGCATCCTGCCTTGGGTTACGACTTAGCGTCGCTGCAGTCCATACCTGCAGAGGAGCGCCAAGATTACATATTGATTGTGCAAGATCCGTTTAACAGCTTTTACGATGCACAAGTGGTGGCTCGGGCTGTGTTGCTGTGCGAGCTTCTTGGCTTTAAGCCTGTGCTGCTGCCTTACAAGCCCAACGGCAAGCCGATGCACATTAAAGGCTTTTTAAAGCGCTTTGCTGCTACCGCGAAATCCAACGCCGACTTTTTAAATCAATTGGGTCAATTAAACATGCCGTTGGTGGGTGTGGATCCGGCGCTGGTGCTGACTTATCGTGACGAATACCGTCAGGTTTTAGGGGATGCTCGGGGCGATTTTGAGGTACACACCCTACAAGATTGGCTCTTCAGTAACTTAGAGCGCTTACCACAAGTTGAAGCGGCTAATAGCACCTATCATCTGTTCAGTCACTGTACCGAGTCCACCGCTTTACCTCAGTCGTTTGGCCAATGGCAGGCAATTTTCGAGCGCTTAGGGGCACAGCTTGAGTTTAAAAACCTTGGATGTTGCGGCATGGCCGGTACCTATGGCCACGAGACCGCAAACTTAGACAATTCAACCAAGCTGTATAACATGAGCTGGCAGCAGGCCATGGACGAGCTGGATCACGACAAAATTTTAGTGTCGGGTTATTCGTGCCGGTCGCAGGTGAAACGGATGGCCAAGACTAAAGTTAAGCACCCGTTAGAGGCGTTGTTAGAGCTTATTAGCTAGTGCAATATCGATGAGCTGCTGGCGCTCACGATTTCGTTAGTGTCGCTGGCGAGCGCTTGAGCGTCCAAATCTTGCACCGCAAGTGTGGTTTGGCGAATCAAGCGGTTAACCCAATAATTGAATTGGGCTTGGCTAATATCGCCGCTTTCAGTGAAGAGGGTATTCATGCACAGCAGTCGTGGCAGTTCGGTGTTATCCAGTTCAATAAAAAACTTAAGCTCTGCGTAGTTAATGCTCAACGGCCCCAAGTTGGCTTGAATTTGAAATAAGTCTTGTGGGGCAACCTCTATCGCGGTTACCCAATACAAATCGCTGTCCAGTAGTTCGACCTTGCAATCAAACACGCCATTAAGCTCAGTCACTAGGTTAATGTGCAAACCGTCGCAGTGTTGACACAAACTGAATTCAATACCCAGTTGTTGCAACCAATCGCTGATTGTTTCTGTGGTTAGTCGTGACATGAAGAACGGACTCTGGCCTTGGGTTGGTAAAAGGGCAGTAAGCCTAGCGTTATTTCTTTAAAAGTACAAATTTAGCTGGCTAAAAAGTAACGGCTTTCACATCCATGAAAGCCGTTGGTCTTTTCTAAAGGGTAGGGGTATTGCTAGTTGGCTTGTCTGGCATCGCTGATGATGCCGCGAGCCATTTCATCCGCCACTTCACCGGTAGGGCGATCTTGTAGCTTGGATTGCTCAAAAATCTTGCATAAGGTGGTGTAGATTTCTGCCACTTTGGCCTTTGACTTATCCGCATCGTAATCACGTTCAAAGAACACGTTAATAATGCCACCGGCGTTAATGACGTAATCCGGCGCGTATAAAATGTCTAAGCTTTTTAAAACATCATCGTGACGACGTTCCGCCAACTGGTTGTTAGCACAGCCGGCAATAACTTTAGCTTTTAGCTTTGGAATGGTGGTGTCGTTAATGGTGGCACCCAAAGCGCAGGGGGCGTAGACATCTACCTCTTGATGATAAATGTCTTCAGGCGCTACCACGATGGCGCCAAACTCTTTCTCAACCCGTGCGAGCGACTCTTGATTAATGTCGGTAACAATCAGCTTAGCACCGGCTTCGTGCAGGTGTTTACACAAGTAGTAACCCACATGACCAACACCTTGCACTGAAATGGTTAGGCCTTCTAGGTTGGTTTTGCCTAAACGGTGTTCAACCGCTGCGCGAATGCCCTGGTAGGTACCGAATGCGGTAAACGGAGATGGGTCGCCGGACTTGCCTTCAAGACCCGCCATAAAAGGGGTTTCTTTATAGGCGTTCATAATATCTTTGGTGGTTACGCCTACATCTTCTGCTGAGTAGTATGAGCCGCCCAGTTTATCAACGGCGCGTCCAAAGGCGCGGAATAAGGCTTCACGGTCTTTGGTACGTGGATCGGCAATGATCACCGATTTACCACCGCCGAAATCAAGACCGGCCAGTGCGTTTTTATAGGTCATGCCACGGCTCAATCGCAGTACGTCATTAATGGCTTCGTCATCCGATTGGTAGTTCCACATGCGGCAACCGCCCACCGCTGGACCTAAGGTGGTGTCGTGAACGGCAATGATGGCTCGAAGTCCGGTTGCTGGATCTTGGCAAAAGACCACTTGCTCGTGATCATCAAATGATACGTGATTAAAAACTGTCACTGCTTTTCTCTCCAAATTCTCGCAAGTACCGGTGGTTCCGGTTTATCGTTTTAGTAAAGAGCGCAACCATACCATTGCCTAGGCATTTGCCCAATTAACCGGGCTTAAAAAAGTGTGATCCAGTTGGCAATTATTCTTTCCGAATTGAAATTTATTCTTCATGGGCAAAATTGATTACAAAAGCAGCGTTTCCGTGGCGTTTCTATTGCCATCATTAGGCAGGAAAAGTAGAGTGAAGGCTACATCAACAATGTGGTAATTACTATGTCAGAACAACAAGTGCCAACCATCGAAAATGAAGAACAAGAAGCACAATGGGCAAGGGAACAATTTCAAAAAGCCAATCGCTTTTTAGCGGAGAAAGGCATTGTCCCTGGACAGGTAAAACTGAGCGATAGTCGCTTTCTCGCTCCAGCTTTAGCGGTATGGAAACTGTCTTCAGAGCAACCTAAAGGGGAATACTGGGTGGTTGCAGGGGAAGTGCCCACCGATTTCGTTAAAGCTTCAGCAGCGGCGACCGCCCGCGATGCCATTCGCTACTTTTCGCTGCAATGGCAAATCAAAGCTCAGCAACTCATAGATACCGGTGCCGTTAAGGATCCAACCCAAGCGAAGTTTGCGCAAACGCTTGTCTCTAAAGCTGAAGCTTTGTATCGATTACACGATAACAACAAACTGTGGACCAACGAAAATAGCTAAACTCGGTTGATTTTCTGCCTAAAGAGCCAGAGCAAATGCTCTGGCTTTTTTATAAGTAAATCTCATAATAAAAAGTAAATTCTAACAACGGGCTGCTTATTAGATATTTATCCTAAATTTAAAATGTTTGCATAACCCCGTTTTTAGAGCGTTTTTTATGCGCCTGTCGCTAATTTCATTACCCTTCTAATTCATTGTTGCCCATAAAGCTTAGGTTTTGACCTTCATAAGCAATCGCTAAGCTACATTCTGTTCAGCTTTGTAAATAACTTGTTACTAGAAAGTTAATTCCATAAAGTGGGCTATTTGAAATGGATACCTATGTTAGCAAAAGATGATAGAACAATTTGCCGTTGTAATTGTTGCGATAATGTTGCAGGTTAGACCTAAGTATTAGTATCAAATGCAACTAATTGTTGGTTGCCGACTTTGATACCAATGCTTGTTAGACATTAGCAACAACAAAACTAATCACGACAAATTACGCAATGTTCCTAAAGGACACATAAGGTATTTGAATGAGTATTAAAATAAAAAAAGCGACGCTACTCACGCTGTCTGCACTTTATGTCGCATGCAGTGCCGGAGCATCGGGGATGAACGAAACTCAATTTCGTCCGATTGTCATAACGGATGAAATTAAAGAGTTCAACAAGCGCAATGGCGAAGACAGAATGTCTCGTAATAGCCTAGCGCAGCGAGATTACAGTAATGGTCGCAACGTCCACCGTGGCATTGCAACCAGCCCAGACACTAAGGTTCCGTTTAACTATCAAAACGGTTTGACCGGTCAACACACCTATATTGTTGAGTTGGCTGATGCCCCTGCCGCTACCTACCAAGGTGGCGTTGCTGGGTTGCAAGCTACGGCACCTACTGCCAACAAGCACAATTTATTCAGTGTGGGTGCTCGTAACGCCAATAAACTGGATACTAATTCAGGCGCGGTTAAAAATTACGTTAACTATCTAACCGAACGTCAAGATAACGTGCTGGCCCAAGCGGCTGGTATCGTGGGTGACAAGCCTGTTGTTAAAGGTCGCTATAACCTGGCCTTTAACGGTATGGCGCTCACCTTAACCCAAGAGCAAGCGCAGCGCCTAGCGCAACAGCCTGGTGTTCGTAACGTAACGCTTGAGCAAAAGTACGAACTTCATACCGACGTTGGCCCACAACACATTGGTGCTGACAAGTTCTGGACCGGTGAAGTAACCGGTGGCATGGAATACAAAGGTGAAGGCGTTGTTGTTGGTGTTCTAGATACCGGTATTAACACCGATCACCCAGCGTTTGCTGCTGTTGCTGAAGACGGTTACACCCACGTTAACCCATTGGGTTCTGGTGTTTACCTTGGTGACTGTGAAAAAGCAGAATTCGCCAGCATGTGTAACGACAAGCTGATTGGTGTTCGTTCGTACGAAGTCATTACTGACACTTATGATCACATCAGTTTCTTCCCAGAGCTTCCTGAGTGGGGTTGGGTAGAAGCACCAAAACGTCCTGCCAACGGCGAAGACTATAACGGTCACGGTTCACATACCGCCAGCACCGCTGCTGGTAACGCCATGAGCGACGTAGACTACGTAGTGGGTGAGCTGGGTGAAATCGGTGACGGTTTCGCAACGGGCCTTAAATTCCCTAAAATCTCTGGTGTTGCACCTCGTGCCAACGTCATTATGTACCAAGTGTGTCATCCAACCGATGGTACCTTAGGTAACGAATTTAGAGGTTGTCCTGGTGCAGCTTTGCTATCGGGTATTGAAGATGCCATCGCCGATGGTGTTGATGTAATTAACTTCTCTATCGGTACTGCTTACGGGTCGTTCCCTTGGGAAAACCCAACCGAGATGGCGTTCCTAGCTGCTCGTGAAGCGGGTATTTCGGTTGCGGCTTCTGCAGGTAACTCATACGCTCCGGCCTATGCTAACCAAGCTCGTGGTGCCATTGACCATTTCTCTCCTTGGGTAACCTCGGTTGCTGCAACCACACACGGTCGTAAGATTTCAGTTGTGGGTAAAACCCTATCTGAAATGAGCGGTGGTGATATGCCTGCACCGGCTACCATTGAAGGTGCCGGTATTACTGAGGGCTACTCTGGGCCTATCGTACGCGCTGCGGATTATGGTGATGAGCAATGTTTAACGCCATTCCCAGCAGGTACGTTCGATGCTGATCCAATGGGCATGCCGTTTACTAAAGCACCGATTGTTGTTTGTGCTCGTGGCGAAATCCCTCGTGTTGAAAAAGCAACTAACGTGGCCGCCGGTGGTGCTGGCGCATTGGTTCTTTACAACGTTTACTGGGATGATGGCATTGTTAACGATGTATTTGAAATTCCAGCAATCCACATTGATGCATCAATGACTTGGAGCTTAAATAACTGGCTAAGCTCTGGCTCTGACCACATGGCTACCATTACCGCTGCTGAGGTTATCACTGAAGAAGGTCAGGCTGATATGGTCGCTGACTTCTCATCCCGTGGTCCTAACCTAGAACTACCAGATGTAATGAGTCCTAACCTAGGTGCGCCAGGTGTTGATGTTTATGCAGCTTACGCTGACGAAATGCCATTCACTGCAGCGCCGTTCCCATCTGATTATGTCGCTATTAGCGGTACCTCAATGGCAGCTCCGCACGTAGCGGGTGCTATGGCTTTGCTTAAGCAAGCGAATCCAAGCTGGACACCAGCCCAGATTCAGTCTGCACTAATGATGACTGCTAGTATTGAAGGTGTTACTCGTACTGAAGATAACGCCCAATGGAATGCAGGCATTGAAGCGGCTCAGTACTCTGATGTTGGTAGCGGTGTAATTAACGTTGCACGCGCCGTTAAGACCGGTTTGTTACTTGATGAAACCGCTGACAACTACCGAGCGGCCAACCCGCGTAATGGTGGTAGCGTAATCAACTTGAACCTACCGTACTTGTACAACGCTTCTTGCGACCAGTCTTGTACTTGGATGCGTACCTTTACCGCCACTCAAGACGGTACTTGGAACGTTGATGGTATGGCGCACGCTATGGAAGGTGCGGGCATGCTGGATGTTGAAGTGATGCCAAAATCGTTTAGCTTAAAGGCGGGTGAAACGCAAAACATCGTCGTTAAAGCAAACATTCTTGAAATTAACGCGCCAAACGCGGATTCATCGCAATTGATGTTAGACGGTGTGGTCACCATCACTCCTACTGAAGGTGATATGCCTGTACAACACTTACCAATGAGTGTTCGTTACAAGCCAAACTCTCTACCAGAATCAGCATCTGCGGTAATCCACCGCTCCAACGGCCACATATTGACTCCAGAGTTAATGACAGAAGAAATTCAATCATTGACGACTCGTGTTGATGGCCTTGTTAAAGGTATGCGTTACGACTTTAACCTAGATCGCGGTACGACTCGCATTAATGATGGCAGCAACATTGCCGATCTAGAAGCGGATACCGGTACCGAAGTTGTGTACTTTGAAGTACCAGAAGGAACCGCTCGTATCGTTTGGGAAGTTGCTTCTAAAGAAGGTAATGCTTTCTCAGGTATCCAGTTAGGAATGGACGTGAACAACGACGGTGAGTTCCAATGGGGCGATGAAGGCCTATGTTACTCATACACCAACGTTAACGACTATTGTGCGGTTAATAACCCTGCACCTGGCATGTACTGGGCTATCTTGGGTAACTGGAAACAAGAGTGGGAAGATCCAGACAACACTATGGATCCTATGTCTGCAGCGCTTGCGATTATTCCAATGCAAGACTCTGGTATGGTGACCGTTGAAGGACCTGCTCAAGTTCAAGCGAACACTCCTTATCAATTGCAATTGAACTATCAATTAGACGATGTAATGGAAGGTGATGTTTACTATGGTCTATTGCACATTGGTAGCAATGATTATAACGACGCTAACATCGGTTCAATGGCCATTCGCTTAGATCACCAAGGTAGTGACGTTATTCTAATGGCTAGCCAAACCGCTGCTAAAGCTGGCGATGTAATCGACTTTAACTTAGATCTTAAGCCGAACTTGGCGGGCGGTGATCGCGATTACACCATGACGGTTAATCTGCCTGAGCACTACACCTTACAAGAAGACAGCATTCGCCTAGGTGGTTTTGGTGTATCAATGGACGACGTGACCATTGATGGTCAAACCGTAACCATTGCTGCGACTCAGCCATCTTCTGCGGGCATGAAGCGTGAATACGTGTTTACCACCAACTTTACGGATGACCAATGTAAGGTCCCTTATGGTGATGATCCGAGCTTCTTTGATTTAGCCGTTAATCATGAACCAGCTGCAATTTGGGGATATCCAAACGAAACTGTTCAGGTACCGTTATCTGCTAACGGATTACCACACGTTCCTTTGTATGGTAACCCTGAAATGTATGGCCGTGATGTATTGACCATTTCACCGTTTGGATTCGTTCAATTTGATGAACTGCCATTGTTCTTTAGTCAACACTTTGAGTTCAATGACAATTTCCAATTCTTCCCTGACACAGTTGTTGCTCCAATGTGGAAAAGTGATGTAATGATGCCGGAGCCTATGTTTGATTGGGGTGAAGGTCGCTTTACAAGTGGTGTTTATCCAATCATCACTGACAAGCACTACATCATTCAATGGGACGGCGGTGTTGAGTATGCGAACTGGTTTGTGGGTGCCAATAACCCAGATCCAGACGCGGAATACAGCGTACAAACCGTTATTTCTACCGAGTTGAACTTTGAACCAAACGATTACGAATTAGTTTATGCGTATCGTTCATTCAAAACTGCTAACCCAGACATTGGTTCAGTAGGTGTCCACGGCTTCTACGGTCCATCAGGTACCTACGGTCCGCTATTGGGTTATCTAAATGACGGCGTTGCCTACAATAACTTAGGTGATGTTATCCAAGAAGGCATGGTAATTTGTGGTGACTACCACGGTCCAGAACAGTCTCAAGTTAACTTAGACTTCTCTGTTGTCGTGGGAGCTGCAGCAACAGGTACCATACAAGACTTGACCGTAGACAGTCAGTACAGCGATTCAGAAATGACCACGGTAGCTCACTCTATGAAGGTACCGGCTAACATTACTGTTGCGGCGATCAACGATCACATGATTGATGAGAACCAAATGCTTGAAAACATCACAGTTTACTACAACGACCTTAAAGGCACTGCCAATGGTATTGTGGTTAGCGGTGACAACATTACTGCTGAAGTAATGGGTACTGAAAGCGGTTCTACCTTCTCAATCACGCCAGATCAAGATTGGCATGGTATGACTGAAGTAACCGTTATGGTTCACGACATGGCAAACCCGAACGATGCTCACAGCGTAACCTTTATGCTAGAAGTAGTGTCTGATGGTGTTGAGCCTACGCCTCCTGCCGCTCCAGAGCCTGAGCCTGAAGTGGAAGATGAAGAAGACGACAGTGACGGTGGTTCATTGGGATACTTTGCACTGATGCTACTTGCATTAGCGGGCATGCGTCGTCGCATGAAGTAATCTTAAAAACTCTACCCAATAAAAAAGTCACCCTAGGGTGACTTTTTTTATGGCTGTTAACGCGGAGAATTAAATCTTGTCGGTTAACTCGATGGCTTGACCAATGTAGTTGGCTGGCGTTAGTTTCTTCAACTCAACCTTAACCGCTTCTGGCAATTCTAAGCCGTCGATGAAAGCAGCCATGCCCTCGGCATCAACCCGTTTACCACGAGTCAGCTCTTTAAGTTTTTCGTATGGTTTCTCAATGCCATAACGACGCATTACGGTTTGTACCGGCTCTGCGAGCACTTCCCAGTTTTGATCCAACTCAGAAACGGTATTGGCTTGATTCACTTCAAGCTTACTGATGCCTTTAAGTGTTGCTTGATAGGCAATAACCGCGTGGGCAATACCAACGCCAAGGTTACGCAATACGGTGGAATCGGTGAGATCCCGCTGCCATCTCGATACTGGGAGCTTTGATGCTAAGTGCTGCATGACCGCATTGGCGATGCCCAGGTTACCCTCTGAGTTTTCGAAATCAATCGGGTTCACCTTGTGAGGCATGGTTGAGGAACCAATTTCGCCGGCAATGGTTTTTTGCTTAAAGTGACCCAGCGCGATGTAACCCCAAATGTCACGATCGAAATCAATAATGATGGTGTTAAAGCGAGCGATGGCATCATACAGCTCTGCAATGTAGTCGTGCGGTTCAATTTGCGTAGTGTACGGATTCCAAGTCAATCCTAATGAGGTAACAAATCGCTCCGACATCGCATGCCAATCCACTTCTGGGTAAGCCGATAGGTGTGCATTATAGTTGCCCACGGCTCCATTAATTTTCCCAAGGATTTCCACTTGTTCAATTTGCTTAACCTGACGGCGTAATCGCGCCACAACGTTGGCCATTTCTTTACCCAGCGTCGATGGTGAAGCAGGTTGTCCGTGGGTACGTGACATCAGCGGTACTTCGCGGTATTCGCTGGCCAACTGGGTTATGGCATCAACAAGGCGATTGCAGTAGGGCAATAACACTTGTTCACGGGCGTTACTGAGCATAAGACCGTGGGAGAGGTTATTAATGTCTTCTGAGGTACAGGCAAAATGGACGAACTCGCTGACGGCCAATAACTCTTGGTTATCTTCGAATTTTTCTTTAATGAAATACTCGACGGCTTTCACATCATGGTTGGTGGTGGCTTCAATGGTTTTGACACGCTGGGCATCGGCTTCGTTGAAGTTGTCTTTAATAGCATCGAGCTGAGCTAATGCCGTTTCCGAGAAAGGTGGAACTTCGTTAATTTCGGGGCAACTGGATAGCAATTTAAGCCAGTTTACTTCGACTTCAACGCGATATTTAATTAAACCGTACTCACTAAAATAGTCGCGCAACTCTTGGGTTTTACTTCCATAGCGACCGTCAACGGGTGATACGGCGGTCAGTGCAGAAAGTTCCATTAAATACTCCTCAAGGAATGACTAGGGATTAAGTTATTATTAGACCTCTAGCGGCGTTACTCATGGCTTTACGCGCAAACACTAACTGTCTGCGCTTACCACCGAGTTGACGCCACAATACCGCTGCTCGCATCGCTGCAAGCAACAGAGAACGAATTTTTTGCTGATTAGAACTGTGTTGAAGGTTTTTTGGGTTACCGGTGATTTGGATTTTAGGTCCCAAATCGCTGATCACATCAACGTAGATGCTGGAGATATTAGCCAGCACCTGCTCGTCGGTGATTTGAAAATGATTCAGCTGTCTTTTTACCTGGTTAATGCGTTCAGCCAGCAAGCCTAATTGGCCTTGGCGACGAAACAGCTTGCGCTCCAGAGCAAGAATACCAACAAGGTAACGGGTGATCTCTAAGTCCTTATGCTTTTGATCACCCAGTTGGTTTAGCATGGTTTGCAAACCCAGTGTCAGTTGTTGCGGGCTGCCATAGATGTCTTCTATGGACTCGGGGTCGGTCACCACAATAGGGGATAGGCAAGCCGCAAGGTCATGCTCATCGATTTGACCTTGGCGGGCAACTTGCTGGACCAAGCGCACAGCTTGACAGAGTGCGGCAAAGGCCAGTGTTCGTTGTTGAATTTGGTCGTTGCCTTGGTCCATGTTGGTGTTAGTCCTTTATCAGCGAATCTATGATGCCACCGCCGAGGCAAACCTCTCCGTCATAAAAGACAGCGGATTGTCCTGGGGTTACCGCTGCTACCGGCTGGTCGAAGGTTACCGAGAGGGTTTCGTTATCGATTGGGGTAACTGTGCAGGCAACATCGCGTTGACGGTAACGGGTTTTTACTGTGAGTTTTACTGGCGATGTGACGGTTTTTCTATCGAGCCAATGCAATTGATTAACCACCATGCCGCTAGACATAAGGCGCGGATGATTCGCACCTTGGGCGACAATGAGCACGTTACGCTGCATGTCTTTATCGACCACGTACCAAGGTTGCTCACCGGAGTTTTTAAGTCCGCCAATGCCCAAACCTTTGCGTTGGCCTAAGGTGTGATACATAAGCCCTTGATGTTCTCCAATCACGTCACCGTCAACCGATTCAATAACGCCAGGTTGAGCCGGCAGGTATTGTTTTAGAAAATCGGTGAATTTGCGCTCGCCGATAAAGCAAATACCAGTGCTGTCTTTCTTATCGGCCGTCACTAACCCTAGTTTGTCGGCAATGGCGCGTACTTCCGGTTTTTCCAGCTCACCGACAGGGAACAGGGTTTGCGCTATGTGTTCATGGCTTAAGGTATACAAAAAGTAACTTTGGTCTTTGTTGTTATCCAAACCACGTAACATTTGGAACTTGCCATCTTGCTCGCGTCGACGAACGTAATGACCGGTAGCGATATAATCGGCACCGAGCGCTTCAGCAGCAAACTCTAAGAAGGCTTTGAATTTGATTTCTTTGTTGCACATGATATCGGGGTTAGGGGTACGCCCAGATTTGTATTCTTGTAGAAAATACTCAAATACATTGTCCCAATATTCAGCGGCGAAATTCACCGTGTGCAACTCGATTCCAAGTTTGTCACACACCGCTTGCGCATCTTCAAGATCCGTCGCTGCTGCACAATATTCGTCCGTGTCATCTTCTTCCCAGTTCTTCATGAACAGGCCTTCGACTTGATAACCTTGTTGCAGCAGCAGATAAGCAGACACAGAAGAGTCTACGCCACCTGACATACCAACAATGACTTTTTTGGAGCTGTTTAACGACATATAAACTTACGATACATAAACAAAGAATTTTCAGGGCGCACATTCTAACACGCTCAAATAGGCCGGGCTAGATCTCGTTATAAGCTATTTGTGTCTACTTCTATGAGGCGGTAATCACCCGGTTGCAATTGCTCAAGCGTATAGGGCCCAATTTGATAACGAATTAAGCGCAAAGTTGGAAAGCCTACGTGAGCAGTCATGCGTCTAACTTGGCGATTACGGCCTTCGGTGATGGTTATAGCAAGCCAACTGGTTGGAATGTTAGCACGCTCGCGAATGGGTGGATTTCGCGGCCAAATAGCCGGCGCTGCGATTCGTGTTACTTTCGCAGGCTTGGTAGGACCGTCTTTCAAGGTAACGCCTTTGCTGAGTAGTGCAATGGCTTTATCGGACACATTACCTTCCACTTGAACCCAATAGGTTTTGGCGGTTTTTTTGTTGGGTTGAGTAAGCTTAGCTTGCAGTTGTCCATTATTGGTCAGCAGTATCAGTCCTTCGCTGTCTCTATCGAGACGACCTGCAGGGTAGACATCGGCAATGTCCACAAAATCTTTTAGGGTACGCCGGTTACTGTCGTCACTGAACTGACTCAATACATCGTATGGCTTATTTAGAAGTACAATCTTAGTTTGCTTAGGCACTGGCTTTGGCCGGCGAGTTGCGGCTTTGTGGGTGGTCGTCGCTTTCGTTTTACGAGGTTTGTAATGAATGCTGGGTTTCATTGATAAGCCGTGCAAGATAAATGAAGTTGCCATTGTAACGTGCATTTTACGCTATTGCTTCTATCCCAAGCGAATGAAATGAAAAATTCTCGTTTAGTCGAATTCCCACAATGAACAATTTGCTCTATAGTGTGGCCTGAATGTGATCTAAGTCTCGAAAATAGACTGAGGAAATTAGGAGTACAACATGGAAAGCAAGTTAGTTATCCCAACTGAAGGTCAAGCCATTACAGTTGATCAGAATAATCGGCTAAACGTCCCTAACAATCCAATCATTCCTTATATCGAAGGCGATGGTATTGGCGTTGACGTAACCCCACCAATGATAAAGGTTATTGATGCGGCTGTGGCGAAAAGCTATGGCGGTGAACGCAAAATTCACTGGATGGAAGTATATTCGGGTGAAAAAGCGACCCAAGTATATGGAGCCGATACCTGGTTACCACAAGAAACTTTAACCGCAGTTAAAGATTACTGCGTGGCCATTAAAGGTCCGTTAACTACGCCCGTTGGCGGTGGTATTCGTTCACTGAACGTAGCCTTGCGCCAAGAGTTAGACCTATATGTGTGCTTGCGTCCAGTGCGCTACTACAACGGCACCCCAAGCCCGTTAAAAAATCCTGAACTAACCGATATGGTGATTTTCCGCGAAAACTCGGAAGACATATACGCCGGTGTCGAGTATCAAGCCGGTACAGCCGAAGCAGACAAAGTGATCGATTTTCTGAAAAATGAAATGGGCGCGACTAAAATTCGCTTCGAGCAAAACTGCGGTGTTGGTATTAAGCCGGTGTCTAAAGAAGGTACCGAGCGTTTGGTTCGCGCAGCCATTCAATACACCATTGATAACGATCGCGACAGCCTAACCTTAGTTCACAAAGGTAACATCATGAAGTTTACCGAAGGGGCCTTTAAGGATTGGGGCTATGAGCTTGCCCAAAAAGAATTTGGCGCGGAGTTGCTTGATGGTGGTCCATGGTGCAGCTTCAAGAATCCGAAAACCGGTAAAGAAATCATTGTAAAAGACGTGATTGCCGATGCCTTCTTACAACAAATCTTGTTGCGTCCTGCCGAATACGACGTGATTGCCACCATGAACTTAAACGGTGACTACATCTCCGACGCGTTGGCGGCTCAAGTGGGTGGTATTGGTATCGCTCCGGGCGCCAATATTGGTGACGGCGTTGCGTTATTTGAAGCTACCCACGGTACTGCGCCAAAGTACGCCGGCCTAGATAAAGTGAATCCAGGCTCGCTGATTTTGAGTGCCGAAATGATGTTGCGTCATTTAGGTTGGGTGGAAGCTGCGGATCTGGTTGTTAAAGGTATGGAAGGGGCAATTGCCAATAAAACCGTGACCTACGACTTCGATCGATTAATGGACGATGCCACGCTGGTATCTTGCTCTGGCTTCGGTGATGCCATCATAGATAACTTCTAAGCCGCATTAATCGCAAACAAAAAGGCAACCGTACGGTTGCCTTTTTCTATGTTTAAATAAAAAACGATTGCTGCAATCGGCTTTTATTTAAGCGGACTGATCTCCGAGGCGTGTTTGCCTTTCGGTCCTTGCTCAACTTCGTAGTTGACAGGTTGTCCTGCTTTTAGGGTTCGATACCCATCCATTTGAATGGTTGAGTAATGAGCAAAGACATCATCACCGCCATCTTCTGGACAGATAAAGCCAAAACCTTTGGCGTTGTTGAACCATTTAACAGAGCCTGTTGCCATACTTCTGCTTCCTTATTCGCTATCCTTACAAGTATGATATGAGCATCGGGATTTGAATTCCCTCAATGTTCAACAACCAGAATGTGATCAACTTGTTAACCTGTCAAGCGAATGTAACAAAAAATAAACATTTAAATGGCGAAGCGCATTCTGATTAGCAAACCTAACAACGAGAGGCTAAGCTAGATTCATGGGCCAAAAATATGACTTTGACTTTGCAGAAGACCTGGTAGCAAAGAAAGAAAAGCTTGCTCCACCACCTTTGTATAAGGTCGTACTTAATAACGATGACTACACTCCTATGGACTTTGTAGTGGATATTTTGCGTATCTACTTTGGTATGGGAGAAGAACAAGCCGTGCAGCTCATGCTGGCGATTCATAATGATGGCAAAGCCGTTTGTGGCGTTTTCAGCAAGGACGTTGCCGAAACCAAAGCCATGCAGATCAATGAATACGCAAGAGAACATCAACACCCATTATTGTGTTCTGTAGAGCAAAGCGAGTAGAGCAGAGTGAGTCGGTTTTGGTTGGCGATAAAAACAAGTTGGGGGCGCTATGCTAAATAAAGAATTGGAATTAACGCTTAACGTGGCGTTTCAACAAGCGCGGGATGCTCGTCACGAGTTTATGACGGTTGAACATTTGTTGTTAGCCTTATTAGAAAACCCAGAAGCGGTGGAAGCCTTAGATGCTTGTGGTGCTGATTTGGGTAAGCTAAAAGCCGAAATCAGTGAATTTGTCGACCAAACCACACCGTTGATCCCCTTTGACGATACCCAAAGAGAAACCCAGCCTACGTTAGGCTTTCAACGCGTACTGCAACGCGCAGTGTTTCACGTGCAGTCGTCTGGACGCAATGAAGTGAATGGTGCCAACGTATTAGTCGCCATCTTCAGTGAACAAGAATCGCAAGCTGTGTACATTTTAAGACGCAGCGACATTAATCGCTTAGATGTGGTTAATTACATCAGTCACGGGGTTGCTAAACAGGAATCCGACGACAACACCAACGAAAACGAGATTGAAATGCAACCGGCACCGGACGCTGCAGAAAATCCGTTAACCAAATACGCCTCCAATCTTAATCAAGCGGTGGAAGAGGGTAACATTGACCCGCTTATAGGTCGACATGCTGAAATGGAACGATGCATTCAAGTCTTGTGTCGCCGTCGCAAAAACAACCCGCTATTGGTGGGTGAAGCCGGGGTTGGTAAAACCGCCATTGCGGAAGGGCTGGCGTATCGAATTGTGAATAATGAAGCACCTGAGATTATGAAAGATGCGGTTGTCTATTCACTTGATTTGGGAGGCTTGCTGGCTGGTACTAAATATCGAGGCGACTTTGAAAAACGCTTTAAAGGTGTTTTAAAACAGCTGCAGAAAGACCAAGATGCCATTTTATTTATCGATGAAATTCATACCATCATTGGGGCGGGTGCGGCTTCTGGCGGTATGATGGATGCCTCTAATCTGCTCAAGCCGTTATTAAGTAACGGCCAGTTACGCTGCATAGGCTCAACTACCTACCACGAGTATCAAGGGGTGTTCGAAAAAGACAGAGCCTTGGCCCGTCGCTTCCAAAAAGTAGACATTAAAGAGCCTAGTATCTCGGAAACCACCAAAATACTGATGGGCCTTAAGTCTAAATACGAAGACCATCATGGCGTTAAGTACACTCAAAGTGCCATGTCGGCAGCGGCTCGCTTAGCCGCTAAGTACATTAATGAGCGCCAGTTGCCGGATAAAGCCATTGACGTGATTGATGAAGCCGGCGCACGAGTTGCGTTGCTACCGGCGGCAAAACGGAAGAAAAGCATTTCAGAGCAAGACATTGAGCGCATCATTTCGAAAATGGCGCAAATTCCAGAGAAATCGGTATCCGCTTCCGATGTGGCGTTATTGAAGAACCTGGATCGCAACTTGAAAATGGTGGTATTCGGCCAAGACAAAGCCATTGACAGTTTAACTTCGGCCATTCGTTTATCTCGCAGTGGTTTAGGTGGTGAAGACAAGCCGGTGGGCAGCTTCTTGTTTGCCGGCCCCACCGGGGTAGGTAAAACCGAAGTCACTTCGCAATTATCCAAAGCACTGGGCATTGAGTTGCTGCGCTTTGACATGTCGGAATACATGGAAGCCCACACGGTTTCCCGTCTAATTGGTGCTCCTCCGGGATACGTTGGCTTTGATCAAGGCGGTTTACTCACCGATGCGGTCATTAAAAACCCACACTCGGTGGTGCTGCTTGATGAAATTGAAAAGGCACATTCCGACATTTATAACCTGTTATTGCAAGTGATGGATCACGGAAGACTTACCGATAATAATGGCCGCAAAGTCGACTTTCGGAACGTGGTGTTAGTCATGACCACCAACGCTGGGGTTCAAGAAACCGTGCGCAAGTCCATTGGTTTCCAACAGCAAGACCACAGCCACGATGCCATGGGTGAAATAAACCGAGTGTTCTCGCCAGAATTTAGAAATCGATTGGACAACATAGTTTGGTTTAATCACTTAGACATGACGGTGATTGCGAAAGTTGTCGACAAGTTCTTAGTGGAATTACAAGCGCAACTTGATGACAAACAAGTGGTGCTGAATGTGTGTGACGAAGCTCGTACCTGGTTAGCACAAAAAGGTTATGACAAAGCCATGGGGGCACGGCCAATGGCAAGGGTGGTAATGGAATCATTAAAACGGCCCTTAGCCAATGAGATTTTGTTTGGCAAATTGCAAAAAGGCGGCGAGGTTTCAGTGGCATTGAAAGATGACAAACTGGCACTGAGCTTCCATACCAAGAAAAAAGCAAAGGCAGAGTCTTGAAGCGTTTAGCAGCGCTTTTAGCCCTAGTGGTGATAAGCGCTCCGATAAACGCAACGGGATTAAACTTTTGGGAATCATCGAGTAACAACAGCGCCTTAGCTTCGGCTAACGGCGCTGTTGCGCAAGATGCGTCTATCATAGCCCTTAACCCCGCGGCTATGACGCAACTGCAAGACAACAGTTTTGTGGTAAACGCTACCTATTACTCGGTAAGTACCGATTACAATATTTTCGGCCAAACCAGTGACTATCAGCAAGCGGATCCCATTCCCGCTATGTTTGCTGCCAATAAGCTAAATCAACACTGGTCCAGCGGCGTTGCCATTTATAGCCGTACAGCGGCTGACATTTCCATTCCACAAATCGCGGTGTTGCCTGAAACTCGGGTGCGGCCGATTGTGGTGTCTTTTGCCCCATCCATTGCGTACCAGTGGCAGCAGTTTAGCTTTGGGGGCAGCGTAGAGTATTTGTATGGCGACTATCAGCTCACCCAAAATAACTGTGGCTTATTAGGCTGTCGAGAGTCGAGCCAACAGGGCAACACCGGCGGTTGGTCTGGTGGTTTGAGCGCCCACTGGGCCCCAAGCGCTCAGTTCAGTGTTGGTCTTGCCCATAAATTTGCCAGCCATTTTCAAGATGAACTCATTGAGTTTGATCTGCCGCAGATAACCAGTGCTTTTGTCAGTTGGCAGGTGAGTGAGCGGTTGAGCTGGCACAATAGCTTTAGCTACAGCGGCTGGCAAGGCAAAGGTGTTCGCTACAATAACTACGACGATTTGTTCGGTTTGCTGGTGGGGGTGCACAACAGTAATCGTTTTGCCTCGGCTGTTGAGTACCAAGGTAATCGTTGGTCGCTGAAAGGCGGCGTCAGTTGGGATGAAGCCATAGATTTGTTGGGGGGCTTTGATGCTCGCTATCGATTAGGCCTCAGTTATGACCTAAGCAACAATTGGCAAATAGGCGCTACAGCGTTTTACGAGGACTATGCTAAAAAGTCGTTTAAGACGGACACCGATATCACCTTGGTAACGGTGCAAAATCGTGGCAAGGGGTTGGCGTTAAGCATTAACTATCGCTACTGATATACAGCCACAAAAAAAGCTTTCCTAGGAAAGCTTTTCATTTAACGGATATCGGTCTGTACAGACCCCAAACATTAGCGGGCGCGGAAAACGATGCGTCCTTTAGTTAGGTCATACGGTGTTAATTGAACCGTTACCTTGTCGCCAGTTAAAATGCGGATGTAGTTTTTACGCATTTTGCCAGAGATGTGTGCAGTGACCACGTGGCCGTTTTCTAGTTCTACCCGAAACATGGTATTCGGCAAGGTTTCTAGAATGGTGCCTTGCATCTCAATACTGTCTTCTTTCGCCATTTAATTGGTTTTCCCGTTAATGCTCAAAATTACTCAAAATAAAAACGCCGCTATGATGCAACACTTTGCCGCTTGTGTAAAGCCTAAGCCATCACACTGCGGCGCTCTTTTGCTTAATTATAGGGCGATTCTTGAAATTCTAACCACCTTGCTTGCCAAATTTGTGGATTAAGCTCGTCGTCTCGCCATTGTTCCAATGATTCCAAAAAGGCTTCGCGATCCATTAGCTCGGCTCCTAATGACATGAGGTGTGAGTTTTCCAGCTGAGCGTCGATCAGTTCTATGCCGCAGTGGCTAAACAGTCGACTGGCTTGCCAAAAAGCCAGTTTGGAGGCTCCAGAGACGGTATGAAACATGGATTCGCCACAAAATACTTTGCCAACACAAACGCCATAAAGGCCGCCCACCAGTTTCTCATTTAGCCAAATCTCGACAGAATGGGCTTTGCCAATGCGATGCAACGATTGATAAGCCTCTATCATTTGGGAGTTTATCCAGGTATCTGGCTCATTGGCTCTCGGTGCGGCGCAGTGACTGATGACTTGATCAAAAGCTTGGTTGACGCTGACTCGCCAAGGGTACTTTTTGGCAAGCTTTATGAGACTTCGACTGGGTTTTACTTTATCAGGAAAGAATACCGCTCTGGGCGTTGGCGCCCACCAAATGATTGGGTCACCTTCATTAAACCACGGGAAAATACCTTGCCGATATGCGCTTATAAGACGTGCAGGAGACAGATCTCCGCCCACGGCTAATAGCCCGTTGGGTTCGTCCATGGCTTGCCGGGGATCGGGAAAACCATCGTTTACAGGGGTGAGGTCGGGAACCGGTGGCATAGGGCTTCCTTTGGTGTGGCTAACAGCGGCTCATTTAGGTAAGCCAGTCAGCTGTGATACAGTGTCAACAGGCTATGGTTATGGTAACGGCTAAAAAAGTCAATCCGTGACCGTTGATAATCCGTAGCCTAGGAGTAGTAGCAATGAAAACAGTTAATCAAATGGTCGTCATCGCTTTGTTGATGTGCTTCAGCTTAGGCGCTCAGGCTTACCAGCGAAATCAAGCGGTTCCGGTGCAAAAGGTTGAGTATGGCTCAGTGGAGTCGGTTCGCAACGTCACCAAAGAAGAGATAGTACAAGATCGAAACTCCGGCTGGAAAACCTTTGGCGGTGCCGTGCTGGGGGGCGTTATTGGCCATCAATTTGGTGGTGGGCGAGGGCAAGACGTTGCCACGGTGCTGGGCGTCATTGCCGGGGGCGCTATAGCCAATAATCGCAACCCTAATCAATATAAAGTTCAACAACAAATTGTAGAGCTTATGATCCGCCAAGAGTCAGGGGAAACCGTGATGGTGGTGCAAGATTATGACGCAGGCATGGTGTTTCGAGCCGGCGATGAAGTTCGAGTGGTGTATTTAAGCGGGTATGTGCGGGTTGATAAAGCCATGTAATCAGTGGCGCCACTCGAACGTAACGTATAACGGTGAATGATCCGAGCTTTGCAAGCCGGTAATCACCCTTGGCGAGTCGGCTTTAACGACTAACCACTCACGGCTGTAGTAAATATGATCAAGTCGTTGCCCCAAAAACGACTTGATGTGGCTAGATTGTTGGCCGAAGTCCACCGCTTGTAAACCCATATTAGCCATTAAGGTGACTAGATAGTCACTGCGTTGTTCGCTCCAGCTATTGAAATCCCCCGCAACAATAACCGCACCTGTGTGTTGCTTGACTTCATCTGCAATAACCTCAAGCTGTTGCTTATAACCATCAATACTCAGCTGAAAATTGATACCATGCAGGTTGATCAAAAGCAGCGAATGTTCGCTATCTGTAATTGGGTAGCGAGTTATTAGGGTGGGTTTTGCGCTGTTGGTTATTGGCTCTTTTGCTCTAGTCAAGTGAGCGCGGTGATAGTCTGGCTTGACCCGTGCAATTGAACCGACGCCTGAATAGCTTTTACTCTCGGTGATATAGAGATTGGCAAGGTACTCAAAGCCTTGATGTTTGTCTGTAAAATTTGCAGTTGTTTGTGGTTTGTAGACCAGCTCTTGAAGCAAAATAAAGTCGGGCAGCAATTGCTGTTGTAACTGAAGATACTCTTGTTGCCACAGGGCGTTATCATTTTCTTTGTGAATGTTCCACAGCAATACACGGAAGGGCAAGCGTGTAAGTTGTTGTTGGTGATAGCCATCACCACTAATAGGTTGTTCAGATTCCACCGCGACATAGCCACAGCTAATGAGCAGAAAAGCCGCTGCTGCGATAACCAATGACCTTTGTTTCGTCAAAAAAAAGCCCTCACGGTTAGGTAAAGGCTTTACTGTATCATGCTTTATCGCGTTAGTTGTGCAGCTTTTCTAAATAACGCTCCGCATCGAGCGCGGCCATACAACCACTGCCGGCCGAGGTAACCGCTTGACGGTAGATTTGATCCATAACATCGCCACAAGCAAATACACCTTCGATGCTGGTTTGGGTGGCGTTGCCTTTAAGGCCGCTTTCCACGGTGAGGTAACCATTTTCCATCTGTAATTGACCGTCAAACATCTGGGTATTGGGTTTGTGGCCAATGGCTACGAATACACCGGCCAATTCGATGTCTTTGGTGCTGTCATCGTGCTTATTCTTGATGCGCATGCCACTAACACCCATGTCGTTGCCTAGCACCTCATCTAAGGTGCTGTCGAGGTGCAGTACAATTTTGCCTTCGTCCACTTTTTTCATGAGGCGGTCCACCAAAATTTTTTCCGCTCGGAAGGTGTCACGACGATGAACCAAATGCACGGTACTGGCAATGTTACTAAGATACAGCGCTTCTTCAACGGCGGTGTTACCACCACCAATAACGCTGACTTCTTGATTGCGATAAAAGAAACCGTCGCAGGTAGCGCAGGCGGAAACCCCTTTACCCATAAAGGCGCTTTCTGATTCCAGCCCTAGGTACATAGCCGATGCGCCAGTGGCAATGATAAGCGCATCGCAGCTGAATTCACCGGAGTCACCGGTTAATCGAAATGGTCGTTGCTCAAGGTCAACTTTATTAATGTGATCGAAAATGATCTGAGTATCAAATTTCTCAGCGTGCTTTTGCATGCGCTCCATTAACAATGGACCGGTTAAATCATCGGCATCACCCGGCCAATTTTCAACTTCTGTTGTGGTGGTTAACTGACCACCTTGCTGAATGCCGGTAATGAGCACAGGGTTTAAGTTGGCACGAGCAGCATATACGGCTGCTGTATATCCTGCAGGGCCGCTACCAAGAATTAATAATGGAAAGTGTTGTACATCGCTCATTGAAATCTCCGTGGCCGTCACTGTGACTGAGCCTATGCCGATACTGGTAATTTAGTTAGCTGGATTCTAAGGCTTAACAGAGTGCGGGTAAAGCATGCTTGTTAACAATTTTTCCGAACGTTGCATTCAAAAAAAGGGAAGCATGATGCTTCCCCTTGTTGACGCTATTTTCCATTAAAGAAGAGACGCTGGCGCTACGAACGGCATGCCGTGAGCTTCAGCCACTTCTTCGCAAGTGATTTTGCCGTGCATGACGTTTAATCCATTCAATAAGTGCGGATCATTGTTGAGTGCTTGCTTATATCCAAGATCCGCTAAACGCAGAATGTAAGGCAAGGTTACGTTGTTCAGTGCAAACGTAGAGGTACGTGCAACCGCACCAGGCATATTTGCAACACAGTAATGAACCACGTCATCAACAATATAGGTTGGATCTTGATGGGTGGTGGCTTTAGAGGTTTCTGCACATCCGCCTTGGTCAATGGCTACATCCACAATGGCCGCACCCGGCTTCATGCGGGCAATGTGATCACGGGTAATCAATTTAGGCGCGGCTGCCCCTGGAATTAACACGCCACCAATAACCAAATCCGCTTCTAGTACATGCTTTTCAATGGCATCGGCGGTGGAGTATACCGCTTTTGCGGTGTTGTTAAATTGGACGTTAAGGGCACGAAGTACATCAATGTTGCGATCCAGTATGGTGACATCGGCCCCCATACCTACCGCCATTTGAGCGGCATTACGACCAACCATACCACCGCCGATAATAACGACTTTGGCTGGCTCCACACCCGGTACGCCGCCTAACAACATGCCACGGCCACCACGAGATTTTTCAAGTGCTTGGGCACCGGCTTGAATCGACATACGTCCGGCAACTTCTGACATTGGTGCCAACAAAGGTAAACCACCACGGTTATCGGTTACGGTTTCATAAGCGATGCAAACAGCACCACTGTCTACCAGTTCTTGGGTTTGAGGTAGATCCGGCGCCAAATGCAGGTAGGTAAATAGAATTTGATCGTGACGCAGCATGGCGCGTTCAATGGCTTGAGGCTCTTTCACCTTAACAATCATATCGGCTTTATCGAAAATGGCTTTGGCCGTATCAAGAATGCTGGCACCCACGGCGACGTAATCGTCGTCACTAAAGCCTACGCCTGAGCCCGCTTGTGTTTCAACGATAACCTGATGACCGCGTTGCGTTAATTCGCGAACGCTTGCCGGCACCATACCAACGCGGTATTCGTGGTTTTTAATTTCTTTAGGTACGCCTATGATCATTGTCTTGCCTCACAAAAATTTTTACCGTGATTCGGTTTATTATATAGTGTTTGTTGGTTACAGCTTGTTGTGAGCTGTTGAGAACGCTAGTATAGAAGCATTAAAGCAGTTAATGCTGCTAAAATTTAATAAAAAACCATATAAAACTCTTTATTTTTAAGACATGGAAGCAAATCCTAATGGCAAACAATAATAACAAGCCAGCTAAAGAACTCGATAGAATTGACCGCAACATTCTAAGTGAACTTCAAAAAGACGGCAGAATTTCTAATGTCGAACTGTCTAAGCGGGTAGGCTTGAGTCCCACACCTTGTTTAGAAAGAGTAAAGCGCCTTGAAAAACAAGGCTTCATTAATGGTTATACCGCTTTGGTTAATCCTCATTATCTAGGGGCATCGTTACTGGTATTCGTTGAGATTACCTTGACCCGTGATACGCCGGAGGTGTTTAACCGCTTTAATCGTGCGGTGCAATCGCTGGATGATATTCAAGAGTGCCACTTGGTATCCGGTGATTTCGATTACCTGTTAAAAACCCGCGTTTCCGATATGTCTGCCTATCGCAAGTTACTCAGCGATACCTTATTAAAGCTGCCGAGTGTTTCTGACACTCGTACCTACGTCGTTATGGAAGAGGTAAAGCAAACCAACCACATCGCTGTATTGAGCAGTGATTCTGGCGAATAATTAAACAGGCGGCTAAATATTAGTCGAACACCATGCAGAAGCCGGATTGCTTCTGCATTCTGTGCTGTTTTAACACTGCTTTTTAACTCATTCTTTGGTATGTTAAATCCTATCGAATCAAACTCAGGGTTGAGGTTGAGCAATTGAGCGAGAATCAAGACACCAAAATACTATCCGGGGTGCAACGCTTACTAGAAGGCGGTTTGATCTTCTGTGCGTTGCTGGCCACGTTTATAGTGATTGCATTGGCCAGTTTCGATGCAACGGATCCGGCTTGGAGTCAAGCCAGTCTTAGCGAAGACATTCAAAATTATGCCGGCAGTGTTGGGGCATGGGTCGCCGACGTACTGTTTTACATTATGGGTTTCAGTGCCTGGCTAATGCCCCTTATCGTTGTTGCCAGTGGTATGCTTATTTTCCGCCATCCCAAGCAATTGGCCGAAGTGGATTACTTCGCGGTTGGGTTGCGCATCATAGGTTTCCTACTCATGCTATGCGGCTTAACAAGCCTCGCCAGTATGAATGCCAACGACATCTACGACTTTTCAGCAGGTGGTGTCATTGGTGATGTTATCAGCAGTACCATGCTTCCGTACTTCAGCCAACTGGGTACCACCTTGTTGCTGCTGTGGTTTGTGGGAGCGGGTTTTACCTTACTCACCGGAGTGTCTTGGATAACCTTGGTGGAAACTGTAGGGGAGGCTTGCATTCAGGTTGCTCTGTTTTTGTGGCGGTTGCCGCAGCGCTTTAGTGGTCAAAAAGCAGAGACGGTAGAAGCAAACGACGATGATACCGGTCGTTTTATGGCGTTAGTGAATCGATTCAAAACCAGCAAGCCCATTGAGGCGGGCACCGAAACCTCTGACAATACCGTTGAACAAACCGGCAATAATGGTCGAAGCGAGCCGGGCATTGTGGCAGATGAAGCCTTACAGCATCAGCGTATGGAACCGTCTTTTGCTGAGCCGGCGTTTGAGCCTACTATTGAGCCGAACATTGACCTTGCTATCGAACCTTCAATTGAGCCTGAGCGAGAATCTGATATTGACGCTGCGCTAGAGCCAACATTGGGATCAATGCGAGAACCAGCTGATGACACGGCGAAAATTGTTGATGGCCAAGTAGTTTTACCCGCCAAAGCTAAAAAGCCAACCATGGCACCGCTGCCAGACATTGGCTTGTTAGACGTACCTAACCGCTCTCAAAACCCTATTAGCCAAGAAGAGCTAGATCAGGTTGCGAGGCTGGTGGAAGCTAAATTGCTAGACTTTAACGTGACTGCAACCGTGGTTGATGTGTGTCCAGGGCCGGTGATTACGCGCTTTGAATTGGATTTGGCGCCTGGCATTAAGGTGTCTAAAATTACCGGTTTGGCTAAAGATCTTGCTCGTGCCTTGTCAGCTGTGAGTGTGCGTGTGGTAGAGGTTATTCCAGGTAAATCAGTGATTGGGCTGGAGCTTCCTAATAAATTTAGAGAAACCGTGTTCATGCGAGATGTTTTGGATACGCAGGCATTTGCTGACAGTAAATCGAACCTAACCATGGTATTGGGTTCCGATATTGCTGGTGATCCTGTGGTGGTGGATTTAGGAAAAATGCCTCACTTGCTGGTGGCCGGTACCACCGGCTCTGGTAAATCGGTTGGGGTTAATACCATGATAGTGTCGCTGTTGTACAAAAGCGGCCCAGAAGACGTTCGCTTGATTCTTATCGATCCGAAAATGTTGGAACTGTCGGTATATGAAGGCATTCCGCACTTGCTGTGTGAAGTGGTTACCGACATGAAGCAGGCCTCCAATGCCTTGCGGTGGTGCGTGGGCGAAATGGAGCGCCGTTACAAGCTGATGTCGGCCATGGGCGTTCGTAATCTAAAAGGCTATAACGCCAAGATTGCTGAAGCAGAAGCCGCGGGTGAAGTGATCATGGACCCGTTATGGAACCCTGCAGAATCCATGCAAACTCAGCCGCCTAAATTAGAGAAAATGCCGTCTATCGTAGTTGTGGTGGATGAATTTGCCGACATGATGATGATCGTCGGTAAAAAAGTTGAAGAGTTGATTGCTCGTATTGCTCAAAAAGCGCGAGCCGCGGGTATTCACTTGATTCTCGCAACTCAACGGCCATCGGTTGACGTGATCACCGGTTTGATTAAAGCCAACGTGCCGACTCGTATGGCGTTTCAAGTGTCGTCTAAAATTGATTCGCGCACCATTCTTGATCAACAGGGTGCAGAAACCTTGTTAGGTATGGGCGATATGTTGTACTTGCCACCTGGTACCGGGGTGCCAATGCGGGTGCATGGTGCTTTTGTTGACGATCATGAAGTGCACAGAGTGGTTGCCGATTGGAAACAAAGAGCTGAGCCTCAATACCTTGAAGAAATTCTTGCGGGCACCGCAGACGGTGAGCAAGTGCTGATGCCGGGCGAAGTCGCAGAAACCGATGAAGATACCGACGCACTTTATGATGAAGCGGTTATGTTTGTCACCGAATCGAGACGCGGCTCTATTTCTAGCGTTCAGCGTAAATTCAAAATTGGTTACAATCGCGCTGCAAGAATCATTGAACAAATGGAAGCTCAAGGCGTCGTAAGTACACCGGCTCACAACGGCAACCGAGAAGTCTTGGCGCCACCACCAGTTAAAGTGAATTAATGAAAAAGACAGCAATTACCCTTGTCGCCACCGTTTTGTTAAGTCAGCATGCGCTTGCCGCTAGCGAAGCGCTTGAAAAGAGCGACGCGGTCAGCAACTTACAACAGACAATGGCCAAACACAGCCAATTTACTAGCCAGTTCGTGCAAACGGTTACCGACATTAACGGTCAGGTGCTGCAGCAAGGCAAGGGTGAGCTCAGCTTATCCATTCCCGACCGTTTTAATTGGCATGCGGTTGAACCTGATGAGTCTCTCATTGTGGCGGATGGTGAAAATATCTGGGTTTATAATCCCTTTATTGAACAGGTTACCTTAATGAGTTTACAACAGGCGATACAAGCATCTCCCATGGCGCTATTGGTGCAAGAGTCTTCCGATGCCTGGGATAATTATGAGGTAGAACAACTACAAGCCTGTTATCAAATCACGCCAAAAGAGGCGTTATTGTCTGGGCCGAATCCATCCATGCTTCGTCAAGCCAGTGTGTGCTTTGAAAACGACTATTTAAGCTCGTTGCGATTGGCAGACAGCCAAGGTAATACCACCTTATTCAAGTTAACCAATCATCAAGATAATCCCGCTGCTGAGTTATTCCGATTCACTCCGCCGCAAGGAGTAGAGATCGATGACCAAAGACCTTAGTCTTGGTTTTGACTTCAGTCCCGATTTTCAACCTCTGGCCGCTCGCATGCGGCCAGTTTGCTTTGATGACTATTTGGGACAGGAGCATCTGTTAGGCAACGATAAACCGCTGCGCAAAGCCCTAGAAGCTGGGCGAGCTCATTCCATGATTTTATGGGGACCACCGGGCACTGGCAAAACCACGCTGGCGGAGCTGATCGCCCATTACGTTGATGCCCATGTGGAGCGCATCTCTGCGGTGACCTCTGGCGTTAAAGATATTCGTAATGCCATCACCCAAGCGCAACATGTGGCGCAGGCGCAATCTAAACAAACGCTTTTGTTTGTGGATGAGGTGCACCGCTTTAATAAATCCCAACAAGACGCCTTTTTGCCTTACATCGAAGATGGCACGGTGATGTTTGTTGGGGCGACCACAGAAAACCCAAGCTTTGAGTTAAATAACGCCTTGTTATCGAGAGCTCGGGTGTACCAAGTTAAGCCGATTGACTCGACAGCTCTGGCTGAGTTGCTGCAAAAGGCATTGGCTGACAATGAACGCGGTTTAGGACATCGAGGCATTACTGCGCAATCCAGTACCTTAGATGCCATCGCCGGCTTAGCCAGCGGTGATGCTCGCAAGGCGTTAAACCTGTTGGAGCTGGCCTGCGATCAGCTACAAGATGGCGACGAGCTGGGTATTGAGCACTTAAGCCAAGTGTCCGGTGTTAATGTGGGCGCCTTTGATAAAGGTGGTGATGCCTATTACGACTTGCTATCGGCATTTCACAAATCCATTCGCGGCAGTAACCCCGATGCAGCATTGTATTGGTACGCTCGAATGATCGTCGCCGGTGGCGATCCACTGATGGCGGCAAGACGGCTGCTTGCGATTGCGTCAGAAGACGTGGGAAATGCCGATCCACAAGGCATGGTGGTGGCGCTTAATGCTTGGGATTGCTTTCATCGCGTTGGCCGTGCCGAAGGGGAACGGGCCATAGCCCAGGCGGCGGTTTATTTAGCCTGTGCCCCGAAAAGTAATGCGGTGTACTTAGGCTTTAAGAGAGCCTTGGCGTTGGCGGAGAAAACCCAGTCATTGGAAGTACCTCATCACATTCGCAATGCACCGACCCAGTTGATGAAAGATTTGGGGTACGGTGCCCAATATCGATACGCCCATGATGAAGACAATGCCTATGCCGCCGGCGAAGCCTATTTACCTGAAGAAATCGTGAATGAGTCCTTGTATCAACCGACGGATAGAGGACTTGAGAAACGGATTTCGGAAAAACTCAAACGGTTACAAGCGTTAGATGCCGCATCTTCTCAAAAAAGGTACTGATGCGCTGATTGGCTTTTGTTACAATCTACTAAATTTTGACGATAGTCCGCTGCGGGCTATCACGGTATTAACTCTTAAGAGTAAAGAACACACAACATGTTGGATCCTAAGTTTCTAAGAAGCGAAATTGAAACGGCGGCAGAGCGTTTGGCCAGCCGTGGTTACATACTTGACGTCAGTAAACTCAACGAATTAGAAGCCACGCGTAAATCGCTGCAAGTGGCGACAGAAGAACTTCAAGCCACCAGAAACTCCTCCTCTAAGTCCATTGGTCAGGCGAAAGCTCGCGGAGAAGACATCCAACCTTTGCTAGCCCAAGTTGCTGATTTAGGCGACCAACTGGACGCTAAAAAGGCGGAACTTGCCGAGCTGCAACAACAGTTGAGTGATATTGCTGCTGGCATTCCTAATCTGCCAGCCGATGGTGTACCGGTTGGTAAAGATGAAGACGAAAACGTTGAGGTACTCACTTGGGGTGAGCCTAAGCAGTTTGATTTCGAAGTCAAAGATCACGTCGAGCTTGGCGAACAAGCAGACGGACTGGATTTCAAAAACGCGGTT
The DNA here is from genome assembly GCF_002282895.1 of Paraferrimonas haliotis. GTDB lineage: Bacteria > Pseudomonadota > Gammaproteobacteria > Enterobacterales > Shewanellaceae > Paraferrimonas > Paraferrimonas haliotis. The sequence continues at coordinate 139,060 of NZ_NRRB01000004.1, forward strand.
AAGTTATCCGGCTCTCGCTTCATTGTTATGAAAGGGCAAATTGCCCGCATGCACCGAGCTCTTGCTCAGTTTATGCTGGATTGTCATACCACAGAGCACGGCTATCAGGAAATGTACGTGCCGTACTTGGTTAACGCAGACAGCCTTTACGGCACCGGTCAGTTGCCAAAGTTTGGAGAAGATTTATTCCACACCCAACCGGCGACGGAAGAAGGGTTGGGCATGAGCCTAATTCCTACCGCTGAAGTGCCATTGACCAACATGGCCCGCGATACCATTTTCGATGAAAAAGAATTGCCACTGAAGATGACTGCCCATACGCCGTGTTTCCGCTCGGAAGCGGGCTCTTATGGTCGCGATACCCGTGGCTTGATTCGCCAACATCAGTTCGACAAAGTAGAGTTGGTTCAATTGGTTAAGCCAGAAGATTCAATGGCTGCGCTAGAAGAGCTAACCTGTCACGCTGAAACCATTTTACAAAAGCTGGGGCTAGCCTATCGTAAAGTAATTTTGTGTACCGGCGATATGGGCTTTGGCTCGGCTAAAACCTATGACTTAGAAGTTTGGTTGCCGGCGCAAAACACTTACCGTGAAATCAGTTCGTGCTCAAACATGCAAGACTTCCAAGCCCGCCGTATGCAAGCACGTTATCGTCCAACGGGCGCTAAGAAGCCAGAATTGCTGCACACCCTTAACGGCAGTGGTTTAGCGGTAGGGCGTACCTTGGTGGCTATTTTGGAAAACTATCAGCAAGCTGATGGCAGCATTGAAGTGCCGCAAGCGTTACAAAGCTACATGGGCGGTTTAACCAAAATCGGTTAAGCGTCATCTAACTCAGCAAAAAGGCCAGCTCACTAATGAACTGGCCTTTTTTTGTATGAATGTTAGCGCTGTGTCAGTTAACGCCGAGCTCGATTTACTTCGTCTTTCATCAATTCAAAGTAGGTGCGCTCAAATTCCGGTATTTGCGCAATGCTTTTATCGCCCTTGAGATAGCGCTGCACATAATGCTCAAAATCAACCCCAACGATATGAGCTGCTTCCCAAGCCTTGCGCACACAACTTGTTGCAACGCCATAGTCTGTGGCAACAGAGCCTATGAGCTCAAACGGGATGGTGTTTCTAATTTCATCATCCCGGAGCACTCGAATGCTCGAGGCATCGTAACTCACGTTACTTCACTCGCATGCCGGGTTCAGCGCCTTCGTGGGGCTCTAAAATCCAAAGATCTTTACCACCTGGGCCTGCCGCCAGCACCATCCCTTCTGATACACCAAAGCGCATTTTACGTGGGGCAAGGTTGGCCACCATCACGGTAAGTTTTCCCTGCAGATCTTCCGGTGAGTAGGCCGACTTGATACCGGCAAAGACTTGCTTACTTTCTCCACCTAAATCTAATTCAAGGCGCAGCAGCTTATTGGCTTCTTTTACATGCTCAGCTTTTACGATTCTAGCGATGCGTAAGTCAATCTTGGCAAAGTCATCGAAGGTGATTTCGTCGGCAATCGGCTCTTTACTAAGCTCGCTGTCAGCAACCGCAGACTCGGTCTCTGTGGACTCTGACTTTGTTGCAGTGGCTTCAAGGTTTTGTTTGGATTGCTCCACCATGGCTTCAACGTGTTTCGGATCGATACGCTGCATTAACGCCTTAAATGGGTTAATGGCTTCTCCAAAGCGGTTGTCTTGTAGATTGTCCCAACTAAGTTCAACGTTTAAGAAAGCTTCAACGTCCTCCGCTAACTGAGGCAATACCGGCTTGAGGTAGGTCACTAACACTTTAAATATGGCAATGGCAAGGGTACAAACCTTGTGCGCTTGGTCTAACGTGGCTTCCTCTTTCGCCAGTTTCCAAGGTGCTTGCTCTGCAATATAGGCATTGGCCATATCCGCCAGCGCCATAATTTCACGCATGGCCTTTGAGTATTCACGGGACTCATACAAATCAGCAATAATGGCTTGCTTGTCAATGCAGTGCTGCAAGATGTGCTCGTCGTTCACTGACGATGCTAATTTGCCATCGAAGCGTTTACTGATGAATCCTGCGGTGCGCGAGGCAATGTTAACCAGTTTACCGATGAGGTCTGAGTTAACCCGCTGCACAAAGTCTTCCAGATCCAAATCTAAATCGTTGATTCTTGAATTGAGTTTAGCGGCGTAGTAGTAACGCAAATACTCAGGATTTAAGTTGTCTAAATAGGTGCGAGCTTTAATAAAGGTGCCTTTCGACTTAGACATCTTAGCGCCGTTTACGGTTACGTAGCCGTGGGCGAATACCGCATTGGGTTTACGAAAGCCTGCGCCTTCAAGCATTGCAGGCCAGAACAAACTGTGAAAGTAAACAATGTCTTTACCGATGAAGTGGTAAACTTCGGCATCGGAGTCCGCCGCCCAGAAATCATCAAAATTAAGATCATCACGCTTATCGCATAGGTTCTTAAAGGAACCCATGTAGCCAATTGGCGCATCTAACCACACGTAAAAGAATTTGCCAGGAGCTCCGGGGATTTCGAAACCGAAGTAAGGGCTATCACGGGTAATGTCCCACTGCTGCAGTCCTTGGTCAAACCATTCGTTGAGCTTGTTGGCCATTTCTTCTTGCAACGAGCCTGAGTGGGTCCATTGTTTTAGCATGTCTGCAAACGCAGGTAGATCGAAAAAGAAATGCTCGGTTTCTTTCATGATTGGCGTGGCACCAGACACTGCTGATTTTGGATTAATCAACTCGGTGGGCGAGTAGGTTGCGCCGCAGTTATCGCAATTGTCACCGTATTGGTCTTCGCTCTTACATTTTGGACAGGTGCCTTTAACAAAGCGGTCCGGCAAGAACATGTTCTTCTCGGGATCAAACAGCTGCGCTATGGTCTTGGTCTTAATGTGACCATTTTCTTTCAAGCGTAAATAAATTTGGCTTGAGAGCTCTCGGTTTTCCTGGGAGTGGGTGCTGTGATAGTTATCAAAGGCAATGTTAAAGTCGGCAAAGTCCTGTTGATGTTCGCGATTGGTTTGTTCGATCATTGCCTCTGGTGTAATGCCCAGTTGCTGTGCCTTTAACATGATGGGAGTGCCGTGGGCATCATCCGCACAAATGTAATGACACTGATGCCCTTGAAGCTTTTGATAACGCGACCAAATATCGGTTTGAATATATTCCAACATATGCCCAAGATGGATGGGGCCGTTGGCGTAGGGAAGAGCGCTAGTTACTAAGATTTTTCTGGATGCTTTGGCCATGATTTTTCAACAATTTGGTTTCGATAAATGGGAGTTGAAGCTTTGATCGTCAAATAGTACAACATGCTTAAGCTTATTTCATCTTACATTACGGTAACTGATGTTTTTGTATGCATGAATCGAGCTGTATATCTGGTACAATTATCCAAATTTTTACAGGAGCTATGTCCGTGTCCCAGCAACCTAACCCGTTTAAGCTTTCTGAAACCCTACTAGAACCCGTTTTAACGATCCTTAATCAGCAAATCGACCCTTATTTAGATAAGGGCTTAATCGATGCCAATATTGTCACCAGTCTCGATATCGAAGAAAAACAACTGCAATTAGGTTTGTGCTATCCGTATCCGTGCGTTAGCCAATATCGTGACCGCGTTATGTCGATTACTAAAGCCTTGGCTACACTGCCTGAAATCGACGAAGTAGCTTGCGAAATCGACTTCAAACCGCCAACGGCCGTAATGAACGCCAGTGCCGATAAAATTAAAAATATTGAACACGTTATCGCGGTTTCTTCCGGTAAGGGTGGTGTCGGCAAGTCTACCACCGCAGTGAACTTTGCTCTGGCATTGGCCGCTGAAGGGGCACGAGTAGGTATTTTGGATGCTGATATTTACGGGCCATCGATTCCTATTATGCTGGGCATTGAAGACTTTAGACCCACCTCCGCCGATGGCGTGATGATGTCAGCGGCCCATGCCCATGGCATCACTGCCCAATCCATCGGCTTTATGATTGTGGATGATCAAGCGGCAGTTTGGCGTGGACCGATGGCGGCGGGTGCTTTGGGTCAATTGATTAAAGAAACGGAATGGCCAGAGCTGGATTATTTAGTCGTTGATATGCCACCGGGTACCGGCGATATTCAATTGTCTCTCAGTCAACATGTACCGGTGAGTGGTGCTGTGGTGGTAACCACGCCGCAGGACATTGCCACCGCGGATGCTAAAAAAGGCATTAGCATGTTTAATAAAGTGAATATCCCTGTGCTGGGTATTGTGGAGAATATGAGCTTTTATTTGTGTCCTGAGTGCGGCAATAAAGACCACATTTTTGGCGAAGACGGCGGTTTAAACATTGCTAAGCGTTACAACGTGCCTTTGCTTGGTCGATTACCGTTAAATACGCAAATTCGCGATGAGGCGGATAGCGGCAACCCAACCGTAGTAGCGCAACCGGACAGCGAAGTGAGCAACTTGTATAAAAGCATCGCTCGCAGCGCTACATCGCAATTAGTGAAAATCGCGCAAACCGATACCATCTCCATAGAAATTACCGACGAGTAGTAAAGGGAACATATGGCTAACCACGAATGTATTATCATCGCGATTGCCGGCGCATCGGCTTCGGGTAAAAGCTTATTGGCAAATACCATTTATGATGAACTGAAACGAGATCTAGGCACCAATCAAATAGCGGTGATTAACGAAGATTGCTATTACAAAGACCAATCGCACTTGTCGATGGAAGAGCGCATAAAGACCAATTACGATCATCCGCAGGCACTGGACCACGACTTATTGTCGGAGCATCTGTCAATGCTGTGTGCTGGCCAAAGTGTACAGGTTCCAAGTTACAGTTACTCAGAGCACACACGCACCAGCGATAGTCGTCAAGTTTCACCTAAAAAGGTGATTATCTTAGAGGGTATTTTGCTGTTAACTAATGCCAAGTTACGACAACAGTTTAAAGCCTCTGTGTTTATGGATACGCCTTTGGATATTTGCTTATTGCGTCGCCTGCAAAGAGACATTCAAGAGCGAGGCCGTACCATGACCTCGGTCATTGAGCAGTATCAAACCACGGTTCGCCCTATGTTTATGCAGTTCATTGACCCATCGAAGCAATACGCCGATATTATTGTGCCAAGAGGCGGTAAAAATCGCATTGCCATTGACATGTTGAAATCTCGAATTCAGCACCTATTAGACTAATAAGAGAACTCACTGATGCGCTTAACCGATACGGAAATAGAACAGTGCCTAGCCGACGGCACCATTATCATGGAACCCGCTCCAGCTGCCGACGCCATTAACGGCGTTAGCGTCGATGTGAAGCTTGGCGGGCAATTTCGAGTGTTTCAAGATCATACTGCCGCCTACATTGATCTCAGTGGCCCCAGTGCCGAAGTCCAACAAGCTTTAGATTCGGTGATGAGCGAGCAGATCGATATCCCTGAGGACAAAGCTTTTTTCCTACACCCTGGTGAATTGGCCCTAGCCGTGACTCACGAGTCCGTTACGTTACCGGCAGACATTGTTGGCTGGTTAGATGGTCGCTCATCTCTGGCTCGATTAGGGCTAATGGTGCATGTGACGGCTCATCGAATTGATCCCGGCTGGTCGGGGCGCATTGTTCTGGAGTTCTATAATTCTGGCAAGCTGCCGTTAGCGCTGCGCCCAGGAATGACCATCGGCGCGCTGAACTTTGAACGGCTAAATCAAGCCTGCGCCAGACCGTACAATAAGCGCCAAAATGCAAAGTACAAAAATCAGCAAGATGCGGTGGCGAGCCGTATTAGCCAGGACGACTGAGTGAGCGATAGCGCTTGGTTAAATGGTGATAACGAGGCGTTATCATTAGCGGATCGAGGCCTTGCCTATGGTGATGGCTTCTATACCACCATGCGCTTAAACGACGGCGTCATTGAAGCGTGGTCGTTACATCAGCGTCGATTGCTAGATGCCGCATTGATGATGGGCATGGCCACAAGATTGACCTTTGCGGAGTGGTTTCAACCGCATAAGCAATTTATTGAATCCAAAGCCTTAGCCCTTCAGCAAGGGGTAATTAAAGTCATGGTAACTCGAGGCCATGGTGGACGTGGCTATGCACCACCCATGCAGGCTCAATTGCAGTGCATTGTCAGTCATCACCAAGTGCCCCAGCACTACAACCACTGGCGAGAACAGGGCGTTGCGCTGAGGGTGCACGCTATGACGTTATCCCGACACACCATGCTAGCGGGCGTGAAACATCTAAATCGCATCGAGCAGGTCATGTTAAAGCACAACCATAATGGCGCGGGTGATGATTATGTGGTTTGCGATGACAGTGGCAAGCTGGTGTGTGGCTCCGCTGCCAATTTGTTTTTTGCTAAAGGGCGGCGTTTAGTTACACCGGCACTGGGTCGCAGTGGTATCGCAGGGATCACCCGATTGCAAATTATGCAGGCCATGGTTGCACAGGGTTACCAAGTCATCGCCACGGAGCTATCTGTGACTGATATCAACGCATTCGATGGTGCGATAATGTGTAACGCGTTAATGGGTGTTGTAGCGATTAACAGCATTGACCAAGTTAGGTTCGACAGTCACAGTTTGCAACGCACAATGGAGCATGCGTTAAACAAAAGAAAGGATGATTTATGCTTAAACGACTAGGCCTATTGATTGTGGCCCTATTGGTAGTAGCCCTCGCTGCAGCGGTGTTGCTTTACCAGGATTTTCAGCGTTCTTTAAGCACTGAGCTTAGGCTAACGGCGCCGCAGGAATTTGAAGTTGTTCGCGGTGACAGCGCTCGAAGTGTCATTGCAGAAATGACAGACAAGGGCTGGTTTGAAGCGCAATATTTGTCTAACCGTTGGCATACATCGTTATTGCTGCGCCTGTATCCGCAGTTAGCCGGTGTGAAAACCGGGCTTTATGAACTGACGCCGCAGATGACCCTGATAGACGCGTTGAATTTGATGGTCGACGGCAAGCAAAAGAAGTTCTATATCACCTTGGTAGAAGGTGGGACCATTAAGCAATGGATGGCGCAACTGCACCAACAGCATTATTTACAACAGCAACTTACCTCCATTGAAGACTTAGTCGACGCCTTGGCTATCGAACAAGCCAACCCAGAGGGTTGGTTTTACCCCAGTACTTATCAGTATCACAAAGGTCACAGTGATTTAGACATACTGAAACGAGCTTACCAACAAATGCAACGGCATTTAGACACGGCATGGCAGCAACGGCAAGCGCAGCTACCACTGAAATCGCCCTACGAGTTATTAATTCTAGCTTCCATCATTGAAAAAGAAACGGCGGTGGCGGACGAGCGAGACTGGGTATCGGCGGTCTTTATTAATCGCCTCAACAAAGGCATGCGTTTACAAACTGACCCCACGGTTATTTATGGGTTGGGGGAGCGCTATAAGGGCAATATTACCCGGGCACACCTGCGTGAGAAAACGCCTTACAATACCTACCGCATAAACGGTCTGCCGCCAACACCCATTGCATCAGCAGGGCTTGCGTCACTGAAGGCCGCGGCCAATCCAGCGGACGTCCCTTATTTGTACTTTGTCGCAACCGGCAAAGGTGGCCATAAATTCTCCACCAATTTGGCAGATCACAACAAAGCCGTAAAGGAATACTTGAGAACCATCCGATGACAGCAAAATTTATCGTAATCGAAGGGCTTGAAGGCGCGGGAAAATCCACCGCGGTAGCCTGCATTAACGACGTATTAAAGCAACACAAGATTGAGCAGGTAATTACCACTCGAGAGCCCGGCGGAACACCGGTGGCCGAGCAAATTCGGGCCATTACAAAAGCGGAAGTGGATGGTGATCCTTTGTCCGATACTGCGGAATGTTTATTGATGTATGCAGCGCGTGCACAACTGATTGATAACGTCATTAAACCCGCTCTAGCTAACGGCGTATGGGTGATTGGCGATCGCCATGATTTATCGTCTAAAGCCTATCAGGGCGGTGGCAGAGAGTTACAAAGTCTGGTTAACCGCATCAGCGATGCCACCTTAAACGGCTTTAAACCGGATTTGACCATTTATATGGACATCGACCCAGCATTGGGCCTAGCCCGAGCTGCCGGGCGAGGTGAGCTGGATCGAATCGAAAAGCAAGATCTCAGCTTTTTTGAGCGAGCTCGAGAGAGCTATCTCAGTTTTGCACAACAAGACGAAAGCATTGTTACCATTGACGCATCGAAAAGCATCGAACAGGTGCAACAGCAAATTCGCAGCGCCTTAGCGCGTTTTTTGGAGAGCTAAATGGCGTCGTCCCAATTACCGGCTTGGTTGCAAACCAGTTACAACGAGCTTATGGCTCAGGCGCAACGCCAGCAGTTGGCCCATGCTCTGTTGCTGCAGCTAAGTGACGGCTTAGGGGCCCACGATTTACTCAAAGCCATTGAGCGTGGCTTGATGTGTCGCCAAGTAGACGCCCCTTGTGGGCATTGTAAAGATTGCCGATTACTGCAAGCCAGTAGCCATCCAGATTGTTACTGGATTGCCGCTGACGGTAATCAGATTAAAGTGGATCAAATTCGCGAGCTTATTAGTGCCTTAGCCACCACCAGTCAGCAAGGTGGTAGTCGTTTGGTTGTTATTGAGCAAGCCCACCGTCTTAATAATGCCGCCGCTAATGCGCTGTTAAAAACGCTGGAAGAGCCCAATGAAAACTGCTTTATTATTTTGTGCAGTGATACACCTGGGCTATTACCTGCAACCATTATCAGTCGTTGCCAACGCATTAATGTCAGCGGTATCGACGAGGCGCCTATAAAACATTGGTTAGAGCAACAGGGTGTGGACTGGCAACAGCATGGCTGGGCTTATCGAATTGTTGGCGGGCCCTATGCGTTGCTCGATGCCAACACCGGTGAACGCTTACAAGGATTAGCGAGCGCTCGTTTGGCTTGGCGTAATGCCTTAGCTAACGGGATTGTTGATGCGAACTTAGCCAAATACACAGCAGAGCACCCCCAGGACAGCTTACAAGTTTTAGATTGGTTACTCAGCAAAAAACTGGCCTCATTAAAAACGCAACAGCCATTATTGAGCCTTAAACTGGGCGACTTTATCTCGCAACTGTGGCACACCCATCAAAAGCTTTCACAAATGCCTACAATAAATTATGTAGCATTATGTAACCGACTTGTTTTAGAGTATAAGCAATTAACTAAAGGGAATTAGCGATTTATGGCAGATTTATTGGCTAACTTTGAAAGCGTAGAACAACTGTATCGCGCTTATATGCCATTCATTTCACCGGTTGCTATGTTTGTGTCGACTAATGACAGCTATCAAATGGAGCAAAAACTAACGGTTGCCTATCGGTTACCAGGCTCTGCTACTACCTATGAGTTCGAGGGCAGTGTGTGTTGGATTAACCCTTTAGGCTCTCAAGGGGGTCGTCCTCAAGGTGTTGGAATCAAGGTGGAATCGGACATTGAACTGCACAAAAGCCAAATAGAAAACCTGTTGGCTGCTAAACTTAACTCTGGCGAGTTGACCTCAACCATATAGCTGGTATGCTCGCCTCTTTTTGGTGAGAAAAGTCCCCATGTTTGTTGATTCACACTGTCACCTTAATCGACTAAAGAAGGCTCCTACGCGCGAGCAGGTTGCTTTGCTACTCGATGCTGCCCGAGCTCGCGGCGTTAATCATTTCCTGTGCGTTAATGTTTGCCATAGTGAGTTTGACTCAATGGCGCAGATGATGCGTGGTTTAGACGGCGTCAGTATTTCAGCGGGTGTACACCCTTTGGATATTGAAGACGGAGTCGATATTGAACTGCTTCGTCGTCAAGCCAGTGACGATTGGGTCGTGGCGATAGGGGAGACCGGTTTAGACTACTATTACTCGAAGGATTCGATAGCGCTTCAGCAACAAAGCTTTGAAGCGCAATTGCAATTAGCTTGTGAATTGAATAAACCGGTGATTGTGCATACCCGAGATGCGCGTGAAGATACCATCGCTATCTTAAAAAATGGCCAAGTAGAGCGTTGTGGTGGTGTTTTGCATTGCTTTACCGAAAACTGGCCGATGGCCAAGCAAGCCTTGGACATGGGGATGTACGTGTCAATTTCCGGCATTGCGAGCTTTAAGAATGCTACCGAATTACAGCAAGTGGCCAAGAAAATTCCACTGGATCGCCTGTTAATTGAAACCGACAGTCCGTATCTAGCGCCTGTGCCTCATCGCGGCAAAGAAAATCAACCGGCATTTGTTGCGGATCTGGCACAGTTTTTAGCGGATCTGCGCGGTGAACGCTTAGAGGTGCTAGCACAGCAAACCACTGACAATTACTTCAATTTGTTTCGCGGTGCCAACCGCTAGAAACCGGTAAATAATAGGCAAAAAATTGCCCAGAACGAGTCCGATGTTCTGGGCTAGGGGAATGGCTCACTGAGGAGCCGTGCGCTAATGATTTAGTCTAGTAGAAAACTCTGCAATAGCTAGAATAAAAAGTTATTTATTCTGAAAAATTACTATTACTTATTTTATCGCGCACCAACTCCCTGGGTAGCCGGTTTTTTAGTCGTTTACCAAGTGCTTTCACTATCCCTAAGGTAGTGCCTTGATAACTGACCAGTTTTTCGCCTTTATCGGCGCTGTTTTTTTGTTCCACGTCTCGCCCCATTAAGAAAGCACCGGCATCATTAACGTCTAACTCAATGGCTTGGGCATTGCGATTAAACAGTGCTTTAGCGGCATCATGGTGCAAATTGAGTCCCTTTTTATGCTCGCTGGCGACGCGGATACCGGCGCGTGAAAATCGCATTTTGCCGATGAGTGCTTCAAATTCCGTTGGGAACCACCAATAGTCACCGTCTCGATAATATATTGCGGCGCTGTCGGGAATGGCTAAGTTAAAGGGCTGCAGTTGCTGCTGCAGTGTCGCTCGTTGTTTTTGAGTGGCCGCTTGAAACGGAAACTTAGCTATTTTTGCTTTGCGGGCCTCTTTGCTGTCTACCGCTTTGGTTTTTCGAATTTTAGCGATGAAAAACCCTTCGCTATCATATAGTTGTGGCCAAACGTGTAAAAATCCTTCTTCGGTAAGCGCTTTATCGCAGCCGTCAAACAATCCGTCAAGCGGGACAAACTCAACCGCATCAGCAAAGCGCTGTTTTAAGTGGTGGCAAACCTGGTGATTTTCCTGCTCATTTAACGTGCAGGTGGAATACACCAGTTCGCCGCCGACCTTAAGAGACTGAAACGCCGACTCAATCAATTCTCGCTGCAGCGCAGAAATTTCATCGATGGCCGCTTGGCTCCAATTATCTAAGGCGCGTGGGTCTTTGCGAATGGTTCCTTCGCCGCCACAAGGTGCATCCAATAGAATGCTGTCAAAGGTTTCAGGTAAATATTGACCAAACACATTGGCGCTAAAGTGGGTTAGGGCAACATTACGAATGCCAAGCCGCTGACAGTTTGCAAACAAGCTCTTTATTCGACTTGCGGAATACTCGTTGGCTACGAGCAGACCTTGATTGTTCATCTGCGCCGCTATTTGGGTTGTTTTACTACCAGGAGCGGCGGCCATGTCTAACACCATCATTGGCTGGCGCTGGCTTTGGAACAAGGCCGTTACCGGCAACATTGAGCTGGCCTCTTGAATGTAAAACAAACCGGCTAAGTGCTCGACAGTATTACCAATGGCGTCAAGTTTGTCCTCAGGGCCCACCCAAAACCCCTGTTCACACCAAGGAATGGCTTGTAACTGCCAGCCTTGTGCTTGCATGCGTTTAACAAAGTCGGTTACCGATATGGCTAAGGTATTGACCCGAATCGAACGTCGCAATGGCCGTTGCGAATAGTCAATAAAATCGTCAATGGAAAGCTCACTTGGGAGAATTTTTTCTATAGAATCAAGAAATTCAGGGTTTAAACTGGTAGCGACCAAGGTGTAGACTCTTGTATAAACGGTTAATACCGTCAGTCTATCATAACCAAGGAATTTAGGTGCTTAATCGAATTTGGTTTGCCTTATTTGGCTGCGCAGCAATCAGCGTTGCATTGCAACTCGTGCTTGGACAGTATCAAGTACTGGCAGAGGTGGTTGCTGCTTGCTTTTCGATGGCAAAACTCAGCGCAGAGATCGCCTTGGGGTTAGTGGGGGTGCTAACGCTTTGGCTGGGATTAATGCGGTTGGGAGAGGCCAGCGGTATGGTGGGCCTATTTTCGCGATTAACCGAACCCTTTTTGTCGCGTCTCATGCCAGACGTTCCTCGTGGCCATAAAGCCTATGGCAGTATGACCATGAACTTAACGGCCAATGCGCTTGGTCTTGATAATGCCGCAACGCCGTTAGGCTTAAAAGCGATGCAGGATCTGCAAAGCCTAAACCCGTCTAAAGAGTCGGCCACCAATGCTCAGGTGTTGTTTCTGGTTCTCAATACGTCGTCAGTTACCTTAATTCCCGTTACCATTTTTTTATATCGGGCTCAGCAAGGCGCTGCTGATCCCGCCGATGTCTTTTTACCCATCTTGTTGACCACGTGTTGTTCAACTTTGGTGGGGCTGTTGATGGTGGCTTGGCTGCAAAAGCTTAAGCTCACGCAAACGGTGGTGTTGGGTTATTTAGCGTTTGCCATCGCAGCCATAGGCGCTTTGGTCATGTATTTATTAACACTGACAGCGCAGCAAATAGGGCAAGTGTCGACCATTATGGGCAACGGCATACTGTTGGCGTTGATTTTTGCGTTTGTACTGATTGCCGGCATGAAAAAGCTGCCTGTATACGAATTGTTCATTGAAGGCGCTAAACAAGGCTTCGAACAAAGCGTACGCCTGATCCCTTATTTGGTAGCCATGTTACTTGCCATCGGTGTTTTTCGGGCATCTGGAGCGCTGGACAGCGTATTGCAGGCTTTGGTTTGGCTATTATCACCGACAGGTATGGATTTGCGTTTCATCGATGCATTACCCACAGGACTTATGAAGCCGTTTAGTGGCAGTGGCTCACGGGCGCTGATGTTGGAAACTATGCAGCACCACGGCGTCGATTCGTTTAGCGGGCGCTTGGCGGCCTTATTTCAGGGCAGTACTGAAACCACCTTTTACGTGTTGGCGGTTTACTTTGGCTCGGTAGGGCTTCGCAAAGGCAAACACGCCATAGCCTGTGGCTTGTCTGCCGATGCTGCGGGCATTGTCGCAGCGATTGTCATTGCCTACTGGTTTTACGGGTAAGCTAATGACCGCCTAACAGCTAACGTTGAAGCAATTGTGGTGCCCATGTTTGCCACGACTCTTCACTATTGGCGTAAAGAGGCAAACGTTGACCTTGTTGCAACGCGTTATCGGCGCTATTGCTTTGCTCGGTGGCGACACCAATACCGCCACTGAGAATGGTTTCTAGACTGCCGCTTTTAAACTTAGCGCCTGAAAACAAGCCAAATTCAAACAAGAGTCCAGACAGATCCCAAAATTTACTGCTGCTATTTACAAGGTGTTGGTATTGCGGCTCGATGTTGACAACAATGTCGAGACCGTTGGCAAGTTCACTGAGTTGATATTGCACAACCTGGCCGATATTAATGCCTCGATAAACAATAGGGGTTCCAATCTTTATGGAACCCAAGGTTGGGGTGGTCAGCACAACATTAAGGCCATTGGGCAACTGCGTACTAACCGGTGCCTTTGCTAAGCCTACAAATTCATTACTATATACACCTTCACCTGGGATCACGCCAATAACGCTGCCAGTCAACAGGGTATCAATGTTTTCCACCCCAGCGAGACTGATTTCTGCGGATATCGGATAAAATTGACTGTCTGCTTTTAAGAAGGTGTCCGCATATTCACCATTCATTTCGACCGTAACCATTTGGCTTGAAAGTGAAGGCAGTAGGCTGACGTCGGTTATCTTTCCAATGTCGAATCCCTGATATTTTACAGCGTTGCCCACGCTGAACTGCAAAGTCGAATCGAAGCGAATACTGGCATAACGGGCTTGGGTTAACGCGGCTTGTTGCTCGTCATAAAGAATACGTACAGGCGCTAGTTCTCCAATCTTGCTGTCGGTATGACCTAAGCTTACGCCACCCTTAAGTAAGGTTTGCATAGGAGCTACGTTGATATCGATACCCGATAAGTCGGCTTTAACCGACACAGCTTGATGCTTCCAAAATACCGCTTTGTCATTAATTAATTGTTTAAATTGAGGGGCAATGAGCAACTCGATTACGAAGTTATTTTGCTGGGCTTGCCACTCTACAGACGCCACTTCGCCAATGATCATGGAACGATAGTCTACGCTAGAGCCAACCTGCAATTGAGCTGCGTGGCTAGCGGTAAGCACCACCTTCTGATATTGCGACAATTGCAGTTGTCTATCGGCTTGCGCTTGATCTAAAAATACCGGGTAGCCATTGGCGCTGTTGGTCTTTATGGTGCCTTTGCTGACCAAGCGCAATTCGCCTGACAACACATTACTCAGATTACCACTGCTCACCTTGATGCCTTCTAAGCTGGCATTGACGTCCACAAGGGCCGATTGCAAAAAGTAGCTGCGGTCGTTTAGTAAAGATTGAAACTCAGGATAAATATTGGCTTGAATTTCAACTTGTTTGAAGTTTTCAGCGAGGGCCACCTCAGACACTTGACCTATGGTAAAAGCTTTATAAGTGATGGCCGCGCCTTTGCTGATACCAGGGTTTTGCTTGGCGTATAGCTTGATGGTTTTCCCAAGAGCAGGGCGCTCCGGTGCTTTGGATAAGAGCTCAAAGTGATGACTGGGGAATGCCTCGGAGCCGGGTAAAAACTCGATAGCCGCGCCGGTAATAGCTCTATCAAGGTGTCGAATACCTTGCGCGGATAGCTCAACCCCTTGCCGCCAAAATAGGCTGTCTCGACGCACGAGTTCCGCGTAATCGTGGTAAATATCGACCCCAATAGTAACCCCTTGCTGGCTGAGCGATATGTCGCTGACTTCACCGATCTGTATGTTGCGATAGAGAACCTGAGTACCTGCATTGATGCCCTCAGCGGTGGCTGCTGTTAATTGCAATTGGGTACCGACGTTACTGGCGTCAAAGCTATCAAACAAGCGAAATGTTTTTGGAATGGCAGGCAGGTATAAGTCACTTTCTTGAGGAGATGAAAATGAAATGCCGCCAGCCAGTATGCTGCTGAGACTTTCGGTGGTCACTTCAACGCCTGCTAAGCTGGCTTTAGCCTGCACACCGCTTACGTTCCAAAAACGACTATTATCTTTCACCAGGTGGGTGTATTTGTGCTCAATAAAGCCGGAAATGATCACTTGCTTATTGCGAGTTAGTACGTAATTAATAACCCGACCAACCGGCACTTGTTGGTAATAAATGGGCGAGCCTATATTAATCGAGCCAAGTTTATCGGTTGCGATGCGCACGTATAAGCCGTCATCACTGGGGAGCAGCGCCGGTGCTTCTAACTCTGCTATGAAATTGTCTTCGGATTTGCCTTCACCCGGCAACATACTGATGTAATTACCAGAAAACAGAGCATCTAAACCCTCAACGCCGGTAATCGAAGCCTTTGGCGCGACCAACCAAAATTTAGTGGAGTCTTTAAGTAAGTCACCCGCCCGGTGGTCCATAACCACCGCTACATCGACGCCAGCCTCTTTATTGATGCTAATATCAACCACTTTACCAACGGTTAGACCTTGATATTTTACCAGCGTTTTGTTGACTTCCATTCCGGCTGCGGAAGGGAAGTTGATGACGATTCGATGCCCAGCCTCTTTATAACTTTTAACGGCGAGATATCCCGCCAACACTAAGGCAATGATTGGCAATAGCCAAATTGGGGAAATCAGTTTCTTATTATGAACTTTTGCGTTTTCCGCTTGTACCATTTGTTCGTTCCATACGATCCCAAAGTAATCGGGTGTCCAAAGATTTAGCCGCTAATTGTGTGAATAGTATCACGGCTGCAAAGGCTGTTGCAGCCGGAGCTGGCTTCGCATCCAGCAATTGTCCCATATTAACTATGGCAACCATAATAGAAATTACGAATAAGTCTAACATTGACCAGCGCCCAATCCACTCGATCACTCTAAATGAGGCCGCTAATTGTTTGGTGGACAAAGGCAGTTTCAATTGGATAGCGAGTAATACGATAAAGATGCCGGCTATCTTTGCCCAGGGCACCACAATACTGGCAATGAATACAATGATAGCAATTGGGATCATATCGGACTGAACCAAAGAGAGAATGCCACTGTAAATGGTATCGTAAGTTACTTTACCCTGATTAGTCAGTTGCGTAATGGGAAAGTAATTGGCGGGAAATAGAAGAATAAACGCGGTCAGTAACAACGCCCAGCTTAACTGAAGGCTAGCAGGCTTACGAAAGTAAATCGGGGCTTTACAGCGATAACAGTGGCTGTCTTTACCATTATTGGTGGCGTGACAAAGCACGCACAGTTTTAAGTTTTGGTGTTGGCCGTTAGTTGTATTGGTCATGGTACCGCCTCCAAAACACTTCAGCCACGTATTCGCGCTGCGCATAAAACAACACAATATATAAGATGACAAAGCTCCAGGTGCCAACGCCATAATAGACGTCTGAGAAATCGGTAAGCTTAAACACAGATACTAAGAAACTGATTAGGTATATTTCTAACATGGTGAATTGGGTCAGTAAGCCATGCATGCGCAATAAGTTCAAAAGAATGCTCTTGCGCAGTGGGCTTAGCTTTTGACTTCTACCTATAACGATAACCTGTGCTAACAGGCTTAAAATGAGCAAGCCTGGTGCGATAACAGCACACAACAAGACCGATACTCCCACAAGCCAATACCCTTGTTCGATAACCGATAACGCCCCTCCAGTGATTGTGGTTTGACGAATGCTACCGAAAAAATGGACCTCTAAAATGGGTAAAAAATTCGCAGGGAAATACATTACCAAGGCCGCTATGGTTAAGGCGAGTAGCATGTTCATTGGGCAATTCGGTGGATCGAACACACGGGTTTTACAACGGGGACAAAAGGCTCGTTGGTTATCTTGTAAGAGCGGTTTTTCCATTACTCGGTCGCAACTTTTGCATAACACAAAGTTGCCAATATCGTCTTCACCGGCGGATTGTTGTTGTTCTATCATGGTCTTGTGGCTGCTACTCCATCGACTTAACGCACAATTTCATGGTTTTTGTCCTGCTATTGTTGCACAGACCTTGGTATTTGTGCCAGTCTATACTGTATAAAATAACAGTGGAGAGCAGCCATGGCCGTAGAAACTCGATTTGTGGTGGTACGCAACGGAGCCGATAAGATGACATTTACCTCTAAAAAAGAAGCCGATGCATACGACAAGATGTTAGATGTCGCTGATAACTTAAGCGAGTTTATCGAAGAATCAAAAATAGTTGAAGATAAAGAACAATTAGAGCAATTGGCCTTCTATTTAGCTCAAGAAAGAGATACGTTAGCTCGCTTACTAAAAGGCGGACCGGTAAAAAAGGTAGCGAGCAAGCCAGCTAAAAAAGCCGATGTCGCTGCGATAAAAACCGCTGCAAATCAATAACGAGAAGAAATACATGAGCCAAAAACAAGCATTCTATTCCACCTTGCTAAACCAAGTTGAGGCAATTACCGAAGGCGAGCCAGATTGGGTAGCCAATATGGCCAACGTTTCGGCGCTGTTGTTTCATAGCTTGGAGCAAGTCAACTGGGTAGGCTTTTATCGACGCCAACAAGAGCAATTGGTGTTAGGGCCGTTTCAGGGGCAGGTAGCCTGCATCAGAATCCCTTTAGGAAACGGCGTGTGTGGTGTAGCAGCAGAAAAAAATGAAGTACAACGGATAGCGGACGTTCACCAATTTGAAGGCCACATCGCTTGCGATGCCGCTTCGAATTCAGAAATCGTATTGCCAATTGTGCACAAGGGTAATGTTGTCGCGGTACTGGACATCGACAGCCCCGAGTTTAACCGCTTTGATGAGGCCGATGAGCAAGGTTTAACAGCTATCCAAAGCTACCTAAATTCTATTGCTGGTGAATAAGCCAGCAGTTAACAGAAATTAATTGGTGAAATAGCCCACTTCAAGCTTATAATGGCGGTAATTGTGCCAAGAATCCTTTTATGAAAGAACTTGTATCAATCCAGACGTTTCTGGTGTCGCCAATGGAAATTGGTGATTGGGAAGGCGAGGAAGAACTTGCCGCCGATAATTTAAACCGTATTTATCACAGTATATATGCGAAAGCTGCAGACGATGTCGACCCTTCGGCGTTAGAAATGCTGCTGGAAGCTGTTTGGGATTACTGGCAACATAATCCTGGACTTACAGAACTCGATGAAGACGAAATTGAAGCTTTTGTTGAGTGGCTCTATAACGAAGCTGAGACGGAATAAGGTTCCGTACTCAACAATCACTAATTGGAAGTAACAATGGAAACAACCGATAAGTTAACTGACGTTAACCAGGTTATTGAGTATTTAGCTCAACAATTCCCCAACTGTTTCACCGCGGAAGGTGAGACCAAACCTTTAAAAATTGGCCTATTCCAGGAATTGGCTGATCGGTTGGAAAACGATCCTAAAGTTAGCAAAACACAACTGCGAGTAGCGATTCGTCGTTACACCAACAGCTGGCGCTATCTCAAGTCCATTAAAGCAGGCCAACTACGGGTGGATCTTGACGGCAATGATTGCGGTGAGATAGAAGCTGAGCACGTTGAGCACGCTGCTAAGGCGCTAGAAGAAAGCCAAGCGAAAGCGAAAGCCATGCGCGCCGAGAAAATGGCTGAACAACGCAGAGCCGCCAAGAAAAGCGCCCGTGCTGATTTAGCCAAAGCTAAACGCCCAGCCCGCAAGAAGGCACCAGCCAAAGCAACCGCCCAAAAAGAAACAGTGGAAGCAGAAGGCGTTACACCAGAAAGTTTGAATGAATTGAAACCTCAGCAAAAAGTTAAGGTCAAACTTGGCAAGTCTGCTGTTTCTGGTCAAGTATTAGAAATTGTAAAGCAAGAAGTAAACGTTCAATTGGATAGCGGATTAACCGTCAAAGTACGATTAGAGCATATTCAAGTATAACGACCTAAAACGGGAGTTGGTGTTGATGCGAATAAAAAGTATTGCAGGTGCAATTCTACTTACCTATGGCTGTGTGGCCTCTTTCCCAGCGCTCGCGCTGAATCCTACTTTATCGGTAGATGATTTAAAGGTACTTAAGCAAGAGCCACAACATAAAGTAGCCAGTAAACGTGTAACCGGCAAATTAAGCCGCTCCCATTATGAACGGGTAACCATAGACGACGCTTTTTCGGAAAAAGTGTGGCAACGCTATTTGAAACTGTTGGATTACAATCGCTCCTTTATGTTGCAAAGCGACGTTGACCGATTTAAGCAGTATCAATACGATTTCGATGACATGCTAAAAAGCGGCGAATTGTCTTCGGCCTATGACATCTACAACCAAGTCAACAAACGCCGTTTTGAGCGTTTCAGTTTTGCGTTATCGTTGCTAGACAAGGAGATGGACTTCGCCAAAGAAGGTGACCGTTATACCTATGACCGCAGTGAAAAACCCTGGGCGACCAGCGAAGCAGAGCTGGATGAAATTTGGCGCCAACGAGTAAAATTTGATGCGTTAAACCTCAAATTAACAGGCAAAGAGTGGCCGGAAATTGCTGAGATGCTCGGCAAGCGTTATAACAACGCCATTAAACGCCTAACACAGTCGAACAGTGAAGACGTTTTCCAAACTGTGATGAATGCCTTTGCGCGCACTATTGAGCCTCATACCTCCTACTTATCACCACGCAATGCGGATCGCTTTAAGCAAGACATGAATTTGTCGCTGGAAGGTATTGGTGCCGTGTTGTTGATGAAAGACGACTACACCACCATTCGCAGTCTCGTGACAGGCGGGCCTGCGGCCAAGAGCGAAAAGCTCAGCCCAGACGATCGCATCGTCGCGGTTGGTCAGAAAGGCAAGGAACTGGTGGATGTCATCGGCTGGCGACTTGACGACGTGGTAGAGCTTATTAAAGGCCCGAAGGGCTCTGAAGTAGTGCTAGAGATTTTACCAAAGAAAGGCGGAGCAAATGCTAAGCCGTTCAAGGTTACTTTAGTACGAGATAAAATCAGACTCGAAGATCGGGCGGTTAAATCTAAGATTGAAGTGTCCGATAGCGGTGCATTCAAAGGCCAAAAAGTCGGCGTCATTGAGATACCGAGCTTTTATATGAATGTATCCAAGGACGTAGCCGCGAAGCTGAAAGAGTTTGAAAGTGAAGAGATTAAAGGTGTCATCATTGATCTTCGTATGAACGGCGGTGGCGCGTTAACCGAAGCAACAGCGCTCACCGGCTTATTCATTGAGCGTGGCCCGGTAG
The DNA here is from genome assembly GCF_002282895.1 of Paraferrimonas haliotis. Lineage (GTDB taxonomy): Bacteria > Pseudomonadota > Gammaproteobacteria > Enterobacterales > Shewanellaceae > Paraferrimonas > Paraferrimonas haliotis. The sequence goes on from NZ_NRRB01000004.1 coordinate 159,355, forward strand.
TTCAAATTCGCGACGCCAGTGGTCGCATTAGCCAAAATGCCGATATGGATGGCAAGATCGCCTACGATGGTCCCTTGGTCATTATGGTCGATCGTTACAGTGCTTCCGCTTCTGAGATTTTCGCCGCGGCATTGCAAGACTATGGTCGAGCCTTGGTTGTGGGTGAAACCACTTTTGGTAAAGGTACCGTACAACAGCACACCAGCTTAGGTCGCATGTACGATATGTACGAAAAGCCTGTGGGCAACCTACAATACACCATTGCAAAGTTTTATCGAATCAATGGCGGCAGCACTCAAATTAAAGGTGTAACTCCAGACATCCGTTTCCCTAGCCCCTACGAGCCAGGCGAGCATGGCGAGGCGGATGAAGATAATCCGTTACCTTGGGATAAAATTGCTCGGGTAAATTATCAGTATCAAGGTCGTATAACCCCAGAATTGGTTAAGGCACTGGATAACAATTACGAGCAACGGGTACAAGGTAACCCTGAGTACGATATTGTGATGGAAGACATTGCCGAGTACAAAACTCGTCATGCCGACAAGACCATTTCTTTAGTCGAGGCAGAGCGCATCGCAGAGCGAGATGCTGACGACGTTAAGTCACTCGCCCGAGCAAACGCTCGACTCAAAGAGCTAGGCAAAGAGCCTGTGACGGATTTGGACGACTTGCCTGATGATCTCGAAAAGCCGGATGTGTTCCTTGAACAGTCGGTTGCGATCACCCTAGATATGAGTCAATCGAACTTGTACGTCAAGCAATAAACTATAGCTTCCAATAAGCCAGTCGAGAGACTGGCTTTTTTATTACATCGATGGATAACCTTTGTAGTAGGTATAAAACATGAGTCAACCACAAGCCCGTTATTTAAAAGACTACCAATCACCGGATTTCACCATTAATCACGTTGACCTAGACTTTCAATTGGACCCAAATAAAACCCGCGTCGTGGCTAAGTCACAAATTAAGCGTCTGCGCAAAGACGCAAAGGTGGTTAAACTGGACGGCGAAGATTTATCGTTAGTTTCGGTATTTGTTAATGAGAATGAGGTAACTCATCAGGTCATCACTCGCGAAGGCGGTATCGACATTAACGTCGACCTCGATGAATTTGAATTGACCATTGTAACCCATATCGATCCACAAAATAATTCAAAGCTCGAAGGCTTGTATGTTTCGGACGGGGCTTATTGCACACAATGCGAAGCAGAAGGTTTTCGCCGCATCACATACTTCTTAGACCGTCCTGACGTATTGTCCACCTATCGAGTTCGTATCGAAGCGCCTCAATCTTTTCCCTACTTATTGAGTAACGGTAATCCACTCGAGCAGGGGAGCCTAGATAACGATCGTCATTACGCACTTTGGCACGACCCGTATCCAAAACCAAGTTACTTGTTTGCATTGGTGGCGGGAGACTTCGATTTACTGCAAGACGAGTATCAAACCAAGTCCGGTCGTAAGGTTGACTTACAAGTGTTTGTGGATAAAGGCAATTTGCACAAAGCAGAGCACGCCATGACGTCGTTAAAAAAGTCGATGCAGTGGGATGAGCAACGTTTTAATCTTGAGTACGATTTAGACATTTATATGATTGTCGCGGTTGATTTTTTCAATATGGGCGCGATGGAAAATAAAGGATTAAATCTGTTTAACACCAAGTACGTACTCGCAGATAAAGCCAGTGCTACTGACAACGATTTTGATGGTATCGAGTCAGTAATTGGGCATGAATATTTTCACAATTGGACCGGCAACCGTGTCACGTGCCGCGACTGGTTTCAATTGAGTTTAAAAGAAGGGTTAACCGTCTTTAGAGACCAAGAGTTTAGCTCAGATTTAGGCTCGCGTACGGTCAACCGAATTGCTGCAGTTAAAGCCATGCGAACCGTTCAGTTTGCTGAAGATGCTGGACCTATGGCGCATCCCATTCGCCCTGAATCTGTCATAGAAATGAATAACTTCTATACCGTTACCGTTTATAACAAAGGTGCTGAAGTTATTCGTATGATGCACACCCTGCTTGGAGAAGCAGGCTTTCAACAAGGTATGGCTTTGTACTTTGAGCGTCATGACGGTCAAGCGGTTACTTGCGATGATTTTGTGGCGGCGATGTCCGATGCGAATAACTTTGACTTTTCTCAGTTTAAGCGTTGGTATTCGCAAGCGGGCACTCCAATTGTACGGCTGCAAGAAGCCTATGATGACAAACGCCAATCCTATCGGCTAACGCTGGAGCAAGCCACACCCTACACCGCCGATGGCAGTGCAAAATTGCCGTTTCACATTCCTGTGGATATGGAGCTGCTCGACCGCCAAGGAAACTCTTTGGTTACAGAAGTGCTCAATTTTACTCAAGAGAAACAGCAGTGGACCTTTGAGGGCATCGCCGAAAAACCGATTGTATCGCTATTTAGAGAGTTTTCAGCGCCGGTTAAGCTAGATTACCAATACTCTCAGGACGACTTAGTTCATTTGCTTAAGCACGCCAGCAACGAGTTTAGCCGCTGGGATGCCAGTCAAGCGTTGGTAAGCAGCAGTATTTTGGCTAATGTAAAACGGCTTTCTAAAGGTGAGTCCTGTCAGTCATCTCCACAGCTTTGGGAAGCGCTACAATCAGTGTTGCAAACCCAGGCACTTGATCCGGCATTCATTGCCGAATTAATGACACCGCCCACATTCGCCAGTTTAATGGACGAGTGCGAGCCGGTATTAGTGGATGAACTGATAACTGCTCGACAATACCACATTGATACCTTAGCTAAGCAATTGGCAACCGAGTTAGATGAGCGTTATCACGCATGTCTTCAACAAACCAATTTAAGCGGCGGTGAGGCGGTGGCGAATCGAGCTCTTAAAAACACCTGTCTGTATTATTTAGGGGTGCTAACGGACAAACAGGAGCTGGTCGTTAACCAATACCAACAGGCTGATAATATGACCGACAGCCTAGCGGCGTTGCACACGGCCAACGAGCATCAGTTACATCAACGCCAGCAGCTGATGATCGATTTTGAACAAAAATGGCTGCAAACCCCCTTAGTCATGGACAAGTGGTTTACCTTACAAGGCAAAAACCCGAACAAGGATATGTTGGCCTCGTTTGATGCTTTGCTTGAGCACAGTGCTTTTGCGTTAGCGAATCCGAATCGGGTGTATTCCTTGATCGGCAGCTTTGCCAATGCCAACCCTAAGCACTTCCACAAACTGGATGGCAGCGGTTATCGCTTTTTGACTGACCTATTAATAAAGCTCAACGACGTTAACCCGCAAGTTGCTGCACGTTTAATTACACCGTTAATCCAATGGCAACGACTCGATGAGACTCGTCAACAACTTATGAAAGCCGAGTTGAAAAGACTGCAGTCATTACCCAATTTGGCCAAAGACTTGTTTGAAAAAGTCTCAAAATCGTTAGCTTAAGCGGTAGTCAGGTAATCGAAAATAGAGCAGCTAAGCTGCTCTTTTTTTATGCGGACGCAAAATAAATTAGAGCAAATACTTCAAACACCTGTTAACAATCTGTTTTTAATAACTTCCAGTTAATCAGTAAAATTTACTTTTTTTACATAGACTTATAGCGGCTAAATGGCTGTATGTCGCATCCGCCTGAGCAATTTCAAATCTCAATTAGCCAATAACGCAACCGTATCTGGCTAACATCATAGTTTTAAAGTCAATTTTGTGTTTTCAACGCTTGCTCTACAGGGGTATATCTTGTAACAATGTTGTTATCTGCAGGCTAACAAAATGTTAGCTGTAATAATAACGAATAAACGAGCAGGTTAGGGAGAGAACCAATCATGAATAACAAGGCGCACAGCTTTAAGCAATCAGCGCTAGCGCTAGGCGTATCAGCAGCGATAGGCCTATCACTCAGTTCACCGGTCAAGGCCGTTACTTTTTCTTGGGGAGACATTGAAGGGAGTTTCGATTCAACTTGGACGGTTGGTGCAAGTTGGCGAGCAGAAAAGCGTAACTATGACGACTTAATCGGTAAGTCGAACCAGCCGCAATTTGACTGGACAGGCTATTCGGCCTTTAACAACCCCATCTACACTTCGTCAGAAATTTGGAAAGAGCCTGGCTCGTATTCAACCAACGGCGACCTTAGCAACAAGCTATACAGTCAAGGCGATACCACCTCTGAAATCTTTAAAGGTGTTCATGAGCTAGAGTTGGTATACAACAACTTTGGTTTGTTTGCTCGCGGCATGTATTTCTACGACAAAAAGCTAAATGACTCTAAATTTGATTACAACAATCCAGTAAGTGGACAAGCATTTGATGCGTGTGCTGACGACAAAGCGAAAGAAGTGCAATGTCAGGACGTACGCTTGTTAGACGCCTATTTGTTTGCTGATTTCGATTTCAACGATGGCTACAACCCGTTGTCGATTCGCGTGGGTCGTCAGGTAATTTCTTGGGGTGAAAGCACCCTAATTCCGCACGGTATTGGTGTTATCAATGCCGTGGATCTTAATATTTTAAACCAGCCAGGTGCTGAGCTGAAAGAAGCCTTTCGTCCTCAAGGCATGGTTTGGGCATCCTTTGGTGTGACCGATAAGTTATCTGTTGAAGGTTTCTATCAGTATGAGTGGGAGCCAATTTGGGTTCCGGCACCGGGTTCATTCTTATCGACAAACGACTTTGCCGGTTACGGCGGCTACGCTAATAACGCCCAATTAGGCTTTACCGCGAATCCGGATTTGGATTTAAATTTCGTAATGAGCGAGATGGAAGTGTTGGCTCAGGCGGCTCTGTCGGGACAAGTAAGCCAAGAAGACTTGGGTAACATGATGCTGGCTTATTCAACTAAGGTGACCTTAGTTGAAGACCAATCGAAAGCTCGAGATGATGGCCAGTATGGTTTGAAATTAGCGTATTACTCACCAGAATTGGCTGATACTGAATTTGGTTTGTACTACATGAACTATCACTCTCGTCGCCCACTGATCTCTGGTACCGTTTCGGACTTCGGCGCAGCAGCGATTGGCGGAGACATTCAAACTTTGGCGGCAAGCCAAGGTCAGATTAACCGCGACATCATGTTGTCTTTAGATACTTATTCGAAAGCGCAAATAGTCTACCCTGAAGACATCAAACTATACGGTATCAGCTTTAACACTAACATTGGCGCCACGTCGGTTGCCGGTGAAATTGCCCATCGCCAAGATGAGCCGTTACAAATCGATGATGTTGAACTTTTGTTTGCGGCAATGCCACAGCAGCTTGCCAACGCAGGTTTGCGTCCAGATTTAGACGGCATTTCGCAAATGGACAACATTCAGCCGGGTGACTATGCCGAAGGCTTTGTTCGTCTCGATACCACTCAAGCGCAAGTAACCTTTACACACTTGTTTGGCCCTACATTGGGCAGTGATAACTTTACTTTCCTAGCAGAAGTAGGGGGTGTATGGATCCACGACATGCCAGGTTTTGATGAACTGCGTTTAAATGGTCCTGGTACAGCTCGTAGCGGTGGTAACCCTGATATGCCAGGGATTATTGAAGCGGTTCACAACGGTCCAGAAACGAATCCGTTCCCAACCGACAGTGCATGGGGATATCGCCTAGTGGGTAAGATGGACTTTAATAACGCTTTTGCTGGTATTAACGTCGCGCCTCGGGTTATTTGGTCACATGATGTTAGCGGTATTACGCCAGATCCTATGTTCCTGTTCACCGAAGGCACCAAAAAGGTATCGGCGGGCATTAACTTTGATTTCCAAAGCCGCTGGGGCTTTGACATGAGTTATAACGCCTTTATGGGTGGCGTAGGCACAACCAATCAATTAGAAGACCGTGATTACTTCTCGGTCAACTTGAAGTATTCGATTTAAGGCGGAACAACAATGAAAACAAAATCGCTTCTATGCAGTGCTGTGTTAATGGCACTATGTATCGCTCCGGTTCAAGCTAAGGTATCACAGGCTGAAGCCGCTAAACTGGGTAAAGAACTCACCATTATGGGTGCCGAGACAGCCGCTAATGCCGATGGCTCGATCCCTGCTTATACTGGCGGTATCACACAAGCACCGGCCGGTTACGAGCCAGGCATGCACCATTTAGATCCCTATGCCAACGACAAAGTTCTATTCACTATTGATAAGAGCAACGTTGCGCAATACAAGGATCAATTGTCGCCCGGTCAAATCGCTCTGTTCGATTTGTATCCTGACACCTTTAAAATGAACGTGTACCCAACCCATCGTTCGGCGTCGTATCCGCAATATGTGTTGGATGCCACTCTCGAAAACGCAACGACAGCGGAGTTGGTTGATGGTGGTAATGGCATTAAAAACGCCAAGATCGGGGTGCCGTTTCCAATTCCAGCCAATGGTCTAGAAGCCATTTGGAACCATACATTACGTTTTCGTGGTGTGAGCATGAAAAACCGTCGTGGCCAAGCGGCCCCAACGGCGGGTGGTAGCTACACCTTAATTAAGTTAGACGAAGACATTAGTTTTCGCTACAGCCGAGAAGGCATGACGTCGGAACAACTTGAGCGGGAAAATTTACTGTTCTACTTTAAGCAGGTTGTTAAATCACCAGCGCGCTTAGCGGGTACGGCGTTATTGGTTCACGAAACCATGGACCAGCAAAAGCAACCGCGTCAAGCGTGGACTTATAACACAGGTCAGCGCCGTGTTCGTCGTGCACCGAATGTCGCCTTTGACACTCCAGGTACAGTTTCAGACGGTTTGCGTACAACCGATGATTTCGACATGTATAACGGCTCACCGGTTCGTTATAACTGGGAATTGAAAGGTAAGAAAGAAATGTACATTCCGTACAATGATTATCGCCTACATTCCGATAAAGTAACTTACGATGAAATCCTAACGCCAGGGCACATTAATAGCGATTTAGTTCGCTACGAGAAGCATCGCGTTTGGGTTGTTGAAGCAACGCTTAAAGACAGCATGCGCCACATCTATAAGAAACGAGTGTTCTACATTGACGAAGATTCGTGGCAGATTGCGGTAACGGACATTTACGATAACCGTGATCAACTGTATCGCGTGGCTCAAGCACACATCATTAACTATTATGACGTGCCGACCTTGTGGACAACATTAGAGGTCTTCCATGACCTAAGCTCTCGCCGTTACTTGGCCATGGGCCTGGACAATGAAGACAAAATGTATGACTTCAATGCGAACTTACCGGACAGCAATTATACACCTCAGGCACTGCGTCGCTCCGGTCGACGTTAATCAGACACTCCGCCACAATAGAGTTTGTGGCGGTTTTTTTTGACTTAAATGGACGTTTTTATGCGGTATTCGTTTATAAGCAGTTTGGCCTTCTTCAGCGGCATAGCAGTCGCATCACAGACCATTGAGCCGGTCCCTAGCCAGATCATGCCTTTAGCTAAATCCTCTTTAACCTTATCGGTAGATGCCTGTAACGGACACTATTTGGCGGTAGGGCAGCATGGGCAAATACTCAACAGCGAACATCAATGGCAACAAATGCCATCACCGACGCGCTCGTTGTTAACCAAAGTAGTGTGCCAGCAAAAGAACGCCTTAGCGGTGGGTCATGACGCATCGATATTAAGCAGCAATGACGGGGGTAACAGTTGGCAGTTGCGCCATTTTGACCCTCAAATTGAAACGCCGTTGCTGGACGTTTTGATGCTCAGTGAAACCCAGGGGATTGCCGTGGGCGCATACGGTATGTTTTATCGCAGCAATGATGGTGGCCAGAATTGGCAGTATGAATTTAGAGACGATCTGCTTTACATCGAAGACAAAGAATATCTTGATGATATTAGACTAGAATCAGAAGAAGATTATTTATTCGAACGTGCTGCTATTTTACCGCACTTTAATAGCCTAACGCGGTTGTCTGACGGCAAAGTGGTGATTGCTGGCGAAATGGGTTTCGTTGGGATTAGCGATGACAACGCGAGTGCCTTTGAGCGCATTGAAGCCCCTTATCAAGGCAGCTGGTTTAGTGTTGTCGAGCATAGCGATGGCTGGATCTACTTTGGCGGCTTGCGCGGTAACCTGTATCGCAGCAATGCGACTTTTGATCAATGGCAACGAATCGATATTGGCGTTGAAGCGAGCATCAATCAATTGCTAACCACGGATAAAGGGCAGTTATTAGCGGTAACCAATGGCGGCTCGGTGCTGAGTATCACGGCAGCAGGCGAGGTAACACAGCTGGCGGAGTTTACTGGTGAGGACTTGGTGTCCATCACCCAAGGCAAAGATGGCAGTTTGTGGCTTGCTGGTAGCCACGGTGTTCACCCTTTACTCATTAAATAACAACAAGGTAGTAGTTAATGAACTTTCATGGTGCAGTGCGTCTGGAGTACGCGTTATTTAAATATCGCCGCCTGGTCATCAGTATTTTCGCGCTTATTACGATTTTTTTAGCAGGCATGGCTGCAAATTTAAGCCTGGATGCCGCGTTTACCAAAAATATCCCGTTACAACACCCCTACATGCAAACCTACCTTAAGCATCAAAAGCAATTCGGTGGTGCTAACAACATCATGGTAGCGGTTGAAGACACCCGCGGTGATATTTTTAACCCCGAATTTTTCTCAGCGCTTAAAGGTATTCACGACCAATTATTTTTTATCCCCGGTGTGGATCGTTCCCAAGTTAAATCTTTGTACTCGCCTTCAACTCGCTTTACCCAAGTGGTTGAAGACGGTTTTGCCGGTGGACCGGTTATTCCTGCGGATTTTGTCATCAATGAACGAGTACTCGACAGCTCAAACGGTGACTACGACGAGCGGGCAATGGCGCAAATCAGCTTTGGCTTAGATACCATTCGCTCCAATATCGAAAAAGCCGGTATTGTTGGGCGCATGGTGGCTGAGAATTATAACGCTGCTATGATTACTGCGCAGCTAATGGAATTTGACCCTAATACGGGTAAACCTTTAGACACCTTAGCCTTCGCACGAACTCTGGAAGAGGAACTGCGCGGGAAATACCAGAATGACCACATAAAAGTGCACATTATTGGTTTTGCAAAAATGGCCGGTGACGTCGCTGATGGCGCCAAAGATGTGGTGTTCTTTTTTGCCATCGCCATTGCTATTACCGCTATCATGGTTTACTGGTTCTGCCGTTCTAAAGTGCTAACCATGTTGCCACTGTTGTGCAGTTTAGTTGCCGTGGTTTGGCAGCTTGGTTTATTAAACCTGATTGGGTTTGGGTTGGATCCCATGTCCATCTTGGTACCGTTTTTGGTGTTTGCCATCGGTGTAAGTCATGGTGTGCAAATGATTAATGCGGTCAAGCATCGAGTGGCTGAAGGGCTGTCGTCATTAACCGCTGCTCAAGCGGCGTTTGCGGCGCTATTGGTGCCCGGTGGAATTGCCTTACTGAGTGATACCGTTGGCTTTTTAACCTTATTAGCCATCGATATCGGGATTATTCGAGAACTCGCGATTTCAGCGTCGTTAGGTGTTGCGGTGATCATCTTTACCAACTTGGTATTGCTGCCGTTGCTTTTGTCCTTTGTTCAGTTTAAAGATAAGCATAAAACCGGAGGCGGCAAAACCAGCAAAGTTTGGCTATGGATCAGTAACTTCGCTACGCCAAAATGGGCAATACCTACCTTAATTGTAAGTGCCGCAATTTTTGCATTGGCCCACTCGATGTCAGCCAGCATGAAAATTGGTGACTTGCACGCAGGGGCTCCGTCTCTTCATGAAGATTCGGTATACAACCAAGACACCTTCTTTATTCAGGAAAATTTCACCATAACGACTGATGTTATTAGTGTCATTGTTGAAGCCTTTCCGGAAGCTTGTACCTATCATGAAGTGATGGATAAAGTGGATCAGTTCCAATGGCAAATGATGAACGTCGAAGGGGTGCAATCTGGGGTCAGTTTGGCGTCGGTCGCTAAGCAAGTAAATGCCGGTTTCAATGAAGGCAACCCTCGTTGGCAGGTATTACCGCGAACAACGGCGTCACTGGTGCAAGCGGTAGGTCAAGTGCCCACAACCTCGGGCTTGCTTGACAGCAATTGCTCTACCATGCCGGTGTATTTGTTTTTAACCGATCACAAAGCTGAAACCATAGAGACGGTCATTAACGAGGTTAAGCGCTTACAGCCGTTGTACAACGATGAGCGTTTAAACTTTAAATTAGCCTCAGGCCCTGTTGGGGTAATGGCAGCGACTAATGAAGCGGTATCCGGTGCTCAAGTACCTATGATGCTTTATGTATACGGCGCGGTATTCGTGTTGTGTTTGTTAAGTTTTAGGTCACTAAAGGCCACGGTAGCGGTTATTTTACCTTTGTATGTGGTTAGCACCATGGCTCAAGCTTTGATGACCGAACTGCAAATTGGTCTAACGGTGAGCACCTTACCGGTAATCGCTTTAGGCGTCGGTATTGGAGTGGATTACGGCATCTATATATTGTCCACCATGAACATGAAGTTACGGGATGGTTTGGCAGTGCAAGAAGCGTTTGCTCAAGCGCTTGTAGAGCGAGGCAGCGCTGTAGTCTTCACCGGTCTTACGTTAGCCATTGGTGTAAGCACCTGGGTGTTCTCGGCGCTGAAGTTCCAAATGGACATGGGGATTTTGCTGACCTTTATGTTTTACGTAAATATGCTCGCCGCCATTACCATGTTACCAGCGTTGGCCTGCATTTTTTGGTGGGGACAACGAGGTGGGAACAAGGCGCAGTAGAAAAGCCTGTTTAAGCGCTTTACAGCAGGAATAGTTGCTTAGTATGCAAGCAATTTGCATAGATAATCGCCGGTTGACGTCCTAATGCGTTTATAGGACGTCAAACCAGCACCACATTCCCGCAAAAAACGTGATTTGGCACTACTAAAATCTAGAAATTAGTTATAGACTTCAGCCAATGCAATGCCGTGATTAGGGTCACGGTTTTACTGCAACGACTATAAGAAATAAGTGCTGAAGGAAATCCCTATGCCTCGAAACGATGCCAAACCATCGGTTTTGTTAGAAAACGTCGCTAAATTAATACATTCAAAAGTACCAGAAGATAAAGCCTCATTAGTTGAAAGCTTCGTCTCGACCCTATACGAACACATGCCCACCGACGATCTGCAAGATCGCAACGACAGTGACCTATATGGGGCAGGGCTAAGCTTGTGGAATCAGCTTAATCAACTACAACGCGGCGACAGCTTCATTCGAGTGTTTAACCCTCAACAGTCCAAACACGGCTGGCAATCTAATCACACCATTGTAGAAATCATTCAACCCGACATGCCGTTTCTTACCGACTCTGTAGGCATGTTATTAAATCGCTTAGGCCACACAGCGCACGTTTCTCTGCATACGCCAATGCGTGTCCAAAGGGACGACAGCGGCACCATTTGTAACGTCAAATACTTAGATCAAGATGAAACCAGTGGCGACGCCGTAGCCATTTTCTTAATTGAAATTGATCGCCTAAGCAAAGCTGAAGAAATTAAAGTCTTAGAACGGGAAATTGAATCCGTCAGTCAAGATGTCCAATTTGCGGTTAACGATTGGCAACCTATGATGGATAAACTGGGTGAGGTCATCGAACAACTGCCAAACAGCCCTTATCCTGGCGACGTTCAGCACAAATCTGAAGCCATCGATTTCCTAAAATACTTGAAGAACCACCACTTTACTTTGTTAGGTTACCGCCATTACGATTTACGCAAGGTTAAAGGTGACATCGAGTTAGTGGGCAACCTAGATTCCAGTTTAGGTTTAATGAAACGCAGCCACGCGAACTCTAAACAGGGCTTGTTGCTGTCCAACATGGCAGAAACCGCACGCCAAGAAGCGCTTTCCGACTCCCTGCTGATTTTGACCAAAAGTAACTCTAAAAGTCGCGTTCATAGACCTGCGCACATCGATTACATTGGTATTAAACGCTTTGATAAAAAAGGCAATGTCATTGGTGAAGATCGATTCATTGGTTTATACGCGTCTAACTTATACAACCGCAGTACCAGAGAAATCCCATTCCTAAGTAATAAAGTTCAGCGGATAATGGACAACAGTGGTCTCACCCCAAACAGTCACGATTACAAAGCGCTGTTACACATCTTAGAGACCTATCCTCGTGATGAAATCATTCAAGGCAGTGAGCAAGACTTAGGTGACATCGCTAATGGTGTTCTGCAAATGCAGGACCGCGATCGTCTAAAAGTATTTGTACGACGTGATTGTTTTGGGCGCTTTTTGTCTTGCATGGTGTATGTGTCTAAAGAGCGCTACAACACTAAGTTGCGAATCGATACGCAGAAGGTTTTGGCGGACTACTTTAAAACCAATGAGCCGGTGGAGTTCACCACGTATTTCTCGGAATCTACTCTGGCCCGTACCCATTACCTAGTAAAAGTCGATAATAATAATATGGATATTGATGTGAAGCAGATTGAATCCAACCTAATTGAAGCCGCTCGTCAATGGGAAGATAAGCTTGAAGTCGCGCTTCATGGCAGTTTCGGCGAAGAAGTAGGTCGCGATTTGGCCGCTCGTTACGCACATGCGTTTCCACACAGCTATAAAGAAGACGTGTTGCCAACTTCGTCGGTTGTTGATATCGAGCAGCTAGAACGCTTAAATGATAACCACAAACTCGGGATGCTGTTTTATCAGCCTCAAGAAGAAGCTCTACAACAGCAAAAAGTACGTCTAAAACTGTTCCATAAAGATGAGCCGATTCATTTATCTGATGTCATGCCAATGCTTGAGAACTTTGGCTTGCGCATCATCAATGAGCGTCCTTATGAAGTCACCACTGAAGATGGTGCCACCTATTGGATCCTCGACTTTTTGATGACCATGGCGGGAGTGCCGAGTGAAGCGCTCGCCGACAGCCAAGAGCGTTTCCAAGAAGCTTTGCTCAATGTATGGAAGGGCGAACTCGAAAATGACGGCTTTAACCGCTTGGTACTTGCTGCTGGCTTAAGCGGTCGCGAAGTGTCTATTTTACGAAGTTACGCTAAGTACATGCGCCAAATAGACGCAACCTTCTCCCAAGCTTATATTGAAGAAGCGTTCGCCAGTTACCCGCATTTTGCTGGCCTGTTAGTCAACATGTTCAGTCGTAAGTTTAACCCTAAGCTTAAGACTCGAACATTAGTTAAACTGATTAATCAGGTTGAATTGAAGCTAGAAGATGTTGCCAGTCTGGATCACGATCGCATCATTCGCCGCTACCTCGATTTAATCTATGCAACCCTTAGAACCAACTTCTATCAGGTCAACGAAGCGGGCAACGCCAAGAGCTACATTTCGTTTAAGTTTGCTCCTGAGCAAATTCCTGAAATGCCGTTGCCCATGCCAAAGTTCGAAATCTTTGTGTACTCACCGCGGGTAGAAGGGGTTCACCTTCGTGGTGGTAAAGTAGCGCGAGGCGGCTTGCGTTGGTCGGACCGTCGTGAAGATTTTAGAACCGAAGTCTTGGGCTTAGTTAAAGCGCAACAAGTTAAAAATACGGTGATTGTACCGGTTGGCGCCAAAGGTGGATTTGTATGTAAACAACTGCCTACCGAAGGCGGCCGTGATGCCTTCTTTAAAGAAGGACAAGAGTGCTACCGCATTTTCATTCGTGCCTTGTTAGACATCACCGACAACATTAACCAAGGTGAGATCATTCCACCGCACAATGTGGTTCGTCACGATGAAGACGATCCGTACTTAGTAGTTGCTGCGGATAAAGGTACAGCAACTTTCTCTGACATTGCCAACGAGATATCCCAAGAGTATGGACACTGGCTGGGCGATGCGTTTGCTTCTGGTGGCTCTAATGGTTACGACCATAAAAAAATGGGCATCACAGCGAAAGGAGCTTGGGAGTCGGTGAAACGTCATTTCTGGGAAATGGGCGTTGATTGTCAAAAGACCGATTTCACCTGTGTAGCCATTGGTGATATGGCCGGCGACGTGTTTGGTAATGGCATGCTGTTGTCAAAACATACGCAACTTGTCGCCGCCTTTAACCACATGCACATTTTCATCGATCCAACGCCAGATTCAGCTAAGAGTTGGAAAGAACGGGATCGTTTGTTTAAGCTGCCACGCTCAAGCTGGGAAGATTACAACGCCAAACTAATTTCTAAAGGCGGCGGTGTCTTTAGCCGCAGCGCGAAATCAATTAAATTAACGCCAGAAATTCAACGTATGTTGAACAGCGATAAAGAGTCTTTAACGCCCAACGAGCTCATTAAGGGCTTATTAACCATGGAGTTTGATTTGCTTTGGAACGGCGGTATTGGCACCTATGTTAAAGGCATGTCAGAAACCCATGCTGATGTGGGCGATCGTGCTAACGATGCTCTGCGTATTAACGGCACAGAGCTTAACTGCCGCATTGTAGGTGAGGGCGGTAACCTAGGACTGACTCAGCTTGGACGTATTGAATACGCTGCCAATGGTGGACGTTTGAATACCGACTTCATCGATAATGTTGGTGGCGTTGACTGTTCGGACAACGAAGTCAATATCAAGATTCTACTTAACGGCTTGGTCGATAACGGCGATTTAACCGTTAAACAGAGAAATACCTTGCTTGAAACCATGACTGACGCTGTGTCAGAAATTGTTCTTAAAGACTGTAACGATCAAACTCGGGCCATTTCAATCACGGAATCCCAAGGCGCTCGTCATTTAAAAGAGCAAATTCGTTTCATTCAAAATCTAGAGCGCAACGGTAAACTGGACCGGCAGTTGGAATTCCTACCGAGCGATGAAGATTTACAAGAACGCTCCGCTAAAGGGTTGGCATTAACCCGTCCAGAGCTTTCGGTATTGTTCGCATACGCCAAAATGGTGTTGAAAGAAGAATTGGTCGCGGATGAAATTACTTTAGATGAGTATTTAGGCAAGCTTTCCGTAGGGTATTTCCCAGAAATTTTGCAAACACAGTATCAACAACAAATTGCAGAGCACCCTCTGCGAGGCGAAATCATTGCTACCTCATTAGCCAATAACATGGTTAATGACATGGGATTGAATTTTGTTCAACGTATGCAAGATGAAACCGGCGCCACAGTTTCCGAAGTTGCTATATGCTATGCTATCGCCGCAGAAGTGTTTGGAATGAGCCAACTGTCGCAACAAATTGTTGAGCTTAATGGCGTTGTTGCAGCAAACGTACAGAACAAAATGTTCTATGAGGTGCGTCGTAACATTCGTCGTGCCTGCCGTTGGTTCTTGCGACGTCGTAATCGCGCATTATCCATCGAGCAAACCATTGCTTTCTACAGGCCGGTTTACGTTGAGTTGCGTGAAAATGCACAAGAGTACATGGTTTCAGATGAGCGAGTTGAGCTTGATAACAATGCCGAATTGTTGATTAAGAGTGGTGTTCCACAGTCGCTAGCGCACAACGTTGCCTACATGAGCACCTTATTCAGTTGCTTAGATTTGGCACAAGTCAGCGAATCCGATGGCAAACCGGTGAGTTTAGTAAGCGAAACTTACTTCCGTCTTGGCGCAGCAATGGACTTACACTGGTTCTTAGCTGAAATTAATGCTCAAGAAGTTGGCAACCATTGGCAAGCACTCGCTCGAGCTGCCTTTAGAGAAGAGTTAGATTGGCAGCAGCGTTCTTTGACTTCGGTGGTTCTAAGGAACTGTCCTGGTGGTGTCTGCGAGGCGGACAGCATCATCCATCACTTTATGGATGAGCACCAAGCAGTGTTAACGCGTTGGTTTAGTATGCTGGCGGACTTTAGAACCTCTTCTAGTCATGAGTTCGCTAAGTTCTCTGTGGCTTTAAGAGAACTAGTTTTGTTAATTCAACATTGTGATGAACAAAGCTAGTCAATAAATATCTGTTAAAGCCTCGGATGGTCCGGGGCTTTTTACTGTTGGGGATAAGGTAAATGTTCTACAAGATAGCTCAGAAGTTTATGTTCCAAATGAACGGCGAAACGGCGCATAACTTTGCTATAACCAATCTTAAGTTAACCGCAAACAATCCATTGAATTGCTTATATAAGCAAAACATTCCATCGAAACCGTTTGAAGTCATGGGGGTAAGCTTTCCTAATCCAGTCGGTCTTGCAGCGGGTATGGATAAAGATGGTGAAGCCATAGATGCATTTGCGGCGATGGGATTTGGTCACATCGAAGTAGGAACGGTTACACCAAGACCTCAACCTGGTAACGACAAGCCTAGACTGTTTCGATTAAAACCTGCGAAAGCCATCATCAATCGAATGGGGTTTAATAACAAAGGCGTTGATAATTTAGTCGCTAATATTAAAGCGAGTTCGAGAAAAGCGGTTATCGGTGTAAACATTGGAAAGAATCGAGATACCCCTGTTGAACTTGGCAAAGACGATTACTTAATCTGCATGGATAAAGTCTATGATGTAGCCGATTATATCGCCGTTAATATCTCATCGCCTAACACGCCTGGACTAAGAAGTTTGCAATATGGTGAATTATTAAACGAATTGCTATCTGAATTAAAAACAAAACAACTTGAATTGGCCAAACAATACGACAAGTATGTGCCCTTAGCGTTAAAAATAGCGCCTGATTTGAGTGACGATGAAATCCAGAGCATTGCTCAGTGTTTGCTCGCCAATAAGATTGATGGTGCCATTGCCACTAATACGACTTTAGAACGCGCGGCTGTCAGTCATTTACCAGAAGCACCCGAAGCGGGTGGCTTGAGCGGTAAACCTTTAACCAGTGCATCTACCGAAGTTATTGGTAAGCTGAGTAAAGCCCTTAATGGGGAAATACCCATCATAGGGGTAGGCGGCATTCATAGTGCGCAGGATGCTCAAGATAAAGTAGACGCCGGTGCGAGTATCGTTCAACTGTATACCGGTTTTATTTATGAAGGCCCACAATTAATTGCTGATATAACGCGTCAATTGAATAAATAACTCGTTTATTTTAATTAATAGATCAAAAAATGATCGGATCGAAAGGTTCGATCATTTTTTTATTTAATAGATCACAAAAATGATCATTATAGATTCGGTATAATCTTATTTATCAATAATTTAAATTTTGATATTGTTTAATATATGCGCTACTATTAGCTATCATAGATTTAACATTTACCTTAACTACTGAGATATTCATTATGTTATTAATGCCTAATACAGATTGGCAATGGATATATAATGAACAGCGAAATTGTTTAACGATTTCGTTGGGAGAGGAATATGAGTTTTTAACTCCGTATTGTTCTCGTGTATTGATTCCAGATGCCTTAACGAACGTTGAGTTTGACTGCGAACATGCTCAGTACTACATCGCTTTTATCGAGTCTCTGCAGAGTGCTGCAAACATCAGTAGTGCGCAAAAGGTGCAAATGGCGTTAAATGCAACCGCCGCCTATTTCCTATTAAAACCGCAAATGCCAAAGTCTTGGTTTTTTAAAGAATCCAGCGAACTGGTGTATCCAAAGGTAGGCAAGGTGTGTTCGTTACAATTAGAAAACGAACAGAAAGTCGCTGTGGTAGTGATTGAAGCGGGCATTCAAGCTTCAGTGGTATTAATGGTGCATGATGAAGTGCAATTGTCCTCTAAGAAGTCTTTATCTCAATTTGACGCCATTAAGGTGATGAACAATCGCCTGCAACCATTAAAACGCAGTGCTAAGGCCGTTTGGGTCGCAGCTTAATCGCTCAACACCAAACTGCAAATAATAAAAAAGCTCGCATTCGCGAGCTTTTTTATGTCAGGGCGATAGGTTACATCGCCATTTTCATATAGTCTACGTTGAGTAACAAACCACCGTCAAAATCATCGGTAGCGACCACTGAATATACGCCGCCATTCTCAACCGTTGCCATGGCCTGAACCGCTGGATTGTACTCCATATCACTTTGCAGTATTACGCCCAAGTAGTAGGTACCCGCTGGTACTTCTAACGTGGCGTTACCCTTAAAGTCGACGCCCTCTAACACCTTAGTTTCTGCGCTGAAGTTGCCATCAGCTGAGGCGTGAATGTCCACCAAGCCTAAACCACCTGCGGTGGGACTTGCATGAACGACGCGTAACTTAGCGTACAAGGCTACTGAGCGTAAGTCTTCTGCAATCACGAGAGGCTCTATGGTGTTATCGGTAATGGCATTCAGTTTACCAACCGCGTATATGCTGGTTGTGGTGCCTTTATCTAACATGACTCCTGGTGCGTTAATGGCGACAATGGAATTGTCTGAACTGGCCGCTACTTGTAAGTCGTAGCTCGCCGCTGGTAAATCACCAATTCGGAACGCTTTAAATGGAATGTTAGTGAAACCATCAACTTTCATTCCAGACGCTAACACATCAACTTCAGGCGCATCATCTACCGCATGTACTACACGTACACGAGCCATCTCGTTCATGTCTCTAACAACTGCCACGCTTTCGCCATTGGCCACCAACAAATTAACCGGAGCGGTCATGCTGCCATCTTTGTTTGGCACCGCAGTGATCATCAGATCTGAGCCACCGGCCAATTCTAAGTCTCCACTATCAAAGACCACAGTTTTGTCGCCGGTTGGAGTAATACGAATGCGGTAAGTGTCCGCAGGTACAGTTACTGGCAGGTCAGCACTATCGACTTTGAAGCCAAGCGCCGCTACATTTGGATCGGCGTCCATAATGCTGTCGCCGGTACCGAGATAAATGTCCACTTCACCGACATCAGGATGACCGTGTAATACGTCAATGCGCACGTCAGTGCTCTCTACGTCGCTGTCGTCTCGGCTTAATACAACGGGTTCGATGGCGCCTGCATAATTAAGCGCGACAATATCGTATTGCATGTCCGGAGCGAAATTAAGGTTCGCTTCGATGACCGCTGGGTTACTCATGTCCGGAAGTAGGGCGTTTACCGCGATGTCGTAGCTGCCAGATTCAATTTCTATCAGGCCTGAACCCACTTGATAATCAACCATCTCTAAACCTTCAACTACGTTTCCGTTGATAGAGATTGCAACCATGGGGGCATCAGCGCTTGCGTGAGTGACACGCACGTCTGATAGTTCGATGATGTCCAGATCTTCTAAAACGTCTTTGGCATCGTCGTCATCACAGGCGCTGAGAGCACCTGCAGCAAGTAGCATTGGGATTAGATACTTTGTTTTCATTGTATTAGCCTCTCCTGTTAAATTGGCTGACCAATCAAACGGCATCAGATTTAAGATGGATCAAAAATTTTTCACAGCTTTTTGAAAAGGCAAACCAACAACAGCCTAAAACCACCAACGAAACCCCCAATTGCTGCGGGAAAGCAAAGTGATTGGCTTCACTGGCAAGGTAATAACTCAAGGGCGCAAAGAGCATTAGACAAAGACTGAAGTTCTTTCCAAGCAGCGATTTAAACACAGGTAAAACCAACGCTAGGCTCAACCATAGTAAAATTAAAAACAACGGCAGCGGAGGGTAGTTAAACTGAAATACATTCACCGAGCCTAACAAGGCATCCATCGCTAAACCGAGGCTTGCAGCACCACTGGCAAAGATAATTAAGGGCGTGTCTTTTCGGCGAATGGCTAAAGCCAGCATCAAACCAAAAATACATGCCATTGCAACGATGCCATCATCGCCATAAAAGTAGGCAACTGCCCAATTCACTTTATATAGCCCTAATAACAGCCACGAAAATCCAGTCATTGTTACTACTCCTAAATGTTTTCATTGTTAACGAAGAAAAAAACCGCTTCGATCAGTCATCCATTTACTTTGCCGCTGCGTTTAAACCAGTGAATAACAGGAGAGTTTTATGGGTTTTCATGCAGTAAATCGATATTCACTGCCTTTTCACCAAACGACGGAACACTTGCTTCCTGGAAGCATTGCGAGATTATCAGGGAAAGGGTTGTTGTTTAGCAGTTGGGCGCGCTCTGTACAATTGAGCCAACGGTTATGGATAGTCATGCGAGATTGCGAATCGCCGCAACGACAAGTCGCTGGTGACCGAGTGGCGCTAGCGAAGGTGATTAGTATCGATTGGCTCAGCCAAGATTCTATAACACTGACGCTGGATGTTTATGGTTGGGGCGAGGCTTTGCACAATGTCGATGGCGCAAGCCAAACCTTATTAGCGGAGCAACAAGCCTTGTGGAGCGACCAAGAGCCGTGCAACGACTGTTTGTTTATCAGCGCATTCTTACGACAGTGGTTGGAACAAGAGTTGTGTAAGCGGCTTGGAACTAAGCTCGATTATAGAGACTGGCGCAACCCAAATTGGGTGTGCTTACGCTGGCTAGAGTTGTTGCCACTGTCGGTGGAAACCAAACAAAACCTTCTAAAAGTAGGCGATTGCGAGATAGCGGTAAGATATTTAACAATTTTATTGGAACAGATTGATCCAACTGAAAAAAGCCTGCGTTTATTAAGGCGAATTTAACCTTGAAGTGGTAAGTTACTGATTATGGCAGTCTCAATACAACAACAAGGTCATATGGAAGGATCGAATAAGGAAGTCGATGTAGGACAACTTTTATTGAAAGTAGCAGCTAGCCGTTGCCAAATCAGTTACCAAAGATTGTTCAAGCACGTTGCGCCACGATTGCATAACTTTATTCGCAAGCAAATGGGTGACGAGTCTATCGCCAAAGAGGTGGTTCAAGAAACCATGCTTAAGGTTTGGACCAAAGCACATTTGTATGATGACAGCAAGGGAGCAGGACTCACCTGGATCTTCTCGATTGCTCGAAACGCGAAGTTTGATTTGTTGCGCCGTCAAAAGCATCAAAACGACTGGGTTCAAGGAGATGATCTTTGGCCTACCTTAGAAGAGCCTCAAGATGACCAAAAGTTACCAAGAGAATTTGAAAGCATTGTTACTGAAGAGCTTTCAAATCTTATAAGTACGCTACCAAAGCCCCAGGCTGAGGTTGTGTCTATGGTGTATTTAAGAGGAGCATCTCAGCAGGAAGTTGCTGATTTATTGGATGTTCCGCTTGGCACAGTTAAAAGCCGATTGAGATTGGCGCTACAGAAATTGAAGGAGGCGCTAGATGACTAGTGTCAAATTACATCCCTCAGAGGATACGTTAAAACGCTTTGCGCTGGCGGAGCTTGATCCCAGCGAAAGCATCATAATCAGTGCCCACGTTGAGCTGTGTAGCGAATGCCAAAGCCAGTTGCAGGCGATTGAATCTGCCCATGCGCAAGAGATGGCATCGTCAGACACTGATGAGCTAACCTTTGAGTTGGACGACGAATTTAGCAGCATGATGAGTCACATCATGGAGTCGCCAGCTGACTACGCGGTGGCTCAACCCATTAAACGAACACTTAAGCTTGGTGACAAAGAATACAATGTTCCCAGAGCACTTGTCGGTCATGTGGAACAAGTAGGACCCTGGTCCCGCTTACCCGGTAAATTGCAAAGAGCCGCGGTGCAAACCGGTGGCGAAAGTAAAATGAACTTCATCTATATGGATGAAGACTCAGCCTTGCCAGAGCATACTCACACTGGTGTCGAGATTACCTTGGTACTTGACGGTGAATTTGAAGACGAGAACGGCGTATACAAAGCAGGCGATTTCGTGATTCAAAGTGGTGAACATACCCATACACCTCGAACGAAACCGGGTCAGGATTGTTTGTGTCTTACTTTGTTACAATCTCCGCTGCACTTCACCAGTGGTTTTGCCAGTTTATTGAATCCGTTCAGTCAGTTATTTTTCCGCTAGACGTAACCGTAAATACGTAAAAGTAAGTTTGAAAGCCTCGTGTAAA
Organism: Paraferrimonas haliotis; assembly: GCF_002282895.1. GTDB lineage: Bacteria > Pseudomonadota > Gammaproteobacteria > Enterobacterales > Shewanellaceae > Paraferrimonas > Paraferrimonas haliotis. Next base: position 181,016 of record NZ_NRRB01000004.1, read on the forward strand.
ACGAGGCTTTTTTTGTTGTTTTTGGCGCTGTTTAATTGCTTAGCTCGTGTATACTGATTTGATTCAAATCGTGGCACACAACTCATAACTATTACTATGCTACATATTTATCAGCACAATCTTACTGAAGCGCTATTAGATCAATTAAGTGCAATTATTGGCACCATTCCAGATGGTATTTCGGCGTTGGATTGCGAGTCGATTCTGGTGCAAAACCCAGACATGGCACAATGGTTAAAAATTGAGTTGGCGCAGCGACATGGCATCGCAGCGAACATTGAATTTCCTATGCCCAGTAGCTTTGTCTGGAAGATGTTCAATGCTTTGTACCCAGAATTGCCCGAACAGTCTCCGTTTTCAAAAGAAAATATGACTTGGCATTTAATGACCTTGTTGCCTGATCTCATGAACCACAAAGAGTTCGCTTGGGTTGAACGGTATTTAGGGGATGTCACTGCAGACAAGCAACAACAAGAACAGCGAGCGCTGAAAAGTTATCGCTTATGCGCCGCCATTGCAGATATTTTTGACCAGTATTTGATTTATCGTCCTCAATGGATGGCCAATTGGGAGCAAGACGAAGTCGGTGGAGAAGTAACCCCACAGCAAGCCTGGCAGCCGATACTGTGGCAACGTCTCAACAGCAGCATTAGTGGCTCTTCAGGCGCCAGTGTGCAATGGCATCGGGGCGAGTTATTGACTCAAACCATCGACAGCTTTAACGCAGCTAACCTCGATAACTCGGTATTGCAAAGCTTACCTAAGCGGTTGTTTATTTTCGGTATTTCTTCGCTTCCGGAACAGAGTTTAGCCTTGTTTAACGCCTTGGCTAACCACATTGAAGTCCACTGGTTTCAAATCAACCCGTGTCAGGAGTTCTGGTTGGACATTATTGATGGCAAATCGTTGGCCAAATTAGCGGCGAAACCCAACTATCAACGCCTGGCTGATCTGGCCGATGATCGCTACTTTTTGGTAGGTAACCCGCTGCTTGCATCCCTTGGTACCTTAGGGCGAGAGCATTTATCACTGATGTTAGAGCAATTGCAGGGCGACTGGCATGAGGCTTATCGGCCATACCCTACAACCGGTGCATTGGGGTTGTTACAAAATGAAGTCTTGAATTTAAGCATACGCGGTCAGTTTGAGGCGTTATCGGCCACACAATTAACCAGTAATATCGATAAAATTAGCCTCAATGATAACGACTGTAGCAATGTGTTATTTCACAGTTGTTATTCGCCCATGCGCGAAATTGAAGTCCTAAAAGATCAATTGTTGTTCTTATTTGAGCGAGACCCATCACTTACGCCCAACGATGTTATGGTGATGGTTCCAGATGTCAGTGAATATGCGCCTTACATTCATGCCACCTTTAGCGGAATTACGGATGACTATCGGCTCTTTTATTCGATCAACGATTTGTCGGCTCAACAAGAGTCACCACTTGCCGATTGCTTACTTAATTTGTTCGATTTACCCCAAAGCCGATGGTATGCCAATGAGTTGATGTCGATACTGGAAGTGCCGGCAGTCATGCGCAAATTCGCTATTGATGAGCACGAGTTAGATATCATTAATCGCTGGATAGATGATGTGGGCATTCGATGGGGCATTAATGCTGCCCACCGCAGAGAACTAGGGTTTATTAGCTTTGAAGAAAACTCATGGCTGTTTGGCGCACAGCGACTGCTGTTAGGGTATGCCATGCATCCAGCACAAGGCTGTTTTGATGGGTTAATGCCGTACTCCCAAATGGAAGGCGCCCAAACAGAAGCTTTGGGTAAGCTGCTGATGTTTGTTGATTGCCTGCTGGATTACCGTACACAACTTGCTGGTGACTACCAAGCCGGTCAGTGGTTAACCTTGGTTAATCAAATGATGAACGACTTTTTTGAAGGCGAGGCCAGTGAAGTGGTGTGGTTGCAGCAACCTAGCCAATGCCTAGAAGGTCTTAAGCAATACATTGATCAGTCTGGTTATCAGCAAACCATTCATCGCACCATTATCAAAGACTATTTACAGCAAAGTTTACAAGCACAGTCATCTAATAGCCGTTTTAAGGCCGGGGCCATTAACTTCTGTACCTTAATGCCAATGCGCAGTATTCCCTTTAAGGTCATTGCCCTGTTAGGAATGAATGAAAATGCGTTTCCCCGCCAAAATCACCCGGTAAATTTTGACTTGATGGCCAATCAACGAGTTCGTGGCGATCGCTCTCGACGGCTAGATGACCGCTACTTATTCTTAGAAGCGCTTTTATCAACACGACAACATTTGCACTTAAGTTGGGTTGGCCAAGATATTCGAGACGACAGTCACAAGCCGCCATCCATTTTAATCAGCGAAGTGCGAGATTACATTGCCGAAGCGTGGATCCACAGCGACAGTAAAGCCACTGATGAACCGGCGCAAGTGGCTCAAGAGTTACTCAGCAAAATGACCCACCAGCATCCACTGCAGGCATATCAAGCCATTAATTTTTCAAAACAAAGCGCCCAACAAAGCTTCGCCAGTCTGTGGAGCCAAGCGCTAGCACTCAGTCAAGACCCTGCGTTTAAACCGCCACGCTCTTATGCAACCCATAACCCCCAGTTAAGCCGCCTAGAAGCGGAACATCAGGAACTTTCGCTTACCCAGTTAGAACGGTTTATGGTTAACCCTTGTCGTGTCTTTATGCAACGCACACTGGAGGTTTACTTTGACGAGATAGAGTTGGACACCTTGCAACACGAACCCTTTGTTATCGACACGCTGCAACAATGGCAGTTGTCTGACAAAGCGTTAACCATGAGACTGGCAAACGCTCAGCAAAATCAATTTGATGCGCACTATCAAGGAACAGGTAAGTTGCCATTTGGTGAAGCGTCAACGCAAACACTGGCTAAAGCTTGGGATGAAGGTGAGTCGATAGTGACTCATTTTTCTGAATACCTACAGGAAGATAAACAAAGCGACGTGCTGAGGCTGAGCTTCGATGAGCCTAAATTAATGCTGACAGCTGAACTGCCAAAGAGTAAGCGACATCTGCGTTGTCAGTTAAAAGCGGGCTCCATTAAAGACAAAGACATCGTTCGTGCGTATTTGCGCCACTTAAGCAGTTGTGCAAGCGGTGCTGATTATCACTACTTGCTGCTTGATAAAAAGAACGCATGCGTTTTCAAAGCCATTCCCAATGCGCAGGCGCACTCGATACTCGCCCAACTGATAAGTCTTTATCAGCAAGGCCTGCAACAGCCATTACCACTGCTTGTTGATGCGGGTATTTCTGTTGCCATAGCCAAAGTTGATGAAAAAACACAAATTAATGCGCTAGAGACGTTAAACGAACTTTGGCAACAGAATAAGTTTAGCCATCGCCCGGTCGATGAGTACTTAACGCGCTGCTTTAAAAATGCTGAAGAAGCTTATCCAGCGTTTATAAAACTGACCGAGCAAATACTGGTGCCCTTAGTTGAACATGCATATATGGTGCCCCCAAAAGGGCAAACGAAGACCGCAAAAATTGTCGTGACCCACAAAAAGGCGTTGGATTATGTGGAGGGGTTATTGTGCAACGATTAAATCCGTTAACCTTACCGCTTAGCGGTAAAGCACTGATCGAAGCCAGTGCAGGAACTGGAAAAACTTATACCATAGCAACCTTGTATTTGCGCTTCATTATCGAACAACCGTTACTTAAGGAAAACGGCGGTGTATTGCTTACTCCAGAAAACATATTGGTGGTTACCTTTACGCGCTCAGCGACCGCTGAATTGCGAGACCGTATAAGAGCTCGCCTGCATACAGCGGTTAACTGCTTTCGGGGACAGGGCAGTCAAGGAGATGACGCTTTAGAGCATCTATATCAGCTCTATCAACACGATTCAGCCATTGTGTTAAAACGACTTTATGCAGCAGAAAAAAGTATGGATGAAGCCGCCATCTTCACCATTCATGGCTTTTGTCGACGCGCCTTAAGCCAGAACGCGTTTAGCAGTGGAGTTTCATTAGCGGACAATTATCTTGAAAACGACACGGAGTTGTTAATCAGCGCTTGCCAAGATTTTTGGCGCGATAGCCTATATCCGTTAGCGGGAGAGCCATGGCTAAAGGTAATGGATGCGTTTAAATCCGGTTTAAAAGCCAATAATCCAGAGACTCTGGCTAACGCGTTGAAAGGGTTAATGCCTAGAAAATCCTTGGCGGTTGAACCACAACCCCTAGCGCAACCCATTGAAGCGGTCATTGAACGAGTTCAGCAAGAAACGGCTCAAGCGTTTTTACAATTTAGAGATGACTGTGCCCATTGTTTAGATGACGTTTATCAGGAGTTGGCCGCTATCCCAAAGATTCAAAAGGGGATACTGAGCGAGCATTTAAGTGTTGTTGGGGGCTGGTTTGAAAACCAAGGGCAGGGAGACTGGCCTTCAAAAACGAAAAACTACATCACAGGAAAAGTCGATAAGCTGGAACCCGACTCGCAAACGCAACAGCTTCTTGCAGGGTATGAACGCTATCAAGCTCAACGCGAGTTGAGCCCACAACTGTATAGCGAAGCGCTGCATTACGTAAAACAACGCTTAGAAGAGCAAAAGCAACTGCTCGACATACAAGGGCCGGACGACCTCATGGTGGCATTGGACAATGCGCTGAGCAATGATGATAGCTTATCTCTAAAAAGTGACCTCATCGGCCAGTACCCAGTGGCTCTTATCGATGAGTTTCAAGATACCGATCCGTTACAATATCGAGTGTTCAATGGCATCTATGATAGCGACAAAGTCCATTGTTGGTTGATGATTGGCGATCCTAAGCAAGCCATATATTCGTTTCGAGGTGGCGATATAGAAACCTATTCCAAGGCAAAGCAATCGCTAGAACAAGCTCAATTGTACACCTTGGATAAAAATTATCGTTCCAGCAATACCATGGTGGCAGCGGTAAACCAATTATTTGGTTGTGCAGGGCAGGCAACGTTTCTTGCAGATAACATCAGTTACCAAGCCGTCGCCGCCAATGACACGGGAGCAATGGGCAACTTGGTGGTGGATGGCAAAGCCCTGGCCAGCATGAACTTTACCCAGTTTAACGCGCCTTATAATGAAGAAAACTACGGTAGTGAGCACACTGCCCAAACCATAGCCAAGTTACTGACAATAGCCAATGAAGGTCGAGGGCAGTTAGGTAACCGAGCGTTAGCGCCATCGGATATTGCCATTCTTGTGCGCGACAGAACCGAGGCGAAAGACATTGTCAAAGCGCTAAGACGGCGTAATGTTCGCAGCGTTTTCCTAAGTCGAGACAGTGTATTTAGTGCAGAGATCGCGCCCCAACTGTTTCGGGTGCTGACGGCGATGGCCTCCTATCAAAGTCGCAGAAAGGTATTTGCTGCTTTAGGTACGGCGCTTATGGATGTGAGCTCCGAGGACATTCAGCAGTTTCACCAAGATGAATTAGTCTGGCAAACCCATCAACAGCGATTCGAAGGATATCATGAGCTTTGGAAGAGCAAGGGTGTCTTATCAGCCTATCTTCAATGGCTTTCTGATTACCAAATTGCAGCAAAGCTGTTTACAGATACGCTTAATGGCGAACGCCAATTAGCGGACCTAAATCATATTGCCGAGCTGCTGCAGCAGCAAGCGTTGCAGCAGGATGGCATTAACAGCCTGCTCAACTACTTCGAACGTCAACTAAGCTCGAAACCACAAGACGTCGATAACCAACGATTGCGGCTCGAAAGTGATAAAGACCTGGTACAAATTGTAACCATTCACGCCAGTAAAGGCTTGGAGTATCCGTTGGTATTTTTAGCCAATGGTCTGTCTAGAAAAAGCGCGAAGCTCGCGGTGTACAGTGGTGAAACCGGCACCATAGTGGATTTCTCCAACCAAGCCACCAATCTCAAAAAAGCTGAGCAGCAGCGTTTGGCTGAAGACGTGCGGCTGTTGTACGTAGCCTTAACTCGAGCGTCTTACGGTTGCTTCATTAATCTGACCCAAACCAAAAAGAAGCCTACCGGCACATCCGCTTTGGCGCATGTTTTAGGCGTAACTGACGATGAGCACGTAAACGAAGCCGCGCAAACGCTTGCACAACAACATCCAGAGCTTATCGCTTGTCAACTCTATGAGGATGAGCCTGCAACCATGTTCGCCTCTAGCGCAGACAAACATGCGAGTATTGAGCATCGACGTCTAAGTCATGGCGTTGACCAAAGTTGGAAAATAACCAGTTATTCAGGGTTGTCTAGAAATTTACATACGCCCACATCCACACTTGATAAAGCGGATGATTTAGTGGTTGAGCCAGCACCAGAGACTTTGGTGCCAGAACCGTTTATGCAAAATCGGTTTAGTTTTCCTCGAGGGGCTAACCCGGGGACGGCACTTCACGGCATTTTCGAACATCAACAATTTGCCGACAACGACCCCGATGAGCTTGATAACGCAGTGGCGTCTCAACTGAGCCTGTATGGCATAGAAGACGCCGACTCTTGGCAAACTGTGGTTAGTGAATGGCTAACACAAACCTTGAATACACCCATTTTGCTACCCGATCACAATAAAGAATTCAGCTTGGCAGCTTTGTCAAAAGGGCAATGGTTAAGTGAAATGGAGTTTTTTATTAAAGTCGATGCCCAGGTTAACGATAGCCAGCTTAATCGCCTACTTGAGAGCTATCCAGTACTCGACGCCGACATTGCTAAGCACAACCGAGCGTTAAAGTTTGATCGGTTCAAAGGGCTAATTAAAGGATTTATCGATCTTGTGTTTGAATTTGATGGCCGATATTACGTGTTGGATTACAAATCTAATCATTTAGGAAATAGCCTTAGCGATTATCACCCACAGGCAATGCAGAACATGATGTGTGAACATCGCTATGACGCGCAATTAATTTTCTATGTGCTCGCGTTGCATTTGTATTTAAGCGATCGCTTACCCAATTACCAATACGAGCAGCATATGGGCGGCGGTGTCTATTGCTTCTTACGTGGGATGGACGGAATTACGCCTCAATCTGGGGTGTTTGTTGCGAAACCTGAGCAGAGATTGATTGAATCGTTAGGGCAACAATTGGGTGTGCAATCCGAGGAGGTTAACCATGATAACGCGTGATTGGATAACAACCGCCATCGCTGCAGGTCGCATTCGCGCTATCGATTATCAGTTTGCCAAATACATTTGTGCCGACTTAGCGGACCCGGTTTTTTGGCTGGCATTGCGAATGAGTCAAGCACAGGCGCAGGGGCATGTGTGCATTAATATTAATCAGCTGGTGAACGAGCCTTTTACGCCATTATTGGATAGTAATGCAACTGATCAATCCCTTAGGTTTGCAGATCAAGGCACGGTTGTCAGACAGCTGTTAGCAAATCGTTTTGTGAGCGAAGCGAGCTCAGAGCGAAACACGCCGCTCGTGCTCGATGGTGATGATAACGACCCGCGTCTGTACTTAAGCCGTTATTGGTATTATGAGCGCAATGTTGCTCTGAACTTGCTCGATAAAGCTTCTCGTAACGTTGCAACGGATATCATTGGCGCTAACCGGCAACTCACCCGGTTATTTGGCACGCCAACAAGCAATGAGACCGATTGGCAGCGGGTTGCTTGCGCGCTGGCGATCAGCCGAGGGCTGGCCATTATTACCGGCGGCCCCGGGACGGGAAAAACCACCACGGTCATCCGCTTGTTGGCGTTAAGCTTGATGCAGCAGTCTCATCAACAACCCGTGGTGATTCGACTGGCAGCGCCCACGGGCAAAGCGGCGGTTCGTATGACCGAATCCATACGCAATGCTAAAGCTGGCCTCGCGTTAGATGACGAACTATTGCAGCAAATTCCGGAAAGCGCCACCACCATACATCGCCTATTAGGGGCAATACCGAACTCAGTGGAGTTTAGGCATAACCGAGATAACCCGTTGCAGTTAGATTTCTTAGTGGTTGACGAAGCCTCAATGATTGATTTGGCGTTAATGGCCAAACTGCTGGCGGCCTTGCCGGCGCACTGTAAATTGGTGTTACTGGGTGACAAAGATCAGCTGTCGTCGGTGGAAGCGGGAGCGGTGATGGGCGATTTGTGTCGCTTTATTCGGGTAAGTTATGACAGCACGTTAATGACATACAGCCCTCAGCATGCGCAAACCTTAGCCGATATCAGTCAGCAGTCGTTACATAAACATCAAAGCTCACAAGCCAATGCTATCAGCGATTGTTTGTGCATGCTGCAAAAAAGTTGGCGCTTTGGCGGACACATTGGCGATTTGGCTAAGGCGGTCAACCAGCAAAACGTGACTGAAGCCTTGCAACTGATTCACAAACAGCATGGGCAAGGACAGTTAAATGGCTATCTTAGCGAGCCTGATAGTCAACGGCTTATTGATAACAGCCTGTCGTTTTACGAACCTTTGGTGTTGGCGAGTCATCAAGCAAGCGTTAAAGATGCTAATACCCTGCTGACTAAGTTCGATGGTTATCGTGTATTGTGCGCCACGCGTGGCGGCGAGTTGGGCACTGAGGCTCTTAACGAGCGCATAGAAGCCAGGTTGCTTAATCTTCCACAAACTCGATTGCAACAAGGGTTTTATCCCGGTCGGCTCATCATGATCACGGCCAATGATTATAGCTTGGGGCTGTATAATGGCGATATTGGCATCACCCTTGAGGATGAAGAGGGCCAATTGCGGGTGTGCTTCTTACAAATGGATGGCAGTGTACGTTCCTTTCTACCAAGTCGATTAAGCCATTATGATGTCGCCTTTGCGATGACCATACATAAATCTCAGGGCTCCGAGTTTAACCACGTAGCGATCGCGCTACCGCCAGAGCTCAAACAACAGCAAGTGCTGTCGAAAGAGTTGTTGTATACCGGAATTACCAGAGCCAAGTCGCAGGTCTCTATTTACGCTCAAGTGCCGAGTTTGAGACTTTGTATTGAACGAGCTACGGTGCGGCAATCAGGACTGTGGCAACAACTTCAGGCGTTACAACAGTAAAGTGTCGTCAATGGCGTGAAAATGGTGACTTTGGTTGATGAGAGATTGAGCCGTTAACGAGGGCACACCATATACGTGGGTTTGGCAATCATGCTTGATTGCAACGTGGCTGAGCAGTCTATCGAAATCACCGTCGCCACTGAGCAGCACAATGGCATCAACCGCCGACGCACTTTCTAACACGTCTATGGTGATGCCCACATCCCAGTCGCCTTTAGCACTGCCGTCGGCACGCTGAATAAAGGGTTTTAGCTTAACGTCGAAGCCGATGTGGCGCAGCGCATCTTGGAATTTGCGTTGTTGGTCATCGTTACGCGCAATCGCATAAGCATTGGCGATAACGATGTCACCCTGAAAAGACAATTCCTGCCAAAACCGGCGGTAATTAAATTGGCGCTGGTAAGCTTGGCGAGTGGTGTAGTAGATATTCTGCACATCAACAAAAACAGCAATTTTATTCACAATAGATTAATGGTGTTAGAAAGTGTTTAGCCAGTATAAGTCAATGATTGCAAATAGAAAGGGATATCAATAGCAAGAGAATTGGTTGCGGGAGCCGGATTTGAACCGACGACCTTCGGGTTATGAGCCCGACGAGCTACCAGGCTGCTCCATCCCGCGTCCGAATGGTGACTGTTTTCTTAGATTTCAGTTGCTGGTGGTTACTGAAAAATTGGTTGCGGGAGCCGGATTTGAACCGACGACCTTCGGGTTATGAGCCCGACGAGCTACCAAGCTGCTCCATCCCGCGTCCGAAAACGTGGTGTATCTTAACAGCGTACTTTTGTTTTGCAAGTCTATTCTTGCGCAATTGGTTTGTATGCTCAAATAAACAACGAATCTGAGGGTTAAAGCCAAGATTGGCGTTATCATTTCATGCGCTCGACAGTTATAATGACGCAATTGTTTGAACAGAAGCCCATCCTATGTATCAATTTTTCGCTGCCGCTCCTCGTGGATTCGAATTTCCATTAACCCAAGAGCTTATTAAACTTGGGGCTAATGATGTAAAAGAAGCCCAGGCCGGAGCCTACTTCGGCGCAGACCTAGAAACCGCCTATCGCATTTGCATGTGGTCGCGCTTGCCAAGTCGCATCATCATGATCCTGTATCAAGGCAAATTCACCACAGTGGATGAACTCTATGAAGCCGCTTTTTGTGTGGATTGGCCAGCGGTTTTCAGTGAGAAAAGCAAGTTTCTAGTGGATTTTGTGGGCAGCAACAAACTTATTAATAACACTCAGTTTGGTGCGTTAAAGATCAAAGATGCCATAGTGGATAGGTTTCGCGATGACGGCTATAAGCGTCCAGATGTAAGTAAAGAAGAGTGCGACATCCGCATCTCTGCCCGCATTAAGCGCGATCAAGTGACCTTAGGGTTTAATTTCAGTGGCTCTGCCATGCATCAAAGAGGCTATCGTGGTCGCACTGGTGACGCGCCCTTAAAAGAAAACCTTGCTTGCAACATGCTTGCTCGCTCGGGATGGCTTGACGATCAAAAAGACATCATGGATCCGTTTTGTGGCAGCGCCACCATTCTAATCGAAGCGGCCATGATTGCTGCTGATATGGCACCAGCTCTTAACCGTAACCAACATGGATTCACCAGTTGGCGCGGTCATAACGCCAAACTTTGGGATGACATATACCAAGAAGCGCAGGCACGAGCCAGTTTGGGTGTAAAACGCTGTAAAACACGCTTCTACGGTTTTGATAATGACCCGCGCGTGGTTCGAGCGGCCAGACACAATGTGCAAAACGCCGGTGTTGCCGCGCTGGTAACCATTGAGCAAGCCGATGCCGTTGAAGCGACTCCACAAACCGAACAGCCCGGTTATTTAATAGCAAACCCTCCTTTTGGCGAGCGCTTGGGTAATTACAACAGCTTGTTACAGCTTTATTTTAAATTCGGACAACAGCTAAAAAGTCACTTCGGCGGTTGGAAGATAAGCTTACTGTCCAGTGAGCCAGAACTACTGCGAGCGATGAAGCTTAAGTTTGATAAACGCATTCAAATGTACAACGGTAATTTGGAATGTGAGTTTTGTAATTACTCCATTCACGAAAATCGCCTCACGACTGATTCACCGGTGGACTTAGAGTTTGCACAATCTTTTGTGAACCGTGTTAAAAAGAATCGAAAAGCAATAGAAAAATGGGCGAAAAGCCAGCCCACCGATTGCTATCGTTTGTACGACGCCGATATTCCGGAGTACAACGTAGCGGTTGATCGCTATCAAGATTATTTGGTGGTTCAAGAATATGCAGCACCTTCGCACATTCCGCAAGCAACTACGCAACGCCGTTTAACTGAAGTGTTGTTAAGCCTACCTGCGGCCACCGGTATTGAGCCAGATAACATCATTATGAAGACCCGGGCGAAACAGCGGGGGAGCGAGCAGTATCAAAAGCGCAGTAATGAGTCGTTAGAGCTAATCGTTACTGAATACCAAGCGCGCTTTAAAGTTGATCTCACCCGCTACTTAGACAGTGGTTTGTTTTTAGATCACCGCTTAACTCGTAAGCTGGTGGGGCAAAAGTCAGCGGACAAATCGGTGTTAAACTTATTTGCCTACACCGGCAGCGCATCGGTCCATGCGGCACTAGGAGGCGCGAAAAGTGTTACTACGGTGGATATGTCGCGCACCTATTTAGCGTGGGCACAGGAGAACTTCTCGCTTAATAAGTTATCCGGACGCCAGTATCAGTTTATTCAAGCGGACTGCTTAAAATGGATCGATGATTGCACAACAGAGTTTGATTTGATTTTCATTGACCCGCCAACGTTTTCCAACTCAAAACGCATGGACACGACCTTCGATGTGGAGCGAGATCACGTCGCCTTGTTAACGGGCTTAAAGCGCATTCTGTCTGCCGGTGGAGAAATTATCTTCACCAACAATCGCCGCAAATTTAAGATGGACTTCGATGGCCTCGCTGAGCACGGTTTAAAAGCCATTAATATTGATGCCAAATTATTGCCTTTAGATTTTAAACGCAATCCGCAAATTCACAATTGTTGGTCAGTCGTACGCCATGAGCAGTAAGTTAACCTTGTTTCACACCGATGGTTGTCACTTGTGTGACGAAGCTCAGGCGTTACTCGATGATATGGGATTGGCGTATCAATTGGTGGACATATGTGAGCAAACCGTTTGGCTTGAGCGTTACCGGATCCGCATACCGGTACTTACATTAGGTGGCAGTGAATTGGGTTGGCCTTTTGATAAAGACATGGTCAGCGCATTCTTGGAGAGCGTTAAGTGAGTCTTATTAGAATTAATCAAGGCAATCTTGCCTTTGGGCATACGCCGTTACTAAAGGACGCCGATGTCGCCATTGAAGCGGGTGAACGTGTGTGTATTGTCGGACGCAACGGTGCTGGCAAATCCAGTTTACTTAAGGTGCTCGATGGTTCAATTGAATTGGACGACGGCGAGCTTAATATCAGTAGCGACGTTAACTTAGCCCGTTTACAACAAGACCCACCGCAAAGCAGCGACATCAGCGTCTATCAATATATAGCTCAAGGGCTTGCGGTCGTTGGTAATCAGCTCACCGAGTATCAAACCCTGAGCGCCGATCCGACACTGGCAAACGACCCCACCAAATTGAAGCGTTTAACGACTTTGCAAGAAAGCATAGACCGACTAGACGGGTGGCAATTCGATGCCCGGATTCACTCTATGTGCCAACGGCTTAGCTTGGATGCACAACAAACCTTATCGCAACTCAGCGGTGGTTGGTTGCGTAAGGTTGCGTTAGCAAAAACGTTAGTGAGTGAGCCGGATGTGCTCATGCTTGACGAGCCCACTAACCATTTAGACATCGATACCATTGAGTGGCTAGAGCAGTTATTGCTCAACTTCAAAGGTGCGATTGTGTTCATTAGTCATGACCGTGGCTTTATCGACCGACTCGCAACTCGTATTATCGATCTTGATAGAGGGGTGGCCACATCTTGGCCTGGGTCTTACCAAGCCTACTTGGAAGGCAAGCAAAAATGGCTTCAAGTTGAAGCGGATCAAAATGCCTTGTTTGATAAACGATTGGCAGAGGAAGAAACCTGGATACGTCAAGGCATTAAAGCTCGCCGCACCCGCAATGAAGGCCGGGTTAGAGCGCTAAAAGCGATGCGTGAACAGCGTAGTGAGCGTCTCAAGAAACAAGGTAATGCCAAACTGGCCGTTAACGATGCCAATCGTTCCGGTAAATTAGTGTTTGAAGTAAAAGAATTATCGTTTGTTTATGAAGACGATTATCTGGTAAAAAACTTCTCCACTTCGGTGATGCGAGGCGACAGAATTGCTTTAATTGGCCCAAACGGGTGTGGCAAGTCGACTCTGATTAAGTTGTTGATGGAACAGCTGCAACCAGAATCAGGCAGCGTTCGACAAGGCACTAATATTGAACTGGCCTATTTTGATCAATATCGGCAGCAACTAGACGTAGAAAAAACTGTACAAGATAACGTAGGCGAAGGTAAGCAACAGGTCATGGTTAATGGCCGTGAACGGCATATTCTAAGCTATTTACAAGATTTCTTGTTTAGCCCAGAGCGGGCGCGTACGCCCGTAAAAGCTTTAAGCGGCGGCGAAAAAAACCGCTTGTTGCTTGCGCGCTTGTTGTTAAAGCCGGCCAATTTAATCATTCTCGACGAGCCAACCAACGATCTTGACATCGAAACTCTAGAGTTACTAGAGGCCATGTTGGTGGATTACCCTGGGACCTTGTTAATTGTGAGTCATGACCGAGCCTTTATGGATAATACGGTCACCAGCAGTTGGTGGTTTGAAGGCAATGGTCGTTGGCAGGAATATGTTGGTGGCTATGAAGATGCTGTTAGCCAAGGGGCGAAGTTCTATAAAGCTGAGCAAGACAGCGCTGCGCCGGCAAAATCAGAAGTTGAAAAAAGCCCGAAATCAAGTAAGGTAGAGTCTTCCAACAAGCGCCCTAAGAAATTGTCTTATAAATTGCAGCGCGAATTAGAACAATTGCCGGAACAAATGGAAAACTTAGAAGTCGATATAGAAGAGCTACAAAAAAACATCGCTTCTCCAGAATTTTTTGAACAAGAACAACAAATAGTAAATGACAAACTCGCTCAGTTGGCTGACAAAGAACAGCAACTGGAGTCGCTTTTCGAGCGTTGGGAAGAGCTAGAACAGCTCAAAACAGACCAAGAGTAATACAGGAAATTTTTAATGAAAGCAGCAAAACCACTGGTTTATTCGGCCTTATCTGTCACCTTATTAGGTGCATTATCCGCTCCAGCAGTTGCTAAGCCAGTATACGAAATTGTAAACATCGACGATTACGATTTACCTACTTTGTTAGGGACTCGAACCTCATACGGTAAAGCTGGTAATACCCTCGGCGAAGTGATTGGTACGTCAAACGGTCGTCGGACAACGACCGATTTCGACAGTGACAGTGGCATCAGTGACAGCGAAGTAACCTATTTAAATGTCACTCGCCCCATTGTTGCCGACCTGTTCACTTTCACCGCCAATGAAACCACAAATTGGCAATTGCAGTTCGACCCAATAATTGACACCACACCACCATCGGAAGTGGACTCGCCCAATACTACTGATTCTGTGTATTTTGGTTCAAATGATTCTGGCACTAAGGTTGGCTACGCCAGCGGCCCAGTCAGCACGCTACCAATTCCACCGGATGAAGATGCCGATGAAGACGATCCAGATACTTGGTATTACCGAGAGTTTGAGCAACGCGCTTTTTATAAAGTGGGTGACCAAGACCCAGTCTTCTTGCCGCCATCCATAACTAGCTACGAAGGTTATAATATCGGTGGTCTCTCTCAAGCCGTATCCATTAACGAATCGAACGTTGCTGTAGGCTATGGCTCTACGGAGCTTACCGCCGGTGGCAAGAGTTACATCGATAATTGTATAGAAAATTTAGAAGAGAACCCAGATACGGCGCTACCCATTGATGTGTGTATTCAAACAGGTCAGTTCCCAGTAAATGGCAGTATTCGCATTGGCTACCAAACCAGAGCGTTTAAATGGCAAGACAATAACGGTGTGGTTGAACCGGTGCAATTGGAATTCCCAATTGATATTGATGAAGACGATACCCGCCTGTATCTAGCTCAAGCCTTAGGCGTTAACAACAACGGTGTGGTTGTAGGGCGTTCACACACCTATCGCGACGGAGATACCAGCTCCTTACGCTACGATGCCGTTTGGTGGACACCAGACAACAAGATTAACCAAATTACTTTTAACAACTGGGATATCTTTGATTCCATTGCCTATGATATTAACGATAACGGCCTAATGATAGGTCGTTCTCAACGTTATATTTCTGGATACCCTCGTTACAAGTTCTTTGTGTTAGACACCAACGAAGCGGATCCTCGTATTCATGAGCCGTTAGACTTCGCCACGACCACAACCGATCTGTCTAGCTATCCGCGTTCTATTAATAACGCAGGTCAAGTGACGGGCAATATTGAAGTGGATTATCGTAAAGATACGGTACGTCGTCGTCATGCCTTCTTGTACGATCACAGAGATGAGAGTTTTGAAGACGTCAATAACCTGCTCACTTGTGAGTCTAAAGGGTTTGAGCCAGATGGCGACAGTTGGAAACGTCATGAAGTAACGGTTACCGATGGTCGTGGCGACACCTTTACCTACCAGACGATTATCGAAGTGGTTGAAGGTAATAAGATCCTAGAAGACGGCACTATCATTGGTACGGCGTTTGTATCAAAGCCAAACTACGAAGTGGATGAAGAAGGTAAAGTAATTATTGGCGATAACGGTATGCCGTTTTTTGTACTGAATGCTAACGGTGACCCCATTACCACGCTAATTCCACGCATCGCCGTTTTAAAACCCACCAGCAGTGGTGAAGTGTGTACCTATGAAGATGACATTTCGAATCCTGTCTACAAGCGCAAAGGTGCCGCGCTTTGGTGGCTGCTGCTTGCCGCACCATTGATATGGTGGCGTCGTCGCAGCTAACCCGCTTTAACTGCTGTTTACGTGTTTAATGGAGGCTTAAGCCTCCATTATGCTTTTTGGGGTCCCATTAATAACAAATCGATCTTAAGAGAATCCTTAACCTTTACATAAGCTTATTTAGGTTAGACTAAAGTTTGTGCTTTTTTGTATTGAAATTCCTAGCGAAAGGATCTAATCATAGTGTTAGTGACTTTGTTAGCTCGCTAACGCGTCACTTTTTTTAGAACCAAGAGGAAATAGTATGAAAAGACAGAAACGAGACCGTTTAGAACGCGCTTATTCCAAAGGTTTCCAAGCTGGGGCATCAGGCCGCAGTAAAGATTTTTGCCCTTATTCAGAATTAGACATTAAATCCCAATGGCTCGGTGGTTGGCGAGAAGGCACAGAAGGGCGATTAGCAGGACTGTTTACCAAGTAGCAGTCAGAATCATTTTCAGTTAATCTAACCCCCTAACAATAGGGGGTTTTTTTATGGATTTCTACCAACACCAATTAACAATGAATGATGGCTCAGAGTTGCAGTTATCGAGCTTAAAAGGAAAAGTGGTACTCATTGTTAATACGGCCAGCAAATGCGGTTTTACACCGCAATATCAAAGTTTACAGGCTCTGCATAAGCACTACCAAGATAAAGGGTTAGTGATCATAGGAGCACCGTGCAATCAGTTTGGTAAGCAAGAGCCAGGAAACGCTTCCGACATACAAGGCTTTTGTGAATTAAATTACGGCGTAACTTTTCCGTTGTCAGAAAAGCTCGACGTCAATGGTGCCAACGCTCATCCACTGTTTGATTATCTTAAAAGTCAGCAAAAGGGATTGATAACCAATAACATTAAGTGGAATTTCACCAAGTTTTTAGTAGATAAAGAAGGTAGGGTGGTGAGCCGTCATGGCCCTGCCACTGATCCCATCAAGCTTAAAGAGGAAATCGAAGCCTTACTGTAAGCTTGATGAAACATGTGTACGCTGGATTAGAAGGTGCTGGTGTCAGTAAAGACGCCCACCTTCAAGTCGGTGGCGGTATAAATGGTGCGACCGTCCACTTCTAACGTCGCATCAGCGATGCCCATAACCAATTTTCTGTGTATGGTACGCTTAACGTCAATTCGGTAAGTGACCTTTTTAGCCTCAGGCAGTACTTGGCCTGTAAATTTAACCTCACCCACACCCAGTGCTCGACCTTTACCTTTAGCGCCTTCATAAGCCAAGAAAAAGCCCACTAATTGCCACATTGCATCTAAACCTAAGCAACCGGGCATTACCGGATCACCCGGGAAATGGCAGTCAAAAAACCACAGTTCAGGGTTGATGTCTAATTCGGCTACTATTTCACCTTTCCCAAACGAGCCACCATCTTGGTTAATGGTGACAATGCGATCCAACATCAGCATGTTGTCGACGGGCAGGCGTGGTGTATCTCCTGGGAACAAATCACCGTAACCACAGGCTACGATTTGCTCTTTGCTAAAACTGTTTGGCTTAGTCATGTTCTTTATTCTGCTATGAATCTTGAGGCGTCAGAATAGCGAACACTTGTAAGCCTAACAAGACCGACCAGATGAGTAATGCCTAATTAACTAAGCGTCTCAGCAAACGACCAAACCAAGTTGTTTCAGGCTCAATATCACCCGCTAATTCGTCTAAACGGCTTTGAACTCGCCCATAAACGCTTTCTTTCGGGAACAAACCGTCGTCATTAACGCTTCCTGCTTTGTGTTGCAACAGCAGTTGTATAGCCTCATCAATGTGATCAACTTGGTATATATGAAATTGCTGTTCTTTGACTGAACCCACAATTTCTTCCGGTAAATTTAGCTGAATCGCGTTTGCCGCAGGTATTACAACACCCTGTTGGCCGGTTAAGCCCCGTTGTTGGCACAGGCGATAAAAGCCCTCTATCTTTTCGTTAAGGCCGCCAATGGCTTGGACATTACCGAATTGATCAATGGCGCCGGTTACCGAAAGCTCTTGGCGAATGGGTAAATCACTGATGGCGCTGATCAGCGCTAAGTATTCGGCTAACGAGGCACTGTCACCATCAATTTCTTGATAGGACTGCTCAAACACGATATTGGCGTTCAAGTGAAGCGGGGCATCTTTACCGAAAATTCGATACAGGCAGGCGGATAAAATCATCATACCTTTAGCATGAATATTGCCCCCTAAGTCGGATTTTCGTTCAATATCGGCAACTTCTCCATCACCATAGTGCACAGTAGCCGTGACACGAGCCGGCTCGCCATAACTGCTCTCAGGAGTGTCAATAACCGTTAACGCATTAATTTGCCCCACCAAGTTGCCTTCAGTTTGCAGTAATACAAATTTATCGAGAAACGCCTGTTGCGACAGTTGCTGCTGAATGTCATGACGATAGGCTTTATGAGCACGCGCTTGTTGAATGTGGTCAGCGGAAATTAAAGAAGACTTAGCGAACATGGCGGCTTGCTGCATTAACTGACTTATGGACTTGCTGCAAAGGCTGAGACGGTTTTGATGCTCAGTTAACCAACTGCTGAAAGTAAACAAGGGCAACAAGGCACTTTCTGACAATTGCAATTGATTAAAATCAGCAATGGCTTGCAGGTATTCCACATAGGCGAGGGAGCCTTGTTCAGTGATTTCAAATTCATGATTCAGTTCAGCCATCAGCCCAAATTGTAATGAAAACTGGCTATGAATCGTTTGCAATGACTGTACCTCATGAGCATGCCCAAGCACGACAACTAAGGCGGCTGTTTGGTGTTGCAACTCGGTGAGTAGACTTTTACATAACTGCTTTTGATGCAGCAGTACTTCAGCACGAATAAAAAGGCATGTGTTTTCTGTTAGTAATCCGGGGGACTGTGCATTACCCACCAAGGCTTGTCGGCTTATGGCTTTATCAACAACAGCGACATCGCCTTCGATTTGCGAGCTAATGGCTTGGGTAAGTAATTCGAGATGCATGTCACCAAAGTGGCTTAAACACACATGCTGACGTTTAACGGCCTGTGATAAGGCTAGGGATATGGTTTCAGTAGCCCGCTGTTGCCCCAATAAGGCTTTGCTAATGGTTTGGTTGGAGTCGGACAACGCCAGTTGCTCAAAATGCGGAACCAATTGCTTTGCGCTTAAACGGGTAGAGGATTCAGTCATTAATTTCAGATTCTAAAAAGTGGGTAACTGATTCTATCACAACTTACTCATTTCTAAATCAATTGCCATTGGTGATTGTTCGCCTAATGACGTACACTTAAAAAGCTGGTTCGCAAAATAGAGAATGACGCTACGAGCGATACGCATAAGTGCGTATTCCTCAATTGGTTCATTCGCGATAATGCGTACTTATCGGTGTATCTTATTGAAATGGTGTAAGAAGTGGTTGATTTAGAGTCTTTGTTTAACCAATATAAAAAGAGCAAACGCTTGCTCAGTGATAAAGCGATGGCGGAAAGTATGGGGATCTCCACCGCCTATTTTTGCGATATAAAAAAGGGCCGACGCCGACTGTCGGATAAGTTGGCATTAGATGTCGCCAAAGAGTTAGGGTTAGAGCCTGGCTTGCTTCTACTCGAACTTCGAGTTAACTACGCCAAACAAGCGGAAGAAAAATTGGCTTGGAAGAAAATTATATTACAGTGGCAACGCAATACCCGCTAAACACGTTATGCACAGTTGCCGAGTTTTAATTATGCAGTAAGGATAAGCCCGCTATGAAAGGTGTATTTTTAGATCGTAAAACCTTCCCCGAAACCATTTCGACTAAACCCATCGCATCTTTGTTGAGTGACTATCGCGAATACGATGTCACAACCGCGCAGCAAACCATAGAGCGTATCGGAGAGGCTGATTTAGTCATTACCAATAAAGTTGTTATCGATAAGCCTGTAATAGAGGCTTGTTCTAGTTTAAAGCTGATTTGTGTTACTGCAACGGGCCTTAATAATATCGATCTTGTTGCTTGCAAAGCCGCTGCAATCGAGGTTCGTAACGTGGAAAACTACGGCGCTTCTACTGTGGCTCAGCACACCATGGCATTAATGTTAATGTTAGCCACCAATGCGCATCATTATCGTGATGATGTGAGTCGCGGCAAGTGGACTAACAGTGACATTTTTTGCCTTAACCATTATCCCATAATGGAGCTGTCTGGTAAGACACTGGGAATTGTCGGCGTTGGAGGCATCGCAAACAAAGTTATCGAGGCTGCTAGAGGCTTAGGTATGAAGGTATTGCTTTCCGAAAGAAAGGGGGCACAGCATGTACGTCCTGGTCGAGTTGCTTTCTCTGACATGCTCGCAACCAGTGATGTCGTATCTCTTCATTGCCCGTTAACGGAATCAACAAGCGGCTTGATTTCGAAAAAAGAACTGCAGTTAATGAAATCCCATGCTTTGCTTATTAATTGTGGACGTGGAGGGCTTGTTGACGAACTGGATTTGGTACAAGCTCTAGTGAGCAAAGAAATCGGGGGTGCAGGGTTTGACGTAGCAAGTGTCGAGCCCATAGAGGCGAATAACCCGCTAATGATCGCATCCTTGCCTAATCTCATTATTACCCCTCACAGCGCGTGGGCAAGCACCGAAGCTATGAATCGAATCATCGCGATGGTAGCTGAGCATATTGCTGTGTTTCAGACTTCTTAATGTTATCGAGGATTTGATAATACCGTTGGCAATAGGCTCGAGGTGAAAAACGTTGTTGCAACAAGACCTTGTTTTCTGAAATCCAAACTTTGAATTCACGTTGTCGTTGCAGCAACTCGATGATAGCGAGCTGTATGTGCGCGCTGTTGTTACTATCAAAACCCACACCAACATTCAAATCATCTATAAAACCATCGATGCCGGTCCCTTTTGAATAGCCTATTCCAATGCCGGCAAACAGTGCCTCTACGTACACCATTCCAAAGGTTTCAGAGTGGCTTGCGAGAATGAGCGCCGCGTAGTCGGGCAAAGCCTTCACCAATTGCGTATTGTCCACTTTACCTTTTAACGTTACCTGCTCTGTCAATTGCAGTTTTTGAATGAGCTGTTTTACTTCTTCTACACGGTGGCTAAAGCCATCACCATATATATCAAGAGTTAACGTCGGGTGAGTAATGACTAAACAAGAGATTGCGTACAACAAGTCGACCAACCCTTTTTTCTTGTACATATTTAAATCGAGTACCGTAACCAGTCGCTTTGAGTCGGCAGTCTTAGGGGCGCTTTTGGGGGCTTGGTGTACAAAATTAGGTAGTGAACTTTGCTTCTCACTGGGCAGATTAAAGCGAACTTCTAACTCTTTTTGATACCAAGCAGATACATAAAATATGTGTTTGCAGCGTTTCGCCACTTTCGCTAATAAAGGCTGTAGCATAGGTTTGAAACTGATTAGGCGCTTATCTGAGTCCGCTCGAACCGATACCATGAAGGGTTTTTTAGTTTGAAGGCTTAAGAAATAACCAGCAAGTCCTTCGAAGGCAAACTTGTGCGCATGGATAACATCGAATTCAATTCCTTTTTTCATTACGAGTCGTTTAATTCGATAGGCAAGTAATGCCATGCTAATTGAATGCAATAATCCAAATGGTAATCCAAAGAATCTTATAGCGACCTTATTATCGTCGATGGTTACTGTTTGTGTCTTAAATACATTTGAGGTTCTTCTTAAGGCTATAACTTGATGGTCAATATGATTAAGTTCTGCAATTAAGTTCTTAACCGCCGGCGTGTTTTTAGGGCGATAAGGATTGGGGTAATCCATCGTTAGATGCAACACTTTAGTTTGGCTAGTGGACATGAATAAGCGCTTTCCAATGGTCTTTGTTGTTTTCTACGCTAACTATAGACCAAGATTTCTAAATTTCCTGCTAGACCAAAATATCAGTTATCGCAAGTTTCTTAATTAATTTTTAATTTTTTATGGATATTTATTCTTTTTTTAAAAAGCTGACTATAGTTGAAAGAACAATAAAAAGTGCGCAATAAGAAATTGTTTTAATTGATTTAGTATGGAGGCTTTATGCAAGGTTTTCCTGTTAAGGCGTTTGCAGCGTTAACAACCGCTATCCTGATGTCCCTCAGTTCAGCTCGAGCTGATGTACAGCCGCAACCGTATGTTTTTGAGAATGGCTTAGAACTCAATCCATACGTAAAGGCGAGCTTGTTTAATGATAATAACGTTATTCGTAGCCAGACCGATACCATTAGCTCTTTTGGGAGTCACATCGAGCCAGGCGTTGAACTGGTCGGCAATCCGGGTAATTCACAATTTGAAGTGGGGTATCGTCTCGTTCAAGGGAACTACTACGACTCGAACGACGATAACTTTACGGACCATTTCTTAAACGGTGTATTCAACTGGAATCTCGCCACTCGCCATCGACTAAACTTCTATTACAATTTCGATAAAATGCATGAAGGACGAGGCTATGGTTTCTCCGAAGGTCGAGGGGAACTGTTTGATGAAGTTGTAAAGATAGATCGACAAACCGGCGAAGTGGTTTACAGCTTTGGTGGTGAAAACGCCACGGGTCGTATTGACGTCGGTTTTCGACACCGAGACAAACGCTATACCAACTTCCGAGATGCAACACAGTTTCAAGATCTTACTGAAACGCGCTATTTAGCGACATTTTTCTATCGTATCGCCGCTAAAACCAGTTTACTAATCGAAGGCGTTAAGGTCGATAACCGCTATAAAGTAACGCGAGACCAAACTTTTAGCCGAGACAATGACGACTACTTTGCTTTTGTTGGTGCAGAAATGAGTTCTGACTCAGCAAAGCTGACAGGTAAAGTACGCCTAGGTTATCAAAACAAGCGCTTTAAAGAGGGGCGGGACGATTCTTTCCACGATTTTAGTTGGGACGTAAACATTGGCTACTTACTAAAAGCTTATTCAAAGCTTACTTTGGAAACCAGCCAACGGGCCAAAAACCCCAGTCAAGAAACCGGTGATTATGTTAAAGCCAGTCTCATTCGCCTTAATTGGAAGCACTTTTGGCTCGACCGTTTTGCAACCATAGCAGAGTATCATTACGGTAAGGATGCATACAGCGGCATCGTTCGAGATGACACCATAAAAGAATATACCGTAGGGCTAGAGTACGATGTTCAACGCTGGATGAATGTGGGTCTTAGCTATACCGATACCAATAAAAGCTCAAATGCTGCCGGAATTGGTTTTGACCAAAGCATTATAGCCGTAACTTTCCACGTGACCTTGTAAGCCTATGATGATTTTGAAACGGTTTATCTTAGCTATGGTGACACTTTGCGCAGTGCAGTTCTCTGCATTAGTGCAAGCCAACAGTTTTGAAAGTACCTATAAGCTAGGCCCTGGCGACAAGATCATGATAGAGGTTTTCGGAGAGGAGGAACTGACTTTTGAAACCCTAATTGGCTCAAGCGGTCGCATCAATTACCCATTTTTAGGGCAGTTAACCGTTAAAGGGTTAACGGTTGAACAACTGAAGGACCAAATTGTACGTGGTTTAAAAGGTGACTATCTTTTAAAGCCAAACGTTCATGTCCGTATTTTGGAATACCGTCCATTTTTTGTAAATGGCGAGGTTAAACGCCCTGGCGGCTATCCTTATCAGCCCAACCTTACCGTAAACACAGCCATAGCCCTTGCCGGCGGCTTTACTGAACGCGCGTCGAAAAACGGCATCTATTTGAGTAACAGTGAATTTCCAAACCGTGAACCTAAAAAAGTTGGGTTAAACCACAAGGTGCAGCCTGGAGATATCCTCGTCATTGATCAGAGCTTTTTCTAAGAGTAGGTATTCTCATGAATGATAATCAAATGATTGCAGGAATCTCATCGGTTAACGAGAAGCCACTGGATCTCAAGAAACATCTATTTGCGATCCTTAAACACAAATGGAAAATTCTATTCTTCGCTTTGGTCATCACAGCGGTAGCAGTGGCTTTTGTATTGTCGAAGCCTCATATGTATACCGCCAAAGCGACGTTAATGATTGAGCCAAAAGATTCCCAAATGTTAAGTGGCGATCGAGTGTTTGGTATCGATACCAGCTCCTCGGAATATTTGCTCACTCAGTTCGAGATTTTAAAGTCCAACACCATTTCCCAGGAAGTTATTGAGCGTTTAAACCTCCAAAGCCACAAAGAATTTAACCCGAATCTTCGGGAGCCTATGTTTGCAGACCTCAGAAATTACATTGAAATCCATTTGGCCGAGAGTGAGTTGGCCGCGCAACTAGGCTTGACGCCTAAAGTGGAACAAATACCGAATGAGGCGCAACGCCTAGCTCAGGAAAAGGCTTTGGTGTTGGCCAGTTTTAAAAGTCGTTTAGTCATTGAGCCAAAACGCAAAACGCAATTAGTTTCCATCAGCTTTACCAGTGAAAACGCCGCACTTGCAGCACTGATTGCTAATGAATTGGGTACGGTATACATAGAAAACAACCTCAATGCCAAATTTCAAATGTCGAAACAGGCGTCTGAATGGTTAGGCGATCGCATGCAGGTGTTAAAAAATCGACTTAATGAGTCCGAAACCAAGTTGCAAGAATTTGTTCGAAAAGAAGGCTTAGTAGAATCTGACAGTAAAGCAGGCGTGTCGGAGTTAGCATCTCGAGAACTTAACGAATTAACTTCGAAGTTAAACGAAGCTAAGAACCGCAGAGTTGCGGCGGCCTCGCTGTATAATTTAAGCACTTCTGCCGAAAATGACTTAGCGGTGATGTCGACCCTACCAGAAATAACGAACCATCCTTTGATTAGGGACCTAAAGTTAGCGGAAGGGCAAGCAGACCGATTAGTCATGGAATTGTCACAGCGCTATGGACCTAAACACCCAAGGATGCAAACCGCACAAGCGGAATTACGGTCAACTCGTCAAAAATTAAACAAAGAACTCAATGAATTACTTCGTGGCATTAAAAATGAAGTTACTTCCGCCCGAAATGCTGAAGCGGCCCTGTCAGCAGAGATCCAGACCAAGAAAAACGAATACCGAGACTTATCGGTTAAACGTACTCGATACAACGAATTGGCTCGCGAAGTAGATTCCAATAAGCAGTTGTACGAAATGTTTATGGGGCGCTACAAGGAAACCACTGCTTCCAGCGATTTTGGAGCAACCATAGCCAACTTTACCGACAAGGCAGTGGCGCCGCTGTATCCAAGCGCACCTAAAAGAAAGCTTATTGTTGTTTTAGCGTTTCTAACCGCACTGGGCTTTGGTTGTGTTATTGCGGTCATAAGAGACGCGTTGAATGAAGGCTTTGTGAACGTACAACAGGTTGAGGAAGGGCTAGGGCTTAATCTATTAGCCGCTCTTCCAAAGGTTAAATTTAATAAGAGCGAAATTGAAGCCTATTTGTACTTTAACGAAAAAGATAAGAGCTTCGCTGAAGGGATCCGAACGGTTCGGACCGGTTACATGCTGTCTAACCTTAACTCTGATAAAAAAGTCGTGTTAGTAACCTCAACCGTACCTTCAGAGGGTAAGTCAACCTGTTCAACCAGTTTAGCGTTTGCTTTGTCATCGTTAGAAAAAACCTTGCTAATCGATGCGGATTTGCGCAAACCTTCACTAGGGACAAAGTTTAAATTCTCCGGGTTCCAACCGGGCTTAGCTAACCTTATCGCCGGTACTCATGATCTCGAGGACTGTCTTGTTCACGATCGACGTAGCGAATTAGACATTTTGCCTGCTGGATTGATTCCTCCAAACCCGTTAGACCTGTTTGTATCAAAACGATTTGAACAAATCCTAGCCATGCTAAAAACAAAGTATGACCGCATTGTTATAGACAGTGCGCCGCTGCAGCCGGTCAGTGATACGCACTTGTTAGCCCAACATTGCGACTCCTGTATTCTCGTTATAAAAGCGGCAACCACCAGACAACCGCAGGTTAAAGTTGCGGTAGGTCGATTAATTCAAAACGGAGTAAGAATTGATGGCGTAATTTTAAATCGCATGGATTTAAAAGACGCTCACAAATATGGCGATTATCAAACCTATTCAGATTATTACACCCAAAACCATAATAAGGTCCACGGAAAGGAGGCGCGAGTTGCTTAGTCGGCTCGCCTTGATCAACTGATGATTGATATTCATTGCCATTTATTACCAGGCATAGACGACGGCCCTGATGATCTAGAGACCGCCTTAGCGATGGCGTCGATGGCTTTAGAAGATGGCATACAACACTCCATCGTGACCCCTCACATAACCCCTGGCCGGTTTGAAAATCAGCCTCATCAAATCGCACAAGCTTTTATGCAGTTCAGACAACATTTGCTAAAAGCAGAGTTAAATTTATCGACCTCGTTCGCAGCCGAATTACGGGTAGACCCGACCGTGTTAACGCTTGCAAGTAGCAATAGATTACCTACGTTGGGAACACTAAATGGGCAACAAATAATTTTGTTGGAAATGCCTCACACTAACGTACCTGTGGGTATTGAGAAGCTGATTCGCTGGCTGTTACAGCGAGACATACGCCCGATTATTGCTCATCCAGAGCGTAATCGTGACGTATGGCAGTCTCCACAAAAGTTATCGCCTTTAGTTCAGCTCGGTTGCTATTTTCAAATCACAGCAGGTTCGCTGCTCGGGGCTTTTAGACGAGAGTCATACGATCGCGCCATCGAATTATTACAACAGGGGCTGGTATCGAGTATCGCAACCGACGCTCATAATCTAACCACGCGTCCGCCAAAACTTTCCCAAGCCGTTAAAAAAGCCGCAAATGTAGTAGGAGAGGCGAAGGCGAAGGCTATGGTTATCGACTTTCCACAATCCCTATTGTCCAGCGCAAGGGATGGACAGTTATGAATACCTTGTTGTCATTATGGGTGAGCGAAGATTGTCGCTCGTATTCGTTTTCACAGAAATTGGCCATCGTCATTTTTACCGCTATCAGTGTGCAGGTTTTGCGAATTGCGTCACCGGATTTTAGCGCGGTAAACTACCATGAGTTTGGCGTCGACATGCTGGTTGAGGATACTTCAGGGAGTGGGGCTGGCAAGTATCTCTTTTGGTTCAGTCTATTTGCCTTATCACTGTTTCTTTGTGCTCAGTTTCCGAAAACTGTCAGTCAGTTTTGTCTATCCCAAAAACCGTTGCTAATACTGGTAATTTTCGGAGTCATAAGCGTTGCATGGGCGCTTGCGCCAGTAATTTCTTTCAAGCGTTCAGTCATGCAAATCATTCTACTGGTAACCGTATTTAGTGCCGTTATCTTTATAAAAGACATACGACAAATATTTCTAATTCTTTATCGGCTGTGCTTCATCCTTTTGTTCATCAATTTGATGAGCATTCCCGCAGGCGTAGCGTTTGATCTTAACGGCGCCTTTCGCGGAGCGTTAACTCATAAAAACGTAATGGGTCAGTACGCTGCACTGAGCCTATACATGGGAGCGGCGGTCTATTACTTTTGTGGCCATACAATAAACAAACTGGGCTTAGTTTTTTACAGCGCGCTTTGGGCAGCATTGCTACTTTTGTCCATTTCAAAAACCTCCATCGCCCTGTTTGTTCTGGTACCTATGCTGATAGTGGGGCTGGACTACATTGGTCAGTCATTAAGACTTCAGGTTGGAACCGTATTATTTCTAGCCATTGCAGGTATCAGCTTATTCATTGCATTTGGCACGGCCTGGTTTGGATTGAGTATTCAACCCTTCTTACAGTTATTTGTTGAGGATACCAGCCTTACCGGGCGAGATTTCATTTGGGGCTTTATGCTCGATGAAATCAAGGAATCTTGGTTAATTGGCTATGGATTAGGATCGTTTTGGGGCATCGGTTTTGACTCCCCAAACATCCGTTACGGTGAAGGGTTTATTGTGTTTTTGCATCAAGCGCACAATGGCTACATCGACCTGTTAGCGCAATTGGGCGTTATTGGCTTACTCGCCTATATTGGTTGCTTAGCTCAGTTCTCAAAACACGTCAGTGGCTTTCAATTTAGCCAACGTAAACTGTTTTATATTTGCTGGATCTTAATGCTTTTTTCGTTAACGAATAACATTACTGAATCCAGCATAATTAGGGGGCTTCATTCAATTTGGGTGATTCAATTGTTGGTGATAGCTATCGCTCTTAGAGCGCATAAAGAATATAGGCAAACGACATATGGAACCGCTAATTAGCATTTGTATTTGCACTTATAACAGACCGTTTATTTATGAATGTTTGATGAGTTTAGCCGCACTAAAGGTGCCAAATTCTTTTCGTTTGGAGTGCGTTGTTGTAGATAATTGCAAGCAACAATCAGGCCGCGTATTCGTAGAACGCGCCGGTGAACAATTAACCATTCCTGTTCGCTATTATGTAGAACCACGAAAGAATATTTGTTTAGCTAGAAACCTATGTGTTGCTCATGCTAAAGGACAGTGGATTACCTTTATTGATGACGACGAGTTGGTGGCCGAAGATTGGCTGACGCAACTTATGGACGCCGCTATAGAGTTTAAAGCATCGGTCGTTATGGGCAGTGTCATTGCCTCCTACCCCGAAAATACCCCGAAGTGGATTGTTGACGGAGATTATTTTAATCGCACCTTGTCGCCAAGAGGCACTGAAATTAACGTTGGTGCTACTAACAATGTATTAATTTATAAAGATCACTTACCACAGCGACAAGGCCCATTCGACAGTGACTATGGCATTACGGGGGGCGGTGATACCGAATTGTTCAATACCATGCATAACCAAGGCCGACGCATCGTTACTTGCCCGCAGGCTAAAGTGTTCGAAACCGTCGAGAAAAAACGCTTAAACGCCGATTACTTACTCAAACGCTCCATTCGAATCGGCGAAGTTTATGCTCGAGTCTTCTTTAAAGATAAGTGGCGTGTTAACAGTCTCATTGGTTTTATAAGAGCCATATTTCTCACTATAGTCGCAAGTGCGTTGCATGCATTTGCCCGTGTTACTCATGCCAAAGGCTCATTTCGCTATCAGCTCATGCAAAGAGCAAATTACGGTAAGGTTCGCTATTTTCTGAATGTTGAACGCATTGAAATCTATGGCAAACATAAAGAGGGGCAAAACTAATGGATAGCTCTAATAATGTGATAGAAGAGGGTGTTGCAATGCGCTCTATTGACCCTAGTAAACCCGTAAAGTTAAGCACTCCTATCGAAGCTTTATCGCAGCTATCACACCTTCCTAAATCGACTCCCATTGTTGTTGATTTCGATGAAACGCTATGGCTTCGAAATTCGGTAGAACAGTTTTTATCTTCCGCGAGACCCAATTTATGGGTAGCCATCATTTTACAACTGTTAGGCTTAATCAGGCCTTGGGATTGGTTTAACAGCATTAACCCTGATCATATTAGAGACAAAATACGCATTGGTGCAGTGTTGCTTTTAGCGCCTTGGACTTTGTTTTTTTGGCCCAAGACCGCAAAGAAACGGGTGAATGAATGCCTTAATAGCGCCCTAGTAGAGACACTAAGACGTTTTGACAAGGTGTACATAGCGAGTTACAGCTTCGGCTTTATCATTACCCCCTTAGTTGCGGCGAGCAATGTACCCTGGCCAGTAGTTGTGAGCGCAGATTTTGGCAACTATCGGACGCTGCGCTTATTAGGCAAAGGAAGCATCGTCGAAAAGAACATTGGCGAAGAAGAGCTGGCGAACAGCGCAACCATTAGCGACAGTCGTCTGGACAACGATTTGTTTAGAAAAAGCAAATATCCTTTATTGGTTAAGTGGCCAACCGCGGTAAATATACCGGCCGGTAGAACACCATTATTACCTTTTTCATACTTAAAGCGGGTAAAACGGCCCAATGAAAGTTACTTCACCCGAGCAATCATTGGCCACGACTACCTAGTATTGCTGCTCGCTTTTGCTTGTTATTCTGCAGAGCCTTTCCTAACCGCCTTAGCGTTATTTCTTTTCTTACTGAGTTATTTTACCGCTTATGAAATTGGCTATTATGAAAACGATAAGCTGGGCCTGCAGTATGAAGAAAATCCCAAGGTTAGTGATGGTTATAAGCGATATGCACCGCACTTTTCGGTTGTCTACGCTTGGATCTTCAGTCTTATTTTAGCGATACCCGCAAGCGTTACTTTAGCGTTGGCAAATAACGGCAGTGCTGCTCCAATGTCTGTGTTAATCATTTTTGCCAGTTTTACAGGCTTGTTGATAAGTGTTCGGCTTATGTTTGCTTGGTTTAATCGCTTGCCTGTACAGGGGCGAATCTTACCCATGCTATTGCTTCAATTAGCCCGCAGTTGCGGTTATTTAGTGATAGTCACAACAGGCACAGTGGGTGTGGCGTTTTGTATTAGTCAGGCATTGAGTAAATGGATTCCTTATGTTGTATATCGATTTGGTGGAAGTCGTCGCGACATTCCTAACCACCTAATTAACGTTATCGCATTGGCTATCTTGTTGGCATTTGCTGGGTTATCCGGCGCTCTAGAGCTTACTCGTTTACTAGAATGGCAAAGCATTTTGATCATTAGCTACTGCCTATTGCGTGCCGCTAAAGATGTTTATAAGTTTCGTAAACAATTACAGTTAATGAGGTGAGGCTAACTATGCACATAGTTCATATCGTTCGCCAATTTGATCCAGCAATGGGGGGCTTAGAAAACTTCGTAAAGTCGCTCGCTCAAGAGCAACTTAAGTCTGGGCATAGCGTTACTGTAATTACCCTCAATAGAGTCTTTCACCAACAAGGTTCGCAACTGCCGTATGAAGCAGAAATCGAGGGTATTTTAGTAAAGCGTATCGGCTACGTTGGCAGTCCGCGCTATCCCATAGCCTTGTCAATCGTAGGCGAAATTCCGTCTTGTGATGTTGTACATGTTCATGCCATCGATTTTTTTGTCGATTACCTTGCCGTAAACTGGTGGCGGGTATCTGCGCCCATGGTGGTATCGACGCACGGCGGTTTTTTTCATTCAAAATTTGCATCCATGGCAAAACGACTCTATTTCAATACCGTGACTCGATTGTCTTTGCGTGCGTTTCAATATGTATTGGCTTGCAGCAATAACGATTTACTGCGTTTTAGCAAGATTAATCAAAAGCGATTATTGCTCATTGAAAACGGTGTCGATGTGAGCAAATTCGCTAATGCCGCGTCACCCCAGTATCAACCTCACTTCATTTTTATCGGTCGATTTTCAGATAACAAGCGCCTTCCACAACTCATAGATACGCTCAGCGAGGTTAATAAAATCGGTAGTGTTAAGGTTCGTTTATCGATAATCGGCAAAGATTGGGATAATAATAAACTGCTGCTTACGGAGAAAATTTCGACACTCAATGCTCAGGGTTGGGTTTCCATATATTGCGAGTTAGCGGATGACGAAATTCGAGCTTTAGTGTCCAGTGCTAGCTATATATGCAGTGCTTCAGAGTACGAGGGGTTTGGATTGACCATATTAGAAGGTATGGCCGCAGGGCTTATACCTGTAGTATCTGATATTGCCAGTTTCAATCGGATCATTCATAACGCTAAAGTTGGGTTAATCACGCCATTTAACGATCCGGCTCAAGATGCTAAACGCATCGTTCAATTTTGCAACCATGTCTCTGAGCAATATCAATCGCTGCGAAGTAAGGCCATCAGCGCAAGTCAAGAATACAGTTGGTCAAGGGTAAGTAAATCCTTTGAGCAGGTTTACCAGCAAGTAAATGCCCAAAAGAAGGTGATTCAAGGGATAACCGTCAACGATTACTCAAAACAAGCATTACTGACTCAATTAAATGAAAGGCTTGAAAATAGAAGGTCTACGATTCTAGCCTTTGCAAATGCCCACTCCATTAATACTGCTCAACAAAGTAATGAGTATTTGGCGGTATTAAACCGAAGCCTAACCGTAAACGACGGCTCCGGAATGCGTCTAGCGTCGAAACTCAAATATGGAATCGGTTTTAAAGATAATCTCAACGGTACCGATTTTGTTCCCTACTTGTTGGCCAATTTAACACCGGGTACTAAGCTTTTTTTGCTCGGCGGCGAGCCGGGAATCCCGAAAGAGTGTTTAAACGTATGGCAAGCGCAATATCCGCAGTTAAACTGGGTAGGGGAGCACCATGGTTATTTTAACGAACGCCAATCGCAGCATATTTGCCAAACCATTAAAGCTTGTAAGGCCGATATCGTTATTGTCGCGTTAGGTAATCCGCTACAGGAACTTTGGCTCGATAATAACCTTGAAAAATGTGGCGCTATCTTAGGCATAGGTGTGGGTGCTTTATTTGATTTTACCGTAGGAAAAGCAACGCGAGCTCCTCATTGGATGCGGGCCCTTGGTGTCGAATGGGTATATCGCTTAATAAAAGAGCCGCAAAGAATGTGGAAGCGCTATTTAATAGGTAACTTTACCTTTGTATTGCGATCGTTGCGTGATGCAAAACGGTGATGCAGAGCAATGGTTTTGCGACACTATCACGTTATCTTTTTGTACAACTAACGAGTAAAGACGGGGTTTATCAAGAAAATCGTAAAGTTGGTTTCTATATATTAGAAAGGAAATTAGGTTTATACACTTTTTTCCTTTCTTTCAACAGCTTAAGAGTCGGCATTACTAACCAAATGTCGGAATAAAAGCAGGAAAAAGATGATTTATTTAGGTTACTGTGCTGTTTTAGGATGTATAAATGTGAGCTTTTAATGGCAAAATATGCCGGCGCTCGCATTAATAGATAGCATATTCAATTAGTTAGCATGTTATTTATCATTTTTCATTCCAATAGAACGAACTTGCCACCTAAATTTAACAGTGTGTTAACAGTCTAAATTTTATGTGTTTTTACAGCGTAAAATTCTTTTTCTATATAAAACATCATACTAGTTCATTATTTGAGCATTAGCGCCTTCTAATGCTCGAAAGTCAAGCCATTTATCTTTGAGACCTCGGTTTCTTCTCTAAAACCTCATCTGTATAGTTTTTGACCAACAACGGCGCCGATTTCTATGTTTCATAGCAAAACCGCCTGTAGGTATTTTTAGAGCGCTCATTCGAGATAAAGCGCCTCACAAAACCATTTGAGATTAGGAGCACACTTGATTAAATCATTTATTAAGACCTGTTTATTGGGTCTACTGGCATGCACCAGCATGAGCTTTGCTCAAGCACAAGAATTACAAGGCTTTGGCAGTAAATTTAACGGCTCTACAAGCCATATTTCCTTCGCGGATTGGAAAGCGCAAGGCGACGTTACCATCAAAATTTGGTTGGGCGAACTGGATAAGAATGAGCAAGGTCAATACGTATGGACTCACGTTCTTGCTGATAGCAATTCTTCGCAATCGGTTCGATTAGACGCCAATTCAATTCAGGTACAGTTTGCGAATCAATACATTGGTATATATCAATCGTTTGATTTTGCTAATACTTACTATGTGGAACTGCACGTTAGCGATGGACGTTTAACCGTTACTGACGGCAAAGGCACCGCATCTGTAGCAGACTCGAGTATTCAACCGTCTTCTATGCATTTCGATGTAATGTATAGCCGTGGTGAGGTTTATTCTGCTGGTATTTTGCAAGCGCTGTCGCTAATCGATGACGCCAATAGTACTAATACCGTAAATTATCGAGCTCAGGGCTTTGAAAACCTATTACCAGATACGGGTACCAATTTCAGTTTAACGGACGTCGAGCATATTGTTCCAGACGAGCCACCGGTTGATCCATGTGAAGAAAACCCAGACGATTGTCTGCCACCGGTTGATCCATGTGAAGAGGATCCAGATAGCTGTTTACCACCAGAAAACCCATGTGATGACAACGATAACTGGTGTCTACCCGGTTACGATCTCGATATGTCAAATGCGCCAGTGCAATCTCAGGCAGATTGGGACTATGAATTTAACAAGCAATACCCTAATACCCGTCCGGTTATGAACATTACCGTGGGTAACGACACCGGTCGATTTGCTTGGGAAGCGCCGATTTGGTTAAAAGCCTATGTAACCATGGCGACGACCTATCAAGATACTAAGTACATAGATTGGGCCATAGAATTAATCGACCATATGTTTAACTATACGGACGAAGAGCGCGAAAAGCGTGGCGAGATTAACGTAGCCGGAGATAAATATTGGCAAGCCCCACGTTATTACACCAACAACCCTGGAACGCCTGTACCGGGTTGGCGCAGACACTTCCCTAGAGATGGTATTGATTGGCGTGTTGAAGCACTCACAGATGGTCGTGCACTTGTCGGTGTAATGTATGTCGTTGACTACATTAAAGAGAATGGCCTAAGCCAATACGATGACAAGGCCAACGAGTACATGCAAAAAGCTAAGCGAATCATCGACAGTCACGATTCGTCTTACAGCGAAACGCGTCAACCGGGCATCGCTGGGTCTTACTATTACCCAAATGATACCGACAAGTACGGTGACGATGGCCTATACAGTCGTCCACTACCATTTAATCACAACTTTGCAATGGCCTTCCCGCAGCTTGTAATGGATAAATGGAGTGGTGAAAGCAACTACCATACTCGAGTGACCAATTTGTGGACCTTTTATGCCGACAAGATGGAATACCAAAGTAATGGCACTTGCACTTGGCGTTACCAGTATCACGTGTCGGATCCGAACACAAAAACGGAAGATCTAAACCACGGTGATTTAGACATTGAGTTTGCTGTAAAGGCTTTTAGAGAAGGGATTACCGGCGACGAAGATCTTATGCAGTGCATTACTAAGTCGTTTACAACCGTTATGTATGATGGCAACGGAACCTACACCGATTTAATTGATGGTAAGGGTGGTTCGGCGAGCTCTGAGCACAATACCAATACGGGCTGGAACTGGGTTGAATTGCATCAGTTTGATCCGCGAGTCGCTAATGACGTTTTAACGACATTAGATCGCCACGCAAACAAAACTACTTGGTTTGGAGAGTACTTAGCCTGGGCAAACATGTTGCGCCTAACTAAGTAACGCCTCAACTTACGAGTCAGATAAAAAAGGAGCGCTATGCTCCTTTTTTTATTGTTGCAGGAAAAATTCAAACCTTTCTACTAAGTTATTAAGTACCCATAAATTTTCAACCCGCTACTATGCTTTTAAAATCGCTGCTGGTGTGTTGCGCATTACTCATGACATCAGTGTCATCACAGGCCTTTGCTACTACCGAAGACCACGACTGGCAAGAATTAGCGTCTGTTTTGCAGGAATATGACAACAATTTTCCAGCGACTAAACCCGTTCTTAACGTCACCGTAGGTAATGAAACGGGACGATTTGCTTGGGAAGCTCCTGCGTGGATCCACGCATATTTATTGTTATCTGAGATTCAAGGCTCACCTAATTTTCTAGAGCAAGCACTGCAAGTGGCTGAACACATTGCTGCCAACAACGATGCCAACCGCTTTAAAAGAGGGGAAATCGATATCGTCTCACAGCCATACTGGCAAGCACCTAAGTATTACCTAAACAATGCTGGCGTGGCGGCACCTGGATGGCGTGGCAAAAGAAAAGGAGACAGTTGGCGAGTTGAAGCACTTACCGATGGAATTATCGCTGCAGTGCTTCTTATGGTAGTGGATCACGTATATCGATTTGAGTTAAAGCCATATTATCAACGTGCAGATGCGCTGCTGGATTTAGCCGAAACTGTGGTTGATAGCCATTCAAGCTCCTATTCAGAAACAAAACAACAAGGTATCGGTGCGTCATTTTATTACCCCAATGTTCACAATCGATACAGTACCGACAAGGGCCTGTATTCTCCACCGTTAGCAAACAACCATAATTTGGTAATGGCTAAAGCCATGTTGTTAATTCATAAATGGCGGCCAACGCGCACAGATTTGTGGCAAAAAGCGGCTAAGTTAAACGAGTTTTTTCTAAGCCAAATTGACTACGATTCGTCAGGCTCTTGTCAGTGGAACTATGCCTACAAAATAAAAGGCTGGCCAAAAGTACAAGACATTACTCACGCTGATATAGAAATTGGTTTTCTCTTGTTAGCTCATGAGAGAGGAATAGATTCTGTTACACCTGCTCTGGCTTGTATGGCGAACACCTTAGTGGATGTTATGTATCACAAAGAACAACTGAGTTTTAAAGTAGATGGAAGCGGAGAGGCAAAATATTACCATCAATATTACGTTGCCAACCATTGGTTGCAATTGGCCCAATGTCGTCCCGAAATACTCACCATTGCGCATACTGTATTAACTGAGCACTCCGACAAACCGCTTAACTTCAATAGTTTCCTTGGCTATGTTCAACTCTTTTTAGCCAGTCGCGATCGTTTTTCAAAGCCTTTTGATTGTCCCATTAACTAAACTGGCGAAATTGCCATTTGTGTGCACACTTAATTGAAAGACAAAAAATAAATTATCATTTTCAAAGGGACTCTGCGCATGATTTATCCAATCATATTAGCCGGTGGGTGTGGCAGTCGATTATGGCCATTATCCCGGGCGGCCTTTCCAAAACAGTTGTTAGCTTTGGCTGGCACGCACACCTTATTGCAACAAACGGTATTGCGTTTGGCCGGACTGAATGTCGCTAAACCTATCGTTGTTTGCAATCAAGAACATCGCTTTGTTGTAGCGGAGCAACTGCGGGCTATTAATCAGTTGGGAAAAATCATTTTGGAACCAGTAGGGCGCAATACCGCTCCTGCAGTTGCCATCGCTGCTTTAGCAGTTCTTGAAGACGACCCTCACGCTAAAATTTTGGTATTGGCGGCTGATCATTTAATAAAAGACGAGCAGGCCTTCACGAGCGCCATTAATCATGCCAGCAATTCGGCGTTGAACGACAAACTGATCACCTTTGGTATTACCCCTGAGTCACCAGAGACGGGGTACGGCTATATTGAGGCGAAAGAAACTGTCCAAGGCACAAAAGCCTTGGCCGTTAGCCAATTTAAAGAAAAACCGGATGTTGAAACGGCGCGCCATTACATTGAGTCGGGGAACTTTTACTGGAATAGTGGCATTTTCTTGTTTAAAGCCAAGCGATTCATTTATGAGTTATCACAATACAGTGCAGACATGC
Organism: Paraferrimonas haliotis; assembly: GCF_002282895.1. GTDB lineage: Bacteria > Pseudomonadota > Gammaproteobacteria > Enterobacterales > Shewanellaceae > Paraferrimonas > Paraferrimonas haliotis. The sequence continues at coordinate 217,954 of NZ_NRRB01000004.1, forward strand.
TGCTTTCATGCAAAAAAGCTTTTGCTAAACGTTACGACGACCTAGATTTCGTCCGTATCCCAGAAGCTGAGTTTGCGCTATCGCCATCAGACTCGATTGATTATGCAGTAATGGAGCACACTAAGGATGCCGTTGTGGTGCCCATGTCGGTGGGTTGGAGTGACCTAGGTAGTTGGCATGCGCTGTGGGATTCAGCGGATAAAGATGAGCAGGGCAATGTACTGCAGGGCGATGTGCTATTGGACAAGAGTTCAAATTGTTATGTTAATGCGCAAAGCAAACTCGTTGCCACTGTCGGTGTTGACAATCTGGTGGTCGTGGAAACAAAAGACGCCGTGTTAGTTGCCAATAAAGAAAAGGTGCAGGACGTTAAAAACATAGTCAACAAACTGCAACAGCAACAGCGCTGTGAAGCCACAAACCACCGAGAAGTGTATCGTCCTTGGGGTATGTACGACTCCATTGATAATGGACATCGCTATCAAGTGAAGCACATTTCGGTCAAACCGGGTGAAAAGCTCTCGATTCAAATGCACCACCATCGTGCCGAGCATTGGATAGTCGTGAGTGGTACCGCTAAAGTGACCATTGGAGATGACACCTTTTTGGTCACAGAAAACGAGTCCACCTACATACCAATTGGTGAGCGTCATGCATTGGAAAACCCAGGTAAAGTCGCGCTAGAAATGATAGAAGTGCAGTCGGGCAGTTACTTAGGCGAAGACGACATTGTTCGCTTTGACGATCGCTACGGCAGAAGCGGAACCACCAACTGAGTACTATGGTTATTACAATGGCCAAACAATTTGCAGCAATGGAATGCTGATCAACACCACCAATATTTCCATTGGTAATCCAATGCGCCAATAATCGCCAAACTTAAGCCCCGCAGGTCCTAAAATCAGGGTGTTATTTTGGTGCCCAATCGGCGTTAGAAACGAACAGGATGCGCCAATGGCTACCGCCATTAAAAACGGGTCGGGGGACGCACTGAGTTGTTGTGCGGTGCTGACCGCAATAGGGCACATTACCGCTGCAGTTGCGGCATTGTTCATAAAGTCTGATAACGTCATGGTGACCACAAGCATTAAGGTAAGCGCAATAATCGGCGAGCCTTGGGCTACATTTTCCAACAACACGCTTGCTAACCAATAGGCCGTACCCGTGGAAGCCATCGCCGCTGCAACCGGCATTAAACAGGCTAATAGCACGATAACTGGCCAGTCTATGGCGTCGTACAATTTTCGTAATGGAATGATGTCGGTAACCACATAGCCGATAACCGCTACTGAGAAAGCCACCGGCGCAGAGGTTAATCCAACCGCCGTAGCCAAAATAGCTGTCGCCATAATAAGCGCTGCAAAAGCGGCTTGTTTGACGTTAGGAATGCGAATATCTCGATTCGCCAAAGGCACCGCACTAAAGGTATTCGCAAAGCCTGTTAGTGCCTCTGGGTTGCCTTGCACCAATACTAAATCGCCGGCTTGAAGCTTCTCCCAACGTAAACGCTTAATTGAGCGACGCCCTTGGCGGCTAATGGCCAATAATTTTAATGCGTAACGCCGAGATAACTGTACCTCTCGCGCTGAGCGCCCAATCAACAAGCTGTCGGGCAGAATCACGAACTCTTGCAGGCTAGTTTGAGCCAATTCTTCCTTTTGCAACGGTTTATCAGGGCCCATTAAATCTTGCTCGCCGCCAGGCTCTTTGGGTGGATTTTCTTGCTGTATTTCCAGTCCAATTTCAGTCAGCGCACCGCTTAAACTGGCCGGTTCCGCCTCAATCATTAAAATATCGCCCTGCAGAATACGGCGATTGGGGTAGGGAGCAAATACCCTAAATTCGTTACGCACCATACTGACTACTTGGGCATCGTGCCGGTCTAATTCTTGACCAATAATACCAAGGGTTTTACCTATGGCAGCACTGTCTTCAGGCACAATGGCTTCGGTTAAATAGCTGCCGGATTCAAAGCCTTTAATGCCTTTAGGCTCACGTTTTGGAACCCAATGCCAGCCAATAAACGCAATAAAGGTTATGCCTACGGCAGCCACGCAAACACCAATAATGGTGAAATCAAACATGCCAAAATGACCTAAACCCGCTTGGCTTCGAAAACCCGATACAATCAAGTTTGGAGGCGTACCAATCAGCGTCGACATGCCGCCTAAAATGGTGCCAAACGCTAGCGGCATCAGCACTTTACCAGGCGTTAGTTCTAAGCGCTTTGACAACTGTATCGCCAACGGCATTAACAATGCCATAGCGCCAACGTTGTTCATAAAGGACGACAAGAGCGCGCCAATGGTCATTAGCACGCCAATACTAATAGTAGGACCAGACGATTTTGGTAAGGTGTATTTGGCGAGTAAGTCGACCGCACCGGTGGTTTGCAAACCTGAGCTTAAAATCAAAACACAGGCAACCGTGATAACAGCCGGATGGCCAAAGCCGATAAACGCATTGTCGCTGTTGACCAGTCCCAGCAACACGCAGGCCAACAAAGCGGACAGCGCCACTAAGTCATGACGCCATCGACCCCAAAGGAACAATCCAATTGTAACTAAGAGAATGGCTAATATTTGCCATTGCTGCACACTCAGATCCATAAACGCCATCGTTATTAGTTTGGTTTTGGCATTCACTAAGCCTAGACCAAAATGAAACAGTTAGTTTTAACTTATTGAATTAGTTAATCTGGTTCAATAGTAAAGTGCTAAATTAGCAGAGGCTGAGTGGTTACAAATTGTAATATGGTTACCAGACCATCACACAACAAAGTGCGCACAATGTATATTATGTTAAATCAAATGTGTAACTCAAAGTAACTAGGAAATGCAGGAAGCCCTAATAGCTCCCCGCTTGTCTACCTACCCAATCATCCGAACTTTCTGAGCAAATCGATTACCAACGACACAACCAATAATCAAAGCGACGAAAAATACCCAACCCGATAATGAAAAGTTAGCAATGGGCGTAAACAGCGCGCCCACATTACAACCGTTGGCAAACCGAGTACCTAATCCCATAGAGATTCCACCGAGTGCAAACAAGGCGTAGTGTTTTATCGTGTAACTGTTGACCCAGGGATTACGCCATTTACCTAACCATAATACAGCGATTACCGTGCCAAGTAAGATGCCGATGTTCTGCAGTGAAACGCCGTGTTGCAATACGGGTGTTTGAAACAACTCTACGCTCTTGTGGCTAAATTGCGCGACATCGCTGGCCGATACGCCGAGCATAATGAGCAGTTTCCCGAACCAAATGCCAAAGGGTGTTGAAGCGCCCCAACCTGCGCCTGTGGTTATCATGAGTATGGTGAAAATGGCGGCTATAACAACAGCGCCGAAATTCATGCTCCACAAAGCACTTAATTTACTGGCACCTTGTTGCATTAATACCAAATTCTGACGGGCCTCTTCAGCAGCAACGCCAAGGTATCGGCCCTGCTCTTTGCGTGTTTGTTGGTAGCGTTCGGCAAGCTTAACAACAATATAGGCGAATACTACGGTTACCAAAACCGCCATTAAATAGCCGTTTAGCGGTCCCCAGCTAAACCAATCCGGTAAGAACACCCCTTTGTCTGTGTAACTTGCGCTAGAGAGCCAACTGTCAGTAATCCAACTGGCGCTGGCTTGCAACGGAAATCCTATGTAAACGCCCAGGCCAAATGCAACTAGGGTGGTTAATGCCCTCGGCACATCGGCCACCATTTCCACCATAACTCCCGACGCGCAGCAACTCGATAAGGTCATACCAAAACCAAACATTAATCCCCCTAGGATTAAGCCAGCGTTAATAGGGTTGACCCAAAGTTGGAAGTGTTCGTTGCCTTGGCTATACAATAGTGCGGCGCTCATTATCGATGCGCTGACAAACATCAACATTAAGGTTTTAATAAGCTCGGTTGAGCCACGGCGATAAGCGCGATTAACGCTGCCGGCAAACCCTATGGCAGATTTAGTTAAGGTGATGCCGAGAGCAAGACCAATAAGCAGTCTCAAAAATAAATCTGAGCTCGCGGTAATCGCAGCACTGACTATCAGTGTTATCGCGATCAGCGAACCTATTTGTGTTTGGCTGAGCACTTTCATTGATACCGCCTCGTTAACCTATAAAGGCGGCATCATAAAGCATGTTTAGGCGTTCGTCTTAGAACAAAAAAGAATGTGGTATTTTGCGAGTCTGTTGTGACCCGTAATTAAACCTTAAGATTTTACAAGGTAATGGGTGTTGGTGCGCAAATCTTTGCCACCAATTCGCATGCCAAAATACAAGACCAACTGCTTATCCGACTTTTCAATTTCAAACGCACAAATCACTTCATCGTTTTTTAAGATGACGGCTTCTACCTTGTTATCGTTTACCTTGAGTACGCTCTCTTCAACATCAGAGTCGCCATACGGACGAGTGATACCGTCTGCAATTTGCTCAAAAATGAAATGCTTGTGCTTATCGCCGGTGTCACTATGGTAAAAATCAAACACTGTGAAATTGTCGTCCATGCTTATGTCTAACCCACCACTGACAATAGGTTCTCCAAACTCATAGTGACTTTTTGTTGCGTCCACTGACCAACGACCTAAAAAATGCTCAATCATGTGTATCTTCCGTTTATTCACGTTACAGCTACAATATTGTGCATTGCACATAAGCTCAAGTTTGTTTTTAACTTTTAATGAGCTCGCTACGTATTTTCTCCATTTGTTGTTGTAGCCACAGACTTCTGGATAGAGTCATTACGTTGGATTGTGTTCTTTGTTTTCTAATGTCTTTTGCGACTTGAATGGCCTCATGTTGATAACCTAGGCCCTGAGTTTGATCGATAAAAGCATCACCACTACCATCGTTTAGCCAATATTGGCAGCCTTTAGCTTGCCAGAAGTCCGGTACGGTGATTCGGCCTTTGCTTCCAGTGATTACAAGCTCGTTAGCCAAAACCCGATTAAAACTGCAGCAAAACGACAGTTGCACATGCTGTGTTTGCGCTGTGAAGCTTACTTCACTGTCTACGCCATGATTGGTTACCATATTTTCAACACACCAGCTTGTTTCGAACTCTCCTAATAAGAACGCTGCCATCGCCAACGGATAAATACCAATATCGTATAGGCTGCCACCGCCAAGCGCTTTGTTAAAATGACGCCCTTGCAGGTCTCTAGGCGCAACAAAACCAAAACTCGCTTCTATGCAGCGCAGCTCCCCAATGACTCCTTTATCAATCCAGGCTTTAGTTTGTTTAATGGCCGGCAAAAAATAGCTCCACATGGCTTCCATTACGTAAACCTTTTCACAGCGCGCTACTTGAAATAGTTGTTGGCATTCATAAAGGTTGACGGCGATGGGTTTTTCACACACAACCGCTTTACTGCGCTTAAGGGCTTGAATGGATTGTTGACAGTGAAAAACGTGCGGGGTTGCGATGTACACCACTTCAATGCTGGGATCGTCTAGTAGTTGTTGGTAACTGCCATACGCGTTATCAATATGGTGACGCTCAGCAAAGTGTTGTGCTTTTGCAAGAGTTCTCGATGCAACCGCCCTCACTACGCCATTGTGAGCCCAGCTCATGTCTGCGCAGAATTGCTGCGCAATACGCCCGCAACCAATCACGCCCCAGGCTACTGGGGTATCGTCAGTATCAGTTGCCATGCCTTAAAATAGCGTCGTCATCAACTTTTACGAGAGGCCGGTATTGCAACGAGTTCTCGTGAAACGGCTTAGCGCTTTCTGCACAATACGCCGAAATCATTGTCCAACGTGGATCACTTGAACGATTTTGATTGGATTTATGCAACAGATTGCAGTGGAAAAACAAGGCATCACCCGGTTCAAGTTCCACCTTAACCAATTCCAAGTGTTTCAGCGCCTCATTAACAAACAGCATTTCAGCGCCCTTTTGGTCGCCGGTGCGGCTGTGGTTTAAACGACCGAGGTGATGGCTGCCCTTCAAGACTTCAAGGCAACCATTGGCTATGGTGGCTTTATTGATAGCAATCATGACGCTGACCAACTTGGGCATTAAATGAAAATTGTCATGGTGCCAATAACCAAAGTCTTGATGCCATTCCCACGCGCCGCCAACGTAAGGCTCCTTCATCATGATTTTAGTTGTGGTGTGAAAAACTGGTTCGCCCAGCAACTTTTCAACCGAGTCGGTTAAGCGACGACCTCTGGAAAACATTGAATACAAATCACTGCCAAGCTCTTGCCATAAACACACCTTGCTTATAGTGCCGGAGGCGTCTTTTTTATCCCAAGCTTTTTCATACAAACTGTCGTCATTGAAGGCTTTTTGTTGAAGTTTAGAAATTTCCTCGACGGTATAAAAGCCCTTAGCAATCACAAAACCATCTCGATGAAAATCGCTCACCTGTTTTTCGCTTAACAACAATGACGACATCGTTACAGGCTCCTTTCCCTAATTTAATGGCTGAGTGGATTTGCTTTGCGCAAGGTGTTGCTGCTGTTTTTGCTTACGCTTTTGTTCGAACCACTGCTCCACCTGCTCAATGCTTTTACCTTTAGTTTCCGGTAGGTAGCGGCTTAGTAAAATCAAACCAATTAACGCCGACAAGGCATAACTTAAAAAGACCTGATCGGCACCAAGTGCATTGAGCAACCACGGGAAGTACTTTTGCATAAAGTAACTAATTAAGCTGGTTAACAGCGCAAACATCGGTATCGCTACACCACGGATTTTAGTGGGCACAATTTCTGAAAACACGACCCACATAATAGGCCCTATGGAAATATGAAAAGCCGCGATAAAGCCAACAATACCGATAAGTACTAATGTGGCATCAATATCAATGGCGTGTTGAATGAGCGAGTGGTCAATGGCTCTAAAGGTGTCGTGACCAATAAGCTCGGCAGCGGTTTTCTTAAAGTGGGTATCACTGACAAATTCTTGATTTATAATAGGTTGCAATTGCTCAACGACCACTGGGTCGTGCAACAAGGCGAGCTTTTCTAAACTGTCTTGGTTAAGCTTATAGGTAGCGTTATTAAAAGCAAAAACGCATAAACCTAAGCAAACAATTGAACCGGCTAGACCAAAATTAACCAATGGTCTGCGCCCCAATTTATCGACCAAATAAACCGCAGCTAATGTAAACAGCAAGCTGACCATGCCGATAATTAAGGTTTGAGCATAAGCGGCGCTACTGCCAATGCCAGTTTGTTCAAACACCATGGGGGCATAGAACAATATTGGATTAACGCCAGTAAGTGGCTGCACCATTGCAAAAATCAACCCTACGGCAATGGCCATACGGTATTTTGGCTTAATAAGGGCTTTAATATCTTGCTTAATATTGCTCGGCCCCGTGTTGTCTTGCTCTACATTGGCTTTAATCGCCTCAAATTCGGTCGCTGCTTCTTCTGGCGGCAATAGCTTAGACAAAGTCATTTTTGCATCATCATAGCGCTGTTTAGAAACAAGCCATCTCGGGCTCTGTGGCACTTTCATCAGCAATACTAGCCACAATAATGCAGGTAAAATCTCGACGCCAAGCATCCAACGCCACAAATTTTCAGCTATACCCCAACTAACAACCCAGTCAGCGTTAGCTGTTACGGCCTCCATTAAAAAATAATTGGAGAAATACGCTGCGGTTAAGCCGATGACAATCATCACTTGATTCATCGATACCAGTTTGCCGCGGGCCTTCGCCGGTGCAATTTCACCAATATACATCGATGCCATCGAAAGCGACGTAAATGCCAAGCCACCTAAAAATCGCGCTGCAACTAGAGACCAATAGTTGGGAGCAAACGCTGAGGCAATGGCGGACACCGTGTACAACGCTGCTATAACAATGAGGGTATTTCGCCGTCCAATTACATCGCAAACATACCCGGTCACCAATAACGCAACCAGCACACCAAGTGCTGGTGCACTCACCACATTACCCAGTTCAATATCGGTTAAAGCAAACTCCAACGACACGTAGCGAAGGGTTCCAGAAATGACGGCCGCATCGAAGCCGAAAACAAAGCCGCCAATAGTGACGACTGAGGCATACAGAAAGGCTGCACGAGTGTACTTGTTCATTGCGCTTATACTTTTAATTGTTAACAATTAACCATAAAGTTACTGCAATGTTAATCAATAAACAAGTTTTCGTGCTATTTGGATTGAAACTCGCCGATGTTAATCACCCGATCAAAATATTGCTCATGCTGAGGTCTATGGCTAACCCACAGCATAGTCGGTTGATACGGTAGTTCTGTCAGTAGGTGCAAAATTTGTTGCTCGGTGTCTGAATCCAAACCTTCTGTCGGTTCATCTAACAGCCAAATGGGTGCGCCGGTTAGTAAAGCCCGTGCAATCTCAATGCGCCGCTGCTCACCACCGCTTAAGGTTCGTCCGCCCTCGCCTAGCCATTGCTCCAATGGTTGCGGTTGTTGCAGCAGTGAGTCAAGACCAACGGCCTTTAACACCTCGACTAATTTCTCATCATTGACATCGGCTGCAATCCGTAAATTCTCAGCAAGGGTTGCATTAAACAAATGCACCACTTGGCCAATGGTTACCAGGTTTTGTCGCAAGCTGGTTTCTTGTATCTGCTCTAAAGGTGTATCGAAAACCTTAATCTGGCCATCGCTAGGCTGCCATTGTCGATTAATTAACGCCAATAAAGTTGATTTACCAATACCGGATGGCCCTATTATTCCTACTCGTTCTTTTAAAGCCACCTTCATGTCCAAATTAACGAACACCGGATTGTCTTGTTGTGGATATTGAAACGCTAGATTTTGAAACTCAATTGCGGTTTCCCTATTCACATTTAGTTGCTCATGACCTTGGTATTCAATCATGGGTTGCTGCTCAACCACATCGCTAACACGCACCGCCGCTTTTATGGTGGCAGAAAGGTATTGAAAAGCTCCGGCTACCGGAAGCATAGCTTCAAAGCTTGCCATCGTGGCGAATACCAGCAAGGCTAAAATAGGACCACTGTATGTCGAACTCATAACACTTTGAGAGGCAATGGCAATAACGCCAAACACAGCAACGGCACTTGCTACTATAATAACCGCCTGCGATAACCCAGTTATCTTTGCCAATTTTGCTTGATTGTTCAAAAGCACGTCTTGGGCGTCATTCAGTTGTTGCTGCAACCGTTGTTGGTAACCAAAAACTCGAGCTTCACTGGCGTGACTCACCAACTCAATGCTTCTAATCCGAAACGCCTGTTTTGCTTGCAGAGTCGCCTCGCCCGGACGTTTGCCAAGCCAATAAAATAGCGGCGGCAATAACAACCACAGGCTTAATAACAAACAACAAAGAAACCAAGCCGCCGTTGCGTCGAATATTGCCAAAAAACCGCCCAACAACAAAATAACACTGAGCGAGGCTAACATTGGGGTTAATAGCCGCAAGTAAAGATGATCTAGAGTATCGATATCGCTCACTAAGCGATTCAATAAATCCGCTTGGCGATAGCGTGTCAATTGCCCTATCGATAAGGGTAGCAATTTATTCCATAACCACACCCGCATCTCGGTTAACAACTTAAACGTGGCGTTATGGGTAACTAAACGCTCACCATACCTTGCAGCGGTACGTCCAATGGATAAGCCGCGTACCCCACCTGCAGGAATTAAATAGTTGAATGCCTGACTCGTCGCAACAGTCAGACCTGCAACCGCAGACGCTGATATAAACCAACCGGATAGGCTCAATAAGCCGATTGCCATGACTAGGGTCAGCAGACTCAGTAACAAACCTAAACTCATCCACCCCCAATGACGGGCGAATAGGCGTACAAAAGGCATCAACGCTTTCATGAGCAAACCTCCTTATTCGCTAACGGTTGCAATCGAATAATTTGATCAAACACTAAGTTTGAAGGCAGTTCATGAGTCACCATAATGAGCGTATTTTGCTGCTGCCATTGCGCTATTGCGTTATTCACTTGCTGTTTATTTTCTGGGTCCAAACTGGCGGTAGGCTCATCGAGCAAAATTACTGATGCGTTTTTTAACATGGCCCGTGCTAACGCGATACGCTGAGCTTGACCCACCGACAAACCTTGTTGTTGGTCTCCCACCATTCTATCCAGTTCATTTACAAATTCCGCAGCGTTTGCCTCTATTAATGCCGCTTTAAGTTGTTGGTCAGTTGCACTTTGATTAGCTACCCGCAAATTGTCTCTAATGCTGCCGTTAAACAATTTAGGTGATTGCCCAAGCCAGGTTATCTGCTCAAGTTTAGGTGAATTCTGTAAGCGGCCGCTATAAGGTAAAAAACCCAGCAATGCGTTAATCAACGACGTTTTACCGCAGCCACTGGGCCCGACAACCGCCACCGCTTGACCCGGTTTTATATCAAAGTTTATTGGTTGCGTTAACGGCTGGCCGTCCTGTGAGCACACCACCATGTCTTTGGCGACCAATCCAATTCCGAACGTTTCTGCGATTTTACTGCTAGCTTGAGCAGACACCGTTGGTTTTGCGTGAATGACGTCATATAGGGAGTCGGCCGCAGCAACAGCCTGGGCTCTGGCGTGATAATGAGTACCGAGATCCCTAAGTGGCTGATAAAACTCTGGCGCAAGCATCAAGCAAAACAATCCAACAAATAAGCTTATGCCCGCCCCGTAATGACCAAAATTCAAATGGTCAATATAAGAAAAGCCAAAGTAAACGGCCATTACGGCAATTGAGATAGCAGCGAAGAACTCAAGCACGGCAGAGCTTAGGAACGCTAACTTAAGCACATCCATGGTGCGCGAACGAAAATCTTCGCTGGCTTCATGGATAGCCTTGCTTTGCTGCGCCTGTCGATTAAAGCGCTTAATGGTTTCAATGCCTTGTAACCGATTCAGGAAATGACCACTTAAGCGGCCTAATGCGATAAAGTTTCGTTTATTAGCGTCGGCGGCGCCTTGGCCTACCAACCACATGAATAAAGGAATCAGCGGCAACGTGCACAACAACACAAGACCCGCCGCCCAGTTGAGTGGAAATACTGCGACCAAAATAAAAATGGGAATAAACATGGCCATTCGCATTTGCGGCAGATATTTGGCGTAGTAATCTTGAATGTCTTCCACCTGTTCAATTAATACCGTGCTCCAATGGCCTTGACTAAAGCGGCTTATGTAAGCCGGACCCATCCGATCCATCGACGCTAACAATTGACTGCGAACGGTAACCCGTATGATTTCTCCCGTTTTAAAACCAAACCATTCTTTTGCATACAAACACAAGGCTCGAAAAACGCCACTGACTACAAAAATTATAGCCAGCTGACTTACATCACTAAACGGTGCTGCGTCCATAACCAAGCCATGAATTAAACTGGCTAAACACCAACATTGCACAATAATAAGCAAACCGTTAGCTACACCGAAGATCGAGGCCAAGGTATTAGTAAGCGTAGCCTTGCGAGTGAAGCTTTTTAACCAGTTTTGTAATTGTTTTTGACGCTGTGCTTTATTGTCGTTAGAAGTATCCACGGCAGACATAGTAATGGTTCACTTATTATTGGTGTTGATCGGAGTCAGCTAGAAAGTCAAAATACACTTGTTGCGGGCCTGACTGAGTTTCAAAATTCACAGTCAAGCGCCAAACCATGTAACCGCTGATACAAGCCCCAAATTGCGCTTCACTATCGAAGTGATTACCTTCTTTTCTAGAAAACAAAATTGGTATCGAGCCCATAAACATATCCCGGCCCTCTAATTTGCCTCGCACCCGCGTTACCGGTGTTGAAAACTCAAGATGATACGTGACCATCTCTTCACTCGGCATTTCGGTAGGTGAAGTCATTAAACTTACTGACATTCCCGGCACCGTTTTTGTACAAACCTCCTGCTCGAATAAGCACAGGCTTAGATCAGGTTGTAAACTTCCTAAGTCGTCGGTTGCAGGTTTACAAGCTGATAACAAAATTATGGTTGCAAATACTGCTAGAACCGTACATATGTTAAATTTTCGGTGGGTATTTAGCCAATTGTTGCCAGTTTTCAAATATATTTCCCGCGCATTGATCTGGATCAGGTTTCTTGTAGTTGGATTGCTATCTTTTTTGATATAGCTCAAGTATGATCGCCGTGACTTCTGATTTATCCAAGCCGCTAGCGGTTTTTTTGTGAAATAGATCACCCTATAGCATTGGATATTTTGCGTATGAAGTTGAACTGACGAAAACTATAAAGTGTATAAAAATCCAATAGCAGTGGAAGCATAATGATGTCTCATTCCAGTCCATCTACAGCTGACTACAATTATACCGTTGTACGCCAATTTGCACTCGTTACCGTTTTATGGGGTATCGTGGGCATGGCTGTCGGCGTTTTAATTGCAGCACAGCTAGTCTGGCCAGCGCTGAACTTTGATATTGCGTGGTTAACTTATGGTCGTTTACGACCACTACATACCAACGCCGTTATCTTTGCATTCGGTACCTCGGCCCTATTTGCCACATCTTACTATGTGGTACAAAGAACCTGTCAAACCAAGCTGTTCGCGCCAAAACTGGCTGCCTTCACATTTTGGGGTTGGCAAGCAATTATTGTGGCAGCCGCCATTACCCTTCCGTTAGGTTTTACCTCAGGTAAAGAATACGCAGAACTGGAATGGCCAATTGATATCGCCATTGCGGTGGTTTGGGTCAGTTACGCGGTGGTCTTCTTTGGCACCATCGTTAAGCGCAAGACCTCTCACATTTACGTGGCCAACTGGTTCTTTGGCGCATTCATTATTACTGTTGCTGTTTTGCACATTGTTAACTCAATGGCAATGCCTGTCAGTGCAATGAAATCTTACTCGGCCTATTCAGGCGCCGTCGACGCCATGGTGCAGTGGTGGTACGGTCATAACGCAGTAGGCTTCCTATTAACTGCGGGCTTCCTAGGTATGATGTACTACTTCGTACCGAAACAAGCCGGTCGTCCTGTTTATTCTTACCGTTTGTCCATCGTGCATTTCTGGGCGCTTATCTCGCTGTACATTTGGGCGGGACCGCACCACTTGCACTACACCGCACTGCCGGATTGGACACAATCTTTGGGTATGGTGATGTCGCTGATTCTGTTTGCTCCTTCTTGGGGTGGCATGATCAACGGTATCATGACCTTATCCGGCGCCTGGCATAAATTGCGTACCGACCCAATCTTACGATTCCTAGTGGTATCGCTGTCCTTCTATGGTATGTCTACCTTCGAAGGCCCAATGATGTCGATTAAGACCGTTAACGCTCTATCTCACTACACAGATTGGACCGTTGGCCACGTACACTCTGGTGCACTTGGTTGGGTTGCGATGGTGTCTATCGGTGCCATTTATCACTTGATTCCAAACTTGTTCAATCAAGGTCGCATGTACAGCATTTCTTTGATTAACACCCACTTCTGGTTAGCCACCATTGGTACCGTGTTATACATTGTTGCTATGTGGATTTCCGGTGTAATGCAAGGTCTTATGTGGCGCGCGGTTAACGCCGATGGCACCCTGACCTACAGCTTTGTTGAAAGCTTGCAAGCGTCATACCCATTCTACTTCGTTCGTTTTGTTGGCGGTGCCTTCTTCTTAGCGGGTATGTTCTTAATGGCCTACAACGTTTATCGCACCATTAAAGCGCCTGCAAACTCTTTGCAAGCCGAAGCTGATACAGCTGAAATGAAAGCGGCGTAAGGAGTAGATAACATGAAATTGAATCACGAATTAGTAGAAAAGAACATTGGCTTAATGGCGGTACTTATCGTTATCGCAATTAGCTTCGGTGGTCTGGTTCAAATTGTTCCTTTGATGTTCCAAAAGGACACCACTGAGCCAGTTGCTAACTTACGTCCGTATACAGCATTAGAAGTTGAAGGTCGTGACATCTACATCCGCGAAGGTTGTTTTGGCTGCCACAGTCAAATGATCCGACCTATGCGTGCAGAAACTGAACGCTATGGTCACTACTCGGTTGCTGGTGAATCGGTTTGGGATCACCCTTTCCAATGGGGCTCAAAACGCACCGGTCCTGACTTGGCTCGTGTAGGTGGACGTTACTCAGATGAATGGCATCGTGTCCATTTAATCGACCCTCGTGCAGTAGTGCCTGAGTCGAATATGCCTGGATATCCTTGGTTGGAAGACAACGTTCTAGACGGCAAGATTACTGGTAGAAAACTATCAGCCTTGCGTACCCTGGGCGTTCCTTACGAGCAAGCTGACATCGATGGCGCTGAGCAAGCAGTTAAAGGCAAAACCGAAATGGAAGCCTTAATTGCTTATCTTCAATCACTTGGCCATGCGCTTAAATAAGCCTTAGGAGGACCACATGGATTACGGTACGTTTCAAGGGATTTTAACACTCGTTCTAATGATTGCCTTTTTGGGCATAGTAGCGTGGGCGTATAGCTCCCGCCAAAAGAAGTCCTTTGAAGAAGCCGCGAATTTGGTCTTCTCTGACGAACAAAAGGACGTGGAATCGAAAGATTCAGGAGAAACTAGATAATGAGTGTATTTTGGAGTTGGTGGATTGCCATCATTACATTAGGCGTAATCGGGTTAAGTGCATTCTTAATTTACTACTGTTTACGCAATGACACAGGCGTTAAAGAAGGCGAGTCAATGGGTCATGAATTCGATGGTATCGAAGAATTGAACAACCCGTTGCCTAAATGGTGGACCTACATGTTCATCGCGACCATTATTTACGGCTTAGGCTATTTGGCTTTGTACCCGGGTTTGGTTGCGTTTGGCAACGCATTAGGCTGGGCGTCGTCCGAGCATAACGTGATTGCTGAAACCGAAAACGGTGTTAAGCCATTAACCGTAGTGGTTAATCAGTACCAAAGCGAAGAAGACGAAGCTCAAAAAGTCTTTGGGCCTATCTTTGCCGCTTACGCTGAAAAATCGGTTGAAGAGCTGGCTAACGACGAGGAAGCCATCAAGGTTGGTCGTCGTTTGTACTTGCAAAACTGTGCTCAATGCCATGGTTCCGATGCTAAAGGTGCCACCGGCTTCCCTAACATTGCTGATGGCAATTGGATTTGGGGTGGAACCGGCGCTGAAATCAAAACCACGCTGATGAACGGTCGTAAAGGCATGATGCCGCCAAAAGGTGGTTTGCCAATAACCGATGAAGAAGTGCCGGCGTTGGCTGAGTACGTAATCAGCTTATCGGGTCGCGATCATGACGCAGCGAAAGCAGCTGAAGGCCAAAAAGCCTTTATGAAAGGGTGTTTTGCTTGTCACGGTATGGACGGAACCGGTAATAAGTTTATGGGTGCCCCTAACCTGACCGATGACGCGTGGGTCTACGGCGGCAGTCGTAAAGCAATTGAGCACTCCATCATTAAAGGTCGCAGTGGCGTAATGCCAGCGTGGAAAGACGTATTAGGTGAAGAAAAAGTTCACGTGATTTCGTCCTACGTATACAGCCTCAACCAATAAGTTGAGTCGATAAGGGCTCCTACACGGAGCCCTTTTTTTATAATCACAGGAAATGATATGAACGAAAATACGCCTTGGTACAAGCAGTTCTGGCCATGGGTGTTGATTGGTATTCCCGCTTCCGCGGTTATCTCCAGTCTGTACTTAGTTAAGATAGCGGTTGATAACAAAGACTCATTGGTCGCTGAAGATTATTATAAAAAAGGCAAAGCCATTAACCTGGATCTTGCCAAAATCGACGAGGCGAAAGCCTTAGGTCTCGAATTCGCCATGTCATTTGAAGCCGGCGAAGTGCTCATCGAGCAAGTTGCAGGTACGCCTTATGAAGGCGCACTCTCAGTAAACTTCTACCACCCTACTCTCGAAGCGCGTGACAAGAACGTATTGTTAACCGCCGATGGCTCCGGTATTTATCGCTTGCAGACAGACAAAGATTTCAGTGGTAATTGGGAAGTCCAGTTAGACAGCTACGATAGCCGTTGGCGTTTACAAAAACGCATCCACCTTCCAAGACAAGAGCCCATTCGGTTTAACTAATTTATGAGTCACAGCAGTTGTTTTCATTGCGGTGAAGTTGTTGCCAAGGATGGTGAGTTTCAAGCCGAAGTTAATGGTCAAATTCAAACCTTGTGTTGCGCTGGATGCGAAGCCGTTTGTAAAGCCATTCTCGATGCAGGATTAACCAATTACTATAAGTTTCGTACTAAACAAGGTGCTCGTCAGGCTGATCTCGTCCCCGAGCAACTAAAACGCTTTGAAGCGTTCGACATCGATGATGTCCAACAAGAATTCGTTGAGGTTGACGGTGAGTTAACCAGTGCCACCATTACCATAGAAGGTATTACCTGTGCTGCGTGCGCCTGGCTCATTGAGCAAAAAGTTCGTCAGCTTAAAGGCGTTAATCACATTGCGGTTAACAGCACCACCGAACGTGCCGTTTTAAAATGGAACGCTGAACAATTAGCCTTATCCGAAATCTTTGCGGTTATTCATAAAATTGGTTACAGCGCATCACCGTTTGTGGTTAACGACGCTGAAGTTCAAAACAAACGCAACAGCCGTCGCTTTTTGGTGCGTTTAGGACTCGCCGGCATCGCCACCATGCAAGTGATGATGTTTGCTCTGGCGCTTTATGCCAATAACTTTTTCCACATGGATCAAGAGTACATCGACTATTTCCGCTGGGTTAGCATGATCTTTGCTGCACCCGTAGTCTTGTACTCCGCTCAACCGTTTTACTTCTCGGCCTTTCGAGCTCTATGGAGCGGCCGAGTTAACATGGATACGCCGGTGTCCATCGCCATCATCACCGCTTACATTGCCAGTTGTGTCGCCACGGTAAATGGTACCGGAGAGGTGTATTTCGAATCGGTTTCCATGTTTACCTTCTTTTTGCTCATAGGGCGTTTCTTTGAGCAAAAGGCCCGACAAAAAGCGGCTGAAAGCGCCTCTAACTTGCACAAATTGGTACCGCTTAGTGCTCAACTCATCCGCGACGATGGCATCAGTACCGTCAGTGCCCGTTCATTAAAAGTAGGCGATAAAGTTTTGGTAGCCGATGGCGACACCATTCCCGTAGACGGAGAATTGCTTGAAGGCCACACCAGCATCAATGAGTCCATGCTTACCGGTGAGCACATGCCCGTAGAAAAGCAACTTGGCGATCCATTATATGCCGGTACC
The DNA here is from genome assembly GCF_002282895.1 of Paraferrimonas haliotis. Classification (GTDB taxonomy): domain Bacteria; phylum Pseudomonadota; class Gammaproteobacteria; order Enterobacterales; family Shewanellaceae; genus Paraferrimonas; species Paraferrimonas haliotis. Next base: position 235,039 of record NZ_NRRB01000004.1, read on the forward strand.
ATTAACGTCGAACAACCGTTAACCCTAACCGTAACTGCAACGGGTAGCCAACAATTAGTGTCGCAAATCATACGCCTCCAAGACGAAGCCGCCAGTGCTAAGCCCAAAGTGGCTATGTTGGCAGATAAGCTGGCTCGTTACTTTATTCCCGGCGTTTTGATTGCAGGCGCATTAAGTTACGCCATTTGGAGCTACATCGAGCCTTCGCACGCCTTTTGGGTGGCGTTAGCGGTATTGGTTGCCACCTGCCCATGTGCTTTATCGCTAGCGACGCCAACTGCTGTAACCAGTGGTACCGCGCGTTTGCAAATGGCCGGAATCCTGAGCCGGCGCAAAGACGTGTTTGAGCGGTTAACTTCCCTTGATGGCGTTATTTTCGATAAAACCGGCACCCTCACCCACGGCCATTTTAACGTTGAAGCAGTAACACTGTTTGCCGAAACGAACGAGCAGCAAGCGTTGGCGATCGCCTCCGCGTTAGAACAAGGCTCTACTCACCCAATTGCTCAGGCGTTTAGCCAATACCAGCAGTCTTCACTCATCGCTACAGCTATTGAAAGTCACGTTGGCAACGGCATTAGTGCCACCGTCAATAACCAGCGTTTTCACTTAGGCAGTCATAAATTCACAAAGCAAACACCCATTGCCGGCAAGCAAAGCATTTGGCTAATGGCCGACGAACAATTAATTGCACGCTTTGACCTAAGTGATGAAATGCGCAAAGACGCCCAACAAAGCATTCAGTTGTTGCAACAAATGGGTCTCGACGTGCACATTGCCAGCGGCGATAACCTTCAAACCGTTAAAGCAATGGCAACTCAGTTAAACGTTCGCCATTATCATGGTGAACTGACGCCGCAGCAAAAACTGGAACTGATTCAATCGTTGCAACAAAACGGTAAACGCTACGCCATGTTTGGCGATGGTATTAACGATGCGCCCGTATTAGCCGGCGCCGACTTATCGTTAGCAATGGGCAGTGGCGCTGCCATGTCGAAAAGTAAAGCCGATCTCATTTTGCTGGGCGACAGTTTATTAGGGCTTACCCAAGCCATTTGTATTGCAACCCAAACCCAACGTACAATTAAACAAAATTTAATGTGGGCATTGGGGTACAACATCACCATTTTACCCCTGGCCATGGCCGGACTGGTGCCACCGTATATTGCGGCGTTAGGCATGTCCGCAAGCTCGTTGCTGGTTGTTGGTAATAGCGTCCGCCTGTTAAGAAAACACGCATAAAAGGAACAGAACTTGAGCATTATTTACGTACTCATTCCCATCGCCATGCTGTTTGTGATCGTTGCGGTATCGATTTTCTTTTGGGCGGTGCGTTCTGACCAATTTGAAGATCTAGAGCGTCAAAGTGTTTCCATCCTTTTCGATGACGAGCCGCAGCCAAAAACTAAGACTGACGCATCTAAGTCCGAATCCGATAAACCAAAAAGCCACTAGCTCTCATGACCGAATTAACGCCCTACGCGGCGTTTGTCGTTGGCCTATTAGGCGCCGGACATTGCTTTGGCATGTGCGGCGGTTTAATGGCCGCCATGAGCATGGCCATAAAAGGCGCAACCCCAGCGCAACGTTTTCAGTTGTTGGTTGGCTATAATCTTGGACGCATAGTGAGCTATGCGCTCATTGGTGCCTTGATCGCAGCCTTTACATTAACCCTAGCTAAGGTCACTCAACTGAACGCACACTTAGTGTGGTTACGCGTATTGGCAGCGCTGTTAATGATGCTCACCGCGTTATACATTGCCGGTATTAATCAATGGCTTATGGCCATTGAACGCCTAGGCCAAGGTGTATGGCGCTCCATTCAACCGCTGGCACAACGCTTGTTGTCGGTGGAAAACCCATTTCAAGCCTTTTTAGCGGGCATGGTTTGGGGTTGGTTACCTTGTGGACTGGTTTACAGCATGCTGACTTGGTCATTAGCCAGTGCAGATGTCCAGCAGGGAGCGCTGTTAATGGCCGCTTTTGGCGTGGGAACACTGCCAGCCCTATTAGCCATAGGCGTAAGCGCTGAACGCTTAAAAGCCTGGGTACAAAACACCAAAGTACGGCGCTTAAGTGCCTTACTGCTGTTTGCATACGCCACTCACACACTGGTGGTTGCGCTGCAACAGATGCGCTAGCAGCCAATGCTTTTTTCGTTTACCATTAGAGATGTCGTTATCCATTATGAGAGATCCAATGTCAGCAGACAGTCTGATTAAAAAACGCCCGCTTGTGCAAGGTTGTGCCATTCATTGTCACGACTGCTCTATGGGGCCGTTATGCATTCCTTTTACGCTGGATAACACCGAATTAGATAAGCTTGATAACATTATTGAGCGCAAAAAACCCATCCAAAAAGGTGAGCAACTGTTTAAAACTGGCGATGGCCTTAAGGCTTTGTACGCCATTCGAAGCGGTACTATTAAAAGCTTCACCATTACTGAGCAAGGCGATGAGCAAATCACAGGCTTTCATTTAGCAGGCGATGTCATCGGCTTTGACGGGATCCACGCAAACCAACATCAAAGTTTTGCCCAAGCTTTAGAAACGTCTATGGTGTGTGAAGTGCCCTACGACATGCTGGACGAGCTATCTGGCAGTATGCCAAAGCTTAGACAACAAATTATGCGACTAATGAGTAATGAAATTAGCGTCGATCAAGAGATGATTTTGTTGTTGTCTAAGAAAAACGCCGAAGAACGTTTGTCTTCGTTTATCGTTAATCTTGCCAATCGGTTTGGCAGTCGCGGGTTTTCTTCTAAAGAGTTTCGCTTAAGCATGACTCGAGGCGACATCGGCAACTACCTTGGACTCACGGTTGAAACCATTTCCAGACTGCTAGGACGCTTTCAAAAAACCGGCTTAATTGAAGTAAAAGGCAAGTACATAACGATAATCGATATCGATGGCCTCACCGAACTGGCAGGAATTGCAAAATAACGGCCATTTTATTGATATAGTTCAGGGTAAACTAAGCATATTGGCTCTATATATTAGATAACCATTTCATTTTGGAGTGCACATAATGAAGGACTATAAAAAACTGTTAGTGGTCATCGATCCCACCAAAGAAAGTCAACCGGCACTCGGTCGAGCGCTGGAGTTATCTGCCAAGACCGGTGCTCAAATCACTGCATTTCTAACCATTTACGACTTTTCCTACGACATGACCTCTATGTTATCCGGTGAAGAGCGTGAAGCCATGCGTGACGGGGTGGTTGCCGATCGTAAACAGTGGTTACAAGAGCTCATTGCCCCTGTGGCTAGCAATGTTGAGGTTAAAGTCATTTGGCACAACCGCCCCTTCGAAAGCATTATTAACGAAGTGATGGCCAATGGCTTTGACATGATCATTAAAGCCACTCACGAGCACGACATGTTGAAGTCTATTGTATTCACACCAACCGATTGGCATTTACTGCGTAAAGCGCCAGTGCCGGTTTTATTGGTTAAAGAGCACGAGTGGCCAGTCAACGGTAAAGTGGTGTGCGCCATTAACGTCTCCGACGAGAACGAGGCCAACCATAAGCTGAATCGCACCATCATCACCACGGCTAAAAAGCTTGCCAAAGAAATTGATGCGCAAGTGCATTTGGTCAACGGCTTCCCCAGCACGCCAGTTAATATAGTGATTGAGTTGCCCGATTTTGACGCGGCGGCGTACAACGCTTCTATCCACAGCCAACATCAATCTCGAGTCCATGATTTGGCTCAAGAGTTTGATATCGACCCTAGTTGCTGTCATATAGAAGAAGGCTTAGCGGAAGAAGTGATTCCCGCGGTCGCAAAACGTTTGGACGCCGAGCTTGTTATTCTTGGCACCGCGGGGCGCACCGGCATCTCGGCCGCTTTAATTGGCAATACAGCCGAGCACGTTATTGACAGTCTCGACTGCGATTTATTGGCCATCAAACCAGAAGGTTACGTGTCACCTTTGGTCCAAGAGTAATCTTAAGCACGTCACAGCTGCGGTAAAACCTTAGGGTTTTGCCGCCCTCTCCCCTTTACCCCAATCCAGTTTGCTGGAATAATACGCGCCCTGAATAATCCGGCTAGACAACACACAAGGCACCCCCGTGGAAGAACTTTCTCAGAAACAAAAAACGCGCATGAACAAGTTACAAAAACGCTTGCGACGTGAAATGGGTAATGCCATTCAAGATTTCAACATGATTGAAGACGGTGACTTGGTCATGGTGTGTTTATCCGGCGGTAAAGACAGTTACACCATGCTGGAGATCTTATCCAATCTACAAAAAGCCGCTCCCATCGATTTTAAATTAGTGGCGGTAAATTTGGATCAAAAGCAGCCAGGTTTTCCAGAGGATGTATTACCAGCCTATCTCAATGGTTTAGACATCCCTTATCATATTCTAGAGAAAGACACTTACTCTGTGGTTAAGGAAAAAGTTCCAGAAGGTAAAACCACCTGCTCCTTATGCTCTAGATTACGCCGCGGCACGCTGTATGGCTTTGCTCAAAAAATTGGCGCGACAAAAATCGCTTTAGGCCATCACCGCGACGACATCATCGAAACGTTCTTCCTCAATATGTTTTATGGCGGTAAATTAAAGTCCATGCCACCTAAGTTGAGATCAGATGATGGCGCTAACGTGGTAATAAGACCGTTAGCCTACAGCCGAGAAAAAGACATCCTAGAGTACGCGGAATTTAAACAATTCCCAATTATTCCGTGTAATCTGTGCGGCTCTCAAGAGAATTTAAAAAGAAAAATGGTTAAGCAAATGCTGACTCAATGGGACAAGCAATTTCCTGGTCGCGTTGAAACCATTTTCACAGCATTGCAAAACATAGCACCTTCGCAATTGGTGGATCGCAATCTATTTGATTTCAGTGCGTTAGTGCGCGATGAACATGCCAAACCCAGCGGTCCGGTTGCAGAATCTGAGCTACCGGCCTTTGACTACCTTGATATCGATAATTCAGGCCACATTAATTTGGACAACAGCCAACGCATTGATGTTGTCCAACAATTTAAGCCTTAAAACCACGCGGTAATTTTAAAGTGCTGCGGCACCACACTGAGTGACTCAACCTGAGCCAGTTGTTGTGAAGACAACTGCAAGGTTGAATGCGCTGCTATGCTTGAAACGGTCGCTAGACCGGTTATAACAATGGCTTCGTCAGACTCATTGTGCAACGTAACGCCGGTTAATGGATCCCTAAAATAACGCATAGGAAACCCAGCAAAGCGGTCGTAAACCTTATCTAATTGCTGATAAACCGACATTAACCAATCGCCACTAACATCGCTACTTAGTGCAGGTTTCGATTGAATTGAAATGGCGAGATTACAACTGGTCTCAGTGCCATCAACATCCACTTCTAACAAAGCTCTATCCGATTTTAGTCGACGGTCAAAAGGCACCATTAACGAGCCATCGTGTCCTACCATTAAAGATTGTCTGTGCTTTTTGTTTATCAGGGTTAACGAACTAATTTCACAGGAATCCTGTGCAGCCGGTCGCACAAAGAATTTCACGTCAATTAAGTTTACTTCTGCTTTCTTTAAGCTGTTTAAGCGGTCATAAAAACCGCCGTATTCTAAGGCGATGGTATCTGCAAAGGTAATACTGGGAACTAACATAGCCAGTAGGGCTAAGACTGCTTTCATTAAGTAAGTGCTCTAGACGTTTTTTTAGGACGGTGATTATACATAGATTAACGCGGCGTTAGTACCGCGTTTCATGGCGTATACTAACCCAGTAATTGACGGTTGTGACGCAACATTTGCAATAATTCGTCAATGTATTCCTGTTGTCGCTCAGAATAATTGATTAACCCATGAATCAAGGTATCGGCATTAAGCTCTTCACCAGCGCTGCGCAAGCCTGCCCGCAATTGTCGAAACTCTAAATAGGCAGCATTGGTATTTAGGTTTTTTAAGTACGACGCTACCGAATCTTCCACCGTTTTATAAACCGCCACTTCGTGGTTTAAACCACTGCTGCGAGATTGCGGAACCAAACCACAACCTTTACGAAAACACCACTGGCCAAAAAAGTTATTACCTTCATTAGCAAATCGGCTACTGCCCCACCCGGTTTCATTTGCGGCTTGAATCAAAATCATATCAGCTGGCACGAGATCCACTCTCATCAGTAAGTTAGTCAATGCCTTGCTGCTGATTTGGCGAAAGTTATATTGGTAGTTATCGGCAATACCTTGTATGCGTTCAATGCTCACGCTCGACAGGCTTTCGCCATTGGTTAGCAACTCTAACTGGCTTAACAAGAAATCGCGGTCGATTCGAATGAATTCGTTTTGCCTTGCGATCATGGGGCGTAAATAGTCAAAAAACGCTTTTTTCTTCTCTGTTACATCGGCGATGGCAGAAAAGTCAGGGATGGAATGTTCTATGTCCGGGTTTAAAGCCAACACCTTAGTGTCGTCAGTATCTGGTCGTTGCGGCGACAACACCAACATAACGACAATGATTAAACTAATGGCTAATCCCATTGAAAGGGTAAGCTTACCCACACGACCACTTTTCAAAAAATTTTCTCCCGTTGCCCCAATTAACAACTTAACTAGTAACTGATCTATCGGCGCAATATTACCACAGTTTCGGCTGAACAATCCGATTCTGTTTTTACTGTTTAAAAAATAGCTGCTAGTCTAAACAAAAGCGAAAATTAGTGAACAAAAACAACAAAGTTGGCTTTTGATTATTGCCAATAAGCCCTAAAATACGTCACCTTTTGAACCACTAACCAGCCAAAGGAAATCGCTGCTTCATGAGTACTTCATCGCAACGCGCTATCGTGACTCTGACGAATATTGCCAAGAGCTATAACAAGCGCCAGATCATTGAAGACCTATCGTTAACGGTAAACGATGGCGAGTTTCTAACGCTGTTGGGTCCCTCAGGTTGCGGTAAAACGACTCTGCTTCGACTAATAGCTGGTTTAGAAAGCGCCGATGCTGGGCGTATTACATTAGATGGTAAAGACATCACTCATATTCCTGCTGAGCGCCGACGGGTAAATACTGTTTTTCAAAGTTACGCCTTGTTTCCCCATATGAGTGTGCTTGATAACGTCTGTTTTGGTTTGAAGATGGCCAAGATCCCAAAGCAAGAACGACTAGAGCGCGCCAATGAAGCACTTGCCATGGTGCGATTAAGCGACTACGCCCATGCTAAACCAAGTGAACTCTCCGGTGGACAACAACAACGTGTGGCCATTGCCAGAGCGGTGGTTAATAAGCCAAAAGTGTTGTTGTTGGATGAATCTCTAAGCGCGCTGGACTTTAAGTTACGCAAGCAAATGCAGCTGGAATTAAAACGACTGCAACGACAACTCAACATCACGTTCGTGTTTGTAACCCATGATCAAGAAGAAGCTTTGTCGATGTCGGATCGAATTGTGGTGCTTAAAGAAGGCAAAATACAACAGATTGGTTCCCCTAAAGAAGTTTATGAAACACCGGATAATTTGTTCGTCGCTGAATTTATAGGCGAAACCAATTTGTTTAGAACTAAAATTGAACGACAGCTAAGCGATGGTGTTTATCAAGGCTGCATTGATGGCAAACACTTTGAAATTCGAACCGAGCTAAGCCTTGACGTTAATACCGTTGTAAGCACCCTTTTACGACCGGAAGACCTACGAATCAATGAAATCTCAAGCCAACAAAGCTCTGAGTTATTGGTTGGTAAGGTAATTGACCGCATTTATAAAGGCATGACGCTCGACTCCACCATTGAGCTGGACTCGGGTCAAATTCTGCAAGTGAGTGAGTTTTTCAACGAAGACGACCCAGATACGGATCACTCCATAGGTCAACGGGTAGAAGTGTCTTGGGTACCTGGTTGGGAGGTGGTTCTGCTTGAACAAGATGCGTGATTACTTCAAGTGGATAAGTTTAAGCTTAGCGGTTATTTGGCTGAGCTTATTTGTGGTGATCCCGAATATTATGGTGATTGCTACCAGCTTTTTAAGCCGTGATCCCAACAGCTTTGTCTCGCTACCCTGGCAATTAGATAACTATCTGCGACTTGCTGACCCTCTCTATGCTCACATTCTATGGCATTCAATCACCCTTGCCGGCATTGCTACGTTACTTTGCTTAGTGTTTGGCTATCCTGCGGCATGGATCATCACCCGGTTTGGGCCAACCGGCCGTGCTGTTTTATTGTTTTTAATTATCGTGCCCTTTTGGACTAATTCGTTAATTCGAGTTTACGCGTTAAAAGTCATTCTTGGCACCAAAGGTCTATTAAACTGGGCGCTGCTTAATTTAGGCATCATCGAAACACCCATGCGGCTCATGTATACCGAAACCGCTGTGATCATTGGACTGGTATACATTCTTTTGCCCTTCATGATTTTGCCTTTGTATTCCGCCATCGAAAAATTGCCCACAAGCTACAGCGAAGCGGCTCGGGATTTGGGCGCTAGTCGTTGGGCCTATTTCAAAGACATCATGCTTCCATTAACTACGCCAGGCATTATTGCCGGTGTGTTAATGGTGTTCCTACCCGCCATGGGCATGTTCTATTTATCAGATTTGTTAGGTGGTTCAAAGAATCCACTGATAGGGAATATGATTCGCGACCAAATATTGATAACTCGCGACTGGCCTTTCGGAAGTGCTGCCAGCGTTACGTTGACCGTTATTATGGCGCTCATGCTGTTGGGGTATTACTACGTTCATAAACGAACCGGGAGGAGTGCCTAATGGCTAAACTGTCCCGAGCGTTTTATTTGTTCATCTTATTCTTGTTTTTATACCTACCTATTTTTGTGCTGGTGGGTAACTCGTTTAACCAACACAAGTTTGGCATTAAGTGGCGCGGTTTTACCACGCAATGGTACGACACATTGTTTAACAATGCTGCACTTATGGATGCCGCTATTAATTCGTTAACCATAGGGTTGTTGGCCGCTACCATATCAACCATTATCGGCACGCTCACCTCGGTGGCTTTGTTTCGCTATCGCTTTAGAGGAAAGAAGCTGTTATCCGGCAGTTTATTCGTGGTGATGAGTTCCCCAGACATTATTTTGGCAATATCTCTATTGGCGCTGTTTATTGCCGCCGGCATTTCGTTGGGGTTCGTATCCTTGCTATTGGCGCATATTACCTTTTGCCTGCCGTTTGTTGTTATTAGTGTGAGTGCGCGCTTAAGCGATTTCGACCCTAAAATGATCGAATCTGCAAAAGACTTAGGGGCCAACGAATGGCAAATATTCAGTCAAATACTGATGCCTTTAGCCTTGCCAGCAGTTGCCGCCGGTTGGTTATTATCATTCACGCTGTCATTAGACGACGTCATTGTTAGCACTTTTGTAACCGGTCCTAGCTACGAAATTCTGCCCATAAAAATCTATTCAATGGTCAAAGTTGGGGTGTCCCCGGAAGTTAATGCGCTGGCGACGGTTATGCTAGTCTTATCGTTAACTTTGGTCTTATTCTCACAACTGATTTTGCGCGTAAAGCGCCCTACTACAACATTAAGCAACGGAAAGTAAAACTATGATGGTTAAACGCTTATTCATCACAATGAGTGCACTTCTTATCTCTTTATCGGCGCAAGCTAATAAGGACACTGTGTATTTTTACAACTGGTCTGAATACATCCCACCGGGTCTATTAGAAGAGTTTACTGCAGAAACCGGTATTAAAGTGGTTTATACCACCTACGACAGCAACGAAGCCATGTACGCCAAGGTAAAATTACTCAAAGGCGAAGGCTATGATCTAGTGGTTCCCTCCACCTATTTCGTCAGTAAAATGGCCGATGAAGGGCTGTTGCAAAAGCTGGACAAAAGCAAACTAAGCAACATTTCTCACTTGGATCCGGCGTTGTTGGATCAACCCTACGACCCAGACAATCAATACAGCTTGCCTTACATTTGGGGCGCAACCGGCATCGGTGTAAACAGTGATGACATAGACCCGAGTACCATTACCAGCTGGAAAGATTTATGGAATGAAGACTTCGCCAATTCCATCTTGTTAATGAACGATGTGCGCGAAGTGTTTCACATGGCGTTAGTGGTTAATGGTCATTCAGGAAACAGCACCGACCCAGAAGAGATCAAGCAAGCCTACGAAACCCTAAAGCCTTTGGTTAAAAACGTGTTGGTTTACAATTCTGATACCCCATCACTGCCTTATTTGGCCGGTGAAACCAGCATTGGCATGCTGTGGAATGGTTCCGCCTATGCCGCTCACCAAGAAGATGACGCCATCACCTTAGTCTATCCAAAAGAAGGTCCAATTTTGTGGGTGGACAACATTGCCATTCCTTCTGGCGCTAAAAACGTTGAAGGCGCCCATAAGCTCATCAACTTCTTATTGCGTCCAGAAATCGCAGCGCGAGTTGCTGAGGAAATTGGCTACCCAACGCCCAACAAGTCGGCCAAAGCCTTAATGCCTAAAGAGCTAGCTAACGACCCTATCGTCTATCCGCCAGCTGAGGTTATCGAAGCCGGTGAGTTTCAAGATGACATTGGCGAAGCAGAGCTCATTTATGATAAATATTGGCAACTGCTAAAAGCCGGTAAGTAACTCATCTAAAAAAAGCCCCTAACAAGGGGCTTTCGAATTTTTGAAGTCGACAAAGATTATAAAACGGCTTTAATACCGGCAACTAAGTCGTCCATGTTTGACCGCGTCATTCCCGCAACACTAATGCGACCACTACCCACAATATAAATGCCAAACTCTTGTTTTAAGCGGTCGACTTGTTCGACGCTTAAGCCGGAGAAGCTGAACATACCATTTTGACGTTCGATAAAACTGAAGTCTTGAGTGATACCGGCATCGGCAAGCTTGCTGACAAACAAGGTACGCATTTTATGAATGCGCTCACGCATTTGTTTCACTTCTTCGATCCACAATTGTTTCAGCTCTGGATTTGCAAGTATCGTCGCCACAATCAAGGCACCGTGCGCGGGTGGATTGGAGTAGATGGCACGAATGGTCTTTTTCACTTGGCTAAAGGCACGCTGGCCACTGTCTGTGCTTTCAGAAAGCAACGTAATGCCGCCAATGCGCTCATTGTACAAGCCAAAGTTTTTCGAGAACGAGTTCGCCACCATCAACTCTGGAACAATACTGGCGACTAACCGTAAGCCAGCGGCATCTTCTTCTACGCCGTTGGCAAAGCCTTGGTAGGCGAAATCAAACAGCGGCATGGCCTGTTGTTGCTTGCATAAGTTGGCTAATTGCTGCCATTGCTCAAGGTTTAAATCGATTCCGGTTGGGTTATGACAACAACCGTGCACAAGTACGACGTCGTTTGCTTCAACCTGAGATAAATCTGCCAACATGCCGTCAAAGTCGAGACCGTGGTTTTGCTTGTCGTAATAGCGATAACTCTTTACCGTCAGACCCGCCGCCGTAAAGATCGCATTGTGATTCGCCCAAGTCGGGTTACTAACCCAAATGGTGCTGACGTTAGCAACGTTCACTAAAAACTCGGCCGCCACTCGTAGCGAGCCTGTACCGCCGGGCGCTTGTGCGGTAAATAAGCGGTTAGACTGCCTTATGTCGCTGCTTTCACCAAACAGCAAGTCTTGTACTAAAGCGCTGTATTCCGCTACGCCCTCTATGCCCAAATAGCTCTTAGAGGTTTGCGTTTCTAGCAGTAACGCTTCTGCTTTCTTAACCGAGTCCAGCACGGGCGTCTGCCCTGCTTCGTTTTTATAAATACCAACGCCCAAGTTAATCTTGTTAGAACGAGCGTCGGCTTTAAAGGCGTCGGTAAGTCCAAGAATGGGATCGGCAGGGGCTTGTTCGATGGCTGAAAACAACATGTACAGCAGTCCTTAATAGTAACCAGAAATCGGTGCGACAATATGAGATGAGTTATAACAAAAAAAAAGCGGCAATCCTATTGATAGCCGCTCATTGTGAAAAGAAATTATCTAATAAAGCCAATAAAGGTTTGCAGCACAATCAAGTTAGCGATGTCGATGAAGAATGCCCCAACGATAGGCACTACAACGAAGGCTTGCGGCGACGGCCCATAACGGGTGACCAAGGTACCCATATTCATCACCGCAGTAGGCGTTGCCCCCATTCCAAAGCCACAATGACCGCCCGCCATAATGGCTGCATCGTAGTTGCTGCCCATAACCCGAAAAGTCACCCAATAGCAAAACAGCGCTAAAACTACGGTTTGCACCAGTAATATGGCCAGCAGTGGTAGCGCCAAATCCAACAGCTCCCAAAGCTTTAAGCTCATCAAAGCCATGGCTAAAAACAGATTAAGCGATATGGTGCCCAACGCATCCAGCGTTTCCTTATTAATTTTATAAGAATTGGTAAAATCGCACAGGTTGGTTATAACAACACCTATAAACAAGGCGTATACAAAGTTGGGGATTTTTAGCCAAGAAATTTCAAAGGCGTCTACCCATTCTTTCGCATGGCCTGCAAACACCACACACAGCAATAACACGAACAAGGTTTGAATGGTGGACTTGGCAGTGATCCTATCTTCTTCGGTATCAATGTAGGTCACCACATCCGGATTGTCGATATGGTGGTTTCCTGGTGTTGGCATTTCATAGCTTGAGCGCAATTGATGTTTCTTGATCAGTTTTTGCGCCACTGGGCCGCCTATCATCCCCCCCATAACCAAGCCAAACGTGGCCGCCGCCATGGCTAGTTCCAGCGTTTCTATACCATAGGTCTCACTGAAGGTTTGCGCCCAGGCAGCCCCAGTGCCATGACCACCGCTTAAGGTAATAGAGCCAGCAACCAACCCAAGCAAGGGGTCTAAACCAAAGGCGCTGGCCACCGATACCCCTATGGTGTTTTGAATAACAATATAAACCGTGGCAACGCCTAAAAATAAAAACACCTTTGCGCCGCCTTTGGCCAACAGCTTGAAGTTTGCCGCCAGCCCAACCGACGCAAAAAACATCAACATTAAGGTGTCTTTTAGGGGTAAATCGAAGGCGATGGTGATCCCTTGCATGTGCAAGGCGGTGATAAGCACCGCCATGATCAGGCCACCGATAATGGGAACTGGAATGTTATAGTTCTTTAAAAAGGCACTGCGCCGGCTAATAAAGTAGCCTACAAACAACACACACATAGCAACAAGGAGTGATTCGGCGGCGGCTACTTGTATCATTGATGATCCTTATAAATTAACAGTACCTATTTAACATAGCGTGCTATTGGCAACTATTAAACTCCAAATTGTACCCTCACCCCGGCATTCACAATAAAGCCATCGTTTCGTGACCAAATATCCGTGGTCCAAGTACCGCTGGGAGCGCGCGCTGGTAGCACAAGCGGGTGCTCTTTGGTTTGGCGAATGTCCAGCAAGTTTTCGGCATTAACAAACAAACTCACGCGGCCAAAGGTAATTTGCCCAAGCAAGCCAAGATGCCAATAAGGTTTACCTTCGTTAAGGTATGGGTTGTCCTCGAGCCGCTGACTGCCGGTGTAATAGGCTTCAAAACCCAACAGCCCCTTACCATGTTGCTCCCACATGATGACCGCGCCGGCACTGTGTTTTGGTGTAAGCGCCAATTGAACGCGCTCATTGCTTGCAAGCTCGGGTTTGCTGGAGTCGGTATACAAATAACTACCGGTAACCTTAACGTCGTGCCAGCGGTAACGTATGAGCACCTCAGCACCACGAATGCGTGTTTCGCCCGGCGAGTTTACCAGTCGCACTTGCTTGTCAGCGTCACTGGGCACGCCCGCTATGGTTTCCAGCTCGGTCGCGCCATCAATGTTTGTCGCAAACAAGGTTAACCCGGTTTCAATGCTGTTTAGCGTGTAGGTGCCGTCAAGGGACGCGGTGGTGGCTTTTTCTGCTTTAAGATCTTGCAAAGGCTCTAAGCGTGACAGTCCCGCCGCATCAATCTCTTCAACAAACGGGGTTGGCGCAAAAAAGCCAAGGCCATAAGAGCCTCGTATCGACCAATTGTCAGGATGATAAAGCATTGAAACGCGCGGACTAATTTGGCTACCATATTCGTTATGCCAATCCGCCCTAGCACTTACCGAGGCCGATAGATCGTAATCCAACTCATAATCGACCTGAGCAAAAAGTCCTGGCACTTGATAGGTGTAGTCAAACTCAGAAAAGGTTTCGGAATCAAATACCTCTGATTGATAGGCAATACCAGCTACCCAGTCAATGTGGTCTTGGTAGCCAGAAACGCTCGACTCAATCAAATAGCTCTTATGACTGTCCACCTCCAGCAGCGAACCGTACTGATGCTCGTCATCTTGCAGCATGGCCGAGCCCCTGAAGCTTAGGGTCATGTCATTGGTTAAGGATTGATCAAAGGCAAAGCCCAGATCTGAACGTTTCGTATCGGCGTTTTGTTTAAACTCTGTGCCATCAGGAACGGTAAAACCATCGAGCGTACCGCCTTTTCGTGATTCGGTCATGGCACCAAGGGTCACGTAGAGATTAGCACCGTCGTCGTTGCTCCAGTACATTCTCGGTCTAACAGTGGCGCGCTCATACCCTGCGAGATCTATCCAGCCGTCATTGTCGAGATCTTGCGCCGTTTGACGATGCAAACCGGCGGTAACCGAGCCGCTAAATTGCTCTGTAAGCGGGCTGGCGAAGTAACCCGTTACATCTTGACCATCTTTAGAAGTAGCATTGGCTAAGATCTCGCCTTCAAACTCATCACCAGGCTGGCGAGAAATTAAGTTAATCACGCCGCCAAGCGCCGAACCGCCATACATTGATGACGCTGAACCTTTAATAATTTCAACGTTGGCCAGATCCGTTGGTGGAATTTGTAAAAGCCCAATAGAAGACGCTTGGCCACCGTACAAAGGCAAACCATCACTGAGCAGTTGAGTGTAACGGCCATATAAGCTTTGCAGACGAATGTTGGCGCTTCCAAGTGCCGGCGAGGTGGTTTGCACACGCACCCCACCCGTTTCGGCAACCAACATGGATATATTACCGGGACGCATTAACGCCTTTTCTTGGATCTCTTCGCCGTTAATGATTTCGATGCGAGTTGCCGCGTCATTAACAACCCGCCCTAAGCGATTAGCGCGTACTTGAATTTTTTCAATGGATTCATTGTGGTGATCGTGGTGGCCATGATGGTCGTGACCGTGATCCTCGTCATGATGCCCATGCTCGTCGTCATGATGATCGTCATCATGACCTTCATGTTGGTGTTCGTCGTGCTCGCGTTCGATTGCCGACTCTTTTGCGTGCTCGTGTTCATGCTCTGAGGCTTCCACGACAGACATAGGAAGCATGGAGAGTGCCGCGCATACCCCGGCACTGATCAGTGAAAATTTGAAATGAAAGGTTGCCATGATGTGTTGTTGCGCCTACGAAAAAACATTGTGACGCAATGTAACCGATTTGTGGTTGGGCAACTATAGAGTTTTAACTAAAATGTCGATTCTCTCACCTAAAAAACAGACCAGCCGGTGTGCTCAACTAATCGCTCAAGCGCTAACGTACCTAATTTGCTGTTGCCAATTTTATCCAGCCCTGGGGACCAAACAGCAATCGAGGCTTTGCCCGGTGCAATGGCTAAGATACCGCCACCAACGCCACTTTTGCCCGGTAAGCCTACTCGGTAAGCGAACTCACCCGAGCCATCGTAGTGGCCGCACATTAACATGAGCGAATTAATACGGCGTGCTCGTTGTGCTGAAACCACTCGGTAACCAGAGGACTCGTTCATGCCATCTGACACCAAAAACAGCCCGGATTTCGCCAACTGTTCACAGGACATGGCAATAGAGCATTGGTGGCAATAAACCCCAAGCAGTTTATCGATATCGTGCTCAATGTTGCCAAATGACTTCATAAAATGCGCCAATGACGCATTACGATGGGTAGTCGCTAACTCAGACAGCGCCACCTTCTCGTCGATACCTATGCTGTTGTCATCGGCAATGTAGCGCACAAACTGTATGATTTCGGCAAGGGATTCTTTAGGTTGGTGGCCCATCATAATGGCATCGACAACCGCTATGGCACCGGCATTAATAAACGGGTTCCGAGGAATGCCATGCTCATGCTCTAACTGAACAATCGAATTAAACGGGTCGCCTGAGGGCTCGCGTCCAACTCGATTCCAAATGTTGTCGCCAATTTTCCCTAGTGCCAAGGTTAAGCTAAAGACTTTAGAAATACTCTGAATTGAGAACGGCTTTTGCGCACAGCCGGCACTATAAACCTCTCCATTAGGCAAAGCGATGGATATCGCAAACTGGTTTGGATCGATTGCCGCCAGTTCTGGAATGTAGTCGGCTACTTGACCACGTTCTGTTTCGCGAGCCATCGAATTGGCAATGTCATTTACTATTTCTTGCAAAGAACCACTCTCATGTGTAATCAGTTAGCTAGGCAATGCGGCGTCAAGCGCACTGGCCTCACAATAGCCATAGGTTAATGGATAAGCGCGCTGCTGACCATCAATATAAAACAATGCGGGAAAACCCTGAACCTGCAATTGTTGGCTAAGGCTAAGATGCTGTTCAAACGATTGCTGTGTGAGTGGCGAATTTAATACTTCGGTAAACTCGGTACTATCCAATCCAATGGACACCGCACATTCAACTAAGGTGTCCGCTAGCGATGGGTTTTGAGCCTCTTGATAGTAAGCTTTTTGTATGGCCTTAACCATAGCTAACGAGCTATTGCTTCGTAGCTGCTCAGCGGCAATAACCGCTCTGCAAGCTGGATAAGTTGACCGAAATGGGATGTTTTTTGACCAAAAGTCGTGGTTAAAGGTCACCGAGGTTTTTTGCTCGATAACTCGCCAATAACCGGCAATGGCCTGTCGTTGTTGTTGAGGCATGGGCTCGCTGGTATCTGGCGCCAAGCCGCCCATAATCCAGCTAACCTTAGCCTGGGGTTGCGCTGTTAAGAAGGCTTCTAATTGCGGTTGAAAGGCGTAACACCAACTGCACATTGGATCCATAACATAAATAAGGTTCATCGGTTACCTACCCGGTTACAATCGCGAATTACTTTCGCGAAACACTTTCGCTACGCAATAAAGCGTATTGATACTCATCGCCCCATTTGCCTTTGAAAAATATGTTTTGAATGAAGTGCGCTTCACGACGAAACTTAAGTTTTTCCAACAACTTGTAAGACGCCACATTATTCACATCGGTTGTCGCTGTCACTCTGTGTATCTTTAAATGGGTAAATACATAGGCTAATAACGCCGATACCGCCTCGCTTGCGATGCCTTGCCCCTGAAACTGGGGCGCCACAGTAAAGCCAATTTCCAGTTGTTGCTCATCAACAAAATGTATCGCTAAATCGCCAAGTAAACTGTCGCCTTTCTTGGCAACTATGGCCAGTTGATACCACTGCCCTATACTACCAAAGGTGGAATAGTCCATGGCTTCAAACAGCTTAACAGCGTCTTGGTAGCTGTAATTTGACCAACTCTGATAACGGGCAACCGACTCTTGACCTCGATACTCGGCAAAACACTCCAAGTCCTTTAATTGAAACGGTCGAATAATGCAGTGCGTTGAAGTCAGTTTAATTGCGTGCATTGAAAATCCTACACTATTTTTCGTTTAAGTTGGGGTATGCCAAACCATTATGGTGGTCGCTACCCTTGGCTTTATCCTACAACAACGGCAAACTCACTCGCCTCAGTGCAATAAGCGCTGCCGGCAACATCGCCATAATGCTGTTTAATGCTAAGCCCAGCGCTTTCGATTTCATTGCGCAGTGAGCGCTCGTCAAAGTATTGCAGCCAGTTGTATACGGTGCGAGTTTGCGCGCTTTCTATTATGGTGTACTTATCCAGCATGACCTTTTCTTGTTCGTATTTAAAGGTATTCACGAAACAGTAATAGTCGTCGGCTGACCAAAAACCATTGAGTTGATTTAACTCGTAAGCTGATGATTCACTTTTTTGCGCAAACGCATTTAACGAATACACGTCAAACAGTATCGAGCCGTTTGGTTTTAGCATGCTTTTAAACTTTTTCAGCATCGTATTTCGTTGCTGTGGGCTTAACGCACAATAGTCGTACATGATCATGGTAATGAGATCGAATTTTTCATTGGTTTCGAAATCAAGGTAGTTTGCCTGAATGTAATCAATATTCAGCCCTTTATCAGCCGCCACCTGTTTGGCATAACTTAACGAGCGCTTTGAGAAATCGATTCCGGTAACGACTGCGCCTTTTTCCGCAAGTTTCGTGGTATAAAGCCCTGGACCACAGCCAAAATCCGCAATTGCGGTACCTTGTTGAACTTGAAAGTGGGTTGCCATCCAATCAACCGCCTTGTCTATAAAGGCGCTGTTTTTAGACGACACATCAATTGCGCCATTTAAATGGTACTCAAGCATTTGCTTTGATGTGTGCTCGTTGGTCCAAAGCTCATCCGCCGTATAAAACTCAAATGACTTTGGACGCTGATTTATCTCTAGTAGCTGTTTAAACATATTGTCTCCACTGCGATTCACGGTCGTTGCTATGACAATGATTTACTACCTTGTTTGAATTCTAACTTTGCTCTATCAAAGAGTGTAATAAAGCTCGAATCTTTCTCTAGCTTAAGAAATATCGACATGGTCGTATCTTCAGGCAGTTCGTCGATAGGCTCGAATTTAGTTACCACCGAAAAGTTAATCTCTTTCGGGGTTTCTAAGTGCATTGATTTTTGTAGCTCGTAAAAGTCACGAATGGCTTCGGGTGATAACGCTAAAGTATACTCGGTCCTTGCAGGAATGGATGACAACCAACCTTTTTCTTCAGGCAAGTCTTTTTGTGATTCTAAGGTTAACTGGGTCGTGTCGAGGTTAATTAACATCGGCTAGTCGACCTGAATGCTCGCGCATCCCGAAAGCGTGTATGCCAATAGTAAGGTTATAAAAATACGCAAGGTAAATCCTCCATGATTATATTGTGTCTTTTGTTAGCTGAGCCGGCATTAAGCGAGCCTTTAGTAATACTGTATTAGCTCTTAAAACACTAGGTTAAACGCGTATGGCATCTTTTGCGAAACGCTCGCCATTGATTTAGTTGCCATTAACTCAGCGATATAGGCTCCTAAGTCATGTGCATACAAAGAGTAGCCTTTGCCTGCACGGTAATTACTTTTATCTTGCACAAAGTCTATGGCCACATTACTTGCTTTACCGAGGCTTATGGTGCCTTGCTTGGCGTCGTCCGGCTTTATGCCACCGCACCGGAACACCGTCCAGTTAGGATAACTGGCGTTAGACAAAAATAACGCTTCATCATAGTTGTCTTGCAGTGCTGGAAACAACACCCTTGACGTTTTAGAAAACCATCGTTGATAGAAATACAAGTTTGTGTTGTAGCCATCGAAATAATCGGGCCCACAAAAGCTAACAATATGTGGCTTTATAACTTGCTCGCTGCCAAGTGCAACAAGGGTTTTGGTTAGCGAAGTGATGGGATGTTGCCAGGTGCGATTAATCTTAGACCAAGGTTTCCAAGAGAGCTTGGGCGAGGCGCAATTGAATACCGCACAGCACCCGTCAAGCGGCTTTGCCAACCCATTAGCAAGTTCACCATTGCCTGCGAACAAATCCATTGTGTATACGGTTAAACATTCGTTTGTGTTGTCAATATTGCGTTGTAGCAACAACCTATTAAGCTTGTTCGCATCCTTGACAACCGCATTGACCTTTACACCTTTGGCGATTAGGTGACTCGTGAGCGCTATGCCAATGGTTCCGGTCGCGCCAAGCACGCACACCGATATTGTCTGATTCATCTATTTAAACTTCTCAATTTTTGGTTTGATCTATTGTCGGCAGCAACCATTTCTTAAAGCGAATGTGTAGCCGTTTTACTTACCCTCAGCCATTATCGTGTTTATTTAGTACGATATAAACGGCTCTTTCATAGGGAAGCGTCTACCCACTCATCATGTCGATGTTCGCCTAGCCATAACACTCGAAAGCCAACTAAAAACAATAATTCCCGTTACATTAGCGGCGTAGTCGTATATATCGAGCGTTCTGCTCGGCATAAAGTGCTGGCTTAGCTCTTCTGCACTCACAAACACTAAAACAACAGCACTACCCCAAAATACCTTGAGCTCGCCTAGCACAAATGTCTTAAACTTACAGGCAACATTAAAACTGAGTGTCAGTAACCCGAACAGGCTAAAATGCCCGAGTTTGTCGCCGTAAGGAATTTGACGTACAAGATCAAAGAACACGCTACTTTGACCAGTATTGGCGAGGTAGATGATCCAGATAATGAACAGAAAGAAGCTTGCTGTTATTGCTACTAGCAGTTTATGCATAACACCTGCAGTGTTTTTCTAGACTCTATACAGCCACTATTAATTGGGTATTGGAAGACCCTGTTGCTTTAAAAAAGACAACTTATCCCAATACCCCCGTTGAAATACTATTTCGTTATTTTGAATGTGAAAAAAACCACACCCTCGTAAACCAAGAGGGTCTCGCCACTCTAGAATCGCCCATTCACCATCTTGAAAGATGTTCTCTACGATACAAACCATCTCTGCGGAAGAAAAATCTGCTTCAAACATTGCACGGATAGCATTAATACCTTTAACTGGTTCGTTGGCTACTTGGTGGTTTATGGCGTCATCGGAATAAAAGCCAACAAGCCGCTCAACATCTGCGTCATTAAAGGCATCAACCCAAAGTTTAACCAAGCTTTTTGGTTCCATAGCGCACTACCTCCTCAGAAAATGGCTTCGCTCGAATGGGCAAAATTAGCGAATGCTTTTGCAAAGAAAGACCGTTAGCTGCAAGCAGTTTAAGCTTTATCTTGCTCTAATCTTTTAGCGAGCATCAGCCTTGTTAGGATTTATCCTGGCTTTCCAATGATGCTTTAAGCTCTTCAAGTTCTGATGTGAGCTTCGCGATGTCTTTTTTCGCTGTTGTCGCGATAGATAATCCTGCTAAACCAAAAATAAACCCGAGAATTCCCATAGCTTCCATTATGTTCTCCTTGTTACGATTACAATTTGTAAACTGCGCCACTAGCGTTTCATGCTATACCCAACTGAATAAACAACGTCCTCACCAACGCATTGTTCGTTGTTAACCGGTTTAGGTTGCGAGCAGTGGCCATCGCCAGTCTCTAAACAGAACTGGAATTGGGTATTAGTCTTAACTGGGGCTTGAATGATACCTTGCGGTAAGTCAGACCATTTCCACTTAGTCACGTTGAGCTTCGCTTGTTTTGCAAAGTATTTACTCGTTGAGTAAACGACTTTAACATCTTCGATTTGGTAATCGGGTGTAATAACATACTCAACAGATGCGCAGCCTTCTTTGCCGGCTCTCGCTTCTTCAATCGGATACATAGGCGGAAACCGTTCAAGTTTTTCCCATTTCTTGGAAAGCAATTCTGCTTCAGTTAATTGCACATCTTGATATTGGTCGCTGGGCGTACTTTTACAACCGACTAAAGCAACAGCACCTATAATGGGCAAAATATATCGATTCATTCAAAACTCCTTTTTAGCTGTTTTCATTAGTTGTGGTGGAAACAAATTTTTGATTGACCTCCCCTGTATACATCAATGCCAACAAGACACCTTCTAAAACTAATGCAATATCTCTAAACATGGCTTCCAGACTCGTCATGACCACTGGCCCTGATGCTGGATAGAGCGGAATAAACGCCACTAGCAGAATGACGTATAAGGTTCTGGCCCACGATTTAAACTTCCATAATCCAATAGTTGATATCAGCAATAACAATAAAACTGTTGGCACGAGCAATAGAAGAAATAATGCCTTTCCTTTCGACATTTCCTGTGATTCGAGTTGTGCCATATAGTCTTGTAAAATTTGAGGCAGCGTATCTAACAAACTGATACCCGCAACCACTGAGGTGATTGAGGCCATTAAACTGGCAATTAATATGAATCTGAACAATGAGGTGGGAGACATCTTTACTCCTTGGTTTTTTATTATTTTGGGTTAATTACTTACTCGGTAACATTAGCGTTTCTGACTCTTCGATATCGCATTGATAGCAAAACAAGAATACCGCTTAAAAGTCCATTACTGATGCCGCCATTTATGCCTAGGGAAACAACAAGCGGCCTTAGAAATATTAAATTTAAAGCCAAAGTCGGTAGTATTAAAATCGTAAACGTTTTCAGTTTGATAAATGCCTCGAACGGTTGGTTACACTGCGGACATACTTTCCTCTTCCCCCAAGAGTTGGCGGTTTTAGAAAATAACCCTATTTTATGTTCACACGTTGGACACTTGAAGAATTGCTCATTCGCTTTAAAAGCGTCGACAGGGTTTTCATTTTCCGACGGCTCTGAAGGCTTTGACTCCACAACCCTTACTCTCCAGAACTCAAAGCTTTTGGGTATAAAGGCAACAGCGAAAAACAGTGCCGAAGGCATGAGCCAATACCAATACAAGTCGATAGGCACAATGCCAAGTTTTGGCAATATAACGCGTGTGAAAACCCCAATCACAACGCCGAAGAACAACATTGTTGCCCAGTGAAGTTTGGGCTGCTGTGAAAAATATCGACCAGCTAAGTAAGGAAGAATCCGAAGAAAGTCCATGACGACTGAAACGCAGATTAATAAAGCATATTGACCACTCGTTAGCGTATCCTCTAATGGAATACCGAGAATAATGTATAGCCCAACAACGGCATACCCTAAAAATAAATAAAGCATAGAACTCCTTTCTTTAACTCGACCTGACTTCTCCAATGTGCCAGGTAACTTTACTTGTTGTATATGCCGACTTAAGCACTAAAGATTACGAAGAGCGCTCTAAGACCAACCAACAAAATAATCAGCCCGACTAGGACGCCAATGGGAAGAAGGTATTTTCTTGAAATTGCTGCGGTTTCTTCAACCCCATACTTGTTTACCAGCAATCTCGCCTTTGGGCTGGTGCTAAGATAACGTCTGAGTCTCGCCCCATTCGTCATATGTAAGACATTTCTTACAACGAAGAAGGAACCCGCTAATATGCAGATAACCGGAAGTATAAGCGCTTCATTCATGCTAATTTCTCTTTGTTATTTCGTTGTTGTTTGCTGTACCTTTATACCCTGCTTTAAAGGTATCAATGGTTTTAGGACAATGTTTATATGCCACTTTGTACAACTCTCTAAATTCCTCTTGCTCGTTTGTGTGAATCGACCATATTTCATAATCAGGATTTTCTAGGTGTTTATCTAGAGTATCTAAAGTGTATGCAATCGAGTCGGCATCGAATTGTCCACTTGCTGCCAAAACTCGTTCCAGTTCTTCTTTAAGGTCTTTCGTAGTTTTAGTAATCATCTTTTTCTCTATGGTGGCGAACGCTAAGCTAAGGTGTGAGCAAAGCAATACCTTGGCCTCCGCATAATACCTTAAACACATAAACCGACGCATAGTAAAAATGCCACGCGTTGCGAATCACTCTTAAGCAAATTGTTATACCGCTTGGTTGAGGCTAAAATGACCAACATAAAGACCACTTAAGAGACCTATTACATGACCGCTAGAATTTTAGCCGATGTTGCTGCAAGCATTACTGAGTTGAAAGCTAACCCTATGAAAGTTGCAACTAGTGCTTACGGCGAACCTGTTGCTGTATTAAACCGAAATGAACCAGCATTTTATTGCGTACCTGCCGAAGCGTACGAAATGATGATGGACAGACTCGAAGATCTTGAACTACTCGCTATAGCCAAAGAGCGTGAATCTGAAGAGAGCATTTCGGTAAGTATTGATGACCTATAAACTCGACTTTAAAAAGAGCGCCCTCAAAGAGTGAAAAAAAAGCTTGGTTCTACTCTGCAACAACAATTTAAGAAAAAGCTAATCGATCGCTTAGATAACCCACATGTTCCGGTTTCAAAACTATCTGGAGCTGGCAACATGTATAAAATTTAGTTGCATCACTCGGGCTACCGTCTCGTCTACAAAGTTGAAGACGATGTCATCATTGTAACCGTCTTAGCAGTTGGAAAGCGCGAACGTAGCGATGTTTACCGTAAAGCCATGAAAAGGTTAGATGACTGATTGCTGCCCCCCCCTTTACTGACTTGTTGTGTGGCACTTGCAACAATTAAGGATCGATACCATAATTAGGTACTACTAGGTATCATCCGGAGTCCCATCATGGCAAAAAACACTAGCATTACTCTTGGCGATCATTTCGATAGCTTCATAGCGAGCCAACTACAGAGCGGCCGCTATGGTTCCGCGAGCGAAGTTATACGTTCAGCGCTGCGCTTGCTAGAAAATCAGGAAACTAAGCTCAACACTTTGCGTCAACTATTGGTAGAAGGCGAAGAAAGCGGAACAGTCGACTATGACCTTGATTCACTTATCCATGAACTAGATGCCGAAGATGCTATATGAAGCCGTTCCAACTCACCCTTCAAGCTAAGTCAGACCTAAAGGATATTGCTCGGTTTACTTCTCGAAGATGGGGGCGAGAGCAACGTAATGTTTACTTAAAGCAATTCGATGAGTCTTTTTGGCTCCTTGCAGAGAATCCTGACATAGGCAAAGCGTGTAACGATATTCGGCACGGCTATCGAAAATTTCCTCAAAGCAGTCACGTCATTTTTTACAAACAAATTGGCAGTCAGCAAATTCAAATCATCAGAATTCTGCACAAGAGTATGGACGTCAATCCTATCTTTGGCGCATAACGCTACCAGTAAGCGGCGAGCGGAGCGAGTCCGGCGACCAACGGGAGCGTACTTGATTGGTTTGTTAGCCGTGCTCCTTTTGCATATCGCGATATAAAGTAGGTAAGAACTTTACGAGGTGATTCATTTCTTCAGAGCAGTGACGCAGCAAATCAACCGCCATTTGATCACTGACGATTTTTTTACGGAAGAAAAGTGTATTTGAAATACGAGATACGAGGTTACTAACCAATGGCATTCTCGGTTTGAACTCTCCTAGCCAAAACATACTTCTCATTATACATCCATCATCGGTTGGGTGAATGTAGTGGACTAGGTAACCAGCATCAGTATTCAGTAAACGGTTAGCAGTGACACCACATATTGCAGTAGAACCATGACTGTAGGCGTCAACTAAGCCAATTCGTTGCGGTTCAAAGAAGCTAATTGCCAAGCGGTGGAGGCTCTTACCAATATACTCATTAACAAATGAGGTGTTACCGATGTACTGCGCCCTACTGTTAGTGAGTTTCGATCTATTATCTTTCACTTTGGCCTTTTGGTGAGCATTAGGGTGCCATAATTGATAACGTTCCGAATATGGAAGATGCCAGCCAAACCACCAGTCAATCATGTCAGCTGATACTTCAGGCATCAGTGTTTCGCAGGTGACTAGAACTTTTCCAGACTTGGAGCGAAAAGCCTTATTCTTTAGCTCCTCCCAATTATCTAAAATTTCATTAGCCGATGTGACCTTTGGGAATTCCGACTGCTGAACTCCATGTGATAACGCTAGCTCAACCACTTCAGGCACTGGCTTTAGTGGTAACTTGTATTTATCTAGTATCATTGATGCCCCTTTTAACTACCTTGTTAGCTGTGCTACGAAGAGCGTATTCTAGTAGTGATAACGACACGAAATAATAGCTATAGCCTGATCATCTACAGCATAAACTAATCGGTTTGTATCATCGATTCGACGGGACCAAAAACCAGACAAATTTTCCTTTAATGCTTCGGGCTTTCCGATCCCATCAAACGGCGAACGTCGGACGTCGTTTATGAGTTTATTGATTCGCTTGAGAGTCTTTTTATCCTGAGATTGCCAGTAAACGTAGTCAGACCAAGCTTCGTCAGTCCAAGAAAGAAGACGCTGACTACTCATCAACTAGCTCTCTCGCAACTGTCTGTCCAACGCGGTATTGCGCGATTGAACGACTCAAGTGCTCAGCGTTCTCGGGAGAGCGAAGCAAATAGACAGTCTCCATCAGACTGTTGTAGTAGTCTAATGACATTACAACGGCATCCTCTGAATCTCTTCGCGTTATTACGGTTGTGTCCGCATCGTTGACAACCCTGTCAAGAACGGCCTTTAGACCGTTCCTAGCTTCTGTAAAAGATATGATTTTCATAGTAACTCTACATGTACATTAAACGAGACAAGTATAGTGTCTGCCGAACGACATGTACAGTTAACGGAACATAATATAACTTGAGGCAGCTAACGCCTCAATAACAGGCTGACTGGACTTTGTGACTTTTGCGATAAAATGGCGAAGCCATTGCAAAAGACGCAAAGTGTAGGCAGTCCTGCGGAAGCCCAGAGGGCTGAAGCGAAGTTGATTGACTTGTTAAGTGTTTGCGCACAATTTTGCATAAATTACCTGTTGCTCTACTTCGGAGGCATTTTCATAACGCTCGAATAGACAAAACCAATAAAGTCTTTCATTTACGGTCATGCCGCCGATACCTGAAATTGCAGCAGTTTTGAAACTAGCCCAGAGCCTATAAAGATGGCTATGGGTTTCTTCATTGGATATCCATGAGTTACCGAAAAATTTTTCTATTGAATCAGCCAGCTCTATCACATTCGTATTATCAGACTTCCAATTTTTGAGGTGTGAAGCTAAACGAGCAATTACTTCATCGCTTGAATATTTTCTCACCTCTTCAATATACTCGTCGTAATTCATATAGACACTTAACGCCAAGGTAGTGAGCGGACCACGCAGTGGGTCGTCCAGCCGAAGGCGCCATTGACCGCCTTGTTAAGTGTTTTACTTGGCACAGATGCCTGCCTTTACTTCACTGGGTACATTAACCCATTGCGTTGAATTCACTAGTACTAGCTTAATGCTACAACTATGAGTAACTTTTACTATGTGATGAAACCAATCTGCATAACTCCACTTTCTAGGCGCTGGCGCCTTGAATGACTTGCGCTCATTGTCCCAGTATACCTCCGACGCCTCTCTATAAATCATTTGGTATCCAGGCTTGCCGCCACTAGCAAGAACAATATGCATCTCTTCATTGTCGAGTATCTCTACTTTAGATATTTCTTCGATTTCCATAGACACTTAACGCCGTGCACAGCGGCTGGCGAAGCTGGCGATTTTTGTGCGGAACGCACAAAAAGTGACAGGTTTGACAGACCGTTGCTGCACCTTGTTATACCTATTCTGTTAGACGCCAGGGGCCTGACTCTGAGACACGAATAATTTTACCCTCAGAGGCCAATTCTTGAACAATAGCTGATACCCAGTATTGTTGATTTGATGAGGTTGTTTTAGGGTAATCTCCCCAATCAAAACCACATGCTCTAAATATTGCGGCAAGTTTCATGCCCTCTGCTGTAGGCTGACACAATGGATTAGATTGCATAAAATCTAGAACTAAAGCTTTTGATAAAGCTCGAATTTCATTTCCACGATCTTCGAATGTGCTCATAGTTTCCTCTACTCTCAAATTCTTCCTAAGGTATAACAGCTTATTATATTGAATTCTTTGTAAAGCCCGTCTCGATGGGTCGATTTTCCCACGTAACTTCCTCTACCCCTTAGTAAAAAGCCACTTGGCTCTCTTTTATCTGCCCATATTTCATGAGCCTTGGTTGTTATAAATGAGCTGGCTTGGCAGTTAACGCTGCTTAGGCGTTAAGAAACATCCTATTAAATCATACTTTTGGGCGATGTTCCGTGTTTGTAATCATGCCTTACCATTCTCTCTTTGTTTTTCTGAATATTAGCAATGACAAGGTGTTACAAATGAGTTTTAACACACACACCGGCAATGGGTCATCGCTACATTGCGAACTGCATATAGTGGAGTCAAATTTTAGGTTGTAAAGGAGTCTAACGGGGCATGCCATTTCGGATACAATTTCAATCGATACGCATGTTTTTGGAGAGCAATATCGTTGCGAGAAAAGCCGTGCTAATGCAATTGTAAAGTCATTAAACAATAATGCCATAAACGATTTTAGCCACGCTTCCGCCCGCCCGAATCACGAGTAACGTCCGTTGTTTGCAGATTTTTCCTTAACTTTGATTAACCTAACAGCTTTTTTGACCGATGGCTATAGGCGCAAAAAAGCCACCCGAAGGTGGCTTTTTCTAATATGGTGCCCAGGGCCGGACTTGAACCGGCACGAGGAAATCCTCGAGGGATTTTAAATCCCTTGTGTCTACCAATTTCACCACCCGGGCATTGAGTGGAGGCGCGACCCGGAGTCGAACCGAGATCGACGGATTTGCAATCCGCAGCATAGCCATTCTGCCATCGCGCCTTTGTGTTAAGCTTTAACTTAACGAGGACGCATTCTACTTGGAATCGGATCTCTGTCAACTGCCCGTTGCTTGAATCGAGTGCGTTTGCTGTTTTTTTATCTAACTCTAAAAGCATAATGCTAACCATGGCACATTATCTGTGTCGATAGCGATCCATCGCAGCGAACGGTTACGTATGCATTACTATGAAAAAGCCCAACCAACAATTTCGATTCATCCGTACTCTATTGCTCTCGTCTGCGCTATTAATAGGCTTATTAATCCAAAGCGCGCTCGCTAACGATAAGGTACAAATCGACATTCGTTATCAACAAGCCACATCGACAGCTGAGCAACAACAGATAGAGCAATGGCTTCAAGGTTTAGTTGACTCGGTGGCTCACGCACTAGGTCGTTTTCCTCTCGATCGTGTGCAATTTACCGTATCTAAAACCACAGGCGCCAGAGAGCCGATCCCTTGGGCTGAAATTAAACGCGGCCGCGTTGAAGGTATTCGCTTTACCGTAGATTTACGTCATGGCGAGAAAGCCTTGCAAACGAATTGGACCGGTTACCATGAAATCGCTCATTTAATGATCCCCTACCCTGGCTATCAAGACATTTGGTTATCCGAAGGCTTAGCCAGTTACTACCAGCAAATGCTCCGTATTGGCTCGGGTCAACTTAGCGAACAACAAGGTTGGCAGGCGCTTTATAATGGCTTTGTTCGTGGCAGCAAGGACAACCGCAACGATCACTTGTCGCTGCAACGTCTGAGCCCCAAACTTCATCAAACTCGAAGCTTTATGCGCGTCTACTGGTCTGGAGCCGCATTTTATTTAGAGCTGGAAGCCTTGTTACAACAGCAAGGCGATGCTGGCTTACTCAGGCGCATTCGTGCTTACAACGATTGTTGTCGTTATTCTGGTATGCGAGTAAGTGGAGAACAGCTCATTAAAGCCATTGCCGCTGATAGAGACGATGTCAAAGCGCTCTACCGAGACCATCAACAGCGTCGTCGCCTCAACCTACCCATTAAAACCTTAGCGTATTTTGGAGTCACTATTAACGACGGCAAAGTAAGCTTAAACAAGGATGAAGAGTACCGCATGCGGCGCCAGCGTTTGTATCAAATCGAATCGCAATGGGAGTGAGATAGCAAAAAGGCCACCCGAAGGTGGCCTTTTCTAATATGGTGCCCAGGGCCGGACTTGAACCGGCACGAGGAAATCCTCGAGGGATTTTAAATCCCTTGTGTCTACCAATTTCACCACCCGGGCATTGAGTGGAGGCGCGACCCGGAGTCGAACCGAGATCGACGGATTTGCAATCCGCAGCATAGCCATTCTGCCATCGCGCCAAAGCGGAGAGGCTTGCCTCAACGCCCGACGAATTCTACCTACATATTGCTTAGTGTCAACCGTCAAATGCGATGTTTTATATCAACTGCAGCCTTTTTAATCGACTGAAGCAGATTTCAGGCTATTTGCGTATCAAATCTTTCCAAGCAGCGGCGATATAGACCCACATAGAGGTTAACGTAAGTATCGTCGCCGCGTACAAACATAGTACTGCAAGATTAATAATGAGACTGTTGTGTTGCCAAATTAATCCGGTAATGGCTACCATTTGCACTGCGGTTTTGTATTTGCCTAATCGAGACACGGCCACGCGACCGCGTTTGCCAAGCTCAGCCATCCATTCCCGCAATGCCGAAATAACTATCTCTCGACAAATCATAATCAGCGCTGGCAAGGTAATCCACCACACCGAATAATGGTCAACCAACAAGACTAAAGCCGTTGCAACCATCACTTTGTCCGCCACGGGATCTAAAAACGCCCCAAATTCGGTGGACTGGTTAAGGCGTCTTGCCAGATAGCCATCAAGGTAGTCGGTAAATGAAGCCAATACAAAAATGAGCGCGGCAGCGAAATACGCTGACTCAAACGGAAGATAAAACACCCCTACAAACACTGGAATGAGTATGAATCGAAATAAGGTTAGCGCTATGGGTATATTGAGGATCATTAGACAACCGTAAAATAAGTAGCAGCGTGAATCTTGCCTGAATTTTATGAGTCTCGCAACGAGTCATGTATGGTTTTAGCCATTTCAGGGCTAATTCCCGGTATTTTGGCTAATTGTGCAACACTGGCTGATTTAACTTGTTGCAGCCCTCCCATGTATTGAAGCAACGCCTTTCTCCGTTTTGGACCAATGCCGTCAATCTGCTCCAAGCTCGACACTCTGCGAGCTTTTTGACGCTTGGCTCGATGACCGCCAATGGCAAAACGATGCGACTCATCGCGAATGTGTTGTAACAGATGCAACGCCGGCGAGTCTCCCTCTAAGTTAAAGCGGTCGTGACTCTCACCCATGATAATGGTTTCAAGCCCAGGCTTGCGGCTCTCGCCTTTAGCGATCCCCAGCAGCAAGGGCCTTTGTTCTGATTCGGGCATGAGCTCGCTAACAATCGATTCCGCCGCCTTCAACTGCCCTAATCCACCGTCGATCACCAGCACGTCGGGTAGCACGCCACCTTTAGCTATGCGGGTCAATCTGCGCTTAAGTACCTGCGCCATAGCAGCGTAGTCATCACCTGGGGTTACGCCTTTAATGTTAAAACGGCGATATTCGCCGGTAGCCGGCCCTTCTCGATTAAACACCACGCAAGACGCGACTGTGGCCTCCCCTTGGGTGTGGCTAATATCAAAGCACTCCATTCGCTGAATTTTACTGTTCAGCTCAAGGGTTTGTTCCAGCAGATTAAAGCGTTGGTTCACTGTGTTCTTATGGGCTAATCGAGTAATAACCGCGGTGCGAGCGTTGGTGGTGGCCAACCGCTGAAACTTAGCCCGCTCTGCACGCACCTGATGCTTTATCTCAACCCGACTGCCAGAGCGCGTTGATAGCAAGCTCGCCAAGGCATCAGCCTCTGCAAACGCTTCTGAGAGCACAATTTCCTTGGGTAAGTCGGTGCGTTGCTGCTCGTTTAAATAAAACTGCAATAGAAAACCCGACAACACTTCCGACAATTCGGTATTTGATGGGATCTTTGGAAAGTAGCTGCGACTGCCCAAAATTTTTCCACCTCGAATAAACAGCAAGTAAAAGCAAGCCAAACCACGTTCGAAATGGATGCCGATAACGTCCATCTCCCCTTGTTTTTGATTCACCTCTTGTTGTTCGCTGACTTTGGTTAGCGCACTGATTTGGTCTCGATATTGAGCCGCTTGTTCATAAGCAAACGCCGTCGCCGCTTGCTCCATTTTCGCCACCAACTGACGAATAATGGATTGGTTTTTACCTTGCAAGAATAAACTTGCCAATTTCACTTGCTCGTCGTAGTCGCTGTCGCTCACCTTATTAACGCACGGGCCTAAACAGCGCCCAATTTGATACTGCAAACACGGCCGAGAACGGGCTCTGTAAAAGCTGTCTTCACATTGACGTATAGGAAACAGCTTTTGCATCAAATGCAAACTTTCACGCACCGCAGAGCCGTTAGGATAAGGCCCAAAATATTGGCCTTTAATCTTTTTGGCACCGCGATGATAGGCTATTCGGGGGTGTTGATGATCGGTTATCAAAATATACGGGTAAGACTTATCATCCCTAAGCAAAACGTTGTACTTAGGCATGTATTGCTTGATGTAGTCGTTTTCGAGTATTAGTGCATCGGTTTCACTGTGAACCACGGTAACATCAATTTTAGCAATGTTACTTACCAAGGCGATGGTTTTGGCATTAGTCAGTGTTTTCTGAAAGTAACTGCTAAGACGTTTTTTTAAATCTTTGGCTTTACCGACATAAATAACAACATCGTCGCTGTTATACATGCGATAAACGCCACTTTGGTGGGTGGTATTTTTTAAGAACGCTTTAGCGTCGAACGAATCAGGCATTAATGAGTGACTGGAGGTGTTCCCTCAACCAGCCCCTGTTTAATGGCTAACGCTACCACTTCTTCATCGCTGCTGGCTTCGAGCTTGCTATGAATACGATAACGAAAACTATTAATGGTTTTACGACTGACTTGCAAACATTCAGCAATGGCCAGACTGTCCAGACCTGTGGTCATTAACAACACGATTTGCAATTCGCGCTTAGATAGGGTCGAGAAACGACGTCGTTTCTCTAAATTAAAAACCGGCTGTTCCGATTTTTCTTCACCGCCTAATCGCTGCCCACACGCTACTTTATGGATCGCTTGGATCATTTGTTCAGCCGGTAAGTTTTTTGACAGCAAACCATAGGCACCAACTCGGTCTGTCAATTGTTTTACTTCTGGCCCATGCAAGGCGGTTAACACAATGACTCGTTGTTCCGGGTTGCGCTCAACAATCTTTGCCGTGGCTTCAATACCGCCAATACCGGGCATGTTAAGGTCCATCAGCACCACGTCGGCGTCGTTGGCAGTGGCCCAAGCAATGGCTTGCTCGCCGCTGCTACACTCTCCAATAACGTCAATACTCGGCTCGTCTTCAAGGATTCGACGAACGCCTACACGAACAATGTCGTGATCGTCTACCAAAAACACCTTTATCACTGACACACCCTGGAACACTTGTTATAAGAAATTATGGGTCGATTATGCCACAGAAATTGACGTAAGTAGTCGCTAAAAAGAAATATCAGCACGACTGAAAGCAAAAAAGCCCGCTTAATCGTAAGCGGGCTTTCTTTAGGTGGCGGAGAGATAGGGATTTGAACCCTAGATAGGCTACAAACCTATGCCGGTTTTCAAGACCGGTGCTTTCAACCACTCAGCCATCTCTCCGTTGTTGGGGCGAATATTAATCAGCTTGCTAAGCGCTGTAAAGAGGCAAATGCAGTTTTTATATCTGTTTGCTCAACACTTGTTCAATCGCGCTAGATTATCCAACAAACAGGCATAAAAAAACCTGCTTAACTAAGCAGGTTTTCTTGAGTGTGGCGGAGAGATAGGGATTTGAACCCTAGATAGGCTACAAACCTATGCCGGTTTTCAAGACCGGTGCTTTCAACCACTCAGCCATCTCTCCGTAACAGGGGCGCATATTATCGCCTTCATACACGCTTGTAAAGTAGCCTTTGTTTAAAAAAGCGGCCTTTAAACCCATTTTGTTACGCTAATCTCGCATTTGTTCACCATTAATGTCAGAAACCTTGTAATATGAACAACGAATTTGCACAATTTGAAATGCGGAACTTATTGGATGTTTTTCGCACTAATAAATAACTAGATAGATAAACGGAGATCAACATGGCTAATCCTTCTGCTATAAGCACACAAGGACGTACGCTGGAAATTAACCGCGTGTTACGCAACACCTACATGCTTTTGTCTATGACCTTGCTATTCAGTGCCTTCACTGCCGGCATATCAATGGCGATTGGCATCACACCAATGATGGGACTCGGCTTATCAATCGGTTCATTTATTTTATTATTCGTAACCTTGCGCAAAGCAGAAGGCGCAAGTGGCTTGCTTTGGATTTTCGCATTTACCGGTGCCCAAGGAGCCTCGCTCGGCTGGATCCTGAACCATTACGCCGGCATGGCTAATGGCCCTATGCTGATTATGCAAGCGCTGGGCATGACCGCCGCTATTTTCATTGGCCTATCCTTGTATGTCATTACCACTAAGAAAGACTTCTCGTTCATGCGCGGCTTCTTATTTGCCGGTTTGATTGTGATGGTGTTGGCGGTTATCGCAAACATTTTCATTGGCAGCGCGCCATTGTTCTTAGCTTTAAATGCAGGCATTGCCTTACTAATGACCGGCTTCATTTTGTTTGATACCAGCCGCATCGTAAACGGTGGCGAAACCAACTACATTCGCGCAACCGTTTCTTTATACCTAAACTTCATCAACCTGTTCATGAGCTTACTGCACTTAATGGGTATGGGTGGCGACGATTAAACTCGTTCACTCTTTTTAGAATGATGCTAAAATGGCCCCATTTCGGGCCATTTTTTGTAGCTAATGACACGCTTTACCATACTTGTTAATCATCCTCCCTACGGCAGTGAGCACGCTTATTCAGCGCTGCGCTTTTGTGAAGCCGCACTAAAACAGGGTCATGAAATTACTCAGGTGTTTTTTTATTTAGACGGTGTCTATAACACCACCGCCCTGCTCTCCCCGCAATCCGATGAGCTGCACTTAGTTAATCGCTGGAAGCACATGGCCCACAGTCATAGCATTCCCCTTATTAGCTGTGTCAGTGCCGGTTTACGCCGCGGCGTTGTTAATCAGGTGGATGCCAGCGACAATGAGTTGGAGAGTCACAACATGGATCCTGCGTTTGTAGCCGCCGGACTTGGCGAGCTGGTAGCGGCCATTGAAGATAGCGACCGCTTGGTGCAGTTTTAAGAGGCTCTATGAAACAAATTGCTATTGTGTTTAAAGATCCAAGCCTTGGCAGCAGCCGTGGCCGCGAGGCACTTGATGTGGCCTTGTTAAGTGCCAGCTTCGAGCAGCAGGTGTCGCTCATCTTCGTCGCCGATGGCGTTTATCAGCTGTTAGATAAACAACAACCTAGCTTGCTTGAAAGCAAAGACTACATCGCCACCTTTAAAGCCTTGCCTTTTTACGACATAGAGCAGGTGTTGGTGTGCCAGCAAGCCATGGACGAACGCCAGCTGACTCAGCAAGAGTTAATCATCGATTGTCAGTTGGCCGATGTTCCGCAAATTCAAGCCGTACTGGCCACCGTAGACGAGGTCATCGTATTCTAATGATTTTGCATCGCATTAATACGGCCCACACTGAAAGCAACGGCTTGGATGTGTGCTTAACCTATTTGAACGACAATGACACCCTAGTGTTGGCGCAAAACGCTGTGGTGTGCGCCTGCATGCCCAGCCTTAAACAGCGTTTGAGCGGCCTTTCGGTAAAAATCATGAGCGATGATCTCACCGCCCGTGGTTTACAACACAAATTAACCATAGACGCCGAGCTTATTGACGATAGCCAATTCGTTGAGCTTTGCGCCAGCCATAACAAAGTGATTACCTGGTAAATATGATTGAATTTAATGGCCAACAGCTGGCCACCGACAAACAAGGTTACTTACTCAATATTAACGACTGGAGCCAAGCGCTGGCACCAGTATTAGCTCAGCAAGAAAACATTGAGCTCACCGAAGCCCATTGGGAAGTGGTTAACTTTGTACGGGAGTTTTACTTAGAGTTCAATACCAGCCCCGCCATTCGCGTGCTGGTGAAAGCCATGGCGCAAAAATTTGGCCCCGACAAAGGCAACTCCAAATACCTATTTAAGTTGTTCCCTAAAGGTCCGGCCAAGCAAGCCACAAAAATAGCGGGTTTACCCAAACCCGCTAAGTGTTTATAAGCGGTATTCCAAAGTGCGTTGGTTACACCGGATTATCGATGTCAATGTGATGCCAGTTAAGGTCAAACTCTTGGCTTAAGAATTGGCCTAACGCCTGAATACCGTAGCGCTCTGTAGCGTGATGGCCAGCGCCTAAGTAGTGAATGCCCTGCTCTTGGGCGCTGTGAAACGTGCGCTCAGACGCTTCGCCGCTAATAAACGCATCCACGCCCAACAAAGCCGCCTGCTCAATGTAGTCTTGCGCGCCGCCGGTGCACCAAGCCACCTTAGACACCTTATGCTCGCCGCCTTTTAGAACCAAGGGCTGGCGCTGCAGCTTATCGGCTACTATAGCGCTCAATTGCTCAATGGTCAGCGGTTGTGCCAACTCGCCTTGCCACAGTAAATCCTGAGCAACCTCAGGGCAAATGCGTGCATTGTCGATGCCAAGCACCTCAGCTAACTGCGCGTTGTTGCCAAGCTTAGGATGCGCATCCAGCGGCAAATGATAGCCAAACAGGTTAATATCATTCGCCAGCAAAGCTTTTAGGCGACGGCGCTTCATCCCCACCACAAGGCTCGGCTCGTTTTTCCAAAAGAAGCCATGATGAACCAATATGGCATCGGCATTGAGCGCCACCGCTTTATCAATCAAGGCTTGGCAGGCAGTAACGCCCGTGACTAAATTCTGGATGGTTTCGCCACCTTCTACCTGCAATCCATTAGGGCCGTAATCTTTAAACTTATCCACTCGCAGCAATTCGTTAATGGTTTGGCCAAATTGGGCTCTTGAAACACTCATGCACAACTTCCTTAGCTTTTGTTTACTGGCTCATGATAATCTGGAAGCCGTCTTGGGTAAATGCAGTTAACGAGGGGAATGTGGCTGACGGATTACTAAAGCAGCAAATTGCGCAATTGGAATGGATGATCAGCACACCAGAACTTATGGCGTTTGCCGATGAGTTTACCTTACCAACCGACCAAGCCGAGGAGTTTCATGACTGTTCACAACGAACCCTTGATAGACTAAAAGCAGGCCATATAGCCCCACCCAGCGTATCACCGTCGCTGCGTTTAGGGTTCCAGTTTGAAGGGCTACTGCACTGGTTGCTCAATCACGACCCCAATTACCAAATCATCAGCTATAACCAGCAAATTCACGACCAGCAGCGCACCATTGGCGCGGTTGATTTTGTGCTGCGTTATTTGCCAAGCAACGAAGTGCAACACTGGGAAGCGGCGGTGAAGTTCTATTTGGCGATAGATGTAAACGGCGAACGAGTTTATTTAGGGGCGAATGCCAATGACAGTTTGAGCCGCAAACACCAGCATTTGTGCTCACATCAACTCACTTTGCTAAAACAACCCCAAGCTCAAGGCTTGCTGCAACAATTGGCTATTGGCATAGATCGCAGTGTCGCGTTTAGCCGTGGCATGGTGTTTTATCATGAACACTACCCGCCGACCGATCACCCGCAACTGAACAAACAGCATTTGCACGGCGCTTGGTACTTCGCGCATCAGGCTCCTTTAAACTTGCGTTATTTCGATAAACCCCAGTGGCTGCAAGCAACCCCAAGCCTTGTCCTCGATACACCACCCAGATTGCCTTGTCGCGCCATCAACACACAGGGCCAGCATTGCATTGTGGTTCCGGATCACTGGCCAACAAAAAAGGAGCCCTAAGGCTCCTTTTCATAATTTGGCTTTAAAAAAGCGGCTTAGCTTACGCTAGCGCTTCTTTGGCCTTACCAACCAATACGCCGAAGGCGTGCTGATCGAATACAGCGATATCGGCAAGGATCTTACGATCGATTTCGATAGACGCTTTCTTCAGACCATTGATGAATTGGCTGTAAGACATACCGTTTTGACGAGCCGCAGCATTGATACGAGCAATCCACAGTTGACGGAATTGACGTTTCTTCTGACGACGGTCACGGTAAGCATATTGACCGGCTTTAGTTACCGCTTGTACCGCTACGCGATAAACGCGTGAACGAGCACCGTAATAACCTTTAGCTTGCTTTAAAATCTTCTTGTGACGGGCACGAGCCGTTACACCACGCTTAACTCTTGGCATTCTACTGTCTCCTTAAATTAAGCGAATGGAAGCATACGTGCTACTGATGCTACATCGCTGGCCGCAACCATAGATTTAGCACGCAAGTGGCGCTTACGCTTAGTGGATTTTTTGGTCAAAATATGACGTAAGTGGCTTTGCTTGCACTTAAAACCGCCAGAAGCAGTTTTTTTGAAGCGCTTAGCAGCACCACGGTTGGTTTTCATTTTAGGCATGAAAAACTCCGCATTGTAAAAGTAAATAAACAACAGCAAGGCGGGCACTAAGCCTAAGCTTAACGCCACTTGTTAAAGCCCTAACTATTTCTTCTTAGGTGCAAGCACCATAACCGCTTGGCGACCTTCCATTTTCGGGAATGCCTCCACTACGGCGATTTCGGCCAAGTCGTCCTTAATTCTGTTTAACAGTTTAATTCCGAGATCTTGGTGGGCCATTTCACGCCCACGGAAACGCAAAGTTACCTTCGCTTTGTCTCCGCCTTCTAGGAAACGATTCAGGTTGCGTAGTTTTACCTGATAATCGCCCTCGTCAGTTCCAGGTCTGAATTTTACTTCTTTAACCTGGATCTGCTTTTGCTTTTTCTTCTGTTCTTTTTTAGCTTTCGCTTTTTCGAACAAGAATTTACCGTAATCCATGATACGGCAAACCGGTGGCTCCGCATTCGGACTGATTTCTACCAGATCCAATCCAGCTTCATCAGCTAGATTCTGCGCTTCACGCAGGCTTACAATACCAACAGCCTCGCCATCTTGATTGTTTAGACGGACTTCCGTTAACCCACGAATTTCATCGTTTAAACGGTGCTCAGCTTGCTTCATTGGTCGTTTGTTATTGCCTTTTATGACTTAATCCTCCAGTTGCTTAAGACTACGGCTCGAAATTTCGTTACTGACTGCGCGGCTAAAGTCGGCTAATTTCAGTTTGCCCAGATCTTTACCGCTACGAGTACGAACCGCTACTTCCCCATTTTCCATTTCTTGGTCACCGACCACAAGAAGATAAGGAACACGCTTTAAAGTATGCTCGCGGATTTTAAAGCCTATCTTCTCATTTCTCAAGTCCGATTTTGCTCTAATACCACTATCATTCAGTTGTTTGACCACATCTTTGACGTAATCGGCTTGTTTATCTGTGATATTCATCACCACAGCTTGGGTTGGTGCCAACCAAGTTGGGAAGCGACCGGCATACTCTTCAATCAAGATTCCGATGAAACGTTCCAGTGAACCCAAAATGGCACGGTGAATCATAACCGGCACTTTACGGGTGTTATCTTCGGCCACATAACTCACGTCCAAGCGCTCAGGTTGAGGCATGGAGAAGTCTAACTGAATGGTGCCGCATTGCCATTCACGATCCAAACAATCGTGCAAAGTGAATTCGATTTTAGGACCGTAAAACGCCCCTTCACCCGGTTGCATTTCAAAGCTTAAGTCGTTGGCTTTAAGGGCGTCGGCTAGGCCTTGCTCGGCCTTGTCCCACAACTCGTCAGAGCCAATACGGTGCTCAGGGCGAGTCGACAACTTAATCTCAATCTCATCGAAGCCGAAGGTTTTATAAGTATCGAACACCATTTGGATACAGCTTGTTACTTCATCCAAGATTTGGTCTTCGGTACAAAATACGTGGGCATCGTCTTGAGTAAAGCTGCGTACCCGCATTAATCCGTGCAAAGAGCCCGATGGCTCGTTACGGTGCACAAGACCAAATTCCGCCATGCGATACGGCAAATCACGGTAAGACTTAAGGCCTTGCTTAAAGATTTGCAGGTGACCTGGGCAGTTCATTGGCTTAACCGCGTAGGTGCGTTTTTCCGACTCAGTGGCGAAAATCATGTCTTGGTATTTATCCCAATGACCGCTTCGCTCCCACATCACTCGGTCCATGACCAAAGGCGTGCGTACTTCTTCGTACTCAAATTTGCGTAATTGGCCACGCATGAAGTCTTCTAGCTCTTTGTAAACTGTCCAACCGTCGTTGTGCCAGAACACCATTCCCGGCGCTTCTTCTTGCCAATGGAACAAGTCCAAAGCTTTACCAATTTTACGGTGATCCCGTTTAGCCGCTTCTTCTAAGCGAACCAAATGGGCTTTTAATTGCTTCTTATCGGCCCATGCGGTGCCGTAAATGCGTTGCAGCATTTTGTTATCTGAGTTACCGCGCCAATACGCCCCGGCTACATTCATCAGCTTAAAGTGCTGGCAGAATTTCATGTTCGGCACGTGCGGGCCACGGCACATGTCGACGTATTCTTCGTGATAGTACAAGCCTGGCTTGTCGTCTTTGGCAACGTTTTCGTCCAAAATCTCGACTTTATAATCTTCACCACGCTCAACGAACACGTCCCGGGCTTCTTGCCAACTAACCACTTTCTTAACCACTTGATAGTTGGTTTTCGCCAGTTGCTGCATGCGCTTTTGCAGCGCATCCAGGTCTTCCTGTGTAAGCTTGTGCTCTAAATCGATGTCATAGTAAAAACCATTATCAATGGTCGGCCCAATGGCCATTTTGACCTCTGGGAACATTTGCTTAATGGCGTGCCCTAATAGGTGCGCACAAGAATGGCGAATGATCTCAAGACCGTCTTCGTCTTTGGCGGTAATGATTTCTAAAGCAGCGTCGTTTTCAATGATATCATGAGCATCGACACGCTTGCCATCAACACGTCCGGCAATACAGGCTTTAGCAAGACCAGGACCGATATCGGCGGCTACATCGTAAGTTGAAACGGCGTTTTCGAAACTGCGCTGACTGCCGTCAGGAAGAGTAATAATAGGCATTGTATTCCTTTCTCCAGTGGTGACCCCTACCAAGGATCACATAGATTCTAATCAAAAAGTGAGGTTAACAACGCCAACCGTCGCCTTTACGCTAGGCGGCACAGCTTGCCATTGGCAGTGCGTTGCAACAAAGGCGAATCATACCCAAACTTCGGCGATGATGCTAGCTTCCTGCGACAGTTTTGTTGGTAACTGATCGATAAACT
Source organism: Paraferrimonas haliotis (assembly GCF_002282895.1). Classification (GTDB taxonomy): domain Bacteria; phylum Pseudomonadota; class Gammaproteobacteria; order Enterobacterales; family Shewanellaceae; genus Paraferrimonas; species Paraferrimonas haliotis. The sequence goes on from NZ_NRRB01000004.1 coordinate 275,577, forward strand.
GGCTAGCATGGTTTAAAGACTGACCAAAGCCCAAAAAATTAGCAATTTACTGAGGATTATAATGGATAACAAAGTCGCCTTTATCAGCGGAGCCAGCAAACGCCTAGGCGCTGCCACCGCAACAACCCTGCATGGCAAAGGCTATGACATTGTGCTGCATTATCATAAGTCTCAAGATGAGGCCAAGGCTTTGTGCGAACGCTTTAATCAGGCAAGAACCAACAGTGCTAAGCTGGTTCAGGCCAACTTGGAAGACCTTGATTCGCTAAAAAGCGTATATCAACAAGTGCATGACTGTTACGGTCGTTTAGACGTGCTGATTAACAACGCCAGCGCATTCTTTCCAACGCCACTGAAGACATTAAGCGTGGACACCGCGCAGCAAATGCTGGCCAGCAATGCGCTCGCACCGGTTCTGCTAGCCAGTTACGCCGCCAACGCACTGTCTCAGTACAACGGTTGCATTATTAACCTCATCGACATACATAGCCAAAAACCTTTGGCCAATCATGTTCTATACTCTATGTCTAAGGCAGCGCTGGCCAACGCTACGCTGGCGCTCGCTGGGGAACTTGGACCTAAGGTTCGAGTGAATGGAGTATCACCGGGCGCCATTTTGTGGCCAGAGCAAAGCCAACCATCTTCGCAAAATAGCGTATTATCAGAAATACCGTTAGCACGCTGCGGAGATCCACAAGACATTGCCAACACCATTGCCTTTTTGGTGGATGAGGCGCCTTACATAAGCGGCCAAATCATTGCAGTTGATGGTGGCAGAACTGCGGTGGGTTATCGAGGTGCCTAATGTTTGAACTTAGAAATCAGCGCGTCTCCTGTCCACATTGTGGGCATCATTTTCATATGCAGTTAGACGCCAGTATGGGGGATCAAGACTACAGCGAGGATTGCCCAAATTGCTGTAATAGCATTCACTGCAAACTGCACGTTAACGAACTGTCACGTACACTTGAGATACACATAGACGCCGACGATGAGCAGTTTTACTAACGCTTAGCCAGCACCCGTTCAACCGTTTCAACTATCGCTTGAGTTTGCGGGTCGATTTCTAAGTTAATGATGTCCCCTACTTCACGCCAACCTAAATTGGTGCGCTGCAAGGTTTCTGGAATCAAGTTTACGGCAAAATGCGTATCGCTGATCTGGGCTATGGTTAAACTGCAGCCATCAATGCCCACATAGCCTTTGTCGAATAAGAACTTGTTGCACGACGATGGAATTTCAAACCAAACCCGGCAGTTATCCGGTGAGCGCTCGATGTCGCTGATAACCGTGGTGGTATAGATATGCCCAGACATGCTGTGCCCGCCAATGTCATCACCAAAACGTGCAGCTCGCTCCACGTTTACCTTATCCCCTACCTCAAGTGTGCCAAGATTGGTCAGCGCTAGAGTTTGCTCCATAAGATCAAAGCTTACGTCGCTGCCGTTAATGTGGGTAACCGTTAAGCAGCAACCATTATGAGCCACCGAAGCGCCAATGCTAAGACCGTCCAGCAGAGCTTCCGGTAGCCTTACCACATGGGTTTGAAAGTTATGACGTCGCTCAATCGCAACAATTTGCGCCGTTCCCTGAACAATTCCTGTAAACATGGCAATTTCTGTGTGTCAGTGATTCATGATTGCCCGATTATCCTGTATGCTTGCCATCAATTTCAACTGCCGTGCTGTCTTGGTATCACAAATCCATGTCGCAATTTAGCAAACAGTTAACCACGCTCATTAAATTGGCAACGCCCATTTTAATCGCGCAGGTAACCCAAACCATGATGGGCTTAATCGACACCGTAATGGCGGGTCGAGTCAGTGCCTTAGACATGGCTGCGGTTGCTGTGGGTTCAAGTTTATGGCTGCCCATTGTGATGTTTCTAACCGGCATATTAATGGCCATTACCCCTTTAGTCGCCAATGCCGACGGTGAAAATCGCCGAGACAAGGTCGCCCCCATTTTTGTTCAAGGTTGCTATTTGGCGCTTATTTGCGCCGTTATTGCAGTCATTTTGCTAAACTTTTCCCCAATTCTTCTGGGGTTTATGGACATCGAAACCGATCTCACGGCCTTAGCAAGTGATTACGTATTCTGGATAGCGTTAGGCGCGCCGGCCTATGCCGTTTATCAAGTCATGCGCAATACGTCTGAAGGCGTGTCCTATACGCTACCTACGATGATCATTGGCTTTGTTGGCTTGGCGGTAAACATTCCCGCTAATTACATCTTTATTAACGGCCATTTGGGTATGCCAGCCATGGGTGGCGCTGGTTGCGGCTTGGCCACAGCACTGGTTTACTGGGCTATGTTCATCGCCATGGGCTTGTACATTGCCTATAACAAGCGCTTAAAACAGTTAAAGCTATTTACCCAAATGGCTCGAATGGATTGGCGCTACATCGGCTATTTAACCAAACTCGGGACACCCGTGGCCATGTCCTTGTTTATGGAAGTGGCCTTATTTGCCGCCGTTGCCATATTAATTGCGCCATTAGGCACAACGGTTGTGGCAGGACACCAAGTTGCCATTAACTTCAGCTCCATTATTTTTATGTTGCCATTGTCCATTGGTATCGCCGCCTCCATTCGAGTGGGTTACTTTATGGGTAAAGGCGCACCGCACATGGCCCGCTATGTTACCAAACTCGCGCTATTCACTGGATTAGTCATTGCAGGAGTTACCGGTGTCATTACCGTGTGGTTGCGGGTAGATATCGCCTCGTTATACACCAATGACGCCGAGGTCATTGCCATTGCCGCAAGCTTGCTCTTCTTTGCAGCCTTGTATCAGCTGTCCGACGCGGTACAAGTGGTGTGCGCGGGCGCGCTGCGTGGCTATAAAGACATGAACGCCATTTTTGTGATCACCTTTATTAGCTACCTGCTGGTTGGCTTGCCTACCGGTTGCATTCTCGGGCTAACCGATTGGCTTATCCCGGCCATGGGCGCTGCCGGTTTTTGGGTGGGCTTTATTACCGGCTTAACTACCGCGGGTGCTTTGCTCGGAGCGCGGGTGCTGTGGTTACAAAACCAGCTAAAACGGCTTAACGCCTAGCCTTTTGCTCAACTATTGCGCATAAAGTCGGTAACCCCATGCATTACTGTTGACATCAGCGCTGGTTTCGCTATTATGCAACTCGCCTAACGGCACAGTACAACCGTAGCTCAGTTGGTTAGAGCACCACCTTGACATGGTGGGGGTCGGTGGTTCGAATCCACTCGGTTGTACCAAATTTTAGAAAAGCCTGCTTATATAGCAGGCTTTTTGCTTTCTGGGATGTTAACCCTTTAAAAGCTCGAGTTAGGCTCATCTAAAAACGCCAACTCCTGAGCACTCGATTGCCGACTAAGCAACTGATTTCGATGAGGGTAGCGACCAAAGCGGTCGATGATGGCTTTATGCTTAAGTTCAAAGTCTAGTTGCTGCTCTAAACCCGATTGCGAAAACAGCTCAACCGCGTGCTCGTGAATAACCGGCGACTCACTGTGCATAAACGGCATATACATAAAAGCCCGTTCATGAGTACTTAAGCGCACATCAAAGCCTCGTTTTATCGCCACTTGCGCCAACACCAGTGCCATGGCATCAGCGCTAAAAGCCTGCGCCTGATTTCGGTAGATATTACGGGAAAACTGATCCAGCATTATGATTTCCGCCAGCGCACCGTGGGGATGCTCGCGCCAATGGGCTAGCTCTGCATTAAGCGCTTGTTGGTGCAGGTCTTTAAATCGCGTAGTTATAATTTGATCCAGCGATTCGTCCTTGATGAACCATTGGCTAGGCTCGAGCTCTTTGAACCAAAAATCGAATACTTGTTGATATTTATCCATTATATTCCCACAGTTACTGTCACGTTTACTTTCACGTTTTAGCCGTTAAAGGCTTGCATTGGCGTTAGCTCACATTACTATAGCCACCTGTTTTAATGCCATAGCAAATCATGAATCAACGTCAGTTCCTCTCCTTTATCGCTACCATTGTTGCTGTTATTGGTGTGGGTCAAATGGCCCAAACCATATTCGTCCCTGCCATCCCAGATATGGCCGATGGACTGCAAGTGGACCCTGAGCAACTGCAAGCCTTAATGGCGGCTTATCTTATTCCCTACGGTTTACTGCAATTTATCTATGGCCCGGTGAGTGACCGCATTGGTAGAAAGCCGCCATTGCTGTTTGGACTGGCGCTGTTCGCGACCGGCTGTTTGCTGGCAGTAATGGCGACAAACATCAATACGCTCTTGTTGGCTACCTTTGTACAAGGTGCTGGAACCGCTGCGGCCGGTGCGTTATGCCGTTCGATCCCGCGCGATCATTTCAATTCTGAACAACTCATTCGCGTCAACGCCTTTATTTCCATGGCTGTTATGTTCGCCCCATTGCTAGCACCCTTAATGGGTGGTCTGTGTGTAGCCTATTTAGGTTGGCGCTCGGTCTATTGGGTGTTGTTAAGCGTGTCCTTGCTGGTCATCGCGGTGGTAGTGTTTCGGTTCAAGGAGTCGTTACCCGTGCAGCAACGAAACTTTGAAAATCCACTGTCTTTGTATCGGCACGTGTTAGCCAGTCGACAATTTGTATTGTATTGCAGTTGTTTAATGGCAACCCTAGGTGCGGTTGTCGCCTTTGAGTCGGTTGCCGGCATCCTTTATGGCGATGTGTTAAACCTCAACCCGTTTCTCGTGAGTTTACTGTTTATATTACCCATTCCAGGCTCGTTGGCCGGCTCTTATTACGCCAGCCGTTGCAAAAGCCGCAAAAAGCTTTCTCGGATCGCCATCACAACCGCTTTGTCAGGTGGCTTGGTTATCCTAATACCCGCGTTATTCTCCACCGTAGCTACCTTGAGTCTGCTGTTGGGCTCTATTTTAGTCTTCTTTGCTGCAGGTGCCCTATTCCCCACTTTTACCTCTAAAGCGATTGAGCCGTTTCCCCGTCAAGCGGGTGTAGCTGGTGCGTTGCTTGGCGGTGCTCAAAACTTGGGCGCGGGCGTTATTATTCTCATCATGAGCTTGATGCCAATGCATGGACAACTGTCCATTGGTATTACTTTGATTGTATTAGTCATGATAATAGCGCTGACGTTAGCAAAAGCCGCTCAATCGGAAATGCATAATAGTCAATGGTAAATGCATATATAGTCATTATTAGAAAACGAGTATCGCAAATAAGGTGATCAAGTTCACACCCTGCAAAGCAACTGTTCTACGCGATTAATGCGACATCACACTATAAAAATCACCTGTATGTTAACTAGGTTGCCAGCAGGTTAACACTTTGTTTTAAATCGCCATTAATCGGTATATCTTTAGGGGTATACTTTAGAATGCTCTACTACCCTTTAGGGTTAGTCCACTCTGCATCGATGTGCGCTAGATCACAGTATCCTTCAATCATCATATTATGCATTTATTTGCATAACCCGTCGTAGTTATATCTTAGCCATCCAGTCGTTATGGTCTTCCTGCAGCCATGGCGACGGAAACAAATTATAAAATTTTATCTATGCATCCTTAAGTAAGGGAACGGGAAATGAAACTACAAAAACTCGCTATCGCAATAGCAGTATCAGCCGTATTAGTTGGCTGTAATGATGATGACGGTAACAATGTTACCTGTGGCGACGGTTCAACCTTGAATCCAGATACAAATATCTGTGAAGTTAATCCAATCGATCCGCCTGTTGAGTGTGGCGACGGCACTGTTTTAGATCCAGACAGCAACACCTGTGTTATTCCACCGTCAACAGGTCCTGTTGATTTCTACAACAGCGATAACTGGGCAAAAGACTTCCCGGCACAACACGCTTCATGGGCGGAAACTGTTGAAAACACGCCTGCAGACGGTTTGGACGACTTGTTAGCCGCTAACCCTGCCTTAGTAACTGCGTGGGCAGGTTATGGCTTCGCTAAAGATTATAACCGAGCTCGTGGTCACCACTTTGCACTAACTGACGTCATCAAATCACTGCGTACCGGTCATCCAATGGTTGACGAAAACGGTGCAGTTCAAGGTGAAGCCATGGCGGCCAGCTGCTGGTCTTGTAAGTCTCCTGACACGGCTCGTCTGTATGATGAAATTGGTGAAGCGAACTTTGCTGACAACAGCTGGTCAACCTGGGGCCACGAAATGGCTAACACCATTGGTTGTGCTGACTGTCACGAATTGGGCGACGACACTCTACGCCTATCTCGTCCACACACTGACCGTGCAACTGACTTAATTGGCCGTACTTTCGCCGCAGCCAGCGACGTTGAAAAAGCCAACCAAACCTGTGCTCAGTGCCACGTAGAATACTACTTCGACGGCAGCGACTCTAAGAAAGTTAAATACCCATGGGACTACTGGAAGCCAGCCGTTGATACCGACTACGCTGACGTTGTTGACTACAAAGGTAGCGACGGTCTATACCAAGGTTTCACCGCCGAAGCACAGTTGGCTTACTACGACTACCGCGGATTCAAAGACTGGACCAACGCCATCTCTGGTGCCGCTATGCTTAAAGCACAGCACCCTGAGTATGAAAACTTAGAAGATCGTACAACTCACACCATGTCTTCTCACCTAGACTTTGGCTGTAGCACTTGTCACATGCCTAAAGCACAAAACAGCGAAGGCCAAGAGTACTCTGCGCACAACGTTCGTTTCGACATGAACAAAATGCCTAGCTCTTGTCAGAGTTGTCACGATGCCGATGCCATGGACAGCCTCTTAAAAGCCCGTAAGGCTGAGATCAACGACCTTCGCTTCGGCGCTAACGGTGTTGACCCAATGCTGAACGAAGTGCACTTCAAAGCCCAAGCCATTTGGTCTGCAAACGGCGTTGAAGGTCTTGTTGAAGGTAAAACCATCGGTCAAGCAAAAGCTAACTACGAAGGTGCCCTGCAAGCCGGTAACGTGCTAGCTGACGAAATGAACAGCTTGCTTACTAAAGTACGTAACGCACAATGGTTCTGGGACAGCGCTACCGCTTCGCACGGTATTCACGCTCACAACCCAGCGGAAGCTAAACGTCTACTGAACAAAGCTAACGGTATCTTGGTAGATGCCATCGCTGAAGCCGATGCCTTGTTAGTTAAATACAACTCTACGTTCGTTTACGATGCTGCTAACTACGACAGCAAAGCTAAAGTACAGCCTCTTGCCGGTCTAGACCTTAAAGGCATGCAAGACGCCAAAGCAGATTTCATCGAAAACCGCGTTGAAACTGAGTGGCCTGTTGACCTTAAGTAATCAAAAGGTTTAACCACTGAAAAAGCCGAGGCCTATGCCTCGGCTTTTTATTGCCTAAAATTCAATTAGAAGGTGATATTGACCCCAGCAAATATTTGCCGACCTATGGTGTTATAAACCTCAGGAACCGTGCCACCGGTATTACCATTACTGACATGGCGTGGCAGTTCGTCGGTCGGATTCTTAATACCAAAGTTGGCTACGATGGAATCGGTGGCATACCAACTGGCAGAGACATTGTGATACATGATAGAGCCCACAGTATCACCGCTATTGAAATCCGTCATTTCACCAATGAATCGATTGGAATAATTGAATGACCAGTCTTCAAGTCGCGCCGTAACTCGGAAATTGTTTTTGTATTTAGCAAAAGCGCCGTAGGTTTGACCAATAGTACCGGTATACTCTTTTCCGTCTTGTTTAAACTCAAGTAACCGCGTGAGATCATTATTAATCGACCAGTCCACATTGTTCTTGGTAAAGGTGTATTGAGTATTAAAATCGATCCCCTTAGTATTTTGCTCGCCGACGTTGGTTAAGGGATTGGTGAGCGTACGAAGATCGCCATCCGGGCCAATTTGGTGGATATCACATGCATTCTGGTCTCCGTTATAACAAGCGTCGAGTCCCGCCTGAACATCTAACCTTGCAATGGCATCTTTAACGTCAAACTGCCAATAATCCAAAGTGAACGATAAACCATCAACCGATTGTGGCGAGAACACGGTACCTAAGGTAAATGAACGTGATTTCTCTGGTTTCAAGTTAGGATCCGATACTCGGCGTACCAAAATTTGGCTGTCTTGAGCACGCCCCCACGGGTCGGTTAAGTATTCATAAGAGCCTGAGCCACCGCCATACAGCTCAGCAACGCTGGGCGCTCGAAAACCGGTAGCCGCAACACTTCGAAACATCAAGCTGTCACTGGCTTCATAGGTAAGCCCCGCCTTCCAAGTGGTTGCTCCACCAAAGGTATTGTAATGATCGTGGCGTATTGCAAACTCTCCGGTTAGTGCTTCAGTTATTGGCGCAGACACCTCAACGTAACCCGAGGCAACGTTATAATCGCCTTTAGTAGCATCTTGTTGTGCAGCGGTACCCTCACCGCGTTGGATTACGGCATCTGGCGTGAAAAAGCCACTTTCATGGCGATATTCGATACCGGATGCAAAGCCAACGGCGCCGGCATCGGTATCAAACAGGTCACCACTGATAACCGCTGACGCTATGTGCATTTGGTTGCCACCGCTATTGCGCTCAGTAAAAGATACGTCATCAATCACGCTTTGTGATAGAGGGCCACCGTTAAACCAATGCTGTTGATTGTTATAAATTGACTCTGCCATGTTTTTGGCATTCACCGAATTATGAACATAGCTTTTGGCATCGTTACGACCATAGGTGTAGGACACTTCCCAATCGTAACCGCTACCCATATCAAGCATCCCCGACAGGGCTGCTGACGCTCTTAGGGTATCGATGTCTTGCTCATAAATCCGTGGACCCACATCCGTCATCCGTCTTTTATAAGTGACCTGCCCTCGCTCGTTTGCACCAATACCCATGCCTGTGAGATCCACGCAACGTCCTGCGTTACTGCCATCGGCTTTACACACATCCAGTTCAACACTGGCCGGCTGCGGCGCCATTCGCTGAAACGATTGACGTTTGGTGTATAACAGGTCCGTTTGCAGCTGCAAGTTACTACCTAAACTGTGGTTAGAGTTGGCAAAAAACGAATATTGCTTACTTGGGGTTTGTAACCACGTATCTGGGTTGTAGTCGTATACGTCATTGGCCGGATCTCTATCGCGATAACCAATGAAATTACCCTGATCATCAAAATCAGGAACAAGTGTACGATTGGTCGGATTGCCATCAGCATCGCTGCCACTGCCGGTAATGCTGCCCCCCGGTATAAAGGAGCTGGCGCCAGGTGCTACCCAAGTGCGATCCGATAAGCGAATGCCTTTACGTTCTTGATAAGAAGCGCCTAGAGTAATGTTACCGGACTCTGAGTTAAAGCCATACAACCCGGAAAGGTTGATGTTCTGACCATCAAATCCTTGCCCTTTAGTTTGATTATCAACATGGTGACTTGACGCGGTTGTGTCTCCACTCACTTCCAGTGATAAACCGTCAAAATCGTCTTTGGTAATGATGTTCACCACACCGGCAATGGCGTCGGAGCCGTAAACCGCAGAAGCCCCATCTTTCAAAATTTCAACGCGCTTAATCAAGGCAACTGGGATGGTATTAAGATCCACTGACGAATCAGCGCCCGCACCAGAGTTCACCATGCGTCGACCATTCAACAGCACTAAGGTACGATTAACGCCCATGCCCCGTAAATTCACGGTAGCGCGACCGTTTGAGCCATTATTGGTTGTACTGCCAATGGACATACCGGCCATGGCAGGTTGTGATTGCAGAATTTCTTCTACTGAATTATGCCCTTCCGCTTTAATCTCTACGGAATCAATAACGGTTACTGGTGACGCAGTTTCCATATCTTGACGCTGAATGCGCGAACCCGTTACCGCTATTCGCTCTACCGATGACTTAACCCCAGATTCGGTTTCATTGGCTTGCACGGAATAACTGGTTGCAATTAGCGTTGCTAATAACGGCAGTGTTACTCGTTGTTGATTGTTGTCATTGCTCATAAGAATTTCCACACTTGTTCATGATTTACCCCAAAGCTTCATCCTACTAGAGGCTAAAAGCTCGATCGCAATACTGAACAAAAGTTCCTGCAGAGACAACTATAATAGCTGATAACAAAGGTCACTTTTTTGGAAACAAAACACGAATGTCTGGTTAATAGAATGACATTTTCTGGTTAGCTTTTCGCTGACATTGCGGGCTTATTACTCGTTTAATAGGGTTAGGGATGACAACAACGTGAAAATAGAACAATTACTCGCTAACAAAAGGCTATATAGTTCCCTTTTGGATTTGTGAGTTTGATCAAAAAAGGCTGCTCAAACAGCAGCCTTTTTATTAGGTTGATAACGATTAGAAACGATAGCTTACTTTGGTGTAAACGTATCGACCCATCACATCATACACTTCTGGAACCGTGTACACGTCAGAGTATGAAGGCGTGTATTTTGGTGTTTCATCGAACAAGTTGTTCACACCAACGGTTAAGTCAAAGTTGCGATTAATGTGGTACATGTACGACACGTTGTGATACCAAGCTGCCGGCACTTCAAAGTCGGGACTTTGCAAGTCGGTCATCTCGCCAATCATGCGAATGCTGTAGCTTAGCGTCCAATCGTCCGCTTTGACCATCAAGTTAGCGTTTTGGCGCCATTCTGCATAACCACCATTCATGCCACTTAAGGTGCCGGTATAGTCGATGCCATCCTGTTCAAACTCAAGTAAACGGGTTACATCCCAGTTAAACGCCCAGTCGTGTGCACCATAAACCCACTTGTAGTTAAGGTTCATATCCACACCAGAGGTGTTTTGGTAACCGGCGTTAATGAGTGGCGCTTCCATGTAACTGATTTGACCCGAAACATCGCTTCGTTGAATGTTTAAGGTGTCACAGGCGTTTTGATTACCGGTATAGCAATCGTTTAAGTAGGCCTGACGGTCAATACGAACCAAGGCGTTCTCTACTTCAAATTGCCAGTAGTCAATGGTGAGCGATAAACCATCAATGAAGTTTGGCGAAAGTACCGTACCCACGGTAAGCGTTTTCGCTTCTTCAGGCTTAAGATCACCACCAGATGTCCAAGTTACTTCGATTTGGCTGTCAGGATCCATCACACTGCCATCGCCGGCTAATCCATAGTTTGGATCTAGGCCAGAAGCGGCACAGCTCGCGGCAAACGGTGAATCTGGATCAGCTCCATAGCCCCAACATGGGTCAGACAAGTAATCGAATGAGCCCACGTTACCGCCGTAAAGCTCTGAAATACTTGGTGCACGGAATGCGGTAGACGCTACCGAGCGGAACATTACCTGCTCGTTCACTTTCCAGGTTAAGCCCAATTTCCACGTGGCATCGCTACCAAATGAGCTGTAGTCGAAATAACGAACCGCAGCTTCTGCTGTCAACTCTTCAACAAAAGGCTTATCCGCTAACAATGGAATCGAGAATTCCGCGTAAACGGCTGTGGTGTCATATTCACCCGCTGTGGCGTCTTGTTGCGATTGAGAGGAGTCACCGGCTTGAGTGATTTCATCCGGGGTAAACCAACCTTTTTCCTTACGATATTCAGCGCCCGCAGCGAAGGCAATGGCACCGGCTGGCAAATCAAACAGCTCACCAGAGAAGTTCAAACTCGCTACATGCATTTCGTTACCGCCTTCTGAGCGGTCGTTATACATGATGTAATCTAAGGTATCTTGGCTAAGAGGATCGCCCGAAACCCATTCACCAGGGTTTTGCGAAACCGAATCCAACAAACGAGAGGTACGCACCAAGTTGTTAGCGTAACTCACCGCTTCGTTGCGGCCATAGTTGTAGCTGACATCCCAATCGATACCGCGACCAATGTCTAAATACCCTTCAAGACCTGCAACAATACGGTAGGTATCGGTATCTTGCTCAAACGTACGTGGTCCAGCTTCTTCCATACGACGGCGATACTCAACATCTTTGTCGCCCCATGGGCCACTTGGAAGACTCGCGTTTGGAATAACGACACCGGTAACAGGAGCGGGTGCCATTTGTTGATCCGATTGACGTTTGGTGTACAAGGCTTCAACGAATGCCGCTGTATCGTTGGTAATCTCATATTTACCGTTAGCGGTTAAGCTAAAGCGCTCTTGTGGCGTTGATAAATAGCTATAAGGAACGTAGTTGAAATACTCGTCTTGTGGTTTATAGCCACCGTTGCCATCAGGTTGATGCCAACCGTCACCCCAGTTGATGGTTCCGCCAGGAATGGTAGAACTCCAGCCACCACAATCGCCATAGGGACCACAGTTCGACCAGAAACGGTCGTCTTGCATCACTTCACCACGGTTTACGTAGGTAGCGCCAATCACAATGTTACCACGGTCGAAGTTATTGCCCCACAATAGGTTAAGTTCACCGGTCTCACCGTCACCTTTATCAGACATACCAACTTGCGCATCCAGTTGGAATCCGTCGAAGTCAGAACGAGTGATAATGTTAATTACGCCTGCGATGGCATCCGAACCGTATACCGCAGAAGCACCGTCCTTAAGGACTTCGATACGCTCAATCATGGCAACAGGGATGGTATTAAGGTCAACGCTTGAGTCTGCGCCGGTTCCTGAGTTCACCATGCGGCGACCGTTTACCAACACTAAAGTACGTTGTGCACCCATGCCTCGTAGATCAACGTTGGCAACACCACGACCACCGTTATTGGTAGCTGCGCCGGTAGCGGCACCCGCTGACGCTGTAGTTTCTTGGAGGATTTGCTCAACTGATGTATAGCTACCGGCGGCAATTTGGTCCGCGTTAATCGTAGTTACAGGAGATGCCGTTTCCATATCTTGGCGCTTGATACGGGAACCCGTTACAGCGATACGCTCGACATTTTCGCTGACTTGAGTTTCTTCTGCTAATGCGTTGGTTGCAATGAATGGACTTGTTGCAAGACCTGCATATAAGGCGTATTGAATCCCAAAAGCAATAGGGTTTTGCTTTTTCATTGGATAGTTCTCCCAATCGATTTGTATTTATTCTTAGTGGTATTAGCGCCGATTGTTATTCTTGTTAGCGCCGGTTGATAATGTGAAAAACTCGAAACTTTGGTCAAGCCACCACAGCGACTATCTGGTCAGACCTTGTTGTTGCTATTTTGTGAAGAAAAACAACAAGATCGAATTGAAAATTAGAATTTCGGATTGAAAAGCACAAAGAACGCTCAAAATAGGAAGTTTAAAACCGGAACGCAGCAACAAATAGCCAACAACTGCCTCACAAAAAAAACATTTGCTTTTTTTAGCAACAGTTAAATCGTTAACAAACGAGCAACTAACCAATTACAGCAAGAGCAACATAATCACACCAACCTCATAACCAACAAATAACAAATGACGCCATTAGGGCTCTGCTGGTATTGAGCGAAATCAAAAAAACCGCTAACTTGAGCGGTTTTCAATCAATGCAGTCAGGCCTTATTCAGGTTTTAGCAAATCGAAATGTTGCCAAGCTCGCTCAGTTGCTATTCGACCTCTTGGGGTACGCTGTATAAAACCCTGCTGAATTAAATAGGGTTCCAGTACATCCTCAATGGTGTCTCGCTCTTCGCCAATTGCAGCGGCTAAATTATCCAAGCCAACCGGGCCGCCAGCAAATTTATCAATGATGGTTAGCAGCAGTTTTCGATCCATATAGTCGAAACCACCACTGTCTACATCGAGCATGTCCAGCGCTTGGCCGGCTACGGTGGCATTGATTGTCCCTTGGTGTTTCACTTCAGCAAAATCTCGTACTCGCCGTAACAGTCGATTCGCGATACGAGGCGTTCCACGAGAGCGAACCGCAATCTCTCGTGCTCCAGCGTCTTCTATATCAAGCTCCATTACCTTTGCGCTGCGATTAACAATGGTGGTTAGGTCAGCACTGTTATAAAACTCAAGCCTCAATGGAATACCAAATCGTGCTCTTAAAGGTGATGTTAATGATCCGGCTCGAGTAGTTGCACCAATCAAGGTAAAGGGAGGCAAATCCAGCTTAATCGAACGTGCCGCAGGTCCCTCACCTATCATAATATCGATTTGATAGTCTTCCATCGCGGGGTACAGCACTTCCTCGATGGACGGACTTAAACGATGGATTTCATCGATAAAAAGTACGTCTCCGGGCTCTAGATTGGTAAGCAACGCCGCCAAATCCCCAGCTTTTTCAAGCACAGGTCCCGATGTCGACTTAATATTAACACCCATTTCATTGGCAACAATGTGAGCCAATGTGGTTTTACCCAACCCTGGAGGACCGTATATCAGTATGTGATCAATGGCCTCTTCTCGGCCTTTCGCCGCTTCAATAAAAATACCTAGCTGGCCACGCACTTCTGCTTGACCGGTATACTCGTCCAGTTTCTTCGGACGCATGGCACGGTCAATACCTTCGTCATTTGCTTGGGTTTGCGCTTCGATAAGGCGGTCGGCTTCAATCATCTTTTGGCCCTAGTGTTATAGCATGGACTTAAGCGCAAGCTTAATCACATCTTCGGAATTTAACTCTGGAGAGAGCACTTTAGCCACCGCTTTGCTGGCTTGTTGAGGCTTATAGCCTAACGCTAACAGCGCTGCAATCGCATCCCCTTCAACGTCCTTATTCGCGCTAGCCGCTGCTGTTGCTTCCAATGCCAATGGCTCATTGGCGCCATCAATGGTGAGGTTTTTCAACCGATCCCGCATTTCAATGACCAAACGCTCCGCGGTTTTCTTACCCACGCCGGGAAGCTTGGTTAATGCACTGGCGTCATCTCGACTGACGGTTTGTGCAAACTCGCTAGCAGTCATGCCTGAAAGGATTGCCAACGCCAGCTTAGGCCCAACGCCGTTAACCTTTATTAATTCTCGAAAAAGGGCACGTTCACTGGTATTAGCAAATCCGTATAGCAGTTGAGCGTCTTCGCGAACCACAAAGTGGGTATAAATAGTGGCTTTATTGCCAACGTCGGGCAATTCATAAAAACTGGTCATGGGTAGCTGCACTTCATAGCCAACGCCGTTGATGTCGATGAGTACCTCAGGTGCCTGCTTATCGACCAGTAGTCCTTGTAAACGTCCTATCACGTTTCATCCTCTAATATTTTTATTTAAACCGTCGTCGCGCGTAACTGGCGTCTTTGCCGGCCATCGCCACCGCAAGCTTTTGGGTATGACTATGACATATCGCGACCGCCAACGCATCCGCTGCATCGGCTTGTGGCTTACCCGGCAATTTAAGCATGTGTTGCACCATATGTTGCACCTGAGATTTATCGGCACCGCCGGTGCCAGTCACCGCTTGCTTAATTAAGCGCGCCGCGTATTCATAAACCGGTATATCGCATTGAGTTGCGGCAACAATCGCTGCGCCGCGGGCTTGCCCAAGCTTTAACGCCGAGTCGGGATTGCGCGCCATAAACACTTGTTCAATTGCGAATTCATCAGGCTGATATTGTTGAATAAGCTCACTAACGCCATTGAAAATGGTATTAAGCCGTGGAGGAAGCTCTTTAGATTGAGTGCGTATACAACCACTGCCGATGTATTCTTGGAGTTTACCTTGAACGCGAATAACACCATAACCTGTAATTCGCGAACCAGGATCAATACCAAGAATGACGGCCATCGATTACATCTCTAGGGTTGCAGCGACATCATCAGACAGTTCACCATTGTGATAAACCTCTTGAACGTCGTCGTTATCTTCAAGCGCGTCAATCAATCGCAATAGCTTGGGGGCAGTCTCGGCGTCAAGTTGAGCGCTGGTGGAGGCTATTTGGCTGACTTCGGCATTGATTGAGGTGAAACCAGCATTATCCAATCCGTCTTTTACCTCGCCAAACGCTTCTGGTGAAGTGTGTACCTCAGCGCTGCCATCGTCGTGCATCACTACATCATCAGCGCCCACCTCAAGTGCCGCATCAAGCAGCGCTTCTTGGTCAACACCGGCGTCATAAGCAATAACACCCCTCTTTTCGAATAGGTAGGCCACGGAGCCGTCGGTACCTAAATTACCGCCCGCTTTACTGAAGGCATGACGCACACTGGATACAGTACGATTACGATTATCCGTCATGGTCTCTACCATAACCGCGGTCCCGCCTGGACCGTATCCTTCGTAAATAATGGTTTCTAAGGCTTGTCCGTCTAACTCCCCTGCCCCGCGTTTCACCGAACGCTCGATGGTATCTCGGGTCATGTTGTTAGAAAGCGCCTTATCAATGGCAGCTCGTAGACGCGGATTGCTGTCCGCATCGGAGCCACCTTCTCTGGCGGCCACAGTTAATTCTCGAATCAATTTGGTAAAAATTTTACCCCGTTTAGCGTCTTGCGCCGCTTTACGGTGTTTGATGTTAGACCATTTACTGTGACCGGCCATCGCTTATACTTCCTCTGAATCTTGAGACGCTTTCTTTAGCAACTCAATACCTAACTCCTGCAGTTGCTCAGGGTTAGCGAAACCAGGGGCATCGGTAAGAGGGCAAGCCGCTGTGGTGGTCTTAGGGAATGCCATAACATCGCGAATGGAACTTGCACCTGTCATGAGCATGATCATGCGATCCAAGCCAAACGCCAGTCCTGCGTGTGGCGGCGTACCGTAGCGTAAGGCTTCAAGTAGGAAGCCAAATTTCTCTTGCGCTTCTTCATCACTAATGCCAAGCAGTTTAAACACTTGCGCTTGCATGGCTTGATCATGGATACGAACCGAGCCTCCGCCTAATTCACAGCCATTAAGCACCATATCATAAGCATTGGAAATGGCGTTTGCTGGATCAGCCGCAAGTTCTTCGGGAGTCATGTCTCGTGGAGCGGTGAATGGATGGTGCAGCGCGTGGAATTGACCGTCAACTTCTTCAAACATTGGGAAGTCCACTACCCAAAGTGGTTTCCAACTGTCTTCAGTTAAGCCTAAGTCTTCGCCCAATTTTAACCGCAAAGCGCCTAGCGCATCGGTCACTACGTTTGCCTTGTCGGCCCCGAAGAAGATAATGTCACCGTCTTTGGCGTTTACGCGAGCTAATAGCTCAACGACTACTTCAGGACTTAAGAATTTAGCGATGGGCGATTGAACGCCGTCAAAACCGGCACTGGCATCGTTAATTTTCATCCAAGCTAAACCGCGGGCACCGTATACTTCAACGTATTTGCCGTAGCCGTCGATTTGCTTGCGAGATAGGCTGGCACCGCCAGGTACACAAATTACCGCAACACGCCCTTTCGCATCATTGGCTGGACCTGCAAATACTTTAAACTCAACGTCTTTAACTAAATCAGCAACATCGACCAATTCAAGCGGGTTTCGCAGATCAGGCTTATCGGAACCAAAACGACGCATGGCATCGGCGTAGCTCATTTTAGGGAATTTCCCTAACTGCACATCCAGCAATTCATCAAACAGCGACACCACCAACTCTTCGGTTTTTGCCATAACCTGATCTGCTGACATAAACGAGGTTTCGATATCGATTTGGGTAAATTCTGGTTGGCGATCCGCACGTAAATCTTCGTCTCTAAAACACTTAACGATTTGGTAATAGCGGTCAAAGCCAGACATCATCAATAACTGTTTAAACAGTTGTGGTGATTGTGGTAGAGCGAAAAACTTGTCGCTGTGGGTACGGCTGGGTACTAAATAATCGCGAGCCCCTTCTGGCGTAGCTCGAGTCAGCATGGGCGTTTCAATATCGAGGAAGCCTTGGGTATCCATAAATCGACGAACCGCAGCAGTTACTTTTGAACGGAAAATCAAACGCTGGTTCATTTCCGGACGACGCAAATCAAGATAACGATACTTCAGACGGGCTTCTTCGGAATTGGTCTGGTGATCGTCCATATTCAGTGGTAATGGCGCTGCGGCATTGACTATGGTCAAATCTTTACCTAACACCTCTACTTCACCGGTGCGCATACCCGCGTTAACTTGACTTTGTGGGCGGTTGCGAACCAAGCCCTTAACTTGTACGCAAAATTCATTGCGCAACTTGGAAGCTGTGGCAAACACATCTTCTAAATCTGGGTCGTAGACAACTTGCAATAAGCCTTCACGATCTCTTAAATCTAAGAAAATCACTCCACCTAAATCACGACGGCGATTCACCCAACCCACCAATGTTACTTCCTCACCAACATGTGATGTGTTGATATCGCCACAATAATGACTGCGCATGAATGTTTCCTTAGATTGCAATTTACGCCCAAGAGTTGGGCAATCGATAAAAATAATCCGCCATTATAAGTAATTTCTGAGTTTTGCCAAAGAAAAGCCCTAAAAATAACGGTTCAATCGATGATTTTATAATCGGTATTGGTTACCGCCGTTTCGTTTGGCTGAATACATGTTGGCATCGGCTATGTTAAGCAAGGCTTCAACGTCTTTACTGTGATGAGGGTATATCGCCACACCAACGCTCAAGCCTAAATTAAGACGATGATTTTCAACTTGAAACGGCTCTCGAATGGCTTTAATTAGCCCATCAGCAACTTGAATAACGCCGTCAGAGTCTTTTACGCGATTAAGCAAAATAACAAATTCATCGCCACCAAAACGAGCCACCGTATCCGATTCTCGTATGGTACTCATTAATCGCCGACTGACTTCTTGTAATGCCGCATCACCGGCCGAATGGCCCCAACTGTCATTAATGGTTTTAAACCCATCGATATCAAGGAACAACACCGCAAATTTTTGCTGATCCCGTTCGTGGCTTAACACCGCTTGTTTTAAGCGGTCTTCAAATAAGGTGCGATTAGGCAACTGAGTTAATCCATCATGACTGGCAATGTGATGCATTTCTTGCTCAATGAGGTTGCGGCGTACTACTTCTCTTTGCAAGCGACGATTAGCGAAATACATCGCTCCTGCGGCGGTTACTAATAGCAATGCAAACAACAACGTCCATTTCAACCAAATGTCTTCTTTGTTCGTGGTCGCGATGCGCGGCAGCTGCCAACGACTGTACATTTGATGTTTTTCGTTAGCGGAAATGGCGGCTAAAGAGCGATTTATATAAGGAATGAGCGCTTTATGTTTTGGGTTAAACGCAATATGCGACTGGTCTGCCGAGTAGTCTGCTAACAGCGATACTTTGATGTTTGGGTTTGGATGCGAACGCAACTGAGCCGCCAAACTTATCATTTTATCCAAATACGAATCCACCGAGCCATTATCCAACAACTCAATGCCCTCTTTGGTATTGGTTACCAACACCACTTCAATATTTTTATCGGACACTCTTAATTTGTTAGCAATGGAATAACCTTCCACCACGGCAATTCGTTGATTGGCCAATTCACTAATATTGAATAAATCTACCTGTTGAGCGGTACTCGCCAAGCCCCATGGCGAAGGCCAATAAGCGTCACTAAAAATCAGTTTACTGGTGCGTTCTGCGCTCGGCGCAATACTGGCCACCATGTCTATTTGGCCATTTTCTAGTGCCTCAAGTAAGCTGTCAAAATTATGAAACGCAACAGGGTTGAAGCGGATTCCTAATTGTTCCGATAAATGCTGCGCCACCTCCATATTGATGCCAGCAAACTGCCCTATGCCATCTGTAAACTCCATCGGCGGCCAATTACTAATATACCCCAGTACCAATACTGGATATTGACGCAAGTATTCTTGCTCTGACGATGTAATTTCTAGGGCTTTGGCAGCTTTAGCAAACGCGTAATCACGGCTATTAACTAACCATCGACGCTCCAGTTGATGCCGCTCGGCGGCGCTGATGAGATCGAATCCTGCCCGAATTCGTCGATTGAGCGTGGTATCGCTCGGCCTTGCTAGCACATAATAAGGCTCTTCAAATGTGGGCGCATCGATACTGGCGTACTCGGACCAATTGTCGTGGCGAATAAAATGTTCTGTAAGGCGTGCGGATGAGCCAAAAATACCGTCTAATTTGTCCTCATCGAGATCAGCTAGCATTTCATCAAGGGTTGGGTACTGTATGAAGTGTTGCACCGGGTACATTTCCCGCACCGATTTCACGTAACTGGCATTCGCTAAAATACCAATGCGCAGTTCATTAAGCTGCAGATCTGGGGTTGGCATCGCTTGCCGATAAAACAAGCGTACCTTTTGCGGATACAAAGGGGCGACCTTATCAAGGCCGGTTACAATTTCATCGCCTTGTGGATAACCGGCGACGGCGTCAACGCGACCGCTGCGCACCCAGCTAAGTTGCTGGTCGGTATTACCGAGAGTAAACTGAATGGGTATACCGGTTTTCTCGGTCCACAATTTCCACAAATCAATAAATAACCCTTTAAATTCACCCTGTTCATCTTGATGCATGAACGGCGCTAAGTTGCCGTCGGCAACTATGGTTAAGGTTTGATCGCTAACCCCTAGCCATTTTTTACGAAGGTTCTTGCGAGTAACGGAAGGTATGTTGGCAAAGCCTATATTTAAGGCTTCCAACTTCGCAGCGTTTGTTTTTTTAGTCGCAATGGTCATGGGATAACTGGCAATACGAATGCGACGATTATGGGGAAACTTCAAAGCGATTCGTTCTTCTAAAGCAGCGATGCGGTTAAAACCATCCATAGCTGCGAAAATTTTAACGTCCCCCGCTAGCGCCCCTTGCAACAACTCAGCTCGGGTATCGTATTCACGAAAACGCAATTCAGGGTTTAATTGAGATAATTTAGACAAATGAGCAGATGCTGCTACAACACCAATTTGATAGGGCGTTAATTCTTCGATTGAGGTATGAACCGGCAAACTGGCATCAACAAATAAAAAGGTATTAAGTCGGGTAATTGCCCTAGAAAAAGCTAATTGTTCAGAGCGGTGCTTAGTGGGTGAAATACCTGCATGAAAATCAGCTTGTCCTGCTATCACTGCCTCAATGGAGTCGGCCCACACATCTCCTTTAAACCGGATGTCGACCTGGTTTTCTAGCCCATATTGTCGCCATAAATCTATGATAAGCCCAGCGGCTTGACCATTATCGTCGGTGTATTGATAGGGATAGCTGTCCTTCCCATATGAGACCACTAAGGTCGTGTCTTCAACGGCTTTTTGCGCGGCAAAACTGGGTAATAATGCCCCTGCTGTCAACAGAGTGATTACTATGAAGTTTGCTATTCCTTTGAGCATTTATCCACCAATCCTTCGAGTTGCTGTGCTTAATCCAGTGTGTGCTTCATTGTTTGTAATAAAAAAAGCCTTTTAATTCCAGTTATTAGGCTTGTCAGTTTTTCATGGTAACAGCTAAAATGGGTAAAATCTAAAGCCATAAATTAAAACTCATGTCCAAAGGCTCTGACCAAATCTACGCTAACCCGCAAAAAAACATCGCCGACTTTAGTTTCGATAAAAAAGTGGTGGAAGTTTTCCCTGATATGATAAGCCGTTCGGTGCCTGGATACGGCGACATTGTTCAAGGCATTGGCAACATCGCGAAGCAAGTTGTGACTTCTGGTAGCCAGGTATATGACTTAGGTTGTTCCTTAGGTGCTGCCACATTAGCAATACGACGACAAATTGAAGGAAAACAGGCGAAAATCATTGCGATTGATAACAGCCCCTCCATGGTTGAGCGCTGTCAAACTCATATAGACGCGTTTGTATCGTCAACCCCAGTTGAGCTGCAATGTGCTGATATTCGAGAGATTAAAATAAGCAATGCTTCATTAGTAGTGCTAAATTTCACCTTACAATTTCTTCCTCCCGCCGATCGCTTACAGTTATTGAGCACCATATACGAAGGGTTAAATACAGGCGGCTGTATCGTAGTGTCTGAAAAATTGTATTTTAAGCAAGGACAAATTCAAGCGCTCATTGACTCATTACACTTGGACTTTAAACGAGCGAATGGTTACAGTGAGTTAGAAATAAGTCAAAAACGTTCGGCCCTAGAAAACGTCATGAAACCCGATTCCATTGAGCAACATTTTGCACGCTTTAGCGACGCCGGTTTTAAGCAATACCATAGTTGGTATCAGCGCTATAATTTTTGTTCAATGGTGGCGATAAAATGATTACTTTTACCTCCTTTTATCAAGCCATTGCCGAGGACACTCTTCAACCTTGGCTAGAAGAGTTACCTGCGTTGCTTGGTCACTGGCAACGAGAGCACAAACACGGTCAATTACCGAAATGGGAAAAGGTGCTAAAAAAGCTCGATGGCATGCAACCAGACTCGGTCAATTTTAGCGACAGCGTAGAAATAGGCGATGCCAGCACGACTTCTGACTCCCAACGCGAGAAATTTGAAAGTTTGCTGGCGATTTACAAACCATGGCGAAAAGGGCCCTATCGTATCCATGGCATAGATATTGATACCGAATGGCGCTCAGACTGGAAGTGGGATCGAGTAGCGCCCCATATCAGTTCATTAGAAAACCGACTTGTGCTAGACGTTGGCTGTGGTAACGGTTACCACATGTGGCGTATGCTTGGCGCCGGTGCCCGTCGAGTTATCGGTGTCGATCCCTCAACGCTTTTTTTATGCCAATTCGAAGCTATAAAACGTATTGCCGGTAATCAACACCCGGTACATTTACTGCCGCTTGGCATTGAAGACTTACCTGCTCTCGATGGCTTTGATACAGTATTTTCTATGGGAGTGCTGTATCACAGGCGCAGCCCTATCGACCACTTGTATCAACTTAAAAGCCAGTTACGAAGTGGTGGAGAGTTGGTACTAGAAACCTTGGTCATTGAGGGCGATGAGCAGCAAGTGCTCGTGCCTGAAGACCGATACG
Source organism: Paraferrimonas haliotis (assembly GCF_002282895.1). Classification (GTDB taxonomy): domain Bacteria; phylum Pseudomonadota; class Gammaproteobacteria; order Enterobacterales; family Shewanellaceae; genus Paraferrimonas; species Paraferrimonas haliotis. The sequence goes on from NZ_NRRB01000004.1 coordinate 298,179, forward strand.
CTAAAATGAATAACGTGTGGTTTTTACCTTCAGCCAAGGCCCTGATATTGTGGTTACAAAAATGCGGCTTCGAAAATGTACGTCTAGTAGACAATGATGTGACCTCATTAGCCGAGCAGCGAACCACACAATGGATGCCCAACGAATCATTAATCGACTATTTAGATCCAAATGATATTAGTAAAACAATAGAAGGCTACCCTGCTCCTATGCGAGCCACTTTTATTGCGACAAAACCAATTAACCCAATGAACTAAGGAATGGCTATGAAAGCTCTTACGGTTTCAGTTTTGACATGCGCACTTCTTTCAGGCTGCGTGGCCAAAAACTCAACAGGACCGGGTTTAACCCAAGACCAGCTCAACGCGACATTAGAACAACAACAACAAGCCTATGTCGAACAAGTGAGTGCCATTTGTGTTTCTCCTGATCAACTAACTCAGGTTCAACAGGAATTAGCCAACTTAAACGGTAAGCTCGAACAAATGGATGAAACCAGTGCTGTGGTAACACCTGTCCCGGTGGCTAAAGAATGCCCTAAGTCAGCCATTGGCGATAAATTGGTATTAGGTGAAGTAGAGATGACCTACGTCGATGAAATCGGAGCCGGTTTCGCCACTCGAATCGATACCGGTGCAGAGTCATCTTCTGTGGATGCCCGAAACATTCGTCCATTTGAGCGAGATGGCAAAGATTGGGTCCGCTTTGATGTGCTAATTGGCACAGGTGATAAGGCCACGACTAAAACCGTTGAGGCTCGTGTGGTTCGTAACACTCGCATCAAGCAACAAGCTGGCCAAGAAGCCGAGCGTCGCCCAGTAATTCTCGCCCATATTCAAATCGGCGATTACAAAGCTGAAACGGAATTAAACTTAACCGATCGCAGCCATTTAGAATACCCACTATTGTTAGGTCGTAAGTTTATGAAAGACATTGCCGTTGTTGATGTCAGTAAAAAGTTTGTGCACGGACAAACCGCACCTGCCCCTAAAAAAGCAGCCAGCAAAAAATAAGGATAGCTAATGCAATCACGTAAGCCTTTTTACCTGCTCGTTATACTGCTGTTCATCGCCGGTATTACCAGCATTGTTTATACCCATTCTGAGCACCAAGTACCATACTGGCCTGGGGAGCGCATCGAAACATGGGCGGTTGACGCAAAAATCACCTTCCAAGCGACCGGCGACCCAGTAGAAGTTAATTTTGCTCTGCCTAGAGATCCGGCCTATGACGTCTTAGTCGAAAACGCCGCCTCTCCCGGTTACGGCCTATCCATTATTAAGAATAATGAACAAAATCGAGCAGTTTGGAGTATCCGTGAAGCGCGCGGTAACCAAGAGCTGTTTTATAAAGCCACTTTCGTTCCTACCGGCAATAACACCCTAAGTCAGCTCGATGAGCCAGAACCGGCAGAGCCTACTAATTGGAGTGGTTCCTTAGCCGCAGCCGCCAAGCAAGTGGTTGATAAGGCATGGAAAGCAAGCGCGTCTAATTTATCGTTTGCGCGAGAAATTGCCAAGATGATCAGCTCTGATAAATCGCAAAACTTTGAGTTGCTCAAATCGGTAGAAAATAACGCCGACCTTTTCGTTAAGTTAATGGCAGATGCCGGTATTCCAGCCACGCGTGTTAGCGGCATTCAATTAGAAGATCAACGCCGACGTCAATCGCTGGTAGATATGGTGGCGGTTTACGATAACCAACAATGGTATTTGTTTAATCCCAGCAATGGCACCGAGGGCCGTCCCGATCACTTCTTAATTTGGGAAGGCACTGATGCTGCAGTATTGGAAGTCAGCGGTGGTGTCAATTCCAACGTTTCCTTTAGCATGATTTTAGACAGCCGTTCAGCCCTTCGCACTTCAGTTGAAATGATGGATACCCAAAACGAATTGGGCTTCTCTTTATACCAACTGCCTATTGAAGAGCAGAGCTTATTCAAAGGCATTCTGCTGATTCCACTTGGGGTATTAGTGGTGGTGTTCTTAAGGGTGATTGTGGGCATTAAAACCTCCGGTACCTTTATGCCGATTCTCATCGCACTTGCCTTTATTCAAACCACCCTGCTCACCGGCTTAATCGGCTTCTTGCTGATTGTATCGGCTGGTCTGTTGATTCGCTCCTACTTGTCTCATCTGAACCTGCTGCTTATTTCGCGAATATCGGCGGTGGTCGTTGTGGTGATAGGCATTATTGGCGCCTTTACTATTCTTGCCTTTAAGCTTGGGTTATCCGAAGGCTTAACCATCACCTTCTTCCCGATGATCATTCTTGCTTGGACCATTGAGCGGATGTCAATTTTATGGGAAGAAGAAGGTCCAAAAGAAGTGTTTGTTCAAGGCGGTGGTAGCTTGTTTGTGGCAACCCTTACCTATTTAGCCATGAGCTCACACATTGGCCAACACCTTGCCTTTAATTTCCTCGGTATTCACCTGGTGATTTTGGCCGCTGTATTGGTGATGGGTCAATACACGGGGTACCGTTTACTGGAGTTGCGTCGCTTTAAACCGTTTGCGGAGGACCGCTAATGTTTGCCAATCCTAAAACATTGGCTCAAAAAGGTGTGCTTGGTATGAACAAGCGCAATATCGACTTTATTGGTCGATATAACCCCCGCAGCCTCTATAAGCTTGTTGACGACAAGCTGATGACCAAGCAATTAGCCCTCAAAGAAGGTATTAATACCCCAGGGCTGATTGGCGTAATCCGCGTTCAACACGAAATTGAGCAACTGCCTAAAATGATTGAAGGCAAAAAAGGGTTTGTAGTAAAACCTGCTCAAGGTAGTGGTGGTAAAGGAATTTTGGTTATTACCCATGTTGAAGACGGCAAGTTTTTCAAACCCAGTGGCGATGAGGTAACGCCCGCTGAAATGGATCGCCACTGTTCCAACGTACTCAGTGGTCTGTTTACCCTTGGCGGTAAAAACGACGTGGCCGTCGTGGAAGATTTGATTAAATTCGATCCGGTGTTCGATGGCTACAGCTTTGAAGGCGTTCCCGATATTAGGCTCATTGTCTTTAAAGGCTTCCCTATTATGGGCATGCTGCGTTTGTCAACTCGGGCCTCTGATGGTAAAGCCAACTTGCACCAAGGTGCGGTTGGTGTCGGCCTCGATCTGGTCACGGGCAAAGGCTTACATGCGGTTCAATATGACCGCCCTATCGAGTTGCACCCCGATACCGGTAAAAAACTCATCGACATACAAGTACCGCACTGGGACAAACTCATGGAAACCGCTGCCGGTTGCTATGAAATGTCCGGGCTTGGTTATTTAGGGACCGACATGGTGTTGGATGTTGAAGCGGGGCCACAGCTGCTAGAGCTTAATGCTCGACCTGGATTGGCAATACAAACCGCCAATGCTCGTGGGATCTTGCCGCGTCTACAAAACATTCAGAAGCTTGGCGACATTCCTATGCCCGTAGCACAGCGCATTGAATATGTTAAAAAACATTTTCATCCTGGCTCTGGCATTTAGCCTAACCATTGGAGAGGCGGCCTACGCCTCTCCACTTTCCAATCTATTGCAACAGTGTCAGTCTTTGACGCTTTCGCCTGTTGAGTACAAAAGTGAACTGTCGCCTTTAGCGAATGCCATTGCTGTTGAGCGAGCGGATCTTGGCCTGCGTAATCTAAGCGACGGCCTAAATTACGCCCAAAAGAAGTTTTCTCAATTCTTTAATCAAGATCAAGCGAGTCAGGTGTTAGCCTGCCAGATGCAGTTAACGGACTATCGGCAACAGCGCTTAATGCAATTAAATCAAGCGCCATGGCAAAGCGCGTTGCAACATAGCCAAGATCCACAATTGCAGCAATTAGCGCTGCGCTGGCAATGGCTTGCTCGCCAACAACTTCCTAAAACAACACAATTAAGCTTAATTGCCAGTCAAACCGAATTTCAACATCGACTTAATTTACCTAGCCAGTCAATATCTCTTGAACGCGCACAGTGTATGGTGGATGACCGCACCCACATTGGCCTAGCCGAAGTGTCACGCTATTTGCTTAATCAAGCAGACGCCCACTGTCGACAACGAATATGGCATGCCTATCAAAGTCGCGGAGGGTATGCTGCTCAAACTGCCCTACACCGCTACCAAACAGAGTTAGAGCAACTTGCTGAGAAGAATTTCTACCCTGACGTTGCCAGCTATCTATTGCGAGACAATCTGCTTAATACACCAAAACAAGTGGCCGATTATTTAGACATTTCCGCCAGTTATCACGCTCAAACACTGCCGCCGTGGGATTTAGGCTGGACGCTTAGGCAAATGGGCGCGCCGGCCATAGACGTCGACCCTAAGGCGCTTGCCCTTTCGATATTTACTCAACTGGGCTTACGCACGGATAAGATTGATGAAAACTATTGGCGTTTATGGCAAGGAAAACGCTTGCTGGGCCAAATAAATTGGCAAGCCAGCCCAAAGCAAATCGATCATTTAACCGTTCGCCAAAGTGTGTTGGGATCCCAGTTTGGAGTCAGTGAATTGATAGCACCAGAACGGCTATTAAACGCCCGTCAACAACAACGTTTTGTTGAAAGCCTCGCCTTAGCCATTCGAAATTTAGCAGCGGGCAGCCGCTTTTATCTCAACAACCGCTATGTCGTTGAGCGAGACGGACAACGGTTAGCCGGTCATTGGCTTAAAGCGCAATTTGCGTCCCAACAAGGGTTGCCGCCACAAATTGTCAACGCTCAAAAGCAATGGCAAAACTATCGCGCCCGTGTTGCTCTAGCCGCTTATCAGAAACCCGAGCAACGAATTAACCCCGTAAGCGCCTTTAACCAACGGTTCTCCAAGCCACTTGCAAATAGCGGCACTGACATGCGTTTCAGTGGTTTGGTGGTGCAGGCGGCTAACCTCTATCAAGGGCTATGGCAACAAGACATGGGGCACTGGCTAGAGCGGCTTCGCCAACAAAACTGCTTGACCCAAGACCAGTTGTTTGACGTATTATTCGTAAACGAAGCCGGATTCACAGCCAAACGACAACTGCATCAACTGTTCGGGCATCAATCGCCGTTTGAGTTAACTAAAAGGATGATTAATGAGATTTATCATACTCGCGCTGTTACTGACCACTGCCAGCTGTAGCCATACCGCTACCTCAACCGTCCTCAGTGCCGGTGAAGTAAAAATAGCCATTCAAAACACCCTAGAACAGCGTCTCTATCAGCTACCTCCGCGGGTTCAAGGACACTATGGTATCCGTTTATTTCGAATGACTGGCGACGATAAATACGTCAATTCTGCACTGGTAGATCTTTACGCCATTACCGAAGCCCAAAGTTTTTATGCGTGTTCCGCTGACGATCCTAACTTTATTAACGCCCAAGCCGAAGCAATGACAGCCCAACTCGGTAATGGCCCTCGCGCCACCGCTCGCAAAGCGGCGTTAACCGCTCACCCACAGTTTTTGTTCTACAGTGATGGACTGCTTCGTTACGCCAGTCGCATTGACGAGTTTGGTTTGATTGGCCCCTGTCATCAAAAGCTCACCCAGGCCATTAAAAACTATGACATGACCCCTGCGTTAACCGACCCAGCCATGATTAAAAGCTGGGCTGCGCAATTAATTAACTACGTCTATTGGAGCAAACAATTAGGCACCGGCGATTATTTAGAGGCGTATACCAACGCCTTTAATCAGGTCTACCCTAACCAGCTTGATGGCCAGCTCGATAAACGCCAATATCGCAATAAATTGTATGGGCTTACCCACTTTGTGTTTGCCGCTTCTGGTTACTACCAACGACCGATCGATGCCGACCAATTTGGCTGGATCCTGAACTACTTCAGCGACAACATGGATCGCATCTTAACCGATGCAACGGATGATATTATTGCCGAAGTTGGAGTGGCATTCTTACTCGCAGGCAAAGGCGACAATCCAGTGGTTCAGCGAGCGCGAGAGCACATCATCAAGAGCTTTGATCAAAACGCTCAGTTTATTCCATCCATTTCAGGGCGTATTGAATACGCCAGCGGCGAGCATAGAAACGTATTGGCAATGATGCTGCTTGAGTGGACCGAACAACTGCACCCAGGGCCAATGCTTGCCATAGAGCCGGCTTCGAAGTTTCACTTACCGAAACAAGTTCGCCCTAAACAAGAATAAGCAACTCGCTGAAGTTATTATGTAAATTACCTCTAAAGCCATCTCAGAAATTCTGCAGATGGTTTTTTTACGCTTATACTAAACTAACCGAATAACCCATTTGAGTATGAGCGCACCCTATGTACCGAGCACGAGTCACTCTCGAGCAATGGCGAATATTACAAGCCGTGGTGGATTACGGCGGCTATGCTCATGCGGCAAAAGCGCTGAACAAAAGCCAATCTTCGCTAAATCATGCGGTCGCAAAAATGCAAAGCCAACTGGGGATACCTCTGTTAGAGGTGGTGGGACGCAAGGCGCAATTAACGGAACACGGTGAAACCTTGTTACGACGCTCTCGTGAGCTCAGCTATAACGCTGAAGCAATAGAGCTATTGGCGCAGCAATTACAAAGCGAGTGGGAGCAAAGCTTGCACCTGTTTTGCGAGCAAGTATACCCCAATCACCATCTGCTCGACGTATTAGAAGCGTTTCATTCACAGAGTCAGGGAACGCAATTGGTGATCTCCCATCATAAGTACAGTCAAAGTTACGCGAAGGAGCTCAGTTCAAGCTTAGAGATTACTTCGCAAATCAGTAACGAAGCCATTGCTGAGCCTTTGTGTAACAGCGAGCTGTTGTTGGTGTGTCATCGCAGTCATGAATTAGCGCAACAACCTCAGCCATTATTAGAAAACGAATTGGCCAGTCACTTGCGCATTCAGGTGGAGAAATTAAACCAACTAACCGGTGTTAAACGAGTGAGTTATCATGGCCAAATACACAGCCAATCAGAGCCAGAATATTTGGATTCCATCAGCTCTAAACAAATTTGGGTGGTGGATAATTACCATGAAATGGTGCGCATTCTTATGCGCGGTTTAGGCTACGCTTGGCTGCCAAAACCACTGGCTCAATCGCTTATAGAACGAAAACATTTGTTTCAGTTGCAACTGAGCGGCTGTTCGCACCTATTGCTGCCTATATATCTCATTGTGAACCATCGCGATCTGCAAGGCCCAGCCTCGCGAATATTAGAATCCATTATATTGCGCCAACATTCGGATCAATGAAAATCTCTTGAACTTACGGTTAAGGCATCGCATTCATGAGAAATGTCTTGTAAGCGTCCGGCTATCACATGAATCACACCCTCTGACATTTCCACATGACCGTGAACTTTTAGCAATTTAGCGGTTAAAAACGGCTTACGTTGTGCTTTAGCCGTTGCCGCCCACACCACCACATTAATATTGCCAAATTCATCTTCCAAGGTAACAAAGGTGACCCCAGACGCAGTTCCTGGTCGCTGCCTTCCCACCACTAACCCTGCTACGGTGACAATTTGCCCAGAGCGTGCACTCGATAGCTCATTGCTAGGACAACACCCTGATAATCGCTTCAGTTGTCTGAGCAAGCTTAATGGATGTTCCCCAAGCGTTAAGCCTAATTGCGCGTAATCGCTAATGACCGCTTGCGCTGAAGTCTCAGGAGCTAACTTAACCGTTTGTTCAGGTTTGTTGTAGCGGCTATTATCCTCTTTAACCTCGTTGACTTCACTAATGTCATGACTTTCAAATAAGGGCAACGAGGGCTGATAAGCCGCCATTTGCCATCGGGCCTGATGGCGATGACCCGCTAAACTTTTGAGCGCATCAGCGGCGGTTAACGCCGCCAGCTCGTTACGCTTTAGGTTCATCGCGAGAATCGTATCTAGCTTACTAAAGCCCTGTTTTGGCCTTACTTCCAACAACTGCTCAACCGTGTTAAACGACAACCCTTTAACTAAGCGAAACCCCAGTCGAATGCAAGGATTTCCATGCTCGTCGGCCTCTAAGCTGTGATCCCAATTGGACGCATTAATGTCCACTGACCGAACCTGCACTCCATGGCGAATCACATCCTGAATCAATTGCGATGGCGTATAAAAGCCCATCGGCTGACTGTTTAGCAAACCACAACAAAAAGCCGCTGGGTGGTGGAACTTTAAATAAGCCGATACATAGGCCAGTAAGGCAAAGCTGGCGGAATGGGACTCGGGAAAACCGTATTCACCAAAGCCGCGAATTTGCCGATACACAGCTTGCGCAAACTGTTCGCTGTATCCTTTTCTTGCCATGCCCTTTAGCAGCTTTTGCTCAAATTGTTGTAACTTACCATTGCGCTTCCAACTGGCCATTGCCCGCCTAAGCTGATCCGCCTCTCCGGCACTGAATCCAGCGGCCACCATCGCCAGCTTTATCACTTGCTCTTGAAAAATAGGAACCCCAAGGGTACGCTCCAGAACTTGTTGCACTTCCACACTTGGATAGCTCACTGGCTCAACCCCTTTTCGGCGGCGCAAATATGGATGGACCATGTCTCCTTGAATAGGCCCAGGGCGAACAATCGCAATTTGAATCACTAAGTCGTAATAACAAGCCGGTTTTAGTCTCGGCAGCATATTGGTTTGGGCTCGCGATTCAATCTGGAACACCCCCACGCTGTCACCTCGCTGCAGCATTTGATAAACCTGGCTTTGCTCTCTCTCAATAGAGTTCATGTTATAAGGCTTGCCATAAAAATCACTGAGCAAGTCAAAGCTGCGACGAATGGCGCTGAGCATCCCTAATGCCAATACATCCACTTTTAACAAGCCTAACGCTTCCAGATCGTCTTTATCCCACTGGATCACCGTTCTTTGTGCCATTGCGGCATTCTCAATTGGAACTAAGTGATCTAAGGGGCCTCTTGAGATAACAAAACCGCCTACGTGCTGCGATAAATGCCGCGGGAAACCTAAAATCTGCTCCACCAGCGGAATCAGGTGTCGAGCTCTCGGGCTTTGCTCATTAACCCCTAATTGCTGTAACTGTGCCTGCCAAGACGTTTCATTATCTCGCCTATCGACGCCTTTTAATAAGCGCTCTACCCACTGCTCATCTAACCCTAACGCTTTGCCGACATCTCGCATGGCACTTTTAAAACGGTAGCTGATAACCGTTGCCGCCAGTGCAGCGCGATCCCGACCATACTTGCGATACAAATATTGAATGACTTCTTCGCGACGTTGATGCTCAAAATCCACATCAATGTCTGGGGGCTCGTTGCGCTCTTTGGAAATAAAGCGTTCAAACAGTAAATTCACTTGGGTTGGATCGACTTCGGTGATCCCCAAGCAATAACACACCACCGAATTAGCCGCAGAGCCTCGCCCTTGATGCAAAATATGTTGTTGTTTCGCAAACAAAACTAAATCGTAGATGGTGAGAAAAAAATACTCATACCCCATTTCGATTATCAGCTTAAGCTCTTTGCAAATCAGCTGTTTAACGCTGGCTTGAGTGCCATTAGGGAATCGTTTTGCAAACCCTTTCCAAGTTTCTTGGGTTAAATATTGACTAGCATTCATTCCCGCAGGAACCAACTCTGACGGATACTCGTAGCGCAACTCAGCCAAATCGAACTGACATTGCTGGCTAATAACTAGGGTATTTTGCAACCATTGAGCTTCAAAACGTCGCTCTATCGCCGTTAGGCTCTTTAAGTAACGTTCTCGATTGGGCGCCAGTAAACTGCCCGCCTGATCAATAGAGGTGCCGTGGCGAATGCAGCTTAACACATCTTGTAAGGCTTGCTTCTCTGCGCTGGCCATATGCACATTACCAGCGGCAACACAGGCTAAGTTCCAACGCCTGGCAAAACGACTAAGGTAGTGCAAACGCTGACCGTCTGTGGCATCTAGTGGGCGTTCCATTAATACATATAGCCGTTCACCAAACCAACGACTTAACTGAGCGGCTAAAGGGCTGTCCATAGCCACATCATCATTCGGTCGCCACAGCATAAAACAATCGCCTAAATCGCCAGAGAAATCGTCAAATGACAGCTGGTAAGCTCCTTTTTCACTGCGTCGACGCGCTTGGCTTATAAGACTGGATAACTGCCCATAACCCTTTCGATTCTTAGCCAATAACACAAAGCAGCCTTGTTGCAATTGAAACTCACTGCCAATGATCAAAGGCAGCTGGCATTCTTTGGCCGCTTCCCAGGCTCGAACAACACCCGCTAACGAGCACTCATCTGTGATGGCTAGTGCTTGATAACCTAAGGCTTTGGCACGCTCAACCAGCTGTTGCGGTGCAGATGCTCCCCGTAAAAACGTGAAGTGGCTGATGCAATGTAACTCGGCGTACATTAGCCAAACCAACCGTGAATAAACCACTGTTTTTGCAGACCATCTTGGCCAGCGGTGGTTCTAAAGACCCAACATAATGCGCCCTGTTCGTGGCGGGCCAAGTAATAGTCTCTTTGCACCCAATCACTGTCCCACCAGCCCGATTCAATCCGTTCGGGGCCGCGCACTAACATCAACTGTTGACGGTTAATGGCTTGAGGCTCCTCTAGTAACCAACTCGGTCTAATAGACTTTGTGGTTTGAGCCGGCGCTTGCTGGGGCTGATTAACGGGCAAACGACACCAGGCTTTTTCAGGACGATGCTGATCCTGCCAACCCAACCCAGATACTCGCTCCTGCCCCATTCGAGCCTGCAAGCGCGCGACTAACTGCTGCTTTTGCTCTCGCCCTTGAGTTTGCGGTAACCAAGAGTCGGCTTTATTTTCATAAGCACCAAAGCGAGTCACTTTAATGCCCATTTCAATAACCGGTGCGCTCAGTTGATGACGAGTTAACTGTAATTGAGCCAACTCCAGTAATTTATTCGCTTGGCATTGAGCAAACGCAAGTTCAAATGTCAGCCATTGCTGTTGCTTGTCGCGATATTTTAACCATAACTTCCAACAACTCACCGCCAGCTGACGTTGTTGTAAGTAGACTTGCAACTCGCCGAGTAAGCGTTGCAGTGGAAACTGGAGCGCACTCAATTGCTCGATCTCATGATTTAAAGGTAAGCGTCGCTGATAACCCGGTGGCGGCTGATAAAACGCCAGCGGTTGTGGCAAAGTTCCACTCAGCCTCGCTAATTGCTCACTCAACTCTGGACCAAATCGATGCCCAAGCTCCACCAGCGGCAACGTTTGCAAGTCAGCGAACTGGCGCAACCCCATGCCTTGCAATGCTTTCACCTGCTCCTCTAACAACCCAAGCTCTGCCACGCTCAGTCGTTGCAAAGCCTGTTTAACTTTAGGTCGACTCAGCTGCAATTGCGCCTGACCACTACGGGCTAAGAGTTCGGCGGCCAAAGGGTTATCGGCAATGGCCAGCGAAGGCGTTAAACCGTGCAAGCTCGCACAATAGCGATAATCGTTCAGTAGCTTATCGATGCCTCCAAAAAGTTTCACCATGGAGCCGATTTCTAATAACACACAAGCAGGCGCTCGCAAGGCCACTCGAGCACTGAACCGATAGCTCCAGCGAGCCAGCCAGTTAAGACTTTCACAAGCCAACTCAGCTTGATTGGCAAACAACTGCAAGTTACTTTCTAAAGCGGTGGCTGTGGCCATACTTTGGCCAATGGATACCCCTGCTTGAGTGGCCGCTGCATTGCATTCAATCACCCGAGCAGGCTTACCCTCGAGTAGCACCGCCGCAGGACTAACGTCTTGCTCTTGATGGCTGACCATTAAGTAATTTAATGACAGGCAAGGATCGTGTACCGCTAACCACCACATTACCAAGGCCCTTGAATCACTTGCCCTTGTTGCTCCGGCTTTACCATGCCCCACTGACTATCTCCAAGCTCTAATCGAAAAGCGGCACTGGGCCAGCCTCCACGACGCTTTACAATGCGGATCTCGCTGCCCTGTAATAACCGCTTAATGGCTATCTTTAACTGTACTGGGTGGTTGTCGTGTTCAGAAGTGCCGCTGCTAAACAACACCAACAAACATTGCCCTTTTTCCGCAGCCAACTGCAACCGTCGAGCTTGTGCCACACTCAACTGCGTTAACCAAGCAAACACCAAACGGCAAGCACCGCTGCTCACACTTTGCTCTAAGGCCCATAAGGCTTGCTTATGATCTTCGGGCTCTAACAGCAATTGCTGCGCTAAGTCGACGCCACTGCCTGCAAGACTTGGCGCATAAGGAATGGCCGGTGGCGATAACCACACCACCCACTGACTCAAGCTTGCCATATGCCTCAGTAACGGCATGAATAATTGCAGCTCACCTTGCCCTGGTTGTTCGCAAATCATTTGACACACACCAACCTGTGGCCAACCTCCCCCTGCCAGTTGCTTATCCAATTCACTGAAGCCGGTGGGATAGCTGTCTTGCTGAGTTTGCCATTGGTTTGCACGCCAAACGTCGTGTCGCTCTAGCAGCTCAGATAAGTCGGATTTCATAGCACCTTAAACCCTTACAATGTAGCTAACACTGATAACTGTATATTTATACAGTATAGGTTTTTTTACTCAAATGACCAACAATAAAATGAATCAGCAAGCTTAATCGCCTAACCAAAAAGCTAAGGTTTTGATAACGTGAATAAAAACGAGAAAATTCAATACATCGCCCGCTTAATCCCATCAGGCAAGGTTGCCACCTATGGGCAAGTAGCTGATTTAGCAGGATTTCCAAACGGTGCCAGAATGGTCGGTCGAGCCCTTGCTGCCGCACCTGAGGGTAGCCAGATTCCTTGGCATCGCATCATTAATAGCCAAGGTAAGATTAGTTTGCCAAAAGATTCAAACGCTTACCGAGAACAAATGGAACGATTACGCAGTGAGGGAGTCATAATTACCAATGGAAAAATAAAAATGAGCGAATATTGCTGGCATCCAGATAGCGCCACCCTTATTCTATCCATACCGTTCTAACGGCCTTGTTGGTCCATAAGAGGATGTTTAATGAAACACTGGCTTGTTTCGCTAGCCGCCGTCGCTAGCATGGCTACAAACGCAAATCCCTTAGATCCGTTTACCGCCGAATATAAGGTTTACTACGGAAACATTGAGCTGGGAGGCGCTCGCTATCAGCTGGAAAAAACCAGTTCTGAGCAATTTCAATATAAGTTCGACTCCAGTTTGTCATTCCTCGTATTGAGCGATAAACGTAAAATGAGCAGCGAATTTAGCCGCGATCAACAACAACTTCAGCCCATTCGATTTATGCATGATCGCAAAGGCACCGGCAGCGACTTCAATGAACAAACGGCGTTTTTAAAAGGCGCGCAGTTAATCCATAGTCGCTACAAAGGCGAAAAAGCCAAATTTGACTATGACCGTCCGATCTTCGATCCACTCATGGTACAGCTGCAATTGCGCCTGGATTTATACAATAGCGAAGCGAAAGGCCACGAAGACGGTGAGTACCATTACGAGATGGTAAAAGATAACGAAATCGAAGAGTACGGTTTTAAAGACGCCGGCACCGAGACCATCACAGTCAATGACATTAGCTACGACACCATCAAGCTCGAAGTCATTCGCAACAGCAAGAAACGTAAAACCGTGGTGTGGTTTGCACCCGAGCTGGATTACCTGCCGGTGCAATTGGCTCACTTTGAAAAAGACAGTAAGCAACTCAATATACGGTTAGCCAGTTATCAACCTAGCGTTGTGGCAAACCAGACCGACGTCGCCACTTTAGACAATCCAATTCCTTAACCTCTGCACGGCGAATTAAATCGTGATACTTATGTGATAAATTCGCCACCCTCTAGTGACTTTCCTTCGCCACACTAAACTTCAATCGTGTAAAAGGAGAGTCACAAAATGAGAACAACACTAATAGCCGCCACATTAGCTTCAACCGTCACCGCTTTTTCAGCCACGAGCAGTTACGCCGCTGAATTAGAGATGACCTTGACCAACTTAACCCATGGTAGTCACTTCACCCCAGTATTGGTGGCGGCCCATCCCGCTGACCAGCATTTCTTTCAAGCAGGCGAAATGGCTTCCGTTCAGATGCAAAGCATTGCTGAGGGTGGTGACATCTCTGGCCTGCAAACTGCACTTGAAGGATTGGGGGCACCACTAGTCGCTAACCCAGCCGGAGGTCTCATGGCTCCGGGCAGCAGCGTTAGCTTCATGCTCGACAGCGGCGATAACCCGGTATTGTCCCTCGCCGCCATGATCCTGCCCAGTAATGACGGTTTTGTGGGCTACGACAGTTGGATGATCCCAGAGGAAGCCGGTACCTATACCCTATATCTAAAAGCCTGGGATGCCGGCACTGAAGCCAACGATGAAATCATCAATGGCGGCGGCGCTAATGGCGCACCTGGAATTCCAGTGGCTCCTGGCGGTGATGGCGGCATGAACGGTACCGGTGTTATGGACGGTTCAATGAATGACATGGTTCATATTCACCCTGGAGTACTGGGCGACACCGACCCACAAGGTGGCATGAGCGACCTAGATAGCCGCATTCATCGTTGGTTAAACCCTGTAGCTAAGCTTGTAATTACCGTTAAGTAAGGAGGCTGCTATGACTATACTTACCTCGACTAATAAGCGGTTACTGGCCATTGCTTTGATGACCGCGGCGTTAACGGCTTGTGGCGACGACGATGATGATAACGGTGACGATCCCGTGGTAATGCCACCACCGGCCATGACTCAAACTTATCAAATCACTTTGGTTAACTTAACGGCTAATCAACCCATGTCTCCAGCCACAGTAGTCAGTCACCCTGACAGTATTGCGCTGTGGACCACCGGAGAAATGGCCAGTGAAACCCTAGAAATGATGGCTGAAGGCGGTGATGGCAGCGGCTTTGCTGAATTGGAGCAAGTATTAGCGTCAACCTCGGCAGACGGCATGCTTATGCCCGGAGATAGCCAAAACATTGAATTTGAACTCACTGCCGAGCAGGTGGATCAGTTAAGCTTCACAACAATGCTGGTCAACACCAATGACGCCTTTACCGGCCTAAACGGCTTCGACTTTTCGGCGTTAGCGGTGGATGAGCAACAGGCCTTTATGCTCAATGCCTACGATGCCGGTACCGAAGCTAATAGCGAGGTTAAAGGCAGCATTCCAGGCCCAGCTGACGGCGGTGAAGGGTTTAACGCCGAGCGCGATGATGTGGATAGAGTTTTCCTTCACTCTGGAGTAATTTCTCAAGCCGATGGACTCATGGATTCAGTGCTCATGCCCTCACACCGTTTCGATAACCCAGTACTTGCCGTTCATATTACTCGAACAAAATAAATAAATTCTTGTAACAAAAATATCCCTTTTCAGGTCTGTTATTTCAGCGACCAGAAAAGGGATATTGATATGAACTTAACATCCATATCGTCACAACAAAAATTGTTACTCATTTCTAATGAGCCCGAGCTCACCCAAGTACTCAATGTAAACTTAACCAGCTTAGGCTATGACATCTGCCATTGCGCCAGCATTAAGCACGCAAATAAAGCCCTCTCTCACAGTCAGTATTCCTTAATTCTCTTAGACCGACGACTGCCCGACGGCGACGGCATCCTTTTAGCGCAACAATTGCGCCAAAACAATCAGTTCACCCCAATTATGGTGATGAGCGATCAAGGCAGCGAAGCCGACATCGTGCTGGGATTGGAATCTGGGGCAGACGATTACCTTGTGAAACCGGTGAGCGTATTAGAGTTGCGGGCGCGCATCAAAGCACGGCTGCGCCAAAGCCAAGCGCAACAGGATTATACTCGAGAATTGTGTTTCGAAGGGGTACGCATCAGTGCCTTGGAACGACAACTGTATCTGCAAGACAAAGCCATTAAGCTTACCGCTCGTGAGTTTGATTTACTGTGGCACCTTGCCTGCTCTCCCCAGCAAGTATTTAGCCGTGAGCAATTATTGCAATCGGTGTGGGGATATCACCATCATGGGTACGAACACACAGTTAATAGTCACGTGAATCGGCTTCGAAATAAGTTGGCCAACTACCCAGGCTTTAACGAGCTGGTGCAAACGGTGTGGGGCGTTGGCTATAAATTTGCACCTAAGCCCCAGAGTCAACGCCAAGCCTCTGCTTAGCGCCGTAATGTCTCACTTGGATTGAGCGAACAGCTCACCTTGGCGAAACACGCACCATTGACCAGGCTTCATCACCTGCCACTGTTCGTTGTCGGTTAACGGGCGAGTTGCTATCACTGTAACCACGTCATTGGGTGTTGTTTCTTTATCAAAATCCACCACCATATCCGCGTCAATCAATTGCGCTTTACCAAAAGGCGCGCGTCGCGTTATCCAACTCAGGTTATTTGAACAATAACTCATGATGTAATTACCATCACTGAGCATCATGTTAAAGACTCCAAATTGGCGCAGCTTATCGGCAAGCTTAGCCACATAGCGAAACGCACTCTTAATGTTAGCGGGCCGTTTGGGATATTTTTTTTGCAACTGCTCCATTATCCAACAAAACGCCAATTCGCTATCTGTATTACCTACCGGCACAAACTGTTCGCATTGCAGCGCCTGTTTATATCCAGACAGTTGGCCATTATGAACATAGGTCCAATAGCGCCCCCACAACACTCGGGTAAATGGGTGGGTGTTTTCTAAGCAAACTCGACCGCGATTTGCTTGTCGAATGTGACTGATCACTGTGCAACTTTTTATGGGGTAGGCTTTGATTAACGACGCAATTTCGCTTTCGCTCGATGGCTTGGCATCTTTAAAGGTTCGACAGCCTTTTCCTTCGTAAAAAGTAATTCCCCAACCGTCTACGTGAGGACCGGTCACGCCCCCTCGTTCAACTAAGCCGGTAAAACTAAATACAATATCCGTGGGGACGTTGGCCGACATCGCCAAAAGTTCGCACATGGATGTACATCCTCATCTACAAGTTTGCCTTTAACGGCATTATATCGCGCAAAACGTCAAAGTAATCCGAAATTTACTTTAGCAACGTATCAAGAGTAAACACCGAATTAAAACATTTGTTTGAAAATGAGTTGCATCTCTTCGGCTGAACGGTTAATTTTGTGTGATACAGGTCTGACCACGGACTATACTGTGAGTTAGCGCAATAAAAAATAGATCACCTTACAAGGAGTACCCAGTGCATACACTCATTCTGACGCTAGGCGTCTTGGTTATAATTGGTAGCCTGAGCTATCTCAGGGTGTCACTCATGATGTCAACCTTGACTGTGTTTGCATTTTTGTTTGCTACCCACTTCGTTACCCCAGTTCCAATCGGCCTTTGGGTTGTTTTTGCTGTGGTTGCAGTACCATTGAACCTCAGCGCCGTGCGACGCTCGCTGCTGTCTAAACCCATTTTAAAGGTTTATCGCAGCATCATGCCGGAAATGTCTTCCACTGAAAAAGAAGCCTTAGACGCGGGCACCACTTGGTGGGAAAGCCAACTGTTTGGCGGTGAACCTGACTGGCAAACACTGCACAACTACCCACAGCCTCGTTTAACCGCTGAAGAACAAGCTTTCCTTGATGGTCCTTGTGAAGAAGTATGCGCCATGGTCAGCGACTTTGAAGTGAACCACGAACTCGCCGACTTACCAGAAGATGTGTGGAAGTTCATCAAAGAGAAAGGCTTTTTCTCTATGATCATCAAAAAGAAATACGGTGGTCTTGAGTTCTCCGCCTACGCCCAAAGCCGTGTGTTACAAAAGCTTTCTGGCGTCAGCGCTGTGTTGTCATCGACTGTTGGTGTGCCTAACTCCCTGGGGCCCGGAGAATTACTGCAACACTACGGTACCGCCGAGCAGCAAAATTACTATTTGCCTCGCTTAGCTAAGGGCGAAGAAGTCCCTTGCTTTGCACTCACCTCTCCTGAAGCGGGCTCTGATGCCGGTGCCATTCCAGACTTTGGCGTAGTTTGCCACGGTGAATGGCAAGGCGAGCAAGTGTTAGGCATGAAGCTGACTTGGAACAAGCGCTACATTACTCTGGCGCCGGTAGCCACTGTGCTTGGGCTTGCCTTCAAACTGCGTGATCCCGATGGTTTGCTGGGGGATCAAAAAGAAATCGGCATTACCTGCGCCTTGATTCCAACCACAACCCCCGGGGTGGTGATTGGCCGTCGTCACTTCCCACTTAACACCATGTTCCAAAACGGGCCAACCCAAGGTAATGAGGTCTTTGTTCCATTAGACTACATTATTGGTGGCCCTAAAATGGCAGGCCAAGGCTGGCGTATGCTTGTGGAATGTTTGTCCGTTGGTCGCGGTATCACGCTACCATCGAATTCTGCCGGTGGCGCCAAGAGCATTGCCGCAGCGACAGGCGCTTACGCTCGCATCCGTCGTCAGTTTAAATTGCCGATTGGTAAGTTAGAGGGTATTGAAGAGCCGTTAGCGCGCATTGGTGGCAACACCTACTTAATGGACTCAGCCAGTGCCCTAACCACAACCGGTATTGATTTAGGCGAAAAACCATCGGTAATTTCCGCCATTGTTAAGTGTCATCTTACCGAGCGTCTGCAGAAGGTCTTGATTGACTCTATGGACATTCATGGCGGTAAAGGGGTTTGTTTAGGGCCGAATAACTATGTCGGCCGTGGCTATCAAGGCGTGCCGATTAGCATTACCGTGGAAGGCGCTAACATTCTGACCCGTAATATGATCATTTACGGTCAAGGCGCGATTCGCTGTCATCCTTACGTGCTTGCTGAAATGGAAGCGGCGTTCCTTGACAACGAACAACAAGCCATCGCTGATTTTGATAATGCCCTGTTTGGCCACATTGGCTTTAGCTTAAGCAACTTCAGCAAGAGTGTGTGGATGGGATTAAGCTCGGCGCGCTTTACCAGCGCCCCAACGAGCGACGTCACCAAGCGCTACTATCAGCACTTAAACCGCTTTAGCGCCAATCTGGCCTTGTTGTCAGACTTAGCCATGGCAACCTTAGGCGGCGATCTTAAGCGCAAAGAGCGCATCTCGGCTCGTCTTGGTGATATGCTCTCTCAGCTTTATTTGGCATCGGCGACCTTAAAGCGCTTTGAAGACGACGGTCGACCAGAGCAAGACTTACCGTTATTGCAATGGGCGGTAGAAGACTCGCTCTATAAGCTGCAAACTGCGTTAGAAAGCTTATTAGAAAACTTCCCAGTTAAAGGTTTAGGTCGCACCTTAAGTTGGTTAATCATGCCGTGGGGCAAACCTGTGAGAGCACCATCCGATAAACTGGATCACAAAGTGGCTCGCATACTCCAAACCCCAAGCGAAACTCGCGACCGCTTAATCAATGGCCAATACTTCAAAGCCATTGAATCGAATCCAATTGGTATTGTTGAGCAGACCTTACATCAAATACTGGCGGTAGAGCCTGTATACGATAAAATCTGCAAAAAACTTGGCAAAAAGGTTCCGTTTATCTTCTTAGATAAATTAGCGGCACAAGGCTTAGAAATTGGCGCTATCAATGAAGAGGAAGCTAAGCAACTTTGTGAAGCCGAAGTGGGACGATTGAAGGTCATCAACGTCGACGATTTCGACCCCATCGAGTTACAAGCTAAGCAATTGCCTAAGCAGCAACATAAAGCGGCATAAACCACTGCCATCAGCAAACCAAGAAACGCTTACCAACGGGTAAGCGTTTTTTTATGGCTGCTACCCGTCTACTGAATTTCAGGCACAAAAAAACCTGCTCAAGGCAGGCTTTGTCTCTTATGAGAGTGGCGGAGCGGACGGGACTCGAACCCGCGACCCCCGGCGTGACAGGCCGGTATTCTAACCAACTGAACTACCGCTCCACATGGTCTCAACGTAACTAAGTCGTGGCGGAGCGGACGGGACTCGAACCCGCGACCCCCGGCGTGACAGGCCGGTATTCTAACCAACTGAACTACCGCTCCACATGGGCTTAAATCTTGTTAAGCTGTGGCGGAGCGGACGGGACTCGAACCCGCGACCCCCGGCGTGACAGGCCGGTATTCTAACCAACTGAACTACCGCTCCACATGGGCTTAACGTGCAACTTGAAGTGGCGGAGCGGACGGGACTCGAACCCGCGACCCCCGGCGTGACAGGCCGGTATTCTAACCAACTGAACTACCGCTCCACTCTCAAGTGCGGGCTGAATAATACGGTTGCACGCTCAAAGCGTCAACCCTTTTTAAGAAACAATTTGTTCGTTTACTCAAAAAATCGACAAACGACGCAAACTTAGCCAAGTATTGAACAAAATTAGAGTGATAAATGGCTAACCTTGCTCCCATAAACAGCCATGCTTGTCGGCAAACACCTTTAACCGTTGTTGATGTTCGACTAACTCTTGCTCAGTTGCACTCACCACCTTAAGAGGCGAGCGGTTACTGTCGATGCGACGAATGGAAAGTTCTTGGTCACCGCCCCCCTGCTCCGACCAATTCAGCTTAGTTTGGCCGCCGGTCATAAGCAGGTAAACGTCCGCTAGAATTTCCGCATCCAACAACGCCCCGTGCAAGGTACGGTGGCTGTTATCGATGCCGTAGCGTTTACACAAGGCATCGAGGTTGTTTTTCTGGCCTGGAAATAAACGTTTGGCCAGATCCAGTGAATCGGTCACCTTACAAAGATTGGCGGTTTTAATCTCGCCGCGATTCAGCATGGAGAATTCCAGATCCATAAAGCCCACATCAAAGGGGGCGTTATGAGCCACCAGCTCAGCACCATCAATGAAGGCGATAAACTCATCGGCAATCTGTTCAAACAAAGGCTCGTTCATTACTCGTTCGTCGGTAATGCCGTGAACGCCAATGGCTTCTTCATCAATGGGCATTTGTGGATTAATGTATTGATGATAGGTACGCCCTGTTAAACGGCGATTAATGACCTCTACGGCGCCAATTTCAATGATGCGATGCCCTAAATAATGAGGACCGCTGCCTTGGTTCATACCTGTGGTTTCGGTATCAAGAATGATTTGTCGAGTATTAGTTGCTTGTGACATAGGCCTTTAGTATGTTGCTCAGTGTCCAATGGAATAAAGACTGGCTAACATGGTAACAAGCAAATGCGCCCACGCAAAACGATAACTGTCTACACCGATGGTTCCTGCCTTGGAAATCCCGGCCCGGGCGGTTATGGCATCGTGTTAATTTACAAACAACACCAAAAAGAATTAGCCAAAGGCTATCGCTTGACCACCAATAACCGCATGGAAATGCTGGCAGCGGTGGTGGCACTGGAATCATTAAAAGAGCCTTGTAACGTAGTTCTCACTACCGATAGCCAGTATCTGCGCCAAGGTATTACTCAATGGATTCACGGTTGGAAGAAGAAAGATTGGAAAACCGCGTCCAAACAACCGGTAAAAAACGTTGATTTATGGAAACGCTTAGATGCGGTGCAACAGCAGCATCAGATTGAGTGGAAATGGGTTAAAGGTCACTCTGGCCATCCGTTAAATGAGCGGGTCGACGATTTGGCAAGAGCCGCCGCTGAAGACCAAGCAACTGAAATTGATCAGGGTTACGAAGGTTCTCAATAAAGCGTATCACCCATACGCAATATTGAGAACGATTAAACCTAACTCTTTGTTTTGTTGTACCTTCCTGCAGATGGAATCGATTGCCATTTGCGCGATTTAAGCCGTTGACGCTTGCGAATTGGCGTCAAGGGTAAGCTCACTTTCTTAGCCACAATCATGTAAACACTGCCCGCGTAACCAAAGTGTCGATCAGCAAACTGCTGTAATTTGCCCTGAGGATTCATCGGTGTGAGCAAGTGGTGAGGCAACATGCGTTGGTTATCAATTACCTGATAACCCAATAAACTCAACCAATCGCAGATACGAGCGCTTAAGAAAAAGCGGCCGCACCAAGGAAACTGCTTGCGCTTATTGGGCAGCGCCTGACCAAGAAGTAGGCCACTAAGCGGATTAAAACCAACAATGATTAAATGCCCGCCCGCAATTATTGTGCGGTCTAATTCTCTCAGCAATGCGTGGGGGTCCGCTTCAAAATCGAGAACAAAGCTCATCAAGCCAACATCAATGCTGTGGCTTTGAATGGGCAAGCACTCCGGTGTAAAGCGAATATCGACGTCGCCATCGTTATAACCACTGAAATGGCGTTTAACCGGGCAGGATTGCGAATCAATCGCAGCTGATAATGCTCCAAACTTCAACAAGTGTTCGCCAACAAATGAGCGAAGCCAAGGCTCAACGGCCTGCTGCACTTGCTGTTGAATGATCAAGCCGTTTGCTAATTGCTGCCACTGTAAAGGCTTTTCAAACACAAGCAGTTCCTTTTGTCGCTAACCAGAGTTAGATTAGGCCGAAATAGACTATACAAGCAAGCCCAACACTCAGTAAACTGAGTTAGATTTCAGCTCATTTTGAGGACGTTATGATACAAGTCGACGCCATCGCCGCATTTTCCGATAATTACATTTGGTGTTTGCATCAAGATAACAATGACCGTTGCGTCGTGGTTGACCCAGGCAGTGCCCAAGAAGTCATCACCTACCTTAAAGAGAACAAGTTAGTGCTGGAGGCGGTACTGATAACCCACCACCACTGGGATCACACCAATGGCCTAACCGACCTGATTGATTTTTGTAATGGCGACTTAACCATTTATGCCAGCGAGCATTGCCAACTCGACGTCGATTACAAAGCCTTACACCATGGCAGCGCCATCTATTTGAGTGGCTTAGATCTTGAGTTGACGGTGATCGCCACACCAGGCCATACCCTCGACCACATTTGTTATCTTGGTGACGACAAACTCTTTTGTGGCGATACTCTGTTCAGTGGCGGCTGTGGGCGCTTATTTGAAGGCACTGCGGAGCAAATGCATGCATCGTTACAACGGTTGGCCAAGCTTCCTGCTTCAACCCAAGTGTTTTGTACACACGAATACACCAGTGCCAATTTGTCCTTTGCCAAAGCGGTTGAGCCTAGCAACCAGGCGTTGATACATTATCAACAACAAGTTCAAGACTGGCGTAAACTTGAACGCCCTTCTTTACCCTCCAGTATAGCCAACGAATTGAAAATCAACCCATTTCTACGATGCCATTTGCCGTCGGTGCAAGAAAGTATTGCCCGTCATAGCCAACAGCCGGTGAATGATAGCGTTACCGCCTTCAAATTACTGCGACAGTGGAAAGACAGCGCTTAACAAAAACGTTATTATAGCCCTTTTTTGCAATCACATTATTTCGGGAATCAGTTTTTTCATGCGACAATTTGTTCCTACTGCACTCGTTGCCGCTCTGCTACTGGCCGGCTGTCAAAGTTCAAGCACAATTACAAAGCAACCTGAGCCTCTCCCTACCGAGCCTACAAACACCGCACCAGCGAATGCGGCAGTGGTCGAAACGCCGCCCAAAGAGCCTGTTAAAACAGAGCAAGCCGTGGTCATTGAGGACGTATGGCAACGTATGCGCATGCAAATGCACATGCCCATCCCGCAAAATAAACGGGTTCAAACCTTCGAGAACTGGTACAAACGTAACCCGAAACACTTAGCCAGAGTCAGCAAACGCGCCGAGCCATACATGTACTACATTATGGAACAAGTAGAGGCTCGTGGCTTGCCTATGGAGTTGGCGTTATTACCCATTATTGAAAGTGCCTTCGCACCCTACGCCATATCACACGTAGGCGCGTCTGGCTTTTGGCAATTCACTAAGCCCACGGCCAAGCACTTTGGGTTGCACATGGATTGGTGGTACGACGGTCGCCATGACGTTATCGCCGCCACAGATGCAGCATTGGACATGCTGGAATACCTATACCGCCGTCTCGACAACAACTGGCTCTACGCCGTTGCGGCCTACAACAGTGGCGAAGGGCGAGTAATGCGCTCTATTCGACGCAATAAACAGCAAGGATTAGCCACCGATTTTTGGTCGCTTAATCTGCCCAGTGAGACCGAAAAATACGTTCCGCAATTATTGGCGTTGGCCGATGTCATTAAAAACCCAGACCAATACGGCATTACTTTATTTCCAATCGCCAACAAGCCTGTGGTTGAAGCGGTGGATGCCGGATCGCAAATTGACTTAGCGTTTGCCGCCGACATGGCCAACATGTCGGTTCAAGAGTTACAAAAACTCAACAGTGGCTATATGCAATGGGCCACTTCACCCAATGGGCCTCACAATATATTGTTACCCATCGACCGCGTCGAAACCTTTAATAACGCTCTTGCTAATACCGATGCTAACGCGCGAATCAAGTGGCAGCGGTATCAAATTAAAAATGGCGACAGTTTGAGTGTGATAGCTCAGCGCCATAAGACGTCCGTTGACATCATTAAGCAAATTAACGGCATGAATAACAATCGGATCGTTGCCGGTAAACACCTACTGATACCGGTTGCGGCCAAAGATTTGAGCCAATACCCGCTAAGCTTAGCCCAGCGTCAACAAGCCGCTCAGGCCGCCAGCGCGCCTAATAAGATTAACCACGTAATTCAAGCGGGTGACTCGTTGTGGAAAATTGGCCAGCAATACAATGTGTCGTATAAAAAGATTGCCCGCTGGAACAACATGGCAGAAAACGCACCTCTACGCCCGGGTCGTACCCTAGTGGTTTATAGCAACAGTGCAAAAGTAACCAGCAACGGCGTCATCAGAACCATTACCTATCGTGTTCGCAAAGGGGATTCTCTGTCACTCATTGCTTCTCGCTTTAACGTAACCGTTAAGCAACTCAAGCAATGGAATCAATTTGACAGTAAATATCTTCAACCTGGGCAACGATTGAAAGTGCACGTCGACATTACCAAAGTAAACGTTTAGACAAGCGGAATCATCCCAATAAAAAGCCCCTAAGGCCAATGGCGTTAGGGGCTTTATTATTTATGACTCTGACGATTAACCGCCGAAGCGTTTGAATAATTTGTCTTTAAGTTTATTCTTTTCTTCGTCTACTCGTTGCTTCATTAGGCTGTCGCTGTCTAAACCAATTTTAGGGTTGTTAAAAGAGCCTTTAATATTGATTGGCACCGTAAGACCCTTCATGTCGGTGTTGCCACCTTGGCCATCGAGACTGCCTACAACTTTCGCTGCAACCGTGTAATCTACCTGCTCATTTACGATGTCCGCATCGCCATCACCACTCACTCGCAATAATGGACTCACCATTAATAAATCGGGATTAGTGATTACGCCATTCTTGCTGCTAAAGCTACCGGTTAATGCGGTGAAGTCGGTTTTTTGTTCCGCTTGGGTTTTAGAGAAATCCCCTTTAAGTGCTGCTTGTCCTTCTCGAATTTTTTGAGGAATGTTAATGCCATAAAGCGATCCATCGGTCACTTTGAAGTTGCCATTGGCCAGCAAGTTCTTCTTAAGTGCAGTTGGCTTTAACGACGAGCCGCTGCCCTTAACCGCAATATTGGCGCTGCCCGTGACAAAATCCATGTCCATAAAGTCTTTCATCAATGGCTGTATTTGTACTCCGGTCAGCTTCTCATCAAACCGATACTTGGCTATTGTGCCGGTAGCATCTAGGGTCGCGGTAGTCAACAATGTACCCTCGTACAAATCAGCTGACAGTTGCGATAGGGTTAATACACCGTCTTTAAGCTCTGTATTTACCTTCCAATTATTGGTAGTCAGGCCCGCCGCTTTCACTTGGGTAACCGTAACCTTACCTTCGAAGTTAACTAAACTTAATGCTGACAAGTCTGGCTCAACCTCAGGCTCCGTTGATGCCGTCGTATCGGAGCCTTCTGCAGCGGTTTCCTTTTTCGGTTGAGAGCCGGCCAACGCATCTAAATCCACATCACCAATGTCCAATTGCAGCGCAATATTGGGTACCTTAGCACCGTAATCAACATCTAAAGCACCGCTCATGTTGATATCAAGTAATGTGCCTTTAAAATTGCTTAAGCGTGCCATGCTGTTGGCTAAGTCCAACTGCATGTCTTGGCTGTTTTCCACCACCAAAGGCGCTTGTTCAAACCCTTTACCGGATACGGTGGTGTTCATTTTGGTGTCGCTCATGGCGATGAGTGTTAATCCTTTATCTATGTTTAAGATGCCATTAAACAGCAGCGCAATTTGGTTGTCGCCCGTATCCACCGCTAGGTTAATGCTAAAGTCGCTATCGACACCTGGACTAAAGCGTTGCAATCGGAATTCGTTAAGATCAATTTGCGAGCGACTGCCCTGCTGTTGATTATCAACAACGATGCGGGCGTTCTCAAACAATATCCCCTCAATGGACAGTTCTGCTAATGACATAGAAGCGTCGGTCGAGGCTGTTTGTTGAGGTGCTTTTTCGTCGGGCTCTTGCGCTTCAGTGGATTTTGAAACCATGCCATCTAAACTGGAGCGGCCATCGGTTAGGGTTATCATATTCACCGCAATACCGCTGAAAATAAGTTCACCAACGCGAAGTTGCCCTTTTAATAGCGGCAGCAACTCTACGTCCGCTTGCAGCCTTTCAGCGTAAAACAAAGGATCATCGCTCACCCCTTCTGCGTTCGCTAACTCAATGCCACCCATGGTGATGCCCAGGCTTGGAAAAAATCGCAGTTCGATGTCGTCCTTAATTAATAACTGTCGTCCGGTCTGCTCAGCCGCAGCATCGGTAATTTGTGGCTTAAAATCATTAACATCTACAAAGGCGATGATATAACCCACCCCCAACAACACAACTAAGATGAAAATCAGACCTATGGTTTTAATTGCTTTCATTATTCTTCCTTTTTCTAGCCCTTACAGCTCAGTCTAGCTAATAAACTTACTCTATCTCTAATTGGCTCTCAGATACCGCAATACCGTTTAAATCGGCGTATATCCACTGTCCCGAACGAATCTTAATGTTATTTAACTCGATGGTTTCTCCCACGATGCCCACACCCAACTTTTCGGTTTTAATGGGGGCGGTACCTAAAGCTTGCACGCCTATTGCCATGTCAGCTATTTCACCGGCATCCCTTATACAGCCATTAATAATCACCCCAGCCCAACCGTTAGCGATGGCTGACGCAGCAATCAGATCACCAAGCAATGCCCTGCGCATGGAGCCGCCACCATCAACCACCAACACCCGTCCTTGTCCTGGTTGATTCAATAACGACTTTACTTTCGAGTTATCTTCGAAACACTTCACTGTTTCAATAGGCCCGTAAAAACATTGGTGGCCACCAAAGCTGCGGTAACTACTACTAACCCAATGAATTTTATCGGCAAATTGATCAAACAAGTCCGGTAATAGATCGTTCACGGCAACCCTTCCTTAACATCCTGTTCACCTATTCAAAAATAGCACTAATTTAATTGAATTTGTTGATCTTTTTATAGAAGCGCTAAACTAATATAAGATAACATCCAAGTTAAGACCGTTTTTAACCAATCAAGTTTACAAGCGAGCATTATGAGCACACCCCTTTCACTCGAGGAAGCCGTAGCTTCTTTAGAAGAGTTTCAACATAAAAGTGTAAACTCGGATCTCAGTAGTGCCAGAACCAAAGAGCAAATGGCAGCGTGCATTCGCGAACTGGAGTACAGTGAAAAGCGCATGTTATTGCTTATTCAAGCGAGTAATCAAGTGCTGGAAGAGATGCAACGGTTGGCTCTTAAAAAAGAACAGATTCAGACCTATAAAAGTAAAATCATTAACACCGCTAAAGAGCTTAATATGAGCTATCACGAAGTGGTGCAAATCATGGCCGACATGAAGCCATCAACCCCATCCAAAAAGTAACCGTTAAGGAAATACAATGTCTCAAGCGAGTGCACGTCACATATTGGTCGACAGCGAAGCCAAATGTTTAGAACTTAAAAGCCAAATTGAGCAAGGCGCCGAGTTTGCAGAAGTAGCCAAACAACATTCAAATTGCCCATCAGGACAGCAAGGCGGCGAATTAGGTACATTTGGCCCCGGCATGATGGTTGCGGAATTTGATAAAGTGGTATTCTCTGCGCCACTGAATACCGTTCAAGGTCCCGTGCAAACGCAATTTGGCTATCACCTACTGGAAGTGACCAGTCGTAGCTAAAGCAATGATCGCTGTCGCACACTGCTGGCAGCGATCAATTTTTAACCGCCGTTTGAACTGGTTCAAACTTCTCTAAACACGGATTTAAAATTCCGTTCAATTGGAATATATAAAGCTGTTGCGCTATTGTAAAAATATTGCAATAAAATTCCGCATTTCCACGGAAAAATTTAGCCCAGTTATCATTTTTATCCTTAAGCATTGAATGGACTTGCTAATCGGCGGATGAGTTCATTAGACTCAATCGCAAGCTCAAGTTGTTAAAGTGTTTTCTATGACTAACGAGCGGTTCGTCGGATGACCAAGCCTAGGGGCATTTGTGGTTGTCAAAATTCATCACCTTCGGGTGTTTTTATGAGTTCAAAAGACTATGCCGAAAACAGCAGTAGATAAAACGAGTATAGCGCAAGCACTAAACGAGCTGCGTATCAAGAGTAAACTCAGTCAGGAGAAGCTAGCCCAACAAATTGGTATTTCTGATAGGTACGTCAGGAATATTGAAAGCGGCAAAAGCATGCCATCTTTTGACATTGTGCGTCGTTGGTTTTTTGCTACGAAAGCCACTAAAAGAGATATTTTCTCGATCATTCAAATGGCGCCTAAAACTGAATTGCACGACGAAGCATAGCCTTCAAAAAAAAAGCCAGAGCATTCGCTCTGGCTTTTTATAGTCGCTGCACCGCCTCACTTCAGCAGATAACCGATAAACTGTTGATTCGGGTAACCGTCAGCCATGAGTTTGTGGTCTCTTTGATATGCTTGAATACCCGCACGAGTTTTAGGCCCTAGACGACCATCCGGCTTACCCACATCATAGCCTTTCAAATTCAGTTGTTGCTGAACCTGTTCAAGTTGTTCCACTCTTAGCTTAGGAAATTTGGCTAAATTGACCTGCAAGCCACCGCCTCCGGCTATTCGATTGGCAAGATGCCCTACACTCAGTGCATAGGATTCGGAACGATTCCAACGCATGATCACATCAAAATTATGATAGGTTAAAAATGCGGGTCCTTTATAGCCCAATGGCAGCAATAAACCCGCTTCCATCTCCAGCTTAGGGATCGCTACACCATTGGCTTGTACGAGCCCTTGTTCACGCCAATACGACAAGGGTTGACGATGAGCACGGCCCAGATTATCAATGTTGTAATTGTTGGGAATAACCACTTCCCGACCCCATCGTTCACCGGATTTCCAACCCAATTGCTGCAAAAAGTTGGCCGCAGACGTTAAGGCGTCAATTTCGCTGTTCCAAAGGTCTATCACACCATCGCCATCACCATCTACTGCATAAGCGTTGTACGCGGTAGGCATAAACTGGGTGTGTCCCACCGCACCCGCCCAACTGCCCTGCAAGCTGTGTGGCTTGAAACCATTATTTTCAGCCAGCTTCATGACTTCCACAAACTCCTGGGTGAAATAATCTCTTCGTCGTTGATCGCACGCCAACGTGGCGATGGCATTAACCGTTGGCATTTTGCCTTTATAGCTGCCGAAGTTGGTTTCAAGCCCCCAAAAGGCAATCAGGTATTGCCCGGGAACGCCATATTCATGAGTGAGGGTTTTGAGTAACTCATGATGCTTTTGATACAGCCTTCGTCCTTCTTGCACACGCCAGTCTGTGATCCGCTTTAGCATGTACTCAGCAAAGGTCTCTCGAAACTCGGGCTGACTGGAGTCCAACGCTAAGGTGCGCTTAATCGGTGCCACATCCACCATGGTGTTATCAACAAATGATTGGCTAACACCGGCTTGAATTGCGGCATTACTCAATCGTACTTTACATTGTTCAAAAGATTCATCGGCACCATGAGCTAGGGGCGATAACAGACCAATAAGGGAGAGGCTCAGTAACGAAAGACGGGCGTTAGATATCATGAAAATTCCTACTGCAAGGCTGGAGACAACGCGTTCATCGCTTAGTAATACCAAAGCCTTCACTAGGCTTGCAACCGATAATCTTAGTTTCTGTCGCTTTATTGGTATTAATATTTCAATTTAATGCATCAAACGATACTATAGCAGGATAATAATTCTTACTATTATCGCAGCAGCATCGCGATTACGCATAAAGGAGTATGCTTTTTATGAGCCTGCAACGTCAGTTACTTGCCCTTGTTTGGTTAGTCAGTTGTATTGGTTTTGGTTTGATGTTGTTTGTAAACCTAAACACGATGCAAAGCAAACTGCTAGAAGAGCAGTTTTCCATCGTCGATCAGGTCGAGCAAATTGCTCAATTAAGCTTGCAAAGCCAACCTGAAAGTTCGTTCATTAGTTTTGTGCCCACTTTGCTCAAACAAGCGCACAGCAACCCCAACATTAAATCCATCGAATTAGAGCTTTTTTCGCCAACCTCAACCTTTCAAGAAAATTCAGTGATCAGCGGCTCTCGAGCACCCAATTGGTTTGCAGGCCTGTTCACCAGCGAGTCCTTCGAAAACCGCATACAATTAGCGCTTCAAGATGGCTCTCAAGCGAATTTAACCATCGTCAGCAACCCCTTTCATATTACCGATCAAGTGTGGGTTCTGTTTAAGCGATTAGTGTTAATTTATGCATTGGCTATTATTTTCATTGGCATGGTGGCGACGCTCATTTTACGTAAGTTGGTGAAACCATTAGCCGCTATTGAGCGCCAAGCAAAAGCCATTGAGAATCGCGATTTCACCTTTCGCAGCGAATTACCCAAGGCGCGAGAATTGCGTAATGCCATTGAAGCCATTAATCACCTGAGCGACATCATCTATAAGCGTTTTAAAGACAATGCCAGTCAAGTACAGAGTTTGAAGAACCAAGTGCAACTGGATCCAGAAACCGGAATCAGTAACCGACGTCACACCATTCAGCAAATTGAAGGCCGTATCGCTGAACGTAAACAGCAATACGCAATCATTATGTTGCGCTTAGCTCAACCGGACCGCATTAGAAAGAATTATGGCTTTCCGGTTTATAACGATTTAGTCAAAGCCTCCATCAAAAGCCTAGACGCCAATTTTAGAAAGTTCCAACCCTTGTTAGGAAGGCTGTCGGAGAACGAATTCTGTGTGCTCATTCCTGCGGTTCTGCCCGGCGATATCAACGCTCAAATCAAACTTTGCGTAGAGCAGCTTAAAAAGCTCCATGAGCAAGGCATATCCCCTAACCAAGAGATATTTGCGATTGCCGGATGCGTTATCCAACCGCAAGACAACGCTTCGAGCTTATTGACTCGCGTTGATAATATGCTGCGTAAGGTCGAAACCGAATCGGTTAATGGCTACAGTTGGCGCGCTCAAAACGAACAGCTTGAGATCATGCGTACCGGTCAAGAATGGGTTGCCCTTTTAAAAGATCGCATTCGTAAGAAGGCGGTCTTAGTAGAGCATCAACCGCTGGTCACCAGCATTGGAGGTCATGCCCTGCATTACGAACTCTATGCCCGTTTGAACGACGAAGTAGATAAAACCATGAATGCCGGCAGCTTCTTGCCCGTTATTGAACAATTCAATCTCGGTACCGAGTTAGACCTAGCGGTGCTTGAGGATGCTTTAACCAAAGAGCTCGATGCCAGAATGTCGCTCAATGTATCCTTAAGTACCATCCAAGATACGCTGTTTTTAAGTCGACTCGCCAGTTTGACTGCCGCTCAAATTGCTAAGATTCAGTTTGAGTTTCCAGAGACTTATTACCAACGGGAACCGCAAACGGTCATGTCGTTTATCAAGATCATCCGCTCCCTTAATATTCCATTTGGTATAGACAACATCGGTAACGCTGGCATCAACCTTGATTACATCGCTAAACTCAGACCCGCCTACGTCAAGCTGTCACCGGCCTTGTGTTTAGCCAGCGATCAAGACAGTTTACAAATGGTGACCATTGTGTGTAATACCGTTCATAACCTTGAAATACCGGTATACGCTACCGCCATTGAGAACCAAGATCAATTGCTCAAGCTATACGACACGGGTATCGATGGTTTCCAAGGTTACATTAATAACGAAGATGCACTCAGCCAAGGCGAGCCCGCCCAAGTGCAATTGCAAAGTTAGGTCATTTTAGCGATCAAGCTTGCCGGCAACCAACGCAAAATCCACGCCACGGGCAACCATGGCCAAGCGGGCACAAACGCCCGCTTTTTGTTGGCTTCTATGGCTGCCACCATGTGTTTTACGCCTTGTTGAGTCGACACACTAAACGGGCGCCTGTTAGACATTTCGCTGATTTCGCTGTCAATGTAGCCTGGGTGCAACAAGGTTACTCGAATCGGTGTTTTTGCTAAATCCATGCGAATGCCTTCGGCTAACGCGCTAAAGCCGGCTTTAGTGGCTGCATAGACGCTCATGGTGCCACCAAAACCTCTCACCGCACTGACCGACGATACACACACCAGTTGCCCGTGTTGTTGACGCCTAAATATGGCCAAAGCGGCTTCACACTGACACAGTGCCGCCACGAAATTGGTCATGGCCGTTTGCTTATTGGCGTAGTATTTACCCGTGCCTAATCGAGCCCCTTTACCCATACCGGCATTTACAATGATTTTGTTAAGGGTGCCAAACTCATCAGCAAACGCCTCAAACACCTCGCTGACCTGATCATCCTCATTAACATCAAGCGCTTTTATAGACACCTTAACGCTCGGATAGGCTTGCTCCAGCTCTTGTTTCAGCGCTTGTAATCTTTCCACGCGCCGAGCACACAAGGCCAGCTGGTATCCTTTTTGAGCGAACTGGCGGGCCATTTCCTCACCAAGGCCGGAACTGGCACCGGTGATTAAGATGGTTTTCGTTGTATTGTTCAATGATTGTTCCTATCCCTTAGGGGTGGCGACGGCAATGTAGCCACTATCAATGCCGAACCAAAAACGATTGGTTTTTGGGTTTAAATACATGTGACGGACACTGCCACCGGCGCTAATGGTCGTTTCGCTGACAAAGGCTCTGCTGTTGGTGTCAAACCCAACCATCACGTTCGGCATAACCCGAGTTGCAGCCGTCCATAAAATCCCGTTGTTGTCGAGTGCACTGCCATAGGGGCCGCTGTTTACGCCCCTAGGCATGGGCCACTCTTCGAAGGTATGGGCTTTAGCGTCGAATCGTCCTACATAGCCTTGGCTGTAGTCTAAATACCAAATGCCATTATGGTCATCCACTTCTAATCGACGCATCCTAGCCTGCTCTCGAGGGAGCGTATACTCGGTAAGTTCAAAGTTGTTCGGGTTGATGTGAACCAGCTTATTACTGCCCAGTAACACCACCCAAACCTGACCTTGATTATCAAGCTTTATACCATAAGGTCGCGACTTTGGCGTATGCATCGGAATGCTGGTTACCTGCTGTGTTTTGACTGACAATTTCCCCACGCCGTTGCTGTGCTGGCTGGTAAACCAAATGTCTTCATTCTTGTCAAACACCAGCGTATGCGGATCTTGCAAACCAGCGGGCATTGCAAAGCGTTGTATGGCTCCGGTATTCGGATCCATTTTGCCAATGTAGCCATCTCGATTGCCGGCAAACCAAACCTGACCGTCTTGGCTAACGATTAAATTGTGTGGGTGAGTGCCTTTAGGCAACGGGAAACGTTTCATTTCTCCGTTTTGCGGATCTAAGCGCGCGAGGTAATTACCATCTTGTCCGCAAAACCAAACCTGACCATTAGGTGCTACGAACGGATCCCGCGGTCGACCGCCCCACTCTACTGGCCACTGTTCTATGGTCAGCTTATCAGCCATGGTTGCCGTTGCGGGTGCTTGCGATTGAGCATCGCTCACAATTAAATAACTGCTCGCGGCGATTAACATCGCGACTATCCGAGTTTTCATGACGTTTTCCTGTTGTTTTTGTTCATGACTGGAGGCTCTAAAGCGAGCTCGACGTTAGATAGAGCCGTGCAGCTGCACGATAAAATTTGATCATCGGTTGTGGTTGCTGTGGCCATAGCACTGGAGTCAACCTCGCCACTGATGAGCGTCATAGCGCAGGTGCCACATTTACCTGCTCGACACTTAAATGGAACCTTAATACCGGCGGCAATGGCTTGCTCTAGGATAGAGCTGTGGTTATTACCGCGAAATCGCTGACCGTTAATGGTGATATCCAGCTCAGTACGTTGCGCCTGCTTTTTCTGAGCGGTAATCTGTTGGCTGGGAGTGCGGTTGGTGCTTGTGGCGTCATCATGATAAACGGGTGCGGTTTTGTGACTGATGACCTTTAGGGCGTCACCACGCTTAATCTCTCCCTCATTTAAGGCGATAAGGTTTTGACCAAACATCACCTCGCCTCGCTCATCGGCTCGAAACTCCGACAACGTAATGAGCGGTTGTTGCTGTGGATGATAACGTCCGGTATTCGGATTTACCGTTGTGAAATTGCATCGACTGCAAGGCTTAGCCACTTTAAAACGTACGCTACCAATCTCTATAATATCCCAGCTGTCTTCAATGAACGGCTCACTGCAGTCAACAACCAAATTAGGTCGAAATTGATCCATGCTATGCGTATCGGGGCTGCGTCGATTAAGCTCGTCAAGCGAGCCTTGGCTAATCAGCAACAGCGGATAGCCATCCGCCATCGACAGGCTTTGGTTAATCTCAGCGCCATGGCGATTGGATTGTTCACCACAGTATAAGAGTTTGACCGGCTCGTTGGCGATAACTGACAACCATTGATCGATGGACTCACTCACGTGGTAAGCACTAAAGTTGTCGCCCCAAACCGTCGCTGGATGAGGCGTCATTGGTTTTGATTGCAAAGTGTATTTGATGTCGCCATGGTTAGGATAACCAAGCTTAAGCAAATAGCCATCAAAAGCGACATTGATGAGCACCAATTGGGGATGGGTGCGAGCGGTCACCATGTCGCCATTTGCCTTGGCTACCATGAAGCGGCGATCAAAGTGCAGACCTTCAGCGCTAATGTAGCCTTGGTCAAGGCTATGCCCTTTTGCGGACTTTACTGGGTAGCAACAGATTTGGCTTAGGCGACTAGTCATGAATAGACTCACTTTGTTTGTTGCCTAATAGCTCACTGGCCACTTGCATTAGCCAGCGCGCTACCGCTGGAAAACGCCCTAACTCAAAGCCACCTTCGTGAGCACAACTGGTGTAGGCGTATAAACTGATGTCGGCAATGGTAAGGTGTTCCGACACCAAGAAACGGCGCCTTGCTAGATGTTGTTCCATGACCGCCAGTGCTTGGTAGCCTCCTTGTAACTTGCGCAAATGCTCCGCCGCGCGGTTAGCGGGTAAACCTTGATACAACTTAATAAAGCGGGCCACCGCGACGTTGGGCTCATGGCTGTATTGTTCAAAATTAAGCCACTGCATAACTTGGGCTTGTTCAAAGGGATCCTCTGGCCATAAACGGGAATGGACCCCTAGGAAATACAATATGGCATTAGACTCGCTAACCACCCGACCATCGATTAATTGAATAACGGGTATTTTGCCGGAGGGGTTGATGGCTAAAAACTCGGCACTGCGGGTCTCTCCGCTGAGTACGTCTACATCTTGCCAGCGGTAGCCAAGATCCAATAAATCACAGATCATTTTAACTTTTAAGCAGTTACCACTGCGGGTATCACCATAAATGGTCATCATAATTAAACAACATCCTTGCTGTTGGTCAGCTTTCTATTTAATTTTAATTGCTTGATATTACGACGCTTTCGATTGGCTATATTCAACAATTCCACGACAAAAGAAAAAGCCATAGCAAAGTATATATACCCTTTCGGTACATGAACCTCAAATCCCTCAGCCACCAAAGTAAAGCCAATCAATAGTAAAAACGCCAGCGCCAGCATTTTTATCGTTGGATTGGCGTCCACAAACTCTCCGATTGGTTTGGCAGCAAACAACATCACCAGCACACTGGACACTACGGCTATCACCATAATAGAAAGATGATCCACAAGGCCTACAGCGGTAATCACTGAATCCAGCGAAAATACAATGTCTAGAATGGCTATCTGTATCAATATGGCGCTAAAACTTGCGTAGGTTGAGGTGCTGCTGCTTTCGCTTGGCACATCAAAACTGGCGTGAATTTCGTGTGTGGACTTTGCGATTAAAAACAAGCCGCCGCCTATTAATATCAGATCGCGTCCCGACAGTTCGTGGTCAAAAACACTGAATAAGGGCTCCACCAGCCCCATTACCCATACCAAGCTAAACAAGAGTAATAGTCGACTTAACATCGCCAGCCCAATGCCCAGTTGTCGAGCTTTATTTCGCTGAGCTTCTGGTAATCGCCCAACCAATATTGAAATGAAAATAATATTGTCGATGCCCAACACAATTTCCAGCGCTACTAAGGTCGCTAATGCGGCCCAAGCTTCTGGACTCGATATCCATTCGAACATGACATGCTTGCCTTAATTTCAAAACCTTTGCCATAAACTATAAAGCGAAGCTGCATTAATTAACAGATGGATAACGAATTGTTACTTTTTCATAATATCGATCCGCGCGAGCGCTGTGATTCTCGTGGAGAATCCGCTCTAACAATCATAAGACCAGTTAAGATTAACCATTCTCGTTTGAGCTGGTTATACTTGAGTCGCAATCTTGGCGAGCGCAAAATTTACTGCGCCTACAATAACAACACCCTACAACAAGGAGATACTTTGTGAAGAAGCTAATGATAGCGCTTCTGAGCTTGCTCGTGCCTTTAGCCCACGCAACGGCCGAACAATCTCAAACGCTTTCCGTAGAAGTACTTTGGAAGTTAAACCGCATTGGTAACCCCATCATTTCCGCTAACGGCGAACACGTTGTCGCTCCGGTAACCAAATTTAACGTAGAAAGCGATAAGGGCGCGACTCAGTTGTGGCTGTTTGACAGCAAAGGCAACAGCCAACGCCCGCTTACCAGTGAAGGCTTGCGTGCGAGCGAAGCCACCTTCAGTCCAGATGGCAATACCCTAGCCTTTATCAGTAAGCGCGAAAACGACGACGCCGGTCAGGTGTATTTACTGCCCATGAATCAAGCGGGTGAAGCTCAGCGTTTAACCCAAGTTCCGGGTGGCGTTTATGGCATTAAGTGGGTCGGCGAGCACATCTACTTTATAAGTCGCATTTTCCCGGGTAAAGACTGGGAAGCCATGAAGTCTCAACTAAAAGAGAACAAAGACAACAAAGTCTCGGCGCACCAATGGAACGCCCTGCCTTACTCTTACTTTGATCACTGGATAGACGAAGAGCGCAGTGCGCACGTATTCCGAATTCCGGTTAAAGGCGGCGACATTGAGCCTGTGACCCAAAACTTCAGTCTTGAGTTACCTCGAGGCAATCAAGGCTCTTACAGCTACGACGTCGATCCAAGCGAAACCTACATTGCCTTTAACAGCAACGGCTCCGACAACCAAGTGGATCCTAAGGTTGACTTGTTCTTAGGTAAAATAGGCGGTGACAAAGCGGACAACATAACCCCTGACAATCAGGCGCCGGATGCCAATCCGTTATTCAGTCCAAACGGTAAAACCTTGGCCTTTACTCGTCAGTTGATCCCAGGCTTTTATGCCGATACCGCTAACTTAGTTCTGTTTGATGTAAAAAAACGCTCTGAGAAAGTCATTACCACAGAATGGGATCGTTCCGTTGCTCGTTTTGTATGGATGCCAAACGGCAAAGGTTTCTACGCCGCCATCGATGATGCTGCCACGCGTCGCATTTATTCTATCAACGCCAGTAACGGCAAGGTTAACGCCATTACTAAAAACACCAACTTTGGCGCGCCGTCCATTTCTAAAAACGGAATCATGGTCGCGGCAAACGATAGCTTTTTATACCCTCCGAGAGTCGTAAAAGTTGATACACGTAACGGCAAAACAACCCGTTTAGATAGCTTTAATGACGACATATTAAAAGATGTGGATCTTGGTACCTACGAGTCGGTGACTTATAAAGGCTACAACGACGAAGACATTCAAATGTGGGTTCACTATCCTCCGGGCTTCGACAAAACCAAGAAATACCCACTATTTATGTTGGTTCATGGTGGTCCTCACAATGCCATTTCCGATGGTTTCCATTTTCGTTGGAACGCCCAAACCTTTGCCTCTTGGGGCTATGTAACCGCGTGGCCAAACTTCCACGGCTCTAGCTCATTCGGACAAGACTTTGCCGATAGCATTAACCCGGATTGGAAGAACAAGTCACTTGAAGATGTGATGAAAGCCACCGAGTGGTTTGAAAAGCAAGATTACATCGACAGCGACCGGATGGTGGCCGGTGGTGCCAGTTATGGTGGCTACCTAACCTCGATTATTCTTGGCGAAGATCACCCGTTTAAAGCGCTGCTGATTCACGCTGCGGTTTATAACATGTATTCGCAAATGGCGGCGGACTTCTCGGTTCACAGTACTCGCTTTGGCAACTACTGGGAAAAACCAGAAATCTATAAGAGCATCTCACCGCATTATTTTGCCGATGGATTTGATACACCAACCTTGGTTATCCATGGTCAATTGGATTACCGCGTGCCTGTTGGTCAAGGTTTTGAGCTGTTTAGAACCTTGCAAACCCGTGGTGTTGAGTCGCGGATGATTTATTATCCAGACGAGAATCACTGGATCATGAAGCCAAATAACTCCATTTATTGGTACAACCAAGTGGAAGATTGGATGACGCGCTTTGCCGAGCCCGGCGCCCAGTAACCAAAAAGGGGGCCAGGCCCCCCTTTCCTAAAAAAGAAAAAGGGGCCTGGCCCCTTTTTTTAGCGAGTTTTGTCGCAATGGCAAACTCGCTGACCGTTAGTGTCGAGTTTTTCCCGATAAAAGCTAGGTCCGCACTGCCGCTTTATCTCTGTGCACGCGGCTCCTTGGCTATAGATAATTTGATTGGGCGCTAAACCTGTTGGATCGTCATTCGGTTGTTCGTAGCTGACACAGCCGCTCAAAGCCAATACCGCAAAACTCATCCCAACAACCAACATACTGCGAAACACCATATTCTTCCTTCATGAACCATCGATATGTTGGTATTACTTTACGATTTTTTAACCGTCTTATCATGATTCACGTCACATTGATCCCAGTCGGTCGCATTTTTTTCACAATCGGTGGCGTCGGCTATTTCGATGGTTCGCAGTTGATGAGTTTTTTGATCAAGCACATTGTAGTGATAATCTTCATGGACAGCGGATTGCTCGGTTGACTGTGGCGCTTGAGAGCATCCAAACAAGCTCAAGCTTAGCAATCCAAATACCAGTGTCTTAGTCATAACATTCAACCAGTTAAATATCTTAAAGAATGAATGCCACACTCTAACAAATGCATAAGCTTAGTGTGGTGTTACAAACCACACTCATTGTGTGCCTAGGTGATGTTTACATTGGGTAATTTACAGCATTTTAGTTATTCTTAACCGCTTTCATAAACTCGGTAAAATGGGGCTTAAGTGCTTTAAAGGTTGGATGGTTGCGATGATTAATGAGCACCTGCCCAAACAACTTAAGCCCAATTGCAAACTCAGTCGCTTCATCATCGCTTAATTCCAATTTACCCTTCATTTGGGAGACTATATGAAACAAGTCTTCGTTATTGCGCAATTCAAAGCTTAACGGACTTGCTGCAATCGCATTGCCTTTATTGTCCTCAAGGTGCTCAATCGTAAATTGGTATTTATGTCCTTTCATTTTTTTCACCTCAGTAAGTCACTATTGATGCCTGATAGCTGGGATAATCGCAATAACCTTTATCATCGCCACCGTAAAATTGCTGACTAGCTTGCTCTGTTAAGGTCGCTAACGGCCAATTATGCGAAAAACGCTCAACCAGATCTGGATTACTAATAAAGGCGGTTCCAAACGCCACAAAGTCCACCAAACCCTGCTCGATTATAGATTGTGCAGAATGGTCGGTATGTCCACCGGCTAACATTACCTGCCCACTGAATACTTGCCTCACCTTGCAACGAAACTCATTAGGTGCTGATTCATCGTTGGACGGGTTCTCGGAAAAATGAACGTAGGCCAACCCTAACGGCTCGAGCGCTTGTAATAGCTTAATGGTCAAGTCCGCCATTTCAGGATCTCGATGGCCTCCTTTTTCCAACAAGTGAGGTGAAATCCGAACCCCTACCTTGTCAGCACCCACCGCGTTAACAACTCGCTGAGTCGTTTCCACTAGCATTCGAATACGGTTTTGTTGAGAGCCCCCGTAATCATCATCACGTTTGTTGCTGCTCATGCGCATAAAGCTGTCAAACAAATAACCATGCGCACCATGAATTTCAACGCCGTCAAAGTTGGCCTCCATCGCATTACGCGTAGCCTGTACGAACTCTTGCTGAGTTCGCTCAATATCATGCCGGTCCATCGCTTTAGGCACTTGCGTTTCAATCATGCCAAAACCACCATCACCCAAAGGTCCGTACACTTTGTCGGCGACTTTTAGTGCGGACGGAGCCAAGGGTTGTGCCCCGGAAATGCGAGAGTGACCTCGGCGACCAACGTGCCAAAGCTGCACAAACACTTTGCCTCCTTGTTGATGGATGGCCTCAGTTATTAAGCGCCAGCCATCGATGTGAGCTTGCTGATAGATACCCGGCGTGAGCGAATAGCCACGAGCCGCAGCCGATACCGGCGCACCTTCGGTGATAATTAAGCCTGCGCTGGCTCGCTGCTGATAATAGCGGGCCATGAGTGCATTCGGGACATTCCCAGGTTGAGTGGTGCGGGCTCGGGTCATCGGCGCCATCACCACGCGATTGGATAGCGTCATGGAACCGAGGCAAGCAGGACTTAAAAGATTGGCCTTCATCGAACGACCCTTGGTATGAGAATGAGCATAACTAACCATACCACAGCACAGACGCTCTGTTGCTCACTTATTGAAACCATTAAGCCATTGTCTAAATTGACCGTTTAAGGTAAAGTCGCGCCGGCAATGGCTAGGAGAGCGTCTTAGTTTTCCTTATCAACAAGAGTACATTCAAGAGGTAGTACATTATGAGTCAGGTTATTGGAATTCAAATTACATCCGCGGCAAACGATGCTTTAGTAGGCTCTATCTGGATGTTAGACACAACCTCTGACGAGATGCGTCATTTAGCCTCCAAAGGTGAGTTGTTCAACGCCGATCAGCTCGTCAACAAAAGTGAGTTGGGCGAATTTGACTACAGAGAAGTAGCAGTAGAAGCACCGGCATTTCGAGAAGGCGGCCAGCATCTTAATGTAAACGTATTGGATCGTGAAACTTTAGTAAAAGTGATGGATGCTCAAGAGCGGATCGAAACCGGCAATGCAAGCAACGATGACCACGCCATTGTGAACGAAGCCGCACAGCTAACCATTCGAGTGTCGGGTTACGCGGTTCGCTTTAATTCGCTCACCTTAGCTCAACAGCGCGACGTAGTCGCCCGCACCTTCACGACTTCAATGTAAGGCCCCCTATCCTTTTTACCCAAAACCGAGCTTGCGCTCGGTTTTTTTTAACCTTCATTCAACCAACATTCATCGATAGCGTTGGCGCGTCAGTCTTTATTAGTCTTTACTAAAATTAAGATTGTATTAACCAGTTTGGTGAAACGAATGTGCAATTTGAATCGAATCATAATTTTACTCACACTCACAAGCTTTACTGCGTTGGCTAACGAAGCAGCAGACATCATCTACACCAATGCAAATGTGCGGACAATGAACGAGACGCAACCACGGGCTGAGGCTGTGGCCATCAAAGGCAATAAAATTGTGATGGTAGGCTCGGCAGTTAACGCTAAAAGCCTAATAGGAACCGATACTCAAGTCATCGATTTGAAAGGTAAAACCGTCTTACCCGGCTTCATAAGCACTCATGATCATTTGATTGCATCGCGGTGGACGACTTCCGGCGTACAAATATACGATGCCACCTCAAAAGCAGAAGCGTTAGCTAAAATTAAAGCTTACGCTGAAGCAAACCCCGATCACAAGGTGATAAAAGGCGTTGGTTGGGACAAAAATATGCTGGAAGGCATGCCAATTGCTACCGATCTCGACAAAGCGGTACCCAACCGTCCAGCCATAATTCTTGATAACACTATTCACGATGCGTGGCTTAACAGCGCCGCGCTAGAAGCCGGCAATGTCACCAAAGATACGCCTGACGCTGTGCCCGGTGTTACTTACTGGGTGCGCGATGACGATGGCAACCCAACCGGTGCCGCCATCGAAATTCAATGGTTTCAATCCTACATTGATATCGGTGCGTGGGATCCGGATGCTATGATTCCGGAAAGCGCTGACTACCTGCTTAACTTAGCGGCTCGAAACGGCACAACCATGGTTTTAGTTCCTGGCATTGTTACGCCGAACATAAAAGACGTCCACGGCGGGATGGAAAAGGACTTCGTAACGGCAATGGATATCCTGCAAGAATGGGCTGACGCTGATAAGTTACCGCTGAGGGTTCAAGCCCAACCGTTTTTTAAAACGCCGGTGGGCGATCCTCATCGCTTTGTCGATTTTGGCGCGCGGATGAAACAGAAATATAACAGTGACATATTGCGAACTCGAAGCTTAAAAATCCACCCCGAAGGTAATACGGTTGCCGGCACAGCCCCCTTTGTCGACCCTTATAAAAACCAGCCAACCCATCGCGGAAAGTTTAACGTACAGCCCGAAACAACAATGGCCATCGTTACTAAGGCGGCGAAAGCCGGGTTAGATGTTTTCATTCATACCGACGGTGATCGCTCATCGCGAGCGGCGGTGGATGCTATATTAGAAGCCCGAAAAATCAATCCAGATAGTCGCAGTGCCCTGCATCACGCGATTTGGGTTCACCCAGACGACCAAAAACGCATCATAGAGAATCAAATTCCGGTTAACTCAACACCCAGTTTTACCAACACTTTTGGTGGCGGCAAATTAGACAATGAAAGAATGATTGGTTATCCGCGCATCGACACTTCTTTAGGGCGCTATGCCCACTTTGCCCGTAATGGCGTGAAAGTCAGTATTTCTGCTGACGTACCCAGCACCTCACCTACCATGCAAGCACCTTTGTTTGTGGTCGATGGCGCGACGACTGGTATCGATATCTCAAATCCTAACAATACCGAGGTATTTCCTCCCAATTGGCAACCTATGACCATACATCAGGCTATGCGTGCCATTACCATTGATGCGGCTTGGATGTTAGCCATGGAAGATAAAGTGGGTAGCCTAGAGGTGAACAAGTATGCCGATTTGGTTATCTTAGAATCAGACCCCTATGACGCCAAGCCAGGGACCGCTCATCAAATTCCACTGTTAATGACGGTTATGAATGGGCGGGTAACGCATGAAGCGCAATAGCAGCGGATAAACTAACAACGAAGGGTCAACCTCTCCCCTATAGCAAAAAACCGAGCTTGCGCTCGGTTTTTTTTATGTGGCGGTGAGTGAGAGATTATTCAACAACGTCCTGTTGTTGCCCCTGCGGGCACCTTCGGCGATTCAAAAAGGTGTCCTACCTTTTTGTCGAACTCTCGAGAGTTCTAACCTCTCCCTCAAACGAAAAAAACCGAGCTTGCGCTCGGTTTTATATGTGGCGGTGAGTGAGAGATTCGAACTCTCGATACATTGCTGTATACACACTTTCCAGGCGTGCTCCTTCAGCCACTCGGACAACTCACCAATCGTTGCTATAGGCAACGGAGCGCTACTTTACGCAAATCACAGCAGAGGGTCAAGCAAAAACCCGTGCAAGCTTTGCAATCGCGCAATTGCTGAGCAAACAGTTGTGCCGATCACAATAATACCGAAATATGAGGCTGAGCTTTACTTTGGAAATAAAAAACTCGTTTAACTACTCATAAATGGGTATTCTGCAACTGCTCGATGAAAGCAAAACGATGAACTACTTTTCTAAATCGGGCCTTTCTTATGGATTACTGCACAAATCCTAAGAAAGTAAAGACGACGCTCCTAAGTGTTCTGCAGGGCGGAGCAACGTCTCTATCATAGCGGCCTATTTGGCCGCTTT
This sequence comes from Paraferrimonas haliotis, assembly GCF_002282895.1. GTDB lineage: Bacteria > Pseudomonadota > Gammaproteobacteria > Enterobacterales > Shewanellaceae > Paraferrimonas > Paraferrimonas haliotis. Next base: position 341,981 of record NZ_NRRB01000004.1, read on the forward strand.
TTTCTTGGCTTTGCTATTCAAGCCAAGCACTGACGACTAGGCGTTGCCCTTAACCTTCATTTTTAACGCCTTGGCAAAATTCAACATGCGCTCAAGCGGAATCATCGCCTTTTTAGCCAACTCGTTATCAACAAACACTTCGTGAGTGCTTTTATCTGAGTCCGATAAAGCCGATTCTATCGCTTTTAAGCCATTCATCGCCATCCACGGGCAATGCGCACAGCTCTTGCACGTTGCGCCATTACCACCGGTTGGCGCTTCAATGAAGGTTTTGTTGGGCGCCAGTTGCTGCATCTTATAGAAAATGCCTTTGTCCGTTGCCACGATAAAGGTGTCGTTTTGCATGTCCTGGGAGGCTTGAATCAGCTGACTGGTGGAGCCGACCGCATCGGCTAGTGCTACCACGTTAGCAGGCGATTCCGGATGAACCAAAACCGCCGCACCAGGGTTTTGAGCTTTAAGCTCGCGCATAGCATTGGCTTTAAATTCGTCATGAACAATACAAGCACCCTGCCACATCAGCATTTCAGCGCCGGTTTGCTCGGCAATATAGCTACCAAGGTGTCTATCGGGTCCCCAAATGATTTTTTTATCTTCTGAGTCCAAATGCTCAACAATCTCAAGAGCAATGCTCGAGGTGACTACCCAATCTGCGCGGGCTTTTACCGCTGCCGAGGTATTGGCATAAACCACAACAGTATGATCGGGGTGGGCATCGCAAAACTCGCTAAAGGCTTTTTCTGGGCAACCCAGATCCAAAGAGCATGTCGCCTCGAGTGTTGGCATGAGCACGGTTTTCTCGGGGCTTAATATTTTGGCGGTTTCCCCCATAAAGCGCACACCGCAGATAACCAGAGTGTCGGCTGGGTGCTCTGCTCCAAAACGAGCCATTTCCAACGAATCCGCAACGCACCCGCCGGTTTCTTCCGCCAATGCTTGAATTTCAGGATCGGTATAGTAATGAGCAACCAAAACGGCATTATGCTGCTTTAGCAAGGCTTTAATTTGCTCGATATAGGCCGATTTTTGTTGTTGGCTTAGGGGTTGTGGTTTGGGCGGGAACGGATAGTCCATCGCCGCAACGTCCAGAAATTGACTCATAGTGCTACTGCTTTGTTATTAAGATTGGGCCATTATACTCCCTTGCTCTCCAATAAAAAAGCGCAGCCGGTAAGGGCTGCGCTCATTATCTTAAGTAAAAATCGTGTCGCCAAAGCGCTAGCGAAGATTAACCAATAAGGTTTGCGGTTTCTCTAAAAACGACTTCCACAAATTATTAAAACGAGCAATAGTGCCACCATCGATGACGCGATGATCGCCCGACCAACTCACCTGCATAATTTGACGAGCCTGAACCTGACCGGCGTCGTCGAACCTTGGCAGGGTTTGGGTGCGCCCGAGCGCCACAATCGCCACTTCTGGCTTATTGATGATAGGTGTAGCAACCGTGCCACCAATGGCACCAATATTGCTGATAGAAATGCTGCCACCGCTCATTTGCGTAGGGGCTAAACGCCCTGCTCGCGCTTGATTAATAATGTCAGTCAGTTCTTGGGCAATTTCCAAAATGCTCTTGTTTTGGCATTGCTTAATGTTTGGTACCAACAAGCCTATGGGCGAATCCACCGCAAGACCAATGTTGTGATCCGCCACGTAAGTAAGCTCGGTGCAATCGTCATTAACTCGAGCGTTCATCACCGGAAATTGCTTAATCGACTCGCTTAACGCTTTAATGAAAAACGGCATCATGCTGAGCTTTAAGGTGTCCGTTTGATAACGGGCCTTCATGTCGTTTCTAAGGGCTACTAACTCGGTGATATCGAACTCTTCGCAATAGGTGAAGTGCGGAATGGTGGACACCGATTGCGTCATCGCTTTGGCCATGGCCGCTTTAACACCGCGAATTGGCTCAACTTTATCTTGTTGAGACGATACCGTTGTGCTCGCTAAAGGCTCTGCGGCTTGCGCAGTTGCTTGAACAGGTTGATCCCCCTTCACAAAAGCTTCGATGTCTTGCTTATACACCCGCCCTTTGTCGCCACTACCCGGCACTTGCGCAATATCCACGCCTTTGATCCGTGCCAATCGACGAACCGCGGGACTGGCCAGCGCTTTGCCTGGTCGAACCGTTTTCGGCTGTACCGTTTTTGGCGCTATTGTCTGTGTCTGGTCGCTGCTGGTCGCCGTTGAGCCCGTATCACTCACCGGCGCTTGCTCGGTGCTCGCCTCTGTTGCTATTTCGATGGCAAACAGCGGTTTATGCACTTGAGCCACCTGCCCCTTAGCGCAGTAATGCTTAACAATAACACCATCAGCGATGGCTGGAATTTGCACCAAAGCTTTATCGGTCATAACCTCGGCTACCGGCTGATCTTCTTTAACCGCCTCGCCTTCTTCCGCCAACCATTCCATTAGCTCACATTCAACAATGCCTTCACCAATGTCGGGTAGCAAGAAGTCGTGGATCTGGGTAGCGCCACTTGCTGCGCTCGGTGCAGTTACAGAAGCCGCTTGGTCAGAGCTTTTATCAGAGCTTTTATCAGAGCTTTCTGCAACACTGTGACCATCATCGCCTGTTTGCTCTCCATCCACTTCGATTTGAAAAAGCGGTTTATGCACCGCGGCAATGTCGCCTTTATCGTAATAAAGTTTGGTAATAACGCCCGCATGAGGGCTTGGAATACTCACTAACGCCTTGTCTGTCATAACGTCGGCAATTGCTTGGTCTTCTTCAACTCTGTCGCCTTCTGCGACCATCCACTCCATCAGCTCGCATTCAACGATGCCTTCGCCAATATCGGGTAATATAAAATCTTTAGCCACGCCAGACTCCTTAATAATTCACGGAGGCTACAATGGCCTCATAAATTTTATATTGATCCGCCATGTATTCTTTTTCATGAATCAGCGGATAGGGAGTATCTAGGCCGCAAACCCTTGAAATAGGCGACTCTAGGCTTAAAAAGCATTCCTGCTGAATGCGCGCGGCGATTTCACCCGCAAAGCCACCGGTAAGCGGCGCTTCATGGGAAATGAGCAAACGGCCTGTTTTTCGAACCGATTCGGCAACGGTGTCAACATCCCAAGGCGTTAAACTGCGCAGATCAATGATTTCGCAGCTAATGCCTTTCTCCTCGGCCATAGCAGCGGCTTTTTCAATAATTTCCAGTTGTGCGCCCCAGCCTAACAAGGTGATGTCATCACCGTGGCTCATGACTTCGGCCTTACCCAAATCGATGTGATAATCGCCCTCAGGCACTTCACCAACACTGGCGCGATACAGACGCTTAGGCTCAAAGAAAATCACCGGGTTGTCGTCACGAATACTGGCCAGCAACAAGCCTTTGGCCTGATACGGGTTGCGCGGTACTACGACTTTTAGGCCGGGAGTTTGGGTAAAGTACGCCTCCGGCGATTGGCTGTGGTAATGACCACCGGCAATGCCGCCACCATAAGGCGTGCGCACCGTGAGTCCGCCAACGTTAAATTCGTTGCCACTGCGATAACGAAACTTGGCCGACTCATTTACGATTTGGTCAAAGGCTGGGAAAATGTAGTCAGCAAACTGAATCTCAGCAATGGCTTTAAAACCATTAGATGCCAAACCGTTGGCAAATCCTAGAATACCCTGTTCCGTAAGCGGCGTATTAAAGCAGCGGTCTTTACCAAACTTCTCTTGTAAGCCTGAAGTGGCTCTGAATACTCCGCCGAAATGGCCCACATCTTCACCAAAGATGAGCGCTTTAGAATCCTCTTTCATGGCGATCTCAAGTGCTTGATTGATCGCCTGTAGCATATTGATCTTAGCCACTTATTTTACTCCCTTCGCCGTCTTTGGATAATGCTGCGGATAGTTGGCAATGTGCGCTTTTAGCTCGTCGTATTGCTTTTCCAAATCCGGTGTTGGCTTGTCATAAACGTCTTCAATGATTTCTCGAAGTGCCGGTGCTTCCACTTTTTCCGATACTTTAAGTTGCGCAAGTACCTCTTCGCGATACTGCTCGTAAAGCGCTTCCGATTGGGCTTCAGTAAGCCAGCCTTTGTTGATCATCCACAACTTAAAGCGCAGCACGGGATCGTGCTCGCGCCATTTGGCTTCTTCTTCTTTGGAGCGATAACCGGATGGGTCGTCGGAAGTTGAGTGCGGCCCTAAGCGGTAACTCATGGCTTCAATTAACACTGGTTGGTTTTGTTCAACCGCATATGAGCGCGCTTGTTGAGTGGCGGCTAACACCGCCAGCATATCGTTGCCGTCAACGCGAATGGTGCGAATGCCATAGCCCACACCGCGAGAAGCGATGCCATCACCGGCGTATTGTTCCTCGGTTGGCGTAGAGATGGCGTAACCGTTGTTACGGCACAAGAACAGCGCCGGAGCCTTGAGTACCGCTGCCATGTTCAAACCAGCGTGGAAATCGCCTTCGGAGGCGGCACCTTCACCAAAGTAGCAAATGGTGGATAAGCCTTCGCCAGCGAGTTTTTGGCTGTAAGCAACACCAGTTGCTTGAGGAATCTGCGTTCCCAGCGGGCTGGAAATGGTTTGATAATGCAATTCGGCACTGCCGTAGTGAATCGGCATTTGTCGGCCTTTGCCTAAATCCTTGGCGTTGCTGAACAGTTGGTTCATAAACTGTTCGGTGCTAAAGCCACGGTAGCGAATTGCAGCGTGCTCACGATATTGCGCCAGAATAACGTCTTTGTCATTCAACGCCGCAACACTGCCAACAATCGAAGCTTCTTCGCCAATGCAGGTCATGTAAAAGCTTACTCGGCCTTGACGTTGGGCGGCGATCATACGCTCGTCCAGTACGCGAATGTATACGCAAGTGTCGTACATGCGCATGGCCAATTCTTGGTCAATGTTTGGCAGAACGGCGTCGTCATAGACGGTTCCGTCGGCCTGTAGAATTTTGAGCAAAGGGATATCGAGCGCGTCTTTCTCTATAAAACTGACACGATGAGTAATGTTATTTTTGGCTTTTGTCTGGCCCATACTTATCTTCTTTTGTTATGTGTATTGCACCAAAACCTAAGGTTACCTATCGGGTTTCAGTGCCGCAACTTGCGACGATTCGCCATGGCACTTGTTGGCGGCAGTCAGTGTAACCTAATCTTTACAGTCGTCACCTGTGATCCACTAGTTTAATCCATTAACTGCTGCGATAAATCCGCCGGGATCACAGTAAGCAGCGCCCTTTGCCCAACGGGTACGTTAGCATTAGGAAACACAATGCGCTCGTCGTCTTGCGTAGCTGTTAGCGCTTGCTCATCCTCGTATGCGATGGCTTGCCCTTTCGCAAATGGCGTGAAATTAGCGGTTTGGTCATCGAACGCTAAACGAAACGATTGACTTTGCTTTTCAATGACTTGATTGATTTGATACAAATTCATGTGCTGCCAAGCATCCATATTAATTGTAGGCTGTGGTTTTGAAACCAACTCAATTAATGCATTTCTGGCTTTAGCAAAGTCATCATGGTGGTTTTCACCGAACGGTTTAACCTTGCCAAGCTCTACTGTAAAGGCGTCTGCGCCAAACTCGTTAGACGAAAAATAACTGTAGGTCGTGGTCGGTTGTTCACTAATAAGCACCGTATCTACGCCGCATTTGTCTAGAAACGCTAACTGGCTTTTACGGTAGGGCTTACCATGACGAAATGGGTAAATCGCGAACCTCTCATGCGCTGAGTCCCGTATTGCGGTATGCAAATCGTAGTGGATTCTGTGCGCTTTAGTATCGGTTTCTTGTTGGAAAAATTGCCGTGTGTGTTGTTCAAGCGCGAACGCTCGGCGACGTTCTGGGTTGAGCGGTTCTGATAGATTGGACTTGTCATCAGGCCTAATGCCATGAGCGCCGGAGAATAATCGATTAAGGTTCTCCTCAACAAAACGCTGGCCAATTAACATGGCTTCTAAATTGCCAAATTGAACCATTAGTCGATGGGCACAGTGCAATTCGCCCTTTAAAAGCTGATTGACGATATCGTTGCAAATTTCAATGGGCGCTGTTTCATTGCCGTGGATACCGCACGATAAAACAATGGCTTTAGCGTGAGTGGCATTCGTTCTTAGGTTTTGAAATTCCAACACCCCCTTGTCTAGAACTCGAACCTGCAGCGTTTCGGTGGCGGTTTGCCAGCCTTTGCTGATTTCGTAGTGAGTTGGGGAGAAATCTCGGTTTTTGGCTTGGGTTAATGACCATTGCAAAAAATCTTGATTGCTGAGTGCAAGGCTCATGCTGCTTTCCTTCGCTTATGCCGCCTATTGTTGGCGATCGACTACTAATAATTGCCCAACATTTTACGCATTTTATTCATAAAGGCGATTATTGGCTTGCATTTTTCTTGCAGCTGCCAAATAATCCCTCTAGACGTTTAGCCGTCCAAACGTCCAGATTGATAATTAGGAGTCTTCATGAGTAATCACTTAATCAAAGCAACCTTCGGCGCCGGATGTTTTTGGGGCGTAGAGCATGTCTTTAGAGCCATAGAGGGTGTCAACGATGCAGTTTGCGGCTATATGGGCGGCTCACTGGTAAACCCTAGTTATAAACAAGTAAAAACCGGCACCACAGATCATGCAGAAGTGGTAGAAGTCAGCTTTGATCCCAGCATCATTGATTACGAGAACTTGGTGCGAGCGTTTTTCGCCAATCACAACCCTACTACCGTAAATCGTCAAGGCGAAGATGAAGGTAGCCAGTATCGCAGCGTAATCTTTGTTCACGACGAACAGCAACGCCAGGTTGCCTCAGAGATAAAAGCGCAACTTGCGCAATCCAAAAAATGGGGAGAGCGCCCCATTGTAACCGAGATCAGTGACGCCGTTGAGTTCTATAAAGCAGAAGAGTACCACCAAAGCTATTTCGCCAAAAATCAGCTACCCAGCTGCCACGTCGCCTTCGGCGACTTCTAAAGGGGACGTACCCTTTCAACTGGGGGGGACGTACCCTCCCCGCAAATTGTGACATTTTGACACAGTTTTTGAGAGGGGTACGTCCCCCCTGCTGTTAAGCTTTGATGGCTTGGGTCATGATTTGCTCGGCTTCTGCAATGACTTGCGCTAAGTGCTCGGCTGAAACGAAGCTTTCTGCGTAGATTTTGTATAGGGGCTCGGTGCCGGATGGACGAATCGCAAACCAGGCGTTTTGGGTGCAGACCTTAATGCCACCAATGGCCGCTTGGTTGCCTGGGGCTTTGGTGAGCTTGGCGACAATGGCTTCACCCGCCAGCTCATCAGCTTGGATCTGCTCTGGTGTCACCGCGAGCAAGGCTTGCTTGGCTTTGGCTTTTATGGGAGCGTCGTTGCGCTGATAAAAAGCGCGCCCGTGCTTGCGCTCAAGCTCTCGGTAGCGTTGTGCCGGCGTTTGTCCGGTTACGGCTAGTATTTCAGCAGCCAGTAACCCTAAGACAATGCCATCTTTATCGGTACACCAAGTATCGCCCGCTAGGGTTAACATGCAGGCGCCGGCGCTTTCTTCGCCGCAAAATCCAACCTCACCGGTGCTTAGGCCATCCACAAACCACTTAAAGCCCACCGGCGTTTCCACCATGGTGAGCCCGTGATAAGCGCATACGCGGTCAATCATAGCGCTCGACACTAAGGTTTTACCTATGTGGATTTGTTTACCCCACTGCGGACGATGATCCGCTAGGTAATCGATACACACAGCCAAGAAGTGGTTCGGATTCATCAAACCGCCGTCGCGACAAACGATACCATGTCGATCAAAGTCGGGATCATTAGCAATGGCAATGTCATAGTCGAGCGGTCGCTCTAACAAGCTGGCCATGGCGTATTTCGATGAGCAATCCATGCGAATTTTGCCGTCTTTATCTAAGCTCATGAAACCAAAACTCGGATCAACACGGTAGTTTAAGGTGGTGATATCAAGCTCGTACTGAGCAGCAATCGCGTCCCAAAAGGCAACGCCCGACCCTCCTAACGGATCCGCCGCAAGCTTTATATCAGCCGCCTTTATCGCATCGAGATCAATCACTTTGCCTAATTGCGCAACGTACTCTCCCATGAGATCACGATACGAAATCAAGCCGCTGGCCTTAGCCAGTTGCAAATTACAGCGTTTAACGCCCTCAAGCCCGGCACGAATGTAGCGATTTGCCGCATCCTCAATCGCCTTAGTCACCGCGCCATCCGCAGGACCGCCATGGGGAGGATTGTATTTAATGCCACCATCGGTGGGCGGATTGTGGGACGGCGTTAATATAAGACCATCGGCTTGGTGCGAGTGCTCGCGGTTATAGCGCACAACCGCCTCAGACACCACAGGCGTTGGCGTAAAGCCATTATCGGACTGACAAATAACTTGAATTTGATTGGCACTCAGCACTTGTAACGCACTGAACAAGGCTGGTCGAGACAAAGCGTGGGTATCGATTCCCACAAACATGGGGCCGTTAATACCATTAGCAAGGCGATAATCCACTACCGCCTGCACAACCGCCAAAATATGCGTCTCGTTGAAGCTTATAAGCTGAGCGCAACCTCGATGGCCCGATGTTCCAAAGCTTACCGCTTGTCCCGGTTTATCAGGATGCGGAATCAGATTGTAGTAATCGCACAACAATGCAGGCACATCGATCAAATCTTGAGCCTGCGCTAACGTTCCGGCGCGTGGATGAATGGCCATCAACAAATCCTTTGTAACAGTTGTACTAAATACGCTGAGCTATGCTTTTCGCTAACGTCTCTTCACAATTTAGGTGCTGCAAAACATCGCGCAAAATTGCTTGTTTGCGGGCGGTATTATTATTGGTGGTAACCCAATAGCCGCTGCTGCCGATTTGCTTTGGATTGGCGGTTTTACTGGACGCCAACAACGCCTCTTTGCTGGTGGCAAAATACAAACGTCCTTTACCTTGAACGTCCAACACCTTGCTAAATAACTCGCTATCGCTGTTGTGAACTTGTTCAAGCAAATACAAAAAGCGGCCCACCGCCCCTTTCATTTGTTCAACGTTAGAATCTGAAGTCAGGTGGTTATAATCCGCCACAGAGCGCGGTGCCGCGCCCGAACTTTGTAACTCACCGGTCGCAGTTTCATCGCTGTGCTCACTCTCTACCGAAGCTACCGAATCCGCAGGAGTTACAGGAGCAACCGAATCCGAAGAATCAGCTACACTCGTCACGGCCTCAACGCTATCCGCCGCCGTTTCGGCCACAGCGCTATCAGCCACTTCCAAACCCGGTTGACTGATGGTTGCTGGCGTTTCTTGTTCGATTTCTTTTTTCAGCGGTAAATTAAGTTCTCGGCGTAAGATATCCGAGGCACTTTCGCCAATAGTAATAGTGCGGCTTGCAATGTAACGATAAAGTTGTTCATCTACTTCTATGTATTTCATCAACCAATTTCCCTTGTACCTAGACAGCGATTTTTAAGTTTTATTGGAACAGAATTATACATAGGCAAACCTTTTGCGACTACTAGGCTTGTCAAATAATCTTCAGCTAGGCAAAATCTCCATCTCATTTTTACAAGGGCGCCAAAAAATGCATTACCAACGCAGCGGAGAAGGATCATGTGTCGTATTGATTCACGGTCTTTTTGGCAATCACCAAAACCTCAGAAATCTAGCACTTGAGCTGGAAAAAGATTACCAAGTGATAAGCGTTGACGTAAGAAATCACGGCCAAAGCCCTTGGGTAGATGACATGAACTACCCAAGCCTTGCCAAAGACATTATTGCCCTTTTGGATTGGCTTAAAATAGAAACCTGTCAGCTAGTGGGCCACTCCATGGGTGGAAAAATTGCACTTTATACCGCTTTGCTGGCACCCAAGCGCATTCGCTCTGTGGTGGCTGCCGACATAGCGCCGGTGGCCTATAACCATCACCACGGTGTGATATTTGACGCCATGTTAAGCCTCGACTTGCAGGCAATCGACAATCGCCAACAAGCCATGAGCCACTTAACCTCCGCCGGAATCGATGCCGGCACCGCTGCCTTCTTGTTAAAAAATCTAAAGCGAGAACAAGGGCAATTCCAGTGGGGACTGAACTTACAAGCGCTGAAAAGTCATTACCATGAAATCATTGGCTGGCCCAAACACCAACTGAGCTACACCGGCCCTACACTCTTTATAAAAGGGGCTAACTCCGACTACATCACCGCCGAGCATCAGGCCGACATTGTTCGCCAATTCCCCAACGCTAAAGCCAAAATCATTAACGGTACCGGCCATTGGCTGCACGCCGAAAAACCAGCAGCATTTAACAAACTGGTTGCGGATTTTTTAAACGCCACAAACCATGACTGAGCGAACCTGCTTATGCTATTATCCCGCGTCACCAAATTATCGCCAACCATAACGGGTTAGTTAACATGCTTGCAGAGAATCTGAAAAACTTTGAGGCCATTGGCATGAACTTGCTATTTGCCGGCATTTTCTTCTTTATCGGCATGGCAATACACGACGTATTAAAACAAGGCAATGTGCCGAAGTTTGGGCGATACATTGTGTGGTTGGTGTTGTTTTTAGGCTGCGCAGGATTCATTGCTAAAGGCTTGATCCAAATTTCTTGGGAAGGCTCTGGTATCGGCTAATCATGGCAAAAGAATATAACGACAGAACCACCATCGACTTGTTCGAAAACGAGAAACGCCGAGGTCGCCCCAGAACGAACCCGCTTAACCGGGCAGAACAAGTTAAGATCAATAAGCGCAACCAAATATTACGTGATCGCGCTAACGGTCTTAAGCGTATTGAGGTGAAAGTCTCACAACGACTGATAGATGCCTTGAACAATGCAGCCTTGGCGAGTAATATCAGCCGCAGTCAATTAATCGAAACAATTCTCACTAACGAATTGTTACCTGATGATGCCGAATTATTGGCGTCGTCGCTACAAGATACTCAAGAGTAAGGTAAATCATGGCAACAGTAGGTCTTTTTTTCGGAAGCGACACAGGCAACACCGAAGCCGTAGCTAAAATGATTCAAAAGCGTCTTGGCAAGCAAATGGTGGATGTAAAAGACATCGCCAAGAGCAGCAAAGAAGAGATCGCAGAATTTGATTTATTATTGTTCGGTATTCCAACCTGGTATTACGGCGAAGCTCAGTGCGATTGGGATGACTTTTTCCCTGAGCTCGAGCAAATCGACTTTACCGACAAGCTAGTGGCCATTTTCGGCTGTGGCGACCAAGAAGACTACGCGGAATACTTCCTCGACGCCATGGGCATGGTGGGCGACATTGTTACCGATAAAGGCGGCATCGTCATTGGCCACTGGCCAACTGAAGGCTACGAATTTGAAGCTTCGAAAGCCTTGGTTGACGACAACCACTTCGTAGGATTAGGCATCGACGAAGATCGCCAACCTGAGCTGACCGATGAGCGTGTAGATGCTTGGGTTAAGCAAATTTACGACGAAATGTGTTTAGCGGAGCTGGCTGAATAAGCTTAAGCTCGCAGCAACAACACATGAAAGCGGCTCATACGCCGCTTTTTTTGTGTCCTAAGTGCTATCTATCATTCACTATTTTCGCTATTGTGCCAGTATAACAACTGCCGACCCAACCACCTGAGACCAAGCATGCATCCAATATTTAAGTCCACCAAACTCGATTCCGTTTGTTATGAAATTCGCGGACCGGTGGCTAAAGAAGCCAAGCGCCTTGAAGACGAAGGCCACCGGGTGTTAAAGCTCAATATTGGTAACCCTGCCCCGTTTGGTTTTGAAGCACCAGAAGAAGTGATTCGCGACGTTATTGCCAACACCGCTCAATCCCAAGGCTATTGCGAAGCGAAAGGCTTATTTAGCGCCCGTAAAGCGGTAGTGCAGCATTATCAAACCCAAGGCATTGTTGGGGTGGATGTGGAAGACGTTTACATTGGCAACGGCGTATCAGAGCTTATTGTGATGGCCATGCAGGGACTGCTAAACAACTGCGATGAAATGCTGATACCTGCCCCGGATTACCCCTTGTGGACCGCGGCAACCCACTTAGCCGGCGGCACTGCGGTGCATTATCGATGCGATGAGCAAGCCGGTTGGTTTCCAGATTTAGACGACATGCGCGCCAAGATTACCCCCCGCACTCGGGGCATTTTGCTGATTAACCCCAACAACCCCACCGGCGCTGTCTATTCAAAAGAGCTGATTCTTGAAGTTATTGAACTGTGTCGCCAGCACAATTTAGTTTTGTTCAGCGATGAGATTTACGACAAAGTCATTTACGACGAGGCCAAGCACATACCCGCCGCCAGTTTGTCCGATGACATTCTCACCGTCACCTTTAATGGCTTGTCTAAGGCCTATCGCGCCGCCGGTTTTCGGGTAGGCTGGATGATGCTCAGCGGTAATTTAGGCATTGCCAACGGCTACGTTGAAGGCCTAGACATGCTCGCCAGTATGCGACTTTGCGGTAATGTGCCTTGCCAGCACGCCATTCAAACCGCGCTCGGGGGCTATCAGTCCATTAACGATTTGGTGTTGCCAAGTGGCCGTTTAACCCGCCAACGAGACGCCGCCTACGAGGCGCTTAATGCCATCGACGGCGTGAGCTGCGTTAAGCCTAAAGGCGCTATGTATTGCTTTCCTAAATTAGATAAAAGCAAATTCAACTTGATCGATGACGAGCGTTTGGTGTTAGATTTACTACAACAACAAAAAATTCTTCTCGTCCACGGCACCGGATTTAATTGGCCAGAGCCGGATCACGTTCGTTTGGTGTTTTTACCCCACCGCGAAGATTTGATTCAAGGGATAGAGAAGCTGGAACAATTCCTGAGCAATTACCGGCAGTAAGGAGTGCGCGCAGGAAGCCAATTAACCGACAGGAGTCGCCATGAAAGCCTTAACCATTGCCATGACCTTAACGGGTTTGCTTGCTGCAAGCCCTGTACATGCCACCACCCTAATTCACGCCGGAGAGCTGCTTGCCATTCCCGGTAAAGCCCCAACCAAGCAACAAACCTTAGTCATTGAAGACGGCAAAATTGTTGAGGTACGCAGCGGTTATATAGCGGCCAACCAGTTTCAAGGCCAGGTTGAGGTAGTGGACCTAAAAGACAAGTTTGTTATGCCTGGGTTGATGGATATGCACGTTCATTTGCAATTCGAGCTTGGGCCAAGTAATGACTCCGACGCGCTTAAAATGTCCGATGAACTGATGCAAATGCAAAGCGTTAAAAACGGCAAAACCACGCTTATGGCCGGTTTTACCACAGTGCGCGATGTGGGCTCGTCGCCACAAGCCATGTACGCTCAGCGTGACGCCATTAACGAAGGCTGGATTGACGGTCCGCGCATTATCGCCGCCGGCGGTGTTGGCATCACCGGAGGCCACGCTGACGTCAGCGGTGTTAAGCCTAAACTGATGGAGATGATGACCTCTCCTAATGTCTGCGATGGCCCATTTGATTGTCGCCGCGCCACCCGTAACACCATCAAGTACGGTGCCGATCTCATAAAAATCACATCCACAGGTGGCGTGCTTACCGATCGCGCCACCGGCACCGGCCAACAAATGGAAATGGATGAGCTAAAAGAAGTGGTTCGCGCCGCCAAGCGCATGGGCCGTAAAGTGGCCAGCCACGCCCACCACCAAGATGGCATTATTGCCGCCCTTGAGGCTGGTGTACACTCCATTGAGCACGGCAGCTACACCAACGACAAAGCCATAAAGCTGTTCAAGCAAACCGGCGCCTATTTAGTGCCCACCTTGCTCGCTGGCGACACCGTAAAGCACATGGCGACTCACTCAGAATTTATGAGTCCGGCCATTAAATCAAAAGCCATTCGTGTAGGTGGCGATATGCTGGCAAACTTCGAAAAAGCGCACAAAGGCGGGGTTAAAATCGCCTTTGGTACCGACTCGGGCGTAAGCCAACACGGCTTAAATGCTCAAGAGGCACTGCTAATGCAAAAAGCCGGCATGAAGCCCATGGACATTTTGGTCTCCGCCACCATTAATGGCGCAGATTTAATTGATATGAGTGAGCAACTGGGCACCTTAGAGTCCGGCAAATACGCCGACGTTATTGCCCTAGAGCGCTCGCCCCTTGACGATCTTTCCACGCTACTGGATGTGCCTTTTGTTATGAAAGGCGGCACCGTTTATAAAAACCAATAAGGACGCAATATGAGCCACTTTTTCGCCCACCTTGCCCGCATGAAATTGATCATGCGTTGGCCGCTGATGCACAATCACAAACCGGAAAATGTGCAGGAACACAGCTTACAGGTGGCCATGGTGGCTCATGCATTAGGGCTGATTCACAATAAGTTTTACCAAGGCAGTTTTGACGCTAATCAATTGGCGACTATGGCAATATTTCACGACGCCTCAGAAATATTAACCGGCGATCTACCCACCCCGGTGAAATACTTTAATAAAGACATTGAAACCGAATATAAAAAGATTGAAGCCATTGCCGAGCAAAAGCTGTTAGAGATGATCCCCGCTGACTTTAGAAGCGATTATCAAGCACTGATTGACAGCAGCAAAATGGATGAGCGCTACAAGCAATTGGTGAAATCCGCCGATACCCTGTGTGCCTACATTAAGTGCCTTGATGAGCTTAAGTTTGGTAACCAAGAATTTACCTTGGCCAAACAACGCTTAGAAGCGGTATTAAACGACAACCCAGATCCAGCGGTTAAGTATTTTCGAGCGCATTTTATTGAAAGCTTTAGCTTGTCACTGGATGAAATCAATCAAGACTTGTAAGACTGGCAATAAGATGACTAATTCAAGGAAGAATGATGCTGAAAAACATAATAATTGTCGCTGTTCTATTAATTAGCGCCGGTCTATTAAAGCTGCAATAATATAATCTTTTTGCTCGAGGTTACATAGAGCTCGCTTATAGCAAAGCGACTATGTTTGAGTTGATTTACGATGGCGGGCTACCTGCAAAACACCTATCCGTACTGTCAATGGTATACGCAGGCGATTACTGCTTAATAAGAAACACTGATGAATACTTTTATCTTATTTACGGAAATGAAAAAATGTTTAAGCTCGCCATGGACGAATTTGCCAAAATAGAATCAACACTCGACACCAATTTCGACGATATGTGCGACGGGAATTGGTAATCTAGTTTACTCGGCTAAGGCGCCAACAACACCTCAAACTCTCCTTTTCTTTCCCTTATAAACTGCAAAAACAACTGGCTTTTTAGCGGCAGATATTGGCGCTCTTTATACACAAGCAGCATGCGCTTATCTTGATTAATATACTCCGCCAGTAACGGACTAAGCTCGCCATTGTCAATACTGCCACCGACTATGGAATAGGGTAAATAGGCAATGCCTGCGCCATTAACTGCCATTTCTTTAGCCACCTGCAAGTCATCGCAAATCAGCTTGCCGGTGTGGTTGACTTCAAAGGTGCTTTGTTCGTCTTGAAACTTCCACGGCAAATAAAAACCATCCACATGGTTTCGAATAAGGCTGTGCTGCTCTAGCTCGTTTGGGTGTTGCGGTGTCGGATGTTCGGCCAAGTAGTCGGCACTGGCCACTAGACAGTAGTGCACTTTCGATAACGGCAGTGCGATTAAGTTGGAGTCCGTTAATGGCCCTAGTCGTAATGCAAAGTCAATGTTTTGCTTGGTGAGATCTTGAAAACGATTGGAGGATATTAGATTGACATCAATGCTGGGGTAACGACGGTGAAACTGCGCGAGTAATCCGCCCAACAGATCTCGACTTAATGCCGGCGGCGCGCTCACAACCAAGGTGCCGATGGGTTTAGTACCTGCTTGCTCGGCGTCTAACTCGACTTCGGTTAGGGTATCGGTAATCAGCTGAGCTTTAGGAAGAATTTGCTCGCCAACTTCCGTGAGCGATAAGGTTCTGGTGGAACGATTTAACAGCTTAGCCCCAAGCTGCTGCTCCAACGCCTGCACTTTGCGGCTGACTGTGGTGGTGGGTACATTCATGGCCCGGGCCGCTTTTGCAAAGCTTTTGAACGTGGCGACCTTAGCAAAAATCACCAAGCCATTGAGATCGTTCATAGAGGTTCCTGCCATACGCGCATCAATTATCCCAAATATGGGATAGTAAACGTCACTTTTACTGCCTAGTCAATCATTTTGGTGTGAGCTATAGTGTTTATCAATGAATCAACAACCATTCTTTAGAGGCACGATATGAGCATTTTAATTCTTGGAGCAACGGGTAATACAGGCGCTGAATTGGTGCGTCAACTGCAAGCCAACAATCACGAGTTTTACGTAATGGCGCGCAGTGACACGGCCGCTGACAAACTGAACCTAAACGTCGATCAAGTTCGTATCGCCACCTTCGATGACAGCGACAAGCTGACTCAGGCCATGCAAGGCATCCGCAAAATCTATGTGGCCATGCCAGCGCACCCTAGTAACGAAGACTGGATGGTCAACATCATTAATGCGGCGAAAACCGCTAGCGTTGAACAGGTGGTAAAACTGTCGGGTATGGGCGCCGCAAAAGACGCCAATTCAGAGATCATTCGCACCCACGTTGTCACAGATGATCTTCTAAAAAACAGTGGCCTTGGTTACACCATAGTGCAGCCTAACTCCTTCTTTCAAAACTTGTACGGAAGTTTGGGTACCATTAATGCCATGGGCAAATTCTTTTTACCCCTAGCCAATGCCAAGCAAAGTGTTGTTGATATTCGCGACGTTGCAGCGGTGGCCCTAACCGCCCTTACCCAAGACGGCCATACCGGTGAAACCTATTTGCTGTCGGGCCCACAGGCGCTTACCTTTTCAGAGCAAGCTCAAATGCTAAGCCAAGCCGCTGGTAAACCCATTGAGTATGTAGCGGTATCCCAAGACGATGCTGAGCAAGCCATGAAACAAGCGGGCATGGATGATTGGACCGCCGAAAAGCTGGCGGAAATTTTAGCCTGGTTTGGCGAAGGCCATTACGCAACCGTAACCGACACGGTTGAGCGAGTAACCAGTAAACCGGCCCGAACCTTTAGCGCGTTTGCTGAAGAGTTTGCCCACGCGGTTCAATAAGCCTGAGCCCGCGTAAGCACTTAGCCAAAAAAAAGACCTAAGCAATGCTTAGGTCTTTTCGGTTTAATGGCTTACTTACAAGTTAGGCGTTTTTACCAAGGTATAACCAGGTATCAACCACGGTATCAGGGTTAAGCGATACACTATCAATGCCCTGCTCTACCAACCATGCAGCGAAGTCGGCGTGATCCGATGGACCTTGTCCACAGATACCCACGTACTTGCCTTTGGCTTTAGCAGCTTTAATTGCCATTGCCAGCATTTTCTTAACCGCTGGGTCACGCTCATCGAATAGGTGGCTAATAATGCCTGAGTCGCGATCCAAACCAAGAGTAAGCTGAGTTAAGTCGTTTGAGCCAATGGAGAAACCATCAAAGATTTCCAAGAACTCATCCGCCATTAGGCAGTTTGACGGTAGTTCGCACATCATGATGACTTCGAGACCGTCTTCACCGCGCTTCAAGCCTTGCTCTTCAAGTAACTGAATCACTTTACGGCCTTCTTCTAAGGTGCGCACAAACGGGATCATGATGGTCACGTTGGTTAAGCCCATGTCGTTACGAACTCGCTTAATGGCTTCACACTCAAGTGCAAAACAGTCGCGGAACGACTCAGAGATGTAACGGCTAGCGCCACGGAAGCCCAACATTGGGTTTTCTTCTTCCGGCTCATAGCGATTACCGCCCACTAAGTTGGCGTATTCGTTCGACTTAAAGTCCGACATACGAACAATCACTTTTTGCGGGTAGAACGCAGAGCCAATGGTGGAGATGCCTTCCGCCAAACGAGCAATGTAGAATTCAACAGGATTGTCGTAACCCGCCATCATTTCACGAATTTCTACTTTGGTGGCTTCGTCTTGCTGATCAAACTCAAGCAAAGCTTTCGGGTGCACACCAATCATGCGGTTGATGATGAACTCAAGACGAGCAAGACCAACACCGGCACTTGGAAGACGAGCAAAATCAAAGGCACGATCTGGGTTACCCACGTTTTGCATAATTTTCAGCGGTAGCTCAGGCATGGAATCAACACGAGATGACGTTACTTCAAACTCTAACTCACCTTGGTAGATGTAGCCGGTATCGCCTTCGGCACAAGAAACCGTGACTTTCTCGCCGTTGGTAATGTTGTCGGTCGCATCGGCACAACCCACAACCGCAGGCACGCCTAGCTCACGCGCAATAATGGCAGCATGACAAGTACGGCCACCACGGTTGGTGACAATAGCACTGGCGCGCTTCATGATAGGTTCCCAATCTGGGTCAGTCATGTCGGTAACCAATACGTCACCTGGCTGGATTTTGTCCATTTCGGCAATGGAGCTTAGAACCTTGGCAGTACCGCTGCCAATTTTGTGGCCAATGGCACGGCCTTCAACAATGGCGTTACCGCTTTGCTTTAAGTGGTAGCGCTCAATCAGTTGCACATCTTCACGAGAGCGAACCGTTTCTGGGCGCGCTTGTACAATGTACAGCTTGCCATCTAGGCCATCTTTAGCCCACTCGATGTCCATTGGACGACCGTAGTGCTTTTCAATGATAACCGCTTGCTTAGCCAACTCTTCCACTTCAGCGTCAGAGATAGAGAAGCTGTTGCTCTTTTCTGCAGCAACGTCTTGGATCTTAACTTGTTTGCCGTGGCCTTGGTCTTCGGAGTAAACCATTTCCACCAGCTTGCTGCCAATATTGCGACGCACAACGGCTTTGTTGCCTTGGCTTAAAATTGGCTTGTGAACGTAAAATTCATCAGGGTTTACTGCACCCTGTACCACCATTTCACCCAGACCGTATGATGAGGTAATAAACACCACATCGTCATGACCGGATTCGGTATCAATGGTAAACATTACGCCGGATGAGGCAATGTCTGAACGTACCATGCGCTGAATGCCTGCAGACAAGGCCACACCACGGTGGTCATAGCCTTGGTGCACACGGTAAGAAATGGCACGGTCGTTAAATAAAGAAGCAAATACGTGTTTAACCGCTACGATAACCGCATCGTAACCGCGA
This sequence comes from Paraferrimonas haliotis, assembly GCF_002282895.1. Taxonomy (GTDB): domain Bacteria; phylum Pseudomonadota; class Gammaproteobacteria; order Enterobacterales; family Shewanellaceae; genus Paraferrimonas; species Paraferrimonas haliotis. Next base: position 360,975 of record NZ_NRRB01000004.1, read on the forward strand.
ACGTTCAAGAAGGTTTCTTGCTGACCGGCAAACGAAGCGTCTGGCATGTCTTCAGCGGTGGCCGAGGAGCGAACCGCGAATGAAACACCATCCATACCGTCTTCCAATTTCGCGTAAGCGTCGGATACGGCTTGTTCTAATTCCGGTTGGAAAGGAGTGTCGATAATCCATTGACGAATGTTTGCACCAGCTTCGGCCAAGGCATTAACGTCATCAACGTCAAGCTTGTCCAACACATCGTAAATCTTCTGGTTCAAACCGCTTTGTTCTAGAAACTCGTTAAATGCGTAAGAAGTGGTCGCGAAGCCACCAGGAACTTGAACACCGGCGTTTGCCAGGTTGCTGATCATCTCTCCAAGTGATGCGTTTTTTCCGCCAACGGAATTCACATCGTGCATACCGAGTTCTTCATACCAGAGTACGTATTGCTGCACTTTATTTTTCTCCGAAAAATTAAATTGATTAGCCCCTTTTTTTACGGGCAGCGGCATTTTACACTGGCTACAGAGTGACGTAAAACCCTATTTTATAATGTAATTTTATTACTACACGAGGCCAAAATGGCAAGACAAGTTTTTTACATTTCTGACGGCACAGCAATTACAGCTGAGGTATTTGGTCACGCCGTACTTTCGCAATTCCCTTTAGAATTCAACGCGCTAACCATACCGTTTGTAGAGACTGTGGAAAAAGCTCACGAGGTGGTCGCCGACATCAATGAAAGTTTTATTACAACAGGCGAACGTCCATTAGTGTTTCATTCCATCGTTTCGCCGGAAATTAGGGATGTTATTTATGGATCCGAGGGGTTAGATCACGATTTTTTGAACACTTTTGTGGCGCCCTTGGAGCAACAACTGGGAGTTTCTGCCAAACCTGTGATGCACCGCACACACAGTATTGCCAATGAAACCTACGACGGCCGCATCGAAGCCATTCATTACGCCTTAGATAATGACGATGGCCAAACCCTGAAGAACTTTGATAAAGCCGACTTGATTCTGCTGGGGGTTTCTCGCTGTGGCAAAACTCCGTCATCGCTTTATTTATCCATGCAGTTTGGCATTAAAGTGGCGAATTATCCGTTCGTTGAAGACGACATGGACAATTTAAAACTGCCACCGGCTTTACAAGCGCAAAAGCACAAGCTGTTTGGGCTAACGATTAACCCAGCTCGGTTGCATGAAATTCGCCAAAATCGCATGAACAACTCGCGCTACAGCTCCATGCGTCAATGCCGTACCGAAGTTCAAGAAGTGGAGATGATGTATAAAAAGTTACGCATTCCTTACGTCGACACCACCAATAAATCGGTCGAAGAGATTGCCACTAAAATTTTAGCGGAAACCGGTTTAGAGCGTCATATGTTCTAAAAGATACTAAATCTTGGTGTGTAACCGCGCGCCATTGGGTATACTTTGGCGCAATTACACGCTCTTACGAACGATTTAGGTTGTTAAATGACCATTAAAACAGACGAACTTCGCACCAGTTTATTGTGCAATGTGATTTCTCCTGCACAGCTTGAAAGCGAGTTTCCATTATCTGAAGACGCTGCGAACTATTTGGTAGATGCCCGCAAGCAAGTGCAAAACATCATCAATGGCGATGATAACCGCTTACTGGTGATCATCGGTCCTTGCTCCATTCACGATACCAAAGCCGCAATAGAATACGCTGAAAAACTGGCGGCCTTGCATCATGAGCTTAAAGACGACATTTGCATTTTGATGCGCGTCTACTTTGAAAAGCCACGCACCATAGTAGGTTGGAAAGGCTTGATATCTGATCCCGATTTAGACGGCAGCTTTAGCCCCAACAAAGGCCTGCGCATGGCTCGCCAATTGTTGCAACAAATCACCGAGCTAAAACTGCCCATTGCTACTGAGTTTTTAGACATGGTGAACGGTCAGTACATCGCCGATTTGATTACTTGGGGCGCCATTGGTGCCCGCACCACTGAAAGTCAGATCCACCGTGAAATGGCGTCGGCTCTGTCCTGCCCTGTTGGCTTTAAAAACGGCACCGATGGCAACGTAAAAATTGCCGTAGATGCGGTGCGAGCTTCCCGCGCACCCCACATTTTTTATTCCCCCGATAAAGATGGCCAAATGGCAGTCTACCGGACCCACGGTAATCCCTGGGGACACATTATTTTGCGCGGCGGCAAAGCACCGAATTATCAAAAGCAAGACATCGACAGCTGTTGCCTTGCTTTAGAGAAAGCCGGATTGCCACAACGCTTGGTGGTGGATTTCAGTCACGGCAACAGCCTCAAACAACACAAGCGGCAGTTAGACGTGGCTAACGACATTATGCAGCAAATGCGCGATGGCTCGACCCACATTGCCGGCATCATGGCGGAAAGCTTCTTGAAAGAAGGCAACCAAAGCTTGTCGCCGGATGCGCCGCTTGAGTACGGAAAATCCATCACCGATGCTTGTTTGCATTGGCAAGACTCCGAAACCTTAATTCGCGAACTAGCCAGTGCTTCAAGACAGCGGTTAGCGCTATTAAATGGGTCCAATTAACCGAGAGCGCTGCAACTTAATTGGGTGGAAAGCGATTCATTTATAAGCAAACTTTGCTACATTAGAGGTTGCCACGCACCATTAACTAACAAGAGCTTAAAGGAAAAGAGCCGACATGTTTGAACAATCATCACTGAGCATTTTGATCGCCGACGATCACCCCTTGTTTCGCAACGCCTTGCGACAAGCGCTAGCGTCGCAATTTCCAAAAGCTCAGTGGTTTGAAGCAGACAGTGGTGACGCCCTGAGAGCGAAACTTGAACAAGGCGATACCGTCTTTGATTTGGTGTTGTTAGATTTACAAATGCCCGGCAGTCATGGCTATTCCAGCTTAGTTCATCTGCGCAGCCACCATGCTGATATTCCGGTAGTCGTGGTGTCGGCGCACGAAGATGCCACCACCGTTCGGCGTGCGTTGCAATACGGCAGCATGGGCTTTATTCCTAAATCGGCGGATATGGACACATTAGCCCAAGCCCTGCAAACCGTACTTGATGGCGAAATTTGGCTGCCAAGCGGCATGAACCTTGAACCCCTGCAAGCAGATGATGTGGATATGGTTGCGGATCGCTTGTCTGAGCTCACCCCGCAGCAACATAAAGTACTGCATATGTTCGCAGAGGGGCTGTTAAACAAGCAAATTGCTTATGATCTTGGCGTATCCGAAGCCACTATTAAAGCCCACGCCACCGCTATTTTTCGCAAGCTTGGGGTGCGTAATCGCACCCAAGCCGTCATCGAGCTGCAACGGCTTGAAATGGAAAAAACCGCACTCTAATATCGTCGTCTTTACGAATGCTTGTGGCTTAATAAGCTCGACATCAAGGCCCGCAATGCCGCTGGCCTTACCATTTTCGCCATGTACCTAAACCCAAGCGATTCCACCTTCTCTACTAAGCGCTTGTTGGTGTTGGCGGTAATTAGAACCCCCGGGATCTCTGCCCCATAACGCGCGCGAATATCCACCATTGCGTCTAAACCATTAAGCCCATCGTCCAGCTGATAATCCGCCAGTATGATTTGTGGCGCTACTCCCTTAAGACCCAGCTTAATGCGGGCATCCGCTAAGTCGGTGGCGCAAATGACCTCGCATTTCCAACGAGTTAACAGACTTTCGTAACCCGCTAAAATGGCTTCTTCGTTATCGATGCACAGCACCACAACCCCCGCCAAGGGTTGCAACATAGACGGAATGCTTTGCGGTACGGGTCGATGATCCCCTGCCACCATAGGTACGCTGACACCAAACATAGAGCCTTGGCCATACCAAGAGCGCACCGTTAACTTATGCTCCATGGTGTTAGCGATACGCTGCGCAATGGCTAATCCGAGCCCCAAGCCATTTTCGCTGGTTTTCTTGCCCACATCGGAACGGTAAAATTCTTCAAATATCTGATCGCATTTATCCGGCTCAATGCCACAGCCGGTATCCCATACTTGAATTTCAAGCATGTTGTTGCGACGACGACAGCCAAGTACCACCCGCCGCCCTTTCGCATAACGAAAGGCATTGGTTAAGAAGTTCTGTAAAATCCGTCTTAATAAGTTGAGATCAGAGTCAATGGTTACGCCGGATTTATGCCAGCTAAAGCCGGTACCTTGGTCTGCCCCCATTGCAGCAAACTCCACCGCTAATTCTTGCAGCAAATCGTCAATGGCAAACTGGTTACGGTTGATTTCTACTTTGCCTGAGTCAAAGCGGCTGATGTCCAATAGATCCGTTAATAGCTCCCCCGCCGCTCTGAGCGAACTGTCGATATGACCAACGGTGGCCGCCACGTCATTGTCCAGATTATGCTGCTGTGACAGTGAAGCGGTGAACAAACGAGCGGCGTTCAGCGGTTGCATGAGATCGTGCCCAACCGCCGCTAAGAATTTAGACTTAGAGGCGTTGGCTCGCTCTTCTTTGTGCTTGGTTTCCAGCAATTGCGCATTAAGCATGGCCAATTCATGGGTACGTTCGTTAACCCGCGCCTCTAGATTATCGTTAGCTTCTTGCAATGCCTGAGCTTGCTGTCGATATTGGGTAATGTCGGTGAAGGTCATAACAAATCCGCCATCAGGCATGGGGTTGCCTTGGATTTTGATTACCATACCGTCTAAGCGTTGCCGCTCAGAGCTGTGGGCGGTGCCATTTCGCATGTGCTGCACTCGACGGCGAACATGCTCCTCAACTTCACCCGGCCCGCAATAGCCCCGCTCGGCATTAAAGCGAATGATGTCTTCCACCGGCATGCCCGCTTGTAAAAAGCCATCTGGGTAGTGAAATAGGCTTTGATAGCGATAATTCCAAGCCACCAGCCTTAAGTCTTTGTCGACCACGCTCATGCCCTCGTAGGCATGTTCAATAGCGCCTCTGAGCATGTCTTGACTTAAAATGATTTTAGTGGACGCTTCATCCACTAAAGAGAACACTTCATCTAGGCCCAAGTCGCGACCATCTAATACCGACTGCATCACCAAAGAGGTGCTAGATGCACCCAATACGGCGGATAACAAATGCTCAGTGTAGCTAATGAGCTCAGGACTGGCGGATTTGTTCCAATTTTCGTTACTTACCGCGTCTGCGTCAAAGTCGGCGAATTTCTGATAAGCTCGCTCTGCACCAATAAAGCGACTGGCTAAAATCAACAAATCTTGTTGGCTGACAATGATTTTTCTAGGGGCGCTTTTGTTAAAACGCTCAGGGTTAACAAAACTGGATGCTTGAATGCGCTCAAGCACGCTGGAGCGAAACCATATGGAGCCCAGCACATAACAAACGATATTGGCAAACAAGGCTAATACCACATCTCGTACGTCCGGTGTTATTTGGGCCAGCAGTGGCAAATCGTAATCGGCGGTTAACGGCTGCTGAGTCAGCGGTTGCAGCAGAATCATGAGCCACAGGCCAAAGCCGACGATTAGTCCTGAAAACACGCCAATATGGTTGCCCTGCTTCCAAATCATACCGCCAATTAAGGCCGGTGCTAACTGAGCAAAGGCACCAAACGACAGCATTCCCAATTTCGCCAAGGAGCCGGTGTCGTTCAAATTAATATAGGCGGCATAGCCCATTAACAAGATCACCGCGATTGCAATGCGACGACTGTTCAACAAAAGCTGCGCAAATTGATTGTAATTGCGTGTTCTAAGCGAACCGCTTCGCAGCAATAATGGCAGCACCCATTCATTGGACACCATTACGCTAATGGTAACCACCGCCACAATCACCATACCCGTCGCCGCTGAAATAGTACCAAGCAATGCAATTAGCGCCAACCAGTCATAACCAAAGTGCAGCGGCAGATTAATCACATAAGTATCGGCATCAACCGACACCCCAAACACTTGTTTTCCCGCCAATGCTAACGGCGCAATCAGAGCTGCAAAAACGATTAGGTATAAGGGAAATAGCCAACGAGCCCGTTGAATGTCTTGCTCGGATTCGCATTCCACCATCATTACGTGAAACATTCGGGGCATGCATAAAAAGGCAGCACTGGCCATGAGCAGTTCTGGCAGAAAGCGGTTCAATTGAATCTGTGACCAATGAGGCTCTGCAAGGGCGGCATCAATCAGTTGTTGGCCATCGCTAAACACCGTAAAGCAAATGATCAGCCCCACGGCGACAAAAGCCACCAACTTAACAATGGACTCCACGCCAATAGCCAATATCATACCCGGATTGTGCTCAGTAGCGTCGAGTTTTCGAGTACCAAATAAAATGGCGAAAATGGCCAATATCACGCTCACGATAAACGCTAAGCGGTTTCCTTCAAACGTCTGACCTGATGTTTGAAATAACCCAAAACTAAAAACCATGGCTTTAATTTGCAAAGCGATATAGGGCATGATGCCGAGCAATGCAATTAAGGTAATGACCGCCGCTAAGGTTTGCGACTTACCGTAGCGAGCGGCAATAAAGTCCGCCACTGATGTGGTGTTTTGGGCCTTAGAAACCTGCGCCATCTTGCGTAAAATCGGAAACGCTAGCAGGAAGATAACAATCGGGCCTAAATAGATGGGAACGAACGACCACATGTTGTCAGCCGCTGAGCCTACGGTGCCAAGAAAACTCCAAGACGAACAATACACCGCCAGCGACAACACATAAATGGCAGAGCGTGTTTTCTTTCTAACGCCTTTTAAATACCGTTCAGCACCCCAGGCTAAAATGAACAGCACGCTAACGTAAACCAGTGCAATGCCCGCCGCCACTACCGATAGATTCATTATTATTATTGGCCTTTGCTAACAATTAGTTGCGTAATGAGCGAACTCATACATAAGTAGCCCCCATTGAACCAAAAAAAACGCTGCTTTGGCTACTAAAACCAAAGGTTAACATCCTTATTTTTTCTAGCGTTGCAAGCGAACTAGACTATGGTCTAATGGAGTTATCCACCTAAAAAACAAGATACTCACCATATCCTAATAAGTAGCAAGGAACCTATCATGACCACGCCGTCTCTATATCCGGTGCCAGAGAGCATCGCGCAAAACGCTCTAGTGAATGAAGAGCAATATCGCAAAATGTATCAAGAGTCGATTGTTAACCCAGAAGGCTTTTGGCGCGAGCATGGCCAGCGTATCGATTGGATCAAGCCCTTTAACAAAGTGCGCAAAGTATCTTTTGACGACTCCAACCTGTTTATTAAGTGGTTTTATGACGGCACCTTAAACGCCTCGCAAAATTGTCTGGACCGCCACCTACAAGGCAAAGGCGATCAAACCGCCATCATTTGGGAAGGCGATGACGCCAATGAGCAGCGTAAAATCAGTTATGCCGAACTGCATTCGGATGTGTGTCGCTTTGCCAATGCGCTGCGCAGTCAAGGCGTGCGCCGCGGTGACGTTGTCACCATCTACATGCCTATGGTGCCGGAGGCTGCGGTTGCTATGCTTGCCTGCGCTCGAATCGGTGCAATTCACTCGGTAATCTTTGGCGGTTTCTCGCCAGACTCCATTGCAGCTCGTTGCATTGATGGACGCTCTAAAGTAATCGTGACCGCCGATGAAGGCATTCGCGCCGGTCGTAAAATCCCATTGAAAGCCAACATCGATGAAGCTCTTAAGAACCCAGATGTAAACACCATTGAAAAAGTGATTGTGCTAAATCGCACCGGTGGCGACATCAACTGGAACGACGGTACCGACGTATGGTGGCACGACTTAATGGCGGTATCCTCTGAATACTGTGTTGCGGAAGAGATGAACGCCGAAGATCCACTGTTTTTGTTGTACACCTCAGGCTCTACCGGTAACCCCAAAGGCGTGCTGCATACCACCGGCGGATACATGGTGTATGCATCCATGACCCACGAATACGTGTTCGACTACAAACCCGGTGAAATTTATTGGTGTACCGCCGATGTAGGCTGGATTACCGGTCATTCCTATATGGTTTATGGGCCGCTTGCCAATGGCGCCACCATTTTAATGCACGAAGGTGTGCCTAATTATCCGACTCCGGCTCGCTTAGGCGAAATGGTGGACCGTCATAAAGTTAATATTTTGTATACCGCCCCAACCTTGATTCGCGCGCTAATGGCAGAAGGTGAAGAGCAGTTTGACAACTTTGACGGCAGCTCATTACGAATAATGGGCTCGGTGGGTGAGCCCATTAACCCAGAAGCGTGGCGCTGGTATAACGACGTTATTGGTAAAGATAACTGCCCGATTGTCGATACCTGGTGGCAAACGGAAACCGGCGGTATTTTGATTTCACCGCTGCCGGGTGCGACGGACGCTAAGCCCGGCTCTGCAACTCGTCCGTTCTTTGGCGTACAGCCGGCCTTGGTGGACAACCTTGGCAACCTTATTGAAGGCCCAGGTGAAGGCAATTTGGTGCTACTGGATTCATGGCCAGGGCAAATGCGCTCAGTCTACAACGACCATGACCGGTTCGTACTGACCTACTTTAAAACCTTCAGAGGCATGTACTTTACCGGGGATGGCGCGAAACGAGACGAAGACGGTTATTACTGGATTACCGGTCGTGTCGATGACGTGATTAACGTTTCTGGTCACCGTCTGGGAACCGCTGAAATTGAAAGTGCCTTAGTGGCGCATCATGACGTCGCCGAAGCGGCCGTAGTGGGTTACCCTCACGACATCAAGGGCCAAGGTATTTATGCCTACGTCACCCTAAATCATGACCTAGAAGAAACCGAAGAGTTGCGTCAGGAGTTGCGTCAATGGGTGCGTAAAGAAATCGGCGCCCTAGCAACCCCAGACTTAATTCAATGGGCCAGCGGCTTGCCTAAAACCCGAAGCGGTAAAATTATGCGACGATTCTTGCGTAAGATTGCCGCTAACGAAGTCACTAACCTTGGCGATGCAACCACCCTAGCCGATCCAAGCGTGATTGATGTACTGATTGAATCGAGACTCAACAAAACCGTTTAAGTCGTCGATGCTCAGATAAAAGGCCACCCTCGCGGTGGCCTTTTTGATTGCCTGTTAGCCTTTACGGTTTTGTTCGCGAGTTTCCGCTTTTTTCTCAGCGCTTTTTCGCAACATAACGTACACAGCGCCAACGCCGCCATGATGACGTTGAGCACTGTGAAACGCTAACACGTCATCAATTTGCACCAACCAATGGGCGACAAAACTTTTCATTAGTCCCTTGAAGGGTTTGGAGCGCAAACCTTCGCCATGGTTGATAAGCACACAGCGCATGTTGCGCGTTTGGCAATCTTTGATAAAGGTAACTAAGGCATCGCGACCTTTCTCTGGGCTCATAGCAAACAGGTCGAGACGGGTTTCCACTTGGTATTTACCCAAACGCAGGTTCTTAAAAACCCCGTCCTGAACCCCGGATTTCTTGTATTCTAAATAATCGTCCGGATCGACTGGGGTAATAAAAGTCGGCTCGGCACTCAAGGCGTGCACTTCATTGCGAGCCACAGCGGCTGCGCGTCTGGCTAATTGCGCTTCCGTTGGACCCGTTTGTACCTGACTGACCATTCGATTGTCAGATTTAAGGGGTTTTACGTCACCCATTTCTGCCTTAAAGGCATCTAAATCATCGGTTTGCACGGCAAAAATTCTCTTTCATACACAAATTGTAAAGATCTAATGCTATCGGCCCTTAAGGCTCTGGTTTATAGTCCATAATACTCGCTATTCTAACGATAATAAAAATATGAAACGACTACTCCTTTGCAGTTTAGCCTTGTTTTTCGTCACCGATACCATGGCAAGTATCAATGACAATAAGTTTAATGCCCAGGATCAACAGTACATTAACGAGCGCTATCAAATTATGCGCGATGGCTTTAAACAACTCGATGCCAGTTTTGTTGAAAGCTTATATGAAGCCGATGCGGTATACGTACCCGGCAGCTCCAAAGCCACCATCATCACCGGTACTCAAGCCATTAAGAAATCTTACGACACCTTTTTTAAGAAGGTTCAAAAAAAGAACGCAACCGTTGATATCGACTTTAGAGTCGTAAAGCGCTTAGTAGGCAATAATCAAGTGACGGATGTGGGTTATTATATTGTTGAATTTCGACCGGCAAAAAATACCGAGCAACCCATAACCCATTTCGCTGGTAAGTTTGTATGGCAATTTGAGCGCAATGGTAAACAATGGATGGTCGCCCTTGATTCCGCCAGCCATACCGACGCCAATCATTATTTGGATGCACTTTCGCAACCCGGACTGTATTACGGAATGACACCAGCGGGAAAAATTAATTCTACTTGGGAGTAATCCAGTGTGACTGATTGTTATTGTGGTTCCGGTAAGCGCTACATTGACTGTTGCCAACCCGTCCATCAGCAACATCAACAGGCTGAAACCGCAGAGCAATTAATGCGCGCTCGATATAGTGCTTACTGTATTGCTAATGATGCCTTTATCATTAGTACCCACAAAGCCGACAAAGTACCTACTCGAGAAGAGTTGCAAACCATTTTTGACAATACCCATTGGCTTGGTTTAACCATTTATCAAGCTAATTCAATCGATGCAAACCACGCACAAGTCGAGTTTTGTGCGTGGTTTAAAGATAAACCATCAAACAAGCTGGATGGTTTAAGAGAACGTTCCGATTTCGTACGTCACGAAGGACTTTGGTATTACACCAGTGGTCAACAAAGAACCCCGCAACCGCCGGGTCGCAATGACAGCTGCGTTTGTAACAGTGGTAAGAAGTTTAAAAAATGCTGCGGTCGCTGACCTGCTCAGCCATTTATCGCAATGACATCTGATAAATTAATTTCTCGGCCGCCACCTCAAAAATCACCTGCAGCTGTAATTGGCCATTCGCTTCAACCTGCTTAACTTGAGCATTATCAAAACGTGCAACGATGGCTTGACGTTGTAGCTCCAATTGAGCAAGAGAAGCCTCGTTGATGTCGCCAAAATTGAGGGTCATTTCGGTATCCGTCTCGCTAATTACGGTACCGATTTCAACGAAGTTTCCACAGCAATCAGCTACTTGGGTTAACGGGTTATCATTACTCAAAAGAATTCTCCAATCCATTAAAACGGCTAGTGTTAGCCACACAACAAACAGCGATATAGTACTGATAATTGTTCGAGAGTCTGTGATCGAACCAATACTCTTGCCATTCTTCACACATTCTAACGGGAACGTTTTGGTTTACGTCCCCCACCCGCTTTGCCTTTTGACGTTGGTGGTTTGTGCTTTTTACCAGCGCCCGGTTTATTCGACTTAGAGCGACGTCCCTTGGGGGTGTTATCGATAGGGCCTGGGATTAACGGTTTGCGTTTCGGCTTAGCCTGATTGGCTTTAGGCTTAGCTTCTGAGGATGAGTCTTTGATCATGCTCAGCAATTTTTTTAGTTCCGACTCGGTTAAATCGCGCCATTCGCCCACCGGTAAACCTTTAAGACTCACATTCATAATCCGGGTGCGTTCTAATTTGGTCACCTCATAACCAAAGTGCTCAGCCATTCGCCGAATTTGTCGGTTTAAGCCCTGTACTAAGGTGATTCTAAAAACAAAATTAGAGGCTTTGGATACCTTACAGCGTTTGGTCTTTAGCCCAAGGATAGGGACACCGGCCGCCATGCCGTTAACAAAATCATCGGTTACAGGCTTATTGACGGTGACCAGATATTCTTTCTCGTGATTATTGCCGGCTCGTAAAATTTTGTTCACTAAGTCGCCGTTGTTGGTAAGGAAGATCAACCCTTGCGAGTCTTTATCTAGCCGGCCTATGGGGAAAATTCGATCACTGTGATTGACAAAGTCGGTAATGTTATTGCGCTCTGTTGCTTCAGTGGTGCTGACAATACCTACCGGCTTGTTTAACGCGATGATCACCAAATCGTCAGCGTCACGCGGTTCAATGGCTTGGCCGTTTACTTTAACCAGGTCGCCAGGAAATACTTGATCCCCTACTTGCGCCCGTTTGCCGTTAATAAACACATTGCCTTGTTCAATGTAACGATCCGCATCTCGACGAGAGCAGACACCGCTTTCACTGATGTATTTATTTAACCGTGTAGAAGATAAATCGAACATTAATTTCCTTGCCTTAATGACACAACACCATCGTAGAAACAGAATTGGCTAGATTATAAAGCAAAGCTGGAGTAACAACATAGGTTTCGCTCACATCACTCAAACTGCGTTGAACACACTAACAGTGCTCACTTAGCCCCCATCTTGACGAAAATCTGGGCAGTTAATCAAGTTTATTGCATTGATTGAACGCTAGCACTTTACATGCATGCCAACATTGAATATTATGCACCGCACTCGTGGAGGGGTTCCCGAGTGGCCAAAGGGATCAGACTGTAAATCTGACGGCTCAGCCTTCGAAGGTTCGAATCCTTCC
>NZ_NRRB01000005.1 GCF_002282895.1 Paraferrimonas haliotis
GCTGAAGGCGCTCCCCTGCTAAGGGAGTATAGGGTTTGTAGCCCTATCGAGGGTTCGAATCCCTCCTTCACCGCCATACAAATAAACCGTCCGTTAGGGCGGTTTTTTTGTATCGGTGATGGGATGAGAGCCCGAGAAGAGGGTCGACAAAAGGGCAGGAAAGCCCTTTTGAATCGCCGCAGGCGCCCGCAGGGGCAGCGACAGGACGTCGCTGAATCATCCCTCCTTCACCGCCATACAAATAAACCGTCCGTTAGGGCGGTTTTTTTGTATCGGTGATGGGATGAGAGCCCGAGAAGAGGGTCGACAAAAGGGCAGGAAAGCCCTTTTGAATCGCCGCAGGCGCCCGCAGGGGCAGCGACAGGACGTCGCTGAATCATCCCTCCTTCACCGCCATACAAATAAACCGTCCGTTAGGGCGGTTTTTTTGTATCGGTGATGGGATGAGAGCCCGAGAAGAGGGTCGACAAAAGGGCAGGAAAGCCCTTTAGTTAAAATCGATAATTAAGTGACGAGATAAATTGTTGTTTATCACTGCTCTTATAGCCGATTTCAGCGGATATCGACCACACTTTGTTGAAGTTATAATTCGCCCCTACTAGCATCATCCACTTATCGATATTTTCTTGTCGTATTTTATAGTCGATGTACTCGTTAGGCTCACCAACGGGTAAATAGTGTTTACCGATTAAAGTTAAGTCGCTGTCTAAGTAGCTGGCGCCAATATAGCCATCGATGCTGTGGCCGCGACTCCAGCTAAATTGCTTGCCAATACGAGCGGACGCATTTAAGACCAATTCTTGGGCATTAGCTTTGTCCATTTCTATGTAACTGAAAGATACTGGGACGGCGATAAAGAAGTCATTCCAACCTGCGGCTAATACGGTACCTAATGTGTAGTTATAACCATCAAGATCAACGTCAAGTGGTACATGAACCGATCCGTCTTTCAAAAAATCGTAAAGTTTTTGGCAAAGCGGTTGTGGTGGGAAGGGTTTGCACTCGAGTCCAATTTGATCAATTAAGTCATTACCATCGAGCTCAAATTCAATGTGAGCCGTACCTGATACTTTACCTACGCTGGCAAAAAGATTCATGAACGGAAATAGCCAGGCATCGACTTTTAGTTGCGGTGACCTCGAGTGGGACGAATTATTATCAAAGGTAACAAACATCATTGGAATGCGCCCACGGTCCCAAAAACTAAAGCCGGCTTCTAACTCGGTTATGGTCATCGTTTGTTTGGTCTCTGCATAGATCAAGCTAACGCCATAAGGGTTTGGCAGGTCATAGCCCTTATCAACAACATCTTGGGCGAAAAATGGCAATGCTCGGTGCCATTGCAGCGCTTCTCGCTCATTATCTTTGTTGACTTTATTGGCAACCCTCGCTTCCCCGACGGCGGTTTGTGTTAATTCTTTATTTATCGATAACGTTCGAAATTGATAGGTGCCAACGACCGCTTGGTCATCAACGTGATAAACATAGGTTTTATAAGGCCAGTCTCCGGTAATCTGGTAACTGCCCTCGCCAACTTCATCGTTATCTAGGCCATGGGTTTCGTTGGTAAAGCCTGCCTTATAGCCACCGTCAAGAAATTCCTGCAATTCCTGCTCGTTAGCAAACAATGTCAAGGCTTGGTAGTGGCCATAAGCAAGCCCAGCGCCTAAATCAAAGCGGTTAATGTTTACGTAGGTTGTGGTGTGGGTTTGATTATTATAGATAACGCCTATGCCTTTTCCTGCGCCAACGATTGGGGCTTTAAAGCGTGACATAAAGGTCGCTAAATAAGCGTAGGATTGAGCGGTTTGCTGTTGGATGTCGGGAACGTGTTGGGATAGGGATTGCTTGAGCTGGGTTACGTCGGCTGTGATATTTTGCCGAGCTTGGCTAGCCTCCTGTGGGGATAAGGTGCTGCTGCAACCGCTTACCATCATCGCGCTGATTACTATCCATATAAACCAAGTGCGCATAATTCCTCAATGCATCTCTATTGCTGCCTGTTTTACCCATGATGTTAATCAAAAGTTAGTTTCGCTGCAATGACAAAGAGGGGAAGATTGGCGCTGAAGCAGCGCCAATGTATTGATGGATTACAGAGCGTTGAGATAAGATTTAGCCGATGCCAGTCGAACCGTTGCTGCACCAATGATGTCGAGAAAACCCAAAGCGCTGTATGGTTTATCTGCGCTTATCCATGCGGAACCGGTTGCTCCGATTGGCAGCATGGCCATGGTCTGTTCGTCCAGTTCAAGGATAACTGTGCGTCCTAAACTTGGAGCACCTCGCTGAACGTGAGTCGAAACCGCTTGCTCTGTTGGGATTATGCTTCCTTGAGACTCACCGGTGGCATCGACAATAGAATGCACACGAGCTCTAAACACTTCACCAGGATACGCGTCTAGATAGAATTCCGAAAATTGCCCTTTATTGAGATTGCGGTATGCCTGATCGGGCATGCGCACTTCAACAAACTTAGCGTCGGTTTTCCAAAGGTGCAGTGAGCCTACTCTGGAACCATCAGCTATATAGATATGGGTTACCATGCCGTCGAAGGGCGCGGTTACGGTTAATCTATCCAATTCGAATTGCTGAGTTTGCTCTTTCGCCAAGAGACCATCGTATTTCGCTTTAAGTACTTCCAACTCAGCTTTAAAGATCTCAACGTCGTCTTGAGAGGCTTCGAGGTCTTGGATGCTGACGTGATCATCTAAGTTGGCGTTGCGTTTGTAATCACGCTTAGCTTGCGCAATTTCAACCTTTTTGGCTTCTATGCTTTTTTGAACTTCATTTTGAGCGGCTTTTATTTCAGCAATAGCACCGCTCACCTGGTCGTCTTTTAGGGTATAAAGCACATCTCCTTTCTTAACGACTTGGTTATGATCAACATACACGGTGTCGATGTGTTGACCAAAGGTCGGAGATAACACAGCATGGGGCGCTTTAACCGTGGTCGAGCCGGTGAGGTCAACCGGAGAATACAGACGATGCGCTGCAAATAACGAATACGCCAAAAATATCCCAATGCCCACCGTGGTGACATAGTTTTTTGGTGTCTTGGCTAACACACCAAAACGAAACAGTAACCAGCAAATAAGCACATAGGGCAGCATTATCTCTTTCATGCTTGCGCTCCTTTAATCCATTGTTGAATTTTGTCCCAGTCGGTCACTATGATGAGCACCGCGATAATCCATAAGGGTTTAACAAAAAGCCCCATGATACAGAGCCAAAAAACTAAGCTTGCCTGGCTCATGCCGCGCTCTTTAGCCAGCTTCTTAGGAATACTGTGCACCTGCCATAACTTAGCAATGCACCATATAACGATGCCGAGTGTGACTAGGATGACGAACCACATAAAACCGACGGAATCCAATAGCGGATACACCGAAGGTAATTGTTCAAACTCTAATGACGAAGGATGAATTTTCATGATGCTTAATACCGTCCTTTCGAAACGTGAAGGTTTAATTACCTACAACAGGTAACTTGTTGCCGCTGATAATACGGCAGCTATTGATATTAGTTAAATGAAGTTAGTAGATATTAGAAATTAATTTTATTAATATCATGATGAGTTAACTGAATAGATGAGCGACTCATGGCCCACCCAAATTTCGATTACAATTTATTGAAAGTACTCAGAGTGCTCATTGAAACCAAGAACACTCGCGCTGCGGCGGAGTTGCTGCATATCAGTCAGTCCGCAGTCAGTCATTCGTTAAAGCGTTTACGGGATGCGTTCGATGATCCCTTGTTTACTCGCCAACGTCATGGACTGATCCCTACCCAACGTTGCCTTGAAATATCACAGCAGCTGCCGCAACTTAAGTTGGTTCTCGATGGCTTGTTTAATCAACACGATAGATTTGATCCCAGAACCCTCACCACAGAAGTTAAAATCGGAATTACGTCGGCCTTATCACATGCCGTGGGTACCCCCTTGTTTAACCGCTTATTGATGCAGGCACCTAATGCCAGTTTTGAGCTAATGGATTGGAGTTGGCAGACAGAAAAAGCTTTGCTGACGGGTGAGTTACACGCGGCCATTGGCTTTGGGCCGTTAATGCTATCTAAGAGCGTGCGCCAGCACCAATTGCCTGAAAAGCCTTATTTAATCTGTGTAAGAGACAACCACCCTTTATTAGCGAAAGAGCAGGTTACCTTAAGGGACATCGCTCAATATCCATTGATTGGATTGCGCAGTCCAGATTGGCGCGCGAGTTTTCAAACGGCTGAAGATTTAATACTTCGTGAAGGGCTTGAACCGCAAGTGCTACTTAAATCAGACAGTATGTTGACCTGCTTTAGTGCATTGCGACAGTCCGATGGCTTTTTCCCCATCGTTTCTTTGAGCACACTACCGGATGGCATAAAAACCATAAACCTCAGCCCCGGTATGCCCTCAGATAACAAGCTTTTGTACTTGTTTTATTCCAACGAACTAACCGGAAGTGAGTACCACCAATGGCTTTTGTTTGAAATCATTGAATTTTTCAACGAAGACGAGGCGAACATTAAAATTGGTAATACCAATTGACAAATTCTTGGCATTTGTTTGCATCTTTGTTAACTTGTTGGCTAAAAATTGGGCGAGAACTCGACTAACAAGCCCCCACAAGGAGTTATTGTGAATGACATCTCAGAGCTATTAGCACAAGCGGGATCCTTGATGCTTTTAGGAATGGGCCTAGTGTTCATCTTTCTAAGCCTATTAATTGGCACGATAACGGTCATCGCTTGGAAGTTTGCACCGCAAAAACAACCCACTATTGAATCATCAGTATGCGTAAACCGTGAATTACAGCCTGGCGCTGATACCGTTGCGGCTATTACTGTTGCCATCGCGCATTACCGAAATCGCACTTAACCCAATCGCTTTTAAGAAAAACAAGAACAATGGAGTTGTTGTAAATGAATAAGCCATTAGCATTAACTGAGCTGGCCTTGCGCGACGCGCATCAGTCTTTACTCGCTACTCGATTACGAATCGAAGACATGTTACCCATTGCACCTACCATCGATAAAGTGGGATTTTGGTCTGCTGAGAGCTGGGGTGGCGCTACGTTTGACGCCTGTATTCGCTATTTAGGAGAAGATCCCTGGGAGCGCATTCGTGAACTGAAAAAAGCCATGCCTAACACGCCTCAACAAATGTTATTAAGAGGCCAGAATTTATTGGGTTATCGTCACTATGCTGATGACTTGGTTCATAAATTTGTCGAGCGAGCGTTTGACAATGGCGTTGAGGTATTTCGAGTCTTTGATGCCATGAATGACGTTCGCAATCTGCAACAGGCGCTTGCAGCGGTTAAAGAGGTTGGTGGTCATGCACAAGGCACCATTTCCTACACCACATCACCGGTTCACAATTTAGACGCTTGGCTAGACATGGGCAAGCGCTTGCAAGACTTAGGTTGTGACTCTATTTGTATTAAAGACATGGCAGGCCTATTAAAGCCGTTTGACGCGTATGAACTCATCAGCCAGTTAAAAGCGCAAACGGGATTAACTTTGGCGCTGCACTGCCACGCTACCACAGGCTTAAGCGGTCCTACCTATCAAAAAGCGATTGAGGCGGGTGTCGATGTCTTGGACGGGGCCATCAGCTCAATGAGTCAAACCTATGGTCACTCCGCCACTGAAACCATGGTCGCGATTGTGGAAGGTACCGAGCGAGATACTGGCTACGACATGGCCTTGTTGGAAGAAATTGCCGCCTATTTTCGCAAAGTTCGACAAAAATACGCCCAATTTGAAGGTGGGTTGAAGGGGATCGACGCACGAATATTAACCGCTCAGGTACCCGGTGGAATGCTCACCAATATGGAAAATCAACTGCGAGAGCAAGGGGCAGCCGACAAACTGGACGCCGTGTTGGCTGAAATACCCAGTGTGCGAAAGGATTTGGGCTATATCCCATTGGTGACACCGACTTCTCAGATTGTGGGCACTCAAGCGGTGTTAAACGTATTAACGGGTGAACGTTATAAGTCGGTCACCAAAGAAACGGAAGGTGTATTAAAAGGTGAGTATGGCGCTACCCCAGCGCCGGTAGATGCCGCTTTGCAACAGCGAGTTCTAAAAGGTGAACAAGCCATTAGCTATCGACCTGCTGACCGATTATCGCCGGAATTTGAATCGTTAACCGCCGAGCTCACTGAAAAAGCAAGCGCTCAAGGCATACGACTATCGGATAATCCAGAAGACGATACTTTGACCTACGCACTGTTTCCACAAATCGGGTTAAAGTTCTTAGCCAATCGCGATAATCCAGAGGCGTTCGAGCCCGCTCCGGTCAACAGCACACCAGCTTCCAATGTCAATCAAGCGGCCACAACACAAGGCCCTGAAACCTATGATGTGGTGGTTAATGGTCAAACATATTCGGTGAGTGTTGGACCCGAGGGAAGCTTAGCGGACATTCAACCCATAGTGGCACCGACTGTGAATGCGCCTGTAGCAACCGCCCCTGCACAAACCGCGACTCCGGCCGCTGCTCAAAATGCGACCACCATGGCCGCGCCTTTGGCAGGAAACATTTTTAAGGTGTTGGTTAAGGCTGGACAACAGGTCGAGCAGGGTGATTTGGTCATCATTATGGAAGCCATGAAAATGGAGACTGAGATTCGCGCTGAGCGTTCTGGAGAGGTGGCTCAAGTCATCACTAAAGAAGGTGATGCGGTTAAAGTGGGCGATGCCCTGTTAAACATTGGATAGGTGACAGGCATGGAAGGATTAGCGGCTTTTTGGGCCGAAACGGGTATTGCGCATTTTGAGCTAGGGCAAATTTTCATGATAGCCATTGGCTGTGGTTTGCTTTTCTTAGCCATTGTTAAAGGCTTTGAACCCTTATTACTGTTGCCCATGGGCTTTGGTGCGATTTTAGCCAATATACCTAATGCCGGCTTTACCGATCCCGGAGGCGTGCTGTATTACATCTATCATGTGGGGGTTGAAACTGGGGTATTTCCGCTGCTGATATTTATGGGTGTTGGTGCCATGACCGACTTTGGTGCGCTCATTGCCAATCCAAGAATGTTGTTGTTAGGAGCGGCGGCTCAATTTGGTATCTTCGCGACCTTGCTTGGTGCCATTGGCTTGAACTTGGTTCCTGGTTTCGAGTTCAGTCTGCAAGATGCTGCAGCCATTGCCATCATTGGCGGTGCTGACGGCCCAACCGCCATCTTTTTGGCATCGCGGCTGAGTCCTGACTTACTTGGGGCCATAGCGGTTGCAGCATATAGCTACATGGCGTTGGTGCCCATCATACAACCCCCAATTATGAAGGCGCTTACCAATGAAAAAGAACGCCAAATTAAAATGGAGCAACTGCGAGAAGTCTCGAAAACTGAAAAGATCTTGTTTCCGTTAGCCGTGTTGTTGGCCACCATTTTGTTTTTACCAGCAGCAACTCCATTGGTTGGCATGTTCTGTTTGGGTAACCTAATGCGAGAATCTGGTGTGGTGGAGCGCCTGTCGCAAACCGCTCAAAACGAACTGATTAATATCGTTACCATCTTTTTAGGGCTTGGGGTAGGCTCTAAGCTGTCTGCCGATAAGTTTTTGAACATCGAAACCTTAGGTATTTTAGGTTTAGGTGCGGTTGCGTTCGCCATTGGTACCGCCTCTGGGGTATTGATGGCTAAGTTAATGAGCCGCTTAAGTGGCGGCAAAATTAATCCTTTATTAGGCGCAGCCGGGGTGTCGGCAGTGCCCATGGCGGCGCGAGTGGTTAATAAAGTTGGGCTGGAAGCCAATCCACAGAATTTCTTGTTGATGCACGCAATGGGACCCAACGTCGCTGGTGTGTTAGGCTCTGCGGTAGCAGCGGGGATCTTACTTGCTGTTCTTGGGTAAACGCTACTTCGTTAACCACAGCAGCAAGGTAAAGAAAGCGACAAAGAAGGCCGTTGCAATGGCAATGTAACGGTACCCTTTTAACCCTTGCTTTAAGTTCCAACCGTTAGCCAAAAGATACAAGGTCCAAAGTAGGGCAATGGCTAACGGAATTAAAAACAGTCTCGACACGTATCACCTCAAAAACTTAAAAGGCCCCTGCGTTGGGGCCTTTTCCAACCATTGTTTTAGCTTAACGATTATGCCTGCGGTTGTGAATGGGTTTGCTTAATATCACCCTGTCCATCTTGGTTGAGCAGGTCGCCGTTAAATACATCAACATCGACCAATCCCTCGGATTTTCCTACAACCACAGCGGTCATCATGTCACCGGTTACGTTAGTGGCAGTACGTATCATATCGATAATACGATCGATGGCGGCAATAAAGGCGATGCCTTCTAACGGCAGTCCTACTGCATTTAAGGTAACGGTGAGCATTACCATGGCTGAGCCAGGGACGCCCGCAGTGCCGATGCTGGCAACCGTGGCGGTAACCATAATAAGCAAATATTCTGTCCACGCTAAATCGATGCCATATAACTGGGCGATAAAAATTGCGGCAATGGCAGGGTAAATACCTCCGCAACCGTCCATATTCATGGTGGCGCCCAGCGGCAGTACGAAGCTTGAATATTGCTTAGATACGCCCATGCCTTCGGTTACGCACTTATTGGACATTGGCAAGGTGCCATAGCTTGAGGCCGTCGTAAACGCCACAATTTGAGCCGGAAACGCTTTCTTGAAAAACGTAATCGGATTAAGTTTTGCCACGAATTTAACCAAGCCGCCGTAGACAAACAGAATGTGAATGAGACAGGCTAAATAAATGGCGCCAATGAACTTCGCTAACGGCAGCAGTGTTTCTAAGCCATAAGCACCCACAACCCAGGCCATCAAACCAAATACGCCAATCGGGGTAAGCTTTAACACGTATCGAGTGATTTGATACATGACTTCGGCGCCAGATTGAATGAAACGCTTCATAGGTTCGCCTTTTTCACCAATGGCGTTTACTGAAAGTCCCACGAAAATAGCGAACACAATGATTTGGAGTACCTTGCCTTCAGCTAATGCGGCAATGGGATTAACCGGAATCATATCGATAATGATTTGACTGAAGCTGGGGATAATACGCTCATTTACTTGCGCGGCTTCTAATTGCATGGTGGAGCCAAGATCAAGCCAAGTGCCGAGGCTCAATCCAATGACTGACGCCACGGTTGCCGTAAACATAAACATTAATACGGTTTTAAACCCCAAGCGTTTTATGTCGCTGCCATTAGACAAATTAGTGAAGCTTACTGCGATGGCAAAAAACACCAAAGGCGCTACTAACATTTTGATGAGTGCGATAAAGCCATCACCTAATGGTTTCAGAGCGGTTGCTTGCTCGCCAAAGATTACGCCAGCGCTCACACCGAGGGCAAAACCGAGCAATACTTTTTGCCAAAATGGCAACTTCCAAATCTTTTCAAACATTAATGTCATCTTTTTATATTATCGAACCAATATGAATACCGTTAAGGCGAGCCAGTTTATCCGTCTATCTCAACCGAAACCATCTGAAAACCTTATAACATATACCGTTTTGATGGAACCTATTAATAGTATGTTAATCTTCCTGACAGCTATTGCTGTATTGTGGTTAGGTGTCGGTTAATAGGCGGAGAAAGGCTTTGATTTGTTACAGTTTGCGATGAACTCTTAATTAGGAAACATGAGGTTACAATTGAAACTTTTATTCGATGAGGTTCTTTAGCAGTGTTACGGGACTTAATGAGCGTTGAGGCATGGTTAATGTTCAGCGCGGCATTCACGGCGGCGACCATATTACCGGGTGGTTCGGAAGCGGTGTTGATTGGTTTATTGAGCCGAGTGCCGGATATGGCGCTGTTGCTGTTGCTGGTGGCCAGCCTTGGTAACACTTTAGGCTCGATGACCAGCTATTTATTGGGCCGACTTGGGCGCATGAAAATAACGCCGGAGCAATTACAACAAGCAAAATATCAACGGGGTGTTCGTTGGCTGCAACAGTATGGTGTCTGGGCGTTGTTAATGTCATGGGCTCCTGTTATTGGTGACGTACTGTGCATTTTAGCGGGTTGGCTAAAACTGCCTGTTGCACTAAGCTCCATTATGATATTAATCGGTAAAACAATTCGTTACAGCATAATTGTGGCGCTAACGCTGCATTGGTTTGGTTGATTGAAAGAGGTTTAGACCTGTTATGAAACTATGGATAGCGGCCGCCTTTATAGGCGCAGCAGTGAGCGGGTGCTCAGGCAATAACAATTCAGCGAACGCTGATGTAAGCAATTTGCCCGAGGGTATAACGTTAATTGAAAGCGTTAACAGTAACCCAGGTGGATTGGTGATTCCTTATGAAAAGTATCAGTTAGACAATGGCCTAACTGTTATTTTAGCAGCAGACAATTCCGACCCCTTGGTGCATGTAGATGTTACCTACCACGTTGGCTCGGCTCGTGAACAAGCTGGTCGCTCAGGTTTTGCTCATTTATTTGAGCACATGATGTTTCAAGGCTCAAAGCATGTGGGTGACGATCAGCACTTTAAGATCGTGACAGAAGCGGGTGGCACCATGAACGGTACCACCAATTCCGATCGCACCAACTACTTTGAAACCGTACCCAAAAACCAATTGGAAAAAATGCTGTGGCTGGAATCGGATCGAATGGGATTCTTATTACCGGCAATCACTTCAGAAAAATTCGAGGTTCAGCGAGAAACGGTCAAAAATGAGCGGGACCAGCGCATTGATAATCGCCCTTACGGAAGAATGGGAGAACGCACGGCGGCCGCATTGTATCCAGAAGGTCACCCTTATTCCTGGCCCGTCATTGGCTGGCCTGCGGATTTAGATGCCGCACAAGTTGACGATGTACGTCAGTTTTTTGCCCGTTGGTATGGTCCTAATAACGCCACGTTAACCATTGGTGGCGACTTTGAACGCGCGCAAGCGCTGGCTTGGGTCAGCAAGTATTTTGGCTCAATTCCAAGAGGGCCAGAAGTTAATGCCCAGCCCAAAACCATGGTAACGCTGGATGCTGATCGTTATATCTCAATGGAAGACAAGGTTCACTTGCCGTTATTAATGATCAATATGCCAACCGTGTACGCTCAGCATGAAGATGAGGCGGCGCTGGATTTATTAGCAGGCATTATAGGCGGCGGTAAAACCTCGCTCTTGTATAAAAACTTGGTTAAGTCGGGTGCGGCGGTGCAAGCGGCTGCGAATCACCCGTGTCGAGAGTTGGCCTGTACCTTTACTTTTTACGCCTTGGCGAATCCAGCAGTTTCACCCAAGCTCGCCGACATGGAAACGGCCATTAGAAACTCCATCAAAGAGTTTGAACAACGGGGTGTGAGCGACGATGACCTGTTAAAAGCGAAAGTGCAGTTTCGTTCCAGTACAATTTTTGGTTTGCAAAGTGTTTCGGGTAAAGTGTCTAAGCTTGCCTATAACCAAACCTTCTTTGATAACCCCAACCTCATTCAAACTGAGCTAGACCGCTACGATAGCGTTACCAAACAAGACGTGATGCGTGTATTCGAGAAATACATCAAAGATAAGCCTATGGTGCTGATGAGCGTGGTGCCCGAGGGAGCCACCAGTTTGGTGGCCAAAGCGGATAACTTCGAAATACCACAGCCGTTAGTAGCGACTGGCGCCCATGCTAAACCGGTCGCTCAAGCCGATATCAAAGATAACTTTGACCGCTCGATTATGCCTCCGGCTGGCGACAACCCTCAGTTAACCGTGCCAAGCCTGTGGAGCAGCAAGCTCGATAACGGTATCGACGTTATGGGTACCCAATCTTCTGAGACGCCGACTACTGAAATTTTGGTTTACTTTGAAGGTGGGCACCGTCTTGAAAGCCTGGAACAAGCTGGCGTTGCTAGCTTAACAGCGGCCATGCTATCCGAAGATTCGCAACAGCGCACAGCTGAAGAGCTTACTTTAGCGTTGGAGAAACTTGGCTCGTCTGTAAGTTTTTCTGCAGGAACCACTAACAGCACGTTGCGGGTATCCAGTTTAACTGAAAATCTCGATGCAACCCTTGCCATTGTGCAAGAGCGCTTGTACCAACCTAGGTTTGCGAAAGACGACTTTGCTCGCTTGCAGCAACAAACACTGCAAGGGTTGCAACACAATCAAACCGATCCAAATTGGATGGCAAGAACCGCCGAGGCGCGCATTTTCTATGGTGACAATAACATCATGGGCATACCGTCCTCAGGCACCATGGACACCGTGAGCAAAATGACGGTTAAGCAGGTGCAGCAGTTTTATGCGGAACAGTATCAAGCGGCTAAAGCTAAAGTGGTGATTGTTTCTGATCTTTCCCAAGCAGCTATTGCGCCGAAACTTAAGTTTTTAAATGACTGGCAGGGCGGAGAGCCGGTTCAACTAACCCCAATGACCTTGCCTAAACTGGCGGGTGGTACCCTCTATTTAGTCGATAAACCGGGTGCGACTCAGTCGGTTGTCAGCCTATTCAAACGAGCCATGCCCTTTGATGCAACCGGAGAGTATTTTAAAGCGCGCTTAATGAACTATCCATTAGGCGGCGCCTTTAACAGTCGTATCAATATGAACTTGCGTGAGGATAAGGGCTACACCTACGGCGCGCGTTCTGGGTTTGCAGGTAACCAAGAGGTAGGCAAATTCTCTGCAGGCGCATCGGTAAGAACGGAGACCACTGCTGCGTCTATCACCGAGTTTGTCAATGAAATCCGTGGATTTTATGATGCTGGCATTCAACCGGATGAGTTATCCTTTATGCGCTCATCCATAGCGCAAGGGCAGGCTTTACGATATGAAACCGCTTATCAAAAAGCCGGCTTTATCCGCCAAATTCAAAAGTATCAACTGCCGTTAGATTATATTGATCAGCAAGCCAACATTATTGCCAATATATCCAAATTAGAGATTGATGCATTGGCGAAAGAACAGCTTAATGTGGATGACATGGTCATTATTGTGGTGGGCGATAAATCGGTGATTCAAGAAAGCCTGCAACCCTTAGGTTTCACGATTAAGGAAATGCAGCTGTAACCAACCAGTGCTCACTTGCACAGCCGTTATTCGGGTTCATTTGGCGACAAATGAACCCGTTTCATTATCACGTTTCGGTTTTTCTTGGGAGACTGATGGAAAACTGATAAAGTGAGCTCGAGCCTAACTTAGAAGAGATTTAGCCATTTGAATTCCTTGCAACAAACACTGTCACACTTGACCCGCCATCCTGCAGGTAAGTCCCTCACTGTATTGAGCCGTGGTATTGAGCGAGAAGCCTTACGAGTCGATAAACACGGCTTATTGGCAATGGATGAACACCCTAAAGCACTCGGCTCTGCGTTAACTCATAGCTCGATAACCACAGATTACAGCGAAGCCCTTTTAGAATTCATTACTCCGGTTACCCAATCGGTTAATGAACTGATAGAACGTTTAGGGGACATTCACAAGTTTACCGTGTCAAAACTTGATGAGCAGTATTTGTGGCCACTGAGCATGCCTTGCCAAGTAAAAGACGTGGATAAAATTCCATTGGCTTACTATGGCGAAAGTCACGCCGGTAAAATGAAAACTTTGTATCGACAGGGGCTTACCCATAGATACGGCGCACCAATGCAAGTCATTTCAGGCGTTCATTTTAACTTCTCTATTAGCGATGATCTGTGGCAAGCACTTCATGACATGCAAGGCAGCGATCTAACCCTTGAGCAATTTCGCTCAAAAGGTTATTTCGACATGATCCGAAATTATCGCCGCTGGGTGTGGGTGTTACCCTATTTATTTGGAGCGTCTCCTGCGCTTTGTGCCAGCTTTTTAGGTGATAAAGGCAGTGATATTGAGTTTAGTCGCATCGGCACCGGTACCTTGTATTTGCCCCACGCCACCAGTTTGCGAATGAGTGACTTAGGCTATACCAATAAAGAGCAATATGAATTAGGTATTAGCTACAACAGCTTAGAACATTATTTAGAGACGGTTTCTCGTGCCATACGAAAGCCTTCCAAAGAGTTTGCCAAGATAGGTGTGAAGGTTGATGGCGAGTACCGTCAACTTAACGACAATGTCTTACAAATTGAAAACGAATTATACGCACCGGTACGACCCAAACGAGTCGCGAAGGGCAGCGAAACACCTTCACAAGCGTTAGCGCGCGCTGGCGTTGAATACATAGAAGTTAGAGCATTAGACGTTAACCCATTTACACCTTTGGGTATTTCTAAAGAGCAAGTACGGTTACTGGATTTGTTTTTATTAACCGCCTTGTTAACTCCTTCCGATGCGATTGATGCGAGTGAAGAACAGGAAATTCAGGCGAATTTGCAAAAGGTCATTAGCCATGGACGAGATCCGCAATTAACGCTGGCTCGCGACGGTCAGGCCATTGGCTTATCACAGTATCTCGCCCAGTTGTTTGATAAATTCGCTGAGGTGGGAGAATGGTTGGACAGTCACAACGACCGTCAACCCTACCAAGATGCTTTAGCTCGTTGGCGTCCGTGTGTTAGCGACCCAGCTCAAACACTATCGGGTCAACTATTAAGTCAGTTGCAGCAAGCGGATGCACCGCAAAGCCATTGGGCTATGGCGCTTTCTAAGCAGTATAATCAACGCTTTGAAGCCTACCGTTACCGACGCTATACCGAGCAAGAATTTACGGAAGCGTCAAAACAATCCATCGAACAGCAGTTGCTCAAAGAACAGCAAGATCACGGCAGTTTTGATGAGTTTTTAAAGGACTATTTCAAAAAGGCACTGGGTTAATACTAGGATGAGGTTTGGCATTTTTCTTAGCATTGCGTTGACAATGCTTAGTGGTTGTAGCGCCGTCTCGGAGCATAATAATTGCGGTATCATTGCGGCTTATCAAACGCCAGAAATGTCAAACAACCACTATCGAGTGTTGGTGACCGCTATTAATGGTAAACCGGTTATGTCGCGGCCAATGTATCAGCTACCACCGGGCAAGGTATCGTTGCAGTTGGTTGAGTTGATTGATAGTGATGCGTTGACCTTGCAAGCTAAAGATCGACAGTTCATCAATTTTGAATTGGATATTCAGGCCAATATTCGTTATCACCTAGTGGCGCAATTCCCGCCGACCGAAGCGGCTCAAAGTTATTGGGAGCCGGTCGTGGTTGAAAGAGAAGTCTTTCATTGCTCACAAGAGCAACCCTTTGTACGGCAACAGCCCACTCCCTAACCGTTTGCAAGACTGATAGTTGGCAAAAAAAGGGCGACTCACTGAGTCGCCTTGGTACCGATAATTCTGGTTAAACGCGGAGCTTTTATGTTCCGCAAGGGGAGGATAATGATGAACGAAAATTCGGTTCACTTACTAAGACTAAGGTTATTATTGAAAGTTCCACAAGGCTGTTAAAATTTTTTCATTTCCGTTTCAAGGTGTTGATATCTTCAAGCAATAGCGCCGCTTAACTCACACGGATGAGTCCATACGCTTTACAGCTTGAACCCTTCAAGGCATGCTTTAGCTAACACCAATACTCCGATAATAATACGAAATCCCTATGTCGAAAGTTAAATCTTTAGTTGCCGCGATGTTGGTGACCGTTTGTTTAGGTGGGTGCGCCACTCCCCCGCCAGCAGAGCCTGAAAATGTATGCGCCATTTTCAAAGAAAATCGCAGCTGGTATAAAGCGGCTAAAAATACCCGCGAGAAATGGGGTGCTCCCGAGCACATAACCATGGCCATCATGTATCAAGAGAGCAGCTTTAAACACAATGCTGCGCCACCCATGCAGTATTTTTTGGGCTTTATTCCAATCGGCCGAGCCAGTAGCGCTTACGGTTATGCTCAGGCAAAAACCATCACTTGGGACGATTACGTCAAAGAAACCGGTAATTCGTGGAGTAGCCGCAGTAACTTTTCTGATGCCATGGATTTTATGGGTTGGTACATCTATAAAACCAATGCCGTTAATAAAGTCTCTAAGTGGGATGCTTACGCCCAATACCTTAACTACCATGAGGGTTGGGGGGGCTACCGTCGCGGCACCTATAACTCCAAAGCATGGCTGGTGAATGTGTCAAAGCGCGTTGACCGTCGTGCTAATCAGTATGCACAACAGCTGCAAGGATGCCGTAAAGACTTGGATCGTGGCTGGCTGTATCGCTTGTTCTTTGGTTGACCGCTAGTCGACCTTAGGATACCTTTTGAGCCAATCCCTAAAAGGAGTTGAGTGTGACCGAAAGCAAAGACGAAATAAAGTTTGAACAAGCGCTATCTGAATTAGAAACCATAGTGCAAAATCTCGAGCAAGGAAATATTCCGCTGGATGAAGCGCTGCAGCAATTTGAACAAGGCATTGCGCTGTTAAGAACTTCGCAAATGCGTCTCGAACAAGCGCAACAAAAAGTATCAATATTGATGGGTGATGATGCCCAACTGACCGATTTCGATAAAGAGGGGCTTTAGTGACTATCGGCGCCAGCGAGCTCAAGCAACAAATAGCTTCGACGCAGCAGCACATTAATACCCTACTGGCCAACACCATCGATAATTTGGTTGCGTTGCCTACGCCCTTAAGAGATGCGATGCGCCATGGTGTGTTGCTGGGTGGAAAGCGTGTTCGACCGTTTTTGGTGTATGCCGTTGGTGAGGCGCTGAATGTGCCTAAATCCGCTTTAGATAAGGCGGCAATGGCCGTTGAATGCATTCATGCTTATTCGCTCATTCATGACGATTTACCCGCGATGGACGACGATGAGCTACGCCGTGGTCAACCCACTGTACACATAGCCTATGACGAAGCAACGGCTATTTTAGCGGGCGATGCACTGCAATCGTTAGCGTTTGAGTTGATCAGCGAACCCCACCCACACATGCAAGCACAGCAGCAACTGGCGTTGGTGCAATGTTTAGCAAAAGCCGCAGGCTATGGCGGCATGTGTGGCGGACAAGCGATGGACATAGCCGCGACTGGAAAGGCCATCGATCTCGATACCTTAATGACCCTGCACAAACTCAAAACCGGAGCGTTGATTGAATGCGCGGTTGAGATGGCGGTTATCATGGCGAACGTAAACGCAGACACGCAAGCGCAATTTAGGAAATACAGTGCCAATATTGGTCTGGCGTTTCAGGTTCATGACGATATTTTGGATATTATTGGTGATACCGAGCAATTGGGGAAACCGCAAGGTTCTGATCTAAAATCCGACAAAAGTACGTATCCTCAATTACTAGGACTTGATCAAGCGCAACAAACTGCCCAAAAGCTGGTGGAACAAGCACTAACATCTGTTCGAGATTTGCCGTACAATTGCGACATTCTTGAAGCGTTCGCTATGTACATCATCGAACGAAAGCAATAGCACACAAGCAGCCATTTTATGAGCCAAACAAAGTCAGATTTTCCATTGCTCGATTGCGCCCACTCTCCTCAAGAGTTACGCCAACTATCGAGCGAGCAACTTCCGCAAGTAGCCGATGAGCTTCGAGCCTGTCTTTTGTCGTCGGTGAGTCAGTCCTCTGGGCACTTTGCGTCCGGCTTGGGCACCGTTGAACTCACTGTTGCGTTGCATTACGTCTATAACACGCCGTTCGATAAAATCGTTTGGGATGTTGGCCATCAAGCGTACCCCCACAAGATATTGACCGAGCGCAGAGCGCAAATCACTACCATACGCCAAAAGGATGGTTTACATCCGTTTCCGTGGCCTCCTGAAAGTGAATACGACACCTTTGCAGTAGGCCACTCCAGCACCTCGATAAGCGCCGCTTTGGCGATGGCCATTGCCGCTGATAAAGAGGGCAAAGAGCGCAAAACCGTCGCCGTCATCGGTGATGGCGCATTGACCGGCGGCATGGCATTTGAAGCCTTGAATCACGCCGGCGATTTGCACAAAGACATGCTGGTTATCATTAACGACAACGAGATGTCGATCAGCGAGAACGTGGGGGCGTTAAACAACCACATGGCTCGATTGATGTCAGGGCAGCTGTACACCAGCATTCGCGAGAGCGGTAAAAAAGTGCTGCAAGGCTTGCCCACCATCAAAGAAATGGCCCGTCGAACCGAAGAACACCTGAAAGGTATGGTGGTTCCAGGAACCTTGTTTGAGGAACTTGGCTTTAATTACATAGGCCCTATTGACGGTCACGACGTTAACGGTTTAGTGGATACCCTGCGCAACATGCGCCAACTAAAGGGGCCTCAAATTCTGCACGTGATGACCAAGAAAGGTAAAGGTTATGCCCCTGCAGAAGCGGATCCAATCGGTTGGCATGCGGTACCTAAATTTAATCCGTCGGAGATGAAAAAGCCGGCGGCGGCAAAGTCGTTACCCACCTATTCACAAGTGTTTGGCCAGTGGTTATGCGATGTGGCCGAAAAGGATCCTAAGCTGATGGCCATTACTCCGGCCATGCGTGAAGGCTCAGGCATGGTTGAGTTTTCTCGTCGTTTTCCAACCCAATACTTCGACGCTGCCATTGCCGAGCAGCATGCGGTTGCATTGGGGGCGGGGATGGCCAGTTGCGGTTACCCAACAGTGGTGGCTATTTACTCGACCTTCTTACAGCGTGGCTATGATCAGCTGATTCACGATGTTGCGTTGCAGGAACTACCTGTGCTGTTTGCCATTGATCGCGCCGGCATTGTAGGGGAAGACGGCCCGACTCACCAAGGGGCGTTTGATATCAGCTATTTGCGCTGTATACCGAACATGACCATCATGACCCCAAGTGATGAAAAAGAATGCCGCAACATGCTTTACACGGGCTATAAGTTAGGTAAGCCAGCGGCGGTGCGTTATCCCCGAGGCAGCGGCACCGGAGCCTCTCATAGCGACGACATGGAAGAATTAACCGTAGGTAAAGGTCGCTTACTTCGAGAAGGCAATGACTACGCGATTTTGAACTTCGGTCACCTGTTGAGTAAAGCGCAGACGGTTGCCGATAAACTGGATTTAAGCTTGGCGGACATGCGCTTTGTTAAGCCGTTGGATTTGGAATTAATCGAGTCATTAGCGCGCTCACACAAAGGTCTAATAACCATTGAAGAAAATGCCATTGCTGGCGGTGCAGGCTCGGCGGTGTTAGAAGCCTTGCAACAGCTTGGAATCAACTTACCAGTGCTCACCATTGGATTGCCTGATGAGTTCATCAAGCACGGTGCTACTAACTTGGTACAGGCTGAGTTGCAAATTGATGAAGCGGGCATTGAACAGCGAATTCATAACTACTTTAAAGGTTAAGCGGCGGCTCTAAAAAAGCACGTTTTAAGCCGTTAATGTGATATTTGGCCCAGACTAACGTGAGTTAATCTGGGCCTTTTTGCACTCACGCGACACATAACTATACTCATTTTAAAGGCTTTTGATATAATCCGCCCACTTTGACCCCTATGTCCGGGTGTCGTTATTTTTGAAAGAGTTAACCCCGTGAAATTCATTATTAAGCTTTACCCAGAGATAACCATTAAGAGTAAGTCGGTTCGGTTGCGCTTTATTAAGTTGCTGGAAACCAACATTCGCAACGTCTTGAAAAAAGTCGACGACGATGTGCGCGTGTTGAAGCAGTGGGACTCTATCATAGTGAATTTACGCAACGATGATGCTGAGGTGAGAACCAAGATCATCGACCGCTTGGGGTGTATTCCGGGCATTCAAAGCTTTATCGAGGTAGGGGAATACCCCTTTGAAAGCGTTGATGATATTTATCAGGTTGCGCAAAAGCAATTTGCAGACTCGCTGGCGGGCAAAACCTTTTGCGTCAGGGTAAAACGTAAAGGTAAGCACGATTTTACCTCCATCGAAGTTGAGCGTTACGTCGGCGGTGGCCTTAATCAACATTCTGACGCCTTAGGCGTGCGTCTTAAGAATCCTGACATTGAAGTAAAAATTGAGATTGATCGGGATAAAGTCTACTTGGTCAAAGCTCAGCACCCTGGGCTTGGCGGTTTTCCAATTGCAACCCAAGAAGACGTGCTGTCACTGATGTCCGGTGGCTTTGATTCCGGCGTTTCAAGTTATCAGATGATTAAAAAGGGCTGTCGCACCCATTACTGCTTCTTTAATTTAGGCGGTGCCGCCCATGAAGTCGGGGTACAGGAGGTTTCATATTACCTTTGGCAAAAATACGGTGAGTCCCATAAAGTTCGCTTTATCAGCATTCCGTTCGAACCGGTTGTTGAGGAGATTTTAGAGCGAATCGATTCTGGACAAATGGGGGTTGTGCTCAAGCGGATGATGATGCGCACAGCGGCGAAAGTTGCCGAACGATTTGGCATTCAATCTCTAGTCACCGGCGAAAGCTTAGGGCAGGTGTCGAGTCAAACGCTGACCAACCTGAACGTGATTGATCGCTCTACCGATACCTTAATCTTACGCCCGTTAGCGGCGATGGATAAGCAAGATATTATCGATATTGCTAAGCAAATTGGCACAGAGCAGTTTGCCAAGGTGATGCCAGAATACTGTGGTGTTATTTCTAAAAAGCCAACGGTTAAGGCGGTATTGTCTAAAATAGAAGCGGAAGAGCAAAAATTTTCTGACGACCTAATCGAACGAGTCTTAGAGCAGGCAAAAGTCATGGATATTAGAGAAATAGGCAAGGCGGCTGAAACTCAAGCTAAAGTATTAGACGCTGAAACCATCACGCAGGTGGATGACAATAGCGTGGTACTGGACATTCGCGCGCCAGAAGAGCAAGAAGAAGCGCCATTGCAGCTCGATGGGGTGGCGGTGAAAGTGCTGCCGTTTTATAAGCTTGGCAGTCAATTTGAAAGCTTGGATCAAAGCAAAAGCTATTTGTTGTATTGCGATCGCGGCGTTATGAGCAAGCTGCAAGCTCTATACCTAACAGAGCAAGGCTTTGATAACGTAAAAGTGTATCGACCTTAACGAGTCGCGTTGACGACCCATTGCACCATTTTGTCATTATTAGGGGTAGTTACCCCTAATAATGTCCCTCTTTGACAAACATAACCGTTTATCGCGCTAATTTCAGTCGGTCGACCTGCGATTACGTCCTGCGCCATTGAACTGGTGTTGGACGCCGTAGCTGTGATGACTTGGTACACCTTTTCAAGTGAGGCTTGCGGGTCGAGCGTAATACCATCGGCCCGGGCAACTTGGCAAACCTCGGCAACAATGGCGGCTATGTCAGCGTTAAAGCGCTTATCAAGTAGCTCACCATTAGCCACTCGATGAATCGCGGTTAACGGGTTGATGGCGCAATTGATCACCAGCTTTTGCCAAACCGCGGATAACACGTCGTCGGTTAAGCGCTCGGCGCCAAATCCTGCTAAGAGCTGGCGTTCAAGTAAGGGGGCAAGCGGTGACCCACTTATCTGACCGAGCTTGGTGGTGCCAAGGCCGCTATGAATAACCTGAGTTGAGCTTTTTGTCAGCGCGCCATGAGTTGTGGTGGCAAGCAATAAACTCTGTTCGGCACCCAATAACTCACAGACCTCGATATGAGGGCCTAAACCGTTGTGACACAGCACAATGCTTGAGGATGAGGGTAGTTGCTCTATCAAAGGTTTTAGCGCATCAACGACTTGATAGGCCTTCGTGCAGACGATAAGACAATCGATGGACGGGATATGGGCCGGTTTCACATGAGCGCTGTGGTGGACACCGTTGGTATCGATCAGCTCATAGGTGTTAGGTAGCGCTTGTTGCGCTTTGGCAATGACGCTCACATTAAGCTTAGCTCGTTGAAACTGCCAATGAAGCAGCTTTCCAATGGCGCCAAAACCTAGAATCGCGAATTGCATGGAGCTAGGCCTGCCTTACACGGCGATAAAGCCACAGCGAGGCATAAAATAATACCACCCCAAACATGTCGGCAATAAAGTCGGCCACTTCAGCGCTGCGATAGGGCAGCTTAGATTGAATGACTTCGATAAACACGGCGTAACTGGCCATGGCACCCACTAACGCTGGCCAGCGCCAATGAAAGCTGGCATAGGTTAACCAGCTCAATAGCCAAAATGCACCAATGTGGCCATATTTATCAAAGTGATTTATATCGAGCTCTGGATAGTTAGGCTTGGAAAACACCAAAAAAGAGATGGATAAAAACGCCAATACCAATGCAGTTTGATAGACACGAGGATGATAAATCAATGAAAACGCTTCCTAGATAACGACTGCCCACTATCATAACCACGGGACTGAGCCTTGTCACGGTCTGGCGGGTTAATCTGGACATCAAATTCATCTAGCGCTAGTCTTGCCAAGTAGTAATTTGAAATCCATTAATAAGGAACCTCTATGCCATCGTTTGACATAGTTTCAGAGCTCGACCTAGTAGAGCTTAAGAACGCGGTTGATAACGCCAATCGAGAATTGGATACGCGTTTTGATTTCAGAGGGGTTGACGCCAGTTTTACCCTCAATAAAGAGCAAGTAGCGATGAAAGCCAACGAGGATTTTCAATGTCGACAAATGATCGATATGCTGCGCAATCAAATGACTAAGCGTAAAGTGGATCCTCGCTCTATGGAAACCGGCACTGCGGTGTTATCGGGCAAAACGGCGACCATCACCGCCAGCTTTAAGCAAGGTATTGACCAACCCACTGCTAAGAAAATCGTTAAGCTGTTAAAAGAAGCCAAATTAAAGGTGCAAGCTTCCATTCAAGGCGACTCTGTGCGCGTAACCGGTAAAAAGCGTGATGACTTGCAAGCGGCCATGGCGCTGGTAAAAGACGGTGAGTTTAACCAGCCGTTTCAATTCAATAACTTCCGCGACTAATGCCGTGATGACGCTCTAGCACAAAAGCCAAAGCTTATGCTTTGGCTTTTTTAATGCTCTTTGGTGTGATTGGCGTACTTGTCGACTAAGGTCACCAAAGTCAGCACCGGAAGGCCTATTAAACCCGCCCCTAAGAAGAACCAAGTATAGCCAAAGGCATCCACAAACATCCCAGAAAAACCGGCGATAAACTTAGGGAATAACAGCATGATTGACGACAACAGCGCATACTGAGTTGCGGTATAGCCAGCGCTGGTTAACGACGACAGGTAAGCAATAAAGGCGGCGGTGGCGATGCCGGCGCTGAAGTTATCCACTGAGATACAAAACGTCAGTAAAGGTACGTTGTATCCCACTTGGGCTTGTACGGCAAACAGCAGGTTGGTTAAGGCTACTAACAGTGCCCCTAAGTAAAGGATCTTAATGGTGCCGTATCGCATTAGCAGCGCACCGCCCGCAACCCCGCCAAGTAAGGTCATAATAAGTCCATACACTTTTGAGATAGCGGCGATTTCTTGTTTGGCAAAGCCCATATCGACGTAGAAAACATTGGCCATTATGCCCATCACAATATCGGAAATGCGATAGCAGGAAATCAGCAACAGTACTAACAGCGCTGGTTTACCAAAGCGGCTAAAGAAATCTTTAAAGGGCATAACCACTGAGTGATACAGCCAAGCAGTTAATCGCGCCAGCTTGGCCGGCAGCTTTTGTTGCAGTGTGAGCTCGGTGGCCCGTTGAGCGCTATCGATATCAACCGCGGCGGTTTGCGGCTCTTTAGCTAACAAGGTGGTGATGACACCCACGCCAACCAGCAGCGCCATCAGATAATACGCCGCTTGCCAGGCGGATAGCAGGTAGCTGTCGTCGCTTGGTGAAAGCATGGCGGCAAAGGTTAGGGCGCCGGCGCCTGCGACAATCATGGCGCTGCGATAACCGGCTTGGTAGGCCGCCGCCAGCGCACCTTGCATTTTCTCCGGTGCCGATTCTATACGAAAAGCGTCTATAACAATGTCTTGAGTGGCAGAGGCAAAGGCAACCGCTAAGGTGAACCAAGCCAGCTGGACTAAGTTGTTTTGCGGATCGGAGTTAGCCATACCAACAAGCCCAGCAATGAGCGACAGCTGCGCAAGCAGCATCCAGCTGCGTCGCCGTCCCAGTAATCGACTCAACAGCGGAATCGATAACCTATCCACTATCGGAGACCACACCCATTTAAAGGCATAAATGATGGCTATCCAACTGAAGTATCCAATGGTGGTTCTATCAACGCCGGCTTCACGAAGCCAAAACGACAAGGTGCCAAACACCAGCACTAAGGGTAAGCCGGCGGAAAAGCCGAGCAACAGCAGAATGAATACGCGTTTATGTCCATAAACGGACAGGCTGGGGAAGGTGTTAACGAGCCAGTTTTGCATTGGGACCTAAGCTTTGGGCATCAGTCCCAACAAACTAACCGCTTCTTTAGCAATTAACAACCTCTGGCCGCACGCCAATGCAACCACTGGGTAATTGTTGAGCACCGCAGAGGTAGCTGCAACAATCCAGCAGATGATGTTTAGTGTCTTGGCAAAGGTGTTCCAACTCATGTTCCAATTGATGCAATTCGAATAATAGGTGCCAAAACACCCGTTCAAACTGAGAATTGGTTTGACCTGTATATTGATGCTGTGCCCACTCACTGAGAGTGTCCCACAAATACTGCTGCAGTTCAGATTCTGGTAACAGCTTTTCTAAAGCCGCTTGACCATAAAATGCAAGTTGCGGGGCTTTGGCTTGAATGAAATCCTCGGGATTCATCATCGTCCGTGCCCTTATTATTCTATCGTTTTTTTTGTATAGATGGCTGTTGGCAAAAGACCGTTGAGCCAATCGGAATAGCTACTCTATAGCAGCCCATTGTGATTGGCTATACCCGAAAAGTAATACTTTAGTAGAATGGTTGGTTAAGTACTTGATCTCTCCATTTAATATTCCACTAATACGGCTTTATTAAGCATGATGGTGGTTAGCGGGAAATTATCCCAACCGACCTGGCCATTGTGCCCGGTAGGGACCTTGGCCATGGCTTCAATAACTTCTTGGCCTTCGGTGACTTCGCCAAATACCGTGTAGCCCCAGCGAGAGGCTTTGGGGTCAAGCTTGTAATTGTCCGCCAAATTGAAAAAGAACTGGCTGTTGGCCGAGTGCGGATCATCCATTCGGGCCATGGCGACGGTCATGATCTCATTACTCAAACCGTTACCGCTTTCATTGACAATGGCTGGATCTAAGGGCTTTTCGTTCAAGTCGACTCCATAGCCACCGCCTTGAACCACAAACCCCGGAATAATGCGATGGAAAATGGTGTTGTCGTAGTGGCCTTTAACGACGTAGCTCAGAAAGTTATTCACCGTGATTGGACTGCGATTGCGATCCATTTCTATCACGATTGTACCCATGCTGGTCTCTAGGCGAACTTCGGGAAACGGGTTGTCCGGTTGCAATTGTTCGATTGAAACAGGCTGTGCCGATAACGAGTTGCTGGTTATCAACAGTAATCCGGCCAACAATACTTTCCACATAATCAAATCCTTAATTGGCAATGAAGCTGTGCAGTTCAGGGTCGTCGACAATCTCTTGCAATACCTTGGTAATCAGTTGGTTTATTTCCAACTCTAATGTGGCGGGATCCGCTGACAAGGGCGCACTGCGCTGGGCATTACCACGATAGGTTTTAGTGAGCGTTTGATTGCCATTGTCGGCAACTAAAGTCAGTTCAATATTGGTATTCGCTTGGTATTTGTAAAACTTCTGCTCCACCACCGATTTAAGGTCAACTAAATTGAGTTGTACGTTAACCGGTGCCTGCGCTTGAATTCGATAGCCTTGTTTGGCAAAGGCGTCACTGAGCAATTGTTGAATTTGCAGGCGAGGTGGCTGAGTGGGCGCAATCAATTGAGCCGCATCGTCGGATTTTTTTATCTTGGCTATGTAGTTAGCGCTGCGAAGATCTTGGCTAGAAAAGCTCAGTTGACCGGTGTGGCGTTGGTTAATTTGTGGCGCTGACGGATCGAGCGCGACTTGTGGATAGGTGGTTGTACAACCACTTAAACCTAGGGTTGCCAATACGAAAACCGGTATAAGCAGTTTCTTCATCTATTTTTTCCTTTACAAATTTAGTTATTTTTTACTTTGTAAGATTACGAATTTGGGGTCCGATGCGATGGTTGAAACTTCACCAAAAACCCTTTGCATTTTAATGTGATAGCCTAAGTGTCTATTGCCAACAAGTAATAATATTCCGCCCGGCTTTAGAACACGCTTAGCATCATTTAACATTTGCCAAGCAATGTGATCCGTTAGAGCGTCGCCTTGATGAAACGGTGGGTTGCATAATACTAACTCGGCACCCAGTTGAGTAAGGCCACTTAAACAGTCATTCCAATGGAAGCTGGCACGGTTGTCTTGCCCAGAAAAGTTGTTTTGCCAATTGCGAAACGCACTGTCTACGGCGGCTTTTGATTCGTCGACAAAATGGATTTGGGCCTTGCTGTTCAGTTGTGCAGCACGCAACCCAAGAACCCCATTGCCGCAGCCTAGATCAACGATGTCGCCACTGATGTTATTGGGTATGTGTTGAAGCATAAGCCGGGCACCAATGTCTAAACTGTTGCCCGCAAATACATTGGGTAAATTATCAATGTTCAGGTTATATTCTGGTATTGGCCAACTGCGAAGTGGGGTCGTTGGGCGCACTTTTCCATCGAATATACAGTCAATCACTCGGGTATTTTTCCATGCAAGACTGGGTGTTGCTTGACCAATATGTTTGGCACAGCGCTCAACGATATTGCGATTAATGTTTTTGGCCTTGCCTGCAATAAGTATGCGAGTACCTTTAGTTAATGTTTGGCTTAGCTTTATCAATTGGCTATCTAATTGATTGAGGTTTCTTGGCAGTTTCATTAATACTAAGTCGATGTCTTTTGGCCATTCTTGTTGTAAATGGATCCAAGTAATCGAGGTGTCGATGCCATTGAGGGCTATGTTTTTTTGGCAGCCCAATTGAGCCACTTTGGAATCGGTATGGGCCAACACTCTGGTGGCATTGAGCCCACAAGCGAGTGCGCCGAAGCTATCATTAATTAACAAACAGTGTTGAGTATTTAGATGTGCCTCATTAACAACCTTAAGCAAGTGGTGATCAGCGGCATCCCACGCTTGTAAATTGTTGTTGGTCACTGGATAGCGTTTTAACGTCAGTTGTTGGCCAGCCAATTCGGTTTCTAAAGGCATTTCGTTGGTCGGTTATTAATGATAATTGTCGGTATTATGACAGCATTTGCGCGGAGGAAGAAAGGGATTGACAAAACAACAGCATTTTATTTTTGCCGATGGCGCTGTCTCTATCGTCCGCAACTGGCTATCTTTAGAGACTCTGCAGAGGTTACAAGCAGAAGCCGTTGATTACCCATGGCAGCAGCCTAGCATTCAACTCTTCGGCAAATCTCATAGAATTCCTCGACAGCAGGTTTGGTTTGCCCACAACAATGCCGGCTACCGATATTCCGGCAAAATTTTCTATGGGGAAGATTACCCAGAGTGCTTGCTAGACGTTCAATCGAGACTCAATAGAGTATTTAAGTTGAAGTTTAATTCAGTCTTAGCCAATCATTATCGAACCGGTATGGACAGTATGGGATGGCACAGTGATGATGAGCCAGAACTGATTGCTAGCCATCCAATCGGGTCATTGACCATTGGTGCTAGCCGTGACTTTTGCCTGCGCAATAAACACACTCGAGAGACAGTAAAGTTTGAGCTTCAAAGTGGCGACTTGGTTATTATGTGGCCACCGATGCAAGCGCATTGGCAGCATGCCGTGCCCAAACGAAGTAAGGTGTCTGATGCTCGACTAAACTTCACCTTCAGAGCGATAAATGATAGCTTTCATCGCTGACTAGAAATCTAATTTGTTTGGAGTCGTTGCTAATGCAGCAAACTATTGAAAATAAACTTAACCAGGCATTCTCCCCAAGTCACTTACAAGTGATCAATGAAAGTCATATGCATCGCAGCTCTGCCGATGGTCACAGTCATTTTAAAGCCATTATCGTCAGCGACCATTTCGAAGGTAAGCGACTGTTAGCAAGACATCGAGAAGTTAACGCGGTTTTGGCTGATGAGTTGGCTACGAGCTTGCACGCGCTTGCGTTACACACTTATACCAGTGAAGAATGGCTTAAGCTTGCACAACAGGCACCGCGTTCGCCTTCGTGCACCGGCTAATAACGCCATTTTGAACCCAGGCTGGGTTGCAGTAATGATGAGCAAGCTTCGTTTTGTTAAATGTTAAAAATAACGTATGTTAGCTATCATTAAATGCAGATTGTTAACAATTGGTCACTGGCATGGCTGCTCAGCTGAGCCGGGATAGTTTCAGTACTTAAGGATATGAAATGAAAGATAAGTCAGATATTGGTTTAGTAGGCCTGGCGGTAATGGGGGAAAACCTCATTCTCAATATGGAGTCTAAAGGCTTCACCGTTACTGCGTTTAATCGCAGTTACGCAAAGGTCGAAAAATTTATTAATGGCCGAGCTCAAGGGAAAAATATCCGAGGTGCTGCGACCATCGAAGCGTTTGTTGAGTCGCTTGCGACACCAAGAAAGGTGATGCTGATGGTGAAAGCCGGCCAAGCGGTGGACGACTTTATCGAAAAATTATTACCCCTGCTCGATAAAGGGGACATCATCATCGACGGTGGTAACAGCCATTTTCCAGATTCTAATCGTCGTACTGAATACCTAGCCAGTAAAGGCATTCACTTCATTGGCAGCGGTGTGTCAGGTGGTGAGGAAGGGGCGTTAACAGGCCCTTCAATTATGCCGGGGGGTGCTAAGGCAGCGTGGCCTTTTGTTAAAGACATCTTTCAATCCATTTCAGCGAAAGTCGCTAATGAACAGGGTGAGATGGTGGTTCCCTGTTGCGATTGGGTAGGGGATGCCGGTGCCGGTCATTTCGTTAAAATGGTCCACAACGGCATTGAATACGGCGATATGCAGTTGATTTGCGAGGCTTATCAGCTAATGAAAGTGGTGTTAGGTCTTTCCTCTGACGACATTCAAAAAGTGTTTGCTCATTGGAACACCACGGAATTAGATAGTTACCTTATCGATATTACCAAAGACATTTTTGCCTACAAGGATGAAGATGGCGAGGTGCTGGTAGAGAAGATTTTAGACACTGCCGGGCAAAAGGGCACCGGTAAGTGGACGGGCGTTACCGCTTTGGATCTTGGTGTTCCACTTACTTTGATTGCCGACTCCGTATTCGCCCGTTGCATTTCGGCTAAAAAAGACCAACGCGTACAAGCATCTAAACTTATCAGCGGCCCAGAAATTAACTTTACGGGCGACAAACAAGCCTTTATTGAAGATCTTCGTCAAGCGGTGTTGGCCGCCAAAATTGTCTCTTATGCTCAAGGCTATATGCTGATGCGAGAGGCAGCTAAAGAATATGGCTGGGATCTCAACTACGGAGCCATCGCTCTCATGTGGCGTGGAGGCTGCATCATTCGTTCAGGATTCTTAGGAAAAATTAACGAAGCTTACGTGCGTCAACCGGATTTAGATAATTTATTGTTCGCGCCTTACTTCAAGGATACGGTATCCAGTGCTCAACAAGGCTGGCGTAACGTGGTTGCGGTCGCGGTAGCTAATGGTATTGCCATTCCATGCCTCAGCTCAGCACTCACTTACTTCGATGGTTTTAGAACGGCGCGATTGCCCGCTAACCTGTTACAAGCACAACGGGACTTTTTCGGCGCTCACACCTACGAGCGACTGGACAGACCTCGAGGTGAGTTCTTTCATACCAATTGGACCGGTCGCGGTGGTGACACGGCTTCCACCACCTATGATGTTTAATTAACCCATCAAGACTCAAGCCAGCTTTTCTGATAAATGATTAGGTTCATTAGAAAAGGCTGGCTTTTTACCTGATTTTTCTGTTATCAAAGTGTTAAATGCATTTATTAAGATTTCGTTTTGCACTTTATTATTCAACGCATTAATCGCTTTTCTGAGTTGTTAGGTCACTTGCTGGCGTGGCTTACCTTGGTCATGGCACTGCTGTTATTAACGGTCGTGGCATTGCGTTATGTGTTTGAGATAGGCTCTATCGCCTTGCAAGAGAGCGTACTTTATCTGCACGGCGCCATATTATTGCTTGGGGCAGGCTTTACCCTTAAACACGACGCTCATGTGCGCGTCGATGTCTTTTATCGAGGGTTTTCGAAACACCAGCAAGCTTGGGTTAACCTATTGGGCAACTTGTTATTTTTACTGCCGGTTACTGTATTTATTGGTGCTGTCAGTTGGGAATATGTCTGGGTTTCTTGGCAACGACTTGAAGGATCCGCTGAAGCCGGTGGTTTACCTTTAGTATTCATTCAAAAATCACTTATTTTAGCCTTTGTCGTCACCTTTACTTTGCAAGCCATCGCTCAGCTTATGATCAGCATTGGCGCAATCAAGGGAGATGATTAATGGCCATCGCTCTCTTTATTGCCGTGTGCGTGCTGTTGATGTTTG
Source organism: Paraferrimonas haliotis (assembly GCF_002282895.1). Lineage (GTDB taxonomy): Bacteria > Pseudomonadota > Gammaproteobacteria > Enterobacterales > Shewanellaceae > Paraferrimonas > Paraferrimonas haliotis. The sequence goes on from NZ_NRRB01000005.1 coordinate 30,243, forward strand.
GCTATCCGGTGGCACTGACATTAGCCGGAACCGCCTTGATGTTTGCCGCTGGCGCTTCGTTATTTGGCTTGTTCGATTGGAGCTTTTTACAAGCGATGCCCAGTCGTTTGTTTGGCATCATTAATAATCAAACCTTACTCGCTGTACCCTTGTTTGTTTTGATGGGGGTGGTGTTAGAAAAGTCTCGAATTGCTGAAGATTTACTAGACAGTATGGCCAAACTGTTTGGCCGTTTTCGCGGTGGTTTGGTTGTGTCGGTTATTGTGGTGGGCATGTTGTTAGCAGCAAGCACCGGCATCGTTGGGGCAACGGTGGTGACTATGGGGTTGATGTCACTGCCGGCTATGATGAAGCGAGGCTACCATCCAGGTTTTGCAGCCGGTGCAATATGTGCCACTGGAACCTTGGGGCAAATAATACCGCCCTCTATAACCTTAGTGTTATTAGGAGACGTGCTATCTTCAGCCTACCAGCAAGCTCAAATTCAAATGGGATCGTTTTCCCCTAAAACGGTATCGGTTGGGGACTTGTTTGCGGGCGCACTCATTCCCGGATTGTTGTTAGTGTCTATGTACATCGGCTATGCCTTAATTGTGCTAAAGGCAAAGCCACAATGGTTTCCTGCGGAGGAAAATGAGCGTGCCGATGACCCGGTTTTCAGCCTGTTGATGCGTTCATTGTTGCCGCCAATTATTTTAATTTTGTTGGTGCTGGGCTCCATTTTATTGGGTCTTGCAACCCCTACCGAAGCGTCTGCAGTAGGCGCTTGTGGCGCCATCGTATTGGCATTACTGCGTCGCAGTTTAAGTGTGAGCACTATGCGAGCAGTGTTGCTCAGTACTGTGAAAGTTAATGCCATGGTGTTTTTGATTTTAATTGGGGCGTCGCTATTTTCCTTGGTGTTTCGTGGTCTGGGTGGTGAAGAGCTGATCCATGGCGTTTTAACAGAGCTGCCCGGCGGTGTGTTTGGGGCGACGCTGGTGGTCATGTTGGTCATTTTTCTACTAGGGTTTATTTTAGATTTTATTGAAATCACGTTTGTAGTGGTGCCCATTGTTGCACCGGTACTGTTAATGATGGGGCTGGATCCGGTTTGGCTTGGGATTATGATTGCCGTGAATCTTCAAACTTCGTTTTTAACCCCACCTTTTGGTTTTGCCTTGTTCTATTTGCGCGGCGTTGCACCAGCGCAACTAACCAGCTCAAGTTTGTACTGGGGGGTAATGCCGTTTATTGGAATTCAATTGTTGCTTATTGTACTCATGGCCATTTGGCCAAGCATAGCAACCTGGCTTCCTAAACTTATTTACGGATAGACAAAACGGAGTTCACTATGAAGCGACTTATCGCTATCGGCTTATGGGTTGTATTGGGGATAGTGGGTTGTTCGAAACCTGCACAACAGCAAACCACTGCGTCAGCACAAGCCCAGCAAAGCTACCAATGGAAGCTGGTTACTACCTGGCCCAAAAACTTCCCTGGACTGGGCACAGCACCGGAAAACTTTGCCAACATGGTAACGGAAATGTCCGGTGGACGTTTAACCGTGAAAGTCTATGGCGCTGGTGAGCTGGTACCGGCGTTCGAAGTGTTTGATACGGTCAGTCAAGGCACCGCACAAATGGGTCATGGTGCGGCTTACTATTGGAAAGGCAAGATGCCAGCAGCGCAGTTTTTTGCAGCGGTTCCATTTGGCATGAATGCGCAGCAGATGAATGGTTGGCTGCACTATGGCGGCGGTCTTGAGCTTTGGCAGCAGTTGTACGCCGATTATGGGGTAGTGCCTATGGCCGGTGGCAATACCGGAACCCAAATGGGTGGCTGGTTTAACAAGGAAATTAAGTCGGTTGACGATTTAAAAGGTCTTAAAATGCGCTTGCCAGGCTTGGGTGGTGAAGTGCTGACCCGGCTTGGTGGTGTGGCGGTTACTTTGCCGGGTGGCGAGTTGTTTACGGCACTTGAAACCGGCGCTATCGATGCTACCGAATGGGTTGGACCTTATAATGACTTAGCCTTTGGTCTGTACAAAGCGGCAAACTATTACTACTACCCCGGTTGGCATGAGCCCGGTACAACACTAGAGTTTTTAGTCAACCAGCAGGCGTTAGCGCAACTGCCGACCGACTTACAAGCGATTGTTAAGGCCGCCGCACGTGCGGTTAACCAGGATATGCTTGACGAATACACCGCCAGAAACGCCGGCGCTTTAACCACCTTGGTTGAGGAACATGGCGTGCAAATTCGACAGTTTCCAGACGACGTAGTGGCGGCATTAAAAAAAGAAACCGCTGCATTAATTGAAGAACAAGTGGCTCAAGATGAACAAATGAAAGCCGTTTATCAATCGTACCAGTCGTTCAATGACGCGGTGAATCAGTATCACGCCATTGCTGAAGATGCGTATTCCGACGCTCGAAACTGAATTAGTCCTTGACCTATGGCGTCTAAGCGGTAAGGTAGGCGCCATAAATAGACCACGATTTGAGGTGCTTACATGCCTTTACTAGACAGCTTTACTGTTGACCATACTCGAATGGACGCCCCGGCCGTACGAGTCGCTAAAACCATGAAAACCCCAAGCGGGGATACCATTACCGTATTTGACTTGAGATTTTGCGTGCCTAATAAGGACATACTTTCTGAGAAGGGCATACATACCTTAGAACATTTGTTTGCAGGCTTTATGCGAGATCATTTAAATCAAGGTGAGCAAGAGATTATTGATTTGTCGCCAATGGGCTGTCGCACCGGTTTTTACATGAGTTTAATTGGCACACCAGCGGAGCAAGAAGTGGCCGACGCATGGCGTGCATCGATGCAAGACGTGCTTAATGTAGCCAGTCAAAATGACATTCCTGAACTCAACGAATATCAATGTGGCACTTATGAAATGCACTCGCTTGAAGAAGCCAAAGGCATTGCCTCAGATATTCTTGCAGCGGGCATCGAGGTAAACCGCAACAGCGATCTCGCCTTGTCAGACGAGATCCTTAATAAGCTATAAAGCCAAGTCTTCTAGCATAAAAAAAGCGGCAAATTTGCCGCTTTTTTTGTGGCCGATTTTCGGCTAACTGTAAAGCCGGGGTTACAAAGTGTGATCTAGGTATCATTATTTTTCTAAGTTAATGTTGTTTATTTGTTAACGTTAATGCAAACTATTCTCATTCGTAAAATCATATTCAGAATAATAACCGTTATTAAGGATAGTAATGAAATCACGTCAATTCCCATTAGCACTTTGTACGCTTGCGGTAAGCGGCGCTTTATCAATGACGGCGCTAGCCGATGATCAGAAAAGCGTCATGGAAACCATTTCCATTGTCGGCTCTAAAACTCCGGTTAATGAAATTCCTGGGTCGGTCAATGTCATCACTCAGCAAGATTTAGAAGCGTTCGATTACAGCGATGTGATGCGCGTATTGCAACAAGTACCTGGCGTATACGTTATGGAAGAAGACGGCTACGGTTTGCGCCCTAACATAGGTATGCGCGGCACTGGCTCTAGCCGCTCTGAAAAAATTACTGTTTTAGAAGATGGCGTGTTGGTAGCGCCAGCGCCATTAGCGGCACCAGCGGCCTACTATTTCCCAACGATGGGACGCATGACTGGGCTTGAGGTATTAAAAGGCAGCTCGGCGGTTCGACACGGCCCACGCACAACCGGTGGCGTTATAAACATGATTTCACGCCAAGTACCAACTAATGGTACAGAAGGCTTTGCCGATTTAGCATTAGGCGAAGACGGCTACGGAAAATTGCACGCGGCGGCAGGCACCAGTGGCGAGCAGTTTGGTGGTTTGTTAGAAGTGTATCGCTATCAAGCTGATGGCTTTAAAGAGCTGCCAGTAAACCAAGATACTGGCTTTGTTAAAAACGACGTCATGCTCAAGCTTAAAGCCATGAGTCAAGATAGCGCATCTTTTTACCAGGAGGCGGAATTTAAGTACAAATACAGCGATGAAGTGTCTGACGAAACCTACATGGGTCTTACCGATGACGACTTTGCTAATAACCCGTTCTATCGTTATTCAGCGTCGCAAGAAGACGAAATGAAGACGGACCATCACAACGCTCAGATCAACCATTATATCGACTTTAAGAATGGCTTTGATTTGTCGTCACAGGTGTATTTCAATAAGTTTCACCGTAACTGGTATAAAGCCTACCGAGTGGGTGGTGATAGCTTAGGCTCCGGCGGTATCGATAAGGCGTCGGCGTTTGATAAGAACCCGACCGCTGCAGGATTGGAAGTGGGGGTTAAAGCCAATAACCGTGATTACCAATCCTATGGCATTCAAACGGAAGGCTCGATGATGCTCGGTGAGCACACCTTGATTGTGGGTGGTCGCTATCACGAAGATGAAATGGATCGCTTCCAATGGGTAGATACCTACCAGCTCAATCAAGATCTTTCCATGACACTAACCAACGCAGGCATTCCTGGTACTGACTCTAACCGCATTGACAGTGGTACCAGTGCCGCCGGTTATGCTTTAGTTGAACTGAATTGGGGTAGCTTGCACGTAAACACCGGCGCGCGCTATCAGTGGGTAGAAGTACGTCGTAAAGATTGGGGTAAGACGGATCCAGGCCGCGAAAACGAACCTGATAAAAACGTAAGCAACACAGTGTCTGCCGTGCTACCGGCATTAGGTGCGACTTATAACCTTACCGAAAATTGGGTGGTGTTGGCTGGCGTTCAAAAAGGCTTTGCGCCACCGGCACCCGGTAATGACTCTGCTGAAGCGGAAGAGAGCTACAACTACGAAGCTGGGGTTCGTTATTCCCGCAATGACGTCGGTATGGAAGCCATCGCATTTTTGTCTGACTACTCGAACATGCACGGTAACTGTACCGCCGCTCAAGGTTGTGATGAAGATAAAATCGACAATCAATACAACGCCGGTGAAGTTAAGATTAATGGCCTTGAGCTGAGCGGTAGCTACGAGCCCGCTGTTGGTGAGTTAACCTTGCCAATGCGTGTTGCCTACACCTACACCAACAGTGAGTTCCAAAACGACTTTGAGTCGGATTTGGATACTTGGGGTAGCGTTAAAAAAGGTGATGCTATGCCGTATTTGGCTGAACACCAGTTCTATTTGAAAGCGGGTGTGGCAGGGGACAACTGGGCCTTTAACGTTAATGGTCGTTACATCAGTGACATGCGTACTCGAGCCGGTCAAGGCACCATTGCTGCCGATGAGCTAATTGCGAGTCACTGGGTGATGGATTTGGGCGCCTATTATGAGTTCGATAAGCACCAAAAAGTCTACCTAAATGTCGATAACGTGTTGGACAAAACCTATGCCGCTACCCGAGTCCATGGTTCTATTCAACCAGGTAAGCCACGCACGGCCATGCTCGGATATCGTTACCAGTTCTAACTAAACTTAAGTTTGATTAAAAAAGGCAGCTTTGGCTGCCTTTTTTATTTTTATGGTATCTGCTGAAGATAACTTATTGAATTTTAGCAGATATTTAATGCGGTTTTTTCTTAATAGTGGAGTTGATTTGTCTGATATTTCTTCGTTTCGTATATAAATTCAACGGTTTGAGGCGACATTGCTGACAAGGTATGACTAAAGTGTTGTGATTTTCATGGCGAAGGTTAATTAATTACGTTAGAATGCGCGCGAGTCAGTGTGATTTCGCTCTCACTTTGTGGGGATATTTATAACTGGCTCACCAAAATAATAAGCGGCGTAACACCTTCATTTAAACGTAGTGCTATTAATATGATTACAATAAAGAAAGGCTTGGATTTGCCCATTAGTGGCGGCCCGCAACAAGTAATCCATGAAGGCCCAGCTATTACTCGAGTCGCAACATTAGGCGAAGAGTATGTAGGCATGCGGCCCACCATGAAAGTCAAAGTTGGCGACGTGGTGCAGCAAGGACAGGTTCTGTTTGAAGACAAAAAGAACCCAGGAGTAAAACACACGGCTTTAGCCAGTGGTGAAGTAGTAGAAATCAATCGCGGAGCAAAACGCGTTTTGCAATCGGTTGTGATTGAAGTCAGTCAAGAAGACGGGCTTGAATTCGATAGCTACTCAGTTGAACAATTGTCGCAACTGACCACGGCCCAAGTTCGCAGCAACTTGATAGCCTCAGGGTTATGGACCGCGTTTCGCACGCGTCCTTATTCTAAAGTACCAGCTATTGACGCGGATCCTGCCGCGATTTTCATTACCGCCATAGATTCTCAACCGTTAGCAGCTGACCCAGACGTGGTAATTGCCGCAGACAGTGACGCATTTAAGCAAGGACAAACGGTATTGCGTCAATTGACCAATCAACCCATCTTCCTTTGCGTTAAAGGTGGCTCAGAGGTGTTGGCAAGCGACGGTATCGATAAGCAAGAATTCACCGGACCGCACCCAAGTGGTTTGGTGGGTACTCATATTCATCACCTAATGCCGGCGTCATCAAGTCGCAGCGTTTGGAGCCTTAATTACCAAGACGTTATTGCTATCGGCAAACTGTTTGTTAGCGGTAAGCTTAATAACCAGCGCGTAATTGCACTTGCAGGCCCTCAAGCGAGTAACCCGCGTTTAGTGCGCTGTCCTTTAGGTGCCGATTTAACCCAATTGGCTTCTGGTGAAAGCAAAGGTGATGGCAGCACAGACCGCATCATCTCTGGCTCGGTTCTTAACGGAACCAATGCATCCGGCCCGCACGCCTTTTTGGGGCGCTATCATCAGCAGGTGAGCCTGTTGCATGAGGGAACAGAAAAAGAACTATTCGGATGGTTAGCGCCAGGCACTAACAAGTACTCAATTACACGTGCATTCTTAGGACACCTATCCAACAAGATGTTTGACATGACCACCTCTACCGGTGGCTCTGACCGCGCCATGGTGCCCATTGGCAACTATGAGCGAGTAATGCCTTTGGATATTCTACCAACCATGCTACTGCGTGATCTCATTGCTAAAGATACCGACAATGCACAGTTGTTAGGTTGTTTGGAGTTGGACGAAGAAGATTTGGCATTGTGTACCTTCGTATGTCCTGGAAAGTATGATTACGGCGCCCACCTGCGCGAGTGCTTAGAAATCATCGAGAGGGAAGGCTAATGAGTTTAAAAGACTTTCTAGAGAAGATTGAGCCCGATTTCGAAAAAGGCGGTAAGTACGAAAAGTTCTACGCCTTATACGAAGCGGCTGCAACCATCTTTTACACCCCAGGTAAAACGAACAAAGGCAAGACCCACGTTCGTGATAACCTAGACCTTAAACGGATGATGATTACCGTTTGGGCTTGTACGTTTCCAGCCATGTTTGTTGGTATGTATAACGTGGGCTTGCAAGCTCAAGACGTACTAGCGGCCGGTGGAACGCTACCAGACGTTTGGCAAGTGAGCTTATTTGGGCTCTTCGGCACCGAACTTACCGCTAATTCCGGTATACCAGCACTCATGTGGTACGGGGCCTGCTTCTTTATTCCCATCTATGCGGTAACCTTTGCCGTGGGTGGCTTTTGGGAAGTATTGTTTGCCAGCGTGCGCGGTCACGAAGTTAACGAAGGCTTTTTCGTAACTTCAGTGCTGTTTGCGTTAACGCTTCCAGCCACCATTCCACTGTGGATGGTCGCATTGGGTATTACCTTCGGTGTGGTTGTCGCTAAAGAAATTTTTGGTGGAACCGGGCGTAACTTCCTAAATCCAGCCCTTGCTGGCCGAGCGTTTTTGTTCTTCTCTTATCCGCTCAATATGTCTGGCGATACAACCTGGATTGCCGCCAATGCCGCTGATGGCTTCTCTGGCGCCACGGCGTTATCGCAAGCGGCGGCTGGAACCTTAGAGTATGGGCTTACGCAAGACTGGTGGGCAAGTTTCTGGGGATTGATTCCAGGCTCTGTTGGTGAGACGTCCACTGCAGCGATTTTATTAGGTGGCTTAATCATTATCTATACCCGCATTGCATCTTGGCGAATTGTGGGCGGTGTTATGGTGGGCATGATTGCTGTATCAACCCTACTTAATGCCTTGGGCAGTGATAGCAACCCAATGTTCTCGATGCCTTGGTATTGGCATCTAGTCACCGGTGGGTTTGCGTTCGGCATGATGTTCATGGCCACCGACCCAGTGTCGGCAAGCTTTACCAACAAAGCAAAATGGGCATACGGTATTTTGATTGGTGCTATGGCGGTGTTCATCCGGGTGCTCAACCCAGCCTTCCCAGAAGGCATGATGCTGGCCATCTTGTTTGCCAACCTATTTGCACCACTGTTTGACCACGTGGTAGTTCAAGCGAATATTAAACGGAGGCTTGCTCGACATGGCTAAAAGCAACGATTCCTTTGGAAAAACGCTGTTTGTGGTAATTGGTCTGTGTCTGATTTGCTCGGTTATCGTATCGAGCGCAGCCATCGCCCTTAAACCACTGCAGGTCGCGAATGCGAAACTGGATAAACAAAAATACATTCTGGCGGCTGCCGGTTATCAGGTAACTGATAAAGCGGAGATAACCCAGTTGTATAATCGCTTTATTGAAGCGCGTGTTGTGAACTTGGCCAGCGGTGAATACACGGACATTGACGGTGACAACTACGATCAACGTAAAGCCGCTCGTGAAAGCGCCACCTCGACTAAGCCTAAAAACGACATTGCTAACGTCAAACGTTATGCTAATGACGCCTTAGTTTACTTGGTAAAAGATGGCCAAGGTCAGGTTAGCAACGTTATTTTGCCCATTCATGGCGCAGGATTGTGGTCTACCATGTACGCGTTTGTGGCACTTGAGTCGGATTTGAATACGGTTAAAAACCTTGTTTACTACGAGCAAAAAGAAACCGCAGGGCTAGGCTCTGAAGTTCAAAATCCCGACTGGCAAGCGTTGTGGCAAGGTAAAAAGCTATTTGACGACAATGGCGACATTGCCATTCAAGTGAGCAAAGTACCTGCAATCACCAGCAGCGACTACGGTGTTGATGCTCTGTCAGGTGCAACCTTAACGTCAAACGGTGTTGAGTACAGTTTGCATTTCTGGCTTGGTGAAGAAGGATTCGGTCCTTATCTCGCTAAAGTTCGCCAAGGAGGATTAGGATAATGGCTGAAGCAAGATCCCTAAAAGAGGCGCTGTTTAGCCCAGTATTTTCTAATAACCCGATTACCTTACAGGTACTTGGTGTTTGTTCGGCGCTAGCGGTTACCAGTAAAATGGAAGTAGCCTTGGTGATGTCCATTGCATTAACCGCAGTAACGGCATTTTCCAATCTGTTCATTTCCATTATTCGCCATCACATTCCGAGCAGTGTGCGAATCATTGTGCAAATGACCATCATTGCATCACTGGTGATATTGGTTGACTTGATTCTGCAAGCTTACGCTTATGATATTTCAAAGCAATTAACGGTATTTGTCGGCTTAATCATTACCAACTGTATCGTTATGGGTAGAGCCGAGGCCTTTGCTATGAAGAGCCCGCCAATGGAAAGCTTCCTAGACGGCATCGGTAACGGTTTCGGATACGCAGCAGTACTAATGACGGTTGGCTTTATCCGTGAGCTGTTCGGTTCAGGTACTTTGTTTGGCGTGGAAATCTTAGCCAGTGATTGGTATCAAGCGAATGGCCTGTTGTTACTACCACCAAGCTCCTTCTTTATTATTGGTTTCATGATTTGGGCGGTTCGCGTCTGGAAACCAGAACAAGTTGAGCCTAAGGAGTAAGCGCGCATGGAACATTACATTAGCATTTTAATTCGTTCCATCTTCATCGAGAACATGGCATTGGCCTTCTTCTTGGGGATGTGTACTTTCTTAGCGGTCTCTAAAAAAGTAGCAACGGCTTCAGGTTTGGGTGTCGCGGTAATTGTGGTGCTGACCATTGCAACACCGGTTAACCAACTTATCTTTACCAACATTCTAGCGCCAGGCGCGTTGGCTTGGGCAGGACTACCGGACGCTGATTTAAGCTTTTTGAAGTTTATTACCTTTATCGGCGTGATTGCGGCATTGGTGCAAATTTTGGAAATGACTTTAGATAAGTATTTCCCACCTTTGTACAACGCATTGGGTATTTTCTTGCCGTTGATTACCGTGAACTGCGCCATTTTTGGTGGTGTGTCTTTCATGGAACAACGCGGATATAACTTAACCGAAAGCATCGTGTTTGGCTTTGGTTCTGGCTTGGGGTGGGCGATTGCCATTACCTTGCTGGCGGGTATCCGAGAGAAGCTAAAATACGCGGATGTTCCAGATGGACTGCGTGGCCTAGGTATTACCTTTATTTCGGTTGGCCTTATGGCTTTGGGTTTCATGTCGTTCTCGGGCGTGTCGTTATAATAACAGCGCTGGGTGAAAGCCCAGCCAAAAGCTGTACAGAAGTACAAAGGAAGAGTCGATGGAAATTATTCTCGGCGTAGGTATGTTTACCGCCATTGTGACCGTATTGGTTTTGATCATCTTATTCGCTAAGAGTCGGTTAGTACCGTCAGGCGATGTAACTATTGCCATTAACGATGATCCGGATAAAGCGATTAACAGTGCCGCTGGTAACAAGTTACTGGGTGCACTGGCCGATAACGGCATATTTGTATCATCCGCCTGTGGTGGCGGTGGCTCATGCGGTCAATGTCGTGTCAAAGTAAAATCCGGTGGTGGTGATATTCTCCCAACCGAATTGGATCACATCACCAAACGGGAAGCTCGCGAAGGCTGTCGTTTGTCGTGTCAGGTTAATGTTAAGCAAGATATGGACATTGAGCTGGATGAAGAGATCTTTGGTATTAAGAAGTGGGAATGCGAAGTTATTTCGAACGACAACAAAGCCACCTTTATTAAAGAGCTTAAGTTGCGCATTCCAGACGGCGAATCTGTGCCGTTTAGAGCCGGTGGTTATATTCAAATTGAAGCACCTGCTCACCACGTTAAATATAAAGATTTCGATATCCCAGAAGAGTATCGTGGTGATTGGGAACACTTCGGCTTCTTTGATGTGGAGTCAAAGGTAGACGAAGAAACCATTCGCGCTTACTCAATGGCAAACTATCCGGAAGAAGAAGGCATTATTATGCTGAACGTTCGAATTGCAACGCCGCCGCCGCGCAATTTGTCTCTTCCAGCGGGTAAAATGTCCTCTTACATTTGGAGCCTTAAAGAAGGCGATAAGGTAACCATTTCTGGGCCATTTGGTGAGTTCTTCGCAAAAGAAACCGATGCTGAAATGGTGTTCATTGGTGGTGGTGCCGGTATGGCTCCTATGCGTTCTCATATCTTTGACCAATTGCGTCGTTTGGCCTCTAAACGCAAGATTACCTTCTGGTATGGTGCTCGTTCAGAGCGCGAAATGTTCTATAAAGAAGATTTCGACAAACTGGCTGCTGAGAACGAGAACTTTACATGGCATGTGGCTTTGTCTGACCCGCAACCAGAGGACAACTGGACCGGTATGACTGGCTTCATTCATAACGTATTGTATGAGAACTACCTAAAGGATCATGATGCTCCAGAAGATTGTGAGTTCTATATGTGTGGTCCACCGATGATGAATGCTGCGGTAATTGGCATGTTGAAGGATCTCGGTGTCGAAGACGAAAACATCATGTTGGATGACTTTGGCGGTTAGCCATAAAGGTTCAACGAATACTTGGAGCAATCCATTTGTATAGTAGTACCAAGCATTGGCTAACCCTTTTAGGGTTAGCCTTTATATTAACAGGCTGTGCAAAGCCTGACCCAATACTGTCGCTTTCGGGCAGTACAATGGGCACCACTTACCACATTAAAGTGGTGGACAACGGCCAATTGCCAGAATCTTTATTGCTGCAAAACCAAATCGATATCGAATTGGAAGCGGTGAATAACCAGATGTCGACCTATCGGCCTAAGAGTGAAATATCGCGTTTTAATCAAATGCCGATTGGCAGCCTTAAAGTGTCTAAGGATTTGGTGACCGTGCTTAACGAAGGGCTGCGTTTGTACGAGGCTACCGATGGTGCTTTGGATATCAGCATAGGCCCTTTGATTAACCTATGGGGCTTTGGGCCTGATAAGCGTCCAACCATCATTCCTACCGATGATGAAATTGCTTTAGTCAAACAACGCTCAGGCATCCATAACGTTCAGGTAGAAGGGTTGCGACTGATAAAGCAGTCCAACGATTTGTATCTTGACCTGTCTTCAATAGCAAAGGGTTTTGGGGTTGATAAAGTTGCAGAGTTACTGCGTAAACACGGTGCAACAAGCTTTTTGGTAGAAATTGGTGGAGAAGTCAGGACTCAAGGGATTAAGCCCGACGATACGCCTTGGAGAATCGCGATTGAGAAGCCTAACGGTCAGGGTGATATCGAAAAAATCATAGCGCTGGGTGACCACGCAGTGGCGACTTCTGGCGACTACCGTAATTACTACGAAGACGCTGGTAAGCGGTTGTCGCACATTATCGATCCGCGAACCGGTAAGCCTATTGATCATAGGTTAACCTCGGTGACCGTAATCCATGACAGCACCATGACCGCCGATGGCTATGCCACCGCGCTGTTAGTATTGGGCACAGAACAAGGGTTAAAAATCGCCAATGAACAGAAATTAGCGGCAATGTTTATCGATAAAAGTGACGATGGCTTCGTAACCCACTATAGTGAAGCTTTTAAGCCTTATCTAACCACAATAACTAACTAGGAATTATGCAATGGGTACCGTAATAGCAACCTTTGTGATTATGCTCAGCGTCGTATTGATGATGTCATTGGGTTATTTGATAAAGCGTAAAAGTATTAGTGGCAGTTGTGGCGGCATTGGTGCCATAGGCATGGATAAAGTTTGTGATTGCCCTGAGCCTTGTGATAAACGCAAAGCCAAAATGGCGGCGGAAGCCAAAATGAAAGCCTTACAAGAAAATCGAATCATCTAATTCACTGTTCGGTTAGCGCATACTAAAGCCATCGATGTCGATGGCTTTTTTATTTGGCTCTTGTTAGTTGATACTGGTTATATATCCAGTATAATATCTTGCCAAGAGGAGCCTATGCGCAAGATCATTCACGTAGATATGGATTGTTTCTATGCCGCTGTAGAAATGCGGGACAATCCAGAATTAGCCGACAAAGCCATTGCCGTAGGCGGCAGTGCTGAGCGTCGCGGCGTTATCAGTACTTGTAACTACGCCGCAAGAAAATTTGGTGTGCGCTCGGCGATGGCCACGGCTCACGCGTTGAGGCTGTGCCCAGACTTGGTATTAGTGCCAGGTAGAATGCTGGTGTACCAAAGTGTAAGCAAACAGATTCGAGCAGTATTTCATGAATATACTGACATCATTGAGCCGTTATCCCTTGATGAAGCCTATCTCGACGTAAGCGACTGTCGCAGCTGCCAAGGCTCCGCTACTTTAATAGCAAAGGACATTCGCCGTCGCATTTTCGAAGAAACAGGACTGACAGCATCCGCTGGTATCGCACCCGTAAAATTCTTAGCGAAAGTTGCATCCGATTTAAATAAGCCAAATGGCCAAGCGGTCATCACACCTAATCAAGTAGACGCCTTCGTAAAAACGCTGCCGCTGCGCAACATTCCTGGAGTAGGCAAAGTGACCGCCACCAAGTTGTCGGAAATGGGATTGGAAACCTGTGGCGATATGCAACGCGTTGAGCTGCAAACCTTGATTCAACGCTTTGGAAAGTTTGGTGGGGTGTTGTATGAGCGTTGTCGCGGCATTGACGAGCGTCCCATTCAGCACAAAAGGGAGCGCAAATCCATTGGGGTGGAAAGTACCTTCTCGGTTGATTTGAGTAACTGTCAGCAAGGAATAGAGCGCCTATCTGAGTTGTTTGAGCAGTTACAGCGTCGATACCAGCGTTGCAACAATCCCAGTATTGCGAAACTCGGTGTAAAGATAAAGTTTCAGGATTTTCAGCAAACCACCATTGAGCAGCAACATCACTCGTTGGATAAAGATTTATTAGAGCAACTTTTGAAAAAAGCCTGGGCGCGAGGTGAGGGCAAGTCGGTGCGCTTAATTGGTTTGTCGGTAGGCATAAAACAAACCGAGAAACTGGCACAAATGCAGTTGGATTTATGACGATAAAAACTAAGTTAGCCTCATATCCCAGCAGGTTTTAAGGTAAGCTAGGGCTATATGATTAAGACGAAAGGACGGTCATGATCAATTTTAACATCAACCAACTGGAAGCTTTTTGCGCCGTGGCGAAACACTTGTCGTTTTCTAAAGCGGCTGCCAGTTTGGGAATTTCTCAGGCAGCGGTCAGTAATCGCATTGCCAACTTAGAAATCGATTTTGGCTGCGATTTGTTTGAACGCGACAGGCATTCCACAAAGCTCAGTTACGAAGGGCAAACTCTATTAGAAGAAGCGAAATTTATTCTTGCACGCTGCCAAGATCTGCAACGTACGGCCCTAGGCTTCAGCCAGAATCGCGAAAGCAAATTACGCATTGGTTACTCGCCTTTAGTGGCATTGCCGAATGACGATGTTATGCAACAGGCGATTTTGACTGAGTACCCTGAACTGGATTTCGAGCTTCATGACCAGTCATCTCTTAAATGTTACGACGAAGTGCGCGGCGGTGTACTCGATTTCGCCGTTGTTAATTTAGTGAAGGAACAGCTGGTTGGATTGGACTACTTAACCATGGATGCGGTGGACTTTGTTTTCGTATGCCACAAATCTCATCCGTTAGCGGAGTTACCGGCTCCCACGAAACTGGACTTAGCAAAGCATCGTCAATTGCTGTTGAAGTCTAACGCCAGCGAAGCCGAGTTGTTGCCGCGGATTGCTCCAAAAGCTACCGTATCGAACAGTTTAATAGGGATTCTAGATTATCTACAGGCACAAATGGGCTGGAGCATTATTCCAAAAATTATGTTTGAACGATATGGCGATATGCATGAACTGGTGACCCTATCATTGGATGTTGACCAAGCAGAAACTCGAATGCAAGCCGTATTAATTTGGTCTAAGACCAAACCGTTAGGACCAATAGGACAAGGCATTGTCCGTATTATGAGAAAGCCACAATAAAAAATAGCCCGCTCAGTAGCGGGCTATGGTAAGTGTATAAACGTGCTTAGAACTTGAACGAAGCACCTAGGTTGATGCGTTGGTCGTTAGCAAAACGAATTTCGTCTTTTTTACCGGTGTGACGCAAGTATTGGTAGCCCAACTCCATTTCGAAGTTCTTACCAAGGTCAAACTTGAAACCGGTTTGAGCGCCATAAGCAAAGTTGTTAACAGCGTCGTCGGTATTCTTCTTAGAAGAATAAAGTTCTGGGCCTACGCGCTCAGAGATGCGAGTAACACCAGCTGTCGCACCTACGAACCAGTTAATGGTGTTCGCTTGGTTCAAGCCAACAAGGTAATCGGCAGATACCAATAGGCTGCGAGATTTAATGTGATCGCCTTTTTTGCCATCTTGCTCACCACGGTAAGTAATGTAAGTACGTACTTGATCTTGGTCGCCAAAGTATTTACCAGCCTTGATGCCAAACTCAGCGCGGCGGTCGTCTTTAGTTGCGCCTTTTTTAAGTGCATCGGTGCTCACACCCGCTTCTGCACCAATGAACCATTGGTTGTTGTCTGCAGCCATAGCAGGTGCGGTTAGTACAGATACGGCTAGTAGGGCTAAGATTTGCTTTTTCATGGGATTCTCCAAATTGTTACATCATCATCTAAAAGTATTTGAATTAACGTTAAAGTCTTTGTCGCTTTAAGTTGATGGCAAGTTTACGGAGATATTGGCGTTTTCAAATTTCACGGTGATAACCAAATATTATAACCGGAGACGACTATTTCTTTTGAGATAGGATCTTGACTTCCTGTACCTAATATTGGATAGTCGTTATAAATCAAATGTTTATAATTTTCTTGAGGGTCGGTTTTGTCTGTTTAGACTGAATTATTGGCTTCTTCATAGCTTAAAAAAATTTTTTTATAATATTTAAAATTTATATCGGTTAAGCAAAGGTTCAGCAAAAAAAAGCGTTCGAAACAATAAAGCCGCTCGTAATAAGCGGCTTTGCAAGATGAAACTAAGGGGAATCGAGCTTAATCGACTCGACTCATGCCCGCCTGACCATTCCAATAACCATTACAGTCGTTCGGGCCCAGTTCAAGATTGTTTAAGGTTAGGATAGAATGCTGCATCTTCTCTACTTTCTCGGGTACTAAAGCTTGAGTTGGATTGATGCTTAAGTCTTCGACTCCAAGTTGTGCTAGTGAGTCCATGTCGGCAAATAAGTTTTGGTTATGCGCTGACTGGGTTTGAATGCCATTTAAACGCAACAATGGTTGCCCGTCTTGGGTTTGACAAAGTTTACCATTGCTGTCTTTAGCGCAAATGGTGTCGCAGTGATCTTTGCTTAGGTTATGCTGTCGTGCGGTAAAACAGCGAGCGGAGTAAGCAAGGGGTAAATAGCCCCAAGCATGAACCTGTAACTCAAACTTATCACGGATGCCTTCTTGTTCAGCTTGCTGCATTAAGATCATGAGCTCTTGTTGTGACAACTCAACTGGCGGTTGATACACCTCCATGCCCCATTCAACCAATTGCTTAAGGCTAGATAAGTTATAACAGTTAATAGCAGAGCCCACGTGAAACTTGAGGCCACGAGAGCGGAAAAGGGCAGCGCTGCCTAAATCATTCGCTTGAAGACTGAAATTATTGTTGTCTAATAGCTTTTCCACCATTTTAAAGTCGTTGTCAGACTCAATTAATGCCAGGCTTGTGAGCACCACTTTTTTATCGTGGTCCTGCAGCATTCTTGCAAGTTCGAGATAATCTGCATTTTTCATTAAGCGACGGCGACTGCACACTTGCTCACCAATATAGAAGGTACTGATGCCAGTAGTGGCCATGGACTGGTAATAGCTAAATACCTTTTGCTTGGACCAACAGTAACTTAATGCGGATAAACTGAGTTTCATTACTGACACCTTTTTACTGCCAACTGCGTTCATAGGGGCCAAGTGTTGCGATTTGGCCTTCTGATAGCTTGGTAAGAATTTGATTCCAACGAGGAGTTTCGACAAATTGTTCCGGGCTAAGTTTAACCTGATCAATGGCCTCGCGCCAGACGCGAGTGACTTGCTCTACGTAGGCTGGGCTGCGTTGTCGACCTTCGATCTTAACTGCGGCAACGCCGGATAGATAAAGCTCAGGCAATAAACTCAAGGTATTGAGGCTCGTAGGTGACTCAAGTGTATGAGAAATTTCATCGTCGCACTGATAACGCCCTTTACAAACCACAGGGTAGCCCGATGCAGCGTCTTGTTCGTTTCGATCCAACAGCACGCCATTTAAATGGGTATCCCGAACGCCGTCGTGCTCGCTCCAGCGTACGTGTTGACTTGGAGAGCAAGCCCCCCCCGTGTTAGGCGAATGACCGGTCACATATGAAGAGAGATGGCAGCGACCTTCAGACATAATGCACAAGCTGCCATAGGCGAATACTTCTAATTCAATGGGGCTTTTTTTGGCTAGGCGCATAACCTGCTTTATGTCCAGCACCCGAGGTAAAACGGCGCGAGTGACATTAAAGTCATTTTGATACATGCTCAACGCCGCAAGGGAAGTAGCAGAAGCTTGAACCGATAGGTGCAACTCTATCTCAGGGTAGTGTGTTTTCGCATAATGCAACAAACCGATATCAGCCATGATTAATGCGTCTACTCGAGCGTCTGCGGCTAGGCTAATGGCTTGATGCCAGCGTGCTTCTTCTCCAGGAGAAGGAAAGGTGTTAATGGCTACGTATAATTTGCAACCGGCGGCTTTAGTGTACTCAGCCGCTTGCTTCAACTTTTTAGCGGTGAAATTCAAACCGGCAAAATGACGGGCGTTAGTATCGTCTTTTAGACCTATGTATACCGCATCAGCACCAGATTTTACCGCACTTTTTAGTGAGGCCATGTTACCAGCGGGACAGAGTAATTCCATGTGATTATTATGAGTATTGGATAAATGACGCGAATTCTATCGGATTTATTTGTGTTTGACCTTGACGTGGCGCAAGTTTATTTCTTTGCTAAGTCGTTACAATGGCCCGTTTGTTAGTTTTTCATTCAAGTTCGGAGCATGCATGTCCAGTCTTTTATCCCAGCGCTTTGCCCAGCAAGCTGTTAACGCCATTCCTAAAATCGTTACCCCGCCGATACAGCTTGTGCCGTTTCGCTTTCAAGCGCGCCTGATTGAATCCATGTTGTCGTTAGTATTGAAAGAGCAAATGGATGACGATGAATTGGAGTTCATCGAGGGACATTGGGTTGGAATTAAAATCACTGATTTGAGCCTTGCGTTTGATGTCAGCATTCTTGATAAACAATGGCAAGTGCGCCAACACCAAAGTGATGTCGATGTGTGCTTTAGTGCCGATGGCCAATCCTTAGTGTTAATTGCCGCCATGGAAGAAGATCCGGACACACTCTTTTTTCAACGAAAGCTTTGCATTGAAGGCGATACCGAGCTAGGGCTTGAAGTAAAGAATTTACTGATGGAAGTAGAGTTCGACAAAATGCCTGCGGCGGTTCGTCATGCCATCAGCCAATTGGCGGGGTTGATTAAAGCCGCTAATCAAACCCCTTAAGCATTTCTATTAGCGATTGGCCTGGATGAGGGCGTATTTTTCAAGAAGCTCTTCTTGAGTTTCTTGATGATTGGGATCTGGGTCAATGCAATCAATTGGGCATACGCTTACGCAGGTGGGTTTGTCGTAGTGACCAACGCACTCGGTGCATAAGTTCGGATCAATCTCATACACTTCTTCTCCCATACTAATGGCCATGTTTGGGCATTCGGGATCACACATGTCGCAATTGATGCAGCTGTCTTGAATGATTAACGCCATTTCTTCACTCGGCTAGTCTCATTGTTTGTCATATCCACTAAAGCAACATTCTACACTCAACTGTATTGCATGATGAAATTAAAAGTGGGATCTTCGAGCTTAAGTTTGACTCAGTGAGCAAATGCACAAATTGGTACTTGGTAGAAAGTGCAACAAAACTTGGTTTTTGCCCAGCGCTTTAACCAATTGAATGGTTAAACTGTGCGCGCCGTTATTATTAATATTGCGGTTGGAGAATTCTGCCAGATGAAGAGCATGTAAGGGTTGTTCTGTATGATTTTGGTAGTTTTGAATATCGCTATCGGTCAGACTTAGAACGTAGGTACCGGTACCGTGATTGGCACTTTTTATTTTACCTCGCATGGACAGGGTCACAAGCGGTTGCCCGGTTAAGCTGTAATAGCGATAACTGATTCGGGCGCTGCGACCTTGCAATGAAAAGTTGGCTACCATGGCGTATTTATGTAAAGCGCCATCGTCAGGGTTAGCCTCCAGTACAGAGTTTCGGCAAGACAGCTCTATGTTGCTGTGGCTGTTCTTTATATGCAGTGCTGACAACACTATGACGATTAGCCCCGCTACTATCCAAATAACCGACGATGCTTTTCCCAAAAAACTACTCACAAAGGTTAACCTCGTCTATCCAGTTTGGCGATAAAAACAGTGGTTGTGCCGAAAAGTCACTATTCTTAATATTCTTGACCACCATTTCCTGAAGCGGTGTTTTGCCCACTAATGATAAGTTGAAGACTTGAGCATCGGCGGAAAAGGTTAAGTAAACATGGTTCCAAATCATAGGTTCGCAAGTACTCAGGCGTTGCATAAGACGTTGTTGTACTTGGCGCTTTATGGGGGCAGCGTGAGCTGGGTAGGGCAGCCAATGTAGGGTTAGCGTTTGCTCATTTGAGAGCGTCAGTATTTGCTTGTCAAGATTGGGTGCTTGAGGTACATCAAACCAAATGTACTTGTGCATGATGGCGATACTGGCCAATAAAGCAATGACTATACTTGGCACGAAACAAAACTGGAGTAGATGAGAGTGCCTAGGCTTAAAAGAAGTATCGGGCATTTCAATATTTAATCGATACCCTTTACGTGGAATGGTTTCAATTATAATTGCATCGTGATCATCGAGATACTTTCGCAAGGTAAAAACGGCTTTAACCACTGCGGAGTCACTCATTATCGGCTCAAGTCCTCCAGCACAAGCCAGCTGTTGCTTATTAAATACTTGATTGGGGTGCTCACACAGGAATGTCATCACTTGGTACTCGGTTGGAGTTAGTGAATGCTTGGTGCCAGTCTCACGATTAACGACCCCATTTGCGCTTGGGTCAAAGGTGAATTGATTGATGTCCACGTTGATATCGTTATGCATCTGCATTGTTCGATTTATGTAATATTATAATAACGTAATTTGAGTGCTATCTCTGTAAAGTGCCTCACATTCTCTGAGGGACTCACAGTGTTCTCTCGCATCTGTGATTCTCCTCAACTTTTCAAATCAATAATCAGCATTGTAATGACATGTAATCAGTATTACATACCAACAGCAGTAAGTATTTTGAATTAATATTCTAAAAAAAGGTTTATTTGACTCATTTTGTGTCAAAGGGCTTCAAGGTAAGTCATTACAGGAACAGGCCCAATATTACTCGGATCTTGCTCACACAGTGCTTGCGGTCGATGTCCTATAGTGGCGCAGTCAAATTTACTAAGGCCTATAGCACCCAAGTCACAACGATAGATGGTATAGAGCTGAGACTTATATTATTGGAGAACAAAAATGACAGAAATGAATCGCAGACAAGCATTGGGAAAAATTATTGGTGTGAGCTCAGCGGTTGCTGGAGGAGCGCTTCTTGCGAGCCCAGTTATTGCGGCCGCAACCAACAGTGAAGGCGATTGGAAGTTGCAAGTTGGCGAGCGCCTAGCGTACGCAAAGTTGGACCCTATGGCGGTTGCAAAGCGAGCTTATGAAACTCGTAATGGCTGTATGTTTCAAGTATTCGATAGCATTATCCAATCTCTGGCGGAATCGGATTCGCCGGATGCCGCTAAATTTGCTCAACTCCCAACCGCGTTGGCTCATTTTGGCTACGCCGGTATGTTAGGTGAAGGGGCCGTATGCGGCAACATTAACGCTACTGCAATGCTTGCAAACTTGCTGTCTATTAATGGCAACAGTGCTAACGCCTTCTTTAGTCAGATAAATCGTTACTATGAGCGTACAGCTCTGCCTTTGCAAACGCCTGAATTTATCGCCGGCATTGGTGAAGACATGGAAGTAACCAAAGATAAAGTTGGTACACCAACTGCTGCGAATTCTATTTTATGTCACTCATCGATAAGCCTATGGGCTAAAGAAAATAATAAGAGTTTTGCCGACAAAGGTATGCGCTGCTTCCAGCTATCGGCGTCGATTGCTTATGAGTTAGTTTCTATGCTTAACCGTGCTCTTGATGGCGAAATGGTTGACGATCACCCGGTAAGTGACGAAGTGCAAAACTGTCAAACTTGCCATACTCCAAGTTCGACTTTTGCGACCAGTGTGAAAACCGATATGTCGTGTAACACCTGCCATGGCGGGCACTAAGCCAAGGAGTATAGAATGAATAACACGATTAAACTTTGTTTGACTGCTGCCGGGTTACTTGCGTTGAGTGGTTGTGGAGGTTCTGACAACGAGACGCCTGAAGTTCCTCAACCGGATGACAGTATCTCCATCAATGAAACAAGCACTTTAACAGCTCAACTGATGTCGATTGATGGTTTTCAAGGTACCGCGACAATCAATTTGCTAGGCGATAACGAGTTACCTGTAACCGATGCCCAATCAATGAAGCTGATCTTAATGGCGTATCCAGATGGAGCGACCTCAACCAAATACAAGCTTGGGTGGCACCAGTATTCCTTATTGGATTGTTTAGAAGCTTCCTGTGAAGCCGGAGTCAGCGAGGTCGACACTGGTCAGTATCAGATTGATTTTGGCAGTGTGGATTGGCGCAGTGAAGTTAACGACTTTAAATTAGCCTTGGAAGTATCGGGTTCACAGGTGCATTTGCCTTTAGCGTTTGTTGACTAGGTAGACTCACCTAAGTAATTATCTGGTATCAGTAAAAACAGCACCAATAGGTGCTGTTTTTTGCTTCGATACTTAACCTTTTCGCAAGAGAATTTTGATATTGCAAACATAATTCTCGTTAAAGACAAAATTAGAGTAACGAAAGCTTGTTTAATATCGAAAATTCACTCTAATGGGCTTGTGTTCGAATGGTGCAATGTACGCCTCCAGATGCGTTCATCCTGCAATCCATCGAAAATGGGTCTGAACCATTGACGATAACTACGACACCAAGCCTAGCTGCAGCTTCTATAAATTTTTGAACACCAGACATTCCCTGTTGAGCTAATCTATACTTTTGAGCGACCATTAGGCTGTCGACAGTTAAAGGTATCTCGTTGTTATCAGCGTCAATCGCTAAAATTAACTTTAAAGGAAGAGGTGCACCGATAGTAGGAGTTACTTCAAAAAACGCTTTAGACTGATCTTCAAATTTCACTTCCATGATATATGTATGCTGGGATAGTTTGCCATCTAACTTTAAAACTGAATGAGCGAACTCTGCTAATTTATCCTTAAAGTTTAAAGAGTTTACAATGTAATCGCTAACATCATTTCTAGTGCTACTAGAACCGACTAAATCATATGCAGAGCTCGCAATCTCTTTAGGTACCTCATCATCAGCTGCTCGCGACAACGACTCTGTTGCAGAAATTATTGAGGTAAATTCAAAACTCTCATATTCGCTTGGAAATCTTTGAATGACCTCAAAATAGCTCGCTACTTCAGGTTCAAATGAGCGAATATAGATTACTTGATATTTTTTAAGCTCTTTAGACTTATAATTTCCGATTAGAATATAGTTGTTTGACTCACCCGTTTGTGTCGCCTCATCTTCGGCGATAATTTCATAGTCATAGTCGGATGTACAATAATCGCATTTGACAAATCGGTTTGCAGACATAGCATTAAAGCTAAATAATATGGTTATTGCAGTAACTGTTATAACGCGCATTAAACTCATCAGTATTTCCTTTCACGTTTAATTAGTGATTACTGTTAGACGTTCATTGACGTTCATTGATGTTTAACTAGGTTATTTTGCTACTTCTTTTATGAAGCTATCATCAGTGACATTGAGCTTCACCTACTTTGTTTTCGTCAGTATCCCTTAAGCTGTCTTGCTTCAATATTATTCGTCTTACTAGTACATTTTTCGCTTGTTAAGCTTTCGCGTGAGGGTTGCGAGTGGTTTCATCGAGACCTAAATTACGCATGAGTATGGCTTTAGTGAGATCATGTTCAGCACCTAGGTCCATATAAACCGTGTGTCCTGAACCTAGTCCCGCTTCAACCGCTTCACCTTTATGATTAACCAGTGCGTTGACGGTAAGGTTCTGGTTGCCATTTGGGGTCATAATCTCAACGCTGTCGCCAAGACTGAATTTATTTTTCACGATGATCTCAGCCCAACCGTCGCTGTTACGGGCGCCGGTTAATTCGCCCACAAACTGCTGTTTGTCGGATATGGAATAGCCGTACTCGTAGTTTTGATACTCATCGTGGGTATGGCGACGCAAAAAGCCTTCGGTGTAGCCACGGCTGGCCAGGTTATCGAGACGATACATTAAGCCTGGGTTAAACGGGCGCCCTGCGGCGGCATCTTCAATGGCTTGACGATAAATTTGGGCGGTACGGGCAACGTAATAGAATGACTTAGTACGGCCTTCGATTTTTAAGCTGTCGACGCCAATCTTAGCGAGTCTCTCAACGTGCTGAATGGCCCTTAAGTCTTTCGAGTTCATTATGTATGTGCCATGCTCATCTTCGAACGCTGGCATGTACTCTCCAGGACGGTTGCCTTCTTGCAGCAATACCACTTGATCCGTTGGTTGGCCTTCGCCCAAGGTCGGTTGCGCCGGCTCAATGGCCACAATATCGCCGCTTTCGGTTTCTTTGGCCTCGTGCACATCGTATTTCCAACGACAAGAGTTCGTGCAGGTACCTTGGTTAGGATCGCGCTTATTGATGTAGCCAGACAGCAAGCAGCGTCCGGAGTACGCCATACACAATGCGCCGTGAACAAACACTTCCAGCTCAATGTCTGGGCATTTTTGACGAATCTCTTCAATCTCATCAAGGGACAATTCACGGGATAAAATAACCCGTTTGATGCCCTGGCTTTCCCAGAACTTCACCGATGCCCAATTGATGGCGTTCGCTTGTACCGATAAGTGAACTTCTTGCTCAGGGAAGGCTTCGCGCATCATCATGATTAAACCTGGATCAGACATAATGATGGCATCTGGATTCATGTCCACCACAGGTTTCATGTCTTTTATGTAGGTTTTTAATTTACTGTTGTGCGGCGAGATATTGGAGACAACGTAGAGTTTTTTACCCAGCTCGTGGGCTTCATTAATACCCTGAGCAAGATTGTCTAAATTGAAATCATTGTTTCTTACACGCAAACTGTAGCGTGGTTGGCCTGCGTATACGGCATCTGCACCGTAAGCGAATGCATAACGCATGTTTTTGATGGTACCTGCCGGAGACAAGAGTTCTGGTTTAAACATTGGACCTTAATTACCTTAAGCTTGGGCATAAATTCGCCGACATTATAGAGACTCGTCATCTCTAAGTATATCGGCTTTTTCGTTAGAGGCGTTTTTGCTCAAAGGCAAACTGCATTTCTTGGTTATTAATATCTACCTTCATTAATACGATAGGGGTCATGTTATTGAACTCCACCGTGCTATCAACCCGAACAATGGCAGCAAAGGTTTGTCCTGGAGCAACCTGGGTGTCAGCTAAGGCTAATTGAGACACCTTAGCTTTATCGGTTTGTCCAACTAGTTTAATTAAATCGGTAAGTAACGTTTGATATTCATTTTGAGCTTGCTCGGCGATTTCCAGCTGGTTTGGCGAAACAACAGAGTAGCTGTTGCCGTTGATTTCGGCGCTGACTTGTGAGGCAGACAAGTTAATGGTTTGTGAGCCTGTATTTTTTAGTACGATGGCGAAATCCAGTGGCACGTCGTCCTTTTGCAACACTTGGGTGGGTTGCATGGCCAACGTAAACTCAGGCTCACCTTGCATAATAAGTGGACGATTACCTTCAAACACCACTTGCTGCGTATCGTGAGTCATGGGGATGTACTGAAAATGTTGAGAAGCGCAGCCGCTTAAGCTGACAGCCAATACTAGTCCTAACATAAATACACGCATAACTTATCCTTTTTACTGGTTGTTAGATAATTATTGTAGAGCGTTTAGGTTGTAAGGTTGTGTTTATATTCACTTATCTTGTGTCGCCGAGTTTATTGCCGGGCTAAGCGGCAAGTGTTTGGAATCGCCTCAAAGTTACTGCGAAATGGGTTGATGTCAAGACCGCCACGACGAGTATAACGAGCATAAACCGTCAGTTTCTCGCAACCACAATAGCGACTTAAATCGGTAAAGATACGCTCCACACATTGCTCATGAAACTCATTGTGTTCGCGAAAACTGATCAGGTAGCGAAGCAGCTTTTCTTGGTTGATGCGAGGTCCTCGATAATGGATTTGCACACTGCCCCAGTCCGGTTGCGAGGTGATTAAGCAATTGGACTTGAGTAAATCTGAGGTGAGTTTCTCTTGAACAATCTCATGTTCATTAGTGCTGTTTAGCAAGTGGTCGGGGTTAAAGAGATAATCATCAATACTGATGTCTTGCTCGTCAATGCTGTCACCCTCAAGCTTAGTAATCGTCTCGCTGGCAAATTGATCGGCCTTAATTATTGATAGCGTAACCGGTTTACCAGCACAGGCTGAAAGGTCGTTTAAAAGAACCGTTTGCAAGGCTTCTACTGAACTAAATCGGGTTTGATTCAGGGTGTTGAGATACAGTTTAAACGACTTTGACTCGATCAGGTTCGGGCTGTTACAGGGCACGCTTACTTGCAGGATAGCCACTTGCGGTAACCCTTTGTTGGTCAGCCAAGACAGTTCGTAACCGGTCCAAAGGTCGGTGCCAGTAAACGGCATCTCGCCGCTTAAATTGATCGCATCTCTATTAAGACTTCTAGGAACACCTTGCAAGACACTGGCGTCGTACGTGTTCTTGTATTCTGTTTGTTGGCCAAGCGTAAGCGAAGTGAGCTCGCTCGCGTTGTCATAAGGGCTAGGCTTTTGTGTCATTGCAGCATGATTCCATAGTAAACTCTGCGTCAGTATAAACAATTCTTTAAGGAAGCTCATTGATGGCAACGCCAAATTCTGCACAAAGCTGGGATCAGTGGCTCGATAACTATGTTAACCGTTACCAAGAACAACTGGGTCAGTTGCCGCAATTTTATTGCGGCGCGGAGAATACACCGTGCCAAGTAGGCGCTGCTAACCAAGGCTTTATTGCCTGGAAGCCATCAAAACGAGAGGTGGATAACGACTTAGTGGATATAGAAACGGCATTAGAAGATGCTTTTCACCCAGATATTCACTGGTTTTACGGGCGCTACTATTGTCCGCCGCTAAAATTTAACAGCGCCTTTGGCAGCGGCGAACTGCTGCAAACCTACAATCAGGAAGACTTCGATTTTCTGAAGAAAAACTTGGTGGGCCATGTGTTAATGAAACGCAAACTCAAGCAAGCGCCGACTTTGTTTATTGGTGTACTTGATGATTCAGACCTGATGTTGAGTCAGAAGTGTGAAGATGGCAGCGTGTGGTTAGAACAAGCCGGGCAAGAGCCTCAACAAAAACTCGCCGATAGTATCGAAGGGTTGCTGGCTCAGTTAACGCCTCGAATAGCGCCTGCAGAAAAACCGCCTCAAGACGAATTGCTTCCTCATGAGGGCTTTTGGGCTCGGATTGGACGAATGATGCGCAGCTTGTTTAATCGGCCTTAAGTTGAGTTTGGATTTGTTCTAGCATCGCGACTAGTGCTTTATTGTCTTGTTCGAGTTTTTGAACCCGTTGCTCTAACGCCGCTATTTGCTGGTCTGTTGTCGCGGCTTTTAGCTGTTGGTCTTTAGCTGGCGCGCTATGTGGCTCAGCGTTCAATCGAGTGCCATTTTGAAAACGCTTAATGCCTTCAATCATTGCTGGTAAGCTCACCTTGAAAGGAAGCTGCGACTTTACGGTTGCAGTTGTTACTTTTTTGCCTTGTGCTTCTAGTGAGGTGGCCGCAGTGACGACTTGTTCGATTTCATTCATTTTTGAGTTATTTGCCCACTATTTAGTTAATCCAATTAAGCCGATCTCATCAGTAACTGCAGATACTTAATAAAAACAATAGGATAGAGAAATGGCATCGCTTTTGCTTTTTACTCGACAGTTCGTAATCTTCGATTTGAGATCAGCGACTACCTATAATACGGATTATGTTTAGGAGTAAAAATGAAAAAATGGTTTATGTTAGCCCCAGCCGCACTTTTGGTAGCAACCTTGGCAGGGTGCTCAGTTCACGTGGCTTCCGATAAAAACAGTAACTACGATTCCAACTGGCAAAAAGCGCAAAAGGAAAATCGGAAGAACCTGAGCGCATTGGAGATTGGCATGAGTAAAGATCAAGTGCAAACCATTATGGGGTACTCTGATTTAAACGAAGCCTTTCAGAAAGACGGTAAGTTGGTGCAACTTTGGTACTACCGTACACAACATGTGAAAAGTGACAGCCGCACAACCAAAGATGAATGCACTCCGCTGGTCATTGTCGACGGTCAATTGGTTGGTTGGGGCGAAGCGGCGCTGCAAAGTCTATAGCGGCGGTTGCAATTCGTTAAATTTTTGTTAGCTTGAACCCTTGTCTGTCTATTTATTGAGCATGTGCATGATTCAAGCTAACACCACCTCGCCATTAACCGCTGCCTATTTAACGCCCGAGGAATTTCGAGTCGCGGCATCGCTGTTATTTGGTGCTTACCAAGATGATCCGATTTTTTTGCAAGCACTGGCCAGTGAAGACCGGCTTACTTACGAAAAACGGCTAAGGTTGGCGATTCGCGAAGAATTGGCGGAGTTGTGGGTGCAAAAGCAGCCATTGATTGGCCTGTTTCAGGACAACAAACTCATTGCCATTGCTGGCTTGGCTCAAGGCGATTTTCGTTTAGGCGACCAACGGTTTTGGAATTGGCGGTTAAAAATGATGTTGGTGGCGGGCTGGCAAAGTACACAGGCGCTGATTAACAAAGAGCAGCGCCTGTTTGAAAGCTTGCCACCAGGTGACTGCGTGATGCTGCAATTTATTGCTGTAGCAAAGCAACACCAAGGCGCTGGCGTAGGCAAGCATTTGCTGCGTGTTATTGAGCAGTGGCGCGTTGAACAAAGTCAGTCTTTACAACTGACCGTATACACAACAACCGACACTCAGCGTAAGTTGTTCAACGACAGCGGTTATCGATTTCATAAAAAGGTGCAAATTGGAAACGTTGAGGGTGAGTTGCTGGTGTGTGATAAGTTGGGAGAGTGAGGCGGTAATGAAAAACAGCTATGAGAGTTTTTGGCAGTTTTATCCTGATTATTTACAAGAGCATAAAGACAAACGCTGCCGTGCCTTGCATTATGTTGGCTCAACGTTAGTCTTGCTTGAACTATTGGCATGGATGGTCACGGGCCATATTAGCTATTTGATCGCAATGCCCCTTACCGGTTATGGATTTGCTTGGGTTGGCCATTTCGTATTTGAACGCAATAGGCCAGCGACTTTCCGTTATCCCTTTTACAGTTTAATGGGGGATTGGGTGATGTTTTTCCAAGCCGTTACCAATCGATTACGAGTACCTAAATAACCCTTGACTTTAGAGTGAAAGCTCTAGTTTTTGTAATCCGCGGATTACAAATCCCCTATATCGGCTAAATTTCTCGAAGAATACCTATATTTTTAAGTTATTGAAATTTATATATATTTTTTATCTTTATGTTTTTTTTGGTGATTGCCGGTTAATTCTTTGTTGATTTTACGTTTGAGGCTTGTTTTTTGTTTTATTCTGAAGGGGTCCCAAGGATAAATGGAGTGAAGGGGCAGGTAGGAGTAGAGCCACGGAGTTACCAAGGAGTCGGCCTTTTGGCTGAATAGGTAAAGAAGGTCATCGGAGATTAGGATTATCTCAGCAGGATGCATTAGGACAAGTTGTCAGGGATGGCGTGTCAATTGAATGACAGGATCTACTCAAATAAGGAAGCACCGCCTTAATGGACTAAAACAGCAAGTTAAATGGACAAAACAAGGTGTTGAGTAGTAAAGATGCAGGATGCAACTAACTCACGGACGATGCACGGAGCTAGACACATTAGTAGGAAGCTAACTAGCATTAGCGTACTATAAAAGTGAAGAGGCGACCTTAAGGTCGCCTCTTTTTATTAAGAACAGATTATTGATGCTGGCTAGATTGAACTAACGACAAGAGCTGCCACAGCCTGAACCGCAGCCACCAAATTTTCGTCCGGCCTGTGGCGCCGATTGCCATTCTGGCTCTGGAAAAATCGGCCAACTGATTTTAGTAATTCGCGTGCCATGCATGTTAATGGTGCCAACATAATTGTTAATGCCATCGGTGGAAAATTCAAACTGATAATCCGCTTTCCAACCGATACCTGTGGTGCCGCCAAGGGCGGGTCTTGCGTTCTCTTGAGCCACAGACACCATTTGCACGTTCTGACGAGCACACTCTCGAATCGCAAACTGTTTCGCTATCTCCGCCATTTGTCTCAGTTGCCAAAATAATGCCGCAACTGCGATCAGCGCCAGAATAATCAATAAATCAGCCATCATTTTTAGGCTCCTTTAAACAAATTTCCAATCGCGTTTGATAATTGTTCGCTGCGATTAGGGTTTCTCAACTCTGCTAACATAAGCGCCCGAATACTTGGAATGGCTACTAAGTCGGCAAACAGTTGCGAGAAAATAGACTGTGATTGATTCGCAATAGCTTCTAAGTAGGCGCGTCTAAAGTCATCATTGTGCATTAAAGGCCAATGTCTTGCTGCGATAATAATCAAACTATTGATATCGACATTTGGAGAAATAAGCACCTGTGTCGCTAACGCTGACGCGCAGTCAGCATTGCCGGCAAGTGCCCGAAGTACGCCGTGTAACTTATGTTGAGCTGACGCTTCGTCAAGATCGCTAGGTGCTATTGCTTGCAGTGCAGTAGCAAGCTGAGAGTCGAGTTGTTGGTGTTCTAAACAGCCCAGTAGCGGATCAAGCACAGCGTCAGGTAATTTCGGTAACGCGTTAAGCAGCAGTTGCTTGTTGCCATGCTGTTCCAGTCGTGCACAAAAGTCCGCCAGGCCTTGCATGCCCAGTTGTTGCCAATTGTCCTGTGGCATTTGTTCCGATAAGTACTGAACCACCATTTCGTACTGAGGCGACGCCCCTTGCCCAAGGCTTACTTTTACTTTGGCGTTGAATACAGCTAATTTTTGTTGGCTCGGTGTGAATATCAAGGGGTTATTGGCAAGCTTTTGCTGTTGCTCTTTGGAAAGCGCTTTGGTTGGATCTTCGCCTAAACCTTCCATAACTTGCTGCATAAACTGAGTTCGTGCAGCAGGTTGCAGCAATCCTTGCTCGTCTAACGGCAGTTTTAAAAACCACACAAAATGCGGCTCATTAGGTTTCCAGAAAACTAATGCCATCATGGCGTGCCCTTGAATAGGGTATGGATAAGGGCTGTTTAATGCTTCTATTTGCTGAAAAGCTAAGTAATCAATGGCCTGTATTCTGCGGCCCATATCGAACACTTGAAATTGTGTGGCCGCGGTTTCTAAAAAGTCCGATAGAGTATTGATTGCTTGCATGATAGACCAAAACATTAAGTGGATTTGTGAGGCGACATTATAGGGAGTTGTTGGCTAGGATGATATGATGACCACCTAAATTTTAGTCAAACAAGGGTGCCCATGACAAAAACAGCGCAATTGCAGCAGCTATTAGCCCAATTACAAGCTGAAATGCAGCAGTGTGGCATGTGGCAGTCACAACCACCAAGCCCCCAGGCGCTTGCCAGTGAACAACCGTTTTGTGTTGATACGCTTCGTTTTGAGCAATGGTTACAATTTATCTTTTTACCAAAGATGACATTGTTACTGAACTCTGGACGCCCTCTACCATCGTCTAGCGGTATCGCTGCAATGGCTCAGGTCGCGTGGCGACAACGTCTGGATGTGGGCAAACTGTTGGCCATAATCAATCAATTTGATGAGCAAATCACGCTTAAGTAATCCCATGCAACTGACCATTTTATTTGAAGACGACAGTTTAGTCGCTGTTCACAAACCAGCAGGACTGTTGGTGCATCGAACTTACCTTGCCCGCAAAGAACGTTATTTTGCCATGCAATTGGTACGAGATATGGTGGGTTGTCATGTATTCCCTGTTCACCGTTTGGATCGTCCCACTTCAGGCGTTCTGCTGTTTGCTAAATCGGCGTCAGTGGCTCATCAGATTAACCTGCAATTTCAGGCTCACACGGTAAAGAAAGACTATCTGTGCCTTTGTCGAGGCTGGATAGAGCAGGGCGATCGTTTAGACTATCCTTTGAAAGAAGAGCTGGACGCCATTGCCGATAAATTTGCTGATAAAGATAAAGCCGCACAAGATGCCATCACTTTATATCACCCGCTTGCCCATGTAGAGCTGGACATTGCCTGTGGGCGTTATCAAACCAGTCGCATTAGCTTACTCCAAATGCAGCCATTAACAGGTCGTAAGCACCAGTTACGACGTCATTTAAAGCATTTATTCCATCCAATTATTGGTGACACCAGTCATGGCGATGGCCGCTACAATCGTCTTTTTCGCGATAGTTTAGATTGTCATCGGATGATGCTAATTGCTAAACGGCTAGAGCTGATTCACCCTGTTACCGAGCAGAGAGTGGTAATTGAAACCGAGTTAGAGCAAGAATGGTTAACTCTGTTTGAACATTTTGGTTGGCCGAGCGAGCAGAAAGATTACGATTTGGACTTGGATTGGGATTCGATACTGGCCAGTTGAGATTGTGCCTGTTGTTCTTCTTCGAGAAATTTTATGTGCTTAAAGTAGGTTTGACGACGGAATCGAACTAATCTCTGATGATGTTTGGTGATCCGTTTGCGGCGGTTTGGACGCATTCCTATCGCTCTCCAATGAGTAAGTTATGCTAATAGCCAAGTGGGTTGGTTTAGTTTATCTTGGGCACTAGCTTGTCAAAATGGAGTATAACATGAATCGGGTTACCTTAGTCTACGGCACAGTTTACGGATCGGCAGAAAGTGTCGCAGAATCTCTTGAAGCGTATTTTATCGAGCAAGGGTTAACCACATCACTCATAGAAGAAGCAACGATAGATGATATTACTCAGCTATCCCCGCAGGAAGATCTACTGATAGTGATTACCTCTACCACAGGTCAGGGCGATCTGCCGGAGACTATATACCCGTTGCACCAACAATTATCGGAACAATTCCCACTGTTAAACGGCTTACCATTCAAAGTCGTGGCTTTAGGCGACTCGAGCTATACTGATAGTTATTGTGGGGCAGGGCAAAAAATGCAAACTTTGCTGGAGGAGTTACAAGGTAAACCGCTATCGTCGATGTTGGCGATAGATTCTCTGGAAACCATGGAGCCTGAGCAAGATGCACTTGCATGGGCACAATCGTTTATTGAGCAGCGACATGACGCTAGCGTAGCTTAGTGATTCTAAAAACAAAGCCCGCGGCGATATCATGCTGCGGGCTTTTAGTTTGTGTCAATTAACGTCCGGCTTATTCAGCGGATCGCAACAACTCGTTAATTCCCACTTTAGAACGGGTTTTCGCATCAACCTTTTTAACGATGATGGCAGCATATAGGCTGTACTTACCGCATTTTGATGGCAGATTTCCAGAAACAACCACAGAGCCTGCAGGAACACGACCATAATGAACTTCGCCGGTTTCGCGATCGTAAATGCGGGTGGATTGGCCGATGTAAACACCCATTGATATGACCGAGCCTTCCTCAACAATGACGCCTTCCACGACTTCGGAGCGGGCGCCGATAAAGCAGTTATCTTCGATGATTGTCGGGTTGGCTTGTAACGGTTCCAACACACCGCCAATACCAACGCCACCGCTTAGGTGCACGTTCTTTCCAATCTGTGCACAGGAACCAACGGTTGCCCATGTGTCAACCATTGTACCTGAGTCAACATAAGCGCCTAGGTTTACGTAAGATGGCATCAACACCACGTTGTTGGCAATGAAGCTGCCTTTGCGTACAGCGGCAGGAGGGACAACCCGCATGCCTTCTTTCTCAAATCGAGCTTGGTCATAGTCGGCAAACTTCATGGGTACTTTATCGAAGTAGCGAGTTTCTGAGCCTTCAATGACCTGATTGTCGTTCAATCTAAACGACAACAAAACCGCTTTTTTTAACCATTGATTAACTTGCCACTCACCATTAACTTTAGCGGCCACACGCATCTTACCGCTGTCTAGAAGCTCTAATGCTTGTTGAACGTCTTGTTTCAACTCTGCACTGGCATTGTTTGGGGTGATCTCGGCACGAGCTTCAAAAGCGGCTTCAATTCGTTGTTGCAAGTCTTGCATTAAGTTCTCCACTACGGGGTTACGGCTGAGCCAGTAGCTCAACCAAGGTTTGCTGTAATTCGGTTTGCTGCTGCTCTGTTAGCGGCTGACCTTGGCTATTTTTCAGCATAAAGAAATCCTCAGCACGCTCACCAATGGTGGTGATTTTAGCGGACTGTAGAGATATCTGACAGCGATAGAAAGCTTCTCCAACTTTAGCCAGTAATCCTGGTTTGTCTAACGCTATCAACTCTACCATGGTTGTACCATGACGATTACCCTCAAGAAAACTGACCTGGGTCACAACTTTAAAAGGTTTCATCTGTCGCGACAGGCGTCTTGCGTTCGGTAATTTGGGATTTTCCTTGGCGAGCGCTTTTTCTAATGCTTTACGAATGCTTTGGATGCGCGACAAATTGGTAACCTGTTCACCGTTAGGTTCCAAAATAATGAAGCTATCTATGGCATAGTTATCTTTTGTTCCCATGATTTTGGCGTCGTGCACGTTAACGTTTTTGGCATCGAGCACCGCCATAACCGTTGCAAACAATCTCGGTCGGTCTTTACAAAAGATAAAAAGCTCAGTGCCGCCACGGGTCGCGTGTTTAGAAAGGAGCACTAAGGGGGTGTCGTTTTTGTGTCGAAGGATCGCTTCAGCGTGCCAGCTTAATTGACTGGGTTGATAGCCAACAAAATAATCGGCATGGAAACGTGCCCACAATTGGTCGATCTCTTTTTCTGTAAATCCACTGCGGATAACGTCTTTCTTTGCTTTTGCTTGATGTTCTCGGACTCGAGCGCGAACGTCCATGGTTTTTTCTTTGCCGCGGGCCAAAACGCGTTGTGTGGAAAAGTATAGTTCTCGCAACAGCGAGTCTTTCCAGTTATTCCAAAGCTTGTTGTTGGTGGCGCAAATATCGGCAACGGTTAGGCAATATAAATAGCTTAAATGGGCTGCGTCTCGAACCTGAGTTGCAAATTCATTAACAACGTCCGGATCGTTAATATCTCGCCGTTGAGCAACGACGGACATAAGCAAGTGATTTTCGACTAACCAACTGACGGTGCGACCATCGTGCTCATTAAGGCCATGACGGCGACAAAACTCCAACGCATCAACCGCTCCAAGTTCGCTGTGATCGCCACCGCGGCCTTTGCCAATATCATGGAAAATGGCCGCTAATACGAGCAATCCTCTTTTAGGAAGTTGGTTGATTAGTACTGAGCCGAGAGGGAATTCAGCCTGACTTTCTGGGTGGCCAAATCGCTCGATATTAGCCAACAGTCTGTGGGTGTGCTCGTCGACGGTATAGGCATGAAATAGGTCGAACTGCATCTGTCCTTCGATGGCTTGCCATTGAGGTAAATAGGCGCTGAGCATATTGTGCTTATGCATTAAGGTGAGCGCCGCGATGCCTCGAGGATGTTTTAGCAGCTGCATCAGTACCTTGCGACATTCGCTGTGTTCAACTAAAGGGACCTTTTGTTGACGGCGATAGCGTCGCAGTAAACGCAGAGTCGGAGCGTAAATACCATTGATATTGGAGTCTTGCGCCACCAATAAAAACAGACGCAATAAGTTTTCTGGTTGCTCGAATAGCTCCGGCGTAAGCAATTCTATAAACCGTCCTCTGCGCTGAAAATGCTCATTAATTTTAACGACTTGCAGGGGCTTAATACGGCCAATACTGGCTCGTTTAAACAGCTGCAATAGCATTTCGTTAAGCTCAATAATTCGTCTGACCGTACGGTAATAACGCTTCATCATTTGCTCAACGGCCAGCTGGGTTTTATTTGTATAGCCCATCAGCTCTGCGACCAGTGGCTGCAGGTCAAACAGCAGACGGTTCTCAGCTCTTTTGGCGCTTAAATGCAAAGCAAACCGAACTCGCCACAAAAAGTGCAAACATTCGGTGAGCTCGGCGAGCTCTTCTGGCTCTAAAAAACCGTATTCTTCTAATTCATTCAAGCTTGAGGCATCAAAGTGGCGCATAGCGACCCAAGCCACCGTTTGGATGTCTCTCAATCCGCCAGGGCAGGTTTTGATGTTTGGTTCCAAATCAAACGCGGACGCTTTTTGATGGCGGTGAATTTGCTCATCTCGTTTCGCAACAAAATAATCTTCCGAGGGCCAAAAGTCCGGTTGACGAATGGTATCGTACAGTTGCTGATACAGCTCCTCTGAGCCGCATAAACGGCGAGACTCGAGCAAGTTGGTAGCAATGGTAATGTCACCTCGTCCTTGCTCTATAGTTTCAGATAAGCTTCGCACGCTGTGACCAACGTCCAGCTTACAATCCCAAAGAAAAGCGAGCAGTTGCCCAAGCTTGTCTTGGTCGACAGTACTGATGTGCTCGGTCGTTAGAATTAATAGATCAATGTCGGAATACGGATGCAATTCGCCACGCCCGTAACCGCCTACCGCCACTAAGCAATGACCACTGTCGCACAGCTGAAATTGTCTCCATAAGCGTTTTAATAGGTCATCGATTTGTTGGCTTCGGTCATACACCAACTGAACGATGGATTGGCCATTAATGAAAGCCTCCTTGCTGTTAACGAGCGCTTGTTGCAATTGCTCTTTTACGCTAACAAGCTCGAGTTGTTTGTGTTCCGTCACTGTGGCCATTAACGCTTATCCGTTGTTCATGAATCGAGGAATGGTGTCGTCTTGACGCAAAGTTAATACTTCGCAACCGTCTTTGGTCACCACTATGGTGTGTTCCCATTGCGCCGAATTCTTACCGTCGATGGTTTCCGCTGTCCAACCATCATCTTCATCAACAACGACCTGAAAGCGGCCAAGGTTAATCATGGGCTCAATGGTAAAGCACATGCCTTCTTGTAGCTTGGTTCTATCGCCGTTTTTGTAGTGTACGATTTGTGGCTCTTCATGAAATTCGCGACCGATGCCATGTCCGCAAAAATCTTTGACAATGGAGTAACGGCCAGATTTTTTGATGTATTTTTGAATGGTACTGCCTAACTCTCCCAAGGCAACGCCCGGTTTCACTTTGCGCATGGCCGCGTACAAAGACTCTTGGGTGACTCGGCACAGTCGTTTGTTTTCTGGAGATACATCGCCTACCAGAAACATTTTCGAGGTGTCTCCGTGAAATCCGTCTGTTGGACGAATCAATTGCCCTTGCTCATCCCGTTTAAGTTCGGCTGTGGTAATGACTGTAATGTCGATGTTAATGATATCGCCGTCTTTTAAAACGTGCTCGTCCGACGGAATACCGTGGCAAATAACTTGATTCACGGAGGTGCAGATGGACTTAGGAAAACCGTGGTAGTTCAGCGGAGCAGGGTAGCACTGTTGCTGTTCGACAATGTAGTCATGACAGAGACGGTCCAACTCACCGGTTGTGACTCCCGCCTTAACGTGCGGCTCTATCATTTCGAGTACGTCGGCGGCTAAGCGACCGGCGATTCGCATTTGTTCGATTTCTTGTTCGGTTTTTATAACGATGCTCATTAATCTCGTTTCTCAATTTAGGCAAAAATGTCCGACATTATTTGTACCACAATCTAGAATATGGTATAAAGCGCGCCGGCAACATTAGTCTGTAGTTTCTTAAATAGGATACTCAGGGTAATTGTTGGCGGCCATTATAATGGCATTTAACTTAAACATAAATCACACACGTTTCGTCACATTGCCTGGGGTGCCTGAAAAGGTCAGGAACAATGGGAAGCGTGGAGGTCTAACCCCACACACAGAGGAAATTTAACATGGCAAATGTTTCAATGCGCGACATGCTAAAAGCTGGCGTACACTTCGGTCACCAAACTCGCTACTGGAATCCAAAAATGAAACCTTGGATTTTCGGCGCGCGCAACAAGGTTCACATCATTAACCTTGAGCACACTGTACCGATGTTTAACGACGCACTTCAGCTAGTAAGCAACGTAGCCAGCAAGAAAGGTAAAGTACTTTTTGTTGGAACTAAGCGTGCAGCCAGCGACGCAATTAAAGATGCAGCGATCTCTTGTGACCAGTTCTACGTTAACCACCGCTGGTTAGGCGGTATGTTGACTAACTGGAAAACTGTTCGTCAATCTATCAAGCGTCTTAAAGAACTAGAAGCTCAAGCTCAAGACGGTACTTTTGAAAAGCTAACCAAGAAAGAGGCGCTAATGCGCACTCGTGAAATGGATAAGCTTGAAAAGTCTTTGGGCGGTATCAAGAACATGGCTGGTCTGCCTGACGTAATTTTCGTCGTTGGTGCTGACCACGAGCACATCGCTATCAAAGAAGCTAATAACCTGGGTATCCCAGTTATTGCTATCGTTGATACTAACTCTAGCCCAGACGGTGTTGATTACATCGTTCCTGGTAACGACGATGCGATTCGTGCAATTCAACTTTACACTAAAGCGGTAGCGCAAGCTGCTTCTGAAGGTCGCAACCAAGACCTAGTTGTACAAGCTGAACAAGACGGTTTCGTTGAAGCTGCAGAATAATAAGGTGTAATGGATCTCCATTGCCCTTATTAACCAATACCGAAATTGGTTAACAGGGGCCCATCGTGGCCCCTGTTTTATATATTTTTAAAGTTGAAGTGACAGAGGATTTAACAATGGCAATTACTGCTGCCCTAGTTAAAGAATTGCGTGAGCGCACTGGCGCCGGCATGATGGATTGTAAAAAAGCGCTAGTTGAAACCAATGGTGACATTGAACTGGCGATTGAAAACATGCGTAAGTCTGGCCAAGCTAAAGCGGCTAAAAAGGCTGGTCGTATCGCTGCAGAAGGTGTAATCCTTGCTAAAGTGAGCGACGGTGTTGCAGCGCTTGTAGAAGTTAACTGCGAAACTGACTTCGTTGCTCGCGACGAAAGTTTCCTAGCGTTTGCTAACAAGGTTGCTGAAGCAGCTCTTGCTGGCAAGATCACCGAAGTAGAAGCGTTAAACGCTGCTCTTATCGACGGTCTAAGCGTTGAAGAAACTCGCGCAAACCTAGTAGCTAAAATCGGCGAAAACATGAGCGTTCGTCGTTCTGTAATCGTTGAAGGTGAAAACCTAGGTACCTACATCCACGGCGGTCGCATTGGTGTTGTTGCTAACCTGACTGGCGGTGACGCTGAGTTGGCAAAAGACATCGCTATGCACGTTGCAGCTTCTCAACCACAATTCGTTAAGCCAGAAGACGTTCCTGCTGACGTAGTTGAAAAAGAGAAAGCGATTCAAATCGACATTGCAATGCAATCTGGTAAGCCAGCTGAAATTGCAGAGAAGATGGTTGTTGGTCGTATGGCTAAATTCACCGGTGAAATCAGCTTGACTGGTCAACCGTTCGTGAAAGACCCATCAATGAAAGTTGGCAAACTGCTTAGCCAAGCTAACGCAGACGTAGTTAACTTTGTTCGTCTAGAAGTAGGCGAAGGTATCGAGAAGAAAGAAGAAGATTTCGCTGCAGAAGTTGCTGCACAAATCGAAGCATCAAAGAAAGGTTAAATTGACCTTATCGTGATACCATTAAAAACCGCGGCAATTGCCGCGGTTTTGCTACCAACAGGATGATAATATGAGCACTAATCCAAAACCTACATTACGACGCATACTACTTAAGTTATCAGGGGAAGCCTTGATGGGTGAAGAAGGCTTTGGCATCGACCCAAAAGTTCTTGATCGCATGGCGCAAGAGATTAAAGAACTGGTTGAGCAAGGCGTGCAGGTTGGCCTGGTTATCGGAGGCGGTAACATCTTTCGTGGTGAAGGCTTAGCAAAGGCCGGTATGAATCGTGTGGTAGGCGATCACATGGGCATGCTAGCAACGGTTATTAATGGGTTAGCGATGCGGGATGCTTTACATCGAGCTTATGTAAATGCTCGCTTAATGTCAGCGTTCCCTCTTAACGGTGTGTGCGACAATTATAATTGGGCCGAAGCCATCAGTTTGCTGAAGTCAGGACGCGTAGTGATATTTTCAGCCGGTACCGGTAATCCATTTTTCACCACAGATTCAGCGGCCTGTTTGCGCGGTGTTGAAATTGAAGCGGATGCGGTATTAAAAGGCACCAAGGTCGACGGCGTTTATTCCGATGACCCAATGAAGAACCCTGATGCCGTTAAGCACGATCAATTGAGTTATCAAGACGTGCTGGAAAATGAGTTAAAAGTAATGGATTTAGCTGCATTTACCTTGGCGCGAGATCATAAACTGCCTATTATGGTCTTCAATATGAACAAACCCGGTGCTTTGCGACGTGTCATTATGGGCGAGTCGGAAGGTACTTTGATTAGTAATGCCGAATAAATTTCGGTGTAAGTAAGGATATTTAGCGTGATTAACGATATTAAACAAGACGCCAGCGCTCGTATGGACAAGTCGGTTGATGCGACTAAGAGTCAGTTTGCTAAAGTTCGGACAGGTAGAGCACACCCAAGTTTGCTTGATACCATTTCTGTAAACTACTACGGCGCTGAAACGCCTCTGAAGCAGCTGGCCAACATTGGTACTGAAGATTCCCGTACGCTTACCGTAACCGTTTTTGATAGCAGTGTTATCCAAGCAGTAGAAAAAGCCATCATGAGCTCAGACTTGGGTTTAAACCCAATGTCAGCCGGAGCCGTTATTCGCATTCCTCTGCCAGCGTTAACCGAAGAGCGCCGTAAAGATCTGATTAAAGTTGTGCGTGCAGAAGCGGAAAGCGGTCGAGTTGCGATTCGCAACATTCGTCGCGATGCTAACGGCGACATCGATGATTTGGAAAAAGAAAAAGAAATCGGTGAAGACGATGCTCGTAAGGGTAAAGACGAGGTGCAAAAGCTAACGGACGCTCATATTAAGAAGATCGACGAGATCTTAGCGGACAAAGAAAAAGAGCTGATGGAAATTTAGCCGTAAACAGCACCGACACTAGAGTTAAAGCGTCGTGTAGGGTATTCTACACGGCGTTTATTTTTAATAAGGATGGCTGTTAATGTCTGCGATACCGGCCCAGATTGCCCAGTTACCACAAGCCGCGATTCCAAAGCACGTAGCGATTATCATGGATGGTAATGGCCGATGGGCAGAGAATCGTGGAAAGAAGCGGGTATTTGGCCATCAAGCGGGTGTAAAATCGGTGCGTCGCAGTGTTAGTGCCGCTCGAGAATTGGGCGTTAAAAGTCTAACCTTATTCGCTTTTTCCAGTGAAAACTGGGGGCGACCTAGTACCGAAGTCAACTTGCTGATGGAGTTGTTCTTTAAGGTACTGACCAAAGAAGTAAAAGAATTAAGTAAAAATGGTATTCGCCTAAATGTGATTGGCGATACCAGCCGTTTCTCAGAACGACTGCAACTGCAAATAGCGAAAGCCGAACAACAAACTGAGCATAATGATGCCATGGTGCTGAATATTGCTGCTAATTACGGCGGTCGTTGGGACATTACTCAAGCCGCACAGCAATTGGCGTTAGAAGTCGCAGAAGGCCAACTTAATCCCAATCACATCAATGAAGAATTACTAGCATCGCGTCTATCTATGCAGCACCAGCAGCCAGTGGATTTGATGATCCGAACCGGTGGCGACTGCAGAATTAGCAATTTTATTCTTTGGCAAGCGGCCTATGCAGAGTTGGTATTTACCGACGTATTGTGGCCTGACTTTGAAAAGAGTAGCTTTTATGACGCAATAGAATGCTTCGCCAATCGACAGCGTCGATTCGGGTTAACCGGCGAACAAGTTGAAAACGGCCATTAGTGCTGGTTTCGTAAATTAGAGGTTTATTTTGTTAAAACAACGAGTAGCAACAGCTTTGGTGTTATTACCATTGGTTTTACTGGCCATTTTTTATGTGCCAACGGACTATATTATTTGGGGATTTTTTGCCGTCTTTATTTTAGCCGGTAGAGAATGGGGAAACATCATATCGCCCAATTGCAATGCAACTCGTTGGACCTTCGCTATTACCATAGGCCTTTTGATGTTTGCGGTGATGATGCTGGTTCCAGTAGAACAATACTGGTATTTAGACAGCCTTAACCCGATTTTATTGGCCATTCTTTTCGTAGGTGTGGCGTGGTGGTTAGTGGCGACCTTAATGGTCTTTATGTACCCGCAAGCCGCCAATTTTTGGCGTAAAAGCCCAATGTGGTTGTCGATGTTTGGCCAGCTCACCTTGTTACCAGCGTTTGTTTCTTTGTGTGTTCTTAAGTCTATGGTCTCGCAGCAAAACGACTATTACGGCGCGCTATTGCTATTGGCGGTATTCTTGATCGTATGGGGAGCCGATACGGGAGCCTATTTCGCAGGGAAACGCTTTGGCAAGACCAAGCTGATGCCAAACGTCAGTCCAGGTAAAACCATTGAAGGCTTTGTTGGAGGGTTGGCTTTGGTTGTGGTTTTGGCGAGCGTTTATCACTATTTAGTGCCAAGCAGTGAATGGATACCTATGATCATTATCGCGCTAATTACTGCGATTGCATCCGCGTTTGGAGACCTGACTGAAAGCATGTTTAAGCGTAACGCCAACATTAAAGACTCGGGTAGCATTCTTCCTGGGCATGGTGGTGTTTTGGACAGAATTGACAGCCTAACCGCTGCGTTACCCGTGTTTACATTACTCTTCTTAGTGTTGTGGAATTAGTTATGCAACAACTGGCCATTCTCGGTGCCACCGGCTCTATAGGCGGCAGTACCTTAGACGTTGTCCGTCGAAATCAAGGGCACTATCAAGTTGTGTTGCTGGTGGCTAATCGAAACAGTGAGAAAATGGCGAAACTTGTTGCTGAGTTTCGTCCTAAATACGTGGCGATGGTGGATTCACAAGCCAACCAACAACTGAAACAACTCATCGATGTAAGCCAGACTAAGGTTTTAGACACGTCTGAAGACGTTGAACAATTACTGGCAAGTGAACAGGTTTCAATGGTGATGGCCGCCATCGTCGGTGCTGCAGGACTCAAGTCGACGCTAGCGGCGGTGCATGCAGGAAAAACCGTGCTGTTAGCAAACAAAGAGTCGCTGGTTATGTCGGGCCAGTTGTTCATTGAAGCAGCCAATCGCAGCAATGCTCAGATTTTACCCGTCGATAGCGAACACAATGCCATTTACCAATGCATGCCGATGGCCGTTCAGGAAAATGTAGGCCGTGCGAAGTTATCAAGCCATGGCGTTGAGCGCATTTTATTAACCGGCAGTGGTGGTCCATTTTTGGATACGCCAATTGACCAATTGAGTCAAAAAACACCAGCGCAAGCGTGCAAGCACCCGAATTGGTCGATGGGCCGAAAGATTTCTGTAGACTCGGCCACCATGATGAACAAAGGGCTAGAGTACATCGAAGCCAAATGGCTCTTTAATGCATCAGAATCACAATTACAGGTCGTTATTCATCCTCAAAGCGTGATTCACTCCATGGTGCAATATAAAGACGGCTCCACCTTGGCGCAAATGGGTAACCCAGATATGCGCACCCCCATTGCTCATTGCATGGCATATCCGCAACGAATTGATGCTGGAGTTGAACCTTTAGACTTTTTCTCAGTCGGACAATTAAGCTTCTTAGAACCAGATTATCAACGTTATCCTGGATTAAAATTAGCCATAGACTGTTGCCATCGAGGCCAAGCAGCGACAACCGCACTGAACGCCGCTAACGAACAAGCGGTGAGTGCATTTTTAGAAGAACAAATAACCTTTACTGAGATTGCCGCCATTAACCGCGAGTGTGTCGAACGATTAGGCGACACACCATTAACGAGCATTGAGGCAGTTTTGGATTGGGATAGGCAAGCTCGAGCGCTGGCCAATCAATTGATTAAGCACAGAGGGTTTTAATGCTGGGTATTTTGTGGAACCTAGGGGCGTTTATCGTCGCACTGGGGATCTTAATTGCCATTCATGAATATGGCCACTTTTGGGTGGCTCGAAAATGTGGTGTTAAGGTGGAGCGATTTTCCATAGGATTCGGCAAAACCTTGTTTCGCAAAGTGGGCAACGACGGGTGTGAATACGTCATTGCAGCCATTCCTCTTGGTGGTTACGTTAAAATGCTCGATGAACGTGTCGAAGA
The DNA here is from genome assembly GCF_002282895.1 of Paraferrimonas haliotis. Classification (GTDB taxonomy): domain Bacteria; phylum Pseudomonadota; class Gammaproteobacteria; order Enterobacterales; family Shewanellaceae; genus Paraferrimonas; species Paraferrimonas haliotis. Next base: position 73,634 of record NZ_NRRB01000005.1, read on the forward strand.
CGTTCCAGAATCATTAAAAAGCCAAGCCTTTAATCGAAAGTCCGTCTGGAAGCGCAGCGCAATTATTGCCGCTGGGCCGCTGGCCAACTTTGGTTTTGCGGTGTTGGCTTATTACGCCATGTTGGTGATCGGCGTACCGTCGATAAAGCCTGTCATTGTTAACGTAGAAGCGGATAGTCCCGCTCAAGTGATTCAAGTCGATGAGCCTAAGCAAATAACCGCGATCAGTGGTCGAAGCGTTAGAAACTGGGAAGAAGCTCAAATGGCCATCATTGGCCACATCGGCGACAGTTCAATAGAAGTGACGGTTGAACCAGTATCCGGAGGAGCGAGTGCTACTTATCAACTTGACAGCAGCACATGGAAATTTGACCCAGAAACGGAATCGCCCATCACAAGCTTAGGGTTGGTGCCATTTACACCTGAAATTTCAAACACCATTGCCTTTGTTGCTGAGGGCAGTGCTGCGGCTAAGGCTGGATTGCAAGTGGGTGATGAGCTCATTTTGCTGGGCGGTGAGCCGGTGAACAGCTGGCAGGGTTTTGTTGATGTTATTAAACGTTCTCCTGGGGTACCTTTGCCCTTAGAAATTAATCGTGAAGGCGAACGTCTGCAGGTGAGTTTAACCCCCGATTCAGAGACGGATCGCCAGGGTAATGTAAGTGGCCGAATTGGAATTGCGCCGGTAACGGCTCAGTGGCCAGAAGCCATGCAAATTGAATTAAGCTTTGGCCCCTTTGAAGCCATCGGCGCCGCCGCTGATAAAACTTGGCATATGATGGGCTTGACCCTTGGTATGCTGGGTAAGTTATTTACCGGAGATATTGCCCTAAACAACCTAAGCGGCCCAATTTCTATTGCTCAAGGTGCTGGCAGTAGTGCCGGTTATGGGTTAGTGTATTTTCTCGGATTTTTAGCATTAATTAGTGTTAACCTTGGTATCATCAACCTGTTGCCTTTACCGGTATTGGATGGTGGTCACTTATTGTACAACTTAGTTGAGATTGTGACCGGCAAACCGGTCCCTGAGAACGTTCAGGAAATAGGATTTAGAATCGGAGCGGCAACCCTACTGGTAGTAATGGGTTTTGCCATTTTCAACGACATAGCCCGACTCTAATCAGGTAAAAACAAAAAACATAATTAGAAGAGTTTTATGAGACTGAACAAAATTATGGCGGCCATGCTAATGCTCGGTGTTGGCGTATGCAATTCCGCTCAGGCTAAGAATTTCGAGCCGTTTGAAGTCAAAGACATTCAAATCGATGGTTTACAACGAGTAGCACTCGGTGCGGCGTTGCTGAACTTGCCCATTAAAGTTGGAGATAGGGTAGACCAAGCCAGAATCCAAGCGGCGATGAAGTCATTATATGCATCGGCGAACTTTGAGAATATTGAAATTGCTGAAAGCGATGGTGTCTTGCAAATATACGTTCGCGAGCGTCCAACCATTGCAGAGGTCACCTTCGAAGGCAATAAGGACATCAAAGATGAGCAGTTGCAAGAAAGTTTGAATGACTCTGGCGTAACCGTTGGTGAAGCGCTTGATAGAACCATGCTCAGTGGTATCGAGAAAGGTCTGCAAGATTTCTACTATGGTGTGGGTAAGTACGGTGCTCGTGTTGAAGCGCAAATTATTAACTTACCGCGGAACCGGGTTGAGCTGAAGTTCAACTTCACTGAAGGTGCGGCGGCTGAAATTCAGCAAATTAACATCGTTGGTAACCAAGCATTTTCCGACGCAGATCTTATTGCTCAAATTGAACTTACCGATTACGTCGCCTGGTGGGACTTTTTTGGCGAACGTCGCTACCAAAAGCAAAAATTGGAAGCCGACCTTGAAGCCATTACCGCCTATTACCAAGACCGCGGCTACGTTCGCTTTAATATTACCTCGACCCAAGTGGCAATGACGCCTGACCGAAAAGGCCTGTACGTCACCATCAACGTAGATGAGGGTGAGCAATATACGGTTAAGGAAACCAACCTAACCGGTGATTTGCTAGGGCGAGAAGAGATCATGAAGCTGCTGGTGCCGATTAAAGACGGCAGCCAGTACAACGCAGCGGAAGTCACCTATACCGAAGACATGTTCGCCAAGTATCTAGGGCGCTTTGGTTATGCTTACCCACAAGTGACGACGTATCCAGAAATCAACGATGATACCAAAGAAGTTACCCTCAACATTAACGTAGCGCCTGGTAAGCGGGTTTATGTGCGCAGCATTAACTTTACCGGCAACCAAGTGACCAAAGACGAAGTACTGCGTCGCGAATTACGCCAAATGGAAGGGGCTTGGTTGAATAACCGTCAAGTTGAGCACTCAAAAGATCGTTTGAACCGACTGGGTTTCTTCGAAACGGTTGAAGCGGATACGGTTCAAGTGCCCGGTACCGACGACTTGGTTGACGTTAATGTAGTGGTTAAAGAGCAACCTTCAGGCTCCTTTAACGGCGGTGTTGGCTATGGTACGGAAAGTGGTTTAAGTCTTCAGTTTGGCGTTCAACAAAGTAACTTTATGGGCACCGGTAACCAAGTTGGTGTAAACCTTAATACCAACAAATACTCGAAAAACGTAAACCTAAGTTACTCAGACCCGTACTTCACTAAAGACGGTATTAGTGCCGGTGGTAGCATTTACTGGCAGGAATACGATGCCGGTCAAGCAAACTTAGAAAAGTATAAAAACCGTTCTTATGGTGTTGGTTTCGATGTTGGCTTCCCAATTAACGAATACAACCGCCTGAACTTCGGTGTGGCTTATCGCCACAACACCATTTCTGAAATTTCGGCCTACGAGCAAGCCGTCCGCTTCTATAACATTTACCGTGACCCTAACAATCCAGATGCCGACTTGAGTTTCGATAACTTCGAAATCAACGCATCTTGGTATCGCAGTAACTTGAACCGAGGTACATTCCCAAGTGCTGGTTCGAGTCAGCAGCTTTACGGTAAAATGACCGTGCCAGGTTCGGATTTGAAATACTTCAAAACCAATTTTGAAACCCGCCATTACTTCCCAATCGATCGGGAACACAAATGGGTATTCATGGCCAAAGGTCGTCTAGGTTACGCCAACGGTTACGGTACCGTAGGTGAGAATGATCAAATTCTACCCTTCTGGGAAAACTTCTACGCCGGTGGTAGCCAAGCGCTGCGTGGCTTTAGAAGTAATACGGTAGGCCCTCGCTCATTCTATGTATACGGCAGTGGTGAGCCTTGTGCTCCGGATCCAAGCGGCAGTGGCTGTACGCTGCCTGGGCCACAAGATAAAGTGAGTGTAAACAATGGTAACTCCATTGGTGGTAATGCACTTGCTACGGCTACCGCCGAGTTGATTGTGCCGACGCCGTTTCTTGATGAAAGTTATCGCAACAGTGTCCGTACCAGTGTCTTTGTTGACGTGGGTAACGTATGGGATACGGAATTTGATTACGATTCCTATCGATTCCTACCCGCGGATCAGTTTGCGATGATTGATGATTTCTCTGACCCATCGCGAATTCGTGCATCCTACGGTATTAGTGTGCAATGGATTTCACCAATGGGTCCTATGGTGTTCAGTTTAGCAAGACCTTTGGTGACTCAAAACAACGACCGTACCGAAGTGTTCTCGTTTAATATTGGTCAAACATTCTAAATCGGATACACTTCTAAATTGGATGTATCCACATAATAAAAGTGATAGGAGCTAGTTTTGAAAAAAGCGTTAAATAGTGCGTTGTTAGTAATGAGCATGGTTTTGGTACCATTCACAGCCAACGCAGCTGCAGAAAAAATTGTCGTAGTCGATATGCAGCGAGTATTCCAGCAATTGCCTCAGCGTGAAGAAGTGGCTAAGAAAATTGAAGCTGAGTTTGGCGATCGCATGGCCGAAGTTCGCGGCATGCAAGAAAGCTTACGCAGCGATATGGAAAAGCAACAAAAAGATGCGGCTTTAATGAGCGCGCAACAAAAAACCGAACTAGCGCGTAAAATTGAAAGTGCTCAAGCGGATCTTCAATTGAAAGGTAAAGCCCTTGAAGAAGATCTTCGTGCGCGTCAAAACGAAGAGCAAAACAAGCTGCTAGGTGAAGTTGAAGCCGCACTAAAAGTCTTGGCTGATAAAGAGAAATACGACCTAATCATTCAACGCGGTGCGGTAGTATTTGCCAGTGAAAAAACAGACATCTCTGACAAGTTGGTTGAAGCGTTAAGCAAAGGTAACTAATTGAAAAGTTATACTCTTTTAGAGTTGTGCCAATACCTAGGTGGTGAGCTTCAAGGGGATGGCGAAATCGCCATCCACAGCGTAGCCACCTTGGAAAACGCACAATCCGGTCAAATTACCTTTTTGGCCAATAAAAAGTACCAATCACAACTGCAGTCTTCTAAGGCTGCAGCTGTGTTATTGAGCCCCCAAGATGCCAGCTTATATCAGGGTAACGCAATTGTGCTTCAAGACCCTTATGTCGGCTTCGCTCGCGTCGCTCAGCTGCTAGATACAACACCAGCAGCCGCGGTTGATATTCACCCCACGGCGGTAGTTGACGAGAGCGCATCTGTGGCGGAAGGCGTGGCTATTGGAGCCAATGCGGTTATTGGTGCCAATGTTCGATTAGAGCCCGGAGTACAAATTGGCCCAGGTTGTGTCATTGGGCAAGATTGTATTATTGGCGAAAACAGTCGCTTATGGCCAAATGTGACTCTGTATCACAACGTTCATATTGGTAAAGATTGTATAATTCACTCTGCGACGGTTCTTGGTGCCGATGGTTTTGGCTATGCTAATGAACGTGGGCATTGGATTAAGATTCCACAAACCGGTGGTGTTCGAATTGGTAATCAAGTAGAGATTGGTGCCAGTACCACGGTTGACCGTGGTGCCATAGATCATACGGTCATTAAAGACGGTGTTATCATTGATAATCAGGTGCAAATTGCCCACAACGACGTCATTGGCGAGCACACAGCCATTGCTGGCTGTACCACAGTAGCGGGCAGTACCACCATTGGTAAACACTGCATAATTGGTGGCATGGTTGCTATCAGTGGTCACATGGAAATCGCCGATCAGGTTCACTTAACCGGTCGAACCATGGTGATGAGCTCCATTAAAGAGTCTGGTGTTTATTCGTCAGGTACGCCTCATATGAGCAACCGAGACTGGCGAAAAAATGCTGCCCGGTTCCGTCAGCTGGATGGCTTATTTAGTCGCGTTAAGCAACTAGAAAAAGCTGGAAAATCTGAACAAAATAAATAGGACGAACTCTGTGTCTGAGCAAAATAAAGAAATGGATATTAACCAGGTGTTGGAGTACTTACCGCATCGTTATCCGTTTATGCTAATTGACCGTGTACTGGATTATACAGTGGGCGAAACCCTTACCGCTCTGAAAAACGTGACCTACAACGAACCGTTTTTTCAGGGTCACTTCCCTGTAAAACCGATTATGCCAGGTGTTCTCATTTTAGAAGCGATGGCCCAAGCCACTGGTATTTTGGCGTTTAAGACCATTGATCGCCCACCAACGGAAGTGCTGTATTACTTTGCCGGCATCGACAAAGTGCGTTTTAAGCGTCCAGTCGTGCCTGGGGATCAGTTGATTTTTGAAGTTCGCATGATCAAAGAACGCCGAGGCATTGGCGTATTCTATGGCGAAGCGAAAGTCGATGGACAAGTTGTTTGTTCGGCCGAATTAATGTGTGCAAGACGCGAGATTTAACTGTGATAAGTGAACAAGCTTTTATTCACCCTGAAGCCGTTATTGGCAAAGACGTTAGTATTGGACCGTTTTGCTACGTAGGTAAAGGCGTGACATTAGGTGATGGCTGTATTTTAGAATCTAATGTCGTGGTAAAAGGCCCTTCAACCATTGGTGCTAACAATCATTTTTACCAGTTCAGCTCCATCGGTGAAGATTGCCAAGACAAGAAGTACGCAGGTGAGACAACGCAACTGATTATGGGCGACAATAATATTGTTCGCGAAGGCGTTACCATTCACCGAGGTACCATTCAAGACGAAGGCATTACTCAAATTGGTAGCAATTGTTTGCTGATGGCAAACGTGCACGTTGCTCACGATTGTCGGGTCGGTGATAACGTTATTATGGCGAACAGCGCCTCGATTGCAGGACATTGCCATGTGGGCGATTGGGCCATTCTTGGTGGCATGACCGGTGTCCATCAGTTCGTCCACATTGGCGCGCACGCGTTCACCGCAGGTTGTTCATTGGTTCTGCAAGATGTACCGCCGTACGTTATGGCAGCGGGGCACGCAGCGGTTCCAAGAGGCATTAACTCAGAAGGCTTAAAGCGCAGAGGCTTTAGTAAAGAAGCCATCAGTGCCATTAAACGCAGTTATCGCACCGTATTTCGCTCTAAGTTGGTAAAGGAAGAAGCCTTGGCCAAAATGGCAGAAGACGCTGCGACTTTTCCCGAGGTTAAGAGCTTCAGTGATTTTGTAGAAAATTCAAGTCGAGGACTTATTCGCTAGTATGACCTCCAACTCGCCTTTGACTTTCGCATTGGTAGCGGGAGAAACGTCAGGAGACATTCTTGGCGAAGGTCTGATTAAATCCATCAAGGCGCGCCATCCTACGGCGCGCTTTGTTGGTATTGGCGGACCAAGAATGCAAGCCCAAGGGCTAGACTCTTGGTTTGCGATGGAAGAGCTATCAGTTATGGGCTTGGTAGAGGTGCTCGCAAGACTGCCTAGGCTGTTGTCTATTAAACGCCAGTTAGTCTCGAAAGTGATCAACGCAAAAGTTGATGCCTTTATCGGTATTGATGCACCGGATTTTAATTTACGAGTGGAAGCATCGCTTAAACAAGCCGGCGTAACCACGGTGCAGTATGTGAGCCCGTCGGTTTGGGCGTGGCGCCCCAAACGCATTTTCAAAATTGCCAAAGCCACCCACTTGGTTTTGTCGTTATTGCCCTTCGAAAAATCCTTCTATGACAAACATCAGGTACCCTGTACTTTTGTCGGACACACCTTAGCTGACGATATCGCAGTTGAGCATGATAAAAGTCAAGCTTGCCAATCCCTTGGATTGGATCCTAACAAACCCGTGCTCGCCATTATGCCGGGCAGTCGGGGCAGTGAATTAAAACTGTTGGCAGAGCCATTTTTGATTACCGCTCAGCGATTATTACAACGCCATCCGGATGTACAGCTAGTAACGCCTGTGGTTAATGACGCCAGACGCGAGCAATTGCTAACAATAAAAGCTGACGTTGCACCAGATCTGCCCCTGACCTTAGTGGATGGGCAATCAAGAACCGTGATGGCGGCGAGTGATGTTATTTTGCTTGCTTCAGGTACCGCAGCACTTGAAGCCATGTTGTTTAAAAAGCCTATGGTAGTGGGCTATAAGGTAAATCCGATAACCTATCGAATTGCTAAGCCGTTAATGCAAACCGATCGCTATTCGCTGCCCAATCTTTTATCCTCAAATCGCGATATTGTGCGCGAATTGATACAAGATGACTGCACCCCTGAGAACCTTTTTAATGCGGTTTCAGAGCTGCTTAGTGGCGATAACCAAGAGATTATTGAACACTTTACCGAGTTGCATTTAAGCATGCGCCTAAATGCTTCGGAAAAAGCGGCAGAGGCCGTATTAAATTTGATTGAACAAGGAACGTCATGAGTTCTCAATTGATAGCGGGCGTTGACGAAGTTGGCAGAGGGCCACTCGTTGGTGCGGTGGTCACGGCCGCGGTAATTTTGGATCCCAATCAACCCATTGAAGGATTGAATGATTCCAAGAAACTTTCAGAGAAAAAACGCATCGTCTTGGCGCAACAAATAAAAGAAAAAGCCCTGTGTTGGAGCCTCGGCAGAGCCGAGGTTGCAGAGATTGATGAACTCAATATATTGAACGCGACCATGTTGGCGATGCAGCGAGCGGTAGCAAATTTGCCCCAACGTCCTGAGCGTGTGTTAATTGACGGTAATCGTTGCCCACAACTGCCTATGCCGGCGCAAGCGGTCATTGGTGGAGACGGCAAAGAAGCCTGCATCAGCGCCGCCTCGATATTGGCTAAAGTTGCACGGGATCAAGAAATGCTTGAACTGCACCAACAATATCCACAATATGGGTTTGATAAGCATAAAGGATACCCCACCAAAGCGCATTTGGAAGCGTTGGCTCAACACGGAGTGTTAACCTGCCATCGCCAAAGCTTTGGACCGGTAAAGCGCGTACTAGGAATGGCATAAATCATGACCGAACCAAGGTTTGTTCACCTGAGGGTGCATTCAGATTTTTCCATGGTAGATGGGCTGGCGAAAGTTAAGCCTTTGGTGGCGGCTGTTAAAGAGCTTGGTATGCCCGCACTCGCCCTAACGGACCAAACTAACTTGTGTGGTTTGGTTAAGTTTTACGAGGGCTGTCATGCCGCCGGTATAAAACCCATTCTTGGTGCCGACTTTTATTTGCTGAGCGATGAAATTGGCGACGAGGTGTGCCGCCTAACCGTGCTGGCGATGAACAACACCGGATACCAGAATCTGACATTATTGATCAGTGAAGCCTATCAAAGAGGTCATGTTGAGGGGCGTCCGTGCATAGATAAACAATGGTTGGCTAAATACAATTCTGGCTTAATACTGCTATCTGGCGCGAAAGATGGCGATTTAGGACAAGCCTTGCTTAAGGGCAATCAAAGTTTGGCTGATGAGGTAGTAAGCTTTTATCAGCAACATTTCGCCGACCGCTACTATGTAGAATTGGTTCGCACAGGTCGCGCTCAAGAAGAGCAGTACCTGCACGAAGCGGTGGCGTTTGCCAGTCGCCATCAATTGCCAGTCGTGGCCACCAATGAAGTGGTGTTCTTAAACTCACAACAGTTTGATGCTCACGAAATACGAGTGGCGATTCATGATGGGTATACTCTAGCGGATCCTCGACGACCGAAGCGCTATTCGGAACAGCAGTACTTGCGTACTGAAGACGAAATGTGTGCCTTGTTTGACGACATTCCAGAAGCTTTGCAAAACAGCGTTGAAATTGCCAAGCGCTGCAATGCAACCGTTAGGCTGCACGAATACTTTCTACCTAATTTTCCCACCGGTGACCTCTCCACTGAAGACTTCCTCGTCAAAGTGTCGCAAGAGGGCTTGGAAGAACGCTTATCGTTCCTGTTCCCAGATCCAGAGCAGCGTCTTGAAAAGCGCCCAGAGTATGACAAACGCCTCGAAGTAGAACTGGAAGTGATTAACCAAATGGGTTTTCCAGGCTACTTCTTAATCGTTATGGAGTTCATTCAGTGGGCGAAAGATAACGATATTCCGGTAGGACCTGGGCGGGGCTCGGGTGCCGGTTCGTTAGTTGCCTACGCGCTGAAAATTACCGATTTGGACCCGTTGGAGTTCGATTTACTGTTCGAGCGATTCTTAAACCCTGAACGGGTATCTATGCCGGACTTTGATGTCGATTTTTGCATGGATCGCCGTGACGAAGTGATTGATCATACCGCAGAGTTGTATGGTCGGGATGCGGTGTCTCAAATCATTACCTTTGGCACCATGGCGGCAAAAGCCGTGATTCGCGACGTTGGCCGTGTCCTTGGTCATCCCTATGGATTTGTGGACCGCATCTCGAAGCTGGTGCCGCCGGATCCTGGCATGACATTGGCTAAGGCGTTTGAAGCTGAACCCGCGTTACCTGAACTTTATGATGGCGACGAGGAGGTGCGCGACCTTATCGATATGTGTCGTACCCTTGAAGGGGTGACGCGTAATGCCGGTAAGCACGCTGGTGGGGTTGTAATTGCACCGACTAAAATTACCGACTTTGCCCCCTTATATTGTGACGATAGCGGTGCCAATCCGGTTACTCAGTTTGATAAGAATGACGTAGAAACCGCAGGGCTGGTAAAGTTTGACTTCTTAGGCTTGAGAACGCTAACCATCATTCAATGGGCATTAAACATGCTCAACCCTGTGCTCGAAAAGCAAGGCAAAGCGCCCGTTGCCATTGAGTCGATTCCGCTGGAAGACAAAGCCTCTTTCGATTTATTAAAGCGCTACGAAACCACAGCGGTGTTTCAGCTCGAATCTCGAGGCATGAAGGACTTAATTAAACGTCTGCAGCCGGATTGTTTTGAAGACATCATCGCTTTGGTGGCCTTGTTTCGACCGGGCCCATTGCAATCAGGCATGGTGGATAACTTCATTGATCGCAAACACGGCCGTGAGGAAGTATCGTACCCTGATGCCCAATATCAGCACGACAGTCTTAAGCCCATTCTTGAACCGACCTACGGAATTATTCTATACCAAGAGCAGGTGATGCAGATTGCTCAGGAACTTTCTGGCTACACCCTCGGCGGCGCCGATATGCTGCGACGAGCCATGGGTAAGAAAAAACCGGAAGAAATGGAGAAGCAGCGGGGAACCTTCAAACAAGGCGCTATCGACAATGGGGTTGATGGCGAGTTGTCGATGAAAATTTTTGACTTGGTGGAGAAATTCGCCGGGTATGGCTTTAACAAATCGCACTCGGCAGCCTATGCACTGGTTTCTTATCAAACGCTGTGGCTTAAGACCCACTACCCGTCCTATTTTATGGCGGCGGTGATGTCGGCGGACATGGATAATACCGATAAGATTGTGACTCTGGTGGATGAGTGTGAACGGATGAAATTAAAACTCATCCCACCGGATGTGAACAAAGGCATGTACCACTTCACGGTCGACGATGAACAAAACATTGTGTACGGCATTGGTGCAATTAAAGGTGTGGGCGAGGGGCCGGTAGAAAACATCATCGAAGCCAGAGGTAATGAGCCCTTTAGAGATCTTTTCGATTTTTGTGCTCGAGTTGATTTGAAGAAGATTAACAAGCGCGTCATCGAAAAACTGGTGCTTGGTGGTGCCTTAGATCAAATGGGGGCGCATCGAGCTTCTTTGATGGCCACGTTACCCGATGCCATTGCTGCTGCAAGTCAACATGCTAAAGCACAAGAAAGCGGTCAAAACGACCTGTTTGGTTTGCTCAATGATGATCCACAAGACCAGCGACAGCAATTTGTAGCTTGCCCTAAATGGCCAGATAAAGTTTGGTTAGAAGGGGAGCGCGAAGCGCTTGGCCTATATTTAACGGGACACCCGATTAATCAATACCTGTCGGAATTAAAGCATTATACTTCTGGTCGATTAAAGGACATTTATCCGACAGAGCGGGGTAAAACCGTAAAGGCTGCCGGGTTGGTGGTGGCGACTCGGGTGATGCTCACCAAACGCGGCAGCAAAATGGGATTATTAACCATTGATGATAAGTCGGGTCGATTAGAGGTGATGTTATTCACCGAAGCGTATGAAAAGTTCCAAGAATTGCTAGAAAAAGATAAAGTATTAGTCATTGAGGGAGAGGTCAGCTTTGATGATTTCTCCGGTGGTAATAGAATGACCGCCAGAAACGTGGTTGATATCAGTCAGGCACGCTGTGAATTTGCGAAGTCGGTAGAAATAGATTTTGAACAAGCAACACTATCGGAATCCACTTTAGAAGCATTTGCACAATCGCTACAGCAACACAATGATGGTCCGATACCCGTTGTTATTAATTACAATAGTGAACAGGCCAGCGGGCAGTTGCGATTAGCGGACAAATGGACAATTAATCCAACCGATGATTGCTTATTAGCATTAGAGAAGTTAGTCGGTTCGGAACAAGTAAGAATTAGGTATTAAGGGCTATAAGCCCCAATAGAATAGGCATAATAATGAGCTTAGATTTTTTAGAATTTGAACAACCCATTGCTGATCTGGCCGAGAAAATAAACGAACTAAAACAAGTCTCTGCAGCAAACCCAGATGTAAAATTGGACAGTGAAATTGATCGTTTAGAACAAAAACGTCAAGAACTGACTAAGAAGATATTTGCCGATCTCAAGTCTTGGCAAGTATCTCAGTTAGCTCGTCACCCACAGCGCCCTTACACCGGTGACTACCTGCGACTTATCTTCGATGAGTTTGATGAAATGTGCGGCGACAGAGCCTATGCCAATGATGAAGCTATTGTTGGCGGCACAGCTCGTTTAGATGGTCGACCTGTTATGGTTATCGGCCATCAAAAAGGCCGCGACACTAAAGAAAAAATTCGTCGCAATTTTGGTATGCCTCGTCCGGAAGGGTATCGCAAAGCATTACGGTTAATGAAAATGGCCGAGCGTTTTAACATGCCCATTATTACCTTCATTGACACGCCGGGAGCTTATCCGGGTGTGGGTGCTGAAGAGCGTGGTCAAAGTGAAGCGATTGCTACTAACCTGAAAGAGATGGCGGGTCTTAAAGTGCCTGTTATTTGCTCCGTAGTTGGTGAAGGGGGCTCCGGTGGTGCCTTAGCAATTGGTGTTGGTGATACGGTTAATATGCTTCAATACTCCACGTATTCGGTGATTTCACCGGAAGGCTGCGCATCCATTTTATGGAAAAGTGCTGACAAAGCACCTCAGGCCGCGGAAGCGATGGGAATTACCGCAGACCGTATTTTAGAACTTGGATTGATCGATAACATCATCGATGAACCGTTTGGTGGTGCTCATCGAGACATGGAAGAGATGGCACAAAGCATGAAAAAGACCCTAATTAAACAACTTAACGAGCTGGATAATTTAGACGCTGACAGTTTACTTGACCGTCGTTACAAGCGTCTTATGGGGTATGGTTATTGCTAAATGGGCCCATTAACCTATGAGCAATTTGAAGCGGCGCTGCAACGGGAGTTGCAGCGCCGCTTTGGTGAGCGCTACCCCAGCGTTTCGATAGTGTTGGGCTATTCTGGTGGGCTGGATTCGGAAGTGCTTGCTCATTTGTTGGGGCGGTTTCAGCACGCGCACCCGAGCGTCAACAGTCAGCTGTTGCACGTTCACCATGGCTTAAGTCACTACGCCGACAACTGGGTTGAGCATTGCCAAGCTTCTGCCAAGCGAAATCAACTTAATCTCACCGTTGAACGTATACAGTTACCTGATAAAAGTCGCACCAGCATAGAGGCTCAGGCAAGAGAACAACGTTATAAACAATTGTTTGCCCATGCAAGCGCTCCGAGTTTGGTATTAACCGCACATCACCAAGATGATCAGCTTGAAAGTGTTTTGCTCGGTCTTAAGCGAGGTGGTGTTAATGGTCTTGCAGGCATTGCTCGCGCTTATAAGCACAGCGAAGGGCAATTTGTTTATAGACCGCTGCTGCCTTTTAGCAAAGAGCAATTGCACTTTTATGCCAAAAAGCACGGCTTGCAAAACATTGAGGACGACAGCAATAGCGATTGCCGTTTTGACCGCAATTTTTTGCGCCATCGCATCATACCCAGTTTAACCGAACGTTGGCCTCACATTGGCGCTACAGCCAGTCGCAGTGCTGAACTTATTGGCGAGCAGCGTCAATTAATTGAGGACATGTGTCAGGGACTTTGGCCGACCTTTTGCGGGCCCTATGACACCTTGTTGATTGAGCCTTGGGCAAAGCAATCGCAGCCGCTACAACGTCAGTTATTGCGCTATTGGCTAGGTGAGCGAGGCGCTGTTATGCCATCGCAGCAACAATTGCTGCAAATTCAGTCGCAACTGCTCAATGCCTCCATTGACGCTAATGTGTGCGTAGAGTTTAACCAATGGCAAGTGCGACGCTTTGCCCACAAAGCCTATGCTCTGCCTGTTCAAACTCAACCCACTCTAGCTGCGCAATCGCTAACGCTGGATAACGAAGTGAGCTATTGGGGTAAGCGATTGCGATTAACCGAGGCGAACCAAGGATTGCGTCTTATGCCAACCACAGAAGTGGTGCAACTGCGCTTTGGTGCCTCTGGTTCAACCGTGTGTCATCCTCATAATCGTCATCACAGTCGAACCTTGAAAAAACTGTGGCAAGAGCATCAAGTACCACCGTGGATGCGATCTAAGGTGCCGTTGATATACTACGGTGAGCGCTTGGTTGCTGCGGTGGGATACTGGATTGAAAAAAGCCTTGTTCAAAGTGACGATGAAAAGGGGTGGAAAATCATTCAATTGGATTGATTACTAGGCTGGGTTATTATTCGAAGTAGAGCACAAGCTGGATAAGGTGCATCGAAACGATGGAACACGGATTTCTGATTCAACTGATATTGATGCTGGTGGTGGCCATTATTGCCATTGCTGTCTTTAAACGTGCCGGCTTGCCACCTATTCTTGCCTACCTTGTTACCGGTGTGATTGCCGGCCCTATGGGATTTCACTGGTTTACACAACAACAAATGCACTCGGTCGCGGAGCTTGGCATTGTGTTGCTGATGTTTAGCTTAGGATTGGAGTTTTCCTGGCCGAGGCTTTGGGCGATGCGACGAATGGTGTTTGGTGTGGGCACCATGCAAGTTACCGTCACTGCCGGTATCAGTGGCCTTTTGTGCTTAGGCCTTGGCTTTGGCGGAGCGGAATCGGTGGTAATAGGCGGCGCTATTGCTTTGTCGTCGACGGCCATCGTATTGCAAATGCTAAATGATCAGGGATGGCTTAATAAGCGTCACGGCGAACTTTCAGTATCGGTGCTGTTGTTCCAAGACATTGCCGTTGTCCCTTTGTTGATTTTGCTGCCTTTGTTAAGCCCTCAAGCCGGTGAGTTTGAGCTGGTTCCAGCCAGTTTGGCGGTACTGCAAGGCAGCGCTGCGATGCTGGCCATCATGGTCGTCGGTAAATTTCTGCTGCCACTGGTATTTGATGAAGTGGCTCGTGCTAAAACCAATGAGCTGTTTGTGCTGTCCACCCTAGTGGTGGCGATTTTGACCGGTGTATTAACCCAATGGTTAGGTTTATCCATGGCACTGGGGGCCTTTGTTGCCGGTATGTTGTTAGGAGAGTCTCAGTATAAAGCCCAGCTGGAGGCGGATATTAGGCCCTTTAGGGACTTATTGATGGGATTGTTTTTTATTTCCATTGGTATGTTATTGGACTTACAACAGGTCTGGTTAAACCTAGGTTACATCTTACTGGCGTTAGCGTGCATTTTGATTTTAAAAATTGGCGTTGTGCTGTGCTTACTGAAATTGGCCGGCGAGAGTTGGCGAGACAGCTTAAGTGCAGCGTTTTGTTTGGCGCAAGTCGGCGAATTTAGTTTTGTGGTGTTAGCCTTGGCAGTGCAAGGGGACTTGCTGACCACCAACATCTCTACAGCGCTGGTAACCATTGCGGTAATATCGATGGCTTTAACCCCGTGGCTGGTAAAGCGAAGTGTATGGCTGGCCACCAAAATATTGGGTCAGGCCAGCAAGCGAGAACAAATTAGCGATGACTTTGACCACGTGGCGCTGATGAATAAACACGTTGTTATTTGTGGTTATGGGCGGGTAGGACAGGTTATCGCTCGATTTCTTAAAACCGAAGCGGTGGATTACGTCGCTTTGGATCTGGACCCCATTCGCGTCAGAGAAGCGACCGCCGGGGGGGACAACATTATCTATGGGGACGCGTGCAAACGAGCATTGCTTAAAAAAGCCGGCATCCAACAGGCACGCATGGTGGTGATTACTTTTTGTGACGGTCGAGGCATCGAGGACCTAATGGGCCTATGTCGTGCCATGGCTCCGAAGGTCAAAATCATTGTTCGAACTCGAGACGATGAAAATATGGATCTGCTCACCGAAAAAGGGGCTAATCAAGTGGTGCCGGAATCCCTTGAAGGTAGCTTAATGTTGGTGTCGCAGGTATTGCATCAATGCGGTGTCCCTATCTCACGTATTTTCAAGCGCTTAGAGAGAGAACGACGTGCGCATTACCGGCATCTGCACGGCTTCTTTTCTGGCGACGCTATGGATCTTACCTTGGACCACATGCATGCAACGGCTTTAAATTCCGGCTCTGCCGCCGTTGGTAAGAGCGTTTCAGAGCTCGATTTTCAGCAGTTTAGGGTTGAGCTAAGAGGCATTCGTCGCGGACGAACCGAGCATGAAGACGTCACCCCGGACTGGCGCTGTCAAAGCGGCGATATTTTACTGTTAGTCGGTAAACCTCGGCGAGTTGAACGGGCAGAGAAATACGTTCACCTGGGATAACTGAAATTGCATTATGGACGTTGAAAGAACGCTTTAAGTCGCCCTTTAAGCGCCATTGCATCGCGCTCGCCCAATTCGATAAGTTGTCGAGTGTAACTGCGCTCAAACAATACGTAAGAGATAAAACTCGAATTAGAGTGCTTGCTAATACCCGCCAATCGCATCACAAAACGCACCGCTAATGGCATGCTTTTATAGTGCTCTAATGCCATTTCAGATAAATCTCGACTGGGTTTTATCACCATGGTGTCGATATTCTTTAGGCCCTGGGTGGACTGACCGTTGGGTAACTGATTCAAGGTATGGTTTATTCGATGTAATCGCTCTAAATCGCTATTCAGTGTGTCAGAGAAAATGGTATCTAACAGATGCCCCAAAACATCAGCGGTGGCAGGAGCACCGTTAAACTGTTTCGCTTGCGGCTTATGCGGGCTGTCGAGATTTACGATTAATATCTTACTTGCGCCGAGGTGGATGGCACTGCTGATAGGAGAAAGTTGATGAATGGAGCCATCTCCATGGTAATCCTGATCAATTTTTACCGCGGGAAATACCAAAGGAATTGCGGTACTGGCCATAAGGTGCGCGTATCGCAATTGCGTTGCCTTGCCGCAACGACGAGCTCTATGCCAGTCCTGTTGGCTGGCGGATTGATAAAAACTATAGGAGTGGCTGTCACTGTAGCTAGAGGTATCGACGCACAGCGCCACTAACGCTTTGCGTTCAATATTGCGATCCAGGCGCTTGAAATCGACTACCCGCCCTAACAAATGCCTAAGTGGCTGATTATCGAAGAGGCTTGCGGGGGTTTTAATATTCGGTTGTCGTTGAAAGTTGCGCAGCCACATGCCGCCTAGGTGTTTAAACAGCGGCCACCAAGCACTGCGATAAATGTCGCTGGTTTGCATATTGCGCCAAACATACTCCAGCTTACGAACGCCAAGGTGAAAGCAACTGGCATAGCATCCTAACGAGGCGGCATTAATGGCTCCTGCTGATGTGCCGCAAAGCACTTGGAATGGAAGACCATGATTGCGTGGATACATGCTTGCTAAGGCTTTAAGAACCCCAATTTGGTAGGCTGCCCGAGCGCCACCACCCCCGAGCATAAGGGCCGTATTAGCTGCTTGAGGATTAAGTTGCAGTGATAATTTACGGCTGATTTTGTGCGTCATTGATGGCTCTCCCTAGCGTACACATGTGGTTATTGTTAAACCATGCCCAAGCAAAATCAAGATGGCATAGAGGCTTTTTCATACTACATTAGTTTTGTATTGTGGTATGTTATCGACATGTTAATCATGGTTGATAAGTCTGATGGGAAATCGAGTCGAGAGCATGCTTCAGCGTTGGCAAACGCAAAAGGATGAATTTCAGTGGGTGTTGGCAACGGTAATTGAGACCCAAGGCTCTAGCTATCGAAAACCTGGGGCCATGATGCTCATCAATAGCATGGGTCAGCACTTTGGCCTAATTAGTGGCGGCTGTTTAGAGTCTGATGTTATGCGCAACGCCCGTCGTTGCTGGGACACGGGACAAAGCATAATCGTCCAATACGACATGCGTCAAGAAGGGGACTTTGCTTGGCAGTTGGGCATAGGTTGTGGCGGTATGGTAAAACTGTTGCTGCAGCCCATAACTGCTGACAATAACTACCTAGACTTGACTCGGTTGCTAGATTGTTTAAGCGACAATGTGGCGGTCTTGTATCAACAGTCTTTAGTCTTAGAGCAGCCTCATAATAGCGTTCAACCCTTGTCTCAATATGACGACAACAACAAAAGTGCGTCGAATCAATTTCAACACCACATATTACCTGCGCCCTTATTGCTGATATTAGGTGCTGGACTAGACGCGGTTCCTTTGGCTCGAATGGCACTGGAATTAGGGTGGCGAGTTGTTATCAACGATACTCGAGTTAGCGCGTCAAGAACAAAGCAGTTTGCCAAAGCGCAACTGCTCAAGGTGCCCATGGCGCAGCTACCAGAGCAAAGCTGGTGGTCCCATGTTAACGCAGCGGTTGTTATGCATCATCATTTGCAGCTTGACGCAGATGCGCTGCAGCAACTCACTCGCTTTCAAGGCCAGTTTATTGGTCTATTAGGGCCTTCGCATCGAACCGAGCGTTTGGTTAACGAGTTCAATGTCGACTTGGCAGAATTACCCGTGGCGCTGAGTAACCCCGTTGGTCTTGATATTGGTGGGGACTTACCGGAAACCATTGCCTTGTCCATTCTGGCACAGGTGCAAGGGGTGCTGTCTGGCAAAACCGCTATAACGCCGTCCCTGAGACTTGCCCATGCGATGTGAAACCCTAGTGTTGGCCGCGGGCGCGAGTCGTCGCTTTAATGGTATTAAGCTGTTAGCGAAACATCCAAAGTACGATATGAGCCTAATAGAGCACTCAGTGGCGCAACTCGACGCAAGTCCGTTTTCTAATCTTAAAGTTGTGCTGGGTCATTACCATGAGGCCATTCGTCAGCATTTACACCAACGTTATGAAGTGATTATGAGTGAAAACTTTGCTCAGGGATTGTCGCATACCATAGCGGATGGTGTGGCTCAATTAGATCCAAGCAGCTCACATGTGATGTTGGTATTAGCGGACCAGCATCAACTCAATCTCAGGGATTATCGGCAATTATTTGATGCGCTACACCGTGCTCCAACAAGCATTCATTGCTGCAAATCGGAGCAAGGTATATCGCCACCAGTGATTTTTCCAAAGCGCTTTTTCTCTGAACTCATGAGCCTGCATGGCCGCAAGGGTGCTAAATCGCTATTGCAAAAATACGCTCAGTTAAGAGTGGATACTGACATTATTAACGCTGGGTTTGATGTCGATACTCGCCAGCAACTAGACAACTATTCTAATTTAGCCCGAGGAAATCTATGACTAAGTTAACCGTAAATAACAAGGTGCGAGACATTGATGTTGATGAAGACATGCCGTTGTTGTATGCCCTGAGAGATGAATTAAAATTGACTGGAACCAAGTTTGGTTGTGGCGCCGGACAATGCGGCGCATGTACAGTACATCTTGATGGTAAGCCGGTTCGTAGCTGCATTACCTCGGTGAAACTTGCTAAAGATAAGTCCATTACCACCATCGAAGGCTTGCACCCCGAGGCCGACCACGCGGTTCAAATTGCGTGGCGAACTTATAAAGTGCCTCAGTGCGGTTATTGCCAATCGGGCCAGATGATGTCCGCGGTGGCATTGCTGAATGACAATCCGAATCCATCAGAAACAGACATAGATAACGCCATGCAAGGTAACATTTGTCGCTGTGGAACTTATATTCGCATCAAAAAGGCAATTGGGCATGCAGCAACGCTCATCAAGGAGGGTAAGGCATGAGTTACTATCCCGAGCAAGTGTTGAATAAGCCATTGTCGGTGACAAATGTTTCTCGTCGACAATTTTTGAAAGGGCTAGGGCTTTCAAGCTCTGCACTGGTACTGGGCTGTACCATTCCTGGGTTTGCGACCTTAGCCAACGCTGCTGAGCGTTCAGATACTGAGCTGCATGAACTCAACGTGTTTGTGAGTATTAGCAAAGACGGCACCACAGAAATTGTTTGTCACAGAGCCGAGATGGGGCAAGGGATCCGTACCTCAGTACCGCAAATTATTGCAGAAGAATTGGAAGCAGACTGGCAACGGGTGACGATGCGCCAAGGGTTGGCAGATAAGCGTTATGGTGCACAGGGAACCGCTGGCTCCACCTCCATCCGCAGCCATTTTAATGAACTGCGACGGCTTGGTGCGGCTGCACGACTGATGCTAGAGCAAGCGGCGGCTCAGCGTTGGCAGGTGAGCACAGAGCAAGTGCGCGCCAGTGAGCACAAAATTCTTGGGCCCAATGGTTTGAGTGCAGATTTTGGCGAGCTGGCTCAAGCAGCGTCTTTGTTGGCTCAACCACAGCCTGAGCAAATTACCTTAAAGGCTGCTGCCGATTTTCGACTGATAGGTAAAGAAGTCAAGCTGTTTGATTTAGATGACATTGTTGCAGGCAAAGCAGTATATGCACAGGATATTTATCTTGATGATATGTTGATTGCCAGTATTGTGCGCCCACCGGTTGTGGGGGGAAAAGTAAAAGCAATCGACGATTCAGCGGCGCGAAAGGTGGCGGGTGTGGTCGATATCGTTACTCTAAAGCATCGTGGATATCCTGTAGCGACCAATCCGCTTGGTGGGGTGGCGGTGATTGCAACCAATACCTATGCTGCGCTTAAAGCTCGCTCTGTGCTGAAGGTTAAGTGGGACAACGACGACAATCAACAGCATCAATCCGACGAATACCTGCAACACCTAAAAACGTTAGTGAATCAAAAGGGCATCAATATCCGTAAGTTAGGTGAGGTGTATCAGCATGAATACGATCAAGAAAAAACCTTAGAAGCCACCTACAGCGTTCCCTACATCAATCATTCGCCCATGGAAACTCCCTGTGCTACCGCACGCATCAGCGGACAGGGCGCCGACATCCAAGCTGAGGTTTGGGCCGGTACTCAGCATCCACAATGGGCCCAACGTCAGGTGCTTGCAGAGCTTGGGTTAAGTGATGAGCAAGCCGGCCAAGTGCGCTTAACCATGACTCTGATGGGCGGGGCGTTTGGACGAAAATCAAAAGCCGATTTTATTCTCGAATCCGTTGAGCTCGCCATGAAGCTTAATAAACCGGTTAAAGTGGTTTGGAGTCGAGAAGACGATATGCAGCATGGCTTTTATCACTCTATTTCT
The DNA here is from genome assembly GCF_002282895.1 of Paraferrimonas haliotis. GTDB lineage: Bacteria > Pseudomonadota > Gammaproteobacteria > Enterobacterales > Shewanellaceae > Paraferrimonas > Paraferrimonas haliotis. Next base: position 94,404 of record NZ_NRRB01000005.1, read on the forward strand.
GCCAACTACATGAAGGCGCAACTTACCGATGATAATGGCGCTGACTATTGGATTCAAAGGGTAGCCTATCCGCCGATTGGCTGGATTTTTAATGATAAAACCGATAGACCCAGTGCCGGTGATTTGTCCGTTGGCTTTGGTGATACGCCGTTTGCCTTTAACAATGCGAGCTTTGAAACCCATAAAGTGGACACTCACATTCGTACCGGTTGGGTTCGTTCCGTGGCTTGTATTAATAATGGCTTTGCGCTCGGAAGTTTTGTGGACGAGTTGGCGGTAAAAGCTAAGGTTACAACCACAGACATGTGGTTAAAGCTGCTGGGTGACGATCGGTTTGAAGATCCCCGTCCGCAAGGGTTTAAGTACAGTAATTACTCCATGCCGTGGGATACTCATCCCATTGATATTGCGCGCATGAAGCAGCTCATCAAATTGATTTCTGACAAAGCTCAGGTCAACGATAAATTGCCACAGGGGCAAGGATGGGGCATCGGCTTTTTAAGAAGTTTCGGATCCTACGTAGCCGCAGCAACCAAGGTGTCTGTGCAAGACGACAAAGTCACCGTGTTAGAAATGCACACTGCTGTTGATATTGGCGTTGCCGTTACACCGGATAGGGTTCGCGCGCAAATGGAGGGGGCAATGGTGTTTGGCCTTTCTATTACCTTAATGGGCGAAATTGACGTTAAGGACGGTGCCGTTGTACAAAGTAATTTCCATAATGGTCCGGTTACCCGCATGCATCAAGTGCCAAAAATGTTTGTCCATATCCTAGAGTCTGACCACGCCCCAGGCGGTGTTGGTGAGCCAGGGGTTCCACCGATAATACCATCAATCACTAACGCCATTTATCATGCCAGTGGGGTTCGCATTCGCGACTTACCGGTCAACAAACACCTTAAGGTGTAAATAAAATAAGGCCAATGACTGTGTCATTGGCCTTATTTTTAGTTTGTGATAAGGCTTAAACGAGGTGAGTTAGCCAATAAACTTAGCTATTACCTCATCGAGGCTCATCTCTACTTTATTACCGTCTTGACGGTTTTTGTATTCCACCACGCCTTTTTCTAGACTGCGGTCGCCAATAACAACCGTATGAGGAATACCGATTAATTCCATGTCGTTGAACATCACCCCTGGACGTTCCTTACGGTCGTCAAACAGCACTTCGACACCCGCTGCAGTTAGGCTGTCATAAAGATCGTTAGCGGCCTGTTGCACCCGCTCAGATTTATGCATGTTCATTGGAATGATAACAACAGAGAACGGCGCAATGGCTTGTGGCCAAATAATGCCGCGATCGTCGTGATTTTGCTCGATGGCTGCAGCTACAATGCGAGAGACACCGACACCGTAACACCCCATGGTCAGGGTTTGAGCCTTACCATTTTCATCTAGCACGGTGGCGTTCATTGCTTCTGAGTACTTGGTGCCTAATTGGAAAATATGACCCACTTCGATACCACGCGCCATGGCAATGGTACCGTTGCCGTCAGGAGATTGCTCACCTTCTAAAATGTTGCGCAGATCCATGGTTTCTGGAAGTGGCAAATCACGCTCCCAATTGATGCCAAAGAGATGCTGACCGTCTTCGTTGGCGCCGGCGGCAAAGTCAGACATTACCGCCACCCAGTGGTCAGCGATAACCGGTATTTCAAGAGCAACAGGCCCGAGAGAGCCAGGGTAAGCTCCGGTGACGGTTTTAATCTGCTCATCGGTTGCAAACTCTAAAGGCGCGGCCACGAGCGGGTGCTTCTCTGCTTTAACTTCGTTTAGCTCGTGATCGCCACGGACTAACAATGCAACAAACTCAGCATCGGCGTCGTCGCTGGCTTTAACGATTAAGGTTTTGATGGTGTGTTCAATAGCAACATCAAACTGGCTGACGAGCTCGTCGATGGTTTTAGCATTGGGTGTGGCTACTTTATGCATGTCAGCGGCTGCATTTGCACGAGTGTGAGTTGGCAAAGGTGCTTCAGCACGCTCAATGTTAGCGGCGTAGTCACCACCGTCGGCGTAAGCAATCAAATCTTCACCGCTTTGCGCCAATACGTGGAACTCATGGCTTAAACTGCCGCCAATGGAGCCGCTGTCGGCCAAGACTGGGCGGAATTCCAAATCCATGCGTTCAAAGATGCGGCAATAGGCATCGAACATGGTTTGATAGGTCTTGTCCATACAATCTTGGTTAATGTGAAACGAGTAGGCGTCTTTCATTAGGAATTCGCGAGCACGCATTACCCCAAAACGTGGGCGTACTTCATCACGGAATTTGGTTTGTACTTGATACAAATTAAGCGGCAACTGTTTGTAGGAGGCAATTTCTTTACGCGCAAGTTCGGTAATGACCTCTTCGTGAGTAGGTCCTAACACGAATTCGCGGTGATGACGGTCTTTGATGCGCAGTAACTCTGGACCGAATTGATCCCAACGTTCGGTTTCGTGCCATAAATCACCAGGTTGAACCAGTGGCATTAAGGTTTCCACCGCGCCCGCTCGGTTCATTTCTTCGCGAACAATGGCTTCTACTTTTCTCAGCACACGTAAGCCAGTGGGCAACCAAGTGTATAGGCCGGATGCTAAGCGGCGAACCATGCCAGCACGCAGCATGAGTTGGTGACTGACGATTTCTGCGTCAGATGGGGTTTCTTTTAACGTCGATAGTAGGTAGTGGCTAGTGCGCATTGCCCATTCCGTAATAATAAAAAGTATAAAAGGGAATATTGTAGCAGCAACTCTAAATCATCGGCTACTGCTATCTTGTGGTTTGTTGTGAAGCAGGAGTTATGTCGCCTTTTTTAATCCGGCTCTGGCTTTATCGCGTCGGTCACCGATAACTCGAGCGGGGTTACCAGCAACAATGGCATACTCGGGAACGTCGTGACACACCTGCGCGCCCATACCAACAATGGCATGATTGCCAATGTTAACGCCGTCTCTAATGCCAACGTTTGCTCCAATCCAAACATCGCTACCGATATGAATTCCTAAGCTTACGACCGGTTGTCGATAGATGTCATCATCAGGCGCCATGCCGTGATTAAAGGCGTAGATGTAACATCCTGCTGCGATTCGGGTTTTGTCACCAATGGTAACCCCTTGTCGCCCACCATCTATGGTGCAACCGTGGTTTATCGCCACCTCCGAGCCAATAGTAATGGGGCCATGCAACACGCAGTTAGCGGCAATAAAGCTACTGCTTTGAATAGCTATCGTGCGACCGGGCTCTGCAAACAGTTGCGCATCTGGCGCGATGAAGCAGTCGTTTTGAATGGTTACCGTTTCCAGTGCCATTAAGCGTTGTTGCAACTGCTGTTGCCAAGGGACAGCCCAAGCTTTAAGTTTTGGCTTTAACGAAAAGTAAAGCCAAGGCATGTAGCTTAAACGGCGCTTGTGCTGCGCTTGATAGTCTTGCTCAGTTAACTGCACTAAAAACTGTAACCTAAGGTTAAGCCAATAACGTCGTAAGCTACTTTGTTGGCCAGCTCACTCTTTTCATATTGATGTTGATAATAACCGTAGTTGAGTGCCGCATTCCACTGTGGGTTTATTTGATAATTCACGCGAGACATTACTTCACTGTAATCGTCACTGCCCAACTTTGAATAGCGACCGTTTACGCTCAAGCTAATATCGTCGTTAAAGCGATAGCCTAAGGTGGCGTTAACCACTGGCCACAGTAACCACTGTCCTTTAGAGGACAGTTTGCCACCTTCGTATTGGTCTAATTCAATGCGCTGGTACTGTACCAATGCACCCACACCGGCCTCGGTGATCCAGTCACTGTTTTTGTTAAAACGGTAGTTGTAATCAGCACTTAAGCCCCACAACCGATACGCCGAAATAACCTCGTCGCCGGCGTCGTAGCTGACATCACCAAATTGAATCGGTGCTGTTAACTTAGTGCTATCTCGTCCTTCAAACGGGGTCAGGTTAAACAGAAGCTGATGGCTTTCTTGAAGACCCATGGTAAACATTGCAGAAGCAAAGGTCGACGGCTCTTCTTTTTGATCAAACTGGTGCAAACCAAATTGCTGATTAGAATTGTAATTAACCCAATTGTGCTTAGTGCGGGCGCCGCCAAGCACTAACTCGTAGCGATAATCAAAGTCACTGGGTTGCGCCTGAGTGACCGTTGTTGCTGCCGTCGCCGCACCTAAAGCGTAACTGAAATTCACCGCCACTCGATCACTTGCAACGCTTGGGGTCACCACAACCTCGTTGCTTGCATAGGGACTGGTCCAGTACAAGGAACTAAATACGGCTATACTGGCGCCAGAAATGACGTCATCCAAATAATGGCGATTGGCATACAGTCGACTGGCACCAACAAACGACGCCGCGCCATAAGCTGGAATTGCCCAGGCATTGCCATAGCGATGATGCAAAAATGCGGCGCCAGAGAATGCGGCAGACGTGTGTCCCGATGGAAACGAGTTATGGGTACTGGCATCAGGCCGTAACTTACCAAAACCGAGTTTTAGGGAATGGGTTGCGACAACGGTGGTTGCCACGCCTTTAGTGAGCTGCCAAGCGCCTTCTTTATCGCCAATCCAGAGACTGCCAACCAAGGCGCCCGCAGGCAGGGCAATTTGAAGTACATCACCGACTTCGGTGATGGTGCCTTTTTGACCCTGAACAATTTCACTTTTTTGAGCGGTGGCCGGAAATACGCTCAGGCTGGCGGCAACGAGTAATGCACATTGAGATAGGCGCATGGGATCTTCCTATATCCAATAACTGTTACGATTTTGTAATTAATGTAACTTTCGCACATTCATTGTGATAGCGCCAACTTATCTCAAGGTCGAATAGGGTCATGGTGTAGATTTTTTGGTCAGTCTGACCTTTTTTATAAGCTGGTCGCGGATCTTGCTCAATAATTTGTTTGATAAGCAAAGGCAATTGCGGGTAATCACTGCTATTGAGCAAAGCCATTTGCTCGTTTACTTCAGAGCTAAACTCTACCTTAACGAGGGTTGGTTTTTGTTGGGCCATGCCCGCCGTAGCTGACGCAACTGCATCGGAATAGGGGATGTAGGGTTTTATATCAATAACCGGGGTTTGGTTGACTAAATCCATCCCTGATATGTGCAGTTTTACATTCGTGCCACTGATTTCGACCTTTTCTAGTTTGACCACTGACTGGCCAAGGCCATTGGGCCGAAAGGGAGAGCGACTGGCGAGCACTCCAATGCGCTGATTCCCCCCAAGTCGCGGAGGACGAATGGTTGGACGCCAGCCCTGTTCGAGGGTTTTATCAAAGACAAATGTGAGCCAGAGATGACTGTACTGTTCGATGCCTCGAACTAAATCTGGATTGTTATAACCTTCAAGCAACTCTATCACCCCGTTAGCGGCAGTCACTAACCCAGGTTGACGAGGCACAGCAAACTTTTGCGAATAAGGTGTGGTGCAAACCGCGATTGGCTCAATGGGGTAGGTCTGAGTCATCGTACTCACTGTATATGGCTTGACCGTAACAAATGGTTTCGGTGAGGCAGCTGTTGGAAGATTGTTGTATGCAGGTGTGACTGATAACGCCATTGGCATTTAAGTCAGCAGCAGCGCGCCGCATGTCGGTTCGAGCGTCGGCTTCGTTAGAAGGCGGCAAGTCATCATTGTCTTGACACGATGTCCCTTCTACCAAGCCTAGAACGACATGGTTCTTGGGCGCTTCGCTGTCGTCTTTATAGACTTGAACCTCTCCAGCTTTGTAATATTCCTTAAAGTTGTCGGCATCAAGATTGGTATTAAATGTATAACCCGCACAGCCGCTTAGGCTCAATAGGGCGAGTGCGCTGATGAGTTTTGGCACTGAAGTCATGGCTCAGTCCTTGCTATTTGTTATTGCTTCACAGTGTATCAGCAGTGCGTAAAAAATGCTTTGTGTGATTCTTAAAATAGTTTGTGTGTTTTAACGGGGTAACTCTCATTTTAATGGTTTGCCCTTCATTTGAGTATTGAATGGTGGCGCTGTTTTAGCTAGTTTCGTAGTTACTTTTGTTGAATACCTATGCAGTAACAGTCGGGAAAATACACTTTTTATGCCTTATCGTAACGTTATTAATTTTGCCAAAATGGTGTTATTGCTTAGCGCGGTTGCGCTGATGCAATTGGCCAGTGCGCAAGCGAATAACCAAGCGAGTATTGAAGGCGCTACAACCGAAGACGCCAAAGTTAATAGCGCCGAGAGTGTGATTGCCAACATGCCAAGCACAGCAAAGCTGGCTGAGCAAGTGGCTGACAATTCTGACTCGTTACCCTACGACAAGAGCTTGGAGTGGACTAAAGCCGGCCTGTTTGAAGAGAGTCAAGACATTGGTTCTAACTCATTATTTTTGTTAGTAAGCCTCTCGCTTATTCTAACCTTATGCATTCATTATGGTGGTCGAGTGTTTGCTCGCCTTCACCCAAATCAATCGCAAGCAGCGATTCATTCCATTCTCCTTAGCTGGATTAAGCCCATCAAAGGCTGCCCAAGCTAACGCCTATACTTAAAGGTTGTTAATCGCTGGTTATCAGTGTGTAATCGTGTTATTTGTTCTAAACACAAATCAAGCCACGAACAACACATATGCGTTAGCCGTTTTTAGCAATACTCTAACTATCAATAGATAACAATCATTGATTCAGCGTCAACGCTGTTCATGAAAAGCAATCAACAATTAATCAAAGGTGCCAATATGCCTTATTATAAGTCATCAAATGTAAGCGCAGCAGGTCGAGCTAAAGGCTACGCTAACATCGTTACCAAGCTGAGTGCGGTAGCGGTGGCATTGGCCTTGAGTGCACCGGCATTCGCAGTGAACGAGAACGTAGCAGACGCCATCGATCAAGCAGACACCACACCGTCACCATGGTCTGGATACTTAGGACTACAGGCGGCGAGCAATGCCTACAAACGCTCTGAGCCTAGTTCGTATCAGGCGGTGGCGTTAAATGGCCGTATCGGTTATAGCGATGATTGGGGTTCGGTTCGTTTGTCATTGGGCGGAGAAGTAGAAACGCATCATAATCAAAGTTACTACTACGATGCGCTACTTGAATACCGTACTCCGTACTACAAAATCAGTGACGATTGGAGTTATGTGGTTAGTGGTGGTGTTTTCTTGCCAACCAGCCACACCAGCCGTAAGAACAAGCTGTATGCAGCACCAAGGCTTGCTGGCTACTTGTTCTATCGTCCGAGCAATAGCTTAAGCTTTTATTTTTCACCGCGTTATCGTTACAACTTTTACAAATATGAAACGGGTCGTTACGGCGAACGTTTTACACAACATCAGGTGGACTTACTGGGTGATGGAACCTGGCAGTTTGCCAAAAACTGGTATCTCGACATCAACGGTTCATACCGCATGGCTAAGGAATACAACACTGGCCGCACTAAAAAGGTGTTTACCGTAGGTGAAGAAATTGGTTGGTCATTTGCACCGTCGTGGACGGTAGCGGTAGGCCACAACAACAGTGGACAGCTTTATAACCCAGAAGTGGGACCATCGAAAGGATTCGAATTTTTTGACGAGCGTAGCTCCGTCTTTTATGTGTCTTTGACCAAATATTTATAGAATCAACGTAACCAGAGGTAACTATGTTTAAACGAACTCTTTTAGTCGCAGCCGTCGGTACGTTTGTACTAGCGGGTTGTGGCGTCGACGAGCCGTATAAGGAAGTTAAGCGCGACGAGAAAATGATCTCTGTTGCGGACTTTCAAAGTGCGACTACTACCCCTGCAGATGCTTCTGCTACGGGTGTAACCACAACGACTACCGGGGAAATAGCAGTAAAAGATCCGGAGCGTAAATTCCTAATGATTCGCAGTGTTGGTGAGACACCTCGCTATGCCGCGGCACTTAAAGGCTTCTTACAAGGGAACGAGAAAGTCGTTACCCTTCGCATGACTCAAAACGGCATTCAAGTTCGTCAGCTTGATAGCGACAACATTGGTTTGAATCATGATTCTCGTTATGACAACGAGTACAACATGGCTCCAGTATTAACCATTCCAGGTCAATACGTTGATTATCAGTGTTCTAAAGATAACTGGGGTGAGTGTACTAACCGTGAAGAAGAAGTGAATGATCGCGACGTTACTTGGGATCAAAAAAGCTATTTCATTCCTCAGTTCGAGCAAACTAAAATCGCTGAAGAAAGCTTCACCGATTTAATTACCTTTATGCAGTGTACCTCTGAAACTGAAGCACCTCGCTTAGTTCAAGACGGTAACTGGAAAGGTTATGAAATGGATCTTGAAAAGGGTGTTATCAACTTTGAAATTGAGCACACTTATCAAGCCACGCCAAGCTGTTTCGGTAAGTTCTATAACGGTAGCGTTGACAACTTGTCGTTCACTACTACTGAATACATCTCAATAGTAGCGCTAGACCAATTGGCGTCTGACAACTACGTAGAAATTCCTTACTCAGAAGACGAAAACGGTACGTTTGGCTTCTTCCGTAAACAACACAGCTACCGCGATGGTAACAATGCTGCTGACAGTGATGGCTTTGTTCGTTCATACCTAGAGCGCTTTAATCCTAAGCAAGACAGCATTACTTATTACTTAAGTAATAACTTCTATGAAGCAAAGAACTTGCCTTTCTTAGATGCAGCTAAGCAAAGTGTAGCTTTGATTAATGCTCAAAATGAGTGGGCTCAAACCGGTTTACCAACCATTAAGCTTGAGCAAGCTAATGACAAGCGTCACGGTGACCTTCGTTACAGCAACATCACTTTATTTGATGAGCCTCTAGATAATGGTTTAGCAGGCTACGGCCCATCTGCAGCTAACCCGCTAACCGGTGAAATTGTATCTGGCCGTGTAGACCAATACAGCGCTAACCTTGAGCAAGGTGCGGTGCGTTACTACCGTCGAGTGCAATTAGACTACAACCGCGGCATGCTTGACCCACAATCGGTTGAAGCATTAACAGGTGTTCCTTACACTGCGTCGCCTGAAGCCGTTAAGCTTGCAGAAACTGCTGCACAAAACCGTCCAGCAACCGTTGCGGCAGCTAAAGCGCAAAATAACAATGGCGATGACATGCTTGCTCAACCAATGCAGAATGAAGGTAAAGAATTGCCAGCGGCGACCTTACCAAGCATGCTTGATGAAGACTCATCATCTCTCGAGAAGTTGTTTGCTGACAATGAGAAAATTCAAGAGTTCTTCCACGAGCATAACGTAATGACCGTTGATACTGCTTATGGCCTAGCCGGTGGAGCCTTGCGTGAATTACCTAAGGGTTTGCAAGATCACCAAATCGATTGGACTGATGCTAACTTCTGGGTAGACGGTGTAGTTGGTGGAAAACTTAAAGACATCAAAGAGATGCCTGTTGATTTCCAACAAGACTTAGTCACTAAGCTAGCGGCACAAGCCTTCAGTGGTACCTTGACTCACGAACTTGGTCATAACTTTGGTTTACGCCATAACTTTGCCGGTAGCCGTGATATGGACAACTTCTTTAACGAAGACGAGTTGGCTCAATTAGACAAAGCCTTTGCTGCAGCGGGTTACCCTGATGTAACAGCTAAAGCAGACTTCTCTAGCCAAATGGACTACAACCTAGACCGTTTTGCTACTACATTCGAAGCTTATGACTTAGCGGCATTACGTTTCGGTTACGCTCGTAAAGTTGAAACTCAAGACGGTCAGTTGGTGTCATTAAAAGACCAAGACCAAAAGCGTCGTCAAGAGCTTGCGGCGGGTATCTTAAACGGTGAAACTCAATTCGGTGCGTTATACAACGTAGCGCGAGATAACAACCTACGTCGCTTCGGTTACTGTACCGATGGTCACGTGAGCCTTAACTCTAACTGTAACCGTTTTGACGCCGGTGTTACTAACGAAGACATTGAGAAAACCTATGTAGATGCCTATAACGACAGCTACTACACTCAAAATACTCGTTATGGTCGTCAAACCCTGTTTGAAGATCACGTGTTTAACTACACTCTTAATCGTATGAGAACTTTTAACAACATTCGCCAGTTTGTTGAAGACACGAGCTCTGTTAGTAACTTGTTTGATTTGAGTCATGCTGAACTTTGGCAGATGTGCGACTCTCGTCCAGAGTATTGGTTCTGTGCATCAAAGCGTGCAGTTGACTTAGCAGCGGATACTTTCCTAAAAGCTGCTGGTTTAGGGGATGCATACATTACTGTTCGCTATACGACCAATGATCGTGTCGACTATAAAGATAATTTAGGTAATGATGTTCATGTGGACGCAGGCACCTACTTGTTTACTAATACCTACTCGCTGGAAGAAGTTATTAATAAGATGTATCGGTTAAATGGCTCGAACTTAGATAAAGGATTTGCGCCAGGAGAATTGGTAACAAACTTAGAGAGTGACTCACAAAAAGCGATATTAGCTGAACTCTTGGTAAAAAGTAATTTGAAAGCTGAGTTTGCAGATAAGACAGACGTTGACATGACGTTTAATAATGGTCGACTGTTAAACGGTGTGAAAGCTCCAGAGTCTAATCCAAATCATCCGTACGTGAACGAACGTGATGTTTTAGGTATGTGGCCAGATAAGTTGTTGGCGGTTCGTAACTTGGTTACGCGAACTACTAATCGTCGTACTACTAGTCGTACTAACTATGCATTGGTGGATGACCCTAAAGTGGCGTATCAATTTAAGAACATGCTTTGTCGAATGACTATGGGTGCAACTGCTCAATATGAGCTCGGTGAGAATATTGATACTCTTAACTTTGGTATTACTCATCCCCAATTGCAGTCTTTAGTTAATAGCACAGCATTCACAAGTCCTTGTGGCGATGTTAATAACAAGTACTACAAAGATGGTAGTAAGTACTTTAAAGCTGATGTTGATTATGCAGACCAAGAAATTGAAGCTTTACCTGATTATCAAACAGCATTGGGACGCTATTTTGGTTTCCCTGTAAATGCCTATGAAATGAAAGGTAAAACTAATCTGCTTAAAATGGTATTGAAGCAAGTTCAATTGGCATCAGTTGACAGTGATACTGTGGGTGAGGAAAAAGCTCGAGTATGGCGAGAATTCGTCGGAATCCACTTAGACAATTCATATGTTGATTCTGTTGCGACAGTACAAGTTAACGGTAAAGTATACGCAGCAACAGCGGAAAATACGCTTGCACTGAACTTGATCAACCAAATTAAACAATTGGAAGATTTGAAGCAAAACTCGCCAGGATTAATGACGTATACATTGAATCGAGTACCAGTTCCTCAGTTGATTGAGGACACTATTGCTAGAGACAAGAGAGTATTGAGTTATCTACCTGTGCTTGATTAGCCATCACAATGAGATAAGCCTATAAAAGGCCTCACATAAACCAACCTCAAAGACGCTCATTAACATAGGTTAATGAGCGTCTTTTTTAGATCAATGTTATTTTTGAACAAAGAGTTTTCTTTAGTAATGCTTAGATTAAAAAGTCGTCTAACGATTTACCGGCGTCCAGTTGCTCTTTAAATACGTTAGGAGTACGACCTTGGCCAGTCCAAGTTACGCGCTCGCCGTTAACCTCAATGGCGTATTTGGCGGGTCTTGGCGCTCTTTTCTTTTTAGGCGTGTTGGCAACGACTTTGCCTTCGAGATCTTCAACTGACAGACCAATTTCTTCCATTTGTTGACGTATCGCTTCTATTTTCGCCAAACGCTCTTTCTGAGCTTCTAAGTTAGCGGCTTCTTCGATTTCTCGATCCGCAATAATTTTTTCTAGCTTAGTGGCTACATCCTGTAACTCTGCAACAGATAACTCTTTTGTTTGCGCTTTTAAACGACGTCCATGTGTCAATATATCGATAAAATCGGTCATGATGATTTCTTCCAAATTTTATTATTTATTTAGCGTAGATATTAGACAAGTTAGTAGAGCCCAACCAATAATTGGCTGGGTACTAGGGCTATATATTAGAAGCTGTTTTGCGTTGAGGCAAATATTGGTTTAAATAATGACTTTATTTAATTAACCGTTTGAAAATTTAATTAGCATAAATAGTTTTTCAAATATTGGAGAATATATTGATTATAGTGCACCTTATTGACGGGTTTTATGTAGGTTAAACGCGCGTTAAAAGTTACAGTTGACGTAAAGGTAAAGCGTGGGTAGAGTGGCCATTGAATACAAGTGAGCAGCTCATAACAAGGAATCTGCATGAAAGTTTTAGTTCCGGTTAAACGCGTTGTTGATGCTAACGTCAAGGTACGCGTAAACGCCGATGAGTCGGCGGTGGATACAGCCAACCTTAAAATGGCCATCAATCCGTTTTGTGAAATCGCGGTAGAAGAAGCGGTTCGCTTAAAAGAGGCGGGTGTCGCTGATGAAGTGGTTGTGGTCAGCATTGGCAGCAAAAATAGCCAAGAGCAACTGAGAACCGCCATGGCCTTAGGTGCAGACAGAGGCATTTTGGTGGAAACCGATGAGTCATTGTCTCCGCTAACGATTGCCAAAGCTCTAAAGGCTGTGAACGATAAAGAACAAGCTCAGCTGGTCATTTTAGGTAAGCAATCCATTGACGGTGACAATAATCAAACCGGACAAATGCTAGCGGCGCTTGCTGGGCTTGCTCAAGCAACCTTCGCCTCTAAACTTGAAGTTAATGGCGACAGCATTACGGTGACTCGAGAAGTTGATTTAGGCAGCCAAACCGTCACCTTACCGCTACCAGCTGTGGTGACGACAGATTTGCGTTTAAATGAGCCTCGTTATGCCAAATTGCCGAACATCATGAAAGCTAAACGTAAGCCACTTGATACCACCACCCTTGATGAGTTGGGTGTGGCGATTAAGCAGCACCAACAAGTGATCAGCGTTAAAGCGCCTGGCCAGCGTCAAGCGGGCATTATGGTGGAGTCTGTGTCTGAGTTAGTGGAAAAATTACGTAACGAAGCGAAGGTGATTGCATGAAAACCTTAATTATTGCCGAACACGTTAACGGCGAACTTAAAGCCGATACCGCAAAAGCGATTGCAGCGGCGCAGCCTCTGGGTGAATGCCATGTGTTGGTAGCTGGCGCGAATGTGAGTGAGGTGGCGTCACAAGCGGCTGCCATCAGTGGTGTTAGTAAAGTATTAACGCTTGAAGATAGCCAATTAGAGCATCAACTCGTTGAAGCTTTGACCGACTCCATCGTTGCACTTGGGCAAGGCTATACTCATCTTGTTGGTCTTGCTTCCAGTTTCGGTAAAGATCTCATGCCTCGAGTGGCTGCCTTATTAGATGTCGCGCAAGTATCAGACGTTATCTCAATCGAATCTGATGATACTTTTGTGCATCCTATCTACGCCGGCAACGCCTTGGAAACCGTTAAGTCATTGGATGATATTAAGGTGCTGACACTGCGGGCAAGTGCGTTTGATGCAGCGGCTAAAGGTGGTTCAGCCGAGATTGAAGCCGTATCCTTTGTCACTCCTAGCGTTACGAGCCAATACGTTGGTGAGCAAGTGTCGGAGTCGGAGCGACCTGAGCTGGGCAACGCAGCGGTTGTGGTATCCGGTGGTCGCGGCCTGGGCAGCGCTGACAATTTCGCCATCATTGAAGCGCTTGCCGATAAACTTGGTGGTGCTGTAGGCGCTTCACGAGCGGCAGTTGATGCGGGCTTTGTGGCCAATGAATTGCAGGTGGGGCAAACGGGTAAAATAGTAGCTCCTGAGCTTTATATTGCCGTAGGCTTGTCGGGCGCTATTCAGCATTTGGCGGGCATGAAGGACTCTAAAGTGATTGTTGCAATTAATAAAGACCCGGAAGCTCCGATTTTTCAGGTAGCTGACTACGGTCTGGAAGCGGACCTATTTGATGCTGTGCCAGAGTTAACAAAATTGCTCAATTAAGTTGCTATTGAAACTAATTCAGTGATCTCGATCAACCTAGGCGCTAAACAGGGTAGTATCTGTATTAGCGCCTATGTTTTTATAACCGTCTCGCATTATGCGAGCAGAAGTAGAGGTTGCATTAACTAAGAGTAGCAAGCGTTAGGGTGAGACCGATGACCGTTTGCCAAAGGAGTTAATGCCGAAATATCACTGGCACTCAAACCTTGATGTTGGGGCTGCGTCCGAATAGGGGCAGCACTGCCATAGTAAACTCACTATGGAGCGCTACTTTAATCGGTCATACTGCCACATCTCTTGCCGATTTTAGTACGCTCTATAAGTACAAAATTTAACTAAGACAAGACGATGACATTAACTAGCTACGCCGATTCGGCGCTTTCTGTACTACCTCCCTTATTGGCTATCGCCATGGCCGTCATTACTCGCAAAGTACTGCTATCTCTCGGCGTTGGCATCATACTTGGTGTGGCATTACTGACCAATTTCCAACCGGTCAATGGTGCTGAACATTTGGCGAAATCGGTGACCGGGTTGTTTTGGGATGACGGAGCAGTAAACTCGGATAACCTCTACATTCTTGGTTTTCTTATTTTTCTGGGTATGACTACCGCGCTCATCACGGTATCTGGCTCTGCTAAAGCCTTTGCTGAGTGGGCTCGTCAACGCATTCGCAACAAGCGTGATGCGAAACTGATGACCATCGCCTTGGGCATCGTGGTATTTATTGACGACTACTTTAATTCATTGGTGGTGGGTAGCGTCAGTCGTCCGATTACGGATCGTTACTACGTATCACGGGCAAAGCTTGCCTATATCCTAGACTCTACCGCCGCCCCGGTTTGCGTAATTTCTCCGGTTTCCAGCTGGGGTGCCTACATTATCGCAGTCATTGGGGGCTTATTAACGGCCCGTGGGTTCACTGAAACCAGCCATTTAATGACCTTCGTTGAAATGATTCCGATGAACTTCTATGCCATTTTCTCATTAGCGCTGTTATTCGCTGTGGCTTGGTTCAGCTTGGATGTGGGCCCTATGCAACAGCATGAAATCAAAGCGCAGAGAGGGGAGCTGTTTGATGCAGAGCGTGGCGATCCACCGGGTGCTAACTCTGAACTGGAAGAAGCGCAAACGGGCTCGGTCGCCGGCTTATTTATACCGATTGTTTCTCTCGTTGCCGCCACATTAGGCTTTATGATATACAGCGGTGCCGCTGAGCTTGAACAATTTAGTATCTTAGGAGCGTTTGAAAACACCAACGTTGGCTTTTCTTTGTTTTGGGGCTCGATTGTCGGTTTGTTGGTCACCTTAGTACTGAGTCTTAAGCAATCTTTAGAAACGCGTTTATTAGTGCAAGCCATCGTTGTGGGCGGTCGCTCAATGCTGCCAGCCATCTATATTTTGCTGTTCGCTTGGACGATTGGTGGCATTATTAAAGAGCTGGAAACCGGTTTGTTTATGGTGCATTTGCTGGGGGATAGCATTTCACCGGAATACTTACCTATGCTGCTGTTTATCTTGGCCGGCATTACCGCCTTCTCCACAGGAACCAGCTGGGGAACATTCGGTATTATGCTACCCATTGCAGCGGATATGGCCATGGGCACCGACACCAGCTTAATGCTGCCAATGTTGGCCAGTGTGCTAGCCGGTGCGGTGTTTGGGGACCACTGCTCTCCTATTTCAGATACCACCATTTTGTCGTCTACCGGGGCTGGTTGTCATCACATTGACCACGTGCTTACCCAATTGCCGTATGCGTTGATCGTCGCGGCCATTAGTATGGTGGGGTATTTAGTCTTAGGGTTAGGGCATTCGGTTATTATTGCTTTGATTACCTGCAGCGTGCTGTTGACCGCAGTGATCGCATTGCTAAAATATCGACAAGCTCGCTAGAAAGCGTTCAATACTGTGACTCGACGAGGCCCTATTTGGGCCTCGTTTTGCTAAACTGACGCCAGAATTAGAATAAGGAGTGCCAGAGTTGGCTCAGCTGTATTTTTATTACGCGGCAATGAATGCCGGTAAATCAACGTCTCTTTTGCAATCGGCATACAATTATCGTGAGCGAGGAATGCGGCCTTTAGTAATAACGGCATCCATTGATGATCGTTATGGCGTGGGTAAAATATCGTCGCGAATTGGCATTGAGTCAGAAGCCCACATTTTCTCAAGCAAAGATAATTTGCTGCAAATGATCAATCAGCATCATCAACAAGAAAAACTGCATTGTGTGCTGGTGGATGAATCTCAATTCTTATCTAAACAACAAGTCAGTCAGTTGGCAGAGGTTGTCGATATACTTGGCATTCCTGTGCTTTGCTATGGCTTGCGAACCGACTTTCAAGGTGAGCTGTTTCCTGGCAGTCAGTATCTACTGGCCTGGGCCGATAAATTGATTGAGCTAAAGACCATTTGCCACTGTGGTCGTAAAGCCATTATGGTGGTTCGTATGAATGAAGACGGCCAAGCAATTGCTGAGGGCGAGCAGGTACAAATTGGCGGAAACGACAGTTACGTTTCTATGTGCCGTCGTCATTATCGTGATTTAGTTTGGGACCGCGGCGACTAACGGTAGCGATGGATTTTTCCCAGATTCGACACATCGACGATAAAGGTCAAGTAAAGCCACCCAGTTGGCTTTACTGGATGCTATTGTGGTGGTCGAAAGCATGGTTAGTTTGGATTCTATCGTTAACTTATCGTCGCGATACCAGTTTGTTCATCAGCATTGTTTATCCCAGCCAAGAGCAATGGCAACAGGCACTGTTTGTGGGAATTGGCGCCATGCTGATGCTGCTGTTAATTACGTTTGAACGCCGGCGTTCACCGGCGGTTTTAATTCCTTTTGTTCATAAAGGCGTCGTCTTATTGTGGTTAGTACTGGCAATTAACGCTGTTTTCTGGCTGATATCTGTTGTTAAGACTCATGGAGAGTTTCATCTTGGTGTGGGGGTGGATGGCTTAGCCCTGCTTTGGAGCACTTTGTACGTGTATCGTTCGCGCCACCTTCCATGGTACTTCAAAGATTGGAAAGCCGATTCATCTACAACCAAGGAGACAACTCATGACCGCTAAGCGCGTTTCGATCATCAGCTGCGGCTGGTATGGCAAGGCACTGGCTAGCCACCTGCTCAGTAAGGGCTATCATGTGCAGGGCACTCGAACTACGGCCGCAGGTGTTGAAGAGCTCAATGATTTAGGGATCACAGGCCATGAATTAACCTTAGGTGCTCAGGTTCATTGCCATCATTTAGATGCACTGGTGGATTGTGATGTCTTAATTATCAACGTACCGCCTCGATTACGTGCGGGCCAAAACGACTACCTACAGAAAATGAATGCTTTGCTTGACGCCTGCAAACATCGAGTGTTCGAGCGAGTAATTTTCATAAGCTCTACCGGCGTTTACCCTGACACCTTAGACACAGCAACAGAAAACGAAGCCAGTGCTCACTCGAAAAGTTCAGAAGTCATGCTTGCGGCAGAATCTCTTTGGAAAGCATTTCCAAGTGTTGTACTTAGATTCAGCGGACTGATAGGCAACAGTCGCCACCCAGGCCGATTTTTAGCCGGACGAACACAGCTAACAGGAGCTAATTCACCGGTGAATTTGGTTCACATCGATGATTGCATCAACGCCACTGAATTTGTGTTAAATCATGCAAGCCCAGCTCCTTGCTACAACTTAACTACGCCGCACCACCCAACTAAGCAAGTGTTTTACAGCGAAGCCGCCAAGCAACTGAATCTAGAGCCACCTCAATTTGACGAACAATCTGCTCAACACCGGGGCAAAAGGGTAAGTGGTGCTCAAATTACTAAAGACGGTTATCAATACATCCACAATGATTTGCTTCAGCTTTTAGCAAGCTGGCGTTAACAGTAAAAAGGACAGACTATGTTAAGAGTGCTACTCATTTCCGTGTTATTAATGGTAACTGGGACAGTACAAGCTCTTCCAGAGCGCTTTATCGAAGGCCAAGACTATCAAGTTATTGCGCCTTATAAAGAAGCCAGCCCTAAGTCGGTAAGAGTCTTTTTCTCATATAATTGCCCCCATTGTTATCGGCACCAGCCATTGCTGGATAAGGTAGAGGCGACCTTAGCCGATAAGGTAGATTTTATATTAAACCCAGTAGGTGTTGGGCGTAAAAGTTGGACATTGAGTCAAATGGCATTCGTCATCGCCGAGCAAAGCAATCGAGTCGCTTTGATCCATCACGACCTGTTTAAACGCATTCACGAGCAAAGAAAACCCTTTCAAAACCTTGCCGAAGTGGGCGCATTTCTAGCGGCCTATGGCATCGATAACTCCGAATTCACAACGCAAAGCAATAGCGAACAGACGAAGTCGCGCATGAGCGAGTTGGATAATATGGCGCGTAAAGCCTCCATAAAAGGCGTACCGAACCTGGTGGTAAACGGCCACTATTTGGTGAATGCCAGCGTCAACGACCCAGAAAAATTGAGTGAGCTACTTATCTACTTAATTGATCTGGATAGCTAATCAATCACATTAACGAGCAGTCAATTTAATGAATCTTATTGTAAAACTTTTAGCCGGTATTGGCTCTGGTATTTTAGTGGGGCTTTTTGCTCCTGATTTCCTTATTCGAATCTTATTAACCGCACAAACCTTAATTGGCCAGTTGATTGGTTTTACCATTCCACTGATCATCTTCTTCTTCATTGGAAGCGGCATTGCTTCAATGCCAGCCAACGGAAAAGGGCTGCTGAGTAAAACCGTTGCGGTGGCTTATAGCTCCACCATCTTTGCTGGGTTGGTGGCTTTCTTTGTGGCCATTACTGCGGTTCCGAGCTTGACCACGGAGTTAACGGTTAATGACGCGCAACCTCATCAGCTGTCCAGTTTCATTGAAATTGATGTACCCGCCATTTTTGGGGTAATGAGTGCATTGGCGTTAGCATTTGTGTTTGGTATTGGCGCCAGTATTCTCAAGAAAACGGTACTCATTGATGCCCTTGAATCCGGTAAAGACGTCATTGATTTGCTGTTGCGGCGGGTAATTGTACCAATCTTGCCGCTGTACATTAGTGGTGTCTTTGCCGATATGGCAGCCTCTGGAACCGTATTCGATACCTTGCAAACCTTTGGTGTGGTGTTAATCATCGCCCTGATTTTGCACTGGGCGTACATATCACTGCTATACCTTGTTACTGGTTTAGCCAATGGTAAATCACCATTATCATTATTAAAAACCATGATGCCGGCCTATGTGACCGCCTTGGGTACTATGTCCAGTGCCGCCACCATTCCAGTGAGCTTACGCCAAGTTAAAGCCAATGGCGTGACCCCAGAAGTGGCCAACGTAACCGTGCCACTTTGTGCCTCAATTCATTTAGCAGGCTCGACCATTACCATCGTTACTTGCGCGATGGCTGTGATGCATTTGTCGCCTGAATTGTCGCTGCCAAGCTTTGCCGATGCATTGCCATTTATCATGATGTTAGGGATCGTAATGATTGCTGCACCTGGTGCTCCAGGCGGGGCGGTGATGTCGGCACTTGGGCTACTCAGCGGTATGATGGGCTTTGGCGAAGCCGCAGTAGGGCTGATGATCGCCTTGTATCTTGCTCAAGACAGTTTCGGTACCGCTTGCAACGTCACTTGTGACGGTGCTTTGTCTGTGTGGGTAGACCGCTGGAATCAACCTAACTAAAAGCTGCACAGCGGCTTATAAAGCCCCGTTAGACCTTGGTCTAACGGGGCTTTTTCTTTTAACTTAAAAATACGCCTTAAGTTACTGAAATTATTCAGAAAATAAATTAGACAATAAAGCGCCAAAATTCCTGTTTAGACTAAAGTCGTGCTTTAGTATTAGCGAAGTCTTGCTAACTTAGCTTTGATTATTACAAAAACATAGCGGGGATTTGCACATGGCATTCCAAAGTGATGACAAGGCTAAAGCTTACTGGAGTGAGAACATTCGGTTAGTGCTCAGTTTGCTGGCCGTCTGGTTTATCGTGTCGTTTTTATTCGGCATTGTGCTGGTGGAACCACTTAATGAAATCCGTTTCTTTGGATTTAAATTAGGTTTCTGGTTCGCTCAGCAAGGTTCCATTTACGTGTTTGTAGCGCTCATTTTTGTGTACGTATCAAAAATGAATTCGATTGACAAAAAATACGACGTACATGAGGACTAAGTCATGGATTTACAACTACTCACATTCATTATCGTTGGACTAACGTTTGCACTTTACATTGGTATCGCGATTTGGGCTCGTGCTGGATCTACTAATGAATTCTACGTAGCGGGTGGCGGAGTTCATCCCGTTGCTAACGGTATGGCAACGGCTGCGGATTGGATGTCAGCGGCGTCCTTTATTTCTATGGCGGGCCTGATTTCTTTCATGGGTTACGACGGCGGTGTATACCTAATGGGTTGGACCGGCGGTTACGTGTTATTGGCGTTGTGTTTGGCACCTTATTTACGAAAGTTCGGTAAGTTTACAGTACCAGACTTCATTGGTGACCGTTACTATTCGCAAACGGCTCGTACGGTAGCGGTTATTTGCGCCATTTTTGTTTGTTTCACCTATTGTGCCGGGCAAATGCGCGGTGTTGGTGTGGTGTTCTCTCGTTTCTTAGAAGTGGATGTGACCACCGGGGTCATCATTGGTATGGGCATCGTATTCTTCTACGCCGTGTTGGGTGGGATGAAAGGGATTACCTACACTCAAGTGGCTCAGTATTGCGTATTGATTACGGCGTATTTGGTTCCAGCCGTGTTCATTTCTATCATGATGACCAACAATCCAATTCCTCAGCTTGGCTTTGGTAGCACGGTCGCCGATGGCACCTACTTGCTGGATAAATTGGATGGACTGTCCACAGAGCTCGGGTTTGCCGCCTATACCGACGGTACTAAGTCCACCATTGATGTGTTCTTCATTACTGCCGCTTTGATGGTGGGTACTGCCGGTTTACCACACGTTATCGTGCGCTTTTTCACGGTACCTAAGGTTTCAGATGCTCGTTTGTCTGCCGGTTGGGCATTGATCTTTATTTCATTGCTTTATACCACAGCGCCTGCGGTTGCATCGTTTGCTCGTGTGAACATGATTGAGACGATTAACGGACCGGACATGCAAGGTGTGAACTATGCTGACGCGCCAACTTGGATCAAGAACTGGGAAGAAACCGGCTTGATCAAGTTTGATGACAAAAACGGCGATGGCAAAATGTTCTACTCAGGCGATGAGCGCAATGAAATGCACATTGACCGAGACATCATGGTATTGGCCAACCCAGAAATCGCCAACCTACCAGCTTGGGTTATTGCACTGGTAGCAGCCGGCGGTGTAGCAGCGGCCTTGTCGACTTCGGCGGGTTTGCTATTGGTAATCTCCACATCGGTGTCCCATGATTTGCTTAAACGTAATCTGATGCCAAACATTACCGATAAACAGGAGTTGTTGTATGCTCGGGTAGCCGCTGCTATCGCCATTGCGATTGCGGGGTACTTAGGCATTAATCCACCAGGCTTTGTGGCGCAGGTGGTCGCCTTTGCCTTCGGCTTAGCGGCGTCGTCCTTCTTCCCTGCGATTATTATGGGTATTTTCATGAAGTCGATGAATAAAGAAGGCGCTGTGAGTGGTATGGTTGCAGGTATCTTGTTTACCGCAGCCTATATTGTTTACTTTAAATTTGTAAACCCTGCGGCCAACTCGCCTGAAAACTGGTGGTTCGGTATCTCTCCAGAAGGCATTGGTACCTTAGGTATGCTGCTTAACTTCGTTGTTGCTATGGTAGTAGCAAAAGTGACCAGCGAAACGCCTAAAGAGGTTCAGGATATGGTTGAAAGCATTCGTTACCCTAAAGGTGCGGGTGAGGCCACACACCACTAAGCGAATCAACTAACCACTAAAAAGGGAGCGAAAGCTCCCTTTTTTATTGATAACAACGAACGCTTAAGCGATGGCATTCTCTAGGATTTGGCGCGAGTGATTTAAGGTGATGGCTTGAGATTCACCTAACGCTTTCATGCCGTGCAGCTCCAGTTGCTGAACCACATCGTCGATGGCTTGCTCGCGGGTGCCGTTGTATTGCGTAAGCGACGTAGCCACTTCAAGGCTGTGATAAAAAGCTTCAATGGCTGCAACGGTGCGCTCGGCGAGATCGGCGCTGTGCTCTAAGCCAAATACCTCGATTCCCATTTGTTCAAGCTTCGCTTGCTTAGTGGCCATTTGATTGCGCAACAATGACGGTTGAATAATTGCCAGCGAACGAGCGTGATCCACGCCATACAAGGCTGTTAACTCATGACCGATGGCGTGAGTCGCCCAATCCTGTGCCACGCCGGAGCCAATCAGGCCATTAAGCGCCTGATTCGCTGTCCACATTAGGTTGGCTCGCCAATCGTCGCTGTCACGCTTGTCAAAGTCCTGCGCTAAGCTTTTTAGAGACTTTAGTAAGGCTTCTGCATAACCATCCTGCACATAGGCTTTGCTAGTGTGGGTTAGGTATTGTTCACAGACGTGTACCCAAGCGTCCACAATGCCATTGATAAGCTGCCGGTCTGGCAAGGTTTTCATTACATCTGGATCCATTACCGCAAATTTAGGTTGCACGTATGGGCTTAGAAAAGCCAGCTTAGCTTTGGTAGCGCGCTTAGTTACCACAGAGCCGGAATTTGATTCAGAGCCGGTTGCTGGTAAGGTCAACACCGCTCCTAATGGAATGGCTTCGGTAATGGTGTGTTTATGTTCTAAAATGTCCCAACCGTCACCGTCATAACAGGCAGCTGCGGCCACGTATTTCGCACCATCGATGACCGAGCCGCCGCCAACGGCGAGAATATAATCCAGTTGCTGTTCTTTAACTAGGGCGACTGCCTTGTCTAAGGTTTCTACTGTTGGGTTTGGCTCGACGCCGGCAAATTCAGTCCATTGATGCTCTTGCAAGGCCTGCTCAACTTGGTCATAAACGCCGTTTCGCTTAATAGAACCGCCGCCATAAATGACCAGTACCTTGTGATGTTTTGCAATGTGATTGGTAACGGACGCAATTTGGCGCTGGCCAAACTCTATTACCGTGGGATTAACGTAGGAAAACTTCATGCTGCACTCCAAAAAAAGCCGACCTATCTTAGGTCTATACAAACTTGATAGATTGTACGCCAGTTTTTAAGATTTGGTGCAGGTGTTTGTGCAACTCTCGTAAAAAAAACGAGCAAAAATCGAGCAAAAGTTGGCTGGATTTAACCGCCATACAGGGTCAAATTAACAATTTGAACCAGAATCCCTACGAATAAAAACACGATGCCTAAGCGGAACAGCTTAAACTCTTCGATTTTCAAATCATTTAGTTTATTTACAAACACTTGCCATACGGCATGATAATTATTAGTTCGTCTTATGTATTTGACTAAAGCATAAATGACGAGCACAAGCCCTATGGTTAATAATAAGGTTTCTAAGTAGGGTAGGTAAGCCATGAGCAATCCAAGTAATTATTATTGTAGTGGGTATTAAACCGATGGATAGTGGTCAATTACAAGAGTTAAATGAATTTTTTCTTCAAACCATTCCATTTAGCGAATTATCCCAACCGCAACGAGCGGATCTCATTCGCAACTTGTCCATTGAGTACGTGGCTAAACGTCAACAACAGGTGTCCATGAGCTCAGACGAGCCTCGCTTATTCATTGTAAGCAGCGGTGCCTTTGAAATTAGAAGTCCCCAAGGAGAGCTGGTGGATAGGCTTGATCGCGGCGGTGTTTTTGGTTACCCAACGCTACTCACCGGCGAAGCTGTGGTAAACAAGGCCGTGGTGCTCGAAGACGGTCTGTTAATGAGCATCGATGGCGACACCTTTAACCGTTTGCGTCAACAAAACCGCGCTTTCGATCGTTTTTTCGTGCAAGCTCATGCCAAACGCATTCGAGTTGAAAGCCGCTTTGTCAGTAAATCCGATAGCTCCCATTTCGTTGTAACGAGCGTCATGACAACGGATTTGATTCATGCTCGACTACAGGACACAGTTCAAGACTGCGCAAAACGCATGCGCGATCATCGCGTGTCCTCTTTATTGATAATGGAACAACAATGCATTAAAGGCATAGTGACCGATAAAGATCTGCGCAATCGTGTCTTAGCCGAAGGCCGTAGCAGTGATTCTGAAATACAAACGGTAATGACCCCGAATCCCGTGACGATATCGCTAAAATCATCGGTGTTTGAAGCAAGCCTGTTAATGAGTGAGCATAGAGTGCATCACTTGCCAGTGATGGACGACGGGCGTGTACTCGGGTTAATTAGCAGTACCGATATTATGCGCAATCAAAGCTCTCAACCTCTGTTGTTGGTTAATCGGATTAACCGGCAACACAGTATTGAAGAGCTGGTTAAAGTAAGCCAACAGATTCCAAAATTATTGCAGACGTTAATTAGTGCCGATACCCGAGCAGAAGAAATCGGTCGGTTACTGACCTTGATTACCGATGCATTAACTAAGCGATTATTACAAATCGGTGAAGCGCATTTAGGAGCTGCGCCCATGGCCTACGCTTGGCTCGCTTTTGGCAGTCAAGGTCGACAAGATCAAGTGGCAAAATCCGATCAAGATAATGGCTTGTTGCTCGCAAAAGAGCCAACTCAGGCTGAGCAAGATTACTTCTTAAGGCTCGCTAAACTGGTGTGTGACGGCCTTGATGCCTGTGGCTTTGTTCACTGCCCAGGCGACATTATGGCAATGAATCCAACATGGTGTCGCAGCATCGATTCTTGGCAACAGCAATTTTATAAATGGATCGACAGCCCCCAGCCTAAAGCCTTAATGCACGCCAGCATCTTTTTTGACATGCGAGCCATATACGGCGCCAGTCATTTGTGTGAACAGTTGCAGCATGCCATCTTAAAACGAACAAAAGGGAATAGTATTTTTTTGGCCGGAATGGCAGCCAATGCGGTTAAAGCAAAACCACCGTTAGGTTTTTTTAATAAGTTTGTTGTAGAGCGTGACGGTAAAGAAGTTAAAGGTATGGATCTGAAACACAAAGGGAATGCCCTAATTAACGACATTGTGCGTATTTACGCGTTGGCCGATGGCATCTGTGAAGTGAATACCTCGGCTCGCTTAAGCAAGCTGATGAACTCCAAATTGCTTAGCCCGAAAGATGCGCTTAACCTAACCGATGCGCAAGAGTTTATTGGTCACCTTCGGTTAGCTAATCAAGGCCGCCAGCATCGAAATGGGGAGCCTATTTCAAATTACTTACAGCCGCGAGACATATCGTCGTTAGCCCGACATCAATTGCGCGATGCGTTTGATGTGGTTCATAGAGCGCAACAAGGCATCGCTTTGAAATTTGCCCGAGGCATGGCTTGATGACCCGACTGTATTGGATGTGGCAACATTTTCAAGCACAGCGTCGTTGGCATAAAGCACTGATGCAAGGGCTAAAAGACAATTGGGATAAGCCCATTAATGAAGCACGGTTAGTGTGTTTTGATATGGAAATGACTGGGCTGAACCCCAAGTGCGATCAAATTGTATCCATCGGCTGTGTGGTGATCGAACATGGCGCTTTGCAAATGGGGCAAGCGGATCATATTTTTTTAAGAATAAACGGCAGTGTCGGCCAAAGTGCCGTCATTCATAAAATTCATGACCACCATTTAGATAACGCCTTATCGCCGCAGCAGGCTTTCGCTTGGTGGTGTCAAAAAATGGAAGGGAGTGTAGCCGTCGCTCATCATGGAAAATTGGATTTTTCATTTTTGAGTATGTTGGCTAAGGAACTTGATGGAGAAGGATTTAAACTGCCTTGGATAGATACCTTGTTACTGGAAAAGCACCGTCTTGATCGCAGCGAACGACCCATTATGAACGGTGATTTAACCTTAGCTGAAAGTCGACGACGTTATCATTTGCCCGAGTTTTCAGCGCACAGTGCGCTATCGGATGCACTGGCGTGCGGGGAGCTGTTATTGGCTCAAATTGCTTGCCAAGGCGCTCAGACGCATAAGGTACATCAATTTCTGCGGGGCTGAAATAGTACTAGTCTCTCACTGTAATCGTGGTTACTATATGATTGTTGTTATTCTGACACACCTTTTGTTTCGTCAACACCAAACCGAGGCGTATCGTGTCTGCTAAATCAAGTACTCATTCGAGTTTCGACAGTAGTTTGCTAGCCATTGCGTTAGACATATCTCAAGCATTACCACCCAGAGAGCTTTACCAGCGAATGATAGACAGTGTCGCTCGAGTTTTTCCCTGTGACGCTGCAAGCTTGCTGATATACGAGAATCAACATTTGGTACCGGTGGCGTTGCACGGGTTAGCGCCAGAATTGATTGGGCAAAAATTTGACCCAGCCAATCACCCTCGACTTTCCATTATTATGTCGCAACAACAGCCGACGCGATTTGACGTGGACAGCCATTTACCCGATCCGTTTGACGGGCATATGGCCCTCGATAATGAGCGGGTCCTTGATGTCCATGCCTGTGTTGGTTGCAGTTTGTTTGTGGAAAATGAATTGGTTGGGGTACTGACTTTGGATGCCATAGAGGTGGGCGCATTTGATAACATCAGTGATCAGCAAGTCAGTACTTTTAGTGCGCTCGCCGCGATAGCTTTGCGTAATGCAAACTTGGTTGAGGCGCTGAACAAAGCCCGTCGTCAGCAACAAGCGGTGGCTCGAGAACTGGTGCAAGAAGCGGCTAAGCGAGAAGGATTAATTGTGGGCTCAAGCCCGCTGATTGAATCGTTGCGACAAGACATTGCCACCGTCGCCGATTCGGATTTGTCGGTCTTAGTGGTGGGCGAAACTGGCACCGGCAAGGAGCTGGTTGTTCGTACCTTACACGCTCAATCGAAACGCTCAAAGCAACCCCTGGTACACGTTAATTGTGCTGCCTTACCAGAGAACTTGGCTGAAAGTGAACTCTTTGGCCATAAAAAAGGTGCCTTTACTGGAGCTGATAGCAATCGCCTGGGTAAGTTTGAACTGGCTGATGGTGGTACCTTGTTTCTCGATGAAATAGGCGAGTTGCCACTGGCCATTCAAGCAAAACTGTTGCGAGCGTTGCAACAAGGAGAAATACAACGGGTTGGCGAAGACAAATCACTTACGGTTAATGTACGAGTGGTGGCTGCTACCAATCGAAATCTACTTGAAGAAATCAGTGAAGGGCGTTTTCGAAGCGATTTGTATCATCGATTGGCAATGTACCCCATTGCGGTCCCGCCGTTGCGGCAACACAAACAAGATGTGGCCATTTTAGCGGGTTATTTTCTCGAACAAGCGCAACAAAAGCTAGGTATTAAGCGAATCGTAATTCTGCCTCAAGCGATGATTTTACTGCAGCAATACGATTGGCCTGGTAACGTACGCGAATTAGAACACTTGTTAATGCGCGCCAGTTTAAAAGCTCGAGATACAGACAGCTCGAACGTAAGGATTGATGTTAGCCATCTGCAATTGGAGCAACAATCGAAGGGTGATGAGCAAGGCGACAGCGCCTCTGAAGCAAGCTCATTTACCTTACCAGCACAGAATACCGGTCTTAGGGGTGCGGTAGATGCCTATCAACGACAATATATTACTGAAAC
This sequence comes from Paraferrimonas haliotis, assembly GCF_002282895.1. GTDB lineage: Bacteria > Pseudomonadota > Gammaproteobacteria > Enterobacterales > Shewanellaceae > Paraferrimonas > Paraferrimonas haliotis. Next base: position 121,823 of record NZ_NRRB01000005.1, read on the forward strand.
CCTCAAACACACGAATAACAATTGGTCTAAGGCCGCGAGTAAATTGAAAGTGGATCGCGCCAATTTCTATCGATTGGCTAAGCGCCTAGGGCTTAAATAATACCGGAAACCCGTTATGACCTATGTATTGCGAACAACCCATGGTAACGACTGTAAGCTCTCTCCAACTAAAGTCGTCTGTGTCGGTCGAAATTATGCTGAGCACGCGAGAGAGCTGAATAACGAAGTGCCAACTGAGCCGCTGCTGTTTATTAAACCCACGACCGCCTTAGTGGATTTCGAGAGCACCATCGTTTTAGCTGAGCATCAGCACGCACTGCATTATGAAACCGAATTGGCTATCTTGATTGGTTCGCCGTTAAAGAACGCGGATACTGAAAGAGTAGAGCGAGCCATTGCTGGGGTTGCTTTAGCGCTCGACTTGACCTATCGAGACTTACAAACAGAACTGAAAACGGCGGGTCACCCGTGGGAAAAGGCGAAAGCATTTGATGGCAGTTGCCCAATAACGCCATTTGGTTCACCAACTTTGGTCAATTTGGAGCAGGTACAGTTTTGTTTAACCGTGACCGGTAAACTTCAACAATCCGGCGATAGCAGCAAAATGATAACGCCGATTCTGCCATTGATAGCCTACGTTAGTCGCCATTTTTCCTTATGTGCCGGAGACATAGTGTTAACCGGAACCCCGGCTGGAGTAGGGCAGCTCACTGCGGGTGATAAGTTGCACGTTGAAATGCCTAAGCTGGTTTCGGCAACTACATCTGTATACTAACTGTTGTTAAAATAACACGTGAAGTCATAATGACAGCAACTTGAGTGTGTCATTATGACACTCGTTTAGAGTTTGTTGTTTTAACTCATTGATATTTAATTGTAAATATTTTTGGCACATTCCCTGCTAAGAAGAGTTCAGTCTTGTATAGCCACTGTGGCTTTTCTTTATTAGGGAATCTAAATCCATGTTTTGTATTCAATGTGAACACACAATGCGCACACCGGTCGGTAACGGTTGCTCCTATGCTCAAGGAATGTGTGGTAAAACCTCCGAAATCTCCGATCTACAAGATGTTTTGGTATACGTGTTACAAGGCGTATCAGCCTATGCTTTAAAGGCCCGTGAATTTGATATCGTCGATACAGAAATCGACAGCTATGTAGCCAAGGCCTTTTTTGCCACCCTAACCAACGTAAACTTCGATGAAGCGCGCATCATCGAATTTATCGCCCAGGCGCAAAGTCATAGAGACAGTCTGCGCACTCGCTACCAAGCCGCTGCGACCTTAGCAGGTCAGCCGGTTGTTGCTATTGAAGGTGCTGCGGCGCTGGAATTAGACACCGAAAAAGCCGCCTTATTGGCTCAAGCACCTAACGCGGCAGTTAACCGCGGACTGGCGCAAATTAATGAAGACATTTTGGGATTACGCTTGTTGTGCCTATATGGCTTAAAAGGGGTAGCAGCCTATCTTGAACACGCACGAATTCTTGAGCAAACCGACGCCACCGTAGCCGCTGATTTTCATAAAATAATGGCGTTCTTAGGCTCTGATCCGGTAGACATGAATGCGTTGCTTGAATGCGCTATGGACATTGGCAAATTGAACTATCAAGTGATGCAAATGCTTGATTTAGGCGAAACCAACAAGTTTGGTCATCCCGCTCCCGTTAAAGTAAACATGAAACCAGTAGCCGGTAAAGCCATTCTGGTTTCTGGACATGATCTAGTGGATCTTGAGCACATTTTACAACAGACTGAAGGCAAGGGTATTAACGTCTATACCAATGGTGAAATGCTGCCAGCACACGGTTACCCAGAGCTCAACAAATACCCACACTTAGTCGGTAATTACGGCAGTGCATGGCAAAACCAGCAAACCGAATTTGCCAACTTCCCTGGCGCGATTGTGATGACCTCTAACTGTCTGATTGATCCAAACGTCGGCCAATATGCTGAGCGTATGTTTACCCGCAGCATTGTTGGCTGGCCAGGTGTTCAGCATGTTGAAGGCGATGATTTTAGCGTGGTTATTGAAAAAGCTTTGTCGCTTGATGGCTTTAGCCATACCGAAATTCCCCATTACACCACAACCGGTTTTGCTCGGAACGCATTGATGGCCGCAGCGCCTGCGGTCATCGAACAGGTGAAAGCCGGCAATATTAATCACTTCTTCCTAATTGGGGGCTGTGATGGCGATAAAGCGGAACGCAGCTACTACACTGAGTTGGCCAAATCCCTGCCAAAAGACAGCTTATTGCTCACCTTAGCGTGCGGTAAGTTTAAATTTAATGATTTAGACTTCGGTGACATTAACGGTGTGCCGCGTTTTCTGGACGTGGGGCAATGTAACGATACCTACTCGGCGATTCAGTTAGCACTGGCTCTAGCGGATGCGTTTGAGTGTGACGTGAATGAGTTGCCATTGTCATTGATTTTGTCTTGGTTTGAACAAAAAGCCATCGCCGTGTTGCTGACGCTATTGTCTTTGGGTATCAAAGACATTCGCGTTGGACCAACCGCTCCAGCGTTCTTAACCGACAACTTATTACAGGCGCTCAACGAAATGACTGGGCTCAAGCTCATTACTACGGTTGAGCAAGATCTCGCTGATTGTTTAAGCGCCTAAGTTACTAGTAGCTAGGTGTTGAGTATCTGAGTGTTTTAAATCAACTGCACCTTGCAAGGGTGCAGTTTGTTGTTGTGGAGCCTTGCTATGTTATCCCAATTATCTCCCAGAGAGTTGGTGTGTCTTGAACGCATTGAAGAAACTCATGATGTAGCGACTTTCGCCTTTGATGGTCGTGATTTTGACTATAAACCGGGTCAATTTACCACGGTAGAAACTGAAGTTAACGGTAAAGTGCTGCAGCGTGCTTATACCGTATCTTCCTCACCCTCACGTCCTGAGCGCTTAACCGTTACCATTAAGCGAGTTGAAGATGGTGTTGTTTCAAATCACCTGTTAGACACCTTATACAAAGGCGGCAGCTTGCGATTGTCTAACCCTGCTGGAAAATTCAATTTATTGGATTGCGCAGGCAGTGATGACTACCTGTTCGTAAGCGCCGGAAGTGGCATAACCCCTATGATGTCAATGACCCGATATCTACAGGATAATCGCTTGCCTGGTAACATTCACTTTATTCATTTTGCTCGCAGTGCTGACGATCTTATCTTTGCAGAAGAATTACAACAGCTTGCTAAACAACATCATGATTTTAAGCTGGATATTGTTCTCTCTCAAAAGGCGGACCCTCGCTATCATTTTGGACTGCTAGACCAGGCATTATTCGAGCAACTCGTGCCTAGCCTAGAACGCAAAGCGGTGTTTACCTGTGGTCCGGCGCCGTTTATGGCACTGTTAGAACACTGTTTACAACATCGTAATTTTGATATGAGTCTGTTTCACCAAGAAAGCTTCGGCTCGGTGCCAGCAGCGCCAGAGCAGCCGCTTAACAGTGAAGCAGTACACAGTGTTTCGGTTCCATCATTTAATAAATCAACCGAGGTAACACAAGGAACTACGGTCTTAGAAGCCGCTGAAGACATTGAAATTCCAATTCTCGCCGCTTGCCGCTCTGGGGTTTGTGGATCTTGTAAGTGTAAGGTTAAAGGCTCAGTGACCTCTACCAGTCAAGTAGGGCTCAGCGCTGAAGAAATTGAACAGGGGTTTGTACTGGCCTGCAGCTCAACCATTAATTCCGACATAGAACTCAGTTTAAAGTAATCTTTTTTAAGCCAATGCCATAAGCCATCGTAGCGTGCCATCTCACAGAGTTGTGATAGTCATCTGCGATGGCCGTTTCGCTCTTTTTAGCTCATTTTAGCGGCACTTATCATAGCCCGTGTTAGTTTGCTTAATGATTCAGAATCAATCACGTAAGGCGGCATGATATAGATTTGGCGACCAAAGGGTCGTATCCATACGCCTTGCTCCACAAAAAACTGTTGCAACTTGGCCATGTCGACAGGCTTGTGTAATTCGATGACCCCAATGCTACCCAGCACTCTCACCTCTTTTACCGATGGCAACTGCTGGGCCTCGAACAATTCTCTATTGAGTTGTGATTCGATGGCACGAACTTGGTCTTGCCATTCGTTGCGTTGCAATATTTCCAAACTTTTGTTGGCTACAGCACAGGCTAAAGGATTGCCCATATAGGTAGGGCCGTGCATGAAAACCCCTGCTTTTGAGTCGCATATACCTGTTGCTATATCGTCACTGCATAAGGTGGCCGCCAAGGTTATATAGCCGCCGGTTAAAGTTTTTCCTAGGGTAATAATGTCGGGGGTAATGTTGGCGTGATCCAAACCAAACCAGGTTCCGGTTCTGCCCAAGCCTGTGGCGATTTCATCGCAAATCAGCAGTACTTGGTACTGGCGACATAAGCGTTCAACGCCTGTTAAGTAGTCGGCACTGTAGAAGCGCATGCCTCCGGCCCCCTGCACAATGGGCTCTAAAATGACCGCCGCCAATTCGTCATGATGTTGCTTAATTAGCGATTCAAACGAATCTAAATCGCCTTCTAATAATGGCTGACCGTAGGGGCTTTGTGGGGCTTTAGCAAAAAATTGTTGGCTTAAGGTGTCGCTAAACAAACTGTGCATGCCGGTGATGGGATCACACACGCTCATGGCGCCAATGGTATCGCCATGGTAACCGCGCTCTAAACTTAAAAAACGCTGCTTGTGGGGACGTTGTTTACCGTGCCAATACTGTATCGCCATTTTCATGGCAACTTCTACGGCCACTGAGCCCGAATCGCTTAAGAACACCTTGGTCAAGTTAGGGGGCGTAAGATTCACCAAGGTTTTGCAAAGGTCGACGGCTGGCTGATGAGTCAAACCGCCGAACATTACGTGAGCAACTTTGTCGAGCTGTTGCTGCAAGGCAGTATTGAGCTCTGGGTGATTGTAGCCGTGCAGGACCGACCACCAACTGCTCATGCCATCGATGAGTGTTGTGCCATCTTCCAGTTTAATGTGCACGCCTTCTGCAGCAACCACAGGAAAGCAAGGCAAGGGATCGGTGGTGGAGGTGTAAGGGTGCCAAATATGATTGCGGTCGAATTCTAAATCAATGTTCATTTTTTAATCGTTAGTCAACTTGCTGTGGCTGGTCGGCGTTGACAGTTTACCCGTTGTCGGTATCCTAGCCAAGAATAAACCCGATCAACAATAAGAGAAAAAGCGCCCATGTCGCAAATCAGCATTCGCCACAATTGGACCGTAGAGCAAGTACAGCAATTGTTTGCGCTACCTATGAACGACCTTCTTTTTCAAGCTCAAACGATTCATCGACAAGTATTTGACCCCAATCAAGTTCAAATCAGTCGCTTGCTGTCCATTAAAACCGGCGCTTGTCCTGAAGATTGTAAGTATTGCCCTCAAAGCGCGCGCTATAACACGGGTTTAGAGAAAGAACGCTTGATGGAAGTGGAGCGAGTTTTAGAGGAGGCCTCAAAGGCTAAGGATGCAGGTGCGAGTCGCTTTTGTATGGGGGCTGCGTGGCGTAACCCTCATGAAAGAGACATGCCTTATATCTTGCAGATGATTAAAGGTGTGAAAGAGTTGGGCATGGAAACCTGCATGACTTTGGGTATGCTCGATGCGGACCAAGCCTCCCAGTTGGCCGATGCTGGTTTAGATTATTACAACCATAATTTAGATACTTCGCCAGAATTCTATAACGATATTATTACCACTCGCAGCTACCAAGACCGGTTAGATACTTTACAACACGTGCGAGATTCCGGCATGAAAGTATGCTCAGGCGGCATCGTCGGTTTGGGGGAACAGCCAAAAGACCGAGCCGGTCTATTGGTAGCGTTAGCTAATTTAGAGAAGCACCCGGATAGTGTTCCCATTAACATGCTGGTAAAAGTCGAAGGGACGCCACTGGCCGACACCGATGATTTAGACCCGTTAGAGTTTGTGCGTACCATTGCCGTTGCCCGAATCATGATGCCTGCATCAAGAGTTCGTTTATCGGCGGGTCGTGAGGGCATGACCGATGAGCTGCAGGCCATGTGCTTCTTTGCTGGAGCCAATTCAATATTTTATGGCTGTAAGTTGTTAACCACAGCCAACCCTGGTGAGTCCGAAGATCATCGTTTATTTGAACGGTTAGGTCTCAGTGCCTCGCAAGGTGATCCGGTAGCCTTTGATAAGGTGCTGCAGCAAAACGCTCAACTTGAATCAGCAACGTCTAGCCAGTTCTACGATGCCGCAGCCAACTGAGCCATTGAGTTTTCTAAGCGACGCCTTGCGACAGCGTCAACAGCAAGGCTTGCTTCGACAACGACGTGTGCTTGATGAGCCAAATGCCATCAACTTTGCGAGCAATGATTACTTAGGGTTAAGCCGACATGCCGACATGCAGCATGCGCTTTCAACAGCGACTGACTTAGCCATAGGTGCTAGCGCATCACCGTTAGTGAGCGGTTACCTAAACGTTCATCAACAACTGGAACAGCAGCTTTGCCACATGACCGGTTACCAGCAAGCCATGCTGTTTTGCAGTGGTTTTGCGGCCAATCATTGTTTGCTGCAAACCTTATCTGCGGCAGTGGATACGGTGGTGGCGGACAAGTTAGTTCATGCCTCTGTTATTGATGGCATTCGCGCCAGTGGCGTTAAGTTAATACGCTATCGGCACAATGATGTGGCACACGCACAACAGTGTTTGCAACGAGCCGAAGGACAAACATTGCTGGTCACCGAAAGTGTCTTCTCCATGGATGGCGATGTGGCTCCATTGACGCAGTTAAGTCAGTTAGCTCGAGCGCATGGCGCTTTGTTGATCGTGGATGATGCTCATGGGTTTGGGGTTGTCGGCAAAAACGGTTTGGGGGCGTCGGATTGGATTGAAGCCGATGCTTTGGTGGTCACCTTTGGAAAGGCCATGGGTTGTCAAGGCGCCGCTGTGTTGGGGTCGAACACGCTCATTGACTATCTGCAAAATTTTGGTCGTCATTACATCTACTCGACGGCACCGTCGCCGCTACTCGTTGAAGTGGCAAAAACCGCGTTATCGCTGATAAAAAACGGCGCTCAGAGAAACCGATTACTGAGCAACATCGAGTACTTTATTCGAACGGCGGACCGCCATAAGTTACCTCGATTGTCGTCGACTACCGCCATTCAGCCTATTTTGTGCCAGAGCCAATCTGTTTTGAAGGTGGCCAGCGGTTTGCGGGAAAAAGGGCTTTTGGTGGGGGCGATTAGACCGCCGACTGTACCCTCGGGCAGTCAGAGGCTAAGAGTAACCCTCAGCGCATGCCACACTCATGAGCAAATTGCGCAATTGGTCACCGCGTTGTCAGAGGAGTTGTCCATCGATGGATAAAGTCGCAGTAGCGCAGAGTTTTGATGACGCAGCATCAAATTATCAAAACCATTGCCAATTGCAGCAGCAGGTGGGCAGCAAATTGGTCGCAGACATAGAGGCGAACGGAATCATATTAGACCTAGGCTGTGGCCCAGGCTCTGTGGTAAGAGATGCGCTCATAGCACGAGGCGCCCATTGGTTTGGTGTGGATTTGTCGTTGTCCATGTTGCAACAAGCGCGAGGTCACCAGCAAGCGAACCCTGTTGTGCAGGGTGATGTTGAAGCGCTGCCATTTGCAAGTCAGAGTTTTGATGGAATTGTGTCCAATATGGTGCTGCAGTGGTGCGATCTTAACCGTGCAGTTGAAGAGTTGCTTCGGGTTTTAAAACCAAAGGGGCGATTCGATTTAGCGATTGTCATCAAAGGCAGCCTTCAACAACTTTGCAGCAATGATAGCGGGCTGTTGAGAGTGAATGACTTCCCAAGTCAAAGCTTGGTGGAGCAAGCGCTGTCACAGCATGTGATTGAATACCAGTTGGCGGTGCATACCGAAACCTATTGTTACCCCAATGCTCGGGCGTTATTTAGCAGCTTAAAAGGGGTCGGTGCCAATTGCAGTGACAAGCCGGTAACGGGTCTTAAAGGCAAGGGCTGGTGGCAACAAGTTAATGCCATGCTCGAAGCTCATCGCCTCGACGAGGGACTGCCTTTAAGTTATCAAATTCTATACGTGAGAGGACGCAAGTTATGATTTATTTCGTAACAGGAACCGATACCGATGCTGGCAAAACGTTAATCAGTGAGGCCATGTTGCGAGGGGCAACTGGCAGTACCTTAGGCTTAAAGCCTATTGCATCGGGGTGCGAGCAATCGAACGACGGCTTGAGAAACGCCGACGCACAAGCGCTCATGAGTGCCTCTAGCGTGGAACTGGACTATAAGCAGGTGAATCCGTTTGCCTTTGAACCGGCGATAGCACCTCATATTGCTGCAGAGCAAGCGGGCGTAGCCATAACGTGCCAAGCCCTTAATGACGCCATTCCGGTTGATGCGATGATGCAAACTGACTTTGTGTTGGTTGAAGGGGCGGGCGGCTGGTTATTGCCTATATCCCACGGGCAAACACTGGATCAATGGGTAGCAAAACAGCAATGGCCGGTAATTCTAGTGGTAGGCATTAAACTGGGTTGTTTGAATCACGCCATGCTCACCATTAAATCGATTGAAACGGCAGGCTTAACGGTTGCAGGTTGGGTGGGTAATCAATTGGATCCAGATATGGAATATGCGCCCGAAAATATCGCTTACCTAAAAGCCAATATAAAGGCACCTTGCTTGGGCGTGGTGCCTTATTTACAACGTGTCAACGCCCAAGCTGCGAGCGCGTACATCGATTTGTCTTTGCTTGATTAGTCTGCTAACAGATGGCTAAGATCGCAATCGACAGCGATGGTTTGCTGGTGAACGTCGCCTTTGAAAAAGAAAGCTTGTTTGTTGCCTACCAAGGTTAATTGGTTGTCTTTACGCCACAATGCACTGCCTTCTTGTATGCCAACAACCGCGGTTTCAGGATTCAAGCTGCAAAACTCTTGAAGGCGTTCAGCGCGGGTCTCACCATTATGTCCCGGTGGGTGATAGTTGCTGTAGTGTGGGTTGAGTTGAAACGGCAGGATGGCTAAAGCGTCGAAGCTGTGCGGCTCGACAATGGGCATGTCGTTGGTGGTTCTAATGGAAAGGCCGGTAATGTTGCTGCCAGCACTCCAGCCAATGTATCCCATTCCGGCCTCGATACGACCTTTCAGCGGCTCTATGAGCTGTTGGCGGTACAATTGATTGAGCAGTTCAAAGGTATTGCCTCCGCCCACCATGACTCCGTTTGCTTGCTCAATGGCTTTAATTGGGTCTGGGTGTTGGTGTATGCCGCTAATCGTAATATTCAGCGGTTTTAAAGCCGCCTGTACCTTGTCAAGGTATGCGTCATAGCTCATGGTCACACCTGCAAAAGGGATGAATAGCCAATGGCCCTTGCAGCTTTTATACATGGCATCAATATAAGGTAATGCGTGTTCTAGGTAGTCGGTATTATCGACACGGGATGCGCTGAGCATCAAAGCGTTAATTGCCATGACAAGTCCTTTATTTTTATGAGTCGCGGCTAGCCTGTCACTTGCCACAGAGTAAGTCAATCTTGGTTCAGGAAAACTTACTTATACTTTATAAGGTTGAGGTTGCGCCCTTGTAGAAATTCTGTGAACAGAAAACTTTTTAAGCCCGTTTAATGGCGTAAACCTTGAAATCTGTTTTTTCGGACATATTATGTCTTCAAGCAAATGGAAGTTCTCCGTAATAGAGGAAGAGTAATGAAACGTATTTTTTTGTTTTTAGCGACCAATATGGCAATTCTAGTGGTTGCCAGTATTGTAATGAGTTTACTTGGGGTGAATACCCAAACCATGGGAGGACTGCTGTTCTTCTGTGCCATGTTTGGTTTTGGTGGTTCAATTATCAGTTTAATGATATCGAAATGGATGGCCAAAAGAAGCACCGGTGCTCAGGTGATCACTCAGCCAAGGGACGCTGATGAAGCCTGGTTGTTAGAAACCGTTGCCCGCCAAGCACAAATGGCCGGCATCAAAATGCCAGAAGTTGCGGTATACGATGCTCCAGAGATGAATGCTTTTGCAACGGGTCCGAGTAAAGATAATTCCTTGGTAGCAGTGAGTACTGGGCTTATGTACAACATGAGTCGTGACCAAGTGGAGGCGGTGTTGGCCCATGAGGTGAGTCATGTTGCTAATGGCGATATGGTAACCCTGACTCTTATTCAAGGTGTGGTAAACACCTTTGTTATGTTCATTGCTCGACTGGTTGCCGGAGCGGTTGATACCTTTTTGCGTGGTAACGATGACGAAGGGGAAGGGCTAGGCTTTTTCGCTCACATTGCGGTGGTTATCGTAATGGAAATGCTGCTCGGTATTTTGGCGTCTATGATTGTGGCTTACTTCTCGCGTATTCGTGAATACCGCGCAGATGAAGGCGGTGCAAAACTGTCTTCACGTGAAAAAATGGCGTCGGCTTTGGAGCGTTTGAAAAACAATCATGAGAGCACCATGCCGTCGCAAATGGCCGCGTTTGGTATCTCCGGTAAAAAATCTATTAACGAGCTGTTAATGAGTCATCCGCCATTAGAAAAGCGCATTGCTCGTCTTCGTCAAGGTTAATCGTTCCTTTAATTGAGCGAGTGTGAGCAAAAAACAGCAAGGTAACCAGATGGTTACCTTGTTTTGTTTTTATCACACATAAAGTGTGAGCTGGCTCTGATTTAATTTGATTTACACGGGGTTATTAGTTAATTTGTTAACGAAGTTTAAAAATAGTCGGCTTTCAATTTAGCTAATATTAACTAGACTTCATTATCAGTATTGGAAGTTCAACCCTGCAGGATTGAATTACATTGGAGACGTAAAAGTGAGCAAAATAACTTTGGCTGCGGCCTTTAGCTTAGTACTAGGATTTATGGCATATGCGCCTGTTTCATATGCTGCGGATCAAACCATTGCCGACATGCACGCAGAAATGGCGGAGTGTGAAAGCTGCCACGCCGGCGGAGAGCCATCGGCAGACGGCAACCATGAAAACGGTGCATGTATTGACTGTCACGGCCCAATGGCTGAAATGGTTGAACCTCACCCAACCCACGAAGACGTGGTTCGTTGTATCGATTGTCACAAAGTGCACGATATGAATGTTGGTGAAATGCCAAATCATGAAAATCATGCCGACGATCCAAATTGCACCGATTGTCACGGTTAGGAAAAACTGAGTAATAACCACAGAATAACTGAGGAATTACCTTAGCGTTCAGTGAAGCAAAGCACAGTTTAATCAAACGCCTACAAGTACACTTGTGGGCGTTTTTTTTGTATCTAAGTAATGGAGAATTTACATGAGCAATAAATTACTTAGCGCTATTTTTGGTGCTGGTTTAGCCGCTCTAGCAATGTCGCCTGCCGCTTTGGCTGGTGATGTATTAGCAGATACTCACACTGATATGGGTGGCTGTGAAAGCTGTCACGTTGATGGTGACCCTTCTGCTGACGGTGCGCAAGAAAATGCTGCATGTGTTGAGTGTCATGGTGATATGGGCGATATGGGTGAACCTCATGACGTTCACGAAGGTATTCTAAATTGCTTAGATTGCCACATCATGCACGAGCAAACAGCTGCTGATAAGCCTCAATTAGACGCTGCCGACCCTAAGTGTGCTGATTGCCACGGCTAATTCTAGCCAGATGAAAAAACACCGCTTTAGCGGTGTTTTTTTTGCTCTTTTTTCGTTGCCAGTTTACGCAACAGTTCAATATTTCTGGCTGGAATCGACTCTAAATCATGGTGCAGTTGATGAGCTTGGGTAATGCTAGATTCTCGAATAATGTGTAACGTAGGCAATGGGCTACGGTTGGTGTGGTTAGCTGGATCGTCAAAATCACAACCGTCAAATTGATAACCCGGGTGAAAGTGAGCCAGTTGAAAGGCACCGCGCCATTGTTGCTGATCAATCAATGCATCTGAGAATTCAATAAGCTCCAAAAAATCATCAAAGTGTTTATAGCCTTTAGATAAGATAAACAGACTGGTTTCCACCGTGTCATTTTGCTCGAGGGCCACGATTTGTGATGCCAAACTCATCAGTGTATCGGCTAATTCGACGCTGTCGCAGTCGTAGTAGCCAATGCGACCGTCCTCCAAAGGTTGTTTGGCAAACGGACAAATGTTGAGTTTTACAATGAAACTTTCAAGCCATTGACGGGTTTGTTCAACTGCGTTCATGTTTTTTATCGTCCTGTGAATTGAAGTTGAAAGTGATTCTCCAGAAGCGACAAATCATGGTGATTGAGCAAATCAATAAAAGACTGCGCCATTGCAATATCAAGGCTGTGTTGTTGGGCGCGATTTAACAGCGCTTGGTAGCCTTCTTTGCCAGAAGCCGTATAGGCGGAAGAAACGCCCCAGTAGAGTTGTTCTGCGTTTACTTCTTCCCATTGCCCCTGCTCATTGTAGAGACGTAAATTGGTTATTCGCTGCCCTGAAGGCGCGCTGGCATCGTAGTGATAACCGATGCGATAGCCATAAGGAAAACTGCCAGTGCCTGTGCCGATAACGCCATTATTGATGGCCGAATCTATCGCAGATTCGAGCACCTGTGACAAGTAGTTGCCTTGTATTTGATAAACCACCAGGTTGATCATAAAGGGCAGCATGCGCCCCGCAATATCAGCTTGGCTTAAATCACCCGCGATAAGTGACGTGCGCACGCCGCCAGCGTTGTGCAGGCCAAAATCAACGCGATGACCTAAGTCACGGGCGCTTCGATAAAACCCTTGAGCCACTATGGGCGCTACTTCACTGCCTTGGGGTAAGCCAACGCTGGGCAGTCGAGTATGGTGTAAGGTTTTACTGGCAAACGCGACCTTAGTTTGCGCCATTTGAATAAGTTTAGGGCGGTATTTTTGTTCTAAAATAGCTTCAATGCTGGCGTCTGGCTGAACCTGCTGCAATCCGGGTAACGCCATTATTCGCTTGAGTATGGAGTTAGCCTGCGACGGCGGCAGCGGTTGATTGTTGACCGTAAGCTCGAAAGGCTCGGCAAGTGGAAACTGGTTTCCCCCAAAAACGTCAATTACTTTGCCATTGGCGTCCATGTTCAGTAGGCTCAGGCCAACGCATTCTGCAAACTTACCGGCGTGAAATATCGGAATATCATTGATTACCTCACCATAGGTTAAGCCTTGATCCATATTAATGTGGTTAAAATCTCCCTGTAACGAGTGGCTATGCCCCCCAACAATAAAACTAACGCCCTTAATAGCGCTTGCCAAGTCTCTATCGTGGGATAAGCCAAGATGAGAAAGCACCACAATGTGATTAATGCCGTCGCTTTTTAGTTGTTTTACGGTGTTATTAATGACCTTTGCAGCATGTAAAAAATTGCATTCAGGATCGGGCGTGGCGACCTTATGCATTTGCTCTATGGTCACGCCTACAATGGCCAACTCAGTATCGTAAAAAGGAATCCGTTTTATCAGTGCGACCTGCTCGTTGGGGTCATAGTGCAACAAATTCGGATGATTGTTGAGGGCGTAGGTTTTGCTTGGAGACTCTTGGCTGAGATCCAAATTACCCGCGACAACTGGAAAATTCAGCTCATCAAGAAAGGGCTTTAGGCCCTGATTTCCAGGGTCGATGTCGTGATTACCTATTGCCATTGCATCTAATTGCAGGGCGTTTAGCAGATGGGCATTGGCCAAACCACGATAAACACTGTAGTAAAGGGTGCCTTGAAAACAATCCCCTCCGTGAAGGAACAGGTTAGGGCAGGAGTGACCGTTAAAGTGTTGTTGTACCGCTGCGCTAATCGCCGCATAACCGCCCACATTGGTGTTTAATCGGTAGGAGGTATCATTGAGCGTAACCGCTAAGCTTTGTCGATTCGCATCGAAGTGTGAATGACAGTCGTTTATGTGAGCGAGAGCCAATTGATAGACGGGATTTTTAGCCATAAAGAGAGTTACACAGTATACTGTCCGCTTAGTTTATTACAGGAAGCGTTTAGGTGCAGCAATTTCAACTGACTGACGAGCAAGAGTTTATCGAATTGTTCAAATTATTGAAGGCAATCGACTGGGCCGCGAGCGGTGGTGAAGCCAAACAAATGATTGATGCGGGAATGGTGAGCGTGAATCAGCAGGTGGAAACCCGCAAACGTAACAAAATTAAAAGTGGTGATCTGGTGAGCTTTCAAGAGCATCAGGTTCAAGTGATATAGACAACAGCTTGTTAGGGAGTCAAACCTATGAATTTTCCAGACGACGATAATGGCAAAATGCTGCAGGCGATGGCCGATGCGGGCATGTCCTTAGATCAAAGTTTAGACATTGATTTCTTTATGATGTTTGAAGACCAAAGCGATGCTGAGTCGGCCATGGCTCAATTTGAAGATGACAACCCCGGTGCCTTTATAGAAGTTCATTTAGATGAAGAGCAAGGGCTTTGGGAGTTGATAGTGAGTAAGCACATGGTGCCTGACTATGACGCTATTGTGATTTCAGAAGAGCGTTTAGATGAGTTTGCCAAAGGCTTCAACGGTTACTCCGATGGCTGGGGTGTGATGCAACATCAAGAAGGCGACCCGGATTAAGTTGCCAAAAAATACCCACAAAAAAAGAGTCCAAGAGGACTCTTTTTTTACTAAGCACTAAACCTTATACAGGTTTAACGTTCTCAGCTTGAGGGCCTTTTTGGCCTTGGCCGATTTCGAAAGAAACCTGTTGGCCTTCTTCTAAGGTTTTGAAACCGTCAGAAACGATGTTACGGAAGTGAACGAAAACGTCAGGGCCGTTTTCTTGTTGAATGAAACCGTAACCTTTGTCAGCGTTAAACCATTTAACTACGCCAGTTGCAGACATAATAGTCTCCTAAATCTTTAATAAAACGTACTTTGTGATGCTCGCAATGAGCTGCCTTGCTAAAAAAAATATATCCTGGTTTTACACATTGCGAATAACACTACGTATCTTTAAGACTTCGTGGCGATTAGCACAGTAGAGCCAAACTTTTTTTTAACCCACCTAGGAGCAAGCTCTCAGGTGACGCCAATATGCACTATTAACGGGTGGGAGTCAACGATATCCAAAAACTTAGGCTGATTATTAGCAAACTCTTAGTTAAACTGGACCCTATTCGCTAGTTTGTGCAAAGTGTTTAAAGATTATTCAGAAGATGATAACAATAGTTCACAGCTCCGATTGGCACTTAGGCCGAAGTTTTCACAATGTCTCCTTACTCGACGATCAGGCCATTTGGCTTGAACAAATACTGCAGCAAGTCATAGAACAGCAAGCCGACGCACTGATTATTGCCGGCGATCTTTATGACCGGTCGGTGCCACCTGCCGCAGCAGTGGCCTTATTTGATCAATTTATTGAGCGCTTTCGATGCCAAAGTCAGGCTAAACTTATCGTGATTTCAGGCAATCATGATAGCGCTACCCGATTAGGGTTTGCCGCCAATCAGCTGAAGCATAAGGGCATACACTTTATAACCAGCTTTGATGACATGCTTGAACCAATCATTGTCAGCAACGCTTCAGGCGAGCAAGCGTTTGTCTACGGCATTCCTTACTGTGAACCATTACAAGTTCGCCATCACTATCAATGTCACGTGAGTCATCACGCTCAAGCCCATCAATTTTTGGTGGAACAAATAAAAGCTACTTTAGATGAGTCTCAGTCGAACGTATTAGTTAGCCACTGTTTTGTTGATGGCGCTAGCGGTTGCGACTCGGAGCGACCTTTGTCGATTGGTGGCAGTGATGCGGTTGCTTGGGAGCCCATGCAAAACTTTACATACGTCGCTTTGGGGCACTTACATGGCGCCCAGTATCGAGGAGCTAAACACATACGTTACAGCGGCTCTCCAATGGCCTACAGCTTCTCTGAGCAACACCATAAGAAAGGGTGTTGTTTGGTCTTGATAGATAACGAAGGCTTAGCAAACGTGGAGCAATTGCCGCTGCAACCCAAGCGCAGGATGCGGGTTGTTGAAGGAAGAATGGCTGAGTTAATCGAGCAGGCTAAGGAAGACCCGAATGCTGACGATTACCTCATGGTTAGATTAACCGACACCCATGCCATCATGGATGCTATGAATAAATTGCGCAGCGTATATCCCAACATTCTTCATCTTGAAAAGCCTGGGATGTTAGGGCAAATACCCAATCGTCCTCAGGCAAATGATCAAATTAAGCAAAGTGAGTTGTCGATGTTTGCGGATTTTTATCAACAGTCGCTGGGTCGAGAGCTTACTCACGAGCAGCGTTCGTTACTCACTGAACTGTTAACTGATCTGCACAAGCAAGACGTTTAAAAGGAATTATGGATGCGTCCTATTCGACTGATTGTCCAAGCGTTTGGGCCGTTTGCAACAAAGCAAACGATTGATTTTCAGAAGCTTGGCGACAACCCGTTATTCTTAATTGCGGGTAATACCGGCTCTGGTAAAAGCACGCTATTAGATGCCATTTGTTTTGCGTTGTATGGGCAAACGACCGGTGCTGAAAGAGAGGCGTCTCAAATGCGTTGTGATTACGCAGCAAATAGTGATTTAACGTTTGTAGAGTTTGAATTTGCCATCGCTGATAAACGCTATTGCATTAATAGAAGCCCGACTCAGTTTAAACCCAAAGCGCGTGGCGATGGCTTTACCGAACATAAAACGGAAGCCTGGTTGCAGCAATGCTTTGACGACACAGCCCCAAAATTACTGGAACCCAAGCGCTCCGCTACGGTTACTCGGCTAGTGGAGCAATTGACTGGACTCACGGTACAGCAATTTAGGCAAGTGATGGTATTACCCCAAGGTAAGTTTCGGGAACTGTTGCTGGCGGATTCTAAAGACAGAGAAAAAATTTTTTCGCAGCTGTTTCAAACCCAAATCTATCAACGCTTAGAAACGGCCCTAAAGGAGAAAGCTGCCACGGTTGTTCGAACTCGCTCCGAGCTTCTTAATCAAGAGCAGGGGCTGTTGGCCAGTGCAGAGCTTGAGAGCCGACAACAACTGACCGCTCAGATGCAGCAAGTGACTGATAATGTCGCCGCTGCACAGGCCCATCTAGAAAACAAAACAGCAGAGCTTAGCCGTGCTCAAGCAACTTTGGATGCGGCTACCACAACCCAAACAAAGTTTGAACAGTTACATGCGTTACAACAACAGCTCAGCAAGCTTCGACAGCAAGATGACACCATAACAAAGTTACAAAGTCGTTTAAGCTTGGCTCAAAGCGCTCAGTTGATGGATGCGGATTATAGCGCTTGGCAACAGGCCCTCTCTCAATTAAAGGAAACCAGTGATGAGCAGCAACAGCTGCAGAGCCGATTGCAACGCCAACAGCAAGATCATCAGATGGTGTTACAGGAGCGCGAGCAATGTGGAAATTTTGATCAAGCCATCGCTGACCAACGAAAACAGCTCGCGGGCTTAGAGCAGTCTCTAACCCTCAGGAAGCGTTGGCAGCAACTTGACCAGCAACTAATCCAAGCACAAAACGCCCACCAAACGGCAGTAAATAGAGCTTCACGAAGTCGCCAAGCCCACGAAACTCTCCGCCAGCAGTTGCATGACAGTGAGGCAGCGCTTAAAGCCCTCACGCCAATATTAGCCAAGAGCCAATCGATAGTAACCCAGTGGCATGACACTGGGGCGTTGGCAAAGGCATTTGATAAAAAGCAGCAATTAGTCACCGAGATTAGCTTGCTTTCGACGCAGTTAAATCAGCAACGGGTCGACTATATGGCCTCGCGAGAGCAGGTGACTCAATTGCAGCGTCAACAGCGCACTTTAGAGATGCGTTGGCACCAAAACCAAGCCGCCAGTATTGCCAAGCAATTGCAGCAAGATAGTCCGTGTCCTGTATGCGGCAGTTTAGATCACCCTAATCCAGCCCAAAATGACGAAGCGGTCTCTGAAGCCATGCTTGAGCACGCCAGTAATGAGCTTACTAAAGCCACCGAGCGCTTATTGGAACTGGAGGCGCGGGGAGGCTCTACCAAAGCGAAGCAACAAGCGTTACAAGAGCAATTACAAGGGCTCGAGCAGCAATGGCCGCAATTAGTGCAGCTACAACCACAGCAGTTGCAACAACTGGAGCAACAGCACCTTGGCTTATTCCAGCAGCTACAAAGCGCCGAAACACAGCAACAACAATTATCCAAGCAGCGGGATAACTTATTAGAGCAAGAAAAGCCGCTCGCGACCGAGCTGGAAAATAACACTAAGACAGCCTTAGAGAAAGAGAAAGCGGTTGCGGTCATCCAGCAACAGCGCTTAGACCTAGAACAGCATTTGCCGGAGTCGATGCCAGACTTAGACGACTTAACCCAGCAAATCAATCACTGCACATCGACGATAGAGTCATTACAAGCTCAGTCTCGAGTACTGGATGACAAACTGAAACAAAGTGAACAATCCATCGCCCACTTAAAGGGACAGATTGTGGTGAGCGCGAAACAACTGGAAAATCGCAACAAGGCTTGCGAACAAACCGAGCTTACCTGGCAATCAGCACTGCAACAAAGCGACTTCGCTACGGAAGCTGCATTCGTACAGGCACGACAACAGCAACAACAGATAGAGCAATGGAGTACTGCAATTGACGACTATCATAAGCGATTGCATACGCTGCAAGGACAGATTCAACAGTTGGCCAACGAGCTTCAGGAGAAACAGCCGCTTGCGCTTGAGCCATTGCAGTCAGCGCTACAAAATAGCCAACAAGCCCATCAACTGGCATTGGACGAGTATCACCAACATCAACAAGCTGAAAAGCAATTGGTTTCGTTGCAACAAAAACTTCAAGAAACCCAAGTTAAACTCTCGGCGCTGGAGCACCAATATGAACTGGTTGGCACTTTAGCCGATGTGGCTAGCGGTCACTCTAGTGACAAAGTCAGCATACAACGTTTTGTGTTAAGCGTATTGCTTGATGATGTGTTAATACAAGCCTCGCAGCGATTGTTAATTATGAGCCAAGGCCGTTATCAGCTGCTCAGAAAGTCTCAGCGGGCGAAGGGCAACAAAGCCTCGGGTTTAGAACTTGAAGTGGAAGACAGCTACACAGGTCGCACGCGCTCCGTTGCTACCTTGTCTGGGGGCGAATCATTTATGGCGGCCTTGTCACTGGCGCTAGGATTATCAGAAGTGGTGCAATCCTATGCCGGTGGTATTCGTTTAAATACCTTGTTTATTGACGAAGGCTTTGGCAGCTTAGACCCTGAATCGTTGGATCTTGCCATACGAACCTTAATTGATTTGCAGCACAGCGGCCGAACCATTGGAATCATTTCCCATGTCGCTGAATTGAAAGAGCAAATGACGATTCGGTTAGAAATAGATGAGCAACGCCAAGGCAGTCGAATTCGTATTGTCGGTGTTGATAATGCTTTATAAACACGTTGAGTAAAACCACGCAAAGGAACTGATATGAGAACGCCATTACTGGGTGCACAGATGTTACTGGTGGCTTTTGGTGCGACAACCTTAGTACCACTGTTAACTGGAATTAGCCCAAATCTAGCGCTGCTGGGGGCAGGGGTTGGAACCTTAATTTTTCAGATTTGCACCAAAGGACAAATTCCGATATTTCTAGGTAGCTCGTTTGCCTTTATTGGGCCGATTATTTTAGGGATCCAACAATTTGGCTTACCTGCCACACTTTCTGGGCTAATGGCCGCGGGCGCTGTATTTTTGGTGGTGAGCGCCTTGGTGAAAGCTCGCGGTGTGGGCATTATTGAACGGCTGCTGCCGCCTGTGGTAGTGGGTCCGGTTATTATGGTGATAGGACTGGCATTGGCGCCGGTTGCGGTTAACATGGCGTTGGGTAAAAGCGGTGATGGCTCAACCGTGTTAGTTGAGCAAAGCACCGCGCTATTCATTAGCTTTTTAGCGTTATCCACCACAGTTGCTGTGTCGCTATTTGGTAAGGGCTTGCTGCGGTTAATGCCGATTATTTGCGGTGTTGTGGTGGGGTATCTTGCCAGTTTGGCCTACGGGCTGGTTGATTTTACCCCCGTTGGCGAAGCAGCTTGGTTTGCGATGCCAGAGTTTGTGACGCCTGAGTTTAATTGGCAGGCGATATTGTTCATCGCTCCCATTGGTTTAATTGTCACCATTGAACACTTTGGCGATATCATGGCCATTTCTAATGTCACCGGTAAAAACTACGTAAAAGAGCCGGGCATTCATCGTTCGTTAATGGGGGATGGTTTCGCCACCATGACCGCCGCCAGTTTTGGTGGACCGCCGGTGGTCAGCTATGGCGAAGTAACCGGTGCGGTTTCTTTGCTCAAAACCTTTAATCCTAGAATCATGACCTGGGCGGCGGTGTTTGCCATTTTACTGGCCTTTATTGGCAAAACTGGGGCCTTGCTGTTGTCGATACCGGTACCGGTTATGGGCGGGATTATGTGCCTATTGTTTGGCGCGATTGCCAGCATTGGGTTAAACACTTTGATTCGTCATCAAGTGGATTTAAATGACTCGCGTAACCTTGTTATTGTCTCGGTCACTTTAGTGTTTGGTATCGGCGGCATGGCAATAGGCTTTGGCGAATTCAGCCTAAAAGGGGTCGGCTTGTGTGGCATTGTCGCCATTCTATTGAACCTCATACTGCCGCAATCTAAACAACCGCAATAACAAAAAAGCCCGCTGATTAAGCGGGCTTTTTTTAGTTATCTTGAGGCTCATTGTCGTCTTCAATCAGCTCGGAAGCCGGTTTTGGCTTTTTACGAAGCAATGGTGTATCGCCAACGTCGATTGCTGTGCTAAAGCTTTTGTCGCGAGCGCGGCGCGGTTTCGATTGCGCCGCTTTAGTCGCAGGCGCTTTGGTTGATTTTGACCATACTTGAGCGTTAACGACTTTTTTCGGTTTAAGGCCTTTGAATTTACCGGTTAGCCCCTCAAAGGTAATAAAGGCTTTGGGAAGGGCGACAAAGTCTTTAACCGCCAAGTAGCTGTTCCAATCTTTCGGACCTATCAAAGACAGGGCAACCCCTTTGGAGCCAGCGCGACCGGTTCGTCCAATGCGGTGCACGTACTCTTCAGCATGCTTGGGCATGTCAAAATTTATCACATGACTCACGTTAGTGATGTCCAAACCGCGAGAGGCTAAATCTGTGGTCACCAGGTATTGGTGTTGACCACGAGCAAACTCATCCATGATGCGGTTTCTAGCGCTTTGATTGAGCTCTCCGCTTAAAGCAACAGCCTTAAGACCTTTTTTCTGTAGGTGGTTCGCTAGGTTATTGGTGTCATCGCGAGTGGCGGTAAATATCATCGCCTGCTTAACCTTGGTGTCGCCTAGGTAACGGTCAAGCAGGGCCATTTTATGATCCAAATGGTCTGCCAACAGAAGCGATTGCTCAATATCGCCATGACTTTGTTGAGCCGAGCCAATGGCAACGCGCTCAGGCTCTCGCAGAAATGACTGAGTATACTGCTGCATTTCTGAGTGCTCGAGGGTGGCGCTAAACATTAAAGTTTGGCGACGGCGGTGATCTGCGGCTTGATGAATTTGCTTTAATTGCTCAGCAAACCCAAGGTCAAGCATTCGATCCGCTTCATCGAGAATTAACAGCTCAAGCCCATTTAGATACAGGTGACGTTTTTGCAGATGATCGGCGATGCGTCCTGGGGTGGCTACCACAAAATGCGGATCTTTTGCCAACGCCTTGGCTTGGTCATTAAAGTTTTCGCCACCTAATATCAAGGTTCCTTTGAGGCCGCTGGGGGATAAAAACAAACGCAGTTGAGCAAACACTTGCTTTGCCAGTTCTCGAGTCGGTGCCAATATCACAACTCTAGGATCGCGTTTAGACAGGGCTTTCGTTTTTAAACAGCGCTGCAATGCCGGTAACAAATAGGCTAAGGTTTTTCCAGAGCCGGTCTTAGAGGAGGCAAGCAAGTCTCGGCCACTCATCGCCACCGGGATCGCTTGTGCTTGGATTGCAGTGGCTTCACTGAATCCTAGATGGTCGATGGCTCGGTTTAATCGTTGGTCTAACCCTAAATCGGTTAATTGCACTGCGCGCTCCCCGGCGTCTTCTAAAATCGGCGGCTATTATAGAGACTTGTTTGCTAATTAGCTAACTATAGGATGATTAACGGGATTTGCCTATCATCTCGGTTCGGTTTAGGGTTAGTAACAAAGGGACAATAGGTAAAAATAAAGCTTGGAGTTGCAGCGATGCTAAAGCAAAAGTTACAACAAGGGGTCCATCAAGGGATAATCACACAGGAGCAGGCCGAATCATTACTGCCTATTCTCAGCGAACATCATGAAACCGTTTCTATTACGCGCGCTTTGATTTATTTAGGGGCCGCCATCGGGCTGTTCTCATTATGGTTGTTTATAGATTTAGGCTGGCAGCACTGGGGCGGTTTTGGGGTAGCGGGGCTGACGCTCGCCTATGCTGCGGTTGCTTTCGGTATTGATCGCTGGCTCATTCAACCAGAGCAAGGCTTAATTAAAGTGTTGGTAAGATTATTCCTAGCCGCTTGTGTCCCATTATTCTGGTTTGGGGTTTTTGTTGGTGTAGGCTGGTGGGAAGGCGACCACATTGCCACCTCTCAAGTCGACAGCGAAGTTTTGATTTTATTGGTGTTATTCGCGGTAAGTTGTGCCGCCTTAGCGTCTCGCGAGCCTCATGCGCTTTGGTGGACGCCATTAACCGTTGCCGTTTGGATATTGATTCTGGAAATCACTGATGCATTTCCCGGTCGGTTTGGTTGGGAAGAGTCGGCACAACTGACCATGGTCTACGGCTTGGTGTTAATGGTGATTGCCTATTGGCGCAGCGCTAAAGACAGTTTTCATTATTCGTTGTGGCAAACTTTGTTACTGCTAGGGGGGTACTTCTTCTGGCTTGGATTAACCTTGCAACACGCAAGCTCAGATACTAGTCGGTTGATTTACGCTGTGGTCAATATCGCATTCCTCGGCGTCGGGGTTTGGTTGTCCATTAGAAGCTTTATGGCCTTGGGCGTAATCGGAGTTTTGTTATACCTTGGTTATTTAGCTTATGAATTGTTTAAGGACAGTATTTGGCTACCGGTTTTGTTCGTAGCGGTGGGGCTATTGATAATCGCCAGCGCATTGATATGGCACCGCCGTAAGCAAACACCTAAAGGTTCGCCCCTGCAAGACTCTGTGAATGCAGCCAAAGGAGACCAACTATGAAATACGTAAGCCTATCTGCTGTTATTTTTTTCGCCTTGCTCATCGCGCCATCGGCTACTGCGACGAACTATGACCAGCAGTTGGCGAAATCCTTTGGAGCCGATGATTATGGTATGAAGCAATACGTAATGGCATTTTTATACAAAGGTCCCAACCGCGACTTGCCTGAGGAAGAAGCGATTGCGCTGCAGCGTGGGCACCTAAATACGATTCGCACGCTAGCGAAAGATGGCAAGCTCGTATTAGCAGGCCCCTTTTTAGAAGAAGGTGAACTGAGAGGTATTTATATCTTTGATGTCACCCACGTCGATGAGGCCAAAAAATTGGTGGCCGACGATCCAGCCATTCAACACGGCTCTCTGGTCGTCGAAATGAAGCCATGGTACGGCAGTGCGGCGTTGATGGACTTGTACCGAATCCATAAAAGCATCGCCAAGAAGGAACACTAATGGTATATCGTAAAACACCAATGATACTTTGGTTAATTGTCTTTTCGGCGGTTTTTTTGTGGTCGGCCATAGAGCCCTATGACCGCTTTACCTGGTTTTTAGAAGTGGTTCCTGCGCTCATTGTCTTAGTTATCATGATAGCTACGGCACGGCGGTTTCCGCTGACCCAATTACTGAGCATTGGCATTCTAGTACATGCGATTGTTTTAATGGTTGGTGGGCATTACACTTATGCCGAGGTGCCGGGGTTCGAGTGGTTGAGTTTAGATGGTCGAAATAACTACGATAAAATTGGCCATTTTATGCAAGGCTTTGTGCCGGCATTGGCGGCTCGAGAAATTTTGCTGCGTAACCGTGTTGTTCAAGGAGGCGCCTGGCTTAACTACATAGTGATCAGTATTTGTCTCGCCTTTAGCGCATTTTACGAGCTTATTGAATGGTGGGTTGCCGAGCTGAGTGGTCAGTCGGCAGAAGCCTTTTTGGGGACCCAAGGTTATCAGTGGGATACTCAGTCAGACATGGCTATGGCCTTAGTGGGGGCCATTTGCGCGTTGGTTTTACTGAGTCGGTGGCACGATAAACAATTAAGCCGCTTACATTAAGCGGCTTAGGCATGAGTTAATCAATTTCCAGCTCAATGTCGCTTTTTGGGTAACAGCAACAAGGTAAGCATTCATCTTGCTCAACATGAGAGATGGGCTCTTCAGGATAATGCACCTCACCGTTAAGTAACTTTAGTCGACAGGTGCCACAATAGCCATTGCGGCACTCACTATAACTGTCTACTTTGTTATCTTCTAAGGTCTCAAGCAAGGTTTTGCTGTCGTCTACGTAGAAAATAGGGCGCTTATCTTTTAGGTAAATCCAACTCATGGAGGTTAGAGTTTAAAGCCTTCTAGTGCGGCCATATCGATTTCGGAGTCGATCTGACCAACTAAGTAAGAAGACACTTCAACTTCTTGCGGTGCCACTTGAACAGCATCGCTTTCCAACCAATTCTTCATCCATGGTAGCGGATTCGATTTTGCTTCAAAGGCTGGCTCTAAGCCTACCGATTTCATGCGTTGATTAGTGATGTATTCGACATAGCTGCACAATATTTGCTCATTTAGACCAATCATCGAACCGTCTTTGAACAAGTAGCGGGCCCATTCTTTCTCTTGCTCGGCTGCGTCGATAAAGATTTGTCGAACTTTATCTTCGCACTCCATGGCGATTTGCACCATTTCCAAATCGTCACGTCCGTTACGCATGATGTTCAGCATGGCTTGAGTGCCATTTAGGTGGAGCGCTTCATCACGAGCAATTAATCGGATAATTTTGGCGTTACCTTCCATCAGCTCTCGCTCTGCAAACGCGAACGAGCAAGCGAAGCTCACATAAAAGCGGATGGCTTCAAGAACATTAACCGACGCGATGCATAAGTACAGAGCGGTTTTTATTTTATGGGGATTGACTTCGATGATTTCACCGTCGATTTCATGGCTACCTTCGCCATGAAGGTTATAAACTTGAGTCAGTTTAATCAAATCATCATAGTAGCCTGCGATATCGCCGGCACGCTCAACAATGTGTTCATTTACTACGATGTCATCGAATACTTCCGCTGGGTCGTTAACGATGTTGCGAATTATGTGAGTATAGGAGCGACTGTGAATGGTCTCACTAAACGCCCAAGTTTCAATCCAAGTTTCTAATTCCGGAATGGAAACCAATGGCAGCAAAGCTACGTTTGGCGAACGACCTTGAATGGAGTCCAACAGTGTCTGGTATTTAAGGTTAGACAAAAAGATGTGCTGCTCGTGAGCAGGCAACCGGTTAAAGTCGATTTTATCTTTAGAAACATCTACCTCTTCTGGACGCCAGAAAAACGACAGCTGTTTCTCAATCAGCTTTTCAAAAATCTCATGTTTTTGCTGGTCATAGCGCGCAACATTAACCGGTTGGCCCATAAACATAGGCTCACGCATTTGGTCGTTAGCGGTTTGGCTAAATGTGGTATAACTCATTGTTTAAGCTCCATTAAATTTTGCACCCACCGCCGGCGCAATCGTCATCTTCTTGAATTACGGTTTCCAGCGCTCGGCCTTGACCCTCTTTATCTTCACCACTGTTTTGATGCTGCTCTGAGGCACCATCGCGAGTGTTGTGGTAGTAAAGCGTTTTTAGGCCAAGCTTATAACTCATGAGTAGGTCTTGTAACAGAGCTTGCATGGGCACTTTCGAATTGGCAAAACGAGTCGGATCGTAGCTGGTATTCGCTGAAATTGCTTGGTCAACAAACTTCTGCATAATTCCGACTAGCTCCAAATAACCACGGTTCCCCGGCATGTCCCAAAGTAATTCATACTGGTCTTGTAAGGTTTCAAACTCTGGTACTACTTGCTTCAAAATGCCATCTTTAGACGCTTTCACTGAAATTAAGCCTCGGGGAGGCTCAATGCCGTTGGTGGCGTTGGACATTTGTGACGAAGTCTCAGAAGGCATTAACGCCGACAGCGTTGAATTGCGAAGACCATGGGCTTGGATTTGCTGGCGTAGCTCATCCCAGTTTAAATGTAGGGGTTCGTCGCAAATGTCATCAAGGGCCTGCTTGTAGGTATCAATGGGCATGATCCCTTTAGCATAATTGGTTTCATTAAATTTAGGGCAGGCGCCCAATTCTTTGGCCAAGTTGTTAGAAGCCTTCAACAAGTAATATTGAATCGCCTCGAAGGTTTTATGGGTTAAATTATTAGCGGAGCCGTCAGAGTATTTCTTGCCGTTTTTGGCCAAGTAATAAGCAAAGTTAATAACGCCCACGCCTAAGGTGCGTCTATCCATTGAGCCTTTGTGCGCGGCCGGAATAGGGTAGTCTTGATAGTCCAATAAGCTATCGAGCGCGCGTATCGCAAGATCCGCCAACTCTTCGAGTTCTTCAAGCTTGTCGATAGCGCCTAAGTTAAAGGCTGACAGCGTACATAGCGCGATTTCGCCACTTTCGTCATTGACGTTGCTAAGAGGATTAGTTGGTAGTGCAATTTCCAGACACAAGTTGGACTGTCGAACCGGTGCAACTTTACTGTCAAACGGGCTGTGGGTATTGCAATGATCCACATGCTGAATGTAAATACGACCGGTAGAAGCACGCTCTTGCATCATTAATGAGAACAGCTCAACCGCTTTAATGGACTCTTTACGAATGGAATCATCTTGCTCGTACTTAAGATACAATTCTTCGAATTTTGGCTGATCTTCAAAGAAGGCGTCGTACAGACCTGGTACATCCGATGGGCTGAATAGAGTAATGTCGCCGCCGCTAATAAGGCGTTGATACATGAGCTTGTTAATTTGAACGCCGTAATCGAGGTGGCGCACACGGTTTTCTTCCACGCCGCGATTGTTCTTAAGCACTAACAAGTTTTCAACTTCAAGGTGCCACATTGGGTAAAACAAGGTCGCCGCGCCACCGCGAACACCGCCCTGTGAGCAACTTTTAACCGCGGTTTGGAAGTATTTGTAAAACGGTAAACAGCCGGTATGAAACGCTTCACCACCGCGAATAGGGCTGCCTAAGGCGCGAATTCGTCCCGCATTCACACCGATGCCGGCGCGCTGACTCACGTATTTAACGATGCTCGATGCGGTGGCGTTAATCGAGTCTAAACTGTCGCCACACTCAATTAATACGCAAGAACTAAATTGGCGAGTAGGGGTTCTGACACCGGCCATAATAGGAGTGGGTAACGAAATCTTAAATAGCGATACCGCATCGTAGAAGCGTTTCACGTAATCTAAACGAGTCGCCTTTGGATAGTGGCTAAACAGGCATGCAGCAACCAACATATAAAGGAATTGAGCGCTTTCAAAGACTTCACCGGTTACGCGGTTTTGAACCAAGTACTTGCCTTCAAGTTGTTTTACGGCCGCATAGGAGAAGTTCATGTCACGCCAGTGATCAATATGCTCGTCTAGTTCATCTAACTCCGCTTTATCATAATCGGCAAGAATATGAGCGTCGTAGCGGTGCGTTTCCACCATTTGAGTGACGTGATCGTATAAACTTGGTGGTTCAAACTGACCGTAGGCTTTTTTACGAAGATGGAAAATGGCTAGGCGGGCAGCAAGGTATTGATAATCCGGGGTTTCAGCGCTTATTAAATCCGCAGCAGAGCGAATAATAGTTTCGTGAATCGCTTCGGTTTCGATGCCATCGAAGAACTGAATGTGGGAGCGGAGTTCCACTTCAGAGACGGAGACGTTATCGAGTCCTTCTGCTGCCCAGGTAATAACCTTATGCAGTTTTTCCAGATCCAAAGGTTCACGTTCACCACAGCGCTTGGTGACAGTCAACTTGTTGTTCATTGATATGATGCCCGTTGTATTTATGCCTTGAAAGTCTCAAGGGCTGGTTGTCTTTTTTGAGCCAATTAAGCCACATACGTCCCTATTAATGGTCTCAATCCTTGTGTTAAGACGATAATTTCCCGTTGTGTTGATACTTTGTTGATTACACAACATATGGGTGTTTAATACGCCTGAGGTACAAGATAATGAGGTTTTCGATCGTTTGCAAGGATCAATTGTCATGCCAATTAGGATATTTAAGCGGTTTTTTTAGCATGAATTTAACAAGGGTTAGTGACGACTAACCCTAACATCAAAATTTTATTAGGGATTCATTAAAATCAAGCGCTATTAAAAGATTTTTTTTGCCATAAACCGCTCCCTAATCAACTGGCGAAAGTTTGGCTACTTGATTAAGTCGAGCATGTCTAGCGGCGAATCAATTACTGTATGTTGTGGCCAAGAGGCAATGGGATCTTCAGCTTTGATATAGCCCCAACTTACCGCAACCGGGTGCATGCCAACCGCCAATGCCGCTTCGATGTCTCGGCGTGCATCGCCAAGGTACCAGGTGTTTTTACAATCGACTTGGGTTTGGTTGGCCGCTAAGCGCATTGGCATGCTTGATGGCTTCGCTTTAAGACAGGTGTCACCGCTAATGATGGTAGCGCAGCGTTTATCCAAGTTCAGCTGTTGAAGCAATGGTCGACTAAAGCGAGCCGGCTTATTAGTGATCACCCCATAAGCGATGCCTTTACTGTCGCAGATTTCCAGTAGTCGAGCTATGCCGGGATAGAGCTGGGCACTTCGGCCATTAGTTGATAAGTAGTGTTGAAACAAACTCTGCTGAACTTGCGTAAAGCGCTGCTCATCCAGCGCTCCCACGGCGGCGTTAATCAGACCGCGACTGCCATCGCTGGTGTATTGATGGACATCATCGAAATTCGCTTGAGGGAAGCCGTGCTGCTGCAGCGCTAAATTTAAGGCATCGACAATATCGACGGCGGTATCGACTAAGGTTCCGTCCATATCAAAAAGAATGGCTTGTGACATGGGGTTATCCTTGTTTTTCACAACAAATCATATAGTTGACATCTAACTTGCGGGTGTAACTGAACACCTTAGTTATTGGGTTGTACTGAATCCCCATGCTTCCTTTGGTAACAAAACCCGCGTTATCACAATAGCGTATGAGTTCTGAAGGCGTAATGAACTTGCTGTGGTCGTGGGTGCCAACCGGCAACAGCTTTAAAACGTACTCCGCCCCAACAATGGTTTGTATGTAGGAGAGGGCGTTTCTATTTATGGTTGAGAAAAAGGCGATGCCCCCTTCTTCTAACAAATCAAAACAGGCGCTAATCACAGATGCAGGCTCTGGAACGTGTTCGAGCATCTCCATGCAGGTTACTACTTGATAAAGGCCTGCGCTTTTAGCGGCCTTCTCTTCCGCGGTCATTTGCTGATAATCAACTTGTACTTGGCTTTCTAGAGCATGAAGTTTGGCGACTTCTAATGGCTCTCGCCCCATGTCGATGCCCTCAACTTGTGCACCTAGGCGCGCCATGCTTTCAGACAAAATGCCGCCACCGCAACCAATGTCGATGGTTCTCTTGCCAAACAAACCGCCGCATTCTCGATCAATATAATTGAGTCTTAGAGGGTTAAGTTGATGCAAAGGTTTAAAATCACCTTCTGGATCCCACCAAGAAGCCGCCATTTTCTCAAATTTGCTTATTTCTTCGGGATCAAAGTTCAAAGGTTGGGACATGAATTACAGCCTAAAATTGTTATTGTGAGAACTTTGCCCATTATAGCGAGATAACTGAGCTTTCATAGAGGGCTAAAGGTACTAGTCAAAGGATTTCTGTGTGGTATCATTCCATGTTAATCCGTCGACAAATGGAAAAAGAAGAGCGTCGATGGTTCTCAACTGGGGAATGAGTGATTTATGACAAATCTGGCTACTGAAATTACGCCGATTAATATCGAAGAAGAACTAAAAAGCTCCTATTTAGATTACGCCATGAGCGTAATCGTAGGTCGAGCACTACCGGATGTTAGAGATGGCTTAAAGCCTGTGCATCGTCGCGTGTTGTTCGCCATGAACGAATTAAAGAACGATTTTAACAAGCCGTATAAAAAATCGGCACGTGTCGTTGGTGATGTCATCGGTAAATATCACCCCCACGGTGATAGTGCCGTGTACGACACCATTGTACGGATGGCACAAGATTTCTCGATGCGCTACACCTTAGTGGATGGCCAAGGTAACTTTGGTTCCATTGATGGCGATGCCGCAGCTGCAATGCGTTATACCGAAATACGAATGGATAAACTGTCCCATTCGTTGCTGGCTGACTTAGATAAAGAAACCGTTGATTTCGTGCCCAACTATGATGGCACCGAGTTTATTCCGGAAGTATTGCCGACTCGTGTACCTAACCTGTTGGTTAACGGGTCTTCTGGTATCGCCGTTGGTATGGCCACTAATATTGCGCCGCACAACTTGCGAGAAGTCATTAGTGGATGTTTGGCGCTGATTGATAACCCAGAGTTAACCATTGCTGAGTTAATGGAATACATTCCTGGTCCTGATTTCCCGACGGCGGGTATCATCAGTGGCCGTAAAGGAATTATTGATGCCTATAATACCGGTCGCGGTAAAGTGTACATGCGTGCTCGCGCTGAAGTTGAAACCGACAGCAACAACAAAGAGCGCATTATTGTTACCGAGATCCCGTATCAGGTAAACAAAGCGCGCCTAATTGAGAAAATTGCGGAGCTGGTAAAAGATAAAAAGCTTGAGGGCATTTCAGGGCTGCGAGATGAGTCCGATAAAGACGGCCTTCGAGTAGTGATTGAGGTGAAGCGTGGCGAAGTGGGTGAGGTCGTACTGAACAACCTGTACTCGCAAACCCAAATGCAAACCGTTTTCGGCATCAACATGGTGGCGTTGGGTAATGGTCAGCCAAGACTCTTTAACCTTAAAGAAATGTTAGAAGAGTTCTTGCTACACCGTCGTGAAGTGGTTACTCGTCGTACCGTTTATGAATTGCGCAAAGCCAGAGATAGAGCCCACGTATTAGAAGCGTTGGCGATAGCGCTGGCAAACATCGATCCCATTATCGAGCTGATTCGAAATGCAGCCACTCCCGCTGAGGCAAAACTGCAGTTGCAACAACGTGGTTGGGATTTGGGCAACGTTAGAGCTATGCTGGAAAAAGCGGGCGATGATGCCGCTCGTCCTGAGTGGTTGGAACCTGAGTTCGGTATCCGTGATGAAAAGTACTTCTTAACCGAGCAACAAGCGCAAGCAATTTTGGATTTGCGTCTTCACAAATTGACCGGTTTGGAACATGAGAAAATTCTCAACGAATATGAGGAGTTGCTGCAATTAATTGCTGGCTTGATTCATATTCTGACAAGCCCTGAGCGTCTGTTGGAAGTGATTCGTGAAGAACTTGAAGTCATTGTTAATGATTTCGGTGATGAGCGTCGAACGGAAATTACCGATGCATCTCACGACATCAGTTTAGAAGACTTAATTAATGAAGAAGATGTTGTGGTTACCTTGTCTCACCTTGGCTATGTGAAGTATCAGCCGCTGACTGATTATCAAGCTCAGCGTCGTGGTGGTAAAGGAAAGGCGGCTACGAAAGTTAAAGATGAAGACTTTGTAGAACGCTTGTTGGTTGCCAACACCCACGATACGATTTTGTGCTTCTCGGATGCTGGCAAAATGTATTGGCTCAAAGTGTATCAATTGCCGTTGGCTAGCCGCACCGCTCGTGGACGACCGATTGTTAACTTGTTACCGCTTGGCGATGAAGAGCGAATTACTGCCATTCTTCCGGTACGAGAGTACGAGGACGATAAGTACATTATCATGGCTACTGCGCATGGTACGGTTAAGAAAACAGCACTAACAGCCTACAGCAACCCAAGAGCGAACGGTATTATTGCGGTGAATCTTAAAGACGGTGACCAGCTGATCGGTGTCGACATCACAGACGGTAGTAACGACATCATGCTGTTTTCTGATGCCGGTAAAGTGGTTCGCTTTAATGAAAAATTGCGAGATTCCGAAACTGGTTTGGTGAAAATTGATGAGGAAACCGGTGAAGAGTTGCTGTCGTTACGCCCGATGGGTAGAACGGCAACAGGTGTTCGCGGTATTCGCTTGGAAGATGGCCAAAAAGTAGTGTCATTAATTGTGCCAAATGGCGATGGTGAGATTCTAACGGTTACTGAGAATGGCTACGGTAAGCGTACCAAATTAGAAGACTATCCGGCGAAGAGTCGCGCGACCAAAGGTGTGGTATCCATTAAAGTCAGTGAGCGAAACGGTGCCGTTGTAGGTGCGGTTCAAGCCAATGATGCCGATGAGATCATGCTAATCAGTAATAAGGGTACGCTTGTACGTACACCGGTAGAAGGTGTTTCTTCGGTGGGCCGTAATACTCAAGGGGTAACCTTAATTCGCACTGCCGATGATGAGTTGGTAGTTGGTTTAGAAAGAATTGACGAAATCCAAGTGGATGAAGATATTGTCGACTCAGAAAACTCTGCAACTGACGACGCTGTTACGCCCTCGGAAGCACCTAACGAATAACTGTATGGCTTAAGTTACAGTAACCGTAAGGAAATTCATGCGAGCGCCTATTGGCGCTCGTTTTCTTTTGCACGGTTCTACAGTATTATTTTTACTTTCTGTTTTTCATTTTTTCCAATGATAAGGGATGTTCATGCAGGTGTTTAATTTTTGTGCAGGCCCGGCGATGCTGCCGGTAGAAGTCATGCAAAAAGCGCAAGCGGAAATGCTCGATTGGCAGCACCAAGGTGTTTCCGTGATGGAAGTCTCTCATCGAAGCGCTGAGTTTATTGAGCTGGCGCACAATGCTGAGACTAATTTACGGCAACTGTTAAATGTTCCTGATGATTATCACGTGCTCTTCATGCACGGCGGTGGTCGCGGTCAGTTTGCGGCTATTGCGATGAACCTCCTTGGCGAATCTGGTAAGGCTCTGTATTTAAATTCAGGGCAATGGTCTAAAGCCGCAGCAGTTGAAGCGCGGCGTTTTGCCCAAGTAGACGAACTTTCAATCGTAGAGTCCATGGAAGGCAAACAACAGGTCGTGCTTCCCGAGCTGAAATCCGATATGGGGGATTATCGATACCTGCATTATTGCCCTAATGAAACCGTCGATGGCATAGAAATTCACGAACCAATCAACAGCCCTTGGCCTGTGATTGCAGACATGTCTTCTTGCATTTTATCTCGACCCATCGATGTCAGCCAGTTTGGATTAATTTATGCTGGCGCCCAGAAAAACATTGGACCTTCTGGACTTAGCCTTGTCATCGTTAAAAAATCGCTTTTAGAGTTGCCGGCGCTGCCTATGCCCAGCATCATGGATTACCGCATTACCGCGGCTAATGAATCCATGTTCAATACACCGCCAACCTATGCTTTGTATTTGGCCGCTAATGTTTTTCAATGGTTGCAACAACAAGGCGGGATTGAAGCGATGGGGCTGAAGAATCAGCGTAAAGCAGACGAGCTGTATGCTTACATTGAACAATCACACTTTTATCGCAGCGGTGTTGCTGCGACAAACCGCTCCAGAATGAATGTCACTTTCCAATTAGCGGATGAGTCACTTAATGGAGAGTTTCTAGCGCAGGCGAAAGCGAGAGGCTTGTTGGCGTTGAAAGGACATCGTGCGGTTGGCGGCATGCGTGCAAGCATTTACAACGCTATGCCGCACCAAGGTGTCGTTGCACTGATAGCCTTTATGGATGAATTTGCACGAAACAATTAACAATAACAACATAAAAAAAGGATATAACTTAATGAGTCATGATTTTCTATCGCTGGCCAATCAAGGTGTGCAAGGGTTAAAACCCTATGAGCCAGGTAAACCAATAGAAGAATTAGAACGAGAGCTTGGTATAAAAGATATCGTTAAGTTAGCTTCGAATGAAAATCCACTAGGGCCTAGCCAACAAGTTAAAGCGGCGATTGCTGCAGCGGTTGCCGATTTGAGTCGCTACCCCGATGCTTCCGGTTTTACGCTAAAGCAAGCTTTGTCAGAAAAACTGTCGGTTACACCTGAGCAACTGGTTTTGGGTAATGGTTCTAACGAAGTGTTGGAATTGATTTTTCGGGCGTTTGTTCAAAGCGAACATGAAGTGATTTACTCACAATACGCTTTTATCGTATACGCTTTGCTGACTCAATCTTGTGGCGCTGTGCATCGAACCATTCCGGCTAAAAATTATGGCCACGATTTAGATGCCATGCTTGCAGCAATCAACGACAAAACCAAATTGATTTGTGTGGCGAACCCAAATAATCCCACTGGTAACTATATTAATCCTAGCGAGTTAAAAAAGTTTGTTGAACAGGTACCAACCCATGTCCTGATTGTGTTGGATGAAGCTTATTTCGAATACCTACAGGCGGATGAACAACCCCCTTCTTGTGACTGGATAGGGCAACACCCTAATTTGATAGTCAGTCGAACCTTTTCTAAAGCTTATGGCTTGGCCGGATTACGAGTCGGTTATTGTGCCTGTCATCCGGATATTGCGGATCTATTAAACAGGGTTCGAGAACCCTTTAATAACAATAGTCTTGCTTTGGTTGCCGCAGAAGCTGCATTGGCCGACGAAGCTTATTTGAATGAAAGCGTAACGCTGAATACACAAGAGTTAGGTCGAGTATGCCAATGGCTGGATACTAAAAACATCCAATACATTCCTACCAAAGGTAACTTTGTAACAGTCGACATGAAAGGGGATGCGATGCCGCATTACCAAGCATTGTTGACGCAAGGGGTTATTGTGCGCCCAATTGGTGGTTATGGAATGCCAAATCACTTAAGAATTAGTATCGGCACTAAAGCGGAGAACGATCGCTTTATGGCTGCATTTGAAACATTAGGACTTGCATGAAACAACTGGAATTAGCGCCCATTTCCCGCGTTGATGGTGAAATAAATATCCCGGGTTCAAAGAGTATTTCAAACCGAGCATTATTACTGGCGGCTATGGCTCAGGGGCAGACGACCTTGACCAACTTATTGGACTCAGATGACATTCGACACATGTTGACGGCCCTCAGTCAATTAGGGGTCAGCTATGAACTGAGCGCCGACAAAACCCGTTGTGTGGTTCAAGGGTTAGGCAAAGCGTTTAACGTAGCCGATGCTCAAACCATCTTTTTAGGGAACGCAGGTACGGCGATGAGGCCTTTGTGTGCGGCATTAGCTTTAAGCCAAGGCGAATTCGAATTAACCGGCGAACCGCGTATGGAAGAGCGACCCATTGGGGATTTGGTGGATGCGCTAAGACCATTGGGTGCCAATATCAGTTACCTCAAAAACGAAGGCTTTCCACCGGTGAAAATCCAAGGCATGGGATTACGCGGTGGCTCAGTAGAGATTGCCGGTGATCTGTCCAGTCAATTTTTGACCGCGTTGCTTATGGTTGCGCCAATGGCCGATGGCGACATTGTTATCAATATTAAAGGTGAACTGGTATCCAAGCCTTACATTGATATTACGTTGTCGATTATGAAGAAATTTGGGGTAGAAGTTACCCACAACCGCTATCAACGATTTGTGGTTAAGGGAGGGCAGCACTACGTATCTCCTGGTCGTTTTTTGGTTGAAGGTGACGCTTCATCCGCCTCTTATTTCTTAGCTGCGGCAGCCATTAAGGGCGGCTCAATAAAGGTTACCGGTGTGGGCACTGCCAGTATTCAAGGCGATGTTAAGTTTGCCGACGCCTTAAGTGCTATGGGTGCTGAGATAGAGTGGGGCGAAGACTATATCATTAGTCGCAAAGGTCAGTTAAAGGGTGTCAATATGGATATGAATCATATCCCGGATGCTGCTATGACCATTGCTGCAGCGGCGGTTTTTGCTCGCGGTACTACTCGTTTAAGCAATATCTATAATTGGCGAATTAAAGAAACCGACCGATTAGCCGCCATGGCAACTGAGTTGACAAAAGTAGGTGCTCACGTAAAAGAAGGTCACGATTATATTGAGATATCGCCGCCTGAAGCGCTAAAGAAGGCAGCGATAGATACTTATAATGACCATCGTATGGCGATGTGCTTTTCGTTAATGGCGCTGGGTGATGCGGGCGTTATCATTAATGATCCGGATTGCACATCAAAGACGTTTCCCAATTATTTTGAAGCGTTTTCGAGCATTTGTCATTAAAGCATAACCTTTAGCTGATGAGGTGTAGTCGTTTGTACGACTACACCTTTTTTATTTTTAGAAAAACCAGCATATGGTTGTGGTTTCTTGTATACTATGCGCGCATTTTTTAAGGCCGGTATGGTAGCCGGTTTTATACGATTCGGAGAATATTATGATGGATAGGGCGCCTGTTATTACGGTGGATGGCCCCGGTGGTGCAGGAAAGGGCACCGTATGTCAGTTATTAGCAGCTAAATTAGGTTGGCACTTGTTGGATTCAGGTGCGCTTTATCGTGTTTCAGCATTAGCTGCGTTGCACCATAATGTTGATCTGGAAAATGAAGAAGCCTTAGGCCTTTTAGCGGCGCATTTAGATGTCCAGTTTATCGGTAGCGAAGACGGTATTAAGGTGATTTTGGAAGGCGAAGATGTCTCCAAAGCGATTCGTTCTTCCGAATGCGCTAATGCCGCTTCTAAAGTGGCTGCATTTCCTTGCGTACGAGAAGCGTTATTGCGCCGCCAACGCCTGTTTCGCGCCGCCCCAGGACTCGTCGCCGATGGCAGAGACATGGGAACGGTCGTTTTTAACGATGCAGAAGTTAAAATTTTCCTTACTGCGTCAGCAGAAGAGCGCGCCCAACGACGTTATAATCAGTTGATAGAAAAGGGCTTCGATGTTAATATTGACCGCCTTTTGGCCGAGATAAAAGAGCGTGACGCCCGAGATATGGGTCGTAAAGTAGCACCTTTAGTAGCGGCCGAAGACGCATTAATCCTTGATACCACTGGGTTAGACATTAACCAAGTGATGGCAAGAGTGACTGAATATGTCTCCGACGTCTTGTCGATAGAGATGAATTAGTTGTTCCAAAAATTTTACCTAGTATGCCTCACGGACGAAGCATAATTATTAATTGCCTCCATGTTCAGGACGACCATGGTTGAATATAAGTTGAAGTATTAAAATGACTGAATCATTTGCTGAACTGTTTGAACAATCCCTTCAAGAAATTGAAACCCGCCCTGGCGCCATCGTAAAAGGCCTAGTTGTTAAGATCGAAAATGGCAACGTTATCGTTGACGCTGGTCTTAAGTCAGAAGCTGTTATTTCTGTGGATCAGTTCAAAAACGCCCAAGGCGAACTAGAAGTTGAAGTTGGTAGCGAAGTTGATGTTGCGCTTGACGCAGTAGAAGACGGCTTCGGTGAAACTCAGCTTTCTCGTGAAAAAGCTAAGCGCCACGAAGCTTG
Organism: Paraferrimonas haliotis; assembly: GCF_002282895.1. Classification (GTDB taxonomy): domain Bacteria; phylum Pseudomonadota; class Gammaproteobacteria; order Enterobacterales; family Shewanellaceae; genus Paraferrimonas; species Paraferrimonas haliotis. The sequence continues at coordinate 159,181 of NZ_NRRB01000005.1, forward strand.
GATCCGTTTGGAAAAAGCTTACGAAGACGCTGAAACTGTTATGGGTGTTATCAACGGCAAAGTTAAAGGCGGCTTCACTGTCGATCTAGACGGAATCCGTGCTTTCCTACCTGGTTCATTGGTAGACGTACGTCCAGTACGCGATACCTTGCACCTTGAAGGCAAAGAACTTGAATTTAAAGTTATCAAGCTTGACCAGAAGCGCAACAACGTTGTTGTTTCTCGCCGTGCTGTTATCGAATCAGAAAGCAGCCAAGAGCGTGATGAATTGCTTGAGAACTTGCAGGAAGGTCAAGAAGTTAAAGGTATCGTTAAGAACCTTACCGATTACGGTGCTTTCGTTGACTTGGGCGGCGTAGACGGCCTACTGCACATCACCGATATGGCTTGGAAACGCGTTAAGCACCCAAGTGAAATCGTAAACGTTGGTGACGAAATCAACGTTAAAGTTCTTAAGTTCGATCGTGAGCGCACTCGTGTATCACTAGGTCTTAAGCAACTTGGTGAAGATCCATGGTTGGAAATCAGCAAGCGCTATCCAGAAGGTGCTCGCTTGACTGGTCGCGTTACTAACCTAACTGATTACGGTTGCTTCGTTGAAATCGAAGAGGGCGTTGAAGGTCTAGTACACGTTTCTGAAATGGATTGGACCAACAAGAATATCCACCCATCTAAAGTGGTTAACTTGGGTGATTCTGTTGAAGTTATGGTTCTTGACATCGACGAAGAACGTCGTCGTATTTCTTTGGGTCTTAAGCAGTGTAAAGCTAACCCATGGGATGAGTTTGCTTCTAAGTTCAACAAGAACGACAAAGTTACCGGTAAGATCAAGTCTATCACTGACTTCGGTATCTTCATCGGTCTAGACGGCGGCATCGACGGTCTAGTTCACCTGTCTGACATTTCTTGGAACGCGACTGGTGAAGAAGCGGTTCGTGAATACAAGAAAGGCGAAGAAATCGAAGCAGTTGTTCTTTCTGTTGACCCAGAGCGTGAGCGTATCTCTCTAGGCGTTAAGCAAATTGAAGAAGATCCGTTCAATTCTTATCTTGCTGATAAGAAAAAAGGCGCTATTGTTAATGGTACAGTTGCTGCTGTTGACGCAAAAGGTGCAACCATTGAGTTGGCCGATAGCGTTGAAGGTTACATCCGTGTAGCTGACATTGCTCGTGAACGCATTGAAGACGCATCAAGCGTATTGAGTGTTGGCGATGCAGTTGAAGCTAAGTACATGGGCGTTGACCGTAAGAACCGCACCATCAGCTTGTCAATCCGCGCGAAAGACGAAGCTGACGAGAAAGAAGCAATGGCTTCTTTGAACAAGCAAGAAGATGCTGGCATGTCTAATGCAATGGCAGAAGCGTTCAAAGCGGCTCGCAGCGAATAATTTCTGTTAAGACGGGAGCCTAGGCTCCCGGTTAATGACAGCTATTTGGCTTGAAAATAAAAGGTGAAAGGATGACTAAATCTGAATTGATTGAACTGTTAACCACCAAACAACCGCAGCTATCAGCTAAAGAAGTTGATGCGGCGATTAAGGAAATGTTGGAGCAAATGGCAGCAACATTGGAGTCCGGTGATCGAATTGAAATCCGTGGCTTCGGTAGTTTTTCACTTCACTTTAGAGCGCCACGAAGTGGTCGAAACCCTAAAACGGGCGAAACCGTTAAGTTGGAAGGAAAATCCGTTCCCCACTTCAAGCCGGGTAAAGAGTTACGCGAAAGAGTAAACTCTAGCATCGCTTAATAAAAAGCCTCCTAACGGAGGCTTTTTTGATTGTCACTAGCTAAGCCTCGAAAATTAAAGGATAATCAAGGAAAGACTTATTGGCTAAGGAAAGAGGCTGTGAAAACTCTACTAGTGGCGGTAATCGTTATATTGCTTTTTCTTATAGCACTGGCTTTCGGTGCTCAAAATGAGCAGTTAGTGTCTATCAATTACTTTGTAGCTCAGGGTGAGTTTCGTCTACCTGTAGTGCTTTCTGTCACTTTCATAGCCGGCTTTGCAAGTTGCTGGCTGATATCTATAGTCTTCGTGGTGAAGTTAAAACTGGCGCTTCGAAAAGCCACTCGATTGTTGCATAAACAGCAAAAGCCGAATCACAATACTAAGCCTGTAACGACTGATAATGCTTGAGTTACTGTTTCTTCTCCTACCAATTGCTGCAGCCTATGGTTGGTACATGGGGAGAAGAAGTGTCCGCCAAGGGCAACAACAACGCCAACAAAAAATTTCAAGAGACTACTTCACCGGCCTTAATTACCTGCTTTCCAACGATTCCGATAAAGCTGTGGATTTGTTCATAAACTTGTTGGAAGTGGATGATGAAACCATCGATACCCATATGGCTTTAGGCAGCCTGTTTCGTCGCCGTGGAGAAGTAGACCGTTCCATTAGAATTCACCAAAACCTTATCGCTCGACCCAGTCTAACGATTGAGCAACGAGATTTTGCCATGATGGAGTTAGGCAAAGACTATCATGCGGCTGGATTTTACGACCGAGCTGAAGAGATATTTTTAAATCTAGTAAGTCAAGATGAGCATACCGAAGAAGTCGAGCAACAGCTGCTTGATATCTATCAAATCACTAAAGAGTGGCAAAAAGCCATTGACGTGGTGGGACGCTTTAAGCGCAGGGCGCAAAAGCGTTTTAAACCACTGATAGCCCATTTCTACTGTCAGTTGGCGCAAGAGGCTACATCGCAGCCGGATCAATTAGGGCTCATTAATAAAGCGCTCAAGCAGGATCCAAATTGTGGTCGAGCGTGGTTGCAAAAAGCAAAGCTGGAATTGGCTTTAGGGCACATTGCAGATTGCCAAAATACTTTAGAGCAATTGTTAAAAAGAGATATTGAACTGTTTTCTGAAGCACTTGGCACCGCTAAGCAATGCTTTCAGGCAGCGGATAATCATGAAGCTTATAAGCAACTTCTGCAAAACGCTGTGACTCACAATGGTGGTGTTAGTATCGTACTGGCGTTGGCACAGGAGTTAGCCGACGAAAACAGCGATTCCGATGCCGAGCGTTTGATTTTACAGCACCTAATGACACACCCCACCTTAAAAGGCTTCCATCGATTAATGGAGTTCCATATCACCCAAGCGGAAGATGGAAAGGCCAAAGACAGTTTAAGTATGTTAGAAAAACTGGTTCAACAGCAAATACGAGTCAGACCCAGCTACCGCTGCAAGGAATGTGGATTTCCGGGGCATAGTTTGCACTGGCAATGTCCGTCTTGTAAGCAATGGGGCTCGATGAAGCCTGTAGTTGGGTTGGACGGAGAATAGAGCGGAGAATAAATGTTAGAAAAACGAATTGTTGTCGCCTTAGATTTTGAGAATCAAAGCAACGCATTAGCTTTGGTAAAGCAACTTGATCCCAATGCTTGCCGCTTAAAGGTAGGTAAAGAGATGTTTACCTTATTTGGGCCTGAGTTCGTTAAGCAATTGCACCAACTGGGTTTCGACGTGTTTTTGGATCTTAAGTTTCACGACATTCCCAATACGGTTGCCAAAGCCGTTCGTGCTGCCGCTGAGTTAGGAGTATGGATGGTAAACGTACACGCAAGCGGCGGTGAAAAAATGATGCAGGCGGCTAAAGACGCCTTAGTAGAGTATGGCGACGATGCGCCGCTGCTCATTGCGGTTACCGTACTTACCAGCATGGATGAAGCGCAACTCCAAGGCATTGGAATTAGCGTGTCTCCTCAACAACAGGTCTTGCGATTAGCGCAACTGGCTAAAGATTGTGGGCTTGATGGCGTGGTGTGTTCGGCTCAAGAAGCCAGTATGCTTAAAAGCCAGTTAGGGGACGAATTCCAGTTAGTGACGCCAGGTATACGGCCTGTCGGTGCCGATGTTGGTGACCAACATCGAGTGATGACACCAGCTAAAGCCATTGCTGCTGGGGCTGATCACTTAGTGATTGGTCGACCGATAACTAAGGCCAGTGAGCCGCTCGCTGCACTGGCTGATATCAATCAGTCATTAGTTTAACAACCAAACGTTCGAGTATTGTTATGTCACTTCAAGATCAACTGCTTAAAGCGGGATTAATCAATAAACAAAAAGCCAAACAAGTGCGCACCGATAAGCGCCGCAAACGCAAACAAAACAAAGTGGACGAAAGCGAACTGATTAAGCAACAAGCGGCGGAAAAACTAAAGCAGACCGCAGAAAAAGATAAAGCCTTAAACAGTGAACGGGACGCTAAGGCTCAAGCAATAGGACGGGAGCGAGGTTTTGCTACTGAAATTGCACGAGCAGGAATTAGCATCGATAGCCAGGCTGATATAGGCTTCAATTTTACCTTCAACAATAAAGTACTTACTTTGTACGTGACATCAGCGCTTCAAAGTCAGCTGTTATCAGGCAAGCTAGGCATTGTTAGGCTTCAAGAAAAGAGTTATCTACTGCCCAATAAATTGGTCGAGCGCATTCAGCAATTTAAACCTGAGTGGGTCGCTTATCTATGGGATGGCTCTACTGAAGAGGTTGTTGATGAAGACGACCCTTACGCTGATTACGAAATTCCTGACGATCTCATGTGGTAGTCGATTGTTTTTGAGTTATTGCTCCAATTGGTGTAATTTAAACGAGTGTTTGAATTGGCCTAGGCCGCAATAACAAAGAGATAACCCATGAACGGATATAAAGCCCCACTAGCGGACATGCGATTCCTGTTGGATGATGTCTTTAACGCCCATAGCTACTGGCAAACAATGCCTGCGTTTGAAGAGGCCGTGGATTTGGATACGGCGCTTGCCATTCTAGAAGAATCGGCCAAGCTCAATGAGCAAGAAGTGGCGCCATTGGATCGTAATGCCGATGAACAGGGCGTGGGCTTTGAAAACGGTTTGGTAACGACACCCGATGGCTTTAAACAAGCTTATCAGTCTTTTGTGGAAGGCGGATGGGTAGGACTTTGTGGTAATCCTGACTTTGGTGGGATGGGTATGCCCAAAATGCTTGGCGTACTGACCGATGAAATCGGCTATGGAGCGTCAAATGCGTTACAACTATATTCTTCGTTAACCGCGGGGGCGAGTCTGTGCATTAACGCTCATGCCAGTGAAGCGCTCAAACAACGCTTCCTTCCTAATTTATACGCCGGTACCTGGACGGGTGCTATGGATATGACAGAGCCTCAAGCCGGCTCCGACCTTAGAGGTATACGCACTAAAGCGGAACTGCAAGCTGATGGCAGTTATCAAATCTCGGGTAGCAAAATTTTTATTACCTCTGGTGATAACGATCTCGGTGAAAACGTCATCCATTTAGTGCTAGCGAAAGTCGCCAGTGAACGAGGCTTATCAAAGAACATCTCTCTGTTTCTTGTTCCGAAAATCAATGTGAATGACGATGGCTCATTAGGGGCTCCTAATGGGGTGACGGTTGGCTCGATTGAGCACAAAATGGGCTTAAAAGGCTCTGCAACTTGCGTTATGAATTATGACAATGCGCAAGGTTATCTTGTTGGTCAAGAAGGTCGAGGCTTGGCTTGTATGTTCACTATGATGAATTACGAACGGTTATCTATTGGCCTGCAAGGGCTTGGGGCCAGTGAAATGGCTTATCAATTAGCCAGTAATTACGCTAAAGAACGCAAACAAGGTGTTGCCGCCGACAAGTCTTTGCGCAGTGGTGAGTTTAGCGACAGTTTGTTGGTGCATGCCGATGTTCGTCGTATGCTGCTCAACATGCGCGCATTTAACGAAGCAGGTCGAGCCTTATCGATGTACGTAGGCTTGCAGTTGGATTTGGCCAATTATGCTCAAGGCGACGTGGCTATAAGCGCCAGTGCAAAAGTTGGACTACTAACCCCATTAGCGAAAGCGTTTCTGACGGATCGTGGCTTTGACAACACGGTCCATGGCCAACAAGTATTAGGCGGTCACGGGTTCATTAGAGAGTGGGGCGCAGAGCAACTGGTTAGAGACAGTCGTATTGCCCAAATATACGAAGGCACTAATGGTATTCAAGCGCTGGATTTATTGGGGCGTAAGGTTTGCGCCAATGGTGGCCGAGACTTAACCGAGTTCGTTGACGAGCTCACTGCTGATATTGCAAAGCTTGAGCACCTTGATGATGAGTTTAGGTCGCAAACATTGGAAGCATTCGCTCGATTGCTGACGGTTTCCAATGAAGTCATAGAGGGTGCTAAGCAGGAGCCCAATTTAGTTAATGGTGTTGCCGTGGATTACCTTAATGGCTTTGGCTACTGCTTACTGGCCTATTTTTGGCTGAAAATGATGGCGGCAGCAAATAAACAAGACGATGCCAAGTTCGCAACCAAGAAGCATCAGGTCGGTCACTATTTTTTTATTAAGATGTTGCCCCTTGCTCATCATCATTTAGGGCAAGTTGTTTCCGGTAGCAACAGCATTATGGCGTTAAGTATTGACGATTTTTAAGCGATTATGTTTTACAACAAAGCCAACCTTAGCGGGTTGGCTTTGTTGTTAATCCGTTTGATTAATTAAGGCTTTAAGAAGAATGGGCTCACTGCTGACTTCGAGTTTGCCGCCATTTTGTAAATAAACAAACGCGTAGGCAGGCTTGCCTTCAGTGTTCAAGGTGTATCCAGCCAAACCATTAACCCCGCGCATGGTTCCTGTTTTAGCGACTACCCGCTGCTTTAGCGGCGCTTGCCCAAAGCCTGTTTTTCTTCTCAAAGTACCGGATTCACCGGCAATAGCAAGCGCCTGAGTTAACTCAGTAAACTTCGGGTTAGCTTGTATCAATTGCAGTGTTTGTAATAACTGTTGGGCACTGATTAAGTTATATCTTGACAGTCCTGAGCCATCGACAATGACTGCATCAGACATATCGATACCCAAACCTGTTAAGGTTTGAATTACCGCGACAGAGCCACTGGTAAAACTTCCTTGATGAGCAAAATAGTGACTGCCCATTTGCTTAAAGGTGGTATCTGCTATTAGGTTATCCGAATCGGTGAGCATGGTGACCATTAACTCATGCAAAGGCGCTGATTGATGTTGAGCGAGCACTCGTCCATAACTTGCCTGTTTACTGTAAGATATGGGGGTCGACAGACTAATGCCGGCGTCTTTTAGAAGGCGCTCTATGGTTTGATTTACAAAGTCCCTAGGGTCGCTTAAGGCAATCTCAAGATTGAGTCGATTACGCTGGGTTAAACAACCGATGACGTTAAATCGATTACCTGGGAAGCTTTCAATGTGAAGGTCGCAAAAGTCGTGAGGTTGTGCTTGATAAGATGCGTCTGTGCTCACTGAGATGGGCAGAAAACTGGGGTGAGAGACACGAGTTTCATTGCCGAAACTGGTGAGTTGAGCTGAAATGCAATTTCGATCGAGTATGTAGCCAGAAATTGGTGCTGCGAAGCATATTCCTAAATCGTCCCAAACCCATCCAGGAGCGTGGTATTGGCTTGACTGGCTGCTGTATAAGCTTAGAGAATCAATACGCCGCACACCTTGCTTTTGCAGTGCTCTAATTAGGGCACGTAGATCCGTCGTGGTTAAACCGGGATCACCGCTAAATTGTATTTGTAAATTAGCTAGATGTTGTGGGTTGGCGGTTGTTTGTGCCACTAACTTGGTATCGAAGCGATAATTTCGTCCTAAAATTTGATACGCAGCAACGGCGGTTAACAATTTTTGGGTACTTGCTGGGGTCATCAATCCATGACGATTTTCGTTGAGCAGATAGTTGTTTTTGCCTACTGGCTGGACGATTGCTGCTACTTGAGCATGATCCGGTTTCACTAAGTCAAACAGCGGCTTTAACTCGAGGTCGGCTGCGAAACTAGAAGAAAAAGGGATGCAAAGAAGCGCTAAAGCAAAAGTTCGATTAATAACTGTCGTCGTCATCTTTTTCCATCAACCGATAAAAACGAAACGTTACAAAACCCACCAGTATTAAAAATAACGGTAACAGTAAGGGGCCTAATTGAGTCTTAAATTGAAACATTAACAGGCCCGCAAGCAATGCAAGCAGAATGACAGTGATATTGGATTTCATGGTTACCTCGTAAAACAGCCGTTAGTATATCGCAACCTTCATCACATAAAACAGTTATCCTTAAGCGCTTTGAGAGCTTTGCTTACATTTCCCTCATAAAAGGCTTGATTCGACAGGACATTGCGCGGTATTTTTGCAGGTTAAATTTAGATTATTAAGCAAAAGTCGTCACTCGTAAATGGTACGTTCCAACTCACAACTAATTGCAGCCACTACCGGTTTCGCTATGGAAAAGGGGCAATTGACAAGCATCCATAGCGCTAAGTCTTTTCGTAAACAACTGCTGAATGAAATTGAGCAGGCGAATCAGCGTATCCTATTATGCGCTTTGTATTTGCAAGATGACGAAGCAGGGCGCGAAATCTTTGATGCGCTGATTGCTGCAAAACAAGCTAAGCCTCACCTCAATATCAAAGTGTTGGTTGATTTTCATCGAGCTCAACGCGGTCTGATTGGTGCAAAAGAGCAGGGCGGCAATGATCGCATGTATCAAACCAAGCTCAAACAAGCTGGCGTTTGTTTTGATGTGTTTGGTGTGCCGGTCAAGAAACGTGAATTGTTAGGCGTACTTCACCTAAAGGGCTTCGTTTTTGACGATAAAGTCATCTATTCCGGTGCAAGTTTAAACGACGTCTATTTACACAAACACGAACGCTATCGAAGTGACCGTTACTATATTATTCAACAGCCTCAATTAGCCGATAGCATGGCTCAGTTTATAGAGCATCAATTAATCGTAGACGCTGATATACAAAGCTTGATAGACCCTAAGTCTTATTCTAAAAACGAACTCAATCGCTTTGTTCGTCGCTATAAAAAACGTCTTAGTAGTGCTGAATATATGAATGGCCGTCGTGCAGAAGGCGCCAGAATCACACCGTTAGTGGGGTTAGGGCGCCGCGCTAACAAGCTGAATCGCATAGCCTTGCAGTTAATTAAAGATACTGAGCACTCGTTATTCATTTGCACGCCCTATTTCAACCCTCCCAGAGCTGTTGAAAAAGCGTTAGGTACTTTGTTGCGCAATGGTAAGCAGATGACCATTGTTGTTGGGGATAAAACCGCTAACGATTTTTTCATTCCAGAAGGGGAGCCGTTTAATCTTATCGGAACGGTGCCTTACCTGTATGAGATTGCGCTGCGAAAATTCGCCAAGCGCTTTCAATGGGCTATTGATGCGGGCCTACTAAATCTTCACCTGTGGCAAGACGGTAACAACAGCTACCACTTAAAAGGGATTTCGGCGGACAATTGTCGCCATTTAATAACCGGTAGCAATTTAAACCCAAGAGCGTGGGGCTTGGATTTAGAAAACGGATTACTGTTACAAGATCCGAAAGGGATATGGCAACAAGACTTCAACGAGCAACAGCAACTGATTCTTGACAAAGCATCGAGGCTGGAGAGCTATCGTTCGTTGGCAAAAGCGGAAAGCTATCCCGACGAAGTCAAACGCATTCTAACGCGTATATCGCGCCTAAAGGCCGGTTTTTTGCTGCGACAGGTTCTGTAGAAATTGGCCAGTCGCCTTAACAGACGACTGGCATAACTCGTTAGCCAAGAGCCGATTCTGCTTGGCGGCGCTCGATAAGCTCAATTTTATAACCGTCAGGATCTTCTACGAAGGCTATTACTGTTGTGCCGCCAGCCACAGGACCAGCAGGTCGAACGACCTTGCCGCCACCGGCACTGATTTGCTCGCAAGTTGCTGCAACGTCGTGAACGCCAATGGCTAAGTGGCCAAAACCTGTACCTAAGTCGTAGCGGTCGGTATCCCAGTTAAAGGTCAGTTCAATAACTGCCGCGCCTTCAGACTCAGTGCCATATCCTACAAATGCTAGGGTATAACGATACTCGGGGTTTTCACTCTTACGAAGTAACTTCATTCCCATTGTTTCAGTATAGAATTTTATACTGGCATCTAGGTCACCGACGCGAATCATAGTATGTAGCAATTGAGGCATGAAATACTCCTGAAATTTAGTCAAATAAAGTAACAGCCAATACCTTACCAAAAAGCACTAATAAAAGCGTGATCTAAGTCAATTGGCTATGCTGCCATTGCAGACTCTTAAGGGCTTAGTTGTTACTCTTGCTTAAAATAATCACTAGTTAAGCTCGGAGTTTCTGAATATGTCGTTAAACTTAAAAGTTGCTTTAGGAACCGCATCTTGTATCGCCGTGGTATTGGCGTTTTTCGGTTATTGCATTTTTATGTAAACTAAAATCTACCAAAAGGGGCGCAGTGAGCGCCCTTTTTTGTCGCAAATCGGGGATTAGACATGCATGTGAAGATTGGGATAGCGCTAGGAAGTGGAGCAGCAAAGGGCTGGGCTCATATTGGTGTCATCAAAGCCTTAGAGGAGTTGAACTATCAACCTAGCTTTATTGCGGGCTGTTCTATTGGCGCGCTTGTTGGCGCCGCGCATGCTAACCAAAATCTCGCGAAGTTGGAAGATTGGGTACTCGGATTTTCGAGTTGGGATGTGCTGTCATTGATGGATTTTTCACTGCGGCGCAGTGGGTTAATCAGTGGTGAGAAAGTATTTGATGCGCTGCATAAGCAAATCGGAAATGTGCGCATTGAAACATTAGCCATTCCGTTTACCGCGGTTACCACGGATCTCTACCGTGGCCAAGAAATCTGGTTTAGCAAAGGTGATTTACGACAAGCGGTTCGAGCCTCGTGCTCGATGCCCGGTATTCTAGCCCCAGTAGAGCTGGACGGAAGATGGCTGGTGGACGGCGCAGTTGTAAACCCGGTTCCAGTTTCGACCTGCCGAGCAATGGGCGCTGACGTGGTTATCGCCGTTGACTTGCACGGTGACCGGCGACACCGTGCTGTAAACGAGGCGGTGCAATTAGAGTCTCACGCTGCAGAGGTTGCTAGTGATACAAATTCCACAGATGAAGTTGCAGAGTCGCCCACTAATAAGCCATCGTTTGTCGATTTATTAGCCAAAGGCAAAGACTACGTCGCCAAGTTAACTCACCAATTGGATCATAAACACAACCCGGATCCCAATATGATGGCGGTAATGAGTCGTTCTATGGATATCTTGGAGCAGCGCCATAAACGCGCTAGGCTGATGGGCGACCCGCCTGAAGTCATCATTTCTCCGAGGGTATCCGACATTGGTACCATGGAGTTTCATAGAGCGAAAGAAGCTATCGACGCGGGCTATCAAGCAACGATGGCGGTTAGACACCTAATCGAAACTGAAATCGACAGCTATCGAGCCTCTTGCCAAAACCATTAATCTTCAGGTTTATTGTTTTGCAGTTGCGTTAAGCCGCCGCCATTATACGCGTTGTTATAACCCAATTCAGTTAATGCAGTGGTTGCTTTACCGCTGCGATTGCCGCTGCGACAATAAAGAACTATATCGGTATCTTTACTCAAATTTTGCTGTTGAGCCCATTGCGCGACCTGTTCATAGGGCACGTTAACGGCACCTTGCAAGTGACTTTGAGCAAATTCTTCAGGGGTACGCACATCGAGAATGATTGCGCCGCTTTTTATCTGTTGCCAGGCGTAGTTTGCATCTTTAGGTTCAGGGGCAGCGGCCCAGGCGCTACTCCATATCACGAGTAGTAACGCACCAATCAGTTGTTTCATGTCTTGAGCTCCTATATTAGTTGTCGGTTAGATAATAGGTAATAGTAGATACTACCCGTATTTTTTTTATGTGTGGCGTATTGCTGTCTCGAGCATTTATGGAAAATTGACCTTGGCTGGCCGTTTTTATTTTACCCAGTTGAGAGTCGCTATCTGACGCAAATTTCAGAGCGACTTGGCGAGCGTTCTTGGTGGCTTGCTCAATCATGGCAGGTTTGATTGAATTAAGATCGGTAAACAAATACTCAAGTTTATTGCGATAATCATTTTCACCACTAATAGCGATGCCTTTAGCACCCAATTCTAGAAGTCGATTACGATTTTTTAAGAGTAGGTTAACTTGGCTCGTATAAAGCGTGACAGAAGCGAGCGCACTATAACGAAACTTCAAATTTGGATCGACGTATCCTTGTGCTTGGTTATCTTGGATGGTTGGCAGTGATAAGCTAATTTCGCTGGGTTCGAAACCAATCTCTAACAATAAGTTTTGGATAATTTGATTGTTTCTCTCGGTTCGCAGCACCAATTGCTCTAAATCATTACCTGCTTCAGTGTAACTGATAGGCCAAATAGCAGTATCAGCAAGCACTTCGCGCTCAGCGAGCCCTTTAACCGTTACTTGTCGTTGCAAGTTTTGAATATCCAGAAGGCCATTGCTGACGATAAAGGCGGCACCTAATAATCCGATTGCGATGGCGCCCCCCAGCAGAAAGGCACCTATTTTAGACGACGTCATGAATTGTTCTCCTACTGCTATTGGTTAGCTTTATTTTAGTTGAGCTTGGTACTCATCAAACCCTTTCAAGCTGTGCTCGTTGTTATTGGGGCTAAGTTTAGAGACTAACCAGCCAGCTAAAGTAGCAAAGACGAATCCCGGCAAAATTTCATACAAGTCGAATAGGCCACCATGTAATTGTTTCCAAATGACGACAGTGATAGCGCCTACGATTAAGGTTGCCAAAGCTCCGTTACGACTATAATTACGCCAGAATAAGCTAAGAAGTACAACGGGGCCAAAGGCCGCGCCAAAACCAGCCCAAGCGTAGCTCACCAATCCCAGCACATTAGAATCAGGATTAAGCGCAATGAGTGCGGCCACTATCGCAATTAACAAGACCCCAAAGCGGCCAACGCGCATTAATTCGTTATCCTTTGCGTTAGGGCGAATCCACTTTTTGTAAACGTCTTCTGTGATGACACTTGAGCAAACCAATAGTTGGGAATCAATGGTGCTCATAATGGCCGATAAGATGGCAGCGATTAAAATACCGGCAACCCAAGGGTTAAACGCTACTTGCGTTAAGTGAATGAATACGGTTTCCGGGTTTTCTAAGGGTTCATTTGCGAAGAAAATAGCACCTACTAAACCGGTCACTAAAGCGCCAATTAGGGCGAAGGTCATCCAACCCATTGCAATATGACGAGATAGAGCAATGTCTTTTATAGAGCGAATGGCCATAAAGCGGGACAGAATATGAGGTTGTCCGAAGTAACCCAGTCCCCATGCCAGAAGCGATACTAATCCGATGACGGTTGTATCGGAATTAATCAGGCTGTACATGTCCTCAGGCAATTGTGCAGTTGCCGTGCTCCAGCCTCCCAGTTCTGATATAAGACTAATGGGAACAAAAATTAACGCCAATAACATTAAGCAACCTTGGAAGAAGTCTGTCCAACTGACCGCAAAAAATCCGCCAACAAAGGTATAGGTAACGATAACTGCGGAGCCAATAAGTAATGCTGTGGTGTAATCTAAACCAAATACTTTCTCGAATAAAATGGCACCACCTACCAGCCCTGATGACGCATAGAAGGTAAAAAAGAGTAAAATCACGATAGCGGCAACCGTTCGCAGACTGCCGCCTTTATCTTGAAAGCGGCTTTCTAAGAACTCGGGAATGGTTAGAGCATCATCTGCACTTTGGGTATACACACGCAGTCGCTTGGCAACGATGAGCCAATTTAACCATGCGCCGAAAATTAACCCAAAACCAATCCATGCTTCGCTTAATCCACCGAGGTATACAGCACCGGGAAGGCCGAGAAGCAACCAACCGGACATGTCGGAGGCACCAACACTGAGCGCAGTTACCGCGGGCCCCATCTTACGCCCCCCTAGAATGTAGTCACCGACGTTGTTTGTGTTGCGATAGGCGATGAAGCCTACCAAAATCATGAGCGCAAGGTAGCCTACAAAGGTTATTAGGATTGGGGTTTCAATGGACATCTATCGGTCACTCACATGTTGTTATTGTGAGGGATATCCTAACAGAAGGAGGGGGGCTGTCATCTTTTATTCAAAAGCGTGATGGACAACCCACTTTGTTTGGTTAAATACTGTACAGATTTGTATCAACTTGTTGTTTAACCGTATCAATAGCGTGACTGTTTTCACCCACAATCACTAACAAGTTGCGCTGCTGCTCGATAGTGAGCCCTTTAAATTCTGCTTCATTAAATTGCGCTTGCTGCAGCAGTCGATCATTTTTAGGCACGATAAAGACAGTAACGGGTCCGGATTCCGTTTGCACAATCCAGTGCAAGCTCTTCACGCCTTGAAAGTCACATTCTTTGGCGTATACGACGCCATCGAGCGGAGCGTGTGTCGCCTCTCCATATCTCGCGAGCTGCACCTGCAGTTGATTTGGCTCTATGGGACTGGTTTTACTCAGTGCCGAACGTTCGTGCATTACATGTGCGATGGCTTGTTGGCTTAAGTCGATGGGTGCCGTGCGCATAACATTGAGCGTTAAGCCTGCAACAAAGGCAATGGAGGCGGCCATGGATACCCAAGTCGCTATCTTTCTTCGTTGAGCTTTGTGACTATGAAGCTTTTGGTTCAGCAATAATTTATCAGCTAAATTGTCATCAACCGGTATAGCAAAAGCCTCTGAAATTTGATGATCCAGCTGTTGCAAATCTTCCACAAAGGCTTTTCGGTCAGGATTGGCCGCAACAGTCTCTTGGAAGTCGGCTTGCTTGCTATTGGGATCTGAATAGGCCTCTCGGCGGAACTTGAGCTCATCCATTTCGACTACCTCTAATATTGCTGCTGGTTTCTAATGCTTCTTTTAATTGACTTCGTGCTCTAAACAATCGGGTCATTACCGTATTACGATTCAAACCAAGTAATTCTGCTATTTCGTCGCCGCTGTAACCTCCGACGACTTGTAACAACAACGGCTCACGGTATTCCTCGGGAAGCTTAGCAATTTGAGAGCGAATTTCGGTTCGCTCAATCTGCGCCTCCAGTCCTAACGTGACATTATCTTCAATGGTTTCTTGCTCAACGTCACTGTATTGAAATTGCTTACGCTCAAAGCGACGGGCATTTTCCCTTCTCAGGATGGTAATGAGCCAAGATTTAGCAGCCTTTTCATCCTTGAGCGAATCGAGTGATTTCCATGCTCGTAAAAAAGTTTCCTGAACCAGATCTTCAGCGACTTGTTTGTCTTTTACCAGCCAGTATCCGTACCGAAAAATTTCGACATGATAAGCTCGTACAAGACTGTCGTAACGCAATTGTTTAGTAGCCATGTCAGTTAAGACCGAGGACTTTGCGTTTTTATTTCGAAAAAATGTCACCATTTATAAAATCAAATCCTTTGATGAGGAAAAAACCTAATTCGAGAGCGATTTTTAAGGATAGTCGCTTGCATGCAAAGCAGGCAACTTAGCTCCCGGTACAGCCTTTGGTTTCTGAAGCGCTTGAGCTACGTTTGTATAAAGCGCTCCTAAAATCTCACTGAGTTGCTGGCTATCTTGTTCATGACCACTGTAAGCAAGGCGCTGTGCCAGCTGTAAACATTGTCCGACTTCTGGGTATAAGTCGTTAATTTGGCTAAGGGTTAATGGCGATTCGTCGTTGCTCAACAGCTGCGATGATAATTTTATGCTCATCGGTAAGTCGATCGATGTTGTAGCCCGCTTGAGTTGCCCTAAATTAACTTGAACTTGAGTAGTCACCAGTCTGGCTTGGCCCTTTGACGCTTGTTTACGGCTGCTCATCCAAACTAACACGGTAATAAACCAACCAAACGCTAACATAGCGCAAGCAACTTGCCATGGCCATACTTCGGTAGCAGGTGGATTAGGTGCAGGTGTATCAATTGCAGAGATAACCGGCCGGCTGGCTTCTGATTCCACAACCGTTAACTGTTGGGCAGCGAGCGTGGCGTACTCTGTTTGTTGGGTGCGGGGGTTATACCAAGGTAATCGTATTGCTGGAATGGTGAGTTCACCGGCTTGGGTCGGAATAATGGCTTGAGTAAGAGTTACTTGAGCGATGACCTGTTGATTACGAACGGCACTTTTACGCTGTGGCTTCTCTGGATAAACTTTAACCGATTCATTTAATTGCAATTTAGGAACGGGTATTTTGTTTACGTCCGAATTCACGGCGGTAATTTGCCATTGCAGGTTAATGGGTTGTCCGACTTCCACTTGTTGTGGCCATTGTTCATCGTTTTGGTGAATAGTCACTAAGTCGGCCACCAACCATTGACCATTAAAGTCTGCGGGTTGTTGTTGCACGGTTAATGTTAAGGGCTGAGCCTGCGCTCGCACGGGTTGACTTTCATTAAACGAAAACAGCGTGTTGGGATTGCGTTTGTTAACGACAATATCGCCATTGAATACAGCGCCGGAGAGTTCATAAGTACCGGGTTTATCTAAGGTGACAGCGTAATTGCGGTTAATAACTCGATAACGCTTTCCTTGTCGAATTTCTGTTTTATCTTGATCGTCACCAATTTGTTGAAACGATAGGCCATCGGCCTTTGGTGGTTGGATTGCTCCACGCTGCAATTCATCGCCAACCAAAAGCTCTATTTGGTAGGTGAGTACCTGGCCGACGTAACCACGGGAGTGTGTCAGAGCATTGTTAATTTTTACAGGCTGATTGGTTAGCTGCTCGGCATTCGGTTCGACAATTGTGAGGGTGAAAGGCTTACTGGTTTGGTTGCCTATTGTGACGGGTGCTATGTTAAACTCACCGGGTTTTGGGGCAACAATAATGGTTTGCCAAGTGGTGGTTCTTTTAGATTCAAAATTAATAATTTGAGTACTTCGGCGAACGCTGGTTCGGCCAACAATAAACTGACTTGATAAAAAATCACTGTTAAAGGCATCGGCTGGCATGTCTTGATCCACTTCAACCGTGAGCACAATGGGTTGATTCGCTTGTGCTGGGTTGCTGTCGACGGATACCAAGATTGCGGCATAAGCTTTGGGTAGCGATAACCATACAAGGATGGCCAGTAATACCCAGAATCCGCGTTTTCTAGCCATACCTGTTAATAATGCGTTGACTGACATTACCATTGTTGTCCTTGCTGTTGTCGTTGGCCTTGCGCTTGCCGTTTTTGATACTCGAGTTGCATTTTGTTCCTTAATAGCGTTGCCGGGTCATCGTCCACCTGATCTAATAATTGCTGCATCTCCGGCGGTAAATTATCCTGATTATTTCCTTCGTCAGTTGATGCAACCGCTTGAGAGGATGCTTGATTTGTTTGGTCCAGTTCCTTTTCGGTTAACTGGCCGGCTTGAGCCGATTCTTTATTCTCTGTTTCATTGTTAGAGCGTTTATCCGCTTCTTTAGTGTCTTTGTTATTGCGTGTTTCATTCGGCGCTTGAGGCGTTGCTTGTTGCTGCTCGCTATTTTGTGAAGCGTTAGAGTTGTGCGTAGACGATTGAGATTCATTTTGCTGCGGCTGTTGGGTTTCATCAGAGCTGAAATCCGTCGATGCTGACTCAGAGCCTTGACCGGCTTGGTTATTGTCTTTAGGCTGCTCCTGCTGCTCCTGCTGCTCCTGCTGCTCCTGCTGCTCCTGCTGCTCCTGCTGCTCCTGCTGCTCCTGCTGCTCCTGCTGCTCCTGCTGCTCCTGCTGCTCCTGCTGCTCCTGCTCCTGTTGCTGTTTTAAGCCTTGTGCCAGCTCTAAGTTGTGCTGGGCGTCTTCGAATTGAGGCGCTAACTCAAGCGCTTGTTGATATTGCTCGATGGCATCATCGATTTGTCCGGATTTAAGCAAGGCATTACCTTGGTTATAGCGAGCATTAGCTCCAGGTAACGACGAGTATAGCTGCGCAGAATGTTGAAATTGTTCGAGTCTGTATGCATTAGCAGCCAACCAAGCCTTATCTGTAAGCAAAGTGTTGGCTTTGGCATAAGCACCGTTTAGGTAGGCGGATTGACCTTGCTGTTGAGCGTTATCAAACCAACCACTGAATGGCATGGCTTGAACCTTTGGAGATGGCGCCAGTACACACATTAACACCAGGCTAAACGCCAAGCCATTTCGAAAAGCAAATAACATAGGAACCACTACTAGTAAGCACAAATAGATGCCGGCATCTTGCCATTGTTGATGCTGTTGTTGGGTTTGAGTCAATTCATGTGGCGATAGTAGCGTGGTGACAAGCTTATCGATATCGGTGTCATTGGCGAGCGCGATGTAAGAGTCAACCTGAGGCAGAGTCAACAATTGTTGTACCGGCTCTAAGTAGAGCTGTGGCAGGACTATATTGCCGCGATTGTCTTTTAACAACTGGCCATCAGAAAGCTTTACTGGCGCGCCGTTTTTAGTTCCGAAAAGGTACAGATGCAAGCGATAATCAGTTGGTTGCAATAGTTGCGCTATTTTGTACGCTTGGACTTCGGTTATCGCATCACTAATAAGTACAATATCACCATTTAAATGGCCGGCTTGGTGCAGCAACTCGATGCTTTGCTCAATGGCGAGTTGAGGAGCCGAGCCTCGAACCGGCATGATGTCTGGAGATAAAGATGGCAAAAGGTTGAGCAGTGTTTGCCTGTCATCTGTTAATGGGCTAATAACAAAAGCGTCACCCGCGAATGCCAATAATCCGGTTTCACCATCTACAAGGCGGTCTATTAGATCCCGAGTTTTAAACTGAGCCTGAGTTAATCGGTTTGGTTTGAGATCGGTGGCATACATGGATAGCGACATGTCCATTGCAATTACTCTAGCGTGAGCGTTGCTGAGCAAGGGACTGTCGACCTTATACCAGCTGGGCCCTGCAAGCGCTAATATGGATAACGTGCTCACGAGTAATATGGGAAGTGCCGTGAGGCGTTTAGTTTGGCCTTTAGTGCTCTTACTCAATAGAGTGTCTTGCAAATGACTCGCTAATAGCTTTTGCCAACCCGAGGCATTGTTATGCTGGCGCTTGAGGTAAAACCATAACAAAGCTAACACAATCAGTGCCCATAACCACTCTGGACGTAAAAAATGAAAATTAGCGACCATTGCGAACCCTGCCAATAACATTATTTAATCGCTGATACGATGCCGCTGATAAAGTGCTAATCACTTGCCAAAATATAGGCAGATAAACGCACAGCAGCGCCGCTAGTAAAGGCCAATAAAACAGCTCTGTACGTGGGCGATAGCTGGTTGCTTCCCCTTCGACCGGTTCCAATTTATCGATGGTTTGATAAATGGCTTGTAAATCTTCGCTGGAACGCGCTCGAAAATAACGCCCGTTAGTTTGCTGGGCCATTTGTTTTAAAAGTGACTCATCGAGATCTGAAGAGGTTGGGACGTTGAAACTTCCAAAAAAGCCTCGTTGTTGCAAGCTATCTGCACCCACTCCGATTGCGTAAATAACAACATCTAATTGTTGAGCTAGCTCTATAGCCTGCTTGGGTTGAATCGTACCGGCAGTGTTGCTTCCATCCGTGAGCAATACCAACACCTTATTACTGTCTGCTTTTTCACTAAAGCGCTTACTGGCTAGAGCAATTGCGTCGCCGATGGCGGTTTGATTACCCACCAACCCGATTTGCGCTTCGTTTAAAAATCTTACAATTGTGCGTTTATCCATGGTAAGAGGTGCTTGTAAGTAGGCTCTATCGCCAAATAAGATCATGCCAAGCCGGTCACCATCTCTGCGTTCAATGAAGTCCGCGAGAATGTGTTGGATCATGGTAAACCTATCGACATTATCGCCGTTTATCACCATGTCTGGGATTTCCATGGAGCGAGACAAATCTATGGCAAGCATCAAATCTCGGCCTTGTGAAGGCATAGGAATGGGTTCGCCAACCCATTGCGGGCGAGCACAGGCTAAGAGAAGTGCAATCCATGCGGCCCATAACCATTTACGTCGATGGTTGGTGGTTGAGGTTTTGCTGGCAGTAAAGGCTTGATCAAACTGCGGCAGTTGAAGTGCTCTTTGCTGAGAGTTGATTGTTTCTTTGCCTCGTATCAGAAAGGGTAAAGGCAAGAGTATTAATATCCACCACCAAATTAGTTCAAACATCAGTGACCCTCAAACTCGGTAGTTTGTTGACGATTGCAATGCTCCAAAGCTTAAGTTGCTCTATTTGACTTGCGTCGAGTGACTCGCCGCGATAGTGGCTGGTTAACCATTGCTCGATGGGCAACTCTGTGGGTTGTATCTTGTTCAGCTCTGTTAACCACAGTTGCTGATTGCTCAGTAATGCCTTAGCTTGAGGGTGGTAAACTTTAAAGCAACGTTTTAATAAATCGTTGATCCGTTGGGCGATATGAATGTCGCTAAACTCTATCGTTTGCAATTGTAATAGGGCGGACTGTTGCGCCGCTAAACGGCGATTTCTGTGGCGTAGGAAGCGATAAATGACCAACAGCAATAGTGCGACTAACAACATAATGGGCACTGCTAATAGTCCAAAAGAGTTACTTACGGATTCAGGTTCAATAATATCTCGCATTTGTGACAACGGGTCCATGCTAGCTTAATGCTCCTAGTTGGCTGGAAAGGGGCTTTGCTGCAGTTACCTGTCGATAACGAATATTGTGCTGTTGGCACCAGGTCGCTATGGCGGTTGTGTTTTGTTGTTGCAAGTGTAAATAGTCTTGATAATTTTTTTGATTCAGCTCGACGATCGAACCGTTGAGATTGACCGGCAGTTTGAAGTGCGAGGGCATAGTCAAATCACCGGTGCGAAGCGGATCGGTTACGTGAACAAGCCCTATTTCGCAATGGCGTTTAACATCATTTAATAGCCGAAGTAGTGACGGGTTTAATTGACTTCCGTCACTGACAATCCAAACCAAACTGCCTGGCTTGGCTAATCGTCGTAGACGAGCAACTGCGTGCTCTAGGTACCGTTTATTGTGGTCTTCTTCGGCACTTCGGTGAATTTGCAACATCGCTTTTATCAGCGCAAGTATACCGCTTCGCCGAGCCTTTGGCTTGAGCTCGCTGTGACCATTGTTGGCGGCTATAATCCCACCAAGCTTATCGCCTTGTTGAACAGCGAACCAGCCGAGAGTAGCGGCAACATGCGCTATTTGAACCGATTGCAGCAGCAAACTGGTACCGAAATCGCTGCAAAGGCCTAGGTCGACCAGCAAAATTACCGGCCGCTCTCTTTCTTCAACAAATAACTTGGTATGCGCTTTTCCAGTCCGAGCCGTCACTCGCCAATCAATGCTGCGTACGTCATCGCCCGCTTGATATAGACGCACCTCAGCAAACTCCATTCCTCGGCCTTTAATTGCGCTTGAGCGAGTGCCAGCGTGCAGGTGTTTGGATTTAATTCGATTGACAGGAAGCCCTTTGGCTAACGACTGGCAAGCCACTAATTCCTTGTCACAAAGATCGATGCCATTGCTGTGAATGGGTAACGCTTGATTGACCATATTAAGGTACAGCTACCATTGAAAGAATTCGATTTACAATGTTATCGACGCTAACGCCTTCGGCTTCAGCGTGATAGCTTCTAATTAATCGATGGCGTAGAGCATTCGGTACCACGGCTTGAATGTCTTCCGGAGAGACGAAGTCGCGTTGATGCAACCATGCTCGCGCTCTAGCACAGCGCTCTATTGCAATACTTGCGCGCGGGCTTACCCCAAACTCAATCCATTGGGACAACTCATCGTCATAGAGCTTAGGTTGTCGGGTAGCGATGACCAGCTCAACGATGTAACGTTCTAGGCTTGGAGCCAAATACAGGTCGAGAGCTTGCTCTCTGGCGAGCTTAATTTCTTGTTCCGATAAGGGGACGATGTTTGAAGTGCGCTGCCCTGAGGCTTCTTGACGGGATAGCCTTAGAATGTCCAGTTCAGTGTTCGCATCCGGATAATCTAATACCAAATGCAGTAAAAATCGGTCTAACTGTGCTTCAGGTAGGGGATAAGTCCCTTCATTCTCCAAAGGGTTTTGCGTTGCCATGACCATGAACAATTCAGGTAATGGATAGCTTTTCTGACCAACGGTAATCTGGCCTTCAGCCATTGCTTCCAACAGTGCCGATTGCACTTTAGCGGGTGAACGGTTGATTTCATCCGCCAACACCAGATTGTGAAAAATAGGGCCTGCTTCAAAGTGAAATTTCCCAGTTTGAGCGCGATAGATATCGGTGCCGGTGACGTCTGCTGGTAACAGATCTGGAGTAAATTGGATTCGATGAAAATCGCCTTCTATACCGTCACTTAATGCGTTGATGGCTCGCGTTTTTGCCAATCCAGGTGGACCTTCAACTAACAAATGGCCATTGGCGATAAGTGCTATCAATAAGTTTTCGGTTAACTCATGTTGTCCAATAATCTGATGATCTAGGTGGTTTTTTAGTAATTGGAAGCGACTTAAAGGCATTTACTGGTCTCGTCTATTGCGAAGAATATAGCGTTGAATTGGTATGGTAATAATTCGTTGTTCGCTTGGCTAGCCTTAAAATTCAATCAAGTGTTTGAAATTTACTTGATTGAGTTTATGATAAACATCACAAAATGGTCAGACCTGTTAAGTTGACCAAGTTTTTATTCATCAAGGACGCGAACATAAGGGGGGCCAATGAGCGCCAGCCAAGCTATCCAATCCCAACGCAGTGAACGAGTTGCGATCGTAAAAGGTTTAAGAACGCCTTTTGCTAAACAGGCTACTGATTTTCATGGTGTACCCGCGCTCGACATGGGCAAAATGGTTGTCAGTGAACTATTAAACCGAGTTGAAATAGACCCTAAGATAGTTCAACAAGTGGTGTATGGACAAGTTGTTCAAATGCCTGAAGCACCTAATATTGCACGAGAGATCGTGCTAGGTACGGGTATGGATGTAACCACGGATGCATACAGTGTAAGCAGAGCTTGTGCCACAAGCTTTCAATCTACCGTCAATGTTGCTGAATCCATAATGGCAGGCACAATCGATGTAGGTGTAGCTGGTGGAGCAGACAGTTCATCTGTGTTGCCTATTGGTGTTTCTAAGAAGCTCGCAAGAAGCTTAGTTGATCTAACCAAAGCCAAGACGTTAGGCCAACGGTGGCAAATTATTAAAAGACTGGGTTTGAAAGATCTGATGCCAGTTCCACCGGCGGTTGCTGAATACTCTACTGGCTTGTCCATGGGGCAAACCGCTGAGCAAATGGCAAAGAGTCACGGCATTTCTAGAGCGGACCAAGATGCTCTCGCTCACCGCTCACATACTTTGGCTAGTCAAACTTGGGCATCAGGCGTGTTAGCAGAAGAAGTGATGACGGCTCACGTTCCGCCTTATAAGCATTATATCGAGCAAGACAATAATATTCGTCATGACTCAAAGTTAGAAAGCTATGCCAAGCTTCGTCCAGTGTTTGACCGCAAGTATGGTTCGGTTACTGCTGCGAACGCCACACCGCTAACCGATGGCGCATCAGCGGTTCTTATGATGAGTGAATCAAGAGCGAAAGAGCTGGGCTATGAGCCTATTGGCTATATCAAAAGTTACGCCTTCACCGCAATTGATGTGTGGGAAGATATGCTCATGGGGCCTTCGTATGCGACACCGCTCGCTTTGCAAAGAGCGGGGATGACCTTAGCAGATTTGGATTTGATTGAGATGCACGAAGCCTTTGCTGCACAAGCCCTGGCTAATGTGAAGATGTTTGCCTCAGATAAATTTGCCCAAGAAAAACTAAATTTAGGGCAAGCGATAGGCGAAATAGATATGGACAAATTTAACGTTTTAGGTGGCTCGCTTGCATACGGACATCCATTTGCTGCAACCGGCACTCGCTTGATTACGCAAATGTGTAATGAATTAAAACGTCGCGGTGGGGGGGTAGGGTTAACCACTGCTTGTGCGGCCGGAGGCTTAGGTGCGGCAATGATATTGGAGGTTGAATAATGACACAAGAAACTAACGTATCGAGTTTTTCAATGACCATTAGTGACGACGGCATTGCCATGTTAAAAATGGATGTTGTCGGTGAAACAATGAACACTCTCCGAGCAGAATTTGCCGATGATTTTGATAGTATCTGGTCAGAAATAACTGGCAATAGTGCGATACGAGGAGTCGTCATTTACTCCGGAAAGAAAAATTCTTTCGTTGCTGGGGCAGATGTTCATATGCTGGAGTCTTGCTCGAGCGCGGCAGAAGCGCAAAGCATTGCTGAAAAAGGACAACAAATTTTCGATGCTATTGAACAGTCAAAAATACCCGTGGTTGCGGCTGTTCACGGAGTGGCGCTTGGGGGAGGCTTGGAACTGGCTCTAGCGTGTCATCGTCGCGTTTGCAGCGATAGCGCTAAGACTTTAATGGGGCTGCCAGAGGTTCAACTTGGTTTGTTGCCGGGCAGCGGTGGCACTCAGCGACTTCCGGCGCTTGTTGGGGTTTCTAAAGCACTCGATATGATGCTGACTGGCAAGCAAATTAGACCGAAACAAGCGCTCAAAATGGGGCTTGTGGACCAAGTTGTTCCAGAGTCAATACTAATGGACGCAGCCACGAAACTTGTGAAAGATCGAGCCTGGCAACGCAAAAAGAAAAAGGCAGGTGGTGTTGTAGGCGCGCTAGAAAGCGTTTCTATCGGTCGAAACATTATTTTCGAACAAGCCTCTAAACAGGTCTTTAAAAAGACTCAAGGTAATTACCCAGCACCAGCGAAGATTATTGAAGCCATTAAGATAGGATTGAATAAAGGCCGCAAAGCAGGTTTGGCAGTTGAGGCACAGAACTTTGGTGAGTTGGTCATGACTGATGAATCCAAAGCGCTACGCAGCATTTTCTTCGCTACCACTGAAATGAAAAGAGAATCGGGAGCTGGAGATGTGCAACCGCAACCTGTCAATAAAGCTGTTGTGCTTGGTGGCGGGTTGATGGGAGGTGGAATCGCCGCTGTCACAGCGACCAAAGCAAAGGTTCCTGTGCGGATTAAAGATATATCTGAGCAGGGGTTGAGTAACGCCCTTAAGTATGGCTATGACATTCTCAATAAACGAGTTAAACGTCGTCATATGACACCAAGTGCGCGCGATAAGCAAATGTCGTTAATGTCAACAACCCTCCAATATAACGGTGTGAAGGATGCCAATATTGTTGTTGAAGCGGTTTTTGAAGATATTGCTTTGAAACATCAAATGGTAAAGGACATAGAAGCTAATTGCAGTAGCAGCACTATTTTTGCGTCGAATACCTCTTCGCTTCCTATTGGTGAAATCGCGCAAGTCGCTGAACGGCCCGAGAACGTCATTGGACTTCATTATTTTTCGCCAGTGGATAAAATGCCGTTGGCAGAGGTTATTGCTCACGAAAAAACCTCTGCAAGCACGATTGCTACAACCGTTGCCTTTGCAAAAAAACAAGGCAAAACACCCATTGTAGTTAAAGATGGCGCAGGTTTTTATGTAAACCGAATTCTAGCCCTTTATATGAATGAAGCGGCTCAGGTACTGCTCGAGGGAGCTTCCATCAGCGAGATGGACAAACGCCTCGTTAAATTTGGCTTTCCGGTAGGACCACTAACCTTGCTAGATGAAGTTGGTATTGATGTGGGCGCTAAAATCGGACCTATTTTGCATACAAATTTAGGCGATAGGTTTGAAACGCCGGATGCATTTGACAAGTTGTTAGATGATGATCGCAAGGGTAAAAAGAACGGAAAAGGTTTTTATATCCAAAATGGTAAAACATCCTCGAAGAAAATTGTCGATGAATCGGTTTATGGTGTTTTAGGACTCTCGCCAAGTAATCAAACGATGAAAAAGCATCAATTAGACCGATGTATTATGCAAATGCTAAATGAAGCAGCCCGCTGCTATGAGGAAGGTATTATAGCAAGTCCTAGAGACGGTGATGTAGGTGCTATTTTTGGAATTGGTTTTCCACCATTTCTCGGCGGGCCGTTTAGGTATATGGATACACTAGGGCTTGAGAATGTAGTCACTAAGCTTCAATTATTTGAGCTTGAGTATGGAAGCCGTTTTAGCCCGGCAAAGCTGTTGGTCGATATGGCTGAAAAAGGCGACTCATTTTACAAGTAGCCAACGGTGTTTTTACTAAAAATTAACTATCAATAAGAAAAAAGGCATTAAATTGCCTTTTTTTTCGCCTTTAGTGCTTTAATTTTGTACAGTTTCGCTATCTAGAGTACGAGGTAATAAGCAATGCTGATGTTTGTAGTAGTCATTCAGGTATTTAGTGCACTCTTGTTTGGAAATTTTGCATTTAACCACGCTATGCCCGTATCACGCTGGGCCTTCATAGGCATGATTATGGGTCCATTTGCTTGGCCAATGTTTCAAGCCCACGTTCGGTTGAACCGAATGAAGCAATCAAGCAGTTCTTTGACGGTTTAGTAGAGCTTTATAAGTAAGCGCTAAATAAGCGTCACTTTATTGACTAATAAGTTAATTAAAAAGGGGAGCTAAAATGCTCCCCTTCTTTGTTGGTGTCATTGCTAAACTTTAATTCCACCAAGCTTTTGCTGGGATAACTTCTAAAGTTTGTAACCCTTGTGGTAATACAGCTTTTTTGCGTTGTTCTGATTCTAGGCCAAGCGCTTTTTTAATTACTTTTAACATATCCACTCTCCTATTCAGTTTTAAGCCAATTTGGTAATGTTGCGAACCCACGGTAAGCCAGCTGTTTGAGTGTTTGCGTTACGAACCCAAGGTAAGCCAGCTGTTTGAGTGTTTGCGTTACGAACCCAAGGTAAGCCAGCTGTTTGAGTGTTTGCGTTACGAACCCAAGGTAAGCCAGCTGTTTGAGTGTTTGCGTTACGAACCCAAGGTAAGCCTGCTGTTTGACTGTTTGCGTTACGAACCCAAGGTAAGCCTGCTGTTTGACTGTTTGCGTTACGAACCCAGGGTAAGCCAGCTGTTTGAGTGTTTGCGTTACGAACCCAGGGTAAGCCAGCTGTTTGAGTGTTTGCGTTACGAACCCAGGGTAAGCCAGCTGTTTGAGTGTTTGCGTTACGAACCCAAGGTAGGCCAGCTATTTGACTGTTTGCGTTACGACCCCATGGAAGGCCAGCTGTTTGAGTGTTTGCGTTACGAACCCAGGGTAAGCCAGCTGTTTGAGTGTTTGCGTTACGAACCCAAGGTAGGCCAGCTATTTGACTGTTTGCGTTACGACCCCATGGAAGGCCAGCTGTTTGAGTGTTTGCGTTACGAACCCATGGAAGGCCTGCTTGAGCATTACTAGTTACTTCTGAACTCATTTGATTTGCACTGGCTCTAGTTGTGGTTTGCACAGACGCATTAGCAGACATTGAAAAAAGAGCAGCAATCAGTAATGGAAGCATTCCCTTACGCATAATAATTCTCCGACGAATATAATTGTTTATTTTTTGACGTTAAAATTATTAAAGCAAAGGGTGTGCCAAGTTAATAGCTTGTTATGCGATTTCCATTTTTGGGGTAGGGCTATGGTTACCTTGTTCAATTAAAATTTGTTCAAATGCAGCTTCAGTCAGTGGTTTACTGAACAAGAAACCTTGCATTTCCTCACATTGTAAACCTCTGAGAATATCTCGTTGAACAGTCTGTTCGACGCCCTCTCCAACAACGATCAAGCCCATGTTATGTGCGATGGTTATAATCGAATCGACCATTTTCATATCGCGCTCTGATTCTCCAATATCAGTAATAAACGCACGATCAATTTTTAAGGTATTTATAGGAAAGTGTTTCAAGTAGGAAAGTGAAGAATAGCCTGTTCCGAAATCATCTAAGGCCAATTTGATGCCGATACCAACTAGGCTATTCATTATCTCAATAGCTCTCTCAGGATCTTCGATGACCGTACCTTCTGTAATTTCGATCTCGAGGTGCTTAGGTGGCAGCTTTGTTAATGCCAGCACAGACTCTATTCTTTGCTGAAGATCGGGAAGAGCAAATTGCTTGGACGACAAGTTTACAGCGACCCGTCCTCTGAATAACCCTTTATCCAGCCACTCTTTTGCCGCAAAACACGCTTTTCTAAGAACGAGTTCGCCAACTTCGATAATAAGCCCATTTTCTTCAGCCAAAGGAATAAAGTCGTTAGGGTTAATAAAACCGTATTGCGGATGGCGAATTCTTACCAACGCCTCCATACCTGTTAGCTTACTCGTCTTTAAACATACCTTTGGTTGATAATGAATTTCGAAATAGTCTTCTTTCAACGATTGACGAACAATATTTTCGATCTCAACTTTTTGTATGGCATCTTGATTCAGTGATTCAGAGTAGAATTGATAGCGAGAGCCGCCTGCACTTTTAGCAAAATACATAGCTATGTCTGCTTTCCTTAATAAGGATTGCTCAGAATTCGCATCTTCAGGATACAGCACAATGCCGAGTGAAGAGCTAATAACAAACTCTCCTTTATCGATAATAAAAGGCTCGTTGAATGCTTCCACCACTTGACTTGCAGTATGAGTACGCTGACTGGCATCCATGTCATTATCCATTAGAATGGCAAACTCATCTCCACCGATACGATAAACGCTTGTGGTCTTAGTCACGGTCCGGCTGATCCTATTAGCGGCCTCAACCAGTAATTGATCGCCGGCATCGTGCCCAAGAGAGTCGTTAATCTTTTTAAAGTTATCTAAATCTAGGATAATCAGTGAGTGGCTTGTGTTCTTTCTAACGAGGTTTTCGAGCGTCACTAACAAATTCGAACGGTTAGGTAAACCAGTAAGAATGTCATTGTTGGTGAGGCGCCTAAGCTCATCTTCTTGTTGTTTTCGCCGTGATATGTCATTGAAAACACCAACGTAGTGGGTTAACTCATTGAGCTCGTTGTACATAGCATCAATGGTTATTTCCATTAGATAGTTGCTATCATCACCACGAAGAGCATCAATCTCTCCAGTCCAAGAGCCTTGTTGGCGAATGAGTTGCAGTACCTGCTGAGTGTATGACTTTGGGTATCGATTAAAGTACAAAGGCTTGCCAATGAAGCTATCTCTGTCTTCAAGGGATATGCGACAACAAGCTTCATTTACTTCAACAAACTGAAACTCTTTATTCAGTATGAACATGCCTTCCGAAATATTCGCAATAGCTCGAGCAAATAAAGACAATTGCTCCTCAACGACTTTAAAGTTGTTAATGTCTTTAATTGTACCGGTCATACGGGCAGGTTTATCATTACTGTCGCGCTCAACGATTTTAGCTCTGTCTAAAATCCACATCCAATGGCCGTCTTTATTTCGTACACGATAAGTGCTTTCAAAGTGGTCAGTTCTTCCTTTGAAATGATCCTCTAACGCTTTATTGACTCTTTGTTGATCTAACGGGTGTATATTACTATCGGTTCCATCTCCGTTTCGTTGCCCATCCTGAGGGAACTCTAAAAAACCCCATATATTAGAGCGGTATATACTCCCTTTATTTATATCCCAATCCCACATCTCGTCACCGGACCCCCACAGTGAGAGTTTTAGACGTTCTTCACTTTGCGATATTAATGCTCTCGTTTTTTGCTTCTTCAAGATCGATCGGCTGAATAAATAAAGCAGTATCACAAGCAAAGATGCGTACAGCAGTTTAGCGCTGGCCGATTGCCAATATGGAGGAGTGATAGTGATGTCTACCGTCGATACATCACTGTCCTGGGAAGTCATTTTGTTTCGTGCAAAAAACTGAAGCTCGTATGAACCGGAAGGTAAGTTGGTATAGGTAGCAGAATTAAGTTGGGAAGCTTCGATCCAGGAGTTATCAATTCCTATCATTTTATAGTAGTAACTTAGGGCACTTGGTGAAGAGGACTTTGGTGATTCAAAATATATAGAAAATGGATAGTCCGAATGTTTAAGAGTAATCTGTTTATTTATATTAGGGTTCGATGTGGTGTAGCTTGTTGATAGTTCATCCAAGCGTCTATTAAAAATCCTTAAGTCTCCAACTCTGCCGAGAGCTGGCGAACTTTGACTAAAATAGCTATTAAAATCATTGATATTAATTAATGATACGCCGTTCGTTCCCCCAAAGATGATTTGGTCTTCGGATGTTGTTATCGATGAAGGTGCATGATAGTCACTTTGACTTCCATAATCTCTACCAGCGATAAAATAGTTATTAGTATCTCTGTTGTAATTAAATATTCCATTTTGTGTTGCGCCCCATATTTCATCAATGCGGAGTTCTAAGGAATACACAATTGAATCTGTTTTAACAAGTTCTTTTTCACCATTATCTGTTATTTCAAAAACCCCATTTGATGTTCCAATGAATATGCTATCAGAGTATATATCCTTTTTTATAGAGGTGACGATCATACCCTCAAGTTTAGTTTCTAGCTTTCCGCTTTTAGAAGATAGTATCTTTAACCCATTCATTGTTGAAATATACAAATAGCTATCTATTGACTTTATAGACATTGGAACTAAGTTGATGCTTTTTGCATTGATTATCGATTGTAAATTAAGAGTGAATAGTCCGTTTTCGTTAAGTTTGTATTCATTTATTATTCCATCAATTGTGCCCGTGTGAAGAGTACCATTTTCGTAACTTAACGCGGTTACTGCATTGTTAGAAAATTTGATTCTTTCCCATTTTTCGTTTTTCTTGGTTATATTGTAGAGTCCGTTGATGGAACCTAAAATTATTTTATTCTTACCGTAAAATATTGCAGATTTAGTTCCTTTAATCTGAGTGTCTATTTCATCCTTAACTTCTAAATTTAGATCTGTTATTAAGAGGTTTATGTCATCAGTGGTTAATAGCAATTCTTTGTCGTATTCATCGATAGCCCATGTGTTTTGTAGTTTCTTATCACTGTTAGTAAAGTTTTTAATTAAATTTAAACCGTAGGGGATCATATAAATCCCATCACCATTACTTGATTTCCAAATGTTTTTTTTGCTATCACGATAGGTTGCAGCTAACGAATAATCGTCATTAAAAGGTATTGAATCAATTTTCTTTAGTTTGCTGTTGAAGGTGTCTATAGACTTCGTTGAAAATGCTGTAAGCAATCCGGAGTTGTAAGTTATAGAGTAATAGCTTTTTTCAGATATTGTTTTACCGTTGGTTAAGTTTACAAGGCCTTGTTTTGTTGCAGCGATAACATCTTCATTTATAGACTCTATATGATTAACACCTTTTGCTAGAGATACTCTGTATCCAGTTGGAATGTCTAGCTTTAAGAGCTCTTTAGAAAAGCTTAATACATACAGGCTATCTTCTTTGTAAATTATTTCTTTAGATTCCTTTCCTGGTGAAAAGGTATCGATTTTTACTATTTTTCCATCTCTGTAGAGCAAGAGATTGCGACTTGTACCTATGGCAAGGCTGCCGTCCTTAGCTTCAGAAATTCGCCAAACTTCACCCCCAAATAATTGCCTACTTGAAAGAAAAGGTTCAAATTTACTTAGCGAGTTTTTTAACCTAAATATTCCGTCTGCCGAACCAACTAATAACCCTAAGCTTTTCGAAAAATGCAATGCTCGAACTTTTCTAGTTGATAAATGATTATCAGTACTCGAGTAAGACTTGAAGGTCGATCCGTTGTATCTGCTTAAACCATCTACAGTTCCAAGCCATATGTATCCATCGTTATCTTCTTCTATTGAGATAATATTTGACTGAGCCAAACCGCTTGAAGCATTGTACTTCACGATTCGAACGTCTTGCTTTGCAGCCTCGGCAAGAGGTGAGGCTAGCAGAAGAAAAACACAGAAGGCTGTATAGATTTGTCTTATTATTTTCATTGAGGTGTTGATGTGCTTTTAGCAGCAGTATCCATACTATAGTTCCACCTTTCCAGAATCAGACCCTAAAGTCAAAAAAACACCTCACCTCTGTGAGCGTTACCATAACGCTAAATTATGAGCTTATTAGCTTCTACCTTAAAGCTCTTCAAGTTGGTAATGCGAATGCCACCACTGATTTCTGTCTCGTGTTTATGCAGCTCTCCGGTACTGTACAGAATTAATCTATCGGCTTCGTTGGGCCTCATATATTGGTTCATATACTCGATCAGATCTGCACGAGTGAGTTTCTCAATGGTTTTGGCAACCAAGCTGCGATGATGAAACTCTACATCTTTGTTTCCGATACAAATCCAGTAGCGTTGACTTCTATTTCGTAAATTCGTATCAGGCTCTGTTAGTTGATTGATAATCCCACTTTTGGTGGCGAGCCATTGTTCGGAGTTCAATTGCATGATCGCATAACTAAAGTTGGTGATGAATTCATCGATTGTTGCGAGCAGCTTAGCTGGACCAAACTTTGGTGATTGAATATAGAAAATCATTCCAGGTTGGCGATTCAATGGTAAATAACCCGTGCCAAGCATATAACCAAGTTGACGTTCAGTGCGCAACTCATTGAAAAAAGATGACGACATTGCGTGGTTAAGTAAGCTTAATGTAGCTACTTGTAACGGGTCACTGGTTTGAGCTTGGTAGTATATTAAAATCGCGCTGTCTTGGTGTCGCGATAGGATTTCTCGACGCAAGGTTCCATAGCCTTGCAGCATGATCATTTCCCGTTGTGTTTCCTGGGCGGGTTTAGATACTTCGCCCAGTATGGTTTGTAATTGAAGTGCTAGGTTTTGCGCTTCTTCTTTTAACCAGTCGCCGTGTACTAATCCTTCGAAATATATATTTTCGTAGAACTTTGATACGTGTTCGTGGAGCTCATCAAGTACAATTTCTTCTAGCTCTTCGGCTAATCGATAAGGCTCGTAACTGCGTTTTTGCAGGGTAGCGGTGAGGCTGGTAAACAAGCGAGAGATAGGCGTCGCTTCCTGAGCATTGCGCCAAGTTCTTATCAGTTGTCGTTGGATAACTCTAAATCGGTTAGGCGCAAAGTTTCGCTCTCGAGCTTTCTCTATCAGCAGTTTAAGCAAGATTTCCTGTTTTCCGGTAATTCCGGTTAGGTGCAGAGTCAAGCCGCCTTGGTGGGGGTAGATATTAAAACCTAGCCCTGCAACCTCGGCGGGGTAGGTGTACTCCTGCACGTAATCTAACAACATCTCTACGTACAAGCGGGTTAGGGCTGCGTGTTTAGGCGTTTTGGTTGCGTGCTCTGAATCGAGGGCAAGGAATAAATGCCCTTTAGGCACGTTAAACGTATTATCTTTCTTATGCCAAAGCCTAAAGCCTGGACCTTCACCAACCAATACTGGATTGATTTCGTTACTTTGTTGATGTCTAACTTGACAAGATTCTACGATGAAAGGGTTTTTCGGCGGTAAGCTCATGTCGTTAGAGCAGCCAGCGTTGCGCCATTTTTGTAGACGCTCGTTGTCTATGAGCATCGTTTTATAGGGCGTATCGTACCATTGCGCATTGCGATCTGTGTCGATTTCGGGAGCTATTAACGTTAACCGCATATTGTCGGGATTTAGCTTTCTTAGCAAATCGGTACATGTTTCTGGTTGCAGGCCATCCATACGATAGTCACCAAAGAGCACGTCTTCCTTAGGGTAATATTGCATGTTGATAGTGAGATGACTGGCGTAATCTGCAGGTTTTATTTTTTCTTGGAACTCAAACGCCGTTTGCAGAAGCGCTGAACGTTCCTGATACCGCCACTCTTCGATTCCTTGTTGCGCGACTAAGTTGATGTATTGAAAGGTTGCGGTAACAATTTCGTCGATATTTTCTAAGCCGTGATCAGTCAACTGCAGGGATATATTGTACTCTTTGTAGTTATAACCGTTGATGCCTCCACCGGCTGATATTTGATTTGCTAAGCCGCGTTTTCTAAGAAAAGACAGTAAGCTGCCTTTTGCCTCGTTTCCCAATAGATGACTAATAAACGTGAGCGGTTTATTGGTATACATATCGTTAATCGAGGGTAAGCTGAAACTTATAGAAAGTCGCTTTTGCTCTTTAATCGGCTCGATGTGCGTTTCTATGCGTTTGTTTTCCTCTGCAATTAATGGCACCGAGGGGTAGTCTTTTCTATGTTTTCTATTGGGTATTTTAGAAAAATAGCGGGTAACAATTGTTTGTTGTTCATCTAACGATAATGGCGATACTAGGGCGAGCGTCATAATGTTAGAGGAGTAAAATCTTTGATAGAAAGAAACTAAAATAGCTCTCAGCTGGCCTTTCTCATCGCTTAACGTTTGTTGATTTCCGACGGAAAACTTGGAAAAGGGATGGCGAGGATCGACTAACTCTTTTAGAACCTGATATACACGCCGAGTATCGTCTTTGTATTTTAGGTGAAACTCTGAATCTACCGCCTGAACCTCTCGTTGTATGTATTCTTGAGCGAACAATGGCGCGATAAAAAATTGACTGAATCTGTCTAATGCTTCTTCCAATGCGGGACTATCGACGTTGAAAAAATAATTAGTATATTCGGAGCCGGTCCAAGCATTGTTAGAACCACCATTTTGACTTATAAATTCTTGATATTCCCCAGCGGTAGGAAAGCGCTCGGTTCCCAAAAACAGCATATGTTCTAAGAAGTGGGCTAAGCCAAAGTATGGTTCGGGATCGTCAAAGTGCCCAGTTGCTACAGCAAGAGAGGCCGCCGATTGTGCTGATAATGTATCTTGAACGAGCAAAACACGCAGCTCGTTATCAAGAGAAAGGTACCGATAACGGCGGTGATCATTCGGGCTAACTATTATTGCTGTGGAATTAGGCAAAACTTAAAACTCCGTTAAGTCGTTGGCTACATTATTGATTCTAAATACTGCTTTTGGCAAATGAGTTATAGTGATTCGGTTGTAAACGAGCCAAATAAAGGGTTTTTATTCCGTTGCAGACACTTTAGAATCCAAATCATGTCAATGAATTCGATGTTAGGCTTATGTCCTTATTTTTAATGCGTCATGGCGATGCCAGCTTTAATGCATCAACAGACGAGGAACGAACGTTAAGTGAAACAGGCATACGGCAGGTAAACGCAATGGGGTGCTGGCTTAGCACCCAAGCTGAACGTTTTGACTTAGTGTGTGTAAGTCCATACTTAAGAGCGCAACAAACTTGGCAGAAGCTGAATCAGTCCATAAATCATCAAGGGACAGTGCATATCCTTGATGAACTGCGACCCAATGCCTCTGCTGACGATACCGCGGACCTTATTTCAGCGATGATTGAGTTGCATCAAAGTCGCCATACCTTGGTGGTTTCACACATGCCGTTATTAGGTTATCTATGCAGCGAACTCTTGCCTGGTACAGAGCCTAAGCTATTTGCTACAGCCGCAATTGCTAAAATTGACAAGAAACACGACGGCATGATGCTAAAGATGCAGCTTCCGAAACCTAGCCCAGATTAGGTTTAACTGTCTTGGTGAATATCCAACAACACTAACAGTGAGCCGTGTCCACCCCATTCTAAAGGGGCTTGGTGAAAGGCGATAACATCCGGGTGTTGTACCAACCAACTGGGTACCTTTTGTTTGAGTACGCCGCCACTGACACCGTGGGTAATGCAACAACATTCAATTTGATGTTTTTTAGCTTCTGCAATCAGCGCAACGATTTCAATTTTGGCGTCTAATTGACGCAACCCATGCAAGTCGAGCAACAAATCCGGATAGTAATCACCGCGACGAAGTTTTTTGAGTTCAAATTTATCGCTTTGTGGTCGGCAATACCTCACCGGGCCCTCATCATCAAAGTGGGCCTCAAAGGTATCGGAAAATAAGTCGGTTTGAATTTCTTGCTTACTTTGCTCCAAACTCTTTCGGATTTTGGGTTGCGGCTTAAAAACACGCTTATCTTGTGTGAACGGTTTCACTCCCTTCATCATTTGAGCAAAACTGTCTGTTTGTTGCTTTTTTTTCATAGTTCCAATGAATTTTGTTTCGGCTTAATGGGCAACCACAATTGGTTAGGTTACAATAGCACGATTAAGCCGTAGAGGACTTAGCATTGGATAAGATTTTTGTAGAAGAAGCTGTATCAGAACTGCATACAGTTGAAGATATGCTGCGTTGGGCCGTTAGCCGTTTCAACGACGCAGAAATTTACTTTGGGCATGGTACCGACAATTCGTGGGATGAAGCGGTCGCTCTGGTGTTACATGCACTGCATTTGCCTTTAGAAATTGGTAAGCACGTCAAAACCTGTCGCTTGACCTACAGTGAGCGCCAAAAGGTGGCTCAGCTTATTATTCGTCGAGTACAAGAGCGCGTACCGGTTGCTTATTTGATTAATAACGCGTGGTTTGCGGGACTTGAGTTTTACGTAGATGAGCGAGTACTTGTGCCTCGTTCCCCCATAGCTGAGTTGATTGAAAATAACTTTAGTCCTTGGCTGTATAACAAACCCGTCAATAGAATTTTGGATCTATGTACTGGCAGTGGATGCATTGCCATCGGGTGTGCTTATGCGTTTCCTGATGCCGAAGTAGATGCGGTCGATATTAGTCAAGATGCTTTGGATGTCGCCCAGATTAATGTCGAACGGTTAAACGTATTGGATCAAGTATTTCCCATGCAGTCGGATCTATTTGATTCCATTGTAGAGGGCACTCAATACGACTTAATCGTTTCCAACCCCCCATACGTTGATCAGCAAGACATCAGTGATATGCCGGAAGAGTATCATCATGAACCTGAAATTGGTCTCGCCTCCGGTGTTGATGGTTTGGACATCACTAGGAAAATTTTAGCGCAAGCACCAAACTATTTATCTGAAGAAGGGGTACTGATAGTTGAGGTTGGAAATTCGATGGTGCATCTGATGGAGCAGTTCCCTCAGGTACCATTTACTTGGATCGAATTTGAGAATGGCGGCGATGGCGTATTTGTCATTACCCGTGAACAACTGGTAGAACACCAAGCCCTGTTTGTGTAAAGAAGGAACAAAGTTTATCTATGTCAGGTAATAGCATCGGAAAGTTATTTAACGTGTCAACATTTGGGGAGAGTCATGGACTGGCGCTTGGATGCGTAGTTGATGGATGCCCCCCTGGGCTTGAATTAACTGAAGCAGATTTGCAGCATGATTTAGATAGACGACGTCCAGGTTCATCAAGATATACAACAGCTCGCCGCGAGCCGGATCAGGTGAAAATTTTGTCTGGGGTGTTCGAAGGTAAAACCACAGGCACCAGTATTGGCCTGCTGATCGAAAACACCGACCAACGCAGTAAAGACTACTCCAAGATTAAAGATGTATTTCGTCCTGGGCATGCCGATTATACCTACTGGCAGAAATACGGAGTGCGCGATTATCGAGGCGGTGGGCGCTCTTCGGCGCGCGAAACTGCGATGCGAGTGGCCGCCGGAGCGATTGCAAAAAAATACTTAAAACAGGCTTATGGGGTGCAGATTAGAGCCTACCTGTCTCAACTTGGCCCTATAAAAGCCGAGTCAGTCGATTGGAATGTGGTTGAGCAAAACCCTTTCTTTTTTCCCGATGACAGTAAGCTCGAGCAGCTTGATGAGTTTATGCGCAACCTAAAGAAAGAGGGCGACTCTATCGGTGCAGAAGTCACCGTGGTTGCCGATAATGTGCCGGTTGGGCTTGGTGAACCCGTGTTCGACAGATTAGATGCGGACATCGCGCATGCACTTATGGGTATTAATGCGGTAAAAGGGGTATCCGTCGGTGATGGCTTTGATGTGATTAATCAACGAGGCTCTGAGCACAGGGATGAGATGACGCCGCAAGGGTTTAAGAGCAATCACGCCGGTGGCGTGCTTGGCGGTATTTCAAGTGGGCAGCCTATAGTCGCTGCGGTGGCATTAAAGCCAACGTCAAGTATTACGGTTCCAGGGGAGAGCATCGATAGCCAAGGTGAATCACAACAAGTTGTCACCAAAGGTCGTCACGATCCGTGTGTCGGTATTCGTGCTGTACCCATCGTTGAAGCTATGCTGGCCATCGTGTTAATGGACCATTTAATGCGACACCGAGCGCAAAATCCACAAGTGACAACAAAAACGCCGATTCTCGGTCAACTTTGATGTCAGCGTCACAGACTTCGGGCAGCGATAGAATTTGGCTGTCCGCATGTTACTTTTTCTTTTTCGCCATACTTGGGGTCTTAGTTCCCTATATCGGCTTATTTCTTGACAGTCGCGGATTCGATTCAGCAGAGATTGGCACGTTAATGGCTATCTTGATGGGAACGCGAATTTTAGCGCCTAACCTTTGGGCGTGGTTGGCTGACAGAACCGGCTGGAGAGTAGAGCTCATAAAGCTTGGTGCAGTAGCCGCGTGTATTTCATTTGTCAGTTTTTATTTCCCCGGTGGCTTTGTCTACACAGCGCTCAGTCTAGCGACCTATACGTTTTTCTGGAACGCCATTTTGGCGCAACTTGAAGTCGTTACTCTTGAGTCTCTTGGGAAAAACACGCATCAGTACGGAAAAATAAGAAGTTGGGGCAGTGTCGGTTATATTTGTTTGAGCCTTGGCGCTGGAGCAGCTATCCAGCAATTTGGTGCCGGCGCCATGCTG
This sequence comes from Paraferrimonas haliotis, assembly GCF_002282895.1. Classification (GTDB taxonomy): domain Bacteria; phylum Pseudomonadota; class Gammaproteobacteria; order Enterobacterales; family Shewanellaceae; genus Paraferrimonas; species Paraferrimonas haliotis. The sequence continues at coordinate 197,389 of NZ_NRRB01000005.1, forward strand.
CACCTAGTTATGTTTTTATTTGCCGGCTTAATGTGCGTCGCTTTACCGTTATCGAAAAGTAACGCGGTAACGACCAATCATTCGAAAACAACCCCTTTGAAGCTATCAAAGGGCACCTTTTGGTTTTTATTGTCAGCCATATTGTTGCAGATGAGCATGGGGCCATTTTATGTCTTCTTCGTGCTTTATTTGGAACAGTTGGGGTACTCGCCCTTTGCTGCCGGGGCTTATGTGGCATTGGGTGTAGTCGCAGAAATCGGTATTTTCCTAATAGCCCCCTCTTTGCTTGGCCGCTTCGGGGTTAAGCATTTACTGTTTGTCAGTTTGCTACTCACCTCAGTCAGGTGGCTTGTGATTGCGTTTGCGGCATCGTCGCCAGTGTTGCTGGGTTTTGCGCAACTTCTGCATGCATTTAGTTTCGGTTTGGCCCACGCTGCCTCCATTCACTATATCCACCATGCTTTTCCTAAGGAACATCGCTCTAAAGGCCAAGCGCTTTATGCGAGCCTCAGTTTTGGCGTAGGTGGAGCGATTGGGGCCTATTGGATAGGGCAGATCTGGTATGATGGAGTCGGGGCCATCGATGCTTGGTGTTTAGCAGCACTTTGGGCTGGGTTGGCGGCGTTCGCTTGTTTGTTTATATACATTGATAAGAATTCTCAGTAGTTACCTATGCAGTCACACCAAATAGAGCATATCATCACCTTGTTTAACCAATGCTTTAAAGAACCATATAAAACTGAGCTAGTTCGAGGGGAGGGCGAGCCGATTTACTTGCCGAGCACCGCAGACGGCACGCTTGCGAAAATCGAGTTTGCTCATGGCTACTTTCAAAGCGCTCTTCATGAAATTGCTCATTGGTGTATTGCAGGAGAGCAGCGCAGAGAGCTCGTCGATTATGGCTATTGGTATCACGGTGACGGCAGAGATAAAACCCAACAAACGCAATTTGAGGCGGTAGAAGTAAAACCTCAAGCGCTTGAATGGGCACTTTCAGTATGTTGTGGGAAAGGGTTTTCAGTGAGCACTGATAATCTTAGCGGTTACGCGTCGAATCGTTTGGCTTTTCAACACCGTGTGTTTGATCAAGTACAAACGTATTTAAACGAGGGCTTCCCCAGCAGATCATTAACGTTGATGGAAGCGTTAAGCGTGTTCTACTTCAATTCGCCATCTAGTGAGCGACTGCAGTTAACCAATTTTTCGTATCGAGGGATGTATGAGCGTTAAGTTCAAACTGGCCATTTTAATAAACCCACTTGCGGGACTCGGCGGAAGCGTAGCACTAAAAGGTTCTGATAACGTCGCAGCCAAGGCTTTAAGTCTTGGTGCCGTTGCAAAATCCGCTGAACGAATGGAACAGGCATTAAGCCAAGTGTTGTGCTATCGCGACCGGATTGAATGGGGTTGCGCCGGTGGCGCGATGGGAGCTGATTTACTGTCTGAACTTGGTGTTGAATTCCAACAGTTTTACGCGCCCAATCTCGACGACAATCACTTCACCAATGCTGAAGATACCAAGCATGCTTTGTTGGCGTTTAAGCAATGGCAACCGGACCTAATTTTATTCGCTGGCGGCGATGGAACCGCTCGGGATGTATATGACACCGTAGATGAACAACAGGTGGTACTTGGCGTTCCTGCTGGAGTTAAGATTCACTCCGGTGTATACGGGGTGTCGCCACGTGCCGCAGGGAAGGTGGTAGAGCAACTTATCAGTGGGGAGCTGGTTAGCTTGATGGAGGCTGATGTGATGGACATCGATGAGGTTGCGTTTCGCCAGGGCACAGTTAAAGCAAAGCGTTTTGGCGAGCTCTTAGTACCTGCTGAGCTTAGATACATTCAAGCCGTAAAATCAGGGGGCAAAGAATCGGATCATTTAGTGCTCGCGGACATAGCTGCCAGTGTTATCGAAGATATGCAGGATGACACCCTATATGTCATGGGATCAGGCTCCACCGTTGCCGCCGTTATGGATGAATTGCAGTTGCCAAATACTCTGCTTGGGGTGGACGTAATTAAAAATGGCGCCTTGGTGGCTCAAGACGTAAGTGCTCAAGAGCTCATAAGGTTATGCCGCGGACAAGCGTGCAAACTCATTGTTACGGCAATCGGTGGTCAGGGACATATCTTAGGCAGAGGGAACCAACAATTATCCGCAGATTTCATTAAAATGTTGGGTAAAGAAAACATTGAAATTATAGCGACTAAAACTAAGCTCACAGCACTTAAGGACAACCGCTTGTTGGTGGACAGTGGTGATCCTGAACTTGACCACTACCTGAGCGGTTTTTACCGTGTAACCAGTGGATATAGAGATTATGTAATGGCTCAAGTAGCCAATCCAGAATAGGTTGTATGATGATAGAAAAATATGAATCAAAAATTCAACACTGGCTAGAGAGCCAAGTAGAAAGTGCAAGCGATGATCAACTGTTTGCTGCGGGTTATTTACAAGGTCACGTGGCGGTGGTTTTATCAGAATTGGAGAGCCAAACGGATCAGAGTCTGACTCAGTTGGATAGCTTAATGAATCAGGCATTAAGAAATGCCGCTCAGGAACTGCAACAGCATGACCAAACCTTGGTCAATCGAGCTTGGCAGTCTCTGTTGCAAACGCTACACGATTAACGAACTGGTTTGCGGGAGAGGTCGCCCTTTGTTATAGCGTCTACTCCAATAACGATTTGGGTGCAACAAAGCTAACTCCTCTATGCTCGCGGGTAATGGCTCGCCGGCCAATTCACTTGCTAAAAGTTCAGCGGCTAAAGGGGCACTGCACAAACCTCTTGAGCCAAATGCTGCCAACAAGTATAGATTCGTATAGCTTGGGGCGAAGAACGCTTCCCGACTGACGTCTTGGGCTCGTTGGGCAAACGTTTTGAAATCTGGGCAAGCACCCACAAAAGGTAAGTGATCACGATTACTAAGTCTAACCCCAATGCGAGCCTGCTTGTCTTTTATATCAATATCATCTAACCAAGGTTTGTTGGGATAACTGTTGTGCATTCTGGCCAGGTTACCGAGTTGCTCTTGGTGGCTGTAGTCTAAAGAATCAAACTGTCGTTGATGACTCGCCCCCATGCAATGATGGTGTCGATGGGCCGGGGTTAGGTAACCATCGGCACACAGTACACAGCGCAAGTCAGATAACAACCCTTTGCTTGGTATGTGACTGACCTGCCCGCGTACCGGAGTGGTTGCTAAGCCGGCGGTTTGTTTAAATTGCAATAGCTCAGCGCCATTAGCCAAAACAACCGTCGAAAATTCCTGACGACGTTCGCCTAGCACTATCTGCCACCCGTCCGATGTTTCGATTAACTCTTGGGCAAACTGATGGTATTGAATGGTAAAATTGGCGTTAGCGCTCAGTTGCTCAAAACAACTTTGAGTGGCGAGTCGAGGCGACAACCAAGCGCCGCGCGGGTAGAACCAGCCTTGTTCTCCAATATCAACCCCTGCTAATTCACTGGCAGTCTCGCTGTCCACTGGATAGGCAATGCCCCTATCGATAGTTAACTCACTTAAGCGTTCTAGTTTCAGGCGACTTTTGTCATTAAACCCTGTAACCAGTACGCCGCATTCAGACATGGGAAATTTGGTGCGAACAGATACAGTGCGGTATCGCTGCAATGCAAACTGAAAAGCTTGCACGTACCATTGACTAACAGGCGCATCTGCGCTGTTTAACAGCGGATATAAAGCGCCTTGATTATTGCCGGAAGCACCGCAAGCGGCCTCTTGATCTTTACAAAAAACCGTTACTTTATGGCCTTTTTCCAGCAAGCTTATTGCAAGCATTGCAGATGCGATGCCACCACCGATAATGGCAATGTGGTTGTCACCAGTTTGTGCAGCTATTCGTGGGTATAGTGGGTCTGGCGTTAGCGGCGATTTATTAGCTTTTTGAGCAAAGAGTTTTTCTCTTTTAAGTCCATACCCTGAACTTTTGCTCAACTCAAACCCAATGCCTTGTAGGCCTCTACGTACCACTCCTGCACACGTGAAGGTTGCCAAATTTGCGTTGGAACGACTCAGCCGAGCGATGTTTTTAAACAGTACGTCGCTCCACATCTCTGGGTTTTTGCTCGGTGTAAAACCATCGAGATACCAACTGTCGACGAGTCCTTCTGACGAACAATATAATGTCGATAAGGTGTCGTTAAGATCGCCAATCCATAAGTCTAAAACTACGCGGCCACCGTTGAAAATGAGCCTGTGCACACCGGGCGTTAGAACAGGGTATTGTTGCAAAAATTGTTGACTATAGGGGGCTAATTCAGCAAAGGCGCTGTGGGCTTTGGCGATAAGCTGCTTTGGCAAGGGGTACTTTTCAAAGCTAACAAAATACAACCGCTGACATGCATTATCGCCACTTTCCTCAAAGGCTTGCCAAGTGGCTAAGAAGTTCAGACCGGTTCCAAATCCGGTTTCGGCAATCACATAAAACGGACGACTGTGCTCTGCAAGGCGGCTTTCCAGATTTATTGGGTCGAGAAACACATAGCGAGATTCCGCAAGCCCATTGTCGCTAGAATAATAGACATCATCAAACTGAGTGGAAACGGGGGTATGGCCGTCCCTAAAAAGAATGCTAGTTGCCTTAATCGTCATGTTCAAAGTCACGCTCTAGTCTATTGTGTTGATGTGTGTTTGTATTCAAAATGAGTTGCTGTACAGAAGCGATGGTTCTTGTATATTGAAAGCTGACCACTTTGTCTCTGGAAAACAGATACTATTGGCGCAGCATTTTTTTAGTATAAATCGGAATGAATTCGAAATGAAACGAGTTGTGATAACCGGTCTGGGTATCGTATCCAGTATTGGTAACAATAAACAAGAAGTAACGGAATCTCTAAAAGCTGGTAAAAGCGGTATCTCATTCTCGCAGCAATTTGCCGATATGAACTTGCGTAGCCATGTATGGGGTAACGTAGAAATCGATCAAAAAGCGCTTATTGATCGCAAAGCGCTTAGGTTTATGGGCGATGCTGGCGCATTTGCGTACGTTGCTATGGCGCAAGCTATAGAAGATGCAGGCTTAACTGAAGAACAGTATTCTCACCATCGTGTTGGTTTGGTCGCGGGCTCTGGTGGCGCATCATCGCTTAACCAAGTTCAGGCAGCAGATACGTTGCGCGAAAAAGGGGTTAAGCGAGTTGGGCCATACGTGGTGCCTAAGATCATGTCATCGACCTCAAGTGCGTGTTTAGCGACACCATTCAAAATTAAAGGCGTTAACTATTCTATTAGCTCAGCTTGTGCTACCAGTGCTCATTGCATCGGCCATGCTGCTGAGCTCATTCAATTGGGTAAACAGGACATTGTGTTTGCCGGTGGCTCAGAAGAAATCCATTGGACCTTGACCATGGGCTTCGATGCAATGGGCGCACTGTCAACGAAATACAACGATAACCCAACCCAAGCTTCCCGTACCTACGATGCGGATCGCGATGGTTTTGTCATCTCCGGCGGTGGCGGAATCTTGGTTCTTGAAGACTATGATCATGCTGTTGCTCGAGGCGCTAAAATCTACGCCGAAGTAGTCGGATACGGTGCAACCTCCGATGGCTACGATATGGTAGCACCATCAGGAGAAGGTGCAGTACGCTGCATGCGTATGGCCATGGATAGCGTCGATGGTAAGATTGATTATATCAATACGCATGGCACATCAACTCCGGTTGGAGATATGCGTGAGCTGCAAGCTCTTAAAGAAGTGTTTGCTGATAACATGCCCGACATTAGCGCCACTAAGGCCATGACCGGGCATGCCTTAGGCGCGGCCGGCGTACATGAAGCAATATACAGCCTAATTATGCTGGAAAATAACTTTGTGGCACCGAGTATTAACGTGGATAACCTAGATGCTGATGCTGATGCTGAAGGAATGCCGATTATCACTGAGCGAAAAGACGTTGAGCTGAAAACCGTCATGAGCAATAGCTTCGGCTTCGGTGGCACTAATGCAACTTTAGTGATGCAAAAACTCGACTAGTCGCTAATTTGTGAAACAATAGAAGGAAGAGCAGAGGCTCTTCCTTTTTTTTACGGCAGAGAATAGTTAATGATGCAAATTGTAGCTGATGAGAATATGCCCTACGTCGATGAACTGTTTGGGCAACATGCCAACATTCGCCGACTACCTGGGCGAACTATCCAAAGTAACGATCTGGTCGATGTTGATATTTTACTCGTACGCAGTGTAACCAAAGTAAATGCTGAATTATTGCACCACGCCAATCGCTTGAAGTTCGTCGGTAGTGCGACCATAGGTCTTGACCATATCGATGAAGCCCTACTACGTACTCGCGGCATAAACTACAGCAATGCGCCAGGATGCAATGCAACAGGGGTAGGGCAATATGTTGCTACGGCGTTATTAAAAATTGCTTCGCAGGAAAACGTTTACCTAAAAAACAAGCGAGTAGGAATAATTGGGGCCGGTAATACCGGTAGTGCCACATTCCAATGCTTGTCTGCGTTAGGGATGCACTGCTATTTTTACGATCCGCTGCTGGAGGCGAAAGGGGATAAACGAATTAATGCCAGTTTCGAATGGATGCTTGAAAATTGCGATGTGCTTTCCTTCCATGTGCCTTTAACCCATGCCGGACCTTTTCCAACTCATCACATGGTCAATGAACGTGTGTTGTCCGCAATGAAACCCGATGTGTGGTTGGTTAACGCTTGCCGCGGTGGCGTTATAGATAATAAGGCTTTGCTGGAATGGCGCAAAAGTCACCCTAACAGCCGTTTGGTTTTGGATGTTTGGGAGGGCGAACCTCAGGTACATAAAAACCTAGTTGAATGGGTGGATGTTGCTACGCCGCACATTGCTGGTTATAGCATGGAAGGCAAAGCTCGTGGGACTTGGATGCTCTATCAATGGCTCGCGCCGCTGATGAATTGGCCAGAAGCGATTGATTACAAGGCTTTGATACAACTGCCAAATCCGCCATCTCAAACCATCGAGTCTCGGCTCACTGAAGAGCAACTAAATGCGCTCGCATCCCTAGTCTATGACCTAAATTTGGATGATGAGTTGTTTAGGAAAGAGGGCCTAACCGCTGAAGGATTTGATGGATTGAGAAAAAATCATCAACTTCGTCGTGAATTCTCGGCACTAACTCTAGTGTTAGACCGTCAGTTTGATGTAAATTGGCTGAAACAATTTGGCTTTACTATAGGATAATCCTTCGATATGTCTCAATCCTTTAATGTTGCAGTGCTTGGCGCCTCCGGAGCCGTTGGGCAAACAATGATAGAAATTCTCGCAGAAAGAGATTTTCCCGTTGCAAAATTGTTCCCATTGGCAAGCTCAAGAAGTGCTGGTGATACGTTAGAATTTGGCGATGACACAGTAGAAATATTAGATGTAGAGCACTTTGATTGGAGTCAGGTGCAAATTGCTTTTTTCAGTGCGGGGGGAGATGTTTCTGCGAAATGGGCACCGATTGCGGCGGATCATGGATGCGTCGTTATCGACAACACCTCTCATTTTCGCTACGACCCAGACATACCTCTAGTGGTGCCAGAAGTTAACCCTCATGCGATTGCCGACTTTAGAAATCGAAACATCATCGCCAATCCAAATTGTTCGACCATTCAGATGTTGGTGGCACTAAAGCCCATTTACGACAACTTTGGCATCAGCCGAATTAACGTGTGCACATATCAATCGGTTTCGGGCTCAGGCAAAAGTGCTATTGAAGAGCTCGCGCATCAAACTGCACAGATGTTGCAAGGAAAACCCGCAGAAGCCAAGGTCTACCCCAAACAAATAGCGTTTAACGTATTGCCACACATTGATACCTTTCAAGACAATGGCTATACCAAAGAAGAAATGAAAATGGTTTGGGAAACGCAGAAAATTTTTGCGGACCAATCCCTTGAAGTAAATCCAACAGCCGTTCGAGTGCCCGTTTTCTATGGTCATGCTGAAGCAGTTCATTTAGAAACCATACAACCGTGTGAAGCGCACGACGTTAAGGAAGCGCTTCGCCAAGGAGAGGGTATCGTGTTATTCGAGCAGGATGATCACTACCCAACTCAGGTGGGTGATGCTTCGGGTACAGACCCGGTCTATGTTGGCCGTGTTCGCAAAGACATTTCTCATGAACACGGTATAAACCTCTGGGTGGTATCGGATAATATTCGCAAAGGCGCAGCACTTAACAGCGTACAAATCGCAGAGTTGTTGATTCGAGATTATTATTAAACCGAAATAACAAAAAGGCCTGCTTAAAAGCGGGCTTTTTTAACTGGAATTTCGCTCGGGGGCTAGGACAAGCCATAGTTCTGGTTTATAGTGGAATGAGTCAAATAATAAAAGAAAATGGATATGAAACTTAAAGGATTTCGCCAAATTGGCTTGCTGGTCTTGCTTGCTTGTTCAAGCGTCGCATCGACCTCATTCGCTCAAGCACCAGTAGAAACATCTACTTCTTCACTTCAAACCGCAGAACAATACGGGCCAACCACGCCCAGAGACACCTTATGGGGCATAGCCAATAAGGTTCAGCCTGAGTCTGGTGTTAGCATATACCAAGTGATGGTTGCCTTGTTCGATGCCAATCCTCATGCATTTACTAGCCGTAATTTAAATAGCCTTGAGAAGGGTGTAATTATGCTGGTACCTAGGGTTGCTGACATTGCAGCGTATCCTGCAGAAGAAGCTAAGGCCCGAGCTGAGCGTGATGATAAAAATTGGAATAAACCACAACCTATCCAGGACATAGAGCCAACGGCGGCCGATATGGATGCGGTTGTTCCTGAAGCGCCAGTGGCAGATGACAACGAAGCGGTAAACGCTCAGCAACAACAATTAGATGAACAGTTATCTGAAATATCAACGAGTACGCTAAATCCAATCGATGAGTCCATCGACACTGACATTTCTGAGACGTTGGCGGAGCAAGAAGTGATGCCGTCAGCAGAGGTTGAAGAGGCCCTCGATCAAATCGTCCAAGAAAGCGAAGATATGGTTCGTAACTCCGAGGAACTGGAGAACACTCAACAAATAAACCGCAGTTTGACCCAAGAAGTTTCGTCCTTAAGAGGTCAACTGGGCGCAATGGAAGCGGAACTTGAAGTAAGCCGAGAAACAGCCGCAGGCTTGCGCTCAGAGTTACAGCAAAGTCAAACTGTGAACGCCCAACTTAAGGCGGATTTAAACCGTATTGGCTCGTCTTCTGACGTTGGTTTTTTGGATGCGCTGCTGACACTTTGGTGGCTTATTTTGCTTGTGGCCATTTTGCCAGTAGCAATTGTTGCCTTACTCGGGTATCGCTGGTACCAATCGAATCAACAGGAAGCACTCGCTCCACAAATGCTGCACGAAGCGGAACATCAGCAATCAGAGCAAGCGCAAACAGAGCAACCGCAGCAACCCCATTTTGAGCCAGAGTCCTCGGTAGTTGCTAGTGCCGCGGTAAGCAACGACGCCAGTGAGGCAGAGCTGGCGCAAGCGTCTTCTGCAGAGGCCCCTATTGCCGTGTTGGCGGATGAGCTTAATGACGAAACCACATCAGAAGCGGTTGCTGACATCGACAGTGCAGAGAAAGAGGCCATGGATTCATTGTGGGCAGAAGCGATTGATAATCATGATGAGCAAAACGCTGACAACGATCTTAAAACTGAGGCGAGCGTCATTGAGACTGAGGACGCTTCGGAGTTATCCGACGACATAGATAAAGCCCTTGCCGACTTTGAAAGTATCGATTTAGACAGCGAATTGGATAATGAACTAGATTCCGATGAAGACCTTGATAAGGTTGATGAGTCCGCTAACGACACCGGGTTAGAATGGTCACTGGACGAATCCCTGTTGGCTGGCGTTGACTCGACAGATGCAGAGCGGCCTCAGTCTACACAGGCCCCACAAACCGATAGCAATGCTTTGGAGTTCGATCTGTCAGATTTGTCTCTAGAAGACACGGACGTTAAAAGCGAACAGGAAACTGAAACGGCGCAACCTTTCATAGAAATCGATGAATTGATGTTGGAAGCCGCCGACTCAACCGTAGACGCGGATCCGTATCAAGATCCAAATGTGGACTTAACGGAAGTTGAAGAAGTTGTTAATGCCTCTAAAGATGTGGATGTGGATGACGCTGAGAACTCGGTCAACGCTAAGTTGGATTTGGCCAGAGCGTATATTGAGATTCAAGATACCGATAGTGCTAAGGCGCTTCTTAAAGACGTAACGCTTGACGGCAACGACGAGCAAAAAATGGAAGCGACTCGACTTTTACGTAGCCTAGCGTAGAAATACAGAGCTTTTTAAAAACGATGGCATCGAGCCATCGTTTTTTTTATGTAAAACAAGCTATAATGCCGGCCTAAATGAGTGAGAGGTTAGACAATGCGCATCGCATTAGGCATAGAATATAATGGCGCCAATTACTTTGGTTGGCAGCGTCAGCGAGAAGTCGATTCAGTACAGCAACGACTCGAATTGGCGCTTTCTACCATCGCTAATCACGACATTGAAGTGATTTGTGCTGGACGCACCGATTCAGGCGTGCACGCGACCGGTCAGGTGGTGCATTTTGATACTCACGCCAATAGACCGTTGAAAGCTTGGAGTATGGGCGTAAATGCGCATCTACCAGACGATATTGCGGTGCGCTGGTGTATTGAGGTAGACCAAGACTTTCATGCAAGGTTTAGCGCCACGGCCCGGCGTTATCGTTACGTTATTTTAAATCATAAACTGCGCCCAGCCATCTTAAAAAATGGGGTTACTCATCATCACCAACCATTGGATGAGAAAGCCATGCATCAGGCTGCGCAAGCGTTACTCGGAGAGCAAGATTTCAGTAGTTTTCGCGCTGTGCAATGCCAATCAAAAACGCCGTTTAGAAATGTTCATCGAGTGCAGGTTAAACGGTTCGGAGATTACCTCGTCGTGGAAATTGAAGCCAATGCGTTTTTGCATCATATGGTTCGCAATATTGTTGGCTCCTTGCTACTCATAGGTCAGGGTGATAAACCACAAAATTGGATAGCGCAATTACTGGAACTTAAAGACAGAACCCAAGCAGCGGCCACAGCCAAAGCTAATGGGCTGTATTTGGTTGATGTTACCTATCCGCAATCGTATCAACTGGGTAGCAATCCAGCAGGGCCATTATTTTTGAGTGATCCGCTCTAATTTCAGTTGTTTTTGCGTTTATTCAAAACATAAGACCAGTTTTTTGTGTCTATGTGATTGGCTAATGTGGTTTAATGTGGCAACTTTTCAGATAATTAGATAATCGCCGACTAACGAAAATTAATAGTGGCGATGAACAGATAGTTTTAGGAATATAGAGCATGAGTTGGTTAGAGAAAATCCTTCCCAAAAGCAAAAGCGTGTCAGAGCGACGCCACAGTGTTCCAGAAGGCGTATGGAGCAAATGTAGCTCTTGTGATCAAGTCATCTATAGAGCTGAGTTAGAAAAGAATTTAGAAGTTTGCCCTAAATGTGATCACCACATGCGCATTGGCGCAAGAGCGCGATTGTTGGCGTTTTTAGACACTGACAGTACTCGCGAACTCGGTGGCGATTTAGAACCGCAAGATAAGTTAAAATTTAAAGACTCTAAGCGCTATAAAGACCGCATCTCCGGTGCCCAGAAAAACAGTGGTGAAAAGGATGCTTTGGTGGCCTTTGAAGGTAAGCTTAAAGGCATGCCTGTGGTCGCTGTCTCTTTTGAGTTTGCGTTTATGGGTGGCTCTATGGCATCTGTTGTTGGTGCTCGTTTCATCAAAGCCTGCGAGACATCCCTCGAGAAAAACATTCCGTTAGTGTGTTTTTCTGCAAGTGGTGGCGCGCGCATGCAAGAAGCGTTGTTTTCACTCATGCAAATGGCAAAAACCTCAGCAGCTTTGGCTAAAATGAGTGAGCGAGGAATTCCCTATATTTCGGTTCTGACCGATCCAACTATGGGTGGTGTTTCAGCATCATTGGCTATGTTAGGTGACATTAATGTCGCTGAGCCAAAGGCACTGATTGGTTTCGCAGGACCTCGAGTCATCGAACAAACGGTTCGTGAAAAGTTACCGGAAGGGTTTCAACGGAGTGAGTTTTTGTTGGAGAAGGGAGCCATTGATATGATCGTTGATCGCCGTCATATGCGCGATAAGTTAGCTAGAATTTTAGCTAAGTATCAAAATCTTCCCACTACTGAAAGCCCAAAAGCTGACCTTTCGTAGCCTGAGAGTTTAATGAATTCAGTGACCCGATATACAAGCCAGTCGATAAACGACTGGCTTGATTATTTAATGGCAGTGCACCCGAAGGATATCGACTTAGGATTAACGCGGGTCAAAGACGTTGCTCAACGGATGCAGCTGGACAAATTTCCAAGCTCAAAAGTGATTACGGTAGCAGGCACCAATGGCAAGGGCAGTTGTTGTGCGATTTTAGAAAGTGTATTGCTCCAAAGCGGTTATACCGTTGGCGTATTTAGCTCACCTCATTTCGAGCACTATCGAGAGCGAGTCCGATTCAATAAAAGCCAACTTGAAGATGGACGCCATTGCGAGGCGTTTAATGCTATCGAGCAGGCACGAGGTAAAACATCACTCACGTTCTTCGAGTTTTCAGCGCTTGGTGCACTTTATCTTTTCGCTCAAGAACAACCCAACTACATCATTTTAGAAGTAGGCCTTGGTGGACGTCTAGACGCCACTAATATTGTTGATGCCGATGTTGCCATCGTCACTTCTATTGCACTGGATCACGTCGAATACTTAGGAAATACTCGCAGCAGCATTGGTCGTGAAAAGGCGGGTATCACGCGTAAAGGGCGCCCCGCTTTCGTAGGAGAGCCTGACGTACCGACCGGCCTGACTGATGCAATAAAAGAAACTGGCGCTGACGCATATTTTGTGGGCAAGGACTTTGAATATGACGAACAAGACGCTAGTTGGCAGTTTTCATTAAAGTCGATAAAGCTTGAGGGGCTAGTAAAGCCTAATCTCGTACTCGCTAATGCAGCCACTGCATTAGCCGCATTGAAGTGGTTGATGCCAAACCTTGATATACAAACCTTAAATAAAGGGTTGGCGTTAGCATCGCTTCCAGGGCGAATGGAACAATTGATGAGCGCTCCCACGGTCATAGCGGATGTGGCGCATAACCCCCATGCAGCAGAATATTTAGCAAAACAACTCAAGCGTTATAGCGGCCGCGGTAAACGATATGCGATTGTTGGTATGCTCAAGGACAAAGATGTGGCCGCAACCCTTGCCCAATTGGATGGCTGTTTCGACCATTGGTTGTTGTGCGACTTATCTGGGCCCAGAGCCGCAAGCGCTGTTGAGTTGGCTGAGCAGTTAGATGATAAGGCCATTTCATCGTGTTACGCTAATACCAAAGAAGCTTGGCGAGCGCTTTATCCTCAATTAAGCAAACAAGATATGGTAATTGTGTTTGGCTCATTTTACACTGTAGCTGATTTTAAAAAGAACGTTATATAGGAGACGTCTGTTGGCCAGTGCTTTTCATAACCGCTTAGTTGGAACCATTGTAGTGGTTTCGCTTGGGATCATATTCCTACCCGATATGCTGGATGGTAAGAAGCAGGTTCAAGAGGACAATTTTGCCTCGATTCCATTGCGGCCTGATTACCAACACGTCGACGTTCCAAATGAAGCGTTTGAACCCATTGAGTTACCAAGTGAGCCTGCAACTCTAGAGTCAAATGAACAACCACAAGATTCGTCACAGCAAGCGGCTGATTTGAAAACGTCAAAACAAGAAATTAAACAAGAGAATGCTCAACAAACGACGACACAAGCGGGTACCTCGTATGTTGTTCAGGTGGGTAGTTTTTCCAAAGCTGATAACGTAAATGCACTGGTTGCTAACCTTCGTGCAGCAGGTGTAAAAGCTTTTACTGTTCCGGAGAAGGTCGTTGATGGACGTCTAACAAGAGTCGTTGTTGGGCCCGATATATCGCGTAAATCTTTAGAAAAACAACAAAAAATAATCAAACAAGTGGCTAAAACAGACGGTCTTATTGTTCGTTATGACCCGCTAGCAAATCAGTAACCGCAAGCTTTTTTGTGATCGACTTAAAAAGCTTAATGAGTTTCGTGAGAAATCTTGCTAGAATCGCCGCCGTAAACTTAAGTTTCGAGGTCTTCCTCCATGTTATGGATTGATTATGCCATCATCACGATTGTGGCATTATCCACTGTTATAAGTTTAGTGCGCGGTTTTGCCAAAGAAGCCATGTCACTTATCGTCTGGTTCTGTGCATTTATCGTTGCAAGCCGCTTTTATCAAGACCTGTCTGTTCATATCGATCAAGTATCTGATCCTATGCTTCGAAATGGCGTCGCCATCGCAATCCTATTTATTGCCACGTTAATCGTTGGCGCCATAGTGAATTACATCATAGGACAGCTGGTAAAAAGCACCGGTTTGTCTGGCACCGATCGAGTATTAGGGGTCTGTTTTGGCGCGTTACGCGGGGCATTAGTCGTTGCCGCAATCCTATTCTTTCTAGATACATTCACTGGCGCTAATCAAACCGATTGGTGGCAGGATTCATTGCTCATCAAAGAGTTCAAAGTCATCATCACTTGGTTCTTTGATTTTATGGAAGCAAACTCCAGTTTTATTGAAAATGCTAATCCGCTGTAAACGGATTAGCTCGTTTTACTCAGAGGAAATTTACCCATGTGTGGTATTGTTGGAATCGTTGGAAATCACTCGGTCAATCAAACTATTTATGATGCGTTGACCGTATTGCAGCATCGCGGTCAGGATGCAGCAGGTATCGTGACCATAGATAATGGTGCATTTCGTCTGCGCAAAGCTAACGGTTTAGTTAAAGACGTATTCGAACCTAAGCATATGCAGCGCTTACAAGGCAGCTCGGGTATTGGACATGTTCGTTATCCTACGGCCGGTAGTTCAAGCGCCTCCGAGGCGCAACCATTTTACGTGAACTCTCCGTTTGGAATGACCATTGCTCACAATGGTAACCTCACTAATACTGAAGAGTTACGAGAACTGGCATTGCAACAGCGTCGTCATATCAACACCACCAGCGATTCAGAAGTCTTGTTAAACATTCTGGCTCATGAACTTCAACAAAAAGACAGTTTCAAATTAGCGCCCGAAGATGTATTTGAGTCGGTTTCAGCGGTACATAAGCTCGCTCGAGGCGCCTACGCGGTAGCGGTGATGATTATTAACCAAGGGTTAGTTGCATTTCGCGACCCTTATGGAATAAGACCGCTAGTACTTGGACAGAGAGAATCTGAAGATGGCTCGTTAGAGTACATGGTCGCTTCAGAGAGCGTTGCACTTAATGCGGTTGGATTTAAATTTGTGCGAGATGTCGCTCCGGGTGAAGCGGTGTTTATATCCAACGATAGACAACTGTTTACTCAACAATGCGCTGAAAATCCAAGCTATTCACCTTGTATTTTTGAATACGTTTACTTTGCTCGTCCTGATTCGTTTATGAATAAAGTATCTGTCTATGCAAGCCGCGTTAATATGGGTGTTAAACTCGGTGAAAAAATTAATCGAGAATGGGAAGACCACGACATTGATGTGGTAATCCCAATACCTGAGACTTCTTGTGACATCGCGTTGGAAATTGCCAACCGATTAGGATTGCCGTACCGCCAAGGTTTTGTAAAGAATCGCTACATTGGTCGTACCTTTATTATGCCAGGGCAGCAGCAGCGCAAGAAATCGGTAAGACGCAAACTCAATGCCATTGATGCGGAATTTAAAGGCAAGAACGTGTTGCTGGTTGATGATTCAATTGTTCGTGGTACCACCTCTGAGCAAATTATTGAAATGGCGAGAGAAGCGGGTGCGAAAAAAGTTTATTTTGCATCGGCCGCTCCAGAAATTCGTTTTCCAAATGTGTACGGCATAGACATGCCCACCTCTAATGAGCTGATTGCTCACGGGCGTGATGTTAGTGAAATTAGTGAAATTATTGGTGCCGATGGCATGATTTTCCAAGATTTGCCTGATTTAGTCGCGGCAGTTTCTGAATTGAATACTGAAATAAAAACCTTTGAAACCTCGGTATTTGATGGAAACTATGTGACCAACGATGTAAATCAAAGCTATCTCGACCATTTAACTTCACTTCGAAACGATGACGCCAAAGCGAAAAGAGACCTAGAGGCAGGAACTAACCTTGAGTTGCATAATGTCGGGCATCCATAAACAAAACTGCTCGTAAGCGCAATAAAAAAGGACCACAGTCGTGGTCCTTTTTTAATTCAAAGACTTATTAATGAGTGAATACTGGACCGAGACCCAGGCTCCAAAGAATGACACTACCAGCCATTAACGACACCAATAACACCAAACCGCAGGTGACTACGGAACTTGCGTATATAAAACCACGCTCTTCTGGGATCTTCATAATGATGGGGACACCGGAGTAGAGTAGGTAAACCGAATAGGCCACTCCCGCCAGCCCTACCAGCATCATAAACCACAACTGAGGGAACAACGCGGATAACCCAACCATAAACAATGGGGTTGAGGTGTACGCGGCAAGCTCGATGGCTTGGGTTTTAGTGGGTTGAGCGCCAAAGGTTTTAGCCATCCAATGTACAAGATAGGCAAGGGCGAACACGCCTGCCACCATTCCAATATACATGGCCACTGAGATCATGCTGGCACTTTGAGAAGTCAGTTTTATTGGATCGCCAGCACCAATGTTCCATCCGATTTGAGTGCTTGCGATAAAGCCACAAACGGAAGGGATTAGCGCGATTAATAGAATATGAGACAAGCTACTACGCAATGCTTCATGGTTTTGACCGATAGTCTCCCACTCTTCTCGAGGATGAGTGTACAAACCCAACAGATGATTCAATACCATTTTTTATTATCCTTTGTTTCGTTGATTTTACACAGTCTCGCCGAAACAACTGACGAGGCTTTTTACAGCACTAATACTAGTTATTGAACAAATTTTAATCCGAGTCAAGCATAACCATTCACAAGTGGTTAATTAGTTGTTTACATTTTGTGCTGGTGCTATCGAGATCCATGCCATAATTTGCAAGAATAGTGAGGAAATTCATAAACAAGAAAAGCATGAAGATAATTCGCCCAATCGAGCTGTCGGATCTGAACTCACTAACTGAAATCGCAAGAACTTCTGGCGCGGGCTTTAGCTCGCTTCCCAACGACAAAGAATTTTTACAGCAACGAATTCTATTGTCTCACCAGTCCTTAACTCAGGCCGCTAATGCCCCTAGCTGGCAACGATACTTGTTTGTGTTAGAGGACACGCTCACCAATACCATTATTGGGACCAGTGCCATCGAAGCGTCGGTTGGCTTTAGTCATCGCTTATACAGCCACAAAATTGCTGAGCATCAGCGCAATGGAGAGTCTTGGCAAACCATTCAGGTGTGTAATGATTTGGAGGGCAGCAGTGAAATTTGTTCGTTATTTCTGGATCCTAAATACAGAGGGAGCGGATTATCTCGACTATTGTCGCGGTTTCGATTTCTATTTATGTTGGCCCACCCTGAGCGGTTTTCAAAGCAAGTCATCGCTGAAATGCGGGGCGATAGTGATGATAACGACCACTCCGATTTTTGGGCGTGGTATCAACAGAACTATTGTCCAATGACGTTTAAGGAAGTGGATCATAACATTGGTCTGGGGGACATGAGTTTTGCTGCACAATTGCCAAGCGAACCGATTGAACTTAGTCGTTTGCCCGATAGCGCTAGGCGACTCATCAATCGTGTTCACCCTAATACGGAGGCCGCGATACCGTTATTGCGAAACGAAGGCTTTCGAGAAAGTGGCTGCATCGGAATTAATGACGCAGGCCCAGCAATGGTGTGCGAGCTTGCCAATTTAGCGACGGTCAAACAAGCACAGCGATTGCGAGTCAGTATTGAGCCCTTTTCGGCGAGCGAATACAAAGAAGCCCATCTCTGCTGTAACGAACGCCTAGCGCAATTTAGGGCTGCCATTGTTCCCTCAATCATTAATGGCGATTACATTCTGCTGAGTGACGAGCATGCACAGATGCTGAATGTAGAGTGCGGTGATTGGCTGTATATCAGCCCACGTTAATCAGATTAAGGAAAGCTCATGTACGACCCGCTACTTGATAGTCACCCGGGAGAAGGGGAGCGTTACCCCAACAGCTATTGGGCGAGCACCATTGCTGATAGCAATCAAGCACAACAAGTACCGACTCTAGATAGGGATCTTGATACTGACGTGGTCATTATTGGAGGCGGTTACACCGGCTTATCGTGCGCCATACACCTCGCTCGAAACTATGGCATCAAAGCGACTCTTTTAGAAGCAAACCAAATCGGTTGGGGCTGCAGTGGTCGCAATGCTGGCTTTGTGTTGCACTCATCAGGGCGGCGCTCTATTGCTTCTATGGCAAATCAATGGGGCGAGGAGGTCGCAGCTACCATCTACCAGGAAATGCGTCAGGGCGTAGCGTTGGTAGAAGAGTTCATTGCCCAAGGAATTGATTGCGATGTGCAAAGCAAAGGTTACATCAAGATAGCGCACTCGACTCGCCAATTTAAGCAGCTACAGCAACTGGCCAATGTGCAGCAAAGCCACTCAGGTACACCTATAGACGTTCTTACACGCGAGCAGTTACATCGAGATTATATGGCGGATCACAATGCCTATGGCGCAATTCGCTATCAGGATGGGTTTGGCTTAAACCCCTTGAAGTTAGCGTTAGGTTATAAAGAGTTAGCCATGAATCTAGGAGTGAAATTATATCAATCGACTCCCGTCTTAAGTTGGTTGGATAAGCATGGGGGTAAGCAACGATTGTTAACCCCAAAAGGCATTGTTACGGCTAAAAAAGTGGTGATTGCAACTAACGGGTACACCCCTAAAAACTTTAGTCCGGTAATAACATCCAGAACCTTACCTGTGTTGTCGCAGATCATAGTCACTAATCCACTTAACCCCGAACAACTGCAACAAGCGAATTGGTTAACAGATAATGTGGTTATGGATACCCGAGCACTAAAGTATTATTACCGTAAGCTACCTGACAACCGCGTTCTGTTTGGCGGCAGAGGAGCCATTAGTGGCAAACAAGCGAGCAATCCGTACTATGCGTTGCGGTTGCTGAAAGTGCTTAAGAGTAGCTTTCCAAATATCGGTGAACTTACCATTGATTATGCTTGGTCGGGTTGGATTTGTATGACCTTAGATGATATTCCACACATAGGCCATGACAGCAACCAATCAATACATTACGGCATGGGCTACTGTGGCAGTGGCTTGGCGTTTTCCGCTCAAGTGGGCAAACGACTTGCCGACCAGGTATCTGGAGGGACAATTCCAAACATACCCCTATACCAAAGTGAACTGCCTCGATTCCCATTGGCACCGCTGCGTCGGGTCGGGCAGTGGTGTTATTTTCAGTATGGCAAATACGTTGATAGGTTTAATTAGCCAGCGTTCAACTTCCATTCTAACAACGCCCTCTAAAAAGGTGTCTTTTTATAATGAGTTTGTGTGATTATAAAATTTGGTAGTGTGTAAATTATTATGCAATGGAATTCAGCTGATATTTAATGATTTTAACTTGTTGATATTAATGGGTTTTATGCTCTCCTCTAGATTTGTGTGATTTCATCTCTTGTTATGGGGCTTGTGTTCATTGAAGGCGTTACATAGCATGTCGGCATTAACGAGTTAGACCTTTTATTAAAATCCAAAATAATAACTCTTCCAGTTCTTAGCCAAGGCTAATTAGAGCTCGGACGATTTATTATTTTGGATTTTTTTATGGCTGCTCGTTAATAAAAATCGAGATTTACTTTTAACTCTTTACCGACGCGCAAATTTGGTAAAGCCCATTAAATGGAAAGAAACGAGATGCTTAAAAAGACGGCCATAGCGATCGCCTTAAGTACTTTGTTCGGTGCTACCGTGGTGAATGCAGCAACCTTAGAACAAAGCGATAACGGTGATTTTGCAAGCTTGTATGGTGAAGTTGGTGTTGGTGGTTATATCGCGACTAACCCAGATTACAACTACAACGAGCTATACGATACCAAAGGTTATGTAGACGACAGTTTTGCCACGATGGGTGTCACCGGAGAGCGCGATAAGTTTATCTATCGGTTGGAATTAGATTATCAGCGACGCAATTGGCGTGGCGGCGATGGCGAGTTTGAGTTGGCCATTGATAAGGTCTACATCGGATATCGATTTGATGACCATCAGTGGGTTCAAGCAGGCTTAACCGATACCGCATTCGACCGTTATGATCATTTTGGTGACTACACCTTCAATGAGTCGGTTAAAACTCGAGAAGCGGGTGACCAAGAAAATACCCTTAAATACGAAGCAGCTTTCGATAATCTCGTTTATGGGGTGTCCTACTCCTACGAAGGTAAGCATAAAAACGGCGACGCTCAGGGCGACATTGTTAATGGTTATGTCGGCTGGATGAGCGAATATGTTTCTGCGGTAGTCGGCCTTGAAGGCCGGGGCGGTTCCGACGGCGAATCTAAATACGGTAAGCAACGCCTAGCAGGGTTTGGGATGAGAGTTAAAACCTTGCCTCATCTATTTTTTGGCGTAAACGGTTTTGTCGAAGATGAAGATCTATCAACTCGAAAAAGTGGCGATGTTTATCTCAACTACGAGACCTTCCGCAACATGGGTGTAACCCTCACCAGTAAATACGAACTTAATAAATCCACCGACATCATAGCGTCGATAAACCACGAGCAATATGAAAGCTGGGACGTCGAAAGTCCAAATTATGACTACACCAAGCTTGAGCCTGAATACGGTAAAGCCCGACGCTGGGGTAGTTTAGGCGTTAATTATCGTCCGACTAAAGGCATTGAATTGTCGCTCGAAGGGCGGATTGGCGAAGCGCCTGAGGCCGCTTATGCATACACACGCATTTATTTTTAATCGCGTTTTAAGTTAACTGAATATCGAGCTAACCATGAAAAAAAGTTTACTTTGTCTGGCCATGGCCAGTTTTATGAGCGCGAGTGCATACGCTGGCGTTAATGATTTATTGATAACCGAAATGGTGCAAAAAGACCGTACCCCCGAAGTTGGTTCGGTCGAAATTACCAACACTAGCGCCACTGAGGCGTTTACTTTTAGCGATACTACGGCCGCTTATATTCGTGGTAATGGTAAATATGACAACCTAATGCTAAATGCTGCCGGTCAGCCAATTCTTAGTGGTGTTACCTTAGCCGCTGGTCAATCGCTTGTTGTGCTGCATCGTGGTGCAAGTGAAGCGTATAAAAAGCTTGTTACTGATAACGGCGGGCTTGTTGTTATTGGTGAGGGCGATCCGAATACCTCACATTCTGATTTTTACTTAAGTGGCAATGACGGGTTCTTCATCAAAGATGGTGATACGGTAATTGACCGAGTAGGGGCGGTTAATGACGGCAGTGTATGGGCAACAGACACCACATTGCGTCGTCGGTTTGATGCCGATGGCAACGTGCCAGCACCGTCTCCAAGCTACGATGCTACTCAATGGCAAAGCATTAGCCCAGTAGATAAATCAACCGTGGGTAAACCTAATTATGGAGAAGCGTTTGTACCGTTTGTATGTGCCGATCTAACCACGATAGGTAACATTCAGGGCGTAGGTAAAGAATCGCCACTAAAAGGGCAAAACGTAGCGGTTAAAGGTGTGGTGTCGGCGTTCGTTAATCTACCTAAGAAAGGCTTTTACTTACGTGACGTAGTCTCTGATGGGGATGTGCAGACCTCAGATGGTATTTTTGTTGAAAGTAACAAAGCCAGCAGTCAGCTTGTCGGTCAAACGTTATGTCTAGGTGGCAAAGTTCAAGAATCCTTTGGTCAAACTCAGCTGATGACTAATGATTGGGACGTTGTAGATAGCAACTTCACGCCAACAACGCCTACCGATATTGAAGTTATTGATGCAGATGGTACTTCTTTTGAAAATACTCTAGAGCGCTACGAGGGCATGTTAGTCAACTTGCCGCAAGACATGAATCCGTTAGAAGACGGTGAGCAAAACATGCACGTAGCACGCAGCTTCAGCTTTAATTACGACAGCTTTAGAAACAACTTAACTTTGGCTTATAAGCGTCCAAACATCCAACCAAACCAGCTTAACGTTGCCGGTTCGCCCGAAGCTAAAGCGGCTGCGGCACAGAACTCTGACTATCGTTTGATTATTGAAAGTTCAAACAAAGCCGGTAATGGTGACATCCCATACTACCCCGATTTCATTACGGATACTGCCAACAACTACATTCGTATCGATGACAGTGTTGTGGGTATGGAAGGGGTTATTAATTACGGTCACGGCGACTTTAGCTTAACGGTAACCAATACACTTAATAGCCAAAACTTCATCAAAAATGAGCCTCGCACCGACAGTCCCGCTATCGATGAGACGGTTGAGAAAGATCATTTTCCGGTGCGGGTAGCCAGCCTTAACCTATATAATTTCTTCACCTCTCCGTTTGGCGGCGCTCAAAACCAATTTGGACAAAGCCGTGGTGCTGATACTCAGCTTGAGTTCAACCAACAGAAAACCAAGCTCGTACAAGCCATCCGTAGCCTAGATGCTGATGCGGTTGCCTTAATGGAAATGGAAAACAACGGTTTTGGTATTACCAGTGCCATCGCTGATCTGGTTAACGAAGTTAACGTTTATTACAACGATGAATGGGCCAATAACCGCGACAAGCCGTTCTCCACTGAAAACCGCTATGTATTTGTTGGTTTTGACCACAATGGCAACCAAATTCTCGATGATCTCGATGCTTTGGGGTCTGACGCCATCGCGACCGGTATCATATACCGTCCGAGCAAGCTCAGTATTGAGCGAGCTCGAGTGATTGCTATGCCTCAACAGAAAGCCCCAGCCATTGTTAACGACAACAATGAAGTGATTAAAGATGATCGTGATGAGTTACTTGAAAGTGGTCAAAACTATCACCGTGACGCGCTAGTGACTACCTTCTTAGTTAACCAAACCGGTAAGCGTTTAACCCTTGCGGTTAACCACTTTAAGTCAAAAGGGTCTACCTGCTGGGAAGATTGGCAGGGGGTTGAGTTCGGTGATGCTACCACTTGGACAAAAGACGCTCCGAATGAAGACTTGCAAGGCGCTTGTGCGGCGTTCCGTATCGCCGGTGCCGTGCGTCTGGGTGAAGAGCTAAACAAGATTGACGGCGATAAGGTAATCTTAGGTGACTTGAACTCCTACGCTCAAGAAGATCCTCTCTTGGTGTTAACTGAGAATCCGCGTAACAAAACCTTGATGACGGCTAGCCATACTTTTATTGGCCAAAAACCTCAGTTTAATCGCGATGGTTCACCGGTGCCAATTACTCACAGCTACGGATACATCAACATTATTTCTAAGCTGTACGCTGCTAGAGGTAAGACTCCTTGGAGCTTCTCATACAGTGATGAAGTAGGCTCGTTGGATCATATTCTAGTGTCACCATCACTAGAAGGGCGAGTTATTGATGCGGCGGACTGGCACATTAATGCTGCCGAGTCGAACTTGTACGACTATAACCAAGAGTACAAGCCCGTAGTTCAGGATGGGCCTCATAAGTTCTACCATCCCGATCAGTTCCGTTCGTCGGACCATGATCCAGCGTTAATGACACTGAGCTACCTTCCAGGTGAAGCCGATAAAGACCGTCCAATGTATCTAACCAAGTTAGAGAAATTGGCAGAGGTTCCCTATCAAATTCCTGCCGGTGTTGAAGTTCAACCGGGTGATGTGGCAACGGTTAAGCTCTCTCAAATGGACAAAGACCTGCAGTTGGATCTTGACCAGTTAGTAGAGCCTAGCGTTGTGATTAAATCGGCTGATACACAGTTAGTGAACTTTGAAGTGTTCGGTGCACCATCGGCTTACTACACGGTGTCTATGCAATTAACTCGAGATGGCAAAGTGGTTCCAGGATCACAAAAAACCGTCGACGTTCAAATCGCTAATCGCGATTCACTCGTGGCGGAAATTACCCGGGAAGAGAAAGATAACACCGGAGGCAGCTTTGGACTGTTCGGCTTGTTAGCTCTGTTTGGTTTCTCAAGTATTCGTCGCCGTAAATACGGTTAATGCAATACCGAGTCAGCACGCGGCGGGTGTCGCGTGTTTTCATCAATTTATCAGTAAGATTTGATTATGAATAAGACATTTAGTGCACTAACATCGGCCGCTACTTTATTGTTAGTGACGGTTTCATCGGCGGCAAGAGCCGACTTAGTAATTACGGAATACGTAGAAGGTGGTGGCCAAAACAAAGCTGTTGAGGTATCTAATCTAGGTACAGACGCCGTTAATTTGGATTCTTCCAAATATGTGTTGACGCTATACTCCAATGGCAAGACAGAGCCAGGCAATTCTGCAACATTAACGGGCTCATTAGCGGCGGGCAAAAGTGTCGTTTTTCACAATGGAGATGCTGAAGACGAGTTTAAGGTAGGGACTGCCTCGACTGTAACGTATTTTAGTGGTGATGATGCTATTGTTCTATCGAAAGATGGTACGCCAATCGATCGTTTTGGAAAAGTGGGAGAGCGCCCTGATAAAGCATGGTTAGATCCTAACAATCCTAACTTTTCGACGGTTAATAAAACCTTACGCCGTAAAGCAAGTGTAACAACTGGTGATGCGAATATCAGTGCAGCGTTTCCCGGAGCCGACAATCAATGGCTTGTATTCGATCAAGATACCAGCGATGGTTTGGGTTGCCCAGGTGAGGGCGCATGTACCAAAGAGCCTGGTTCGCTGATCATATCTGAATACGTTGTAGGCTCGTCCTACAACAAAGCGGTGGAGCTATCCAATGTCGGTGGTAGCGCTTTGGATTTGGACGCAGCAGCGTATAAATTAGTGCTCTTTACCAATGGTAAAACCACTCCTGAGCAAACGGAAACACTTTCTGGTACGCTGAATGCCGGTGAG
This sequence comes from Paraferrimonas haliotis, assembly GCF_002282895.1. Classification (GTDB taxonomy): domain Bacteria; phylum Pseudomonadota; class Gammaproteobacteria; order Enterobacterales; family Shewanellaceae; genus Paraferrimonas; species Paraferrimonas haliotis. The sequence continues at coordinate 222,333 of NZ_NRRB01000005.1, forward strand.
TCCATTGTGTTTTACAACAACCAGGCCTCTGACGACTTTAAAGCGGTTGGTAGCGCATCTCAACTTACCACGTTCAACGGTAATGATGCTTTAGTCTTATATAAAGACGATGTTGTGATCGATCGCTTAGGTAAGCTAGGTGAAGACCCAGGCACGGCGTGGACAGATCCTAACAATGCAGACTTTACCACCAAAGGTAAAACCCTTCGTCGTCAAAATGCGGTTAGAGTCGGCGAAACGGATGCAACAGCAGAGTTTCCTGGAGCCAATAACACCTGGATCGTGTTCGACAAAGATACTGCTGATGGCTTAGGTTGTTCAGGCGAAAGCGCTTGCTCTAGCACTGGTGGCGATACCGGTTCTACCGGAGGTACGCCTGTGGTACCGAATCCAAACCAAGGACCTTGTAATAACTGTGAAAATTTGACCGCGGTTGCCGATCCTGCAAGTTTCGATATCAACGTCTATTACTCAGCTGTTGATAGTGGTAGCTTTGACAACCCTGAAGCCATGAAAGATGCTATCTCGGCGGTAATAGCTAAGGGGCATCACAAGCTTAGCTACAAGCAAGTGTGGAGTGCCATCACATATGCTGATGAAGATCCAAGCAATCCAAACAATGTAATCGAGCTATATACCGGTGCGTCTACCTCTAAATACAGCAATGGTGGTAACCCAACGGATTGGAACCGCGAGCATACTTGGGCTAAGAGCCATGGTTTCCCTCGCGAATCCATGAACGGATACACAGATGCTCATCATTTGCGTCCAGCCAACGTTAAAGTAAACGGCATTCGCAGTAACTACGACTTTGATGAGTGCAGCGATACCGGTACCGAAGTTCAAGGGGCACCTGGCAACTACTTAGATGCCTCAAAACGTTGCTTCGAGCCTCGTGATGAAGTGAAAGGCGACATTGCTCGTATGATCATGTACATGGATACTCGTTACCAAGGTAATGACCAAAACATGCCTGACTTAGTTGCGGTTGATCGGATCACTACCAAAGACGAAGTATCAGCAAACCAACCTTATATTGGTAAGTTGTGTACCTTGTATAAGTGGCATCAACAAGATCCTGTCGATGCAACAGACCAACGTCGTAACGATGCGGTATACAAGTATCAAGGTAACCGTAACCCATACATCGATCATCCTGAGTGGGTTCAACAGGTTTATGGGGCTCAATGCGGTGACGCGCCAACACCGCAGCTGGACGTGAATTTTGTGGTGAACGCTCCTGAAAAAGTTGTTGAAGGTGACACGCTAACCATTGATGCATCAGCAACTGTGGCGGTTGATGGTTCCGATATTACCTTTAACTGGGAGCAAGTCGCAGGCCCAGATGTTACCTTTAGCGCTGATAAACCTGTTCTAGAAGTGACCGCTCCAGAGGTGGCTCAAGACAGCCAGTTGCAGTTTAAACTTACGGTAACCGATGGCACGTTAACCGCGTCTAAATTGGTCAACGTTACCCTTGAAAACGTACCCTTTAGTTTGGATGTAAGCTTCGATGGAATTACCAAACTAATCGAAGGTGATAGCACGACCATTACGGCCAGCATTGCTCAAGCCCCAGAAGACCTCACTTACCTTTGGAAGCAGGTCTCTGGCAATCCAGCGGATTATGATTCTAACGGCCTTGTGCTAAATGTCACTGCACCTGAGGTAGCCCTAAACCAGTCACTGGTGTTTGAGCTAACCATTTCTGATGGTTCAGAGCAGGTTGTTAAACAAGTGAATCTTGAAGTGACGAATGTTAATGCCAAGGAGTCGGGTTGGACTCAACCGGATGGTGCCGGTAGCTTTGGGTTAGGATTGCTATTGTTACTGCCGTTGGCCTTAAATCGCCGTCGCTAGCAAGTTCTAAAAACACGAGCTTTTAATAAGCCAGTTGCTGATATTTTTACTCAGCAACTGGCTTTTTGTTGCGCACTTGTTTTGCGCGCCATATCTCAACATTTTATATATATTCTTTACACTTGAGTAACACCTGACGCGTTAATAGAGTTTCTAAGAATAGTGGATCTACTTCAAATTTATAAAAAGTTTACTTGTGATTGATTTAACGGTTTACGTCGTTATGTTGATGCGAATCACGCATATTTTTATGAAAGTTCGAGCCGACAGCTTTTGATAGCTCCTATTCAACGGCTTGTATGACAATAATTTGAAAGTTGCCTGAGCCCTTGATGGTTTGAGTTTTAACTTATTGTATTTAATGAGTTATTTGCCCTTCGTTTTGGTACTGTGAACAAGCGCGCACTCTTGTTCTTGCCATGATCTAAGCACTTTTCTAGCATTGCCGCGTTAATTTTTTGATGCTCAATAATAAATAGCTTGGGAAGAGTTTGGTGCATATGTGTAATTTCGGTTACCGATCCACTTACTTATCGTTTCTATTTCATTTCTAGATCAAACATCAAAATCTTAATCCAAATCTTTCAATAAATTTTTGCGTCTGCAAAGGCAACTGGCAGGCGGACGCTTACAGACTGGAAATAAGTGCGATGCTAAAAAGAACGGCCATTGCGATCGCTTTGAGCTCTTTGTTTTTCGCGGATGCAGCAGATGCTGTCACGTTGAAACAAAGTGATAATGGTGATTATGTTCGCTTGTACGGTGAAGTGGGTGTAGGGGGGCATTTTTTAACCAACCCTGATTATAACCACGATGAGTTTTACGACACCAAAGGTTATGTTGATGATAGTTTCGCGACCATGGGCATTACCGGTGAGCGCAGTCAATATCTCTACCGCTTAGAATTAGACTATCAACGTCGAAACTGGCGCGGCGGCGATGGTGAGTTTGAACTTGCTATCGACAAAATGTACGTCGGCTATCGTTTCGATGACCATCAATGGGTTCACTTTGGCTTAACAGATACAGCCTTCGATCGTTACGATCACTTTGGTGACTTTACCTTCAATAAATCGGTGGAAACGGGTGAAGCCGGTGACCAAGAGAATACCATCAAGTACGAAGCTCACTTCGAAAACCTCGTATATGGTGTTTCTTATTCCTATGAAGGCAAGCACAAAAACGGTCAACTTCAAGGCGACATAGTCAACGGTTACCTAGGGTGGATGGGCGACTATTTCTCAGCCGTAATTGGTCTAGAAGGCCGCGGTGGCGCTGATGGCATTTCTAAATATGGCGAACAGAAACTGGCCGGTCTAGGCATGCGAGTTAAAGTGCTGCCTAGTCTATTTTTCGGGCTAAATGGCTTTATTGAAGATGAAGATTTAGCAACTCGTAAAAGTGGCGACGTTTATCTTGGCTACGAAACCTTCAGAAACTTTGGTGTAACGCTAACCAGCAAATACGAAGTCAATGCGGCTTGGGACATCATTGCTTCAGTCAATCACGAGCAATACGAAAGTTGGGACGTTGAAGGGCCTAACTACGATTACACCCAACTTCCTAGAGAGTTTGGTAAAGAGCGTCGCTGGGCCAGCCTAGGCTTCGATTACCGACCTGAGCGTGGAATCGTTCTATCACTTGAAGGCCGTGCAGGAGAAGCTCCTGAGGCGGTTTATGCCTACGCTCGAATCTATTTCTAATTCGATTGCCAGCTAAAAAATGAAAGAGTTTACTATGAAAAAAAGTTTACTTTGTCTGGCGGTCGCCAGCTTAATGAGTACCAGTGCTTTTGCGGGTGTTAACGATCTGCTAATCACAGAAATGGTACAAAAAGATTTTGGGGCGGAGCTTGGCTCTGTTGAAATTACCAACACCAGTGCTACTGAAGCCTTTACCTTTACCGATACTACGGCAGCGTATATGCGTGCTAATGGTCGATTTGACAATCTCATGTTAAACGCCAACGGTAATCCAATTCTATCCGGTTATACCTTACAACCGGGTCAGTCAGTTGTTGTATTGCATAAAGATGCGAGCGACGAGTACAAGAACATTATTACCGCTAACGGCGGTATTTATGTGATTGGCGAAGGCGATCCAAATACCAGCTTTTCCGATTTCTATCTAAGCGGTAATGATGGCTTCTTTATTAAGGATGGCGATACGGTTATTGACCGCGTAGGCGATCCGGATAACGGCAACGTTTGGGCGCCTGACACCACCTTGCGTCGTCGACAAGATGTGGATGGTAACGCACCTCAGCCAAGCAATAATTACGATGCTTCGCAATGGCAAGTTATAAGCCCGCTTGATAAATCTGATGTTGGTGCCCCGAATCTAGCAGACCCTTACGTACCGTTTGTTTGTGCCGATTTAGTAACCATTGGCGAGATTCAAGGACCGGGCTCCGAATCTCCTCTTAAAGGTCAAACGGTCGCTGTTCAAGGTGTGGTCAGTGCGTTTGTGAACCTGCCTAAAAAAGGGTTCTACCTAAGAGATCTAGTTTCTGACAATAATCCGCTTACTTCTGACGGTATCTTTGTAGAGAGTAGCAAAGCCAACAGCACCTTGGTTGGGCAAACCTTATGCCTTGGCAGTGAAGTACAAGAGTCCTTTGGTCAAACGCAGCTCAGCGCAGAAAGCTGGGATGTCATCGACAGTGGTTTCACGCCAACGGTTGCCACTGAAATCGAAGTGTTAGAGTCCGATAATGGCTCTTTTGCGACAACGCTTGAACGCTACGAAGGCATGCTAGTACGCTTGCCTGAGGACATGAATCCGTTGTTGGATGGCGAGCAAAACATGCGCGTTTCGCGTACCTTTAGCTTTAACTACGACAGCTTCCGCAACAACATGACTTTGGCTTATAAGCGTCCGAATGTGCAACCAAACCAATTGCATGTTGCAGGCTCGCCGGAATCAAAAGCTGCGGCTGCGCAAAACAACGATTATCGTCTGATTGTTGAAAGCTCCAGTCGTGCCGGTAACGGTGACATTCCATACTTCCCTGATTTTGGTGTGGATCCGCATCAAAACCACATTCGCATTAACGACAGTGTTGTGGGTATGGAAGGTGTTGTTAGCTACGGTTTTGGTGACTACCACTTAACCGTAACCAACACGCTAAAAAGCCATAACTTTATTAAGAATGATCCTCGCAGCACTACACCTACGATTGACGAAACCGTTGCACCAGATCATTTCTCTGTTCGCATCGCAAGTTTCAACTTGTTTAACTACTTCAACTCGCCGTTTGGCGGTGCCCAAAACCAATTTGGACAAAGCCGTGGTGCCGATACTTACCTTGAGTTCACTCAACAAAAAGCCAAATTAGTTGAAGCGATTCGCGCGTTAGATTCCGATGCGGTTGCGTTGATGGAAATGGAAAACAACGGTTTTGGATTAACCAGTGCCATTGCCGATCTCGTGAACGAAGTAAACGTGTTCTACAACGACGAATGGGCAAACAACCACGATAAACCAAACTCAACGGAAAACCGTTACGTGTTTGTTGGGTTTGACCACAACGGTAACCAAATTCTAGACGAGCTTGACGCACTAGGCTCAGACGCGATTGCAACCGGAATTATCTATCGTCCTGCAAAGTTAAGCATTGAGCGCACTCGGGTTGTGACTATGCCACAACAAAAAGCGCCAACCATTGTTAACGACAACAACGAAGTCATTAAAGACGGTCGTGATGAAATTTTAGAAAGCGGACAAAATTACCATCGTGATGCCTTGGTTACTACCTTCTTAGTTAACCAAACCGGTAAGCGTTTGACCCTTGCGGTAAACCACTTCAAGTCCAAAGGTTCCACCTGTTGGGAAGATTGGCAAGGTGTTGAGTTTGGAGACGCTACAGTGTGGACCAAAGATGCACCTGACCTCGATTTCCAAGGTTCATGTGCGGAGTTTCGTGTCGCAGGTGCAGTGCAACTTGCTGAAGAACTCGAAACTGTGGTTGGTGATAAGATCATCCTTGGTGACTTGAACTCTTACGCTCAAGAAGACGCCATGTTGGTGTTAACCGATAATCCGCGTAACAAAACCCTAGAGACCGCAAGCCACACCTTCATTGGTCATAAACCTCAGTTCAATATGGATGGTTCTCCGGTTCAGATTGCTCACAGTTATGGTTACATTGACATTATTTCTAAATTGTATGCCCAACAAGGAAGAGTCTCTTGGAGCTACTCATATAACGATGAAGTGGGTTCATTGGACCATATCTTGATTTCTCCATCGTTAGAAGGGCGAGTAATTGATGCGGCGGATTGGCATATTAACGCGGCCGAATCCAACTTGTACGATTACAACCAAGAATATAAAGACGCTCAAGATGGCGTCGAGCATAAGTTCTTCCGTCCTGACTTGTTCCGCTCTTCAGATCATGATCCGGCTCTGTTGACCTTAAGCTACTTACCCGGTGAAGCGGATGCTGATCGTCCAATGTATCTGACCAAGCTTAACAAGCTGCTTAAGGTGCCTTATCAAATCCCTGCTGGTGTTGAAACCTTAACCGGGGATGTAGCGACGGTTAAATTGACTCAAAAACACGACGATGAACAACTCGATCTTGGCCAGCTGGTTGAGCCCGACGTGGTATTGCGTCGTGATGGCGTTGAGCTGGTTAACTTCGAAGTATTCGGCGCTCCATCCGCTCATTACTATGCGACATTTCAATTGCTGCGTAATGACGAAGTGGTTCCAGGCTCTGAAGTTACTGTTGAGGTACAGATAGCGAACCGAGATTCCTTGGTCGCTCAAATCAAACGCGAAGACAAAGACTACACAGGTGGAACAACCGGCTTACTGAGCTTGTTGTCACTACTTGGTTTGGCCTTGTTGCGTCGTCGCAGCGTCCACTAACTCATTTACCGGCTAAGCGCACTGTACCCGCAGTGCGCTTGACACTAACGAAGTAAAAAGAATTGATTATGAAAAAGAAAATCAGTGCATTAGCAACCAGTGTGGCGGTGCTGTTAGCAAGCGTTTCCAGTGCTGCCCATGCTAACCTTGTTATTACTGAATACATCGAAGGCAGTAGTAACAATAAAGCCGTAGAAATATCTAACTTGGGCAATAGCACTATTGATTTAGATGCCTCTGAGTACGTGCTAACGCTCTACAGTAACGGAGCAGGCTTAGATAAACCGGGCAACAAAGCTACACTTACCGGTAATTTAGCACCGGGAGAGAGTGTGGTTTTCCATAACTCGGGTGCTGCGGATGAGTTCAAAATTGGTACCGCATCTAACGTAACTTGGTTTAATGGAGATGATGCTTTAGTACTATCAAAAGACGGCGTTGCGATTGACCGGTTTGGGCGCGTTGGGGAGCGACCAAGCGGAGAATGGTTAGACCCGAATGACCCAGATTTCTCATCAAAAGACAAAACCTTACGTCGTAAAAGCAGCGTAACCAGTGGCGATACCGACGTAACAGGGGAGTTTCCTGGGGCGAACAACGAGTGGGTTACCTTTGATATCAACACCAGTGACGGTCTTGGCTGTCCAGGCGAAGGGGCGTGTGGCGCTTCTGCAGGTCCTGGCTCGTTGATCATCACCGAGTACATTGAAGGAACGTCAAATAATAAAGCCATTGAGCTTTCAAACGTTGGTGGTGAAGCGCTTGATTTGGATGCCTCTGAGTACAAGCTAGTACTGTATTTTAACGGTCAAACCACTCCGGGCAACTCAGAAACTCTATCCGGAATGTTGGAGCCAGGTGCCTCAATCGTTTTCCATCATGCCAGTGCGGCGGACGAGTTTAAAATCGGTAAAGCATCTAACGTTGTTTGGTTTAACGGTGACGATGCGGTAGTACTCTATCAAGACGATGTTGTGATTGACCGTATTGGGCGCTTGGGTGAACGACCTAAAGACGAATGGCTCGATCCAAATGACCCGAACTTCTCCACCAAAGATAAAACGCTGCGTCGTAAAGACAGCATTAAAGTGGGTGAAACCGATGCAACAGCACCGTTCCCAGGTGATGACAATCAGTGGGTTACTTTCCCGGTTAATACCGCTGATGGTTTAGGTTGCATGGGCGAATCGGCCTGTGATGAGCCTCCTGTAGTGCCAGACCCAGATCCAGAAGGTCCGTGTAATAACTGTGAAGAGCTAGATCCGGTTGCTGACCCGAATACCTTCGATCCAAACGTCTACTACTCAGAAATTCTTAATGGCAACTTCGATTCTCCTGAAGCCATGAGAGCTAAGATTTCAGAAGTCATTGCCAAAGATCAACATCGCTTAACCTATAAGCAAGTTTGGACGGTTATGTTGTACTCGGACAAAGATCCAAATAATGAAAAGAGCATTATCGAGATCTACACAGGCAACAGCCGCAGTAACTACCATAATGGCAGCGGTCAAGATGTCTGGAATCGCGAACACGTTTGGGCGAAGAGCCATGGTTTCCCGAGCGAGTCTCAGCTAGGTTATGTGGATGCGCACCATTTACGTCCAGCGAATGCTCGAGTGAATACCATCCGCAGCAACTACGATTTCGATTGGTGTAGCGATACCGGTCGTGAAGTCGATGGCGCACCGGGCAACTACGTGGATTCAACTCGCCGTTGCTTCGAACCTCGTGACGAAGTGAAAGGTGATATTGCTCGTATGATCCTGTACATGGATACCCGTTATCAAGGGGCGAGTAGCGACGGTAACATGCCGAACTTAATTGCGGTTGACCGGTATACCACAACTGAAGAGTTAGCAGCCAATGCGCCTATCCACGGTAAGCTATGTACTTTATACACTTGGCATCAGCAGGATCCTGTAGACGAAGTGGATCAACGCCGTAACGATGGCGTTTACACTTATCAAGGCAACCGCAACCCGTACATCGATAATCCGGATTGGGTTCAACAGGTATACGGTGATCAATGTGGCGACTCTCCAAATCCTGAACTTGACGTAGATTTCGTCATTGCAGCACCGGCCGATGTTTACGAAGAGCAAGCCTTTTCCATTGATGCGTCACAAACCACCGCAGTTGATGGCTCCGCTCTGACGTTCAAGTGGGAGCAGTTAATTGGACCTGCATTGGACTTCGATGCTGAGCAAGCGCAACTTTCGCTCATGGCGCCAGAAGTGAATGCTGATACCGAATTGCAGTTTAAGCTAACGGTCAGCGATGGAACCCATCAAGCCACTCATGTAGTTACTGTGATTGTTCTAAATGTTCCTCTGCAGGTGTACGTAAGTTTCGATGGAAATACCAACCTAAACGAAGCGGACAGTACAACCATTACCGCTACCGTTGCTAATGCACCGGATGATGTCACTTACCAATGGCAACAAATATCTGGCGAATTTGCAGACTATGATTCCAGCGGTTTGGTATTAAATGTGACGGCGCCAAGCGTCGCCTTAGACCAAGACTTAGTCTTTGCACTCATCATAAGCGATGGTGTCGAGCAAGTGACAGAAACGGTTGCAATCTCGGTCAGCAATGGTCCGCAAAGCGGCTGGACTAAGCCAGACGGCGCCGGTAGCTTTGGCCTTGGTTTATTGTTCTTGCTGCCTTTAGCGCTACGTCGTCGCTAAATAGTTAACGGGCTGCTTTTTAAAGCCAGCGATAAGAGTGCTAACTCTGTCGCTGGTTTTTTTATGCCTTGTATAAAAAATCTCCGCTTTCCCTTTTGCTGAAATACCCTTATGTTAACTGTTAACAATATTTTTAGTTGATAGCTAAGGAAGGCCGCGATGCAATGGCTACGTATAATGATTGTTGTGCTTGCAACTTTTACCCATTCAAGTTGTGTTTATGCTCAGCTTAATGCAAGCGACTCTCATCACTCGTTTAATCAGCGGTGGATGTTTATAGAAGGTGATGATGTACGCTATAGCAACAACGGTTACGATGACAGCCACTGGCAAACGGTCGATTTGCCTCACGACTGGAGTATAAAAGCAGGTTTTGATCAAGCTTATGATGGCGCGACCGCATACTTACCAGGTGGTGTTGGCTGGTATCGAAAAACCTTTGATGTACAGCAGAGCCAACGAGATAAGCTGTTTTATTTGTATTTCGATGGCGTTTACGCAAACAGCGAAGTTTGGGTTAACGGCAAAAAACTTGGCGGACGGATTAACGGATACTCGCCGTTTTATATCGACATAACCAATGCGTTGACCGTCGAAAAACCAAACCTTATCGCAGTCAAGGTTGATCATAGCCGTTATATAGACAGCCGCTGGTATACGGGCTCCGGAATCTATCGTAACGTCGAATTAAGGGTAACTGACCCGCTCAATATCCCAATTTGGGGAACATTTGTTACCACTGATAAGGTGTCAAAAGATAAGGCTGACGTTTCTATTGAAGTCGAAATAGACAATCGATATTCACATATAAAACAATTGGAACTGTTAACGCGGATAACCGATGCAAAGGGTAATCAATACCGCTTAGTCAACAAAAATATAAGTATCGATGCCAATTCAAGCGATCGCTTTCTTCAATCCACCACGATAGAAAACCCAATTCTTTGGGATATTGATTCGCCCCATCTTTACCAAGCCGAAACCGAACTGATAGTGGATGGAAAAACCATCGCTAGTTACCATACTCGCTTTGGCATTCGAAGCTTTCACTTCGATAGCGAACACGGTTTTAGCCTTAATGGGCGCTCGTTAAAGATTAAAGGTGTTAACTTGCATCACGATGCCGGGTTGGTTGGCACTGCGGTGCCTAAAAAAGTCTGGTATCGACGACTACAACGCTTAAAGGACGCTGGTGTTAATGCGATTCGTACTGCTCATAATCCAGCTTCTAGCGAGTTTCTTGATTTGTGCGATGAAATGGGCTTCCTTGTGCAAGCTGAAATTTTTGACGAGTGGGATAACCCCAAAGATAAGCGATTAAATCAATGGGAGCGTCATAGTGACGATATTAGCCGAGGCTATGCAGAGGTGTTTCAACTTGAAGCACAAGCGGATTTAAAAGATGCAATTTTACGGGACAGAAACCACCCCTCCATTATTATGTGGAGCATTGGCAATGAAATTGAATGGACTTATCCAAGGTACAAAGCCGCAACCGGTTATTTCGATATGAACGCCAAGGGTAACTATTTCTATAACCCTCCTTTTATTTCGCCAGAAGCCATCAACAAGCGATTTCACGATAGCGAGGAGGGCAAATATGTGCTGGCTAAGACGGCCAACAAGTTGTCTCGATGGGTAAAGGAAGTCGACACCACAAGACCCGTTACGGCCAATTTGATTTTGCCTTCAGTGAGCCATATTTCAGGCTACACCGATGCGCTTGATGTCATTGGTTATAGTTATCGACGTGTTATCTATGATTATGGTCACAGGTTGTTTCCCGGTAAGCCGATTATGGGATCCGAAAACGTAGTACAGTGGCACGAATGGAAGGCCATCGAAGAGCGTGATTTTATAGCCGGTACCTTTTTATGGACGGGTATCGATTATTTAGGCGAGGCGCACAATGCTTGGCCTCGAAAGAGTACCGAAAGTGGTATGTTAGACACCGCCGGGTTCACCAAGCCGTCTTATCACATGATAAAATCCCTATGGTCCGATAAACCCCACGTATACATTTCAAGTCAGGTTGAAGAAAAGTCGCTATATCGCAGCAACGCTGATGGTGATGTAGTAGAGCGAGAGCCCGGTGCCTGGCAACAACGAGTTTGGATTTGGCAAGACGTCAATCGCCATTGGAACTACCCCAATCAAGCACCTGTGATTGTTGAGGTCCTGAGTAACTGCGATTCGGTTGAGTTGTTTGTAAATAAGGTATCGTTAGGCATTCAAAAGCAATCTGACAATCCCGATCGAATACTGAAATGGTTTACCCCATTTGAAGCAGGCACGATCGAGGCCAAGGGAGTAGGGGCGTGCCAAGCGAGCGACAGCATCACCACGTCCAATAATGCCAATCAGATTCAACTTAGCGCTGATACTCACGGATTGTCACTGGTGAAAGATGAAATAGCGCACATTGAGGTACAACTGCTGGATAGCCAAAGCAATCCGGTACGACATCAAGAGCACCGCATTGAATTTGTGGTTTCAAGCAATCTCGAGATAATCGGAGTTGATAATGGCAACAGCGCTACCATGGAAACCTATCATAGCAACCAATTAACGACGCATTTAGGACGAGCGTTGTTAATTGTTAGAGCTAAGGAGGGCGGTATAAGCTCGGTGGCCGTTAAAGCTCAGGGCATTCAATCCAATGAAATAACCTTTAACCGTCAATAATTTGATGGGAGTTGGGTATTGAGTGTGGGCTCTGTACTTGTGCGCCTTATCAGCATACTATCGTGCACAGAAAACGCGTGACCATAACAAACTAAGCTAATCGCTGTTGAGATTTTATGAAAAAAATAACCCTATTGTTGTCCTTTGTGCTGGCGAGTCTGTGCGTTCCTCAGCTGGCTAGCGCCGATGAGTCAAAACCCACGGTCGTCATGATTTCCATTGATGGCTTTCGTTGGGATTACATTGAACTTCACCAAGCCAAAAATATCGCTAAAATAGCGGGAAAAGGCGTTCGAGCGAAGTCGTTGACACCGGTATACCCAACCAAAACCTTTCCAAATCATCTATCGATAATAACAGGACTGCGCCCAGCCAATCATGGCATTGTGGATAATCGCTTTTGCGATAAAACTCGACCCAATTGCTACAAGATGGGAGAAGGCTATAAAGACAGCAGTTGGGTTTCCGGTATTCCACTGTGGAATCTAGCCGAAATGCAGGGGGTCAAAGCCGCAACCTACTACTGGCCCGAGTCGGATGCTCGCATCAACGGTATAACACCAAGTTATTTTTATCATTATTCGAAGCACAGTGATTACCAAGGCCGGCTTGACCAAATGGTTGCGTGGTTAAAATTGCCAATGGCGCAGCGCCCTCAATTCATTGCCGGTTATTTTTCACTGGTAGACACCATGGGGCACGATTTTGGACCAGAAAGCAAACAAACCTACGAAGCGGTGCAGTTTGTCGATGGACTGATAGGCGAGTTTGCTGAAAGACTGGCTAACGAAATTGATACGCCGGTTAACCTAGTGTTGGTATCCGATCATGGTATGAGTGAGGTTGATCCAACGCAGAGCATTGCACTTGATACACTGCCCATTAGCGAAGACGATTTTACGATTCTAAATGGTGGCACTCGAGTCTTGCTTTATAAAAAGCCACATCGAGACCTTGACTTGGAATCGATAAAATCCAAACTTAACAGCAAAAGTGATGGACGCTTTCACATTGTGAGCGACGAGTTCTTGCAACAACACGGTTATTTAAACCACCCAAGAACGGCTGACATTATTATAGAAACCACAGCTCCACGAGCGTTTAGCTGGAGTGGACAAGTGAAGTATCGAGGCACACACGGTTACCAAGTAACCAAAGACATGGGTGGTTTTTTTGTCGCAGATGGCCCTGCGTTTAAATCTCAAACACGCATCGGGACAGTTAACACCTTAGATATCTATCCCACATTGGCGCACATACTGGGGTTAGCCTTGCTAAGCCCAGTGGATAGTGACGGTGCCAGCTTAAAGCAAGCACTGAATTAAACGTCATTCCACAGCAAGATGTCCGACTTTTACGAATAAAAGCGCGCCATCTTGTTTTGTAAACGGTTTATGTTGGCTTAAATGAGGGCTGCGTATCCAACTTCCTGCTGGGTATTCGCCCCATTCATCATAAAAAGTCCCTTCTATGACGAAAATTTCTTCGCCTCCCCAATGTTTGTGTGCGCTAAATTGGGTGTTGGGAGCCCATCGGACAAGGGCAACTTGCTCCGATTCAAATTGATGAAGCGATAACACCGACAGTCCCTCCACCAAGCCGGGTCGAAAGGCTTGGTTATAGCTGTCAATGGCGAGCTGACTAACATCCTTGTCATCGAATTGATGAAGCTTAACTAAAATGGTCGCTCCAGCTGCGCCAATTTGCGGTTTATGCTTGGTTCCGATGGGGTTGCGCAGGTAATAGCCTGGGCCATAGCTGCCGTGCTCATCCGCAAATTCGCCAGCGAGCACCAATATTTCTTCGCCACCATTGTGTTGATGGGCCGAAAATTCACTGTGGGGTTGATAGCGAACAAGAGAGGTAGCTCGGGCTACTTCATCACCAATGCGATCAAGCATCATTCGTTGCACGCCAGGCATAGGAGAATCCAGCCATTGATAATCGTCAGGACGGATAACTACGCGTTGTTTAAAATTAGCATTTATTCGTAAAGTCATGGGTTTTATCTTCGTTTGACCCTTGCTTGGCTCATAACTTATCATCTTGGGCTCATTGTGAACAAATTAGGCCTAAAGGAGACTATGACCATGGAAGCTCCGCTATTTGAACGACTGGGCAAAGAGCCGGGGATCACTCAGTTTGTCAGTGATTTGGTCGATGCGCATCTTGCTAATCCTGTTCTAGTACATCATTTTAAAAATAGCGACACAAACCGACTCAAGCGCATAGCTACCGAGTTTGTGATTACCGCGGTTGGCGGTCCACGATGTTATAACGGTAAAGGAATGAAAGCGGTTCATAAGGGAATGAAAATAAGTGCTGAAGAGTTTATCCAGGTGTTGGATGATGCGCTGATTGCTCTCGACAAGAACAAGGTTGCTCAGCGGGAACGGGAACAAGTACTTTGGCTACTTTATAGCTTGAAAGCCGACATCCTAAGTGCGCAGTCAACCAACTAACCTGTAACGATAAATGCAGCAATTATTAAGCCCCATCATACAGTTTCTTCATTGCGAGACCCCGCAAGCTTGGCTTAACGAAGCTAAGAAACCACAACATTTACCGACATTATTGTTGGACCACCTAATGTGCGAACTAAAAGCGGCCCAAAGCGCCATGTTATTGATTCGCAAATACGCCGTAGATAAGGAAAGCGGTGACGCTTTGTTGGCATGGTTAAAGCCGTTTGAGGACTTTGCTTATCGAAAGCAAGGTGATTGGCGAGACCTTGCTCGACAGAACAGACTCACTAAAGCAATGATACCAAAATCCACGACAGTCTATGGTGAAGACTTGATCGACAAAATGGTGTTACTGATCAAAGAAGAGTTACATCACTTTTATCAAGTATTAGAAATGATGGAGCAGTTAGGCATTGCCTACGAAAATATTGCTTCTAGTCGTTATGCCAAAGGGTTACTGCTGCAATCGAAGAACCACGAGCCGCAGGCATTTGTCGATAAACTGATTATTGGTGCATACATTGAAGCTCGCAGCTGTGAGCGCTTTGCCAAAGTCGCACCATTGGTGGATGCACGGTTGGGCGATTTTTATGTGTCGTTGTTGCGCTCTGAAGCCCGCCATTATCAGGATTACCTATCGTTAGCTCAACAAGTGGCCAATACTGATATTAGTGAGCGAATTCGGTACTTCGGTGCGATAGAAGCCAGCTTAATTTCATCAGCTGACCAAGACTTTAAATTTCACAGTGGCGTGCCCTGTTGATGCACAAAAAATTACAACTCGCTAGAGATTAACTGGGCGTCGGTATCGGAAACCACCAGGGCACTGGTTTGCTGGTACCAATCACCCACAACCCAACGCTTACGTCCATCTTTTAGATCATGCAAAAAGGGGCGATGGGTGTGGCCATGAATCAGCAGTTGGGCCTGATATTGATTTAGGGTAGCTTCAACGGCTGACGCATTTACGTCCATTATCTCAAGGGTTTTACCTTGCTTAGAACTGGCGCTATTTTCTCTGATTCCGTCGGCTATTTTCTGACGCCGTTTCTTGGGTAGATGCAGGTACAACCAACGAGCCCATTTTTGGTTACGAAAACGACGAAATTTCTGATAATCATGATCATCGGTACACAAGCTATCTCCGTGAGCCACAATAGCTTGGCGGCCATAAAGATCAATTTTTTGAACCTCAGGTAGCAGCGTCATGCCCGACAGTTGAGCAAAAGAGTTATCAATGAGAAAGTCACGATTGCCATGGGTGTAATAAATTGGAAATCGACTGCTGGCTTGCTTGATAAGCTGGGCAACTTCTAGTGCAAAAGGCTCGGCAATGTCGTCGCCTATCCAATATTCAAACAGATCACCCATAATGAACAAAGCGTCGAGCTCTCGCTGCGATTGAATAAAGGTTTTAAAGGCACTGTTAATATCTGGGCGATTGCCCGACAAATGCAAATCGGCGATAAAAACAGTGCGCTTGTGGGTGCGGTCTATCTTAAGCAAGGGTAGCCTTTTCAATGACTACTGCTTCAACTGGAACGTCTTGATGCATGCCATAGTGACCCGTTTTAACTTTCTTGATGGTGTCGATAACATCTAAGCCGTCAACCACTTCACCAAACACGCAATAACCCCAACCTTGCATGGATTCATTTTTATGATCTAAGAAGGTGTTGTCTGACACGTTGATAAAAAACTGAGCTGTTGCACTGTGAGGATCTTGAGTGCGTGCCATAGCAATGCTACCAACTTTGTTGGTTAAGCCATTGTTCGCTTCGTTTTCGATAGTCGCTTGGGTAGACTTTTGCTCCATATCGGCAGTGAAACCACCACCTTGTACCATAAAACCATCAATCACTCGGTGAAAAATAGTGTCGTCATAAAAGCCGGATTTTACATAGTTCAGGAAGTTTTCAACCGTTTTAGGAGCCTTCTCTGCGTCTAGTTTTAGCGTGATGTTCCCGAAATTTGTTTGTAAAATAACCATTGTGGTGTGTCTCATATCAACTTAGGAAGCTAAATATTAACGGATCTTACAAATAGCGCAATCACCTGTGTTCAATAGTTTTAGTGCCTGCTAGAATTGCCTTTTTACGAATCCTGCAAAATCAACGCGGAGAGCGAGTAAGCGATGCTTAAGATATACAACACATTGACTCGACAAAAAGAGGAATTTAAGCCGATAAATGCTAATCAAGTTGGCATGTATGTGTGCGGTGTTACAATTTATGACTTATGCCATATTGGCCACGGTCGTACTTACTTAAGTTTTGATGTGGTTTGCCGCTACCTGCGTTTCCTCGGTTACGACGTGACCTACGTGCGCAATATTACCGACGTTGACGATAAAATTATCCGCCGTGCCAACGAGCGTAATATAGATTGCGATGATTTAACCGAAGAACTGATCGCAGAAATGTATCAAGATTTTGATGCGCTTAATTTAATCAGACCCGATATTGAACCTCGTGCAACCCAGCATATTGGTGAAATTATAGAAATGGTAGAGCGCCTAATCAGTAAAGAGCATGCTTATGTTGCTGATAATGGAGATGTGCTGTTTGCAGTAAATTCCTGTGAAGACTATGGCGCGCTGTCCGGTCAAGATTTAGAGCAATTACAAGCCGGTGCGCGAGTAGAAGTGGAGCAAAGTAAACGCAACCCGCTGGATTTCGTACTTTGGAAAATGTCCAAGCCAGGAGAGCCTACTTGGGATTCACCATGGGGGCCGGGTCGACCCGGTTGGCATATTGAGTGTTCCGCCATGAACGTTAAGCATTTAGGTGAACATTTTGATATCCACGGTGGCGGTTCCGATCTTAAGTTTCCACATCATGAAAATGAAATTGCACAATCGTGCTGCGCCAATGACAGTGATTATGTAAATACATGGATGCATTCTGGCATGGTGATGGTGGACAAGGAAAAGATGTCTAAATCTCTTGGCAACTTTTTTACCATCCGAGATGTGCTTTCTCACTATGATGCAGAAACGGTTCGTTACTTCCTATTATCAAGCCATTACAGAAGTCAGCTAAATTATTCTGATGAAAACTTAAATCAGGCAAGAGCCGCTGTTGAACGTTTATACAATGCGTTGCGTGGGCTTGACTTAACGGTTGCTGCGGCGCCAGCTGAAAGTTATGTTGCCGACTTTAGTAAAGCAATGAACGATGACTTTAATACGCCTGAAGCATATTCAGTCTTATTTGAAATGGCTCGTGAAGTGAATCGTCTTAAATCCAACGATGAATTGGCCGCAAGTGCGCTTGCAGTCGCAATGAAGGAGTTGGCCGAGGTGCTAGGTTTGCTGAGCCAAGACCCAGAAAGCTTTCTGCAAGGCGATCAAGCCAATGACGACGAGGTTGCTCATATCGAAGCATTAATTGCTCGTCGCAACCAAGCAAGGGCGGATAAAAACTGGTCTGCCGCCGATGCAGCTCGAGACGAACTTACTGCGATGGGCATTGTTCTCGAAGATGCTAACGGGGTCACAAGCTGGCGTCGTGGTTAGTAAACGTCACGATTCATAAGCCCGTTTTATTAAATCCCCTAAATCTTATTGGTAGATTTAGGGGATTTTTTATTGCCAGCCAAATTCTGTGGTCAATGTATAAGCGTTATCAGGTTCGAGATGAATTTGGTCTTGCAAGACGTTTGCGGCTTCTAAACACACCATGGTTGTATAGTCATCGTCGCCAAATCGCTCTAAGCGTTTTGCTTTGTCTATCCAAGGGTTCCAAAGAACACACGACTTACTGTGTCGGCGCGATACACTTATCTGACCTTCAGGCGTGTGTATTAACTGTTGTGAAGGTGCATCATCATAGACTCGGTCCGTTTCTTTGGTAAAATTGACTATTGGTGCTTTATCGGTTGAGCGGTGACCAAACTCTAAATAGGAGCAGTCTTGCAGCCCACTCACTCCAGTCTTAAGTATGTCGGAGGTTCTAAAATAACTGTGTAATGCTTGGGTTAGAACAAACGGTTTATCGTCGAGGTTTTTGGTGGTAATCGAGACTTTAGCGGTGGAAGATAATGTCATCTCAACCGTAACTTCACACTTAAAAGGCCAATACATGCTATTGAGTTGCTGTTGCGGGAACTGAAACTGCAAAACGACCTGCCCAGACGACTCCTCGTGAGATTTAACGAGTTGCCACGGTAATTTTCGCACTAAACCGTGTTGCGGGTAGTCCTCCCCGGGCAGTTTTCCAAACCATGGCCAACAAATGGGTACGCCACCTCTTAAACCATTGCCGGGCTCATAAGACTCCTCATCTGACATCCATAAAATGGCCGCACGGTTTTTCGGTTTGAAATGAGTAAGTTGTGCTCCTTGCAAATAGACTTCAGCTTCAAAAGTTGGGGTGTCGATTCGAAGGTATTCAAGTCCTTTAGGGTGGCGTTGAAGTGTGATGAATCCCATGAATTGAATCCTTTTTTTGGGAATAATGGATGCTTGAGGCTAGATTTAGCACACTATTTGATAGACTACCACCCACACAACTTGATAAGAAGTTAAGCAAGCTAAGGAATAGATAATGAACCTGATTAAAGCTGGCTCTATAAGCGCTTTATCAATCCTGTTAATGGTTTTTGGGAGTTTCGCCGTGCACGCACAAACTACTCAATTGCGAGTCGCTACCTTTAATGCGTCGTTTGACCGACAAGAGGCAGGGCAACTCTCGAAAGAAATGCAATCTGGCAATGTTCCCCAAATAGAACGGGTCGCCGAAATCATTCAACGGGTTGCACCAGATGTTCTGCTCATTACTGAATTTGATAATGACGGTGAGGGCAAAGACCAACAGGTAATGAAGGATTTTCTTAAAAATTATTTAGCTCGCTCCTATAACCACTCAACACCAATCGCTTATCCATATTTTTACTTAGTTGCTACCAACACGGGTAAACTCACTAAAGTCGATCGTAATGGAGACGGAAAATTATCGTTGCCGATGGACAGTTACGGGTTTGGTACCTTTCATGGTCAGTACGCGTTTGCAGTCTTGTCTCAATATCCACTACTGACCGATGAGCAACGAACATTTCAAACATTTCTTTGGAAAAACATGCCTAATGCGGTGTTACCCGATGCGAAGTTAGGGAGCGGCAAAGGGGATTATTTTTCGAAAGAGGTGTTGTCGGATTTTCGGTTATCTTCAAAGAACCATTTAGATTTACCTATCGATATTAATGGTAAGCGTTTGCACTTGCTAGCCATGCACCCAACCCCGCCGGTATTTGATGGTCCTGAAGACAGAAACGGGCGTCGTAATCATGATGAGATTCGACTGTTCGCAGACTACATATCGCTCGATCCCGCTAACAGCAGTTATTTGGTTGATGACCAAGGTAATCGCGGCGGCCTTTCACAAGATGCTCGCTTTGTATTAATGGGGGACTTCAATGCCGATCCGATTGACGGTGACAGTTTCCAGGCCAGCATTAATCAATTGTTGAATCACCCTAGAGTTCATAAAGAAACGGCCATAGGTAGTCGAGTTCCTCAAAGTGCTGGTGGGCAACAATACCGTACTTCTAAATCGGTAAAAGGGGAGTCTCGATTCTGGACCCATGTCTATCCGTTGCGATTAGACTATGTGTTGCCGTCAAGCAATGTAGAGGTTATAAAAAGTGGGGTGTTTTGGCCGGCAAAAGGTAGTAAGTTAAGATATTTGGTGGAAGATGAAGCTGGCAATCAAGCAAAACAAGTATCGTCGGATCACCGATTGGTTTGGGTTGATATAAAGCTGTAGCCGTAATTTGAGTAAAACTGCAGGTTCGTTATGGATGATGTGTTCTTTATTGCAAAAAAAATACTGTCGCTGTTAGTGACGCCGGTGCCACTTTGCGTGTTTTTAATGGTTATCGGACTCTATTTTCAGCGCAATAGAAGTAACTTGGGCAAAGGCTTGCTGGTATTTGCGGTACTATTGCTTGGTTCTCTGAGCCAACCGCAAGTCGCTCGCTGGCTCTCACAGCCTTTAGAAGCGCGCTATGACATTAATCATCAGGTTAACCAAAGCGGGTGTTTAATTATGGTATTGGGCAGCGCCCACACGGATAATCAATCCGCGAGTTTTCAGCAACAATTAGACGATGCCGCAAGCGCTCGATTAATCGAAGCGGTGCGTCAGTATAAAATGGGCCCAGGCTGTCAGTTTGTAGTAAGTGGGTATGACGGCGGCTATTTGTTGCTACCCCATGCCTATGTAATGGCAAAAGCTGCAGAAGAGTTGGGTATTAGATCGAGCGACATTGTCGCGTTAGAAAAACCAAAAGACACCATTGAGGAAGCTAAAGCGTTACTTCAAAGAGTAGGCAAACGCAAGATTCGTTTGGTAACCTCTGCTACCCACATGCCCAGAGCCGTGACTGTTTTTGAAAGCTTTGGATTTGAAGTCGAGCCGGCTCCAGCGGACTTTAGAGCCCGCGATGGTGCTTGGTGGCGATTGTCGGCTGATAACCTGTTAACCAGTCAACGTGCTATACACGAATACGTTGGCTTAGCTTGGTTGAAGTTAAAGCCCAGCCTATTAACTGAGCCATCTTCCTAATTAAACGTTAACCATTAAACATTGGAGCCAATCTTGAAAGCTGCTGTATTTTTAGATCGAGATGGGGTAATTAACCACGACCATGGGTACGTGTACCAAGTCGACGATTTTCATTACGTCGACGGCGTATTTGAAGCCTGCCTTGAATTAAAAAAAATGGGGTACTTACTGGTGGTTGTTACAAACCAGTCTGGCATTGGTAGGGGACTGTATAGTGAAGATCAGTTCCACCAATTGACAGAGTGGATGGATTGGAATTTCGTCGATAAAGGGGTGGAGCTAGATGGCATCTATTTCTGCCCCCATCATCCTAAGCATGGGGTGGGCGACTATAAGTTGGATTGCGATTGCCGAAAACCCAAACCTGGAATGTTAAACAGCGCTAAGACGTTTTTGAACATAGATATGAGTCGCTCAATTATGGTGGGCGATAAGCTTTCCGATATGCAAGCCGCCGAAGCAGCTGGTGTAACAACAAGGATACTGGTTAAAAGCGGTAAGCCAATCGATGACGCAGCTCAAGCAAGCGCAACTACTGTCATTGAATCGATAAAGTCATTACCGGGTTACTTGAAAGGTCTGTCTTAAGGTTTTTTATAAGTTTTGACTAATATTTAAGCGTTTAAATTACTTTCTTAAAAAACCCCTTGCGCTAAAGAATCAGCGCCCTATAATGCGCATCCACTGACACGGCACAGGGGCCAAACAGCCATTGAATATGCCCGAGTCAGTCGGCCCAATAAGCGCCTTGAAAAAAGTTTTCAAAAAGCACTTGACGGTCGAAGGGAAACGCGTAG
>NZ_NRRB01000006.1 GCF_002282895.1 Paraferrimonas haliotis
TTCCTCACCCCCATACTTTGTGCAACTGCCCGCTATTTGCTCTTGATAAGCTATGCAACGCTGTAATAACCAGCATCTGAATCGTGTTCAGGTAATAGCCAGCTTTATTAAGTTAATCTGGATCGCTACAAAGTACACTCCACAGGCAATAATGGAGATATCTGATCGCTCTAGGTTAATTTTTATTAAATGTGAGTTATCCTAAAGCGAATAACGTAAAGGAAGAACGTAATGCTAAGAGTCATTATATTAAGTTTGCTGGTATTGACAGGTTGTGCAACTCAAGAGCCACCAAAAGAACTAAATCGAGTCACGGTTGTAGCGAGCGGCGACCTGTCGTTTCTAGACAATAAACCGCTGACCTATGCCTGGCATCCAACTCATGCTCGTATCCGAGTCAATGATGAGTTGAATGAGCAACAAGTTGCCGGCCTACTTTATGAAACCATCGCCTCTGTAATGAAGCAAAAAGGTTATCAACAGGTATCGATACAAGATAACCCAAGTGTTGTCATCGGTTTTGGTGCAGCGCTTGAATCAGCAATGGGGGATGACGAAATTCTGCAGCGAGTTGGTTTAGTACCAGGCTTATCGGTTGATGGGGTAGATAGCAGTCAGTATCAAAAGGGCTCCGTGTTAATCGCACTGTTTGGCAATGATTTAACGAGACCTAATTGGCAGGTCATTGGTCAAGGTCTTGCCGATCTCAAAGCCAAAAGAGAACAACGTGAACCACGGCTTAAAGAGGAAGTGCAGCTGATGCTTAACAATGTTCCGCCTACTCAGCGCTTCGACCGACTGCAGTAATCTGTTACCGTTTTTTAACAAAAAGCTGGTAATAGCTAGAACGATTACTCTAAACTAAAGTGCATCCATACACTACTGACCAACAATATGACATTAACCCATAAAACGATCAGCCACACTTATGCTGATGGCTGCTCGTCAGTACTGCAAGTCTATAGCAGCCAAGGCGCTAATACGACGATATATCTTCTTCCCGCTATGGCCGTATGGGCAAGGTTTTATACCGACCTTGCGAAGTCTATCGCTGAACTTGGGGTAAATGTCGTGGTCTGTGATTGGCGGGCACACGGTAGCTTTCAGTTTAAAGTGGGGCGTAAAGCTGATTTTGGTTACCATCAAATGGTTGAGGACGTTAAAGAGATTATTGACGTTGGCGATCAGCTATTTGCCGGAACCCGTAGAGTGCTCATGGGGCATAGTTTAGGAGGCCAGGTTTCGGCGCTTCTTATTGGCCGTTTAAATAACCACTTCGACGGCTTAGTGATGTTAGCGTCCGGCTCTATATATCACAAAGGCTGGAGCGGACTGGATTGGTTAGGGGTTCGGTTTATTACTTACGCGTTTCCGGTCATTGCTAATTTAGTTGGCTATTTTCCCGGAAAATACGTCGCTTTCGCCGGAAAAGAAGCCAGGAGCGTTATCAATGATTGGGGGCGATGCGGACGTACCGGCGAGTTCAGGTTGGTGGGTACAGACTTTGACTATGATAACGGAATGAAAACGGCCACCCCGCCTGTATTAGCCATAACGGTAGAAGGTGATGTGTTTGCCACTCCGAATTCGAGTAAACAACTCATTCAGAAATTCTCGAGCAAGGATGTAGAAATGGTTCATTTAGCCTCTAAGCAAGAAAACATCGATAAAAGCTTAGATCATTTTAATTGGGCTAAGTATCCGCAAACCGTATTGCCTCATATTGAAGCGTGGATGATTCAACGTAAACTCGTAGTGAATTGAGCATTGCTTGCCCAGTTAATCGACAATTAGCATGCTTCATCAAAAAACCGCTTTACAGTTGGCTTTGCTCTTGTATAATGCCTTTCGTCGTTAGGGGTGTAGTTCCAATTGGTAGAACGTCGGTCTCCAAAACCGAATGTTGGGAGTTCGAATCTCTCCACCCCTGCCACATAACACAAAAAGCGCATTCAGTAGGATGCGCTTTTTTTGTGCCCAATTCTTTTTGCTAGAGCCTGATGCTTACCTTGTCTCCGTTTGTGAATAAAATGTTATTGTGGTAGTTTTTTAGCTCTGTTTTTACGAATGGAAAATCAAGGAGTGATTTATGGAATCCATTGAAGCTGGCGGTTTTTTCTCCTTCACCTTAGCTATCTTACTGCTTTTCGTTGGTAAAGGGGCGTTAAGTCGTTATGCGATTTTAAGAGAGTACAGCATACCCGAGGCGGTTATAGGCGGCTTTGCCTGCGCCGCGACGGTCGCTGTCATCTACTTTGTTCTTGGTATTCAAATTACCTTTGAGCTGGGTGCAAGAGACGCCCTGCTGCTGTATTTCTTTGCGGCCATGGGGCTTAATTCCGACATTAAGTCACTGCTTTCCGGTGGTAAGCCATTAATTATCCTTATAGCGCTCGCCGCGGTTTACATCATGATGCAAAACGCCGTTGGAATGGGCGTGGCCTCAGCCTTTGGCATGAATCCGGTTGCCGGCTTAATGTCGGGCTCGGTGTCATTAATTGGTGGAGTAGGCACTACGCTGGCTTGGGCTCCTACATTTGTTGATGAGCTAGGCGTCACTAATGCCATGGAGCTTGGAATCGCCAGTAACACCATAGGCCTGATTTTTGCCTGCGTTATTGGTGGCCCAATAGCAAAGTTTCTGATCAATAAACATCAACTGCAAGGCAATCCCGATCAACGTCTTGATGTTGGCTCGTCGCACAATGCACCCAATGAAACCGTAGACAGCTATAGTTTGTTGTTTGCCTGGCTTAGGCTAAATATCGCTTTGATGTTAGGTTATGGCATCAACGAACTGTTAGTGATGGCGGACATTGCGCTGCCCTTGTTTGTATCCTGTTTGATGGCCGGTATTTTGTTGGGTAATCGAACCTATAAAGTCTTCCCTAAGCAATACGTTGAAGGTGGAGATCGCGGTTTGTCGTTAATTTCCGATATTTGCTTAGGCATGTTTATCGTAATGGCCCTAATGGATCTCAAAATCTGGGAATTAGCCGGCCTATTAGGCTACCTATCCGTTGTTATGACGCTACAAATAGGGATGTCGATTCTGTTCTCTTTATTGGTCGTCTTTAGACTAATGGGTAAGGATTACGAGGCCAGTGTAATTTGCTCTGGCTTTGGAGGCATCACTTTAGGCTCAACGGCAACGGCCATCGCCAATATGACCGCAGTAACCAAACAAAACGGCGCGGCACACAGAGCTTTTATTTTGGTTCCCTTAGTGTGCGGCTTCTTCGTAGATATTATTAACGCCATCGCGATTAATTTTTTCATCGGGTTGTAACCTAACTTTCACTCACAAGCTAAAGGATTTAGCATGACAATATCGAGCCTTTTTCAGCGAACTTTATTGCTCGCGAGTTTATCTATTTTTTCTGTGTCTGCACAGGCGATGTCAGTAGAAGACTTTTCTCGTCATCCCGAGTTTTATGACGTTAAGATTTCCCCCGATGGTAAGTACCTAGCGGTCCTTATTAATACCGATGGCCGTAAAACACTGGCGTTTTTGGACAGCAAGACTTTTGAAGTACAGTCCTCCATAGGTGGGGGGCAGAAAGATCAAGTGGGCAGCTTTTTCTGGGTCAACAATGAGCGCGTGTTAGTAGGTGTTGAGCAGGTGCAAGGTGCCTTGCTGCAACCGCTCAACTATGGGGAAATTTTTGCGGTTAACTATGACGGTTCGAAAAAGAAAATGCTGTTTGGCTATCGCTCCAGAGAGGGAGGGTATGAGTCCGGTTGGCTAGTCGATCCGCTAAAAGGGCAGGATAAATATGTGCTCATTCAAACTCGTCAATGGGAATGGCGCACCGGTGCAACGCCAGAGATTCAAAGACTGAATGTCTACAGTGGAAAAACCCTACGCATAAAGCAAGGGCCAATGCGCGACAGTAATTTTCTTATCGACAATCAAGGAAAAGCTCGATTTGCTTCGGGTTTAGACAGTGACTATAAGAACCATTTGTATTATTCCGACGACCGAGGAGAAAAGTGGCAACGCGTAAAAAACTTTTCCGGCAAAAACATTAGCTTGATGAGCTTTACACCTGATAACAATGGCGTTTATGCCTTAATGAGTGAGAAAGGTGAGCCAAGCAGCTTATACCGATTAGACATTAAAACTCAACAAACGAAAGAGTTGTATCGTAGTAAAAGCGCAGAGCCTACGGAACTACTAAAGACCGATGTAAATGAGGTTTATGGGCTTCGAATTGATGAAGACTATCCGAACTATTTATACATTAAGCCCGACTCTAATGACGCTCTATTGCACAAAGCGCTGGTGAGAGCTTTTAATGGGGATAACGTCATCATTAGTAGTAAAACAGACGATGGTAAGCTGGCAGTTGTGCACGTCACTGGCGATCGTAATCCGGGTGTTTTCTACTTGTTTGATACTCAATCTATGCAAGCTCGTGAACTCATGCGCTCTCGAGAGTGGATAAAAGCTAATGAGCTTGCCGCTACCCAACCGTTTCGATTAAAAAGTAAAGATGGCTTAACCCTAAATGGGTATTTGACGCTACCGAAAGGGAAACAATCCAATTTACCTACCGTCATTATGCCTCATGGCGGACCACACGTTCGCGATTACTGGCAATACAATAGCCGTGTTCAATTGCTAGCGAGTCGAGGTTATGCCGTTGTTCAAATCAACTTCAGAGGCTCAACAGGGTATGGTGAAGAATTTGTAGAAGCAGGTTACGGTCATTGGGGTACGGATATTCAGCAAGATATTATCGATGCGGCTAACTACGTCATTCGTGACGGTGTTGCCGATAAAGATCGTTTGTGTATTTTTGGTGGAAGCTTTGGTGGCTATTCAGCGCTACAAAGCGCGATTATTGAGCCTGAGCTCTTTAAATGCGCGATTGGCTATGCCGGGGTTTACGATCTTGAAATGTTGTTTACCGAAGGCGATATTGAAAATCTAAAATGGGGTGATGCCTATTTGGAAAAGACAGTTGGCAATGATAAAGCGGAATTGCGCCGTCAATCGCCGGTATATAACGTTGATAAGCTTAAAGCTCCGGTATTAATTATTCATGGTGAAGACGATGAGCGTGCGCCTATCGAGCATGCCGAAGCATTGCGAGAAGCACTGGATAAAGCCAATCACCCTTACGAGTGGCTGGTTAAAGATAAAGAAGGCCACGGTTTTTATCTAGAAGAAAACATCGTTGAAGCCAACCAAAAGGTCTTGGCTTTCCTAAAACAGCACATTGGTGATTAATCACATAGCCAAAAGAAAGCAGGGGCCAGGCAGCGATGTCTGGCCCTTCTTATTACTATTCGTAACGAAGTGCTTCGATGGGGTCTAAATTAGCCGCTTTAAATGCCGGATAAAAGCCAAAGCCGATGCCAATGAGCGCTGTTCCGATAACACTTACACTCATGATTAAGGGTGAGATAGCCATAGGCCAACCAAACTGGTTTTCTATGATGAAAATCGCGATAACGGACAATGCTAGGCCGACCAGGGCGCCAAGTAGACACAACAGGGCGCTCTCAATTAAAAACTGATAGAGAATGTCTTTGGGTCGTGCACCAACCGCCATTCGCAAACCAATCTCTCGAGTACGCTCGGTTACACTGACCAGCATAATGTTCATCACACCAATGCCTCCAACCAGCAAGGAGACCGCAGCCACCCCAGCCAACAAAGAGTTGAACACTTGGTTAGCTTCGGCTCGGGTATTTAGCATGGCACTGAGATTCATTACGATAAAAGCAGAGCTATTATCGGCGGAAATGCGATGGCGCTGCATAAGCAAACGCTCAACTTCGTCAGAAACCACATCCATGTTGTTAGCTTTATCTACCGACAAAGTTAAACGGCGTACATGATTGACGTTGTCTGCACCAATCACTCGGCGATTGGCGGTGGTTATGGGCATTATTAAAGTATCGTCTTGGTCGTTACCGCGCATGTCTTGGCCTTTGCTATCAAGCAAGCCAATAATCGTTAATGGTACCTTGTTGACTCTTATAGTTGCGTTCAATGCAAAACTGGGATCGCCAAATAACTCTTTTGCAACGGTTTGCCCTATTACGGCTACTTTAGCGCTGCTGCGTACTTCGCTTTCGGTGAAGCCTCGGCCGTCCAAGAGTCGCCAATTATTGGCGATCAAAATATCGGCGTTCGCCCCTTCAATTCGAGTGTTCCAATTTTGGTTTCCCCAAATGATTTGAGCCTGGCCATTAGAGGTGGCAGCAATAGCCGTGACTTCAGGTATAGAGGCCTTAATGGCGTAGACATCGCCCATGTCCAAACGAGTGCGTTGTCCAGCAGCTCCTTGAGCGCCTGCGCTGTTAATGGTACCGGTTCGAACCATGAGTAAGTTACTGCCGAGGTTTTGAATCTGTTGATCCACTTGGCGTTGGGCTCCTTCGCCCAAAGCAAACATAATGATCACCGCACTGATACCGATAATAATGCCAAGTGTGGTCAGAATAGACCGCATAAGGTTACGACGCAGCGATTGCAAAGCAGTTTGAGTTAAGGTCATAGCGAAACCCCCGACAATAGCTCTCCGTCACGAACGGAAACAATGCGATCGGCTTGTGCCGCCACTTCCATTTCATGAGTGACAATCACCACGGTTTGTCCTTGTTGGTTTAATGTGCGAAATAACGCCATGATGTCGTCACTGGTTTTGCTGTCTAATGCGCCGGTTGGCTCATCCGCCAAGATAATTTCTGGTCGGTTTATCAAGGCTCGAGCTATGGCTACCCGTTGTTGTTGCCCTCCAGATAATTGGCTTGGATGGTTGTCGTATTTGTCTTGTAAGCCCACTGCATCGAGACATTCTCGCGCTCTCGTTTTGGCTTGCTCAGGGCTCATTTGGGCGTACATCAGTGGCATCATCACGTTTTCTAATGCTGATGTCCGGGCTAACAAATTGAACTGTTGAAAGACGAAACCAATGTGGTCTCTGCGAAGGTGAGCTAAGACATCTCGATTCAGCCCCTTAGTTGGTTTCCCGAGTAAGGTTAATTCACCCTGTTTTGGTGTCATTAAACAGCCAATTAAGTTCATTAAAGTCGATTTTCCGGAGCCCGATGGCCCCATGATGGCAACCATTTCACCTGCGGCGATGTTGAGATTAATGTTGTTAAGCACCTGAAATTCACCGCCAGCCATAGGAAAGCTGTGGCTCAGTTGTCGGCATTGAATAACGGACTCCATCAACCATTGCTCCGCATTTGATTCACTATCGCCAAGCCTGTTAAGTCAGGACGCAATATGCTGGTGTTCGTTTGGTCGCTAATACCTAGTTGCACAGCGAGTGCTTCAGTTTTGCCTTCTTTTAAGATCAGTAAACTGCCCATGCGAACCTTACCGTTACGAATATCGTTGCGCAGCTTTTTCTGTTGGTCGGTTAACACTTCGTCGATGAGTGCTGACACCTTTTGACGATATTGCTGGTTAACACTGCGACTGCCCGTTTGTGGTCGAGGTGGGAGGTTGTCGTTTAATTGTTTTTGCTGTTGCTCGGTTAAGTTCAGTGGCTTAAGCCCGGCCAATAGACTGCCGCTCCGCTTTCCACTTTTGGAGGTAGAGCCGTGTTGAGCTGCCCCTCGCTCACCCATTCGGACAGCGGCATTACTGACGCGTTGCACATCGCGTACGTTGTCTACTGAGATGGTCAGGTTGGCGGTCATGCCTGGAAATAATCGATTTTGGGGATTATCGGTAGCGATAATTACGCGGTAACTTACCACCCCGGATGTCACCATGGGGGCTTTTC
Source organism: Paraferrimonas haliotis (assembly GCF_002282895.1). Lineage (GTDB taxonomy): Bacteria > Pseudomonadota > Gammaproteobacteria > Enterobacterales > Shewanellaceae > Paraferrimonas > Paraferrimonas haliotis. The sequence continues at coordinate 7,755 of NZ_NRRB01000006.1, forward strand.
TAATTTGGCTGACTATCCCTCGAAAAGTTTGTTGAGGATAGGCGTCTACGGTATAGCTGACCCGCTGCTCTAGTGCAATTTGACCAATGTCGGATTCATCAATGTGTGCTTCGATTTCCATTGCCGATAAATCTTTAGCCAATGTAAATAACTCAGGCGTGTTATAGCTGCTTGCCACGGTTTGACCCCGCTCAATGGTACGGTTAATCACGAATCCATCAATCGGGGCTCTAATTTCTGTTCTAGCTAGGTCAATTTGGTTTTGCTGTAGGGTGGCAATGGCACTTGCTAGGTTGGCCTTTAGTACACTTAATTGGGCATGAGCTTGCTGCAGAGCGAGTTCTGCTAATTGCTTTGCGCTAACAAAATCGTCAACTTCATTTTGTGAAATGTGCTTGTCGAGCAACAGTTGTCGGGCTTGGGTAAGGTCTCTTTTCGCCTTCTCGAGATTAACTTGCGCCTGTTGGATAGTGATAGCTTGCAGCCCCTTATCGGCTTCGATTTTTTCCACCTGTGCTGAGGCCTGAGCGACCTTAGCGGCGAAGGTGCTGGGATCGATTCGAGCTAACAATTGCCCTTGAGTGACGCTGTCATTAAAGTCAGCGGCCAACTCGGTGATTTGCCCAGAGAGTTGCGCCCCTACAACCACATCATCAACCGCGGCCAATGTTCCTGTCGCGGACACGCTTTTGCTGATGTCCCCTTGTGTGGCCTGCTCAGTTTGGTAACTGTAGTCGTTAGAGGGTGTTTGCAATGTACTCCATTGCCAGTATCCGATGCCGGCGGCGATAATGCCCCCAATCGCCAAAAGCCTTTTGTTCATGATCGTTTCTCTGTAATCGTTTCGCTCAATTTAGCCATGTCTTGGGTCAAGCAACAACACCATTTACATTGATTTGCAAAGGGTTGTGATCAGAGCAGATAAACCAGTTACTGCTGTATAAGAAAGTGGGTTTGTGTCATTATGTTCTTTCGTTTTTAGGAGTTTGAATGACCGACACTAACAACCAATTTTTAGATGCCTTAGGAATTACTCGTTGGCGTTCTAAGGATGCCGAGTTGCAACCCATGAATCATGTGTCGGTTGCAAAACTGCATGTGGTTTGCTCGTTAAATGAGCAGCAACTTTGGCAGTCACCACTGTTCAATAAAATCATGAAAGCTGCCAACATTGGCTTTGATGAATTGTCTATTAGTGAAACTCTTCAGGAGAATCCTTCCACCCAGTTGGTGTGGTTTTTAGGTAGCGAAGCTGTGACGACCAAGCCGCCGAGTGTTGCGACCGTTGATATCAATCAGTTGGATCAAACACCTCAACAAAAGCAGCGGTTGTGGCAAGCACTTAAGGGCATTAGTCGATGAGCTTGGTCTTAGAGCCTATTCGTTTTGAACAACTTGCTTTAGTGATGGAAATCGAGCTTGCTGCTCATAAATCTCCTTGGTCACTAAATAACTTCAGTAATAGTTTTTCCGTTAAACACGAGTTTATCGGTGCGTTTGCAAATGGAACCTTGGTTGGTTATTACGTCAGTCAATACGTTCTGGATGAGGCTAGTTTGCTGAATATCTGTGTCCAGCCTACACAGCAAGGAAAGGGGTATGGACGAGAGTTATTAGCAGATTGTGTGGCCCGAGCTATCGCTCATGACATTAGCCAAATGTTTTTGGAGGTACGAAGCTCTAACCATGCGGCCATAGGCTTGTATCATTCGTTTGATTTTAACGAAATCGGGGTTCGAAAAGGCTACTATCCAAATGATTCGAAAAACGCCCCTCGAGAAGATGCCATCATGATGGCGGCCTACCTAGGTTGACCGCCACATAGATTACTTAACTTCTTTGCCTTGCGCCTGCATGTCGGCGTGGTAACTTGAACGTACCAAAGGTCCACAAGCAGCCTGACTAAAACCAAGCTCAGTGGCAATGTCCTTAAGCTCGTCAAACTCTTGCGGCGGCACGTAGCGTTCCACTTTTAAGTGGTGCTTAGAAGGCTGCAAATACTGCCCCAGAGTAAGCATTTCCACTTGATGAGCGCGCAAGTCTTTTAACACCTCAACAATCTCATGGTTTTCTTCGCCAAGCCCCATCATCAAACCTGATTTGGTTGGAATATCTGGATGTCGTTGCTTGAATTTTTGCAATAACTCCAGCGACCACTGATAGCTCGCGCCAGGTCGAGCCTTGCGATATAAGCGAGGCGCTGTTTCAAGGTTGTGATTAAACACATCTGGTGGCTCTTGACTGATAATGTCTAATGCTCGGTCAATGCGGCCTCTAAAGTCAGGAACCAGTATCTCAATCTTAATGTGCGGGCTGAGTGCTCGAATTTCACGAATGCAATCGGCAAAATGCTGAGCGCCGCCGTCACGTAAGTCGTCTCTGTCTACGGAGGTGATCACAACGTACTTGAGCTTCATATCGCGTATGGTTTCAGCCAACTTCTTTGGCTCGTTAGGATCGGGCTTTAAAGGGCGACCGTGGGCAACGTCGCAAAACGGACAGCGGCGAGTACAAATAGCGCCCAAAATCATAAAGGTCGCGGTTCCGTGATTAAAGCATTCAGCTAAGTTAGGGCACGTTGCTTCTTCACAAACCGAATGCAAGCCATGTTTGCGCATCGCTTGTTTAACAGCGTCGATTTTATGAGTTTTGGCGGGCAATTTTACTCGAAGCCAGTCGGGCTTTCTTAGCATTTCCTCACGCTCGGTGGGTACCACCTTTACTGGGATTCTAGCGACTTTTTCGGCGTCGCGAAGTTTCACTCCTGGTATGAGTTTTTCCGGCTTATTCATAATGCTTTGCTAAACCTTGTATTGATGTGGTTTCTGTAAACCCGAGGCTTTTGACTAAAATGGGAACCAGTTTGTTAGCGGCCTCATCGACGTTTTGAGGACCGTTAACATCCTTGCATTGAATCATTTCGAGACCCGGATATCCGCAGGGGTTTATTCGTAGAAATGGGCTCAGGTCCATGCTGACATTGAGTGCTAGTCCATGAAAAGAACATCCTTTTCGAATGCGCAGTCCCAATGATGCTATTTTCCGCTCATCGATATACACGCCAGGTGCGTCGCACTTTGGATACGCGCTGACATCAAATAATGCCAACATATCGGCGATACTGGTTTCAATGTTTGTAACCAACTGTCGCACGCCCATTTTGGCGCGTTTAATGTCAATAAGTGGGTAAATTACTAGCTGCCCAGGGCCATGGTAGGTAACTTGGCCACCGCGATCGACTTGAACCACAGGTATGTCCCCGGTACTCAGCAAGTGTTCGGATTTTCCGGCTTGTCCTTGAGTGAACACGGGGTCATGTTCCACCACCCAGATTTCATCTAGAGTGTGTTGGTCACGATTGTCGGTAAAGTCTTGCATGGCACGCCAAACTTTTTGGTAGCTTTGACGGCCAAGATAGCGCACGGCTACTTTGGCATTGCTCACGGGCGAGTCTCTGTTACTGGTTATTCGATTTCTGTGGCGCTGAGTATACCCAAGTCTGGCAAAATTGTCAGAATTGTGTGAGCTAAAGCACTCTTTTTACGCCATCGATACCGGCTAATTCTGTGTACAGTTGCTCAACCTGAGGTTTTGATTCAACTTTTACTCTAACGGTCACCGAATGGTAAGTACCTTTAGAAGAAGGCTGCGTGGATGGCCGGTAATCGCCTGCAACATGACGTTGAACAACGGCGATAACATCGTCAGCCAAGTCCGGACGAGCTAAGCCAATGACTTTAAAAGGAAAGCTACATGGAAATTCCAGTAGTTCATCAAATTTTGTATCCATTAAGGACTCCAATAATCTAAAACGGGCCTGTGTCGGCCCGTTAACTTGTAATTAGCGGTTACTCGCTCTGATTAGTTGAACCACTTAGCGAACAGTTCTCTGAAGTAATCCATAATGCGGTCAATTAAGCCACCTTGCTCAACCGCTTCTAGGGTTACTAACGGGAATTCAGCAACATCGTTCCCGTCCACCTGAAAGTACACCTTTCCAACCACTTCGCCGGCTGCTATAGGCGCTTTTAATTCTTTAGTAAGCTCAAAATTCGCTTTCAGTTTTTTCGATTGACCGCGGTATAAGGTAAATGCGGTGTCTTGATCGACACCCAGCTTAATTTGCTTTTGGTCACCATACCAAATGCGTTGCTCGGTGAAGCTGTCGCCAGCTTGGTAAGGCGTTACGCTCTCGTAGAAACGAAAGCCGTAGTTTAATAGTTTTTTACTTTCCGCTTTACGAGCCGCGTCGCTGCGAGTACCCATAACCACAGCTACTAGGCGCATGTTGTCTTTTACAGCGGAGGTCACTAGGCTAAAACCGGCTTTGGAAGTATGACCGGTTTTAATGCCGTCGACGTTCATGCTTTTATCCCACAATAAGCCGTTGCGGTTAAATTGTTTTATGCCATTAAAGGTGAAACTTTTATGTGCGTAAATTTCGTACTCAAGCGGAACGTCACGAATTAATGCTCTACCAAGAAGCGCCATGTCGTAAGCTGTGGTTTTGTGTTCATCTGAATCTAAGCCGTGGCTGTTGACGAAGTGGCTATCTACCATGCCCAATTGTTTCGCCCACGAATTCATAAGATCGGTAAAACCTTCTTCAGTACCGGCAATGTGCTCCGCCATTGCGACACACGCATCGTTTCCAGATTGAATGATGATGCCGCGGTTAAGATCGGCAACGGATACCTGTTTACCCACTTCAATGAACATCTTCGATGAGTCAGGGAAGTTTTTCGCCCAAGCATTTTCGGAGATGGTCACCATGTCGTCATCATGAATGTTTCCAGCTACCATTTCTTGACCGATGACGTAGCTGGTCATCATTTTGGTTAGACTGGCTGGGTGGAGCAATTCGTAAGCATTATTTTCAGCTAGAATTTTTCCAGAGTTGTAATCCATTAGTACAAAGGCTTTTGCCGCAACGGTTGGCGGCGCGGGCACAACGGTTGGTGCAGCACTGGCTGCGCTAACGAAGCTTAATCCGGCGATAAGCGCCAGAACTTGTTTGGCTTTTTGTAATTTATTCATGGGCGATAGATGGTCGCTGTTTATTCGGTTAATAAAAATTGCGGGTATTATATCATTAGTCGACATTTAACACAGTTAAAAGGTTCCCTCAGCATACGCCTCAATTTTTAGATTGAGAGATTAGAAAGCTTTTAGGGTAGCCGTTTTGATGCAATTTTGAAATTAAGGCATTGGCAAGGGCAGCGTTAGACAGTGGTCCTAATTGCAGCTTTGACAAACCTTGTTGTTGGATGACGCGATGCCCGGTTTTATATTGCTCTGTGAGCTCGTCGGCTAATTGATTGATTCGTTGCCGGTTGCTCAGGGCTACCACTTGAACAAAGAACTGTTCCGATGCCTTGTTACCAGAAAATTGGGTGGCGCTATTCGGTACGCTACTGATGACTCTGATTTCAACATTGGCAACCCCATGACTAATTACATCGAGTTTATAGGCCGCGGCATAGGATAGATCGATAATGCGACCTGGGTGAAACGGACCGCGATCATTAACGCGGACGATGGCTTTACGTTGATTGTCCAAATTGGTGACTTCAACATAACTGGGAATTGGCAAGGTTTTATGGGCTGCAGTCATGGAGTACATGTCGTAAGTTTCACCGTTAGAGGTAAGGTGACCGTGAAACTTCTTACCATACCAAGAAGCCATTCCTCGTTCTTTGAAGCCTTGTGTATCGGTAATAATCTGGTAGCTTTGGCCGCGTAAGGTGTAGTTGCGATTCCCTTGCTTACTGTATGGCTCATGCTTAGGTTGAGCGTCTTCAATGTGCTCTAAATTTGGTACATTTTTTGGGGCACTGTCGTGCTTTTGGCTATAGCGACTGCTGGGCTCGTTGGAGCATGCAAAAAGCAACAGAGTGAGGGCAACGAGACTAACGACGCGCATGATAAGCGGCCTTTATTTGCTGGCTTAAGCGATACACAGCCATAGCGTAAAGTGGGCTATGGTTGTAGCGCGTAATGGCGTAAAAATTGTTCAAGCCGAGGTAATAATCAGCGCCTTGTTCCAACTCCAGTTCCACTAAAATCGCTTTTTGTGAAACGTCCATATCTTGGTTCTTCGCAAACTTCACACCTTTACTGATCCAGTCGGCAACAAGGTATTTCGGTGGCTTCTTGTCCCAAACTAATGCGCTGGCGTCGGTGCCGGGGGTTAATTCCACTTGTTTAATGACTTGCTGACCTTTAACCCAGCCGTGGCGTTTGAAGTAATTCGCCACACTGGCGATAGCGTCTTGTTCGCTATTCACCAAATCAATTCGGCCATCACCGTCAAAGTCCACTGCATAAGCGCGATAGCTGGAAGGGATAAACTGACCAAATCCCATGGCACCGGCATAAGAACCTTTCAGTTCGCTCAAATCTAATTGCTGTTCTCTGGCTAATTCCATGAGGTGACCCAGCTCAGAGCGAAAAAAACGAGCTCGAGGCGGATAGTAAAAACCGAGCGAATACAAGGCATCCAAAACTTTATGGGTGCCTTTAAAGCGCCCGTAATAGGTTTCAACACCAATAATAGAGACAATAATCTCCGGCTCTACGCCATACTGTTCGCTCACTTGTTGCAATGTTTTTTGATGCTTTTTCCAAAACTCGATGCCACCCTGAACGCGTTCCTCGGTTAAAAATATTGGATAGTACTGATGCCAGGGTTTAGCCTCCCATGGTCGAGCGATGGCTTCTAGAACGTCATTGCTGATGTTTGCTGGAGCCAAAAACGCGTCGATTTGTGGTTGGGTAAAACCTTTCTCCAATTGAGTATTGATGAATTCTTGCTTGAGCTCTGAGGGTGTCGCTTGTTGTGCTTGTGCTTGTGCGCTGAAGGCAACCCCCGTCAGTAAGCTTGCGCAAAAAGCAAAGACGGCTAATAAAGGCTTATTCATTTTTGTCATTTTCGTTATCGTTATCGGTTCACAAATCGGCGGTGGGTATGAATACTCATTAAAATACCAAAGCCAACCATCAAGGTCAGCATCGACGTACCTCCGTAGCTTACCAAGGGCAAGGGGACTCCAACAACCGGTAACAGTCCGGAAACCATGCCGATGTTGACGAATAGGTAAACAAAGAAGGTTAGAGTAATGCTGCCAGCTAGCAATCGTGCAAAACTGGTTTGAGCGCGACTGGCTATCACCAGTCCGCGACCAATAATGTAAAGGTATATCGCCAAGAGTAATAGTGCGCCAACAAGGCCAAACTCTTCGCCAATAACAGCGAAAATAAAGTCGGTGTGACGTTCAGGCAAAAACTCTAATTGAGATTGGGTGCCGTCGAGCCAGCCCTTACCAAATAGGCCGCCAGAGCCAATGGCAATTTTAGATTGGATGATGTGGTAACCTGAGCCTAAGGGGTCGCTTTCAGGATGCAAAAAGGTCAAAACCCTTTGTTTCTGGTAGGCCTTCATTAAGAACAACCACAGTATGGGGACCAGCGACAGTACCGCCACAACGCAAGAAATCACAATCGCCCAGCTCATGCCCGACATAAACAACACAAATACGCCGGACGCTGCTACTAAAATCGAGGTGCCTAAATCCGGTTGTTTGGCAATGAGCAAGGTGGGGATAAGTAAAAGCAGTAACCCGCCAAGCAATTGGGTTTTACGCGGCGGTAATGGAAACTGACTGATGTACCAGGCCATGGTAATTGGAAAAGCGAGTTTCATCAGCTCTGAGGGTTGAAACTCCATAAAACCGAGGTTTAGCCAGCGTTGAGCGCCTTTATTGGTTTCGCCAAAGAAATGTACCCCGATAAGTAAAATGATCCCCAGCAAATAAATGGGTAAAGCCCAACGCTTGAGAATTTCTGGGTTAATTTGTGCCACCACAAACATCACCCCGAGCGACAAAGCAATTCGGGTTGCCTGACGCTCCAGCAGTGCCACATTTTCGCCACCCGCAGAATAGACAGCCATTAAGCTAAAGCCCAGCAAGGCTAACAAACCAAGCATCAATGGCACGTCGATATGGAGGCGATACCATAGGTTGGGTCTAGACGGAGACATGGTGTTCACTTAAGTTCTCCCGTTTCTGGATCCAGTAAATAAGCGTCCATGACCGCCTTGGCTATGGGGCCTGCATTAGCGGCACCCCAACCGGCGTTTTCGACGATGACAGCGACCGAAATAACCGGATCTTCGTAAGGCGCATAGCCGACAAAAAGCGCGTTATCCCGCAATCGCTCATCGACTTCATCTGCTTTATATTTGGCATCTTCAGCAATGCCGAAAACCTGCCCGGTACCACTTTTTACGGCGGCGTTATAAGGCGAGCCTTTAAAAAGGTTATAGCCACTGCCACCGCGGCGGTGAGCGGTTTGGTACATGGATTCTTCAATGATTTCCCAATTTTTCGGGTTCTTTAATTGAATGGGCGGCAGCTCTTGTTCTTGATAGGCTTCGCTAGAATCACCCAGCCCATACTGTCGCAGAATGTGAGGCTGATGACGCTCGCCTTTCATGGCAATGATGGATACCGAATGGGCTAATTGCAAAGGTGTTGCAGTCCAATAGCCTTGGCCAATACCAATAGAGATGGTATCGCCAATATACCAAGGTTGGTTATAGCGTAGGCGTTTCCAATCTCTCGACGGTAAAATGCCGTAATACTCTTCGTGAATATCTATACCGGTTGGCTCACCAAACCCAAAGGGTGCCATGAATTCGTTGATGCGATTGATGCCCATCTTATAGGCTAAATCGTAAAAGTAGATGTCGCAGGATTCTGCAATGGCGTGGTGAATGTCCACCCAACCGTGTCCCCAGCGTTTCCAATCTCGGTAACGACGCTCAACGCCGGGAATTTGCCACCAACCAGGGTCCCAAATTTTTGTCTTTTCCGTTACCAACTGATAATCAAGGCCAGCCAGGGCTAAATGGGGTTTTACCGTTGAGGCCGGTGCGTATTGACCTTGAGTTGCTCGGTTAATTAGCGGGCGGTCTTTAGAGTTAAGTAAGGCTCGATAAGAGGGGCCACTGATTCCGTGAACAAATTCATTTGGGTCATAGGCCGGACTGGATACCATGGCCAGCACATCACCATTTCGAGGATCTAACGCCACTACCGCACCACGGCGTCCATCTAACAGTTTCTTCGCTTTTTGTTGCAGCACCAAGTCGATGGTCAGCTCGAGGTCGGAGCCGGCTTGAGGCGCTTGCTCTTCGAGTATTTGAATGACTCGTCCACGGTTATTCACTTCTTCTTTGCGATAGCCCGGTATGCCGTGTAACTGTTCTTCGTAATATCGCTCAATACCCAGTTTGCCAATGTCGTTGGTAGCTGCGTACTGCCCCGACTTATCTGCCAAATCCAAATTCTGGCGATCGCGGGCATTAATGCGGCCGACGTAGCCAAGCAAATGGGTTAGCTGTCCGGCGTAGGGGTAATACCGCTTAAGACCCGCTTCAATGGAAAATCCTTCAAAGCGGTGCTGATTAACGCTAAATGAAGCCACCTGATTTTCGTCGAGCTTACTGATGACCGTAAGCGGTTTAAAGCGACGATGGCGCTTTAAGCGATCTTTTAGGGTGTCTAAGGTTTCTTGTGTCAGCCCCATCAAATCACCAAGTTCATCTAAGCGCTGACTGATATCGGCGACTTTTTCAGGGATCACTTGTAATGAGAATACCGGCTGGTTGTCGGCGATTAACACGCCATTTCTATCGTAAATCAGGCCGCGGTTAGGGGCTGTTGGAACAATGCGAGTGCGATTTTCGTTAGAGCGAGACTGGTAATCTTGATGGGCCACAACCTGTAGATGATACAAATTACCAAGCAGTAAGCTCAGAAGCGCCACCACAACCCCAAAACAAAACAAAGCCCGCCGTCTAAAAAGTGCGGCTTCTTGGGCATGGTTTTGCATAGCAACCCGTCTAGACACTGACACTACTCTCTATGGTAGGGGTGGTTGTTGTTTATGCTCCAGGCGCGATAAAGGCTTTCGGCCACAATCACGCGAACCATAGGATGAGGTAAGGTTAACGCTGATAAACACCAGCTTTGCTCCGCCGCCTGCTTGCAAGCTGGAGCTAAACCTTCAGGGCCACCAATCAATAAACTGACATCGCGCCCGTCCAGCTGCCACGCCTCTAATTGTTTCGCAAGTTGCGGAGTGGTCCAGTTTTTGCCCGGTAAATCAAGGGTCACAATGCGATTGCCTTTATTCACCGCCGCTAACATTTGTTGCCCTTCTTTATCGAGAATGCGCGCAATATCAGCATTTTTACCGCGTTTTCCTGCCGCAATTTCGACAATATCAAACGGCATATCCTTTGGAAATCGTCCTTGGTACTCCGCCACTGCAGTTTTCACCCAAGCTGGCATTTTTGTTCCAACGGCGATGAGTTGCAACTTCATAGTGTGTTAACCCTGATGATCGTCGCTTAAGACCACAGTTTCTCTAGCTGGTAAAAGTCGCGAGTTTGATCTTGCATTACGTGCAAAATCACGCCGCCTAAATCGACCAATACCCATTCGCTTGATTCGCGCCCTTCAATGCCTAAGGGTTGCATGTCGGCTTTCTTAGCTTCAACCACTAAGTATTCGGCGATGGATTTCACATGGGTTTTCGAGGTACCAGAGCAAATGACCATAAAGTCAGTCACGCTGGACTTTTCAGAAACGTCTAAGGTAACGATATCTTTCGCTTTTAAATCATCGATTTTATCGACGACGAAATCTTTCAGTTGGCTATTTTCCAAGCTGATGGTCCTTTGGTTAACGGTAAATAAGCTCACTAGTATAACAGGCTTAAAAGTAAGCTTTAACCACCAATGTAGAGTCGGTGTTGATTTATGTAACGGATCACACTTGGGTTAAGTGCTTGATTAGCGATTGTACCTTGCTTGATGGCGCTTCGGATCGTGTTTGAGGCCACATCCGCTTCGTTGATAGCTACAATAGCTAAGCGCCGGTTTGCTCTAAGGGGGTGTAGGTCATCACTGAGTTCGTCGGCCGACCACCCAGGGCGAGCGCAAGCGATGATGTCGCAGTAGTCAAAGATTGAGCGCCAATGGTGCCAGGTGGGCAGGGACTGTGCTGAATCCATTCCTATGATAAAGCTGAACTTAATCAACGGGTATTGGGTTCTGAGCGCCTTTAAAGTGTGCAGAGTATAAGACGGGCTTGGCAGTTCGTTTTCAATGCTACACACTTTAAATGCACTGTGCTCAGTACAGGCGAGCTTGACCATGTTATAGCGGTGAGCAAAGCTGGCCTGGGGTTGCGCCTTGTGAGGTGGAATCTTATTAGGAAGAAACCAAATTTCATCGAGCTCGGTTTGCGCAAGCAACTGCTTAGCCATTTGGCTGTGGCCCAAGTGAATTGGGTCAAAGGTTCCGCCAAGTAAACCCACCTTCATGCGCAGCGCCTAATGCAACGCCATTGGCGTCAATTGCTGGTGGGCTTTAGGGTCAAACAACAAACATAAATGCGCTAATGCGGCCCAGCTTTCTTCTCCAAAAAACTTGCTATCGGTTTCTACGTTGCTGGCATAGGCAAGCATGGCTTGAATTTGCGCAAAGCTTAATCGAGATAACGCTTGTTGATAAAGGGGACGTCTTTTTTCCCAAATCTTTAACGGGTGCCACAGTCCTTGCAACGATTGATTGGTGTCTTGAGCACTTTTAAGCTGTGTCAGACGACTCAATTCGTTGTTGATGTGCCACAGCACTATTTGACTGGCGACCCCTTCAGCCTGAAGCTGTTTGACTATGTGTAAAGCACGACTCTGCGAGCCTTGCAGCAAACAGTCTGTTAATTGAAACACACTAAAGCGCGATTGATCGTCTAGCCATTGTTCAACTTGTTGCTGAGTAATAACGCTAGTGGGTGCCAGTAATTTGAGTTGTTTAATGGCCTGATCGGCGGCGACTAAATTACCCTCGTACATGGCATTGAGTATTTGTTTGGCGTCTGCCGTCAGTTGCAATTGTTGTTGGCTCACTTGATTGGCTAACCAGCGATCGAATTGCGCTCCCTCAGGGGTAACACAAGGCAGATAAACGCCGAGTTTATCGAGGGATTTGAACCATTTGGTTTTGGTGGATTCCGGCGCTATTTTAGGCCCATGGATCAGTAATACTTGATCAGGATTCGGCGTGCTCAAGAGTTGCAACAGCGCGCTGGAACCGTCTTTGCCAGGTTTACTGGTTGGCAGCTCAAGCTCGAATAGGCGTTTGCTGGAAAACAGACTTAAGGCATTCCATTCTTCCGTTAAGTCCGACCAAGAAAAGGAAGCATCTTGAGACAGTTGCACTCGTTCTTCAAAACCTTGTTTACGGGCGGCTGCGCGAATGGCTAGGATGGCTTGGTCTTGAATGAATGGGTCATCGCCAAAGATCAGGTAAACCGGCTTAAGCGGTTGCAAATGTTGCTGAAGCTGATTGGCGAATATCCTCATTAAGACTCCGAAAAGGACGCAAGCACAATAACAATACGGTCTGCCGCCTGTTGGCGCATCTCTTTAAGTAGCATGTCCATTTCGCGACTCTTAGCCAATGCGGTACGCGGATCATCCAAGTAGTCTCGACGAATCACGACGTTTTGTCTTCTTGGTTCACTCTCAGGTTGGGTGACGGCAAATTCGACCGTATAAATGAGCTCATATTCGGCCACCTTGCCACTGGGAAATAATGACAAGGTAGAGCGTTCTAAACTGTCGCTGATCAGTCGTAATTCTGGCACCTTTTTTGGATCGGCTTCCACCAAGGTTACGTTATTGAGGCGTAACCGCTCCGACAACAATCGGGTAAGCTCACTGTATTGATCCTGTGAAGTTAGGTGAATGGTCTGCAGTGAGTCCGGTATTTGATAACTGCCTTGCAGACGCCAGCCGCAGCCATTACTCAGCAGCAAAGCACCGCTAAGTAAGGCAACCACAATCCATTTTAGTGACAACGACATGTTCATTAATTAGCTACTATGTTTAATAACTTTCCTGCAATATAAATTACTTTACGGATAGTTTTGCCTTCGGTAAAGCGATTCACATTTTCATCCGCTAGTGCGAGTTCTTGGACCTGCTCTTGAGTAGCGTCAGCGGCAACGGTTATGCGACTGCGCACTTTGCCATTAACTTGAACCACAATCAGCTTGGAGTCTTCAACTAGGGCTTGCTCATCAACCTGTGGCCAGCTGGCGGTATCAATATCGCCGTCGAAGCCTAACTGTTGCCATAATTGGAAGCTCATGTGCGGCGTAAATGGATACAGTAAACGAACCACAGCATGCAGCGCTTCTTGCATGAGCGCACGGTCTTGCTCGGTTTCCAACGGCGCTTTGGTGAGTTGATTTAACAGCTCCATGACTGCCGCCACTGCGGTGTTAAAGGACTGGCGACGACCAACATCATCACTGACTTTAGCGATGGTTTTATGAAGTGCACGACGCAAGTCTTTTTGCGCCGGTGTAAGCTGGCTCAAATCCAATGCGGCAACTGGGCCATTGCTAATATGAGTTTGGGCTAGGTTCCAAAAACGCTTAATGAATCGGTGTGCACCGTCAACACCTGACTCCTGCCATTCTAGTGTCATGTCTGCGGGTGCGGCGAACATCATAAATAGGCGCACGGTATCGGCGCCGTATTTTTCAACCATTAGCTGTGGGTCTATGCCATTGTTCTTAGACTTAGACATTTTTACCATGCCAGCATGGATAACTTCTCGACCTTCGTTATCGATGGCTTTGCTGATGCGGCCTTTATCATCACGTTCAATGGTGACATCGATTGGAGATACCCAATGTTGGCCGCCTTTCTCATCTTCGTAGTAGAACGCGTCCGCTAGCACCATGCCTTGGCAAAGTAGGTTATCAAACGGCTCGTCGGAGTTAACCAATTGCTCATCACGCATTAATTTGTGGAAAAAGCGTGAGTACAAAAGATGCATTACAGCGTGCTCGATACCGCCAATGTATTGGTCAACCGGTAGCCAGTAGTTAGCTTGCTGTGGGTTTAACATACCACCCTCGAAGTCGGGGCATGTGTAACGAGCGTAATACCAACTTGATTCCATAAAGGTGTCAAAGGTATCGGTTTCGCGGGTGGCGTTTTGGCCATTTACGCTGGTTTGCTGCCAGCTCTTATCGGCTTTAAGCGGGCTGGTAACGCCATCCATAACCACATCTTCCGGAAGACGAACAGGCAGATCTTCGGCTGGGATAGTAACGGTATCGCCGTTGTCTAACGTTGCCATTGGAATTGGAGAACCCCAATAACGTTGACGAGATACCCCCCAGTCGCGCAAACGGAAGTTAACGGTGGTCTCACCTTTACCGAGTGATTCAAGCTTAGTGGCAATGGCTTTAAAGGCCGCCTCGAAGTCGAGTCCATCGAACTCTCCTGAATTAAACAAAGTTCCTTTTTCGGTGAAGGCTTGTTCAGAAATATCCAGTTCAGCATTTTGTGGGCTGATAACCGCTTCAATGTTTAGGCCGTACTGCTTGGCAAATTCATAATCGCGCTGGTCATGAGCCGGTACAGACATGACCGCTCCAGTGCCATAATCCATGAGTACGAAGTTAGCAACCCAGATAGGTACTTGTTTACCGGTTAGTGGATGAGTCGCACTAAATCCGGTTGCGAGGCCTTTTTTCTCCATGGTGGCCATGTCTGCTTCCGCCACCTTATTGTTCTTACATTCCTCGATAAAGCTTGCAAGTTGCGGATTCGATTTTGCAGCTTCTGCCGCCAATGGGTGACCGGCAGCAATGGCGAGATAAGTCACTCCCATCAGGGTATCAGGGCGAGTGGTATACACTTCCAGTTCGGTATTCTGCTGCTCTACGGTAAAGCTAAGTTGAACCCCTTCGCTACGACCAATCCAGTTGCGTTGCATGGTTTTTACCATGTCAGGCCAACCGCTTAGGCGCTCAAGATCGTCCAACAGTTGTTGAGCGTAGGCGGTAATTTTAATGAACCACTGTGGAATTTCTTTTTGCTCCACTAATGCGCCGGAGCGCCAGCCGCGGCCGTCCACTACCTGCTCGTTGGCTAGTACGGTTTGGTCGACCGGATCCCAGTTAACCGTCGCCATTTTCTTATAGACCAGTCCTTTGTCGTATAAACGGGTAAAAAACCACTGTTCCCAACGATAGTAATCCGGTTTGCAGGTGGCCAATTCACGGGACCAGTCATAGCCTAAGCCCAGCATTTTTAACTGGCCTTTCATGTATTCAATGTTTTCGTAGGTCCAGGGAGCTGGGGCAGCTTTGTTTTTAACCGCGGCATTTTCTGCTGGCAAGCCGAAGGCATCCCAACCAATGGGCTGTAAAACGTTTTTACCTTGCAGGCGCTGATAACGAGAAATGACATCGCCAATGGTGTAGTTGCGAACATGACCCATGTGCAGGCGACCCGATGGATACGGGAACATTGACAGGCAATAGAATTTCTCTTTTGACGGATCTTCAGTAGCAGTAAAGGTGCCGTTATCTGACCAATGTTGTTGGATGTTTGCTTCGATTTGAGCGGGATTATATGCCTGTGACATGGGTATTTCCTGGCTAAAGAATTGCTGCGCTAAGATTGCAGATTTTGCTTGCGCTAACTATGTTCATAAAGATGTTTAAACTGATCTGCATAGGATAAACCAAAGCGCGCCTAACCGAAAGCAAACTCGGTTAACTATTGCGATTTATCATTCATTTAATCAATGTCGAGGTGAATATGAGCGAACGCAGTACCCGCTTGTTAACTTGTTATCACGAATTGCTGATGGAATTGCAACGCAAGTTCCAGCAGCAACCCGAACTGGGCATGGAAGCGTTGCAAAAATTAATGCAAGGCAATCGTGATTACATAGAACTTAAAGCCTTCGCTGATGCTGACGAATTGGCGTTGGTTGAAGGTTTCGTACGACGAGATATCAGAGCTCTGCTTCATAACCGTGACGCCAACTTAGCCAATGAAAGTCCGTCACTGCTGTTGGCGGAAGACACCATGTGGCAATGGTTGTTTAGCGCCAGTGACCAAACTCAAATTGACCGCCAACAGTTGGCCCACGACTTAGCAAACGACGGCCACTATCTGGTTGGTGAAGTGATTGGTCATGGAACCCTCGTGTGCGAAGGTTGCCATCACCAAACTCATTATCAGCACCCAAGCATTATAAGTGCTTGCATCGAATGTGATGGCGAACGGTTTAGTCGTCCTCAGGTGTCGATGAGCATGTTAGGTGGCGACTGAGACTCATGCCCAAAGCAAGTAATAAAGCGCTGATGAACAAGGTTGGCCATTGGCCATAGCGGGCAAACAAGGTGTCTCTCGATTGTAAGGGCACCTGTGAGCGCAATACGGCTGCCTCGAATTGCGGCAATTTGGCTTGAATAATGCCGTTAGCATCGACAACGGCGGTCACCCCGTTGTTGGTAGCTCTCAATAGCGGTCGACCTAATTCAATGGCTCTCATTTGAGCAATTTGCATGTGCTGCAATGGGCCGGCACTGCTGCCAAACCAGGCATCATTTGAAACCGTTAACAGCATGTCGGTGTCAGCATTTAAGTTAGCCCTTACTAACTCAGGAAAGGCTATTTCATAGCAGATTGCTGGCAACAGGTTATAGTTCGAGGCCGATAGATTGGGTTGTTGGTAGGTGCCACGGCTAAAGGAAGACATGGGCAAATTAAAAAACGGAGCTAAGGGACGTAGCAAGTCGCCAAAGGGGACAAATTCGCCAATGGGTAGCAGATGGTGTTTGTTGTAGCGCTGATTGGCGCCCAGCTCACCATCCTGTTCTTCAGTTAACACTCTTAATGAGTTGTAAAATTGATCGCCGTCTTCGAGGTGAATGGTACCGCTTACGATCTGAGTTTGATTGACCGATGCCGCTTTGGCGACGTAGTCTATAAAGTCGACGACTTGAAATTCAGGCGCAGGGATCGCCGCTTCCGGCCAAATGATGATATCGGCATCGTAGTGTGGCCGCGATAGATCCATGTAGGCTTGTAGCGTCGGCCACAAGGTTTCAGGTTGCCATTTAACACTCTGTGCTATATTGCCTTGAACCAGCGCAACGTCCACCTGACCGTCACTGCTAATGGGTTTGTTTATGGTCGGCGTTAATACCAACAATGTGGTGGCGACAATTGGCCCAATGAAACCGATGGCATTTCGTTTAAACAAAACATAGGCACTGCAGCCGAGTAATACCACTAAGTATGTTAGCCCTAGGGCACCGGCATAAGTCGCCATGGGGGCCATGACAGTATCGGTGAGGGCATAACCTTCCCACAGCCATGGAAACCCTGTGAGTATAAAGCCGCGCAACCACTCTGCGATTGTCCACAGTGCAGGGAAGGTAAGCAGCAATACGCCAAGGTGAGCGTGAGGATTAAGCTTGCGATGAAGCACGCCCGCAAGCATGGGATATAGCGCTAAATAGCCCGCCAACAGCGCCATCAGTGCGATAGACGCAATAAGCGGCATACCACCGTATTCCGCCATGCTTACGTGGACCCAGCTAATGCCCACTGCGAACTTACCAAAGCCGTAGCCAAACCATATTGAGGCAGTTTGTTTCAGTGATTTATGTTGGCTCAACCACAGTGGGATAACCAGTGCTACCGCTGCAAGCCAATGTTGCTGATAGGGAGCATAAGCCAAGCTGGTGGCTGCGCCGGCTAGCCAGGCGATGATAGCGGCTAGCCAGGTGTAACGAGCTATCATTAACGCTTACCTTTGTTCAATGTCGAGCGTCGGTCCTTCAGGCACTTTAACCTGTAATTGAATCAGTCGGCGAGTATCGGCAGCTACAACTTTAAACTCATAACCGTCAACGGTAACCTGCTCGCCTCGCTCGGGTACGTGCCCAAACGCATGGGCAACCAATCCACCAATGGTGTCAAACTCTTCATCTGAAAAAGCGCAGTCAAAGGCTTCGTTAAAATCTTCAATGGGCGTAAGCGCTTTGATCATATAGACCTGTTTCGCGATGCGTCGAATTTCATGACTGTCGCTTTGGTCATGATCGTACTCATCTTCAATATCGCCAACGATTTCTTCTAAGATGTCTTCAATGGTAACTAAGCCGGAAACACCACCATATTCATCGACGACGATGGCCATGTGGTAACGTTGCGAACGAAACTCTTTTAATAACACGTCAACGCGTTTGCTTTCAGGCACGACTACGGCGGCACGAATGACCATATCGATTGAGAAATCTTGAAAGTCTTTATTAAAACCGTATTGCAGCAAATCTTTGGCTAACAGAATGCCTTCGATGTGGTCTTTATCGTCATTGACCACTGGAAATCGAGAGTGGGAAGAGTCGATGACGATCTCCATCAACTGTTCGATGGACAGATCTTTTTGAATCGCCACAATCTGCGAGCGTGGGATCATGATATCTCTGACTCGTAGATCGGTGACTTCAAGTACCCCTTTCATCATTTCGCGGGTATCAGTCGTAATGAGATCTCTTTGTTCGGCGTCGTGAATTACATCCACGAGTTCTTCGCGGTTTTGGGGCTCCCCTTGAAACAGCTGCCCGATTCGATCAAACAGTGACTTCTTTTGGGGGCCCTTGCCCGACGGAGGGTTATCTTCGC
Organism: Paraferrimonas haliotis; assembly: GCF_002282895.1. GTDB lineage: Bacteria > Pseudomonadota > Gammaproteobacteria > Enterobacterales > Shewanellaceae > Paraferrimonas > Paraferrimonas haliotis. The sequence goes on from NZ_NRRB01000006.1 coordinate 26,337, forward strand.
TCATAGTATCCTATTGATGCTAATAAAAAACATTGGTTGAGGCCTAGATTATAGACTCTGATAAGGGTTGTTATACCCCAACTTTTGCAAGACGGCAATTTCAATAGCTTCCATTTCATCGGCCTCATCGTCGTCAATGTGGTCGTAACCCAGTAAATGCAAGCAACCGTGAACCACCATATGGGCCCAATGCGCTTCGGCTGGTTTATGCTGCTCAAGCGCTTCCGCTGTGACCACGTCGGCGCATATAACGAGGTCACCCAGAAGATTGAGCTCAATACCTTCTGGTACTTCAAAAGGAAAGCTTAATACATTGGTTGGTTTATCTTTGCCTCGATAAGCAAGATTTAATGCCTGGCTTTCTGAGTTATCTACAATTCGAATCGTAAGCTCGGCGGCGCGCTCGAAACGTTCTTGCAAGGCCGCCGCTACCCACAACTCTAGCTGCGCTTGAGTCGGTGTCGAGTGGCCGTCGTAGGCTTGTTGATAATCGATAATATGCAAGGTTAGGCGTCTCTTTGTTGGTCAGCGAGCGCCTTGCGTTCAGCTTCTTGTTTCGCTTTGATGCGATTTTGCTCGGCGTCATGCTCTTCGTAGGCTTCGACAATGCTGGCGACAACCGGGTGACGAACCACATCTTGAGCTTGGAAGAAGTTAAAACTAATGGCTTCAACTTTACCGAGCACTTCAATGGCGTGACGTAAGCCAGACTTTTGTCCCCGTGGCAGGTCGATTTGGGTAATGTCTCCCGTTACCACGGCACGGCTATTGAATCCAATACGAGTCAAGAACATTTTCATTTGTTCGGTGGTGGTATTTTGCGATTCATCCAAAATAATAAACGCATCGTTAAGGGTACGTCCGCGCATATAGGCCAGCGGAGCTACCTCGATAACGTTACGTTCAATTAATCGCTCAACTCGTTCAAAGCCAAGCATTTCAAATAGGGCGTCGTACAAAGGTCGTAGGTAAGGGTCTACTTTTTGGCTGAGATCGCCGGGTAAGAAGCCTAATTTTTCACCGGCTTCTACCGCCGGTCGGGTTAATAAAATCCGGCGAACTTCTTGGCGCTCAAGCGCGTCCACCGCAGCAGCGACTGCTAAATAGGTTTTGCCGGTTCCCGCAGGGCCAATGCCGAAGGTAATATCGTGATTAACGATATTCGCGAGATATTGAGATTGGTTGGGGTTACGCGGTTTTATAACCCCTCGTTTGGTTTTTACGTAAATCTCTTTACCAAAGCGCTCTTGCTGTTCGGCATCCAGAATACGCGCTTCTTGAATGGCCAAATGCACTTGATCCGGCTCTAAATCAGGCACCTGCCCACGAACCGGTTGAGTTTCTACGTACAATTCCTTCAACAAGTTTTGCGCGCCAAGGGCGTGATGAGCCTCGCCAACAATTTGGAATTGGTTGTTACGGTAGCTGATTTCTACGCCTAAGCGACGCTCTAACTGTTTTAGGTTGTCATCGAAAGGGCCGCAGAGTGACGCTAGGCGGCGACTTTCCGATGGTTCTAAATAGATTTCTAAGGTAGTGAGTTTATTGCTCAAAAAGGCGATTCCTATTACGAACTAACTTCTGGCGTAAAGGTCGATACACCTAAATTGGTGCGACGATTACGATCCGCTATAAATTGTTGTGGCCGCAGCTCTTTACGCAAATCCATGTCCGCCTCGGTGCGTATAACTTTGCCGCGAAGCGAGTTACTAAAGACTTCGGTAATTTCGACATCCACAAATTGGCCAATCATGTCTAGGCTACCTTCGAAGTTTACAACACGGTTATTTTCAGTACGACCGCGCAACTCCATGATGTCTTTTTTAGACGGACCTTCAACCAATATTCGTTGAATAGTGCCTTGCATGCGGCGGCTATACTGCATGGCATTTTGGTTAATGCGTTGCTGTAAAAGGTATAAGCGCTCTTTCTTTTCTTGCTCTGTAACGTCATCAGGCAAATCCGCAGCTGGGGTACCTGGGCGCGCACTGTAGACGAAACTAAAGCTTTGATCGAACTCGATGTCAGCTATTAGCTTCATGGTGGCTTCGAAATCCACGACGGTTTCGCCGGGAAACCCGATAATGAAATCGGAGCTGATGTGCATGTTAGGGCGTACTTTCTTCAGGCGGCGAATAATTGACTTGTACTCGAGCGCGGTGTGAGGCCGCTTCATCATGGTTAAAATGCGGTCAGAACCGCTTTGAACCGGTAAGTGTAGGAAATCCACTAGCTCAGGAATATCAGCATAGGCGTCGATGATGTCTTGACTAAACTCTAACGGATGGCTGGTGGTATAACGAATTCTATCGATGCCGTCGATGGCAGCAACGTAACGCAGCAGCTCGGCAAAGGAGCAAATATCACCATCGTGAGTTGGGCCACGATAGGCGTTAACGTTTTGCCCTAACAAATTAACTTCTCGAACGCCTTGCTCTGCAAGTTGTGCAATTTCAAACAATACATCATCAAGCGGACGGCTGACTTCTTCTCCGCGGGTGTAAGGCACTACGCAAAAAGAGCAATACTTTGAGCAACCTTCCATAATGGAGACAAACGCGGTTGCTCCTTCAGCTTGCGGCTGGGGTAAACTGTCGAACTTTTCGATTTCTGGGAAACTGATGTCGATAACGGCTTTGTTTCCCGCTTGGATTTGCTCAATCATTTCGGGAAGGCGGTGCAGCGTTTGAGGTCCAAACACCATATCCACAAAAGGAGCACGCTCTCTAATGTGAGCGCCTTCTTGCGAGGCCACACAACCACCCACACCAATAATGAGGTTGGGTTTATTGTCTTTAAGGTTTTTCCAGCGGCCGAGCTGATGAAATACTTTTTCTTGGGCTTTTTCGCGAATAGAGCAAGTGTTCAGCAGTAAGATGTCTGCATCTTCAGCTTCTTCGGTTAAGCTGTAGCCTTGAGCTTCGCCCAATAGATCTGCCATCTTAGACGAGTCATACTCGTTCATTTGGCAGCCCCAAGTTTTAATATGCAGTTTCTTACTCATCTGCTAGCAAGCTCCGTGGTACTCAATAAAAAAATAGCGCAATATTTTAGCGCTTGTACCTCTCGCTTGCCAGCATTTGCGCTGTAATTGAGCGATTATTTTGGAGCGACTGCGCTAGACTCTATGGAATTGGCCGAAAAATTAGCACGTTGCGCTGATAACTTAGCGTCTTTTTTACCCTTGTTGGCTACCAAGTCTTGGTTGATAGACGCCATTTCTTGTTTCACCTGAGCCATTACATCTAAGGTAATCTCGTAGTTCACCTGCTGTATTGCATGATTATGATCGCGCTGCAACTCACCGACTAAACTGGTTACAGGGGTCACAGTGTACACCGGCATAGATTGAGCGGGTGACGCGAACACAGGGGCTGCAAGCAAAGAAGTGCATACCAGCGCTAGTGCTGGTAACGAATTTTTTAACGTAAATTGAGTAGTCATTTTTAACTCCAATAATGAGCCTATAAACCAAAAATATTTTTAGCTATTGCAAACGCTAAGCTAATGATTGAGCGCAATATTAATCGATTAAGGCTTAACCAATGCTGTATCAAAAGTGAGCGCTAGGGTAATCCTAAAAAGGCAATAGTATGTGTCCTATACACAAAGATTAGTGCACAAGTGGACAAGCCTTTGTGTTCGCTGTAACGAGATGTGTCTAAAGTCCTTGATAAAAACATGTGTTTACAACTGTGACTGGGGCGCAACAAATGGTAAATTAAGCGCTGTTTTATAAATTAACTCCAATGGAACTTTGAAAACTTAATGCAAGCGTTTGATGTAATTATAAATGGTGGTGGCATGGTTGGTGCGGCTGCAGCCGTAGGCCTTGCCGAACTGGGGTTGAAAGTAGCGGTGGTTGAGCGTTATCGACCAAAACAGTACGCCGCAACACAGCCGTTAGACCTGCGAGTTTCTGCCATCAGCGTTGCATCAGAGCAGCTTTTGGCACAGCTTGGGGTTTGGCCTCAAGTCATCGCGCAAAGAGCTTGTCCGTACCTAGGGTTAGAAACTTGGGAACAAGACGGATTCAATACAGAGTTTCATGCCTCTCAAGTTGGTTCGTCTCATTTAGGGCACATTGTAGAAAACCGCATTATTCAATTGGCGTTGTGGCAGCGTTTGCAAAGCTTTGCCGATGTGACAATTTTTGACCATCATCAAATTAACCGCTTTGAATTGCTCACTCATGGCGTTCAAGTGACGCTCGATAATGAGCAGGAATTAACAGCAAAGCTCTTGGTCGGCGCTGATGGTGCTCAATCGAAAGTTCGGCAATGGACGGGTATTGGTATAAGTGGTTGGGAATACAAACAGCATGCAATGCTGATTAACGTCACCACTGAGGCCGGCCAACAAGACGTAACTTGGCAGCAATTTTTTCCGTCAGGCCCCAGAGCCTTCTTACCCTTGGTGGGTAATCACGCCAGTTTGGTGTGGTATGACGCAGCAGAGCGCATTGCCCAGTTATCGCAATTAACGCCAGAGCAGTTACAACAAGAGATCAGACAAGCGTTTCCGAGTCGACTGGGTGAATTTAAGGTCGACGGCTTTGGCGAGTTTCCGTTAGTGCGCCGTCATGCGCAGCGATACGTCGATCAACATGTGGTGTTGGTGGGAGATGCCGCGCACACCATTAACCCATTAGCTGGGCAAGGGGTTAACCTTGGATTTAAGGACGTCAAAGCACTAATCGATACCATCGCGCAGGCCAAAGATGCCGATCAGGATTGGAGCGCCTTAGTTCAACTGCAGAAATACCAAAGTAAACGTTATAAAGATAACCTACTGATGATGTCTGCAATGGATATGTTTTACGCCACCTTTAGTAACAAAATCACGCCGATTAAAGTCCTTCGAAACGTAGGCTTAAAACTTGCGAATCATTCGGGACCGGTTAAGAAACAAGTATTGAAATACGCCATGGGCCTTAAATAGGCCACCTCGTTAAATTGGACATTACATGAGCACTTTAAGTAAAGCGACCTTGTCAATCACTGCACTCTTCGCAGCAAGTTTGTTGGTAGGATGTGAGAGCCAACCTAAACCCATCGAGCCGGTACAAGTTGCACCGCTTACGCTAACGGTAGCGCACATTAATGACACCCATTCGAATTTTGAGCCGTTAACGCGAAAGTGGCAGCCTAAAGTGTTAAACGCTACCACAGTGGAGTCCCAAGTAGGTGGGTATCCTCGGCTTGCGACAGCCCTTAAGGAGGCACGCCAACGAGCTAAAGACAAGGGCGTTGCTTTTTTAGCTTTGCACGGTGGCGATGCCTTCCAAGGATCTTTGTACTTCTCTTTATATAAAGGCTCGGCTAACCAGCGTTTACTCAACGAGTTTGGGTTAGACGCGATGGTAATTGGTAATCACGAGTTTGACTTGGGTGATCAGGCTTTGCTGGACTTTGCCTCGGGCACCAACTTCCCAGTACTTGCTGCCAATATGGAAATCACGCCGGCGTCGGTATTGTCGCAAACCGACAACATCAAGCCTTACATTATTAAAGAGTTAAACGGCCATAAGGTGGGTATTTTTGGACTGGTGTTAGAAGACTTGCCGAAATTGGCTTCTCCAGGAAAAGGCTTGAAGTTTGACGGAGAAGTGAAGTCGGCGCAGGCAACCGTGGATAAATTGGTGAGCCTTGGTGTGAATCACATCGTTATGGTGAGCCACATTGGCCTCGATAGAGATTTGCGAATTGCCGAACAGGTCAATGGTGTTGATTTGATCGTTGGCGGTCATTCGCACACCTTGCTGGGTGATTTTACCGATTTCGGTCTTGCGGACATCGAAGGTTATGCCGCAATGCATACTAACCCTAATGGCGGCAAAACCTGTGTAGTGCAAGCGGGCGAATATGCTCAGGCCGCGGGTGAGCTTACGGTGAAATTTAACGACTACGGCCAAATTGTTTCCTGTGATGGCAGTAACCGTTTGTTGTTTAGCGATAAGTTTAAGGTAGAAACCGATGCCGGTGCTCAACCGGCCAGTGCCGCTGTGGAAGAAAAGCTGCATGACTACATTGAAGAACACCCGCGAGCGACCTTGATGGCGGAAGACAGCACCACTCGCGAACTTATTGAACGGGATTACGCACCCGGGCTTGCGGCCTACTCGAGCAAGGTGATCGCTCAGGTCGTTGATGACAATGACCCGGTGGATAAAACCATGCTGGATCACGTTCGAATTCCAGGTAAAAGCCGCGGCGGCGCTTCGTTAGCGGTAACCGGCTCGGAAGCCGCCGCTGTAGTCGCTGCAGCCTTTGCTTGGAAAGTGCCACACGCTGATATGGTTATTATTAACGCGGGTGGCGTGCGCGCTCCTATTGTGGGTGGCAGTGACGGCATTACTGCCGGTTACGTACTGGGCACTTTGTTGCCGTTCAACGGCACCTTAAGCACAGTGCAAATGCGCGGCGACGACATTAAAGCCATGCTTGAACATGTGATTAATAACTCCACCAACCCAAATGCTGTAAGCGACGGTGGTTTCCCTGCGATGGCAAACTTAAAAGTTAGCTACAATGGAAAATTGGCTGAGGGAGAGCGATTAGAGTACGTGAAGCTATGTCCTAAACAGGATTTTACTCAATGTCAGAGGCTGCAGGATAACGAAGTTTATACTGTGCTGACGAGTACCTTCTTAGCCGGTGGTAAAGACGGCTACGATGCCTTTGTTAATGCAAGCATAGGCAAGCCAATCGATACCGGTTTTGTAGATAGTGAAACCATGATCGAATACGCTACTGACAAAGGCATTTTAACTGAAATACCGACCGGTATGACCTTTGTTCCGGCGGATTTCGCTAAGGGCCAAATAGACAAGCCCTTGTCGAAGCCTGAAGATAATTGATGACTCGCTGGCATTGGTGACCCGTTGTCATTGATGTCGCTTAGGTCATGGCGAGAGCGGCGCAACAATGATATTATGCGCCGTTTTTAATCGCATTCCATAAAGCGTTACGAGAAATTAGGGTCATGAGCGACATCAAACTGATAGTAGGGCTTGCTAATCCGGGCGCCGAATACGACAGAACTCGCCACAACGCAGGGGCATGGTATGTTCAAGAGTTGGCGCGAGTTGCCGGTACTACCTTTAAAGCGGATGCAAAGTATTTCGGCTTAACCGCTCAGGCTAACTTGTCGGGCAAGCCAGTTCGGCTGCTCATTCCAACGACTTATATGAACTTAAGCGGTAAGTCGGTTGCAGCATTGGCGAACTTTTTTCGAATTTTACCCGAACAAATATTAGTGGCTCATGATGAGCTAGACTTGCCTCCGGGCGTTGCCAAATTCAAATTGGGCGGCGGTCATGGGGGCCATAACGGTCTTCGCGATATTATTAGCAAAATGGCGAACGACAAAGGATTTTATCGATTGCGGATCGGCATCGGTCACCCAGGCGACAAGCACCAAGTCTCCAGCTTTGTGTTGGGCAGAGCTCCGGCCAATGAACAAAGTGCAATCGACGCGGCGGTGGACGAAGCGGTTCGTTGCACCGAAACATTGTTTAAACTAGATATGACAAAGGCGATGAATCGTTTACATACATTCAAAGCTGAAGTAACTAAATAAAGGGTCTTACCATGGGTTTTAAATGTGGCATTGTCGGCTTACCAAATGTTGGTAAATCAACGCTTTTCAACGCACTTACCAAAGCGGGAATTGAAGCCGCTAACTTTCCGTTTTGTACTATTGAACCTAACACGGGCGTGGTGCCGGTGCCGGATTTGCGTCTCAATGCACTGGCGGACATTGTAAACCCACAGCGGGTCTTACCGACAACTATGGAATTCGTTGATATCGCGGGTCTTGTTGCAGGTGCATCTAAAGGCGAAGGACTTGGAAATCAGTTCTTAGCAAACATTCGTGAAACCGATGCCATTGGCCACGTAGTCCGTTGTTTTGACGACCCTAACGTAGTGCATGTTGCCGGTAGCGTTTCCCCAGCGGACGATATTGAGGTGATTAATACCGAGCTTGCACTGGCGGATCTAGACACCTGTGAACGAGCCATTCATCGCCAATCTAAAAAGGCGAAAGGCGGTGATAAGGAAGCTAAGTTCGAAATTGAAGTTCTACAAAAATTCCTACCCATTTTGGAAGAAGCGCAAATGCTGCGCAGCGTAGAACTTTCTAAAGAAGAGCGCAAAGCCATTAGCTATCTGAACTTCTTAACGCTCAAGCCAACCATGTACATCGCCAATGTTGCGGAAGACGGTTTCGAAGATAACCCACTTTTAGATACGGTTAAGCAAATTGCTGAAACTGAAAACGCCGTTGTCGTAGCCGTATGCGCATCCATAGAATCTGAGATAGCAGAGCTTGAGGATGAAGAGCGCGAAGAATTCATGGCAGACATGGGGCTTGAAGAAGCAGGGCTGGATCGTGTTATTCGCGCCGGTTACGACTTATTAAACTTACAAACCTACTTTACTGCGGGTGTTAAAGAAGTGCGGGCATGGACAGTACACATTGGTGCTACCGCACCTCAAGCAGCTGGTAAAATTCATACCGATTTTGAGAAAGGCTTTATTAGAGCGGAGATCGTTGGTTATCAAGACTACATTGATAACCAAGGTGAATCGGGCGCTAAAGATGCCGGCAAGTGGCGCCTAGAAGGTAAAGACTACATTGTGAAAGATGGCGACGTGATCCACTTCCGGTTTAACGTGTAGCTCTTTATTACGCTGACTGTACAGGCACAAAAGGCTCCTATTTAGGAGTCTTTTTTTTGCGGCAAATTAATCGCGAACACCAGCAAGGTTTTAAGGGAATGCAGGTCTCTTAGCAATTCCGTGGTGAGCCAAATATGGCTTTGTAAGGCCATAGGAATGTCGCCTGGGTGTTGATTAAGCCGTTGTTCCACCTCTTTGCATCCGGTGGCTATTTGATTCGACCAATCGTCATTTTGACTGTAAGTATTTTGAATAAAAAAGATGATATCGTTAAACGCGAGTTGCACTAGGTTCATGCAGTGTTCCATGTCTTTTTGCAACTGCGGTTGTTGGCTCAAAAGCACGCTGTGGGCTGGGTTTGCCACGAGCTCGAGATGGTGAATAATGTTGCGCAGTTTGACATGAATTGCGGTGATGGCCTGGGGGTCGATTTTTGTTTCTTTGTTAATGGCCCCAATGAGGGTTGAAAGCTTAACAAACTGCGTTATTTGGGTGCTTTTAAGTCGTTCAAATTGCTTTGGTGGAAGTGCGTTACTTCGACTCGAACCGGCATACATTTGTTGGCAGGAGGCAACGATTCTAGCTAATCGAAAGCGCCAATCGGCATAGGCTCGCTGTGGGTAAATCAGGCAAAAGATGAGCGCAAATACACTGCCGATAATGATGTCAACGCCCCGCCAGAGACCGTAGCTAATATTGCCATCGCTTCCCCCTAAAAAGACCATCATAGTGAGCCCAATCAATAAGCCCATGTATGGGTAGCGACCCAAGGCTAAGTAGGCACTTACGTAGATACAAACAGTGGTCCATATCAACATTAGAACATAAGATTGTTCGCCAATTAATATTGAAATGATAGCGGCGATAATGCCCAGCAGGGTGCCACCAATGCGATGCAGTACCCGCTCGATGACGTTACCTAGGTAGGATACCGGCCCCATGACTACGATAAAGGTAACCAGTATCCATTCTGCCTGGGCCAGATGAAGCACCTTTTCTATATAGGGTAGGACTAAAAAGATGGCTAAAAACGCTAACGCGACGCGAATAGCGTGCACTGTGCGGTAATGCTCACAGATAAGATTGTCTAGCTTAGTTAAGGGGTAAGCTTTCACTTAGGCTCCAGTCGCGACGGCAATAAAGATTGCGTATTAAAATATACTAATACCTTAATACTCTAATTTCCGCTAGAATAACAAGTTGCAATTATACTGTATCCAATTAAAGAGATTAACCAATGCCTCAATCGTCAACCATGAGCATCGATGACATGAGCCACCAATGCGAACAAGTGGCGAAGGTGTTAAAGGTGTTAGCTCACCCTAAACGCCTATTATTACTATGCCATTTAGTTGAAGGTGAAAAAAGTGTGTCGCAATTAGAAGCGCTCACTGAGTTATCCCAATCTCAGGTTTCTCAATTTCTAAGAAACATGTTGCTGCAAGGCTTGGTAAGCGTAAGAAGCCAAGGTAGCTTTAAGTATTATTCCGTGAGTAATCGCGAGTTGGAGCAACTGCTGCAAGCCTTACATCAAGTCTATTGTTAACCCTATGGCGTTAAGCGTACCTTAACCCTCCTAATTCGAGTCTGCCCTGTTGCTGCGATATTCTAGTCGCATCTTGTTCAGGGGGGCATTTGATTTATCGAATATCCCACGAAAATTTTTACTATTCGAGAGGATATTTCAATGTCTTTAAATTCTAAGATTCTAGCGGCTTCTGTCGTTCTAGCGCTTTCATCTACTGCGGTTATGGCCAACGAAGAAAGCAAAGATGTCAACTATGGCGATCCAACAGCTTCGTTCAGCACGTTAGGTGTAAGTGCATCTAAAGATGCAACACAAATCAATGGTATGTATGGTGCTGGTGCTAATATCTTCCAACTGGATGTTACCCGTCAAAACAAATCCGGCGAGTTTTCTGGTCGTGGTCGTTATTTTCGTGTAACCGATGGACTTGGCTTCTCGGTGGATGTTTTGGGTGACAAACATAGCCGTACTGCGTTAGGTGGCTTGATCTACAAGTTCCAAGTAACCGACAACATCATGATTTTCCCAATGTTAAGTGCCGGTGCAACCAGTGCTAAAGGCATTCATGCGGTACCTGAGTTGTATGGCAACAATGCTAAGGCTGACGATAGCACTAAATGGGAAACACAAGGTTTGGTACAAGCGGGTGTTTACGCTATGTACGCATTTGATGCCGGTCACTGGTTATACGCCAACCCGAAATCAACCTACCTATTCAAGGCTAAAGAATACGTAAACCAAGTCGAAGTGGGCGGTGGCTTTATGATAGCTCCTCAGGCTTCCATCGGTTTTAAAGTTGAACACACCATGGACACCAAAGACGCTATCGGTAACAAAGTTAAAGCCGATACTGTGACTTGGTTGCAAGCGAACTACTACTTCTAATTGAGTTAGCCGTAGTAAAGGGAGAGTGCGGCAGTGAGCGACGACTGCACTCTCACCGCGCAGGCCGAGTAATCGGACTGTGCAAGCGTTGCTCAATAGTGTTTTTATCATTTGTTCTCTTAGAAACGGACGTCACACTCAACAGAGCTACTTCTAATTATTGGAAGTAGCTTTTTTTTGTTGTATTCGTTAGCAAATTATTCGGTTGTTATCGGATATTTATAAAACCGCAACCAATAGGTATGCATTAGTGAATGCTTATCTCGCTATGGGGCTCATTACTCGGCCGCGCTTGATTGGCTTGAATGGCTTTGCTAGTGTACTTTGCTAACTATAAAACAAGACTCTACCAGCCCCCAGCATTTTGAGGGCGGTGACCCGCCAAAACGAAGGACGCTATTTTGAATCTAAAATCACTCGGCTCAATCGCTATTGTTGCCGGAACAGCTATTGGTGCAGGAATGCTTGCGTTGCCGCTTGCAACCGCATCAATGGGTTTCGAACAAGCCATGCTGCTCATGATCATTATTTGGGTTATCTCAGTGTATACGGCACTGTTAATGCTCGAAGTAAATTTGAAATCAGGCATCGGCGATAATCTTCATGCCATTACCGGAAAACTGCTCGGTCGTCCTGGCCAAATTGTACTTGGCGCCTCCATGTTGGGCTTGCTGTATTCTTTAACAGCTGCTTACTTGACTGGGGGTGCATCGTTACTGGCGGCTCGAGCGGACGCTTGGTTTGACGTAACACTGAACAACACCGTAGCAGTGCTTATTTTCACCGTTGTACTTGGTGCTTTTGCTGCTGTGGGTGTTGCATGGGTAGACAGACTCTCGCGCATGCTGTTTTCAGTCATGATGGTGATCTTAGTCATCGTGTTGTTTGCCTTGGTTGGGCAAGTTGAAGTGGGGGGGCTAACCCGCACCATAGTGGCCAGTCATGATGAAATGACTTGGATACAAGCCATTCCGGTTGTGTTTACCTCGTTTGGCTTTCATGTGTGCATTGCCACCTTAGTAGGGTATTTAGACGGTAAACAAAAGCCGCTACGCAAAGTTTTGATTATCGGCTCTACCATCCCTTTGATTTGTTATACCTTCTGGTTAATTGCCGCTTTCGGTACTGTAGGCATTGATAAGTTAGTGACGTTAGACGGTGGTGTGGCCGCTATGATTAGCGCGATGCAGCATGGTAATGCAGATTCTTGGATTGGCACTTTAGTTTTCGCATTCGCGGATCTGGCCTTGATCACTTCATTCTTAGGGGTAACCTTGAGTCTGTTTGATTTCTTACAGGAATTAACCGCCGCTAAAGGTGATTTTGCTGGACGAGCACGTACGGCATTGATTACCTACTTGCCACCGTTGGCATTAGCCATGTACTACCCGCAAGGCTTTGTGGCGTTATTAGGATTTGCAGCGATTCCTTTGGTCGTCATGGTATTGTTTATTCCAGCGATTGGGGCTATGAAGCAGCGTAAGTTGCAACCTGAAGGTTACCAAGTAATGGGTGGTAACGCGGGTCTATTTGGCACCATCGCTGTCGGTGTTGCCATTATCGCAGCTCAGGTTATTGCGGTGCTGGGCTAGTAAAATAGCCAGAGTGTCGCTCACTTAGAAAAAGCATAAGCATAAAAAAGCCGGTAATCTTGCGATTACCGGCTTTTTTGTTTGAAGGGGGATTATTCTTCGTCAATGGTACCGCAGAAACGATAGCCTTCACCGTGAATGGTGGCAATGATTTCTGGAGTCTCTGCAACGCTTTCGAAATGCTTACGAATGCGACGAATAGTAACGTCAACAGTACGGTCATGGGGTTTTAATTCGCGGCCCGTCATCTTCATCAGTAGATCGGCGCGTCCCAAAATCTTACCTGGGTTTTCAACAAAGTGAAGCATGGCACGAAACTCTGAACGAGGAAGCTTGTAACTATCACCGTTAGGGCTAATGAGCGAGCGACTATTGATTTCCAAGGTCCATCCATTAAAGCGGTAAAACTCAACTGAGCTTTTATCTTCGTTATCGCTACCTGTGGTGTTTACACGAGTAAGCAGGTTGCGGGCACGAATGGTTAGCTCACGAGGGTTAAATGGTTTGGTGATGTAATCATCGGCACCAATTTCTAAACCTAAAATCTTGTCTACTTCGTTATCGCGACCGGTTAGGAAGATTAAACCTAGATTGGTTGTTTCACGAAGCTCTCTTGCCAATAACAAGCCGTTTTTACCTGGGAGGTTAATGTCCATAACCACAAGATTGACTTTAGTTTCAGACAAAGCTCGGTGCATTTCTTCACCGTCATTGGCTTCGGTTACTTGATAACCTTCAGCTTCAAAAATGCTGCGAAGGGTTTTACGTGTTACGGCTTCATCTTCTACGATCAATATATGTGGGTTTTGCATGCTCTCTACCTAATTTCTCTAAAATTCAAGCTAACTGGCTGGTTATAAAGCTCAACCACCAAATCTTGGTAGCTTTTATACACTGATTAACTTTAACAATAGCTGAACAAGTCCTAACCTTTGGTGTTTTTATGTAAATTTAATGTGTTACTAGCTGATTTTAATGTACAAATCACAGTGCTAACAATTATAACAAAAAATTAACATGCGTACATTTTTAGAGCAGACACCAAGGTTTGACTAAGAATATTACTTGGAGACGAAGTTTATCGCTTCACCGGTTTGTTAACAAACTGTTTGTAACATCTACTACCTAAGTGTTTGAGCCAGCTCACAAGTATGTGTGAATTTTAGATGCGTATTTGCTGAATTAATTCAAAGCTACCGTGGCGATGCAAACGGAAACCGTTTTTTTAGATAAAACAGATGCACAACTGGGCTGACAAAATTGACGCCTAAAGGGATAAACCTGAATGTTGGTAAGATGTTTTGCACTATAGTTCCTCAGTTGTGAGCGGTGAAACACGCAGATGTAAAACCTCAGTTGCAACTCAATAACAGTTAAAGTGAGACTTGTTTGAATTTGTTATGTCTGGCTTGACTTACAACAAATGAATCAGTTTACTGGCAGAGCCATTGTCATTTGGCACACAGAAGAGGTGCGAAACTAAGGTAATGCAGCTAAGGAGCTAATTCCGAAGAGGCTGCATGAGGGAAGTTGTCGCCGAGGTTACTTAGATGATTAGCTGTCAAGGTTACCGGTCGTTATGGGTTGAAGCCTAACGACTGTCACTTTATTAGTATTAAGTGGAGAGCTTCTGGAAATCGCTGCACGCCGTTGCAGTAGAACGCCAGACTCTTCGAACGAAGTTCGGAGCAAATTAATGAATGTTTCAGTCGCCAAATTTGGCGGTACCTCAGTTGCCAACTTTGAAGCCATGCAACGTTGTGCTGATATTGTATTGGCCGATAACAGTATTAGAGTCGTAGTGGTCAGTGCATCCAGTGGGGTCACCAACTTATTGGTGGAGTTAGCGAATGGCCAACAAAGTTCAGCTCAACGACTCGACGCTCTGCAAGCCATAAACACCATTCAGCAACAGATTCTAACAGCACTAGGAACCCCCGAATCGGTGGCCGCCAGTTTATCTCAAAACCTAGAGCTAATGCAGCAGCTTGCTGATGCCATTGCGCTTAGACCCAGCATTGAAACCAGTGAGCGGATTTTATCTTTGGGTGAAGCCTGCTCGTCGTTGCTGTTTGCCGAAGTCCTGCGTCAAAAGGGCGCTACAGCCCAGCAATTTGATGCGAAAAGCGTCATGCGTACCGACAGTTTATTTGGTCGAGCCAATATTCAACTTGAACAAGTTAAGCAACTGGTAGAGGCAAAAATGCAACCCTTGCTCAGCGACAGCATTGTGGTAACACAAGGGTTTGTAGGCGCAGATGAGCATGGCAATACTACAACCCTTGGTCGCGGCGGAAGTGATTACAGCGCAGCCATTTTTGCTGAGGCATTAAAAGCCGATAATTTACAAATTTGGACCGATGTCGCCGGTATTTACACCACGGATCCGCGCATGGCGGCTAACGCTCGTGTTATTCGAGAGATTACCTTTAATGAGGCGGCGGAAATGGCGACTTTTGGCGCTAAAGTGCTTCACCCCGCAACCATAGTGCCGGCGGTGCGCCAAGGCATCGATGTGTTCGTGGGGTCGAGTCGCGATCCGTCTGCGGGCGGTACCTGGATTCGCGATAGAGCGCAAGCAGACCCAACCTATAGAGCTCTAGCGGTTCGTAAAAATCAAACCTTGTTAACTTGCCACAGCCTCAATATGTTGCACGCTCAAGGCTTCTTAGCGGAGCTGTTTGCGGTTTTGGCCAAACACCACATCAGTGTTGACTTGATTACCACATCTGAAGTGTCTGTAGCCTTAACGCTTGATACTACTGGCTCGAGCTCTGCGGGAGACAATTTGGTACAGCCGCAGCTACTCGCGGATTTAGAGCCCTTGTGCGATGTTACCGTAGAACAAGATTTAGCCCTTATAGGAATCATCGGCAATCGCATTGCCAGTACTGCAGGGGTATGCGCTAAGGTATTTGGACTGATAAAGGACCAGAACGTGCGCTTAATCTGCCAAGGTGCCAGCCCACATAATGTTTGCTTTTTAGTGGAGCAACAACAGTTAGAGACTGTGGTACAGTCACTTCATCACGCGTTATTTGAGTAGGAGTGTAGGTGCTTTCTATAGAAACCATACAAGTAGGCGAATTGGCTACAGGCCAAGCGTTAACTGTGCCAATATACCGATATCATCAAGGGCGACTTGGTCCAAAGGTGTATCTGCAAGCGAATGTGCATGGTGCCGAAGTTCAAGGTAACGCAGTGCTGTTACAGTTGTTGGAGCGCCTAAAGTCTTGCACCTTGAATGGAGAAGTAACCATTGTTGCACTGGCAAATCCTATGGGTATCAACCAAAAAAGCGGGGAGTTTACTCTTGGGCGATTTGATCCCATCACAGGTGTTAACTGGAATCGCCAATACCTGGGCAATCATATCGACGTACAACATTGGCTTAAGCAACAATCGCTCAATGACATTGAAGCCGTCTATCGCGACTTTCGAGAACTCTTAGTCGAGGAAACTCATGCCGCACTGCAGTCTTCATGGGGACTGACAACAGGGCAGCATTTATGCTACCGACTGCAGGCATTGGCTCAACAGCACGACTTGGTTATCGATTTGCATACTGGGCCCAAGTCAACTCGACATTTATATTGCCCTAAGGTGCTGGCGGACGCGGCCTCTACCTTTAATATTGGTTGCGTATTAATGATGCCAAACGAGTTTTCCGGAGCTATGGATGAGGCCTGTTTCCATCCGTGGTGGCAACTGAAACAGTTGTTAAGTCAACAAGGCATTGATGCACCGATGGCGGTTGAGGCCTTCACGCTGGAGCTTGGCAGCCAGGAGCTTATCGATTTAAAGGCCGCCGATGACGATGCTCTTGGCATTCTCAGCTATCTGAAATACAAGCAGGTTATTGACGATGACATTCAGCCGGAGCGCATGACTCGATACGCCTGTGAATTAAAAGACTATCGAAAACTGCACGCGCCGAAAGGGGCCATGGTGGAATATCATGCAACGCTTGGAGTGCCTCATAAACAAGGCCAGGTGTTGGCAAAGCTGCTGTCCATGGAAAACCTAAATGAGCAACCAGCAATCACTGAGCTGCACGCCCCTGCTGATGCGATTCCGGTGCTACATTTTGCCTCAGCAGCAGTGCATCAGGGAACCGAGCTGTTTAAGCTCATGACCAATTACTACGAAATTTAGCAGAGCAAATAAAAAAGCCAACCGTAGGGTTGGCTTTTTATTAAGGGCTTATTTACTTAGAAGCGATAGGTTACTTCCGCTTTATACGCCGCTCCTACAGCTGCTCCAGGATATGCAAAGATGTTGTAGTATGGCCAACTGGTTTGGCTCTCATCTTGCGGTGGACGCTCATCAAAGATGTTTGTACCGATGAGGCTAGCAGAGAAGTTATCAGTAAAGAAGTAGGTCGCGGTTGCATTAAAGGTTGTATAAGGTGCAACACGAGATACTCGGGTGATTTCTCCGTTTTCATCGTAGTTTTCATCAGGCTGAGTGTTCATCGGAGTAGTGCCGATGCGATTCATGAACAGGTTCAATGCGACTTTTTCGTATTGATAACCAATGCGAGCGTTCAACTTTGAGCGAGGCTCATCGTTATAATAAGCATCGCGGATTTCTTCAAAATCACTTTCGGCTGTTGCTTGATATTTAGTGCTTAGAATGTGGGTGTAGTTAACACCGAATATCAAATCGCCAACTTCCGTTTCGTGTCGATAGTTCATGCTCGCATCAATACCGCTTTGCTCGTACTGCGAACGGTTAATTGGAGAAATATCTACGTTCTCCAATTCGCCATCTTGCGGACCACCGCTAACACGAGTGATTTTTGAATCCGCAATTTGACAGTCACCACTGCTAGGATCTCGACCGCCATAGGTACATTCGTATTGGTCATCAAGTAGGCCTTGGACACTCTCATCGCCAACAATATCTTTCAGGTTAATACGATACCAATCAAGAGTGAAATCAAGCTCCTGTGTAGGGGCGATAACGATCCCGACGTTGTAGTTGCGGCCTTTTTCTTCACTAAGCTCAGTAGAGCCGGAACGAGAGCCTTGAGTGGTTTCTGCGTCACAGAAAGCCGGTGTTGGCAAGAAGCCCGTACCGCCGCCAGCCTCATAATCGGCCCGACACTTGGTGTAGTCACGGACTGAGGTGAAGAACCCAGAGTCACCGGCAAACACATAGTGCATATCTGGGGCTCTAAAGCTCTCACTGTAGCCAGCACGAAGCATGACTTCTTCAATGGGGCGATAGGTCAACTTCGCTTGTGGTGTAAAGCGTCCACCAACCTCAGTCGTGTCGTCGTCGTACTTATCGTAACGACCGGCTAAGTTAAGTTCGAGCCCATCGATAATGGGAACCAAAAACTCTAATCCACCAGCATAACGTGAACGATCACCGCCACCTTGAGTACCTGTTAAGCCGTACCAACCCATTCCGGTATCATTTAAGGTTCTATCGTCTTGAGTAAGGGTATAGCCCTGGCGGTTGTATTCCAAAATAGCGGCAAACTGGATAGCGCCCGCGGGTAAGTCAAACAGATCACCGGTTAGCTTAGCGTTGGCAGTACGGTTGTAAGAATCGGCAACAATGAGTTGTTGTCCGACCATGTCGGCCGCTACGTCAGCAGTAATTGGATCATAAAGACCCAGCTTACCGGCGCCGTCAGGTAAGCCAAAGGCTACGCTTCCTTCACCAATGAAGTACTCGTATGCTTTTTCTTCCTTAATCCAATCACGTTTACTTTCGTAATCGTAACGGCTTTCTGTATAAGCTACTTCATATTCGTAGTCACCGAAGATTGAACCGCGAATACCGGCGGTCACGTTGAAGACATCTTCGTTGTATACTGACTTCTTATCGCCTAATTCATTGGGGGCGAAAATGCGTTGTAACAACTTGTAGTCGTAGACTTCAAAGCCTGGACCAAACCATTGATCAAGGTTACCAGAGCCATCGGCTTCGAAACTCACCACATCTTCCGAGACAAAGTGGCGGAAACCACGCAGTTTATTTTCCAGCTTTTGGTACATAATGTCGGTAAACAACTGGTGGTTGTCCGTTAGATCATACTTACCAGAGATATAAGCTGAGTAGGTTTCGCGCTCGTTTTGAATGGTTTCGTCACCGGTAGCATCGAAACCACAGTAATAACCGCTTCCGGAGCGAAATGCATACTCGTAGCCGGATTGACTATCGAGACATTTTTGTTCACCGGGATCGCGATAAACACCCGCAACCCTATCCAACTCTAAAATACCACGAGTTAAGTAATCAACACCTGCAGGACCATCGTCAATGGAGTCCAACCAATCGCGGTCTTTACCAAAAATAGGATCTTGTTTGAAATACTCTAGCGCTGCTGAAACCGAGTAGCGTTCACCCACCGAACCCGTCACAATTTGTAAGCGCTTTTCATCGCCGCCGCCGTCTTTAGTGGTGCCGTAGAGTGCAGAAACCGTGGTGTCATCAATATCGTCTTTTAAAATAATGTTGATAACGCCGGATACAGCATCGGAACCATAAATCGCAGAAGCACCGTCTGCTACCACTTCAATTCGATCGATAGCGGCAAATGGGATGGAGTTGAGGTTTACGAAGTTACTTTGACCGTTATATGGAGTCGGGTTCTCAGCAATTCGGCGGCCATTAACCAGCACCAAGGTATAACCAGGACCAAAGCCACGTAAGCTGATAACGTCAGCCGCGGGCGTGAAACCACCTTGTGAACCAAACTCATTACCTTGAACGGTACCGGTATTTTGAGATAAAGAGCTCAATGCGTCGTAAGCGGTTGCAAAACCGTTCGCTTTCATGTCTTCGTCGGTAATCACGGTAATAGGAGAAGGGCCTTCAATACTGGTTCGTTTAATGTTGGAACCGGTAACCGTAATGCGTTCGACTTCTTCTTTTTGCTCCTCATCCGCATCTCCCTCAGCTGCGAATGGTGTGGCTGAAAAACCAATAGAGCCAGCCAGCAAGGCGAAACTAATAGCCTTACTAAGCTTATTTGTGTTCATCATAATGTATTCCCAAAATCTAATGCGATTGCAAACAATCTTTTTTATTTTTTTGAGTAAGACACCAGTACTGCAATGCTCAAGTGCAACAACTAACTCTGCTAAATTAGCACTTGCTAACTTATCAAGTTATCAAAGTGTTGTGAATATGTTAATTTCAAAGAATGGGCATAGTGTGACGAGTTAGTGATTTTACGCCAAATTACTGCTTTTTTTGCGTTAGTTCTGTGCTTCTTTCTGTGAATTGAGAATAACTTGTTATAATTTATGGGCTTACTAGGAAAGTAAGAAGTAGCATGCAAAGAGGATATTATGATTAGAATGCTTTTCACGGCGTTGTTGTTGGCACTATTCAGTTTGCCGGCGGCCGCTCAAACAGCGCTATCTGATTTCGCTAAACACCCCATGTTTAGTGGCATTAAAATTTCACCGTCTGGCGATTATTACGCCGCTAAATACCCCCAAGGCGATGAAGATTTTCTCGCCATCATGAGCGCCAAAGACTTCAAGATTTTGTGTCGATTCACTTTAGAAGATAAACAAAGTGTCGGATCGTTTTACTGGGCGAGTGATGAGCGCGTGGTGTTCAATGAAATACAAAAATATGGTCAATACGCTCAACCGTTTTTGTCGGGCAACCTATACGCTGGAAATGCTGATTGCTCGCAACGCAAAGTGATTTTTGGGCCAAAATCGAAAGAGCAACAAGCGGCTGTAGCGAGTATCGTCGATTTGATGATAGAAGATGATAAAAACATATTGATTAGCAGTAATTTTGCGCGACGTCAGTACGCTAATCTTTATCGTTTAGACACCTTCAGTGGACGCCTTAAGCTGGTAGAGAAAGCAGACTTTGCCAATGCAAGCTTAACTCTGGATCATGAACGTAAGCCTTTGATAGCGACAGTGGCGCAGCGAAAACGAAGCGGTATAACCAGAGCGAGATCAACTGGTGAGGTGACCACCTACTACCGAGCATCGATGAAAGATGACTGGAAAGAGGTTGCTGAAGTTGATCAAAGTAACGAGGCAGAACGGGCGTCAATGCAGGTTTTCGGATTTATAGAAGACAACAGCAGCCTGTTAGTGGGTAAGAACGATAAACAACCTCAGCGCGGCCTATTCGAATTAGACCCCAAAACCGGCAAGACAAGCTTGCTTTATCAAAATCAGCGGGTTGATGCGTCTCCGCAATGGCGCGGATTGGTGGATCCTGAAACTGGCTATCGAATGTCTGTTCCGGTTGGTGCACGCATTAATGACGGCTACCCAGAAACCATTTTCTTTGATGAAAACAGTGCTTACGCCAAAGAATATCGAAGCTTAGAAGCGGCGTTTCCTAAGCATCGAGTATCAATTGCATCGAGCACCAAAGACGATAGCATTTGGATAATTCGAGTCAGTTCTGACGTTAACCCTGGCGAGTATTACAAATACGACCGACAACAGAACAAATTGAGCTTTTTGCTGAAACCCTATCCTTGGCTAGACAAAAAGCAAATGTCAGAAATGACCCCGGTTGATATCACTGCTCGAGATGGCTTGCTGATGCAAGGGTATTTAACTATTCCTAAGGGGAGCGATGGCAAAAACCTGCCGCTGATTATTCATCCCCATGGTGGCCCGTATGGTCCTCGAGACTATTGGGGCTATAACCCGGAAGTTCAAGTCATGGCATCTCGAGGCTATGCGGTGTTGCAAGTCAACTTTCGTGGTTCAGGTGGCTATGGCCGAGAATTTCAAAACATTGGTTTTGGCGAGTGGGGCCTTAAAATGCAAGACGATTTGACCGATGCCACTCTTTGGGCCATTGAGCAGGGCATTGCCGATAAAGATCGTATTTGCATTTCAGGTGCGAGTTATGGCGGTTACGCGGCATTGCAAGGGGTTGTTCGAGAGCCGGATTTGTATCAGTGCGCGGTTGGGTACGTTGGCGTTTACGATTTACCGCTAATGCTGGAGGAGGGTAATGTTGCAGAACGATTGGACTGGGGGCCTAAATACCTTGAAAAAGCCTTTGGTACAGACAAAGCCCATATGAAAGCCATTTCTCCGGTATATCATGTTGATAAAATTAAGGCGCCTGTGTTTATCGTACATGGAGGCAAGGACTTACAAGCGCATTATGAAAACGCTTACCGACTTCGAGATGCTCTGGAAAAAGCAGGTAAAGAGTACGAGTGGATGTTTAAGCGTACAGAAGGGCATGGTTTTTACGATGAAACTAACCGCGCCGAATACTTTGAAGCGATTATTAAGTTCTTTGATAAACACATAGGCAAGTAATTCCGTTTAACGGTTTAGTCGCCATAAAAAAAGCCAACCGCGAGGTTGGCTTTTTAGGTTTAACCGATTAGAAGCGGTAGGTTACTTCTGCACGGTATTGAGCTCCAACGGCTCCACCAGGGTAGGCGAAGATGTTGTAGAACGGCCATGAAGTTTGAGTCTCGTCGTACGGAGGACGTTCATCAAAGATATTCACACCGGTCAAGGTTAAGCTAAGCTGGTCAGTAAATTGATAGCCAGCGGTTAGGTTAAAGGTAGTCCAAGGTGCCACCCGGTCTACTTTAATCACATTACCATTTTCGTCGTAGTTTTCGGCAGGTTGGGTGTTAACTGGGGTACTACCAATGCGGTTCATCCACAAGGTTAAGCCAAAGTCTTGGTAGTTATACCCAACCGAAGCATTAAGTTTCGAGCGAGGCTCGTCGTTCCAATAAATGTCGCGAATTTCTTCGAAATCATCTTCTTCGGTTGCTTGCCACTTAGTACTCAAAATGTGGGTGTAATTAACGCGGAAGCGGAAATCACCATATTGAGTTTCATGCAAGTAAGCGATACTGCCATCGATACCGGTTTGCTGATATTTTTGCTGGTTCTCAGGAGTAATATCGACACCGTTAAGCTCACCGTAATTCGGTAGATTTTGATCGTCTTCACGATCAATCTTAGCGCTTACTTGGTCACAACGGCCTTGTGACATGCCTGAGCCGAACATACAACGATATTCGTCATCCAACAGACCCTGAACGCTTTCATCTGAAACAATGTCATTGAGGGTGATTTGGTACCAGTCCATGGTGAAAGAAAGATTTCTAACCGGCTCGACTACAAATCCAATGTTGTAGTTTTCACTGGTTTCTTCTTTAAGGGTCTTCGAACCTGAACGAGAGCCTTTAATGGTTTCGCTGTCACACATCTCTGGTGTTGGAGTAAAGCCATCGTCGCTGCCATTATCGTCAATATAGTCTAAACGACACTTAGTGTAGTCTCGAACCGACGTGTAGAAACCAGAGTCGCCGGCAAACACATAGTGCATGTCTGGAGCACGGAAACCTTGACTATAGCCACCTCGAATCATTAACTCTTCAATTGGACGATAAGTAATTTTCGCCTGTGGAGTGAAACGACCGCCAACATCGCTGGTGTCGTCATCATAGCGGTCGTAGCGACCCGCTAAGTTTAATTCTAGATTTTCAATAACAGGAACTAACAGCTCTATGCCAGCGGCATAACGGGAGCGATCACCGCCACCTACCGTGCCTGTTAATCCAAGCCAGCCGTTACCGGTATCGTCAAGGGTACGATCGTCTTGATCTAGGGTATAACCTTGCTTGTTAAATTCAGCGACTGCAGCGAACTGAACAGCCCCTGCAGGCAATTCAAACATGTCGCCATTAAGTTGAGCGTTAATCGTGCGGTTATAGGAGTCGGCGGTAATAACCTGTTGTCCTACCATATCGGCTGCAACGTCAGCGGTAACCTTGTCGTACAAGCCAAGTTTGCCGTTACCATCTTTAAAGCCAGGAATGATGGTACTGTCTTGACCGATAAAGTACTCGTAAGCTTTTTCTTCTTTAATCCAATCGCGGCGACTTTCGTAGTCGTAGCGGCTTTCAGTGTAGGCTACCTCGTACTCGTAATCGTCGAAAATAGCACCACGAACACCCGCGGTTACATTAATAACGAACTCATCAAACTCAGAGGTTTTTTCGCCCAATTCACTGTGGTCGAAGATGCGTTGATGTAACACATAGTCGAAGTCGCCATAGTTACCATCGTTATTAGCACTGGTGTCGACAATGACGTTTTCACTAATAAAGTGTCTAAAGCCGCGCACTTCTGATTTCATGTCCTGCAGTACGATGTCGGTAAACAGCTGGTGGTTATCTGAAACTTCGTATTTGCCTGAAATAAAGGCCGACATGTTTTCACGTTTGTTTTGAATGGTCTCTTCACCGGTGCCATCAAAACCACAGTAGAAACCACTACCGGTACGTTCGGTGTACTCATAACCAGAGCCCGAATCAAGACAAGCCTGCTCACCAGGATCTCTATATTGTCCGGTTACGTTATCGAATACCAAAATACCACGAGTCAGATAGTCTACACCTGCAGGGCCATCATCAATGGAGTCAAGCCAATCGCGATCTTTACCGTAAATTGGGTTTTGTTTACTAAATTCGAGGGAGGCGGTAACCGAGTGACGCTCACCCACGGTGCCGGTTACTACTTGCAGGCGGCCTTCTTCACCACCACCATGATGAGTTGTGCCCACCATTCCTGAAATCGTGGTGTCATCTACATCATCTTTCAAAATAATGTTCACAACACCGGAAACCGCATCAGAGCCGTAAATCGCCGAAGCGCCATCGGCGACTACTTCGATGCGCTTAATAGCGGCAAATGGAATGGAGTTTAAGTTTACGAAGTTGCTTTGACCGTTGTAAGGCGTTGGGTTTTCTGCGATACGACGACCGTTCACTAGAACCAAGGTATAGCCAGGTCCAAAGCCGCGCAAGCTGATTACATCAGCAGCAGGTGTAAAGCCGCCTTGCGAACCAAATTCATTGCCTTGTACTGTACCTGTGTTTTGAGATAAGGAGCTAAGCGCGTCGTAGGCTGTTGCAAAACCTGCGGCTTTCATATCTTCATCGGTGATAACAGTGATAGGTGACGGGCCTTCAACATCGGTGCGCTTAATGTGCGAACCGGTTACGGTAATACGTTCAACCTTTTCTATGGCTACCGCTTCATCTGTAGCTTCTTCTTCAGCGGCCAGTACTGTGCCTGACAGTGTGAGTGAACTAGACAGCAGGCCGAATACGACAGCTTTGCTAACTGGGCTGGTCTTCATCATGGTGCATTCCTTTAGTGTTATATTGTTGTTATTAAAAATCGATTTACTAACCCCTTTTTGTTAGTTGGAAATGCAGCCGCGCTGAGCAAACAAATCCTTCGATTTCAAGGTAACGTTACTAAGAGTGATAAAAGCTGTAAACAAAATGCTAGAAAGGGCTAAAAACGTTGATTTTAAGCAGGTTTTTGATGATTTTTATAGGTATATGTTTCTTAAATGTTAGGTATTTTGGGTGAATGTTAAGTTATTGCCCTTTTTGAGGTTCAATGAACTCGGCTGGACAACTAAAGTGTATTGGCTGCTGTGAATATGGGTGATTAATACGCAACTCACTTGCATGTAGGAGCAATCTTGATGCCAGTTCTTTAGCCTGGCTGTGAGCATAAAAACCATCGCCTAAAATGGGGTGACCAATCGCCATCATGTGCACCCGCAATTGATGGGAGCGACCGGTTATAGGAGTGAGTTTTACTAAGCTGCTGCTAACCGACTCCGACACCACTTCGTAATGTGTCAAAGACGGCTTACCATTTTCAAAGCAAACCATTTGTTTCGGACGATTAGGCCAGTCGCATATTAACGGTAAATCTATCGAGCCGTGTTTTCGCTCAAGGTGACCCCATACTCTAGCGTGGTAGGTTTTGCTGGTTTCGCGTTCTCGAAACTGACGCTTTAATTCTCGCTCGGCGTTTTTTCGAAGTGCAACCACAATGATGCCTGAGGTAGCCATATCCAGCCGGTGTACGATTTGGGTGTTAGGGAATTGCTCTAATACACGAGCATAAATCGAGTCGAAATGAGCAGGGTCGCGTCCCGGTACTGACAAAAGCCCTGAAGGTTTGTTTAGCACTATGATGTCTTTGTCTTGATGAATAACATCAAGCCAAGGGGCTGTCGGTGGTTGATAAACAAAGTTAGGCATAACGCTAGTATAAAGCTCCAATCATAGTTGGCGGCAACCTTAATCCTGAATTGAGATATGAGCAAGGTTTTTATGCTACTGGTCCGCTTTATTAGCATTCTAATTTAGTTTAGTCTGATGAATTCGCCTGAGCTTTCGATTCAGGCTTATTACAATAATTATGAAAAGGTTCTAAATGTCTCCTAGTCAACAAATTGATGGCAAACAGCTCGGTTTTTGGGCGTCAATTGCCAGTTTAGGGTATGTATTTTGGGTCATCGGCGGCATGGAAATGGTCGAGCGCTTGGCTTATTACGGGGTAAAATCGACCGCAGGTTTATACGCTACTGACTCAGCTGCTAATGGTGGCTTGGGTATCACCATGACCGATTTTGGTATCATTCTTACCGCATGGGCGGCGGTTCAAAGCTTTACCCCTGTGCTCATTGGCGGGCTTGCTGATCGCTTGGGCTACAAAGAAACCATTGCGCTATCGACCGTGGTAAAAATCATCGGTTACTTGGTCATGGCTTGGTTTCCCTATTTTGAAGGCTTCTTAGTCGGTGCGGTAATTCTTGCATTGGGAACCGGAATCTTTAAACCCGGTATTCAGGGAACATTAGCTAACACCACAACACCGCAAAACTCATCCATGGGGTGGGGCATCTTTTATCAAACTGTTAATATTGGTGGTTGGGCAGGGCCTTTGGTTGCTGCGCAGTTGCGCCAATTGTCGTGGGATAATGTGTTTTATGCGTGTGCGGTGATCATATCGCTCAACTTTTTATTGTTGTTAGCTTATAAAGAGCCTGGTAAAGAAGAGCGTATCGCTCGACAGGCATCTGCAGATGCTCATCAATCCTTATTGAAAGAGTCCATTCGAGAGTTCTGCCGTCCGATAATGGTGTTTTATACGCTTATTTTCGCCATGTTCTGGTACATGTTTTTCTCGTTATTTGATGTATTACCGGTACATATTCGCGATTGGGTAGACACCAGTGCCATTGTTACTACTTTGTTCGGCAGTGGTGGCACCGACAGTGGTTTTTGGATTGGTATTTTGGGGCTGGATCACGCCGGAACTAAAGTGATGCCAGAAGGCTTGATGAACATTAACGCCGGCCTAATTATGCTGACCTGCTTTATTGTTGCAGGGATTGCCGCCAAGTTTCGGACCATGGATGCGATTGTTGCCGGTTGCTTGCTTTGCAGCGGCGCCATGTTCGTGATCGCAGACTTCCATTACGCCTGGTTCATGGCACTGGCCATTGCCATGTTTTCTACCGGCGAAATGCTGGCAAGCCCTAAAGCTAAAGAGTTTATTGCCAACATCGCACCGCCAGATAAAAAAGCCATGTACCTAGGGTTCAAAGAATTCTCAGTAGGTATTGGCATGGTGGCGGAAAGTGCCACCGCACCGTTGATGTACGACAAATGGGCCTCTAAAGAAACCTTGTCTAAGCAACTGCTGGAAAAGGACTTTGGCTGGAGTGCCGATCAAATAGCGTCGATTGCTAACGGTGAGCATTTTAATAAGCTAGTAGAACTAACCGGCACGCCTAAGTGGGAACTAACAGCGCAAATGGCCGAGATGTTTAACATAGGCCTTGTTTGGCAAATCATGGGTTGTGTTGGTATTTGTTCAGCCATTGGCTTCTATTTCTATGGCAAATGGCTACTTAAGCAACGAAGCTTAAATACCGCCACCGCGTAACCCCTCGGGGACGTACCCCTAGCGTTTATTCAACATCAGTGGGGACGTACCCCTGTGGATAACTAGGGTACGTACCTGTTGCCATTTTTTAGGCAAAAAAATGGCCTCAACAAGTGAGGCCTAAAATATCTAATCACATTAGCAAGGAGAGATTTGGTTGGATAACCAGTTCGTTACCCGATGACTAAAGTATCTCAAAATTACTCCTTGGCTAAGGTGTTTAAGCTAAATCCAAAAGTGTGCTGCAACGCTACTTAGATGTCTTTTGAATCTCACCAACGAATAAAATTTTATCGAAGGTTTTGTTTAAGCTGCGGCTGGTGAAGTTGGTCATCCACATCTGTTCGGAGACAGTAATGGTTTCGCCTTTTTCCACAGAAGTTTGTGGAGCGGCTAGCCAAAAGGTTTTATCGTTCTCTTTAACTTCAACGTAGGTATATCCGCCGCTATTCATTGTTTGCACAACTTCGCCGGTGTGTTGTCCAGGCTGAGCCCAAGCACTTGTAGCAGAAGTAAATAAAAAGACGGCAAGAAAAGACGCTAAAATTTTACGAATCATTTTGAAATCCAAAATTGTTGAGTAGAAAGCATATTGAATCAAAGAAATGTCTAATTGACACTTTTCTAATATAAATTGATGGCCTAGGTGTGATCCAATTCACACCATGTCGTATTTTACGAGTGCTCATTAAGGTGACTGCGGTGATATTCTTTAGCGGCAATTTTTAATTTAGAGAGGCTCGTATGAGTGATTCATCTGATCGTCGTGAAGTAACGGTAGTCGACATTAAAATGCCATTTTTCTCTATGGTGTTCTTTATGGTTAAGTTTGCCATAGCATCTATTCCCGCTTTTATTATCTTGAGCATTATTTTTTCACTACTCAGTGTTTTCTTTGGCGGATTAGTTCACGGTTTGCGATTCTAGAATAATTGTAAATAACGAAAGGGACGTACCCCTGTGGATAAGTGGGGTACGTCCCTTTTGTGGAATAACAGGCAAAAAAATGGCCTCAATAAATGAGGCCTAAAAGTATCTAATCACATTAGCAAGGGAGATTGGATTGGGTAACCAACTCGTTACCCGATGACTTTAGTATTGCAAAGACTTTGCTCAAAGAATGTGTTGCTGATGCGAGTGAATGTGTGGCGTTTGTGTAGCGGTCTGCAACTAGATGGATTTACCGTTGACTAGCATGATGCAGAAGGTCCAAACAACAAAGCTGAGAGGGACGTGCACTAATGCATAGAAAAACGCGTCGAGTCGTTTTAAGCCGTTGGCGTTAACCAGTAAATACAAATGAACAGCGGATACGATTGGAAATAAACTGAGCAGTGGGTAAAGCGCCACAGGATGACCATCCGGCATTATAGCTGCCAACAGCAAGCTCCAGACAACCATAATAGAGGTAATTACTGGGGCTAGGGCGATGCGATAACTTTCTGGATAGGGAAACAAAATCAACCACTCGTTAACATTATGTTGATTTTTTAACATAGAGGACTTGCGCCAAATTGGCAACCTTATCCTTTAATTTCCCCTTTGGAAGATATTGTCTTACCGTGCACAACCGAGAAGTGTCGTAATCCGGATGGGCCATGAGTGACCACTACGGACAACAGCACAATGGCGGCAAAAATTTCCGGCTTGTACTCTGGAAACGGAATAAAGCAAACCAACATGAGCAGTTTGACTAGGGTCAGCACGCCCTTTAATTGCACCAGCCAGAGCTTGCTACGAACAACTTCCCAAAGCATTAGAATCGAGCCTGTAGCCATTGCCGCTATCCAGTAACCACGCCATAACGACGGCTCTAAATGGAACAAAATGCCACCACCAACGCCACAAATCGCCAATATATGAATGGCTCTTAAGCTAGTTTTGGTTAATCGTTGTAGCCAAAAAACGGTTTCGCTCATGGGGGTATGCTTTGTTCGGAAAAGAGTTGCTCTAGTTTGCCACAAGGTTGAACAGACTAGCGCGATTTAGCTCACAATCGATAAAGTTTCATCTCATGTGCATTGCATAAGGGTTAGTAACGAGGGTCATTGCTGCCGGTACGGCCAATTTGACTGACGTTTTCGAGCTTCACTCGTGTTCCCCATTGTTGAATGCCCATCATCGCTGGCTGTGGCACCGCAACAAATTGCAGCAATATGCCATCCACCAAGTATTTGCGGTCTAGGTTAGTTGGAAGCAGTTTGTCACCGCTAGGCGTAATCACTCCATAAAATCCGCCTTCAAGATCGATGTAGGTAACGCGGCCTTGTTGCATGTTTTTTGCCTCAGAATTTGAGGTACTTTGAGGGGGTGATGCTTTAACTACCGTTGGCGCGGCTACTTTCGCCGAGACTGCAGCGGGCTTATCTTGTTCGGTGGAAGGGGCGGTTTGCTCAGCATTGCAAGCCGATAGCGACAGCATCATTGCCGCTATCCAGCAGAGTTTGTTCATTGCAGATTCCTTGTGTCAGCTTGAACTCTATTGAAGGTTTAAGCTAACACAAAAAAGTGACTCTAGTCCTTTAAATCTGCATAGCCCCATGGTGTCACAGGTGTCGCTACTTCTTTGGTCAAATCAAAGTTAACGTGAAAGCTGCGACCTTCTCGCGTGAGGGCATAGGTAAAGCGGTCAGGGTATATGTACATATGCCAAGTGTTACCGACCGATTGTGGTATGCCTGTATTAACAAATAATTGCTTGGAAAATGCGTCTGCAGGGAAGGATTGAGCATGGGCGTAGCCAGCATCATGGGTCATGCCACCGTACATAGTGACTGGGTCATCCTTGCCATTTTCGAGGCGATGGTCGTGCTTAAGGGTAATGCCAGAACCGGTGCGAGTTAAGATCCATGTCCGCGAAGCATTGTTGCCCACATGGAACGGAATTTTGATTTGGTTATCGCTGCACTCACGCACATGCATTACTAACTTTTCGGTGGCAAAGGCTCCGTCTTCAGCGCTTGGGTTTACTACTTCGCCTTGAAATGACTTACCGCACAAAGGTTTTAGGTTATCGAAAAAAGCAATGTGTTGATCAGCAGAAAGCAACGGTGCGGGGTTTATGGTGGCGGATGCAGCACTAACAGCCAATCCAAGTGCTAGAGTATTAAGCATGAAATCTCCAAGTTGTTTGTTATTAGAATCGCTTCTATAACACAGGGAGAATCATTGAATGGCAACCCGAACCAGTAAAAACCTCGTTCAGGTAACAGTTTTTATTAACAAACTGGCTATAAAGAATGTATTAATTGTTGAGTGGATAACTTTAAGTCCCGCCAAACCTCTTGATTTTCATGAGGATCTGCAATAACTGCTAGGGTCGACGTATCTTGGCTTTGCTGTTTAACTTCAACAGAGCAAATACAGTCGTTAACAAAATTAGTAAGCGATAATAACCTCTGCCGAATTATTTCAACATCCGTTGTCGCCACTTCTATTTGAGCCAGCTCAAAGGCGTGTTTGTTTGCAGCGTTTTGGTAGCTGTCTAAGAATCGTGTGACTTGATTAAACTGCACACGGTAGTTTTTCAGTCCAGTCATTTGCTCACCGCCTAAATAGAATAACAGATGACTTATTTGAACCTAATGAATGGCTTAGCGCTGTGTTTAGATATCTCTTAAGTGTGTGACCTAAAACAAGACTGCAGATATTTGGTTACAGATTAGTTGAGGTAATTCGGCAACTTTCAGCGCGGATTGATAGGAATATATCCTCGGCTTTGCTAATTTATGGTCACTAAAAAATAATCGATAAGCAGTGCCCACTAAGACTGCTTTATAAACGACCTAAAGGAACCTGCATGCGTATCAAATCTTCTGTTCTCGCCGTACTGGTGGCCAGTGCTTGCGCTACTACAAGCCTTATAGCTTCTGCCTCACAAGGATATTATCGTTTTCCAACGCTTCACAACGACACCTTAGTGTTTACCGCAGAAGGGGATCTTTGGAAAACTCAGCTTGGCTCAAACGTGAGCCAGCGGCTTACCACACATCCGGCGGAAGAGCGCCAAGCTCGAATTTCGCCAGATGGGCTTTGGCTCGCCTACGTGGCGAATTACGAAGGCAATGATGAAATCTACCGAATTCCGATTAGTGGCGGCATTCCTGAACGCCTAACCTTCGAAACCAGTCGAGTTCGACTGCAAGGTTGGGATAACGCTGGAAACCTGCTCTATTCAACCGATAATGCCAATGGCCCGGCTAATTTTTGGATTTTGAGGCAACTGGATACCGCCACCGGTATCAGCAAAGATTTGCCATTAGCGGACGCCAACCAAGGCACCATCAGTGACGATGGCAAAACCCTCTTTTTCAGCCGCTTTGGCCTACAGACTACTGGTGACAACACCCATCAATATCGCGGTGGCGCAATGGGCGAGTTGTGGCGCTATGAGCTGGGTTCGGATAAAGAAGCGATACAACTGGCTAAGGGGCATAACGGCTCCATGTCGAATCCTCTGTATCACCAAGGGCGAATCTACTTTTTGTCTGACGCGTCGGGTAGCGGTAACCTTTGGTCTATGGATGAAAATGGCCAAGACATTCAACAACTGACGGATTTTGAAGATTGGCAAGTTCGTTCACCGCAGTTAGACAACAACAAAATTGTATTTCAGCTAGGTGCCGATATTTACATGATGGACTTAGCTCATACTAAATCGGCTCCCATCGACATTGAATTAACGTCCGACTTTGCCAAGCGCCAGCAACGCTGGCTCGATAAACCTATGGACTTCGCAACCCATGTAAGCTTTGCCGGTAATGCCGATAAAGTTGTGGTTACCAGTCGCGGCCAGTTAGCCGTGGTGAGCAAAGATAAATCACGCTTAATTGAGATTGCCACCCCAGCGAACAGTCGCAGTCGCAATGCAGTGCTCAGTCAAGATGGAAAGTACGTGTACGCGTTCAACGACGCCAGCGGCGAAATGGAGATATGGCGCTACCCAGCAAATGGCAATTCCAATGCCAAGCAAATGACCAAAGACGGCAATACGTATCGTTGGAACTTGGTGCTGTCTCCCGATGGCCGTTACCTTGCTCACGATGACAAGCAGGGCAATTTGTTTCTGTTGGATTTGAAGTCAGGTAAGAACAAGCGCATCGCTAGCAATGCCAGCGGTGACAGTCCAATGACTGATATTGTGTGGTCTCCAAACAGCGAGTTACTGGCCTACAGTAGAACGCAAAAAGGTGAAAACCGACCTCGCGTCGTGCTTTATAACTTAGATAAAGACAAACAACTTGTGTTGACCTCCGATAAGTACGAGTCGTACTCCCCAACGTTTAGTCAGGATGGTCATTGGTTATATTTCTTATCTAACCGTACCTTCGTGGCGACGCCTTCTAGCCCTTGGGGGGATCGTAATTTAGGCACGACCTTTGATAAGCGTAGCCAAATTTACGCCTACGGACTTACTGAAGAAGCGCAATTCCCCTTCCGAGAAGCCACCGAGTTAGATGGCAAGGTTGAAGACGATGAGTCATTTGATCTGGATTGGTCGGGCATTACCAATAGGCTTTGGAATGTTCCGTTAGCCAGCGGTAATTACTACTCAATGAAGGCGGCTAACAAGGGGTTGTACTTGTTGGATCGTCAAGCCGGCCCTAACGCGGTACCGTCGCTTAAATTCGTCAAATACAGCCAAGATGGGGTTAAGGCCAGCACCTTTGCCAAAGACGTCAGCCAATACGATTTATCCAATGACGCCAGTCGCGTATTTTGGCGCAGCCAAAGTGCCAACAAGGCCAATTTATTTATAGCGGATGCCGCGGATAAAGCGCCGGAAGACTTAAACGCTATCAAGCTAGACACCAGTGCCTGGCAAATGCTGTTGCAGCCCCAAAAAGAGTGGCAACAAATGTTCCACGACGCCTGGATCCAACATCGAGACTCCCTGTTTGACCCAAGCATGCGCGGACTTGACTGGAAAGCAACTAAGCAGAAATACCAGCCAATGTTAGCCCGGGTAACGGATCGCTATGAACTCAATGACATCTTTACCCAAATGATGGGAGAGCTAAACGCTCTGCACAGCCAAGTGCGCGGAGGCGATTTCGCTAAACAAGCCAATGCCGCTAAATCGGCTTTGTTAGGGGCTCGCTTAGTGAACAGCAAAAATGGGGTAACGGTTGCCCGCATTTATCAGCACGATCCCGAGCTTCCTGAGTCGGCGGCACCATTGGCCAAACCGGGAATCAATGCGCAAAACGGTGACATTATTGTCGCTATTAACGAACGTGAGGTGCGTAACTTAGCTGATTTTACTGCGGCCATGCGCAATCAAGCAAACAAGCAAGTAAAGGTTACTCTCAAGCGCAAAGGCAAAACCTTTGAGACCATAGTCAAACCGGTTTCTAGCGCCGCCAATAACAAGCTTAAATATCTAGATTGGGTGTACAACAACGCGGATAAAGTTAACCAAGTGGATGAGCAAATTGGCTACCTGCATTTATACGCCATGGGCGCCAATGATATTGCCTCGTTTGCGCGAGAGTTTTACGCAAACCTCGACAAGCAAGGGCTTATTATTGATGTACGCCGCAACCGTGGTGGCAACATCGACTCGTGGATTATTGAGAAGTTAATGCGCAAGAGTTGGGCGTTTTGGCAAAACCCAGGAGATAAAGCCTATACCAACATGCAGCAAGCTTATCGAGGTCACTTAGTGGTTTTAGCTGACCAATTAACCTATTCAGACGGTGAAACCTTTGCTGCTGGCATTCGAGCGCTGGGCATCGCACCGGTTATGGGTAACCGCACTGCAGGCGCCGGAGTATGGCTAAGTGGTCGCAACCGTCTAACCGATAACGGTATGGCCCGCGCCGCTGAGTACAGCCAGTTCGCCATTGATGGCCGCTGGATTGTCGAAGGCCACGGGGTTGAGCCGGATATTCGAGTCGACAATCTGCCGCTTGCTACGTATCAAGGCAAAGATGCACAGTTAGCGGCGGCAATTGCTTATTTGAAAGAACAAATTGCCAAAGAGCCTGTTAAACAACTTCAAGGAGAAGCGTTGCCTGGAGTAAATGACAGCGCCCACGACATTATTGCTAAATAGCTCTCTGAATGATTGCTTCGCTTGTTCACTTGAGTGAGCGAAGCAATTAACCGCTAATATTGCCGATTCTTAACTGAGTTGTGTTATAGTGTTTCCCCGAATTCGCCACCCAGTTGGCTTCGGATAACATCTACAACCTGTTGAGATGATTAATGAAAAACTCGCTATATCTTAAGGACATTATTTCCATTTCGGACTTGTCCCGTGAAGAGCTAGAACTGATTGTTGCTCGAGCTCAATCCTTAAAGAAATCTCCCCAACCTCAGTTACTTGCCGGAAAAGTCATTGCCAGCTGTTTTTTTGAAGCCTCAACGCGAACTCGGCTGTCATTTGAAACTGCGGTGCAAAGGCTTGGCGGCTCAATTATTGGATTCCCTGATGGCGGCAATACATCGCTTGGGCAAAAAGGCGAGACACTTGCTGATTCCGTCAGCGTTATATCGTCATACAGCGATGCGTTTTTCATGCGTCATCCAAAGGAAGGGGCTGCACGGTTAGCCAGTGAGTTCTCGAAAGTGCCTGTGATTAATGGCGGTGACGGTTCCAATCAGCATCCCACCCAAACGTTGCTTGATTTGTTTACCATTTACGAAACCCAAGGCAGTCTCGACGGTTTAAAAATTGCCTTTGTTGGCGATTTGAAATACGGCAGAACCGTACACAGCTTGGCGCAAGCACTGGCCAACTTTGACTGCGAGTTTTTCTTCGTAGCACCCGAAGCGTTAACCATGCCAGATTATATTTTACGAGAATTGACCGAGCGAAAGGTGAAGTTCACCTTAATTGATGACTTAGATAGCATTATCAACCAACTCGACATTCTTTACGTAACTAGAGTGCAAAAAGAACGGTTTGATGCAACGGAATATCAATTTTTAAAGTCCAAATACGTCATAAGCGCAGCCAACTTAACGGCCGTTAAAGATAACTTAAAAGTGTTGCACCCATTACCGAGGGTGGACGAAATTACCACGGATGTCGATAACACCCCATACGCATACTATTTTCAACAAGCTGAAAATGGCGTTTATGCGCGGCAAGCTTTATTAAGCTTGGTGCTGAGTGAGGAACTGAACTAATGCCGACGAAAAAGCTAAAAGTTGAAGCCATTGAGCAGGGTACGGTTATCGACCACATTCCTGCGGGTGTTGGAATTAAGATTCTACAGTTTTTCGAGTTATCTCAAACCAGCGAGCGCGTTACTGTTGGCCTTAATCTAAAAACTCAGTCCGGTGAAAGTAAAGATTTAATTAAACTTGAAAACATCGAATTGACTCGAGAGCAAAGCAACCAAATAGCCTTGTTTGCTGAAACGGCAACCATCAATGTCATTAGAGATTACGAGGTGGTTGATAAGTTTTCGGTGCGCCTGCCGGAATCGATATACGGTATCTTGGCATGCCCCAATGGCAATTGCATCAGTCATGACGAACCGGTATCGAGCCGTTTTTATGTACGCTCTAAAGACAATTTAAGGCTCAAATGCCATTACTGTGAAAAAGAATTTCGCTGGCAATGGTTTAGTGATCTTAGCCGCTAGCGAAACCCTCCCCAGCATCAATGAACGCGTTGGGGAGGCCGCTTAAATTTCACCTTTTTATGAAATAGAACCTATAGTTAGTTCAAAGCGCTGACTAAGAGAGTGACCTATGAGTAACTTTATTCAGGTTCGTGACGTTCTAAAAAGGCACCAACAATTACATCAAGATCTGGCTGAAAAATACCGTCAATTAGGCAGTCGTGCCAATGACGGTCGCGATGGCATGCTGTTTGACCTGTTAAGTGAACATCAACTGCGAATGGCTAATGCCATCAAGTCATACAAGGAACAGGCATCATTAGGGGTGGTAAACACCTTTTTTCAATTCACGGAAGATCCAACTAAAACCGACGCCATTACCGCTTTTACCGACTCAGATACTGCCCATCAACAGGAAGTCGAGCAACTGACCATGGCGCTAGACGAACAGCTACTGAGCATATACGCCAACCTAAGAGAAACCAGTGCCACCCATGAGGTGCAAGAGTTATTCGACAATCTTTGCAACCACTTGCAGCAACAAAAAATCCGGTTGGCGACTGATTTAGCCACCTTACCGGATTTATAAAGCATTATGGATTAGTTAGTCGGGGTCGTAATCAAGTACGGGTCTGAGCCACTTTTCCGCCTCAGATTGGCTCATGCCTTTACGTTTTGCGTAATCGAGCAACTGGTCTTTACCTATGTGAGTAATGCCAAAATAGCGGGAATCTGGGTTGGCAAAATACCAGCCTGATACCGCTGCAGTTGGGTACATGGCAAAACTTTCGGTAATTTCTAAGCCAATCGTTTTGTTGGGTTCAAGCAACGTCCACAATAGCCCTTTTTCAGTATGATCAGGGCAAGCGGAATAGCCTGGTGCAGGGCGAATTCCCTTATACTTTTCTTTTATTAACGCTTGATTATCTAGGTCCTCGCTTGCGGCATAGCCCCAAAACTCTTTGCGAACTCGCTCGTGCAGTCGCTCTGCTAACGCCTCGGCTAAGCGATCGGCTAAGGCCTTAATCATAATAGCGTTGTAGTCATCGTGATCCGCTTCGAAGCGAGCGATATGCTCGTCAATACCAATACCTGCGGTAACCGCAAAGGCGCCCATGTAGTCTGGGCAACCGGATGTTTTCGGAGCGACAAAGTCCGCTAAGCAGAAGTTATGGTTGCCAGCGCGCTCAATTTGTTGGCGTAAATGGTGCAGGGTTATGCTCACGTCGGTGCGTGTATCATCCTGATAAAGCTCAATGTCATCATGGTTGACTGTGTTTGCCGGATACAAACCAAAAACGGCACGAGCGGTAAGCCATTTTTCATCGATAATGCGTTTGAGCATGGCGCGACCGTCCTGATACAGCTTGGTCGCTTCTTCCCCGACAACGTTATCATCGAGTATGTCTGGGTATTTGCCATGCAACTCCCAACTTCTAAAAAATGGCGTCCAGTCGATACGGTCTAACAAGTCTTCAAGCGGGTAGTCGTTGATCACCTGTCGCCCAAGTTGCGCTGGTTTAACCGCTTGATAGTTGCTCCAATCTTGACTCGAGCGATTGTCGCGAGCCGCTTCTATGCTCACTAGCTTTTTGCGCGACCCTTGGGCCAAACGCTTTTCTCGCAACGCTTGGTACTCGCTTTTACGCTCCTCAACCAAGCCTTGACGTTGTTGTTTTGATAGCAAGGCGCTTACCACGGGTACGGTGCGCGAGGCGTCGGTAACGTAAATGGCGCCGGCTGGATAATGAGGATCAATTTTAACGGCAGTGTGAATTTTTGAGGTGGTTGCGCCGCCAATAATAACCGGAATGTTAATGCCATTGTTGTGCAGCGTTTTAACGTTATGCACCATTTCATCTAGAGAAGGCGTAATAAGCCCTGACATACCAATAACGTCAATGTGCTCTTGTTCAATGGTTTCCATGACTTTTTCAATGGTCACCATTACGCCTAAGTCGATCACCTCAAAACCGTTACACTGCAAAACCACGGCGACAATGTTCTTACCAATATCGTGAACATCCCCTTTAACGGTCAGCATTAATACCTTGCCAGCGGCTTTAGCTTCTACCTTTTCAGCTTCAATATACGGGTTTAAATAGGCGACAGCTTTTTTCATTACCCGCGCCGATTTAACCACCTGGGGTAAAAACATTTTGCCGCTGCCAAACAAATCGCCGACGACATTCATGCCATCCATTAAAGGACCTTCAATCACATCAAGAGGCCGATTCGCTTGGCGTCTAGCATCTTCAGTATCTTGGTCAATGTACTCGGTAATGCCCTTGACTAATGCGTGGCTGAGGCGTTTTTCAACCGGCCATTCTCGCCAACTTAAATCTTCTGTAGCGGCTTGTTTGGTGCCTTCGCCTATGTAGCTTTGAGCGGTTTCTAAGAGCTGTTCGGTGGCTTCAGCGTGGCGATTGAGTACTACGTCTTCAACCAAGTCTTTTAACTTCGGCTCAATGTCGTCATAAATAGCTAACTGTCCCGCATTTACAATGCCCATGGTAAGGCCTTGTTTAATGGCGTGATATAAAAATACCGCGTGAATGGCCTCTCGCACCGGGTTGTTTCCTCTAAAGCTAAAAGAAACATTGGAAACACCGCCTGAAATCATAGCGTGGGGTAGGTTTTGTTTGATGTATCGGGTTGCATCAATAAAGTCGACCGCATAGTTGTTGTGCTCTTCGATACCGGTAGCAATGGCAAAAATGTTGGGGTCAAAAATGATGTCTTCTGGTGGAAATCCCACGGTTTGAGTAAGCAAGTCGTAGGCTCGCTGACAGATTTCGATTTTACGTTCGGCGGTATCGGCCTGGCCTTGTTCGTCAAACGCCATTACAATCGCGGCGGCACCATAGCGACGAATTAACTTAGCTTGCTCAATGAAAATGGCCTCGCCTTCCTTCATGGATATGGAGTTAACAATGCCTTTGCCTTGGATACACTTTAGCCCCGCCTCCATGACTTCCCATTTAGACGAATCCAACATAATTGGAACTCGAGCAATGTCCGGCTCTGCAGCAATCAGGTTTAAAAAGCGTACCATCGCCGCTTTTGAATCCAGCATGCCTTCATCCATGTTGATGTCGATGATCTGGGCGCCGTTTTCCACTTGTTGGCGAGCAACATCCAAGGCTGTTTCGTAATCTTCTTCTTTAATTAACCGCAGAAAACGGGCGGAGCCGGTGACGTTGGTTCGCTCTCCGACATTGACGAACAATGACTCATCACTAATGGTAAGCGGCTCAAGCCCAGCCAAACGACAGGCGACGGTTAGCTTAGGTGCTTGTCGTGGTGCATGTTGCTCAACAGCGGCTTTAATTACTGATATGTGCTCTGGAGTGGTGCCACAACAGCCCCCTACAATATTCAGCATACCTTGCGCAGCCCATTGCTCAATGATGGCCGCCATTTGCTCTGGGGTTTCGTCATAGCCACCAAACTCGTTAGGCAGACCTGCATTTGGGTGAGCGGAGACGGCGCATTCACTGATTTTATGCAACTCTTGGATGTAAGGGCCAAGCTCTTTAGGACCTAATGCGCAGTTTAGTCCTATGCTAATCGGCTTTACATGGCGCAAGCTATTGTAAAAAGCTTCCGTGGTTTGGCCGGTTAGAGTGCGACCTGAGGCATCGGTGATGGTGCCTGAAATCATCACAGGTAATGAAAACCCAAGTTTTTCGAAGACAGTTTCTACCGCGAAAAGGGCAGCTTTTGCATTAAGGGTATCGAATATGGTTTCCACCAAAATGATATCAACGCCGCCTTTTATGAGCGCTTCTGTTGACTCGCAATAAGCCTCTACCATGGTGTCAAAGTCGATGTTTCGATAGCCTGGGTCGTTGACATCTGGGCTAATAGAGCAGGTACGGTTGGTGGGTCCTAGCACACCAGCAACGAAGCGCTCGATGCCGGTTTGAGCACTGACATCGGCCGCTGCTTTACGCGCAATCACGGCCGATTGATAGTTAATTTCTGCCGATATCGACTCCATCTCATAGTCAGCCATGGCGATGCTGGTGGCATTAAAACTGTTGGTTTCTATAATATCGGCGCCGGCGAGTAAGTATTGACGATGAATGTCATAGATGGCATCGGCTTGGGTGATAGACAGTAGGTCGTTATTGCCTTTTAGATCGCTCGGCCAGTCACTAAAACGTTGGCCTCTAAAGTCGGCCTCTTCAAACTTCAATGCCTGAATCATGGTGCCCATGGCCCCATCTAAGATCAAGATGCGACGTTGTAATTGCTGCTCGAGCAAACTGTGGGCTTGAAGTTGATTCGGCAAAGGCGTCATTTACGGCATTCCTGTTTTGGGCTTGACGAAGATATATAGACATTTATACGTATAGACGGCTATATTAATTGAGTTCGCACATGGAGGCAATCTAACAATTTGAGTTTTGTTCATTGTCGATTGAGATGGCGCTCCACTGTGCTTGATTCGGCGATGAAACTAAGCATAATCAAGGTTTATAGAAAAAGGAATTACATTGACCTGCCAACAGAGCCAAAATCATCAACTTCGCATAAGAAATCTCAGCTGGCATGTGGCGGGCAAGGCGATTTTGGAGCAAGTGAGTGTTGACTACCACTCAGGGGAGCTGCTGGGAGTGATAGGCCCAAACGGCGCCGGCAAGTCGAGCCTACTGCGATGCATCTATCGTTACATAAATAATTATCAGGGCTCGATTGAATTTGAGGGCCAGTCGCTACAAAACTACTCACGGCTGCAATTGGCGCAACGCATGTCGGTAGTACTTCAGCATAATGAAACCAACAGCGATGCGAATGTATTGCAGTGGATATCACTAGGGCGCACTCCATTTCGCAGCTGGCGCCCAAGAATTCAGCAACAAGAGCAGCAAATACTGCAAAGCGTTACCGAGCTGATGCAACTAGAGGATTTACTGGCGCAACCTATTAGCAAGCTTTCCGGCGGGGAATTACAGCGCTGTGTGATTGCCAGAGCCTTGGTGCAACAACCATCGCTGTTGTTACTGGATGAACCGACCAATCACTTGGACGTCGGCCATCAAATGCAAATCATGGCGGCAATCAAAGGCCTAAGCATTGGCAGCATTGCTTGCATACATGATTTAAACTTGGCGGCCGCCTACTGCGACCGACTGCTGTTACTTAATAATGGCCGAGTGGTGGCCATGGGTACGCCTGCTCAAGTGCTAACACAAGAGAATTTACGAGCCGTATTTGGCGTTCACTGTCGTGTGGATATTGACGCTACAGGCAGGTTGTCACTTCGATATCATTACCCTCAACCGGGCGAAATTGAGACCTTACATGGCTAAAGCAAAAAAAGCGCTCAATGATACGCCGCCTTGGTTATGGCCTACCTTGCTGTTGGCAAGCTTACTCGTGCCATTTGCAGCCATCAGTGTTGGTAGTTTATCCATCCCCATAACTGAGGTAATGATGACTCTGCTCCCGCAAGCGTGGACGCCGAGTTCGCTGGCGGATTCGCCGTCACAACTGACCTACACAGTCGTATGGGAGCTACGCTTACCGAGAACATTAATGGCGATGTTAGCGGGAGCCAGTTTGGCCATGTCTGGGTTCGTTCTCCAAAGTGTGACTCGTAACCCTTTGGCTGATCCTTATTTGTTTGGCATCTCTTCCGGTGCTTCATTTGGAGCGGTGGTGACACTCACGGGGGCTTTTGGTGCCGCCTCACTTTGGTTACCTATCGGCGCCTTTGTCGGGGCTTTGTTAGCCATCACTATCGTCATCGCGCTCATGGGACGGCAAAGCTATCGGCAGGCTGAACGCATGTTGTTAGCCGGCGTTGCGGTGTCCTTTTTATTCAGCGCGCTGAGTTCCGGGCTTATTTATGGAGCCGATGCCAATGCCATTGCCAGTGTGTTGTTTTGGAATATGGGCAGTGTTGCGAGGGTGCAGTGGCAGCAATTGTGGCAGCCCGCGAGCGCCTTGCTCATTGCACTGCTGTTTTTTCTATGGAATCGCCGCTCAATTGAAGCCTTAGCTGCCGGAGACGAAGCGGCTCATAGTTTAGGTGTCAAAGTAGCGCAAACGCGAATAGCGGCGCTGGTGATGGCTGCTTTAGTTACCGCAATCGTAGTGTCTTTATGCGGCGGAATCGGTTTTGTTGGGCTGGTTATTCCTCATTTAGTCCGCTTGCTGAATCGCGCTTGCGGTTGGCAAATGAGCTGGTTACAACATTTACTGGTCAGTCTCGCCCTAGGCGCAATATTTTTGGTCGTAGTAGACGCTATGGCGCGACTCATACTGCCGATGCAAGAGCTTCCTCTGGGGGTTATTACCGCCAGCATTGGTTCGATTTTCTTTATTTATCTTTTGGGCCGAGTGCGCTCTTAACCATTTAAAAGGGATGTTAACCATGTCAGATAATGAACAGCGCCATAAACAGCGCCAACAAAAACTAAAACAAAAAGTTGATGACAAAGTGGCTCAAGCACAAAAGGAGCAAGG
Source organism: Paraferrimonas haliotis (assembly GCF_002282895.1). Taxonomy (GTDB): domain Bacteria; phylum Pseudomonadota; class Gammaproteobacteria; order Enterobacterales; family Shewanellaceae; genus Paraferrimonas; species Paraferrimonas haliotis. The sequence goes on from NZ_NRRB01000006.1 coordinate 68,832, forward strand.
TGTGCTGTTGGTTATCACGGGCAATGGCAAAGGCAAAACAACCGCTGGCTTTGGCAATGTCATGAGAGCGGTTGGTCATGGGCAAAAAGCGGCGGTCGTGCAGTTTATAAAAGGGCAGTGGGATTGTGGCGAGCGCATGGTTTTGCAACAACAAGGCGTGCCCTTTGAAGTCATGGCCACCGGCTTTACCTGGGAGACTCAAAATAAAGCCGCTGACATCGCCGCCGCCGAAAAAGCTTGGGCACAGGCTAAAGCATGGCTGCAAGATGACAGCATCGATATGGTGCTCCTCGACGAGATGACCTACATGCTTAGCTATCACTATCTCGACATTGATGAGGTTTTGAATACTTTATCGTCCCGGCCTGCTCAACAACACGTTATTGTGACCGGCCGCCAAGCTCACCGACGCTTAATTGAATTAGCCGATACGGTGAGCGACGTTACACCCGTAAAGCACGCCTTTGAAGCCGGTATTAAAGCGCAAAAAGGCTTGGATTACTGATGGTCTATCAACGGCTTTGCGGGCTGGGTTACCTGTTCCTTGCTCTGTGCCTACTAACCATTAGCAGCGCGTCAGCCAGCTCAAATCCATCTCAGCGAATTGTTGCCTTATCGCCTCATGTGGTTGAACTGCTGTTTTCGCTAGGGGTAGGAGATCGCATTGTTGCAACCGTTGAACATGCTGATTACCCAAAAGCCGCCAATGACATACCCAGAATTGGTAATGTGCATGGCTTATCTTTTGAGGCCATTATTGCGCTTGAGCCGGATTTGATTTTGGCGTGGGAGGGGGGAACACCAAAGCCTCAGTTACAGCGTCTGGCCGAGCTGGGGATCCCTGTTGCATACTCGCACAGTAAAACCATCAGCGAATTGCCGGAGCAGTTGGCTCAACTGGGAGCGCTGGTGGGGCGAGAGTCGCAGGCACAACAGCTAATCACACAAGTTAATGAAGAGCTTACGAAACTGTCTGCACAAAACCGTCAGATAGCTAAGGTCCGTTTGTTCTATCAGCTGTGGGATATGCCGTTAATGACGGTCGCGAAAGGCTCTTGGGTACACAGTTTAATAGAGGTTTGTCATGGCGATAATGTGTTTGCAGGGTTAGCCAAAGCTTACCCGCAAGTTAGTGTAGAGCAGGTACTTAAACAGCAACCTCAGTTGATCGTTATCGCCCAACAACAAACGCCTGAGCGGGTCGCTTTTTGGGAGAAGTGGCAACAACTCCCAGCGGTTGCTAATAAGCAGCTTGTGTTCTTAAACCCTGATATCTTACACCGTCCTACACTGCGTACCCTCGAGGGTGTTAAGCAACTTTGCGGCGCCATTGCGACGGCGGCAGAGCAATAAAATAACTTAAGCGGCCTTGCGCTTGTCCTTGATGGTGGCTTGTTGGCAAACCAGCTCAAGCCATGCTTCTACATAACGATTAACCGGGCTAGCAGCAGGCAAAGCGGCGTACAGAGCTCGTTGCAACCCCTTGGCTCCTAATGGGCGACTGGTAAGGTGCATGCCAACGCCGTCAGCTAAAGCCCATGATGGCAACGCGCTAACACCATCTCCAGATGCAACTCGTTGCAGCATCATCATGGTCAGCTCGCATTGCTTTTGAGCAGCCACGTCGATTCCAGAGGGTTGCATAAAGTAATTTACTACGTCCAGTTGCTCGATTGCTACGGGATAGCTGATGAGGGTTTCGCCTGCTAAATCCTGCGGGACAATGTAACTTTTTTCAGCCAACGGATGTTGCGGGCTCATGACTAAATCCATCTGATAATCAAACAGGTGTTGGTAGCTAATGCGTGTTGAGCTAGCACTGTCTGAGGTCAGCACCATATCCAACTCACCTTGTTCCAATGCTTCTAGAGAGTCCTGTTTAAATTTGGCGGTAAGCTCAATATCAACTTGAGGGTACTTTGCCCTAAATTGCTCCATCAATGGTTTCAGCCAACGATAGCAGGAGTAACTTTCAACACCAATCACTAGGGTTTGGCTCACGTTGGCAAGGCCTTGGCGCAGTTGCTGCTCCTGCTCCACCACCATAGGCATAATGGTTTCTGCCAGATCCACGAGCTTTTGTCCTTCTGGAGTGAAGCGCAAAGGCTTACTTTTACGAATAAAAAGCGGTGCATCAATGCGAGTCTCAAGCTCTTTAATTTGATGGGACAATGCCGATTGAGTCACGAAACGTTTTCCTGCCGCTGCTGCAAGACTTCCGCTTTCTTTTAACGCGAGCAAAGTTTTTAGATGTCGTAGCTCTATCATGGCATTAGCTCCTATTTTCAAAGGGTAAATTGAAAAAATATAATCATGTTAATCCATTGTTAAATTAAGCTATCACTAATGCATAAAGGGATCTAGTACAGAAACGTAATTAAATTACCTGAGGGTGTGCAAAACATTGTTATTTATGGCTTTTTATGGTGTTGCGATTTAAGCAATGTCACGTTGCGCAACGTGGGGTAAGCGTTATGTGTGAATATTTATGCTTAAAATGAAATGTTTTATTGGTAAAGATGATGTTTTATGCATCTCTTTTGAGACCTTTGCTAACGATTCTAGCGAGACGTGAGCTTTTTCGATGAGATAGAGACTTTCCTTTACTTTGCAGTTGTTGCTCAATAGCCCACTGGAAGTGCTCTTTAAGGTGGTTGTTAGGGGTTGTTAATTTTTGTTGTAATATTTTAACAAAATCTTCGCAATAGTCAGCATTTCCCATAGCAACACTGATATTACGTTGCCAACGCTCAAACCCTATGCGCCGGATTGGGGAGCCAGCCAATCGCTCTAAGAATTCCTGCTCTGTCCAGTTAAACAAATCAAGTAACTGCGGCTGGTGCAGATGTGGCTTGGTGTGAAAGTCTGATTCAGCAGTGAGTTGAGCGCCTTGATTCACCGGACACACGAGTTGGCAATCATCGCAGCCGTAGATCCTGTTGCCAAGCAAAGGTCGCAATGCTGGATCGATAGCTCCTTCATGCTCGATGGTCAAATAAGAAATACAGCGGCGTGCATCCACTACATAGTCCTTAACGATTGCGCCTGTAGGACACGCTGTCATACAGGCAGTGCAGCTGCCACAATCATCAGAGCTCGGTGCATCTATGGGTAAGGGAATGTTGACCAGAAGCTCTCCGATAAAAAACCAACTGCCAACTTCTTTTTGGAGTAACAAGGAATGTTTGCCTACCCAGCCAAGACCCGCTTTATTGGCTAAAGGCCGTTCTAATATCGGGGCGGAATCAACAAAGGGGCGATAATCGAGCTCGGGCAACTCACTGGCAATTTTTTCGGCAAGCTTTTTAAGACGTTGTCGCATCATCTTATGGTAGTCACGACCGCCGGCATATCGGCTAATGTATCCACGCTCTGGATGGGACAATGTTTTGGCAAATTCGGCGTTGGGGGGTAAGTAATCGATGCGCACACAAATAGCCCGCACGGATCCGGGCTGCAGTTCGCTAGGGCGAGCTCGCATTAAGCCATGATTCGCCATGTAGCCCATGGAGCCGTGATAATTGTTATCAAGCCACTGCTGTAGCCATTGCTCATGAGCCGCTAAATTCAAGTCGGTGATACCTACTTTTTGAAACCCTAGTGCTTCGCCCCAACGTTTAATTTTGTCAGCAATGGCGGCAAGGTCAGCGGGTGAGGAAGCAGCAGTCATAGATTAGCCTGAACGAAAAAGCATGGCCTATAGTTTAACACAGCTTTGCAGGTGACCGAATAACGTCTAAAGTCTATAAAACTGTATTTTTTTTAACCTTTGTAATAAGTTAAGCCATGTGCACCTTAGGGCACTTATCAATAATAATAGTAATACCAGCGAGTCGTCAGGCTCTAAGCAGGAACAATGATTCACAACTTAAAGAGCGTAAGCATTGCCATGCTTATGCTTGCTATTTCGGGGTGTAGCGCATTATCTTTCCCCCATTATTTAGGCGAAAAACAGCTTCAACCGCAAGAGTTTGGTGCTATCGATCCACAACAATTAAGTGTTAAATTGATACTTGAGGACAGTGCCAGACTGGCGGTCGATACTACTTGGTTAACGGTAAATTATGCCCAAGGTGAGCATACACAAAGCACGGCGTTGAGTTTACAACTGGTGCAATCAAGTTCACTGGCAGCTGAACAAGGTTGGATCTTAGTGATGCCAGCTAGAACAGAATATGTTCTAAGCTTAACCGACGCTTCGCAGCAACAATTGCAGTTGATGCAACAGAAAGCTAATGAAAATCTAACCGGAAGCTTTCAGGTGGCACTAAACACTCATGTTGATTTAGTGGATAAAAAAGCGTCACAAGCGTGCATGCAGACTTACTTAAGGCTCGATACTCAGGCAGAATATCAACCATTACAAAAATCACAGGTTGTACAATTTTGATAGGTCACATTTCTAAAATGCAGTCGCGATTGGCGAGTTCTGGTGGAACCGTCGAGTATGCACTGCCACTTGACGATGCCTTATTACCTTTAAACCCACTGCTGGGTAAATCACTCACGTTACGTCACAGCGGCGATATTCATTGCAGCCACTGCGGTAAAAAAACGAACAAGAGTTACTCGCAAGGTTTTTGCTTTCCCTGCATGAAAAAATTACCCCAATGCGACTTATGCATTATGAAGCCTGAAACCTGTCATCATTCCTCCGTTGTGGCAAGTGAGCGCTGTCGTGATGAAAGTTGGGGTGAAGCTAACTGCATGGTGGATCATTATGTTTATCTGTCTAATACTTCTGCGGTGAAAGTAGGTATTACGCGACACAGTCAATTACCAACGAGATGGATTGATCAAGGTGCCAACCAGGGGTTGCCTATATTTAAAGTAAGTACTCGCTATCAGTCTGGGCTCATTGAAACAGCTATGGCTCAGCTCATTTCCGATAAAACCAATTGGCGAACGATGCTTAAGGGCGATGCAGAGCCTTTGCAACTAGCGGATATCGCCCAGCAGCTTATTCCACAGATAGACCAGGCATTAGATAACGTGCGGCTGCAGTTTGGTGAGCAATCGGTGCAACAACTTAACCATGAGGTTACTGAGATTCAGTATCCGGTGTTGCAGTATCCCGGCAAAATTAGTTCACTTAATTTTGATAAAACACCGGAGCTTGGAGGAACCTTGCTGGGGATTAAAGGACAGTATTTAATCTTCGATTCTGGGGTAATCAATATGAGAAAGTTCAGCTCCTACTTAATAGAAGCTGAGTATTAAAGAGACTAGGCGAGTATCCACTTCTTGTTAATGCTGTGGGTACAAAGCCAAATAAGCAATGCGCCAACGATTATAACGAGTGTCGGCATGATAATCGCTTGGTTGCCATATACAGCTACAGCGTCGCTCAATAGCAGACTGTAGCTGTTTTGCACTAGAACCCCCAGTAGCGACAAAATAAGAAGGCTTTTCGCCATTGCTCTTCTAGCCAGAAGCAATACACAACCAAGGGTTCCGGAATAAACGGCAATCGAAAACGCGATCAACGCCCAACTAGGAAAGGCTTGGTGCAACGCCTGCTCTGCTTGAGGTAGCGCTGCAATTTCTTCTGGAGTGAGACTGACGTGCATTAAGTAAGCGGCCAGTCCCATTAAGTTCCAAAGCAGGCCAACCACAGCTGCTATCCAATACCACCAGGGCGCGGAAACTCGTTCTGTATTTGACATACTTTGCCTCGAACTTATTTTTTCAAAAGAAACAGTCCTACCGCTGCGCATATCGCACCACCAATATAGCGATACATAACGCCGTCAGATTTAGAACCTGACACCATTTCACCCAGTTGAGCGCCAGCACCTTGAGACATTTCATAGCCCCAATAGCCTAAGCCACAACCTGCAATTAACAACACAATACCAACCAATTTTAGAGCTGAACCTGATGATGCGGCCATATACCACTCCCTTGATCTCATTAATAAATAAACAGTGATGCAGTTATCACTTTGTTAACTTTACTCGCAGATCCCGTATATTGACAACTACTAGTTAAAAAAAAGCCCCAGTAACCGTTTGGTTACTGGGGCAATTAGCGTTTTATAAGAGACTTCTTATTTGAAGTCTACGAATGCGCCGTCATACTTATGCAGTAGACGTTCGAACATAGATTTGATCGCTTTCATAATCGCTCTCCACTACAAAATTAAAATTCACATTGATTGGCTTGCTTAGGCACAGCGTTTCAATGAGGGGCATTGTATGGATTTTAACCACTGTTCACAAACGAGATATTTTAGATTTTCGCATTAGTTTAACTAATGTATAAAAGGTTTTGCTAGCAGCAAGTAAATCATGTATCGATCACATCATTAAGAACGCTTGAAAACACTTTTGTGATCTCGAGCTTATTATATGAAGAAGCTATAACACTAGCTTTGTGCGCATGGTCACACTTTTGTAAGGCGTCGTTCACTTCAATTGATGTAAATCAATTTTCAGTGCTATAACCCTACTAACTTTAGTGGATAGGTATGCTTGAACACAGCTCATAGATACTCATCTACTTAGTTTATTTAATCGCAACTATTGAAAATAAAACTAGCTAAAGCTTTGACCTATAGCAATTGTTGGAGCTTTGGACATCAAGGAGTCACTAATGATACTTCAAGAAGTGGTTGATCTGTCGCGGCTGCAATTTGCACTGACCGCAATGTATCACTTTCTTTTTGTGCCTCTTACCCTAGGTATGACCTTTCTATTGGCCATCATGGAATCTCTCTATGTAATGACCAATAAGCAAATCTATAAGGACATGACTAAGTTTTGGGGTAAGTTATTCGGCATTAACTTTGCTTTAGGTGTAACCACCGGCTTAACCATGGAATTCCAGTTTGGTACAAACTGGGCTTACTACTCCCATTACGTTGGTGACATCTTTGGTGCACCCTTAGCTATCGAAGCATTAATGGCGTTCTTCTTAGAATCAACGCTTATTGGTTTGTTCTTCTTTGGTTGGGATCGTCTGTCTAAACGTCAACACTTAGCGGTAACTTGGTTGGTTGCGCTGGCTTCTAACATGTCGGCGTTGTGGATCCTTGTTGCTAACGGCTGGATGCAATTCCCGGTTGGCGCTGAGTTCAATTACGAAACCATGCGTATGGAAATGGCAAGCTTTGGCGAGCTGCTGTTTAGCCCTGTTGCTCAAGTGAAGTTTGTTCACACCGTTGCTGCTGGTTACGTGACCGGTGCGGTGTTCGTACTCGCTATTAGCTCATACTACATTCTTAAGAAACGCGATTTACCGTTTGCTCGTCGCTCGTTCGCGATTGCTGCAAGCTTTGGTATGGCGTCGATTCTTTCTGTAATCGTTCTTGGTGACGAGTCTGGTTACAAACTGGGTGGTGTTCAAGAGGTGAAACTGGCAGCGATTGAAGCTGAGTGGCACACAGAGCCAGCTCCAGCTCCGTTTACTGTCGTCGGTTTACCGAACGCTGAAACCAAGCACACAGATTATGCGATTAAAGTGCCTTACGTCATGGGCATTATCGCGACCCGTTCACTTACCGAAGAAGTAACCGGTATTGTGGATCTGATCGCGCAAAACGAAGAGCGTGTGAGAAACGGTATGATTGCCTTTAATTACCTGCAAGAGCTGCGTGCTGGTAATGAAACCGAATCCATTCGTGCTGGGTTTGATCAGTATAAAGGCGACCTAGGTTACGGCTTCTTGCTAAAACGCTACCGTGACGACATCAACAACGCTACCGAAGAAGAAATTAAAGCTGCGGCGGAAGATTCTATTCCAGCGGTTGCGCCATTGTTCTGGACATTCCGAATCATGGTTGGTTGTGGCATGGTCATGCTCATTGTATTCGCCATGGCATTCTGGCAAAGCACCCGTCATCGCATCGAAGAGAAGCCATGGGTACTTAAAGCTGCCATATTAATGTTGCCGCTGCCTTGGATTGCCTGTGAGGCCGGTTGGTTCGTCGCAGAGTACGGTCGCCAGCCTTGGACCATTGCAGAAGTGCTGCCGACTTATATGTCAGCCTCTAGCTTAACGGTCGGTGAACTGTGGTTCTCTATCATTGGTATTAGCTTATTCTATGCCGTCTTACTAGTTATCGAGATCTTCTTGATGACCAAGTTTGTTCGCAAAGGCCCTTCAAGTTTGAAGACAGGCCGTTATCACTACGAACAGGCTAAGGGTTAAGGAGAGGAATTATCATGTTTGATTACGAAACGCTTAGATTTATCTGGTGGGTATTGATTGGCGTATTGCTGATTGGCTTCACCGTAACCGACGGTTTTGATATGGGTGTGGGTACCTTACTGCCTATCATAGGTAAGGACGATACCGAACGCCGTATCATGATCAACTCAATCGCTCCGCACTGGGATGGTAACCAAGTTTGGTTAATCACCGCGGGTGGCGCATTGTTTGCTGCTTGGCCTCCAGTTTACGCAGCATCTTTTAGCGGCTTCTACGTTGCTATGGTGCTGACATTGGCTGCGTTATTCCTACGTCCAGTAGGCTTTGACTATCGTTCAAAGATTGAAGATCCACGCTGGCGTAAGAGCTGGGACTGGGCCTTGTTTGTTGGTGGTACCGTGCCGCCAATCATCTTTGGCGTAGCCTTTGGTAACTTGTTGCTTGGGGTTCCTTTCCACTTTGGTGAGTTCCAGCGCTTCTTCTACACAGGCTCTTTCTTTGAGCTATTGAACCCGTTTGCAATACTTGCGGGTCTGGTGAGCTTGAGTATGTTTGTTATGCAAGGTGGTGCTTGGTTGCAAATGAAGACCGAAGGTCCATTGCGTGACCGCGCAACTAAGGCAACCCAAATTGCAGCAGTGGCCTTAGTGGTTCTGTTTGCACTTGCGGGCGTTTATTTGAGCAACGGTGTTGATGGCTACGTAGTAACTTCAACCATTGATACCATGGCTGCCTCTATTCCAACCAATAAAACGGTAGCGGTAGAAGCGGGTGCGTGGTTAGCAAACTACGATAAGTACCCATTGACCATGCTAGCACCTGCGCTTGGCTTAGCCATGCCACTATTGGTACTGCTGGTAAGCCGCGCAAACCGCAGTGGTTGGGCATTCTTGTTCAGCTCATTGTCAATTGTAGGCGTCATTCTTACCTGTGGTTTTGCCATGTTCCCATTTGTTATGCCTTCAAGCAGCATGCCGGATCACAGCTTAACCATGTGGGACAGCACATCAAGTGAAATGACATTGTCTATCATGACTTACGTGGCCTTGGTATTTGTACCAATCATTCTGACTTACACCAGCTGGACTTACATCAAAATGTTTGGCCGTCTGACCCGTGAGTTTATTGAAAAGAATAAGCCATCGCTTTACTAAAAGGAGTCATTAACTATGTGGTATTTCGCTTGGATTCTTGGTGTTTTGCTGGCTTGTGCTTTTGGTATTATCAATGCACTTTGGCTAGAGAACACTGAAAATATGGATCGCCTGAGTGATCTGGATAAAAACGATTAATCTCAGTACCCATTAATAAAGCCGCACCTTTTTAGGAGCGGCTTTTTTGTTTCTAAGTCATTGTGTTTATGGCATGGTTAACTAGAATTTAAAGCGAGTATTACTTACGGAGACTCATATGCTTGGTGAAAATCACGGTTTAAATTACGAATATCCAGAGCACCTTGAACGCATTGCCCACTTAAAAGATACTAATCCTGAGTTTGCCGCCATGGCCAAGGAGTACCACCAACTTGACCATCACATACGCGGTCTTGAAAATCAAAACGTACCCACCTCAGATCAAAGCTTCGTTGAAATGAAAGCGAAACGGTTAGCCATTCGAGATAAGCTTCATCAACTGATAATGGCCTAACAGAGTAGATAAGAGTGTGTACTCGTGCTTTAAGCGCTATCGCGTCGATGGCGCTTTCCACAGTACGTACAAGGCTGGAACAAACAGCAAACTCAGCAAGGTGGTTAACAGCGTACCGCCGGCAATAGCAATGGCAAACGGCGGCCAAAATCCGCCTCCAGACAAAATCAACGGAGTGAAGCCACCTACGGTGGTGATGGTGGTGGAGCCGATGTGGCGACCACAGCTAAGCACCGCTGCTTTTATGCTGTCTATGTCTTTGCTTGGCTGAGCTTCCAGCTCCGCTAAAATCACAATAGCAGCGTTAATCGCCAGTCCCATCAACCCTAATAGTGCAATGATGACGTTAAAACCAAATGGGTAGTTAAACAGGTAAACACACAACAGCCCCAAACCAATGGATTGCACGGCGCTTAGCATAATAATGGCGGTAATCCTAAAGGAGTTGAAGCTCAGTACAATCGTGGCTAACAACAACACCATAATAATGCCAATATGACTTAGCAATTTAGAAACTGCTTCGTCGCGTTTTTGGCTTTCACCACCAATCTGTAATCGATAGCCGCTTGGTAAACTAAAGCCTTGCTCGGCTAATTTTTGCTGCAGTGCCGTAAGCACCACAGACGGCAGTATACCCGCTTCAATATAGCCTTCTATCACGTTAACTCGTTCGCCATCCCGCCTCGGAATAACGCTGCGACTTGCGCTGATATCTGTGGTTGCAATGGCGGCTAACACCACACCATTGCCTTGTTTAGAGAGCAAGGTAATGCTCTCAAGGGCATCGGTTTGTAAGCGATTGGATTCATCCAATTTAAGGCGAATGTCTATGGATTGAGTTTGCTCCAGTACACTAGCCCCGACAACGCCGCTGGTGGACATTCTTAATTGATTGGCCACATCGGCTAAGGTTAGCCCCGCCGCCAATGCACTTTCTTCATCAACATCAATGGTAACTTTAGGCGTTGCCGCCGATAACGTCGCTCTGGTGTGAGTTACGTGGTCAACCTGGGTTAACGCTAAGCGCAGGGCTTCCCCTATGGTTTGCAGTTGGTCTAAATCGGGGCCGAATACTCTAAGCTCAACCGGCGCATTAAACGGAGGCCCTTGTTCTAACTTGCGAACCAAAATCTGTGCTTGTGGATACTGGCTATCAAAGCGTTGTTGCAGTTCAGGTATCAAGGCATTAGCCACGCTAAAGTGGGGCGTTTTTACCATGGCTTGGGCATAAAAAGGGGTGCCGCTTTGACGCTGCATTAAGTTGTAGTAAAACGACGGCGTATTGTTGCCTATGGTCCAAGCTACCCGCTCGATCTCGGATAAACTGCGAAGCTCTGCATCAAGATTTCGCACGAATTCTTCGGTGGCAATAATGCTGCGACTGGGGTCAAGCCGTACTTCGATTTGAAACATGTCTCTATCGGATGCGGGAAAAAACTGCTCCGGCAATTTACCAGCTGCGTAAAAACCTAACACTGGAATTAAGCTTATCAGCAGGGCAGAGCGCTGAGGGTGCATCAGCGCCCAACTCAGACTCTTTCTAAACGCCCGCTGCAGCCACAACACCTGCACCCCCTGTTGGAACCATTTAGGGCTTGTGCTTGGCCGGTAAAAACGCCCAGCAAGGCCTGCAATTAGTGTGTGGGAAATCAAATAAGAGCCAATTAGGGCGAAGATCACCGCCAATGCAATACCACCAACAAACTCACCGGCGGGACCGGGCATAATAACGATGGGCATGAAGGCTAAAATGGTGGTGATGGTTGAGCCCGCCAGTGGTAACCAAAAGTGCTTAATGGTTTTCGACACCGCCGCCACAGCATTGTCTCCTTGGCGACGACGTTGAGCGATGGCATCCACAATAACAATGGCGTTATCTACCATGATGCCTAAGGCAACTACTAAGCCTGTTACCGACATTTGATGGATAGGTAAGCCGTAATACTTCATGACGGTGAGAGTGAATAGGGCGGTGAGCGGCAGTGCCATCGCTACTAATACGGCATTGCGCCAGCCTAAGGTAACCAGCAACACCAGTAAAATTAGTACAAAGCCTAGTAGCAGACTTTCCACCAGTTCAGACAGTCTTGCCTGGGTGTAGTCCTGTTGCTCAAACAACCACTCAAGCTTGATATTGGACGGGAGGATTTGTTCAAGGTTGTCTATGGTTTGATGAACCTTTTCTGTCCACAAGTCCACTCGAAATTCCGCCAGCATACGAGCACCAATGATGATTCCGGTTTCACCGTTGATCAAACTGATTTCAGCAGCGGGCCATTTAGGTTGGCGTTGAATATCGGCAACGTCAGTTAAACGAACGACTTGGCCGTTGTCGTTAATTTTAATGGGTACTTGAGCGATGCGATTGAGTGAGTCGAGCTCTCCGGTAACTTCAATTTGAGCTCGGTAGCTGTTGTTAACCAGCTCACCGGCGGAAATCTTAGCATCCGCGTTTTGCAAACGAGTCGCCACTTGAGATGGTGACAATTGCAATTGACTCAAGCGATTACCATCGAGTGTCACCAAAAACTCTTCTCGAGGCTCGCCAACAATGGCAACGTGAGCAGTGCCGGCCAATAACCTAAGCTGACTTTCTATTTCTTTAGCGTAACGGTTAAGCACCTCTAATTGCGGCTCACCTGGGCCGTTCCAGCTTAAACCAACTAACGAAGTAAAGGCATAGGCAATTTCGTCATCCAGCCTAGGATCTAAGGCGTCACCAGGAAGCTTGTCTTGAGCATCGTTAAGCAGATCTCTGGCTCTTGACCAAACCGGCTTAGTGTCAAAAATGCTGTCTTTAAGCTCCAACTGAATCACAGATAAACCCGGTCGAGAGCTTGAGGTAATGAGCTTTAGTTGTTCCAATCGGCGCAGCTCGTTTTCCAAAACTTCGGTAACCAAGGCTTCGACGCGTTCGGCAGAGGCGCCAGGAAGGGGCGTGACCACGCTTGCAAAACGGTTGGTAAGCTCAGGATCTTCCATGCGCGGTAGCGAGGATAATGCGCCAAAACCGGCCACTAGAATCAACGCAATAAACAACCCAGCGATGCGACCATTTTCAACCAAAGCTCGGATCATGGTTGAATATCCTCACGGGCAATTTCTACCAGCTGTCCGGCCACGAGTCGATGCAGCCCTTGGGAGACAATCTGTTCACCGTCGCTAATCGCTCCTTGTATATAGGCACGTTGCTGGTTGGCGTACAGTATATCCACATCTCTTCGTTGAATGGTCAAGTCGCCGTCTTGAGGTTTCACCACAAATACGTTCCAACGACCTCTAATGCCGTTAATCAGGGCATCGCTAGGAACCCAAAAGCCCGGCACTTGTTGTAAATGATCCATTTCCATGGTGACCAGTTGCCCATTTACTGTGATTACATCGCTGGGTAAGGAAATGCGGACGGTCTGAGTGCGACTGCCGGAGGAGAGCTGCTGACTAATACCGGCAACCTTGCCTGTTACTTGAGCGTCGTTGATGAGTATCTTGAGCTCTTGACCAATGCCGAGCTTAGCGGCGCTTTTCTGAGGTACGCCAATATAGGCTTCGGCCGTTGTTGGGTCTACTAAGCTTACGATCTGAGTTGAGGGAGCAACCACTTGTGAGGGATCCGCTTGACGCTGGGTAATAACCCCTGCAAACGGTGCTACCAAAATGGATTTTTCAAGACGCAGGTGATTGCCTTTGAGGCTGGCTTGCAATCGATTTAGATTGGCAGTCAGCGCATTACGTTGGCTGTTAAGCTCATCAATAACCTGTTGCGATTGAAACCCTTGCTTGTTTAAGTCGTTGTTGCGCTCAAGGGTCGACTGATTCAAGTTTAGCTCAGCCTGAGTTTGATTAATTTGAGCCTGTAATTGTGCTTGTTCAGCCAGCAATAATTGTTGGTCGAGGCGGGCTAAAACCTGACCCTTGCTCACGCTATCGCCTATATCCACCTCAAGACTTTTCAGTTTCCCTGATAACTCAAAACTTAGGTTGCTGCTGTTTCTTGCTCTTATGACGCCGGCGTATTGGCGCTGAAGTTGATAACTGTCTTGCTGAGCTAAGGTCAATGTAGTGACCATCGCCTTGGGGGTAGAGGTTGGCTCGCTAGCCGGTTGACAGGCACTTATGAGCGCGAGCGCAGTAATAAAGCACCCTTGCTTAAGGATCGTGGCGAGTGGCTGCGAACGTTTTATGGTCATTGTTATTGAATTCCGGCAAAACTGTACTCATTAGTCTAGTTTTAGCAAACTGGACTGTCTAGTCTAATTGTGTATAAATTGTAAACTGAAATCGCATCAAGATTGACGAGGCATAAACGAAAATGGTTCGAAATAGCCGCAGTGCTATCAAACACCGCAGGATCTTAGACGCCGCGACCCAGTTGTTTTGCGAGCAAGGCTTTATGAGCACCAGCATGGACGAAATCGCCCGTTTAGCAGAGGTCTCTAAACAAACGGTTTATGCGCATTTTGGTAATAAAAATCAATTGTTTGTCGCAGCGATTGAAGCAAGAGTGGCGGACACCATGTACCAAGGTGATTTGCTGACTGATGCACAAGCGCCGCAACAAACTTTGGAGCATTTTGGTCAGCAGTTTTTAAGTCTATTAGGCTCTAAAGAAGCCATCGCGGTGCATCGCACCTGTGTGGCTCAGGCAGAAACCCACCCCGAGCTTGCGCAAATGTTTTATCAAGCCGGCCCGGTTCGCATCGTGGAGTCGGTTTCCGAGTATTTACAAGGACTAAATCAGCATGGGGAGTATTGCTTTTCGCCGGTAAGAGATGCCGCCATTCGTTTATTAACGGCGCTGAAAGGGGAGGTGCAAATGCGATTGGAGCTCAACTTAGACGTGAGCGAGTGTACTAAAAGTCAGCCTGAGTACATCGCGGCAACGGTTAAGGCGTTTTTGCTGGGGCATAAAAGCCCCAGCAGCTAATGCTCGCTAGTTACCCAGCATGCGCTGTTTAAGCTTTTTCTGAGCAGGCTTAGCACCTAGCCAGATACCCATAAGGGCGGTGCGAAAGTCATCGCCGTCAATGCTGACTTTCTGCTCACCATTCTTATAACCCACCACGCCAGTGCCGGGCGTGAATACGAAGGTGTATTGGTCGCCCTTAACAATTTCTTCGTTAAAGACCGCAATAAAGTTATCGATTCGGCTTTGAATTGCAGCGGTGTCGCCGTTAGTCGATAGATCGAACCCTTCAACAATCGCCTCAATGAGCTTATCGGAAGTGATGAGCCCTGAGGTAATGTTCAAACGAATGGCGCTTATCTCATCGCTGTTGATGATGGCGTTGGCGTCGCTGTTGGCTTGGCTTAAGTACAAGCTGCCCACGTACAAGTCGATAAAGAACTTCGAGCGCACACCAGCACCGTTTAAGGTGAGTTGTTGCTCGTTGGCGCTAATGGTGTCTGATAGCTCCACGCCGGATACGGTTTTGGCAAAGCTAGGGGCGGCGCAAACAATGGCCAAAGCAGCCACAAGGTATTTCCACATGAATTGAGTCTCGTTATAAAAATTTGGCGCAATTGAAGCAAAATTAGTGCAGTTGGGCAAATTGGATTGGGTAATTTTGAGCGGTATGTCGAGCTTAGAGTAAAGCTTCTAAATCTCGGCCTATTGGGTTTTAGCAAAAGGCAAAAACAAAAAAGCCCCATCCAATGATGAGGCTTAATTATGTGGTGCCCGGAGGCGGAATCGAACCACCGACACGAGGATTTTCAATCCTCTGCTCTACCGACTGAGCTATCCGGGCAAGGGTGGCTATTAAAGACATTTTGACGGCATAAGTCAACTTTAAAACCACAAAATTTTGCGTTCTTGCGCCTGTTCGACGGCATTTTAAGCAACTAGCGCATTATTCGCTGGGCGGAACGTAACCTTCAATCTCTACATCACCGCCTTCAAACAAGAAATGCTCCATGTTGGTTTCCAGCATCTTACGGTGTTCAGGGTCCATCATATTCAGCTTATGCTCGTTAATCAGCATGGTTTGCTTAGCTTGCCATTGTCCCCAAGCTTCTTTGCTGATGTTATCGAAAATACGCTTACCCAGCTCGCCCGGGTACAGTTGAAAATCGAGCCCCTCGGCTTCTTTATTTAAGCGGGCACAGTGCACCATGCGAGTCATTGCTTACTCCTTAATCGTAATCGCTTGCAATAGGCGTTCGGTTGCTGCAGCTAACCCCACCTGTTGCGGTTGCTGTAAGTTATACCAAAGTGTCGGCTGAGGTTCCATTACTCGGCTATGGTTTTGCGCCTCTACTCGCACCAACCAAGCGTTAATGTCTAAATGATAATGACTGAAGGTATGCCTAAATTGCGTCAGAGGTTGCGCTTTAGTGGCACTGTATTGCTCAGCGTACTCATGCAACTCTTGTTCGGTTTCAAACATTGGCGGACACCACAGACCGCCCCAAATGCCGCTAGGGGGACGTTGCAATAACAACACAGTATCTTTTTCTTGGATCATGGCAATGTGACAAGTTTTTACCGGCTTTTGCTTTTTAGGCTTAGGCACTGGGTATTTATCTTGTAAGCCTTTTAGCTGAGCTTGGCAGTCAATGGCCACCGGGCACTCATGGCAAAGCGGCTTGCTGCGCTTGCAAACCATGGAGCCTAAATCCATCAAGCCTTGGTTAAAAACACCGGTTTGACTGGTGGGGGTTAAGGCTTCACTTAACCGCCATAACTGCTTTTGTGTGGCTGTGGAGCCTGTCCAGCCATCCACCATTGCATGTCTGGCCAATACTCGCTTTACATTGCCATCGAGTATGGGCAAAGCCTGACCTTTGGCAAAGGTTAAAATGGACGAGGCGGTGGAGCGGCCAACTCCAGGCAGCTCAAGCGCTTGCTCTAGGGAATCTGGGAACTGGCTGTTGTGCTGTGTTTGCATCATTTTTGCCGCCTTGTGCAAATTGCGGGCACGGGCGTAATAGCCAAGGCCAGTCCACAAATGCAGCACATCATCAATGTCGGCGTTGGCCAAGGCGTCGATGCTGCTAAAGCGGCTTAAAAACCGCTCATAGTAGGGAATAACGGTAGCCACTTGGGTTTGTTGCAACATGATCTCCGAGAGCCACACTGCGTAGGCGTCATGGGTATTTTGCCATGGTAATTGTTGGCGACCGTAAGCCAGCTGCCAGTTAATGAGCCTTGTTGAAAAGGATTCGATTGTCACTGCTTTTAACCTGTTAACTAAGTTTGCGCATTACAGCAGGTTTGCGATTACAGATCCATCTGTGTCCGTTTACTGATATAATCCAGCCCTTAAGTTTTCGGACCAATAGGTCTATTTCATTCAAGTGAAAGGCATAGCATGAGCGATGTAACTACCGCCGAGTACAACGAAGACGGTAAATATTTACGAAAAGTGCGCAGTTTTGTATTGCGAGAAGGTCGTCTAACTAAAGGACAGCAAGCGGCGTTTGACCAGCATTGGCATCAGTTAGGGTTAGATTACTCGGCTGAGGCTATTGATTTTGAAGCGATTTTTGGCAACAGCAATCCGGTGGTGTTGGAAATTGGTTTTGGCATGGGTAAGTCTTTGGTTGAAATGGCCAAAGCGGCTCCAGAGAAAAACTTTATTGGCATTGAAGTGCATAAGCCCGGTGTAGGCGCTTGCATTATGGAAGCGGCGGAGCTTGGATTAACCAACCTACGCTTGTATCACCACGACGCAATCGAGGTGCTTGATAACGCCATTAAGCAGGGCTCGCTGTCTTGCGTGCAGCTGTTTTTCCCAGATCCGTGGCACAAAAAACGCCACCATAAACGCCGCATTGTGCAAGCCGAGTTCGCCGAGCGCATTCGCAAAATTTTGGCTGTGGGTGGTGTGCTTCATATGGCCACCGACTGGGAAAACTACGCCGAGCACATGACCGAAGTAATGGCAGTTGCACCGGGTTATGAGAATCTTGCTAAGGGCAGTGACTACGTCGAGCGCCCACAGCATCGCCCATTGACTAAATTTGAGCAACGTGGACACAATCTTGGCCACTTAGTTTGGGATTTAATGTATCAAAAAGTCGACTAATATTAGTCGTTTAACACTAGGAGTAACAACATGGCCCGTAGCCGTCGTTTGCGCAAAAAATTACGCGTTGATGAGTTTCAAGAATTGGGATTCGATGTACGCTGGACCTTCCCTGAGTCGGTAGAAGAAGACACCATTGACTCTGCGGTTGATGAGTTTATTGAGCAGGTTATTGAAGCTCGTAAGCTGGGCTTCCATGGTGGTGGGCACTACTCATGGCAAGGTCTGATTGCAACCCAATCTCTCGGTAAGTGCACCGAGGAAGACCGTCAAGCGGTTGAAGCTTACTGGAAAGGTAAGGCTGAAGACGTTGAAGTGAGCGTGTTGTACGATTTATGGTATGACGAAGCCTAAAGGCTAATCTTAAAAAAGAAGCCTAGAAAGGCGAGTTCGCATTGTAAAGGTAATCAGGGAGTGTGTTACATGTTTAAGCGATTAATGCTGTTACTCAGTTGGCTGCTGGTAACCCCAGCATTTGCTCAAGGACAATGCGAACTCAATATTGAGCAAGCCTTCGCAGTTGAAGGCTCTCAGCTTTCGGTGGGAGAGGCGGGCGCTAACCTCATTCGCTTTAAACCGGACGGATTGTGGGTTGGCGATTCCAAAGTTGAACTGTCTAGCGCTCAGCAAGCCATGGTTGAAGAGTATCGACAAGGCTTTGTTAAGCAAACGCCTGAGCTGGTGGCCTTGGTTGAACAAGCCATTGCCATGCTCGAGCAAACCTTAACCTCCACCATTGCGCCTCTGCTTAATGAAGACAACACCCAACAACTTAATCAGCTCATTAACGACATGAAGGCCCGAGCGGACAGCGTTGCCGGTAAAAACCAATTAGGCTATTACTTTAAGGCAGATGACGACACCTTCGAAAACTTAATTGATGAGAAAACTCAGCAGCAAATGGAAGCTTTAATGCAATCGGTTGCCGGTCAGTTTATGGCGGAAATTGGCGCTCAAATGATGAGCGGTGATGGTGCCAGTGGTGACTTGATTCAAAAGCGCATGGAGCAAATGCAAAACCTGGGCAACGACATTGAGTCCAAAATGCGGTCGCAGGCTAAGGCCTTGGAAGCTAAAGCCGAAAAGGTGTGCAAAGACATTCAAGCCTTGTTGCCATTAGAGCACAAACTAGCTCAAGAAATTGAACCGCTAAAATCTTTTGAATTCGTTAAAGCCGGTTAGTCTTCCGGCACTAATAGCTCGAGCACGTCATTGACGAACAGCTGGCCTTTCTCGGTCAGCTGCCAATCGTTATCAGTATCTATTACCAAGTTGCGTTCAATAGCCGGCTGCAGCTTGTGGGTTAAATCTAAGGGGCGTAATCCTGTGACCTCTTGATACTCAGACTTCGGTATGGCTTGGTGAAGACGGGCTCGGTTCATCAAGTATTCCAATGGCCTTTCTTGCGGCTCAATATCCACCAGTTGTCGACGCACATCGATGGCTTCCATATAGCCTTTCGGGTGCTTTATCTTCTCGGCTCTTACGATGCGATTTTGCTCAGGGAAGGTTATTTTGCCGTGAGCACCGCAACCTATACCCAGATAATCGCCAAAGCGCCAATAATTGAGATTATGACGGCATTGATAGCCGTCCTGAGCCCAGGCACTCACTTCGTATTGGCGAAATCCCAGTTGATTCATGCGTTGAGTACCTTGATCAAAAATGGTCCATAGGGCTTCGTCTTGAGGGAGTTGTGGTGGTCTGGAGTGAAACAGAGTATTGGGCTCGATAGTGAGCTGATACCAAGATAAGTGAGTGGTATTTAAGCTCGCAGCTATTTCAATATCAGCCATCGCTTGTTCAGGTGTTTGCTGAGGTAGGCCGTGCATTAGGTCTAAATTAACCGAGTCAAAGCCGGCGGCCATGGCTTGTTTAGCGGCGCTTTTGGCATTGGCTGAGTTGTGGATCCGACCTAAAATAGTCAGTTGTTCGTCGGCAAAGGTTTGAATGCCAAGGGATAAGCGATTAACGCCGGCTTGTCGGTACGCGCTAAAGGCCTCATGCTCCACCGTGCCCGGATTCGCCTCCATGGTGACTTCGCAATTGGGCTCTAGCCCTATGGCGGCGTCAATAGCCTTAATAATCTGAGCAATACTGCTGGCTTTAAATAATGACGGCGTGCCGCCACCAATAAAAATGGTGGAGACTTTGCGGCCTTGTGCCCAATGGGCGTCGGCATTTAAGTCCTTAATCAGCGCCTCGACATAGGCTTGCTCTGGCAGTGCAGCTTTTGGCGCATGGCTGTTAAAGTCGCAATAGGGACATTTGCGCACACACCAAGGTATGTGCACGTATACCGACAGCTCAGGTAATTGCATTGGCTTAGCTTAATGCTCCGGCTTGTTGAAGTAGTGGTAACAGTTTCGCTAAGGCTTTACCGCGATGGCTTAGCTGGTTTTTAAGCTCTGCACTAAGCTCGGCGGCGGTGCAATTGTGCTCAGGCACCCAAAATATAGGGTCGTAGCCATGGCCACCTTGTCCACTTGGCTCGGTGGTAACGCTGCCTTCCCAGCTGGCTTCACAAATGATGGGGGAAGGGTCCTTGTGGCTGCGCATGTAAACCAGCACGCATCGAAATCGCGCGCTGCGGTTGCTGGTTTGTTTTTGATTAAGCTCGGCCAGCAGTTTTTGGTAATTGTCTATTGCGCTTGCGCCTTCACCGCCATAGCGAGCCGAGTATATTCCTGGTTGTCCGTCTAATGCGTCCACTTCAATGCCCGAGTCATCAGCAATGGCGGCGTGGCCACTGATTTGTGCGGCGTGGCGCGCTTTAATAATGGCGTTTTCGACAAAGGTAGTACCGGTTTCTGCTACATCTCCAATGTTAAAGTGGGATTGGGCTTTGATGTCGATGCCTTGCTTAGAAAACATCTGTTGGAACTCCGCCAACTTTCCTTTGTTACCGCTTGCAAGCACTATGGTTTTCATTGCTGGTTATCTTCTAATCCACGTAAAATTTTTGAGAGAAATTAAGGCTGGTATTGAGGGTCTTGCCGTGGGCAAGCGTGATTTCGAAGTTAATGGTCTCTTCGTTACGATGAGGCACTTCTGAAATGTAGTAAATGGCGTTTTCTTCTCGAATCTCTTGAAAGTCGAGCTTCTTCGATGAGTCTAATAAGTTTTTTGCGACGCCAGAAATGGTGACGGGAATCGCCGGGTTTCCAGGTTGAGCGGTATCGAGCACGGTAATGTTCACTAGGCCAACGTAACGGCTGCGGTTGATTCCATAGGCTTTAGCGATTTCAGGGGTGATGAAGGTACTACTGAGCGCCATGTAGTGAATGGCGTATTGACCCACTTGTTGCTTTTGCTCGGCTTGTGCCGGAGCTATCGTGGTCAGCATTAACAGCACAGTGGCGAAGACGCGGCGAAACATAGGCAATTCCTTGGTTGTTTGTTGAGTCGACAATGTTAATTATAACAAAGCCTTGAGCGCATCAGGCAGAATTATTGGATTGTCGACGCAAACGACCTTGTGACGGGAGCTATGGCCCTTTAATAACACCACTCGGCTTTTAGAAACTTTGCATTGTTTGGCAATAAACTTGATCACATGGGCATTGGCTTTGCCATCAACCGGTGGTGCGGTAATGGCCAATTTCAGTTCACCATTGTGCAAACCAAGCCACTGATCTCGAGATGCCTTCGGCTGAACGTATAAGCGCAGCGTAAGTTGCTGCGCTTGTTGTGAAATGGCTTGCACAGACACAAGCTTAACTTAGGCCAAACGCCATAGCGGGCCGATAAGATCGTGCATTAAAATATTGGCGAAGTTTAAACCAATCATCAACACCAACAGTGACAAATCAAGACCGCCCATGGGGGGAATAATACGGCGAATAGGTGCCATTAATGGTTCGGTAAGCTGCGCTAATAAGAATTCGAACGGGTTTTGACCTTGGCTCACCCAGCTCAAAATGGCTCGAATCAGTAGCATCCAAAACAGCAAAGTTCCAAACTCTTTAATCACCCCGAGCACGGCTAACACAGCCGCACCTGCCCAATCGATGCCGGCATTTTGCATCATCATTAACACCACCCACTTAGCGCCAGCCACCATAAGTGCTAGCAAAAGTGACGCGGTGTCGAGTTGCCCGACAGGAGGGATAACTCGACGCAGCGGCCCAACCACAGGTTGAGTGGCCTTTACGATAAACTGACTCACCGGATGGTAGAAATCTGCCCGGGCAAATTGCAACCAGATGCGTAACACAACAATCATCAGATATAGTTCGAAAATAACGGTTACTAGGTAATTCATCGAGTTCATAGATTATTTAATTTCCTATTAAAACTGTTTGGCCATCTCTTCGGCTCGGGCTACACAATCTTGCATAGCTTGGTCAACTAAGGTTTCGAGTTCACCTTGCTGAAATCGTTCAATTGCTGCGTGGGTTGTACCGCCTTTAGAGGTTACGTTTAGGCGCAGCTGCTCGGCAGATAAGTCGCTATTATGACTTAACATTTGCGCAGCGCCTAGCATAGCTTGTTGGATCATGGAGCGAGCTTGCTCTGGATCACACCCCATTTTCGCAGCGCTTTGTTGCATGGCGTCTGCAAACAAGAAAAAGTAAGCCACCGATGAGCCGGCGCAGGCAATCACATGATTTAAGCCCTGCTCTTGCTCAACCCAAGTAATTTTTCCAATGGCGCTCATCAGCTCATTGCAATAACCGGTGTCTTCATCGTTAAGCTGTTGGGCGCTGTATAAGCCGGTAAGGGCTAACCCGAGCTGTGCTGGAGTATTTGGCATGCTGCGCACCAGTTTAATGGGTTGGCCAAAGTAATCTTGATATCGATGTGCTTCGATGCCCGCAGCAATGGTAATAACCAACTTCTGACTTAAATCCAATTGAGCTAGGTCGGTACAAACTTTTTCCATTAATTGAGGTTTGACCGATAGCACGATAACTTCAGCGGCTTGAGTAACGGCGTGATTATGGTTGTTGATGTTAATGCCAAAATCCGCTGCTAAATCGTCTAGTTTGCCTTGGCTGGGGTTTGAGGCGTATATCTTATCTGCCGGGTAACCTGAGCTGACCATGCCACTAATGATGGCTCGAGTCATATTGCCAGCTCCGATAAAAGCGATGCGTCGGTATTGAGTCATGAGGTTGCTTATCCTTTTTGTTCACGAGCGCCAAAAATGGCGGTGCCTATTCGCACCATGGTACTGCCATTGGCAATGGCTTGGGTCATGTCACCGCTCATTCCAATCGATAAGGTATCGATACTTGGATACTGGCTTTGTAAGCGGCTTAGCGCGCTTTGCATCGCTTGGTATTCCTGTGTTTGCTGTTCAAGCGTTTGCGCCGCAGCGGGGATGGCCATTAAGCCTCTTAAGCGAAGATTCGGTAGTTGAGCGATTTCTTCAGCCAAGGCATCGACGCTTTCTAGTGCGACTCCAGATTTAGTGGCTTCTTGGCTAATGTTAACTTGAATCAACACGTTCAGAGGACCAAGCTCTGCCGGCCTTTGATTGTTTAAGCGTTGCGCTATTTTCATGCGGTCAATGGTTTGAACCCAATCAAAATGCTGGGCCACAAGTGCTGTTTTGTTGGACTGAATAGGCCCTATGAAATGCCAATCAATATCTAGCTTTGCAAGCGCTTGCACTTTTTCCACGCCTTCTTGGACATAATTTTCACCGAATTGACGATGGCCAATATCATACAAAGCTTGGATATCGTTAATCGGTTTGGTCTTGCTAACGGCTAACAAGGTCACGGATTGAGGCTGTCTGTTGCAATTCTGACATGCGTCAATGATTTGGGACTGTGCGCGAGTGTATCTGTCTGTTATGGTTGTCATGTTATCGCATAATTAAAAAATGGAATCTTAAAATGGAAATTACAGAGCTTCTGGCTTTTAGTGTAAAACACAAAGCGTCCGATCTACACCTTTCGGCAGGAGTTCCACCGCTTATTCGTGTGGATGGCGAAGTTCGCCGCATCAATCTTCCTCAATTGGATCACGAGGAAGTTCATAGTCTTATTTATGACATCATGAACGACAAACAACGTAAAGACTATGAAGAGCATCTCGAAATTGACTTCTCTTTTGAAGTACCTAATTTAGCTCGTTTCAGGGTGAACGCATTTAAGCAAGCTCGCGGTGCCGCAGCGGTTTTTCGTACCATTCCTTCCGAAGTGCTTACTCTTGAACAACTGGCGGCTCCCGAGATTTTTAAGAAAATCTCCGATTACCCCAGAGGCTTGGTGCTGGTAACTGGGCCTACCGGTTCCGGTAAATCCACCACCTTAGCGGCCATGGTTAATCATATCAATGAAACCCGTCATGACCACATTTTAACCATTGAAGATCCAATCGAATTTGTTCATGAGAATAAAAAATGTCTGCTAAACCAGCGTGAGGTGCATCGCGATACCTACAGCTTCGATGCGGCACTGCGAAGCGCGTTGCGTGAGGATCCTGACGTAATTCTCGTGGGTGAGCTTCGTGACTTGGAAACGATTCGACTGGCGCTTACCGCCGCTGAAACGGGTCACCTTGTGTTTGGTACTTTGCATACTACCTCTGCGGCGAAGACCATTGACCGTGTTGTGGATGTATTCCCCGCAGCTGAAAAAGATATGGTGCGCACCATGCTCTCAGAGTCGCTGCAAGCGGTTATCTCGCAAACCTTGATTAAGAAGATTGGTGGAGGTCGGGTGGCCGCTCATGAAATCATGATAGGTACGCCCGCCATTCGTAACTTGATTCGCGAAGATAAGGTAGCGCAAATGTATTCGGCGATTCAAACCGGTATGTCCAGCGGCATGCAAACCCTTGAACAAGCGCTGCAAAACCTTGTCAACCGAAACCAGATCAGTCGTGAAGATGCGCTTTCTAAAAGCTCTAATAAAGCGTCGCTGTAGGAGTTGATGATGAACATATTACCTTTTCTCAAGGTCATGATTGACAAAAAAGCGTCGGATCTATTTTTGACTTCTGGCTTTCCGGTCAGTGCCAAAGTGGATGGTGAGCTGAGACCCATGACCGAAACACCGCTCACCGATAAGCTGGTGTTGGCTATGGTAGAGAGCATGATGACCGATGCTCAGAAACAGGAGTTTCATCAAAGCAAAGAGTGTAACTTTGCCTACGCGGTAAAAGGGCTCGGTCGTTTTCGTGTAAGTGCATTTTGGCAGCGCGAGTCGCCAGGTGCGGTCATGCGAAGAATTGAAACCCGTATACCTACCATGGAAGAGCTTAGTTTGCCGCAAGTGTTGAAAGACATCTCCATGAGTAAGCGAGGCTTGGTCATTATGGTGGGGGCGACCGGTACCGGTAAGTCAACGTCATTAGCGGCGATGGTGGGGTATCGCAATAAGAACTCTAAGGGCCACATATTGACCATTGAGGATCCGGTTGAATTTGTTCACCAACATGAGCAATGCATCATTACACAACGGGAAGTTGGTATTGATACCGACTCCTTTGATGCGGCGCTTAAGAGCTCGTTGCGTCAGGCGCCAGATGTGATTCTAATTGGTGAGATCCGAACTCAAGAAACCATGGAATTTGCCTTGTCATTCGCTGAAACAGGCCACCTGTGTATGGCAACACTGCATGCTAACAACGCTAACCAAGCATTAGACCGTATTATGCATTTGGTTCCAAAAGATCGTCATCAACAATTGCTGTTCGACTTATCGTTGAATTTGCGAGGCATTGTAGCCCAGCAATTGGTGCCAAGAGCCGATGGCGAAGGACGACGAGCGGCCATTGAAGTACTGCTTAATACCCCTCGGGTGAGCGATTTAATCGCTAAAGGGGATTTGCATCAGCTTAAAGAAACCATGAGCAAATCAAACGAGCAAGGCATGCAAACCTTTGACCAAGCCTTGTTTACCCTATTTAACGACGGCGAGATAAGCTATTCAGACGCATTACATTACGCCGATTCACCGAATGATTTACGACTCATGATTAAGCTGAAAAACTCAGACAACAACACAGGCCTAATGGAAAACGTCACCGTCGATTTGGACTAGCCCAAAAGCAAATGGGGACGTACCCCACGCTTCAAAATGAGCAAAGGGGACGTACCCTATGGGTCAAAGTGTCCAAAAGGGACGTACCCCTGCTATGGGGTACGTCCCTTTTTACTTTTGGCTAAGTGCTTTGTAGCTAATGATATGAGTTTTCGAAATAGCTTTCGACAATGAGAACCGCTGATACGGAATCAATTTGGCCTTTTTGAAGCTTCTTGAAGCCGCCCAGTTCAAACAGGCGTTGCTTAGCGTCGGCGGTGGTTAAGCGTTCATCCTGTAAACAAACTTCTACACCGAATCGACCGTGAAGGCGTTGACCGAACTTTTTGGCTCGGGCTGTGAATGCTTGTTCGCTACCATCCATGTTAAGGGGCAAGCCAACTACAATAAGATCAGGCTGCCATTCTTTGATAATGGCCTCAATGGCATCCCAGCTTGGTATACCGTCGCGAGCCTTTAATGCTGCCAAAGGAGATGCTGAGCCGGTTATGGCTTGGCCAACGGCGACGCCAATGCTTTTCGTTCCAAAATCAAACCCCAGTACTGTTGTCATTAACTATGACCTACCTGAGAGGATAATTGAGCGGGGTCGATTCCTAACCGTTTAGTTGCTTCACTCCAGCGTTCATCAATGTCAACGTCGAAAAGCAAAGAGGGATCGGCTGGAATCGTTAGCCAGGAGTTATCTGCCAGTTCTTGTTCGAGCTGGCCTTTTTCCCAACCAGCGTAGCCTAGCGCTATGATGTAACTTTCTGGGCAGTGTTGCTGGCCTATCGATTCTAGAACATCGCGACTGGTTGTGATCATGATACGGTCTGACAAAGCCAGGCTGGACTTAAATTGGATGGCGTCTTTGTCATAACTGTGCAATACAAATCCACGCTCAGTAGCTACAGGCCCGCCAACCATGACTTCCGGATTAGCCTCTTTAGGAAGTACAAAGTCACTCGCTTGCAGTTTCATTTGGCGTAATAAGTCGTCTGCTTTTAAGCCTATTGGCTGATTGATTATCAGGCCCATAGCGCCATTTTCATCGTGTTCGCAGACATAGGTGACGGTACGCTTGAAAAAAGGGTCTTCAAGGCTCGGCATGGCTATGAGCAGATGATTTTGCAGTGAATCCATTTTATCCCCCGGCAATTTTTACCTTAAACCCCAATTTTTCTAAGATGATTTTGATTTTCTCACGGTCATCACTTTGCACTTCAACATTAAACCCTTTGACCGCCCCACCACAACCGCATTGTTGCTTTAACTTCTTAGCAATATCTTTAAGAGGTTTGGCTTCTAGACCAAGCCCCTCAACAATAACCACGCCTTTTCCTTTACGTCCTTTGGTTTCTCTTTTAAGGCGCACAATACCATCTCCTTCTGGAGCTTGTGGCGCTTCAATTTCTGGTTTTATTCTTCCAGTGTCGGTGCTGTAAACCAAATTCAATTTTTCTTTCATGATCTTCTTAGCAGCTATTCAGCGTTTAGTAAGGTGATTGGCGCTATCATAACAAATCTAGGGTGAGCTCGACAGACGATTGAGCAGTCACGCTAGGGACAAATTTTTGAGAATTTATGATTAAAGCGTTTTCTAAAACTTAGATACAGGTTAAGCTCTTGAGCAATATGGCTTGTAAAGGAACAATTATGAGAAAGCTTGTTGTTGCAGCATTTGCACTAGTATTGGCGGCTTGTAGCACGGTGACCACCGAATTTGACTACAACCCTGAAGTTGACTTCAGTCAGTATAAAACTTACGCCTGGGTCGATAACTCTTCTGAAGATGAGCAAGCGGACGCTTATCATATGGAAGGTTTAACGGATCAACGCATTCGACGTGCTGTTGATGAACAGCTTTCAGCTAAAGGTTTCACCAAAGTGGCTGTGGAAGATGCCGATTTAATGGTTAATTATCTGACCAAGCTTGAGAAGAAAGTCAACGTTGATACCTTCCACAGCAATTACGGTTATCACCCATTTTATGACCCGTTTTGGGGTTATCATGGTGGCCCGTCTAGAACCGAAACGAGAGTTCGCGAGTACCAACAAGGCACCTTGATCTTAGATTTGATTGATAACGAGTCTGACAAACTGGTATGGCGTGGGGCGCTTGCTGATACGGTTAAGCAAAAAAGCACGCCGGCTGAGCGAGAAACAGCAATTAACGAAGCGGTTACCAAAATCCTCCAAAGCTATCCGCCAGAAGCAAAATAGCAGCCTTGTGGCTGTTAGCTCAAAAAGGGGCCAGGCCCCTTTTTTCTCGAGCGTAAAGGGGGCCTGGCCCCCTTTTTTATAGCTGCTCTTCGATGGGCAAGAGGCGCTGCAATGTTAATCCGAACCAATCCCACCAGTGCCTGCCAGGCTCTTCAGTTAACATTTGTTCCTCGCCCTGAGCGTTCAGATGTTTCCAAAACAGTTTGTTATTAAACTTTATGACTTTGTCGGCGTTAGCCAATTCAGTGTTACGCTCAAACCATTGGTGCAATTGCTGTGCGAAAGCCGGGTTATCAATTAGCAATCCAATTTCAGTGTTAAGAGACTTAGAGCGGGGATCGAGATTAGCGCTACTTATCCAAACAATGGAGCGGTCATAGATACCAAATTTTGCGTGCAAACCAATAGGGATCTCTTGAATTGATTGGGCTTGATGTTGGCGCCAATATTGACCGTCTGCTCGGTACTCAAACAGTGACACATTGGCATCTAGCAATTGCTCGCGTCTTCTTGTGTAACCATATTGCGCAACCCGAACGTCGTTGGAGTCGTAGCTATTGGTGAGAATCTTTATCGATACATTCAGCTCGTTAAGTTGCGCAATATTGGCAAAGGTTTCGGAGTCCGGCACAAGGTATGGCGAACATAGCAAAACTTCTGTGCTGGGTAGCATATCGATAGCATCGAGCTGCTCAGATAAGGTGGGTTCGGTGTTATCGGTAAGCGCCTTACCGGGAGGGTCGACCACTAACTTCATTTTTCCCCAATGAAGTTCACCCAGTTCCTCTTTAAAGAGTCGAAGCACCTGTTCTTTTGGATACTCAATAGAGTAGGGCAGCGGTGGTAACTTTTTCAGTCGTCGCTGTAACTGCATATGAAGCTTAGTAAGTTCCTTTTCTGTGGCTACCACCGGGCTGTCTAGACTTTGAGCGCTGATCGCCCAATTGGAATTCCAGTAGTTGTCAAAACTATGGGATATATCGTTGACGATAGGGCCTAAAGTAACGACGTCTAAATCGACGAAATTTTTACGCTGAGATAAATCAAAGTACTCATCACCAATATTGCGACCGCCAATAATAGCGACCTGATTATCGGCAATTAAGGCTTTATTATGCATGCGATGATTTAAGCGAGAAAAGTTGCCAAGTAACGTCATCGTTTTAGTAAACTGGACTGAGGTATCACCGCCATATGGGTTATACAGCTTAATATAAATATTTGGGTATTTAGCCAGTGTGCTAAGCGCTTTACTAGATCCTACAAGGTTATGATCATCAAGCAGTAGTCTAACCCGCACACCTCTTTTGGCAGCCGCCATAATACGCTCAATCAAGAGTACGCCGGAGTGATCGCCTTGCCAAATATAGTATTGTAAATCGAGGGTGTATTGGGCTTCGTCAATCAAAGCTATTCGCGCAAGTAAAGCTTCCTGGCCTGTTTCCAATAGTGAAACCGCCGATTTTCCGGGATTCTGCGCAACTTTAGGTTCAATCAGATTACGTAGATTACTGTCCATCGTTTGTGGCCTAGAGTAACTTGCGTTAACAAACTGCTCTTTTGGAGCTGTGGATGAGCAAGCGCTGATTGTGCTTATCAAGACGCAAAGGGCTAATCCTCTCAGCAAACGCATAGGTTTGATGTTCCTTAATAGAAAAAAATGGCTAAGCTTGTCCTCTTTAAGTTTATGATTAATTCTCCCCAAAATGCTAGGAGCAATGTTATGTGCGGCCGCTTTGTACAAAATTCCGTAGCTTACGATACCCGAGTACAACTCGGTAGCGATTACGGCCAGTTTGAGTTTGAGGGGTTAGGGGAAGTCTTTCCTAGTCAATCGCTGGATTTATTACTCTGGAAAAACGACAGTCTCCAGCAACAAACGGCGCAATGGGGTAAAGCAGTCGAGGGCTTAGCACGGCCAGTCATCAACGCTCGACTGGAAACCCTATATGAAAAACCGCTGTTTAGAGGTGTTCAACCGGCGCTTGTTGTTGCTAATGCTTGGGTTGAGTGGAGACAAGAAGTGGGAGGGAAGCGAGCTTTTCAATTTCGCAGCGATAACCTCTTGAGTATGGCGACGGTTGTTTGGCAAGACGCAGCAGCGACTCAGCAGTTTGCGATAGTTACCTGCCGTGCAAACAGCGCGGTGCGTCCTTATCATCATCGTATGCCGCTGTTGCTAAGTAGCGAGAATATTGAGGCCTGGCGATATTGGGCCTTGATTGAACAGAGTTCGAAACCCTGCCCGTTAACCGTCTCTGAGTTTGTTTCAACAGCGAGTCGCTTAAAAGATGACCGCCAGCAAAATCTTTTTTAGCTGCTACGCTATGTAACAGTGACTTAACAACATAAATTCGTTATAACAAGCAATGAGTTAGTCAGAATTTTAAAGGAAGAATCTATGGAAGAGATCCAAAAGTACGTGGATATGGCCCCAGACTTAATGATGATTTATGGCACTAAAGTCCTAATGGCCTTAGTTATTTTTGTGGTGGGTCGTTGGGTGGCGAAATGGTTAGCAAACGTTAGCCGTAAGGTGATGACAGCCCGCAACCTAGATGTAACCGTTGTATCCTTTGTAGGCAACATAGTATACGCACTGTTGCTTACCTTCGTAGTGGTTGCGGCCTTATCGCAAGTCGGTATTCAAACCGCTTCGCTGGTGGCAATTATTGGTGCTGCCGGTTTAGCCGTTGGCCTAGCGCTTCAAGGAAGTTTGTCGAACTTTGCCGCCGGGGTGCTTCTAGTCATCTTTAAGCCGTGTCGAGTTGGTGATTTCGTCGAAGCAGCAGGGGTTGCTGGTGTGGTGGACGAAATAACCATTTTCTCCACCAAAATTCGAACTGGCGACAACAAAATGATTACCGTTGCAAACGCAGCGGTAATGGGTGGCACCATTACCAACTATTCAGTAATGCCCACGCGCCGTATTGATATGGTAGTTGGAGTCAGCTACGACGCCGATATTAAGCAAACAAAAGAGATTCTGTCTAAGATTCTGGATAACCACCCAAAAGTTCTAAAAGACCCAGCCTACACTATTGGGCTTGCTGAATTAGCCGACAGTTCGGTTAACTTTGTATTCCGCCCTTGGGTGAATACCGCCGACTATTGGGCAGTTAAATTTGAGCTTAATGAGCAAATAAAGAACGAACTAGACGCGGCAGGTATTGGAATTCCATATCCGCAAATGGACCTTCACGTTCAATCGCTACCACAGCAAAACTAGCGATAAACGGTACAAAAAAAGCCCGCTGTAGTTAGCGGGCTTTTTAGTTTTTTGAGGCTTAGCGATGTTAGCTATTGTTCCGACTCAAGCTCTTCTTTTAGCTCTTCAGGATCCGTTTCCTCTCCAGGCATAGGCCCTTCATCCGCCGCATTTTCTACGGTCGGCATTTGCCCTTTTCCAAGCGGAGTGTTGAAGTCTGGGCTTAACTCGTAATCGCCTTCAATGGATGACACTTTGTCATCTTTAAAGTAGATGAGCATTTCACGTTTGGTAACTTTAGCATTACGACCTGATTTGAATTGGTAAACGTAGTACCAAGTATCATCTGCAAAACTGTCTCTCAAGACGGGTCGACCAAGAACGTATTCTACTTGTTCTTTAGTCATATCAACGCGAAGTTTTTCAACCTGTTGCTTTTCGATGTAGTTGCCCTGTGGGATATCAATTTTGTATACCAACCAATCGAATACGGCGCATCCTGACAACGTAACGGTCAGTGCCGCTACGCCAAAAAGTTGGGTAATTTGTTTTTTAGTTATCATCTTGTTCTAAATTTAACTGCTTTAATGGCCATCATCATACTTATGGCCAGTGCTATATACAAGGGCACAGCACATTAGCCAGCGAGCAATTGTTGTGCATTAGCCAGTGTTACCTCAGTAATTTCGTCACCGGCTAACAATCTAGCCAGCTCTTGCAATCGTTGACTTTTGTTTAAGTGTGCTATTTGCGTATGAGTTGTCCCTTTGCTGCTAATTTTATCGACTTTCATTTGCTGATGACCTTGGCCAGCCACTTGAGGTAAGTGTGTGACACACAAAACTTGCGTTTGTTCGCCCAGTTCGCGTAATAAATTGCCAACAACAGCCGCGGTTGCGCCGCTAATTCCAGTATCAACTTCATCAAATATGAGTGTCGGCGTCGCTACTTTGCCACTGGTTAATACCTGTAACGCCAACCCGATACGAGACAGCTCGCCGCCGGACGCGACCTTGCCCAAAGCTTGCAGAGGTTGGCCAGGGTTAGTGGTCACCTGAAATTCGATAGTGCTGTTACCGAGCTTGGTTAAGGTTGAACTGCGGTTAAGTTCAACCGCAAAAACGCCATTTTCCATGTTGAGTTGGCGCATTTTAGCCGTCACCTGCTTGGCAAGCTTTTTAGCTGACCAAATTCGGCTTTGGTGCAATTTATCTGCAGCATTATGATATTGAGTAAGGGTTTCAGCCACTGCTTGCTCTAAGTCTTGCAGCTGTTGCTGTGACTGGCCTAATTCTCTGACCTCCTGTGCAAGTTGCTGGTGGGTCTGATAAACCTCTTCAGGTCGTACTTGATGCTTTCGTGCTAATTCGTGAAATTGGCCTAAACGGGACTCTAACCATTGCAGCCGTTGAGGATCTAATTCCAACGCTTGTTGGTAACGGTCCAACTCTCCGCTAGACTCTTGCACTTGAATCAAGGCACTGTTTAGCATTTCAGCGACATTCTCCAACGACTTATCCAACTCGCAAAGCGCCGTGGCTTGAGATACCGCTTGGTTGAGCAGATTCTCAATATTGACGTCGGGATCTTGGCTCGTAAGGGCCAAACAGCGCTGACTGGACTCAATCAGCTGGGTGCCATTGGCGAGAGTCTTATGTTCATCGACTAGTTGCTGATATTCGTGCTCGTTGCAATCGAACTGTTCTAACTCATCTACTTGATAGGACAATAGCTGAAGTCGAGAATGCCGCTCGGCTTCGCTTTGGCGAAGCGCTTGTAAGTTACTTGATTGAGTGTGCCAATCTTGATAGCAAGTTCGCACAGTGTCGATTAGGGTTGAATGATTGCAATAATCGTCTAACAGTTGCAACTGATTGTCAGGCTTAGCTAACGCTAAATGAGCGTGCTGCCCATGCAAGTTGACCAACAGGTTTCCAAGCTGCTTAAGTTGGCTTAGCGTAACCGCAGCGCCATTAATATAAGCTCGTGAACGTCCATCACTGTTAACCACACGGCGCACGATACAGTCGTCATCGTCGTCCAAATCGTGTTCCATTAACCATTTCTTTGCATTTGGACTTTGCATGAGCTCAAAGCGAGCACATACTTCGGCTTTAGCTTGTTCACTTCTCACCATAGACGCTTCTGCTCGGCGCCCTAAACACAGCCCGAGCGCATCAATAGCAATGGACTTACCTGCGCCGGTTTCACCTGTTATCGACGTCATACCGGGCTTCAAGTCGAGTTCTAGAAACTTGACGATGGCAAAGTTTTGAACGGTAAGTTGAGTGAGCATGCAAGCACCTATTTAACTGTTAATCCATACAGTGGTTAACCGTCAGTATATACTGTCGTTTTATACAGTAAAGTGTTTTGCTTAAAAAAATAGCAATTTGGTTACTTTGACAAAACGAGCGACTC
Organism: Paraferrimonas haliotis; assembly: GCF_002282895.1. Lineage (GTDB taxonomy): Bacteria > Pseudomonadota > Gammaproteobacteria > Enterobacterales > Shewanellaceae > Paraferrimonas > Paraferrimonas haliotis. The sequence continues at coordinate 102,491 of NZ_NRRB01000006.1, forward strand.
GCCCTAAAAAAGCTTAGAGCCCCAGCCTAGCTTACTTCGAAGCGCTTCGAAATAATCATGATGTTTAGGATGAATTAAGCGCAACTTTTGTTGTGAACGTCGAATGATGATTTGATCATCGGCGAGCACGGGTAAGGTAATATGGCCGTCACAGGAAATCATTTGTTCGGAACGATTATCGGGGGATATTTGTAAGGTTATAACACTGCTCGCATCAATAACGATAGGACGCGCCGACAGCGTATGGGGGAACATGGGCACCAGAATGAATGCATCAATGTTAGGGGTTAAGATAGCACCGCCTGCTGACAAAGAATAAGCGGTGGAGCCGGTTGGGGTTGATACGATCATGCCGTCAGCTCGTTGCGAATACATGAATTTGTCATCAACGAACACTTCAAACTCAATCATATGGGCAACTTTACCCGGATGCAGAACTACTTCGTTCATGGCCGTATAGTGGCTATTCACGTCACCGTGGCGATGAACTTCTGCTTCAATCAAGAAGCGAAACTCGGTGTCGTAATCGCCATCGAGCACCTGTCCTAAGGGATCTTCGAAGTTATCCGGAGGCAGATCAGTTAGAAAGCCCAGATTGCCACGGTTGACTCCGATGACGCCGATGTCATAACGAGCCAGCACTCTCGATGCACCCAGCATATTACCGTCACCGCCAATCACGATGGCAAGGTCCGCTTCTTGTCCAATTTGGTTAATGCTGGCGGTGTTACAACTAAAATCCAACTGTTGCGCGGCAGTATATTCAACAATGACCTGATGACCACGAGCGATCAGCCACTCATATAAGCGGGTTAAGGTAGCTTTCGTTTGGCTGTGGTGAGATTTACCTACCAGTCCAATGCATTGAAATGAGCTTATAGACACAATTGTTAAACCTAGCCCTTGAAACAGTCGAGTTGATCCCCATAATAATCACACAGTCGAAAGAAACAAGTTTATTAGCTGGAGTAACCATGACGGATCCTAAACATGATCAAGTCAATGAAGAGCAACTAGAACAACAAAATGAGTCGTTAGATGGCGAACAAATCGAAACCAACGACGCCGTCGAGCAAGTTGAGGAAGAGCAAGCGCAAGCAGACCCCATTGCAACCTTAACGGAAGAATTAGCGAAAGCTAATCAGCAAATTGCCGATCAACAAGATTCGGTGCTGCGTGCTAAGGCGGAAGTGGACAACATTCGTCGCAGAGCGGCAATCGACGTTACAAAAGCAAAAGATTTTGCCTTAGAAAAGTTCAGTAAAGAGCTGTTGCCCGTAATCGATAACCTTGAACGAGCGCTGGCAGTGGAATGCGATGAATCGGCAAAGGCGGTTCATGAAGGGGTTGAGTTAACCTTAAAATCCTTCTTAGCGACGGTTGAAAAATTTGGCATCAAGGTGGTGGACCCGAAAGGAGAAGCGTTTAACCCGGATGCGCATCAAGCCATTTCTATGGTGCCCAACCCAGAGTTACCAAACAACACTGTGATGGACGTGATGCAAAAAGGCTATGAGCTGAACGGACGTTTGTTGCGCCCAGCCATGGTGATTGTCAGTCAAGGTGGCGCTAAGTAGCGCCATTGCAACATTAAGCTGATACAAGTAATCGCGACTAAAAGGATCCTTAGGATCCTTTTTTCATGCCTTAGAAAGCGGCTCGATAGCCTATGCTTGCGGCGGGGTATCCGTCGTCTTTGTACTGATTGTAACTGACGCCAAAGTTAAAGCCGGACTTTTGATAGCCGCTCCAGTAATACTTATATCCTAGGGAAGCGCCTACATGGCGTTTGTACTCTGTTTCACCTAGGTAGTTTGGCGGCGGATTATCCCAATTGTAATGAATCTCTTCGCTAATCTTTAGCACACCAAGGTAACCGGTTAACGCATGGTGTTTATCTAAATAGTAATGAGCACCGATACCGCCAGCAAGAAAACTGTCAACGTCAGAAGTCGGCTCTTTTAAGTTCACCCCAAAAGCTCCAAAGACGGTAAAGTCTGGGCTTTGCAAAGGTAAATGAATTTGGGTGCCAACAAAGCCGTATTGCACACCCACACCGAGCTCAACAATTGGGGCTAAGGGGGCGGATGTCGCTGTAAACGAGCTAAGCAGCAAAACACACGCGCCTAAAGTCGATTTGACGGATAAGGACTGTCCCATGGACGAAATCACCTTGTGTTAAATTTTTATTGTTGTAATAAAAGTCTCTTTGTTAAGGTCTTTAGTGTCGAAGTTCACTAAAAATAACCATAGAGACCCATGATGTTAACAAAAGTTTTGATGACAAAATTAACCGCCCTTGGATTACTTGCGCTAAGTCACACTGTTGCCGCGACACCTTTTAAGAGTGACGCTAATGACGTGACCCCTTTGCAAACCGGGCAGAGCATTCCTAGTGTTACCGTAACAACCATGGCGGGCGATGACGTTGCGTTGACGGATGTTGTGGCAAAGTCACCCACGGTACTTGTGTTTTATCGAGGTGGTTGGTGTCCGTTTTGTAACCAGCAGTTGGCCTCGCTGAACGAGGTGTTAGGGCAAATTCGTGCGAATGGTTACCAAGTGTTAGCGATTTCACCGGATACTCCTGAGCGCCTAGCGAAGACAAAAACATCGGAAGAAATTGATTACACTTTGCTATCGGATAGCTCACTTAATGCCATCAGTGGTTTTAAGTTGGGTTTCTTTTTAGACGATAAAACCGCTAAACGTTATCGTGACAGAATGGGACAAGTGTTTGTAACGGCCGAAGGTACCAACAAAATCGTACTGCCGGTACCTGCGGTTTATGTGATTCAAACCGATGGCAGCATCAGTTACAGCTATTACAATCCGAATTATCGCGAGCGTATGGATACCTCGGAGTTACTCAAAGTAACGGCTGCTGGTTCTTAAACGACCCTCAGCTAAGGTTTGAGCTTTACCAAGCGCTGCAGCATTAACGCGGTAATGATGCAGCCAAGCCCCACGTATGTCGCCGCTCGAATGTGCTCTTCTAGGATTGCGCTGATGAAAAACAGAGACAATACCGGGGATAAAAACGCTAAGTTTGATACGCTGGCGGTTGAGACTTGATTAGAAGCGCTCGCCAATTTGAGCGCTTTTAGCCACAGCACAAAGGTAATCCCCATTTCAAATAAGCCTACGTAAACTGCCGCAAACAACGCCTTATAAGTCATGCTAGGAAGGCCGTCGGTTAGTAGCGTCGCTGCCAAAATAAAGGGTAGACTGATGCAAAAGCTGATGAATAAGCTGACGATTGGCTCGCCCTTATCTTTGGTATTAAACACCCAATAAAGCGCCCATAAAACGGTAGAGAGAAGCGCTAAAAACACGCCCAAGCCACTTTCAAATTCCATGGCCAATATGTTGCCACCAGTAGCAATGATTAATACCCCTAAGTAGGCGATAATCGCGGCGACAATATCTACTTTGGTGAGCTTTTGTCCCAGCAGCGGTACCATCAATAAGCTCAATACCACAGGCCAGGTATAATTCAACGACTGTGCTTGCTGTGCAGGTAGTAACGCATAAGCTTCAAATAGCACCAAGTAATATAAAAAGGGATTGAGTAAGCCGGTTTTTAAATAGTGAGCGGGTTGATTGTTGAGTTGACGACCCACTAAGCGCCACTGTTTTTGATAGCTCAGCAAACCTGCGAGAAACAACATTGATGCCAATGACGCTAGCAACACCAGCTGAATGGGCGTTACTTGCGTCAAGGCAATTTTAAACGCCGTTGCAACCGTCGACCAAAACAACACCGCCAAAAGTCCATAGCCGTAGGGCTTCCAGTGAGCTTGCATGATTGTTTGTTACCTTATGGCGATGACAGCTGAATACTATCTAGTAAACCACGATTACGAGCAAATTAATTTGAGTTTTTTTCGGTTTTACCCTTGGAATATAAAATCTCGCCCCTATATAGCAAGTAACCGGATTTTGAGGGATAGGGCAATTGGCCCTTGAAAAGCAACAAGGCGCCCCCATATCCCTAACCAACACAGAGATTTTTGTTGAAGCAATCCTTCAACTGCCGTAACTGGAGAAAGTAAAATGGGCAAAATTATTGGTATTGACTTGGGTACAACCAACTCTTGTATCTCAATTCTTGATGGCGATGCACCAAAGGTAATCGAGAATGCCGAAGGTGATCGCACGACTCCGTCTATCATCGCATATACCGATGATGAGACTTTAGTAGGTCAGCCAGCGAAACGCCAAGCGGTTACTAACCCGCACAACACAGTTTTTGCTATTAAGCGCTTGATTGGTCGTCGTTTTGAAGACGATGAAGTTCAGCGCGACGTCGATATCATGCCGTTCAAAATCTTGAAAGCAGATAACGGAGATGCTTGGGTTGAAGCGCAAGGCAAGAAAATGGCGCCTCCACAAATTTCTGCTGAAATCTTGAAGAAAATGAAGAAGACCGCAGAAGACTACTTAGGTGAAGCAGTTACCGAAGCAGTTATTACTGTACCGGCTTATTTTAACGACTCACAGCGTCAAGCAACTAAAGACGCTGGTCGTATCGCAGGTTTGGAAGTTAAACGTATTATTAACGAGCCAACGGCTGCAGCACTTGCCTATGGTTTGGATAAGAAAACCGGCGAGAACATTGTTGCGGTTTACGATTTAGGTGGTGGTACTTTCGATATTTCTATTATCGAAATGGACAACGTTGATGGCGAGCAAACCTTTGAAGTACTAGCCACAAACGGTGACACTCACTTAGGTGGTGAAGATTTTGATAACCGTCTTATCAACTACTTGGTTGATGAGTTTAAGAAAGATCAAAGCATTGACCTACGTAACGATCCGTTGGCGATGCAACGTCTTAAAGAAGCGGCTGAGAAAGCGAAAATTGAGCTATCTTCAGCGGTTCAAACCGAAGTTAACTTACCGTACATCACAGCCGATGCCACCGGTCCTAAGCACTTAGTGGTTAAGGTAACTCGCGCTAAGCTTGAGTCCTTGGTTGAAGATTTGATTAGCCGCTCACTTGAGCCGTTGAAAGTGGCGTTAGCGGACGCAGATTTATCTGTATCTGATATTAACGACGTGATTTTGGTGGGTGGTCAAACCCGTATGCCGAAAGTACAAGAAGCGGTAACAGGCTTCTTCGGTAAAGAGCCTCGTAAAGACGTGAATCCAGATGAAGCGGTTGCTATGGGTGCTGCGGTACAAGGTGGGGTACTTTCTGGTGACGTTAAAGACGTATTATTGTTAGACGTTACTCCACTATCTCTTGGTATTGAGACCATGGGTGGCGTAATGACTAAAGTGGTTGAGAAGAACACCACGATTCCTACTAAAGGAAGCCAAACCTTCTCTACTGCAGAAGACAATCAAAGTGCGGTAACCATTCACGTGCTTCAAGGTGAGCGCAAACGTGCTGGTGAGAACAAATCTCTAGGCCAATTTAACCTAGAAGGCATTCAACCTGCGCCACGTGGTATGCCACAAATTGAAGTAAGCTTCGACCTAGACGCTGACGGTATTTTGCATGTGTCTGCTAAAGACAAGAATACCGGCAAAGAGCAGAAGATCACCATTAAAGCGAACTCTGGTTTGTCTGATGATGAGATTGATGCAATGGTACGCGACGCTGAAGCGAATGCTGAAGAAGATGCGAAGTTTGAAGAGCTTGTGCAAGCTCGCAACCAAGCTGATGGCCTAGTACACGCGACTAAGAAGCAAGTCGAAGAAGCGGGCGAAGAGCTAGCGGCTGAAGACAAAGCGGCTATCGAAGAAGCATCCAAAGCGGTTGAAGAAGCGGTTAAAGGCGATGACAAAGACGCTATCGAAGCGGCCAGTCAAAAGTTGATTGAAGCTTCTGCCAAGTTGATGGAAATTGCTCAAGCGAAAGCGCAAGCTCAAGCCGGTGGCGAAGCGCCACAAGGCGACGCTCCACAGCAGCCTGCTGACGATGTTGTTGACGCTGAGTTTGAAGAAGTAAAAGACGACAAAAAATAATTAGTTTTTCACACTAATTAAATCGATAAGCGGGCGTATGGGGAAACTCATATGCCCGTTTGAATGAGCAATGTTAGCAAAATAAGCGAAGCTGCAAAGACTATGTCAAAACGAGATTACTACGAAGTACTTGGGGTCGGTCGAGACGCCAGTGAGCGTGAAATTAAAAAGGCGTATAAAAAACTCGCCATGAAATTTCACCCCGACCGCAACCCTGGTGATGCCAAAGCTGAAGCTTCTTTCAAAGAAGCCAAGGAAGCTTATGAGATTTTAACCGATGCCGATAAAAAGGCCGCTTACGATCAGTTTGGTCACGCCGGTGTTGATCCGAATCGCGGTGGTGGCGGTGGTCACGGCGACTTTGGGGACATCTTTGGTGATGTGTTTGGCGACATTTTTGGAGGTGGCCGTCGTGGCGGTCAGCGTCAAGCGCAGCGTGGCTCAGATTTGCGCTACAACATGGAGCTTAGCTTAGAAGAAGCGGTCCGAGGTGTTAGCAAAGAGATTCGTATCCCCACTTTAACCGAATGTGAAGTGTGTGACGGTTCGGGAGCTAAAAAAGGTTCTAAAGCAGAGACTTGCGGAACCTGTCATGGCCAAGGCCAAGTGCAAATGCGTCAAGGCTTCTTTGCCGTGCAGCAGCCATGTCCAACCTGTAATGGACGCGGCAAAATCATTAAGGAACCATGCAACAAGTGTCATGGCCATGGGCGTTATGAGAAATCTAAAACCTTGTCGGTTAAGATTCCTGCAGGTGTCGATAGCGGTGATCGCGTGCGCTTATCTGGTGAAGGTGAAGCGGGCGAATTCGGAGCTCCAGCCGGTGATTTATACGTACAAGTGCATGTTCAAGAGCACCCAATCTTCCAGCGCGATGGCAATAATCTTTACTGCGAAGTGCCGATTAGCTTTACCAATGCCGCTTTAGGCGGTGAGATTGAAGTGCCAACCTTAGATGGCAAAGTGAAGCTGAAGATTCCTGCTGAAACGCAAACCGGCCGCATGTTCCGTATGCGCGGCAAAGGCGTTAAATCTGTTCGTAGCCACGCGGTTGGTGACTTGATTTGTAAAGTGCTTGTGGAAACGCCCGTGAAGCTTAACGACAAGCAAAAAGAGCTACTAGAAGAGTTTGAAGCCAGCTTGAATGGTGGCAAGCATTGCCATCGTCCAAAAGCGGAAGGCTTCTTTGACGGCGTTAAGAAGTTCTTCGACGACCTAACCAAATAAGCTTCCAAGCTCCCATAAAAAAACGGCAATTTTCATTGCCGTTTTTTTATGGGGACGTACCCCACTTTTTTTAACCACTAACTTTCAATGAGTTAGCGGATAGGGGTACGTCCCCTATGGTTTTAGCTTGAGCTCGATGAACTGCAAGCTATGGGCGTTTTTGTCGCCGGTAACCGACCAAACTGAGTTGTCGAGGTTAAGCAGTTCGTCGCGGCGGTTAACGCGAACGCCGCCCACAGTTGCGGGTTGCGAAACTAGGTCACCGTCTTTTGATACAAGCGCAACTTTGGTTTGCAAGTAGCTTGTTTTGTTCCACTCTTCCCAAAGAACTAACAATTGGTTGGCGTCGGTTTTCGCTACTTTTACGCGGGAGGCGTTGTGGCCAACATCAGACGCATCGTAGTGAGTTAGCCATTTGATGCCGGTATCTCGCTGTGGCATTTGGTTGCCATCAAATGAGTAGTACTCGCCTTCCTCTGCAGCGTAATCGCCATGCGATACAACCAGATCGTCGCTAACAACGTTGCCGCTGCCACTGGCTTGCTCAAAGCTTGGGCTCACTTTAACAAAGCCAATATTGCGTGCGTTAACTATGTTGTGCGGATCCGATGGGTTATCGAAGCTGGTTTGGGCGTTGTTCAACACTCGACCTTGGGCATCGTGCTCTGAAGCGAATACAACAGCGTAGCCATCGTCAACATCGGCGATTCCACCAAGTTCAGTGTAGGTCTTATTATCATTGCTCCACTGATAGGTTTGCTGTCCGGCAATATCAGTGTAATAAGGTGCGAATGGACCTCGACCATCGTGTGCGGCCACTGTGCCGTGAGCGGTTTTAAAGGTATACACAACGCGGCTGTTACGATCGCTGGCGTTAAAGCGATGGAAATTAACACCACGCGGGTAGTTGTCGCCTAAGTCGATGGCGATAAAGTTTTGGTCGTCCGCAACGCTTAGTACGTTACTGAAAGAATGCCCTGAAAATTGTCCCCAGCTTTTTACGAGAGTCAATGAGTTGGCATCTAATACAATACCGTCAGCACCTTGGTGATTTAAGCCATCAGCGGTTTGGTTATGCAAGCGCGAATACAATAACGCAAGTTTACCGTTAGCATACTTAAGACTCACTACGTTAGTTTCATGATGTAAATCACCAAAATAAGTCATGTTCAGTGTGTTTTGACTGTCATTTAGCTCTTTTTCACCAAGCAATTTGCCACTCTCATCGGTTTTTATAAGAACCGCCGACAAGCTTTTATGTGGATCGCTGTTCTTGTTGTAGTTAGGGTCGGTGTTACCGGCTTCAAAAAGAACATAGTAGATATTGCCATTGTCATCGTTTGTTGATGCGGCAATCAGATAGTCTTTATGACTGCTTGCAGATGGCAAAGTCAGAGTCGTACTGGCATAGCTAGAAGGGTTGAACTTAGTTAGGTAGTTGGTGAATTTCTCACGGTCTTGCCAAACCACGCCCACTTGCCCGTCACTCAGTTTCATTACGCTGTAGTAATGGTTTTGTCCGTATTTATTAGCGTCATCGCCAGGGCCTGCAGTAAAGTCTGCTACGGCTTTAGGAGTAATGTTGCTGTCGAGTGATACCTCATAGGCATTCACGCTTTGCAAACCCGCCACATCAGCCAGTTGCGCGGCCATTACGTTATCAGCAACTTGGAAGTAAGTTGATGGCGCTGCGGCATTGGCATCAACAACCACAACCGTCATGGTATCGCTGATATCATCTAAATTTAACGCGTCGACAGCGGTATAGCCGTTAGCATCTGGAGCGGCGTCAACATGAGCCAGCAAGTTAAATTTATTGAGACTGGCGTCGTATTGGTACAAATTAACCGCTTGATTATTTTCAAGCTTTAGGCGCACGTAATGCTTGCTGGCCACAAAATTGTCTTGTGAATTGCTAGCCGATTGCTGAGGGGCTGAGAATTGATAAGCAGTAAAGTGCTCGTCACCAGATGACAACTGACCAGATGCAATAGGGTAGTTGGCATTGCTGTAACTTGTGCCGGTATAGCAAGCATTTTGGTAGAACTTAGAGTAAACGTTCACTGCACCAATGATATCGGCTTTATCAACATTACCAGCGCACTGACCTGTCTCGGTGCTAGTGCCGGGTGCTACGATATTTGCGGTGGCAGCAAATTGAAAATGCTTAACTGGTTGTAAACCCGTGGTACTCGTTTGAGAAGCCGCATCAGTGGTTGCAGTATTCGTTGCCGCAGTGTCTGTTACAGCGGTACCTGTACCTGTGGTTGCGGTGCCACTATCAGTTGTCGCGGTCCCAGTTCCCGTCTCTGTCCCAGCATCAGTGCCAGTTGCAGGCTGAGTTGCCGGCACCAAATCCAACATTGGGGTGGTATCCGTTGCTGCGGTTCCTGTATCAGGCTGAGTTGCCGGCACCAAAGTCAACATTGGCGTAGTATCGCCGTCAGTTGTTGTTGCGCCGTGTACCGTTGAGCCACTGCCACTTGTTGCGCCCGTATCCGTGCCAGTATCCGTGCCAGTATCTACAGGCGTTTGCACTGGAGTCGAAGCACCACCATCGGTTGCGGCTCCAGATATTACTGGCGTTGATGATGCCGCTGCAGGAGCATCAGAATGATCGTCACCACAGCCACTAAGTACAAGAGCTAATGCCGCTGCACATAATACTTTATTCATTGAGCCTTTCTCACGTGTTTAACAATTCTCAATAGAATCCATTAGTTGCAGGGTGAAAGCTGTGTTGAAGATGCTCTGTATGTGTGAAAGGAAAGATGACTCGGTCACTTTTCTTCTAGTTTTGAGAGCGGTGAATCATTTTTATACATCGAAGTTATGGATACTGTTGCGTCGTTTTACTTGATATTGACAGGTTTTCTATGCGCCAACAGCTTCTCGACCGTTTTCTTCGTTATGTTCAATTTGACACCCAATCCAACGCCGCCAATGGGAACTGTCCTTCAACCCCTGGGCAAATGGAGTTAGCCAAAACCTTGCAGCAAGAGCTATTAGCAATGGGGTTGGACAAGGTGAGTCTTGATGAGCACGGTTATTTGTTTGCTAGACTTCCCGCGAACACTTCAACCAAGGTTAGCAGCATTGGCTTTATTGCCCATATGGATACGGCAATGGATGCCAGCGGTGCCAATGTAAAACCGCAAATCATTGACGATTATGATGGTGGCGTTATTGAGCTTGGTAATAATCAGGAGCAGTTAGATCCGCAACAATACCCGGAGCTTGCTCGTTTAGCTGGACAAACATTGATAACAACCGATGGCACTACGCTGTTAGGTGCGGATAATAAAGCCGGAATTGCGGAAATCATTACTGCCATGGAGCATTTGTTAAAGCATCCAGAAATCCCTCACGGCGATATTTGTATTGGCTTTACCCCCGATGAGGAAATTGGTCGTGGAGCGCATTTATTTGATGTGGAAAAATTTGGGGCGCATTGGGCCTACACTATTGATGGTGGTGAATTAGGAGAGCTTGAGTTTGAGAATTTTAACGCCAGCAGTGCCGTGGTCACTTGTCATGGTGTCTCGGTCCATCCAGGTAGCGCCAAAAACAAATTGGTTAATTCAATGAACATTGGTGCAAAATTCCAGGCGCTAATGCCGGAGCATCCTACACCAGAAACCACGGAAGGCTACGAGGGGTTTTATCACTTAGCGGCCATAACCCCAAGCATTGCAACAACCGAATTACTGTATATTTTGCGTGATTTTGACGAGCAAGCTATGGCCGCTAAAAAAGCATTTATGCACGCTAAAGTTAATGAGCTTAATGAGCAATTAACCCGAGGCTCTGTATCCATAGAAATTACTGATTCCTACTTTAATATGAAGGAAAAAGTAGAGCCCCACATGCATATTATCGAGATCGCCGAGCAAGCGATGACTAACCTCGATGTCCAACCCAAAATAAAACCCATTCGCGGTGGTACAGACGGAGCGCAATTGTCATTTAAAGGGCTGCCATGCCCTAATGTATTTACCGGTGGCTATAACTTCCACGGTATTCACGAATACGCATCCTTAGACCAAATGGAAAAAGCGGTGGAAGTCATCGTGGAAATTTGTCGATTAACCGCAATACGAGAAGCAAAATAGCGAGTAACATAAACGCAACAAAGCGCTTGAATTGGGTGCCTCTCACTGCCAAAATGAGAGGCATCTTCTAAGGTAAAAGGACATTTGCCATGCGATTTAAGCTTGTCGTTGTCGCTGTTGCTACAGCAGTTACACTCAGCAGTTGTGCACTGCATAAATCCCCTACGGGCCGTCATCAAGTGTTGCTTTTTTCTGAAGCAGAAATGACGCAAATGGGCGCCCAATCTTTCGCTCAAATTAAGAAACAAGAAAAAATTTCTACCGACGCTAACAAGGTCGCATACGTTCAATGCATCGCAGATGCCATTACTGCCGAACTGCCGACTAAGCAAAACTGGGAAACGGTTACTTTTGAATCGGATCAGTTAAATGCCTTCGCCTTACCCGGAGGTCATATTGGTGTGTATACAGGTTTGATGAAAGCCGCCGAAAACCAAGATCAATTGGCGGCGGTAATAGGCCATGAAGTTGGACACGTATTAGCTCGTCACGGCAACGAGCAAGTGACCCGAGGTCAGCTGTCCAGTGCCGGCTTGCAAATTGCGAATATAGCGCTGCAAGGGCAAAGCCAAGCCGAGCGAGAAATGGCGATGTCAGCGCTGGGTGCCGGCTTGCAGTTGGGGCTAATGTTGCCTTTTGGCCGTGCTCAAGAAACCGAATCCGATGAAATCGGTGCCGAGTTAATGGCCAAAGCGGGTTTTGATCCATCCCAAGCCATTGTCTTGTGGAAAAACATGGCCAAGTTCAGTGAAGGTGCGCCACCAGAGTTTCTATCGACTCACCCGTCCCACAGTACTCGAATCGAAGATTTAACGGCTCTGCAAGCTAAAGTGATGCCTATCTATCAGCAAGCAAAAGCGCAAGGAAAGCGACCAAACTGCTCTCTTTAATATGATGTTATTCGCTTAAAAAAAACGCCGGTACGTAGCAGATTTCCAAGTGGCTTTCATGCTACAATCCGGCGAATTTTATTAACTGAGTGACAAACATGTCAGAGAAATACAATACCGTAGAATTACAAGCCAGTTATGGCGTGGGCCTTCAACTTGGCGAGCAACTTGCCGCAAACTCTTTCGAAGGAATTTCCATCAGTGCCGTACAACAAGGGTTGGCCGACGCATTCCGTGGTGACGAAATGCAAATCAGCGAAGACGATCTTCGCAATGCCTTCACTGTTATCGGTGAGCGCATTCAAAAAATCAAGCAAGAAGAAGCCAAATTAGCAGCAGCCGAAGGCGAAGCTTTCTTAGCTGAAAACGGTAAGCGTGACGAAGTAACCGTTCTTGAGTCTGGTCTGCAATATGAGATCATTACTGAAGGCCAAGGTGAGCTTCCTACTACCGACTCTACTGTACGTTGTCACTACCACGGTCAATTGACTAATGGTGAAGTGTTTGACTCGTCAGTTCAACGCGGTCAGCCTGCGGAGTTTCCAGTAAGCGGCGTTATCGCTGGTTGGACTGAAGCATTACAAAAAATGCCAGTTGGCTCTAAGTGGAAACTGTACGTTCCTCACAATCTAGCCTACGGCGACCGTGGAGCAGGCGCAGCCATTCCTCCGTTCGCAGCATTGGTATTTGAAGTCGAATTGCTCGACATCGTTTAAAAGATTAAAGGCGGGTAATCATCCCGCCTTTTTTTTGGCTAAAAGTTTGCTAAGCGAGGTTTTAGCCAAAAAGCTGAAGATTCAGACTGACTGGAGATACTTAACTATCATGACTAATCAACTTAGAATAGCAGTGGCAGGTGCTAACGGCCGAATGGGCAAGATTTTGGTGGAAGCTGCGGCTGTAGATGACTCAGTTAACTTAACCGTGGCGACGGTTCGTCCAGGCTCTAGTTTGATAGGTGTGGACGCAGGAGAACTAGCTGGAGTAGGCAATATTGGAGTTCAGCTAAGTGATGATCTATCAAGTAATATTGATGATTTTGATGTTTTGATTGATTTTACCTCTCCAGAGGCTTGTTTATCTCACATATCCTTGTGTGAAAAGCATCGTAAATCCGTGGTTGTAGGCACAACGGGGTTATCTGAGCAAGAATTAGCCAATGTTGGTTTGTCAGCTCAACATATTGCTATTGTTTTTGCACCAAATATGTCAGTTGGCGTTAATTTGATGTGGAAGTTGCTAGAAGTTGCAACTGAAGTTATGGGTGAGTACGCCGATATAGAGATCCAAGAAACTCATCATCGCCACAAAAAAGATGCACCAAGCGGTACGGCTTTGAAAATGGGCGAAGTGATTGCTAACAAGCTCAACCGAGACCTTAAAGACGTGGCGGTATATGGGCGAGAAGGGCTAACCGGTGAGCGAGATTCCAAAACCATAGGCTTTGCTACAACCCGCGCTGGCGATGTAATTGGCGATCATACAGCCTTGTTTGCAGACCTTGGGGAGCGATTGGAAATTACTCATAAGTCATCAAGTCGTATGACCTATGGAAAAGGGGCCATGCGAGCGGTTAAGTGGGTCGTAGAACAACCGAGTGGTCTTTATGATATGCAACAGGTGTTAGGGTTAAAGTAAGATAATTAGTGGTTAGCCGATAAATAATTAGTCAAAGGCCAAATTTGGTTAGACATGTTGGCTGTATACCGCTAAAATGCGCGGAATTTGTCTGCGGTTTGTATTTTGGATCCAGCTCAAATTTTACATAAAAAATGGTGGCTTAAAATCTGGAGGTTGTGTTGAGTAACTCAGCATTATTGGTCTTAGAAGACGGTACAGTATTTGAGGGCGTTTCAATTGGCGCTAACGGTGCCGCGGTAGGGGAAGTGGTTTTCAACACTTCAATGACTGGCTATCAAGAGATTTTGACGGACCCGTCTTATTCTCGCCAAATGGTAACTTTGACCTATCCTCACATTGGTAATACCGGAACCAATTCCGAAGATACCGAATCAAACAAAATTCACGCATGCGGCTTAATTATCCGCGACCTTCCGCTTCTTGCTAGTAACTTTCGCAATCAACAAAGCTTAGACCAATATCTCGCCAGCAATGGTGTGGTTGGCATTGCTGACATTGATACTCGAAAGTTAACTCGAATTTTGCGAGAAAAAGGATCGCAAGCGGGTTGCATCGTAGCCGGTGGTAGCTTAGATGCCGAACAAGCTTTGGCTCAAGCGAAAGCGTTTCCAGGCCTTAAGGGAATGGATTTAGCTAAAGAAGTAACCACAGACACAACTCACCAATGGCGTCAGGGCAGTTGGACCTTGGAGCATGGCTTACCAAGCGACCGAGCAGCAGAAGACTTGCCCTACAAAGTAGTCGCCTATGACTACGGTGTGAAAGCCAATATTTTGCGCATGCTGGTGGACAGAGGCTGTGATGTAACCGTAGTCCCTGCTAAAACCTCTGCGGCTGACGTTCTGGCGATGAACCCAGACGGCATATTCCTGTCAAACGGCCCAGGTGACCCAGAGCCTTGTGATTATGCGATTGAAGCCATCCAACAGATTCTAGAAACACAAGTGCCAGTATTTGGGATTTGCTTAGGTCACCAATTACTTGCACTGGCCAGTGGCGCGCAAACTGAAAAAATGAAGTTTGGTCACCACGGCGCTAACCATCCAGTATCTGATATTGAAGCCGGTACGGTAATGATTACTTCGCAAAACCACGGTTTCGCAGTAAAAGAAGACAGCCTCCCTAGCTACATTAAGGCCACCCATAAATCGCTGTTTGACGGTTCGTTGCAAGGCATCCATCGCACTGATAAGCCGGCCTTTAGTTTCCAAGGGCATCCTGAAGCGAGCCCTGGGCCGCACGACGCCGCACCATTGTTCGATCATTTCATCGAGCTCATTTCGCAATACCAAGCAGCCAAATAACTCAAGGGAAGAAACTCGATGCCAAAACGTAATGACATTAACACCATTCTTATCCTAGGGGCTGGCCCAATTGTAATTGGCCAAGCCTGCGAGTTCGATTACTCCGGTGCGCAAGCGTGTAAAGCGTTGCGAGAAGAAGGTTACAAAGTGGTGTTGGTTAACTCCAACCCCGCCACCATTATGACCGACCCAGAAATGGCCGACTCAACTTATATCGAGCCAATTCATTGGGAAGTGGTTCGAAAAATTATCGAAAAAGAGCGCCCAGATGCCATCCTGCCCACCATGGGTGGCCAAACCGCGCTCAACTGCGCGTTGGAACTTGAGCAAAAAGGCGTTTTAGAAGAGTTTGGCGTTGAAATGATCGGCGCTACCGCAGATGCGATTGATAAGGCCGAAGATCGCGCCCGTTTCGATGTCGCCATGAAAAGCATTGGCCTTGAGTGTCCGCGAGCGGGCATTGCCCACTCAATGGACGAAGCTTACGGCGTATTAAACGAAGTTGGCTTCCCTTGTATTATCCGTCCGTCATTTACCATGGGCGGTAGCGGCGGTGGTATCGCCTACAACAAAGAAGAATTCGAAGAGATTTGCAGCCGTGGTCTTGATTTAAGCCCAACTAATGAACTGCTCATCGACGAGTCTTTAATTGGTTGGAAAGAATATGAGATGGAAGTTGTTCGTGACAGAAACGACAACTGCATCATTGTCTGTGCCATTGAAAACTTCGACGCCATGGGCGTTCATACGGGTGACTCGATTACCGTTGCACCGGCGCAAACATTAACCGACAAAGAATATCAACTCATGCGTAACGCCTCTATGGCGGTGTTGCGTGAAATCGGAGTTGAAACCGGTGGTTCTAACGTTCAGTTTGGTGTGAACCCGAAAGATGGGCGCATGGTCATCATTGAGATGAACCCGCGTGTAAGCCGCTCTTCAGCACTGGCCTCTAAAGCGACCGGATTCCCCATCGCCAAGATTGCAGCCAAGTTAGCGGTAGGCTTTACCCTAGACGAGTTAATGAACGACATTACCGGTGGTCGCACTCCAGCAAGCTTTGAGCCGGCCATTGATTATGTGGTTACTAAGATTCCGCGCTTTAACTTTGAAAAATTTGCAGGCTCTAACGATCGCCTAACCACCCAAATGAAGTCGGTTGGTGAAGTAATGGCCATTGGCCGCACGTTGCAAGAGTCCATGCAAAAAGCATTGCGCGGCCTAGAGGTTGGCATCGACGGCTTTGACCCTGTGGTTGACTTAGACGACGACACTTCAATGGCGCGTATTCGCCACGAGCTGAAAGAGCCAGGCGCGGACCGTATTTTGTACATTGGTGATGCCTTTAGAAGCGGCCTTTCCATGGACGCTATTTTCAAGCTGACTAATATCGACCCTTGGTTCTTGGTGCAAATTGAAGACATCATTAAGAGCGAAGAGCATTTGCAAGAGCAGGGTTTTGGCGGTCTCGATAGCGACTTGCTGTACCGACTAAAACGCAAAGGCTTCAGCGATGCGCGAATTTCGAAGGTGCTGGGCGTATCAGAAACCGAAGTTCGCAAACTGCGCCAGCGCTACCAAATCTTCCCGGTTTACAAGCGCGTGGACACTTGTGCAGCGGAATTCGCCACTGATACCGCTTACATGTACTCAACCTATGAAGAAGAGTGTGAAGCGGCGCCATCGGATAAAGACAAAATCATGGTTCTTGGTGGCGGTCCTAACCGTATTGGACAAGGCATTGAGTTTGATTACTGCTGTGTGCATGCGGCATTGGCATTGCGCGAAGATGGCTTTGAAACCATCATGGTTAACTGTAACCCAGAGACGGTTTCTACCGACTATGACACTTCTGATCGCTTGTACTTTGAGCCAGTAACCCTTGAAGACGTGCTGGAAATTGTTCGAGTTGAAAATCCTAAAGGCGTTATCGTGCATTACGGTGGTCAAACACCGCTGAAGTTAGCCCGCGCCCTAGAACAAGCCGGCGTGCCGATTATTGGTACCAGCCCAGATGCCATTGACCGTGCAGAAGATCGTGAGCGTTTCCAACAAGCGGTAGAGCGCTTAGGCTTAAAGCAGCCAGAAAACGACACAGTGACCACCACCGAAGGTGCAGTTATCGCCGCCGAGCGCATTGGTTATCCACTGGTTGTACGCCCATCCTACGTATTAGGTGGTCGAGCTATGGAAATTGTGTACGACGAGAAAGATTTACGCCGTTACTTTAACGAAGCGGTATCGGTTTCTAATGAGTCGCCGGTGTTGCTGGATCACTTCTTAGACGATGCCATTGAAGTTGATATCGACGCCGTGTGCGACGGTACCGATGTGGTTATCGGCGGTATTATGGAGCACATCGAGCAAGCCGGGGTTCACTCCGGAGATTCAGGTTGCTCGCTTCCTCCATACAGCTTAAGTGAAGACGTCCAAAACCGCATGCGTGAACAAGTTCGCGCTCTAGCACTTGAGTTAGGCGTTCGTGGCCTAATGAACACTCAGTTCGCGGTTAAAGACGACGTCATCTATATGATTGAGGTGAATCCTCGTGCTGCCCGTACCGTGCCTTTTGTCTCTAAAGCGACAGGCGTACCGGTAGCTAAAGTAGCGGCTCGAGTAATGGCGGGACAAACTCTAAAAGAGCAGGGCTTTGTAAAAGAAGTCATTCCAAGCTACTACTCGGTTAAAGAAGTGGTGCTGCCGTTTAACAAGTTCCCTGGTGTGGATCCCTTGTTAGGGCCTGAAATGCGCTCTACCGGTGAAGTGATGGGGGTTGGAACCACCTTTGCTGAAGCCTATGCCAAGGCGCAGCTGGGTGCCATTAAAGATGTGCCGAAAAATGGTCGCGCCTTATTGTCCGTGCGTAATTCGGACAAAAAACGCGTGGCGCAATTGGCGAAAAACTTAATGGCGCTTGGCTATGAGATTGACGCAACCCACGGCACAGCTGTGGTGCTTGGCGAAGCCGGCATTAATCCGCGCTTGGTGAACAAGGTGCATGAAGGCCGACCTCACATTCTGGATCGCATTAAGAACGATGAGTACACCTACATTGTAAACACCACCGAGGGTCGTCAAGCCATTGAAGACTCGCGTACGCTTCGTCGCGGTGCATTGCGTTACAAGGTGAATTACACCACCACCATGAACGCTGCTTTTGCGACCTGCTTGGCTCACGCTGAAGACGACAAAGCGCGCGTTGCATCGGTGCAGGAGTTACATAAGCTGTAATCTGCGTATATAACGCCCAATTGGGTAATTGACTCAATTGGGCTACACTGAGCTATTGTGGTTTTTCTGATGGCTCAGTGGTACCCTGTCGCTACTATCGAAACAGAACACCCAATTTTTAAAAATGCCCGCTCCGCTTAAATTCACTTTTAAGCGGCGGAGCTTTTTTGTAATGGAGAATATGAACAGTGAACAATCAAGTTCCTATGACGAACCAAGGTGCGGAAACGTTGCGCGCCGAACTTGACGTATTAAAGCGCGAACGCCGTCCTGCTATCTCGGCGGCCATTGCTTCAGCAAGAGAGCTGGGGGATTTAAAAGAAAATGCTGAGTATCATGCTGCCCGTGAAGAGCAAGGTCTTTGCGAAGCACGCATTCGAGACATCGAAGGTAAGTTGTCAAATGCTCAAATTATTGACGTCACCAAAATGCCGAATACCGGCCGTGTTATTTTTGGCACCACGGTTACCATTTTAAATCTTGATACCGATGAAGAAGTGACCTATCGCATTGTGGGTGATGATGAAGCCGATATTAAACAAAATCTGATTTCGGTGAATTCTCCCATTGCTCGTGGGTTAATCGGCAAGAACTTGGACGACGAAGTTACTATCAGCACCCCTGGCGGTGAAACTGACTTTGAAATCACCGCGGTTGAGTACATCTAAGCTAGGCATTGCTAATAAATCCCATGATTCATTATCTTCTTTTGGCAAATCCTGGACACAATCGAATCTATTTCGAAAGTGCCCAACAAATTGGCCGCAGCGAGCTGCAAGCCATTGCCTTGAGTGCAAACGCACAGCTAAGCTTTGTTGAAGACAGCCGTGACGAGTACGTTCATGGCTTGCCTGCAAACCTTCAATTTAGCGTGGATGCGCCATTAACGCCCGAGCAAATGCAGCGACTGTCGAGCGCATCGACCTTCTACAGTTTGTTCGAAATTAAGCTCGATAAGCTGTTGCAGCCGTGCCAAGTTCAAGATTTTCGAACCTTCCCTGAATCCATGGTGCAGATATTGCGCTACACGGGTAAGACCAATGAGCAATTCACACGGCTTATGGTCAACCTCGCCGTAAGCGCCAGTGAAACCCGCAGTGAACGACTCACTTTGCTGGACCCTATGTCCGGCAAAGGCACCAGTCTTTACGAAGGCTTAATTCGCGGTTACAACGTGGTGGGGGTTGAAATTAACAGTAAATGGGTTGAAGAAACTCGAGCCTACTTGCTTAATTTCATGAAAAAAGGCCGTTATAAGCACGGCGCCCGCAAAGAGCGAAGAAACTTGGCTGGTGGCAATAAAAAGGCGGCCACTGGGTTCATACTGGATTGCGCTCACAGCAAGGCCGCCTATGCTAATAAACAAAGCCAGCAACTGCAGCTGTTTGACGGCGATACTCGGCAATTGCAGCACATGGTAAAAAAGCGTTCTTGCGATGTGCTTGTGTGTGATTTGCCCTATGGCGTGCAACACGGCAGCAAAAACGCGAAAGACAGCAAACTGGAGCGAAGCCCTCTAGAACTTCTAGAGCAAGCGCTCCCAAGCTGGTCGCAAGCACTAAAGGCGAAAGCGGCGGCGGTTATCTCGTTTAACGAGTTTACCTTAACCTGGCAGCAAGCGGCGACGGCGTTCACTCAAGCAGGATTTGAGGTGTTGCCGCAAGAGTACTATCAAGGCTATTTGCACAGGGTCGACCAATCGATTAAGCGTAACTTAATCGTGGCGAGAAAAAAGTAGAGGTACTCTCGCAAGCCCATCCGTGAGCTTGCAGAATTGGTTATATGGCCGTTAGGCTTTAGGCAGTTCGATTTTGCTGTCTTCCACAGGGCGGAAGATGATCAGCATGTGACCAATGGTCTGAACTTTTATGGCAGAGGTCTCGCGAATAATTGCATCGATGATGGCGTTTTTAAGTTCGCGATCTTCTGAAGCAACCTTAACTTTAATCAATTCGTGATGGTCAAGGGCGATATTAATTTCCGCCAAAACGCCTTCGGTTAGTCCATTGGCGCCAAGCAATACCACAGGCTTTAGGCTGTGTGCCAAGCCTTTTAAGTGTTGCTTTTGTTTATTGGATAGCTTCATGGGTGTCCAACTTTTAGAGTTTGGGGGTTTAAAAACCGATAGTTTACCCCCATATCCTTTTTGGTGTAACTGTTATTTACGGGAACCGTGAACATGTCGGGCAGTAAAAACCGCAGTGTCAGTTCGAAACGATGGCTAAAAGAGCATTTCGACGACAAGTACGTTAAACAAGCACAAAAGCAAGGCTTACGTTCGCGCGCCGTGTTTAAGTTAGAAGAGATCCAAAACAAAGATAAATTGATCCGTGATGGTATGACCGTCGTTGATCTAGGAGCAGCTCCTGGTGGTTGGTCTCAGCTGGCCACTAAGTTAGTGGGGGAAAGTGGACAAGTTATTGCGTGCGATATCTTGCCAATGGACCCCATTGCAGGCGTGGATTTCTTGCAAGGGGATTTTCGAGAAGAAGCTGTCCTTAATGCATTGTTAGAGCGCGTAGGCTCAGACAAAGTAGACGTGGTGTTATCTGATATGGCGCCGAATATGAGTGGTAATGGTGCTGTCGACCAGCCTCGAGCCATGTATTTGGTGGAGTTAGCACTGGACATGTGCCACAGCGTATTGGCACCAAATGGCAGTTTTGCGGTCAAAGTATTTCAGGGAGAAGGCTTTGACGAGTTTATGAAACAGCTAAGACAAGCGTTTAAAGTGGTAAAGAGTCGCAAGCCTGACAGTTCACGAGCTCGCTCGAGAGAAGTGTTCGTAGTGGCTACTGGCTACAAGTTGTAGTACTCTTTTTATATAAGAATTTTTAAGACTGAACAGAGGTCTATTTATTTTGAGCGATATGGCTAAAAATCTCATTTTGTGGGTAGTTATTGCGGTTGTGTTAATGTCCGTCTTCAATGGCTATTCTCCAAACAACAACACCGCCACAAAAATGGATTACACCCAATTTTTGTCGGCAGTAGAGTCGGGTCAGATTTCCAGTGTGGTGGTGCAAGAAGACCAACGCACCATTAACGGAACACGCCGCAGTGGTGAGAGCTTCACCACAGTGATGCCGATTCCAGATTTGGATTTAATTAATGATCTTAAACGCTCAAATGTTGCGGTAACCGGTAAGGTTCCGGAAGAATCCGGCTTCTTAACTCAAATTTTCATTTCTTGGTTCCCAATGTTACTGCTCATTGGTGTGTGGATTTTCTTCATGCGTCAAATGCAAGGCGGTGGCGGTAAAGGCGCCATGTCGTTTGGTAAGAGTAAAGCGCGCCTAATGGGCGAAGACCAAATTAAAACCACCTTTGCTGACGTCGCGGGTTGTGACGAAGCCAAAGAGGAAGTTGGCGAGTTGGTGGATTACCTTCGCGACCCAACCAAATTCCAAAAATTAGGCGGACGCATTCCTACCGGTGTACTTATGGTCGGTCCTCCAGGTACGGGTAAAACCTTATTAGCCAAAGCCATCGCCGGTGAAGCAAAAGTACCATTCTTCACAATCTCCGGTTCGGATTTTGTTGAAATGTTCGTTGGTGTGGGTGCTTCCCGTGTTCGTGACATGTTTGAGCAAGCTAAAAAGTCAGCGCCTTGTATCATCTTCATCGATGAGATTGATGCCGTAGGTCGCCAACGTGGTGCCGGTCTTGGTGGTGGTCACGATGAGCGTGAGCAAACCCTTAACCAAATGTTGGTGGAAATGGATGGCTTTGACGGTAACGAAGGCATCATTGTTATTGCTGCAACAAACCGACCAGACGTGCTCGACCCAGCCTTGTTGCGTCCGGGACGTTTTGACCGCCAAGTGGTGGTGGGACTGCCAGACGTACGTGGTCGTGAACAAATCCTTAAAGTTCACATGCGCAAAGTACCGATTGGTGATGACGTTAAAGCCAGCTTGATTGCTCGCGGTACTCCAGGTTTCTCGGGTGCCGATTTGGCCAACCTTGTTAACGAAGCGGCCTTGTTTGCAGCGCGCAACTCTAAGCGCTTAGTGGGCATGGAAGAGTTTGAACGCGCCAAAGATAAAATCATGATGGGTGCTGAACGTCGGTCTATGGTGATGAGCGAGCCTGAAAAGGAAATGACCGCTTATCACGAAGCAGGCCACGCCATTGTTGGGCGTATGGTGCCTGAGCACGATCCGGTTTATAAGGTCTCTATTATTCCTCGCGGTCGAGCTCTAGGTGTGACCATGTACTTGCCAGAGCAAGACAGAGTGAGCCATTCCAAACAGCATCTTGAAAGCATGATTTCCAGCTTATTTGGTGGTCGTTTGGCGGAAGAAATCATCTTTGGTAAAGATAAAGTAACCACCGGCGCCTCTAATGACATTGAGCGGGCTACCGACATTGCTCGCAAGATGGTGACCCAATGGGGCTTGAGTGAGCGTTTGGGCCCAATGCTTTATGCCGAAGAAGACGGTGAGGTGTTCTTAGGTCGCTCAATGGCCAAAGCTTCGCACATGTCAGAAGACACGGCGCGGGTTATCGATGAAGAAATTAAAGCCGTCATTGACAGCAATTATCAGCGTGCTGAGCAGATCCTAAAAGACAACATGGATATCCTGCATGCCATGAAAGACGCGTTAATGAAGTACGAAACCATTGATGCCGCTCAAATCGATGACTTAATGGAACGCAAAGACGTGCGACCACCGGCGGATTGGACCGATGGTGATGACAGCAACGACAAAAGCTCTGGCCAATCCGCTGCCGCGGATGCTGAGCCTGAAGTGAAAGCTGATGCCTCACAAGACAAGCCTGCTGACAACGGCGAACCAGACCAAGCGCCCGCAAAGTAGCCTGTCGCGCTCATACAAAGCCCTGCATCTTAGCGGGGCTTTTTCATTTTTCTAGATAGGATTGATTGCAATGGGATTTGATAAGCTAGGGTTGTCGAGCGAGCTGCTTAACAGCCTCAGTGCATTGGGTTTTAGCTCCCCAACGCCAATACAAACACAAGCCATCCCAGTATTATTGCAAGGTCATGATGTGTTGGCAGCAGCGCAAACGGGTACGGGTAAAACCGCGGCCTTTGGGTTGCCGTTGATGCAGCACTTGCTGCAAGCGCATAACCCGGCTGAAAGGGGCCACACCAAGGCGTTAATTCTAACCCCTACTCGAGAGTTGGCTCAGCAAGTGCTCGATAGCCTTAAAGCCCTTAACCAACATCTATCCAATGAGCAACAGTTTAAGCTTGTGGCTGTGTACGGTGGCGTTAGCATTAAAGCTCAACAGGCGAAGTTGGACGAGGGCGTCGACATACTCGTCGCCACACCAGGTCGACTGTTGGATCACGTTTACAGTAAAAAATTGTCGCTAAAAACGTGCCAGTTTGTGGTTTTTGATGAAGCCGATCGAATGTTGGATATGGGCTTTATGCCCGACATCAAAAAGGTGTTAAGGCTCTTACCTAAGCAACCACAAATGGCGTTATTTTCCGCCACCTTTTCTGCAGCCATCAAACGACTGGCCTATGGCATGATGCAAACGCCTAAGGAAATATCGGTCAGTCCAAGTAACAGCGCTGCTGAATTAGTTGAGCAAATGGTTTATCCGGTGGATAAAAAGCGTAAAGCGGAATTACTGGCGCACCTTATTGGGCAGCGAAACTGGCAGCAGGTATTGGTGTTTGTGCGCACCAAAGAAGGCAGTGAAGCACTGGCAAAAGAGCTCGGCAAAGACGGCATTCAGGCCAGTGCGATTAACGGCGATAAATCCCAAGGCGCTCGTCAAAGAGCGTTAGACGACTTTAAAGCGGGCAAGCTACGAGCGCTTATCGCGACCGACGTTGCCGCACGTGGGCTTGATATTCACCAGCTTGAACAGGTGGTCAATTTCGATATGCCGTTTAAAGCGGAAGACTATGTGCATCGCATCGGACGAACCGGTCGCGCCGGCCATAAAGGGCTGGCTATCTCTTTGATGAGTCAGAGTGAAGAGGGCATGTTGGCCCAAATCGAGCGCTTGTTAGATGAGCGTTTGCCGCAGCAGTGGTTAAGCGGTTACGAACCCTCTGAGGACTCAGGCGACATCGATACTGGCCATCGCAACAGCAAACCCCTTAGCGCCAATGCACAGCGTCGTAAGCTTAAGCAGCAAATGCTTAAAGACGCGGGCTTGCTCAAAAAGAAAAAACGTCGCCGCTAGCGCTCACCAACAACAGCTCGGTTTTACTGAGGGGTTTGCGTCTAGGCTTTTTCATCGTTCAATGTATAGTTAAGGATATTCGAATAAGCGGCTTTTGTGAGCCATAAGAGAGGTCTAGCAGTGCAGTTAGCACCGGTGTCTGTAGCTTTAACATCTCTGTTGTTAATTGGCCCTAGCCTAGCGCAAGACAGTCGTTTTGCTGTGCAGCTTGATAATGACATTATTTTGGGTAGCGATGGCGACTATACCGGTGGCTTAATGCTGAATTGGTATGGCAACAGTGTCGCTGCTTCAGAGCAATTGCATTGGCTTCATCGTTGGCGAACGCCTTTGTTGTTTGGGGAAGGCGGCCGCTATCAAGCGGGAATATCGCTACAACAACGACTTTGGACGCCCAAAGAAATCGCCTTAGACACTCCGCAACCGACCGATAGGCCTTACGCGGGGGTGTTGCAGCTTGAGTCGAGTTTGGCTTACTACAACACGCACCTCGCGCAAAAGAGTTGGTTGAGTGTGGGGGTTATAGGGCCGTCATCGCAAGCGGCCGGTTTTCAAAAACAGATTCATCGCTGGACCGGCTCAACGCCGCCACAAGGGTGGCAATATCAAGTACAAGACCAATTCATTGCACAGTACGCCCACGAAGTGGATTGGCTCGTCAATCGTTATCAATTGGGCGAGCAGCAATTGGAATTAAGCACCAGCGCCTACGGCAACCTTGGTAACTTAAGAAGCGAAGCCTTGTTCAGTATGAACTTACGTTATGGCCGAGGTCTTGAGCAGAGCTTTGGAGGGGCTTCAAATCACTTTAACCATAATGGCTCGCTGAAACCGCTGTCGAAGCGTTTTAGTTACCAGCCTTACATGCGCATTGCAGCGGGCTATCGATTTCACGATCTCACCATCACAGGCAAAGTACCTTACGACAATCTCACCACCGTTGAGCCATTGCGTATTGAAGGGCAGCTTGGTGTGCTATTGGCTTTTAATGGCTGGGGTTTGGATTTTAGCTTAACCCAGTATCATAAAGACTATCAGCAAAACAGCAGTAACTGGCAACGCTATGCTCAACTCGGATTTTACGTCGGACTTTAAGATGCCGGCAGCCCTCGAGGGCGCTTAACCACCACATAAGCCTGTTTTTTGCGATTAAAACGATAGTACTGATCGGCAAATTGATAATATTCAACGCCGCCCACTACCCACTTGGTATAGCCTACTGGCAGCACTTTTACCTCAACGCCCAGTGGTGCACTGACAATCTGATAACTGCTGCGATAGGGCCTGTAATAATAACCTTGATAGTACCAATAGCGATGGCCGCGATGATGCAAATGCACGTGGCCTTTGGGTAAATGCTTTACTACTTTGGGCGATTTAGCTTTGGCAAACGCATCGCCAACATACAGGGCATTAGCCGCGACAGCCATAAATAGGGTTAGAACCAGAGCACTCAATCGTTGAATCATACATACCTTCCAGTAACCACTATTGTAACCCTTCGAGTGTAAAGAAACGTCAACTTGTTCAAAGTTAAGCAATGATGATTTTGGCCAGATTGCTACTCTCTAGTATACAATAACACTAGTAACAACAGCGGCTAGAAGTAATTAATGAAAACCTTAGCGTTTAAAAGAAAAACACTCGACCTCAGCCAGCCTCAGGTGATGGGCATTTTAAATACCACTCCCGATTCGTTTTCCGATGGTGGCCGATATCAGCAGTTGCAAGCGGCGATTGAGCAAGGGCTGGCCATGGTAAAAGCGGGCGCAACCCTATTAGATATTGGCGGTGAATCCACGCGGCCCGGCGCTAAGGACGTTGGCGTCGATGAAGAGCTTGATCGCGTCATTCCGGTAATACGGGGCATACGCCAATTCGATAGCAACACCTTGATTTCGGTAGATACCTCTAAGCCAGAGGTGATGTTAGCTGCGGTGGAAGCCGGGGCCGATATGATTAATGATGTATACGCCTTACGTCGAGAAGGGGCACTGCAAGCCGCCGCCGAATGTCAGGTGCCGGTTTGCTTGATGCACATGCAAGGGGAACCGAGGACCATGCAAGCAAACCCCAGTTATGACGATTTGATTACCGACATCAACGCTTTCTTTGAAGAACGCATTTTGGCCTGCCTTGAGGCGGGGATCGCCAAAGAGTTGTTGCTGTTAGACCCAGGTTTGGGCTTTGGAAAAAGCTTAGTCCACAATTATCAAATCATGAATCAGCTCAAACGTTTTAGTAAATTTGAACTGCCACTATTGGTTGGGGCATCGCGAAAGAGTATGATTGGCACATTACTTAATAAGCCAGTGCAGCAGCGAGTCGCGGGCAGTGTTAGTGCCGCGTTATACGCTGCCGTTAACGGCGCTCAAATTCTAAGAGTTCACGACGTTGCACAAACCTGCGATGCGTTGGCTGTTTGGACAGCCTGTGAGAACCCAATAATTACATAATGGATGTTAACGTGACCCAAAGAAAATTTTTCGGAACCGACGGTATTCGTGGCAAAGTGGGCGAAGGCAAGCTAACCCCGGAACTGGTACTTAAGCTGGGCTGGGCTGCTGGCCGAGTCTTGTCTCGACAGGGAACCAATAAGGTGATTGTAGGTAAAGATACCCGTATTAGCGGCTACCTGTTTGAAAGCGCTTTGGAAGCGGGTTTGTCCGCCGCCGGATTAAACGTTCGTCTACTGGGCCCAATGCCTACTCCCGCGGTGGCTTATCTCACTCGCACCTTTCGGGCAGAAGCCGGGATTGTGATTAGCGCATCTCATAACCCTTATTACGATAACGGCATCAAGTTCTTCTCAAGCGATGGCTCGAAGCTGGATGACCAAATTGAACGCGCCATCGAAGCTGAGCTGGAAAAACCTCTGCGTTGCGTAGAATCATCTAAGCTTGGAAAGGTGCGCCGAATTGAAGACGCCGCTGGGCGTTACATTGAACACTGTAAGAGTCATTTTCCACTCAATACTACCCTTGAAGGCCTCAAATTAGTGGTGGATTGTGCCCATGGCGCTACCTACCACATCGCCCCAAGAGTATTTAAAGAGCTTGGAGCCGAAGTCATTGCTATTGGTAATGAGCCTAATGGCATAAACATCAACGACGGTTATGGCGCTACTAGCATGGCCAACATCCGTGAAGCTGTGGTTCGCGAGCAAGCGGATCTGGGTATTGCCATTGATGGCGATGGTGATCGCATTATGTTAGTGGATCACTTTGGCAACGTTGTCGATGGTGACCAAATTCTGTATATCTTGGCCAAAGACGGGCAACAGCACGGCACCCTAGAAGGCGGTGTTGTGGGTACCTTAATGAGTAACCTTGGCCTTGAGCTAAAACTGGAAGAAATGAAGATTCCGTTTGAACGCTCGAAAGTGGGCGATCGCTACGTAATGGAAAAACTGCGTCAGAACGGCTGGCACATTGGTGGTGAAAACTCTGGCCATATTTTAGATCTTCATCATGCAACTACCGGCGATGCAACGGTTGCTGGGGTGCTGGTGTTGGCGGCGCTGCAACGCGCTAACTGTTCGCTGCATGAGTTTGTAAAAGACCTGGCTATGTTACCGCAAGTATTAATTAACGTGCGCTACAACGACGGTGGTGAGCCTTTGTCGAGCGATGCGGTACTCGCAGAAAAAGCTGCTGTGGAACAAGAGCTTGGCAAGCGAGGGCGAGTATTGTTGCGTAAATCCGGTACCGAACCTTTGATTCGTGTCATGGTGGAAGGGGACAACCAGCAACAGGTTCAAGCCTGTGCCGAGCGCATCGCCTCAGCAGTGAGCGAAGCCAGTTAATTGCTAAGTCGAGTTGCCTAGCTTAGCTCGGTACGTTTAAAAAACCGACAGACACCCCAAGTTTCCGATTCTGCCTCTTGTAACTGAGGGGCAGGTTAGATATCATTCCCGCCGCTTTAATAGGAGAGGTTTTATGACGTCAAGACGTCCAGTCCTTGCCGGTAACTGGAAGATGAATGGTAATCTTCAGTTAGCGCAGGAGCTAGTAGCTAAGTTTTCTAGCGAATTAGATAGCGACGCAGTCGAGGTGGTGCTTTGCCCACCGGCCGTATTCCTTGCAAACGTGAAGCAACTGCTTGAGCAAAATGCAGCAGCATTGGCTGGCACCCGTATCGGTGTTGGTGGTCAAAATGCCAGCGCCTTAGACGGCGGAGCGCATACGGGCGAAATTGCTGCTAGCATGTTAGCCAGCGTAGGCTGTGATTACGTGATTTTAGGTCACTCTGAGCGCCGCGCCATGTATGGTGATACCACAGTAAGCGTTGCTGAAAAGTTTGCCAAAGCGATAGCCAACGGACTTATACCCATTTTGTGTGTGGGAGAGTCTGAAAGCGAACGCCAACAAGGCAACACTTTCGATGTCATTGCCGCCGATCTTGAAAAAGTGGTGGAAACCAATGGGAAGCGAGCGTTCGATAATGCTATCATCGCCTATGAACCATTATGGGCGATAGGAACAGGTAATAGTGCCACCCCGGAGCAGGCGCAAGAAGTACACGCCTTTATTCGTGCACACTTGGCGAAAATCAGCGATTCTGATGCCAATGCGGTTCGAATTTTGTATGGCGGTAGCGTGACACCGGATAATGCCGTTGAGTTGTTTGCTCAAGCAGACGTAGACGGTGGCCTAATTGGCGGCGCTAGTTTGGATGCCGACAAGTTTATTAATTTATGCCAAATGGCAGTGAGTGCGAAATAAAATTATGTATGAAGTACTAATCGTTTGTTATTTGTTGGTAGCTATTGGCCTAGTAGGTCTGATACTTATCCAGCAAGGTAAAGGTGCCGATATGGGCGCATCGTTTGGCGCAGGCGCCTCGGGAACTCTGTTCGGCTCTAGCGGTTCAGGTAACTTCCTTACTCGTACAACGTCAATATTGGCGATTACTTTCTTTGTATTGAGTCTGCTCATTGGTCGCATGAGTGCGCACCACAACAAAGCAGATGAATCTTGGAATGATCTCAGTGAAGCGGGCACCGCAGTTCAGCTACCAGCTGATGCACCAGCACCGGCACCACAAGAAGACAAGATTCCAGAATAAACAAGCAATCTTTGCGGATGTGCTGAAATTGGTAGACAGGCAACGTTGAGGTCGTTGTGCTCGAAAGGGCGTGAGGGTTCAAGTCCCTCCATCCGCACCATATTAAAAAGCTCGATACTTAGGTATCGAGCTTTTTTTATGCAGTTGTCTAATCAGATATCCGGTGGAGGCATTATATCCGTTCTTGGAAATCGAGACACTTTAGTTTCAACATCTATTAAATTGCCGTCCGAATCGTAATAATAGATAAAGATGACTACGACCACCTCTGTCGCTGTGTAATTTATGAAAGGGTCACTAACCTTTATAGTTCCAGCTCCGTTGCTACTAGACGTTGTAGCTTGAAATTGTTCGCCTGAGTTCTTGCTATTACCGCTTGCGGAGAGCTTTGCTGTCTGATCAACTTTTATTGGAAAAGCCTTAGTCTTAAGCACTTTTCCATACTCATCTAACTGCTGAACAAGCACGTCAGTTCCAAGTTGACTTACTCGTATACAATCCTGATAACAGTCATTTAAGTTTGCGTTGGCAGCAAATGATGATGTCCAGAAAAGCAGACAGAGCAACAGTTTTTTCCATTTATCATATCTTTGTGTTCCCTCTTTGTGTTCCCTCTTTGTGTTGGTTAAAAAACGTACTAACCTAGCTAAGCTAGCATACCCCCCCCCCCTTCATTCAAGTCCTCCAATAAGCACCGCCCTGTCCTGGTATAGGTTCCCCTTTTTCACCCCATAATCCCACGGGATCACACAGAAAGCAGCACCAGTCTTTGGTTTAATCGGAAAATACACGACCCCAAGCGGGCAGTTTTTCTCATTACCACAGAGGTCATTCGTTTGCAGCCTTCACAATCCGCCACCCAAGAAAACCCGCAAAAACTGATTCGCAGCCAGGTGTTTAACGTCACCACGATTACGTTTTTAGGACAGTTTGCGTCCTACTCCATTGCATCGATCTTTATCTTGTTCTTAACCTTGCCCATTGTGAAAGATGGCTTGGGAATGACCGAAAGCGATGCCTATGAGTTTATGGGGGTAACGCAAGCCATGGGTTACTTAATGCCCATTGTTGGTGGCTTTATTATTGACCGTTATTTGGGGATTCGCCGTGGCATTACTTGGGGTGTGAGCTTACTGGCGGTTGCCTATGGTTTGGTGTATTTAGGCAGCTCCTATGTGCATGTTTTTGGTACCCATAGCTTTATTATCGCTTATGCCATGATCCCAACCATCAATGCCTTGACCAGCTCACCAACATCAGCCTTGGTCAGTCGTATTTACAAAGGCGATGAAGTGGGCAGTAAGTCCGGTATGACCTACTACTACATTGCCATTAATGTGGGCTCCCTCATTGGTATTGGTATCGCGCCGTTATTGATGGACAGTGCCTTAGGTGTGATGTCGGTGATCGCCGTGGTGATGATAGGTAAAGCGCTGGCGGCACTTAACTTTATTGTTAAACGTCGTTTGTACGATAACGTAGTGGATGAGCTTGATAAGGCGCCAATGACTCTTAAACGCTGGCTGCCGGTATTAGCTTATTGCGGCATTGGTTATGCCATCACCTACATGGCGTACCTTAATCCACACGTTAGTACCTACATTATTGGCTTAGGTTGCTCGTTGGGGATCCTAACGTTTTGTGCTCGCACATTGATGCTGGATGGAACGGATCGAGTGAAGCAATTGGTCGCCACCTTTTTGATTTTGGTCGCCATCGTCTTTTTCGTGCTTTATAACCAAATGGCCACCACCATGGTGATGTTTACCAAAAACAACACGGATAATACCTTGCTTGGGTTAACCTTAGCTCCGGCACAGTTTCAAATGATTAACCCGCTAATTATTCTGTTGATTGGCTCCATGTTGCCTAAGTTTTATCAACGCTTCTCTGGCTTTACCATCCCTTATCAATTCGCGGTTGGCGTGATGTTGGCTGGCTTGTCGATGTTAGCTCTATGGTTAGGAGCGGTAAGTGCCGATAGCAACGGTATGACCAGCGGCAACTATGTCGGTCTGTCGTATTTTATTGTGACCATCGCTGAGTTGTTTGTCAGTGCAGTAGGGCTATCAATGATAGGGCTCTATTGCCATTCAAGCATGCTCGCCTTCGCTATGGGCGCTTGGTATTTAGCCTCCTCCATGTCGAATTTGATCACAGGTCAATTGGGAAAATTGGTTGCGATCCCTCAAGGCGGAGAAGATACCGTGGCCTCAATGCACGCCTATGGTGATTACTTCTATTCCATGGGTTGGGTGGCATTGGTCATTGGGGGCCTATTATTTGGCGTTATGTATTTATTACAGCGCTCGCTTCGCCATCGCGGCATTGAAGTATGCTAATAACCAAAGTGTTGATTTACTTAAGCGAGCCAGTTAACTTCTAGGGTTAGGTGCTTGAGTTTTAGTCAATTGTTGTCCTAGTACCGTCGTACACTATATGTCATCAGCTTTATGGAGGTCCCATGAAATTGGGAATGCTTGATAGCGCGGTATTTATCGCGTATGTACTAGGACTTTTAATACTCGCCTTGTGGATTTCTCGTGATGAGAAAAAACAGGGCAAAAACACCCAAGACTACTTTTTGGCATCAAAGGCATTACCTTGGTGGGCCATTGGCGCATCACTCATTGCGTCGAACATCTCAGCAGAACAAATTATCGGCATGTCCGGCTCCGGCTATGCCATCGGTTTAGCCATTGCCAGTTACGAATGGATGGCGGCCATCACTTTGATCTTAGTGGGCAAATACATGCTGCCCATTTTCCTAAAAAACGGCATTTACACCATGCCG
The DNA here is from genome assembly GCF_002282895.1 of Paraferrimonas haliotis. Classification (GTDB taxonomy): domain Bacteria; phylum Pseudomonadota; class Gammaproteobacteria; order Enterobacterales; family Shewanellaceae; genus Paraferrimonas; species Paraferrimonas haliotis. The sequence goes on from NZ_NRRB01000006.1 coordinate 134,904, forward strand.
CAGTATCTTGAGCAGCGTTTTGACACCAAAGTAAAGACCATCATGGCTTTGTTTTGGCTGGCGGTTTATATCTTTGTAAACCTCACCGCGGTGTTATGGTTGGGTGGCCTCGCCATTGAAACCGTGGCCGGAGTGAACTGGTTAGCTGGGATGATATTCCTAGCCATTTTCTCAGTAGCCTATTCTCTTTATGGCGGTTTAAAAGCGGTTGCTTACACCGATATTTTCCAAGTGGTTTTGCTGGTGTTTGGTGGCTTGTTCTTAAGCTACTTAGCGCTGCAAGCGGTATCCGGTGGCGAAGGGGTTATCGCAGGGTTTAGTGCATTGACCCAAGCGGCGCCGGACCATTTCGATATGATATTAAGCCCAGACAGCGAGCATTACATGAGCTTACCGGGGATTTCGGTGCTCATTGGCGGTATGTGGGTAATGAACTTCAGCTATTGGGGCTTTAACCAATACATTATTCAACGTGCGTTGGCGGCTAAGGACGTTAAGGAAGCGCAAAAGGGCATTGCGTTTGCTGCTTACTTGAAACTGTTAATGCCGCTGATTGTGGTTTTGCCGGGTATCGCCGCCGTGGTTTTGTATCCCAATTTGTCGGCACCGGACCAAGCGTATCCGTCAATGATGGAACTGATGCCTGTCGGTATTAAAGGGCTGGTGTTTGCAGCATTAGTGGCCGCCATCGTATCGTCACTGGCGTCCATGACCAACAGCATATCAACCATTTTCACCATGGATTTATACAGTCGCATGAATCCAGACAAGAGTGAGCGTCATTATGTATACGTTGGCCGTTTGGCAGCAGTCGCCGCCTTAATTATCGCGTTAGTCGTTGCACAGCCACTACTGGGCCAGTTTGACCAAGCATTCCAGTATATCCAAGAGTTCACCGGATTCTTTACTCCGGGCATTGTGGTGATTTTTGTGATGGGTATGTTTTGGAAGAAAGCGACCTCTGGTGGTGCTTTGGCGGCGGCGATTGGTTCGGCAGTATTCTCGGTGGTGCTTAAAGTATGGGCTCCGGGATTACCCTTTATGGATCGAGTAGGGGTGGTGTTTTTGCTGTGCTTGGGCTTGTGTGTGTTGGTTTCCTTGGCCTCAAAAACGCAACCGTCAGCAACCGATACCAGTGTCAGTTTAAGCGAAGTGAGCTTTAAAACCTCATCGGGTTTTAATATCGCCACCCTCGGAGTGATTATTATTTTAGTTGTGCTCTATACAACCTGGTGGTAATCGCTTAGCTCTCTTGACGATAGGGGCAAATATTGAAGACGGTTATTGCATCTCAAGGTGTAAATCAATATACTTGCCCTCAGTTGACGCGGGATGGAGCAGCCTGGTAGCTCGTCGGGCTCATAACCCGAAGGTCGTCGGTTCAAATCCGGCTCCCGCAACCAACGTTCCTCACGCTAAGTGAGAAGAAAGTTTTAAGGCATTGCAAAGCGCAATCGAACGACCAAACCTTGAAGCTTTGAATCAACAAATGCACCAAGCGAAAGCTACTTTTGTTGATTCTCGACTAGGCTAAATGAAGCGTTTAGCAAGTCGATACAGGGTCTAACTGCTCAAACCCCGTAACTTGGTCACGGGGTTTTTTGTTTTTGGACGTTTCTATGGGCATCGGCCCATTTTTTGTTTTTGGAGAGTTACTTTGGCTACTGTTGAGCAAAAGCTAACAACATTGTTGACACCGGCGGTTGAAGCCGAAGGTTTCGAGCTTGTGGGAATCGAGTACATTCGCGCAGGACGTCACTCTACGGTGCGAATTTATATCGATCACCAAGATGGCATTACCGTTGAAAACTGTGCCGATGTGAGTCGTCAAGTAAGTGCAATAATGGACGTCGAAGACCCGATTGCTAACGAGTACACGTTAGAAGTGTCTTCACCGGGTGTTGATAGACCGCTATTTAACGCTGCTCAGTATGCAGCGGCAATCGGTGAAGAAGTCAAAGTACAGTTAAACATGCCTGTGGATGGTCAACGCAACCTAAAAGGTGACTTGGCGGCCGTCGATGGGGAAATGATCACAGTTCAACTTGCGGATAAGCAGCTAACAGTAGCGCTTGATAACATTCGCAAGGCCAACATCATTGGTAAAATTTAATTCAGGGTGGAATGAGGCAAGACTATGAGTAAAGAGATTCTGTTAGTCGCAGAGGCGGTATCCAACGAAAAAGCGGTTCCGCGCGAGAAAATCTTCGAGGCAATCGAAATCGCCCTAGCAACCGCGACCAAAAAGAAGTTCGAAAGTGAAATCGAAGTTCGCGTTGATATCGACCGTAAGACCGGTGACTTCGATACTTACCGTCGTTGGGAAGTTGTTGAGTATGTTGATGGTCTTTTAGAAAACCCTTCTGCCCAGATTGGTCTAGAAGCTGCTCAACTTGATGAGCCTGAAATTGAGTTGGGTGCTTTTGTAGAAGAGCAAATCGATTCGATTCCGTTTGACCGCATTGCCGCTCAAACCGTGAAACAAGTCATCATTCAGAAAGTTCGTGAAGCTGAGCGCGCTCAAGTGATTGAGCAGTTTGAAGACAAAGTGGGTGAGCTGATTACCGGTGTGGTTAAAAAGGCCAATCGTGAAAACGTCATCATTGACCTGGGCAACAACGCCGATGCGGTCTTGTTCCGCGAAGAGCTGCTGCCTCGCGAGAGCTTCCGTCCAGGGGATCGTGTTCGTGCCTTGCTTTGGGATGCACGCCCAGAAGCTCGGGGCGCCCAGTTGTTCTTGTCTCGCTCACGTCCAGAAGTATTGATTGAGCTGTTCCGCATTGAAGTGCCAGAGATTGGCGAAGAGATGATCGAAATCATGGGTGCGGCCCGTGACCCAGGCTCTCGCGCTAAAATCGCGGTTAAGAGTAACGACCGTCGCATTGACCCTGTTGGTGCCTGTGTTGGTATGCGCGGAGCTCGCGTACAAGCGGTAAGCGGCGAGTTAGGTGGTGAGCGTATCGATATCGTTCTTTGGGATGATAACGTTGCCCAGTTTGTGATTAACGCCATGGCGCCGGCTGACGTAGCGTCTATTGTTGTTGATGAAGACAAGCACACCATGGACATCGCTGTTGATGCCGATAACCTAGCGCAAGCCATTGGCCGTAACGGTCAAAACATTCGTTTAGCCTCACAACTAACTGGTTGGGAGTTAAACGTAATGACCACCGAAGAAATGGCGGCTAAAAACGAAGAAGAAAGCGCTAAGCTCATTGGTGTATTCACCGACGGTTTAGAAGTGGATGAAGATTTTGCACAGTTGCTTATTGATGAAGGCTTCACCAGCTTGCAAGAAATTGCTTATGTTCCGGTACAAGAGCTGCTTGACATTGAAGAGCTTGACGAAGACATCGTAGAAGAGTTGCGCACCCGTGCTAAAGATGCGTTGACCACACAAGCGCTTAAGAGTGAAGAGGCCCTTGACGGTGCAGAGCCTTCACAAGAGCTACTTGATTTAGATGGTATGACTCAGCACCTAGCATATGTGCTTGCTAGCCGCAAAGTGATTACCTTAGAAGACCTAGCAGAGCAGGGTATTGATGACCTTGCTGATATTGATGAATTATCAGATGAACAAGCAGGCGAGCTGATTATGGCTGCGCGTAATATTTGCTGGTTCAGTGACGAAGCCTGATAAGACGGGGAGGAGAAAGAACAGATGGCAGTAAATACTGTAGAAACGCTAGCCAAAGAAGTTGGCAAGCCGGTAGAACGTCTTATCGAACAGATGGCCCAAGCGGGAATGAAGAAAAAAGCGACGGATCAGGTTTCTGAAACCGAGAAAAAGCAGCTTTTAGACTTCTTAACCAGCCAGCACGGTGGTGGTGATGCCGCGCCGAGCAAAATGACGCTGAAGCGCAAAACTCGCAGCACTTTGTCGGTAGCGGGTTCGGGTGGCAAGCAAAAGAGCGTTCAAGTAGAAGTGCGTAAAAAGCGTACCTACGTGAAGGCCTCAGCTGTTGAAGCTCAGCAAAAGGAAGAAGAAGCGAAACGCTTAGCGGAAGAAGAAGCGGCTCGCGCCAAAGCAGAAGCCGAAGCTAAAGCGAAAGCCGAAGCAGCTGCTAAAGCTAAGGCAGAAGCAGAAGCCAAAGCGAAAGCCGAAGCTGCCGCTAAGGCCAAAGCAGAAGCAGAAGCTGCCGCTAAAGCAAAAGCTGCTGCCGAAGAAGCTATGACGCCTGAAGAAAAAGCCGAAGAGAAAGCTAAGCGTGAAGAAGAAGCGCGCATTCTTAAAGCTCAAGAAGACGAGTTAAAGCGCAAAGCAGAGCAAGAAGCTGCAGCGAAAGCTGAAGAAGCTAAGCGCTTAGCCGAAGAAAATGCAAAACGTTGGGAAGAAGAAGAGAAGAAGCGTAAGGAAGCTGAAAAAGCGGACGTGCATCTAACCACTTCTACCTACGCCCGTGCTGCTGAAGATCAGGCCGATGCTGAGCAAGAGCAAGGTAATCGTCGCCGCGGTCGCGGTAAGAAGAAAGGTGGTCAAGCTCGCCCACAACGTGGCAATCGCCGTAACCAAAAGAGCAACGCCAACAACGCCCATGGCTTTAACAAGCCAGCGGCGCCAGTTACGCGCGATGTTCGCATTGGTGAAACCATCTCTGTAGCAGAATTGGCTCAGAAAATGGCGGTTAAAGCCACCGAAGTCATCAAAGTGATGATGAAAATGGGCTCTATGGTGACCATTAACCAAGTGATTGACCAAGAAACTGCACAGCTAGTGGCAGAAGAAATGGGTCACAAGGTTGTATTGACTCGCGAGAACGAGCTAGAAGAGCAAGTGCTACAAGAGCGTAGCGGTCATGGCTCGGAAAGCGCTCAAGAGAGCCGCGCGCCAGTGGTTACCATTATGGGTCACGTTGACCATGGTAAAACCTCGCTGCTTGACTACATTCGTGCCGCTAAAGTGGCCTCCGGTGAAGCCGGTGGTATTACCCAGCATATTGGTGCTTATCACGTTGAAACTGACAACGGCATGATCACCTTCCTAGATACTCCGGGTCACGCCGCGTTTACCGCTATGCGTGCTCGTGGTGCCAAAGCGACCGACATCGTAGTACTTGTAGTAGCCGCTGATGATGGCGTAATGCCGCAAACCATCGAGGCAATTCAGCACTCCAAAGCAGCGGGTGTGCCATTGATTATTGCCGTCAACAAGATGGATAAAGAGGAAGCGGATCCGGATCGTGTTAAGAACGAACTGTCACAACACGAAGTGATTCCAGAAGACTGGGGTGGCGAGCACATGTTTGTTCATGTTTCCGCTAAGTCTGGTTTGGGCATCGACGAATTGCTAGAAGGCATCTTGTTGCAATCCGAAGTATTGGAATTAACCGCGCCTCGCGATTGCATGGCTGCCGGTGTGGTTATCGAATCTCGCCTAGATAAAGGTCGTGGTCCAGTTGCTTCGATTTTGGTTCAAGAAGGTACCTTGAAGCAAGGTGACATTGTATTGTGTGGTCTTGAGTATGGCCGTGTTCGTGCCATGCGCGATGAAAACGGCAAGCAAATTACCGAAGCGGGTCCATCGATTCCAGTGGAAATTCTAGGTCTATCGGGTGTTCCAAGCGCCGGTGATGAAGCCACGGTTGTTAAGGATGAGCGTAAAGCTCGTGAGGTTGCTTTGTATCGTCAAGGTAAATTCCGCGATGTTAAGCTGGCTCGTCAGCAGAAAGCTAAGCTTGAAAACATGTTTACCAACATGGAAGCGGGTGAAATTTCTGAGCTTAATGTGGTTCTTAAAGCCGACGTACAAGGTTCACTGGAAGCCATTGCCGATAGCTTATCTAAGCTATCGACCGAAGAAGTTAAAGTGAACATCATCGGTCGTGGTGTTGGTGGTTTAACAGAAACCGACGCGACTCTTGCCGCGGCTTCTAACGCCATCTTACTTGGCTTTAACGTTCGTGCCGATGCGCAAGCGCGTAAAGTGATTGATGCAGAGAGCTTAGACCTTCGCTACTACTCGGTCATCTATGACTTGATTGACGAAGTTAAGCAAGCCATGAGCGGTATGTTAGCGCCAGAATTTAAGCAAGAAATTATTGGTCTTGCGGAAGTTCGTGACGTCTTTAAGTCGCCTAAAATCGGCGCCATCGCTGGTTGTATGGTTACCGAAGGCATTGTTAAGCGTTCAGCGCCAATTCGTGTTCTACGTGAAAACGTTGTGATTTACGAAGGTGAACTTGAGTCGCTACGTCGCTTTAAAGATGACGTTCAAGAAGTTCGTAACGGCATGGAATGTGGTATTGGCGTTAAGAACTATAATGACGTTAAAGTTGGTGATCAAATCGAAGTATTCGAAACCGTAGAAGTGGCTCGTAGCTTATAGTAACGAGTCCCGCTTCGCGGGTAGCCAACATAATAATAGGGTGGCGTTAGCCGCCCTTTAATTTTCCACGGTGGTTGTGTTTTGATACCGGCTATCGTGAACGAGGTATGACATGAGAGAATTTAGCCGTACTAAGCGCGTTAATCAGCAATTGCAGCAAGAGCTGGCCATTGTGTTACAGCGTGAAATCAAAGATCCACGCATAGGAATGGTTACGGTAAATGACGTAGAAGTTTCTAAAGATCTGGGCTATGCCAAGGTGTTTGTAACCTTCTTTGAAGAAGATGAAGCCGTTATTAAACAAAAAGTAGATGCGCTGGCAAAAGCGTCTGGCTATATCCGCACACTGGTGGCCAGTCGCGTTAAAATGCGGGTAATGCCAGAGCTGCGTTTTGTTTACGATTCAACCTTAGTCGACGGTATGCGTATGTCGAACTTGGTCACTCAAATTGTTCGTGAAGACGAAGCCAAGCATCAAGACGACAGCACCGAATCAAGCGACTTAAAGGATCAAGAGTAATTATGGGCAGACGTCGTAATCGTGGTCGTCTTGTCGACGGCATTGTCTTATTAGATAAGCCATTGGGCATCAGCTCCAATGATGCGCTGCAGCGCGTTAAGCGGATTTATAACGCCAACAAGGCTGGCCATACCGGTGCCTTAGATCCGTTGGCAACGGGCATGCTGCCCCTTTGTTTGGGGGAAGCGACTAAGTTCAGCCAGCATTTGTTGGATTCAGATAAGCGTTATTTGGTTACTGCTAAGCTCGGCGTTCGCACCACAACCTCCGACTCTGATGGTGAGGTTGTGAGTGAGCGCCCGGTTGATGTAACTCAAGCCGATATAGAAAAGGCGCTTGAGGCGTTTCGTGGCGATATTATGCAAGTTCCGAGTATGTATTCGGCACTGAAGCACGAAGGTCAACCTTTGTATAAGTACGCTCGAGAAGGCATTACCATAGATCGACCAGCGCGTCCGATTACCGTGTTTGAATTGTTGCTTCACAAAGTTGATGGCGATGAAGTGGAAATGGAAGTGCATTGCTCAAAAGGCACCTACATTCGAACCATAGTTGACGATCTTGGCGAAGCTTTGGGCTGCGGAGCGCACGTGATTAAGCTGCGTCGCACCCAAGTGTCCGGTTATCCTTATGAGCGCATGGTGACCATAGAACAGCTCGAGCAGTTGTTGCAACAAGCCGTGGACGAAGAGCTGCCTCCTAAAGAGTTGCTTGACGATTTGTTGTTACCCATGGATACCGCCGTTGCCGATTTGGAAGAGGTGAACGTGGATAGCGTATCGGGTAGCTACATCATGAACGGTAATCCGGTGCAGGTAAGTGGGGCGCCTTTGTCTGGAAAAGTGCGGATTACCATTGGTGATGATCACCAGTTTGTTGGCATTGGCGAAATTGACGACGATGGCAATGTTGCACCTAAGCGTTTAATCGTTTTGCACGATTAACGGGTATTTTTGCCAAGTTGCGCAGGTATTAAGGCGGTTTATCACTTGTACCTTATGTAGTAACTGGGTAGAATACCGCCCTCTCTGAGCTGAGTTAGTGATTGGCCAGAGATTATTATTTTATTTTTGGAGAAAGTTATGTCACTAAGTACTGAAGCGAAAGCTCAAATTCTTGCTGAATTTGGCCGCGGCGAAAACGATTCTGGTTCACCTGAAGTTCAAGTTGCTTTGCTAACTGCGCAAATCAACCACCTTCAAGGTCACTTCAAGCAACACATCCACGATTTCCACAGCCGTCGTGGTCTATTACGCATGGTTTCTAGCCGTCGTAAATTGCTTGACTACCTTAAGCGTAAAGATGTTGAGCGTTACACTGCTCTTATCCAAAAGCTAGGTCTACGTCGCTAAGCGATACTGGTTTTAGCGAAAAAAGCGCCTTGTTAGGCGCTTTTTTTGTACCCTCTCCCCGCAAGGGGGACGTACCCCTCTTTTCCCACCTTCTGCATCCCGCGCCCCGCAAGGCTTGCAAACACGCCTCTTTTTGGGGTACGTCCCCATAGAATTTTCTATCTTTTCAGGGTTTTTAACGTATACTATGCCACGCTATTTAGAGATTAAATTAATGAAGGAATTGGTAAAGTGAATCCAATCGTAAAAAGTTTTGAGTACGGTAAGCACACTGTAACACTAGAAACCGGCGTGATGGCACGCCAAGCAGACGCTGCTGTACTAGCAAGCATGGGAGATACCACGGTATTGGTTACCGTTGTAGGCAAAAAAGAAGCCGATCCGGGTCGTGATTTCTTCCCTCTAACTGTTAACTATCAAGAAAAAACATACGCCGCCGGTAAAATCCCAGGCGGTTTCTTTAAGCGTGAAGGCCGTCCAGGCGAAGGCGAAACTCTTATCGCTCGCTTGATTGACCGTCCTATCCGTCCATTATTCCCTGACGGCTTTAAGAACGAAGTGCAAGTGGTAATTACCGTTGTATCGGTAGACCCGCAAATCCAACCAGACATCGTTGCGATGATCGGTACCTCTGCTGCTCTAGCGATTTCAGGCATTCCATTTAACGGCCCAATTGGCGCTGCGCGCGTTGGTTACTTAAATGGCGAGTACGTTCTAAACCCATTGAGTGACGAAATCGCTGAGTCTTCATTGGATCTCGTGGTTGCGGGAACTGATTCAGCCGTACTTATGGTTGAATCTGAAGCCGAGCGTCTTCCTGAAGACGTTATGTTAGGCGCTGTTGTTTATGGTCACGAACAAGGCCGCAAGGTTATCGCAGCTATTAACGATTTCAAAGCTGAAGCCGGCAAGCCAACTTGGGATTGGACTGCACCTGCTAAAAACGAAGCGCTTGCAGAGCAAATCAAAGGCTTGGCAGAGCAAGGTCTAAAAGACGCTTACCGCATTACCACTAAGACTGAGCGCTACGAAGCGGTTGGCGCTGTTAAAGAAGCCACCAAAACCGCGCTTCTAGAGCAAAACGAAGAGCTAGACGCTCAAGAAATTAGCAACTTGCTCGGCTCTTTAGAGAAGCAAGTAGTGCGCTCTCGCGTTGTAGCAGGTGAGCCGCGCATCGATGGTCGCTCTCCTGACATGGTTCGCGCGCTAAGCGTACTTGCTGGCGTATTGCCTCGTACTCATGGCTCTGCCTTGTTTACTCGCGGCGAAACTCAAGCCTTGGTTACTGCAACGCTAGGTACCGAGCGTGATGCGCAAATCATTGACAGCATCACGGGCGAAAGCACGTCTCGCTTCATGCTGCACTACAACTTCCCTCCATACTGTGTGGGTGAAACCGGAATGATTGGCTCGCCTAAGCGTCGTGAAATTGGTCACGGTAAGCTAGCCAAGCGCGGAATCCAAGCGGTAATGCCAACTGCGGAAGAATTCCCATACACGGTTCGTTTGGTGTCTGAAATTACCGAATCTAACGGCTCATCATCAATGGCATCGGTTTGTGGCTCATCACTAGCGTTAATGGACGCAGGTGTTCCAATTAAAGCCTCTGTTGCTGGTATCGCCATGGGTCTAGTTAAAGAAGGCGACGACTACGTAGTACTTTCTGACATCTTGGGTGATGAAGACCACCTAGGTGATATGGACTTTAAAGTAGCCGGTACTCGCGACGGTATCACTGCTTTGCAAATGGACATTAAGATCGAAGGTATTACCCAAGAGATCATGCAAGTTGCGCTAAACCAAGCCTACGGCGCACGTATCCATATCCTAAACGTTATGGACAGCGCGATTGGTTCGCACCGTGAAGACTTAAGTGACCACGCTCCGCGAATCACTACTATCAAGATCAATCCTGATAAGATCCGTGATGTTATCGGTAAAGGTGGCGCCAACATTCGCGCGCTAACCGAAGAAACCGGTACCACCATCGAAATCGAAGACGATGGTACGGTTAAGATCGCCTCTACCGATGGTGATGCGGCACGCTTAGCTATCTCTAAGATCGAAGCCATTACCGCTGATGTAGAAGTAGGTACCATTTACCAAGGTAAAGTGGTTCGTATCGTTGACTTTGGTGCGTTCGTTAACATCCTACCTGGTAAAGATGGCCTAGTTCATATTTCTCAAATCGCTGAAGAACGCGTTTCTGCCGTAACTGATCACCTATCAGTTGGTCAAGAAGTGAGCGTTAAAGTGATGGAAGTGGATCGTCAAGGTCGTATCCGTTTATCGATGAAAGAAGTAGCGCCTAAAGCTGCTGAGTAATCGAGCGCTGAACTCATATTAATTATGAGTGTCATAAAAAAGGGAAGCCGGAGTGCTTCCCTTTTTGTTACTATCAACTCAACATCAAAGCCCTTTCCGTTAATACAGAGAATGACTATGAGTTTAAGCAAGAGCTTAACGGCCGCCATGCTAGCGGTTTTAATATCCGGTTGTGCTGCAACATCGAACTCCTCTGATGGCGATGATCGTTTGTTGCCATTGGTGGTTCCGGCAGCTTTAAGTTATAAAACAGAGCTTCAGTTAGCCCGCTTGAACGAAATTTTAGGCTCCACTGAGCTAGACGCAATGCAACGGGCTCGATTTATGTATGAGCGCGGAGTGATATACGATCGAATGGGGCTAAGAACCATGGCGCGATTGGATTTTCATCAAGTGGTGAAGATGCAACCAGACATCGCCGATGCTTATAATTTTATTGGAATTTATTACACCCAAGATCGTGAGTTTGCCTCAGCGTTTGAAGCGTTTGATGCAGTACTGGAATTGGCTCCTGAGTATGATTACGCCTATTTAAATCGTGGTATCGCCTTGTATTACGCAGAGCGCTATGACCTCGCCGCCGAAGATATGGTGAGCTTTTTAAACTTTAAACCGGACGATGGCTACCGCGCGTTATGGCTTTACATAGTGCAAATGGAGCAAGATGCGACACAAGCCAAAATCAATCTAACAACTAACAATAGCGCGTTAGATCATGACAAGTGGGATGCCGCAATCGTCGATAGAGTGCTGGGTAATATCAGCACCGATGAGCTTTTTAGCAAAGCCAAGCAAGACTTAACCTACCCTAACCAGTTCGCAGAGCGCATGTGCGAAGCTTACTTTTACTTAGCGAAAGTAGAGTTAGCGAAAGGTAATTACAAAAATGCCGTCAACCTGTTTAAATTAACCCTCTCAACTAACGTTCAAGATTTTGTCGAGTATCGCTATGCTCGCATGGAATTAGAAAATATCCGCAACAACCTCGCTAAACAGCTCGAGCAACAAGCTCAATAACCCAGTTAGACATTTTGTCCACAGGGGTACGTCCCCAAAGTAGGGGGTACGTCCCCAAACCTCAAAGGGACGTACCCCAAGCGCAAAAAAAGCGCAAAAGGGTACGTCCCCTGTGGATAACTCATCGCTACACACCTTGCAACAACTTGCGGTTTTACAGTCATTTTTGGTTATTGCATACTGGTTTGGATAACTAATAACTTGATTTGATGGAACCAATTAATGAATAAATTACTCGTGACATCATTGGCTTTGTGCGCAACGCTTGGCGTTACCTCGAAAGCCAGTGCCGATGAGGGTATGTGGCAGCCACACCAGCTTCCTGGAATCGCTAAAGAGCTCAAAGCGGCTGGTCTTAAACTAAATCCCAATGACCTTACCGATTTAACCGGCTTCCCAATGGGCGCTATTGTGTCGCTTGGTGGATGTACCGCATCGTTTTTGTCGGATCAGGGCTTGGTAGCCAGTAACCATCACTGTGTCTACGGCTCGGTTCAGTACAATTCAACCGAAGACAACAACCTTTTGAAGAATGGCTTTTTAGCTAAGTCGTTTAAGGACGAATTGCCGGCGGCACCTGGCACCAGAATTTATGTCACCGAAGAGATTACCGAAGTTACTGATAAGGTAAATCAGAGCATCAGCGCCACCATGAAAGGTGCGGATCGCTACAACACCATCGACAAAAACTCCAAGGCCTTGGTAGCGGAGTGTGAAAACGACGACCGCTACCGTTGCTCCGTGGTTAATTTCCACGGTGGTCTGCAATATTTCCTCTTCAAACAGCTGACCATTCGCGATGTGCGTTTAGTGCATGCACCAGCGTCCAGCATTGGCAAGTTTGGCGGTGATACCGACAACTGGATGTGGCCTCGTCATACCGGTGACTACGGTTTCTATCGCGCCTACGTTGGTAAAGACGGCCAGCCTGCGGATTACTCCAAAGACAACGTGCCTTACAAGCCAAAGCATCACCTAAAAGTGAGCAAAGCATCGGTTAAAGATGGCGACTTTTTGATGGTGGTGGGTTACCCAGGCCGCACTAACCGCTACCGCACCGCCCTTGAAGTAGACAACACCTTTAATTGGACTTACCCCAACGCCAAGGTTTTGCGTGAAGACCTCATTAATATTATTGACTCCACCACCAAGCCAGGTTCCGATGAGGCCCTTGCTTATGCCAGCACTCGAGCCGGGCTTGCTAACTACGCCAAAAACTTTGGCTCAATGATTGAAAGCTTCCAAAAAGGTCATTTGTACGATAAGAAAGTGGAGCTAGAAAAAGCGCTTAACCAATGGATTGCAGCTGATAACAGCCGCAAACAGCAATACGGCCAAGCACTATCGGGCCTCGATAAGCTTATAAAGCAAAACATCGCTCACCAAGAGCGTGACCTGCTACTAAGCTACATGGGCTACAGCTCGCTGAAAAGCGCTGCCGAGCGCCTGTACCGCTTGTCCATCGAGAAAACCAAAGCCGATGCCGATCGCAAACGCGGTTACCAAGAGCGCGATATGGCGCGTTTCGAGCAAAGCATGAAGACGGTTGAGCGTCGTTATGTGGCCGCAGTGGATAAAGCCTTCCTTAAGCATCTATTAGGCAAGTACGCCAAGCTTCCAAAAGAGCAGCGTGTAGCCTCAATGGGCAAGTATTTTGGCCTTGAGAAAGGGCTTAACCAAGCGAAGCTTGATAAGCTGTTAGACAAAATGTACGCCAAAACCGAGCTGGGCAGCTTTGAAGCTCGCAAAACTTGGATGGACAAAAGCGCTGCGGATTTCGAGCGCAGCAAAGACCCGTTTATTCAGCTAGCGGTTGCTACCTACAAAGATCGCAAAGCCATGGAAGATGCCGCCGAGGAGCTTAGTGGCAACATCCAAGCTTACCGCCCTAAGTACATGGAAGCGCTGATTGCTTATTACCAAGGTAACAACATGCCTGTGTACGCCGATGCTAACTCTACGCTGCGGGTAACTTACGGTAATGTGAAGGGCTACAGCCCTAAAGACGGCAGCTACATGAAGCCGTTTACCACCTTGCAAGGCATCATTGAGAAGTACACCGGTGAAGGCGAGTTTGACTCACCACAAAAGCAGTTGGATCTGATTAAAGCCAAGCAATACGGTGACTATTACAGTAAAGAACTGGACAGTGTTCCGGTCAACTACTTAGGTACGCTGGATATTACCGGCGGTAACTCAGGTTCGCCTACGCTTAACGATAAAGCCGAGTTCGTTGGCTTAGCTTTTGATGGTGTATACGAGTCCATTATTGGCGATTGGGATTATGACGAGAAAACCAACCGCTCTATCCATGTGGATGTGAAGTACATGCTTTGGGTCATGGAAAACGTGGACGGCGCAACCAATCTCATTGATGAGATGGACATTGTTGAGTAAGGGATGAGCTGTTAGTAAATAAACAGTTTTTTCAAAGGCGCCCATTCAAGGCGCCTTTTTTGATCGCGATCATTTATTTGACAGTTTTAATTGACACTGCTGCTGATAATTAATATAACAGTACCAGTGTTACTTAATGGTGTTAGATAAATGAAGTCAATTGATCCCAATGTTCAGTCGCAAGATTCGTCGTCGCTGACGTTAGAGCAACTGTCAATCGCCACCGATACGCCCCTTAGAACCATACGTTTCTATATTCAAAAGGGCATGGTTGACCGTCCGCTGGGGGCTCGCAAAAGCGCCCGTTACAGCGAAAAACATCTCGAGCAAGTACTGACTATTCGAAAATGGCAAGGGGCGGGCATGTCGCTCGAAGCCATTCACCGCTTATTAAATGAAGAATCACCGCAACAGCAACAATATCCCGAGCCAGAGCCGGGGCAGGTCAGGGTGGTTAGTCATATAACACTGTGTAGAGGCATAGACTTGGTGGTTGATCCGCAACAAAGCGGACTTACCAGCCAGCAGTTACGACAACTGTCATCAAGCCTTGCCGACCTTTTAGAACAAGTTAAAGGATAATAAAGATGTCATATTCTCAAGAACAGCAGCGCGCTCGCCATCAAAACAATCCACTTAAACAAGCACGCCTTTCGGTTGAAGTGCAAGGGATCCTCGCCATCAGTACTTTAAGGCAAACGTTTCATAATGACAGCGACACTGTTATAGAAAGTTTGTACCAGTTCCCACTGCCAAGCGACGCGGCCTTGCTTGACCTTAAAGTAACCATTAATGGCCAAGTATTCCAAGGGGAAGTTCAACAGCGTAAACAAGCTCAGCGCGCTTATGAAACCGGTGTCGCAGAGGCGAAACGCTCAGTGATGTTAGAACAGCTTGATGATGGCTTATACGGCTTGAGTCTTGGTAATTTAGCTGAAAACGATACCGTCGAAATTGCCATTACCATAGCAAGCCTTATTAGCCACGGCGATGGTAAGTGGCACTACTTTATGCCGACTGTTATCGGCCCGCGCTACGGTTATTCTCGAGTATCAGCCGAGCACACGCCGTTTAATAGCATTTTTGCAGAATATCCGTTAGCGGTTGAGGTGACGGTTGAGCAAGAGTTAACGGGCGAGATCCGCAGTAACTTGCAAAGTGACAAATCTGGCTTGGGCTATGGCGGCAAGCAGCAGAGCTTTAGCGGTTATCTGGACGAGCAGTTGCATTTAAGCTGGAGCTCATCACTGACTCCTAGTTATGCGTATCAAGCCCGCGATCAATACGGTAACAGCAATTTGATTGGGCTGATTCAGCCGCCCAAGCCACGTCAGCCTCGCTGGTTTGAGCGCAGCGTTAAGCAATCAGCTAATGTGCAGCTGGTGGTGGATTGCTCCGGCTCCATGAGCGGTTTGTCGATTCAACAAGCGCGTCAAGGCTTGCAGCAAGCACTTAGTCAGTTTGGTGAAAGCGATTTGGTGAATTTAATCCGGTTTGGCAGTCATCACGTGACCACATTAAAGGGGCCAGGCCCCTTTTCTGGGCGCAACAAGCAACAGCTGTTGGCTGAAATCGAAACCCTTAATGCCGATCTTGGCGGTACCAACTTGTGGGAAGCGTTAGACACCGCCATCGAAGGCTTTGGCGGAAAATCGGGCGATATTTTGCTGCTTACCGATGGCCAAGTGTGGGGCTCGGATTACTCGAATAAGTTGCTACGTAAGGCACAGCAGCAAGGTATTCGCATCTTTACGGTAGGCGTGGGTAGCTCGGTGTCTAACGAGATACTGGAGTTGTTGTCTAAAGGCACTCAGGCCAACATGTTGCTGCTGGATCAGCATAACAGCATGGCACGGCAACTCAGCACGCTTATTGAGCAGCTTAACAGCGCAAAAATTACCTGTAGTAGTAACCTTGAAGGCGGCTATTTGCAGCAACCTAAGGCGGTATTTAGCGGCGTAAGCCAGCCTATGTACTATGCCGCGCCGACGCTTCCGGAAGCGGTTAAGCTGGACTTTAACTGCGGTGATTCGCTGGTTGAGGCGCAGCAGTTGGCTATTGAGCCGGTTAGCGGCGTTTGGCAAAAAGCGCTTAATCAGCTGGTGTCGCAGCAACAGCTGGCGAGTTTTAGCGACGAAGGGCAAGCAGAAAAATTTGCGCTCATGCACCAGTTGATGAGCCGCCATACCGCCTTTGTGTTTGTGGATAAAGCCAGTGTAGAGGGCGCTGACGGTATACCGACCATGGTGAATGTGCCGCAAATGCAGCCTAAGGCTAGCATGATGATCAATGCAAAAGCTTGCTACAAAGAGGCGCCAATTATGGAGTTGACTTCTCGAGTTATCGAAGCTGATTACGCTATGGAAAGCTTCGAAGACAGGCATGAAGTTGACATGTTTACCCCTAAGAAAAGGATACCAAGCGAGCCCCAAAGCTTTGATGACATCGCTATAGCGCTTTTAGAAGAAGCCAATATCCGTTTGGATCGCCGTCATCAGACACCCAAACCGTTTAGTTTAATTGCGCTTACGGATGCCGGCTTTGAAAGCTTTGTTGCCAGAAACCTGCAACCGCTCGCCGATGAGAAAGATGAGCATGCAGCAGTTTGCTGGTGGTTACTCTCGCTTAATAAGCTGTATTCGGTATTGTCTGTGCGGGTTGAGGCCTATTGCAAAGCGCAAGCTAAAGGACTGCATCCGGAAGATGATCTTAAGGTTATGGCTAAGGTGCTGTCGAAACATCGAGCTTTCTAGCAACCAGCCAAAAAGGGGCCAGGCCCCTTTTTTTGTGCTCGAGCCGAATGCTGGCTAAAAGGCAGCAATCTCGCTACAGTTAGCCAGTATCTTTTGATAGTGGAGAAGCTATGAGCAGCTATAGCGAGCTAAAGGAAAAACAACGAACTTTGCGTGACGCGTTTCCAACCGATATGGGGATGCGTGTTCATAGAGCATTAAGCTGGCTAAATCGTGCAGAGCAATGTGAAAATGACGAAGACAGTCGCGTTATTTTTCTCTGGATTGCGTTTAACGCCGCCTACGCTAACGACGTGGATGCGCAATATCGGCAGCGAGAATCGGCCATGTTTAGCCAGTTTCTTAAGCTGCTCCATGAGCTGGATAGCAAACGGTTACTAAGCAATGTGGTTTGGCAGCAGTTTAGCAGCGCCATTCGCTTGCTTCTGGGTAATCAGTTTGTTTATCAACCGTTTTGGGACGCGCATAACAACCCTGAAGGTGACCAAGACTGGAAGAGTCGATTTAAGGCGGAATCGGACTTTGTGAATAGGGCGATGGGCCGACAAGATACGGCTGAAGTGCTAAGCGTGGTGTTTTCGAGAATTTACACGCTTCGAAATCAGCTGGTTCACGGCGGAGCTACTTGGAACAGTCAGGTCAACCGAGCTCAGGTTCGCGATTGCTCGGCCATGCTGCAAGCCTTGGTGCCGGCGATTATCGACATCATGCTGGACAACCCGAGCCGCTTTGTTGGCAGCCATCATTACCCGGTGGTCGAGCTCGGTCGCTAAAAAAGGGGCCAGGCCCCTTTTTTGCAAGGCCCCTTTTTTGCAAGTTAGCTATCAAGCTTAAAAGCGGTAGCTAACGCCAAGGTTTAAGCTCGACACCTCAAGCGTCTCGTCTTCTGTGCCAAGGTCAATGTTAAATGCATTGCCTTCCCAAGCTAACCGTAAACCGAAATTCTTGCTCGGTGTTGGGAAAAACTCTACGCCGAGGCCGAAGTGGAAGGTACCGGCACTGCTGTCGTCAAACACAGATATTGGCTCTTCGTTCAGCTCGAGTACGCCAAGGCCTGCGTATGCAAACGGACGCACACCATTGTCGAAGGTGTAGCCTAGGTTGGCAGAAGCGTTAATGGCCGTGGGTTTCCATGCGTACCCGCCTGCACCTGGCACCTTATGCTCACCATAGTTCACGTATGAGGCTTCCACTGACACGATGCGGTTAATCTTGTAGCCAGCAAGCAGTTTAAGCGAATTACCTCCTTCGATACCGTCGGCATCGGAGTCATCTAGGCTGGTTATTTCGCTTTTAATAAACCCAAAACTACCGCCAACGTAAAATCCAGCATCCGATGCTGCATTGGTGGAGGCTGCTGGGGTTTCTGACGTTAGTGGAGTTTGCTCTTGCGCGTTTGCGGTAACCGCGGTGCAAGCCAGCAAAAGTGCGGATATAGGTAAAATCTTCATGATAGTCCTTAGTGTTCCGTTAATATTTATTAATTCCTTTTTTGCAGTTTCTTCATGAATCTGCGTAATTATTGTGCATTGCTTAGGTGCCGTATTCAAGCTCAGCCTTAAAAAGGGGGCCAGGCCCCTTTTTGGGGTTCCTGTAAAGGGGGCCTGGCCCCCTTTTGGATGCGCCAAGCGATGTGAGAAAACCACCAAGCAATGTGTGCAGCTCAGGCAAGCTGTGAAGCCGGTGCGCTTATCAAAGCCCACAAGTTGGTAGGGTTTGGCCTTTGATTAAACGATAAGCACAGGTAAAGAAGTACAGCGTATGTGGAATACCCTTAACCGGTCGATGATGTTCGTCCAAGCCATGTTTGGCCTCGCCTTTTACGGCGTGATGGTCATTCTTACTCGGTTTTTCCTAGAAAAACTGAACTACAGCGAAGCCGATACCATGATGGTGGTGGGCGCTTTCTCATCCATTGGACCTTTATTTTCCATAGCCGGTGGCTTTATCGCTGACCGATTCCTCGGCGCTTATCGCTCGCTCACCATTAGTAACGCAAGCTTTGCCGTAGGCTACGCACTGCTCGTCTTTGGCGCATCGATTGCCAGCGTGCCAATGAGCTTAGGCGGCATCGCGCTGGTTAGCTATGCTCGCGGCTTGATGTCGCCAAACTTCCCTGGTCTGTTTAAGCGTACCTTTGCTAAAGCCTCGGACTTTGAAAATGCCTTCCCAATCAACTACTCAGTGAACAACGTGGGCGCTTTGTTGGGGCAATACTTGTACCCAATGTTTGTGCTGTACATTGGCTTTAACGGTGGTTTTGCTCTATCAGCCGCCATGGCAGGCTTGGCGTTCCTAACGCTAATTCTCAACCAAAAACGCTTTATTTCAGTGAGTTTGGAAATTGATAAAACGCCGGTAAGCGCAGGTAACTGGGTCAAATTCTTAGCCTTGTCAGCCGCTATGATAGGTCTGGTATTTTTCATGTTCTCCGACATGGAAATGGGCAAAAACATCGTTTACGTCATCGGTGGAGCCGCCATCTTGTACTTCACCTGGCTCATGATAAAAGCCGAGAAGTCGGAAGCCTTGCGCATGGGCACCATTTTAATCATGACCTTTTTGACCGTATGCTTCTTCGTGTACTACGGACAAATGATGACCTCGATGAACATGGTGGCCATTAACACCTTACAAGGCGATTTATTTGGCGTGATCCCACTAGAGCCAGAAGCGGCCCAGGCCATGAACCCACTATGGTGTGCGGTGGCCGGTCCTATCATTGCGGTGGTATTCCAAGCGCTTGAAAAACGTGGTGTTAACTTCACCACAGCCACCAAAATTGGTTTCTCATTTATCTTTACCGCCATCGCTTTCGGTATCCTTACTTTTGCGGTTCACAACGTGGGTGAAGACGTCATCATTCGTCCTGAAGTGTTCCTAGCGGTTCATTTCTTCCAAGCGTTTGCAGAAGTGATTGTGGGCAGTTTAGTGGTTGCCTTTATTTTGTCGGTAGCCCCTAAGCGCATCGAAAGCTTTTCAGTGTCACTGTTCTCTGTGGCCATGGCCGTGAGTGGCATTATTGGCGCGGTTATATCAACCACGATTGCGCTTGAAAAAGGTCAGCAAGTTACCCAGCACATCGTACAAACCGTGTATGGTGACTTCTTCCAAATGTTGACCACGCTTGCAGTTGTGATGGTAGCCGTCGCCTTTATTTCATCCTTTGTGGTGAAGAAAATGCTAGCGGCTGCGGAAAAGGCACAGCCCACAACCGACGACATCAAAGCGTAAATTAGCTGAGGGTAACTCAAAAATCCGGTAATCTAGCCATTAGCAATGGAGCAAGGAAACCACACTGATGGCTAGAGAGCGGATAATCACCCAAGTGCTACTCACCTTAGCACTCATCGCAACCATAGCGGTTGCCCAGTTGCGCAGTTTCGACAGCGCCGCCAAAGACTACACCGATGAAGCTCTGGTTAACGCCGGAGCCACCTATGCCGCAGCTCGCATACTGAATGCCGGAATCTCGTCACTGCAAAGCGTCGAGCTGTCGGTTGGCGTGGCGTCGTTTTCTCCCGGCGAAATGCTGGACCCACTTAATGATCTCATCGAACGTTTCTCTTGGATAACCATGATGGCGCTGGCGTCACTTGGGATCCAAAAACTCGGCTTAGTCATCATCAGCTCTAATTTATTTAATGTGCTGTTGTTTGCCGCAGCGGGCTTTTGCTTAACAAGCCTGTGGTGGGCCAAAGCCGCACGCTATCGACGTCAAGCCATAGGCACCTTTGCCTTACTCACGATTTTCCGTTTTTCCCTTGCAGCGATGGCCTTGCTCAACTCCTCGGTGGAGCATTACTTTTTGACCGACATTAAACAGCAAGCCAGCATTGGCATCGAGCAGGCTGCGTCGACCCAAAAATCCAGCACGCAACTGCAATCCAATAACGCGGTAACTAACAACAACGCCAGCGTGTTAGAATCGGTGCAAAGTGCTTGGCAAGCGGCCAAGTCATCGGTGAATGGCCCTAATCAAAAAATTCAGCAAGCGGTTGATAACATTGACCAAGCCATGAACAGCATCTTAGATATGATCACCTTGTTTATTTTGCAAACCATTTTGCTGCCCTTGCTGTTTTTGTATGGGCTTAAGCGATTGGCGGAAGGGGTGATTGGCTGGGTGATAAAAGAAAGCTGATGATCGCAGCAACGCGGTTCATCAGCTTTGTTGGTTATAGCAATTAACTTATGCAGCGAGCTCAGCCAACGAGCTCAATCCACGAGCTCAGCTCACTAGTTCACGCGATTAAAGAACAGCTGCTCAGTGGCGCCATCTTCAGTCACTTCTAAGGTTAAGCGCGTTGCGGTGACCTCTTGTACCGTAATTAGGGCATCGCTTTCTGGATTCAAGCCAATGTCGCCATTGAGATCGTTAACAGCAGAAACCAGAAGCTCTGAGGTTTCTGAGTCGACTGAGTATTGACCAAACTCCATACCCGCGCCACCTTCGCCTTCTGGGTTTACTTCGTAGTGGACGTAGTTGCCATCATCAAAGAAAGTGAAAGCCAGTACAAAGCTCTCGACGCTATTGAGGTTTTCACCTGAGTCATACACCCATGTACCCACTAATGAATCACTGCCTGCAAGTTTCATAAATACGACAGAATCGCTTTCAGCTTGCTCATCGGCGCATTGCTCAAATGCGGTAACGCTTAGGCTTAACTCATTGTTAGCGGTACTTTCCACAACAACAACGTCACCACCGGATTGCTCGCCACAAACGCCAGCATCGCTTAAACCGGCACTGTCGTTGTCGTCGTAGAAATCACTGGTTTGATACAGTTCATTAGCACCGCTTAGGGCAAACAGTCCCCACTCCATGCCTTGGTGACCTTGCGGATCAAAATCGGCTTGCAGATACACCTCATCGTCAACAAAAGTGATGATAGATATCGAGTCGCTGCCGTCTTTTTGATACCAAGTACCTTGTAGCTCGATTGGCTCTGGCTCAGGAGCTGGCGCTTCAGTTGCGGTGCGAGTCCAATATTCGCTGTAGCTGTAGGCATTTTGCAGTGGGTCGAAACCGCTACCAAAAATAATGAAAGTATCGGCGTCAACCGTTTGCACAAATCGGCTGCTATCATCGCCAAGATGCTGATTAAGATCAGCAAGACTCAGCATCATCGGCTCCTCAAACATTAGCGCGTCATTGGCCATGTCATTCATCACCGATTGGCAGCTAATAGCTTGATTATCGTCGATCGCCAACATGAATTTATCCTGATAATCGACGTCAGCTTGGTAGCCACTGTTTTCGTCGTAGCGAACGCCCACAGTGGCGGTGTCTACCATCATCTCAGGACAAACGCTCAGCATGCGAGATACTTGCCATTGGCCGCTAATATCGATGGCCGGAACCAGTAACTGCGCCACCTCAGAAAAGTCATCCTCGTCACTAGCGCCAGAAGCTTCTAATGCAATTTCAACGGCATCGGAGTCGTCGCTAAATTCTATCGGGGTAATCAACCAATTGCTGGCGCTATCATCACTACCAAAATCTAAGCTCAAGCGACCGCTTTCATCGACTTGCCAGCTAACCATCATGGTTTGGTCTAGGGCATAGTTATTCGATTCGGTAGGCGCGTATTGTGCCTCACCACTGCCATCACTTGATAACAAGATGCTGGCAATAGGGTGTTCAAACCCCCAAACAGCAAAGCGCTTGTCGTTGATAAAGTCAGCCTCAAAGGCAACATCGGACAGTTCGTTTTGCTGTAGCGTTTGGTTGAAGTGAGCCAAAGCATCTCCGCCAGAAACCAGCTCTACAGTGGCCTCATCTTGGCCACCGCTGCTAATTAGCGCAATAACCTCGGCTGAGTTTTCAAAATCTTCAACGGACTGGGTAAAGTCGATGGCGCTGGTGGCGGACTCTTTAGCGGTATCCGTGATGGTAATGCCGTTGCTTGGGTCGCCGTCTTGATCTAAGGTTTGCAACAAACGAATGGCGTTGAGTACCGCAGGGTCTAGCGCCGACTCAGCAGCGAAAATCTCTAAAGGGGTGAGAATGGCAGCGGGGGTTACCGACGGAAAACTAACCGCGCCAATGGTAAAGACGATGCTATCTCCCACTTCATATTCGAACGTGCCATCGTCATCGGTAACGCCGCTAATGGTTTCGCCGCCTTCGGTGGTGCGGGTATAGCCGATATTAATGACTGCACTATCAAGCAATACGCCGCTTTCTAACGGCTCTTCCGTTGGTGGCGGTGTTACAGGCGGTGTGACTTGGGGGTCGTCTGATGAATCGGAACCACAAGCATAGATGAGCGGGATCAGCGCAAGGCTGAGCAGGGACTTTTTCATGAACGCATCCTTGTAAAATGTGAAGGTATAACTTGTTATTGTTTTGTTGCAAAACAGATTACAAGAGATGCGCGTATTAGATCAATTACTAATTTAGAGGTATCTGAAATAACTTTGGGTTAGGACTATAGACCCCAGCGCTAGCCAAGCTCCTCGATCGCTCCATTCTCGTCACGAACAACGGTGCCGAATAGGTCATAGTCGTTGGCGAACTCGATGCTGGCCCACACCATTTGCCCCACTTCCAAGTCAAACTCACCGCCTAGGATCACCTTGCCATCCACCTCGGGGGCATCGGCGTAACCACGGGCAACCGCGCCTTCGTCGTTAATTTCGTCGACAATCACTCGCATTTCCGTACCAACGCGAGCTTGCAGGCGTTCGCTGCTGATGCGAGCAGCGACTTCCATAAAGCGCTGATAGCGATCTTCCATAACGTCGTCGGGGGTGAGTTCGGCTAAGTCATTGGCCACAGCGCCGTCGACAGGGCTATATTTAAAGGCGCCAATGCGATCGATTTGCGCTTCTTCGAGCCAGTCGAGTAACAGCTGGAAGTCTTCTTCGGTTTCACCAGGAAAACCAACAATAAAGGTAGAACGAATCACCAAATCAGGGCACATCTCGCGCCACTTCTTGATTTGCTCTAAGGTGCGCTCGGCCTTGCCCGGACGCTTCATTGCTTTTAGCACTTTAGGGCTGGCGTGCTGAAACGGAATATCCAAGTAGGGCAAGATTTTGCCTTGCGCCATTAATGGAATAATTTCATCCACGTGCGGGTAGGGGTATACGTAGTGCAAGCGAACCCAAGCGCCCAGTTTCGCCAGCTCATGGCAAAGCTCGGTCATGCGGGTTTTTACCGGCATGCCATTCCAAAAGCCGGTGCGGTGCTTGGTATCCACGCCATAAGCTGAGGTGTCTTGGCTAATAACCAATAGCTCTTTAACGCCGGCATTTACTAAGCGTTTGGCCTCATCCAGCACATCGCCAATAGGGCGGCTGTCTAAATCACCGCGCAGGGCAGGGATAATGCAAAAAGTGCAGCGGTTATTGCAGCCTTCAGAAATCTTAAGATAGGCATAATGACGCGGAGTCAACTTTACACCGTGATCCGGAATCAAAGACTCAAGCGGGTTGTGTTGTGGTTTAGGCAGCAACTCATGAACCTGCTCAAGCACCATTTCATAGGCGTGAGGACCGGTAATGCCCAGCACGCTTGGATGCACTTCGCGAATTTCATCTTCTTTGGCGCCCAAACAACCGGTCACCAGCACCTTGCCGTTTTCCGCCAAGGCTTCGCCAATGGTATCCAGTGATTCCTGCACCGCTGAGTCAATAAAACCGCAGGTGTTCACAATCACCAAGTCAGCACCCTCAAAGGTATTAACCACATCGTAGCCTTCAATGCGAAGCTGGGTAAGTATGCGCTCACTATCAACAAGGTTCTTTGGGCAGCCTAGCGACACAAAACCAATGCGATTACCCTTAGGCTTATCAGTCAATTGGGTCGATGCATCCGCCACCAATTGAGCTTGCTCATCAATGGCTTTTTGCGGCGCATTCATGGTGGTTGTTTGCTTGGGATCAAAGTGATTTACGGTCATAGTGCACCTAGATATCTGGAGCTGGGTGGTAACGGGTTTGTGGGCGCGAAGTATACAGGAAAATAGCTAGATTGTCTGGTGAATAGAATATCTTTAAACAAAACTGCAGCTCCATGTCTATTAAAGGTGTGCATTGATTGCAACCAGACTTTTCTCGGTTCGTGTTCGGAACACATTAACATTTTCGTTGTCACTCTGAAGCCTAGTTAGACTATTCACCTGTCCACTTTGCTTCCAAAGCTTCGGGTAATTTAAAGTCTGAAAATTGTTTTTTCGCGGCTTGATAGTGAAACTCTGCCATGCTGTTTTCGCCTCTATCCAAATATGTACTAATGAGATGAAGTGAGTACTTTGGATGCTTAAAATGTTCTCCAATTTTTTCCATTAATCGCAGTTCTCGTGCTTTATCTTCCTCTGTGTTCGCTAACTTGTATGCATAGATGCCATAAAGAGCTAAATACATCTTATTATACCGCTCCGGATTTTTAACCATCGCTAGGTCGATATACGAAACCCCCATATAGCGTGCTTTTGATATCAACTCCATTGTGGCTTCATCTTTAAATAGAGCACGCTCAGCTGGCGTCACTCCTATTTGGATTAGTAGCGCTTCTGCAGCTTTAGCTACTGACATTGGGTTCTGTGCTGTAATCAAGTTTCCATCACGTGTAACAAATGGAAGCATTGGACTATTAGCGACAAAATGTGCACCACGCTTTTCCAATTCTGTTTGAATAATTATCGGGTACTTTTCTACGTTTTCTTTCTTGAATGCGTAGTCTTCAACAGAGGTAAAACTGTTTACGCGTTTACCAGCTACATAAAAACTTCCATCACCTAGCTTTATGTCTAACAGTGCAGCCGGTCCATGACACACAGCCGCAATTGGCCTGTCGGCTTGTGCAAATGACGTCAACCACCTTTGAGTATGCTTTTCAAATGGCAAATCAAAGACAGCGCCATCTCCACCTACGACAAATACCGCATCATAGGTGTTTTGGCTCGCTTGTACTGAAGACAATGTATTTGCAAGTTGCTTCATCCCTTTTGTCTGCTGCTTAAACAGTTTGATGTATGCCAAATCATCTTTGTTGTTTTTAACTAAAACAGCGCCGCCTTGAGGACTGACTATATCTATCTCTACTCCATTTTTATGAAAAACTAGATAACTCTGAACGAGCTCTTCTAAATCGTAAGACAGCGCAGGATCAATTTTTCCATGACCTGAAATAAGCATCGCAACTTTTTTGGTTTCTGTATTTGATGCATGTGTAGCACCTGAGGCCGTTAACACACAGAAGAATAAAAGGCTTAGTAATCTTTTCATAATATGTCTCCTAAAATTGGGCACCTTGTTTGCTAGGCATGAGACATATTTTATTGATGAGACTGTCGTGTTTTTGTGAAGAGATGAATTATTTATTGATGAATACAACTTCTACTGAAAATAACCCTTGTTTGTGGTTTGTATTGACCAAGAATTGCCATTGGCATGTATCACAAATTCGTTCAATTAAACTTAGCCCTTGGCCAATGCCTTGGCTACCTAAACCTCTAACCCCACTAGCTTCAAAGTTCTCAGGAAGAGGTCGTTTAAACTCATTGGTGAATCGCAAACTGCTTTCATTGAGTATGATTTCTACATGCGGTCCACTCGCATGAGTAACTACATTCGACAGTAGATTGTTGACTAAAATCTCTAGCAGATTTCTGTTTGCCGATATCGTGACATCCTTACTCGGCATATTGATATTTAAGTCGAGCAGTTGACCATTAGCCGTGTGGTTGAGTCCAAAATGGTTTAATACACAGTTTTCTAAAAGCCGGTTTAAAGACAAACATTCAGTGAACGATGATTCGTTTCTAGCTAATGCAAGCAATACATGAGTCGTCTGTGATAGCGCTTCGGTGGCATTTTTCATCTGCTTCACAGACTGCGTATTAAGTGATATTGACAAGTTTTCTTGTCGCTCTATGGTTTCATTAGTAAGTTGTGTTTGGCTCAGTACATTTTGCAACACACTGATTGGCGTTCTAATCTCGTGACTAATGTCTTTAGTAAAGTGAACTTCTCTAGAAAGCGCATCATTTAACTCGGTTAAGCTTTTGGTAATAGCCTGAGCCAAAGTGGATACTTCATTATTAGGCATGTGTTTCGCGAGTTCTTTTAGTGCGGTTAAATCGCCTGAGTCCACTTTTCGCACAGCATCGGCTAGATGTTCAATTGGCATGGAAATATTTCGCCCCATTTTCCAAGCAAGTAAGGCGATAATTGAACACGTAAACAAACTAAAAAGACCTAACCAAGTAACAACTGTGGTGAGGTAATCACGGCTAACTTCAAAACCAGCGACATCAGCTAAGAGAACGTATTCTTCATTGCCGAGATAGAATTTAGCTAAGTGAAAGGTCTTGCCGTTAGATAAATTGAATTCAACACGATTTGGCTCTTTTTGATGGGTTTCTTTGATTTCAGATGGTACCTCGTTCCATCCCTTGTGTAGGTTATACATTCGACCTTGTGGTGCACCTATTTTTCCACTATCGCGATACTCTTGTTCGATTAAACTGACTTGCTGAGCTACTAAGCGGTTGAAGATATTGTCCTCTATAAGCCATGAATACCCCAAAACAAACAGGCTATAAAGCAGAGCTAACGTTAGTGTTAATCCAAAGACCAGTTTAGTGATAGATGAAGATATGTGAGTTTGGGGGCTGTGCATATAGTCTGAATAATACCTCTTTAGTCTTGAGACACTAACCGGAAACCAATTCCATGAACTGTCTTAATCATAGAAAAAGCAAACGGCTTATCTACCGCATTTCGCAATGTATACATATGGCTTCTAACCGCATCGGTTTCAGGCGAATCTTCTCCCCAGATCTTTTCTACAATGTGACGTTTACTTAACGCGTTGGGGAATGCTTCTGCAAGCAAGCTTAATATCTGAAAATCTTTACTTGATAACTTGATCGATTCCCCTGCTCGTGAAACTTGGTTCGTGCTGATATCGATTTTCAAATCGCCTACTTCAAGTATCTTAGATTGGTGCAAACGATGTCGTCTAGTTAATGCAATACACCGCAAATATACTTCTTCCAACACAAAAGGCTTAGTTAAATAGTCATCGGCTCCGACACCAAACCCTGCCACCTTATGTTCGATGCTATCGCGCGCGGTAAGCATGAGGACAGGAGGAACGGTATCACATGATTTCTTAATAGCTTCACAAACCTGAATGCCATCTATGTCAGGTAACATTAAATCAAGAATTATTACATCATAATGATTTGAGCAAGCTAGTGTTATTGCTCGCGCGCCAGTTTCAGCATAGTCAACAACGAACCCTTTACTTTCTAAAAAGTTACAGAGTTGGATTGCTATGTCATGCGTATCTTCGACTATTAATACCGAGCTGTGTTGCTGACTCATTGATGCCTACCTAGTTGCGAACAGTCTCTTGATAATTCTCATTTAAAAGTAATCTGATTAAATGCAGTGACTTGTCATTGTGTTTTCCCAAAGTAAATTGATACGAGTCATCCACTATGGATTGGCCTAGCGAACTATAGTCAAATTCATTGACATTATAGTGTGGAATAACACCTTGACGAGTCAAGTCTCCATTTGGTCTAACTAACATACGTGTTGCGATGTAAGCGCGAAGTTGAGAGTGAGGTAAATTAAA
Source organism: Paraferrimonas haliotis (assembly GCF_002282895.1). GTDB lineage: Bacteria > Pseudomonadota > Gammaproteobacteria > Enterobacterales > Shewanellaceae > Paraferrimonas > Paraferrimonas haliotis. Next base: position 163,192 of record NZ_NRRB01000006.1, read on the forward strand.
CAAGTTTCCCTGAGCTGACTGATTGGTAAATCCACCAGTCGTCTCACCTACTAAGGTTGCAAAACCGTTATCTTTAAGAGTTGTTGCCAGCACGATTGAAGCGGAATATGTCACTGGACCTATTAGTAAATAGGTATCACCTTTAAAGCGTCTATTTTCTGCAATGGGTTTTTCCCAATCATCCCAATCTGACGTTAGTATTTCTCCCTCATCACCTTTGTAATTGAACCAGCCTCGGTTGTCCTTGTTGAGCTTTTCTTTGAGTTTAGAAATAACCCTGAAAGGTTTATCGGCTAAGTGCCGAGAAAGATAGATTACCGTATCTGTATTCCCGCCTGAGTTGTCACGTACATCAATGATTAAGTGTTTGATGCTTTGCTTACGAATTGTTGAAAAAGTGGCATCTATAAACCTCTTAAATTCATCAGGTTCAATATCAAAATGAGCTAAATAGATGAAACCAACATCATTTGAAAGCTGTCTGTAGTAATACGGTTCTTCAAAATGGCTTGGAACGAATTCTTGTGCGGTATCATCGACTTCGGGCCAGTTACTTTGACGATTAATAGTAACTTTCTTCAGTTCTTTATCTGATGAGAACTCGACGGTGAATTCATCTAAGAAACCATAAACGGCCCACAATGCGGTATCAAAACGTATTACAGCACTATGCTCGCGTAATAATCTAGTTTCACCAGAAGAGTACTGAACTAAGTTTTCGAGAATGACACTAGTAGGAATCCCATTTATAGATTTAATCTCAGAAAACTGTGGTATCACGGTATCGCCTGTTCTGTAGGCATTTCTCAGCTCCAAGCTTCCAGTTTTAGTCCTTTTAACTTCAAATGGAAAGGTCTTACTACCTGCAGCAAGCGCTTTATTGAGTTCTTGATATGGCCAAATTAAAAGGGCATGCCCGTCTTGAAAATATGGAGTTAGTTTACCTACAACGCGATAGAACTCTACGCGTGTCATCGGCGCATTTATACTGGCTTTCAGCTCATTGGCATAGTTTCGCAACGTATCGAGATCAGCATATTCTTCAATATTAGGATGACGCTGAATAGCACCAACTAACAGTGCATCAACATCTGTGCGCATTTGTGCAACCGTTAGCTTGTGGGTCATCAATGACTCATCTTCCAAGTCGGGGTATATATCTAGATGACTTTGAGTACAGCCACCTAACGTCAAGGTTAATAACAAAACAAAGGTTCTCATGTCGAATTGCCTTTAAAAATCATAATGATTGCAAAGTATCAAATCGGTTGTGAAGATTTTGTCGTGTATAAAATATCGATGATTTTCTGAGTTCAATTGGAGCGTTATGATGAACCCTGGGTCTTAATTGTGTGACCTGCAGAGCACTTAGAAATATGGCATACAACGAGGTAAGCCAGTAAAGGGCTAATCATTGTTTGCGAGCCAAGCAACAACCACCATAGCCTTCGCGCTCCCCGTTTTGTAGAATCGTATCTCATGTAACCTGCGAACTGGCTTTAATACCCCCCATGACCACAAGCATCGATTATTACGACGCGAATGCACAAGACTTCTTCGACTCCACGGTTGATGTGGATATGCGTTCCATTTATCAGGAGTTTGTATCCAGACTCGCAGTCGGCGCAACCTTGGTGGATGCCGGTTGTGGCTCGGGTCGCGATGCGCGCTACTTCGCTCAACAAGGCTTTCAGGTGCTAGCTTTTGATGCCAGTGAAGCGCTGGTAACGCTTGCGCAAAATCGGACAGGCTTAAGGGTTGTAAAGGCACGCTTTTTAGATTTTCAAACCCTGCTTGCATCGTTGGACGGCATTTGGGCCTGCGCCTCGCTGCTTCATGTTGCTAAAGCGGAACTCTCGGCAACCTTCACCCATTTAAGCCAATTCTTAAAACCAGACGCTGTTTTCTATTGCTCGTTTAAATACGGCGATGATGAAGTGTCGCGAAACGGTAGGCGATTTACTAACCTCGATGAAGTCTCACTTGCAGCGCTATTAAAGCAAGCGGACTGCGGGTTAACAATCTCAAAAACTTGGGTAACAACCGACGTTAGACCAGGGCGAGAACAAGAGAACTGGCTCAATGCCATACTGACTAAAGGATAAAGCAGTGCTAACGGTTACAGACATTGATGCGGTGATGGCCGAGATCCATTATCAGCGCGTTGACAGCAACCCTATGGGGTATTTGTATACCCATAGCAACAATAAACCGGTCTTGGTCGATATAAACTTTGAGCTGAGTGACTTTCCTTATGTGGCTTATACCAGTTACCAAAACGAGCTCATGTTTCGCTATCAAGGGGTGTATCGTTTTATTGCTCGAACAAGGTATGAGTTTCTGCAGCAAATCGATAAATTCATTCTAAACCCACCAAAAATCGAAGATATTCAAATTCGAATCTACGGAGGGAATCGGACCGAAAAGCATCTTGAGCCGACGCCACCGGAGTTTAATTTTTCCCGCACCTTTGAAGAGGTTTTCAGTTCTAAGTCGTTACATGCTCTGCATCCGGAAGAAAAGTATGTGGATGTGGACGGTCATCTTCGTTACGTTGATTTTATGCTGCACCGGCAAACCAGCAATGTCGCCATTGAGTTAAACGGCGAGCGTTATCATCACCCCATTGCCATTACTCGCGAGCGATATTTATCACAGCTCACCAAGCAAAACTCTTTGATTTATGATGGCACTCCTGTGTATCGCTGGTCTGATAGAGGCATGCGTGATGACTTTAAGTTTAAAGACCAACTGCTGCAGTTCTTTGGGGAACCCAATGACTTTAAGGCAACACCTTATTTTAAAGGCAAAAGAAAGGTGGACTTTCAGCTTTATGAGCATCAGCAACAGGCGGTGGAATCCATCGCCAAAAAACGAAAACTTGGACAAACAGCCTTTTTAATCGAATTGCCTACTGGAACCGGCAAAACAGAAGTATTTATAGAGGACTATCGATTGCAGTTGCAGCAGGGTAATTGTTATAAGGCCTTAGCTGTTGTGCCAACTATTAACTTACGGGAACAGCTAGTTAAGCGAGTGAAAGCTCAGTTACCGTGTGTTAAGGTTTCTGAAGCATTAGATGATCAGTGCGCCGATTTGATTGTGACCACCAATGCCGCCATTGTGCGTCATTATCAGCAATTCCCTTCGACCCAGTTTGACTACCTATTAATTGATGAGGCTCATCATGCGGTGGCTCACGGGTTAAGTCGAGTGCTCGAGCATTTTACCCCTAAAACCTTGTTGGGGTTAACCGCAACAACCGAGCTGTTGTCACCGAAAAAGCTGGAAAGTATTTTTGGTAACTTTACCGCTGAATTAACCTTAGAAGAGGCGGTAAAGCGTGGTTTAGCGCCACCCATTCGTGTCTTTCGTCTAGAGTCGAATATCGATTTTTCTAAAGTGCGCTTTAATGGCAAAGAGTTCGTGAAATCGGATCTCAATAAAACCGTACAGATCCCATCGCGAGACAGTCTAATTGCCGACTTACTGGCAAAATACTTCTCCAGTGATGACCCAACAAAGCTGGCCAAGCAAGGCATCGTATTTTGCGTTGACGTTAAACACACCCAGCGCATGGCCAAAGCGCTGCAAGCAGTGGGCATTAGCGCGAAGTCGGTTCACGGCAAAGACAGCTCCGGTATTGATGAGTATTTCGCGGGTAAGGTGCAATTTTTGTGTGCTTGCCAACTGCTCAGTGAAGGCTGGGATGCACCGCAAACAAGCGTTGTGGTTATGGCCAGGCCCACCATGTCAAAAGCCTTGTATGTGCAGCAGCTTGGTCGAGGCACCCGTCTCGCCGAAAACAAAGAAGCGCTTTATGTTATTGATATCATAGACAACTACGCAGGGGCACTGCTGCAACCTTGGAACATCAATGCGCTGTTTGGGATTCCGCACTACACCCCATTTGCTGATTTAGGCAGTTACGATAATCCGGTTCCACAAACCGAAGTGACCGTGCTGGATGGATTGTATGAACAAGTGAGACGCCTTGAGCAAATTAATCTGTTTAACTTTGAAAAGGAATTTGGTGATTTGCTCAGTACAGAGCAAGTTGCTCGCGAGTGCTTTGTGTCCACTGGCACCATTACCGCTTGGTTGAAAAAAGGCGACATCACGCCTACGCGTTCAGTACCCTTTGGTCGCAGTCAGCTGCATTACTTTTCAGATGAGAACGTGCAATCGATCAAAGCCAAGAAAAACATTAAGCCCAGAACCGAAGAAACTCGCAAGCAAGACTTCTTTGAGTTTCTTGAAAAACGCGATTACACCTTTTCGTTTAAGATCATTTTCTTGCTCGCCTTTTTAAAGTGCCATCAACAAAACGGCGAAGCGAACAGCGATGATTTAGCGTCTATCTATCAAAACTTCTATCTAAAATTGCACGAACGTCATAGTAAGTGTGAAAAAGATGCCAGCCCATTGAATAACTTAGCTACTCTGCAAGACATCAAATACATTAAAAACAGCATCGCTAAAAACCCGTTTGAGAAATTTGAGCGTAAGCGCTTCTTTTATCAATCGAGCGAGCTTGCCATTACATCGGTGGATCCGGTTTTGTGGAGTAAGCTGAATAAAGGTGATTTGGAGAGCATTCGCGAGCAAATGATCAAAGACGGCATCGATTATTTTGCCAAGGTGGGTATTGCCTTGTCGGCGGATGATTTTCGGTTTTGATGTTTATTGGGTACAAATTAAAAGGCAACCAGCATCATTAAAGACGGCGACTTGATTGAAGTGGACGGCTCTAATGGGGTTGTAAGAAAAACATTTACTTGATCAAAACGACAATATTCTGCATAAAAGTATAGATTGAATGAATAACAATCAATTTATAGGTAGGTTTTTGTGCAGAAAATTGTCAGCTTTTTCAAGCATGATGCAGCGGGTGGCATCATATTGGTGTTTTCTGCCGCGTTGGCGATGGTGCTGGCGAACTCTCCGTTGTCGGAGCTCTATCAGTCCTTCCTGAATATTCCAGTTAAAGTTCAAATTGCGGACTTTGAAATCGCTAAGCCGTTGCTGCTTTGGATCAACGACGGCTTGATGGCGATTTTCTTCTTTCTGGTGGGCTTAGAAATTAAACGCGAGCTTCGCGAAGGGCATTTGTCGTCGGTGGATCAGGTTATGCTGCCGGCGGTAGCAGCGATTGCCGGTATTGCAGTGCCTGCCTTAGTTTATGCTTGGTTTAACGCGGGTGACTCCGTTGCGATTAACGGCTGGGCCATTCCGTCTGCAACGGATATTGCCTTTGCGGTGGGGATCTTCGTATTGTTTGGCAAATCACTGCCAACCTCGTTGAAACTGTTTTTACTCAGCGTTGCTATATTCGATGACATTGGTGCCATTGTCATTATTGCGCTGTTTTATTCCCAAGACTTATCGGCATTATCGCTGGTGATTGCCGTTGCCGGTTTGTTTATCGTAAGTACTCTGAACCGACTTCGTGTGAATAGCCAAGCGGCCTATATTTTGGTGGGCGTTGTGGTGTGGGCAGCGGTGCTTAAGTCCGGCGTGCATGCAACGCTTGCGGGTTTTGCGTTGGCGTGGTTTGTGCCTCTTAACGTACGCAATGCTGCAGGAGAGCGCATGCTGGAGCATTTAGAGCATGCCTTAACGCCATGGGTGACTTTCTTGGTGTTGCCAGTGTTTGCGTTTGCCAATGCTGGCGTGCGCTTGATGGATGCGACGGCGGAAAGCTTTTTAAACCCCATAACCATAGGTATCGCCTGTGGCTTGTTCATTGGCAAGCAGGTGGGCATATTTGGTTGCTGCTTCTTGGTGGTGAAAGCTGGGTTGGCGCGATTGCCGGCGCAGGCAACTTGGTTGCAGTTATATGGCGTGAGCTTGCTGTGCGGTATCGGCTTTACCATGAGCTTGTTTATAGGCTCGCTGGCATTTGCAGAGCAGGGGCTTGATTACCTGGTGAGCGTAAAAATTGGCGTAGTGGCTGGATCATTGGTGTCGGCGATTGCTGGCGCTTGGGTGTTGTCGCGCTGCAAACCCCAGTAAAACCGCTATAGGGTACGTCCCCTACGCTTTTTTTTGGCGCTTTGCTGTGTAAAGATAACCGCCCAAATAACGATAAAAATAACAAAACTATGAAGTACTTATTGCTAGCTTCGGTGGCGTCTTTTGGGGGCTTCGCTGAGCCGCTGGAAAATGATGATATTGATGAGGTGGTGGTGGTCAGCGCTAACCGCTACCAAACGCCGCTAACTGAGCTACCGGGCTCGGCGCAGCAGCTAGACGCTGACAGCTTGGCGGCGCTGAATCCGCAGCATATCCAGCAAGCGCTGGTGCAGGTGGCGGGCGCTACCTTTGCTCGCGGCGATGGGGTGGAGTATTTGCCGGGCTTAAGAAGTCCGGTACAAACCGGCCCCGGCGCCTGTGGCTCGGTGTTAAGCGCGGTTGACGGGATCCCGCTAAGAGCGGCGGGTTTTTGCAACATCAACGAGCTGTTTGAAGCGCCTATCGAGCTTGGCGCCAGCATTGAGGTGCTGTCGGGCCCTTGGAGCACCATCTACGGCTCCAATGCGCTCACCGGTGTCGTAAATGTGCTCACTCCAGACTTCGCCGAGCGTGGCTCGCAGCTATCGGTAACGCTGAGCGACAACGCTTATCATCAACTCACTGGCCTATACGATGGTCAAACAGGTGAGCACGACATTATCGCGGCCGCCAGTATCAGCCATGATGACGGCTACCGTGACAGCTCCGGCTACAACCAGCAAAAACTGCTGTTAAAGCATGGGATTACGCTGGATAGCTTCCGAGTCATCTCAACACTTAACGTCAGTCGGCTTGATCAACAAACCGCAGCGTACCTAGTGGGTAAAGATAGCTATAAAGATAAAGAACTCTCGAAAACTAACCCGGCACCAGAAGCGTATCGCAAAGCGCATTCCATTCGCTTTAGCAGTCGCATCGATGGCGGTAACGACGACCTTCGCTGGCAAATAACCCCATATGCTCGCTACGTAGATATGGAGTTTTTACAGCACTTCTTGCCCGGCACTCCGGTGGAAGAAAACCATCACACCAGTTTGGGTGTGCAAACCTCGTGGTTGTGGCACTGGTTAGAAGCGGGTGTGGATCTCGAATACACCCAAGGCTCTTTGCTGCAGTTTCAAGAAAAGCCTACTCAAGGCAGCGACTTCTTAGAAGCCACCATTCCCGTCGGCAAGCACTATGACTACAAGGTCGATGCAACCCTTGTCTCGCCGTTTGCCCAAGTCACAGTCCCTCTCACTGAACAGTTAACCATGACTCTAGCCGCTCGTGTGGACTATCAGCACTACGACTATCAAAACCAAATGAATTCCGGTCGCGTGGATGAGCAGGGCATGCCCTGCGGCTTTGGCGGTTGTCGCTATAATCGTCCCGAGTCTAGTCGCGACAGCTTTAGCGCGTTTTCGCCAAAGGCAGGACTTATTTACCAGCTCACCCCAAACCATCAGCTGTTTAGCAACGTAAGCCGCGGCCATCGAGCGCCGCAAGCCACCGAGCTCTATCGCCTTCAGCGCGCCCAAAACAAAACCGATTTGTCTAACGAAACTCTGGACAGCGCTGAACTGGGTTGGCGTGGCAACCACAATGCATGGCGCTGGCAAGCGGCCGCCTACTGGATGAAGCGCGACAACTTAATTCTTAGAGACAGTGATTTCTTCACCGTTACCGGCGGCACTACCAACCACAAAGGCATTGAAGCCAAGCTGGTGGCCCAACTTAGCAACCATTGGCAATGGCAATTTAACGGCAGTTACGCCATTCATCGCTACGGTGACGTGCCTCAGTTGGGTGATGTAAAGGGCAATCGCGTAGATAGTGCGCCAGCGTTTAACGGCTCCAGCCAGCTGCGTTGGCAACTAACTGAAGCCCTTAACGCCACCGCCGAGTGGCTGTATGTGGATGAGTACTACACAGATGCCGCTAATATGCACCAATACGATGGCCATCAATTGGTTAATCTGAGAGGGCAATGGCAAATGACCGAGGCGTTTATAATAAGCGCTAAAGTGGATAATTTGCTTGATACACGTTACGCCGAGCGCGCCGATTACAGCAATTTTTCCGGCGACCGTTATTTTCCCGGACGTGGGCGCACTGCGTACCTTGAATTCAATTACCGTATGCCGATGTAACAACTTGAAACGACTTAACGCCGTTTGAGTATGGCAAGTTATCAAGGGTTACTATAAAGTGAGATTTAGCTAATCCTAAATTGGCATAAAATGACTTGTTACCAGCGATCATTATTATTAAATGGAGAACAAGATGGATTATTTAAAAGTTACCTTGTTGGTGATCATTGGCTATTTCGCGGCTGCGCCTGAGGTGCGAGCGGACGCCGACTTCGCATACGAGTGTCGCAAACCCAACCTAACCGCTAATAACGTCTGTTACCAATACGTGCGCGGCTTTCTAGAAGGGGCTGTGTTAACCGATTACGCAACCCTTAAAGGGATTGAAGAAAACAAAGGCTTTACGTCGGATTTCAGTAAGCGTGCTTTTTCGACTCGGGTTGGGCGAAATCACGCCGGTACTCCCTCGACTTATTTTGCTAAGTTTTGCTTGCCTGGCGATCGCGTGAATAGCGAAACCGTCATTTCAGTTATCAAGAAAATTGTCCGTCGACACTCGAACGCCTCTTTTTCAAAGCAGGTTTATCAGGCAACTCAAGCAACGTATCCTTGCGAGCATCAATAGAGTAGTAACACGAAACACCGCTAAGCTATTTAGACACATGTGATTTTACTGTAAAGTGAGTGTCAATACCCTAATTGAGCGAGCTGTTATTGCAGCGCGTATTCGAGGATTTTTATGGACAAACCTCAACGAGCTAACGTAGTTAAGGGCCTATTGCTTAGCTTGTGCATAGGTTGCAGTGCTTCTCTTCACGCCAAACCCCTTACGTTTGAAGCCTCTTGGCAACAATTACTCAAAAACAGCCCTAAACTGATGGCGGAGCAGCAGCAAGTTAAACGCGCTCAGGCATCTAAAGAATCGAGTAACTCATTGAGCTATCCATCTCTTGATATCAGCGGCAGCTACACCCACTTAGAAAAGCCAATTGAGCTGGATTTGCGCGACCTAAATCCACTGGCTTCCATTGACCCCAACACACTGCCTCCAGGGCTTGGTAACGCCATTGGCGCCATCCCTGGGTCTCTGTTTGTCACGCCATTTACCGAACAAGATGTGTTTCGAGCCAGCTTAGACGCGTTATGGCCCATTTACACCGGCGGCAAGATTACCGCTGCACAGGGCATTAAAGCGGCACAGGTATCAGAAAAACAGCAACAAGCAGAACTTACTACACGTGACTTATTCACCCAGCTGGTAGACCGCTATTACGCGGTGTCGGTAACCGAGCAAATGAGCCAAACCCAAGCGCAATTGGTGCAGTCGCTGAGTTTACACGTCGAGCACGCTCAAAAGCTGGAGCAACAAGGGCAAATTGCTAAGGTGGAACGGCTTAATGCGCAAGTGGCGTTGGACAACGCTAAGGTGCAAAAACGCAACGCTGAGCGTCAACACGAAATGGCGGAAATAGCCTTGGCCAGTATGCTCAGTGAGCGTCAGCCAACGCCCATATCGCCGCTGTTTGTTTTGGATACCCAACCCAGTTTAAGTCATCTTAATAAAATCACTGTTAAAGACCATCCCGCCCTAAAACTTTTGCAAGCCAAAGAAACGCAAGCGCAAGCGCTGATTGATTTAGAGAAGGGCGGCTACTTTCCCACCGTCTTTTTGTATGGGCGTTACACCTTATACGAAGACGACAGCCTATTTGCCAAAATGGAACCAGACTGGATGGTGGGCGTAGGAGTTAAAGTTCCGCTACTGGCTCGAGATGGCCACGGTGGCAAGGTAAAAGCTGCCGCGAGTGCGCTATTGCAAGCACGGCACACCAAAGCACAAACCAAACAAGATTTGGTGCTGTTGGTGGAGCAAAATTATCGACAACTGCTCCAAGCACGAGAAGAAATTGAAGCGCTTAACAGCTCCATAGAACTGGCACAAGAGAACTTGCGCTTACGCCAAGTGGCTTTTAGCCAAGGCTTGTCGACATCGGTTGAGCGAGTGGACGCAGAGCTTAAACTGAACGGCGCTAAAGTTCAGCAACTCGGCGCGCAATATCGCTACGTACAGACTTATGCCAAATTAATGGCCATTAGTGGGCAAATAGACGAGTTTATTGGTCGAACTCAACAGTTCGCTCAACCCATTCAGGAGGAAGTAAATGCCAGCGAATAAAGTGGTAGCCGGCGTTGCCGCAATCGTGGTGATTGGTGCTTTAGGTTGGGGCTTATTGAAAGCGTTTGAACCACAAGTTCAGCCCTTGCAAGGGCAAATTGAAGCCCGTGAATACAACATTTCTTCCAAGGTGCCCGGGCGGGTTGAACAAGTCATGGTGCGCAAAGGCGACAGCGTTGTAGCAGATGACCTATTGTTCTCCATTGACAGCCCAGAGTTAAGAGCAAAACTGCAGCAAGCCCAAGGGGGGCGAGATGCAGCAAAAGCCATGTTAGCCGAGGCCGACAAAGGCGCTCGCCAGCAAGAAATTAACGCCTCGAAAGAGCAATGGCTTAAAGCAAAAGCCGGCGCAGAGCTGGCTAATACCACTTATCAACGGGTGCAAAACTTGTTTGATGAAGGCGTGGTGGCGCGACAAAAACGCGATGAAGCCTACACCCAATGGCAAGCCGCTCAGTATACCGAGCAAGCCGCTTATTCCATGTATGAAATGGCGCAAGAAGGCGCTCGTGAGGAAACCAAAGCGGCAGCAGCGGGTAATGCGTTGATGGCGGAAGGTGCGTTAAAGGAAGTCAGTTCCATTCTTAGTGACAGCCAAATGCGCTCCCCCATAGCTGGAGAGATAACGGACGTGTTGTTGCAACCGGGTGAACTTGTGCCGCAAGGCTTTCCGGTGGTGAGCCTTGTGGACATGCAAGACGCTTGGGCCATTTTTCAGATCCGAGAAGATAAGCTGTCAGAGTTTACCAAAGGGACAAGTTTCAAACTGTATATTCCTGCGCTAAAGCGGGAAGCGGACTTTGTAGTGAACCACATCAGTGTGATGGGCGACTTTGCTACTTGGCGCTCCACGGAAACCGGCAATGACTTTGACATGCGCACCTTTTCGGTGGAAATGCGACCCACTGCTGCCGTTGCTGACTTAAGAGTTGGCATGTCGGTGTTGTTAACGCCATAAGCACGCGGCATTAGGTGTAACACCATGTTGAGTGGATTGATAAAACGAGAATGGCAACGATTTCGCGCCGATCCTTGGATGTTAGCCCTGCTAAGCTACATTCCGGTGATATCGGTGCTGATGTTGTGGTGGTTGTTCAGTGCAGCCACTCCCCGCCATCTTCCCATTGCCGTTATTGATCATGACCAAAGCCACATCAGTCGTTTGCTCACCCGTAATCTGGTTGCGAATCCAGTAACCGTGCCACAAGCCTTTAGCGATATCACGCAAGCCAAATTAGCCATGAGTGAAGGCAAGGTATACGCGCTGGTGATATACCCTGACAACATGCGTAAAGACTTGCTCACCGGTAAAAGCCCCATTATTGATGTTCGTTACAACAGCCAATTTTTGCTGGTGGGTAAGCTGTTGTCGAGTCAAATTCAAGCCACATTAGCTGACGGACTAAAGCAAGTGTCCATGGCGCGGCAATTGCTACAAGGCATCCCTAAAGCTCAGGCACACATTAACGTTAGCCCCATTCATCATCAAGTGACGGCGCTGTATAACCGCAATAACGACTACGATCGCTTTTTGTTGCCGGGTATCACGGTGGCGCTTGCGCAAATTATTGCCATGCTGATTTTTGCGAATGGCTTAACTTCCGAGCTTAGGCATAACACCATGAAACAGTGGCTAGAGCATGGGTTGGCACGGGCGTTGTGGGCTAAAACCCTGTTCTACGTGCCACTGCTCACTCTTCAATTTAGTGCCACCATGATGCTGGTTTACGCCTTGCTTGGCGAAAGCGTGGTGGGCTCTATGATAGCGTTGTTGCCGCTGCAATTGATGATGATCATCGCCATTTGGCTGATTGTGCTGGCCATTTTTTGGTTGTTGCAAGAAAGCGCTCGGGTGGTGAGTTTTGGGGCGGCCTTGTTCGCGCCGGCATTCCCTTACCTTGGGGTCACGTTCCCGGTTCACGACATGCCGTTAGCGGCACAGCTTTGGCGCTTACTAATGCCATCGAGCCACTACATTGATAGTCATTTAGGCTTGCTGGTGTATCAACAACACTATGGGGCAATTATTAGTGACATGAGCTCTTATTGGGTGTTTGCTCTGTTCGCGGTCATCGCCATTTTGGTGAGCCGCAAGAAAGCAGCGCAGGTGATGCAATGAGTTATTGGCAATTATACCGGCAAGAGCTTCAAGCAATATTGGCGGACAAAGCCATATTGGTGACCCTGTTTGGCGGCATCGTTTTTTATGCCTTTATGTACCCTTTGCCTTATTTGCACGAAGTGGCCACCGAGCAAGCAGTGGTAGTGGTGGATAACGACAGCAGCAGTGCCAGCCGACAAATCATTCGTCACGCCGATGCCTCGCCTAAAGTCGAAATCGTAGGCCAAGCAGCCAGTTTAAGTGAGGCAGAGCAATGGATAGCGGATGGCCGTGCCCATGGTGTGATGGTGATCCCGGAAGGATTTCGCCGAAACTTGTTATTGGCTCACGGCAGTACCTTGGCCTATGGCGGCGATGCCAATTTCTTCTTGGTCTATTCGGCCATTGCCGAAGGGCTCATTACAGTGGACTTAGATTCCGCCAAGCGTTTGCAGGTATTAGGCATGCTGGCTCGCGGCGAAAACCCGAAAAAGGCAGAACTTACGGTTAATGCGATTAAGCTTAATAGTGTGCCTGCGTTTAACCCCAGCTTAGGTTATATGTCGTACATCGTGCCGGCGGTGATGGTGTTGGTGTTGCACCAAACCCTGTTGATTGGCTCTGGCATTTTAGGGGCAGGGCAGTGGCGTCACGCAGGCTATTGGCAAACCCAAAAACCGTTGACCTTGGTGTTGAGTCGGGTCATGGCCTTTTTCACCTTATACCTTATTTTCGCCAGTTTTTATCTGGGTTACTGCCATTATCATTATCGGCTTACGGTTCAAGGGCATTTGCATGAAGTCATGTTAATGATGCTGCCGTTTTTACTGGCCAGTTCGGCCTTTGGTATTGCCGTTAGTTGCTTGTATTTGCGCCGGGATATGCCCACCCAAATTGTGCTGCTGATATCCATGCCCATTTTGTTTGCCAGTGGACTTATTTGGCCCCTTGAATTGATTCCCCAAGCCATTGTTTGGCTCAGTCAGTTAATTCCCGCAACTCCAGGTATTGTGGGCATGGTCAAGCTTAATCAAATGGCAGCGCCTTGGCACAGTGTGTTTTATGAGTGGCTGCAATTGTGGCTGTTGTTTGGGGTTTACCTCTTGATAGCGGTTAAAGGGGTTTCCTATCGGCAAAAGCAATTTAGTTAACACTAAGTTACCCAGTTAACAGTCTGCGTCTGGCTTTTCTGCTAAACTAGCGGCCAATTGTATACTTTTGGATGATGACTGTGTCTGCCACCGCTTTTTCTCGACTAACCCTAAAACCGCAACTGCTTGCCAATCTAGACTCATTGGGCTTTGCAGAAATGACTCCCATTCAAGCATTAAGCTTACCGGAGATAGTGGCGGGCAAAGACGTCATTGCTCAGGGGAAAACCGGCTCAGGCAAGACCGCGGCTTTTGGTTTAGGTTTACTGCAAAACCTTGAGCCTAAGCGATTTTGCATTCAAGGCTTGGTGCTTTGCCCAACCCGAGAACTGGCGGATCAAGTGGCGAAACAACTGCGCTTGCTAGCTCGTGCCATTCCCAACGTTAAAATTCTAACCCTGTGCGGTGGCGTCCCCTTTGCGCCACAACGGGCTTCGTTAGAGCACGGCGCGCACATAGTGGTGGGCACGCCAGGGCGCATTGAAGATCATATTGGTAAAGGTACGCTGCATTTTCGCTATTTAAACACCTTAGTGCTGGATGAAGCGGATAGAATGCTTGAAATGGGCTTTGAAGACGCGTTAACCACCATTATCGATAACACCCCACCACAGCGCCAAAGTTTGCTGTTTAGCGCTACGTTTCCAGCGCAAATTAACCAAATGGCTAAGCACATTATGCGCTCACCGGTAACCGTTAAGGCGCCGTCTCAGCACGAATCCAACACCATTGAGCAGCGTTTCTATCAGCTGGCGGACAAATCGGAGCGCTTAGATGCGCTGCAGCGCGTGTTGTTAGCGCATTCGGTGGAGTCGAGTGTGGTGTTTTGCACCACCAAAGTCGAGACGCAAGAGGTTGCGGATAGCTTAGCTCAAGCAGGTTTTAGCGCCATGGCGTTGCACGGCGATTTGGACCAGCGCATGCGCGACCAAACCTTAGTGCGTTTTGCTAATAAAAGCGTCAACATTTTAGTGGCAACCGATGTAGCTGCCCGCGGCTTGGACATTGACCAAGTTGAGCTGGTGGTGAATTACCACGTCACTCGGGATCCCGAGGTGCATGTGCATCGAATTGGTCGCACTGGGCGCGCAGGCGCTCAAGGGTTGGCTGTAACCTTAGTGGCGGATAACGAAGCGGGTAAGCTCATACGCTTAGAAGATTATCTCGGTCGAACTTTGCCAACTCAAGCCTTGCCAAACCTCTCAAGCGAACAAAGCCAAGCGCGTAAGGCGCAATGGGTGTGCTTGCAAATTGATGCGGGTAAAAAGCAGAAGCTGCGTCCCGGTGACATTTTAGGTGCGCTTACCGCCAGCAAACAGATAGCAGGTAATGAGGTGGGTAAAATTCAGGTGTTTGATTTTACTGCCTATGTAGCGGTTAAACGACAACGTGGCAACGTGGCGCTTAATCTGCTTAATAAACAAAAGATGAAAGGGCGCAGCTTTAAGGCGCGTCGTCTCAGTTAAGTTTCAATTACAGCGCCTGATATTTACGCTCAATGACGTCGAAGAATCGAAACGATTTTTCGACGTTTTTATGCCAGTAAGGCCATTCATGGCCACCACTTAACTGCTCGAATTCATGGTCGACGCCTGCTTGAGTCAATATTTGATGAAGTTCGATGTTAGCGAGCAATAATGGATCGTCTGCACCACAGTCAAACCGTAGCGGCGGAATGTTTCCTTTTACGGCCCAGTATTGTGGTAAATGTTCGGCTTTTTCTAATTGTGGATAGCAGTGCAATGGGTAGTCGACAAACTGCGACAGTTGACTTGGGTTAGTGATGGACGAGTGGGCGCTTATGCCGCTAAAACGCTGGCTAAACTGACAACCTAATAACAAGGCACCAAAGCCTCCCATAGACAAGCCACTGATGTACCAGCGACTGCGTTCACTTACCGCAGTCACACTTTGTTGCACGGCCGCAAAAACGTCTTCCATGATCCATTGCTGGTAGTTGCCTGCCTCGGCCAAATCCAAATAGGCAGAGCCATCCATATAACCACCGTCGCTGGGCATGACCAACACAAACTCCTGCAACCCCTGCTGGCGAAGTCGTTCATAAACCTGATGAACACCGCCCATTTGCATCCACACCCAGTGATTGCCGTATACACCATGAAGCAAGACGACTACGGCCAGGTTTTTAGCTTGGCTTTGAGCGTTATAAACCGTGATATCATGACGTCGCGTTAGATGGCTGGAATGCACCGTAATCGTTTGAGTGTTTGCGGGTGAATAATCTGGGTTTGAAACCTCTAGGCGCAAAATACTCATAAGCACTCCTCGTTGCTGATTTGCAGCACGCCTTTGGCAATCCGGCCATTTAGCATGTCGTCAAACCCTTGGGCAAGATTGTCAAATTGATAGCGTTTGCTTACTAACTCATTAATTTTTAGTTCGCCTTGGCTGTATAAGTCGAGAATTCGATTAAAATCTCGCTGCGGGTTACACATGCCGTACAGTGGATTGATGTAGATTTTGTCCCATTCGAACAGCTCGCAATCAAAGTCTATGCGCTGCTCAATGCCGCTGACCTGCACCGCAGTACCGGCATTTCGCACTAACGCCAGCGGTGCAGAACCCAATTCAGGTATGGCGGTACATTCGAAAGCAAAGTCGGCACCTCGGCCATTGGTGAGGGCTTTAACTTGTTTGCGTAAGTTAACTAACTCTTTATCATTAGGATCTGATAACAGGGTATGAGTTGCACCAAATGAGCGTGCTTGTTGTAGCCTCTCCTCACTAATATCGATGGCAATGATGCTGGCTGCTTGGCAGTTTTTAGCGCCTTGAATTGCGTTCAGGCCTACGCCGCCGCAACCAATCACGGCAACGCTGCTGTTGGCACTGACCTTAGCAGCATTAACGGCGGAGCCCCAACCCGTCATAACGCCACAGCCGATAATAGCCGCGCCGGAGTAATCCAGTGGCTGTTCAAATTTGACCGCGGCGGCACGCTTAACCACTGTGTATTCGCTAAAGGTGCCTAGGTGAAATGAACGCTCAATTGCCTCGCCATCGCAGGTGCTGCTTTGAGGGTGGGCGTGACCTTTTAACTCACATCCACACACGGGAGAATTATTTTCGCAAATGTGTAAGTTTCCGGATTGGCATTGCATGCAATGTCCGCAAGGAATGGCCCAGTTAAGTATGACTTTGTCGCCAATAACTAAATCGGTTACTTGATCGCCAACGGCGTCAACAATACCTGCGCCCTCGTGTCCAACAATAAACCGTTTGTTCCATGTATTGATTGAATCCCAATCGGTATGGCACAGGCCAGCGGCCATAATTTTTATTCGAACTTCGTCGGCTTTAGGCATACCCACCTTAATGGTGGACAGTTCAAAGTGTCCTTTGCCATCACTTATAATGGCTTTCGAAAGTTTTTCCATGACGCATTCTTATGATTATTGTTATGAACCATTTGACCATAGCAAGGTTGTTAGTTCTGTCGTTTTCGTATTGATAAATATCAAATATTTATTGCAATTGTGACTTAGGTTGGCGAATTTATAAGACTAATATCAAATAGCGGATAACATTTATGGCAAAGCAACAAGTATACTGCGAGCCATTTTGCATCGAAGAAAGCCACCAATTTGAAATTCATCACGTCGATTACGGTGAGAACGACCCCTACACCTGTTTTATGCACTTTCATGAAGTGCATGAGATCATTATTTTTGAAGAAATTGATGGGCACTATTTTTTCAGTCAAGGTGAGTCGCAACTGTCTAACCACGATGTGGTGTTTACGCCAGCGCTTGAAACTCATAATTTTTCGTTAACGCGAGCCCAAAAATCTTGGTACATCATACAATTTCTTCCCAGCGTGTTAGATGAGCCACAATTTGCCAGTATTCGAAATCAGTTTGAACATGGGGTGCATTGGCGTTTGCCTCGTCAAAAGATGAACCAACTATTGCAACAAACGCGTTGGTTGTATGGGGCTTATCAAGAGGAACCCACGGGGATCATTGGGAAAAGTTTACTGCAGCTGCTATTGATGTGGTTGGCACAATACGCGCAACCGGTAACCACGGTTGCTCAGCCAATTCGCTACAGTTTAGGTTACGAAAAGCTCGCTCCGGTGGTCGATAAATTTCGTCACCGGGCCTGTGTTGAGCTGTCGTTAGTAGAAGCCGCCGCATTGTGCCATTTGTCACCATCGCACTTCTCACGCCAATTTAAAAAAGTATTCCGTTGTAACTACTCCCAGTACCAACTGCGGCACAAGCTTTACAGCGCAGCGCGATTATTAAGCCAATCCTCTAAGTCGATCACGGATATCAGTTACGAGTTGGGTTTTTCCAGTCCGTCTCATTTTATCGCACAATTTAAGCGGCAGTTTGCACAAACTCCGCGTGCTTTTAGAAGTCATTCGCGCGAACAATAGTAAAGAGTCGATTTTCGATATTTTTTGACAGAATTGCGCTAGAAATAAGCGATTAATGCTCATAAGTTGATATAAAGATGAAAAAATCAGAGGGAACTATGAGCCAATTATTGACACCTATCGAGGTATCTCCGACCTTGATTGAACAGTTTAAGCGCGACGGCCATGTGCGTATTGACCAATTGTTAACAGAGCAAGAGGTGGGTGAGTTTCGAGCCGTGGTCAACGCCGCTGTAGCCGATAGACGGACTAAAATAGAACAGATTCCCCTAGAAGAGCGCGATACTTACGGCAAAGCCTTCTTGCAAATAATGAACTTGTGGGAAGAGTACCAAGCGGTTGCGCATTGGGTGCTCAGTAAAAAGTTGGCGTCGGTTGCGGCTCAGTTGCTGGAAGTCGACAAGGTGCGCGTTTATCACGATCAAGCCCTATACAAAGAAGCCGGCGGTGGGATTACGCCATGGCATCAAGATCAATACTATTGGCCTCTAGAAACCAATAAATTCGTTACCATGTGGATGCCATTGATGGACGTTACCCAACTGATGGGCACCTTAGACTTTGCATCAGGCACCGGCAATGTTGGCTATTTGGGAGACATTCCAATATCCGACGAATCAGAGGCCATTTTAGGACAAATGTGTAAAGAGCGCGGTTTTGAAATCGTTAACCATGGTGACATGAGTGCTGGTGATGCTACGTTCCATAGTGGTTGGTGTTTGCACAGTGCCAGCAATAATGCATCTTCAGTACTGCGTGAAGCCATGACCATAATATGGTTTGAAGATGGCGCTCGCATTATCGACGACCCTGACCCGCAGCAACGCTGGAACAAAGGTCGCCGTGATGACATGCAGCGCTGGTTACCAGACCGCTCGCCAGGTCAAGTTGCCGATGGTCGACTGACACCGCTTATCAGCCCGTTTGATCCAAACTAACTGACTTCTCGTTTTATGAGTGACGGCTAAGGTTACTCATTTTGACCGAGGTTAACATGGATTTGGGGGCGGCAATCTCGACAGAGCAATACCAACAGGTTATCAGTGTTGACAGTCGTAACTGGAGCAGAGTTAACGATACCGTAATGGGGGGCCTGTCACGGGGGCGTTTTGTCGATAATGAAGGCGTTGGTGTCTTTGAAGGGTTCGTAAGTCTTGCCAACAACGGTGGCTTTGCTTTGGTGCGTCAGGCCACAGCGGCGCCATTATTTCGACCTCAGCGCATATCGATAAAGGTGAAAGGTGATGGTAAGCGCTATCGCCTGCGTTTGAAAAGCCGCGCTAATGCCTACCCAATTGGCTACGATGCCCCATTCCAGACGCGTGCGGGAGTCTGGCAAGAATTCAGCTTTGACCCGTCGCGCTTCCAGCCAAAATTCCGCGGACAGCCGGTTGCGAATGCCGCGCCGTTGCGATTTGACGACGTTAGCGAAGTAGGCTTTATCATTGCCGATAAACAGGCGGGGGAGTTTCGATTACAAATTGCCTCCATAAGTTGGCAAACTAATTGATTTATAGTCAGAAATGCGCATCTAAAGACCTTTAAAATTATGTGTATATATCTGTGATCGAATTCATGTTTGAGCTAGTATTGTTAAGTAAGACCGCAATATGGAAGCACAATCATGGGTAAATTTAATCCGGACGCAATTCAAGTGGGTATCAGCTCTTGCCTGTTAGGGGAAAAAGTTCGCTTCGATGGCGGTCACAAGCAAAGTCGTTTCTGTCAAGATGAACTGAGTCAATTCTTCAGCTTCCAAAGTGCTTGCCCGGAAATGGCTATTGGAATGGGCACGCCTCGTCAGACAATTCGCTTAGTCGACCACGGTGAAGGCATTAAGCTGCAATCGTCGAAAGGCGACTTTGACGTCACTGAGCCCATGACGGAATTCAGTGACAGCTTTGTAAAGCGCTTAGGACATTTAAGCGGCTACATCTTTTGCGCCAAGTCGCCGAGCTGTGGCATGGAGCGGGTCAAGGTATATCACTCCAAAGAGAACCATTCCAGTCGTGACGGTATTGGCATTTTCGCTGACGCAGTAATGCGCGCTCATCCACTGTTACCATGCGAAGAAGACGGACGACTCAACGATCCCGTTTTACGAGAGAATTTTGTGACTCGAGTGTTTGCTTATCACGAATGGCAAAGCTTTGCTCACGCAGGTATTACAGCTAAAGGCCTATACGACTTTCACGCGCGCTACAAATACATGCTAATGGCGCACAACCCGAAAAAGTACTATGAGCTTGGCCCCATGCTGGCCAACTCGCTTAAAGATCCCTCTAAGATCACTCAAGAACAATTGGATGAAGTGGGTGTCAATTACGTTAATGGTTTTATGGACATACTCAGTCATAATGCCAAACGCCGTGGCCATGCTAATACGCTCAATCACATTCAAGGCTACTTTAAGCGCGAACTCAGCAGCACAGAGCGAGTGGCGTTGGCGGAAAGTATTGATAAATACCGTCGTGGCATGTTGCCATTAATGGCACCGGTTACGTTAATTAAGCATTACTTAACCCTGTATCCCAACGCTTACATTGAGCGGCAAGCCTATTTAGATCCTCACCCGGAAGTATTAAAGCTTAGGTACAACCACTAAATGACAATGATTAGAAAGGAACTCTTGTTATGCAGTTAATGTGGTTTAGAAAGGATTTACGAGTATCGGATCACGAAGCGCTAACCAGCGCAATGGCGACGGGCACGACGCTCGCCGTATTCATTCATACCCCAGAGCAATGGCGTCAACACAATGTCGGCGCTCGACAACAAGCGTTTATTTGTTCCAATTTGCATCATTTGGGCACAGCGCTAGACAAAATTGGCGTTCCTCTGCTATCGCTTGAATGCCAGAATTTTGATGACATACCCGCGTTGCTCAGTGAGTTTTGTATTACCCACAAGATTGACTGCGTCCATGTGCAAAATGAGCCTGAATTGAATGAATTTCGTCGCGATCGGGCTGTGGCATCGGAGCTGGCCAAAATAGGGGTTGGCTTTGAAGGTTATCAGGGTGATTGCGTTTTGGTGCCCGGTACCGTGCTCAATAAATCACAACAAATGTTCAAGGTGTTTACGCCATTTAAAAATGCATGGCTTGCGCGCTTAGCCCCCTACGATTACCAAACGCTTGCCACTCCAACACCGCAAACGCCCCCCTCAATCTCTTTCCAACCATTGGCACTGCAAGAAGATGAGTTGTGGCCTGGGGGAGAGCAGCATGCTCAGCAAAGGCTGAATCGCTTTGTGTGCGGGGAGATGGATAACTACCACGACCGTCGCGATCATCCGGGTTTAGATGCCACTTCAAGGTTAAGTCCTTATTTAGCCTTGGGCGTAGTGAGTGCCCGTCAATGCGTGGAAGCGATACTTAAGCAGTCGCCGACGTTGTTGCAAAACGCTAAGTCGGAACAATTCAGTTGGTTAAATGAGCTAATTTGGCGCGAGTTTTATCGGCATTTGCTGGTGGCGTTCCCCAAGTTGAGTATGGGCGCAAACTTCAATGCAAAGGCCAATAAGATTGGCTGGAACGACAGTGAGGAAGACTTCAAAGCTTGGTGTGATGGTCGCACAGGCTATCCACTCGTGGATGCGGCCATGATGCAGTTAAAGCGAACCGGTTGGATGCACAATCGATTGCGCATGGTGGTGGCCAGTTTTTTAACTAAACACTTGCTTATCGACTGGCGCAAAGGCTAGCAATACTTTAGTGAACAGCTGATTGACGCTGACTTGGCGTCTAACAACGGAGGCTGGCAATGGGCTGCCAGCACCGGCTGTGATGCGCAACCCTATTTCCGAGTGTTCAATCCCATTTTGCAAAGCCAACGCTTTGATCCCAATGGAATCTTTATCCGTAGTCAAGTGCAAGAGCTGGAAAGCCTATCGGATAAGCAGATTCATCTACCCGATAACGATAGCCGGCCAAGCGACTATCCCGCGCCAATCGTGGAACACAAGTTTGCTCGATTACGCGCCTTGGAATCATTTAAAGTGTTAGGAAAACAATAATGCAAACCCAACAAGCGCAAGCAAGCGAATTGAAGCCGGTGGCCAACAACCTGTTGGATAACTTCGCTGAGCTTTATCAAAAGCTTAATAAACATAATCTCGACAGCTTAGCGGACGTTTATGATGATCACATCGTGTTCGAGGACGCCCTGCATCGGGTCGAGGGCATCGACAAGCTTACTGACTATTTTGCTGGGTTGTACGAAAACCTTAACCAGTGTGACTTTGAAATAGAGCGCATCATTGAAGACGGTCAACAAGCTACTGTGATTTGGTTGATGCGCTACAGTCACCCCAAGCTCAATTCCGGAAAACCCGTAGAAGTTCCGGGAGTGAGCCACCTCAAATACAGTGACAAAATTACTTACCACCGCGACTACATGGATTTGGGCATGATGCTGTATGAACAGTTGCCCATATTAGGCGGAGTGATCCGAGCGGTTAAACGTCGTGCCAGTGGTAGCTAACATGGGTGAGCAACGTGTATTGATAACCGGAGCCAGTTCTGGAATTGGCGAGCAACTTGCCCTTGATTATGCAGCTAACGGCTGGCAAGTGATTGCCTGTGGACGCAATTTGGAAGCCCTAGGGGCGCTTCACCAACAACACGACAATATTAAACCACTAAGCTTTGACATTAATTCCCTCGGTAGCATCAAACAGGCGCTGGCCGATGTTGCAGCGAAGGACTTGGATTTAGTGATTCTTAACGCCGGGGTATGCGAATACATAGACACCCCCATGCAATTTGATAGCGCTTTATTTGAACGCGTCATACAAACCAATGTGATTGCGGTTGGTTATTGTCTCGAAGCCATGCTGCCTTGCATTCGAACTGGTGGTCGCATTGCACTGATGAGCTCCAGCGCGAGCTTTTTAAGTTTACCCCGGGCAGAAGCCTACGGCGCCAGTAAAGCCGCGGTTTCGTATTTGGCACATACGCTTGCCATTGATATTGCTCCCAAGCAACTTGGGGTAAGCGTGATTCATCCGGGTTTTGTGAAAACACCGCTAACTGATAAAAACGACTTTCCAATGCCTATGCGCATCAGTGTCGAACAGGCATCAGCCGCTATTCGCACCGATTTAGCCAAAGGCAAAACAGAGATAAACTTTCCAGGTCGATTTACTTGGATACTAAAAACCATGGCACTTTTACCCACCTCGCTGTGGCGATGGATGGCACGAAAAGGCCTTGCAGGGAGCAACCAATAGATGAAAAAACGATTTGCAGTAATAGGTAGTGGCGTATCCGGTTTGGTGGCGGCACACTTGTTAAATCGAGAGCACGACGTGCATGTGTTTGAAGCCAACGACTACATAGGTGGGCATACAGCCACCATAGACGTAGAAACTGAGCAGGGACCTTGGGCCATCGATACCGGTTTTATCGTATTTAATGACCGCACTTATCCAAACTTCGAAAAGCTTCTTGGGCAACTGGAAGTCGCCTCAAAGCCAACCGAAATGAGCTTTAGTGTGCAAAACTTAAACTCTGGGCTGGAGTATAACGGACATTCAATCTCTACTTTGTTCGCGCAAAAGCGAAATTGGCTTAACCCAAGATTTTGGGGGTTCTTAAAGGAGATTTTACGTTTCAACAAGCTGGCTAAACAAGTGTTTGCCCAGGGCGAATTAGACGCCGAGCAAACCCTTGGAGAGTTTCTGAGCCAACACCGCTTCTCTGATTTCTTCTGTGAACATTATATTTTGCCCATGGGGGCGGCTATTTGGTCGTCGTCGTTAGAAGCCATGAAAGATTTTTCGATCTTGTTTTTCGTGCGATTTTTCGAAAACCACGGCCTACTGAACATCGCCGACAGACCTCAATGGTATGTCATTGAGGGCGGTAGTCGTAGCTACATTGACCCCTTGATTAAAGGTTTTAAGGATAAGGTTCATTTGAACACACCGGTTAAAGCGGTTCGCCGTCTTGCGGATGGCGTTGAATTGGTCTTGGGCAATGGCGAGGTGCAGAGATTCGATGAAGTAGTATTGGCGTGCCATTCGGATCAGGCATTAGCCATGCTCGAAGATGCCAGCGACACCGAGCGAAATATCTTGAGCAAAATGGAGTATCGCAATAACGAGGTGGTGTTGCATCAAGATGAGGCTATGTTACCCAAAGCAAAAGCGGCTTGGGCGGCTTGGAACTACCGCCTTGACGGTGATAGCGAACGTTTGGCGGCGGTGACTTACCACATGAATCGCCTTCAAAGGCTACCTGAACAGGCGCCGTGTTTTTGCGTCACTTTGAATCAAACTGAGGCCATTAACCCAGACAAAATTGTACGTAGCTTTAATTATTCCCACCCAGTGTTCACCAAGGAAAGCATGAACTCTCAATTACGCCGAACCGAGATTTGCGGTCAAAACCGTACTCACTTCGCTGGCGCATACTGGTATAACGGCTTTCATGAAGACGGTGTTCGTTCGGCGGTGGATGTGGCAAACCGCTTTGGGATCGAGCTGTGATGAACAGCGCCATTTATCAAGGCTGGGTGCGGCATCGTCGCTTTACCCCCAAGCAACATCACTTTCGCTATCAAATGTTTTTATTGGCGGTGGATTTGGATGAACTGGAGTCCTTGAATAGGTTAAGTCCTTGGCTAAAACTTGATCGATTTGCACCGCTAAGCTTGCACAAGCAAGATTATTTGGACGGTGAAGGTTTGAGTAAGGTCGCCGCGCTGAATAAGGTAAATCAGCTCGGCGGCGAGGGCGTGCAGCGGGTTATGTTTGTTGGGCAACCGCGCTGCTTTGGCTTGTACTTCAGCCCAATCAATATGTACTACTGCTACGATGAACAAGACCAACTTAAGTACTTGTTAGCAGAAGTGAGCAATACGCCATGGAATCAGCGCCACTATTACTTGGTTGATGCGCCCAATGAATCGGCTACATCAGCAAACGACAAAGCTTTCCATGTGTCACCATTTATGCCGTTGGAAATGCAATATCGCTGGCGCTTTAGCGCGCCAAACAAACAGTTAGCGCTGCATTTAGAGAATTGGCAGCAGCACAAAGTGTTTGATGCTACGTTGAATCTAAAACGCAGCGATCTAAATAAAGCCACGGTGCGTAACACTATTATCAAATTGCCGTCGATGGCGCTGAAAACCGTAGCCGCTATCTACTGGCAAGCCTTAAAAATATGGTTGAAGCGGGTGCCTTTTATTCCACACCCGAATCAATAGCAACAAGCGTTAGGAGAGATTTTATGGAAAACAGCCAAACCGCCAAATTGGCCAATCGCAAGGAAAGCTTCGCGATTCGCTTTTGTCGCAATCGCCTGTTGCAAGCACTCAAACAGTTGGATAACGCTTGTTTAACCATTCATCAGCAGGGTTTGGTTTGGCAAGTGGGCAACCCCAGTGCCTCGCTTAAAGCGGAAGTTGAGGTGAATCACCCGCGCATGTATCAGCGTTTGGTGTTTGGGGGCGCAATAGCCGCTGCCGAAAGTTACATCGATGGCGATTGGAGCACACCGGATCTTACCAAAGTGATTCAGGTTCTGGCGCGCAACCAAGCCAGCATGGAAGCCCTTGAAGGACCGTTAGCTCGCCTTACCAGTTGGTTACATTTGGGCTATCACAAGTTGCAGGCTAACTCAGTTAAAGGCAGCAAGAAGAACATTCTTGCTCACTACGACTTAGGAAATCAGCTATATACGCGCTTTCTTGATGAACGCATGATGTATTCCAGTGCGATTTACCCGACTCAAAACGCCAGTTTAGAGGAAGCGCAAACCCATAAGCTACAGCTTATCTGTGAGCGATTGGAATTGCAGCCCGATGAAACTTTACTGGAAATTGGAACCGGTTGGGGTGGGCTGGCCATATACGCCGCCAAGCACTTTGGTGTAAAAGTGACCACTACGACCATTTCTGATGCCCAACACGATTACGCCAAGGCGCGAATTGAAGCGGAAGGCCTTGACGATAGAATTACTCTGCTCAAGCAAGACTACCGATTGCTGGAGGGGCAATTCGATAAACTGGTATCCATTGAAATGATCGAGGCCGTTGGCCATGAATACTTGGCGGGCTTCTTCGATGTGTGCAGCAGCCGCCTAAAACCTCATGGCAAAATGTTGATTCAGGCCATAACCATCGCTGACCAACGTTACGATAATTACCGCAAAAGCGTCGATTTCATTCAGCGCTACATTTTCCCCGGCGGTTGCTTGCCGTCTATTGAGCAAATGAGCCGTAATATTAGCGCTGAAACCGATATGGTGATAACCGAACTGCACGACATTGGCCATCACTACGCCCAAACCTTAAAAGATTGGGCCAATCGTTTTGAAGCAGCGAAAACCGAGTTGGCTAACTTAGGCTACGATGAGCGTTTTGCTCGATTATGGCGGTTTTACTTAAGCTACAGTGAAGGGGGCTTTCGCGAGCGAGCCATATCAACTGTGCACTTGCTCGCCGCTAAACCTGGTTACAGGCAACCACAGCCTAGCGCTTAACAGCGGCTAACCGGTTAAACAAGCTGAAACCTTGCCAATGGCAAGGTTTTTTATTGGCTGCAGCCCTCGTCCAAACATAATTGAGCTACGCTAAAGTCGTATAGAGCCTAGCTTGCGAGTGTGGCATTGTAGTTAGGTATTTCACCAAATAAGAGGTTGTTATGTTTCAAGCGCTGGTTTTGCGTCAACAAGATAAATCTACCCTTGCGGCGGTTGAGTCGTTAGATGAGTCACAGTTGCCCGATGGCGAGGTCACGGTCAAGGTGGATTACTCTTCCATTAACTATAAAGACGGTTTGGCAATTACTGGTAAAGGGCGAATTATTCGCAACTTTCCTATGGTTCCCGGCATTGATTTTGCGGGAACGGTTATCGAATCAGCAGATGAACGCTATCAAGTGGGGGACCAAGTGGTGTTAACCGGTTGGGGCGTTGGTGAGAACCACTGGGGTGGCTTGGCGCAAAAAGCACGCGTTAAAGCGGATTGGCTGGTGCCATTGCAGGCGGGCTTAACCAGCGAGCAAAGCATGGTGATCGGAACGGCAGGTTTGACCGCTATGCTGTGCGTTCAGGCTTTGCAAGATGCCGGGGTGTCCCCGGAAAACGGTGAGATTTTGGTAACGGGCGCCTCCGGTGGTGTAGGCAGTGTTGCGGTGGTGCTGCTCAACGCCCTTGGCTATCGTGTGGTTGCTGCAACTGGGCGAGTAGAAGAAAATGAACCCTTGCTCAAGCGTTTGGGAGCAGAGCGGGTTATTGATAGAGCAGAGTTCAGTGATGACCCTAAGCCTTTAGAGAAGCAGTTTTGGGCAGGGGCCATTGATACGGTTGGCAGTAAAATGCTGGCTAAAGTGTTGGCGCAAACTCAATACAATGGCGCAGTTGCCGCCTGTGGGTTAGCTCAGGGGTTCGATTTACCCACTACGGTCATGCCATTTATTTTGCGCAACGTGTCGTTACTGGGCGTGGATTCGGTGATGTGTCCAACCAATAAACGACTGCAAGCTTGGCAGCAATTAGCTAAGTTGCTTCCCGCCAGTTATTTTGAGCAGTCAGGACAGTGCATCAGTTTGAAGAAAGTGCCTCACTGTGCAGAGGCGATATTAAAAGGGCAGGTTACCGGCCGTACCTTGGTCAAATTATAGTGCTATCCCTTACAAATCGTAGATAAAGTTGCTCGCTGAACCATGCCAAGATTGTATCTCGGTCATGGATCAGCGAAAATAGCCGCCAATTTTTGTTTATACAATCCCTTTTACTAAAAGATAGCATTCATGGCCGACCAGAAGTTCTTAAGCGAAATCGATAAGCGACGCACCTTCGCGATCATCTCTCACCCTGATGCCGCCCAGCCTTTCAACGCTTAAAACCACCTTTCATTGCACACCACAATCACATCCCTACGTACTGAATTTAAAGGCTTTTTGTCTTTTTCTCGTTTCTTTGCTTTTCAATGATGTTCAAGCGTAACCTCGGAAAGTGTGTACAAACTTGAGTACAAATTCCGTTTTTGAGGCCATTGGCGAAATTTCCATGACACAAATCTGGCTCTAGGCCTTGTGGTTACTGGTTTTTTACCAATACTTACCTATATTTTTTATGCCGAAAATCGAGAAATGATGGTAAGGCGTTCGCGATTATTTCTAGTTTATTGTGTTTAACGTTTTGATGTTAGGTGGTCTATAGTTTTGACTTTATATGCAAATATTAAACATAAATGCCAATCGTCTGTTCATTTGTCTTGCATAACGGCGCTAACTAAAAGGAAAAAACGGGATTTCGTGCTACTTTTATGTCTTTTTGTGTGATGTCGTGAAGATTCATTTTCTTTATTATACTTTCATAAACTTAATAGGAGAATACAATGAAACCAATCGCATTAGTAACAGGCACATCTACAGGTTTAGGTATTGCGCTTAGTGTTCAGCTCGCGCAACAAGGTTATGAGGTTTACGCAACAATGCGTAATGTCTCCAAATCGCAAGCATTATTAGATGCTGCCAAAGACGCAGGTGTGACCCTAAATGTACTAGCGCTTGACGTGCAAAATAATGAGACCATCACCGAAAGTGTTGAGCACATCATTGCTAAGCATGGTCACATTGATTTACTCATAAACAATGCAGGAGCGGGGTGTGTTCGCACAACTGAACATGCGACTGAGGCAGAAATTAATTGGGTAATGGATGTTAACTTTCATGGTGTAGTTCGTTGCACTAAAGCAGTGTTACCACATATGCGTCGCGCAAAGCAGGGGAAAATTATTAATATCGGTTCAGTTGGTGGTTTAGTTGGACAACCATTTAGTGATATTTATTGTGCAGCAAAATTCGCTGTGGAAGGGTACACAGAAGCTTTGGCTAGTTATATAACACCTAGTTTTGGTATTCAATTTTGTTGTGTTGAACCTGGCGGTATTGCCACAGAATTTGCGAATAACGTCATTGCTCAATTGCAATCAAATGGTGAAATGCCTAGCGATGAGTACAAACCTGTTTTTGATGCTTTTTTGGCAAGCGGCGCAGGCTCTGAACGAGGAGACTTGTATCAAAGCCCTGAGCAAGTGGCAGAAGTAGTGATAACAACGGCGTTAAAAGAGCAGCTACCACTACGTATACGCACATCTGCCTGGGGGGAACAATTTACAGCGCTAAAAACCCAAGCAGATCCAAGTGGGTTAAAGCAATTGGCATTAGTACAACAAACATTTGGGTAAATTAGAGTGACAAACTCAGTTTTACACTTTGAACATATTAGTGATTATTTAACCTCGGCTGGGTTTGCTGCGTCTAATCATCCACTCGTAGCTGTGATGAAACTAAGTGCGCTGCAATTATCTAAGCGCACTCCTAGTTTTGATAAAGGAGTGCAGCTATCGGGAGGTTTTTATTATCTTGCTTTAAAGCGGGTTATCAAGGGGCAGTTATTCTATGGGCGCACTGAGTATGATTGTCAAACCGGCACCTTAATAGCTATGGCACCTAATCAAGCAATGTCCACTTATGATGTGACGATTGAGGGTGATGCCTATGTCTTAATGTTACATCCAGATTATGTACGAGGGCATCCTCTAGAGTTGTTACTTAATGAATGTGGCTTTTTTCATTATCAAGTCAATGAAGCTTTGCATGTCTCACCGTCTGAACAAGCTATATTGCAGCAGTTGTTTAATGCATTAGAACATGAGCTACAAGGAGGCTACGACAATACCAGTCGCGCTATTATTTTATCGCAAATTATGGCGTTTATGCATTACTGCCAGCGTTTTTATCGGCGTCAGTTTATCCAGCGCAGTGAACTACAAGGTGATTGGCACAGTCGCTTAGTAAGCTTGCTAGATGTACATTATTCAAATAAAAACCAATACGTTGAATTGCCTGATTTACAGCATCTTTGTAGGCAAATGCAAGTGTCTGCGCGTTATTTAACAGATGCGTTAAAAGAGCAGACGGGGCAAAGTGCAAAAGCATGTATTCAAAACTACCTGATTAATAAAGCAAAAAGCTTATTACTGGCAAGCAACCAAAGCATAAGCGAAGTGGCGTATGAACTAGGGTATGAAGATGCCGGTTACTTTACCCGCATATTTAAAAGTAAAACAGGGAAAACACCTAAACAGTTTCGTGAATCTATGCGGTTTAGACATTAATTTTTTCAGAGTTGTCGTTCTATCTTTATTGTGTAGCTATATCTGGGTAATCCGTAATGAGTACATTTAAATTCATTTTCAATGAAGTAGTATTAAAATGAATGCCTTAACAAACAAACAAAGCGTTATTTTTTTGGGAGCGACTGGTGCTGTGGGTTCAGTTGTTTTTAATCGTGTTTTAGGATTTTCTGAAGTAACGGATGTGTTGGCATTGGGGAGAAGAACAATTAATTTTGAAAAAACTATGGCAAATGTCCAGTCCAAAGTCATAGATATTCATAACACCAACACTTATGCCGCTTATATCAAAGGCTATACTACGGCAATTTGCACACTTGGGGTTGGTGAACCTTCAAAATTATCAAAAGCTGACTTTATTAAAATTGATAAAACAGCTGTTTTAGCATTTGCAAAAGCTTGCAAGTCTAAGGGGGTAAAGCATTTTCAACTACTCTCTTCTGTTGGAGTTAGTAAACATTCGCGAAATTTTTATCTTCGAACAAAAGGAGAGTTGGTGGATGAGTTGGTTCGGTTGGGTTTTGAAAGATTGAGCGTTTTTGAGCCATCCATGATTTTAACACCTCAAAATAGATATGGTTATACTCAAGCCTTAACCCTCTTCGTTTGGCCAAAACTTGACTTTATTTTTCAAGGAAAGCGTCGTAAATATAGAGGAATAAAAGTAGAACTATTAGGCAATGCCATTGCCAACAATATTTTACAGGTCAAAAGTGGTGTCGAACACCTCCAATACGATGAATTTATCTCACTACAGTAATTCTATATCAAAGATGATGAAAATAAAAAAAGCTGTTATGAAAATTATAAATACAGATATACTTTTGCACCGCAATTGAGTAGCCAAAAAATTTCAGGCTACCCTAATATAATTCCCACGTTACTTTCGATATCGGCTAGTAGATATTTTGGTTCTATTCCAGCGCGCGCACGAAAAACCAGACCTTGTCTCAAATCAAACATTAGCCTAGCTCTAATTTTTGAAGGAAAGGTATCAGGCAAAACTCCTCTGGCTTTTTCTAGTTCGAAGCGCCTTGCTAGCCTTTCGTCTGTGTCAAAAATAGCACGCTTAAGCAACGCCTCTACTCCTACCAGTTCTCCAGAAACCGTTGCAACACATGAGCTTAGAAAGCAACCTTTGGCACCACTAATACTCATTGTGCTATATTCTACTACCTCATAAAAGAATTTTCGTACTGCAGTTTCAATATCAGGTTCTGTCTCAAACACTTCTAAAGGTTTGCATGCTTTTCGGTTGGCATAGAAATCAATAGCCTCCATGAAAAGCTGACGCTTATCGCCAAACACCCCATAAAGACTTGGGCCGCTGATATTCATTGCCGCTGTCAGATCTTTCATGGAGGCACCGTCATAACCTTGTTTCCAAAAAACATGCATGGCAGCAGATAGAGCTTCGTCCCTGTCAAACTCTCTAGGTCGCCCTGTTCTTTTTTCTTTCATTAATCTTCTATTTATCTCTTACTAATTTTACTCATAGTAACATATCATTCAGTTTAAATGTAGAATTGAATTAAAAATTTAAAATGCATAAAAAACAATGCCTTAGAAAGAGTTTTGTATCGAACGATACAATACTATTGAGATGCGTTACTTTTTATGGTTATATATCGATCGATACAAAACACGAAGGGTTTAAAAATGACAGATATCAAGTTAAAAGCGGGTACAGTTGCGCCAACTATTACAGTCCCAACTATTGAAGGAGGAAGTGTAGATCTTTTTTCTCTATCAGGTGATGAGCGATGGAAAATGGTTGTTGTATATAGAGGCAAGCATTGTCCCATTTGTACCGATTATTTAAAGACACTTAATGATTATACAGCTGCGTTTGACGCGGCGGGGGTTGATATCATTGCGGTTTCTGCTGACTCTCTAGAACGAGCACAGGAGCAAATCAACAAAGTTAACCCTTCTTTTACTGTGGGTTACGACCTGAAACTTGAACAGATGAGGAAGCTAGGGCTATACATCTCTGAACCTCGTTCACCCCAAGAATCCGACAGAGCATTTGCTGAGCCCGGCCTTTTCATTATGAATGAAGAAGGAAAAATACAGGTTATTGATATTTCAAATACGCCTTTCACTCGCCCAGATTTTAAAACCATTTTGATGGGGATAAATTTTGTTCGAAATCCAGAAAATAACTACCCAATAAGAGGAACTTTATAATGAGTTCTTATACTGCAAGTGAATTAGAAATCAAAGCGGTTATAGACAATCTTATAAATACAGCGACCAATTATGACGTAGAAACGCTTGAGGAGATCTATCACAACGACTTACAAGTTTACATGCTTGGCATGACGGGAGAATTGCAAATTGCAAATAAAGAGATCTTTACTTCCTTATTTTCGAAAAAAAGAGATGCTGGAGACCCACCAATGAACACATGGTCTGAGCTTCACAAAATTGATGTGAAAAATGACTCAGCACATGTTTTATTGTCTCGTAAGAATGATTTATCAGGTACGCCCATGAAACTTCATCTAAGCATAGATCTTCAAAAATCAGCAGGCAGATGGCAAGTCATTAGGGAAGTCATCTTTCTCTTTCCTGAAACAACTTATAACACAGAAAGCAACAATAAAAGCGAGAATACGCATGTCTAGTAAAATACAGAAAATTGCCTATTGGGTTTCAACCGGAATCATTCTATTTCTATTAAGTTGGGCCGCAGGGTCTTACCACATTATTCACGATACTCAAGCTGGCTATTTTGAAGCGTTCGGTTACCCAACATATCTTGTTTATCCCCTCGCTTGGTTGAAAATAATTGCTGTTTTGGTCATTGTGAGTCATAGATATAATGATCTTAGAGATATGGTCTACGCTGCCTATTTCCTAAATATGATTTTAGCATTGGTTGGGCATATTATTTACGGGGATTTCTACGGTCATGCTTTGGTTGGCCTAATTGTAATGCCAATATCTTACTTATTAGGGAATCAAGTGAGAGGTCGGCCGAGTAAGAATTTCTTTGGACGCTGGACAAATTAAAATAGCTCTGGGAATGTAGCTTTCTTACTTAAGTAGGGGCTGCATTTTTCTTCTTCAAGCTATTGCGTTTGATGATTTGCACTAGAAGTTTGGGGTAAATATTTAAGTGAGCACAATCACTTACGTGGAGAATCATGACAAGCAAGAATAAACCTATTACTTTTTAAACCAAGATACAAGATGATCCACTAGGGCTCTAACTCTTGCTGTTAAATGTCGGTTTTCAGGATATACAACATATAATCCCATTGGTTCCACCTCCATATCTTCGAATAGCAATTCTAGCTCACCCGATTTGACATGATGTTCTACGGCGTAATACGGTCCAATTCCAATGCCTAAAGCACCAATAGACATATTGGTAATTGCCCGCGGAGAGTCTGTATTAAAAGTTCCGGATACTGGGTAAGAGACGATTTGGCCATCGATATTAAAGTGCCAATTTTTCGAATCATTGGAGCTGCGAAAAAGAAGGCAGTTATGATGAATTAGCTCTCTAGGATGTGAGGGACGGCCATTTAAACTCAGATAATCTGGAGAAGCAAAAAATACTACCCGCATATCCTTTAGTTTACGCGCTATTAAATTCGAGTCTTGTAGTTTACCAAATCTTATCGCAATATCGACGCCCTTTTCCACTACGGCAATATGACTATCTGATAAGAGTAATTCAACTCTTACTTCTTTGTGCTGCTTTTGGAAAGCGAGCAACGGCTCTATCAATTCTTTGCTTCCAAACCCCGTAGATGCTGTCAATCGAATCGACCCAGAAAGCTCTTTTTGGCGGTGCTGTATCAAGTCTTCTAGTTCATCAAACTGTTCTAGCATAGGTAAGCAACGCTCATAGTAAGCGCGCCCTGTTTCAGTTAATGTCACGCTGCGTGTAGTTCGATAAAAAAGTTGTGCATCCAGTCTGCTTTCAAGTTGTCGGACATACTTACTTGCTAGCTTAGTACTCAGGTTCGATTGCTTTGCCCCTTGAGTAAAGGATGTATGGCGCGCCACATTAACAAATACACGCATTGCTTCAATAGTGTCCATATAACTTTCCCTTCTGAATCTCAAAGTCGCCATTATCTATAAAATGTACATTATCTTTGTATGAATAGGTAGATTATATCCTACTTAAAACCTTATATACTCATTTCATACACAAACAAATCAGCTTAGGAGTCCACAATGTCAAATGGCATTCGTATTCACAGTTTTCCATTGTCGGGGCACGCACACCGCGTGGAATTATTTGCAAGCATTGCCCGTATTAAACACGAAATTATTCATGTTGATCTTCCATCTGGTGAGCACAAAAAGGAGCCATTTTTAAGGCTAAACCCTTTAGGGCAAGTTCCAGTCATTGAGGACGGCGAGGTTGTCATCAGCGATTCAAATGCCATTCTTGTTTACTTGGCTCGTCGATATGCTCCAGACTTTTTTCCTTCAGACCCAGTGCTAGAAGCAGAAGTGCAAAAGTATTTAACACTAGCTGCTGGTGAGATAGCTTTTGGCCCAGCTGCTGCCCGTCTGATTACAGTTTTTAATGCGCCATTGGATGCTCATTTTTGCCAAGTTATTGCTGAAAAGGCACTGACCAAACTCAATACTCTAATTGGAACCAAAGACTTTTTGGTTGATGGTAGACCAACTATTGCAGATATCGCCGTCTATTCATACGTGGCTCATGCACCTGAAGGAAACATTTCGCTAGACAAGTACCCGAATATACTACGCCTGCTAAGCAATATTGAGAATCTTGATGGTTTCAAAGCGATGCCTCGCACCGCTGTTGGGCTTTATGCCTAGCATGAGTGTTTGGCGTTAGAGTCGTTAAGATAAGACAGCTAATACAAGAGCTGAATAAGTTAGAGTAGTTAAGCGAAGGGCCATTGAGAGATTTAGTCAGCAGGTAGTGACACTCACTTACTTAAGTGCCACTACCTGATTTTGAATCAATTTCCATTTCATGATTGATAATAATAGGAGCAGCGCCGCAAAGATTCCTATTAATTTAAAAACTATGAAGCACGCCAATAAACTAACGGAAGACACAAGAGGTTTTATGTCTGATTCATCTTATCATCCTGGAGAACTAGCCGCTCAAGATAAAGCGGGAACCAGAGGTGTCGCTGCTGAACTTGCGGTGGGTAAGCATAGTGCCCTTAGTTTTGCTTCTGGTCATGACGTGTTTTTAGCTGCTCAGTCATTTGCCGCGCTCGCCAGTGTTGATTTGAAAAATGAGTCTGTATGGGTAACTCCTTTATTTGGCCAATCAGGTGATTTGGCAGCTATATCAGAAAAGGAAATAGCTATCTCTAGAGACTGTATTCCAAATTTAGACATGCTTAATTTTATAGAGCCTGGTACGCCATTGTCCTTGCTAGGTATAGATCTAAACCGAAGAATTAGGCACCGAATTAACGGATATACTATTGCAGGAGGAGACAACGGTAAACATAGTGTTTCTTTGCAAGTTACTGAATACACACCTAATTGTCCTAAGTACATTAATCGTCGAGATATAATTCCAGCTTCAGACGGCACGCCTTCGTTAAACAAAAATGCTAGGGCTGAAACTCGTACAAGGCTTACAGAGGATGATCAAACATTTGTCCGAAAAATGGATACCTTATGGATAGGTACTTACGCACCAGGCATAGGTGCTGACTGCAATCATAGAGGAGGCAAACCTGGTTTTATTCGAGTCATATCGCCCTCCACAATAGAGTGGCCAGAGTATAGAGGGAATGGAACGTTTTTCACCTCTGGCAATCTGGAATCTTATGATAGAGCTGGGGTGACACTCGTTGATTTTGAGTCTGGCAGCATTATTCAAATGACTGGTCGTGCAACGGTCGACTGGGAGCACGATGGCTGTTACGAGGGAGCTTCAAGAAAAATAGTTTTTCACATTACAAATTTGGTTCGAATGAATGAGATAACCAATCATCGTTGGAAGCGTTTAGATTATTCGCCATACAATCCTGTAGTGTCAGGTACAGGAAACGTCGACACTGAAAGTGAATACCCACAAGTGGCAACCTTGGCTAAAATCGTTGACGAAACCGAAAATGTTAAAACGTTTCGTTTTGTGATACCGAGACGTATCGCATTTCTTCCGGGACAATATGCAACTTTTGAGTTTAATAATATTCCCGGTGGTGAGGCTATCGAAGTTCGCACTTGGACGCTTTCGGAAACACCCAATAGTATTAACGGTGATAACACATTAGATATTACCGTAAAACGTATGCCAAATGGATTGGTAACAAATTGGCTACATGACTATGCAGAAGTTGGGATGGAGGTCAAGTTACTTGGTATTCAAGGTGAGATGACTGCGGTGTCCGTTGATGAAAATACGCAAAAGCCTACAGTGCCTAAGCACTTATTGCTATTGAGTGCAGGTATTGGTATTACACCTAACCTAGCAATGATTCGAGGGATTGGAGCCTTTTCGTTGCAAGACCAAACCGACATAACCATGATTCACATAGAAAGATATGAAAAAGATCTTATTAGTCAATCAGAGCTGCTTCGACGTTCAAAACAGTATCCCCACTTCCAATACATCCATGTGATCAGCAGTAAAGAGGGTCGTTTAACAAAAGGGGCTTTGAAAAAAATGGTGCCAAATACTGCTAGCCAGCAAGCATATGTATGTGGACCAACACAATTTATGAGAGATATGACAGAATACTTGGTCTCAATAGGCGTTCCTGCTGGACAGGTTCATACTGAGAGTTTTGAGTTCTAGTTTAATAATTACAATTGCTTTTATACATGCTGATCTTCTGAACAAATCATGCATCTTTCTGACCATCAACAAGTGATGAATCAGGCGATGATAGCTTTACATTGATTTTCAGGAGAATGCAGATGACAGCAGTAGCGCACCAGGTAACCCCTTTTCTAACATCTTACGAAGTGATGGCTCGTTACCACATTAGCTATACGACGCTCTGGCGAAGAATAAAAGATGGCAGCTTGCCGCAACCTCGTATCAACCGAAATACACGAAACAAGCTGTGGCACATTGAAGACCTAGAAGAGTATGAGAAGAAAGAGGACTGAGCCTCTTTCTTTTATTTTATTGTCCGAAACGCCAGTTGAACGGAAAGCCTGTCGGCTCGATGATGGTCTCTAGCTGTTGATACCAAACGTCGTAAGCATGACGCATTTCATCCAGGTACTGATATTGGTTGTAGATAGCATCCAACCCTTTTTTGCTGTGGCCAATCATCAACTCGGCAACTTCTTGCGTCGTGATGGCCGACATACGCGTTCGCATCGTTCTGCGAAGATCATGCATAGACCAATGTTCCATCTCAATACCAAGCGACCTGCGAGCCCAGATTTTCACATTGTTAGGAATAGTGGTATCAAAGCCATTTGTGGCAAGCTCATCTTGTCCGTTCGCGGGAAACAGGTAAGTTGATTTACTCATCTGCATCGCCAGTTCAATCAGCTCTATAGCAGGTTTAATCAATGGCCGCATGATTGGCGCTCCAATTTTCTCACCTTGTTTGCGGATCTCTATAGGCACTGTCCACATTGCAGATTGCAAGTCAAAGTGATGCTTTTCAGCTTGAATGAGTTCTCCCTTGCGACCGCCCAATAGCAGAAGCAATTTAATGTAGATGCGGTTCTTCTCAGTAATTTTTGACTCGTGCAAATAGCGCCAAAGTATCCTGATCTCGTTATCGTTTAGCACCCGAGTTCGTTTACCTTTCTTACCACCAACCTTCTTTGCTGTGATCCCAGCAGCAGCGTTAATTTCCAAAATCTGTTCATCTATCAGCCAGTCATAAAACTTATGCAGCACAGAAACTAGGCGTTCTGTGTTTGAAGGGGACGACTCCGAAACCTCACGAAGACAGTTTCTTAAGGACAATTCATTGATGTCAGTTAATGGGTACTTGCCAAGTCGGGGCAGCAAATATATTTCACTGCTTCGTTTTTGGTAGTGCCACGTTTTCTCCTTTAGCCCTTGCTTACCGGCAGAGTCTATCCAGTCTCGAAAAATCGATTCGAAGCTTTGGTTGGCAGAATACTTGGCCCGTTCCTGCTGTAGGTAGAGCTTGGGGTTTCTGCCCTGATCAAGTACCGCCCTTAACCTATCCAGCTCATTCCTAGCTTCAGCAAGCTTCATAAGTGGGTAAGTACCTATGTCTACCCGCTGTTGCTTGCCATCAAACCGATAACGAAACTGAAAAACAATTTTGCCCTTGGGCGATACCCGAGCACTTAGCCCATCTCGGTCGGCTTTTACTACGGTTTCTTTTGCTTCTTTATTTAACCTGGCATCGAGCCAGCTAACTGATAACGCCATGTTATAAGCCCAGCCCTAGTTTTGATTTTAATGATTGTTTACGTGATTCTGCTTTGGGTTCTGGCGCTGTACTCACAGAAGTAATTTCAACTTCTGGAGCATGGCCATCCACCGGTACAGATGCCGTGGATAGATTGGGTTGGCTCATGTGAATTAACCCAAAGGTGGCCAGCATCCGCAGACGCTCAGCGCGTTCTCGTGGCGGCGTCTTTTCCAATTCTTTGAGCAGTTCAGGGTGGCTCCCTGGGGGAATGTTGACGACAACTCTCATAATCAGGCCCCATAAAACCAGAAGCCTCGGACGTTCGCCAAAACAGACTGTTCCGGCACGATGATCTTGCTTCGTGAAAAAATCTCCTTGGCCGCTTCCTTATAAGCCAAGGCTCCACCTCCGGCGATCAATACCAAGTCCGCATTAATGCTTTCGTCGCGCATAGATTGGCGCATGGCTGTAAGAGCGACAGGCGCTACCTTTTTCATGGCAGCATTCAGATAAGGTGAAATATCGACTTTTTCTCCAAATAGCAGGACCTGCAAGTCGCCTGTTCTCATGGCTTTTTCAAGTCGATCCATTCCTACTTTGGCACCGTGATCTTCTGAAATCAGCTTATCAATGGTTTCCAGTAGCACGGACATTGCCTGAAGGCTGGTTCCTGAAGAGCTGTAACGAATTTCTCCGGCCTCAAGAGCAACCCAATCAACAGAAAAGAAGCCGGGGTCTATGACGACGACGCGACCTTCTTCAATTAAGCCCAAATCACCACCTGTTTGAACCAGATCCATATAGGCACCGGCAGGCTGCGGCAGCACTTTGACGTCATGAACGGTGATGCTGCGCTTAGGCGTCACTTGATGAACACCTTTTAAACGCTTCACAAGGTCAGACTTACGTTGTGGTTCATGAAACTGGGAAACCGGTAATCCAGTGACAACCAAATCGATGGACTCTGTTTCAGCCATTAACAAGGCGGCATGAAAAAGCGCCCTATAGGTTTTTGTGGTGGGATATTCCGGGTGGAGCTCTCGTTCCCAGCCTTGAAGGCGTCCAGCAGGAACACCAGCGGCCCAGCGCTCATTATCGACAGATACATACAAACAAGTGTCATCATCGCCTCCACCGATACGCTCTGGCATACGATCCGCAGGACCGGCACCCGCAGGTAGAATAATGGTTTTCGGTTCACTACCTGATTGGCCAATTGCCAGCTTCAGGTTTGAGTAACCGATATCTACGCCTAGTACAAACATACTTATCTCCTGTGCACTCAAAGTGCTCTAACGGTTTTCAATCAACCGCACTGGTCACGCTTGGGCTTTTCCAAGTGCTCTGGCGGTTCACTCAAATGTCATTATCAGGATTCGGTGCACTGGCGGTGGGCAGAAAGGTGACAAATCCTTTCATCTATCTGCCTATTGCATTTTCGCAAAAGTATGAGAATAGGCTCTGCTTGGCGGCTGGTGACCTAGCCAAAAAAATCGAGACGCCAAACGTCGTTTGCATTCTGGCCTGAACTTGCCAAACGGTTTGTATCTTCATGGCGATACGTCTTTTTAGGTGTTTTTAAGTGAAATCGGCCTGTATCCCTTGTCAGGTATGGGATTGCGCGAGTTGATTTATATCGAGACGCCAAACAGTGATTGTTACGGCAGTTTTACGTTTGGCGTTTCGATCCAAAAGCCAAACGGATAGTGGTTTTGGCTTTTGGGGTTAATTGGGTGAGGAAATTGGTTTGGTAGAAATCGTCAATGAACAATGGAAAGCAGAGGTATCAGATTTACTTCAGCAAGAAACGGACAGGCTAAAAGCACTGGCAAGAGCTGAAGTTGATGACTTTTGGGTTACCCATTACAAGGTTCGAGAGAATGAGCCCTTTAAAGATTGGGGCCTGCTTGGTGTCCGTATCAGAGACTTTAAGTATGGCTTTGGCATAGAGTGGTACATCAACAGTTTTCACGGTCAACGAGGCAAGCGCGTGGTCTTTAGTAAGGGACTGCGTATTTCAAAGACGAAGCTGAGATACGCATTTTTGGACTGCCAAGGTTTGGCCAAAGAATGGGAGCTAGCGCTGGCCATGGAGAAAGAGGAATTCTTCAGTGATATTCGACGCCAAGTTGATAAGCTCAACATGCTGCGTCGCAGAGTGAATGCCTACTGAATTATCGGCGCTACTTCACTCGCGGTAACTGGTCCCAGCGTGTTGTGTAAGCGGGAGACAAATGCTCTCGCTTCATTGACCAATCTTTCTTCGTACCTTGTCCAGCAAAGAAAACCTTTCCGGCACCGCTTTGATTAATAGTGTCCAATACAGACATCAGCTGCTGGCTATTAGAGCGGGTCGATACGTCATCGAATAGTCCTGGTTGAAACATGCCAGGATCGTAAAAGTCAGACAGCATGACGCCCGCTTTGGCATAACGAAAACCATCCTTCCAAATCCGCTTGAGTAAGTGATTGGCCAGCTCGATAAAATCCCGCGTATCGCAACTGGGGATCAGCAACTCACCCGATGCAGAGTTGCTGTACTGCGGCTCGTTGTCCTTAAAGGGGCTGGTTCGTATAAACACGGTCAGCACTTTGGCTTGCTGCTGTTCTTTGCGAAGCTTCTCAGTGGCACGGGTTGCGTATTCGCATACGGCTTCACGTAACAATTCAAAGTGCGTCACTTTTACGCCAAATGAACGGCTACAGACGATTTGTTTCTTAATTGGCGGGATCTCTTCAAGTTCAATGCACGACTCACCATTGAGCTCTCTGACGGTTCTCTCTAAAACCACCGAAAACTGGTCTCTGATGGCTCTAGGTGAGGCATTGGCTAGATCTAAGGCTGTGGTGATACCTAACTTATAGGGCATTATCTGTCTGTGCGCATGAAAATTATTCTGAGGGTGTAGCTCAACAGGATAGAGCAACGGCCTTCTAAGCCGTAGGTTTAGGGTTCAAGTCCCTACATCCTCGCCATAACACTAGTAAATACAGTGCTTTGAAACCGTCACATCTGGGTGTGTGACGGTTTTTTTGTTTACCTGATATTTACATGTGCACACAAGCGCACTAGGATATGTAGCTAAATAGGCAAACATATGGATGTGCGCACGTAATGGGTCTAAAAAAGATTAAGGTTCAGCTCGCGACGGGTAAGTCTTCATTTGCTTTACTGGATTCTGAACACGGACTCGTTGAGCCCTATGGCACCTACATGGATCAGTTAAGCCTTAGCGGTGTCCCCGCCAACACTCTTGAAGCCAAGGCAAGCGATCTGAAGATATTTTTCGAATATCTAGCAGCCTTCAGTAACGCTGAGGAGGTTGCTGCTGCACTCCCCAATCTAGACAGGAACTTTCTGTCAACAGTGATACTAGACTTCCCCAATTACCTGATCTTTGGGAACAAGAACTCTGCCGTTCCTGTAGCCTGGTTTGCAGCAACTAAAAACAACAGAATACCTATCGCCACTACTTCCAGCAATCGAGTAAAGTCCACCGTTAACGGCCTCCTCAAGGACTCCGCTTTGTTTCATTCAAGCCTTCAGTCAATGAAGGCACAGGGCATTGTTAACATCGATGTATCAGCAGAAAACCTGTTTGATGAATTGCTACAAAGGAAAGAATTGAGTCGCGCAGAGCGTCAAGCAATGATGAGTCGCTCTGTATTGGCAGGAGTTATAATGGGCGGTGCTAAATATAGCGACTCTTCCCTGTTCAAATCACGGGTCAGGACTGGTATCAGCAAGGGTACGGGCGCCTATGTTGACAAGGCCCTAACTAGCGTAGAGGCCATTCAGGTGCTGGATGAAGCCAAGTGCTACCGGGATCGTTGTTACTGGTCTTTTCTGTTGGGGACAGGAGCAAGACCCAATGAAGGCTTGACACTCTTACAACAGGATGTGGATCCCATCTCATCCACCGTGCGTTTGGTAGACCCTGCTACCAGGCCTTTGGAATATGTATCCCTATCCAACCCTGAAAATGCCTCCCACAAAGGGCGTGAAGTAGAGGAAGTCTACTTTATCGAACCATTTAGAACGTACTTTTTTGAAAGCCTCCAAAAGTATTTACAACATGAGCGGAAACCCTTCTCATGTGACCACAACTTTCTGTTTATCCACCTTAAGGGTCCCAATAAGGGAAAACCCCAAATTGATGGGGATATGAAAACGCAGCGCAAAGCATTCAAGGACGCCCTTCGTGCTTGCGGTGGCGAAACCAAGAAAGCACTTCATGCATGCAGGCATTTTTACGGAGTTTACTGTCGGAACTTCATTCCGCTGGGTAACGATCGGTTCGGGTTCAACGAAAATACTGTGCAATTAATGATGGGGCACAAAAAAACTGAATCGACCCAGGTGTACACCCTTCCGCCTAGCTATCTATTGAAAGCCAAACTAGACCATGTCAACAGGCTAATCGAAGAGCAAGGGATTAGCTTTGATGCGAACAAAGAGATGAAACTGTTTGATAACAGAAGAGGGCTTTAGTCATATGACTGGTTATTCACAAAGTGACCTAAATCTCTGTATCACTTCCTTTGTTGAGGATCTTACTCTCCTGTGCCAGAAAAACCGGGGCAGAGGCTATCACCCTACCATTACCAAATCTGACCTGTTATTAACTCAATTTCCATGGACAGGTGATCTAGTCGAAAAAATTATCAGGTCATGTGATAACCCAAGCATTTTCAAGGGTTGGTTTTATGATGAAGCAAAGCGGCACCTTGATTGCCCCCTTAGTTCACAGGACCTCGGTCAGTTCAGGGTGATATTCTGTGCACTGATATCAAGTGCTGCTATGAAAAAAATCATCCGAATCAGAGAGAGCTTTCTCTGGAAAGAATCCCATTGGATAGAAGGTGTCGAGAGCAATTCTCCTCTCAAGCACTTATTCAATCCGCTAGGGGTTCAATTTCTATTCCACCGCACAGCTTTGAATCGCGAGAAGGGGGAGAATGCCGGGGTGGAGTTGTGGGATAGTGTCAGTGCTAAGAGTATAAATTACAAAACTCTCAATCGAACCTGTTTGTTGCTAGCCGACATGGTTTGCTGTTA
Organism: Paraferrimonas haliotis; assembly: GCF_002282895.1. Classification (GTDB taxonomy): domain Bacteria; phylum Pseudomonadota; class Gammaproteobacteria; order Enterobacterales; family Shewanellaceae; genus Paraferrimonas; species Paraferrimonas haliotis. Next base: position 206,650 of record NZ_NRRB01000006.1, read on the forward strand.
TGGCGTGTCGACCCCAAAATGAACTCTCGCCTAAACACCTGAGCGATTTCCTTGCAGACCGAAGGGCCGCGCATCCTTCTACAGGCCTAAGTTGGCGCCCTGTTATAGAAAGACTGATTGTTTGTGGTCTCCTTGACAAAGACTTCGCCAAGGAGGTGGTAACCGCACCACAGAAGAAATTGAGTAGAGCGGATAATAAGAAATATCACTATTTGGTTCTGCGAAACAATCAAGCCGCACGTTTGTCAGGAATCAATGATGAAGACATTACCGTATATGAGAAAATTGCACCGCCTAAGACATTCTTTATTGGCGAGTACAGCTCAGTTTATGGGCGTAGGACTGAATTTAGCCCAGCCTCACTTAATGAGAACTCATTGTGGCGCTCCAGCCAACTAGACTTCGTAAGCGTAGAAAACTGCGAGAAATCCACTTCAAAGTATCGGGCGCAATCACTGCAACTCTTGAACTTTTACCTATTTGACTATCTACCGTGGTTTTTTGAAAACCATGACTCAGTATTTGAATACCCGTCAACTCCTAGCACGTTCTTACCGCATGTGTTTGTGACCAAAAGCGTCGTCATGGATAACTTGATTGATGGAGATGACAGTAAAAAGGTTTACCCCTGTAGTTTTGGTTTGTTCCTACAAAAGGTTATTGAGTCAAACAAGACTCTGAAAGAGCCCGGCAACACTGTGCGAGAAGCCCTTGCGGTCTCACGTCGCTATTTTGACTTTATCATCACTCGCTATGCGCATGTTGATGGGCTGGATGTATCCGTCAACCCGTTAGCTCTAAGCAAGAAGTACCTCGGAAAGAGACGAAGTAAAACTGCCAAAGCGACATTTCCCATAATTTACTGGATTCAATTCCGTATGTTTATGAAGGAGTACACAAAGGCAACTCTAGTAAAATCTGCAAGAATCATTCTTGCAGAACTTGAGGGAGAAAGAGGTGTGGATGGTGTTGATGACGAAGCCAGACGCCTGAAGCGAAAATTGGAAGAATTTTTGAAATTGCCAGGTTTCGAACATCTAAAAAACACAAACCAGCTTAGTTTGGATGCAAGTTCGCCTGTGAATGTTAACGTAAATATAGCCCTGAACGATAAGTTTAAATTTAACATTCAGGACGTAGAGATCCCAGGTGATTACCCTAGAGTAAAGACAATTCTTCTTCCAGGATCGCTTAAGAAGATAGACATACCCAATTATATGAACGCATTGATAATATGCGTGCAATCTTATGCTGGCCAGCGATCTTCTAATGCTGGGTGGATCGATACAGATAACTTTGATGAACACTACGCTTTTACCAATCAAGGGAATGGCTCTGGAGTGGTCCCATTAAGAATCGCAACAGACAAAGTTAATCCCAATGGCCTTGAGAGCCAAATTAGGGAAGAGGTGATGTGGATGTTGCAGTTTGCCCGAGAGCTACGCTCCTGCAACCAGGACCCAAGCTACACAAACCCTATCCCCTATCAAAGCAACCCAAAATCACCAAAAGGTTACTTCAAGCCTCTACTTCAGCTTACGCCTCAGAACAAAGATATCCATACCAATATGGCAATGTTCTTAATACCTTTTGAGGATATGCTCTGTGAGAACAAGGTGGAATTTGACACCATGCTAATGTGGACTCCACACAGGAGTAGCCCTCAAACTCACGTCGTCCAACGAGATAAAGGCGAAGTATCTGACGACTCTGAATTTAAAATATTCTATCCAGAATCTGGCAGTATTCCCGATGTAAACCAGGCAATTCCATTTACTGCATTGCGGCCAAAGACACTCATCACTCCGCACAGTCTTCGTGCCCAGTTAGCAAAAGTTATCAACTTAATGACTGATGATAAAGAGCTAGTTCGCCTTTATACAGGACAAACAGATACTGTTATCGATTATTACACCAAGCCTACCTCTAAGGATGAAGTTGAAATAAAAGAACTGGCATCAGATGCTGATAACGTCGCTAACATCCTAGAGGGGCAAATAAATAAGGAAGACTTAGAGTCTTCTATCGAAAATCGTGGCTATATACCTGGGTTTAGCATGGATCCAACAGCACTGAAGATGCTTCATGAAAAAGGCGGCGTAGGAATCGCTCTAAACTACACGCATATCTGCCCCCATGATAATAGCTGCCCTCAAGAAATTGTCGAAACCATTGGTAGGCACAACTGCTATAAGTGTCCACGGGCCTGCATGTGCACTCATCATCGGGTCGCAATCGGTGTCAAAATAAGGCAGCTGGCGGATGAGCTATCCTGCATACACCAGATGCTTAAAGATAATCTTAGCGATCAGGAGAAGCTTGAGTTGCATTCAAGATTAGAAGAGTTGTACTGCCAAATTAGCCACTGGAAGGTCCGGAAAGACTTTATTGATGCAAACCCTGAAAAGTTTGTCGTCGGTGACAACGCTGTTGCTGAGTACGGAAAAATTCAGATGGATAGCTTTGCAAAGGATATTTGGGCCAGAATGGTGGAGGCTAATGGAGCCCCGTCATTACAAAGCCATAAGTTAAAGATGATGGCCGCAAAAGTATCCATGACTCTAAAAGCAAACATGAATAGAAATAAGCCTCTTTTAGGCCATTCCAAACTTGATGAAATAGATTTGAATCCAGTCAAGAACGTAGTTTCGCAGTTAAATATGTTAGCCTCACTCAGAAATGTGCCGCCAGAGGCCTTGCTTGAAACTGCTCAACATGAACTCGCCAAGTTGGAAGAGAATCTGGCCTGTGAATTACGCTTGGTGGAGTAAATAATGGATAGAACACACATCAGGGTAAAGGCCCTTAAAGACAGTAAGGCTCAACTCGTAGCCGAACGCGCAACGAATATAAAGGCATTGCTAAAGCAATGTGAGGGTACTGAGTTTGCCAATGTCAGCGTCCTCAGTAACCACCTTTCACAGATGTACCTCATAGAGCACAGCGATGTAATTAACCCTGCTACTCTTCGGCGAAACAAAGTATATCGTCCACTGCTTGATAACTTTCTTAAGGGAAAGAAGAAGATCCTGAATGATAACGCCTTGATGCAAGAGCAGGTCTTGCTTTCTGGGTTAGAGATAGCTGACTTGAAGCGAGAAAATAGGCAGTTACTAGAAAGACTGGCAGAAGCGTATAGCGCCACTAAACAACTGGAATTGAAGAACCTAGAGATGAGGTCTCATGGTCACAATGAGGCAGGTGCCAACCCAGACGTGGAGTCGCTGCTTCTTGCCCTCTACAAGGTCGTAAGCCAGGTTGAATACTTCACGCTGCATAAGGACAAAATAACTAACGACGCTGAGTTCTCTGAGGACCAAGCTATTGTGCTGACCAAGGATGAATGCCCGCCATTTTTCGACTGGATGCAGTCACAGGGCAAGGAGGCCATATGAGTCAGGCTAAGGGAAGCGTCAATGTAAGTCTCATGGAGGCGTTTATCGCCGAAAGGAATGCCAATGGTGACTGGGATGACTTTATAGGCAGGAACAAGCGCCAGCTTAACGTGACCAGGGTTGCTGAGTATGCGGGCCTAGTAAATCGCAAGGTCATTTCAGGAAAGAATGCTAATCCTACCGTTAGCAAGCTCTTCCACGAAGCTGAAGAGATGCTGAGGGAGCAAGGCTACTTCAAAGAGGACACTCGAACAGATAGCGAGAAGGCTAACGATGAGCAAAAGAGTATGGGGGACGCTATTGCTGCAAGCCGTGCCAAGGTCACATCCGAGTCCAACGCAGCACTACAACAAGAAAACTTCGACCTGAAACAGAAAAACAAAGAGCTGTTGGATAAACTCGAAAAGCTCCAAGCCATTGAAAGTTACATGGAGCGAACTGGACGATGGTGATAGGCAGCAAGGCGACCAGCGCTGTGAAGTTCGCCTGCGAGTTGATAATTAGAAAGATACGCCACACTGGTGCTCAGGGTGGAGTTATCTTTTCGGGTGTTGCCACAGACGGTAGCAACCAGCGGTATGTAGTCAAAGCTAGTTACAAGCTTGCCCCTGCTCCAAAACTTTTTAGGCCAGGCCACAAGTGGTCTGTAAGCGGCTCTGTGTCCGAATATGTGGTCAAGCTTCGCGATGGCAGTACCAGGACGGAGATGCAAATCACTGCTGACTCACTGGTTTTTTTGCGTGCCGACAACGACAACATTGAGCAGATGCTGAGAAGCATTGAGGGGGTCGGTGAGTCAAAGGCCAAGAACCTTGCTAAAACCCTTGGCGCTCGTATAAATCAAATAGCAATGGCAGAGGATACGTCGGAGCTAGAAGAGCACTGTTCCCCCCTCATCGCTGCAAGGATTGTTCAGGTGGTTCGAGAAAGCGAGGTGTTCCCAGCCCTTCAGTTGTTTGATGAATGTGGCATCCCAACCCACCTGGCCTCCCAAGCTATCAAGATCTGGAAGCACAAGTCATACGAAATATTTTCGACGAACCCATACTTTCTCTCAGCATTTGAACCCAGCATGAAGCTATTGGATGAAGTGGCTATCAAACGCTTCGGTTTTGAGAAAGACTCACCAGAGCGACTCATTGCATTCGTTAAGTCGGCCTTGTTCAATGCTTTTGAGCAAGGCCACACATGTCTTCCTACAAAAAAACTGAAAACTCGTCTTACACACATGCTTGGGGATCAGGAGATTGCAAGCCGTGCTATCGAATCTGCGATGGCCCAAGGCGAGATTGAGCAAAGAAGCGATCTTATCCAGGTCAGCAGCATGGTCACCATTGAGTCATCGGTAGCCAAGAACAGCGCGAAGCTCCTTTCCCGATACTTTGATATACCCGATCACACGATCCAGTCTTCTATCGATAAATATCAGAGCGGCATTATTTTTCCACTAACCGATGAGCAGAAGGCAGCTATTAGCGTCTGCGTTAAGAGTGGTATTTCACTTCTGACCGGAGGGGCCGGGTGTGGTAAGACTACCGTTCTGGAGGGGATTTGCGCTGCTTTGGAAGACTCTCAGCAAACCAGTAAGATTTATCTAATGGCTATCTCTGGCCAGGCCGCTAAGCGGATACAGGAAGCTACTGGTAGGGATGCCATGACTATCGCTGCATTTCTTTACCATGTGGATAGCGAGGATATACCAGAGGATGCAACCATCATTGTCGACGAGGGCTCTATGGTAGACACCTTGGCACTAAACATGATCCTCAAGCGCGTTCCAAGTAAAGGACGATGCTTGATTGCCGGTGACCCAGAGCAGTTGTCACCAGTCGGCGTTGGCCTGACGCTCCACAAGATGGTTGACTTACCGTTCCCCAATCCTCACCTGTCCGCTGTAAAGCGCCAAAGTTCGGCCTCTGGCATTCCTCAGGTAGCTACCGCCATCAGAAATTACGATGGTGACTGTGAAGTTGAGTTTGCTGATTACGATGGAAAAGGCTCAGGCGTCAGTTTCATTGAGGTTCCCGATCACCTGATTACATCCAAAGTGATTGAGCTCTACTCAGCTCTCGGTGGTGATGGAGAGAGCAATGATGTCTTGATCCTTTCTCCAGTGCGCAACCATTCCGGCGGTGTGGTGGACATCAACCGGAATATCCACGACAAGGTTGCGAAGAGTGATAACAGACTCTTATTCGACACGGCTGGCTTCAAGGGCGTCAACGCTCTGATAGATGGCGTACCCTTGTGTGTTGGCGATCTTATCATGACCCGTAGGAACGATTATGAGCGCGGTTTTAGGAATGGGTCGATTGGCAGGGTGACCTCATTCGACAGCGGTTCTCAGGCAATTCAGGTGGACATGGAGGGGGTGGACGTAATTATGTCGTTCGCTGATACCCCTATCTTGAACATGGCTTACGCTACTACCGTCCACAAGTCACAGGGTTCGCAGTATCCGAGGGTGATCATTGCCGTGAAGGAATCACGCCTCCTTGACCGTCACTTATTCTATACAGCCGTTACTAGGGCTAGAGAGCAGGTTGTTATCGTTGGCGATCGAAAAGCTTTTACTAAAGCTTTGAGTAAGTCTAAGGCATTCGCCAGACATACCCTGCTAGATGTGCACCTGTCCGAGTGCCACGCCAACCTGAATAAGAACGAGCCCCAAGGCCCGCAGGGCCTATAAGGCAGCGCTCGGTGGTCTTACATCCCTCAATGCTGGCACGCCGGCACTAGGCCGAAGGCCGTCTCGGGCGCTTTCGGCAGAGACCAACTTGCGCAGCGCGCCCCCTGCAAGACCGTTTTTTTGTTTTTCAAGAGGTTCCCACCACCCTTGCTGTAAAAAATAGACCATAGATGTCAAGCTCCTCTTCAACACACCGCCAAACCGCGATCTGACAGTCTAAAATCATTATTTAATCAACAATCTCTAGTTGAGTCTAAACATACAACTAGAAAACGGATTTGTGTCTAAATTTCTAACTCACGTTTCTTGAGTTCAACTACATTGTTGAACTGTTTAGAACTTGAAATTCTGAGTTCATGATCTTGAGGCGGTAACCTCTCCCAAAGGGCGGTATATAACTCATCGGCCTGTTCTATATAAAATTTAAGAAGCTCATCTTTTTTATGTAGTTCGAGCGACAGTCGATCTACTTTTTCACCGAGATCCGCTTTCTGCTTTCTGAGAGATCGAACATCTTCTTTTAGTTTCAATACCAACTTCGAATTGGGCGTTTCGGAACTTGACGTAGCGTCATCGCAATACAACCTCTCTGATTCTGCTTGCTCAATTAGAATAAATAGATCTTCGTGTCGTTTCAGCGCACCATTCGAGAGACCGGCCTCCTGTTCGACATTAGTTCTATTGATCTTTATGGATTTGCCGTTTTTTGCTCGGAGCAGGAGGTTTGGGTTGGTTATATCCCCAGATTTCAACCTTGATATTGCGGCTTTTAAAATGCCTTTCGTGTTATGGTAGTCACGCTGTCTCTTATTCATTAGCTTGCAACCTCAAAATTTATAACTTTGTTTAGGATATCTTCAGGAAAGTCTACTGGCTCAAAATCAAGGCCCAAATCACTCAGAATTTTTTCTGCCGCTTTAACCGTCATAACTTCTTTTGTCGCAGAGCTCGGATTTAGCTCGTTGTTGCGAACCAACAAATCTAAATTTCTTTTGGCTGTCATGATTGCAGTATGGGCATACTGAGCATCCTCTATATAATCAAACTCACACCCAACACACTCTGTAAGATCAATATTAATCCGCATCGAACAAGATGCATTGCTACAGTACATACTTGGAGCAATGGCGTGGATATGTTCCTTTCCACTAACCAGCATTTCCCGCCAATAATCCGTGGAAAGCAACTTATTTGAATCACCTACTTTAAAGTGATTCTTACCATCCATAAAGAGCTCTTTATTCCAGCTCTTAGCTTTCCCTCCAGCTACCGGTTCATCGTTAGCCATCTTGCCATAAAGTCGCGCCAATATTTTCGCCGATTGTTCAACTTTCTCCCGCTCTACGTCATGCCAGATACGAGAGAACTTGATAGCATTCTTAGCATAATGCATAGTCATAGCTAGTGATAAATGACCTAACTGCTGCTTAAGTGCTGGGAATGAACACAATTGATAACCTACTAGATAGTAGGCAAAAGACCTACGAAACTGGTGAGAATTCACTTTCCACTCTTGCCCGGCTTTAAAGCGATGGTTTCCTTCGGAGACATTTAGCGCAGCAATATCTTCATCGTCTAGAACAAAATCGATTTCTAATAGTTCTGCAAACACCTTGGTAGCATAACCAACAAGTTTTTTAGGCGAGGTAACTGGTTCAAAAAATGGTTTGCCAATAGCAGCGAAGAAAGCACCATGATCACCTTTCGGGAAGTATGTGTAGTGGTCAAGTAAAATTGGCCACTACAATAAGGATGTTCAGCTCAATGTAAGGGTTACAGGCAGGATGGGCTAAGACACTGAATGGCGGGTACTGACCCTAAGCAGACGTTCGTTTGTAGGCGAGCAGCAGTGTGAGCTCCCGATTTGTCCAATGCTTCCTTTGAACGCAAAACTATTGATATTATCGATGGTTCGATATAAATACGCTGCTATGTACTTTGAGGGAATACAAATTGAAAAGGATTTTCTGGTTTAGTTTGGTATTGGCTTTTTTGTTCGCCAACGAATATTCGTCCAAGTTTCTGCTAGCTGTATTTGTGGGTAAAATGGGCATCTCTGAAGCCGTTGAACGAACACTTCAGTACGCATCAATACAAAGCTACATATTTTCCGCGAGCTTTCGAGCAATCCCTTTCGTCGCGCTAGGGCTTTTCGCTGCGAAGTCCAGTATTTGGACTACCAGAATCGGTAAGATTGGTGCGTGGAGCATGTTACTGCTAATTACGTCGTTTGTTCTGTATGGTTATTGGGGTATGCAGTATTCATTATTCACTGATGAACGTACTTCCTCTACGTCTGCTTTGGCGGTGATTTGGATACCGATATGGGCTTTACTGTTCGCAGCAATCGGCTGGATGACTTTATTGATCGTATCCAACTTATCTAGGCGGTTTAAAAAAGGGTCGTAACTATGTTTTTACTGCGCAGTTCGCTTCGAAAACCGCCGGGTCTTTAGTCGGTTGCCTAGCAAGAGCGTCAAGTGAACGACTCTGCTCAGTCGAAGGGGCATTGTCGAGAGCTGCGAGAATGGTGAGGCTTAGCCTGGCCCGTAGCGGTCGTTCATAAGCAAGCACAAGTTATAGAATAATGCTCTTTATTCCAGATCTTGTTTGGCCAATAATTCTCCGAGTATTATATATAATCCGTGTAGCAAGCCGTTATATGCCATGAGAAAAGTTGACGCGATTGCCAAGATTAAAAATTCACTTAATGGCTGTGAGCCTCAAATCATTACACCGAAAGGTGAGAGTTATGAGGAACATATTGAGCAACTCTCGAAGCAACTATTTCAGGCAATCATTGAGCCGGTTTCTGTAAAAGTCACCTCTACGATTATCGAGGATGCAGACTTTGATATGTATAGAACAGCAACTGTTTGGGCTATAGCTAGATCAGGTATCAACTGGTTGTTAACTCTCGAAGGGCAGCAGGAGTTTGCACTAGCATTTGGCTCTAACCCTTTAGACTTAAAATTACATGGTTGCTCTTCAAGCGATGCTCTAGCAGAGTGGTGTAGTTAGACATATTACTGGGCGTTTTAATAAGCGGAAACTTTGCAGTCGGCTAGATTCCGCTTCGCTTCGAAGGTTATCGTCAAACAAGCTGCTCCCTCCGAGTGGAGCGTTACGTCACAGGAGTAACATGGAAAGTCGGATAGAAATTTCATCTATATGGGAAGACGAATGTTTGTTCGAAATCAGAATAAACGGGACCAATGGTACTTTTGCAGGGCAAGCTGATTGCTACACCAGTAGAAACGAAATTGAGAAGCTTGGAAAAATATTAGAGAAATTTCCCAGTTCAGTGACTGACACTTTGGAGTTTGCTTCTCGCGCTAAACCAGATCTATCATACTTTTCAATGTCCGGTTTCTGTACCGACAGCTGTGGGCACACGTTGCTCGCAATTACTATTGCTCATATTGTGTCCTTCACAAACGTAAGAGACGAAAACTATAAAGTTAACTTCGACTTAAAAGTCGAGCCCCAATCAATTAATCACTTCGGTAGACAGCTACAGCGCATAGCTGAGGAGCCAATTGGCACTACTGAGGCGGTTCTAAAAAGTGCAATGTAACTAATCCCTAAAGAGAACCATCAATACTTGGTTAATTTTTTGTCGGCTTAGCTTGGCTCTCTGCCGCTTGTAATTCTGTGAAAACGGGAAGCTAGCTAGCAGCGCTCTTGGCCAAAGCGGCCATTGAACCAAAAGTTGCGTTATCGTTATTTCTATTAATTTGAGAAAAACGTGTTGGATTACTGCGAATCAAACGTAAGTTGGGGGCGACAAATTCAACTGTTCGCAAATCTTGTGACGTAGCGCAAACCTATTAGACAAGTTAGATATTATTCTAATTTTGAACCTGCAAAATCATAACTTGATAGCTCTTTGCTTGATTTAGCTGCTAAATTGCAAGCACTAATAAAACCTCTATATCCCCATGCGCTTACTCCTTGCAAATTTAATGATGCTTATTCTGTTGCTGCCGAGCTCGGATAGCCTAGGTGTGCAAGTTCACTCCAGTCAGCTAGATACTAACAGCGGCATTCATATTTTGGGCTACTCGACTGGCTGTAAGCATCACTCCTCCTCAGAAAACCGATATATCAACGAACAGAGTGGCGATTGCTGCTCTAATCATTTCGATTCAAGAATTCCAGCTGCAGAGACCGACAGACCCTGTTGTGATTCTTGCGACAACTGCGAGCACTGCGATTTTCACTTTAATTCAGCGGTTGTCGTTCGCACCGTCATAGCGCCAGCGCCAGACTATAAGAACAATTTCACTTGCAGCGGTAATCAACGCTTTAGCTCTTTGTTATGGGCACCACTAATACCTCCTCCAATCCATCTTCAATAACCCAGTTTAAATCGAGTCATTTACTCGACTTTATGCCATTAAGTGGCAATTTTATTGAAATTTTTATTGATAGTTGCTGACATTTGTTCAGCAGAGGAAGTTTATTATGTTTCGTAACTCTTTGATTAAATCCGCTCTAACCTCTTTGTTATTGGTTCTACCTGCCTATGGCGTTTTCGCTAGCCAAAGCGAGCTCAAGAGTTTTTCTGAGCTTGATCATCACGCTGCCGTAAAACAGGCACACGAATGGTATAAAAACGATCAAGGGATCGTGGTAAAAGTCATGCCAAACGAAGTGGTTGCAACCCAAACAGAGAGCAAGCAAAGCACCTCAGTGGCGATCCCAAAAGATCAATTCTATTTGTCCATCGCACCTTGGATTAACTACACACATCCCTGTACTTATCACGTTCCTACAGGTTGTACCGGAGAGCTAGTTGGGCAAAAAATGCACATGAGCGCGGTTGATGTAGAGACCGGTGAAGAACTGCTAAATCAAATGATTACGACCCAACACGATGGGTTCATAGATTTTTGGGTGCCGCGTAATCGTCGTCTTGAGTTTACTTTCCATCATGGAGATGCCAACGGCGTATACCGAGAGGCGAAAGAGGTGCTGTCGACCTTTGGCGACGCTCGTACATGCATTACCACAATGCAACTCAAAGCCATGAACACGGGTCATTCCAAAACATCAAAACACTCGGGTCACCAAGGCCACCATTAACATTGCAAGCGCTCATAGTTGCTCCAGTTTCAATTGGGCAACATTGGGTTGGCAAACTGTAAACTAAATGATCTCGCGCAACATTAGGCAACCCTAATAGGCGTAAAATATCCCAGCTAATTGGGTCTCTTAGGAGAATTATCGTGAAGAAGTTAATGTTAAGTGTAGCGGTTTTCGGCTTGCTACAAGGCTGTGGCTCAGAGAGCTCAGACAATGAAATCCCCGAAATGTCAAAGGGCACTCTGTCCATAGGTATCTCAGATAGCCCAATGCACTCGATGCAAAAAGTTCAGTTGGAGTTTCATCGATTTCATTACACCGACGCTAGCGGCGTTGAACACCAACACCAAATGTCCGGCGTGCAGATGAATCTGATGGACTATCGCGGCATGGACCGGCACATGGTGATTGATCAGCTGAATTTACCCGCAGGCCAATATCACAACGGCTATTTTGAAATGGTGGAAGGCGATGGCAATCAAGGCTGTTATGTGGATAACGGCACGGGTAGGCACGGACTTCACCTAGAAAATGACCGTATACACCTTGGCGATTTCGAAGTAAGAGCCGGTGACCATCACCGCATGACAATCGAAATGGATTTGTACCGTGGACTGCACGGTAGCGATCAACATCACCAAGGCTATCATTTCCATCAAGACGCCTCCTACAGCGTTGCTGACAATCACATGGGCCACCTAATCGGAGAAGTTGACCCTCAGTGGGTTGAAGATTGTGAAACCAAGAACTCGGCCAATGGGGCGTTAGATAGTAACTTCGGCCACATGGCCTACCTCTATCCTGCAGAAGTAAGCAGCATTGAAAAGATGGCCGACATAAGTGGTGAAAGAAATGATGGTCGTATCGCACCGATTGCAACTGCACCTGTATTTCAAGACCACAATGACGACTGGCACTTCCACATGGGTTTCTTGCCTAAAGGCGAGTATCGGGTCGGCTATACATGCTTAGCACATTTCGACGACGCAAGTGTCGATGATATTGCAAGTGGTCGATTTGAGATGGAGCAAGACGCTGGATCGGTGGTGGTCAACACCGGCGAAAACGGTGGCCATCAAAATGTCATGACCTGTGGCAACGGACACCGAGGCGGTGGTCATGGCGGTCATGGAGGGCATGGGGGCTAAACCTTGTAGAAATTAAGGCGGGCTCTCGAGTCCGCCTTTGCCCTTGAGGATATATCTAAGCCCCAGTAAAACCGCTTTATCGTAGCTGTTAGGTATTTATTGACGGTGGGAGCTACGGACCAAAACAAGTTGAAGCTTGTTAACTTAAATCCATCTTCTTACATCTTTGGCGTACTCTAAATATGATTTTCCAAACTTTCTTGCAAGTAACCGCTCTTCCGTGCAAATTTGAAATCGAGTAATAAAAGCAATAAAAACAGCAACAAATACCAAAGCAACGATGCTGCCCAGATAGAGTCCCCAACCCACTAAACATAGAGTCATACCCAGGTACATAGGGTTACGTGTTAATCCATATATATCATTAGTCACTAATTGATTTGAGGCACTTGGGATACGAGGGTCAACGGTGGTTTGGTGGCGTTTAAAAACTTGTACTCCTCGAAAGATAACAACCAAACCGACCAAGCCAAAAGCCCAACCCGCAATATCCATTACTGGTCCATCAACCGAAAACTGCACTGTAGCGATTGACGCCAAGAACATAAGGACCCCAGTTAAAAGCATCACGACAATTGGCGGAACCTTGAGTTCCAGAGTTGATAAATACGACATTCTCAAACCATTCCCCACTTTCAATGTTCGTTTGGCTTATGTTAAAACCTATAGTAACTAGAGGTTCAAGTACTATTCGCAAAATAAAATGGAACGAAAAGCGCCCCTAATGCCTATTGGACGACTGTCCAAAGCAGCAAACGTGAAAGTACCGACCATTCGCTACTATGAGCAACAAGATCTTATTGCTGCGACGTGTCGTTCGGAAGGTAATCAACGCTTATACTCCGAAAAGGAACTGCAACGCCTCAGATTTATTAAACATGCAAGGGACTTAGGATTTTCACTAGATGATATACGAGACCTAATTTTACTTGAACGACAACCTGAGGGGGCGTGTAAGAGTGCGCATTTAATTGCCGCTCGTCATCTGCAATCCGTTTGCATTCGTTTAGCACAGCTAGAGCGACTTAAGCATGAACTCGAGCGCATGGTGTCGCTGACAGAAAGCGGGGAGGATCAGGGATGTTCCGTTATAGAGGCGCTCGCCGACCATATGAAGTGTGAGGACGAACACCACGACTAGGGCGGAAAGCAGCCTGCCGTATCGAGATTCGCACGGCAGGCCTCTAACTTAAGAATCCTCTTGTAATTTGCCTTTTGAGAACCATGAAAACAGTACTGGCAGTACTACTAGGGTTAGCAGTGTAGCGGTAATCAGCCCACCAACAATGACCGTGGCCAAAGGTTTTTGGATCTCCGCTCCAGCCCCACTAGAAAGTAGCATTGGAATAAGCCCCAATGCGGAAGTTATAGCGGTCATTAAGACTGGTCTAAGTCTAGACAATGCGCCATCAAACACCGCATGCTCAAGCGATAAACCATCTTTGAGTCGTTGATTGATGCTTTCTACCATTACAACGCCGTTCAATACTGCAACTCCAAATAAAGTAATGAATCCAACGGAACTGGGTACTGATAAGTATTGGCCAGATAGCCATAAAGAAAAAACGCCTCCAACCACTGCAAGTGGCACGTTCACAAGAATCAACATAGCTTGGCCTGCGGATGAGAAGGTGAAGTACAAAAGCAGTGCTATCAAGGCAAGCGATAAAGGCACAACCAGCGACAATCTCTGTTGTGCGCGTTTTTGGTTTTCGTATTGCCCGCCTATATCAATAGAATACCCCGTGGGCAGATTAACTTGCTTTGCAACAACCGTTTGAATATCTTCCACCACGCTGCCCATGTCTCTGCCATGAACATTGGCTTGGATGACTACTCTGCGTTGAACATCATCTCTGCGAACTTGAGGTGGACCGGATTCTACCGTCACTTCAGCCACATCGCCTAGACGCACCCAGGCACCGGAAGGTGAAAGAATACGAAGCTCAGCGATGCTCTCTCTATCTTGCCGGAAAGGCTCTGCTAATCGAACGTAGATGTCATATCGCTCGTTGCCGTTGATGATTTGTCCAGCACTAGCACCTCCTAGGCCATCACGGACTAATGACATTACATCTTCAACATCTAAGCCATATCTTGATAGGGCCCTGCGAATAGGTTTTACAACTAATTGAGATTCGCCAACAATTTGCTCCATGGCGACATCACGCGCCCCTGGTATTTCCTTGACCGCAGCTTCAATTTCTTGCCCTTTTTGGGCCAACACATTCAAATCCGGCCCAAAAAGCTTAATCGCGAGTTGTGCTTTTACGCCAGATAACAACTCATCGACTCGAGTGGCGATTGGCTGAGAGAAATTGAATAGCAGGCCTGGGTGTTGCTCTAGTTTGTGCTCCATTAGCTCTTGCAAAGCAAAACGGTTGTTAGCACTTGTCCATTCGTCAATAGGCTTGAGGCCAATGTAAATCTCTATGTTATTAACGGGTTCAGGATCCCCCCCGATTTCCGCCCGGCCTATGCGAGACATGGCATAAGTCACTTCAGGGAATTCCATCAGCATGGCTTCCAATTTTGGAGCGACTTCTAGAGCAGTATTCAGGCTTGAAGAAGGGGCTAACGTTACCCTTAAGTTGATGGTGCCTTCTTCTAGCTGCGGCACAAACTCAGTCCCCAATCGCGGAATAATGGCAAACGCTGAGAAAACCAGGACTAGGACTAAGCCGACTACCGCTCGCCGATGATTCAAGGCCCAACCAAGGACGACTCGATACACTTGCTCAAGCGGTTGCAGCAATAGACTTTGTCGCTCCTTGACGCCAAATTTGAACAAGTAAGTCGCAAGTGCAGGCACAATCACTAAAGCCACTATAACGGCTGCCAACATTGCCAGCATGATACTTACTGCCATAGGCTGAAATAGCTTAGCCTCTACTCCCTCGAAGCTAAACAGTGGCATAAATACCACTAGAATAATTGCTGTTGCAAAGAATATGGGGCGAGCGACTTCTCGACCGGCTTGCTGAAGGTTCAGAGTAACATCAGCTTTTTTCTTATCGCCATCGGTCTTGCTCAAATGCTTGTAGATGTTTTCAACCATTACTACTGAGCCATCAACCAACATACCGATGGCTACGGCGAGCCCTCCTAGTGACATTAGGTTGGCGGAAATGCCAAACCATGCCATCACCATCAAAGCAATGCCGATGGAAATAGGAATGGAGATAAGAACCAGTATTGTGGCTCTCAAATTCATTAAGAACAGCGCTAATACAACCACGATGAGACCGAAAGCCAGCAACAGAGCATTGACCACGGTTTGTACCGCTTGTGAGATCAGATCAGCCTGATCATAGAACACTTCAAACTGCACACCTTCGGGCAAGGCTTGATTGATTCGTTCTACTCGATTGTTGATTCCATCAATAGTTGCCTTGGTGTTGGCACCCATACGCTTTAGAACGATCCCTGATACAACCTCTCCAAGCTGTTCCACGGCATCATCGTCGGTTTTTCGACTCATGGTAACGGCGCCTTGCCGGATTTCTCCGCCCAACGCCACATCGGCAACATCTCCGACTGTGACAGTTACACCATCAAGGGTTTTAACCGGCACTTGCGCAAGTTGCTCAAGCCCCAACTCTCCGGCAGCGACCCAGCCAGTCCCTCTGATCACGAGTTGTTCTTGCCCGCGGTTCATGTACCAACCACCAACATTGCTATTGTTTCGTTGCAGCGCAGCGATTACGTCATCCTGCGAAAGCTCGTGGGCGAGCAGCAGGGCTGGATTTAGGTTAACTTGGTACTGGAGTACTTCCCCGCCGAATGATAGGACTTCTGTAACCCCTTCCGCAGGAACAAGCAGTAGTTTGACCACCCAATCATTTAAGCTTCGCAACGCGATTGCATCAAAGCCTGAATCCGGCTCGGCTACCAATAAATATTGATAAACTTGCCCCAACCCCGAAGTGTTTGGTCCCATTTCAGGCGTACCTACTCCTTCCGGAATTAACTCTTTTGCAGCTTGAAGCCTTTCAAACACCAGTTGGCGAGCAAAGTATATGTCAGTGCCTTCTTCAAATACGACGGTGACGCCCGACAGCCCGGTTTTTGAAATGGATCGCACCTCTTTAACATCTGGTAGCGCATACATCACCGCTTCAATAGGGTAAGTGATAAGCTGCTCGACCTCTTCAGCGGCCAGACCGGGAGCTTCGGTGTTTACAGACACCTGAACATTAGTGACATCCGGGAAAGCATCTAAATTTAACTTTGGGATTAGGAAGGCCGAGCTAATGACAAGCACGGCTAGGGCTATTATGACCAGCAACCTGTTGGCCACAGCCCAATCAATAATTCGATTAAACATTGGAGCTCCGATTGCTTAGTGGTTGTGAGGGTCAAAACCGCCTTTGGCGATCTGTGAAGCAACGAAAAATGCACCTTCAGTAACAATTCGCGTTCCCGGTTGAATTCCGAGGATCTCACGTACATCACCGTAGGATTGCCCCAACTCGACCTCTACTGAATTGAACTCGCCCGGATGATCTTCGACAAACACCGTCCAGTCGCCATGCTCATCTCGGATCAACGCCGATTCGGGAACAGCAATTACAGGGTGTTCAGATCTAACGTTGAAAAACACTTCAGCAAACTGTCCCGGATGAAGTTGATGTGAAGCGTTGTCGACTAGCAGCCGTACGAGACGGGTTCGTGTTACAGGGTCAATAGTGTGAGCTTCTTGAGAAATCTCAGCGTGTAACAGAACACCTGCACTCATGACTTCCGCTTTTGCTCCAGCCTTTAGAGACAGGCGTAAGTTTGGCGGTAAATGTGCTTCTACCCAAAGCTTCTTTTCGTCGGCAATGAGAATGAGAGAGTCGCCAGCCTCAATACGTTGGCCTTGCTCGAATTCATCAGCGAGCACAGAGCCATCGATCTCAGCATGAAGCGTATATTCTCCTAAAGCTGGTGCACTCTTAGTTTTGAGCTTTTCTAACTCGTTTTCTGTTAGGCCTATCGCCATCAGAGTTGCTTCAATGGCTTCTAGGTTGGACTTCACCTCAATGTACCGCTGGGCACCAACGGTTTTTTGTCCCAATGATTTAACACGTAGCCACTCAGGCCAAATTTTTCGGAATTCGGCTTGCGCATTGGCAACACTCTCGCTGAAAAGCGTCACGAGGGGCTGACCTTTTTTAACATGCTCTCCTAAGCCCACATGGCGTTTCAGTACAACCGATGGGACTCTAGGGGATACCCGATAGCTTGCATATCCATTGGTAAGTATTTCCCCTGGGGCATAAAGTTGATAATCGATTTCGCGGAGCGAAAGCGCTTCGACAACAATGTCTGCCTGAGCCATTTGGTTTGGAGTCAGTGTTATAGCGCTGTCATGCCCATGCTCTTCATGCTCATTTTGGTGCTCAGCATTGCCCTTATCGGTTTTAGGGACGTCGTGCGTATGGCCACTATGTTCATGCTCCGTTTTCGTTTTACCGCTGTTATTTTGCGGGTGAGGTTCACTATGA
This sequence comes from Paraferrimonas haliotis, assembly GCF_002282895.1. GTDB lineage: Bacteria > Pseudomonadota > Gammaproteobacteria > Enterobacterales > Shewanellaceae > Paraferrimonas > Paraferrimonas haliotis. The sequence goes on from NZ_NRRB01000006.1 coordinate 224,459, forward strand.
TTCTCATGATTGTCGGCTTGAGGGAATACGTGATTGTGTGCTGCTTCAGATGCGACTGTAGCTGGTGAACTTAGCAGTCCAGCAATTAAAAAGGCGATAAGTTTCTTGTTCATTGATACGGTCCTAGGCTTAGTTCAAAGGCTGAATGAGAGTGCTCAGCAGACCTGATTGATAAAGTGCTTGCGTCAGTGCAAGTTGCGCTTGTTTCTCTAATTCGATGCCGGCCAACAGGCTTTCAGTACGCTGATTTAGCGCCAATAAATAGTCTGAAGTAGAAATGTCTCCACTTTGCCATTGCCGCTCCAACAACTGCTCGCTACTCTCCGCTCGATTAGCTGACAGTACTTTCCAAGAATTCAGGTGATGCTGATAACGTTGCCAACTCCCTCGTGCAGCCTGCCAATCAACACGTTGCTTTCGATATGTAGCGATCCAATTGGCCTCCGCTTCGAGCTCCATACTCTTAGCTGCTCGGTTCTCCGCACTGAAGTTATTCCTGACGTGAAGAGGAACAGAAACCGACAGGCCAACTAAGTTTGCGCCTCCGTCTCGACCTGCGTTAATTCCAAACGTCGGATCTGGCTTTGATGCTCTTCGAGCTGACTCTGTGTTCTCTTTCATCGAACGCCAGATAGCTTCTGAGCTCGCTACCAATGGATATTGTCGTAGCTTTTCATCCGTAGCAACGGGGATCTCTGAGGGCCAAAATTCCGTGGGCAAACCGCCTTTTGAGCGAGTCCATTGGGGAAGTAACTCAATAAGGCGTGTTTCAGCTCGCATGAGGCTGGATTCAATCTCGGCGACTTGGGCTATCTGCTGTGACAACGACAAAAAGGTCAGTTCAGCATCGACAGCGCCGAGGTCACCAGATTTTTGCCGCGCATCAACCAACTCCAGCATAGAATTGAGTTGTTCCTGCTTAGATTGGGCTATATTGGCTGCATGATTAGCAGTTTGCCATTCTATTAAAGCTGAAAGGACCTCCTCAGTCTTATCGAGTACCTCCTGCTCATACATATTCATAGCCGCAGTTTTTAGGTGGGCAGCTTGACTGGCGTTAACCGCACGGCGATTCCATATATCTATGGTTTGCTCGACCCCTACTGCATAGTTATTTTCGTCACCTTTACGATCAGCCTCAAGAGATAACTCAGGGTTGTAGATTGGTTGGCTGATTGCGTCAGCATTGGCATTGGCTCCATGCCAACGTTCCTTGGCGGCTAGCACATCTGGGTGCTGATTAATTTGGATGGCTAACCAATTGTTCCAATCATCAGCTAGCGCCTGTGGGCTAGGTGTGAGAGCACAGATTAAGCCAAGCGAAAAACATCGCACTGCTCTGGGCAGGCGCTTTAAAATAATGTTCGTCATCGTTTCGACCAAGCATTGAAAATCATTAGACACGCAGCGGGTGTTAGCCGCTACGAACTCAAAAAAATGAAGATATTGGCTAGGCTATTGGAGGTCGAAACAACGCAATGGGTTGATAATTGATTTGGCGAGACAAATAGTTTATTGAGGTTTCGGATAAAGTCGAACTGCCGGGTAATTGAGTAGCGACAATAGCGGCGGAAGCATGGCCGTGGCAATGCCCACATTCGTGGCAATCATCCGCTGGATGTTCGAGGTTTGTATCTGGGGCAGCTGTCTCAGTATTGCCTCCAGAACCACCGGACTTCATTTGCACTTCATGACTATGCTTGGATTGGTAGTGCTCAGAGTTTGATTGATGAGGCTCGTAAGAAAATGCAACAGCAAAGCCTGATTGGAGTACAACCAGCACAGTTAGCATTGACACAAAACACCTACGAAGCACGAGAATACAATCCTGCGGAGTATCGGAGAAGAGTTGCAAAAATACCAAAGCGAAGAACTTAAAACAACTTCGGCTTAAGTTATTCGTGAAGTAACGAGGTTTTATGGCTTTGATGCCTGGTCAAGGAACCAAAGCAAGCGTTTATCTACAAAGTACCGAATGAAGTTGCACACTTTTTCTCATAGAGACTAACTTCGATGCATAAGGTCTGCTATTCATCATTTCGCAATAGCATAAGTGAATAAGCTGAACTGACTGATTGTTCCTTGGCCGTCAAAGTAATTTATTTTGATTGAAAGAGAGTAATAGGATGCTGGTTCGACTGGCTGCTTTTGGCCGTTTGTAGTCATTTCCAGGTTACCACCCTATCCGAGCAATCTATGTAATGGCAGAGTTTTCAGTTGGCCATGTAACCTACTGAAATACCGCGTAAAAACCTTGCTAGATGACGATTTCAGGTCGTTCTCAGTTTTTAACCACATGATTTTAATGATAAAAATAAAATGGGATCTTGATTTGAGATCCCGAATAAAGTATCAGCCCAAGACGATCTATGCCCTTTTTTGAATACTACTCTTTTTAGCCAGTCAAATACCGGAAGTAGATTCTCGTAGTGACATCTAGGTATACAAAAACTTGACACCAGGGGTTGAGGTTCGCATTTAAACGCTTAGAAAGTCGTCTACCAACGCCCCAAACATCATCAACCGGGACTAATGCGAGCAATCGACGTTGCCGATCTGGATTGGTTAGATCTACAACCCCCTGAGTGGCGGGGTATTTCTTGGCGGCATGGTTAGCCAGCTTGGCGAGTGTTTTAGTCGGTGCAATGCCTACACAGACGGTGATCCCAATCCAGTGGCCTATGCGCTCTCGCACTTGTTGTCCGAACTCGACAAGGGATAGGGCAGACTCAATACCGGTTAAGTCCAAAAACGCTTCGTCAATAGAGTAAACCTCTACTCGTGGTGCCATCTCCTCCAAAGTGCGCATCACTCGACTGCTTAAATCTGCATACAGCGCGTACAGTTGGCTAAGAATTCCCGCTAAAAATAGACGAGTAAGTGAGCAACCATTCTGCCGCATGGGTTGCTGGCGTCTAACACCAGAAAAATCACCCAGCCCAACCCGCTGTCTATTTTTTAAGGTGGGCATTCATCTACATGTCTAATTTTTTACCAATTTGATCGCTAAGATGTACTAATTTGATTACCGAGGGAGACTGACGGACTAATTACTTAGGGGCTTAATCGTACAATCTCCACTCGACACCACACAACTCACTTCTGGACATTTCTGAGTTGCATTTTAGCTAATTTAGAAAAACATGAATTAGATAAAGTATGGAAATTTCAAATCAATATGAGGCGGACATGAAGAAATTGAAAAAAGTAGCTTAACTGGGTTGGTCAATTTTGGTTGACCACGTCATGTTCCGGTGAGTACGCAAGTCATTGGCGCTAACGAATATGAAGGTCACTTTGCTTTTGACTTACTCTATAACAACTCTTCAGATATACAGCCTAATACCTTATCGACCGATACGCATGGTACCAATAATGTTAACTTCGCTATATTAGATTTCTTTGGTTACACATTCGCCCCTCGATACGCGAAAATGAAAAAGGTGTTTTTTGAGCTATTTGAAGTGACTGAAGAGAACGGAGGCCGTATTCAATTAAAGAAAGATATTAATCATAAGCTAATTGCTGAAGAATGGGACAATATTCAGCATATTGTTTGTTCATTGAGTCGTAAAACCACCACTCAAAGCACAATCATTAGAAAGTTGAGTAACGGCAAGAGCCGAAGATTGTCAGCATTGCATGAGTACGACCGTTTAATTAAATCTATTTATGTTTTGGAGTATGTTGATAATTCAACGTTGCGTCATTACGTCCAGCAAGCCTTGAACAGAGGTGAAGCATACCATCAGTTAAAACGTGCTATTACTTCAGTTAATGGCAATAAATTTCGTGGGGGGAATGATTACCAAGTATCACAATGGGGTTCTAGGGATTTTCCCCTCTAAAAAGACTTAATCCTCTGTAGACCACACCAATAAATGGCTGCGGAGGTGG
>NZ_NRRB01000007.1 GCF_002282895.1 Paraferrimonas haliotis
CGCGTTTCCCTTCGACCGTCAAGTGCTTTTTGAAAACTTTTTTCAAGGCGCTTATTAGGTCGACTGACTCGGGCTTAATCAGTGGCTGTTTGGCCCTGTGCCGTGTCAGTGGATGCGCATTATAGGGCGCTGATTATTTAGCGCAAGGGGTTTTTGATCAAAAAGGATCAGTTGCTGATCATTTGCACACAAAACTCAATTTTTATGCAATATGGTTGGGTTTTAACCTAGCGCTACGATGCTAGAATTCGAGATTAGAAAATTTTGCAGAGAAATTAAGCGTATTTGCTAGTGGATAAGAGATTTTTTTATTAATATCAATAGTTGCGTAACAAAATTACGTTCATTCAGCCACATCATAACAACACAAGAGACAATAAAATGGCTAAACCATTACCAATCGCTGTCGTCATTGCACTTATTTGCGCAGCAGCAATTCAATTTATTCCAATCGAGATCCCCGCTTCAATAGCATTCTTAGTAGGCTCCACCATCTCTATCGCTGTCTATCAAATGACTGCACCCAGTCATGTTGGTGAGCAAGAAAGTATGACTCTTTATGTAGGTAACCTACCTTATCGTGTGCACGAGGGAGAAGTGAAAGCATTATTTGGGGAATACGGCACCGTCCAATCAGTACGCCTGGTACGCGATCGTAAAACCGGTCGTAGAAAAGGGTTTGGATTCGTAGAAATGCCGGAAGATGGTGCAAAGAAAGCGATGAATAAGCTTAACGATTTTACTTTCCAAGAACGAACACTAAAAGTTAGGGAAGCGAAATCTCAGGAGAATGAAGGAAAAAGTTAATACCTCCGCTCTTCTACAACAACCGCCATAATGGCGGTTGTTTTAGTTCACCCTCTAAACCGCATCGACCGACTCAAAGCCAAAACGCTGAATAGATCGAATTAACCCATCGGACAATAAGCTTTTGTCAGTACAGGCAGCACTCAAACAATTAGTGCTCGTGACAACTGGTGAGGTCGATAAGCCCATTAGATGGCTCACACGTTTTGCAATCGCGGTACCTGAATCAATCAGTTCAATGTCATTACCAATGACTTGGCGTATTTCATTAGACAATATCGGAAAATGAGTACATCCAAGCACAATGGTATCCGCATCAGACCCCATAACATCAGTTAATGCATGGCGTAAACGATTTAACGAAATCGCGTCTCCAGATAACTTTCGTTCTGCTAACTCCACAAGCAGCGTTGACGCGTATAAAGACACCTGAGCTTGGTCTGCATGGTCTTGAATGAGTTGCAAGGTGTAGTCGCGTCTGATTGTTGCCGGCGTTGCAAGCACGGCAATAGAATTGTTTCGACTCACTTTTGCAGCGGGTTTAATTGCAGGAACAACGCCAACCACGGGTCGCTGCAATCTCTTTCTTAAGTGAGGTAGCACCAGAGTGCTCGCCGTATTACAAGCAACAACTATCATTCCCGCACCTACCGCCTTTGCTTGTTTGCAAATCAGCTCTACGCAGCCAGATATCAGTTCATTGTCATCGAGAGCACCATAGGGCAAACGTGCGTTATCAAACACATAATGAACATCGATATTCGGTATTTGCTGTTGAATTTCGGCTAGAATGGACAGTCCACCAACACCGGAATCAAACACCAATAATGGTGATGACACAAACTTGCTCTCGTAAATAGTAGGTTGTCACGAATTTTTGCATAGCTGGCGCTAGGTTACAAAGGCTAATCAAATACTGGACAATTATTGGGCTTTCGCTAGTATTCGCATCGCCCCCTTAAAACGAATTGGATAATCCATGAATTTAGATGCAATCAGTCCAGACAATTACCAAGAACAATTGCAATCAAAAGGTACGCAACTAAGAGAGCAGTTTGCTCACTTCGATGCTCCAGCGTTAGAAGTTTTTGCATCTGAACCTAGCCATTATCGCATGCGCTCTGAATTTAGAGTGTGGCACGAGGGCGACGATTTGTTTTACATCATGTTTGATAAAAAGCTAAATCAGCGTGTTCGTACGAACCAATACCTGCCAGCCTCTAAGTTAATCAATCAAATGATGACGGCACTTATGGAGCAACTGCGTCCTAACGACGTATTAAGACGTAAATTGTTTCAGGTGGATTTTCTGTCGACATTAAGTGGTGAAATCTTAGTGAGTTTGCTTTATCACAAACCACTCGATGAGGAATGGCTACAACAAGCAAAACTACTAAAAGCTCAGTTGGGAAAGCAATTTCGTGTCAATATTATTGGTAGAGCACGCAAGCAAAAGGTCGTTATCGATAAAGATTACGTGGTTGAAGAGTTATTAGTAGACGGCCGCCACTTGGTGTACCAGCAAGTTGAAAACAGCTTCACACAACCCAATGCTAAAGTCGCCATTAAGATGTTGGAGTGGGCCATAGACTGTACGCGTGAAAGTGAGGGCGATCTATTGGAGCTGTATTGTGGTAACGGTAATTTTTCATTAGCTCTCGCTAAAAACTTTGAGCGCGTCTTGGCAACTGAGTTAGCAAAACCGTCGGTCGCGTCTGCACAATACAACATCAATGCCAATCAAATTGACAACGTCACTATTATTCGAATGTCAGCAGAAGAATTTAGCGACGCCATGGCGGGAACGCGCGAGTATAACCGGCTGAAAGGCGTAGACCTTAAAAGTTATCATTGCAATACCATACTTGTTGATCCGCCACGCGCTGGAATCGACGAAGAAAGCCTGCAATTGGTCAACCAATACGACAACATAGTATACATTTCCTGTAACCCAGATACATTGGAAGATAATATGCGTATTTTGTCAAAAACCCACCACATCGAGCGGTTTGCTTTGTTTGACCAATTTCCTTATACCCACCATAAAGAAGTGGGTGTATTGCTAAAGCGCAAAGCTTAATAGCGATTAGCTAACCCTTCTGCGCCCTTCACAACCATCCTTAATTGCAATACAAGTCGCTCTGTTAGCGGCTTGCGTTGCGATGATTTTAAATCCAAAGCTTCCGCGCCAGAATGAAATACTAGGGTAACTAAAGCTTCCGCTTGCGCCCACGCTGCGTCACTTGGGCGATCCGCCTGTTGTTCAATATAGTGGGCTAATTCTGCAATGAAATGACGTATTTCTCGAGCAACCGCGGCTCGAAAAGCTGGAGTTGTGCCCGAGCGTTCGTGCAGTAAGATACGGAATACGTTGGGATTAGAATCGAGAACTTCCATGAAGGTTTCTGCCGAAGTTCGAATGACGCTACCACCACTGGCAGCACGCTGTCGACCTTTGCGCATCAGTTGTCTCAGCGTTAAACCACCTTCATCAACCATGGTTAAGCCAAGCTCGTCCATGTCTTTAAAATGACGGTAAAAGGAGGTAGGGGCGATTCCAGCTTCTCGAGCTACTTCTCGTAGGCTCAACGATGAGAAGCTGCGCTCAGCACTTAACTGATTAAACGCCGCGTCAACCAAAGCTCGCCGAGTTTTCTCTTTTTGCTGTGCTCTTACACCCATAATTGTTTCCGATATTAACTGAACATTCAGGATGATAGCGCATCGCTGTAAAAATATCAGTACTCCGATCTCTTGCTAATTAGTAAATCTTTCTTGAAATATTGACGCGACCCACATAAATTAGCTTACAACTGTAAGCTCAAAATAATTAAGAAAAAAGGTAAGACTCATGAAAAAGCCGGATCTCATATGGCTTAACATATTTATATTTGCCGCAAGCGCTTTGGTCGCAATCGTTGGAGTACCTGTGTGGGCTGCTACAATTGGATTCGACGGATTTGAAATCTCTATTTTCGTACTATTTATCCTATTAAGTGGGATGTCTATTACTGGTGGCTATCATCGCCTTTGGTCCCACAAAGCCTATCAAGCCCACTCAATTGTCCGCTTCATCTACGCTCTTGGCGGCGCTTTGGCGCTGCAAAATAGTGCGTTGCATTGGTGCTCTGATCATCGCCGACATCATAAACACGTGGATGACAACGACAAAGATCCTTATTCTGCAAAAATGGGCTTTTTTTACAGCCACATTGGTTGGATGATTCGCGAGTACCAAGCACAGATCTACAGTGATTACTCCAATTGCCGCGACTTACAAAAAGACAAAATTGTTATGTGGCAGCATAAACACTACCTGTGGCTTGCTGCACTCATGAACATAGGGTTACCGTTGTTTCTTGGTTGGCTGAACGGGTCGATTTTGGGCATGTTACTGTTAGCTGGCGTAGCACGTCTGGTTATTGTGCATCACAGCACGTTTTTTATTAATTCGTTGGCGCACATTTGGGGTGGCCAACCCTACACTGATAAAAATACTGCAAGAGACAACGGCGTGTTGGCCATGCTTACCTTTGGAGAAGGCTACCACAACTTCCATCATATCTTTGAATACGATTACCGCAACGGCATCCGTTGGTTCCAGTTTGATCCAACAAAGTGGTTAATATGGAGTTTGAGCAAATTGGGGCTTGCACATAAGCTAAGACGCACCCCGCAGGAACGCATTGAAGCCGCAAAAGCCAAAATGCAATTGCAACGCAAAGCACAACATTTATGTAGGACGAAGGATGAAACCTTATTAAGTCGGTTAGAATCGGAGCACGAAATTCTGGTTGAACGCATGACGGCTTATTACTCTGCTAAGCGCGAGGCCATAGCCCAAGGCCGTTCAAAGATTAGCCAAGAGGGTAAGCAACAAATGGCTCAATTAGCATTGTCATTAAAACAGCAACGCGCGATTTGGATGCAGCTGCAGCAACAAGTAAAGTAGTGGTTAATCCATCAAAAAAGCTGGCTTGAGAGCCAGCTTTTTAGTTGGGAGAGATTAACCCTAACGCAACACTTGATTCAGTGCCTGCAGACACAAGGCGACATTTTCTTTACGAGCAGCGTAACCCATTAGTCCAATACGCCAGGCCTTTCCGGCCAAATCACCTAAGCCTGCGCCAATTTCTAAGTTAAACTCATTAAGTAAGCGGCTTCGAACCTTTGCATCATCAACTCCTTCAGGGATTGTGACCGCATTCAGTTGAGGCAATCGATATTGTTCGTCCACAATAAACTCGATGCCTAATTTGGTTAATCCCGTAGCCAAGTCTCGGTGCTGCTGACGGTGACGCGCCCACGCATTTTCCAGTCCTTCTTCAGCAAGCAGTCGCAGCGATTCATGCAGTGCATAGAGACCATTTACCGGAGCAGTATGGTGATAACTGCGCTTACCGTCGCCGCTCCAATAGCCCATGACCAAGGATTGATCTAAAAACCAGCTTTGCACCGGATGACTGCGATCTTGAATCTTTTGAACCGCCCGCGGTGAAAATGAAACCGGTGAGAGTCCTGGCACGCATGATAAACACTTTTGTGAACCTGAGTAGATGGCGTCAATGCCCCAATCATCCACTCTCAACTCAATACCGCCAAGTGATGTAACGGCATCGACAATAGATAAGCAATCGTATTGGCGAGCGATGGCGGCAATCGTTTGTACGTCGGAACACACCCCTGTTGAGGTTTCTGCATGCACTAATGCCACAAATTTTGCTTGTGGGTTTTGCTGTAATGCTTGTTCAACTTTTGCTGCTGAAACAGGTTGCCCCCATGGATCATCAACCACAACGGCGGTAGCACCAATGCGCTCGACGTTTTGTCGCATTCTTTCACCGAAAACACCGTTTCGACAAACAATAACCGTGTCCCCAGGTTCGACTAGGTTCACGAAACAGGTTTCCATGCCCGCTGAGCCTGGAGCCGATACTGCTAATGTCATCGGGTTGGTCGTTTGAAACGCGTATTGCAGTAAACTCTTTAACTCGTCCATCATCTTAATGAAAAGCGGATCGAGATGCCCAATGGTTGGCTTAGATTGTGCTGCCAGCACCTGAGGCGAAATGTCAGATGGGCCGGGTCCCATGAGCGTTCGTCTAGGGGGAAAAAATGTGGAAAATGCCGGTGCACTGATCATGTCGAGCTCCTTGTGAAAGCAAAAATCTGCAAGATAGCGAAAATCTAACAAGCCAATCTTCAGGGATAAAGCTACAAATCAATTTATGAGAGGTGATACATACATTAATGTTTGCTGGCTTGATTCAAAAATAATCGATAAGCCGGTGAGTCACTCTCATCTCGATAAACCAGCCCCAGTTCATCCAAAAATTGCATAAACTCTTTTTGGTCCGATTCTCGGGTTTCAAAGCCAACCAAAACCCTACCGTAAGCGGCGCCATGATTTCGGTAATGAAACAAGGTGATGTTCCAACGATGACCCAAAGTGCTTAAGAAGGTAAACAAAGCTCCCGGCGATTCTGGAAATTCGAAACTGTACAGCCGCTCACTAATGGGCGTTGGTGGGCAGCCTCCAACCATATAACGAATATGCTGTTTGGCTATCTCATCCTGTGTGAGATCGGTTACGGGGTAGTGATTTTGTCTCAATAATTCTATTACTTTGGGCAGTTCATCGGCCGCCTGACCTAATCGCAAACCAACAAAGATTTGCGCGCCTTCACGATCGGCAAATCGATAGTTAAATTCGGTTACCGCACGACCACCGAGCAACTTGCAAAAACTTAGAAAACTACCCGCGCGTTCAGGAATCGTTACCGCTAGAACCGCTTCTTTACCTTCCCCAAGTTCGCAACGCTCAGATACGTAGCGCAAGCTATGAAAGTTGACGTTGGCGCCACTGAGCACCGCCGCCACTTGCGTTACCGAGCCATCCGATTCATTTAAATACTTTTTAAGCCCCGCTAAAGCTAACGCTCCTGAAGGCTCTGCAATGGCTCTCGTGTCCTCGAAAATATCTTTTACTGCGGCACATATCTCATCGCTGCTTACCGTTATAACCGAATCAACACAGTGTTGAGCAATCTTAAAGGTATTACTGCCGATGCGTTTAACTGCTACTCCGTCGGCAAACAGTCCAACCTGTTCTAAATTAACAGGAGCGCCGTGTTCCAGTGCTGCTTTTAAACAACTCGAGTCGTGCGGCTCTACACCAATCACTTTTACGTGCGGCAACAATGCCTTGTAATAGGCTGCCATACCAGCAACTAGCCCCCCGCCCCCGACAGGGACAAACACACACTCTAGCTGTCGGTTTTGCTGCACCATCTCTTGCGCTACGGTCGCTTGACCGGCGATTACATCGGGGTCATCGAAGGGATGAATATAGGCTCGCCCGTGTTCTTCTGCGAGCTGTTTGGCATGGTCATTGGCCTGATCAAAACTGTCGCCATGTAAGACCACTTCGCCTCCAAAGCGTTTAACCGCTTCAACCTTAATCTCTGGTGTGGTGGTTGGCATTACGATTACAGCGTTGCATTGACGAGATGTTGCCGCTAAAGCTACGCCTTGGGCGTGATTACCCGCAGAAGCCGCAACCACGCCATTTTTCAACGTTTCTTTGTCTAAATGCGCAATGCAGTTGTAGGCACCGCGTAACTTAAACGAATGCACCGGTTGCTGGTCTTCGCGCTTTAACTGTATTTGACAAGCAAACCTTTGGCTCAACTTCTTCAGTGTTTGCAACTCTGTTTGCTTGGCGACATCGTACACTTTAGATAATAAGGTACGCTGCAAATACTCTTGGGTTAACGACATTAATGAAACTCCAAAAACAGATACCGTTATAAATGATCCAACTTGCTGAGATCGCGCACAGCACCTTTATCGGCACTGGTCGCTAATAACGCATACGCTTTTAGTGCTGGTGAAACCCTGCGCTCTCTGTTGTTCGCCTTATACGGACTGTTACTTTTTTCAATTACCTCTCGACGTCGGGCTAACTCGCTGGAATCCACAGCCAACTCGATGGATCGTTGCGGTATGTCGATATTTATCGTATCACCGTTTTCCACCAATGCTATTGCTCCCCCAGAAGCAGCTTCAGGAGAAACGTGTCCAATACTCAAGCCAGACGTACCTCCTGAAAAGCGACCATCCGTAATCAATGCACAGTCTTTTCCTAACCCTTTGGATTTCAGATAACTGGTTGGGTAAAGCATCTCTTGCATCCCCGGCCCGCCTTTAGGGCCTTCGTAGCGAATAACCACAACATGCCCTGCTTTCACTTCGCCTGACAAGATACCCGCAACAGCGTCATCTTGGCTTTCATAAACAATGGCTTTACCGGAAAAAACGAGGCAAGAATCATCGACACCGGCGGTTTTCACAATACAGCCATCTTCCGCAAGATTCCCACCTAAGACAGCCAAGCCGCCTTCTTGACTAAACGCGTTGGCGGCCGTGCGAATGCAACCATTTTGTCGATCCGTGTCTAAGGTGTCCCATCGACAATCTTGGCTGAAAGCTTGAGTGGTTGGAATGCCCGCGGGACCAGCTCGATAGAAATTTTTGGTACGCTCAGAAGCACTTTGCATAACGTCATATTCCGACAGCACTTCAGCTAAAGTGCCACCAGCAACATGATTAACATCGGTATGCAACAGATTAGCCCGCTGCAGCTCACCCAAAATGGCCATAACCCCACCGGCTCGATGCACATCTTCCATATGATAATCCGGCGTGGATGGAGCCACTTTACACAGGTGAGGTACTCGCCGTGACATACGGTCAATATCTGCCATGGTAAAGTCAACCTCAGCTTCTTGAGCAGCGGCTAACAAATGCAATACCGTATTACTCGACCCACCCATCGCAATATCCAATGCCATGGCATTTTCAAAGGCATCAAAATTGGCAATATTCCTTGGTAAAACGGAACTATCATCGTCACCATAATAACGTTGGCACAGGTCAACTATGCGCTTGCCGGCGGTTAAGAAAAGTTGCTCTCGATCAGCGTGCGTTGCCAACATAGAGCCGTTGCCGGGAAGTGATAACCCCAACGCCTCTGTTAAGCAGTTCATCGAGTTTGCCGTAAACATGCCTGAGCATGACCCGCACGTTGGACAAGCGCTGCGCTCAATCGCCTCTGAATCTTCTTGCGATACTGACTCGTCGGCTGCAGCAACCATTGCATCGACTAAGTCCAGTTTAATTATCTTATCGGAAAGCTTAGTTTTACCGGCTTCCATAGGACCACCGGAGACAAAGACTACCGGTATATTTAAACGCAATGCGGCCATTAACATGCCGGGGGTAATTTTGTCGCAGTTGGAAATGCATACCATGGCATCGGCACAATGTGCGTTTACCATGTATTCCACTGAATCCGCTATCAATTCGCGGCTTGGAAGGCTGTATAGCATGCCGCCATGCCCCATGGCGATGCCATCATCAACGGCAATGGTATTAAACTCTTTCGCTATGGCGCCGGCTTCTTCAATTGCGCCGGCCACCAACTGCCCCATGTCCTTTAAATGAACATGGCCGGGTACGAATTGCGTAAACGAATTCACCACAGCAACTATTGGCTTTCCAAAGTCTTGATCTTTAACTCCGGTGGCCCGCCATAGTGCGCGAGCGCCTGCCATATTGCGTCCTTGGGTACTGGTAGCTGAACGAAGCTTTGCCATGATGAATTCCTTAAATTTGCTGAATGCTAATGATTAGTCGTTAACGTAGTGCAACCAACCCCATTTGTCTTCTGTGGTTCCGTTGAAGAGTCCGAAGAAGGCTTTTTGCATTTGCTCTGTGATTGGGCCGCGTTTACCTTCACCCACTTGAATCTGGTCAACACTACGCACCGGTACAATCTCAGCAGCGGTTCCCGTCATGAAAATTTCATCAGCCAAGTACATAGACTCTCTTGGCATCGCTTGCTCCACCACTTTAAATCCAGCTTCTTTAGCCAATGTCATAATGGTGTCACGCGTGATCCCAGGCAAAATTGCAGCGGTAACCGGTGGCGTGAATAACACCCCATCTTTAACAATGAATAAGTTTTCGCCTGCACCTTCAGAAATGCAGCCGTTGTTATCTAAGGCGATGCCTTCGTTATAACCATGACGCTTGGCTTCTCGGGAGATTAATTGCGAAGACAGATAGTTGCCACCCGCTTTGGCGCCAGTAGGCATGGTGTTTGGTGCTAATCGATTCCAAGAAGTCACTGCAACATCAACCCCCTGCTCCATGCTTTCTTCACCGAGGTAAGCTCCCCATTCGAATGCTGCAACAATAACTTCTGCCTGAGCATCTAGCGGTGGCGTCAGCCCCAACCCTACATCACCAATAAACGCCATGGGTCTTATATAAGCACTTTGCAGTCCATTTTTGGATACCGCTTGCTTACAGGCCTGATTAATATCTGCCTCAGAATAGGGCACATTCATGCGATAAATTTTCGCCGAGTCAAATAATCGTTTGGTATGCTCCGTTAAACGGAACACTGCAGGCCCTTTTGGGGTGTTGTAAACCCGCACGCCTTCAAATACGGAAGAGCCGTAATGCAGTGCATGTGACATCACATGAACCGTCGCTTCTTTCCATGGAATTAGGGAACCGTTAAACCAAATAAACTCTGCGGAGGTAGACATCTTTTTTTTATTCCTATTTGCTAAGCGGTAGCGCTCGATTGCAGACTGTCCAAATGTGCAACTTGGCAGTCCATTACGTCAACTAATTTAATCAGTTGCAAGCGTAATAATTCTATTGATCGTTCTGAGTGAACGTTCAAGTTCATCACACCTTGACTGCTATTAGGGTAACGCATATCCATTTCGGTTACCGCAAAACCACGATGCCGTGTCACTCTTAAAATCCGCTCTAACACCTCTGGGCGTGAACGAAATTGTACAGTAAGTTGATGATCCATCAGTTTTCCTCCATCATTTCGCTGTTGGGTGCGCCGGGTGGCACTAACGGCCAAACCAGTTCGTTTTCGGGGATGCAAACGTGTAATAAAAAGGCCTTGTCGCTATTCAATAATGCATCAAGCCCTTGTTCTACTTGTTCAGAGCGTTCTATTCTCATGCCATCAATGTCGAACGCCTTCGCTAACGTAACAAAATCCGGGTTATCCGTAAGTGTGGTTTCGCTGTACCTTTGTTCGAAAAATAACTGCTGCCATTGCCGCACCATCCCTAAACGTTGGTTATCCATGACAACTATTTTTAATGGCAGTTGCTTACGCTTCACGGTAGTGAGTTCTTGCACATTCATCATAAAACTGCCGTCACCGGATATGGTGACAACAGTGGCCTGAGGTCGTGACACTTGAGCCCCTATGCCTGCTGGTAAACCAAAGCCCATAGTACCTAAGCCACTGCTAGAAAGATGATCTTCGGGACGACGAAACCACATGTGCTGAGCAACCCACATTTGATGCTGCCCTACATCACAACTCACCACTGAGTCATGGGGTAACCTATCAGCAATGTTTTTAAGCAAACTCGGAGCATGGATTGGGGTTTCAGGGCTTAACTTCGGGTAGTACCAAGCAAACTTCTCTGACAATTCGTCGCAATATTTTCGCCAGGACTGAACTGAGCATGGTTGACCAATGGCACTCAACAGGCTACCCAAATTTCCAAGCAGCGATACATCGGCTTGACGAAGTTTGTTAACCTCCGCTTGGTCGATATCAATGTGAATCACTTTTGCTTTGCAAGCGAACTCTTCTAGTTTGCCGGTGACACGATCATCGAAGCGAGCGCCCGCTACAATCAGTAAATCGCATTCTTGAACGGCTAAGTTCGCGGCTTTGGTGCCGTGCATGCCTAACATGCCCAAAAAGCCTGGAGTGTCTGGTTGTAAGACGCCGATACCTTTCAATGTGGTAACAGACGGCATCCCTGTGGTCTCTAAAAATTGCTTAACCTCTGCGGATGCTCCTGCACTGGCAACGCCACCTCCTAAGTAAAGCATGGGTCGCTTCGATGCCGTTAACAAGGCTTTGGCGGCATTAATTGACTCAGTGGGCAAAGATTCGGGATCATTGGCCGCCATTAAAGGAGCTTTGTATTCCAACTGTGCCAGTTGAATATCTTTTGGCACATCCACCAGTACCGGTCCTGGACGTCCACTCGCCGCCAATTCGAATGCCTGATAAAGCGTATCAACCAGCTCATCAACTGATTCCACCATGAAACTGTGTTTGGTGCAGGAGAGCGACATACCGAGCACATCAACTTCCTGAAAAGCATCGGTACCAATTAAATTCGAATGTACCTGCCCAGTAATTGCCACCATGGGTATTGAATCCAAAAGGGCATCTGCCAATCCGGTGACTAAATTGGTAGCACCAGGACCTGAGGTCGCAATACACACCCCCGTTCGGCCGCTAGCTCTCGCATGGCCAAGCGCAGCAAACGCTGCTCCTTGCTCGTGACGACAGAGTAAATGCTGCAACTGCTGCTGTCGGTGTAACGCGTCATAAACCGGCATGATAGCACCACCTGGGTATCCAAACACTGTGGATACTCCATGCGCAGATATCACCTTCATTATCGCTTCAGCGCCTGTAATCATTTGAGCTTCCTTTTGGCATAAAAAAACCCCCGTTCCTTTCGGAGCGGGGGTTTTTCTGGTTTCTTTGCCTTAGTTTTGGCTAAAACCCATCCCCCGCTTGGAGATAATAATCACCACGGTAATCACTAGCAGTACTAGTTGGGACAAGGTCAAACTAAGCTTATGTATATTCATAACTTAATAATTAGCAAAGCCTTCATAAATTAACAAGTGCTTTTTCAATCTATGAGTGATTTTATCGCTAGACCTCCTGTCCGCTCACAGTTCTGCTTCAACCTAGTCCACCGCTATCTGTTTCATTGCCGTCATGTAACCTCGTAACTCTTCACCGATAATTTCAACCGGATGATTTCGAATGGCTGAGTTCACTGCAATCAAATGCTGATTGTCTACCGTATTCGATTCTGGGACATAGCCTTTGCCAACAAACTCGGAAGGTAATTGATTGACAAAGTCCCGCAACAACGGAACGGCTTCATTGCAGAATAAATAACAACCGTATTCCGCGGTATCTGAGATTACGATGTTCATTTCATACAATCGCTTACGCGCGATGGTGTTAGCAATTAATGGGGTTTCATGAAGCGACTCGTAGTATGCAGATTCCTCGATGATTCCAGCTGCCACCATGGTGTCGAATGCTAGTTCCACGCCCGCCTTACACAAAGCCACTAAAAAAATGTTCTTATCGAAGTAATCTTGCTCGTCGATATCATCATCAACAGTCGGCGCTTTCTCAAAGCTGGTTTCATTGGTTTCTTCTCGCCAAGTCAACAGTTTAATGTCGTCGTTCGCCCAATCTTCCATCATAGTTCGAGAGAACTCACCGCTAATGATATCGTCCATGTGCTTTTCGAACAGCGGGCGCATTCGTTCCGTTAGATCGTCCGCCAAGGCATAGGCTTGAATTTTCGCGGGATTAGAGAGGCGATCCATCATATTGGTGATTCCACCGTGTTTTAGTGCTTCGGTTACCGTCTCCCAACCTTGCTGAATAAGCTTCGCCGCGTATCCTGAGTCAATGCCATCGGCCACCATTTTCTCGTGCGCGAGAATTGCTCCGGTTTGCAATGCCCCACAAAGGATCGTTTGCTCGCCCATTAAGTCGGATTTCACTTCCGCAACAAAAGAGCTGTGCAAAACGCCAGCTCGGTCTCCGCCAGTGGCTGAGGCATAAGCCTTAGCAGTTTCAAAACCAATACCTTGCGGATCGTTTTCAGGGTGAACAGCAATCAGGGTTGGAACCCCAAAGCCGCGTTTATATTCTTCTCGCACTTCGGTTCCCGGGCACTTAGGGGCTACCATGATTACCGTGATGTCTTCACGAACCTGCATCCCTTCTTCCACAATATTAAAACCATGAGAATAAGAAAGCACGGCACCTTGCTTCATTAATGGCATTACAGAAGAGACGGCGTTGGTATGCTGCTTATCAGGCGTTAGGTTTAACACCATGTCCGCTGCAGGGATCAATTGCTCTACTGTCCCCACCTTAAAGCCGTTTCCTGTGGCAGTCAGATACGATTTACGCTTTTCTGCAATCGCTTCTGGGCGAAGCGCGAAGCTAATATTGCACCCTGAATCACGCATATTCAGGCCTTGGTTTAATCCCTGAGCACCGCACCCAAGAATCACGATATTCCAGCCTTTGATGTAGTTACAGCCATCCACAAACTCATCGGAATCCATAAAACGGCATTGCCCTAGTTGTTCCAATTGTTGACGTAAATTCAAAGAATTAAAGTAATTAGCCATAACGACTCCAGTGCAATTAATCAGCAGAAAAGATAGAACTTGAACAAACTATAACCTAGCTATCTAATTGCTTAAAATGATATATTCGGGATAACGCCTTGCATAATATGAAATGTTTTAACGATCATGGATATTCGATCTCTGCGGTTATTTCTTCATTTAAGCCAAACTCTTCATTTCGCTAAGACGGCACAACAGATGCACGTTAGCGCATCAACCTTAAGCCGTTGCATTCAACGACTAGAAGATCAAGTTGGTCAACCCCTATTGCTACGAGACAATCGCAGAGTAAAGTTAACCTCCGCGGGTGTTGAGTTTTTGAATTTTGCCCGGCAAACCTTAGAAAATTGGCAATCGTTGAAACAAAAGATAGCCGATTCCAGCGGTTTCGTCACAGGAGAGCTTAAGCTTTTTTGTTCGGTAACCGCCGTTTATAGTCATCTGCCCGGAATACTGGAGCGATTTCGTCAAGATTACCCAAAGATCGAGATTCAATTAACCACCGGTGACCCTTCTCAGGCTGTAGATTTAATTCAACGCAATCAGGTGGATATAGCGGTTTCAGCGCACCCAGATGTACTGCCCGAAGCGGTTCACTTCTCTTCGTTAGATGAAATACCTCTGTTGATTATTGGCCCTGCACTGCCAGGAGCGGTATCCAAGCTTATTAACGAGCCCCAAACTCCCTGGGAGAAGCTACCGTTCATTTTGCCGGATCATGGACCGGCACGACGCCGAGCCGATGCTTGGTTTAAGGAAATGGAATTTCAGCCTAACATTTACGCCAAAGTTTCCGGACATGAAGCCTTGGTCAGCATGGTGGCATTGGGATGCGGCGTCGGTATCACGCCTTCAGTAGTGGTGGAGAATTCACCCGTGAAAGACAGAGTAGTAACCATAAACAGTCGGGCCACCATAGAACCATTTACCATAGGTATTGTGGCGCAAAAAAGGCGGCTTAATGATCCCATCATCGCCGCTTTCTTATCGATATTAGATTAGCTTACAGTGGTTTGCTGCGTTTCGATTTAAATCGCTTAGCATTGCTCGATTTAGCGCTTTTGCTCGGCTTTCCCTTCGCTATCGCTTTACCCGCATGAACGCCGGTGTGCTTCGTTGCTGCGCGATAGCTCTTGTTAGAAGCATGTTTGTGCGAGCTTCGACCTGCTGGCGGCACCAAATGCTGAGGTCCGGTTCCAATTAAGTCTTTTCGACCCATGTTAAACAGTGCTTCACGGATTAATGGCCATCCTTCTGGATCATGATATCGAAGCAAGGCTTTATGCAACCGTCGCTGCCGCCCTTTTTTCGCCACAATAACTTCGTCACTACCGTGTTTTACCTTCGTCAAAGGATTCAGCTCGGCATGGTACATGGTGGTAGCATTCGCCATCGGGGATGGGTAGAAGTTCTGAACTTGGTCCAGCTTAAATTTTTCAGATTTAAGCCAAAGCGCCAAATTGACCATGTCCATGTCTTCGGTACCGGGATGTGCCGAAATAAAATAGGGAATCACGTATTGTTTTTTACCGGCGGCCTTAGAGTACTTATCGAACATGGATTTGAATTTATGATAACTACCCATGCCCGGTTTCATCATCATTTGCAGCGGATTTGATTCCGTATGCTCCGGCGCAATTTTCAAATAGCCACCAACATGATGCTCCACCAGCTCTTTTACGTATTCAGGATCTTCGATGGCTAAGTCGTAGCGCACACCGGACGCAATAAGTATTTTCTTAATGCCGGGCACGGCCCGCGCTTGCCTATACAGGTCGATGGTGTGCTTGTGATCCGTTTTTAAGTGACCGCAAATACTCGGAAAAACACAGGAGTATCGTCGACATGTGGATTCTGCCTTTTCACTGTCACAACCTAAGCGGTACATGTTGGCCGTGGGCCCTCCTAAATCAGAGATTACACCAGTAAACCCAGGCACTTTATCTCTGATTTGTTCAATTTCGCGAACAATGGATTGCTTCGAGCGATTCTGAATAATACGACCTTCATGCTCGGTAATGGAGCAAAATGAGCAACCACCAAAGCAGCCGCGCATGATGTTGATGGAGGTTTTAATCATGTCATAGGCTGGAATTTTTGCCTTGCCATAGCTTGGGTGAGGCACCCGCGCATAGTTAAGGTCAAACACCCAGTCCATTTCTTCAGTTGTGAGTGGAATTGCCGGCGGATTGACCCAAACGCCACGATCGCCATGGGGCTGAAACAGTGCTCGAGCGCATCCAGGATTCGTTTCTTGATGCATCACTCGAGAGGCGTGAGCGTATAAGTATTTATCGTCTTTTACGCGTTCGAATGAGGGTAATAAGATGTATTGCTTTTCCCACGGCTTTGGCTTCGCCGGCTGCACAGTTACTGGCTTAGCAGTTTCATTATCGAATATTTTAACGTCACTGGGACCCGACAAATTTTGACAGCCTACATCATCTGCACCATAGGGGTTGGGAATGGGGTCGATGCGTTTTAATTGATCGAGTTTACGCGAGTCCATACCACCCCACTCTGTGAGCGGCTGTTTGGATATGATAGCAGTGCCGCGCACGCTGGTAATAGACGCAATGGGCTCTCCCGCGGCCAGTCGAGCGGCCACCTCGACTAACGGGCGTTCGGCATTGCCATAAACTAGAATATCGCCCTTGGCATCAAAGATTACTGAACGGCGCACTTTGTCTTGCCAATAGTCATAATGCGCAATGCGGCGCAAACTTGCTTCAATACCGCCGAGGATGACCGGCACTTCTTTGAAGGCTTCTTTACAACGCTGAGTGTAAACAGTTACCGCTCTATCAGGCCTTTTACCGCCTTCATTGTTGGGAGTGTAGGCGTCGTCATGCCGAATCTTCCGATCAGCGGTATAGCGATTAATCATGGAGTCCATGTTGCCTGCCGTAACCCCAAAAAATAACTTGGGTTTGCCCAGCTTCATGAAATCATGTTTAGAGTGCCAGTTGGGTTGCGCAATAATGCCCACTCGGTACCCCTGAGACTCCAACATTCGGCCAATCACGCCCATACCAAAACTTGGATGGTCCACATAAGCGTCGCCGGTTACTAGGATAATGTCGCAAGCATCCCACCCCAATTGCGCCATTTCTTTTTTCGACATCGGCAAGAATGGCGCTGTCGATTCACTGGCGTGACAGTATTTGGGGTAATCGAATATGTTAGTGGCGGCTTGCATGCATTTTACCTAGCAATAATATGGCGGCGGATTATAGCAGTCTGCGCAGAAAAGCGGGAGTTTATTGCTTAAATATTAGCCCTGTGCTCATTTAAGGGCAAACCTAAGATGGTTAAATCTACGTATCGTTTATCTAACCGAGCAAGTTGGGGTAATTCTCCCCAAACTTGAAACTGATTCTTTTGAAAAAGACCAATGCTCGGCAAATTATGAGCAAACACAAAAGCCACTAAAGTTTGAATTCCCAAGCTCGGCGCTTTGTTGATGGCGTGCCGTAGCAAATATTGTGCTACACCAAATCCATGCCAATCACGGTCAATATACACGGCGACTTCTGCGGTAATATCGTAGGCCGGACGACCATAAAAATCTCGAAGGCTGCACCACCCGAGCACTCGATTCTCTTTTACCGCCACCCAAAGCGGTCGTCGCTCATGATGGCTATCAAACCATGCTTGCCTGCTGCTCACACTCACCGGCTCAACATCTGCGGTGGCCATACGTTTAGGAATGCTTTGATTATAGATATCAACAATCGCTGCTAATTCATCTCTGTTAGCATGCCTTATGGATACGACCGAACTCATGGATATGCTATACCCATCGAATTATCGCTAACAGCATGGTTATAAGGGCTAACGCGGCCAATAGGATCCAAGTAATTAAGGTGCCCCAAAATCGACCGCTATGAACCGCTCCGCGACCAACAATAAGCCCCCACGGATGGGCTATTCTTGCAACTATCCATGCGACACCAAACAGATGCAAAATCCAAGGTGACAATTGCATTGACTCGGCACCAATAAACAACAGCAAAACAATCGGTGCGTACTCCAACAAATTGGCATGGGCACGAATCCGAAGTTGCAAATCTTTATTGCCACCGTCTCCTACGCCTATTTTTGCTTTACGACGCATAGCCACAACCAGGTAGCCTAAGTAAAGCGCCAACAAGCCAGTGGCACCTATATAAAAAGCACTAACGGTCAGTTGCATGGAATTCCCTTTCTAGTAATTGCTATTCGTGACTTGGAGCCGCTTGCCATGGTGCTAGAGCACTCTCATAACGCTCAATCGCCGCTTTATGTTCGAGTGTTAAACCTATCGTGTCTAAACCATTAAGTAAATTATGACGAGCAGAATCTTCAATGACAAAACTAAATGCTTGTCCCGATGCGATCGTGACTTTCAACGCTTGTAAATCCACTTCTATGTAATTGACTTTATTCCGAATGAGCTGCTGTAAAATGACCTGTATGTTTTGTTCACTTAACCGAACCGGCAGCAACCCGTTGTTAATTGCATTGGAATAAAAAATATCCGCAAAACTTGGAGCTATGATGACCTTAAATCCATAATCGGCCAATGCCCACGGGGCATGCTCTCTCGAAGAGCCGCAACCAAAATTGTCGCCAGCGAGCAAAATACTGGCGCCGCGATTCTGAGGTTGGTTCAATTCAAAATCCGGGTTGTCTTTTTGCCCCTCATCATCTAAAAAACGCCAATCGTGAAATAAGTGCTGTCCAAACCCTTCTCTGGTTACTTTAGACAAGAACTGTTTAGGTATGATTTGGTCAGTATCGATGTTGTTATGCAACAGCGTGGCAACAATGCCTTTGTGAGTAGTAAAAGCTTGCATTATTGACTCCGTTATAACTTTCTAATATCAACGAAATGACCGGCCACAGCCGCTGCCGCCGCCATAGCTGGGCTCACTAAATGGGTTCTGCTACCGCGCCCCTGACGCCCTTCAAAATTACGATTACTGGTTGATGCACAGCGATCACCCGGTTCCAGCACATCATCGTTCATCGCTAAGCACATAGAGCAACCAGGCAAGCGCCACTCAAAACCGGCCGCCTCGAAGACCTTATCTAGCCCCTCTTTCTCGGCTTGCGCTTTTACTATGCCGGAGCCAGGAACAACGATGGCTTCAACACCTCGAGCCACTTTTTTACCTTGAGCTTGAGCCGCAGCTTCGCGTAAATCTTCTATACGAGAGTTGGTGCACGAACCAATAAATACCTTATTAATCGCGATTGACTCGATAGCTTGACCAGCTTGGAGATCCATATACTCCAATGCTTTTTGCATACCTTGACGCACTGACTCATCAATGGTTTGACGAGGGTCCGGCACGCGTTCGTTGATTGCTACCACTTGCCCCGGGTTAGTCCCCCAAGTGACTTGGGGGGCAATGTCATGGGCAAAGAGCGTTACGACGCGATCGAAAGACGCTCCTTCATCGCTTTTAAGCTGCTTCCAGTCTTGTATCGCAGCCAGCCACTCTTCATCCTTTGGAGCGTATTTACGGCCTTTCAAGTAATCGAAAGTGGTGTCGTCTGGCGCGATCATTCCCGCCTTGGCGCCCATCTCGATAGCCATATTACATACGGTCATGCGGCCTTCCATCGACAAGCCTGTAATGCCTTCACCACAAAACTCGACTACGTAGCCGGTGCCTCCTGCTGAACCCACTTTGCCAATGATGGCTAATACCACGTCTTTTGCAGTAATGCCGGCAGCTAACTCGCCTACCACTTCAATTTTCATCGTTTTCGCACGTTGTTGACGTAAGGTCTGAGTAGCCAGAACATGCTCAACTTCTGAGGTACCAATACCAAACGCTAACGCTCCAAATGCGCCGTGCGTAGCGGTATGAGAGTCGCCACAAACTATCACGGTGCCCGGTAAGGTAATCCCTAGCTCAGGCCCCATAACATGGACAATCCCTTGATTCGGATGGTGAATGTCATACAGCACGACTCCAAACTCTTGGCAATTCTTTGTTAGCGTTTCGACTTGCGTCCGAGCCATCGGGCTCAAGGCATCTAACGATGCTGAGCGTGTCGAAGTGTTATGGTCCATGGTTGCAAACGTTTTTTTAGGTTGCGCCAAGCGACGACCTGCTGCTCGCAAACCATCAAAAGCTTGCGGAGAAGTGACCTCGTGAACCAAATGTCTATCGACGTATATGAGTGGCGCCTCATCTTCTCCGGCAGTGATTAAGTGAGCGTCCCAAACCTTTTCGTATAATGTCTTTGCCATTGCTTCGATACTCTTAGTTAGACTCATTGATGTATTGCACAATGATGTCGCCCATTTGCTTAGTAGTTTTAGCTGTGTGTTCGCTTCCTGGAGAGATAAGCTCACCGGTTAGATAACCATTGCTAAGCGCCTTTGCCACCGCCTCTTCTATGCATTGAGCGGCGGCGTTTTGATTGAGACTGTAGCGCAGCATCATGGCAGCGGAAAGAATTTGCGCCACAGGATTAGCAACCCCTTTACCTGCGATATCTGGCGCAGAGCCCCCAGCAGGCTCGTATAACCCGAACCCTTTGGAATTTGTGGAAGCAGAAGGTAGCAGTCCCATAGAGCCCGTCAACATAGCGCACTCATCGCTGATGATGTCGCCGAACAAATTTGAACACAGCATAACGTCGAACTCATTCGGACGTTTTAAAAGCTGCATCGTCGCGTTATCAATGTATATATGCTCTAGTTCAACATCTGAAAACTCTGCAGCCACCTGCTCTACCACTTCACGCCAAAGTACCGAGCACGCCAATACATTAGCTTTATCAACCGAAGTGACTTTTTGTCGGCGTGACTGCGCGGCGATAAAGGCGTTTCGAGCAATTCGTTCTATCTCCGAACGGCTATAACGCATGGTGTCGTATGCAAACTCTTGATCGCCGCTACCTTCCCGGCCTTTCGGTTTTCCAAAGTAAATGCCGCCGGTTAGCTCGCGCACAACCAAGATATCGAAACCTTTTTCAGAAATATCCGCTCGCAACGGCGACAGCGCTTCTAATCCTGGGTGAAGCGTGGCGGGACGTAGGTTACAGAACAATTCGAAATGGCCACGCAAGGGTAAGAGAGCACCTCGCTCGGGTTGTTGCTCTGGAGGCAAGTTTTCCCATTTGGGCCCACCAACCGACCCGAACAAAATCGCGTCGCTTTGTTCGCAGCCTCGTAATGTTGAATTTGGTAAAGGCGTTCCATGATTATCGATCGCAATACCACCAACATCGTACTCCTGATAATCGATAACTAAATTAAATTTCTGCTCTACCGCCTGCAAAACTCGTCTTGCTTGTGTCATTACTTCAGGGCCGATACCATCGCCCGCTAATACTGCTACTCGGTAGCTCATACTTCCCCCGCCATTTTTCCACGTTCAATTTGATGTTTGCGCTGCGCAACTTGATCCGCCCGCCAAGTTAAATTCATGACATGCACTAAGGCTCGAGCTGAGGCCTCCACCACATCGGTCGCTAACCCTACGCCGTGAAAGTTTTGATCTTGATAGTTGGCAACAATATCGACCTGCCCGAGCGCATCTTGCCCATGCCCTTTAGCACCTAAGTTATAAGAGCTAACCTCGATACGACGTTGGCTAGCGCGTTGCACTGCTTTATACGCTGCATCGACAGGCCCATTACCCGTTGCCGCCTCTACCACACGTTCTTCTCCAACCAGCATATCAACCGATGCCGTAGCCATGCCGCCCGTATCGGAATGAACAGACAGCTGGGTCAACTGGTAGTAGTCGTCTTGGCTGGTTTGACTATCAATAAACACCAAGGCCTCTAGGTCATAGTCGAAAACCTGCCCTTTTTTATCCGCGAGCTCCAAAAATTCATCGTATAACGTATGCAAATCATAATCTTGTTCGCTATATCCCATCTCTTCCATGCGATGTTTGATCACGTGGCGACCGCTGCGAGAGGTCATATTTAGATGGTTTCGACTCAAGCCAATACTCTCAGGAGTCATAATTTCGTAGGTATTTTCGGATTTCAACATTCCGTCTTGGTGAATCCCCGAAGAATGCGTGAAAGCGTTTCCTCCCACAATGGCTTTGTTTGGCTGGATGGGCATATTACAAACCCGACTAACTAACTGTGAGGTTCGATGAATTTCTTTTGGATTAATATTAGTTTGCAGTCCTAGTAGGGCTTTTCGAGTTTCTAGAATCATAGCAACTTCTTCTAGCGAACAATTGCCAGCTCGCTCACCAATGCCATTAATCGTACACTCGATCTGGCGTGCCCCCTGCTCAACCGCGGCTATTGAATTGGCAACAGAAAGCCCAAGATCATCGTGGCAATGTACTGAAATAATGGCTTGATCGATGTTTGGCACCCGATTAAACAGTGTCGTGATGATATTGGAGAACTCGCTAGGCACGGTGTAACCTACAGTGTCTGGAATATTAATAGTTCTCGCACCTGCTATGATTGCCGCTTCCACTGTTCTGCATAAATTATCGATAGGTGTTCGACCTGCATCTTCGCATGAGAATTCTACATCATCAGTGTAGTTGCGAGCATGTTTAACGGCATTAACCGCCATCTCTAAAACATCATCAAAACTGCGCTTTAGTTTATTCTCGACATGAATGGTTGAGGTTGAAATAAAGGTATGAATACGGAATTGGTCAGCAACCTTTAACGCTTGTGCAGCCGCATCAATGTCTTTTGCAACCGCTCTAGACAAAGCGCAAACTCGGCTGTTTTTAATCTGCCTTGCAATGGTTTGCACTGATTCAAAATCTCCAGGAGAAGATACCGGAAAGCCCACTTCCATAATGTCGACGCCTAGCCGCTCTAACGCTAGCGCAATTTGAAGTTTTTCATTCACCGAAAGGCTCGCAGCTAAGGCTTGCTCACCATCTCGTAACGTGGTGTCAAAAATAAAAACTTGATCCGACATCAGATCTCTCCCTGAGTCTTGCTAATTATTAGTTTGGTATAAAAAAACCCGCACTGGTTGAGTGCGGGTTTTTGAATTCCTTTGGACTTAATTGGCAACCAAAAGCTATTCTCCCACACGATTGCTCGTAAGGTTGAGGAGTAGCTTGAGCAGTAGAACGTTGCCTGTAAACACGTCGATTCCTAAATAAATCCAGTCATGCAATGATTGACTCAAAGACTATAGAAGTCAAGCTCCCCATCACCGTCACAAATGAATATTTATCAAGTTTAACTCACCCTGCTGCTCCTGCTATTGAAAATAGATCAGTGTAAAGGGGTTGTACAAACAGCCCACAAGCTCTAAATTGGCACTATAGAGGGCTGCTATCGCTTTAAATATTACTCAAGGATGATGGTTGATAACTTATGAAACAGCTTAGCTTCTTAGTGTTGGCTTTGGTTGGTTTCTTTGCCTATGCAGGTCCTTCAAAGTCAACACTAGACTCCTTGGCTGCTGACACCTCTATTTCTCCCAATACTGCACTAGAAAAAATAAAGGAAGTTTCCGAAGAGATAGACAACTCGAATTTAAGTTTGAAATTACAAGCTCAGTTTTTACTTTGCATTGCACAAAATAACGCCGGAAACTATTTGTCCGCAAGCAATATAGCAAGTTCAATATTACAGCAGCGCCAAACTCAACTTTCAACCGCTCAAACAGCTTATTTCAAATCATGTTTAGCGATGTCGAAGCTCTATCAAGAAAAATTTACTGATGCTGTAGTTTTGCTCGAATCAGCAGTCCGGCTTGCTGAAAAGTCGGGAAATCGCTCAGCTCTGATTACCGCAATGCAAGTCAGAAGCCTATCTTCTAGCTTTCGTCTCGCATATGCCGAAGGGTTAGAGGATTTACTAGTCGCTTCAGACGCCTATCAATCGGCTATTGACGCTTGGAGCGAGAACGATTGGTACATTCCTCCCCGAAGTACTCTCATTATGACGACAGCTATGATGTACTACTATCTAGAGCAGCATAAAAACGCATTGGAGCAACTCAAGCAGAATAACGCTGATAAATTGCACGACTCGGCAAAGTTAATGCACTTTACCATGCTTGCTGAAATTTCGAATAAGCTAGGTAACACTCCGGATGTTCGTGTTTATCAAAATATTGTTCTAGAAACTTTAACGGAGGTATCAAATAAGCATTATGTAGGAATTGCATTGGGAACAATGGCTAATATTTCTATTGATTTAGAAGACTACGACAAAGCTATTATTTATGCAACGGAAGCGCAGACATTGTTTGCGGAATTAAACCGATATGACTCAGTCACGAACAAGATCCGGATACTTGGCAAGGCTTATCTTTTCAAAGGTGATTACAGATTAGGTTTAGATTACTTAAACCTTGCTCTCAATCGTTATGATTCGACTAAAAACATCTATGAGATTAAATACATTTATGAAGCCTTAAATGAATATTATTCGAAAATTAAAAATTATCAGGAAGCAAATAACGCTAAGAAGCATCTACTCGACTTAGCGAAGCAGCAACTGAAAAATTTGGAGAATAGTCGAATTGCCCAAGCGCGGTTGATATCGACGGCAAAAGAAATAGAAATGAAACAACGAGAGTCTGTAATCCAGAATCAAACTCCTAATTCTATTTCCAAAGCATACATCGCATACGTTGTTGGCTTTATTGGAGCTTTGTCTCTAATCGTACAACTAACTATGCATTTAGTCGGACGCTTTAAGTCTAGACAATCCATTCTATTTGAGCCTCGTAGTATTCTGAAATCTAGAATATCTGCGGCTAAATTTATCGAAAAAAATAAGACACTAAATCTAACAATGACGGGGATAAATATTCAGCTCAATCGAACGGTTGTTACAGATAAGCAAAAATCTAAACTCCTTTTAGAAAATGCAAGTAAGATCTGTACGCAGCACTTGCGAAACACAGATGCTATATTCTCTCACCAGTTAGGTTATATGCTACTTTGTCCGCACATGGACGATGCGGGAGCGGAAATTCTTATTCAAGAACTAACTCGTCATTTCGATTCATTGGGAATCGCAGAGCACATTGAGCTTGGGGCCGCGCAAATGCGAAGTATCGATACGCTTGAAACTCTTTTACAACAAGCTCAATTGGACAGTTTACGCCGCCATGGAGTTAGTTCCCGCCAATACCATCAGCCGCTAAATGAGCTTCAATAGCCGCCATAAAGTCTTGTCCATACCGCTCTAGTTTAGTTTGGCCCACACCGTTTATCTCTAAAAACTCTGTAGCGGTTGTCGGTGTTGTTTGCGACATTTCCGCAAGAGTCGCATCTGAAAAAACAACGTAGGGCGGAACTCCGTGTTGGTCAGCAAGCTCTTTTCGCAAGCTCCTCAAGCGACTGAATAACACGCGGTCATAGTTTCTTGGTATGGTTCGTTCTTTAGAGCGACTGCTGTTGACAAGTCTTGGCTCCGCAAGTTCTAGTTGCTGCTCTCCTTTGAGGACCGCTCTTGCTGCGTTGTTTAGCCTTAGTATTGCGCTTCTGGTGATATCTTGGCTAAGAAATCCAAGATGTATGAGTTGGCGAGTAATGCTATACCAATGTTCGTGACTCCGATTACGCCCAATTCCAAACGTTGAAAGCTTGTCATGTCCGCGTTCGGCTATGGCTTGGTTTTTGGTTCCCTTCAGCACCTCTACGGTATGCCCAACTCCGAAGCTCTGCTTTAGTCGGTAGACACAAGAAAGTACTTTTTGAGCCTCTTCAGTGCCATCAAATCGTGCCGGCGGATTCAAACATATATCACAATTACCGCAAGCGACATGACTTGGTTCGTCGAAGTAATTTAGAAGTACTTGTCGTCGACAGGTAATGCCGTTAGCAAACTCCGCGACACTGCTTAATTTGTGAAGCTCAACTCGCAATTGTTCTTCATTCTTAGCGCTAGAGCTTAGCAAGCTTCTAACTCTGCCTTCATCCGCAGGGTCGAACAACAATAATGCTTCCGCATCCAGCCCATCTCGGCCTGCACGACCAATTTCCTGGTAGTATGACTCTATGCTCTTCGGAAGGTCATAGTGGACCACAAATCGCACATTCGACTTATTAATGCCCATACCAAACGCAACCGTAGCAACGACGATATCAAGCTCGTCACAAATAAAGCGTTCTTGAACCTTAGCTCGAACATCAAGCTCCATTCCTGCGTGATAGCCTGCCGCTTTATACCCTGCCATTACAAGCGTTTCGGCAACCAGCTCTACCTTGCGCCTGCTGCCACAATAGATGATGCCGCTGCTGTCTTTTTGCAGCATTAAAAAGCGCTTCAACTGCTGCATAGGTTGCAACTTTTCAGCCACGGTATAGCGAATGTTAGGCCTATCGAAACTGGAAAGCTGTACCAAAGGATTTTGCAGCCCTAATCGTTGCAAGATATCTTGGCGGGTCGCGTGATCTGCAGTTGCTGTGAGCGCCATAATGGGCACTTGAGGCATAAGTTGTTTAAGCCGACCCAGTGACGCGTAATCCGGTCTAAAATCGTGCCCCCATTGCGAAATACAATGGGCTTCATCAATTGCTATAAAGCTTATATTTGACTCTAACAGTCGCTCTAAAAAGGTGCCCGCCAATAATCTTTCTGGTGACACATAAAGCAACTTAAGGTTATCGCTACGAATTCGACTAAACACCCCTAATATTTGTTCTCGGGAGCGAGTGGAATTAATGTAATCTGCAGCGACACCGGATTCCACCAAAGCATCCACTTGATCTTTCATTAGACTGATCAACGGCGAAACCACAATAGTCAAGCCCGGCATCAGCAATGCGGGAATCTGATAGCAAAGGCTTTTACCTCCTCCTGTCGGCATGATCACAAGCCCATCACGCCCTTGCATACAGGCCTCAATAACTGCTAATTGCCCATCTCGAAACGCTCGATAACCAAAAACGTGTTCGAGTATACTTTGAGGCGTTTTATCAACGGGTGCTAGCGTGGTGTGAGCTAAGCTCTGTGCTGTCATGGTTCGCTTTATCGTAAAAGATTGGCAGTTATCAGGGTACGTATTTTAATGGTAAATAGCAGCTCTGTCTGTAGTCCTTACGGTTATCAATCTAAATACTTTGGTATCCGCGCTACTAAACCGTACAATAGCGCAAATTTTTCCTGTTGAGCTATTTCATGCAACAACAAAATCAAGGCATCGCGTTTGCTGTCTGCGCCTATGTAATGTGGGGGATGGCTCCATTATATTTTAAGCAACTGCTTGATGTTGAAGCCGATGAAATATTAATGCACCGAGTAATTTGGTCATTTTTCGTCGTGATTTTTATCGTCGCTATTCAAAAAAATTTTGGTAAAGTTCGACAAGTACTTAAACAACCAAAAAATTTACTGGTACTCACACTAACATCCGTCCTTATTGCAGCGAACTGGCTAATTTTCATCTGGGCTGTTAATGCTGGCTATTTGCTAGAAGCCAGTTTGGGTTACTACATAAACCCCCTTCTAAATGTCATGCTTGGGATGATATTTTTCAATGAACGTCTTACGAAACCGCAAGCCATAGCAGTAGCAATTGCCACAATTGGAGTCGCCATTCCTATCGTTTCTCATGGTAGCTTACCTTTGGTTGCATTGGGGCTCGCAGGGACCTTCGGGGCTTATGGCTTACTTCGAAAAAAATTACGGGTAGATGCCAGCACGGGCCTCTTCCTTGAAACCAGCTTACTATTGCCTGTGGCGCTTCTCTACTGGTTAATGTTAACCCCGACAATCACCAGTAATTTATTCACAAACAGTGCTCAGCTTAATACCTTATTACTCGCCGCCGGTATCGTTACCACATTACCATTGTTGTGCTTTGCCGCTGCTGCTAGCCGCATTCCCTTATACATGGTGGGTTTCATTCAATACATAGGACCAAGCATTATGTTTATACTCGCGGTGAACTTATACGGGGAGGCGTTCACTCAAGAAAAAATGATCACCTTTGGCTTCCTTTGGACAGCACTCTTGATCTTTACCTGGGACTTAATCGCAACAAGTCGACGCCAGCACAAACAACGCACCAATTAGCTTTACTTTTTATAGGACAAAAAAAAGACTCCCAAAGGAGTCTTTTTTCATAACAGCTTAAATTAATTACTTAATTTTAGCTTCTTTGTACATAACATGCTTACGAACAACTGGATCAAACTTTTTGATTTCCATTTTTTCAGGCATGGTACGCTTGTTTTTGTCGGTAGTGTAGAAGTGACCAGTTTTGGCGCTTGATACCAATTTGATCTTCTCACGAACACCTGATTTAGCCATGAGTTACCCCTTAAACCTTTTCGCCACGAGCACGAAGTTCTTTAAGAACAACTTCGATACCCTTTTTATCAATAATACGCATACCTTTAGTAGAAACACGTAGTTTAACAAAACGTTTTTCGCCTTCTACCCAAAAACGGTGCGATTGTAGGTTCGGCAAAAAGCGACGCTTAGTCGCGTTGTTAGCGTGCGAACGGTTGTTACCAGTCACAGGACGCTTGCCAGTTACTTGGCATACTTTAGACATGTAAGTCTCTCCAAAAAATAATCTAACGCTCGAGCATTCAATGTACCTCGTATGGCCGTCGCCCGAGGCACATAATAGAGGGCGCATTTTATACAGCATCTAAAATTAAAGATCAAGTAAAGCTTACTTAAATCCAACCTCGCTCCGCAAATGAGACGACATGCTGATGCCCCACAACCAAGTGGTCTAAAACTTGTACGTCGATTGACTTTAACGCTTGGATCAGACGTTCGGTTATGCCTCTGTCCGATTGGCTGGGCTCAGCCAAACCGGACGGGTGATTATGCACTAAAATTAACGCCGCTGCTTGCTTTTCCAGCACAATTTTAACAACTTCTCGAGGATAAACCGCCGCAGCATTAATCGTTCCCTTAAAAACTTGTTCAAAATCAATGACTCGGTGCTGGTTATCCAACAATATCAGGGCAAAGACTTCTCGATCTAAATGAGACAATTGTTGCAACACAAAGGCTTTCGTCTGGCTGGGATTTGTTATTGCCTGCATGTCCACGATTTGCTCAAGACTTGCTCTGCGACATAGCTCAAAAGCCGCGCAAATGACCGCGTACTTGGCAGGGCCAACCCCTGCTAACGCTTGCACGTGTTTGGCGCAGGCGCGTTTCACGCCATTTATTCCAGAAAAGGTGGTCAGTAAATTATGGCCTATATCAACTGCGGACAATCCTTTTCGGCCGCTACCAATAAGCAATGCTATTACTTCTGCATCCGTTAAATGTTCAGCCCCCTTAACCAGCAAACGCTCTCTAGGACCGTAGCCTTTAGGCCAGTTTTTTATGGTCATAGCAGTCCCGCTATTAATTCATCCGTATTAGCAGCATAGATGGTTTCCCGACGGGTTAGCGCTGTGATATTGTTAACTTTAATTAAATCCGTCTAAATTGGTCCTATGAGTCTAACCAACAAAAACATACTAGTAGCTATTGGTGGTGGTATTGCAGCCTATAAATGCGCAGAGCTCGTCCGGTTAATAGGGAAAGCAGGCGCTAATGTGCGTGTCGTTATGAGCCAAAGTGCGACCGAGTTTATTACGCCGCTAACCATGCAAGCACTGTCGGGAAATCCGGTGAGCCAAGATTTGTTGGATCCGGCCGCAGAACTCGCAATGGGTCACATAGAGCTAGCTAAATGGGCCGATCTGGTTGTAGTAGCTCCCGCAACCGCTAACCTGCTAGCACGCATGTCTGCGGGCATGGCTGACGAATTAATTACAACGGTAACACTAGCCACTGCAGCGCCTATTGCTGTTTGTCCCGCCATGAACCAACAGATGTACCATCATCCAGCAACCCAAGCTAACCTGACTACCTTACAGCAACGTGGTTGCCTCATTTGGGGACCTGCAGCAGGTGATCAAGCTTGCGGCGATGTGGGCAAAGGACGAATGCTAGAACCTCAGCAAATTTTGGAGCACATTCAAGCAACGCAGCACCCTCAAATCCTAGAAGGCAAGCACCTTTTAATTACCGCAGGCCCCACTCGTGAAGCCATTGACCCAGTGCGCTATTTAACCAATAAAAGTTCTGGGAAAATGGGGTATGCCCTTGCGGAGCAAGCACTCGCTTTAGGAGCCGATGTCACCTTAGTCAGTGGTCCTGTATCGATCAAAGCTCTTCAGGGCGTTAACACCATAACGGTAGAGTCGGCAGAGCAGATGCACCAAGCTGTTATGGAAAACGTCGATAATGCTGATGTCTTTATTGGTTGTGCAGCGGTCGCCGATTACAAGCCTGCTGAGCTGGCGACTCAAAAAATAAAGAAAAACAATACGACAATGGCCATCGAGTTGACTCGAAATCCAGACATATTAGCGGACGTTGCAAAACGTTCTAACAGGCCCTTCACCGTAGGTTTCGCAGCGGAGACCAACGACGTCGCAAAGTATGCCAAAGGCAAATTAGCTAACAAAAAACTGGACATGATTGCAGCAAACGACGTTTCAAAGCCAAATCAAGGCTTTAATACTGACGATAATGCGCTTACAGTATATTGGCCTGAGGGTGAGTGTGCGCTCACTCACGGTCACAAACAACAAATTGCTCGACAATTATTAGAACTGATTCACCAACAACTCAAATAAGAACAACAATCGATGAAAACACCCATTGAAGTTAAAATTCTTGACCCGAAAATAGGTTCAACTTATCCCCTTCCAGCTTATGCGACACCTGGTTCAGCCGGCATGGATTTGCGCGCAATGCTAGATGAGCCGTTAACGATAGCCCCTGGTGAAACCCAATTACTGAAAACAGGTATTGCCATTCATGTAGCGGATCCTAATCTTGCGGCGGTTATCCTGCCCCGCAGTGGCCTTGGGCATAAACACGGTATCGTATTGGGTAATCTAGTCGGGCTTATTGACTCTGACTATCAAGGGCCGCTGATGGTGTCGTGCTGGAATCGCAGCGACTCCGCATTTGAAGTGCAACCGGGCGACCGCATTGCGCAACTCGTTTTCGTACCGGTTGTTCAAGCTGAGTTTTCTGTCGTAGACGATTTCGACAGCTCTGAGCGCGGCAGCGGTGGCTTCGGTCACTCAGGAACCCAATAAGTTATTGATAGTTATCATCAAGGAAGTTGTAGTTAATGACTGCTAATAGTAATAAGAAAAACCGCCGCCAACACATTTTGCAATGCCTCGCTGAAATGTTAGAAACCTCGCCCGGACAGCGCATTACCACCGCGAAACTGGCTGCGGAAGTTGGCGTATCAGAAGCTGCGCTTTATCGGCATTTTCCGTCAAAAGCCCGCATGTTCGAAGGACTTATCGACTTTATTGAAGATTCAATTCTTTCTCGCATGAACCTTATTATGCAGCAAGAAAAAGACACCATGAATCGTGTACACCTGGTGTTGCAATTGCTGTTAGTCTTTGCTGAGCGCAATCCCGGAATATCCCGAGTGATAAGCGGTGATGCGCTGCTTGGTGAACACGAACGGTTACGCACTCAAATGGCGCACCTGTTTAATAAGATTGAAACCAATCTTAAGCAAATTTTGCGGGAAAAAACCCTCAGAGAAGGCAATGGCTTTGCCGCTGACGAAGCCATTATTGCCAATCTATTGCTCGCCTTTGCTGAAGGTAGAATTTCACAATTCGTGCGCAGCGAATTTAAAGACAAACCAACCGCTAACTTCGAGCAGCAATGGAACCTTATCCACCAGCAGTTGCTTAACAGTTAACAACCAATAGCCCGTCTCTCGGCGGGCATCTATCTTGTTAAGTTTGCCTTCTGTTGAAGAATCACTAAAATATTGCGCCTTTCTAATAACAATATATTTGGTGTCGAGAGTGTCATGAGCAAACTGTCCAATCAGCAGATTCAGGATCTATTTTTCAAGCTGCGAAGTAACAAAGCGTTTGAAATGTTTGTCATTGGGGTGATCGTTTTTTCGGCCCTAATGGTCGGCGCCAAGACTTACGATATTCCGCCAACACTGTTAAAAATAACCCATCTACTGGATTGGCTAATTACCTTTATCTTTTTAACTGAAATCTCGGTTCGGTTTATGGGCGAGCCACGTAAGCGAGATTTCTTTAAGAACGCCTGGAATGTATTCGATACCGTCATTGTTCTGGTGAGTATCATCCCTATCGACAATTCCGAAATGGCTGTTATTGGTCGCTTAGTTCGTATTTTCCGAGTTCTACGAATGATCTCTATTATTCCAGAGCTTAGAACACTGCTGAACAGCTTACTCAAAGCACTACCTCAGCTCGGCTACGTCATGCTCATGATGTTCATTATTTTTTATATCTACGCCGCGGTTGGCAGCACATTCTTCGAAAAAGTCGATCCTTTCTTATGGGGTGACATCAGCATCAGTATGTTGACGCTATTCCGTGTTATGACGTTCGAAGACTGGACCGATATCATGTACGACACCATGGAAGTTTATCCGATGAGCTGGGTTTATTACTTTACCTTCATATGCTTAACGGCTTTCGCATTTTTAAATATGGTGATCGGCATCGTCGTTAGTACTCTAGATGAAGAGCACAAGCAGCAGGACGCTGAGCGCGCAGAAGCCGAAGGAGAGCCAAGCTTAAAAGATCTTCAACAACAGATCAGCGAGCTTAAGTCACTGATTGAAAATAAGAAAATATAGTGAAAATTTATTCGAAATTTAGACTGTTTTTCAACCGTTATCGCTGGGTTCGACTGCTAAGCTTGATGTAGAGCGCAACGCTTTATACCGACGAAGGAGAACCTTATGGCGTATGTAATGATTGATGGCGTTAAATACGAACAGGAGCTCATTGATTTAGCCAGAGCTCACACCACAGGAGTTGGTGAGAGTAAAATTTCTAGAGATGAAGCCGTGGATATAATCGATTCCGCGCAAGATGGCATGGGAATAACCGATACCGAACGAATGACGCTCTACTACATTCGCAACCATTTTGACTTTACCGATTCTGCGGCTCAATGGTTCGATAACGAAATCGCCAAATGGTAGCGATTAGCCATTAACGACAAAAGCCGGCTATAACCGCCGGCTTTTAAATCTCACGAGCAATCGTTTTTCAGCTCATATGCCGTATTGCTCACGATAGGCGCTAACTGATGCTAATTCCGCTTGCATTCCAGGCTTTTCCGCCAGATAGCTGATTAAATCCGCAAGCTTAATGATGGAAATCACCGCACAACCAAAGTCGTGCTCTACTTCTTGAATGGCCGACAGTTCTCCTTGGCCTTTCTCTTGGCGATCTAGCGCAATAAGCACACCTGCCAGTTCAGCGTTGTTGGCTTGAATGATCTCCATGGACTCACGAATAGCCGTGCCCGCTGTGATCACATCATCCACCAGCATAACTTTTCCGTTAAGTTCGCTGCCCACAAGCGAGCCGCCTTCACCGTGATCTTTCTTTTCTTTGCGATTAAAGCAATAAGGTAAGTCTTTGCCGTGATGATCATTGAGCGCCACCACTGTAGTAGTAGCAATTGGAATGCCTTTGTAGGCAGGACCAAATACCAAATCATAATCCACGTTAGAATCCGCTAAAGCTGCTGCGTAAAAACGACCTAAACGCGCTAAATCTTTGCCGGTGTTAAACAAGCCAGCATTAAAGAAATACGGACTGGTGCGACCGGATTTTAAGGTAAATTCGCCAAATCTGAGCACCTGACGCTCTAGTGCAAATTCAATAAACTCTTTTTGATACTGTTTCATAGCCGTTGTCTTTAGTTAAGCGCAGCTTGCTGCACGTCAATGATTTCGCGAATGCCGTGTTTAGCCATTTCCAGCATGGCTAACAGCTCTTCGTGGCTAAAGGGGGCTTCTTCAGCTGTGCCTTGAACTTCGATGAACTTGCCGGTTTCGCTCATGATCACGTTAAGATCCGTATCTGCAGCGCTGTCTTCTGGGTAATCCAAATCACACACCGCTTCGCCCTTATAAATACCAACGCTTACCGCTGCAATCATGTGCTTAAGCGGGTTGGTTTTTAAAATGCCTTTGGCACGGGCCCAATTAAGCGCATCTACAAGCGCCACACACGCGCCGGTGATAGAGGCTGTACGAGTACCGCCATCGGCTTGAATAACGTCACAATCAATCACTATGGTGTTTTCGCCCAACAGGCTTAAATCAACCGCGGCACGCAAGGAGCGGCCAATTAAGCGCTGAATTTCTTGGGTGCGGCCAGACTGTTTACCGCGAGCCGCTTCACGTCCCATGCGCGAGTGGGTGGAGCGTGGCAACATGCCGTATTCAGCGGTCACCCAGCCTTTACCTTGGCCTTTTAAAAAGCGCGGCACCCCTTCTTCGAAGCTGGCGGTACACAGCACCTTAGTATCACCAAATTCCACCAGCACAGAGCCTTCGGCGTGAGCAGTAAAATTGCGGGTAATGGTTACAGGGCGGGTTTGTTGGGGAGTACGTCCACTCGGTCGCATGAGCTTTTCCTAAAACGGCAGAATTTAAGTGCTGCATAGTATACGTAATAGACCGAATTGATGCCATGATTTGCACCCACAACCGACAAAAGCCTGTGGAATTCATTTAAAAAGTCACCCATGAGGCATATAATCAAAACGACGTTAACGAATCTTGGAAAAACACATGATCCATAGCATGACCGCCTACGCTCGCGTAGAACACAAAGCTGAGTGGGGCAACGCCTCTTGGGAAATTCGTTCGGTAAATCAACGCTATCTAGAAACCTATTTGCGCCTACCAGAAACCATGCGTTCGTTAGAGCCAAGCTTGCGCGAGAAGCTGCGTAAGCGCCTTAACCGCGGCAAAGTAGAAGTTAACCTGCGCATTGACGTTAAAAACGATGAGCAAAGTCAGTTGAGCATGAACGAAGCGCTCGCTAAACAGTTGCTGCAATCGGCGCAATGGGTGCAAGAACAAAGCGGTGGCCATGCAGAGCTTAATGCTTGCGATATTATGCGCTGGCCTGGTGTGATGTCGGCGCCCGAGCAAGACATGGACGCCATCGCCAAAGAAGTGCTGGCCAAGTTCGACGACGCCCTTAACGACTTCGTGGCCGCCCGTGCTCGCGAAGGTGCCGCCATAAACGAAATGATCACCACACGCTTAAGCGCCATTGAAGAGCAAGCGGCTTTTGCCAAAAAACGCATGCCCGAAATTTTGCAATGGCAGCGCGATAAGCTTACTAACCGCCTAGCGGAAATCAAAGACGAGCTGGACCCTGCTCGCATCGAGCAAGAGATGATTTTGTTGGCGCAAAAACTGGACGTCGCCGAGGAAATTGACCGTCTAGACGCGCACGTTGCAGAAACCCGCCGCATCCTTAAAAAAGGTGGCGCTTGTGGCCGTCGCTTAGACTTCATGATGCAAGAATTTAACCGCGAATCGAATACGCTGGCCTCCAAGTCCATTAGCCCAGACATCACGGCTGCGGCGGTAGAGCTTAAGGTGCTTATTGAGCAAATGCGTGAGCAGATCCAAAACATCGAATAGTTTTTTTACCCGTCCAAGAATGTCTTAGAAGCCCTGTTATTTGCTTGTAAATACAGGGCTTTTTTATTTTTCCCGTCCAAATCGGTTTGCAGATGTCCGTTACCAGTTGCTGTTTAAGTGGTGGGCAAAATGGTGGGCAAGACCTGTTTTTTTGACTCAATAAGCAAAAAGTCAAGGTATCTGGTGAGCAGATTTTTGCATCTATCTCACCACCGCCTTATGCCATCCCCACTTATCGTGCTGCTTGCAGATTGTTCAATCACTCAACTATCGAACCAATCGATAAACAAACAGTGGTGGGCAATGGTGAGCAAATTTTAACGATTTCTTAGGAATATAGAGTAACAAACGATGGCAAAACTAACCGCAACTCAGGTGCAATCTTATGCTCGCACCGCAGCAGCAAACAAAAAATACAGTGATGGTAATGGCCTATATTTTTGCGTAAGAAAATCTGGCATGCCGTATTGGATGCTAAGGTATACCAGCCTAAACGGACGACGAGAAGCCACGCTCGGTCAATATCCAAGTATGACCTTAGCAGAGGCTCGACTTGAATCGTCTAAAATGCAGCTACAACTTCAGCAAGGTGAAGATCCATTAGCAATTCGCGCTATTGAAACCATCCCAGAGATCCAAAATGTCAGCCAGCTGTTTCAAGACTGGTATGCCAAAGACTTAAGTCGCCGGTTAAAGCACCCCAATATACCCAAACGTGTTTTTACCAAAGAGATTGCACCAGTGATTGGTCAACTTTCTATCCAAGCTGTGCGCCCCACACATGTGCGCGAAGTATTAGAGCGTATTCGAGAAAGTAACCGCCCTACCATTGCCAACGATACCTTGATGTACATGAAGCAGCTGTTTCGGCATGCGATAAAGCTCGACTTAACGCTGAACAACCCAGCCGCAGCCTTTACCGTGGACGATGCCGGTGGCGTGGAGTCCAGTAAAGACAGGATGCTTAGCAAAGAGGAAATTCACTACGCCTTTAGCGTGTTTCATACCCATATCAATAGCTTTGGCCGCGACAACTACCTCGCTTGCTGTCTTTTTTTGGTATTGGGCGTACGCAAAAGCGAACTTTGCGAAGCCATGTGGCGTGAAATGGATTTAACCACGGGCGTATGGGACCTACCCAAGGAACGCAGCAAAACTGGCGTGCCGATAAGCATTCCCTTACCGCGCCAAGCCATTGCTTGGTTTAACGAGCTGCAAATCCGCGCTTGTGGCTCGCCTTATGTTTTCCCAGCCAGACGAGCAAGCCATCGTCCGCATATGGGGCCAGATACGCTGAACCGTGCCATTTCTAAACTCTTTGGTCGCGAGCCTGGGCGCAAAAAACAGCCACCCAATAAAATGGGTAAACTTGAACACTTCACCGTACACGATTTACGCCGTACCTTTCGCAGCCTTGCCGCCTCTTTAGGCATTGCAGGCAACGTGGCCGAACGCTGTCTTAACCATAAGCTAAAAGGCGTTGAGGGTATCTACGACCGCCACGATTACTTTGAAGAGCGCCGAATTGCCCATCAAACCGTGGCTGATGTGGTTGAACCGCTGGTGAACTTTGAGCCCGCTTCACAATACAAAATCGGAGGGCGCTAACATGCAGTTTATGATGCGACTCGCCCCCATTACCTTTCCAATAGCCATGCTAGCAGGCCTTGGTTGGTGTATTGGCATTGCCTTACTCGAACAACCTCATGGCATAGGCTACGCGCTTACTCGGTATTGCCTGATGGTATTCGTGGTACTCGCTCCATGGCTGACGCTAAAACTCACGTTCTACGTGATTGTCGGCCTAGGACGCAAGCTGGGGCTCATCCCGCCTGCACGTCCAACGCACAGCTTGGGGTATGAAGAATCACTCTATTGGTTCAGAGTATTGGCCTTCTTCGATGGCAAACGCAGCCGCATGCCGAAAAGGCCCATCAGGCGAAACTAACAATCCCCCATTTGCTCACTTACCGTGGGCAGTTGGGACAATGGGGCAACACTTGATATGCCGAGCTTCAGAGGGTGAATAAGAGGGATGTGAACCGCCCCAAGGAATGGGGCAATCGGGGCTTAGCAAAGTTTATAATTGGGTTAAACGCTGTTTTGCAAGCGCCCAAGGTAAGCGACGACCAGCTTTTGCCATTTTATCGTAGGCAGCTTGAGCTTCTTCAACTGACAATACACCATGGGTGACGAGCTGCTCGACAACCCATAGCGTACCTTGAACTAATATCGCTTCTTTTTCAGCCGCCTTCCTAAGCGCCATATCCCCAGTTAGCAATGGACACTGTTCTTGTTTCGCCAACGCAAGTGCAAAGCAATCGTTCATGCTAGGGCCTGCATACTTTTGCCTCAGTTCAAATGAGTACATCATAGACTCCGGGCTTAACTCACCCAACAACAACCCTAACTCGAGTAAATAGCCATGTTGATCGCTTAGCTCCTCGTGGAATAACACATCTGGAACTTTGAACTGGTAAGGCAAATTGAAAAAGACGCCTAATAATTGGCCTTCTTCGAGATCAATGAGGATATTGGCATCACTGATCAACAAATACATTTAAACAGCCTCAGCCAACATTTGGCGTTGCTTATGCAATGCCATCACTGACATCTGTAACAGCTCAGCGGCTTTCGATTCACTAACAATTCCCTCTGCCAATGCACGATAAACCAACTGCTCAAACAATAATGTCTGTTCTTGTGGATAAGGATTCCCTGGCTCCTGCTTACGCCAACCGTTTTTTGAGAACTGTATAAATATTTGGCGTTTTTTCTCTTCGGTGATCACACCAAGGTCGGCACTGCGATACAAACAAGCTGCCATGCTTAAGCCATATTCGTGTTTCAGGAAATATAGCTCTTTGGGGTCTACGTTCGAACGTCGCTCTCCTAGATGCTGAAAAAGGCCTACTTCAGGCAGTAAAAACGCAGAAGCAAAGCGGTTGCAGGCCATCTCTTCGTCAAGGGATTCATCGAGTAAGCCATGTAAAACAAGGTGGCCAAGCTCATGCGCCAATGTAAACCGCTGACGGCAACCAGGCCAATGAGAGGACACAACAACAATTGGCTGCCCTGATATTTTGGCTTGTAACCCATCAAATTTATCGGCTTGGGGTACGTTACTGACAATCACCAGAATACCTTTAGACTCAAGCAAGTCGATTAAGTCTGGTAGTGGATTCATACCTAACTGCCAATCAGTACGGACTTTGGCGGCAACCTGCTCTACTGCGTCTAA
The DNA here is from genome assembly GCF_002282895.1 of Paraferrimonas haliotis. GTDB lineage: Bacteria > Pseudomonadota > Gammaproteobacteria > Enterobacterales > Shewanellaceae > Paraferrimonas > Paraferrimonas haliotis. The sequence goes on from NZ_NRRB01000007.1 coordinate 38,775, forward strand.
AGTGCTTACAGCAGGAACGTCGGGCTGGTAGTTAAAACTCGCTATCGGGAAGTTTGGCCATACATTTTTAAGTGATAACCAGCGCTCAGCTTGGTCAACCACATCGGACTCAATCTTCTTTAGCAACTTAGCTGAAGCTGAGGCTTTTTTTCGATACTCCACCTCACCCAAAGTCACCTGTGCTGGGCGAAAGAAGTATTCAGTACGAACCGACAAAGCCGTCGCCAATTTAAGTAAAACTCCCGACGAAGGCATGCTCTGGTCGTGCTCGTATTTCTTAACCATGTTGGCACTAATACCAACTTGCTCACCCAAGGCCTGCATCGACAGGCCAGCGGCTGCACGGGCTCGTTTTATGCGCTCTCCAATCATACAGACCTCCGGTTTATAAAAACTAAAATAATTTTAAAAATATAAACCAAGTTGGCGTTTTTGTCGATTGGTTTTGCAGGGCAATCATTCGCGTGTTCGCGCACACACTTCCCCATGCCTTTACCCCCATACGCCAAAACCACTATCCGTTTGGCTTTTGGATCGAAACGCCAAACAGGGAAATTAGCCCATTTACTGTTTGGCTTCTCGATTGAAATCCAACGCTGGTAGGCCTTGCCATTACTGGCTCAAAGCAAGGTTTGGCACTTTTTTCGCCCTAAACCAACCTCGGCATCAAAGTACAAACCGTTTGATTTTTTAAACCCAGAATGCAAACGATCGTTTGGCGTCTCGATTTTTTTGCACTAGTTGAATGCCGCCAAACAGAGCCGCATTGGACGATATATTTCAATCAGTTAGCCGCGCACAGGTCATCATAAAAAACCGATTTGACTGGTGAGTTTGATGGCCATTTCTTTCATCTAATTCACCACCGCGTCTGCACCCGACGACTGAAAATAGATGGCATGAAAAACCAACAAGGTGATAAGTGACGTGTTATGGGCAAGTGCTAACGATTGGGATAGAGAATGGATACAGCAGATGGTCACTTTACTGGTTGGGCATGGCGCGTTTACCCTCTACCCAGAATTAAGCCAGTGCTATAATGCCGCCGAACGTTTAACCCGCTGGCTGACCTATCAGTTACCGCGCATTAAACAAGCGCATCCAGGCTGCCCGATTCACCAATGGCTAAATAGCATTGGCGCACAAGTGATCGTAGAAAAATGGCAAAGCTCTGAGCAATGGCCAAATCTGTATTGGCTACCTTTACCTGAGGTTGAAGGCCACGCGCAAGGCGGGTTGGTTTTGTTACCAGCACATTTGTTACCGACAAATAGGGATGGCAAGATTCAAACTAGAATATTGCAAGCAAACACGCCCGCTAACGCCTGCATCTTTTGGTGCATTTCGCCTTTATCTAAAACAGGAAAACGCGCTACCTTGCATCCCAAGCAGCAAAACCGAGCATTTTGCCTGCCCAGTTCGCCGGAGCAAATGGGCAAATCATGCACGGGGTTATTACTAAGAGGTTTGAGAAAAGAAAGCCAAAAACGAAACGGCAAAGTGGTCAGCCACCAAATCAACCTAGCGCTGCTGCACCACCTTTGTGGGCCAGAGAATGATGTGTGGATTACGAACAAATGCTTTGTTAACGAGAACGAAACTCAACAACAAGGCTAAATAGCTTGATATTTTTCATCAAGAGCACCATAATTCACCCAAGTTCTTCGGAACTGGTTGAACCTTTACCTAGTGTTTTGGTTCGTGGCTGCGCCTCAGTCGCCGTTAAGACTGGGGCTTATCTCCCTCCTTGTTTAGTTTCCACTAAAAAGCTAGTCCTCTTTATCCGATCAAAATAGGCTTGGTCTGCTGGAAATGCTGTGACAAACCAATGTGGATCTCCGACCTTCCTTGGATCATCAAATACAACTACATACTTTTCTTCAACGACGACCAATGTCCTACGCTTTGCGGTTTTACCGCGATCGGTTTGACGAGATTGACTGTAACGCTGCACCGTCCCGGCTGATAGAGCCAACACTTCTTTAATCCACATTATTCGTCTAGCACGCTTTTTGGAGAAACCGCCATCGTGAATACCTGCACTGGTTCGGTAATTGGTAGACTCCGTAAAGGCATGATCAAAAGCACCCGCACCAAACTGGTAGGTTACACCACACCAATCGGTAAACACTCTGGCATTGCCATTTTCATCATGAACATAATTTTCCAGATATATCTGACGGTATTTCTCAATCAGCTCGTCTTCGCTATCGGCTTTTAACCGCAATTGCGGCCACAGACTTTCTGTCACTGCTATCGTCCCTGCCAATTGAAGATATTAAAGTTTCGCTCGCCTTTGGTTGTGGTGTAACGCAGGCTACCCTTACCTAACGATCTCGCAAGTTCATCAACAAACGCAGCTTTAAATGCACTTGCATTAGGTCGGTTCTGCATTTCGTTCCAGCTATATCCTACCGCTCCCATCAATAAATCAGAGAGTTGTATCAGTGGTTGGTTATGTGATTCAACTGGCTCTAAACAAGCAAGCTTAGCGCGGCCAGACAACTTATGAACCAAGATCTGACGTAACTCTTCAAAGCGTGTACTTGAAGCATTCTGCTGCCAATCAAGATATACATGATAGCTGTCGCCAGGTTGAAGCCAGTGGACTAGCAATTGATAGTACAGCTTGTAAAAACCAAGCTCTTTATCCCCATCGTTCCACTGTTCGTGATTCAGTTGCCTGCGGTCGACCACAATACATCGAAATGAAAGTGAGTTTTCTTCAGAAAACAATTGTATAAGGCTTCGATAAAAATCAGCCTTGTTAGGCGATAGCTTTTTCCAGCCAAATTCGGTCTTAATACCATATTTAGTCATCAGGCCATGTAAGCGCCCAACAATACGGTGTTTTTCTTCACGAGGGCATTGCAGTGCACCGATAACAATATAGTGTTGAGACGGGTCTGATGTATGGCGACTTTCGTCGCAATAGACATTATAAATGGTCACATTTTCCTCTGAAAAATTTAATATTCAACAGGTCTAAAAAATCATATCTTGGAAGCATAATTTTAACTATCACCTTGCAACTCTGGTGCCGGCACAATAAGACCGCGAGTACGCCACCGATTACCATTCACAAGTGCTTCAAAATCAAATCCATTAGAGAGAGTCAGATTGTCCGCATGGTCAGTCACTATAATTTGCGGACTAAAGCCATTGCTTAATTGGAGGTCATTGCAATAAATCGATAGCTGGCTGAATAAGTTTTCAACGGCTTTTATATCCTCATCAATATTTTGATCCACACTGTGGATCTTGCGCTGTTCTGCTTCTTGTTTCTTTTGTTCTTCGAAGGTTGCAGAGTTATCACGGTTAAAATTAGGGAAATATACCTGTGTTGGTTGGTCTAAGAAAAGCACTGAAGGTATGGCACACTTTTCACCTAATTCAACGAAATACTTGTGCAAAGCCAAAAATAACGTTATATGACAATAAAGCCAGTTTGCACCGCTACCCATTGAACGAAGGTAGATTTTTTCGTTTTCGGGCGTTAAATGATAAAGGTCGAATGTCTCAAATGAGAAATGGAGGTTAATTGGTTTATAGCTTGCCTCAAATTCAAAATGGCTACCTATGCTGGCCATATATTCGTTTACCTTAAGCGATGCAGCTGCCAAACCTTTTTGCACATCGTATTCTTTTAGTGCATCAGTAATCTTCTTGAGCTTCCTCTTTAACTCTTTGATTTCTCCATCAAGTTCAGCATCATCAGCCATATTTAAGGTATCAAGAAGTGCAAACAGCTTGGCTTTTTGCATTATAATGCTTTCATACAAGCTCTTCTGTTCGGCTAACTGCTGATTTACTTTCTCAATTTCAGCTATTTGTTGATTGAGATCGGTTAGCAACTTACTAACAATCTCTGTATCACGCTGTACTTCAATTAAAGATGATTGAAACTTTGCTTTCATAGGACGAGCTTGAGCAAGATTCCCCGATACTTTCGTAATGGCCTGTTGAAGCTTCTCTGCACTTTGTCGCAAGTTGTCTTTTTCGGTATGGCAGAATGGGCAAACCGTGGCGGAAATATGAACATGCTGAGGTGAGTTAAAGCGTTTTACATTCTCAACAAATAGCTCTTCTTCCTGGATGTGTTTATTAATAGATGCAGCTTGACGCTGCAACTTTCGTAACTCAGAAGTTTTTTGATTGCGCGCCAGTTTCAACTGCTCATACCGTTGTGTCATCGCATCGGAACTGTGAACGATTTTCTCGGCAACTATGATGCTATCTAGCTGATCCTTTGCATCTTGAGGATGCTGGAGCACCTTTGTCAGAGATATAGGCTCATCTTTAAAACCCATTAAAGCGTAAAGCTGACTTAATACAGGGGCGACTTTTTGTTTGTAGCTTTCTGATGTGCGTTTATTGGTTTCTTTTTGCCGTTCTAAACGTTTTACGTCTGTGCTTAACCGCTCTTTTTCTTGTGATAAGTGAAAGAACTTTTGATCGACAAGTCCTAAAAATATCTTTGTATGTTCAATTGCCTGATCGCGCTTTTCCTTTTCATCGAATCGATAAAACAACGCATGCTTATTGGCAACCAAGTTTTGATGCTGAAGCATAAAAGATGTAAAACTACGCACCGATGGTGTAGGTGCTTTTTGATTAAATCTCCTGTTAGCTCTCGCGGCTAAAGATTCATCAACATCATCAATATCTAGGAAAAAGTCTCTTAAATGCTTCTTAAACTCGTTTAACGGACGAAAATAGCTAGAACTAAAATATTCGCGATCAATCTCTTCCGAATCGAATGCGTCAACACGACGGAAAAATGCTTTTGTTGCAAGATTGGGGTCTCTGGCAATCACCATATCTTGTTCATTAACAGCAAGCGCAACATAGTAAATTGCAGCACTGTTTGTAATCACACCTTTTGGAATGGTGTTCTCATCGCTGCCAAAGCAATAATCAAAAATTTCAATTAAGGCACTTTTACCGGTTGATGATTTACCGGTAACCACATTGAGCCCTGCTTGAAAATTAACAGGGTGTTTAAGACCTTGCTGGTCAATCACGCCTATTTCATGAATAAGTGTTTTCATCGCGGTTTCACTCCTAAAAACGCATAAATCTCGACCACTGAGTGACCACTAAACAACCGGCCTAACCTTTCTGCACTCTTTTTAGTGATAAAGCCGGAGACAGCCTCATCACATTTCGTTAGAGATAGCCGCTGCTCATTAACGAATAACCAGTCGTTGACTAAACAATATTGAATACACTGCTCTGTGAGGGTTTGAAAACCTTCAATCCGCTCTTGTAGGTCATAGAGTTTTGCTCTGTCGTCAAATACAGACCAGATAGAGCTTCGCTTGTTCGAGTTTAACAACTTATGGCTGTATATCGGATGACTACAAAGCGGTATGACCAACTGGGCAAGCAACAAATTGTTCTCGGATTCCTCTAGGGCAGTATAAAAAGAGGCCAAGTATGGCCCATACTCAAATGGGTTGTACTTTAATTCATATAGAGCATCGATAATGCTACTCATGGCTCAACCTTCCATTTCAAATCACGCTCGTCATCGTCCATTGCGTCATGGATAAGGCCATTTTTATATTCAATTGGCGGAATATCGTTACCCATGTTGAGTGGCTGCTCTTGCATGGTCTTGTTGTAAAGTAACTTTGAGCTTTTAATTGCATCAACCGACTCAAGTTGAGCACTTGAATACGAAAGCTTGTATTTTTTTACCAATTGATTTTGATAAGTTACCGTTTTTTCTTTATACAAGGGATATTCATCAAGCTGTTCTAAAAATGAGTTTTGCAACTCTAGCCAATTACCTACGGCATCGGGGATCATTGCGTGATGCTCTATCTCAGCTATTTTTTGAACAAAAAGTTTATCTTGATGTAGTTCCACCTCAAGGTCTGATGCTTCATAGCCTGAGAATACTGGGAAAGTAAATTCCCTTTTACATAAAAGAGCTGTTAACTCTTCACACTTAGCCCTAAAAGCCTGCTGACTAATACTCCATGAATGCTGCGTTGCCTGTGCATACACAAAACCAACTAACCCCTGAAGGTAACTACTTAAATTATTCTTAGGAATGCCTACAGGTTTAGCCAAAATACACTGTTCTAAATCCTGTGCGTTATCGGCCTCGGTAAACAAGGTTACTTTATCAAGTACACTTTTTAGCAGAGCTTCATTACAAGCCATCACGGCTTTTTGTAGTTTGATAATTTCTGATGGATTTTCAGCATTCCTCTTATCTTCTGGACGGCTAAAGAAAATATCTTTCAATACTTGTAAACGTTGCTCAGCAGTTTGGATGTTCCAATTCTTCAGCTTGGTTGTTGCACCAAAAGCCTGTGTGGTATGCAGTACCAAAACACCATATTGAGTATGATCGAAATCGGGAGCTAACCAGTTCTTAAGCGTTTTCCAGAGGTTTTCATGGTGGTCAGTAAGTGCTGCCGAATAGTCTTTCACTTCCGTTTGAGATGAAGTTAAAGTATTAGGGGAAATAAGGCTCACATCACCGTCTTTTTCAAACCAAATAGATTGACCTTCTTCCAATACAAAGCACTTTTCCAAGCCAATCAGCACCTGGTAATGAAAGGCTAAAGCGGTTGTTAACGCGGCATTTTTAGTCTGACCACCACTCATACTCCCTCCTTAGAGCTCGCCTTTAAATGCTGAATCGAGAATTGATGCTTTTAGTTGGTTCAATGACGTAATTTCTGCTGTCACTCCAGCTTCCAAATTCCGGCTTTTATTTACTAATTGCCCAACTTTATCAACAATATCATTCTGAATAGCTTTACTCGGAACTGGGATAAGGTATTTCTCTAACGCCTTTTTATTTACCCCTGACTGACCAGCTGCCCTTTGAGAAATGCCAATAACATAGTTCTGTATTGACGGTGACTGAAGGAACCAAAATAGGTAGTCCTTTGTTAAAACATCTTCATTAGGTACAGCTTTCATCAAAGCAACGTTATAAGCGCCATCAAGCCCTCTCAATATCTGAAATACTGGCGGTCCATAGCGTCCAATCATCACATCATCTTTCGTACAGAATTTCTTCGTTGATGCGCTATCGACATAAACAATATGGTTATCAGTCTTATAATCACGAATCTGAATTAATCGAACATAGCCTTCTTTCTGAACATCAGAAAATTGTGATTTTGGAGGCTGTGAACCACCGATAAAATCAACCACCTCCGTTAGTGGCACAGAATCACAATCCGACAGTTTAAAAAATTCATCTAATACACTGTCGAACAGTTGTTTAGATAAATCGAGCTTGCTCTGTAAATGCTCGATGGCGGTGTCGATACGGGTGAGAAGTGCATCGAGTTTTTCGACGATGCGTATTTGTTCCGTTAGTGGTGGTGTAGGAATGTCGATTTCACGAACATAAGCTTGACTAATATTTGGCTGCGCTCCACCAAAGCTATCTTCGATGATCTTTTTTCTTTGAGATAGCAAATAGTAACGTAAAAAATCTCTTGCCAATAACTGGTCATCTTGACTTATGCAGCAAACCGCTTGATTAGTCGCGGCATCATAAGTTAAAACCCCAAGCTTACCCGCTGTTGCTCCATATAAGGCAAGCAACAAGCTTTCCTTTGGAAAAAGTTTTGCTGAGGAATTTTTCAACCCTACTTCGGTAATAAATTCTTCATTTTTTTCAACTCTGCTATCACCTAACTCTCCAGATTTTACCCAGGGAATTGAGCCTCCCCAATAATCCTTATTTGAGCGTGACGGAGTTCCCCCACTGGTTGTCTTAGCCAATTCACTTAGCTTTCTCCAGCTCCACCCGTCCGGCAATGAATATAAAACCGGCTCCATGCTTATTTCTCCGCCAACAGGTTTTCAATTTCATCCAACAGCCCTGATACCAGCTTTTCTTTGGTACGGATCTGCTTAAGAATATCGCTTGGCGCTAAATGCTCGGCATCTTTCTGCTTGGCAGGGTTTTTAGCGGATAGGTCATAGTCTTCAGCCAGTTTGCTGGCTGAAACTATCCAGGAACGTTCGGTCGTCTCACGGCTGGTATACAGCTCAACAAACTCTTTTAAGTGGTCATCGGTAATAGGTTTGTTTTTGGTGAGCTTTTGCTCAGGCTCACATTCGTAGTACCAGACATCGCTGGTGCCGCCGTTACGCTCAAAAAACAGTACGTTGGTTTTTACGCCCGAATACGGCAAAAACACCCCGGCAGGCAGGCTTAAAATGGTGTGCAGGTTAAAGTTTTCCAGTAGTTCTTGTTTGACTTGTTTAAACGCACTGTTGGTTTGGAACAGCACGCCTTCTGGCACTACGATGGCTGCCTTGCCGCCACTTTTTAGGGTTTTCATGAAGTGTTGTAAAAACAGCAATTCAGTAGCGTTACTTTGGATAGGGAAGTTTTGCTGAATTTGTGACTTCTCTTTACCACCAAAAGGTGGGTTAGCCAGAATAATGTCGTAACGGTCTTTTTCCTGAATATCACGGATATTCTGAGTCAGGGTATTACCACGGAATAGGTTGGGGGACTCGATGCCATGCAAAATCATGTTCATCATACCCATTACATAAGCCAATGAGGTTTTCTCAAAGCCGAAGAAGGTATCACGCTGGATAAAGTCCCATTGCTCGGTAGAAAGCGCACTCTTTTTTGCTTTCAGGTGGTCAAAGGCTTCCACTAAAAATCCGCACGAGCCAGCCGCTGCATCGTAAATGGTTTGCCCGGCTTGCGGGTCAATGGCCTTAATCATGGCTCGCACCACTGGGCGCGGGGTATAAAACTCGCCCGCATAGCCTCCGGCATCCCCCATGTTTTGCAGTAAGCCTTCATAGACCAGCGAGAGTTCAAACATTTCATCACTGGACTGGAAATTCAGTGTGTCGATAATATCCAGCACTTCACGCAAAGTATGGCCAGAGGCTACCTTGTTATCTAAATACTGGAAGATGGCACCAATTTTATAGGCGAATGATTTAGGGTCGGAGCCCGTAATGGCGGCATTGGCAAAGCTCTTTAAGTACGGAAACAACTCGTTATTCACATAATCCGTCAAGTCATCGCCCGTGCGAACTTTGTTAATGTCTAGCTTGCCCTCAGCATTTTTCGGGCAGGCCCAATTTGACCAGCGGTGTTCGTCATCCAAAACCGGTTGATAGGCTTTACCTGACAGTACCGCTTCATCTTCTTTTTCAGACTCATAATCATCCAAAAATTTTAAGAACAATACCCAAGAGGTTTGCTCGGTATAGTGCATAGCACCGCTAATGCCATCGTCGCGGCGCAGTATGTCGGTAATTCGGTCTATTTTCTGTTGTAGTGACATGGTTTATAGTTTTCCGATAATAAAATTGTACATATTGGTGATGTCTTCGCTGATTTCGTCTGGCGGAATCAGGTCGATATAGGCTTGGAGTTTTGCAGGGTCTAAGCCTTCGCCATCTGTGTTAATCAGCGGGTTGATAATGTCTTTGACGTTCATCCTACGAATATCGTCGTTATCACCAGGATTATTGGACTGAAGGTGATTGCGCTGCGCAATATCACCATTGTTTATTTGGCCAAGCAGATTGTGGTGCGCCAATGCGGTGTATGAGAGCAAATAGTTTTTGATTTCACGGCGTTTCCAAGCCAATAGATATGGCGATACGTTGGTGCCACGAGGCCATTGAATGGCATTTAGCAACTCACGGTACACTTGCCCGTTCACTTGAACGCCATTGGCAGCATTCCAGTCCAATGCCGCCTCGTCTCGATCACAAATTAGGAAAATCTGTGTTGTTACAAGTGGTGATTCAATCTTGCTTAAGCCATGTAACCAATCTATTTTGCCCTTGCCAAAGGTTTCGTTAGCAGTAGCGTAGCTGGACGACTTTTTCATGGCATGCACAGTGGCTAGACGGTTTATATCTAGCCCTGCACGTGCAGCAAGTTTGGTAAAAATAATCCAATCGTTGTAGTCATCTAATAAGGCGATGTTAGGCAGCTTGCCACACACCTCAAATTCAACGGATTTGGCACGAGAAAGTACACTGAGTCGGGAGATTAGCTGTTTGATTTTGTCGTCTTCATTGATTCGGCCGTGTTCTACAACTTTCAGATGTTCTATGCGGTTTTCTTTTGCAGAAATAGAATCCAACAGGTGTGTCGTAGTAATCGCATGGCCTTGTATGCTGTGTAATAGAGACCATAGTTTCTCTACGTTTTTGTAGTGCAGGTGCGAATCTGCTTCATCAAACAGGAATAGCGTATTCGGTGCATCAAAAAGGTCTATCAACGCGTATAGAAAGAGCAGCTGGTATTCACCGTCGCTTAACTGGTCAAGCTCTATTCCATCTTTAAAAACGAGTTTGTAGCCTTGTTTGTCTATGAAGTAATCGTTATCCGCCGCTTGGGTAAAAAAACTCACTTCAGGATCAAAAGCTGTATTTTGAGCCTGAGTATTTGCTTCACCGGCCTCAATACCTTCTTCACCTGCTTGTGGCTGTCTTGGGTAATCGAACGAAACATCGATCAATCGGCTTGCTGGTATTTCAATGGTTCGCTTACGTAGCGGTTGCTCAAACTCATAATCATTTGAGACAAATGTGTTGATGAAGCTATCTAACGAACGGAAATAGGGCGTATTTCGTAGCGTATCAACCTCACCACTTTCTTCACGCTTCAGAGCGTCCTGAACTCGATTGACATAGTTTTTATCAATTTTGAATGCGCATTTTAAGCACGTAGTTTGGTCATCGCCTGCAAATGCCGACTCAGTAACATAACCTCTTTCGCGCAAAAAAGAGCGAACTTTGCCACTACGTTTAGTCGCTGTTGCGAGGAAAATGAGTAATTTTGACCAGGGCTTGTCAAAGTAAAGGCACTCTAACCCCAACCCTCTGCCAGCTTGACGCTCGCGTTTTAAGTAAATACCAAACTTTTCAGAGTAATTTTCATTCTGCCCTGAAGAAAAGCACACCACATTTAGGTGGTGATGTGCGCGTTTGTTTAACCGCTCTTCAAATACTGACTGCAAGATACTGGATTTACCACTGCCATTTTCACCAATTAAAGTAGCAACCTTATTGATGTTTAAGGTTTGTGGCTGGTCGTGCAAGAGGTTAGGTGCGAGTATTAATTCCATTTCAATTCACGTGATAAAGCTGTTGTTGTAATTGTTTAAAAGCCGCCAGCAAATAGGCTGGTTTTCCACCGAATGCTGTTGAGGCGTCTTTGACAGTACCCAACCCTGATAGCTCGATAAGTGCTGGCAAGCGCTCGCGTGATAGCTCGGTGCTGCCGGTTTGCTCATACCGGTTAAGCACAAAGTGCAAAAACTGCTGTGCCTTTTCTTGTTGGTACTGATTAAAGAAGGCGCTGTTAGTACGTACTTGATCGGCACGAGCTTTGCGGGTTGCCATAGGCTGTTCAAAGGCTAAAAAAGCCAGCAGATCGAAGATATCGCACTCTTCTGCTTCAAACATCCGTCGAAGTGTGGCGAGTTGCTCTTTATCAAAGCCTGCTTGTACGAGTTTTCCGAGCAAGGTTTCGCGTTCGTCTGGGTCTGACCATATCTGCCGCAATTCCTCAACCGATTTAAACAACCCTGGTAATTGGGTGATCAAGCGCTCAACAAATTCTTGCACCGTGAGAGGTTTGCCGTTTTCATCGATATAACGAGTTTCAACGTCAATGACTTTCAGTTCACGGTGTTTGCCTAACTTTACTTTCAACCGAGGTTTTGGCTCACCCGGTTCAGGCTCTGGGCCATCTGTTCCTCCGGGTGGTTCTGGTGTGTAAGGTGGTGTTGGCTCACCAATACCTCCTGGCTCTGGTGCTTCGGGTTCACCATCCCAATCTTTGTCGTAAAACTTATTGGTTGCACCGCGAAAATCGACAATGGTGAAATAGTCTTTGCCATCAAAAACACGGGTGCCGCGACCGACAATTTGTTTAAACTCCACCATTGAGCCAACGGTTCTATCCAGCACTACGTTACGCACGTTACGGGCATCCACCCCTGTGGTTAACATTTGTGAGGAGGTAATAATGGTGGGGATGTCTTTGTCGTTATCTTGGAATTTTTCTAGTAGCTCGCGGCCGACTTTGCCCTCATCACTGGTCACGCGCACGCAGTAGTGCGGATCTTTCAGTTTTTTGTGTTTGTTGATCATGTCACGCATGGTCAGTGCATGATTTTGGTTTTCGCAAAAGACGATGGTTTTTTCTAGTGGATTGATATTGTCCAAAATGGCTTTTGCGACCAGCTCGGTACGTTCATCTACGACGATTTTTTTGTCGTAATCTTCTACCTGATAGACGTCTTGCCCTGATTCACCTTCGATCACTTGGTCATCTTTGGTCAGCACTAGCTCGTCTAAGTTGGTACGTACCCGTTTAACACGATATGGCGTTAAGAAACCATCGTTGATGCCGTCTTTTAATGAGTATTCAAATGCAGGTGTACCAAAGTAATCATAGGTATCTACGTTGGCTTCACGTTTCGGTGTAGCTGTTAGGCCGACATGTACCGCACTGCCAAAATGGACCAGTATGTCTCGCCATGAGCCTGCTTCATTAGCACTGCCTCGGTGACACTCGTCAATCATTACAAGGTCAAAAAAATCTCTTGGATACGCTTTGTAATAGCCTTCAATGTTTTCTCGCTCAGCAATGGCTTGGTAGATAGCAAAAAAGATATGTGCATTGGTTGGCACTACACCGCCACGCTTGCGTACCTCTTCACCGTTTATTTTGATGAGGTCTTTTTCATAGGGATTGAAAGTGTTAATGGCTTGATCGGCCAAAATATTACGGTCAGCTAAAAACAAAATTCTAGGCCTACGCGTACCCGGAGATTCTTTGTTCCAACGGGACTGAAACAGTTTATGGACGATTTGAAAGGCAATAAAGGTTTTACCTGTACCAGTCGCCAGCGTTAATAGCACTCGTGGCTTACCTTTGCCAATGGCATCTGTGGCGGCATGGACCGCTAATTCTTGGTAATAACGTGGCTGCATTGCGCCTTCTAAATGAAAAGGCACATTACGAAGCTGCTGGCCTAGATCCGAATTAACACCCGCGTAGCGGTTTTCAAGCTCTTGTGGTGTTGGATAAAACTCGATGTAGTCGCCTTTACCCGTTTCTAAATCGAACTCATAGGTTTGTTTGCCGTTGCTTGAATAGACAAAACGAACGAGTAGCTTCTTAGCATAGTCTATGGCTTGTTGAAGGCCTTTGGTTGGGTGCTCAGACTCTTTTTTGGCTTCAACAACCGCAAGGTAACGATTGTCTTTGTGCAGCAGATAATCGACGAAACATCGACGACCACGGACACCGCCAGCAAGCTTACGGCCATCGGTAAAGTAGTGCTCCCGAATGATATTGCCCGGTTGCCAATGTGCGGCTTTTAACGCTGGATCGATGTAGTTTGCTCTGGTATCTGCTTCTGACGACATGTCGTCACTCCTTGATAATTTTTAGCCCTGTCTATCGCTTGGCATTTTTTCCAATATATCGCTCAATGGGCAGTTAAATAAATCGCATAGCTTATCGAGCGCTTCTAAGTCCACCTTGAGCGCGGTTTCTTTGTAAAGTAGCGTGACGGTGGTACGGCTTAGGCCGGTTTCTCGCATCACGTCGCTAATGCGCATTTTTCTCTCGCCCATTAAACGGGCTAGATGGCAGCGGATCATGCTCTCTCCACGGTGTTTTCTTAACCATAAACTTGGGGATTTTTCACTGTTGCTTACCCTACCACGATTATGATTATTCTCAACTTATTTGAGTTAAAACCAAATAATTGAGCGTATTTGTTATTCGTTCGGTGCTGGTTGTTGGTACGCTAGCGGTTCACGGGAATGCCTCTAGCGGTATTGTCTGCGTTGGACTTCAAACATCGCTAGCTATTTATGTTGACTGGCGGTTCACTGCAAGTCGACAAGCCCACACAAGATTAATCGCCTCGTTAGTCATCCAAAATACTGCCTTTAACACAGTACATTCGTGGGCGGGTGTTGTCGGGCAGGCTGACTTTTCGCTGTGGTCGGTTGCCATCGGGGATTAGGTAACCTGCGGCTATCAGCGCTTTGGCGGCGCGATCTGGGCTTAGGCCTTCGGTGGCTTCACGCCAGCCAGTTGGGTAAAACAGGTAGAGGGTTTGTGGGCCGGTGACATCTATCCACCCTGCTCGTTGGCGTACTTGGCTGCTGTAACCAATTTGTTTAGGCGTAAAGCGGCTTTCGCCATGCTGCTCAATAAAGCTGCGCACTTGGCGAATGGCTTGTTGATCTTCATTGGCGGCTACACCACCGCGAGCAAGTATCCATTGGTTAAGCTGGCTTAAACAGGCGGCTTCGACACTTTGGGTTGGCCAATCGAGCACCTTGGCTTGAATGGCTAACAGGCCTGCGCTAGCCAGTAAGGCAAACTTTTCGGCTACTCGGCGCACTTGGCCGTCAGCCTCGGTTGGTAAGCTAGCTAAAAAACGTTGGCGTACGTTTTGGAAAACGGGTCGCACCTGTGCGCCGTGCTGCGTTAAATACCGTAACCAGTCCAAGGACAAGCTGCCGTAATGTTGGCGACTTTGCTGTTTTAGGTGGTCAGCTAAATCGGCGGCGTTCATACCATGGCTCTGGTTAAACACGCCCATTTGCGCTCCAGCATCGGCACTGAGATCAATCACGCGCACTTGCTGGCCGGCTTTTACGCGCTTGCCGATACTGGCAAGATGGCTTTCAAGCGTCACTTCGCCAGTGGATAAAAACACCAAGCGCCAACGGGCGGGTAAGCGCATTTCACCGTATTTGCCTGCTCGTGTTTTACCCTGACCATTGGCAAGCATATAAGCGACATCGCCCGCCTCTTTTGGGTCAACTTCGCCCATTTCATCGAGCGCCAGCAAGGCATCGTTATGCGCTAATGCTGTGCCTTCTAAACCGTTGGCCGTGGCACGCCAACTATGGCGCAATTGATTAGGCTCGCCCCACACCGATAACGCCGGATACAGCGCCGCAGTTTTACCAGTACTGCTGGCACCGTAGAGGTGTAAACCAAAACCATCCACTCCGCACAAGTGCAACAAAGGCGCGGCCAGCGCAGCGCAGACACCAACGATTAATAGCGGGTTATCCAGACAATAACGGCCAACGTGCTGCCGCCAACTGTCGCTACTACCTTGTTGAATAAAGCCTTCTATCGGGTGCATGGTTTGCAGCACCATGCGCGGGTTGTTGCTGTGTTCGCTTGGGTAAAAGGTGAGGCGCGGATGCACATAAGCGTGGTGATGCCAGCCAATACAGTTCACGCTGATGGCCTTTTGCGTGGCCAGCTCGCCCATTTGTTGAATAAACAGGGAGAGCAACTGCCGCGCTTTGACACTGTTACTCAGCCGCATGCCTCGGCTGAGTAGGATTCGGCGGTACTCGCTGCCGTCTCCGGCCAATAGTTCTGCGGGCATGGCCCAATAGCGATGGCGATTGTCATCGTCTAACCAGTGCAATAAATAGCCGTAGTTGTCCCCTTGCGGATCGCGGGTGCGAGCAGCAACTTGCAGCCAAGAGCAGATTTTGACTGGGCTATCTTGCCCTGCCGGTTGCATCACCAGCCAGTTTTGCGCGTTATAGGCAAAACCAGCCGGTAATGTTGGTGCGTTGCTATGCATTTCACTGGCAGGTAACGGGTTTGATGCTGATGCTTTATCCACGGCCATAAGTAGCACCGATACGGCGGGTTTCAATCCACTGGTCGATATCGCTTTCTAACCAGCCCACGGCACGCGCACCAATACGAATGGATCGCGGAAATTCACCGTTGGCCATCAGGGCATAAATGGTGCTGCGGCCAAAGCCTGTTTTGGCCTTTACCTCGGGCAAGCGCAAAATCCGCTGCTGACGCGCTGGGTGTACTAAGTTTGTGGGTGACTGTGTGGTTGGGCTCATCGTTTGCTTCCTCACTGATCTGTTAAGTTCAGTTAGGAGTTTGCCAGTACTAAACGGACGCAGTAGGCAAATAAATGCCCAGATCGTGCAGCTTTCTGAGGGTACAAGTAGCTACTTGCCCCAGAATTTACATAATGCCCCAAGTCATAAATACCCTGTGGGCAGGGTTAGTGTGTGCCTAAGTGGCGTGAACTAAGGCTTTGCCCATATTGTCCCAAATGCCCAAAGGGTAAGTGCCCAAAGCCATCTCAAAAGGGAAAGCCTTGCCCAACGATAACGCCATAACACTTTTATGCGCATAAAAATGTAAAATTCCGCACTTTTATGCGCGTAAAAGTGTAGACTGAGTTATACTACAGGCAGTTAACAGTCTTAATTGGCGGGAAATGACAATGCAGCGCAACTTACTCAACGCCCTAATAGCATGGAAAAGTCAACCTGTGCGCAAGCCATTATTGATCGATGGAGCAAGACAAACAGGTAAAACCTATCTACTGCAAGAGTTGTTTGGGAATACCTTTGCCAACATCCTTCGTATCGACTTCCTTGAAAACCCAGCTTACAAAGAAGCGTTCGATGGCTCGTTGTCACCTGACGAGCTAGTAATGAACATTGAGTTGTTAACCAACCAAGCGTTCAATCCAGACACCGACTTGCTGATATTAGATGAAATTGGCGAATGTGAACGAGCTGTAACTTCGCTGAAGTATTTTGCCGAAAAAGCACCGTCCTATTTTGTCGCAGCCAGCGGTTCAAATATTGGTTTGCTCAACACCTTCCCTGTGGGCAAGGTAGAACAATACAATTTACGACCACTGACCTTCCAAGAATTTATTTACGCATCCAACGAGCAAGCACTGATCAAAGCATTTGATAGTCAAGCAAGCACACCGGCGGTGCACACTAAATTGATGGATAAACTAACCGACTATTTTTTTACCGGTGGTATGCCGGAAGCCGTTTCTGCTTGGTATCAGTTTAAGGGTTCAAGCATTCTAGAGCGTGTTGAAAAAGTCACAAAAATTCATGCCGATTTAGTTGAAGGTTATCGCCGCGATTTCGGTAAGTACGCGGGCAAGGTCGATGCCACACTGATTGAATCGGTGTTTAATAGCATTCCAGCCCAGCTATCACTTGTCAGCGATGAGTCAGTTAAACGCTTTAAATTTAAGCATGTGCATGAGCGTAAATCTCGTTATAGCGATTTTGAAACCGCGATCCATTGGCTTAACTGCTGCCGCTTAGCTTTGCCAAACTACCCTATTGAAGGATTACCTAAATCTCCGTTGGCGGCCTATAAAAAAGACAATATGGTTAAACTATTTCTGTTTGATGTGGGCCTGCTCAATCATATGCTGGGCAGCAGTTATAAAGAGATTAAGCAACAAAACTATGAATACAAAGGCTATGTGGCTGAAAACTTTGTGCAACAAGAGCTCACAGCTATTGGCGTTGACCCAAGCTATTCATGGAATGACGCCCGCGCCGAAATCGAATTTATTTTGGCGACCGATGAAGGCGATATCATCCCTGTGGAAGTCAAAAGTGGTAAACGTACAAGAGCAAAATCGTTGGCATCCTACGTTGAAAAATGTACTCCAAATAAAACCTTTAAGTTAACGGGTACACAAGGCTCTTCAGCGTTAGAACAAACCAATATCGTGATGCCTTTGTATTTCACGCAGTATTTACCAAAGAGGTGGTAAAAGCGCGTTGCCTAGCCCCGAAGGTCTACACAAAGTTACCTTAGGGATAACAATTTGTAGACCTGATGCTTACCATTCGACACTCAGTCTTATCTCTCTTGGATACCATAGTATCCATATTGAGCTTATTTCTATTAAAATGGACATCATAATGTCCATTTCAGGCTAAGTGAGCTTTCTGCTGACTCATTACTATCGCGTAGAACCAGTGAAAAAATGGCAAAGCTATGTTGACGGAAATCGTGCTCGATAAAGCCCTTCAAAACTGCTATGTTTTAGCTCTAACAGCAGCATAAAAACGGCACTGTTTTTCCATTGCTAACCACTAAGATTTAGTAAAAGCCATAGGCAAGTGGTGGGCAGTTTGGTGGGCAAACAGGCATTTTTGAACGGTTTCTTTTCGATAACTCGTTGAGTTTGTTAGGTTCTAGGCCGCTACTCAATGAGCAGATCCAGAACTTGGAATAACATCTGTTGATGTAGCGACCGAATCCTTGAAAGCCCTGTATTTACAGGGCTTTTTAATATCTTATTGCGTGGGCTTAGTAAGCTTGGTCGGTGGATTCCAACAGTAAACTACATAAAAACTACGTACTTCTATACACGAATCATAAGATATGTATAATTTTTCGTATTATCTATACATATAAGTGTTTAAATGTATGAATAGACCTGCCTTTCCTAGTTCGTAAAATCCCCAACCTCCCCCAAAACCATGATAACCTAACCAGCAAGGCCTCCACATATTGCCAAGGAACCTCAAAATGGACTTACCTACTAACTTACGCTTTCAAGCCTGCTTGCTAGGCGGCGCCATTGGCGATGCTTTCGGTGCTGCTGTCGAGTTTATGTCTCGCGACCAAATTCTTGCTCAGTACGGTCAAGACGGGGTTACTGATTTCATTAAAGCCTATGGCAAAATTGGCGCCATTACCGACGATACGCAAATGACCTTATTTACCGCTGAAGGTCTGCTTAGAGCTTGGGTTCGAGGTAAAAATAAAGGCATAACGACTGAAGTTGGCTGCGTTGGCCATGCTTATTTGCGCTGGCTGTACACCCAAGGCTATCAATCTCCCTACCGCGATGACTATTACACACCCAACGGCGTACTTTGGAATACGTCGGAGCTTCACAGCCAGCGCGCTCCTGGCAATACCTGCTTGCAAGCACTGCAAGATATGAAAACCTACGAAACCTTTGCCGTAAATAACAGCAAAGGCTGCGGTGGCGTTATGCGGGTGGCTCCAGTTGGGCTTTATAGCCACGTACTAAAGCGTCGCCCTGAAAAATGCTTTGAGCTCGCCAGCGATGTTGCTCATTTAACCCACGGCCATCCTACGGGTTATTTAGCCTCTGGTGCATTTGCTGTGATCATTCAAGCGCTTCTCGAAAACCAATCCCTTGAGCAGGCTTGTCAGCTAGCGCTCTTTTTGCTTGCTGGTTACCCTGAGCATCAAGAAACCACAGCGGCCATTAACCTCGCCTTAACACTCAGTAAAACCAATATTCCTCCTCACCAAGCCATTATCACCCTCGGTGAAGGCTGGATTGCCGAAGAAGCGCTAGCTATTGGCATTTATTGCGCCTTGGTGGCGGATAACTTTAAAGACTTGATGTCCATAAGCGTATCCCACAGCGGTGATTCCGACTCCACCGGCTCAATCGCTGGTAATCTTTGGGGGGCGCAATACGGTTTAGTTGACTGCCCTAGCGAATGGCTTGAACAGCTTGAGCTGAAATCACTGATTGAAACTATAGCCACCGATTTAGCTGAATTTAGCGAGTGGAATATTGGGATGTATAGTAAAGATCAAGAGCTCGATGAGCGCATTTGGGAAACTTATCCTGGGCATTAAAACTGTTATTCGCACGTGAGTGGCTCGAAAAAAGGTGAGCGCTTCCAGACCACTAGAAGCGCTCGTTTTATTCTTACTTAACTTTTATTGTGTTATAGCTTGATACTGAGTTAAACAAGGGTTCACTTTGATAGCTCACTTGCTCGAAATCGATGCTATCTAGATCCACTTTGCGAACATTCATGTTGTCGTACGTTCTAAAGTAGTAGTCTTTATTGGCGATATCCACGACGTTAGAGTATGAAGTGAATTGCGGCGTATTTTCCGCAGCAAAGCGCCAGTATAAAGCTCCTTGTGGAATATCAACGGCGTTTATCATACTCCAAGCACGATTAACCGCATCAAAGTCCGACTTCACTAGCGATAAGTCCATTGTGTAGTTAAATGCCACCATTTTTTGGAAGCGTCCGATGGACGAATAATCAAAAGCGGCAAAATTCTCTTCCGACAATTGCGTCTTTGCATTGTCATAATCAGTGCCATCAATAAAGCTGTTAGCAAGCGCTACTTGAGTGTCGTAGCTTGGGTCATTCGTCATTACGCCTAACGTATTTTCGGTTATCACTGGGTAACCCGTGCCATCTAAATACTCCACTACAATGGCTTTGTTACCGTCGTTGAAGGCGTAGTGCATGCCAAGGTGCATACCGTCTACCACATCGTAGGCCGCAACCGCGACTTTTGTTGATTCCAGTATCTCAATGACTTCATCTACGGTTTTAGCTTGGCCAAGAACAAAACCGACAAGGTCTCCAGAGCGAATGTCGCCACTGCCTTCTGCTGCAAATTGCGCAGTAGCTAACGCTAGCGCTTCACCGCTTACGCCGTGCTCATTCAGCGCAGAGCTAAAAAGCTCTTCACCGTGGCTTATTCCAACGAATCCATATTCGCTCGTGAATTTACTAAAAGCGTGATTGCGCGGGACGATGGTCATTTGACCATTAAGCTCACCCGGCCACTCCATGGTGCGTCCAATAAAGGTGTCACCCTGTTCTGATTGAAAGTGAAAGTTGGTACAGGCCTGAGCTGCTGATATCGACATGGCTGCAATGGTTGTTGCAATACATAATTGAGCGATACTTTTCTTCATGGCTATCTCCTAGAGTCGTTCATAAACGGGTATTGGTTAATTCGGAGACTATTTTAAATGGGTTTTTAACTTTCTATGAATCGTATAGAATGGAAATAATCCTTCCATATGAAATTGCTTTGACGATGAATTATTCCTTTGATCAGCTGCAAGCCTTTATCACCAGTGTGGAACAAGGAAGCTTTAAAAAAGCCGCAATGCTTTTAGGTAAACACGCCACCACAGTTAGCCAGCAAGTCGCTATGTTAGAAATCGATACCGACCTTACTTTATTCGACCGCAAGGTACGAAAATTGGTATTAACAGAAAGTGGGGCTGGTTTTTATAAATATGCTAAACCGGTGCTAAACGAGCTAGAGCAGCTGCATGCCAAAGTCACCAGTATGACAGCTCTGGCGCCACAACAGCTGCGAGTAGGTATTGAAAATACGGTGCGTCACAACGACCTGCTAAATTGCGCCAAGCTCACCCAAGCCGCTTTTCCCGGCTTACAATTGTCGATTCATTCCGGCGATCCTTTGCAACTGGTTGAGCAACTAACACAACACCAAATAGACGTTGCCGTAAGCAACACCGTATTTCAGCAGTTTAGTGGCGTTGACAACAACCCAACATTTAATTTTGAGTTGGCCTGGATTGCTAGCAAAAGTTGGCTAGGTGGCGAGAGCACGATTGATTCCAATCAACTGCGTCAGCATACACAGCTTGTATATCAATATGTGAACCAATCCCCACAGCTTGCAGGACATATTTACAGTAATCACACCATGTCAGTGCAAACATTAGAAGATATCGTTGAGTTAGTAGGGCTCGATTGTGGATGGGCAATTGTACCAAAATACAGAGTACAACCATGGTTAGAACGCGGCGAAGTCTCTATATTCCAACCGAGTGACATTAAGCCTGTGTATTGGTATGCCGAGGTATTCACACTTCCTAATAGCGAACAAAACCCCGCAATTCAGCATTTTGTAGAGCACGTTAAAGAGCTTGCTGACCGATAGCCTTCAGCAAATGGGGACGTACCCCACTTATCCACAGGGGTACGTCCCTAGTCCATAATTAACTAGCAACCTGGTGCACAGGTTTTAACGCAGTCGCTATAGCGGCCTTTTTATCTAATTGGCCAGTAATAAAAGTCGCCATTAACGCACCAAGGATTACCAAAGCCCCAACCCAAGGTGTGGTCATAACTCCAGACTGAGCAACAATATGACCGCCTCCCCAAGAGCCTAGTGCAATGCCAACGTTGAAAGCTGCGATATTAAGGCCTGACGCTACATCTACAGCCTTGGGAGAATGCTTCTCTGCAATTCGAACCACGTACAACTGTAATGCTGGAACATTACCGAAAGCGAACGCTCCCCAAATCAAAATGGTGAGTACCGCTGCGATGGGACTATAAGCGGTAAAATTAAACGCTACCAATACCGCAGCCAAACCGACAAAAATGACCTTTAACGCGTTTACCGGCCCCATTTTGTCAGCCATCTTACCACCCCAGATATTGCCAATAGCAACGGATACGCCGTAAACCAGCATGATCAAACCGATAGCGCTTTCCCCAAAGCCAGTAACGGTTTGTAAGATAGGCGCTAGGTAGGTGAAGGTTACAAAAGTACCGCCATACCCTAACGCGGTAATGGCATATACGAGGAGTAATCTCGGCTGAGTGAGCACGCTAAGTTGTGATGACAAACTTGCGACTGGCGGTTGTTTAAGGTTATTTGGCACCAATAATGCGCTTCCAATTAAAGCGACTAACCCCAAGCCGGCAACAATCAAGAAAGTGGTTTGCCAGCCAAAGTGCTGCCCAATATAGGTTCCTAAAGGTACACCGGTCACCAATGCTACGGTGAGCCCGGTAAACATAATAGCAATGGCGCTGGCGGCTTTATCTTTAGCCACTAACCCTGTTGCTATGGTTGAGCCGATGGAGAAAAAGACACCATGGGCTAAACCGGTTAGGGTGCGGGCAATGATCAAGCTTGAGTAACTGGGCGCTTGCCATGCCATAAGATTACCAAGCACAAACAAAGTCATCACGGCTAAAAGTAGCTGTTTGCGTTTCCATTTACCGGTGAGCGCAGTTAATAACGGCGCTCCAATAGCCACCCCTAATGCGTATAGACTTACCAGCAAACCCGCTGAAGGTAGGGATACACCCAAATCTGACGCCATCGTAGGCAAAAGGCCTACAATAACGAATTCTGTGGTCCCTATTGCAAACGCACTCAAGGTTAACGCGAATAATGCTAACGGCATAAATAAGTCATCCAATTTTGAATATAAGAAAGTTGAAGCTCTGAACATTAAGTGGACGCATTATTCCTAAATTTAATCTTGTTAAAAACAGTGAAAATAACAAATAATTTTTGTAAATTATGCAAAGATATGTCGGGTAATTTTGGAGAATGATTGAATGAGAACTCGCTCTGATGATCTCGAAATCTTCTTAGCTGTTGCGGATCTTGGCAGCTTTTCCGCCGCGGCTAACATCCTGAACATTCAGGTCGCAAAAGTATCACGCTCCGTAAGCAAGTTAGAGATTCAGCTTAATACCTCGCTGTTCAATAGAACCACAAGGCGCGTTGAGCTTACCAATGAAGGCCGACTATTTGTGGATAAAATTCGGCAAGGA
The DNA here is from genome assembly GCF_002282895.1 of Paraferrimonas haliotis. Classification (GTDB taxonomy): domain Bacteria; phylum Pseudomonadota; class Gammaproteobacteria; order Enterobacterales; family Shewanellaceae; genus Paraferrimonas; species Paraferrimonas haliotis. Next base: position 61,965 of record NZ_NRRB01000007.1, read on the forward strand.
ATTCAAATAATTGAGCACGCAGAGGAAGATATCGCTGCTTTGCAAACAAAGCCAAAAGGAAAGCTTAGGGTCGATGCAGCCAGTCCATTTGTACTGCATCAGTTAGTGCCATTGGTAGCTGAGTTTGGCTGCCAATATCCTGAAATCGAGTTAGAGCTTACTTCAAACGAAGGTTTTGTCGATCTCATCGAGAAGCGCACGGATGTCGCGATTAGAATAGGGCCTCTAGCAGATTCCACGTTACATGCAAAACCCTTAGGTACAAGCCGTTTGCATATTGTTGCGTCTCCAGACTATCTGGCTAAGCATGGAACCCCTTTGTTGGAGTCTGACTTAATACGCCACAAGTTGATTGGCTTTACCGAGCCCAAAACGCTGAATTATTGGCCGCTATCAGGCAAAAAAGAAATACAACCAAGTATCTCCTCGAGTAGCGGAGAGACGGTAAGAAAGCTCGCTTTGCTGGGCAACGGGATTGCGTGTTTATCCGGCTTTATGATCAATAAAGATATAGCCAAAGGGACACTCGTATCATTGCTCGAAGATCGTAAACTGCACAACACTGACCGAGAGAAAGTAAGTGCTGTATATTATCGTTCCTCTAATATTTCAAGTCGCATTGCAGTGTTCATCAACTTTATCGAATCCAGGCTAACGCTATAGCTAAATAATGAAGAACTGTGCCACACAAAGACAACACAAACTTGTTGCATCGACACACATCAACAAGTGAAGACTTATCAGATACTAAATTCATCGGATAACGGACTCGTTATCCAACCAAATCTCCCTTGCTAATGTGATTAGATTTATTTAGGCCTCAATTATTGAGGCCATTTTTTTGCCTGCGATTTATCCACAGGGGTACGTCCCCTCCGCAAACGGAGCAAGCGAAAAAGGGTACGTCCCCCAGCATTGATAGGCGCCACAAATCTTTAACAGTAGTTACAATCCAGTTAACAACTGCATCCTGATCACAGCAATTTTTGTTAAGCCAGATCACACCAAAAGTAAATTCTTGCAACTCGTCACTAACGTAACCCTTAACATTCGATGCTGTTCAAATATCCGCTCTAAAATTGCTCTGCCTTGACCGCGAGCCGCTTGTAATAAAGCCTGCCGCGACAATATTTTTCAGCATAAAAGCACTCGTTTGAACGGGTTTCAAACCAAAGTGCAAAAAATGAAATGATCATTTCCTATAAAGGGTAGAGAGTAATGAAGTCAACTCTAACTAAGTTATCCGTTGCGATCAGCGCAACCCTGTTATCCACCTCTGCATTAGCTAACTTCGATTTCGATCTTGGCAACGACCGTTCATTAAGCTTTGGCGGGTACGTAAAAGCCGATGCTCGCTATGTATCTGGTGACGTAGCCTATGGCGACCAATGGCTTGGTAACGGCACTGTACTTGCTGAAGATGCATCTCAGTTCCGTATTTTCGCTAACGAAACTCGACTGAACACCAAGTACACTGACGGTGACGTGAGCGGCTTTGTTGAAATGGACTTTTTCGGCGCGGGCGGCAACGAAGTCATTTCTAACTCTAAAGGGCCACGTTTACGTCATGCGTTCGTGAGCTATAAAGGCTTATTGGCTGGTCAAACTTGGACCACCTACATGAACACGAGTGCTATTGCTGAAACCGCTGATTTCGGTACCACCATGATGGGCATTTCTTTTGTTCGTCAAGGCCAAATCCGTTACACCATGGGCGCGTTCCAAGTCGCTTTGGAGAACCCTGAAAGCTACGGCGTTAACACCGACGCTTCTACACCAAAGCCTGATCCTAAGAACGACGGCCTGCCAGACGTTATTGGTAAATACACCTTAAACGCTGACTGGGGTAACATCTCGATTTCTGGTGTTGCGCGTCAGCTAAACACTGATGATGGCAAATCGCATACCACCATTGGCGGTGGTATTGCAGGTAAAATCAATACCTTCGGTAAAGATGACGTTCGCTTCCAGGCTCACTACGGCGAGCTAGGCCGCTATGTAGGTACAACGGTAGCACCGGATCTTTACAACGGTAAAGCAGAAACAACAACGGCCTTTAACGTTGCTTATCGCCATTTCTGGACCGAAACCATGCGCTCTACTGCCATCTACGGTTACGGTAAAACGGATGAAAGCAATCGCAAAAACACCCATTGGGCCGTTAACGTATTTGACAACCTAACGCCTAAACTCGCGGTTGGCTTTGAAGTTGGTGAAATGAACGTGAACGATCCGACTCAAGCGGTAAATAACGGCAAAGGCAGTTCATACTACGGTCAGTTCTCTATGAAGTACGCCTTCTAAGCGAACTTAGAAACCGTATGTACCAAAAAGCCTTTGCACAGTAGCAAAGGCTTTTTTATTGGCGGCAAGCGTAAACATTACGAGCTGGCAATTACCGCTTCTTTTTTATTTGCAATGGCAATCAAGACTAAACCAAATAAAGGAACAACAATCGCAGCGAACGGAATCATACCGGCGCCATATTGACTGTCCAGCACCGCACCACCTAAAAACCCACCAAATGCATTGGCTAGGTTAAACGCTGAGATATTAGCGGTACCCGCCAATTCTTGACCGTCACCGCCGTGATTCATTACCCGAAGCTGCATCGACGGAACGTTCGCAAACGCCGCAACACCAAACACAAATACCGCGGCCACAAAGGCGTAAGAATTACCTTCTAGCAAGCCCACCAAGACCAATGAAGCGATCATGGCACTCGCCCAAAACATGGAAGCTTTCGCTAGATTTTTATCGGCAGAGCGAGCCCCTAAACTGTTACCGAGAATTAACCCCAACCCAGCTACCACTAAAATCCAAGTCACAGCATTGCCTTCAAAGCCCGCAATGTGACTCGCAATCGGTGCGATATAGCCGTATAGGGTCATGAAGCCAGACCAAGCCAAAGCAGTAATAGCAAGACTCAATATTAACAACGGGTTTTTAAACGCCGCCAGTTGCTGCTTGACGTTTTTAGCTTCGGAGTGGCTATCACTGCGAATAGCGGTCAAAATAAATCCAAAAGCAATGATACCCAACACGGCTACAGTAATAAAAGTGCTGTGCCAACCGTACTGCAAACCCACCCAAGTGCCTGCAGGAACGCCCAGCACGTTGGCAAGCGTTAAGCCCGCGAACATTTGCCCAACAGCACGTCCTGCCATTTTTTCAGATACTAAACCGGTGGCGACCACGGCTCCAATGCCGTAGAACGGCCCTTGCACCAAACCGGTTATCGCTCGACTTAGCAGCAAGATTTCGTAGTTCGGAGCAAATACCGACATTAAATTGCCAACAATAAATAGCACCATCAATCCAAGGAGAATGCTTTTCTTGTTAAAGCGCGCCAAGTAGATGGTCAAGATGGGGCCCCCAATTACGATGGCGAGCGCATAGGCACTAATTAAGTAACCTGCTTGGCCTTCGGTAATGGTAAAAGCGTGGGCAATTTGAGGTAGTAGACCGGCTATCACAAACTCGGCGGTACCAATGGCGAAAGCTGATAAGGTCAAAATCCAGACCTGTAAAGGCATACGTTCGCTAGTCATAATTCATACTCATTCAATTCAAACTAATGAATCCAGTATATTATTTTTACTTTTTAAGATAATTACCCTATAAATAAAATAATTATTCCGAAAAAAGAAACAATGCACATGAACAAACTGGCGGATATGGCGCTATTTGTCACCATCATTAATCAAGGATCACTGGCAGCAGCCGGTAAAGAGCTGAATTTATCTCCTGCCCGAATGACTGCTCGCCTCCAAGCGCTCGAGCGCACACTAGGAGTTAAGCTAGTAAACCGCACTACTCGCCAACTCGCCATTACCGATGCCGGCAATATGTACTACCAGAGCTGTGTCGAGATACTCGAGCGCGTCTCTATGGCTGAGAGTCAATTACAACAAAACGTACAACAAGCTAAAGGAAGTTTGAAAATTGCAGCTCCCAAGGACTTAGGAAAGCAGTACATATTACCCTTATTGGATGCATTCGTTGAGAAGCATCCCCAAGTAATCCCTCACCTCTATTTCGACGATCACATCGACAACATAGCCAATGCGGGGGTTGACGTGCTGATTCGATACGGTGAAATGCCCGATAGCTCTTTTATTTCTAGAACCCTAGCGAAGAGCCAGCGATTGCTGTGTGCTTCGCCTAAATATTTAGCAAAGTATGGCACTCCAAAGCATCCTGTAGACTTGCACTCTCATCAGTGTATTGCCATGCTGCGAAGCCACGAAGAGTTGAGTAACTGGCATTTTCACAGCAGCGACAACAGCAGTCGGGTCACGCTGCAGCCCAATCGTTTTAGCGACGACGGTGAAATTGTTCGATTGTGGGCATTGCAAGGAAAAGGCATTGCACTTAAATCTAAACTCGATGTACAACAGGACATAGAACAAGGCCGCTTGCTTACCATTCTTGATGATTATATGACTGACTTTGACTTGTCCAAATCACAGTCCAGTGCCGATTTACACTTAGTGTACTTGAATCGTCAGTACCAACCCTACCGGATACAATTGTTCATACAATTCTTGGTAAAAGAGTTTCAACAAAGGTTTAAGATAAACAAATAGAACGGCGCAGCGATAAATATCATAACTCCGATAACGTTTCTCTAATCACTTTTACATGTGCTATGCACTTTGTGTGATCAATGGCGGGCAAATTAGACAATATTGAGCATTTTGCGAACTTTCATGGCACTATCTATGCAGAACAATACATTCATAATAAGCAACATCAACACTAGCAACGGAAAATAACAATGAGCGCTAATCAACAACCTCAGGCTAACGCCAATAGCGGTTTAGCACGAGTACTCGACGGCATTGAAAAAGTCGGTAATAAACTGCCCGATCCAGCCATTCTATTCTTAAGCCTAATGGTGGTAGTTTGGATTGTCTCCGCCTTACTTTCCTTCGTCTCGTTCAGCGAAATCGACCCAAGAACGGGTGAAGCGGTGGTTATTCACAATCAGCTTACCGCTGAGAGCTTAACCAACTTTTTAACCGGCATGGTAACGACCTTTACCTCATTCGCACCATTAGGTGTGGTGCTAGTTGCTATGCTTGGTGTTGGTGTCGCCGAGCATTCCGGTTTTATTAATACCGCCCTTAAAAAAATGCTCAAAGTAACTCCGCTTAAGCTGCTGACTCCTGCAGTTGTGATTGTGGGCATTCTTTCGCACACTGCAACCGATGCTGGCTACGTGGTTGTAATTCCACTATCTGGGGTAATTTTTTATGCCGTTGGTCGACACCCAATAGCCGGTATTATGGCGGCGTTCGCAGGCGTTTCAGGTGGTTTCTGTGCTAACTTCATTCCATCGGCAATTGATCCCTTGCTGCAGTCATTCACCCAAGCCGCTGCCCAAACACTTGATCCAACGGTACAGCTTAACCCGCTAAATAACTGGTTCTTCGCGGCGTCATCCACATTACCGATTGTGGCCATCATTTGGTACTTGACCGACAAAATCGTTGAGCCTCGCCTTAATAAAACCACACCATTAAATGACGATATTGATGCTCCAGCGTTTGAAGAAATATCGGAAAAAGAAAATAAAGCGTTCCGTTTAGCCAGTTTAGCCATGCTTGCCGCTATGGGGCTGGTGGTAGGTTTAGCATTGCCTGAAGGCTCGACATTGCGCGACGAAACCGGCTCATTGACCAACTTTACGTCACCCTTGATGCAAGCCATTGTGCCGCTTATCTTCATTTTCTTTGTTATTCCTGGCGTCGTATTTGGCTACGCCAACGGCACCTTTAAGTCGTCGGCGGACATCATTACCTCAATGAGCAAAGCAATGGAAGGCATGGCCGCATACATTGTCATGGCCTTCTTCTGCGCCCTCTTTATCGCAGCCTTCGCTCAATCGGATCTTGGGGTGTTATTGGCTGTAAAAGGCGCGAACTTCCTGCAATCTTTAGGTATGCCTGCTGGCGTAACGATTGTCGGTTTGGTCTTCTTGGTGGGCTTCGTTAACCTGTTTATGGGGTCAGCCTCCGCCAAATGGGCGCTTATTGGGCCGGTGCTTGTGCCAATGCTTATGGCACTGAACATTTCTCCGGATTTAGCACAGGCGGCTTATCGCATCGGTGACTCCTCCACCAACATTATTACTCCTCTAATGCCGTACTTCCCATTAGTGGTGGTTTATTGCCAGAAATACGTTAAGAGCACCGGCATTGGTACTTTGATTGCCGCAATGCTTCCTTACTCAATCGCCTTACTGATTGCTTGGACGGCTTGGCTACTTATCTACTGGACCATTGGTTTGCCACTTGGTCTCGGTGCAAGTTATACCTATGGCTTATAAATAGCCGCACAAAAAAGCGCCAATTGGCGCTTTTTTTATCGCTTTGCTAGGGCGTCAATGCTATTCCGTTTATACTGGCGCTCATTACCCGCTCCTCCATGAGTTGTTATGCAAGCTGCCATTCGCCAATATCCGCATTTTTTTGTAATCGCACTCATTTGCTTGATCCCTATCGTATCATCGCCGGTGGCGTTAATAGTGGGCATGGTGCTGGCACATTTGGGTTGGGCCCCGAAATCGGCGCAACTGGCAAAGCCAACGAAACTGTTATTATCAGTGTCTATTGTTGGCTTAGGTTTTGGTATCCATTTAGACAGCGCAATTGAGATGACGCAAACTCACCTTGGGTTAATCATCAGCTCGATTGTCGCGACCTTACTGTTGGCTTTTATACTGACTAAAACAATGAAAATAGACCCTAAAAGTGGCTATCTCATTGGCGCTGGCACGGCCATTTGCGGAGGTAGCGCTATCGCAGCAGTTGCACCCGCAATCGATGCTAAACAACAGCAAACAGCATTAGCATTAGCTACCGTATTTATTCTGAACTCCATTGCCTTATTTGTATTTCCGGTTGTTGGGCACTTGCTGGATCTATCGCAGCAACAATTTGGCATTTGGGCGGCTATCGCTATACACGACACTTCTTCGGTTGTAGGAGCGGCTTCTTCCTATGGCTCTGAAGCTCTGACAACCGCAACCACTGTCAAACTCGCCCGAGCATTGTGGATCATTCCATTGGCCTTTATCAGCGCATTATTATTTGGTGGCAGCAGAAATAAAATAAAAGTGCCGTGGTTCATTGGCTTCTACTGCCTAGCAATCGCCATTAGCTACTATTTCCCAGCAGCCGAGCAGGCATATCAATGGATATTCGAACTGTCAAAACGCTTATTAGTGGTGTGCTTAATGCTGATAGGCGCTGCAATTACCGTGCAACAGATGCGTCAAGCGGGTGGAAAAACCTTATTACTCGGGGTGATGTTATGGTTGGCCATCAGTTGCGGCTCACTCCTGTATATCATGCATCATTAACTCAGCTTGTCGCCACGGCTTTTCGCAGCCCTTAACCACAACAAATAGACCACACCGATAAAGCCCACCAGCTCGATAACGGCGCGAGTGAGATCCTGAGTAAAGTAGGCGGCAATAACCACGAACAACACCCAAGCTAACAATAAATAATCTAAGCTTTTGAGCAAAACGCCCTCGAACATATACCCTATTTAGCCAACATTATTAGCCCATGTTCTTAGGCTGCTCCAATAGTATTTTGCTCTAAGAAATAATGGATGGGTCTAAACAAGGCTTTCAGAACGATGGGTTGAGCTAGGTTGCTGCTTAGTAAACTGCATTACCGCAGCCCCATTTCAACGTCTTTAATCACAAAGTTGCCGCTGTAATCCGGGTGCGATTCTCCGTGTTTGTCGATTGCAAAATAAGCTTGTTCCGATAAGGTAAGCCCTTCGTAACCGGCGATCACCTGATAGAGCCACAGTTCACCGTCAAAAGGGTAGTTTTTCTGTTCTAAGAACGCCAGTGCAGAGGTGTTTTGGCCCGACTCAATGACATGGCAAAAATAATCGTCCACGGCCTGTTTTATGGGCTCGGCCTGCACGTTAATCAGCTGCTGTTGCTCGAGTTCAAAGGTTTGGGCTTTGCGTTTTTCCGACGAGTTTGCCAGCTCTGAAACCCGTTTTAATTTAGCGACAATCTCCAACAGTGATTGCTGATGATCGATTTCATTTACGTTGATCGCCGCTGGTTGTATAAATGACGTCGCTTGATTGAAAAGATCATTCGGTATGGGTTCAGCGGTATAATCTCGAATGCGGTAATCCGGATTTTGGCTCACAAACAGGGTGAATCCTTTCAGTAACTGGCTTCGTTCCAGATGTTCTCTAAACTGCCCTAATAACACCAACAGTCGACTTTGGGCCGAATTCAATTCATGGCTGACTTTAGCGTGACTGCGCTGCAAAGATACAATCAATAAACGGCGCAGCTCTCTATCGCTTCCGGCAAGCTCAGCCATTTCATCAAATCGAATCAACTCCAACTGATCAAGCAATTCGTCCACTTGGCTCTGAGCCAATTGGTTTTCACGGATTTTCGCTGAAACCGTCGCCACATAGCCAAACTCATTGTGAATTCGGTTCCATAAGCCTCGCACCGAGCGTTGCAAACTCTCCGTTAACCCGTAGCGAGCTTCCGCCAATTCTTCTAGAAAAATATCCGCTTCTCGATAACTGCTGCGATGAAGCGCCTCTTTATAGTTAGCCACTAAGGTGCGAATAACTGCCAATCGACTGCCAATATTCGCGTCAACCTGACGCCCTCGCTCATCCGCCAGTCCCGATTCCAGCAACTGTCGAACACTCCGGCGCAAGCGCAAATCTTCACCCGCTTCTGGGCGCCATAATATTTGCGCATCCATGAGTTTTTTTAGCTGAGACGGCGTTAATTCAAGCTCGGAAATATGACCATTAAGATAAGCCTTCATAATCACTTCAGCGTGATTACTCAGTATCTTAAGCAGTTGCACGCCGGCACCGTGAAGTGGGTGGCTCACAACAAATCTCCTTGAGTGGCTGAGGTTTCGGCTTGCTGGCTTAGCGCTAAGTGTTCATTTTCATCAATGTATTTAATGACATCGAACACATAATCAACTTTGCCGGTGGCGACAAAAATCTGCTTGTCATCATTGGGTTTGAGCAGATACCCCAGCTCAACTAAGCGCTTAAAAATCAGCTTTAACTGGGCATCGATGCTGGTCGCAGTGGAATTGAATAATGGATATCGGGCAATTTTAGCCAATGCTTCATTGAAGGCTGGGGTGTCCTCAATAACACCTTGCAGTTCATTCAGTCGGACCAGATCTCCTTCGCTCAGTGGTGCATTATGACCCAAGCTTTCTTGGACTAACACCAACCACTCCACCAGCGGCAGCAAGCTTGCCGAAATGTCTTTAAACTGCTGATTCAACGCTCGGCGCTCCGAACTGCCGATTTGCTGATAAGCGCAAAATAGCACATCGCCACTGCTACTCGAGGCAAGGGTCCGATTAAACAGGTTCAGCTGAGTCTCTATGTCCCGCTCATTAGCCGCAACTTGCAGATATTCAAACGACTCCTCGTCACTGGTACGACATATAAACTGCCCCGCTAATAGAGCTTCTAATACTTTGCCTTTGACGCTTTTCAATTTAGCGCTCCTTGCTCTTTCAATGCTCGCTTGGCCGCAATTCGTTGGCTGAGCTCACTCACAACAGGCTCCACCGTTTGCAATCGACGCGTTTGCTTATCGATAAGATAGCGATTATCAAACAAGTTCAGTACTTCAGATTCGGGGTTCGGGAAGGCACCGACAACGGTGATATTGTTGTTTTTACAAGCGTCGAATATCTTTTTAACGTTGTGATTAGCCAAGGTCCCTATTTCGTCAATGGGCCAATGAATGATCACTTGCGAGTCGCCTCTTAACAATCGAGTAAACGCCAGCAAGAACTTACATAAAATAAGATACGCCATACCATGACTGGAAGATTCGTTTAACTGCTTATCGGTGCGAATAAGCAGTTGGCTGTTACCCTCGGTCAAATGAAGCTCTACATCCAGTAATTGGCTAATGCCCGCTTGCGTTACCGCTCGACCTAATATGTCCAACACTCGCTTAATGCAATCGCCGTATTCTTGATCCGGCAATTGAGACTCGCTATGTAACAACCAATGCTCATGCAGCTTAGAGAATCGCTGCAACTCTGGCCAGAATTCGAGTTCGCTAATGCGTGAGCGGATGTTAACTGACGAATCGGAAACGCCCTCTAAGTACAACTCTTGCTCCACCGCTTGAGAAATTCTGCGGCTTTGCTGAGCAATCGCTTTATCAATATTCTGCAGAACAGAGTAATACTGACTTAAGGTATTCCCGAGATTTCGACCTTGAGTCCGCAAGGCTTCCCGTTTTTGTGGAATCAACTCATTAATAAGCTGCTCGAGGCGCGTGACCATAACTTCAATTTTAAGTCGTAACACCCCTAGCTCGTCGGTTTCATAGCAATCGCTGCGGCTGCGTTCCCAAAAATCAGCAAGGCTGGTGCCGGCTTTTAGACCAATTCGATTGTCAAAATTTCTCAAACTTTGCTCGAGCATATCGGTTAATTGCTGGTGCTCTCGATGCAACTGCTGAGCTTCAGAAATTCGCTGCGTTACGGTTTGCTTCTCAACATGCGCATCCTGAGCCAAATCCAATTTGCCTAACTTAGCGAGCAATTCATTAATCTGCAGCAAGGTTTCTTGAATGTGGGATATACGAGATTCCCATTGTGCAATGTTGCTTTTGGCAGTTGTCTGAGCGGCTTTGAATGCGGCCATACCTTGTTGTTGTTCGCTGTCGCATTGAGCGACTCGTTGTTTTGACTGAGCAAACGCTTGTTGCAACTCAGACTTTTGCTCGACAAAGGTATGTTGATACCAGCGGTTGAACTCAAAAACCGCTTCTCTGTATTGAATCGTGATATCGATATTTGCTTTAACTTCGGCGATTTGCTGCTTAAGTTCGGATATTGCGTTAGCATCCACATCTTTAGCCGCTAACTCTGCTTCAAACCACTGACTGATTTTTTTCCGTTGAGATTTGGCATTACTATTGTTCTCTTGATGCTGGCTTTCTAAATTATCAAGTTGAGCCTGAATGTCGCCACACACTTGCTGCCAATGTAACTGCAGGTCTAATTTCTGCTCGCCAAATTCTTGGGTTAATTGCTCTATTCGCTGTTGCTTTTGCTGCTCTACTTTAGACAAGGTCAGTTTCTGCGCATCAAACAAGGCTTCTGCTTGACGCTTACGCTGACGCAGCGCTTCACTGAGCTCGTGCTGCAGTTGCCGTTGAGCTTCTTGCAAACGTTGTCGTTCAGAGGTTTTCATCTGCAACGAGCTGCCAACTTTAGTGACCGCTTGTTGTTGCTGTCGTACCTCATCATTTAACTGTACAAGTGTCTGCTCCACTTCCTTTTGCGCATTTTCAGCCGCTTGCAGATCTTGGTTGGCAACCTCTAATTGCTGTGCCAGCTCTGCTTCCGAACGGGCAAAGGAGGGCTCCTCAATGTGCCCTAACTCCAGATGAACCCCGCCAAATGCAGCGACCTGCGGGCTATCACTATCAATCAGTACTGGACTAAGATCTTTGCGCTGCAACAACCTAGGATCGATGGCTTTTCCAAGTTGCTGTTGCCAACCAGGCGCTTGCTGACGTAAAAACTCCAACAAGGTACCATCACCTGGATACAACAAACTTTGAACCTGCTGTTGTTTGACGAGCGCTTGCTGGCTCTTATCTCGAGCAAAGTCCAGCTCCCGTTGTTGCAGCTGCTGTTTATCTTTTAATGTGCGCAAATCGGATTCTGCTTGATCAAACTCTTGTCGCAGTGCGTCCTCGTCAATACCGGCTTGGTCAACATTAGCTTGCATGACCTTGGCCTCGGTTTGCTCACTGGCAGTTGGTCCGGCAAGGCTGATTCCTGAACGCAGCCGTTCGAGCTCTAACTTGCTATTATGCAGCTGCTCGTCAAATTCTTGGTGGCAGGTTTGTAAGTGCTCACCTTGCTTGCTTAACAGCTCTTGTTGAGCATCAGCTGCTAACCCTTGTTGTTTGGTTAACTGCTGTTGAAAGCAATTTCGGTCTTTATTTAGCTTGTCCTGTTGCCGATTTAGCCGTTCGGCAACTTCCGCGACTCTCTGGTTATACGCGGCTTCAATGTCTTGATGCTGTTCGGTCAATAACGAGTAGTTTTGTTGCAAACCCTCAAGTTCACTCTGCCATTGGCCCAATTTATCTAAGTTCAGCTTATGGGTTTCTATGTCTTGATCTTGCCAATGGTCGTACTCAGCTTCGATTCGGTCCAGCGCCTTGTCGATGCTATGCTCGTCGGCTTTTGCGTCCGATAGGTTTTGCGACAGCTGGTTACGCTGCTCGTCCCAACTCTGCTCAAGCTGCTTTAATTGCGTTTTCGCGTCAGTATTTTGAGTCTCAGACTCGGTTTTATCGGTGATAAGCTGTTGTTTGTCTAACTCCAACTGATGGTATAGCTGTGCCAGTCGAGTTCGAGTTTGTAGGCGCTGCTGATTCTGCTGCTGAACATGAGTAAACTCTTGATTTAACACATCGAAGTCGCGAATGAGCTGGCACTCATTGATCCAACTATCCACTTGATTTCGGCTGAGTGTAGATACCGGAGTCTGCACCCCATCCTCTTCCAAAATAGCGGCAATCATTGCCTTGATGGTTTCCATCTTACCTTCACGACTATGGACGGCTCTTATGAGCTTTTCGATGTGTCGCAACGAATGATGGTTTTCGCTTAAACTGAAGGTTCGAGCCTGAGCTAATAAGTGGCGCTTATCAGAGCTGCGATTAAGGGTGGCGCGATCATTCTGAATAACACCGCGATACTCTTTATTATTGAGTAAGTTAGAACACTCAATTTTATTCGCTCTAAATCGCCTTACTACCTCGGCTGCTGCGATAGATTGAGCGCTACCAGTGATGTCTTTTTCAACAAAGTCCTCGAGTACAAAAGCACTGTCGACAAATCGATAGGCAACGCCATTACCCGATGCTGTAAGCACCGCCATACAGGTTTGCTCTGAACCTCGCTGATATTCATAAATGATAAAACTGGATTCGCGAGGCAAATACCAAGCTTGAAAGCTGTCTCGTGTGGCTGGCACGACTCGACTTGGAGCTTCACCATAAAACACCGGCAGCAAGCGTTGCAAAGTGGTTTTTCCTGAGGCGTTTGTACCACAAATATTGGTGTGACCGTTGACCTTGAGTTCGACCACGCCAGGCAAATGCGTATCGATGAGCAATATCCGTTTAAGACTAAGCATGTTGTCCATTCGTTATCATATGTTCTTTGTTTATCATACCGCGACCGACTAAATTTACTAGCAACAAGTGTGAGACCTTTGATCTTGGCTTGAGCTATCAAGTATCATCGAAACCATGGGTGACGACTGAGCGACCTGCAGTTAACAAAAAGTATAATAATGAACCTCAAATTTCTCTCAATGTTAGTAGTTGCAACCGCACTTATTCACCTCAGTGGATGTCGAGTGGTGCCTAAGCAAAAAGAATCGCCATTTGAATCCAGTTTTTCCACCAAAATACTGAGTAACGATGCCAAGTTATTTACGTACTCCATGTCGCTCATGAAACCCAAAAAAATCGTCAGTCGAACCGATTATTTTCTTTATCACCCTTCGCTCGAGTCCGTTGAAGAGCTGTTAGATACCAAAGTTGAGCGCATGCTCAGATTCAACCGATACTGTCGCAGTGGCTTTGTTGAAAATGATCGAGTAGTACTAAGTGATTACGCCTCCATTAAAGGCGAATGCAACGAAGCGGCTAATGAAGAAGATCGGAAGCGCTTTCCAAACATCAACAAACCAAGACGCTAGGTAAGTTAACGAAGTTTCGCCCATTTAGGTGATGGTTAAGCGAGGGTTCGCCCTCTACGCTTAATGTCTTTACCTTGGGGCGCTGCATGTCTCTTGCAACAATTATTACTCGCACGAATCAGGGCCTAGATGCCATCGCCGTTAAAGTCGAAGTCCATTTAAATAACGGTTTGCCCAGTTTCCACTTGGTAGGCTTACCTCAAACCACGGTGCGCGAGGCTAAAGAGCGGGTTCGTTCGGCAATATGCAATTCCGGTTTCAAGTTCCCACAACGACGAATTACGGTCAACTTGGCGCCGGCCGATATTCCCAAACAGGGCGGACGCTTTGATTTAGCCATAGCCATTGCCATATTGGTTGCATCTGAACAAATCACTGAAATTAAACACAACAATCTAGAATTCATTGGCGAGCTTGCATTAAGCGGCCTGTTACGAGGAACACCACACATTCTTCCCAGTGTTTTGGCGGCCCAATCCAGCAACAGTACCTTAGTGTTACCAGCGGCTAATCGAGGTGACGCCGAGTTAATCGGGTACTCAAAAGCACTGATGGCGGATAGTTTGCACAGTGTCGCCGAGTTTCTTCGCGGTGAGGCGAACTTGATTAAGCCTTCTCGCCGACAATCTGGAGTTCAGAATGCATCTAACTACCCAGATTTCAAAGACGTTATTGGGCAGCAAGTTGCTAAGTTCGCTCTGACCGTGGCTGCAGCTGGAGGGCATAACCTACTCATGTGCGGCTCCCCCGGTACTGGCAAAACCTTGATGGCTCATTGTCTAGCCGGAATATTGCCGCCTTTAGCGCTCCCCCGAGCACAGGAGGTAGCGGCAATTCATTCCATCGCCGATTTAGAACGGCAACCGCAGCAACTGTTGCAAGCACCTTTTCGGAGTCCGCACCACAACAGCTCTGCAGCGGCGCTGATTGGCGGAAGCAGTCCGCCAAAGCCCGGAGAAATATCGCTCGCCCATGGTGGTGTGTTGTTCTTAGATGAGTTGCCAGAGTTTCCACGGCGGGTGTTAGATTGCTTACGAGAGCCGTTAGAGTCTGGCGAAGTATTGATATCTAGAGCGCGCCACAAAGTAACTTATCCGGCTCAATTCCAACTGATTGCAGCCATGAACCCTAGCCCTTGTGGGCACACAGGTCAACACAGCCGCACCACCGACGATCAAATTCGCCGATATCTCAATCGACTTTCGGGCCCTTTACTCGATCGTTTTGACATTAGTGTCATGGTTAACAACCTCCCCAAAGGACAACTACTAGAAGCTCTAAAAGCTAATCAATCCCAAACAAGTAAAGAAATCGCAGAGCAAGTAGCATCTTGTCGCGCTCACCAGGTAAATCGCCAAGGTAAACTCAATGCCCAGCTTTCTAATAACGAGTTATTAGATTCGACTCACGTGTCCAATGCGGATTTAAAATTCTTAGAGGCCACCATGGACCAATTGCAGTTGTCTCTGCGCGCTTTTCACCGAATTTTGCGAGTAGCCAGAACCATCGCCGATCTGGAGCAACAACCGTCCATAAGCCGTCAACACATCATACAAGCGTTAAGCTTTCGGGCCATCGATAAATTAATGACAGACCTAATAACGTAAAAAAGGCAGCGATTTCGCTGCCTTTTTTCATGAAATAAGCTAAATCGCTTAGAATCGGTGGTTGTACTGAAGACCAGCAATAACTGCGGTAGTCTTAGTGGTTGCGGAAAGCGTACCTAAACTTCCGCCAGCAATTGGCTCAACCACATCGGTTGCTTCGCCGTTAATGTAAGTAATACCGAAGTCTAGGCTTGAGCTGTCGCTAAAGTGATAGCTCGCACCGGCAGAGTACCACCAGCGATTTGAATCAGGAATGCTGATAATGCGCTTGTCTTCTGGAATTGGGCTTGAGTCATAAGCAATACCGGCACGCAATACAACTTTTTGGTTCAACTCATAAGTACCACCAATGGCGTAACGCATGGCGTTATCCCAACCGTACTCGTTTTGATAAACAACGGCACCGTTATCACCAATGAAATCGATGGTTTTGAAGTCACTCCAACCGGTCCAGTTTACAGAGTAGTGCATTGCAAACTTGTCTGTTAGTTTGTGGTAACCAGCAAACTCTGCCATATCCGGTAGATTCAATTTAATTGAATTAACATCAATGGTGATTGGGCCCGCTTGTGGGTGCAGGGTTGAAATTTGTGCATCACCGTCGGCGGTGAAGTCGCTGCCTGTGCGGTACGTCAACGCGAAACGGTGGTTTTCGTTCACTTCATAAAGTGCGCCGAAATCGAACGCATAATCCCAACCTTCGCCTTTAAAGTCGACATCAAATGCATATACACCGTCAATGTCGGTCGGCGCGCTGCGCTTAAATTCGCCTTCACCATAAATCGCATTAACGCCCAAACCTAAGCTCAAACGCTCGGTCAACTTATAAGCAACTGAGGTATTCAAGTTAATGGTGTAAACACGGGTTTTTCCGCCAGTAAGACCTAGAGGCTTACCTAAACCTGGAAGCTCAACCGCGTTGTGGAAATCTTCAGAAAACTCAGTAGTGGTACCGAAGTTTGTATTCGCCGCGAAACCAACGGCTAAACGATCATTGATTGGCTGGATGTAATACAGATTAGGAACCGGAGTGGTTTGAGTTACATCGTTTTGATCAGCAACAGGGACTGCTTGAACTGGCACTGGCGCTTGATAGCTAATGCCCGTGACATCAGTAGTTGGCGCAATCACGTTAATACCGCCAGAAATTTCTGCCGATTCGAAACGAGTCATCGCCGCGGGGTTACGAGCAAGTACAGATGCGTTATCAGCGATAGCCGCTTCACCCGCGTTAGCACGGCCATTACCGGTGGCAGAATGGGTGGTCACTTGGAAGCCTGCCGCAGATGCGGTGAAGGTTGGTGCAGCAATCATAGCTACGCTTAACGCACTTAGTGCAAATAGTTTTCTCATCTTGTTAACGCCTCAAACAAATAAAGGTAGTAATTATTCTGTTGTAGTTTTATTGAGGCGCATACTACTGAGATTTCCTGACGGACTGGTACGATGAGCCACTTTTCGGCCAACAATGTATCGAAATAATGAGCAATGTCAACTTTTGGCGATATTTAGCAACATATTTACAACATTTAGTTGCGTTTTTGCTCAATACTTAGGCTTTAACACGACGTATCGCCCGATGAATTTTGCTGCTGAAGCATCCTTCGACAGCAAATTCACTTCAATGGTCAGTTCGAGTTTGCTTGGCAGTGGGGTGGAAATTGAAGAGAGCCCAGACGCTTTTACTGATGCAGCAGCCAGCGGTTTGGCGTCAGTAACTGGGCGTAAATATCGAATGTCTCCGTGAGCGAGAACAATATCGCCCTGCAGGTGCTGTTGCTTTAACTGCATCCACACCAACCCCCACCCTGTTAGCGTACATTGCGTATAAATACTGCCCGCAAACATGGTTTGGTGGAGATTCAGATTATTTGGGGCTAACTCAGCCTCGGTCGTTAAGCAGCTACCATCAAAGTTAAGAGTTCTCAGCCCCATAAAGCGGGACATAGGTATGGTATCGTGCCAAGTTGTTTGCAAACTTTGCAGCCATTGTTGGTAATCGTTTTGCATCGCTCTTAGCCGTAGGTTTTATGCTGTGAGTTGAAAAGTAACTGGCCCATCGTTTACCAGCGAAACTTTCATATCAGCCCCAAACTCGCCTGTGGCCACCTCGACCCCTTGCAATCGACAAAGCTCAACAAAATCTTGATAAGCCTGCATAGCTTGCTCCGGTTGCGCCGCTGACGAAAAGCTAGGGCGGAGCCCTTTGCGTGTATCGGCTGCCAACGTAAATTGCGAGACCACGAGTAGCTTGCCTGAAATTTGCTGCAGGTTGAGATTCATTTTGCCAGCATCATCTTCAAAAATTCGATAGTGCAGCACTTTATGGACTAACTTAGTCAAATTAGTCTGGTCGTCGTGCTTCTCTACACCTAGCAACACTAACAGCCCTTTATCGATTTCACCGATAACTTGCCCATCAACCATAACGGAGGCTTCTGATACCCGTTGGATTAACGCTATCATGCGCTTGTCTCTGTGTTTGACTCTGTGTTTGACTCTGTGTTTGACTCTGTGTTTGACTCTGTGTTTGACTCTGTGTTTGACTCTTGAGGCTCTTGTTCGCGCAATTCCTTTTTGAGGGTTTGCTCTCTAAAAAATGCTGGTAATGATGCCGTTATTTCACCACCAAAGAGTACGATAAGCCAAGAAATATAGACCCAAACAAATAGAATCGGGATGGCTGCCAAGGCGCCATAAATGGCCTCATAACTGGGGAAGTGGGTTACGTATAATGCAAACCCTTTCTTACCCAGCTCAAATAAAGTTGCCGCCACCGTTGCTCCAACTAAAGCATGCCAAAACTTCACTTTCATATTCGGCACCGCCATGTACAGCAAGATAAATGCCGCCACTGAAAACATGACCGGCACCTGCTTAACGGCAAAAGCGAACAACCCAGACAACTGCGTATCAGTGAACAGGTTGAGCGAAACCAAGTAACTGGTCGCCGCTAAACTCGAACCCATCAAAATAGGCCCAAGTGTCAGCACCATCCAATACATGGAAAAGGACACCACTATGGTTCTGGGCTTCTCGCTTCGAAAGATTTCATTCAGGGTTTTATCGATGGCAGAAATCAACAACAACGCAATGATCATTAAAGCCACGATACCAACCATACCGCCTTTGGTGGCGTTGGCGACAAACTGGCCAACGTGCAACTGTACGGTATCGCCTGATGCGGGAACGAAATTACCATAAATGAAGTCTTCAATAGAGCTTCGCACACCGGCAAAAACCGGAAAGGCTGATAACACTGACATGGTTACCGCGACCATCGGCACTAACGACAGTAGGGTTACGTAGGCCAGGTTGCCGGCGCGTACTTTAACCTGATCCCTAACCATTCGCTTCACCACATATACAGCAAACAAAGCAACGGATTCCAAGTTTTCTTTTACTACATCTAGGCTGATATTTTTCACAACGTTCCATCGAGTTGTCAGTTACCTAGTCCTAGAGTACCCTTGTTAACCAACACGTTACAATTATCAAGGAAGGTTTTTTATGTCGTCTCCTTCAAAACAAGGCTCAGCAGGCAATGTGATAGCGGCAATCGCGAGCTTTTTCATCCCGGGGCTGGGGCAGCTCGTTCAAGGTCGACTTCTGTCTGCGATCCTGTTCGCCGTCATCGCTTTTGGTGGATATGCTCTATATTGGATGTTATTTATACCGGCTATCATTGGTTTTATAGCCCATGTTTGGTCCATTATTGATGCTGCGCGTTATAAGGGGTAGTTATGAAACGTCAAGTGTTCGTTGGGTTAGTATTAGCCGTTGCCGCTACCGGCGTGCTCACTGGCTGCCAAAGCGCCTATTATGGCGCTTGGGAAAAAGTAGGGGTTCACAAGCGTGACATCATGGTGGATAGAGTTGAAGACGCCAGAGAAGCGCAACAAGACGCTCAAGAGGAATTCAATTCGGCTTTAGAAGAACTGCAAACCCTTCTTGGTAGTGATGGCGGTGATTTGCAGCGTGCTTACGAAAAAGCCGCTGACGAATATGAATCGGCCTACGACGCGGCCGAAAAAGTACGAGATCGCGTTGACGGCGTTGAAAGTGTCGCCACTGCTTTATTTGAAGAATGGCAGCAAGAAATCGGCGAAATCAGCAAAGCCTCATTGCGCTCAAGCAGCCAAAAACAACTCAGGGAAACGGAACGCAACTACCAACAAATGATCCGCAGCATGCGCCGCGCCGAATCAAAAATGGATCCGGTATTGACGACCATGAAAGACAACATGCTGTTTCTAAAGCATAACTTGAATGCTCGTACCGTTGGCTCAATTCAAGCCGAGTTTGATTCATTGAAACAAGACATCAACGGACTCATAAAGGAGATGAATGTCTCGATTGAAGAATCAAATCGCTTTATCGAATCAATGAAACAATAAAAACAGCAAGCGTTTACGATCAGCTATGATAAACTGCGCGACTTGTTTTAAGTGAGAGGCTCTCATGTCGGCAATTGGCACCCTTTACATAATGTCTGCTCCAAGTGGAGCTGGAAAATCGTCTTTGATTTCCGCCCTGTTATCATCGGACATCGGCAACGCATCGGTATCGGTATCCCATACCACTCGAGCGCCTCGCCCTGGTGAAATTGATGGCCAACATTATCACTTTGTTGACGTAGACACTTTTAAACAGCTCATCGAAGCCAACGAGTTTTTTGAATGGGCCGAAGTGTTCGGAAATTTCTATGGCACCTCTAAGGCGGCCATCGAAGTTCAGTTAGCATCTGGTACCGATGTGTTTTTGGATATCGATTGGCAGGGGGCGCAGCAGGTTAAAAAGCTGATGCCAGAAGCTCAAGGTGTCTTTATTCTGCCACCATCACGGGCAGAGCTAGAACGCCGTTTAATTGGTCGCGGTCAAGACTCCGACGAAGTCATCGCAGGTCGTATGGCTCAAGCAATTTCCGAAATGTCCCATTACAACGAGTACGATTTTATTTTGGTTAACGATGATTTTGATACCACGTTGAACCAACTTAGCGCAATTGTTATCGGACAAAGACAGCGAAAAGCTAGTCAAGTCGCAGCTTACAGTGATATGCTTAAGGATCTGTTGGCAGAGTAGCTAACATCGTGTACAATTTTGCGTCATTTTTACCCCCGATAATAGGAGTTCCCTATCCATGGCTCGCGTAACCGTTGAAGATGCAGTCGAAAAAATTGGTAACCGTTTTGATTTAATCTTGGTCGCCTCTCGTCGTGCTCGCCAAATTGCCGTTCAAGGCAAAGACCCAATGGTAGAGGAAGAAAACGATAAGCCAACCGTTTTGGCTTTACGTGAAATTGAAGAAGGCTTGGTAACAGCACAAACGCTGGATACCGATGAGCGTCAAGCGCTTCGTGAGAAAGAAGCCGCTGAGATTGCAGCCGTAGCAGCAATCGCAGAGGGGCGCACTCTGTAGTTTCAAAATAGGAGTATTATTGTTTGTACCTGTTTGAAAGCCTGAAGGAAACGGCAGCCAGCTACCTTGAACCTCAACAGGTTGAACTACTCCAACGCGCCTTCGTGGTTGCACGAGATGCCCACGAAGGACAAATGCGTTCCAGCGGTGACCCATACATTACCCATCCTGTCGCCGTTTCGCGAATACTCGCAGATATGAGACTCGACCATGAAACCCTCATGGCCGCGCTCTTGCACGACGTCATCGAAGACACCCCTGTTACTTTTGAAGAACTGGCAGACGACTTTGGACAAACCGTAGCGGAACTGGTTGAAGGGGTCTCCAAGCTCGACAAGCTCAAGTTTCGGGATCGGGAAGAAGCGCAAGCTGAAAATTTCCGCAAAATGATGATGGCCATGGTGCAAGACATCCGGGTCATTCTGATTAAGCTCGCCGATCGCACCCACAACATGCGCACTCTTGGTTCCTTGAGACCTGATAAACGTCGTCGTATCGCGCGTGAAACCATGGAAATCTACGCCCCAGTAGCCAATCGACTTGGTATTCATAACATCAAAAGTGAGCTGGAAGATTTGGGTTTTCAAGCGCATTACCCGATGCGCTATCGCGTATTAAAGGAAGTGGTGCAACGAGCTCGAGGCAACCGCAAAGAGCTGATGCAAAATATCAGTGATGAAGTGCGCGGAAGACTGGCTGAAAGCGGTATCGACGCAGAGGTGCTCGGTCGCGAGAAAAACTTGTTCTCCATTTATAAAAAAATGAAGAATAAAGAGCTGCAATTCCAAGAAGTCATGGATATCTATGCATTTCGCATCATAGTTAAGGATTTAGATACCTGTTATCGAGTCTTGGGTGCAATGCACGGTCTCTTCAAACCTCGTCCAGGTCGTTTTAAAGATTACATCGCCATACCAAAAACCAACGGCTATCAATCACTGCATACCTCTCTGTTAGGTCCACACGGTGTTCCGGTAGAGATCCAAATCCGAACGGAAGATATGGATCAAATGGCCGACAAAGGTGTTGCCGCGCATTGGTTATATAAAGACGGTGGCGAGCAAAGCAGTACCACATCGCAAATTCGCGCTCGCCAATGGATGCAAAGTTTGATTGATTTGCAGCAAAGTGCTGGTAACTCCTTCGAATTTGTCGAGAACGTGAAAACAGACTTGTTCCCTGACGAAATCTATGTTTTCACTCCGAACGGTCGAATCCTCGAATTACCAGTCGGTGCCACCGCGGTGGACTTTGCCTACCACGTTCACACCGATGTTGGAAATACCGCTGTTGGCGCAAAGGTTAATCGCATGGCCTATCCATTAAGCCAGCCTTTGATTTCAGGTCAAACCGTGGAAATCATTACCGCCAAAGGTGCTCGCCCTAACGCGGCTTGGCTAAACTTCGTGGTAACGGCAAAAGCGCGCGCTCGCATCCGCCAAGTTTTAAAAAGCGTCGAAGAGAAAGATGCCATTTCACTTGGCCGTCGTCTGCTCAATCATGCACTGGGTGATGCACACCTCGATGACATTGACCCGCAAATTTTACAACAAGTGATAGAGGATACTCGTCACGACAATTTCGACCATCTACTGGCCGATATTGGCTTGGGCAATGCCATGAGCATTTTAGTGGCGCAGCGTCTGCTTGGTGAGCACATCGATAGCAGCATTGAAGACGTGGAAGACAGCGGCAACTCGCTACCCATTCGCGGTGCCGAAGGCATGCTGGTTAGCTTCGCTAAGTGCTGTCGCCCCATACCCGGCGACCCGATTATGGCCCACGTTAGCCCCGGAAAAGGGCTGGTGGTGCATATGGAGTCTTGCGCCAACATTCGTGGCTACGAAGGTGAGCCCGATAAGTACACTCCGGTGCAATGGGCGCCAGGCGATCATGACATTGGTTATCAAGCCAATATGCGCATCGAAATCGTTAACCACCAAGGTACCTTAGCCAAAATAACTAAGATCATTGCCGAAGGTGAAGCCAACATTCACAGCCTAAATACCGAAGAAAAAGACAGTCGGGTGTATTTAATCAACGTGTTGGTAACCGTTAAGAACCGCATTCATTTGGCCAACGTTATGCGCCGCATCAGAATTCAACCCGAAGTGTTACGCATTTCTAGAAATAAGAGTTAAACCGGGCAAAAAAGCATGACTCCAGAACGTTTAGCGCGCATTAATTCCATGTTAGACAAGCGCCAAATCGACCTGACCGTGTGCATGGAGATGGTGCATAAATCAAATAATCTAGCAGCGGTATTACGTACTGCCGATGCCGTGGGGCTGTCTCAGATACACGCCGTGTGGCCAGAACAAGGTTATTACGTGTCTCGCAACACCTCCGGCGGTTCGTCCATGTGGGTTGATCTAAAAACCCACACAACCACGACCTCTGCAATCGAAAACTTGCGCGGCCAAGGAATGCAAATACTGGCAACCAATCTATCCGATAGCGCTGTGGACTTTCGTGAAATTGATTACACCAAACCCACTGCCATTTTAATGGGTAATGAGAAGGACGGTATCAGCGATGAAGCTTTAGCCTTGGCCGATCAAGATATCATCATCCCGATGGAAGGTATGGTGCAGTCTCTTAATGTCTCTGTTGCCACCGCTTTAATTTTGTATGAAGCTCAATTGCAACGCAAAAAAGCGGGCTTATACGAACAGCGCACCATCGACCAAGACACATGTCAGCGACTTCTTTTTGAAGGTGGTCACCCCATCTTTGCTAAAGCGTGTCGTCGTAAAGGACTTCCCTACCCCAAAGTCGATGAAAATGGGCAAATCGTAGCAAGTGAAGACTGGTGGCAAAAAATGCAAATGAGCCAGGATTCTTGGCAACACTTAGACGACGACAGTAGCGACTGACAGAGGTTAGACCTCTAACCTCCGAATTTATGCGGCTTTCAAGGCCTTTTATCTCTGTTTATTAACAACTTGCTAACGGACACATAACTGCATTATCCTTACAATTCGCCTCTATAATTAAGAATTTGTCTGTAGGTTGAGCTTTCAACTGTTGCGACAAACCAAAAAATTGCAAGGTATGAAGTGATGCAAGAAACTGTCAAGACTCCACTCGAAATGCTCGACCATTGGGTCGATGTTCAGGGCGATAAGATCTATTTACGCCAACCCATTAACGGTCAATATGTCGACTTTACTTGGCAGCAAGTAAAGCAAAAAGCACAACAACTCGCTGGCGGTTTGCGCCATTTAGGGTTAAAGCCCGGCGATAAAGTCGCCATACTTTCGAAAAACTGTGCCGAATGGTTCATCACAGATTTTGCCCTCATGATGGGCGGTTATGTGAGCGTGCCGATTTACCCCACCGCCAATGCATCCACCATTAGCTATGTCATCAAACACAGTGAAGCAAAAGCTGTGTTCGTTGGTAAGCTCGATTACTGGAAAGATCAGGAGCCTGGCGTCGGCGGCGATATTTTACGCTTGGCCATGCCTTACGACACCATGCCAGCACAATATCAATGGGATGCCCTGCTCTCGGTTGGCGAGCCGTTGACAGACTACCCATACCCCGAGCTCGACTCGCTGATGACATTGATTTACACCTCTGGCAGCACCGGTAACCCCAAAGGGGTGATGCACAGCTACGCAGGTTTTTGCCAAACGGCGGAGCAAGTGGGCAAACACCTAAACGGAAGCTCTGACGATCGCGTTCTTAGCTACCTGCCTTTGGCACATATCACTGAACGCACCTACATCCAAGGATCTTCGTTTTATATCGGCGGTACTGTTTCATTCGCCGAGTCATTAGATACTTTTGTTGACGATGTAAAGCGTGCTAAACCGACCCTGTTCTTATCGGTGCCTCGTCTGTGGACGGTCTTCCAACAAAATGTCATCGCCAAAATTGGCGCCACTAAGTTGAATGTTTTGCTGAGCATTCCAATTCTAGGCGGTATTGTTGCCAAAAAGATTAGAACGGAATTAGGGCTTAACCACGCTCGTGTTTTAGGTTGTGGCTCAGCGCCGGTTTCACCGCTGCTGCTGCAATGGTATCGACGCATCGGGATGAACATTACCGAAGCTTGGGGCATGTCTGAAAACTGCGCCTACGCCACGCTAAACTACCCGTTCCAAGCTAATAAGATTGGCACCGTAGGTAAAGCTGGTTTGAACTGCGACGTTAAAATCGGTGAAGGTGACGAGTTATTGTTTAAATCTCCGGGCAATATGCTTGGTTATTACAAACAACCGGAAGCGACTGCAGAGACCTTTACAGAAGACGGCTATTTGCGCACGGGCGATTGCGCGTCTATCGATGCAGATGGATACGTAAACATAACCGGACGAGTTAAAGATAACTTTAAGTCGGCTAAAGGAAAATACATCGCACCGGTTCCTATTGAGCGTAAACTCGCCCAAAACACCAACATTGAATTAATGTGTGTAATTGGCTCTGGACTGCCGCATCCGGTGGCATTGATTCAATTGTCGGATGCTGCTGCAAGTGCTGATCGAGAGACAATTCGTGCCTCGTTAAAAGAAACCATGGATTTGGTTAATCCAACCTTAGAATCCCACGAAATTCTCGATGCCATGGTGGTGGTTAGTGAGAAATGGGAAATTGAAAACGACGTGCTCACCCCAACCTTAAAGATTAAGCGTCACGTACTCGAGCAGCGATTCAATGAGCTTGTAGACGGCCAACGCAAAGCCGTAGTTAAGTGGCAAGATGAGCTTTAAATCTTAGCGCCACTAGCCATACCACCAAAGTCTGGTTAATATATGTATATGTTTACAGTGCTTTGGTGGTAACTACTTGCAGAGTTTAGATAATGTCGCCGTAACCGAACTCAAAGGGGTCGGCAATAAATTAGCTGAGAAACTCGAAAAGTTGGGCGTGAAAAGCGTCCAAGACCTGTTATTTCACCTGCCTTTACGCTATCAAGATCGCACCCGCATTACCCCGATTAATGATTTAATCAGTGGCAGCTACACCAGCATTGAAGGGGAGATCATTGGCTCCAATCTAAGCTATGGCCGTCGGCGTATGTTAACCGTGCAAGTCGCCGACGCTTCTGGGCGTATCACGCTGCGCTTTTTTAATTTTTCAAATGCCCAAAGAGAAGGACTCAAAAATGGGCTAACCATCCGCGCGTTTGGAGAAATCCGACGGGGCATGTCGAGCTTAGAGATCATTCATCCTGAGTATCGCTTACAACAAGAGCCTGCCGCCGACACATTAGAAGAAACCCTCACACCGGTATACCCTACTACAGAAGGCTTAAAGCAACTCAATTTAAGGAAGCTAACCGACCAAGCGTTAGCCCTGCTCACCGAAGAAAATTTGCATGAGTGGCTACCGCAAGCTTACCGGCCTAACTCATTATCTTTGGCTGCAGCGCTGCGATTGTTGCACCGACCTTTACCAGACGTGTCACTAGAGCAACTTGAAGCGGGAACACATCCGGCTCAGCATCGATTAGTACTTGAGGAGCTAACGGCTCATAGCTTAAGTATGATGCAACTGAAGCAAAAATCTCGTGCCCACCAAGCGGCGGTATTAACGCAAAACCAACAGCTGAGCCAAAGCCTGTTAAAACAACTCAGTTTTACCCCAACCAATGCTCAGCAGCGCGTGGTCAAAGAAATCAATAACGACCTTGCACAAGCCAATCCAATGATGCGTCTTGTTCAAGGTGACGTGGGTTCGGGGAAAACCTTAGTAGCGGCACTCGCAGCACTTACCTGTATTGGGTCAGGCAAGCAGGTCGCGCTTATGGCACCAACCGAGTTGTTGGCCGAACAACATGCGATTAACTTTCAACAATGGTTTGATGAGCTGGGCATCTCCATCGCTTGGCTCGCAGGCAAGCTTAAAACCAAACAACGCAATCAAGCGCTTGCCGATATCGCCAGCGGCGATGCTCGAATGGTGGTCGGTACCCACGCCATATTTCAAGAACAAGTGACGTTTAACGAATTGGGGCTTATTATCATCGATGAACAGCACCGCTTCGGTGTCCATCAGCGTTTGAGCCTAATCGATAAGGGAGCAAACCACGGTTACGTACCTCATCAACTGATTATGACCGCAACACCGATTCCGAGAACCCTAGCCATGACGGCTTACGCCGACTTGGATACCTCAATCATCGATGAGCTTCCTCCCGGTCGTACCCCGATAACCACCGTCGCCATCCCTAATACTCGGCGCCAGCAAATTATTGACCGCGTCCGTCAAGTAGCGCTTGAAGACAAGCGCCAAGTGTATTGGGTGTGCACGTTAATCGATGAATCCGAAGTGTTGTCATGCGAAGCCGCCGAAGATACCCACCAAGCTTTAATGGAAGCATTGCCAGAGCTTAACGTTGGTTTAGTCCATGGCCGAATGAAAGCCGCTGAAAAGCAGCAGGTTATGGAGAAATTTAAATCGGGAGAGCTGGACCTTTTAGTCGCAACTACTGTCATAGAAGTAGGTGTTGATGTTCCAAACGCCAGTTTAATGATTATTGAAAACCCAGAACGCTTAGGTTTAGCTCAACTGCATCAGCTTCGCGGACGAGTGGGGCGAGGCTCAGTAGCCAGCCATTGCGTACTCTTATATCAAGCCCCACTCTCACAAACAGCCACTAAACGGCTGGGGGTTCTAAGAGACAGTAACGATGGTTTTGTTATTGCGCAAAAAGATTTAGAGATTAGAGGTCCCGGCGAAGTGCTTGGAACCAAGCAAACCGGATTGGCCACCATGAAAGTGGCCGACTTGGTGCGAGACCAAGACCTAATACCAAACGCCCAAGAATTGGCGCAACGCTTAATTCAGGAGTACCCTGAGGTAGTAGCGCCATTGATCAAACGATGGTTGGGCAATCGTCAAATATACAGCCAAGCTTAGTTGCATAAATCAGGAGTATTCATGCAAACCAACCCAGAAGATCGATTAATACCACAAGCTGCCGGCCGTGGAGCCAATCAAATCGCAATCGTGGTGATTATCGCAGTAATCGCACTGTCTATTGCGGCTTACATATACTTTAGCAAAGACCAATCCACTCAAAATGAACCTGAGCCCATCATAGTCGAAACCACACTACCGCAAGAGCCCTTGCCTGTAGAAGCCGATATTACAGAGCCTGAAGAGCTCACAATTGAAGAGCCGGTGCAGCTGCCAGAAATCGCGCCTGAGGTGGAGCCACAACCGATTGAGCCGGTTAATCCTCTGCCGCCATTATCTGATAGCGATCAGTTCACCAAAGAAACCATTGAGTCTGTCGCAGACGGCATGACCTTCGATAGCTACTTGACCGACAATGCCGTGCTCAGAAAATTTGTGGTATTTGTTGATAACGTAGCCCAAGGCGAGCTTAATCATAAGGTTTCCCCCGTCAACGGACCTAAAGACAGCTTTAATGCCGTTGAGGTAAACAATCGAATTTACTTGGATCCCGATAGCTATCATCGTTATGATTTTTATGCGGAATTTCTCAATCAATTGGATGAGCAAGAAATAGGACAAGCCTTAATAGAGCTTAAACCTCTTATCAACGAAGCCTTTACAGAACTGGGGTACCAAGACGTTAGCTTTGATCAGCGTTTAGATAACGCCATCGAACAAATGTTAGCAGCTCCTGTCATAACAGGGGCCATAGAGCTCACCTCTGTGAGCGTCAATTATCAGTTCGCCGATCCCGAGCTAGAAGCCTTGCCGCCGGCCCAAAAATTAATGATTCGGATGGGTCCAGAAAACAGCGCTAAAGTAAAAGCCGCTCTAAAACGCTTAAAAGCACAGTTATAAGCGCCTCCCATTAATCATCGCCGCCAAACCATTTTTGAGCGGCGATGTTGCCTCTGAAACCCTTGTTAACAACTTTATATTTGACTTATTTTTCAATCTGGTGAATAAAGTTACAGACATTTAGCAAGGTAGAAAAAAATAATGAAAAAATCTTTTTTAGCAATTGCAGTAGCGTCGTTGCTCGCAGTAGGTTGCAGCACCGACAAACAAGTTTCTAACGACAGTGAAACCGTTTCTGCAGCAATCCCAGCAAAAGCAGAGTTGGGTAGCTTTGGGGTAGATTTAAGCGCTCGTAACTTGGCCGTTAAGCCGGGTGATGACTTCTTTATGTACGCCAGCGGTACTTGGTATGACAACTTTGAGATGCCGGCAGATAAAACCCGTTACGGAGCGTTCACCGCACTTGGCGAGCGCAGCGAAAAACGCGTTAAAGAAATCATTGACGATATCGCCTCGCGCAGCGATTTAAATGCCGAAGAGCAGCTGATAGCGGATTTTTATCAATCCTACATGGATACGGATACCATTAACGCTTTGGGGCTAAAACCTATCCAAGCGACGCTTGATCAAATTCAACAAGCCAATAATACCGATGATTTAACCAAACTTTTTGGTCAAGCTTGGTTAACCGGTACCAACTCGCCAATAGCCGGTGGTATGTGGTTCAACCGTCTTGATCCAAATAAATACGAATTATCCCTCGGCGCAAGTGGCCTAGGCTTACCTGATCGCTCCTACTATCTAGAAGAAGGTGAGCGTTTCGCCGGCATTCGAGATGCATATCTTGCCCATATGGCTACTATGTTAGCTTTTGCTGGCGAAAAAGACGCTGAGTCCAAAGCGAAAGCAATTTTGGATCTTGAAACTAAGATAGCTCAAGCGCAATGGCCTCGTGAAAAACGTCGTAACCGCGATCTCACCTTAAACCAAATAAAACGCGAAGATTTAGCTAACGAATATCCAAACTTTAATTGGGATTTGTTCTTCGCTCAAACCGGTTACAAGGTCCCTCAGCTTAACATGACCCAACCTGAGCCAATTAATGCCATGATCGGTTTAGTGAACAACGAGTCATTAGATACTTGGAAAGCTTACCTAACCTATCACACCATCAGTGGTAACGCGGGTTATTTAGCGGAAGATGTCTATCAGGCGAACTTCGACTTCTACGGCAAAACCTTAAGTGGTCAAGAACAGCCTCAGCCTCGCTGGAAACGTGCTGTGGCTGAAATGTCAGGCACTCAATCTCTAGGCTTCGCCATAGGCAAAGTATACGTCAACCGTTACTTCCCAGAGTCCTCGAAGAAGCAGATGGCGGAGTTGGTTGAGAATTTACGTAAAGCTTTGGGCGAACGCATCGATGGCTTAGACTGGATGAGTGCTGAGACTAAGGTGAATGCTCAAGCTAAGCTTGCCGCCTTTAACCCTAAAATTGGCTACCCGGATGTTTGGCAATCGTTTGATGGCTTAGAGCTGACCAACAAGGACTTACTCGGTAATGTTCAAAACATGCGTCAATTCTTCATGGCAGACAGTGTGGCTAAAGAGTTACAGAAAACCGACCGCAATCGTTGGGGCATGACACCGCAACGAGTGAATGCTTATTACAATAGCTCCTTTAATGAAATCGTATTTCCAGCCGCCATTTTACAACCGCCGTTTTTCGATCCTAATGCCGATCCGGCAGTGAACTATGGTGGCATTGGTGCTGTAATCGGTCATGAGATGGGACATGGCTTTGATGATCAAGGCTCTAAGTCTGACGCCAACGGTATTCAACGCAATTGGTGGACCGATGATGACAGAGCTGCTTTTGAAGCAAAAGCCGACGCGTTAGCCGCACAATACAGTAAGTACGAGCCTATTCCGGGCAACTTCGTTAACGGCCGCAATAGTTTAGGTGAGAACATTGGCGATGTAGGTGGTATTGCCATGGCCTACCATGCCTACCAACTAAGCCTTAACGGGAAAGAAGCGCCAATTATCGATGGTTTAACCGGTGACCAACGCTTCTTCCTTGCTTGGGCTCAAGTATGGAAAGAAAAGCGCACCGAGCAAAGCATGCTAAATCAGCTTCGTGCGGGTACTCATGCACCTGGCCGCTACCGCGCTTTAGCCCCTCGAAATCACGATGCTTGGTATAAAGCATTTGATGTGAAACCGGGCGACAAGCTTTATCTTCCAGAAGAAGAACGAGTCCGTATTTGGTAACTTAAATACGCACTAAAAAACCGCCATTGAGCCCAGCTTAATGGCGGTTTTTTTATACCTTATCAACCTCTAGAAAGCCATTTCCGGCACATGATCAGGTACTACGAGTTGCGCTTCTGTTTTCGCGATGATTTCTTCAACACTCACACCCGGCGCTCGCTCCACTAAATGAAACGCCCCTTCTTTAATTTCAAGATAAGCTAGGTCAGTAACCACTTTCTTAATACAGCCTGCACCGGTTAGAGGCAAAGTACACTGCGGCAGTATTTTTGAGTTACCCTTTTTATCCGCATGCATCATGGTGACAATGATGTTATCTGCACCAGCAACCAGATCCATTGCACCGCCCATGCCTTTAATGAGCTTTCCAGGTATCATCCACGAGGCAATATTGCCCTGTACATCCACTTCAAACGCACCTAACACGGTAAGGTCAACGTGACCTCCGCGGATCATGGCGAAACTCTCTGCGCTTGAAAAGAATGAGGCCCCCGTAACTGCCGTTACCGTTTGCTTGCCTGCATTGATTAAGTCCGGGTCTAACGTTTCCTCTGTCGGAAATTCACCCATGCCAAGCAAACCATTTTCAGACTGCAGCATCACTTCCATTCCCTCTGGAATGTAGTTGGCCACCAGTGTTGGAATACCAATGCCCAGATTTACGTAGTAACCGTCTTGCAGCTCCTGCGCCACCCGTTGCGCCAACTGTTCTCTTGATAATGCCATGTCTGTTACCCTGCCTTAATCGTGCGTTGCTCAATGCGTTTTTCAAACTGACCTTGGATCACTCGGTCAACGTAAATACCAGGCGTATGAATGTGGTTTGGATCCAACTCACCCGCAGCGACAATTTCTTCCACTTCCACCACAGTGACTTTTCCTGCTGTTGCCATCATGGGGTTAAAATTGGCAGCGGTATGACGAAATACTAGATTACCCATGGTATCGGCTTTCCAAGCCTTTACTAAGGCAAAATCCGCGCTAAGCGAAGGTTCGAGTACATAGTTACGACCATCAATTGTGCGAGTCTCTTTACCCTCAGCAACCGGAGTACCAAAGCCGGTTGCTGTGAAAAATGCGGGAATACCCGCGCCACCCGCTCGAATTTTCTCAGCAAGTGTTCCTTGAGGCGTCAAAATCACTTCCAGCTCACCGGATAGCATTTGTCGCTCAAATTCGGCATTTTCGCCGACGTAGGATGCAATCATGGTTTTAATTTGTCGATTTTGAAGCAATAGCCCCAATCCGAAATCATCAACGCCCGCATTATTTGAGATTGCGGTTAACCCTTTAATGGGCATTTGCGTCATGGTGTTAATAAGCCCTTCAGGAATACCGCATAACCCAAACCCGCCAACCATGATAGTCATGTCACTGCTGAGTCCTGCCAATGCTTCCTGATAATTGTTCACCACTTTATTTAAACCGGCCATTATCATTTCCTATTTTTTGTTGTTATTTGTTCGTCTTAGCCAACACTGCTTGGGCGACTTTGGAGCCATTTGAGCGGCCTAACGTTTTACAAATGCTGTCACCAGCTTTCGCCACCGCCAACAAATCGATGCCGGTTTGGTAGCCCTGTCCGTGCAACATGTAAAGCAAGTCTTCGGTAGCAAGGTTGCCACTGGCGCCCGCCGCGTATGGACACCCACCTAACCCGGCGACCGCTGAGTCAAAGCAGCGTATGCCCAAAGGCAAACAGGCATTGATATTGGCAAGGGCTTGTCCATAGGTATCGTGAAAGTGCAACGCAAGCGCCTCTACCGGCACCTGCTTGGCAACCGCGCTTACCATGGCGGCCGCCTTGTCCGGAGTACCCACGCCTATGGTGTCTCCAAGCGATATTTGATAGCAGCCTAGCTGATATAGCTGCGCCGCAACTCGAGCCACAGCTTCCAGCTCGACCTCACCTTCGTAAGGGCAGCCCAAGACACAAGATACGTATCCTCGAACGGGTAAATTGTGCTGCTTAGCTAAAGCCATTACCTCGCTGAACCTCTGAATGGATTCATCGATGCTGCAGTTGATGTTTTTTTGTGAAAAGCTCTCTGACGCGGAGGCAAAAATGGCCACTTCCGACGCTTTGGCATCAATGGCTGCTTGTAACCCCTTTAAATTAGGAGTGAGCGCCATGTAGTCAACCCCGTCAACCCGACATAACTGTTGAAACAGTGCGCCACTGTCCGCCATTTGCGGAACCCACTTAGGTGAAACAAAACTGCCCACTTCAATGTTTTTTATTCCGGCATCAACTAAAGACTCCACAAGCTCTTGTTTGGCCGCTAGCGGAACCGGCACTTCATTTTGCAGTCCATCTCGCGCGCCAACCTCAACTATGCGTACCTCGTTATTGGTCACGACTCACTCTCCTGCTCATAATCAACAGCAACCAATTGGGTGCCATCGTTTACCATATCGCCGACATTGCAATAGTACGCATTCACCACGCCCTCTCGTGCCGCAGTTATCGTATATTCCATCTTCATCGCTTCCATAATGACTAAACCATCACCGGCGGCAACCCGTTCTCCTGGAGCGCTCAGCAAGGTGACAATGGTTCCGTTCATCGGGGCGTTAAGGTGTTCATCGAAGCCGTCATCACCTCCTAGCGCGTCCCGATTGGGTTCGCAGAAGGTGAACGTCTGGTTGCCAACAAACAGCTGCAATTGGCCGTTCTTATAAAAAGCATCTGCTTTTACTTGGAAGCCGTCGATTTCACCCTGTAACTGATGTTGCTTAAGGGAGCCCGTTACCTGTACAACGCCGTCTTCAAGCACTAACTGCCATCCATCGTCCCTTTGAGTGAGTTGCAACCTATGCGTCTTGTTATCACTATCCACTACGGTTAACCACTGAGTCGCGGCATCGTTAAGCTGCCAACCCGTCAAACCTGACCAAGGAGAGTCCGAATCCTGTCCTTGCGCACTCATCGCTCTCGTTTGTTGTTGCTGCTTTAACGAAAAATATAACGCCGCCAATGGTAGCCCTAAGCTTTGATTCGCAATAGCGCAGCCGGCAAGCGTTGGCAGACCGTGCTCTTCGATAAAGGCGGTGGTCAGCTCTACCTCTGCAAAGCTCGGATGCTCAATAATTTCAGCTAGAAAGCTCAGGTTATTTGCCAAGCCACCAATTCGATATTGCTGCAACGCTTGACGCATACGAGCCAGAGCTTGGGGCCTGTCGGCACCGCTGGTAATTAATTTGGCAATCATAGGATCGTAAAATCGACTGATTTCATCCCCTTGTCGAACACCGGTATCCAGGCGAACATGCTCACTGGTGGTAGGCTCTACAAGAAGCTCGATGGTTCCAGTGCAAGGGAGAAACTCATGCTTTGGATCTTCAGCGTATACTCGAACTTCAATAGCGTGGCCGTTACAGCGAATTTGCGATTGTTGCAGCGGCAGAGTCTGTCCATTGGCGACTCTCAATTGCCACTCTACTAAATCTTGGCCGGAAGTCATTTCGGTGACCGGATGCTCCACCTGCAAGCGCGTATTCATTTCCATGAAATAGAATTCACCCCGACTGTCCAGCAGAAACTCCACCGTTCCCGCACCCCGGTAGTCAATGGCTAACGCAGCTTTAACCGCGGCTTCGCCCATGGCCTTGCGCAGTTCTGCTGATAGTCCCGGCGCAGGGGCTTCCTCGACCACCTTTTGATGCCTGCGCTGAATAGAGCAGTCTCGATCGCCTAAATAGACGGCATTACCAAAATTATCCGCAAATACTTGCACCTCAACGTGTCGAGGCTGCTTAATGAAGGCTTCCAGCAATAAGGTATCGTCACCAAAGCTTTGCATCGCTTCTCGTCGTGCGGCACTGATGCCATCGCTTAACTGAGCCGCATCATTGACCAGCCGCATGCCTTTACCGCCGCCTCCTAAAGCGGCCTTAACCATTAATGGGTAACCAATACCCGTTGCTTGCTCAAGCAAAACATCATCGCTTTGATCAGCACCATGGTATCCCGGAACCAAAGGAACGCCGGCATCGGCCATAATCGCTTTCGCCGCCGACTTACTGCCCATTAATTCTATGGATTTAGCACTGGGGCCAATAAATTGTATACCCGCTTGTTCGCAGGCCCGCGCAAACCCTGCATGCTCCGATAAAAAGCCATAGCCGGGATGAATGGCTTCAACGCCGCAGCGCTGTGCGCAGTCAATAATGGTTTGATATTGCAAATACGATTCACTGCTAGGGGCTGGGCCTATGCAAAAGGCTTCATCGGCCATGGCTACATGCTTGGCGCTTCGGTCCGCCTCCGAGAATACGGCTACCGTTGCAATTCCCATAGCGTTAGCCGTTTTAATGACCCGACAGGCAATCTCTCCGCGGTTGGCAATCAATATCTTAGAAAACATGCTAACACTCCTTGTTAGAGGTGAGTTCACCCCAGTTAGCTTGGCGACGCTCAAAAAATGCATTTAAGCCCATTTGACCTTCAGCGGATACTCGCGCACGGGCTATGGTTTCGGCGGTACGCAAAATTAGCCTATCGTCGAGCGGCTTGGTTTCTACGTCTTGCAGCAGAAGCTTAGTGGTGTGCATGGCCTGAGGGCCGTTGTTAATAAACGCATTTATAAAAGGCTTGGCTGCTTGCTCTAAGTCGTCATCAATCAGGTGAACCAACCCCAGCTCTAAAGCCATTTGGGCGTCGAACAGCTCTGCTGTTAGCATATAGCGCCGCGCAGCTCGCATTCCCATAGCGCGCACCACATAAGGACTAATAACCGCCGGAACAATGCCTAGTTTGACTTCGCTAAGGCAGAATTTGGCTTGAGAATTCGCAATCGCGACATCGCAACATGCTATCAAACCTAACGCACCACCGTAGGCAGGTCCTTGAACTAAGGCCAAAGTTGGTCTAGGAAAGCGGTCCAGCGCTTTCATCAATTGAGCGAGTTGCATCGAATCCGCCAAGTTCTCAGATTGACTCATCGCGGCTTGGCTTCGCATCCAATTTAAGTCGGCGCCAGAACTAAAACATTTGCCTTTAGCGCGCAAAACCAGTGCCTTACAGGTTTGAACTTGAACGTCATTTAACGCCTCAAGCAATTCAGAAATGGTGTTTGCATCAAACGCGTTGTGGGTCGCTTGCTTGGAGAGTACAAGCTCAACTAGGTTATCGTCACGCCAGCAAACTTCAATATCTTTATAAGCCATGATTACATCCTAAATACGCCAAATTGAGTGTCTTCAATCGGCGCATTCAAAGCTGCCGATAGCGCCAAGCCAACAACGCTTCTCGTCTGAGCCGGATCGATAACGCCGTCATCCCAAAGCCGAGCGCTGGCATAATATGGGTGACCTTCTTTTTCATACTGTTCGATGATGGTTTTTTTGAAAGCCTGTTGCTCTTCCAAGGTCCATTCAATGCCTTTGCGAGCATAACCATCGGCCTTAACCTGAGCTAACACATTGGCGGCTTGCTCGCCTCCCATAACGGAAACGCGGGCGTTAGGCCACATCCACATCATGGTTGGGTCGTACGCTCGACCGCACATTCCATAGTTTCCTGCTCCATAACTGCCACCAATGATGACAGTGAACTTAGGCACTTTAGCGCACGCCACTGCCGTTACCATTTTAGCTCCGTGCTTGGCGATGCCCTCATGCTCGTATTTTTGTCCGACCATAAATCCAGTGATGTTTTGCAAAAATAACAATGGAATATTGCGTTGGCAGCACAGCTCTATAAAGTGCGCGCCTTTTTGAGCGCTTTCGGAGAATAAAATGCCGTTATTAGCGACGATACCGATGGGGTATCCGTGTAAATTTGCGAACCCGGTTACTAACGTAGTGCCGTAGTGTTGTTTGAATTCATCGAACTGAGAATCATCAACGATGCGAGCGATAACTTCCTTAACGTCAAAAGGCTTTTTCAAATCGGTACCAACAATCCCATACAACTCCTGCGCATCAAACTTAGGCTCTTTGCTCGGAATTACTGGGATATTGGGTTGCTTGCTCTTATTCAGTCGAGCAATGCAACGGCGGGCAATGTGCAGCGCGTGTTCGTCGTTATCGGCATAATGATCTGCAACCCCTGATATTTTCGTATGCACGTCAGCACCGCCTAACGCTTCGGCGGAGACCTCTTCACCGGTCGCCGCTTTTACTAAAGGAGGTCCTGCTAGAAAAATACAGCCCTGCTCTTTAACGATAATCGATTCATCGCACATGGCCGGAACATAAGCCCCACCAGCGGTACAAAGGCCCATAACCACAGCTATTTGGGGGATGCCCATCGCAGACATGCGCGCCTGATTGAAGAAGATACGGCCAAAGTGGTCTTTGTCAGGAAAAACCTCATCCTGTCTCGGTAAGTTTGCACCACCAGAATCCACTAAGTAAATACAGGGTAAATGGCATTTCTGTGCAATTTCTTGAGCTCTAAGATGTTTTTTTACCGTCAATGGATAATAGGTACCGCCTTTTACCGTGGCATCATTGACCACAATCATGCATTCAACACCGCTCACACGACCAATACCGGCGATGACACCGGCGGCGGGCACCGCTTCATCATAAACCTCGTGAGCGGCAAATTGACCGATTTCTAAAAACGGCGAGCCGGGATCAATGAGCTCCGCTAATCGCTGTCGGGGTAACAGCTTACCTTTGCTTAGATGTCTCGCTTGGGCGGCTTCACCACCCCCTTGACAAATTTGAGCAACCGTAGCTTTCAATTGATTCACCACTAATTGCATATGCTCTTGTTTTTCTTGAAATTCTGGCGAGCTAGGTCGCACCTGACTGTTGAGTACGCTCAAACCAATACCTCTGAGTCTGTATTTTCATTATTTTTTTGATACGCATCACACTAACGGAAGTTTACGTAAAGGTAAAGCAGGCGCGAGTAATTGACGCGACAGCTCGTCGAAAAATAGTCTATGATGAGGAGGAATGGAGAGGATAACCCTATGCAACTGCTGTTTTGCCCCGAGGACATGCACTCGCAAAAAGTGCTGATAGCTTTGTATGAAAAGCTCGCTCAATTTGACAGCCAAGCTGTTGATATTCACGACCCAAGCGACATGCGTTTTCTTGCTCAAATCGATCCCTTTGCCAGCGTTCCATTATTGCAATTAAAACCAAACACTGTGGTGGCTCAAGCGACCATTATTATTGAGTTTTTAGATGAAGAGTTGCAGCAAGGCAGTCAATTAATTCCTCACGAGCCTAACCTTGCTAGAGAAGTGCGCTACCTTGACAGCATCATCCAGCAACATTTGTATGAGCCATTGCTGGAGCTAAAACGACAGCATCAACTCAAATTGCCACAGCAAAACCGCAGCACCATTCAGCAGTGCGAACACGCCATCAATTCCTGCCTTAGCGTTTTAGAGAACAGATTTGAAGCTAATTATTGGTCGGTTGCAGATGGCTTCAGCTTGGCCGATTGTACCCTCATACCAGCGCTGAGTTTAGCATGCAGCGTGTACCCTTTTAGTCACATGCATCAACTGAATCGGTACTGGCAACAAGTGAAGTTTCGCGGCTCTTATCAATTGCTGCAACAGCAGCTAAATGACATGAAGGGGTTCGAAAACCCCTTCATCGCCAGTTAGGTCCGTTACTACATATTGCTGTAGTTGGGGCCGCTTCCTCCCTCAGGCGTTACCCAAGTAATGTTCTGACTTGGATCCTTAATGTCACAGGTTTTGCAGTGAATGCAATTTTGACTGTTAATGACCAGTTGAGACTCACCGTTGTTTTCAACAATTTCGTAAACCCCCGCAGGGCAATACCGTTGCGCTGGCTCATCGAATTTCGCCAAATTGACGACAATGGGTATTTCGTTGTCCGCGAGTTTTAGATGATTAGGCTGATCTTCTTCGTGATAGGCGTTGGTTAAGTACACCGACGATAGCTTATCGAAACTCACTTTGCCATCGTACTTTGGGTAGTTAATGGGCTGAGCTTCAGAAGCGGTGAGCATGTTCGCGTGATCCGCCGAGTCATCCTTTAAGGTTAAGGGTAACTTGCCGCCAAACCAGTTTTGTTCCACGTAATTGAACGCACCGCCAAGTTTGGTTCCAAATTTATGTAAAGCGGCACCAAAATTTCGTGAGCGATACAATTCATCAAACAACCAACTGCTTTCGAACGCTTGCTGGTAGTCGAGGGGTGACTGGCTATCTTGCAAGGTCTTAAAAATACTTTCCGCTGCAATCATGCCACTTTTCATGGCCGTGTGGCTGCCTTTAATTTTCGAGAAGTTTAGCGTGCCGGCATTACAACCCACTAAGACACCACCTGGGAACTGCAATTGAGGCAAGGAGCTCAAGCCGCCTTTTGCGATAGCACGAGCGCCGTAACTGAGTCGCTCGCCGCCCTCTAGCACGGATTTTATCAAAGCGTGGCTTTTAAAGCGTTGAAACTCATCATAAGGGCTGACATGAGGATTGCGATAATTTAGATCTACGATTAAGCCCATCACAACTTGATTGTTTTCAATGTGATACAAATAGCCTCCACCAGATGCTTCACCTTCCAGTGGCCAACCGCCGGTATGAACGACCTTACCCAATTCGTGGTGAGCGCTATCAATGCTCCAAATCTCTTTGAATCCCAGACCATAGTGCTGCGGCATTTTTCCTTTATCGAGTTCAAATTGGGCGATTAATTGCTTGCCAAGATGGCCTCGACAGCCTTCTGCAAATACCGTTTGTTTTGCCAGTAATTCCATTCCAGCCATGAATCCGTCTTTTTCAGTGCCATCAGCGGCGATGCCCATATCGCCGGTTAGAATGCCGCGAACATGGCCGTGCTCATCTAACAGCAGCTCGCTGGCGGTAAACCCCGGAAAGATTTCGACACCAAGGGCTTCAGCTTGCTCCGCTAGCCAGCGACAAACGTTACCTAAACTAACAATGTAATTACCGTGGTTATGCATGGTTTTTGGAACCAGGCTATTACTAAATTTGGTGGCGTTGGTTTGAGAGTTGAGCAAATAGATTTCATCGCGAGTAACTTGAGTCGTTATCGGGGCCGATAGCTCCTGCCAGTTGGGAATGAGCTCATCCAGCGCTTTGGTTTCGAATACAGCCCCGGATAAAATGTGAGCCCCAACCTCAGAGCCTTTTTCAACAACACAAACGGACAGTTCTGTTTTTTGTTGTTGGGCTAATTGCATTAACCGAATCGCAGTTGATAAGCCGGAAGGACCTGCTCCGACAACAACAACATCAAACTCCATCGATTCCCTTTCCATGACCTTCTACCTCTTTTATACCCTGCTTTTACAGGTGTTCTATTTTTGTCGCTATACCATACCTGATTTCGCTGATTGTTACACTAAAGCAACAAGCGCCGACGACAAACAACGTCAAAACTGAAAAACCGTTTAAACGGTTTGGAACTGTGGGACGTATCAAAAATCAAAACAATTACCGCTGGTTCTAATTTAGCATTTCGCTATAATGAAACTATGACAGCTCTCCGAGCCTGCCCACCTAAGTCGACTCGATACGGTTCGCAGGCCGTGGCAACTAGCCACCAGGGATAGACAAGAAATGGTCTTTCCTCCCGGATAAATTGGAAAGGTGAACATGTCGCAACAACTACAAGATGGCTTTGGTCGTCGATTCCATTATCTTCGGTTATCCATTACCGACGTATGCAACTTTCGTTGCAGCTACTGCCTACCTGATGGCTACCGGCCAGAAGGTAAGTCAAAATTCCTCAGCTTTGACGAATTGCAGCGGGTGATGACCGCCTTTGCCAGCCTAGGTACGGAAAAAATTCGTATCACGGGTGGCGAGCCAACCATGCGCAGAGACTTCCTTGATATCGTTAAAGCGGCCGCCGCAACGCCGGGTATTAAAACGGTAGCGACAACCACAAACGGCTATCGTTTGAGCCAGAATGCACAACAATGGCGTGATGCAGGGTTAACCCAAATAAATATTTCGGTGGACAGTTTAGATCCGCGACAGTTTTACCAAATCACTGGTGAAAACAAATTAGA
Source organism: Paraferrimonas haliotis (assembly GCF_002282895.1). Taxonomy (GTDB): domain Bacteria; phylum Pseudomonadota; class Gammaproteobacteria; order Enterobacterales; family Shewanellaceae; genus Paraferrimonas; species Paraferrimonas haliotis. The sequence continues at coordinate 102,748 of NZ_NRRB01000007.1, forward strand.
TTCCATTATTCAAGGAATCGATGCCGCCCTTGCTGCCGGTTTTGAGCGCATCAAGCTCAACGCCGTATTACTGAAAGATCTGAATCACGATCAGTTGCCTCACTTTATTAATTGGATAAAGAGGCGACCCATTGATATTCGCTTTATTGAGCTCATGGAAACGGGATTGGGCAAAAGCTACTTTGAAAAACACCACATCAGTGGTGACGTTCTCAAACAGCAATTATTAGAACTTGGTTGGACGTTAGATCCAAGAGAAAAAACCGCAGGGCCCGCGGACAACTACTCACATCCAGAATACCAAGGCCGTATCGGCCTAATTATGCCCTACTCTGATGATTTTTGTGCCACCTGTAATCGACTAAGAGTGTCGGCTAAGGGGCAACTGCATTTATGCTTATTTACCGAGCACGGGATCGATTTACGGGATTTACTGCAAGACGATTTGCAGCAGCCACAGTTGATTCAACGTCTCGAAAATGCTTTGCAAACTAAGAAAGCAACCCATGACTTGCACTCAGGTGTGACTGGCGTTCGCCAGCATCTTGCCTCTATCGGCGGTTAGTAAATGGGATCTAATTAGCAGAATTTGATTTCTCTATACTTATAATTGACACGTTCTGTGCAGGAACAACTGCACCTTACCAGAAACCATAAGGACGACTGATGGCTCATTTATCTCAAGCCAATTTTGTACCGTTAAACATTGCCGTACTTACTCTATCGGACACCCGTACCCTAGAAACCGACAAATCCGGCCAGTTTTTGGTGGACTCATTACAGGCGGCGGGACATAAGCTCGCTGATCGTAAAATCATAAAAGACGACAAGTACGATATTCGTGCGGTACTGTCTCAATGGATAGCGTCCAACAACATTCAAGTAGTAATCACTACCGGCGGTACTGGTTTCACCCTTAGAGACAGCACTCCTGAAGCTGTCGCCCCTTTATTCGACAAGCAAATTGAAGGTTTTGGCGAACTGTTCCGCCACATTACCTTCACCGAATTAGGCACTTCTACGGTTCAATCCCGAGCCATCGGCGGAATGGCCAACGGCACTGCAGTATTCTGTCTGCCTGGGTCAACCGGTGCCTGCCGCACTGGCTGGAACAAGATTCTGGTTGAGCAGCTCGACTCCACCCACAAACCATGCAACTTTGTCACTCATCTGAAAACGGTAGCGGAATAATGGAACAAGCATTTACCCATTTAAATGCCGACGGCAATGCACACATGGTTGACGTTACCGAAAAGTCGGTAACCGAACGAGTAGCCATCGCCGAAGCGTCCATTACCATGTCGGCGCAAACCTTAGCCATGATAATGGAAGGCAGCCATCATAAAGGTGATGTGTTCGCAACCGCTCGCATCGCAGGTATTCAGGCCGCCAAGAAAACATCGGATTTAATTCCCTTATGTCATCCGTTGATGTTGACTAAAGTTGAAGTGGATTTATATCCAGACGTAGAAAACAACTCAGTTCGCATTGAAAGCCTATGCAAGCTATCGGGCAAGACCGGTGTTGAAATGGAAGCCTTAACTGCTGCATCAGTAGCGGCGCTTACCATCTACGACATGTGTAAGGCCGTTCAAAAAGATATGGTGATTGGTCCGGTTCGATTATTAGAAAAACGTGGCGGAAAATCCGGCCACTTTAAGGTGTAACATGATTAAGGTTTTATTTTTTGCGCAAGTTCGTGAGCGTTTAGGGCAAGCCAGCGTCGAAGTGGACGCTAGCCAAGTAAGCACCACGGAAGACCTGCGCCAACACTTGGCGAGCCAAAGTGAAAAATGGCAACTAGTTCTCGCTAACGATCAGTTGCTCGTGGCAGTAAATCAAGCGATTAGCAATTGGCAGAGCCCGGTTGCAGATGGTGACGAAGTGGCTTTCTTCCCGCCGGTGACCGGAGGTTAATATGATCCGTGTTCAGATCCAAGACTTCGATATTACTGCCGAATACAATCAACTTTCGGGCAACAACAGTGCTGGCGCTATCGTAACCTTCGTAGGCAAGGTACGTGATATGAACGATGGCAAGCCTGTCTCTACGCTAACCCTTGAACACTACCCGGGTATGACTGAAGCGGTACTGCAACAAATTGAGACCGAGGCCAGAGAACGCTGGCCATTGCTGGATGTAACCATCATTCACCGCGTGGGACCGTTAGAGCTTGGGGATCAAATTGTTTATATTGGTGTCAGTAGCGCCCATCGTGGTGCTGCGTTCGATGCTTGTGAGTACCTTATTGACTTTCTAAAAACTCGCGCCCCGTTTTGGAAGCTTGAAGGCAGCGAACATGAAAAGCACTGGGTTGAAGCAAAAGACGCTGACCAACAAAGGGCCGAAATGTGGCAGGAGTAATGGCAAAGTTAGCTAAACCGCTGGCCGCTTTAGCGTTACTGTTTAGCCTAACCACCAGCGCTCACGCAGAGAAGCTCACAATCGCCGTAGCAGCCAATTTTAAGCACACCATGGACGAGCTGGTTGCTCAATTTGAGGCCGACACGGGCCACCAAGTTACGGTAGCTACCGGATCAACGGGGGGCTTGTATACTCAAATATTGCATGGCGCTCCTTACGACCTGTTTTTCGCCGCAGATGCTGAGCGGCCGCAGCTGCTCGAACAACGCCAATTAATCGAACCGAATAGCCGTTTTACCTACGCTATTGGAATCTTAACCCTGTGGCAACCGCAACAGGAACCGAGTTTAGCCCTTTTAACCGATTGGTCTAAAAAGGTATCCATTGCTAACCCTAAAACAGCGCCTTACGGAGAAGCTGCGGCGCAAGTTCTGACCAAGCTCGGCTTGTTTCAGCAATATCAGCGTCGTTTAGTGAAAGGAAATAATATAGTTCAGGCGTATCAATATGTGGACAGCGGCAACGTTGAGCTTGGGTTTGTTTCTCTTTCGCAACTTACAGCAGCCGGTGTACGTGAGCATTACTATGTGATTCCCCAGCAATATTACCATCCGATTGAGCAACAGGCTGTCGTTCTTAAGCGCAGCAATCAATTAGCGCTTGCGACCCAATTTGCACACTTTGTTCAGCAAAATAAGGCCACAGTCATCGCTGCAGGCTACCGATTACCGGAGGGCAATTAATGTCCGCTGACTTTCAAGCACTCTACATCACGGTAAAATTGGCATTGGTCACGACCGTGCTGCTGCTTTTAGTTAGCCCGCCCATTGCTTGGTGGTTGGCCCACAGTAAAAATCGTTATAGAACCATCGCTGAGGCACTGGTGGCCTTGCCTTTAGTTCTGCCTCCCACCGTTTTAGGTTTTTATTTGTTGTTAGCCTTTTCTCCACAATATTTCCCCGGCGCCCTGTGGCAAGACATTAGCGGTCAATCTCTTGCGTTTTCTTTCACGGGCCTGGTTATTGGCTCAATGATTTACTCGTTGCCCTTTGTGGTTCAGCCTTTACAGTCCGGCTTTGCCACTCTGGGCGTAAAAGAATTAGAAGCCGGCGCAACCATGGGCATGAGCCGCTTGCAACGGTTTCGATACATAGTGGTCCCCATGACTAAGCGCAGCTTTATGCTGGCAGCGACGTTAGGGTTTGCCCATACCATGGGCGAGTTCGGTGTGGTGTTGATGATTGGTGGTAACATTCCCGGCGAAACCCAGGTTATTTCCATCGCCTTATTTGAACACGTTGAGGCGTTAGAGTATCAGCAGGCCCACATCATGGCCGGTGGCTTAATGGTGTTTAGCATGGTCTTACTCTTGTTTATATACGGCTACCTTAACCGCAGCCAAGGCAAACATCAGCAAACGAGGTTTTGGTAATGCAGCTGACTGTACACCTAGATCAATATTTTGGTCAGTTCCGGATAGAGCTGCAACTATGTATTAAGCTGCGAGGGATTATTGGCGTATTTGGCACCTCCGGTGCCGGTAAAACCAGCCTTTTTCGAGCCATTGCAGGCTTAAATCAAAGCGCTCCGAATCAACTCAGCCTGATCAAACTTGATGGCAACACATTAGAAGACAGTCAAAAGAAGGTCTTTGTAGAAGCCGAGCATCGTAATATCGGATTCGTTTTTCAAGACAGTCGTTTATTTAACCACCTAACGGTAGAGCAAAATCTGAGCTTGGCCATTAAAATCAGTCAACGCAAAGAGCCATTAATTTCGTATCAGGATGTGGTTCAAGGATGTGGCATCGAACCCTTATTAACCCAGTCTGCAGAAGGATTATCCGCCGGACAACGGCAGCGAGTCGCCATTGCTAGGGCGCTGCTTGGCTCTCCTAAATTGCTGCTGTTAGATGAGCCATTAGCTGCGCTCGATCACGACTCAAGGCAACACCTCGTCGCCTTTTTAAACCAAGTGAGCGAGCTCATACCTATGCTCTTTATTAGTCATTCGGTTTCCGAAACGCTTACGCTTTGTGATCCGTTAATCTTACTAGAAGGCGGGCGCATTAAAGCCATTGGTAGTCGAGAGCAGCTTGCAGAAACCTTGCCTAAACGTCGAGCTTCCGCGGTAGTTACTGAGTTTGATCCTGAAACCGGCAAGCTATGCTTGGATACCATTCCGGATTTATTGCCAGAGTTTAAACCCGGCCAGCGCATCGGCATAGTGGCTGAGCCATCGTGGCTCAAATCCCGCGAACTCACTCGCGACGATTAAGCATGCTCACCGTACTGCTGGATCACACCGATTTTGTGGTTATCAACAAACCCGCCAATGTTCATTTTCACAGTCAAGATGGCAACGCCGGCGTAGTCGCCCAGCTTTCTCAACAACTGAATTGCGCTTTGTATCCGGTCCATCGCCTCGACACCATGACCTCAGGGGTACTGTTAATTGCAAAGAGTTCGGAGGCAGCAGCTCATTTGGCAAGTCAGTTCGCAGAACAATCCACGAGCAAAATTTATATTGCACTTGCAATGGGTAAGCCAAAGAAAAAACAGGGACTCATTCAAGGCGATATGGTAAAAGCTCGGCGCAGCCAATGGAAACTCACCACTGGCAAGCAAAACCCTGCTGTTACTCAATTTTTCAGCCAAAGCGTGGCGCCAAAACTGCGCTGTTACCTACTTAAACCCCATACTGGAAAGACGCATCAACTTCGAGTCATGATGAAAAGCTTAGGGTGCGCCATCGTTGGTGATAGCCTTTATGGCAAAGCGTCGCACGACCGAGGTTATTTACACGCCTGGCAACTGAGTTTTAGCTACCACAACCAGCCATTTCGGGTGGTGGCGCCAATTGAAGTGACGAATGACCAATCGCTGTTTGCTTTAGACACCATCAAACAGCAAATGCAGCTTTGGTTAGACGAGCCACCGAAGTGGCCAAGCCTTTAGCGGTTTGAGCATACCGGACAATTGGCTTGCGGCGACAGCTTAAACTCGTTGAACTGCATGGTCATGGCATCAAGCATAATCACTCGCCCAGCCAAACTGGTGCCCATTTTGGTTATCAGCTTGATGGTTTCCAATGCTTGAAGACAACCGATGGTTCCCACAACGGGCGCCAAGATTCCTGACTCCACACACGTTAGATGTTGCTCACCAAACAAAGAGCTAAAGCACTGATAGCAAGGGCTTCCTTCGCTGTAATCAAACACAGTGATTAAGCCTTCCATTCGAATGGCGGCCGCAGAAACCAAAGGTTTTTTGGCGTCGAAGCACAGTCGGTTTAGCGTTTCTCGAACGCTCACGTTATCGGTGCAATCCACAACCAAATCGTGCTCAGCAACCAGCGTTGTAAAGCCGGCGTCATCCAATTGTTGATTAATGGCTTGAATCTCAATAAGCGGATTTAAGGTCTGCAGTGATTGTCGCGCCGATTCGACTTTCGCCATACCCACTCGAGCATCATGGTGCAATACTTGACGTTGCAGATTAGAAACCTCTACTGTGTCAAAATCGACCAAAGTTAATTGGCCTACGCCGGCGACCGCTAGATATTGGGCTGCGGGACAGCCAAGCCCTCCTAACCCCACAATGGCTACCCGAGCTTGCTTTAACGCCTCTTGACCGTCAATGTCCATGGCTTGTATGGAGATTTGTCGAGAATAGCGAACCAGCTCGTTATCGCTAAGAATTTCGTCTTGCACGTCGATTACTCCAATACTTGCTGATACGGTTCAATGGTGACGGTTTCACCTGCAGCAACGTTGCCCTGATCCATATCCAGAACAATAAAGCAGTTTGATACACTCATGGAGGTCAGCATTCCAGAGCCTTGGGCTCCGGTTGTCATTACTTGCAGTTTTCCCTGAGCATCGTAGCTGTATATGCCACGCTGATATTCCATACGCCCAGGCCGTTTACGAATGGCACAGGTAAGTGTGGCTGGCACCTTCAATACCGGTGGCGTTGGCAGACCTGCACGCTTCGCCAATATGGGTTGAACCAGTTTGTAATAAGTCACCATAGAAGACACGGGGTTACCAGGTAAGCCGCAAAACAACGCCTTGCCTATTTGACCAAAGGCAAAAGGCTTACCCGGTTTTATGGCAAGCTTCCAGAAGTTAATTTGTCCTACTTCGTCAAGAATCTGTTTGACGAAATCGGCATCGCCCACCGATACGCCACCGGAAGTAATGACAACGTCTGCCACCTCAGCTGCCTCTAGAAAAGCACTGCGAATTTTATCCGGATCATCGCTGATGACCCCGAGGTCGATGTAGTCGACATACGAGCGGCTCAACAGACCTTTGATGGCGTAGCGATTGGAGTCATAGATATCGCCGGGGTTCAGCTCGCTACCCACTGGCTTTAATTCGTCACCGGTGGAGAAAAAGGCTACGGTTAATCGACGGTAAACCGTAACCTTAGCGGCACCCACGGTGGCCAACACACCCATTTCAGGCGCGCCAATACGCACACCAGGCTGATAAATTACCTGGCCTTGACTTGCCTCTTCGCCTTTCGGGCGCACGTGGGCGCCTTGTGCATACGGTTGCTGCAACACAACACTGTTGCCATTCGCCTGTGCGTTCTCTTGCATCTGTACCGTATCGTATTGCTTAGGAATTTGCCCGCCCGTCATAATGCGAACGCAACTGCCCTTTGGCGTATCTCCCTCAAATGGGTGCCCCGCTAACGAGGTTCCTACCAAAGTTAATGGTTGTCCAGATTGCAAGTCTTGCCAACGACAAGCGTAACCATCCATTGCCGAATTATCGAAAGGAGGCAAGTCAATCAAGGAAACCACTGGCTGCGCTAAAATGCGCCCCATTGCGTCATCAAGACCAACTTGCTCTGTATCAGTGACCGCCGATACATGGGCTAAGATTTTCTCAAGCGCGAGATCCGGGCGCATCAGCCCCGGTTGCGAGCAACAATCAACACTGGCTTTAGGCATTTACTTTCCTACTTTGTCGTTGAGAATTCAGTTCAATGAACCATTATGCCAGTTTTGCTCATAGAGACTATGATCCGCTTGGCAACTTTCTCTATTAACGGTTTGCAAAATTAGCCTTGAATTCCACTGTGCCTTAATAAAGCATCAATTTGAGGCTCGCGACCTCTAAAGCCAACAAACAAATCCATGGCCTCTTCAGAGCCGCCTTTTTGCAAGATATTGGTTAAAAAGGCCTGTCCCGTCTCTTGGTTAAAAATGCCGTCTTCTTCGAATTTTGCGAAGGCATCTGCGGATAAAACTTCAGCCCATTTATAGCTGTAATAGCCTGCCGCATAGCCGCCAGCAAATATGTGGGAAAAGCTGGTCTGGAAGCGATTAAAATCCGGCGCTTTAATCACAGCAGTTTGTTCTCGGACGTCATTAAGTAACGCTTGAACATCCACTTTGGCGGCATGACTAAATTCATGGTGCAGTCGGAAATCAAATAAGGAAAATTCCAGTTGGCGCAACATCATCATGCCCGATTGGAAGTTTTTTGCCGCCAACATATTGTCTAATAACGCTTTTGGCAAAGGTTCCTTGGTTTCATAATGGCCAGAGATTATGGCTAATGCCTCTTCTTGGTAACACCAATTTTCTAGGAATTGACTGGGCAACTCTACCGCATCCCAGGCAACGCCGTTAATTCCAGACACACCGCTAACATCGATTTCAGACAACATGTGATGCAAACCATGGCCAAACTCATGGAATAAAGTGGTGACTTCATCGTGTGTAAATAAGGCAGGTTTACCATCTACTGGGCCATTAAAGTTGCAAGTTAAATAAGCCACGGGCTTTTGCAGCTTATTGTTGTATCGTAACCGGTCTCGGCAAACATCCATCCAAGCGCCGCCGCGCTTGTTTTGGCGGGCGTATAAGTCTAAGTAAAAGCTGCCTTTGAGTTGCTGGCTACTGTCGAAGATATCGAAAAAGCGAACGTCTTCATGCCAAACATCAACACCTGCACGCTCGGTAATCGTTAACCCAAACAGTTTATTGACGATGCTAAACATACCCTCAACCACGGTGTTCTCCGGGAAATACGGTCGCAGTTGTTCTTGATTAATTTGGTATCGATGCTGCTTCAACTTCTCGCCATAATAGGCGAAGTCCCACGGCTTAAGCTTAGAAGCTTGAAAGTGCTCTGCTGCGAATTCAGTGAGCTCGCTAAGCTCCTGTTGACCTTGGGGCAAGGATTTAGCGGCTAACTCATCGAGAAAACCAAGCACTTGTGCCGGTGACTGGGCCATCTTGGTTGCCAAGGACTTCTCGGCGTAATTAGTAAACCCGAGCAACTGAGCCAGTTCATTGCGTAATACAAGGGTCTCATCAATCAGTGGGCCGTTATCAAACTCATTAGCGTTAGGCCCTTGATCCGATGCTCTGGTAACGAAGGCTCGGTACATACGTTCACGCAAGTCAGTGTCATCGGCGTACATCATCACCGGCAAATAGCTTGGAAATTCTAAAGTAAATAACCAACCATCTTGTTCTCTCGATTGCGCTTGCGCTTTTGCTGCCGCGACGGCGGACTCAGGCAAGCCAGCCAATCGAGATTCGTCTGCAATCGACAAAGTAAAGGCTTGAGTAGCGTCTAATACATTGTTACTAAACTGACTCGACAACTCCGATAGACGCGTGACAATTTCGCCGTATCGCCGTTGCTGGCTTGCTGGTAGGCCTATGCCCGATAACTCAAAGTCGCGCAGCGCATTAGTAATGACTTTTTGTTGGGCGGTATTCAGCGTTGTAAATTCGGCACTGTTTTTAAGCTTTACATAGGCTTGGTACAAGCCCTGATGTTGACCGACAAAGGTCGAATATTCCGACAGCATGGGTAGACAAGCATCGTGGGCTTGACGCAATTCATCACTGCTAATTACCGAATTCATGTGGGAAATGGGTGACCATGCTTTTGATAACACATCATCAACAGCTTCTAACGGTGCAACGAGATTATCCCACGTAGGGTTTTGGTGAGAAACCACCTGCTCAATAACCGCTTTGCCTTGGGCAATGGCGTCCTCAACCGCTGGCTGAACGTGCTCTGGCTTAATGAGAGAAAAGAGGGGTAATGAATTTGCTTCAAGCAGTGGGTTGGCCATATAAGAGGTCTCTATAGTGTAGTTCGATTAACTTTAATAATGGGGTCAATCTCCCTTTTTTCAACGCTCGGCTTACAATTATTGATCCAGCCCAAAAAAACATCATTTATCTAAGCGTTAATAAGAATTGTTATTGATTGCATTTATTTACTCTTTTACCATCCACCCATACTGATAGAGAAGAGTTTTTTCGGAGTTCAAAATGCGCAATCAATTAGCATTTTCGATGGTTAGCGCTGCGCTGCTGCTAAGTCCTACTGCCAATGCATCACAGTGGCAACTTGACGCCGGTCTAGGTTGGGAAAGCAAATACGTATCCGAGGGTCGCAACAATTTAGATAAAGGCGGCATTGGCTGGGCCCACATCGGTGCAAATAAGGACGGGCTTAGCTTATTCGCTGACGTTGGTCGCGGCGATCAAACCAACTACACAGAATACAACTTAGGCATTGCTTACGGCATATCCGTTAGCGATCTTGATATCGAAGTGGGTTTTACCCGAATCGAAGAATATCCAGAGCGAGCAAATTCCTACAACGAACTGTCCGCAATCGCCAGTTATGGTCGCTACCATTGGTTAGTGCCTACCGTAGAATATCTGTATAACGCCAAAGAGGACGGCAGCTTCTTAACTCTAGGCTTAGAAAGCTATTGGGAGCTGTCTGAAAACTTAAGCATAACGCCTTATCTGTTTCAATCTTGGGATTACGGTTACGCCACCAAAGATCATAACGGCGATAACAACGTTCAATTCGGTGTAAACCTAGACTACGCTATTAGTGAACAATGGACGGTTAACGCTAACCTAAACCGCTCCATTGCCGGTGATGACATTAAAATCGAGCGCATCGATGAAGGCGAGACTTTGGACAATATCAATCAGACCTTTGGTGGTATATCCATTAGTTATTCGTTTTGATTGCAGTCACAGTGTAAATCTCTACAATGCAAGTTAAACAAGCGTTATGGAGTAACAACAACAAATGGCTAAACATTTTGACTATATCTGCCTCGGCGCAGGCAGTGGCGGTATCGCGTCGGCAAATCGAGCGGCGATGCGCGGCGCTAAAGTGGCTCTGATTGAAGCAAAGCACTTGGGCGGAACCTGCGTTAACGTTGGTTGCGTTCCTAAAAAAGTCATGTGGTATGGCGCTCAAGTTGCTGAAGCCATTAACTTATTTTCCAAAGACTATGGCTTTGACGTAAGCGTAAATGGCTTCAACTGGCAGACACTGGTGGATAACCGAGAAGCTTACATTGAGCGCATTCATGGTGCCTATGAACGTGGCCTGGCCAGCAACAAGATCACCCTCATTGAAGGCTATGGCAAATTTGTTAATAGCAATACCATTGAAGTTAATGGTGAACACTACAGCGCCGATCACATTACCATTGCAGTTGGCGGCACACCGGTCATCCCGTCAATCCCAGGCGCTGAACACGGTATCGATTCCAACGGCTTTTTTGAGCTAACAGAACAACCAAAACGTGTCGCGGTTGTTGGTGCCGGCTACATTGCGGTTGAGCTTGCTGGGGTGCTGCATTCGCTCGGCAGCGACACCCACTTAGTAGTTCGCAAACATTCACCGCTGCGTGATTTTGACCCTATGCTCAGCGAAACCTTAGTGGAATTAATGGCGGAGCATGGGCCGCAGTTGCATACCCACAGCGTTCCCGAATCGGTTGTTAAAAATAGCGACGGCTCGCTCACACTCAAACTGCAAAATGGCAACAGCCTTGACGTTGATTGCTTGATTTGGGCAATTGGACGACGTCCTTTGACCCAAGAAATCAACATTGAAGCGGCCAATGTAAAGCTGGATGACAAAGGCTTTGTTGAAGTAGATGCCTATCAGCAAACCTCACAACCGGGCGTGTATGCTGTTGGGGATATCATTCAAGGCGGCATTGAGCTTACGCCAGTGGCCGTAAAAGCCGGCCGTTTGCTGTCAGAACGTTTGTTCGGTGGTATGACCGATGCCAAAATGGATTACAGCCTCGTGCCTACAGTGGTCTTTAGCCATCCCGCCATTGGCACCATGGGATTAACGGAACCTCAGGCGGTGGAACAGTATGGAGAGGATAATATCAAAGTATATAACTCTTCCTTTGCCGCCATGTATAACGCCGTTACCGCTCACCGCCAATTAACGCGGATGAAGCTGATTTGTGCCGGACCTGATGAAAAAGTCGTAGGTATTCACGGCATCGGGTTTGGTATGGATGAAATATTACAAGGCTTCGGCGTGGCCATGAAAATGGGCGCAACCAAAGCCGATTTCGATGCCTGTGTTGCGATTCACCCCACCAGTGCTGAAGAGTTTGTAACCTTAAGATAATTAACAACAAAGGCCTTCGCCTCAGTGTTTCGGTTACCCGATAAAGTCGACCTCACGGTCGACTTTTTTGTATCACAAAATTGAATTGTTGAATTAGAGCTCAATACACATCTCAAAGTGTTTTTGACATATTTATTAGCGCTTACTAATATTTGGCGCAATCACAACCAATAAAATTATTACTAAGGAAGGTAGCAATGGAAACTATGGACAATTCTCTGGTTCCATATCTTCAAAAATGGCCGGTAATCGCAGCGTTATTATTATTGGCTTTTTCCAATCAAGTCAGGGCAACATTAGGGCCTGCGCCTGTCAATAATCCTAACCATACTGATGAGTTTTTCGAGATGTGTGAGTCTGCACGAGTGCCCCCACATAACGATTGCCTCCAATACTATGATTATCATGTTGAAGCACTAACTTATGGCGGTGAAACAAAAAACCAAGTAAGGCTATTCACCACAACTAAAAATTTTGGAACCGGTGTAATCATTGTAAGGTTCGAGATGGATTACCTAACCACCGGAATCAATACCGCCAATGAAAACTCTCCCAGTTCAATCAATATCGCTATCGATAAAACGGTACGCGATGTAACTCAAGCAATGCTTGATGGCTCAATGGTTAGCACAGCCAGTAACCTTCCTCAAACACCCGTCGCTCTATCTGCCTTTGGTGTTGCCGATCGTCTAAGAGACTTCTTAGACGACGTAGGCCGATTGAAAAACGCTCATGATTTCATGAAGTTGTTCAACTTTACTGCAGATAAAAGTATTCAATCGTTAATTATTATACCTTGCCCCAAGCTCGACTGTTTTATTTTACTGTATAACGGAGTCAATATAGATGGTGAACCGATGGTAACGATCCTTACCACGGTTAGCGAGTTTAACCCTGTCGTTGAAATTATTACCCAAAGTGCTGAGGTTAGAGAATCCATAGAGGATTCTCATTTTAATCTTTTTATGAGAGGAAATACCGATTGGATTTGCACGTCTAGAGTTCGATCAGAAGTCATTCCTTGCGAAAACAAAAAAATACAGAAGTGCTATAAGGTAACCTTGACATGGACCTGTTACGAGCAGGAATAATCACTTGCAACGACAATGTCTAAGCCATCGCTGACAATGTGACAGGTCAGCGATGGCTATACTTGATTTGAGCGATTCGCAGCTTAGCCTAAAAAGCGGTTCGCTTATAGCTGCGATATTCCGGCGTCCAAAAGTTATCTTCGATGGACTGTGCAAGTTCATCATCGCTCATTTGCTTGGCCACGCCTTGTTGCATGGCTACTTTAGCCACCGCGCTGGCAATGTGTTTGCTCACCGTATGAATATCTTCCAGGGGCGGCAACAGTGCGCCGGCACCATCTATTGCTAACGGCGAGCATTCCGCCAAAGCGCGACTCGAAGCCATCAGCATTTCATCGGTAACCCGAGACGCATTGACCGCCAATACACCCAGCCCAATGCCTGGGAAAATATAGCTATTATTACACTGAGCAATCGGCCGAATTTCGTCACCTAAAACCACCGGAGCAAAGGGGCTACCTGTGGCCACAAGCGCTTTACCTTCGGTCCAGTTGAGGATGTTTTCAGGCGTAGCTTCCACTCGACTGGTTGGATTGGATAACGGGAACACAATGGGGTGTTCGCAATGGCTGGCCATCGATTTAATTATGGTTTCGCTGAATAAACCGGGCGCCCCAGACACACCGATAAGTACCGTCGGCTTAGCGTTATTAACCACATCCAGTAGCGAAATATTGTCTTCCGACAATTGCCACTCTTTTAGAGCCTCAGTGGCTTGAGTAAGTTTTTGCTGAAAGTCCAAAAGGTTAGGCATGCCTTGTTGCAAAAGTCCCCAGCGATCCACCATAAAGATTTGACTGCGAGCTTGCGCATCCGTGATTCCCTCAGAAACCATTTGAGCGATAATAGCCTCAGCAATACCGCAACCGGCCGAACCCGCTCCAAGAAACGTAATGCGTTGCTGAGATAACTTGGTATCCGCCGCTTTACAAGCCGCCAGTAACGAGCCAACCGTAACCGCAGCAGTGCCTTGAATGTCATCGTTAAAGCAGCAAATTCTGTTCTTATAACGGTTTAGCAATGGCATGGCATTTTTCTGCGCAAAGTCTTCAAATTGAATAAGCGCCTCGGGCCAACGACGTTTGACCGCTTGAATGAATAGCTCAACAAATTCATCGTAATCTTCGCCACTGACGCGGTTGTTACGCCATCCCATGTACATAGGGTCTTGCAGTCGCTGTGGGTTATCGGTCCCCACATCAAGAACCACTGGCAAGGTGTAAGCCGGGCTAATGCCTCCGCAACCGGTATACAAGCTCAGCTTACCGATGGGAATCCCCATGCCACCAATGCCCTGATCACCCAGTCCGAGAATGCGTTCACCGTCGGTTACCACGATAATCTTGACGTTATGTCGATTAGAGTTATTCAATAAATCATCGATGCGGTGCCGATCAGGATAGGAGATAAACAAACCGCGATTACGACGATAAATTTCAGAAAATTGCTCACAAGCCGACCCTACTGTCGGAGTATAGATAATAGGCATCATCTCGGTTATGTGATTTTGCACTAATCGATAAAACAGGGTTTCGTTGGTGTCTTGAATATTCCGCAAATAGATGTGCTTATCGATGTCAGACGAAAAAGAAGTGAATTGCTGATAGGCTCGCGTTGCTTGTTCTTCAATAGTTTCAATGGCTTGTGGCAATAAACCTTCTAGGTTAAAAGAGTTACGCTCTTCAGCAGTAAAGGCACTGCCTTTATTTAACAACGAGGTTTCGAGTAACGCGGGGCCTGCGTAGGGAATATAAATCGGACGCTTAGTTTCCACAGCAATTTTCCTGTCCTGACAATAGTAAAGGCCAGTGTCATCACTGGCCAATAAGCAATGAGTAACCTAGAGATTAAGGCTACTCAGCGGTTTCCTGCATAATGGAAGTCGACTCTTCAGTGGCCATTGCCGCTAAATCTTTGTCTATCATGTATAAAGCGTGACCGTTGTCGCCGACCATTTCGATTTTATCGACAATGGATTTGAACAGTTTTTCTTCTTCGTGCTGCTCTGATACGTACCATTGTAAGAAGTTAAAGGTTGAATAATCTTGATTTGCAAACGCCTCATGCGCCAAGCCGTTGATGCACTTAGTGATCATTTGCTCATGTTCATAAGTAAAGGTGAACAAACCAAGCAAAGAATCGTACTCGGCTTGCGGCGCTTCAATAGCGCCTAGGATTGGCATTGCGCCAGTTTCACTGACATAAGTAAATAAACGGTGCATGTGCTCCATTTCTTCAGTGGCATGAGCTCGCAAGAACTCCGCCGCACCTTCATAACCTTTATCTTCGCACCAAGCACTCATTTGCAAATACAGGTTCGATGAGAAGAACTCAAGATTGATTTGCTCGTTAAGGCGGTTGACCATATTCTCTGACAGCATGAGATTTTGTCCTTGTTTAGTTTTAATGTTTAAAGTCGAACTAGCCGCATTGTTGATAATCGCTTTATTAAGATCAACCATTACATAGGCTCGCTCATTGCTTTAGGCTTACACAGTACTTTCTTTTTGGCGGCAGCCCGACCGCACTTAGTACAGATATACTTTGGATCAGACACAAGCGTAAGTAACAGTTCAAACTTGGTTTGATAGGCACTTTTACTCCACTTACAAATCGCCTTATCGCTCATTTAGGTACCTGACAATATTAATTACGTACGTATAAATCAAAACGGTTTTTCTTCGTCAAAATTTGTGTCGACGGCGGACAGTTTGCCATGGGTTCGGCATAATCCGGTCGTTTAACGACCACTCGCTTTGCCGCTACCGCCTTAGCGCTGGCTAATAATAAATCGGCATCGGTATCGGCTCCAACCAAATCTTGAAAAATCGCCATTTCTTTTTTGACTTGAGCCGATTTAGCACGGTGTGGGTACATTGGGTCTAAGTATACAACGTCGGCACTAGGCTGAGATAGCAAGAAATCAGTGGTTGATTGGACAACTAATCGTAAGCGCTGTTCAACCCAAACACCGATTTCTGGGTCCTCAATGGCCCGCATAAGACCATCGCTTAACAGCGCCGCAACCACAGGGTGTCGTTCCACCATAGTGACAAAGCAACCTAGGCTCGCCAGTACAAAGCTGTCGCGCCCTAAACCCGCCGTGCCATCAATGACCGAGGGAGTAGCCCCTTTTTTAAGCCCCACAGCTTTGGCGATCGCTTGGCCTCGACCGCCGCCAAACTTGCGCCGATGAGCTTGTGCTCCGCCAACAAAATCCACCAGCACCGGCGTCATCTTAGGTCGCAAACTGTGAGTCAAACCTAGTGCCTTGTTGTCGTATGCCAAGGTAAACGCTGAGCTGCCATCGTGCTCTAGCGAAAATTGATTGCACAAACGTTGCCTTTGGTCGTTTTCCATCGCCAGATTGACGCGAACTTTACTCACTAAGCACCTTCATTTTGAGAATTCTGTTGCGATAGTTTTGCCACAAACTACCATGAAACGGTTGTGGCTGGCATACTTGCTCCACGAATAATCGCTATGATAACAAATCAATGACATCAAAGTATTCTTTGTGGCTCGTGGCACTGTTGGTGGCCTTAGTGGAAACCATGCTGTTTGGCTTGGTGCAGAAATATCAACTGGACCTAGGCGAATGGCTCACTTTATTCCGCTTTATTAATCTGCTGGCGCTTTTTGCTGTGTTGGCGGCCATCTTAGTGGATGGAAAGGTTGCCAAAGTCACCGCCACCGTTATTGCTGCCATGTGCAGCGGCATTGGTCAGTTCTTTATTCATCTGCAGCAACGCACTAATCAACAAATCGTCCAGTTCCAACAAGCAACAAAGGTTGAAAGCGCAAGTTGCCCGCTCGACTTTGGCCAGCCTATCTACCCAAGTTGGCTAAGCTACAGTGGTGATTGCAGCAGCATTATTCGTGTTTTTGAAGTGAATATCACTTACTGGCTGATGCCTCTAAATGCATTAGCCATTCTTATTAGTCTAACTTTGCTTATTAGAGAATTTCGCCGCGCTCAGTAATGGAGTATTAATTCAGTTTCAGTTCAGGAAGGCTGAACTATAGTTAAAGCCAAGCAACCGTAAGACTATTCAATTGCTACTTTATGGCCCCTACCTTTGGGGCCATTTTTTTGGTCAATCACAAAATTAGAGTTTTCACTCAAAAAATTAGAGTTTTTACTTTAAATTTGAAAAAGACAGCTATATAATCGCCCTTGAGTCTTGTTATCCAGTCCTCAAATCTTGACTGGTATTAAATTATTCGCCGAAACCTTAGGTTTCGGCTTTTTTTTGGCTAACTGTCGGTGAGAGGCTCATCAGATTCGGGCTCTGATTCATACTCAGGTAGCTGATAATGTTGGTTTAACCACGAAATCAGTTGCGGCAGACCAAACTTCTTTAGCGATGAAAACACTTCGACTTGAACCAGATCTCCTACTTCTTCAAACTCTTTGCGAACCTTTAATAAGGTCGCCTTTCTAGCACCTTGCTTTAACTTGTCGCCTTTTGTGAGCAGCGCTAAAACAGGCAGTTGATTATGAATCGCCCAATCGATCATTTGTCTGTCCAGATCTTTTAAAGGATGCCGAATGTCCATTAACACCACGATACCGCCAAGAGACTCTCTATCCTGAAGGTACTCTGACAATGCCGCCTGCCATTTCTTCTTCAGATGAAGCGGTACTTGCGCAAAACCATAGCCTGGAAGGTCTATCAAGCGACGTTCAGCGTCCAGTTCGAAGACGTTTATCAATTGGGTTCGTCCCGGGGTTTTACTGGTTCGAGCCAAACTCTTTTGCTGGGTCAAGGTATTCAAAGCACTGGATTTACCGGCATTAGAGCGTCCAGCGAACGCAATTTCGATACCGGAGTCAGCGCCTAAATGGCGAATGTCTGGAGCACTGGTTAGAAATTTGGCTTGACGGAAGTCTATAGAATTGTCGACCACGGCGGACTCCAACTTAAATTTGTTTGAACAATGCTAAATCTGCGTTTCAGATGCTTACTTTTGACAAATTTAGTGTAAAATATGCCGCAGATCACGAAAATCCTATATTAACACGCTTACTAGCAAGCACGGTAAGCTCAAGATAATAATCTTAAGAAGAAGTTGGAAAGCAATGAAAAAGTTAGCCCTTACTTTATCAGTGATAGCAGCCATGTCTGCTCCAGTTATGGCTGCTGGCGATGCCGAAGCCGGTAAAACCAAGTCTGCCGTTTGCGCAGCTTGCCACGGACCTGATGGCAATAGCCCAATCAACATGTACCCTAAAATCGCCGGTCAACAAGAAGCGTACCTAAACAAGCAGTTGACTGAATTTCGCCTAGCCGGCAAAACCGGCGGCGCCCAAGGCCGCATGGATCCAATCATGCTGGGCATGGCCATGAACCTATCCGACCAAGACATTGCCGATCTATCGGCGTTTTATGCATCTCAAACCCAAAACGCTAACACCACAGCAACGGCTAACGAACATGGCCAAAACCTTTACATGGGTGGCGACGTCAATCGCGGCATTACCGCTTGTATTGCTTGCCACGGTCCTAAAGGCGAAGGTGTGCCATTAGCTGGGTTCCCTGCAGTTGCCGGTCAGCATGAAGCCTACACCAAAGCTCAACTCACCAAGTTCCGCGATGGTCAGCGCAACAACGATATTAATGGTATGATGCAAGATACCTCGAAGAAATTGACCGACGAAGACATCGATGCGTTGGCCAGTTACCTAGGTTCTTTAAACTAAGGTTAAAGCCATTAAATTCAATGGATAAAGCGGCTCATTCAGCCGCTTTATTTTTAGGAACAATTGTAGCTAGCCAACTTACCAAGTTTCGCTAATTTTTCATTAACATTCCCGCCCGCATAACGTGACCCGAATCACATCCTCAATTTCATGTGTAGTTTGTTTAAAGATGCGCACAACATTTACCACACAAGACTTACCCCCAAAGGGATAAGCTTGATCCAGATCACACGTGAATTTTAGACACCCTTGATATTATCCACAGTAGATTGGTGGCTTCTAGATTGAAGCAGACACCAACAAAACTAAAATTACATATGCAGGGTAAATCCTATGAACAAAAAACTATTATGGGCAGCAATGTTCTCCGCAGTGGCACTAGCCGGCTGTAACGGAAAAGACGGCGCACAAGGTCCTCAAGGACCTGAAGGTCCTGAAGGCCCAGAAGGCCCAGGTACAAATCCACCAGTTGCTGAGACTTTCGAAGTTGTTAATGCACAATTTGCGAACTTAGAGCTTGGCGACAACCAGTTAAGTGTTGAGTTCGAATTAACGAATGAAAACGATCACGTAATCACTCAGCTTAAGCGTGTAAGAGCTTATGTTGCACGAGTACAAGACGGTGGTCTTGGTGCATCTCATAATGGCGGTTATGGCTACGTGAATGGTGATGACACTACTGAAGGCGCGTCTTTAGAACAAACCGAAGACGGCATGTACAAGTTTACCACTCCTATTGCTTTAAGCGATAGCCAAGACCCACAAATCATTGTTCGCCTAGGTGGCGGCACTGATGGCATTCCATCGCAACGCCCTCTAGTACTGCGTACCTCATTCCATCGCAACGCCCTCTAGTACTGCGTACCTCAGAGATGCTCGCTAAATCAACTGATGATAAAGCTTGTATGACCTGTCACGTAGATTATGCAACAACCAGTGCTAAGCATGCTGGCTTTGTCGGTAGCTACTCAAACCTTATCGATGGCATGGCTGGCGAAATGGCGTTTGTAGACAGCTGTTTAGGTTGTCATAACCAAGTAACTAAGGGCGATGAAGCGTCTGAAGGTGGTTATGCTACCAACACCATGCAAAAAATTGGTCACATAAACCATCAGAAATTTTCTGTCGGTTTTGAAGTAACTAATTGTACCAGTTGTCATACAGCACCAATTACAAATACCGACCGTGGTTGTGTTGACTGTCACGGCGATAGCATGGCTACCGTTGCAACAAGCATGGATTGGGCGCAAGTTCATAGTGAAGTTGCAGAGCGTAAAGCGTTTATTGAGAATCACCCAATGACTGCGTCTTTGCGTGAAGAAGGTATCGATGGCGCTAATGGCTTCCCACGCTACTGCGTAGATATCGCTGTTAAAGACTTCGATATCAAACAAGCCGTAGACGAAGGCCGTTTAGAAAGCCCATCGTATCCTGGTGATCCAGAAAGTGGTATCTCTGCATACATTCATGGCTTCTATGAGCCAACAGGCATCATCAACTACCGTTACAGTCGTATGCGTGCTGGCACAACCTACGAGAATGCTATTAAGACTTATAATGCAGATGGCTCTGTAAGTATCTGTGCAGATACCGCTGAAATTCCTAGTAACATTAACGCTATGGGTTCTATTCGTTTAACGATTGATGGCGCTATTGGTGTGACTGGTTACACTGAAGCCTACAAACGTAAAATCGTAGTGAGCGATGACACCTGTATTACTTGCCACAATGCTGTTGATCACTATCATCGTGGAGGCTTTTTCGCTGAAGGCGGCCAAAGCTGTATAGCCTGTCACAATGCTGGCTATGCTAGAAATGCAGGCGCAGGATATGGGCCGATGGTTCACAGCCATCACTTCGGAGCCAAAGCTGCGGAAAAACAAGCAAATGGTCAAGCGACGTCACTAACAAAGCTCAACGGTGCTAATTGCGTAGCTTGTCATGCTGACGGTACTTTAAAACTGAATGAAGTTTCTTCGGCAATGCTTTTACGCCGCAATGATGTTCAAGACTCTAACATTACGGCTAACTGCCAAGGCTGTCATACTTCCGATGCTGCTGCGAGCCACATGACTTCTCAAGGAGGCCTGATTAGTGAACCTATATCTGGCTCTGCTCCAAGTTGGGAAGCAAGTTACAGCGAAAGCTGTGCGGTATGTCACGACCAAGGTAAAACCTACGGTATCGATAAATACCACAACCTTTAATCTCTTCGATTAAATGATGCTTAAGCCCCTCAAATGAGGGGCTTTTTTGTTGCTAAAACCTTTGTGTGAAAAGAACCATTCAATGTGTGTTCGATACTACTTAGTAGGTAACTGTCACAGTCTATTTTTTTCACCTTAATTAGAATCCGCGCAGGTTTAACTCCCACTACTTAAGTGTCGGAGTAAAACATTTTTTAATAACCAATTGCAGGGTTAAACGTTATGATGAAGAAAACACTACTGTGGGTAGCGCTGGCTACCGCTGTCGGCCTCGCTGGCTGTGGCGGCAAAGACGGTGCAGCCGGTCCCGCTGGACCACAAGGGCCTCAAGGACCTCAAGGACCAGAAGGTCCAGGTGCTCAGCCGCCTGCGGCTGAAGTAATTAACGACGTAAACGTCAATATTGTCAGCTATGACATGGGCGATCACGTTATTAGCTTCGACTTCCAAGTGACCAACGAGGAAGGTTTACCAATCACCACTCTTGATCGCGCATATGCAAAAGTTGCTAGCGATCAAGACGGCGGTTTGGGTACACCTCGTGATGGCGGTACTGGCTACTACAGTCACCTAAGCGGTCGCCATGGTCCTGAAATGACTGAAGGTGCTACCTTAGAGCAAGTTGCTCCTGGTGAGTATCAATTCTCAACACCAATCACCGTAACTCCGGATAGCGACCCATTGATCTCACTTCGTGTTGGTGGTGATAAAGTTCCAGCGTCTAAATTCCAAATTGTTCGTACATCGCAAACGTTTGCAAAAACCACCGCCGATGCTCAGTGTAATGCTTGCCACGTTGACTACACGTCAACCAACGCTAAACACGCCAGCTACGTAGGTGAATATTCGAACTTAATTGAAGATAAAGCCGGCCAACAAGCGTTTGTAGAAAGCTGCATGAATTGCCATAACCAGCTTCCTAAAAACAATGACGACCCAACTAAGGGCGGCTACGCCAGCAATACCATCCAACACCTAGCTCACACCAAGCATTTAGGTTTTGGTGCGGCATTTGATATCACTAACTGTTCAACTTGTCACGCTGCGCCCGTTGTTCAAACTGAACGCGGTTGTTCGGATTGCCACGACAATCAAGCGGCAGCAGTTAACACAGATATGGACTGGCGTTTGGTACACAAGTCAGTAGCTGCTCGCAAGGCGCTCTTGGCTGACAATGCGCTTACTGTAGTTACTGAAAACAACGCCGCTGGCGATTTTTGTAACGTGGTAACCGCACCCGATACCACCGATCTTGAAGCGCTATATGGTGACGGTTCTCACGATGGTGTGAACAGCTTCGTATACTTGAGCACTTATCTGCACAACTACGATGCGGCTAACAAGCGTTTCGTTGATCGCGCGCTAACCAGCCATAATGCACCTAAAACCGTTACCTTCCCGCAAAGCAATGTCATGAGCGTTTGTTGGAATCCACAGTACGTTACTAAGCGTGATGGTTATAGCATCGAAGGTTCGGTACGTATCTCATTAATGGACCCTCTAGGCGATGGCAAAGCGGTCATGCTGCACGCAAACTCTGCGGATGTTCGCAACGTTATGCCTGAAGGTGCTTGTACTAACTGTCATAATGGCTTTAATACCCTTGAAGACATTTTCCAGCAAGACAATGGCGACGGTACTGCGAAAGTAAAACCGCACAAGTTCTACGGTGGTGTTGATGATGGTGGTACCGGCTGTATCGCTTGTCACAATAACGGTATGACTCGCGGTGTTTCAGCAGGCTTTGGCCCAATGATCCATGATTTCCACTTTGGCGCTAAAGCCAAGGAACGTGCCGATTTCGAACGTTCAAGCGGTCAAATCTCTTCTCGCAGTCTCGCCTCAGCTGAAAAGCTAAACGGCGCTAATTGTAAGGCTTGTCACTCAAACGGTTCCATTGACCTAGACCAAGTGCCAGCCTTCACTATGATGACCAAAGCAGGCAATGGTAAATCGCCAATTTCTGCCAACTGCCAATCTTGTCACAGTTCAGATCAAGCACAGGCTCACATGCAAAGCCAAGGTGGGTTCTTCGATGGAACTAACGACAGCACGGTAAAAGCTGCAGAAAGTTGTGCGGTTTGTCATAGCGAAGGTTCAAGCTATGGCATCGAGAAGTACCACAACATCAAATAAGCTTGTCATCAGGCTTTAAGCGTAAAACCCTCCTATATTAGGAGGGTTTTTTATTTCCGCCTTAACGTCACGAATCATCAAAAAGATCAAATTTGTGATTCACTTAACAGTTGACTCTGAGTTTGTGATCGGATAAAACTAGTGCAACTCAAGTAAAGACACCGCTGTCTCGAATAATGATGAACAAGCTGTGCGGTATGTTTTACTCGGTAGTAAATATAAAAACAATAAACAACAATAAGATATAAATTAGGAACCTTAATTCCTCGAAAAGTGTGAAGCTTGTCGATTGATTATTTATCCTAAATCTATATAGTGAGGCCCATAGCTTTTGGCTATAAGAATGATGAATGGCCTCATTGCCATCATGGACGGACTTCAAAAAGGATAGTAATTTTCGGGAGTGAGAATTACGGCATAGGAAGCTAATAGCTAAGGATGCACCGGCAGGAAGCTCGTTATCATTGGATGGTATTGCTTTAATACGGATGGTTGTTTCGGCGTTAGGATGACGATTTATACTGAAGTGGTAAACTTCACGTTGTACCTATACCTGTTTGAGGTATATGGGAAATAATAAAGGCCATTAGGCCAATAACAAAAAAGCAGCACGGATAGCTAATAATAACAAGTTGGATTTAGGTGAGGATTGCCTAAGAAGATTAGACGGACTTTTGAATAGCTTATGATGTTAGCAAGCATCTAAATTACGAAGGCGACAGTTTATGAACTGTCGCCTTTTTTATATTTTACGCTTGAGTATAATGGGTTATCGATGGCCCGCTTAATGGATGGTTATGCCCAATTGCCCGCTTTGCCTGTATTCAGGTACTTTGCCTTATCACCAAGACAAAAAGCGCCATTTTTTTCAATGCCAACAATGTCGATTGGTCTTCGCTGACCCCAACAGTTTATTGCCTCCTCAGGCAGAAAAAAGTGTTTATCAGAACCATCAGAATACGCCAGAAGACAAAGGCTATCGCAAGTTTCTGTCGCGCCTTGCAGAGCCTCTCAAGGAGCGCTTACCGCTTTACCAAAATGGACTGGATTTTGGCTGTGGCCCCGGACCAACATTACATTTGATGTTAGAAGAGGCTCAACATACCGTATCAATCTATGACCCTTACTTTGCTCCTGACCGCCAAGTTTTGCGTCACAAATACGATTTTGTAACCTGCACTGAAGCCATCGAGCACTTTTACCGGCCAGGGCGAGAATGGCAACTCTTGTGTCAATTGTTAAAAGACAATGGTTGGTTAGCCATTATGACGAAGCTGGTTATAAACGAGGCGGCGTTTGCCAATTGGCACTATAAAAACGATCCTACCCACGTAAGCTTTTTCAGCCGTGAAACCTTTGAATATCTCGCAAAACGAGACGGTTTCTCTCTAGAATTTATTGGACAGGACGTTATTTTGATGCAAAAAACGTCTATTTCTGATATAAAGCGCCTCCCAAATTGAGAGTATTGCTATGTCACGTTCTAAAAAGTCACGTAAAATTAACGCTAATGGTCCTCGCCTTCAAGCTAAGGTGAAAGGAAAGAGCGCTCCAGAGTCAAAGAAGAAAGGACGCGGCCTTAAAGCGGGCAGCCGGGTTTCGAGCGCC
This sequence comes from Paraferrimonas haliotis, assembly GCF_002282895.1. Taxonomy (GTDB): domain Bacteria; phylum Pseudomonadota; class Gammaproteobacteria; order Enterobacterales; family Shewanellaceae; genus Paraferrimonas; species Paraferrimonas haliotis. The sequence continues at coordinate 127,310 of NZ_NRRB01000007.1, forward strand.
GCCAAATCGACCGCGACCCAAAAAACCGCTGGCGCACTATCAGACCCAATGCATGGCAGTAAAAAGCCGGTATCGCTAGTGGCATCGAAACCAATCACGCAATCAAAGCTTCCGTTACAAGAGCGGCTAAACGAAACACCGCCAGAAACACGACTCATTCAGTTAGAAAACGACCCACGCCTTAATCGCTTATTAGACAAAGTGGATGCGGGTGCCAAGCTGTCAACCTTAGATAGAAAGTGGATGAACGAGCAATTAGATATCATCGCTGCCTTAATGGACCAACTTGGCATTGAAGTGGATGATGAAGAGCCACAAAATCCATCACTCAGCGACGAAGACCGTATGCTTTCAGAGTTCGATAGCGGCTTGGATGCATTGAATCAATTTCGCGAAGACAAACACGAATAATAATTCCCATAGCTAAGCTCGGTGATGTGCGCTAAAGCACAACTCCGAGCGACAATGCTGGTCATTTTCTTCGTTTTCTAACAAACTCCTCCTCAACTAAATGATTGTCGGTTTTGATACCTTGCTCAAAGATCATTGAGCAAAAATTCGGCATAATTTACCCATTGCTAAAACTACCAATATTTTAACGGAGGCAGGCCTTGCCTAGTTCGACACAGATTAGTTGGGATCAAGCCATGATCCAAAAGTACAACTACAGCGGACCACGATACACGTCTTACCCTACAGCGCTTGAATTCAATGAAGAGTTCACTGAGAACGATCTTCTCACTGCGATTGAAGGAAGTGACAGCCGCAAGTTGTCCATTTACCTGCACGTTCCGTTTTGCCATAAGCTTTGCTACTACTGCGGCTGTAATAAGATCGTTACTCGCCACCAGCACAAAGCGGACCAATACATTGAGTACTTGGCACAAGAAATCATCAAGCGCGCGCCTTTGTTTAAAGACTACACCGTAACCCAAATGCATTGGGGCGGCGGCACGCCAACCTTCTTAAGCGAAGAGCAGGTTGCTCGAGTAACTAAATTGCTTAAGCAAAACTTCCATTTCGCGGATGTGGGCGAATTCTCAATTGAGATTGATCCTCGCGAAATAGAAATGTCGATGCTAGACACGCTTAAAGCCGCGGGCTTTAATCGCATCTCTGTTGGTGTACAGGATTTCAATAAAGAAGTTCAAATTGCCACCAATCGTGAGCAAGATGAGCAATTCATCTTTGACTTAATCGGTAAAGCACGCGAGCTTGGGTTCGTGTCTACTAACGTCGATTTAATCTACGGTTTACCTCATCAAACGCCAGAAACGTTCGCAAAAACCATTGAGCGCATACTAGAGTTGTCGCCTGACCGCTTGTCCGTATTTAACTACGCTCACTTGCCGGATCGTTTTGCTGCACAGCGCAAAATAAAAGATGAGCATTTACCTTCTCCTCAGCAAAAGCTGGAAATTTTGCGTCAAACCATCGAAACATTAACCGGAGCCGGTTATCAGTTCATTGGTATGGACCACTTTGCGAAACCTGATGACGAGTTAGCCAAACTGCAGCGTGCCGGCAAGTTACACCGTAACTTCCAAGGCTACACCACTCAAGAAGAGTGTGACTTGCTTGGTTTAGGCGTATCGTCCATTAGTCAGATTGGCAATTGTTATGCGCAAAACCAGAAAGATTTACGCCCATACTACGAGTCAATCGATGAGCAAGGTCATGCATTGTGGAAAGGTTGCTCGCTAAATCAAGACGACAAAATACGTAGAAAAGTCATCAAGCAGTTGATTTGTCACTTTGAGCTAGATATGGCGGAAATTGATGAGCTATTCGGCTTAACCTTTGAAGAGTATTTTGCCGAAGATCTGAAATTGCTACAGACCTTTATTGATGACGAGTTAGTCACCTTAACCAATCGCAAACTAGCCATCAGCGAAACGGGACACCTGTTAATTCGCAATATTTGTATCTGTTTTGATGTCTACTACCGAGAAAAAGCTCGTCAACAACAGTTCTCTCGAGTGATTTAAACCTCTAGAAAACCGTATCCAAGGAAAAGCTCAGCAATAACGCTGAGCTTTTTTATGCAAAAAAACAATTCCTTCTGAAACACATTTAAACACCTAAATTTTTAATAAATATAAAGTTAAACATTTTCATCATGTTTTCAATGGACATATTTAAGCTAATAAAATGAATAAAATTGCCTTTTAAACAGGTGTTGGCATGGCGTAAAGACTTTACTTTGGGGTAAGCAACTTTTGCTTCACATCTAAGGAGAACGACCATGAATATCCGCCCACTTGCACTTGTCACCACCTTGGTTATTACCGCCCCTAACGCATTGGCTCAAGATCAAACCGCCCCAGCGTTATCACCGTATATTGAAACCGCGTTGATTGACGTTTGTAAAGCCGCCATGAGTGATAACGTATTACGTATGAATCGCACCATTCGCGGCTATCGACTTAAAACCAAAACCGTTGCTCTTAAGGTCATGTGTAATGGGGAGGACATTTCAACATTTGCATCTAACCAAGGCGCTTATCGCACATCAGAGCGATTAGAAAAAAGTGTCGGCCAAGTGGGCATTCAAGATATTGCCATGACCCAAAAGTATCAGGTGAATTTTGAACTTGATTAAGGTGTATAAATGGATTGCAACTGGAGTCGCTTACGCTGCTGGCTAAGCGACTCTTCGATATAATTCTGCCATTGTGAAAATCGGCTAGATTGTTGTAATTGCTGCAACGCTGGATGCGGACCACCATAGTTGACGTCGTGCCAGCATAACCAACCATCGGCCAAAGCTTGTTCAAAGGCTTGCTCCGCCGCAGCCGATTGTTGTAGTACAGTTAACGCTATCACATCTAAAACACCATACCCTGAGACCCCAACTCGATTAAATGGCTTAATTCGTTCTAATAGCCGTCGAGCTAATCGATGCGCTAATGCGTCATTGCCCAATTGATATTCGGTCCAGGCTAAATCCGCCATCACATAAGGCTTACGACCCAGTTGATGGCTAGCTTCGTCCTCTGTTAGCTCTAACGCCTGCGCCAACACCTGTTTAGCCGCCTTGAATTGGCCAGCAAGCATTAATAACCTTCCGTGCAAATATAAGGCTTCAAAACTGTGATTAAGTGCGGCATACATTTGAGCGATGTCTACCGCTTGATGATATTGCCCTTGCAGCAGCAACACCATGGCTCGGCGATAATAGTTTGCTTCCGATGATTCAATATTGGTATTGGCTAAATAGGTCTCAATGGCCCGCTCGGGTTGATTCAACGCGAATTGGCTATCGCCCATGAGGTATCGCCAGGGCTCAAAATTATCAGCCTCAGTCATCAACATAACAGCTTGATCGAACTGCCCTTGCCAAAAGTAAAGTCGTGTTAGCAGTTGTCTCCCGATATCGTAGTGCGGCAACATCGAAACCAAGTACTCAAGTTGGCGAATAGCATCTCCATTCTGGCCCATTTGGCTAGTCAAGCGAGCCTGTTGAAAGTTCGCTAACGGATAGCTAATGTTCGCATCTGTAGCTCGTCGATATTGTTGTAACGCCTCTTCAAATTTTCCTTGGGCGCGAAACATGTTGCCTAATACAACTCGAATTTCAGGGTCGTTCTCTCTTACCGCCAGCGCATTATTAAATGCCTCCAATGCCAAGTCATACTGCCTGAGGCGTCGATAATGCAACGCTTGTAGAAACTGAAAGCTGGTGCTTTGACCGTCCTCTACTTTCGCCTGTTGATAAATTTCACCCAGATTGGGTAACTGGAAGCTGGTTTCATAACTGCTTAATCGGTAATAGGTTATGGCTAATTCAGATAGCACTTCTCCTGATTGTGGGTAAGTAGAGCGGGCTCGCTGTAACAACTCTGCCGCATTAATAAGACTTAGGACAGGGTCAGTATCCATCGCCCGACGAGTACTGCGAGCTTGATTAAGCAGTGCCAGAACCTGAATTTCTGATACCGATAAACTGGCCATATCGAGGCTGCTTTCACTGCTTACTTGAATAAAACGGGCCACGGTTCGGCTCACTGAGTTAACCAATTGAGGCCAATCTTTTTCCTCACTTTCAAACGCCTGACTCCAAATAACTTCGCCGCTGTCGTACCGAGAAAAATGCACATTGATTACTATGCTTTGCTGCCCTCGAGTAACACTACCACTAATAGCAAAGCTTTGGTTTGCCGTAATCAGCGCGGTAGAGCGTTGCGATGTTTCAGAAACAATAACCGGTATTCTGCTGCCTCGTAGTTTCGCCAATTGAGTGAGCACTTGCTCTGACAACACATTAGCAATCGTTTGACTGTTATCGGCATCATCCATTCCAGAGAAGGGTTGCACAATCAAATTAATACTCTTATTGACGCTGACTTGCGGACTGGCTTCACTGCTTGCCCACCACCACACACCCGCAAAAATCATTGAGACCACCAGCAACACAAATACCGCCATGAGCCCCACTCTTAGCCGGTTGGTGGTTAACGGTGCGGCTGAAACAACGGGAGACTCAAACGGCAGTCGTTCCACCTGCAACATATAACCTTTTTTAGGCACGGTTTTTATGAGTTGATGCTGCTTGTCATCATCTTGCAATTGCTTTCTGAGAACTGAAATTGCTCGAGTAAGGCCTTCGTCACTGGCATAGGGGCGCGCCCATACCGCATCCAGCAATTGCTCTCGAGACACAACGTGATTGGCGTGTTTCGCTAGGAATACCAGTACATCCATAACCTTAGGTTCAAGATGTATCTCGGCTTGAGGCTCGGTCATATCGACCGGTGAAATCACAGAACGTTCGGGGTCGACACGCCATTGAGCTACGGTAAACGGGTCAGTCTGAAGCCCCATGATTCGCTCTATTGAAAGGTTAAGATTTAATTTTAGAACAGACTCAGGGTTTTGGTTGAAACAAGTGCAACGAATTGTGTTTGCAGTCGCCCATCAAAAAGCCTCATCGGCAATGGTCAATCAAGGCTGGATCGACCCTCAACGATGAGGCTTATATTATCACTCGATTAGAAGCTCGCTAATATCGCTTGAGGCATATATCGATTGTAACTTCCACTGCCAATCAAGTCGGCAGCGGCCTCTATATCAGGGGCAAAATAACGGTCTTTATCGTAGTAACTTACCAAAGTTCTCAACTCTGCTTTTGCTTCAGCAACTGCCTGACTCGGCTGCAATGGCTTTCTAAAATCAAGCCCTTGAGCAGCAGCAAGTAATTCGACAGCCAATACACCACGAGTATTTTGGGCCATATCGAATAAACGACGAGCTGCAAACGTTGCCATAGAAACATGATCTTCTTGGTTGGCGGACGTTGGCAGACTATCAACGGATCCAGGGTGCGCTAGGGTTTTGTTTTCAGAAGCCAGCGCCGCAGCGGTGACTTGAGCAATCATGAACCCTGAGTTCACGCCACCATTCTCAACCAGAAACGGTGGCAATTTCGACAAATTAGAATCGATCAGTAACGCGATTCGACGCTCCGCAAGAGCGCCAATTTCCGCGATGGCTAACGCTAAATTATCAGCGGCCATGGCAACCGGCTCTGCATGGAAGTTTCCGCCCGAAATAAAATCCTGTTCGGTATGGAACACTAATGGATTGTCTGTAACCCCGTTGGACTCAATCGCAAGCACTTCTGCCGCTTGCCTAATTTGTGTCAGGCACGCTCCCATCACTTGAGGTTGGCATCGCAGCGAATAAGGATCTTGAACTTTTTCGCAATCAAGGTGGCTGTCACAAATTTCGCTGCTATCACTCAACAGATGGCGAAACACAGCGGCGGCATCGATTTGCCCTTTTTGTCCACGAATGGCATGCACGCGGGCATCAAAAGGAGAACGCGAGCCCATGGCAGCTTCAACGCTCATAGCACCAATGACCGAACCGGCTGCATACAAGTCTTCGGCAAAGAACAGACCTTGCAGTGCTAACGCCGTCGATGCTTGAGTTCCATTAAGTAACGCAAGCCCTTCTTTGGCGGCAAGCTCGATTGGCTCTAAACCGGCAATGGCAAGACCTTCCTCGGCGGAAATGATCTCACCTTGGTAACTCACCTCTCCTTCTCCCAGCATGGGTAAGCACATGTGAGATAAGGGCGCTAGATCACCCGATGCCCCCACCGACCCTTTTTCCGGAATGCACGGGTAAACTTCCGCATTAAGCAGAGCAATCAAGAACTCTATCACTTGCAAACGAATGCCAGAAAAGCCGCGAGCTAATGAGTTAATTTTTAGCAACATCATTAGGCGTACAGTGGAGTCTTGCATGTAGTTGCCGATTCCTGCTGCGTGAGACAAAACGATGGAGCGTTGCAGCAGTTTTAGATCGTCATTGGCGATACGAGTATTGGCAAGCAAGCCAAAACCCGTATTGATACCATAGACAACCTGATCCTGTTGAATGACTTGCTGAACCATTTGCGCACTTGCTTCAATGTCTTTAAGAGCGCCTTCGTCTAACTTGATGCGAACTGGACCATGGTTGGCTTGACGCAGTTGGGCCAAACTTAGCTGTCCTGGAATTAACGTGAGTTGCAACATATTACTTATCTCCTAACATCGGCAGATCCAGGCCTTGCTCTTTGGCGCAATTTTTTGCAATGTCATAACCCGCATCAGCATGGCGCATTACGCCGGTTGCAGGGTCATTCCATAGCACTCTACTTACGCGTTTGGCTGCGGCTTCGGAACCGTCACAAACAATAACGACTCCAGAGTGCTGGCTATAACCCATGCCCACGCCACCGCCGTGGTGCAAGCTTACCCAAGTAGCGCCACCCGCAGTGTTAAGCAGCGCATTTAGCAATGGCCAGTCTGAAACAGCATCCGAGCCATCGAGCATAGCTTCTGTTTCTCGATTTGGACTCGCCACAGAGCCAGAGTCTAAGTGGTCGCGACCAATCACCACGGGTGCCGATAGTTCACCATCAGCAACCATTTGGTTGAATGCCTGTGCTAAACGAGCGCGATCCTTTAATCCAACCCAACAAATTCGTGCTGGCAGCCCTTGAAACGCTATTCGCTCACGGGCCATATCCAGCCAATTGTGCAGATGCGGGTCATCGGGAATTAATTCTTTTACTTTGGCATCGGTTTTATAAATGTCTTCTGGGTCGCCAGAGAGCGCAGCCCAACGAAACGGCCCAATACCTTCACAAAATAGCGGTCTAATATAAGCCGGTACGAACCCAGGGAAGTCAAAGGCATTAGTTACGCCTTCATCTAACGCCATCTGACGAATGTTATTACCATAGTCGGTGGTCGCCGAGCCGGCTTTCTGTAAATCAAGCATGGCTTGAACCTGTACTGCCATTGATTGCTTTGCGGCTTTAATTACCGCCGCTTCATCGCTGGCACGCATTTGCGTTGCTTTTTCAAGCGACCACCCCTGAGGCAAATAGCCATTTAATGGATCGTGTGCTGAGGTTTGGTCGGTCACTACATCCGGCACTATCCCACGACGCACAATTTCAGGGAACACATCAGCGGCGTTAGCCAGCAAGCCTACCGAAATGGCCTTGCCTTGCTTAGCAGCATCGTCTATCAATGACAGAGCTTCATCCAAGCTTTTCGCTTTTACGTCTACGTAGCGGGTACGTAAACGAAAATCGATGCGAGTCTCGTCGCATTCAACAGCTATGCAGCTAAAGCCGGCCATGGTAGCTGCTAGCGGCTGAGCGCCGCCCATGCCACCGAGTCCGCCCGTTAAAATCCAACGCCCTTTGGCATCACCGTTGAAATGTTTTTTGGCCATTGCCACAAAGGTTTCGTAAGTACCTTGAACAATGCCTTGAGTACCGATATAGATCCAAGAACCCGCCGTCATTTGACCGTACATCGCCAAACCGGCTTTATCCAGCTCATTAAAGTGTTCCCAATTCGCCCACGATGGAACCAAATTTGAGTTGGCAATCAGGACTCGAGGAGCATCGCTGTGAGTCTTAAACACGCCAACCGGCTTACCCGACTGCACAAGTAACGTTTCGTCGTCTTCCATGCGCTGCAACGTTGCCACAATTTTATCGTAGCATTCCCAATCTCTTGCGGCGCGACCAATGCCACCGTATACCACCAAATCTTCCGGACGCTCCGCCACATCGGGATGCAAATTGTTCATTAACATTCGCATTGGCGCTTCAGTTAGCCAAGATTTACAACTCAACTGGCTGCCGGTGGGAGCCTTTATCACACGCGATGGGTCGTGACGCTTATCTTTGGAAGCTGTGTTCATGCTACTACTCCAATTAAAATTATTCGTTAATATGCAACTCACCACCGACTCGGTAGCGGCTGCCAGGATGGGTTAATAGAGCAAAACTCACGACACCTTGAGAACTCCAAGTGCGGCGAGCGATTTGCAAGCAAGGTTCGTTTAACTTGATCGTTAAGTGTTGGGCCATTTCGTTATCAGCGGCAATGGCTTCAATGGTATGAGTAGCCTGAGTCAATGGTGCTACTCGAGAAAGATAGTGATGTGGCGTTTGTATGCGAAAATCTTGTTCCGTGTACTGTGGGACTAGGCGCGCGTTGACGTAACGTTGTTCAAGCTGAATAGGGTAGCCGTCTTCGCAATGAACCAGTTCACTGTATCCAACCAAACTCTCAGGCTCCACACCCAGCACTACGGCAATTTTAGCACTCGCAGGTCGCGTTTCTAAACTGAGCTGAAGCACGCTGTAGCCATGGCCTCGCTCGTTAATTTCATCCGCAATATTACGAATTTCAAGTAACGACGACTGGCTTTTCAATTCAGCGACAAAGGTACCCAAGCCTTGCGTTCGTACCAAGGTTCCTTGCTGACACAGTTCTGTTAACGCCCGTCGAGCCGTCATGCGGCTGCAAGCAAATTGTTTTGCCAACTGGTTTTCCGAAGGTACTTGGCAATATTCCAACCACTTACCCGCTTCAATCTGGCTGCAAATGTATTGCTTAATTTCGATAAATTTAGGCAAACTCATGCTATTGTTTCTCTGCTTTGATATGCTCAATCACATTGCTTGTATATACAACCACGTTCGCAGAAGGAAATCAAATGGACTGGGACCAACTCTGGATAGACGTTAACTTAGCCACGATGGATCCAAATCAACCCAATCGTTATGGTGCAATTTACAACGGAGCTATTGCCATAAAAGACGGCAAGATAGCTTGGCTAGGAGAGCGCAAAGATTTACCGGCATTTGATATGCATAAAGTGGCCATCCATAAGGGGAATAATCAATGGATGACCCCCGGGCTCATCGATTGCCATACCCACTTAGTGTTCGCAGGGAACCGTGCAGACGAATTTGAGCAGCGACTACTGGGCGCCAGCTACCAAGAATTAGCTCAACAAGGAGCTGGCATCCTCTCCACTGTGCGGGCAACACGAGCTGCTGAAGAAGAGGAACTGTTCGACGTTTCTCGAAAACGCTTGAATACCCTAATGCAAGAAGGGGTTACTCATGTGGAAATTAAGTCAGGCTATGGCTTAGATTTAGCATCGGAACTTAAGACTCTTAAAGTTGCTCGTTATTTAGGCGAAGTGCATCCTGTAACGGTTTCTACGACGTTTCTAGGTGCCCACGCGTTGCCGCCAGAATATGCAGGCAAACCTCAAAAATACATCGATTTCGTGTGCCAAGCGATGCTACCGGAGGTCGCTAAACAACAACTTGCCGATGCTGTAGACGTGTTTTGCGAAAACGTTGGGTTTGACTTAGCACAGAGCAAGCAAGTACTGGAGGCTGCCAAAGCCCTTGGCTTGCAAACCAAAATTCACGCGGAGCAACTCTCGAATATGGGGGCAAGCGCAATGGCGGCCAATTTAGGAGCGCTGTCGAGCGACCATATTGAGTTTCTCGACGAAACAGGTGTCAAAGCACTCGCTGATAACGCCAGTGTTGCAGTGCTGTTACCCGGGGCGTTTTACTTCTTACGCGAAACACAGCTGCCGCCCATTGACTTGCTTCGCCGGCACAAGGTGCCAATGGCATTGGCTTCAGATTTTAACCCCGGAACCAGCCCGTTATGCTCACTTAAACTCATGCTTAACCTAGGGTGCACTTTGTTTCGATTAACGCCAGAAGAAGCACTTGCAGGCATCACTCGCAACGCCGCTCAAGCGCTCGGTGTTGGTGAGCGAAAAGGTATGCTGCGAGTTGGCATGGAGGCGGATCTGGCAATGTGGGATATCGATAGCCCCGCCGATTTGAGCTACAGCTACGGGGTTAATCCGTTAACCCAATTATGCATCCAAGGCCAATTGCAAATTAGCTAAGCTGCTGTAATTGCGCTCTTATTGCCACTGGAATTGGAGCGCTTTTATTAGCCTGATAATCAAAATGGACCATAGTCGTTTTTTGTAACGCGAATTGCTTGTCATCCTGAAATAATGCTTGGCTGACTTCAAATGACGCGTTTCCTAATTTACTGACCCAGGTTTCAACTCTAATTTCTCGACCAAAATAACTGGGTGCGTTCAGTTGCACCTCGTAACCCGCAACAATTAGATTCCATTGTTCGATGTTCATGCCTGGATTAAAAATCTCGAATATAGGTTCGCGAGCCGCCTCACACCATACTGGTATTACCGTATTGTTAATGTGGGCTAGCGCATCGGTATCATTGAATCTTGGTTTTATTTTTTCTATTAAACGACTCACAGGCTTGTCCTTGTTATCTAAACGCGATGAGGTTACCACAGCAACATCAGCTCACCAACTCTCAAGCATTTTGCTAAGCTAGTGCAAGAAAAAGTAATTGTTACAACTGTAATTTTACTTAAAGTCTGTGTGTGTCATGATAGAAACTAATAACAACCCGTCATAAAGTGACCTAGAGGATTTCATGGAATGAGAGCCATAATTCTGCCATTACTACTGCTGTTACCGTCTCTAGCTGTTGCGGAGAATATTGATACGCAGTCGTGTTACGTTGATGGCCTGTCAGAGAAGCTCGAATGCGGTTCAGTGTCGGTGCCGTTGGACTACCAAAACCCCGACGAGCAGCAGATCGACATTCACTACCTTATTTTGCCCGCCATCAAACCACAAGCTGGACAACCGCCGTTGTTGGCGATATCTGGCGGGCCAGGACAGTCAGCAATTGATAGTGCGAGACTGTTTAATCAAGTGTTTAGCCGAGTGCGTCAAACCCGAGACATACTGCTAATCGATCAACGCGGTACCGGCCGCTCTGCCCATATGGGCTGTTCCGACTCAACGTTAGCGCAAGCCTTGGCGATTGATGACCGCAAACAAGACCTTGTTCTAGAAACTCAAAAATGCTTTGAGCAATTACCTTATCCAACTCAATTTTTTGATACGGAGAGCGGTGTCAGAGACTTTGAGAAAGTTCGCTTAGCATTAGGCTACCCCAGTGTTCATTTATACGGTATTTCCTATGGCACCCGTGTTGCTCAGGTGTATCTGACTCTGTTTCCACAAAGCGTATTAACCACGACCTTAGATGGTGTGGTGCCAATGCAACAATCAGTCATTGCCATTGGGCACTCCATTGAACGCGGTTTTAATTTGGTCATGCAAGATTGCCAAGAAAATTTAGACTGTAATCGCCAATACCCCAATTTAGCGGGTCAGTTTAAAGCTCTGAAAGCCCAATTGGCAAAGAAGCCAGCCACGCTCAAAGTAGCTGACCCATTAACGGCAGAGCCGCGTTCACTGATTCTTACTCAAGCTAAGTTGCTCGGAGCGCTGCGAATTGGCATGTATAGTCCGAGCACTCGTGCACTTATACCTTACGTCATCGATCAAGCCGCCCAAGGAAACTACAACCCGATTACTGGTTTTATTAGTATGACCTTCGGTGCTGGCGAATTGGCAATGGGCATGCACACAGCTGTTATTTGTGGAGAGGATTACCCTCGCCTCGACGACGCCCTAAAAGCGAGCATGAGCGACAGTTACATTGCTTCAGAAATGATAAAAATGTTTGATGTCGCTTGCCCAATGTGGGACATGCCAAAGGCTGACCCTCAATATTCCAATGCCGTTGCGACCGATAAGCCGGTATTGTTACTCTCTGGCGAACTTGACCCGGCAACCCCGCCTAGTTGGGGTGAAATGGCTAAGGAACGTTTAACCAATGGTCGCCACATTATCAGCCCCTACGCAAGTCACGGAGTGGCGATGCAAACCTGTGCCGGTCGTATAATCGCAGACTTTATTGAAACTCAATCCCACTCTGGCTTAGATACCGAGTGCATGGATAATGACACCCGCCGCAGCTTTTATTTAAACGCCAACAGCACCGAACCCAACTCCACCAAGGAAGAACAATAACATGATAGAAATCAATGACCTTTCGAAAAAGATTGGTGATGTTCAGGCCTTAGACAAGCTAACGTTCACCGCTCAGGATGGACACATCACTGGCATACTCGGCCCCAATGGTGCGGGCAAAACAACGTGTTTGCGGGTACTTTTTGACCTACTCAAAGCAGACTCTGGACAAGCCTTGGTTGATAGCATTGATGTGGCAAAGAGCCCTATAAAAGCCAAACGAGCATTGGGGTTATTTCCCGATCCTTTTGGTTTATATGAGCGGTTAACGCCACGAGAGTACATCTCCTTTTTTGCCGGTATCAACGGTTTGTCCTCCAAACAAGCTAAACAAGCGACGCAAGAGGTAATCGAATCACTTAAACTTGAAGACATCGCCGACCGCCGATGCAAAGGGTTCTCTCAAGGCCAGAGAATGAAAACCGCGCTGGCACAAGCCATCGTTCACAAACCGAAAAACATCGTTCTCGACGAACCCACTCGAGGGTTAGATGTCATGAGTACTCGCGTTCTTCGGCGAATACTGGCGGACTTAAGAGAACAGGGGCATTGCGTCGTGTTTTCAAGTCACGTCATGCAGGAAGTGGCGGCGCTGTGCGATAACGTCATCCTAATGTCTAAAGGCAGAGTGGTCGCTCAAGGATCGCCGCAACAGCTTATCGAGCAATCGGGAGAGCAGAACTTAGAGGACGCCTTTATCAAACTGATAGGCAGTGACGAAGGAATTGCCGCATGAGACAACTATTGATCATCCTTAAAAAGGAATTGGTGGATGCCATCCGAGATAAACGGTCGGTCATGGCTGGGCTTTACTATTCCATTGGTACCCCCCTCATTATTAGCCTTTTGTTTATGGTGCTTATCGGTAAGGTGACTGCGCCTGATACATTAAGACTAACGATTATCGAGCCTGAAAGAGCTCCTGATTTGGTGCGCTATTTGACAGCACATAACATTGAGCATTCTTCCGATAGCACCAAAAAGGACATCGAGATCAGTTTTTCAGAAAACTATGCACAACAGTTGAATCAAGGGCTACCTGCAGAAGTGTTTGTGAAGGCCGACTTTTCGGACAATGAATTGCAACAAGCTTTGAGTCGTATTAGGCGCACAATGGATGGATATGCCCACGAAATTGGACGGCTACGACTGGTGGCTCGGGGAGTCGACCCCAGAGTCACCCAAGTGCTCGATGTGCAACAGCAAGATACTGCCAAAGCGGTTGCCAGAGGTGGTTTCATCTTAGGTATGGCCATATTCATCATGATTTATTCGGTGTTTATATCCGGAATGAACCTGGCGATTGACACCAGTGCCGGAGAGCGCGAACGTGACTCGTTAGGACTTATGCTCAGTCAACCTGTGACGCCAATGACCATTACTTGGGCGAAAGTCTTGTGTGTTACCTTGTTCGCGATGCTGGGACTGGTGTTGACGATAGTATGCTCCAAAATTGCCTATACCTTTGTTCCTTGGCACGAATTGGGGTTCGACGTGAATATTAATTCCGATTTAGTCATCGCAATGTTCATTGTTGGTATCCCCATTTCGCTCATGGCTGCGAGCATGCAACTGTTTGTATCCTTTATGGCCAAAACATTTAAAGAAGCTCAAAGCTATTTAACCATCGTGTTATTTGTCCCTCTTGCTTTGGCCATGACAGCGAACTACGAGATAGCGCCGCACGTATTGAAATGGTTGCCGGTATCAGGACAGCAACAAGCATTAATGGCACTGGTAAAAGGTCAAGAGCTGCCCATCCTGGAATTGGCCGTCGCCTCAGGCATCACATTGGTGATAGCTTTGGTGCTAACGTTCGCCATCAATCGGCTGCTTAAAAGCGAAAAAGTAGTCTTCGGACTTTGACGAAAGTCCACTCCTTGCCTAGGGTTATAGCGTTACGTTCTAAAGTGTTATAACCCGCTCCCAGAAGTATGCTGTTGGGAAGAAACCCTTAAGGAGTCGGATATGTCTAACCTATCCCGTGCATTAGGGTTAACGATGGCTGTTTCGTTAACCTTAATCAGTTTTCTAAGTATCGCAGAAGAGTCATCACTTGCTCGGGTGTACACCCTTCAAGTCAGCTATGACCAGCAACCTGATTTCGAAAAAGCGTTCAAAGATCACATTGCTTGGCGCAAAAAAGCTGAAGATCCTTGGCAATGGATGGCGTATCAAGTCATTGACGGCGAAGGTATTGGTAACTACATCGTGCGCAGTGGCAACCACAAATGGGCCGATTTTTCTGCCAGTGACGAATTTGGCAAAAAAAGTGCTAAACAATGGCGAGAAGGCCCAGCTAAATATGTCGCGCGGGTAAGTAGCCACACGACCACCACATGGCAAGATACCATTAATTGGCCAGAAGAAAATTTTGATCCTCAATTTTTCCAGATTAACGAGTATCGAGTCAAAATTGGCAAAATGGAGCAGCTACACCAAGCAGCCAGAGAAATGCATAAAGCCATTATGGAGCACAAATGGCCAGTAAATTATGCCTTTGTGCAAATAGACTCCGGCGGCCCAGCAAATCAAGTGACTTTGGTGCTACCGTATCTGTCTTGGAGTGCTATGGAACAGCCAGAAGTGAAACTGCAAGAGGTGCTAGTGAAGACGTATGGAGAAGAGAAAGCTGCTGATATTCTCGGTCGTTGGAGTGATGCGGTCTTAGAAATTAATACTTTTATGCTTAGGAAGCGTGGCGACTTAGTGGAGTAAATTTGTTTGGGCGGAGAACATACTCCGCCCTTAACTGATTATTTACCCTGATAGAAAATTCGGTAAATAACCCCGGCAGCGTCATCGGAGACCAGCAAAGCACCATCTGGCATTTGCATAATATCGGCTGGACGTCCCCAGGCTTCTTCTCCTTGCAACCAGCCGCTGGCAAACTCATCCACACTGACCACTTTATCGCCCTCTAAAACGACATTGCGCACTCGGTAACCGACTTTGCTGGAACGATTCCACGAGCCATGCTCAGCGATAAAAATGCTATGTTGGTACTGCTTAGGAAAGTGCTCAGATCGATAAAAGGTCATTCCAAGCGGCGCTACGTGTGCTCCGAGCTTAACTTTAGGTGCGACAAACTCACTGGCTTCGCGCCCCTTGCCAAACTCAGGATCTTTAACATCCCCTGCGTGGTAAAAAGGGTAGCCAAAGTGCTGACCCGGCTTACTCAGTTGGTTCAGTTCGCAATCAGGGATATCGTCTCCCATATGATCACGGCCATTATCAGTAAACCACAACTGACCGGTAACTGGGTGAAAGTCAAAACCGACACTGTTGCGCACGCCTAAGGCTAGGTCCGTGGTAGTGTTGTTGGTTAAATCAAGACTCATAATTTTAGAATAGCGCTCTCCAGCATCACAAATATTGCACGGAGCGCCTATCGGTATTATCAGGTGCCCTTGTGAATCAAATTTTAGGTATTTCCATCCATGATGGACATCATCTGGCAGTTCATCGAAAACCACCGTTGGCTCAGGTATGCGTGGCCAGTTTTTTTCTATAGCTTCATATTTTAAAATTTTGCTGATATCGGCTACGTAAAGATCACCTTTGTAAAAAGCAATTCCGGAAGGCATGGTCAATCCCGAATCAATAACCGTAACCTGTTTTGCCATTCGGCTATCCACACCGGCCAAACCACCGCCAGTCACCCCGTAGACTTTGCCCGTACGACGACTGCCAACAAACAGCATGCCTTCATCACCTAAAGCCATTTGCCGAGCGTTTTCAATGTCATCGACAAACACTTCTATTTTGAAGCCATCTGGCAAAGTTATTGTGTCTAATGGCAAATCAGATGCAGCAAGCGCAGAACTATAAGTGAGTACAAAAATAAGCAGAAATCGGGTCATAACAGTTTTCCTTAACAAGTAATCTCAACAGAATATCGTTAATATCGATTGCTTTCTAGTCAGCTATCGCTGAAGCCAAAAGATTGCCTTCGCTCACTAAAATCGATAGTTTGCAAAGTAATTAGATATTATTAGTTGGCCATACATGATCATAACAACTGAGCGATTACATTATTTATGGGCAGTGGCAGAAACAGGATCTTTTTCGGCCGCTGGCAGAAAGTTAGGCTACAGCCCTGCGGCAGTCCAACAAGCTATTCAAGCTTTTGAATACGATATTGACGCCAAACTGTTTGAACGAGACCCGGGGAAAAAGCCAACGCTGACCGAACTGGGAAAAAAGTTCTACCTGCAAGCGCTTGATATATTGCCAAAACTTGAGGGCTTGGAAAAATTTGCTCTCGATGTAGCTCAGGGGCAGGAAGCACAGCTACGAGTTGCACTTCATAGCTTCACCCTCTGTGGACAGTATCAAGATGCTATTGTCGCCCTGCAAAAACACTTTCCTACGCTCGAATTAATCCTGCTAGATGCGGATTATGCTGTTTTATCATGCGACAAAACTCGCATCACCAATTACCCTCACCTTCCCTTAGCCGATATCATCCTTTCCCCTGGAAGACTGCGCAGCGATCACGGCGGCTATGATCATATTATCGGTAGAATTCACTGGCGAATTGTTGCTTCAAACAAACATCCACTGAGTCACATAGCATCGACGTTGTCGATAGACGACCTCAACTTACATACTCAGCTTTTTCCTTCTCCCGGAGTTATCTTTACCGAAGAGCTAAATGAAGGCATTCGCCTAAGTAACAAACTCATTCGCTATAGCCATTTTTACCAATTACAATCGTTTTTGTTGTCAGGTTTGGGGTTTGCCGTGATACCAGACCAACTTGCGCGCCCTCTAGCCGAACAAGGCCAACTAACGATTCTTGAGTTGGATTTTGATGACGGAGCCATCAATTGGGGAATCGAACTTGCTTGGGCTCCTAATTTAGGAAAAGCCGGCAGCTGGCTGGTAGAGCAACTGCAAAAGCCCCCCCAAACCTCAAACCTTAAACCTTAAACTTTAAACTTTAGCTATAAGGTATTAAAAATCCTCACTTGTATGATTTATGGATAATGTCCTTAAACCAGAGCATTAACCATAAATACAGGTGATTACTATGAAAAAATCGATTATCAGTTTTGCGCTAAGCGCAATCTTGTTATCTCAAACCGCGACCTTGGCACAGGCACAAATACAGCCGTCCAACCCTTATGCGACGGCCGCTGAATTGGGCTTGATGGAAGGCTTTCCAGTTCCAGCTGACAAACAAGTGACAAAAGCCAACGCATTGCAAACAGCGCCATTTAACCGTTGGTCTTATCAGCACATGCGAATGTTTTACCCCAGTGCTGACATTCCTGCATCCCAGAAGCCGGTGGATCTTGAACATGTCATCGATACCAACCTTGCCAAGCAAGTATCTGTGCAAAATGCAGCGGGAGAAACTAGAAGTTTTGACGAGTATATGACCGAAACTTGGGGAGATGCGATTGTTGTCATTAAAGGCGACAGAGTAATCTTCGAGGACTACCGTAACGGCATGACAGCAAACCAGCCCCACCAAATGATGTCAGTAACCAAATCTTTTGGTGGGCTGTTAGCATTAATGAATATACATGAGGGGCAGTATAGTGAATCACAGTATGTAGGTGACATTATCCCTGAATTACGCAATTCATCTGCGTTTGGTAGTGCAACTGTTGGGCAAGTACTTGATATGACCAACTCTATGGACTTCAGGGAAGATTATGCCGACCCAACATCTGGCATTAGGACATATGGCGCCGTTTTAGGTTGGACTGAGAAGATGGAGGGCGTAGATTATCCCACAAGCTTATACAGCTATTTGCCCACTCTTAACGCTGAGCAGGAACACCAACATGGGGAAGTATTTCACTACCAAACCGCAAAAACAGACGTGGTGAATTGGATAAATAACCGAGTAACTCAACAGTCATTTCAAGTAGACATGCACGACAAGCTATGGAGCAAGTTGGGCACAGAAGGAGAAACCTATGTTCTGCTTGATAATAACGCTACTTTAGTGGCCGGAGGCGGTTTGAATGCCACTACGGAAAACCTAGCAAAGTTTGCAACCATGATGCTAAACGATGGTCGCTTTAACGGTCAGGAAGTGGTTGCTAAATCGGTGATCGACTCTATTGCCGCCGGTGGTGATAAATCAGCCTACGCTAAAGGCCCTAATGCTTCGGAAAACATGCCTGGTGGCGAGTGGAGCTACCGAGCACAGTGGTGGGTAAGCCATACACCTGGCCATGAAGCGTTTATGGCCATTGGTATCCATGGACAGTGGGTGTACATAGATCGTGAACGTGACGTCGCTATTGTTAAAGTATCATCGGCACCAGAGTCCTACTCTAAAGCACAAGAGCTTTATGACTTGAATGCCCTTAGAGCCATCGTCGATTACGTTAGCGCTAACTAATAACCATAATAGGTAAACAATGAGCCTCATCCGAGCTATCGATGAGGCTTTTCTTTGCGAGACTGTTTGGATAATTTTGACAGGTAAACGGTTACTTTTTGCTTTGGTAGCGTCGATAATTTCAAAAGTTCATTAAAGCTAGGTTGTTCGACTCCACTTTGAAGAGTGACCTCTTCCAACAGCTTCATCCAGAGGTGAGCGGTCATTTGTGCATCGGCAAGAGCTCGGTGAAAGACGCCATCAGAGGGCAGGCCTTTAAAACGAACCAGTGTACTTAACTTGTGATTCGGAGCATCTTGAAACAATCTCCGCGAAGTAAGCAAGGTACAGCCAATCGAACCGGTATAATCATAGTTTATTCGAGCAAACTCCGCCTCTAAAAATTTGCGATCAAAACTCGCATTATGCGCCAACAGGTTGTAGCCAGCTATGAACTCAGCGAATTCCGCCATCACCACCTCACAGGGTGGTGCATTGACTAACATACTGTTACTGATGCCGGTAAAGCTTTCGATAAACGATGATACCGCCCGTCCGGGATTCATTAACCCTTGGAAGGTGTCAACCACTTCTCCTTCCACCAGTTTGACGGCTCCAATTTCAATGGCTCGATCGCCTTGTTCGGGAGATAGTCCGGTAGTTTCAAAATCGAATACCACCACTGTGGCCGCTTTCTGATTGTTTAGTGGTGGCGTTGCCTTCATCGAATTAAAACGATTTTGGGGCATAGCCTGTAACCGCTTCTAACTTCAGCTCACGGCCAAGGGCTGTTAACGGATGGACAACGACCAAGCCTTTCACTCGCTTTTTCAATGCCCCCATATCTGCTTGTTCCGCTTTGGTTAATTCACGATGAAACTTTAACTATGATATTTGCTCGCCTTTAGCGCCGAGTTGTTTACCTTGCTTCTGTTTTAATGACGTAATCTTTTTATTAAGCTTTTTTATGTCCTGCTCGACACGCGCGCTTACGTCTAGCGCTTCAGCACGATTGGCGGCGGTCAATTTATGACGTAATTTGTCTAACTGATTGTGAGCTTTTTGCAGCTCGTCTTTGACGCTCATAGTAAGCCTTATATAATCGATAGGTAAGCTAGAATATTAGCAGTTAAACCAAACAGCTACTTGCTAAAATGCCAGAGAACAGAAGTGAAACATTTTTTACAACATGTTAGCAGCTGCAGGAATCGTACTGCCTAAAAGCCATCCATTATACCTATTCCAACCTTAACCTTCCGTGATTGACATCATAATAAAACAATCGTTTTTCCCGATAATTCCAATCGAATTAATCAGTTATAAGTCAAACAGGTAAGTCAGTACACTGACGCCAGAAGAATAAACCTACTTTTTATACGTATTTAAACACTAAGGTGTCTCATGACTAAACTGCACTCAATCGCAATTGTTATCAGCGCGGTATTGGCCGCTCCTTTATCCGCTGCACAAGAGCCCATTCAAGTAATAGAGCCTGCAAAAATTACCGCCCCTGAAAAAGTTGAGCTCGGCAAGATGTTGTTCTTTGAACCCCGCCTGTCTAAATCTGGCTTTATCTCCTGTAATTCTTGCCACAACCTATCTTTAGGCGGCGTTGATGCTCTTACTACTTCTATTGGCCATGAATGGCAGGAAGGTCCAATCAACTCTCCTACCGTATTGAATGCCGAATACCAACTGGCGCAGTTTTGGGATGGTCGCGCCAAAGATTTACAAGAGCAAGCGGCGGGCCCTATTGCTAATCCAAAAGAGATGGGCTTTACTCATGAGCTAGCGGTAACCACCATTGCCTCAATGCCAGCATATCAGGCTCGTTTTGAAGCTATCTACGGTAAAGACTCAGTAAATATTGATAATATTACTAATGCCATTGCCGAATTTGAGAAAACCTTAGTAACCCCTAACAGCCCATTCGACTTGTACTTGAAAGGCGATAGCAACGCAATCAGTGCCAGCGCGAAAGCGGGTTACCAGTTGTTCAAAGATAAAGGTTGTTCAACCTGTCACAACGGACCAGCTGTCGGTGGAACCATGTATATGAAAATGGGCCTAATCAAGCCATTTCATACCGATAACCCTGCTGAAGGTCGTGTCGCTGTAACGGGTAATGAAGCTGATAGAAATGTATTTAAAGTACCAACACTGCGCAATATCGAACTCACCTATCCGTACTTCCATGATGGACAAACTTGGACACTAGAAGAGGCTGTAAATACAATGGCTGATATCCAACTTGCTAAGTCATTAACTGATGAGCAAACAGCTGACCTTGTTGAGTTTTTGAAGTCTCTTACGGGAGAGCAACCGCAGATCACCCTGCCGATTTTGCCGCCATCTAATGCAAATACACCACGTCCGGTGCCTTTTACAAAGTAATCTCGTAGTCGCAACAATAGCTAACTAGCAGCCTTCGGGCTGCTTTTTTGATCCAACGATTTAGATCTTGTCTGCTAGGCTTAACGTATAGAGGTTACATACCTACGAGAGGTCGACAAGATGAGATGTACTACCAAACATGCTATTCAATTGTTATCTGGTTGCCTACTTGTCACTTCTTTGAGCGCATTGAGCTACCCTGAATATCAACAAGATTCAGCGCATCGCAGCCTCATTTATTTTGCCCCGAGCTACGATGAGTCCGTGGCTGAGTTTGAACATCAAGCTGAGATCCATAAATGCGTATTAACGGCTCGCAACACTCGCGTATTAATTGTCACCCCAGAAACCAATGAAAGGCTCTACAACAGTTACCATAATTTTGACTGGAACCAACTGAAAGCCTCTTACCAAATTCAAGAAGATGATTACACCTTAATTCTTGTTGGATCGAACGGCAACGAAACACAAAGATGGCAGCAGCCGGATTGGGAAGAGTTGTTTTCCTTATTGGATTCAACCAGTACTGAAGTTGCAAAAGACGTTCAACGTCTAAAGCGTTGCAGCGCTTGATACTGTGCACTTGACGCTTCCTAGGACTTTGACATTGATTCACTGGACAGAGGTTAGGCCTAGCAAGGAATGACCGCGAGGGCAGGTCGAGGACGGTGCCCTAGGCGGTCACCAGTAACGAAAAAGGGCCTCCCTTTCGGGAAGCCCTTATTCATTATTTAAAGCCTGGCGGTGTCCAGGACAACATCATAGATGTTGTCCGTTCCGACCTGAGATTGCTCAGCCGCAATCTCCGAGCGGTCTCCACCCTACTATCACATGATATGTGGCGCCTACGGCGCACTATTTATTTTCCCATGTGAGAGCACATCATCAAATTTGAAGCATAAAAAAACCCCCGTCAAAGACGGGGGCATTTTTATATTTAAAGCCTGGCGGTGACCTACTCTCACATGGGGAAACCCCACACTACCATCGGCGCTATTGCGTTTCACTGCTGAGTTCGGAATGGGATCAGGTGGGTCCACAACGCTATGGC
>NZ_NRRB01000008.1 GCF_002282895.1 Paraferrimonas haliotis
CGCGTTTCCCTTCGACCGTCAAGTGCTTTTTGAAAACTTTTTTCAAGGCGCTTATTGGGCCGACTGACTCGGGCTTAATCAGTGGCTGTTTGGCCCTGTGCCGTGTCAGTGGATGCGCATTATAGGGCGCTGATTATTTAGCGCAAGGGGTTTTTTAAAGTTTTTACTCAGATGTGTAAAAAAACTACATAATGCACACTTTAGCGGCAACTTAGCCGCCGCTAAAGAAGCGAGACTCTTGAGTAAAGCTAACCGAAGGGTCATCTTTAACAGATAAGGTTATTTCAATAGGCGTAATTGGACTCTTGAGGTCATAGGGATCCACCGCTATCGATATGGGTTGCGTTGCGACTTCTCCTGCACGAATGGTCAATACCTTCGGGCCGTTCCATTGGTAGTCTGTGAGTCCCGATACCGCCAGCTGATACTGATTATTCTGATCCGTTTTATTGAGTATCTTTAACGTGTAGGTGTTTTCAACTAAACCATCAGAGGTCTCTCTATATAATGCGTTTCGGTCGCGCATAACATCTAACCGAAGTGGATCAAGGTTGGCGATGTTGTAAATAAAGCCGGAGATGATTACAACTAACACCACACCGTAGCCCACTAACTTTGGTCGTCTGACTTTCTCGGTCACACCGTCCAATCTATTTTCGGTGGTATAGCTAATAAGGCCTTTACGATACCCCATGCGCTCCATGGTGTTGTCACAAGCGTCGATACAAGCGCCGCAATTGATACACTCGTATTGCAATCCATTACGAATGTCGATGCCGGTGGGACAAACTTGAACACAGAGATCGCAATCAATACAGTCGCCAAGGTTGAGGGCTTTAGGGTCTGCTTTGCGACTTCGAGGCCCTCGTGTTTCACCTCTTTTGCTATCATATCCAACAATAAAGGTGTTCTTGTCAAACATTACCGATTGAAAACGAGCGTATGGGCACATGTGAGTGCACATAATTTCTCGCATCCACCCTGCATTGCCGTATGTGGCGAGAGTCAAGAATATTCCCCAAAAATAAACGGTCGCGCTCGCATTACCCGTAAAGAAGTCTATGTACAGCGCTTTTGCCGGAACGAAATAGGAACAGAAGGTAAGGGCGGTTAGAAGGGAAATCGCTATCCAGCTTCCGTGCTTAGCCGCTTTTTTCATGAGCTTATTAGCAGACCAAGGCATTTTATCCAATTTAATGCGCTTGTTTCGTGCACCTTCAATTTTTTCTTCTAACCACATAAAAATAAAGGTCCAAACGGTTTGTGGGCAGGTATAACCACACCAAACTCGACCTAAATAAGTCGTAATGAAAAATAGAGAAAAAGCCGCAATCATAAATACAGCCGCAAGTAAGGTAAGATCTTGAGGCCAAATAGTAAGCGCAAAGATATGAAACTTTTGCTCACTCAAGTGGAACCAAACCGCTTGACGGTCGCCCCAAGTTATCCAAGGTAATAACAGAAAGAAGCTCAATGCAACCCAACCCATTTTACGACGCAACTGAGTCCAAACTCCGGTTACGGCTCGAACATAAATGCGGTTTCTTGGGTCAAAACGATCGGCTTTAGCTTGATCCGGTTGGCGAATGTCGATTCGTTCGGCGCGCTCAAAGTCCTTTCGGTTGGATTCGCTCATTACTACATGCCTTGGTGCTATCAAATTGTTGTGTAACTGGGCTACTATGGTAACAGAAAGCACCAACAAAGACCTAAAAAGGATTATATATGAAGGGGTGGATTGTATTGGCCATCGTCGCTGGCATTGTCTATTACCTAGATAGCGAGCACGACTACTTTGCCGACCAAAAGCACTACGTTGCCACTGAATGGAACGCCATTAAAAAGAAGTTCGACGAAACGACCGATATAAAAATCAAAAAGAACGTCAATAAATTTGAATTTAACGTTCCTAATCTTTCTGATCGGCTGACTCGCTCAGAGCTTGAGTTCTACCGAACAATTACCGAATCCAAAGAATCTTTCGACGCCTTTAAACAAACAAGCTGTGCCACAAACAGCCATCCGATATTGAGCAAAGACAATCTTCGCTATATTTGCGACTTGGTGCTGTAAATGACAGCAAAACCGTCAACGAAAAAAGTGTTGGGCTGGATTATCAGCTTTTTAGCCCCGTACAAGAAGAAGGTATTTTTTGCGGGTATCGCACTCTTTTTAGGCTCAGCCACTTGGTTGGCGTTAGGTCAAGGAATTCGCTTGTTCATCGACAGCGGCTTTCTTAGTGGTGAATCCGACACCTTAAGCCACTTAGTAGGTCTCATGTTGGCAATTGTAATGGTTGGTTGCATCGCGACCTTTTTTCGAGCTTATTTGGTGACCTGGCTGGGTGAGCGAGTGAGTGCTGATATTCGCTTAGCCGTATTTAATCGCTTGCTGAGTTTAAGTCCTCACTACTTTCAAGAACAGCGAACCGGCGAAATAATCTCTCGCTTTACTGCCGACGCTACACTTTTACAAACCGTTGTTGGCATGAGTTTGTCAATGGCTTTACGGTCAAGCGTCACCGCATTTGGCGGCATTATAATGATGCTGTTTACCAGCTTTAAGCTTGCCGCATTGGCATTAATAGCCGTGCCTTTAGTGTTGGCTCCCATTGCCATTTTTGGAAAGAAAGTTAAGACGCTTGCTAGGGACAGCCAAGATAAAGTGGCGGATGTCGGTGCTCATCTCGACGAAACCCTTCACGAGATTCATACGGTTCAATCTTACACCCACGAATATCAAGACCGCATGCTTTTTGGGCAGCGAATAGCTTCAGTAATGAACGCAGCAGAAAGTCGAATTTTTTATCGCTCACTGCTCATAACGGTAGTAATGGCGTTCAGCTTGGCGGCGGTAACCTTGGTTAGCTGGTATGGGGCCTTGCAAGTGGTGCAAAATAATATCTCAGCCGGTGAGCTCACTGCGTTTTTGTTTTATGCCGTTATGGTGGCCAGCGCCGTTGCTACGTTAAGCGCTGTTATTGGCGATATTCTGAGAGCTGTTGGCGCATCCGAGCGCATGATGGAGTTGCAATTTGCCAATGACAACTTAATCAAGAGCCAGCCTGCAAACGAATTGTCGGATAATCCCAACTCAACCATCGAAATCAGTAATCTCTGTTTCAGCTACCCTAATGATGCGCTCTCTCCAGTTTTACAAGATATAAATTTGACCATAAAACCGGGAGAACGAGTCGCCTTAGTTGGCCCCAGCGGGGCAGGAAAAAGCACCTTATTTCAGCTGTTACTTAGATTCTATTTACCCAATAGCGGTTATGTCTCAATTAATTCACAAGACATTAGCCAGTGTTCAAATGAATCGGTGCGCAAACAATTTGCCATTGTCCCGCAAGAGTCCGTTATTTTCGCCACCAGCGTTTTCGAAAACGTTCGCTACGGCAGAACTGACGCCACACTAGACGAGGTTAAGAAAGCCTGTATCGCCGCTCGCGCTGACGAATTTATTAGTAGCTTAAGCGACGGCTATGAAACTCAACTCGGCGAGCGAGGAACCCGTTTATCTGGAGGCCAAAAACAGCGCATAGCAATTGCTCGAGCGATATTAAGCAATCGTCCCATCTTGTTGCTGGATGAAGCCACCAGCGCACTGGATGCCGTCAGTGAAAGTAAAGTTCAGCAAGCTTTAGATAACCTGATGCAAGGCCGCACCAGTATTATTATTGCCCACAGACTTGCAACCGTCCGTAATGTTGACAGAATATTACTCATAGAAAATGGAACCATTAGCGCCAGTGGTAGCCACGATTATTTAGTTGCCAATAACGAAACTTACCGTAAATTGGCTGAACTACAACTATTAACCTAAGAAGGCCCAAGACAATGGCAGGATTGAGACCATCACAAGGCTTTACCTTAATAGAGTTAGTTGTTGCATTAATCGTAATCGCTATCATAGCGGTCATTGCGATACCACGATTTGTGGATCTAAGCAGCGACGCGCGCATTGAAGTCATAGAGCAAATCGCTGTTGCTGCCAAAGCCGCTAATGACCAGGTGTATGTAAAGTCCAAAATGGGCAGTTACAGCGCAAAACCGGTTAACGGACGGCCGGATCTGACCGATGTAGACCTAAACAACGACGGCCAATTCGACACCCGACTAAAATGTGGCTTCTTAGATAATACTGACGTTGCAAAGCAAATGAACTATTCTGACGATCAGATTAAATTCGAGTACGAAGGCGTTGATAAAACGTATTTTGGATTTGAGTCGGATAATGGTTCTATTAAGGCGAGCCAATGCTATTTTATGTATGTTCAATCCTGGGGAACGACCAACCCATCCTCATGCAATAACGATCAAACCGCCAGTCAACCAACGTATCAAGTGGTCACTAGCGGTTGTTAGTAGCGGTTAATCGGTATTTTCGTCCGTAAAGCCACGGGCTTTTAATAGCGCTTTTTTAAAATCGTAATCTTCAACAAAGTCTTTTTCGATGCCGGGAATCATCTCGTTGTTTTGCAATGGCTGCATTTTAAGATGGTAAATAAGAACATCATCGGTCAACTCGTTTAGCGACTTATCAAAGCCCGCTTCATTTGCGAGTTTCTGTAACATTTCAGCCAGGTTAAGCTGTTGATTCTTCTGCCAAACAGGCGTTAGTAACTCTAATAACTCGTCGATTCGATGGCATGACATGACCATTCTCCTCACAAAGAAAGACACGGGGCCCAGTATATCGCTGAGCCCCGAGATGTTGCTATAGCTTTTATCACTTGAGTTCGTTAGCGATATCGTTATTTTACAAACCGCAGACGGTTGGCATTGAGAACTACGGTTAACGACGAGAGCGCCATCGCTGTAGCTGCAACAACCGGGTTCAATAGCAAGCCCGTGACCGGATACAACACGCCTGCGGCAATGGGCACACCAGAGCCGTTATAGACGAACGCCCCAAACAGGTTTTGTTTGATGTTTAACAAGGTAGCGCGACTGATTCGAATTGCATCAAGCACTCCGCGAAGAGAGCTGTGCATGATAGTAATGTCGGCGCTTTCTATGGCGATGTCTGTTCCACTGCCTACCGCCATGCCAACATCAGCTAACGCCAGTGCCGGCGCATCATTTATACCATCACCCACCATAGCAACTCGCAGCCCTTGAGATTGCAAGGAGGCTATATGCTGAGCTTTTTGCTCCGGTAGTACGGAGGCGATTACCTCGTCAATTCCAACTTGTGACGCTATCGCATTCGCCGTCGTTTCGTTATCACCACTGAGCATAACGACTCGTAACCCTTCATTTTTCATGGCTGCAATGGCATCTTTTGAGTCCGCTTTAATCGGATCTGCAATGGCCAAAATGGCAACTAGCTCATAGTTTAAGGCCAAATAAACCGCGGTTTTTCCTTGTTGTTGATAGCCCTGCGCAATCGACACTGCTTCTCCTAATGAAACTCCAAGTGTGTCCATATATGCTCGATTGCCAACACTGACGTTCTTTTCCATAACCTTGCTACTGACACCCTGGCCAACACTTACCTCAAAATCGGTGCTGTCAGTGATGGCTAAGCCACGATTATTGGCGCTGCTTACGATAGCTTGTGCAAGAGGGTGCTCTGAGTGATGTTCGGTGCTGGCTGCAAGGCTTAGTAAGTCGTCCTCATTTACCCCAGGGCGATGCCAAATGTCAGTAACTAAAGGACTACCTTGAGTAATGGTCCCGGTTTTGTCTAACACCACGATGTTAATCGCTGCAGCACTCTGCAAAGCTTCGCCATTGCGAATTAGCACGCCGTTTTCGGCTGCCTTACCAACACCAACCATGACCGACATTGGGGTCGCAAGCCCTAAAGCACATGGGCAAGCAATGATGAGTACCGTCATGGCCGATGCAAACGCTAATGAAACGTTGGGCTGCTGCGGTAAAAACAGCCAAAGAGCCGCGGTCACAATAGCGATTAAGATAACAACTGGAACAAAATAAGCCGTTATTTTATCCGCCAAACGGCCAATGCTCGGTTTCGCATTTTGCGCCGATTTCACCAATTCAATGATTTGGGTAAGCTTAGCCTGTTCACCCAATGTAGTGGCTTCGTAAACAAAACTACCTGTGCCGTTAATGGTTGCGCCGACAACGCTATCAGCGATGCCTTTTTTTATGGGCATTGCTTCACCAGTCAACATGGATTCATCGACGCTTGTGGCCCCCTCTAAAATCAAACCATCCACTGGAATTTTTTCACCGGGTTTAACTTTTATGCGATCGCCGACTTTTACTTGCTCCACAGCCACCAGCTGTTCGTTGCCGTCAATGACGACTCGAGCCATTTTAGGTTGAAGCCCAATAAGCCGTTTAACGGAGTCTGCCGTTGTGCCTCGAGCCTTAATTTCGAACGCTAACCCCAGGTTCACTAAACCGATGACCATGGCAGCCGCTTCAAAGTAAAGATGGCGTGCTTGCTCTGGAAACCAATTAGGAAAGATGACCACAGCCATAGAGTATATCCATGCCGCCAACGTACCCAGTGCGATCAGGGTATCCATATTGGCACTGCGATTTTTTAGGCTACTTAATGCGCCTTTATAAAAGTGCTTACCGCTAAAAGCCATGACCAATAGGGTTAACAGACCAACAGCAAACCAGACTAACTGCTGAGACCGAGAAGCCACCGTCATGTCTCCCTTGATGATCCCATACAGCATTAGCGGAATCCCAACCGCAAGCGCCACGGCTACCTTAATAAGCTGCTGCCGATAATGGTTTGATTCGGACTGTTTCTGCTGTTGCATTTGCTCTTGCAAAGAATCGCTTTGAGACCGGTTAGCTTGATAACCTGCCGCTTGTACCGCTTCAATGAGCTGTTCGACCTTTGCCGTTCCCACAACCGCGACGGTTCGATTAGCAAAGTTCATTTGGGCACTGGAAACCCCTTTAACACCATTAAGAGCAGACTCAATTTTGGCGACACAGCTGGCGCAACTGGCACCTTCAATAATGAGTGTCTGCACAGGTTGTTGACTTGTTTGATGATGCGAATTCATAGTTTTCTCCTCAAATCTCTGGGTCGATATGACGAAGAGTTGCCTTTAGTCTGAAACTCGGTCTAACTCCAAGGTCAACCCTAAAATCACGAGATTTTGTGGGGAAAAGTACTTCCAATGTGAGGTAGGTCAGTCATAATACTTACTAAAAAATGAGGCAGTAAGATGCGAAAGGACTTTGATCTTAACTTGATGCAAGTGTTCTACGAGGTATATCGGCAGCGGTCGATTACTCGAGCTGCCGACAATTTAAATACCACTCAACCAGCAATCAGTACGGCATTGAAGCGACTTAAAACACAGCTTAATTGCGAGTTGTTTTTACGGGAAGGGCGCGGCATTGCAGCCACTCCCGCCGCGCATCAGCTTGCCAAGGAAGTCGGCCCCGCATTAGACACTTTGCACAGTGCCGTTGAAAATCTAAACGAATTCGATCCTCAACAACGCAGAGATTTCTTGGTGTACTGCAACGAGCCAATGCTTATGCTGCTACAGCCTTTAGTAGAGAAGTCTACTCAGCTCGGCAATTGCAAAATCAAATTCGAAATAACTCCACACCAACAAGACAAACTGCTGGATGCGCTTACCATGCAAAAGGCGGATCTGGCCATCGATTACGGTCAAGTTGATAGAGCGTCATTTGAAGTCCAGCCCTACTATCAAGACAGTGTTCACATCGCTATAGCGTCAAACCATCCGAGTATTGGAGAGAACTTTAGTTTAGAACAGTATTTTCAGCAGCATCATATTGGTATTAAAGCCAGAAGAAACCAGCAATACGCCATCAACTTATTTACTTCAACACCACTGCAACATCGTAAAGTGATGGTGGAGTGTGATTCGTTGGTAGCCGGTTTGGTGCTCGCAGCCTCAAGCGAGCTGGTTACCTTTATTCCTAAATCCCTTGTTGAAAACTATGCCAGCAAGTTGGGACTGACCGTGTTGCCATGCCCATTCGACACGAACCCGGTTGTTCATAAGTTAATTTGGCATAAACGAAATCAGCACTCTGAAGCCAATCGCTGGCTTAGAGACACGTTAATTGAGCTCATTCGTTGATTTTAGATACGGTGAAATGTTCTTCGTAATCTTTTAATAATTAATTTCGGCAAACTAACTCTGAGTAGAAAGTACACCCAATGAGAACAGTCATTATAGTTATATTGTTTGCAATAATATCGCTGCAAAGTGCTGCGGCAGACGATGACATCAAAACCCTTTTAGCAGAAATTGTAGCAACCCATATTCCTTCCCCTGAAAATGAAGCTCGGTTATTCAAGCTGTTTGACCATTCTGATCTTGGTGTGCGCAACAGTGCCAAGCAACGATTAGCGGCTCTGTATTGGAAAACGGGGCGTTACGATGACGCAGAAGAAATTCTCAAGGAGCTGTCCCAAGCGTATGAAAGCTTTCCTCCTCAATACAAAGTAGAAAGTTTACTGACATGGTCAACCTTGGAGTTTCGTCGTAATAATTACGTTGCGGCTGAAGAGTACACGCGAAAAGCATTAGTTGTAGCGCAATCGTCCCATCAGGAATTACTCGGTAACACCTATTATCTGCTAGGCAACGCCTTGCAATATCAACGAAAACGGCTCGAAGCCAAGCAGTCCTATGAGCTAGCACTAACGGCTTTCGAAAAAAATGGCAACAAAAAGGGCACATTACTGGTATTGAATAGCTTAGGATTGATGTTCAAAAACAGTGGCGATCTTGTACTTGGAACCAAGTATCTATTACAGGCTCGAGAAGCTGTAGAGGAGGTCGGCAGTGTAAGCTACCGAGGCGCAATCTACTACAACCTTGGCGATATTTTTCTGAAGTCCGAAGAACCTAATAAGGCCATAGAGTACTTCAACAAAGCATTGAAAATCGATCTTGAACTCAAAGATTTTGCCAGTCTCGCATCTGATTACCGCTCCATCGCTAGCGCTTATATCTCACTAGAAAACTACACGAAAGCCCTGGAAAATAATGATGCGGCGATTCAGCAACTGCTTAAGGTAGACGCGCCTGAAGAACTATCGCAAGCTTACCTTCAGCATTCCAAAATATACAGCTTGCTGAGCAATGAAAATTATCGGTTGGATTATTTACTGCTTGCAGAGCAAACCGCTAGAAAGTCGGGATCTGCCTACCAAATCATGTCGGTAAAGGTTGAGCGTGGCAAATACGAGCTAGAACGAGGCAACGACAACAACGCTTTGAAAAAGCTAACGGATGCGTTGCAAGTTGCTGCGGATTTATCTCTTGATCAAAATTTAATGGACATTCACCGATTACTCGCCAACGCTTACCAGTCACTAGGAAATTACCAGCAAGCATTGTTTCACTTGAATCAAAGCGTAATCCTCGATGATCAGTTAAACACAGAAGATAGACGTGAGAAATCGGAACGCTATAAACGTGATGTAAACCTTCTTGAAGAACAACTTAAAGTCAGTGAGTTGCAAAAAATAGAAGCACAGCAAGCTCAAATATTAGAGCTTCAACAGACTGAAAAACAGCGCTTATACGTGTTACTGATAGCTGGAGCCTTTGTCTTCGCGGCGTTAACCTTTTTATTAGTGCAGCGAAGAAAGTTAGAAAACTTACGAGCAAACCTATTGCAGCAATCTCTTAAGCAAAAGCAGGAATTATTTGCAGATGTCTCTCATGAACTTCGAACTCCGCTCTCTGCCTTAAAACTTCAAATACAAGCGTTACAGTTCGACATTGTCAGTGATGTACAAGACAGTTACGACAAGTTAGATCGCAAGGTTAATGAAATCAATAGTCTAATTTCAGATATTTACCAGCTTGCTCAGGCCGACACCAACAACCTAAATTTGACGTATCGAGAGGAGGATGTCGACTCCTTATTCGGCATTTGGCGTAATGACTGGCAGACCGTGGTAGAGAAAAATGGTTTCACGTGGATGTATCAAGTCAATTTAACCAGTGTTCGCAAAAAAATGGATGCTGAACGTATCAAACAAGTCATTGATAATTTGCTATCAAACTCGATTGCCTATACTGACAAACCGGGTACCATTTTGTTAACCGCTCGCCAGCATCAAGAGCAATTAATAGTAAGTATTGAAGACTCAGCCCCGACCGTTGATAACGACAAACTTCAAAAAATATTCTCTCGCTTGTATCGAGTGGAATCGTCTCGAAATCGTCAAACGGGTGGATCCGGATTGGGGCTCGCCATTTGCGAAAGTTTAATTAATGCCCACGGTGGAACAATTAACGCAGAAAAGAGCGCGTTAGGTGGACTAAAAATTGTATTCAGGTTTTAACTAAGAGCGTTGCAAAACAAAAGATTGATGCAAATCACATTTCTTGCACATTTCATTGATACCTTCGCAAATATCACTGCGTTCAGGTATCAATTATGTTGCAAAAGTCCTTACCTTTATTGTTTGTTTTACTCTTTCTAACTTATTATTCTGCACCGGCTATGGCCGCTGACCTCGATAACGATTCTGTTGATGACAGCATAGATATTGATAAAGACGGTAATGGCTTAATCGAAATATCGACGCTCACGCAACTTTATAATATCCGCAATAATTTAGCCGGCTCAGGCTACAACGACGGCAGCTCTAATAACAGCACTGGCTGCGGTAACGGCACCACCATTTTGGTTTGTAGTGGCTATGAGCTGGTCAACGATCTCGACTTTGATGCAAACAAAAATAGTGATTTAAGTGATGATCCTTATTGGAATTCTGGTGATGGCTGGGAGCCTATCGGCTCTACTTTAACGGCTTTTTCCGGTACCTTCGAAGGTAACGGTTACACAATTGCAAACCTGTTTATTAATCGACCCACAACCGACGACGTAGGTTTCTTTGCGGCGTTAGATGGCGCAGAAATTCGCAATGTATCGTTTACTGGTGACTTACTTTCTGTCACCGGTAAAAGCAGAGTTGCGATCCTTTCAGGAAATAAAGCGTCTTCAAATGAATCAAAATTCAGCGGACTGAGCCTTGCTGGCTCTGTTTTCGGAAACCGGGTAGTTGGCGCAATACAGGGCCGAGCTAGCCTTTTTAGTATTACGGATTCTCATGCATCAACGATGATCTCTGCCACGAATGAAAACATCGGTGGTTTTATCGGGCTCGGCGGTGATTCTGATGTGAGTTTAATATCGGGCAGCAGCTTTTCAGGCAGTGTCTCAGGTACAAGAAACGTTGGAGGTTTGGTTGGTGAAGCGAATTCTGTAAAAGTTGTTTACAGTTATGCTACCGGTTCGGTTACCGGATCCGATAATTACGTAGGCGGCATCTTTGGTGCTTCTGTTTATCCCATCATCGAAAACTCCTTTGTCACCGCTTCAGTGCATGCCGGTATAAGATATGCTGGCGGGCTTATTGGCTACGGTGATACCGCGACTATTTCTAATAGTTTTACATCTGGCGCAATTACTTCACTGGATTACTCTGCAGGTCTAATTGCATACAGCGAATACGGATTGGTAATTACAAACAGCTTTGCGACAGGAACTATCGATATCAGTATTGAAATCGATCCTGATTCCGGTGGTATTGTCGCTGATTTAGATCCAGAGCCGTTCACAGAAAGTAACGTCTACTGGGATATCGAAAGCACAGGCCAAACGACAAGTGCAAATGATCAAGGCGTTGGCTACACAACCGCAGAACTGCAAACTCCAACCACCAACAGTGGCATTTACGAAGGTTGGTCGACATTGAATTGGGACTTTGGAAGCAGTTCTGAATACCCAGCCCTTATACTCAATGGTAATGTTTATCGTGATGCCGATAACGACGGATACTGGGCCTTTGAAGATGCCTTTGATAACGACCCAAACGAACACCTTGATTCAGATAAGGATAACGTTGGCGATAACAGTGATGCATTCCCAAATAACCCCAATGAGTGGGCCGATTTTGACTTAGATGGTATTGGCGACAATACCGATTTGGATGACGACAACGACGGGGTTGAGGATGCTTTTGATGACTTTCCCTACAATGCTGGTCGCACCGACATTGACGCGCTCGATACTGACAATGACGACATCGACGACAACTTGGACGTGGATATTGATGGTGATGGCTTAATTGAAATACGGTCATTGGTTGCGTTAAACAATATTAGAAATAACCTAAGCGGCACCTCCTATAACGATGGTTACAGCGACAGCAGCAAAGGTTGTGGAAATAACAGCTCGGTATTGGCTTGCAGTGGCTATGAATTAGCAAACAGCTTAAATTTTGATGAAAACGGCGATAAATCCAATAATGACCGTTACAACTCCGGTGAAGGCTGGGTACCCATTGGCGATCGATCCGCGCCATTTACAGCAACCTTTGACGGAAACAATTTCAAATTACTGAATCTATACATCAACAACACATCCCTTAGTAATGAAAACGATACCTTAGGTCTATTCGGTGAAACGAATAGAGGCACCATTCGTAATCTCCATATTCAAGGCAGCATTTCAGGCTCAGCATACTACCTTGGCTCCTTTGTAGGTTATGCCGTCAGCACAACAATGAGTAACGTTTCTTTTATCGGTGATATTAATAGTACTCAAGCAAACGGAAGCACCGGCGGTATTGCCGGTAAAATGGACTATCGCTCAATAACTGAGTGTGTCGCTATCGTAGAATTGTCGGCGCAAAATGATGCCGGCGGCATTACCGGCGACCTGTTGAGTAGCCGTATTAATAACTGTTTAGTCACCGGTAATGTAGAGTCTCCAATAGGCAGCACAGCGGGTGGCATTGCTGGCTCCGCGTTCGATTCCACAATTACGAATGTTATCTCTCACGCCAATATAAAGGCAAATAATGCCGCCGGTGGGCTTATTGGTAATCTCAGTGGTTTATACAGCAATGTTATTGCTAGCATCAGCACCGGCAGGGTTACCGGCAGCTTTAATAATGGTGGTGTATTAGGCAGCGGTGGCGATCTCTTTACCATGAATGCTTATTGGGATACTGATACGAGCAACTTAAGTGTGAGTGATGGCGGAGTAGGTTACTCAACTTCTGAGCTTCAAGCGCCAACCAATGCTAGCGGTATATACAATAATTGGGATACTGATTACTGGGACTTTGGCTCATCAACACAATACCCAACGGTCGTCATTAACGGCGTTTTATTCGAAGACACCGACGATGACGGCACCCCCAATGCTTACGATGACTTCCCCGATTACCCCTATGAAGATACGGACTCAGACCAAGATGGTGTTGGTGATAACAGTGATGCATTTCCCAATGACCCAACCGAAACCTCAGACCTTGACGGCGATTCAATAGGAGATAACTCTGATCCCGATATTGATGGCGACGGTGTTGAAAATGAGGCTGACTTTTATCCGCTAGATGCTACCGGCGTATCACCGGATGATGATGTAGATTTAGACGACGATGGCCTTATCGAACTTTATACGCTCGACGATTTAGATGCCATGCGTAACGATTTGACGGGCACTAGCTTTAACGGCCGCACCGCCGGTTGCGCTGGTTCGAGTGACGGTACAGGCTGTCTGGGCTACGAGTTAATGGCCGATCTTGATTTCGACAGCAATGGCGACGCTGATTTATCTGACGAAGCCTTTTACAACGATGGTGAGGGTTGGATTCCCCTTGGCTCTCTAGATGCCCGCTTTTCTGCAACTTTTGATGGGAATGGCCATACCATTAGCAACCTCTTCATCAATCGTCCAGACAGTGATTACCAGGCTTTATTTGGCTATGTAAAAAACATCAAAGTTAGGAACCTTAATATTGGTGGAGAGTTAACAAGCGTCACTGGCCTCAATAACTCTGCAATGCTTATCGCCAGAAATAGCGGCAGTTATACGGCAATACTGACCAATGTTAACGTGAGTGGCCAAGTTCTTGGAAACGACGATAGTGGTTTGGTAGCAGGTAGGCTTTACAACTTAACAGCCAATCAAGTTCACGCAAAAGGTGATATTACAGCGATTTCTGTCGTTGATTCTGACGGCGAGGACGATGCAGGCTCCGATGTTGGTGGATTATTCGGTCAGTTATCCAACAGCTCGACCTTAAACTTTGTAAGTTTCCAAGGGAATATTCAGGGCACTAACTCCGCTGGAGGTCTAATTGGAGATGCTGAAGGGGTAAACATTAACGACAGTTACGCCCATGCCTATATAACGCTTATCGATGATACTGGTATTGAGCTGGACTTAAACAACGCGGGCGGCTTGATTGGCTCAGCAGAAGGCACCAATACCTTATCTCGGGTATTTGCACTGGGTGAGATTCAAGCTTCTTCAAACGTGGGCGGATTAATAGGCCACGTCAAGGGTGCAACAACAATCACCGATGCAAAGTCCAACGTGGAACTAAATGGTGAATCAGAGCTTGGCGGTATTGTTGGCAACTTGGATGCCGACTCATCATTTGTTCGAGTTCTTGCACATGGGTTAATAACAAGTAGTGATGGTCTGAATACCAATGTTGGCGGTATTTTAGGTTACAGTGCTGACTCAAATCTGTCATACAACTATGCTCTTTGGGATCGTGAAGCAGTTGGTGTTGATACTACGTTTGCGAGCGGCGGAGCTTCTTATTCGACCGAAGAGCTGCAATGCCCACAAACACCTTTTGACGGAGTCTGCGGCAGCACCGCATATACCAATGATTGGTCAACAGATGTATGGAATTTTGGAACCGCCGAACAATATCCAGCAATCGTTCTGAATTCAATCGTGTACCGAGATACCGACAAAGATGGCTATTGGGAGTATCAAGACCTATTTGATAATGACCCTACTGAGCATAGTGACTTTGACAACGACGGCACCGGTGACAATTCCGACGCCTTCCCAACGGATCCCAATGAAACCGTGGATTCAGACAACGACGGTACTGGCGATAACGCCGACGCCTTCCCAACCGATCCCACGGAAACTGCGGACTCGGATAGCGACGGTACTGGCGATAACGCCGACGCCTTCCCAACCGATCCAACGGAAGCTGCGGACTCGGATAACGACGGTACTGGCGATAACGCCGACGCGTTCCCAACCGATCCAACGGAAACTGCGGACTCGGATAACGACGGCACCGGTGACAATTCCGACGCCTTCCCAACCAATCCCAACGAAACCGTGGATTCAGACAACGATGGTATCGGCAACAATGAAGATACCGATGACGACAACGATGGCATTCCTGACGTGGAAGATAACAACCCTCTAACGCCGGACGAACCTATTGTTGTCGACACGCAAGCGCCCGTTATTGGTGAGCTGATTGGTGTAACATTCGAAGCAACCGGAAAGTTAACATCAATAGAATTGCCTGCGCCGTCAGTAACAGATGATATGGATGAAAACCCAAGTATTGTTTCAACCTCTACTAGCGACTTGTCATTAGGCGAGCATGTAGTGACTTGGACTGCGTCTGATGTATCTGGCAATCAATCGACAGCAACTCAGCTTGTTACCATTGTGGATGCGACAGCACCTGAGTTTGATGTCGTCGAAACCTTAACAATCAACGCTGCCGGCCGTATAACAAACATAAGCTCATTGCTCACCGTATTTGCCAATGATCTCGTAGATGGTGAGTTGCGAGCAACCATTAATGGCGACACTCGCTTAGAGTCGGGTGCTCATCAGGTAGAAATGGTTGCAACAGATGCTAGCGGAAACTCAAGCGTGAATGTGACGGATGTTTCGATTCTACCTTCGGTGGCAACAAGCTCTGTTAATTTTGTAAGTCCTAACTTACAACTTGAAGTACCGGTTGTACTCAGTGGGCACGCGCCAAATTACCCAGTTAGCGTCAGGTATGAATTTACCCACAACGGTCAAGTCATAGATGGCGGAAGCATCGATATAACGGCTTCGGTTAATGGCTCTATTGCTCTAACAGTGCCTGATGAAGTGCAACCATCCGATACCCTATCGCTAACCTTACAAGAAGCTACAAACGCGTTCATTGGGGAGCATAACAGCGTAATGATGGTTGTGGTTTCGGATAATAAAGCGCCTCGTTTGGATATTGGCATGAGTCAAAATGGCAAAGCGGTAAGCGTGATTGATATTGATGCCGGGATGGTCGACATTGTTGCCACCGTTTCGGATACCAATAGCATTGATACTCATACCGTCAACTGGGTATCTTTAGATGGCCAACTTGCAGATATGTCCAACTCCACCAGCTATCAAATAGACCCCGACGCCCTACAGCCAGGTTTGTATTTACTTCAAGCTACGGCTATTGAAAACAATACGGAACAAGCGCTATCTGTAACGCACTCAATACAACTCTTTGTTGAACAGTTAGCCGAGCTAAGTAGCGACAACGATGCAGATGACGATGGAGTAGGAGATGCGGATGAAGGTTTCGGCGATGTTGATGGTGATGGAATCGCTGATTATCTTGATGCAGATGATGCAGTCAATACGTTGCCAAGTGCTCTAAATGCTCAGCCACTGCATGTAAGTGCTGCAAATGGCTTAGCATTAGGTGGATACGTAACTGCGCTTTACCGCAACAATGCTACTCACGCAAGCTTCCCCATTGACATGTTAGCAGCGCTCGTAAGTGATGGAGATGCCGATGTTTCTGATATCAACTATGTACCATTAACTCCGGTCTACAATTTCGTGATTAGCGATGGTTTTGAAGCGGGAGACTCGGTTAGTGTGGTCATCCCAATGGTGCAAGACTTTACACTTCCTGCATCCGCTATGTATCGAAAATACAGCGCTTCAGAAGGTTGGTTCAATTTTGTAGAGGATGCTCGAAACAGCCTTAGCTCTGCCGCTGCGGATGTTAATGGTAATTGCCCGACAGTCAATGACGGCGCTTATACACCCGGTTTGAGTGAAGGTGACAACTGCATTCAATTGACCATTGAGGATGGCGGTCCAAACGATACCGATAATGCCATTAATGCCTCGATAGAAGACCCAGGTCTTGTCGTGGTGCAAAGTGACGTTTTGGTTCCGGTTATCGAGCTTATCGACTACCTCGAAGTTAGTGAACGAAACCAAGTACGTATAGATGCATCAAACAGCTATGACTTGGCTGACGCTGCACTGTCATTCAAATGGCAACAGCTGACCGGTGATGACATTGATTTAGGTGACACTCAGCAGTCGGAGTTGCTGTTCACTGCGCCAGAAGTTATCGATGATACTTTACTGACGTTTGAGGTAATTGTCTCTAATGGAGAGCTGTCAAGCCGAGCTGAAGTGAGCGTACTTGTTAAGCAAGTGAACCAAGCGCCTGTGGTATCGGTAGAAACCGAGCAATCGGAAGCAATGGAAGGCGAGATCATCCAGTTGTTCGCAAATGCTATCGACTCTGATGCCGATGCGCTTGTTTATCATTGGCAACAAGTATCAGGCACAGCGGCCACCTTTGAGGATAGTGCAACTGAGATGTTAGAAGTAACGCTCCCACAAGTAACTGCTGAAGAGACCCTTCAATTTCAAGTTACCGTGAGCGATGGAGAGTACTCTGTAACCGCAATTATGGAGGTTACGGTATACAATCAAGCGGATCCAGCAAGCCCTGTTGAGCCTAAGACAGTCGAAAGCGGTGGCTCTTTGGGTTGGATACTGTTTGTACTGTATGCGGTGACCTCTTTAAGGCGCTCACGAAAGAAATACACCGCATAAATTAGAAAGCGGACAAAAAACCGATGCTTTGAACAAAGCATCGGTTTTTTTATTAAATGATTTTAATGATAGGATGAATTATTGGAGAATTATAAGCACCGGTACTATTTGTTCGAAAGGAAGTAGCACAGTGACAAATAAGCAGAAGATACTTATTGTTGAAGATGACATCGATATATCAGAAAGTTTACTTCTGTTTTTGCAAGCTCAAGGTTATAAAACTCTCGCAATCGACGATGGTGATAAAGTCATTGATGCGGTTAAAAATTTCAAACCTGATTTAATCATACTCGATATTACATTGCCTAACTTATCCGGGATCGAGTGCTGTAAACGGATTCGCCAATTTAGCAATGTCCCCATTATTATGTTGACTGCGAAAGTAACTCAAGACGACAAAAACTTGGGGTTAGGCGTTGGCGCAGATGATTACCTTTGCAAACCCTTCGATATCAAAGAGCTCATTCTTAGATGTAAGGTTAAGCTAGAGCGCACCGCCGGAACAGTGACCTTCTCCACGCTGTCCAATGATACCGAAAATTCTCAAGTGCTATTTAAAGGAAAACCGTTAGAGTTATCTGCTCTGGAGTACAACCTCTTCAATATTTTTTATCATCAGCCAAAACGCATTTTTTCCCGAGAACAACTGTTGGATCTCGCATATACCAATGAGCGCTATGTAACGGATCGCACCATTGATAGCCATGTAAAAAAGATTCGTAAAAAATTCAAAGAAGCTGGCATCGACGAGTCTCCAATTGAGTCGGTATATGGCGCGGGCTATCGTTACGCGCTTTGACAACTCTATTTGTACGCCCAAAGCAAACTTAAACTTTTAAATATAAATAAAACATATGTTTTGTATGCTATAAACATTATTTATTAACATGCTTAACAGTCTCATAATTACCGTCATTGAAACACATCAACTAATCAATGACAGGTAACATTATGAAAACTTTTGCAAAACTATCCGCAGTCACCACAGCTCTGGTTCTAGCCAGTTCAGCTTACGCTAACGATCCGCTCATGGAGTACAACACCCGCGCAACCCAAGCCGAGGTCAACAACTCGCAAAAATTCGAGTACCACGAAGGCCAAACGTTAGAAGAATATAAGAAGAGTGTCGGTGAAGCTAAAATGTACTCTTCCGAAGCTGAAATTTTGTCCGTTCTTGCTGGTGGCGTGAATACTCACCCGTCTCACGGAGCTAAAGGCTGGAAAGAAGGCCTCATGTTTGAAGGCATTGCACCCTATGGCGATCACATGGTTTCTGGTGCTAACTGGTATCCTCGTACCGAAGAAGTGCAACCAAACGAAATGCGCGTCACTTTTATGGGTACTTCCCCGATGATCCGCCCTGGACAAGCTAACACTTCAATTTATGTTGAACTGGGTAATGGTTCTAATTTTGTGTTCGATATGGGTGAAGGCTCCATTGCCAATTACGTAGCGGCTGGCGTTGCGCTTAACGAGCTGGATCATATCTTCATTACCCATTTACACGTCGATCATTACGGCTCGCTGCCTTACCTCTACCAATTTGGTGGCTGGAATGGTCGCTGGGAAAAACCGCTTAACATCTATGGCCCAAGTGGCGCCTCTCCAGAATATGGAACTCGCCATATGGTAGAAGGCATGCAGCAAATGTTGCGCTGGCATACCGATGCGTTCGATGTATTCCC
The DNA here is from genome assembly GCF_002282895.1 of Paraferrimonas haliotis. GTDB lineage: Bacteria > Pseudomonadota > Gammaproteobacteria > Enterobacterales > Shewanellaceae > Paraferrimonas > Paraferrimonas haliotis. The sequence continues at coordinate 19,325 of NZ_NRRB01000008.1, forward strand.
TTCGGGCAACGATATTGTGGTTCACGAGTTTGATTACCGCGATGATGGTGGTGTGGTATACAGCAAAGACAACGTTGAGATTATTCATTGGCGTCGTAGCCATGCCAAAGACGGTGCCTCAGGGTACCGCTTAAACTGGACCCAAGAAGACGGTCGAGTATTGTCCATGGTTTGGACGGGAGATGGCCGTCCTACAGAGCTGGACTTAAAGTATGCTAAAGGAGCCGATTTATTCATCACCGAATTGCAAACCGAGTTATTTGGGGTGTCTTCCATCATCCAAGGTGTGCCGCCATTCTTAGCGCGATATACGGTTGATACACACCACACGCCTGCTTATGCTGCGGGCTATGTAGCTAACGAAGTGCAACCTAGGTTGTTCATGACTACCCACATGACCTTTGACCCTTATCTCAATGAAGAGACGGTTGCAGAGGTGCGGGAACATTGGAAGGGACCTTATCACTTTGGAGCGCCAGATGGCATTGTTGTGAATATGACTAAAGACAACGCTTGGGTTCGTGAAGGTATCTTGCCAGACTTCCCTAACGCTCGTGCACCCCAATTTGATATGGCTGACGGCTCTGAATTCAGAGTGCCTATGCCTAAAAACCAGCGTGAAGACATCCAAGAGCAAGAAATCCGCGACCTGGAAATTGACCCAGCGAAATACTACCCAGAAGGCTACCACCCTGAGCTTATGACCGAGTGGCCTGTGGAACGCGACATTGTAATGCCAGCGGAAGAGGTTCCTGAGTCTATGAAGAAAGGTATGAACAGCAAGCAAGAGTACATGGATAGAATGCGCGAATACCACGGTTTAGAGCGAGAGTCTGTTACTCGCCCAGTAGAGCCAAGCCCTGGCGCTGGCAGTGATAAGAAATAACGCTACCTAATAATCTTAATCTGGGTGCCCAGTGCACCCAGCTTCATTTGAGGCATTTAATATGAAATTCGTAAACGCATTGATGTTGTCAACCCTCGTTGCTTTTTCCAACTCGATAACAGCAGCGGAACATAACCACAGTCATAACCATTACAACCCAAAACTTGAAGCTCTAGGCAGCGATATTATCGGCTTTACGGTTTGTTATAAAAACGGTCATATGAGTGACAGCCAACAAGAGGTCGCTTTTCAAAACTTGGTTGAGCATGTTGGTGTTACCGGTCAAGAGTTAGGCTTGTATTACATGGACAAGCTCGGCGCCAAAGCAGAGCAAATCATGAGTGATGAGCAGGGCAGACAACTGTGGGATGAGAGTTATTGCCATGAGCTTACAACGGTTTATCAAAATCCGCAGTCGCTGTTCGAGCGAGGTGGAGCCTCGGTAGACGAGCACAATCACAGCCATCATCACCATCATGATGAAGTCAGCGAGCACGATATTGAGCAAGGAAGGTTGCTGGCTGTAGAGTAACGAGCAACAAAAAGCCCTAATGAATCATTAGGGCTTTGTTTCACTAACTTAATTTTTTACTCTACCGTTACTGACTTCGCTAAGTTTCTTGGCTGATCAACATCGGTACCTTTAATTAAGGCCACGTAATAACTTAGTAACTGCAATGGCAAGGTATAAATGATGGGCGCAATAAATTCGTCACAATGAGGTACATTTAAGACCTTCATGGTGTCATCGGATTCAAACTTAGCGTCCACATCGGCAAAGACATACATCAACCCACCGCGGGCACGCACTTCCTCGACATTAGATTTTAGTTTTTCCAGCAATTCGTTATTCGGCGCCACCACAATCACCGGCATGTCGGCATCGATAAGTGCCAAAGGCCCATGCTTTAGCTCACCGGCTGCATACGCTTCTGCATGAATGTAAGAAATTTCCTTGAGTTTTAAAGCCCCTTCCATTGCAATTGGTGACTGTTCTCCACGCCCTAAAAATAACGCATGATGCTTTTCAGCAAAATCTTCCGCTAAGCTCTCAATGGGCTCAGCCATGCTCAAACACTGCTCTATTTTGGTGGGTAGCGATTGCAAAGACTGCACAATTGCCGCTTCTTTTGCAGCACCCATGTGATTATGTCGGCCGATGGCAGCGGTGAGCATAAGCAAGCCCGCTAACTGCACGGTAAATGCTTTGGTTGAAGCCACGCCAATCTCTGCACCGGCTTGCATCATGTACGCCATATCCGACTCTCGCACCAACGACGAGCCCGGTACGTTACAAATGGTTAGACTTGCCATGTAACCCATTTCTTTGGCTAATCGCAGCGCTGCCAAGGTATCAGCGGTTTCACCGGATTGAGAAATGGTGACTAGCAATGAGTTGGGAAATACGTGGGAGCGGCGATAACGAAACTCAGAGGCAATTTCAACATTACAACTCACGCCTGCGTGTTCTTCTAACCAGTAGCGTGCAACTAACCCGGCATTGTAAGACGTGCCACATGCGATAATTTGTACGTGTTGAATGTCTTTTAATAAGGCTTCGGCTTGCTCACCAAAGGCGCTGGCCACCACTTGACCGCCACTTAAGCGATTTTCTAAGGTGCGCTGAATGGCTGTAGGTTGCTCATATATTTCTTTAAGCATATAGTGCCGATATTGGCCTTTATCGCCAGCATCATGACTCACTTCCGATTCACTGACTTCGCGCTCAACCGGCTCGCCGTTTACATCGAATACCTTAACTTCACGGCGAGTAATTTCCGCTACATCACCTTCTTCAAGAAACGCGAATCGTCGAGTTACTGGCAACAAAGCCAATTGATCGGAGGCAACAAAGTGCTCTCCTACACCATAGCCAATCACCAATGGGCTGCCTGAACGAGCCACAATCATACGCTGCGCATCATTACGATCCACAACAACAGTGCCATAAGCCCCTTCTAAGCGTTTAACTACGGCTTGCACCGTGGCTAATAGAGACTCGTGTTGTGGGCGCAAATGGTGTACCAAATGGCCAATAACCTCGGTATCGGTATCGGACTCAAAAATATAGCCTAGCTGAGTGAGCTCTTCGCGCAATAACTCATGGTTCTCGATAATTCCATTATGAACCACCACAATGTCATTGTTTGAGTGGTGCGGGTGGGCGTTACGCTCGCTTGGCTCTCCGTGAGTGGCCCAGCGAGTATGAGCAATGCCGGTTCCGCCGCTTAAGGGCTGCTCTGCAAGAGCTTGTTGTAACTCGGCAACCTTGCCAACACGACGCACGCGGCTCAATTGACTGCCATCGACAATGGCCACGCCAGCTGAGTCGTATCCTCGATATTCTAAGCGCTTCAAGCCTTCGACTAAAATTTCCGCTACATCACGCTGTGCCACAGCGCCTACAATTCCACACATAACTTATGTCCTATTATCAATATTGCTGGCTTACAGCTCTGCTAAATAAAGCTGTACACCGTGTTCTTTAATCGCTTGTTGATAGTTTTTTTCCAGTTCGCAATCGGTAATCAAAGCACTGATTTGCGCCCAGGGTAATTCGAGATTCGGCATTTTTCTGCCAACTTTTTCAGACTCCACCAGCACGATCACCTCTCGTGAGACTGCGGCCATCACTTTCGATAAGCCGAACAACTCATTAAACGTAGTAGAGCCTCGTTCAATGTCGATGCCATCGGCGCCTATAAATAATTGATCGAAGTTATAAGAACGCAACACTTGTTCCGCTACTCGACCTTGAAACGCCTCAGAATGTGGATCCCAAGTACCGCCGGTCATTAATAAAGTAGGCTCATTCTCCAGCCCTTGTATGGCGTTGGCTACTGATAGAGAATTGGTCATCACCACCAGGCCTTCTTTTTGCGATAGATGTGGAATCATTGCTGATGTGGTGCGTCCGCTATCAATAAGCACCCGATTATGATCTGAGATTAAACTCGCAGCTAACGCGCCAATGGCTTGTTTTGCCTTGGAGACTCGTTGATCGGTAACAAACTCTTGAGGTACTCTAACTGCCCCACCAAAGCGACGTAATAGTAAGCCACTGCGCTCGAGTTCCGTCAGATCTTTTCGAATGGTTACTTCCGATGTTTCAAAATGAAGTGCAAGCTCTTCTACGCTAAGTTCGCCTAAGTCATTCACTTTTTCGACAATATTGCGACGCCTTTGTTGCGTATTCCGTTTTGACATGTAACCACCAATCTTTCAAATCGAAAGATATTATAGTTAAAATGAAGCAAATATCAATAATGCTGCCACTAGGCCGGTTTATGGCCACTTCGCTTGACGGCGACGAATAGCCAACTGAATACCTACTGCGCACAAAGCGATAATGACAAGGCCATTAATAAAGTAGAGAAGAGGAGTAACCTCTAGCCAATAATAACCTGCGTGTATGGCGAAGGCGCTGCTTAGCAGTTGCTCAAGGTTTGAAGGCTTAGAACCCTCAATAGTCGCTACAGCTCCATCATTCGTTAAGCTTACGAGTAAGCGATAGCGCCCATTAGGGTGTAATCCCGTTCTTTGTTTTGCTGTAACCACCAGCTTGCCTTCGTTCCAATGGGAGAAACTAATAAAGGTAAACTGCAGCCTTGGTTGATAAATTGAAAGGGCTGTTAGCACTTCAGCAAATCGCAGTTGCGAAAGCGCCATCGCACTTGATGAGTGTACTTGCTCTGTTGAAATGACCGTTCTTGCAAGTTCTGTTTTATGACTGTCGGTTAATTTAAGTATTTCTGAGCGATAGATAAACATCACCGCGGTTACGGTAAACAACAATAATGCGGGTAGGCTTAAAACCCCTAATCCATAGTGCCGAAAAAAGCTTCGTTTAAGAGGTTGCTGCTCACCTTTAAAACCTCTGAATACCTTACGCCACTCAAACTCTTTGGCTATGAGTAGCACCCCGATGATCGTTATAAACAGAACGGTCAGAGCTAAAAAGCCATTAATCGCCTTACCGTTTTTCCCCGCCAACCAATTGCCGTGAAGATGGGATAACCATACCCACGGACTGCTGTCTGACATAATTACCACGAGTTCGGCATTAATGTTGAAATAGTAACGATGATCTCTTTTGGTTATCAGCTGAACATAAGGGTACTGTTCATCCGCTAAGCGCAAATAGCTGATTGTATCAGCCGAAAAATCTTTAGAAATTCGCTCGAGTGCAAGACTCGAATCTAGGGGCTGACCAGCGTCTGGCTTCAGCTGTGGATAGGCCATACTCAGGTAATCGCTCTTAAACAATAAGAGTGAGCCGCTTAAGCATATAACCACAAAAGGCGCCACTAGAAGCAACCCTAACCATCGATGTAACCGTTTAAGCATAAGAACTACAAATTGTGATCAATGTATAAGAACCTAATTTCATGCCCTGATAAACTCCGATGCAAATGATAATGGTTATCAGTAGTAATTTCACTAACTGCCATACCATTATCCATTTTTAAATAAAGATGTAGGTAGTAGTTGTGTCACAATATTCAAAAATAGCCCTAGCTGTCGCAACCGTGCTGGTAATTTCTACGCCGGTTAGCGCTGAAACTCAAGTTGATGATAGCCATATTGAACGAATTACGGTAAGCGCTTCTCGAATGGATAAGCCGGTTAGCAGTATTCCAAATATGGTTACTGTTATCGACCAAGAACAGCTGCAACAGCAACTTGCGGTATCCAATGACCTTTCAACTATTATCGGAAATTTAGCGCCAGGCTTTTCTCCCAGCCGCCAAAAAATGAGCTCTACCGGTGAAACGCTGCGCGGCCGTAAGCCCTTGATCATGATCGATGGCGTCCCTCAATCTAACCCATTAAGAGATGGCGGACGGTCTGGTAAAACCATTGACCCTGCAATGATCGAACGCATTGAAATCATTCACGGTGCCAATGCCATGCATGGAATGGGTGCTCAAGGCGGTATCATTAACTACATCACCAAAAAAGCTGAAGGTGAAACCGAGCACCGCATTACGTTAGAAGCCTCTGCGCCCACTGATGGCGGCTCTGATGGTATTGGTTTTGCTACAACCTACAGTTTTGCCGCTGCTGGCGATAGCACCGATGTATTGGGTTCCATAAGCTATCGTAACGAAGGTATTTATTACGATGCCAAAGGTAATCCAATCGGTATGGACACTACTCAAGGCGAATCAGCGGACAGTCAAAGTGCCAATGGCTTTATTAAAGTCGGTAAAGATTTTGACGAATCTCGCTTACAATTCATGGCCAGCCACTATCAAATAAAAAATAATGGCGATTGGATGACCGTTAATGGCGACAAAGATAACGGAATCCCTACGGGAGCCGAAAAGTCTCCTCAACCATGGGAAGCGGCTAACAATACCGTAACTACCGCAAGCCTTGATTACAGCCATCAAGATATTTTTGGCCAACAAATGAACATCCAAGCCTTTAGCCAAAACTTTAAAGCTTTGTATGGTGGTGGTTGTTGGGCGAGTTTTTACAACCCAGAGTTTGAAGGCAGCGACCAGGTAACCCCGTGTGGTACAGGCGACAATGGTGAGACGCTTTATTACGAGCAATCACAAAACCACTCCAACAAACTTGGGCTTAAAGTATCTTTTCTAAATCGCAACTTGTTCGATAGCAATGTAAAATTGGCTTACGGCGTTGACGTATTTCGCGATACCACCAAACAAGATCTATACGTTACCGGATACGAATGGGTACCAGAGAGCCGCTATGACAACATCGCTGGATACGCTCAAGCTGATTACAACATTACCTCTAAGCTAACGGTTAGCGGTGGCCTTAGATATGAACACGCCAAGTTGGTTGTGGATGACTATAAGACGCTTTGGGGCAGTGGCTATGTCGATGTAAAAGGCGGCTCGCCTGATTTCTCTAAAACCTTGGGTAACCTTGGTTTGAACTATCAATTGAATAAGCAATGGCGTCTATATACCAATTTCTCGCAAGGCTTTAGCATGCCCGATATAGGCCGAGTGCTGCGTGATGGTAATAACTTCATTAATAACCCGTCTATTGATGACAACCTATCGATTACTCCGATTGTAACGGACAACTATGACATTGGTTTCGACTATTCCGGTGGTGATTGGTTGATTAAAGCCGCTTACTTTGTGAGTCACTCTGATTTTGGTTCTCGCTTACAACGCAATGATGATGGCATTTATGAGGTGAAGCGTGAAGAAAATCAAATTCGTGGCATAGAAGCGTCTGCTACTTGGTATGTTACGGATCAAGATGACTTGGGCGTAAATATGGCCTTTACCGAAGGTAAATACGACTCTAATAAAGACGGAACTCTAGATACCGATCTCGATGGTAGCAACATATCGCCAAACCGGATTAACTTATACTGGGCTCGCATGTTTGATAATGATATGTCGCTGCGACTTCAAGCCAATATGTTTCTTAGCCGCGACTTTAAAGACAAAGATAATGCGGTAACGGCATCATTTCATGGATACACCACTTTCGATGCATCTCTGGCAATACCCTTGTCATATGGCCAAGTTAACCTGGCAGTGCAGAACCTAACTAATACCGACTACTTCACCTATTACTCGCAAACCGTAGGTAACGATAGCCGTTACTTTAAAGGTCGGGGTAGGTTGGTGACGGTAAGCTACTCTGTGGCTTTCTAAACCCAATATTTAGTATTACTCTTGCTAACTTTTTAGCGTTGGCCCACCGTTTTGGTGGGCCTTTTTTTACTTTTGTTTTATGGGGCGTTGCCAACCTTGAATGTGCCGCTGTTTAACTCGCGTTAGCACCAATTCCCCAGCATTTACATTTTTAGTAATGGTTGAACCGGCAGCTAATGTCGCATTTGCTCCGATAGTAACCGGTGCTACGAGTTGGGTGTCAGAGCCGACAAACACGTTATCTTCAATGACGGTTTGAAACTTATTTGCGCCATCATAATTGCATGTAATAGTGCCACAGCCAATATTGACCCCATTCCCTATGGTGGCATCCCCTAGGTAGCTTAAATGACCTGCCTTTGAGCCTTCTCCTAAGGTTGCTTTCTTCATTTCAACGAAATTGCCAATATGACTGTCTTTGACTAACACAGCTCCCGGACGCATGCGAGCAAAAGGACCAGCACTGCAACTCGGGCCCACTTCTGCAGACTCTATAATGGAATAAGGCTTAATAACGGCATTATCAGCAATAGTACAATCTATCAGAACAGCTCCGGTACCAATGGAGACATTATTACCCAGGATAACCTTACCTTCGATAACGACGTTGACGTCAATAAATACATCCTGTCCCGCTTCAACTTCGCCGCGAACATCAATACGAGCAGGGTCTGCTAAAGTGACGCCATTAAGCATTAAAGTGTTTGCCTGTCGAGCTTGGTAAGCTCGTTCTAAAGCGGACAGTTGCACGCGATTATTGGCGCCTTCAACTTCCATTAAGTCGTCTGTAGTGACTGGCACAACACCATTTCCTTGCTGGTGGGCCATGGCAATGATGTCAGTGAGATAGTATTCGCCTTGGGCATTGTTATTAGACAATTTAGATAACCAAGCATGCATGGATTTGCCATCGGCGCAAACAAAGCCGGTATTAACCTCTTTGATGGCTGCCTGTTCAGGTGAAGCGTCTTTTTGCTCAACGTTTGCCACCACTTTGCCATTTTCTCTAATAATACGACCGTAACCCGTTGGATCGTCCATAATAGCTGTCAGCAAAGCAGCTCCTCCGCTTGGCTGAGAAGCTAGAAGACGTTGTAAAGTCGCTGCTGTAATCAGTGGTGCATCGCCGTATAACACCAGCACTTGGTCGTCATCATTAATATGCTCAAGCGCCTGAGCAACTGCATGGCCGGTACCTAGCTGTTGTGCTTGATGGACCCAACTAACTTGTCGGTGCGACAGACGCTGCCGCATTTGTTCACCACCATGACCATAAACAAGTAGAATTTGCTCTGCATTGAGCTGATTGGCCGCATCAATAACGTGTTCGACCATAGGCTTTTTAGCAACGGGATGAAGAACTTTAGGAAGGTTAGATTTCATGCGGGTACCTTTACCCGCTGCCAGAATAACGACCTTTAATGTCATATTAGTGCCTACTGCAAAATAAGTAATTGCGGCAATTATATGCGCTTAAAAAAGTAAAGGCGACCCTAAGGTCGCCTTCATCAGTCTACCGTCAATTATCTGGTATGCTTCTTGATTTGTTCGATAGCTCGCAACTGAGCAACCGCGCTAGCCAACTCAATGGCAGCTTCAGCGTAGTTGAAGTCCGCACCTGCATTCGCAATTGCTTCTTCAGCTTGACGCTTGGCTTTCTCTGCTGCTTGCTGATCGATTTCATCGGCACGCAATGCCACATCTGCAAGAATGCTTACAGATGAAGGTTGCACCTCTAAAACACCACCGGACAAGTAGATAACTTCTTCTTCTCCGTTTTGTTTAACAAGGCGCACCATTCCAGGTTTGATGGTAGTCAGCAATGGAGCGTGACCTGGCTTAACACCAATTTCACCCTCACTACCAGTCACTTGAAGGTGTTCAACACGACCAGAGAAGATAGCCTTCTCAGCGCTTACCACATCCAAATGTACAGTCATAGCTGCCATCTCCATCTCCTATCGGGTTAAGCTTTCTTCGCTTTTTCCAAAGCTTCGTCAATGGTACCAACCATGTAGAAAGCTTGTTCTGGAATATCATCGTAATCACCATTAAGCAGACCTTTAAAGCCAGCAATGGTGTCTTTTAATGATACGTACTTACCAGGTGAACCGGTAAATACTTCAGCTACGAAGAACGGCTGAGACAAGAAACGCTCAATCTTACGGGCACGAGATACAACCATCTTATCTTCATCAGATAGTTCATCCATACCAAGAATGGCAATAATGTCTTTTAGCTCTTTAAAGCGCTGAGTTACGTTCTGAACGCCACGAGCAACTTCATAGTGCTCTTGACCAACAACCAATGGATCTAGCTGACGTGAAGTAGAATCCAATGGGTCAATCGCTGGGTAAATACCACGTGCGGCGATGTCACGACTCAATACAACGGTCGCGTCTAAGTGAGCAAACGTTGTTGCTGGAGACGGGTCAGTCAAGTCATCCGCTGGTACGTATACCGCTTGAACAGAGGTAATAGAGCCGGTTTTGGTAGAAGTAATACGTTCTTGCAGAACACCCATTTCTTCTGCCAATGTTGGCTGATAACCTACCGCTGACGGCATACGACCTAGCAATGCTGATACTTCGGTACCGGCCAAGGTGTAACGATAAATGTTGTCAACGAACAACAATACGTCTTTACCTTCGTCACGGAACTTCTCAGCCATTGTTAGACCGGTCAACGCTACACGCAAGCGGTTGCCTGGTGGCTCGTTCATCTGACCGTATACCATGGCTACTTTGTCTAGTACGCCAGATTCTTCCATCTCGTAGTAGAAGTCGTTACCCTCACGAGTACGCTCACCTACACCGGCGAATACTGACAGACCCGAGTGGGCCTTAGCGATGTTGTTAATAAGTTCCATCATGTTAACGGTCTTACCAACACCAGCACCACCAAACAGACCAACTTTACCACCCTTAGCGAATGGACAAACTAGGTCAATAACCTTAATACCGGTTTCTAGAAGTTCAGTTTCATTAGACTGATCTTCATATGAAGGGGCTTCACGGTGAATTTGATAACGCTCTTCTTCACCAATTGGGCCAGCTTCATCAACTGGTTCACCCAATACGTTCATAATGCGACCCAAAGTTTGGGTACCAACAGGAACGCTGATTGGGGCGCCTGAATTTTCAACGTTCAGGCCACGACGCATACCATCGGTAGAACCCATAGCAATCGTACGTACAACACCACCGCCTAGCTGTTGCTGGACTTCCAGCACTAGACCTTGGCACGCACCTTCGCTAGTGATTTTCACCGCGTCGTATACTTGAGGTACGGAATCTTGTGGAAACTCTACGTCCACAACCGCGCCAATAACTTGGACGACAGTACCTGTGCTCATGATTAATCCTCTAAACCTTTATTAGTTACCTTGCCTAAACTGCGGCGGCTCCACTTACAATTTCCGACAGCTCTTGCGTAATCGCAGCCTGACGGGCCTTGTTGTAAACCAATTGCAGTCCATCAATCAGATCTCCAGCGTTATCGGTTGCCGCTTTCATCGCTACCATTCGGGCAGCCATTTCAGATGCAACGTTATCTACAACGCCTTGATAAACCTGTGACTCTACATAGCGAACCAACAACTGATCCAAAAGTTCTTTTGGATCGGGCTCGTAGATGTAATCCCAATGATGAGACATATCCTCTTCATCGGACTTAGGCAGAGGTAGCAGCTGATCGATCACTGGTTCTTGCTTCATGGTATTTACAAAACGGTTGTAAACAACATATAAGCGGTCCAGCTTGCCTTCGTTGAAAGCCTCAAGCATCACAGAAACAGTACCAATAAGATCTGTTAGTGATGGTGCGTCACCTAAATTGCCTGTGTGCGCTTTAACGTTGCCGCCAAAGCTATCAAAGAACAATGCAGCACGGTTACCGATAGTGGCAAATTCCACTTCGACACCTTGGCTATCATATTCTTTGACTTCACGAACCAAGCTTTTAAATAGGTTAACGTTGAGGCCGCCACAAAGACCACGGTCGGTTGAAACCACGATGTATCCAACGCGTTTCACTTCTCTGTCTACAAGATACGGATGCTTGTATTCCAGATTACCGTGAGCTACGTGACCAATCACCTTACGCATGTTATCCGCATAAGGACGGCTGGCTGCCATACGCTCTTGAGCGCGACGCATCTTACTGGCAGCAACCATTTCCATGGCGGACGTGATCTTACGAGTGTTCTGAACACTCGCGATCTTTGTCTTAATCTCTTTAGCGCCGGCCATCTCTACTCTCCAATTCGGACATAACGTTTATTCAACATTATGTCTTACCAGGTTTGGGTTTCCACAAACTTATCGAGTGCGGCTTTCAACTGAGCTTCGATGTCCGAGTTATAATCACCCGAGGCATTGATAGTTGAAATCAGTTCCGCATGCTCACTGTTCATGTAAGACAGTAGAGAGGCTTCGAAATCACCGACTTTTGCTACTTCAACAGCTTTGAGGTAACCCTTTTCAGCCGCAAAAATAGAAACAGCCTGATCAGCAACACTCATAGGAGCGTATTGCTTTTGCTTCATCAGTTCGGTAACTCGCTCACCATGCTCTAGCTGAGCACGAGTCGCTTCATCAAGATCCGATGCAAACTGCGAGAACGCAGCCAATTCACGGTATTGAGCCAATGCAGTACGAATACCACCAGACAGCTTCTTGATGATCTTAGTTTGAGCTGCACCACCAACACGAGATACCGAGATACCTGGGTTAACCGCTGGACGTAAGCCAGAGTTAAACAAGTCAGTTTCCAAGAAAATCTGACCGTCGGTAATCGAAATTACGTTGGTTGGTACGAATGCTGATACGTCACCCGCTTGAGTTTCAATGATAGGTAGAGCGGTTAAAGAACCGGTCTTGCCTTTCACTTCACCGTTAGTGAACTTCTCTACATACGCTTCGTTTACGCGTGAAGCACGCTCTAACAAACGTGAGTGCAAGTAGAAAACATCACCTGGGTAGGCTTCACGGCCTGGTGGACGTTTCAACAATAGTGAAATTTGACGATACGCTACAGCTTGCTTAGACAAGTCATCGTATACGATCAATGAATCTTCACCACGGTCACGGAAGTATTCACCCATTGAGCAACCAGAGTATGGCGCTAGGTATTGTAAAGCAGCTGCTTCTGAAGCAGAGGCTACAACAACAATGGTGTTGTCCAGTGCACCGTGTTCTTCAAGTTTACGTACAACGTTTGCAATGGTAGAAGCTTTTTGGCCTACCGCAACGTATACACACTTGATGCCAGAATCACGTTGGTTAATGATGGCGTCGATGGCCAATGCGGTTTTACCCGTTTGACGGTCACCAATCACCAATTCACGTTGACCACGACCGATTGGGATCATGGAGTCAACGGCTTTATAACCGGTTTGAACCGGTTGAGAAACCGATTTACGGTCAATAACACCTGGAGCAATAACTTCTACAGGAGAGAAGCCATCATTCTCAATTGGGCCTTTACCATCAATTGGCTCACCCAAGGTGTTTACTACGCGGCCTAAAAGACCATTACCGACTGGAACTTCCAGAATACGGCCAGTAGTTTTTACTTTAGTGCCTTCCGCCAAATCGGCGTAAGGGCCCATTACTACTGCACCGACGGAATCACGTTCCAGGTTCAGCGCGATTGCGTAGCGGTTACCAGGCAGTTCAATCATCTCACCTTGCATAGCGTCAGCCATGCCGTGGATGCGAATAATACCGTCACTTACGGCAACGATAGTACCTTCGTTGCGAGCTTCGCTCACAACATCAAACTGCTCAATCCGCTGTTTAATCAGATCGCTGATTTCAGTGGAATTCAGTTGCATGCTCAAATCCCCAATTACGACTGCAGATTATCGGCGAGGCGTTCTAGTTTGCCTCGTACCGAACCATCAATTACTAAGTCACCTGCCTTTATGACAACACCGGCGACCAATTCAGCATTAATGCTACAGTTCAGCTTAACTTTGCGTGCTAAACGTTTCTCTAAAGAGTCACTAATTTGCTGTTGTTGTGCGGCACTTAATTCAGTAGCGGAAACCACTTCGGCTTCTACTTCTTTGGCCCACTCATTGCGGTAATCCGCAAAAAGCTCTGCAACAGCAGGTAGCGTTTGTAAACGTCCGTTTTCAGCCATTACCTTAATAAGGTTTTGACCGTGCTCATTGACTTGCTCACCGCAAACTTGGTTGAAAATTTCAGCCAATTTTTCGGCGGCGATAGTGCCAGATAGCATTCCAGCAATGGCGTCGTTTTCCGATACCATGGCGGCGAATGTCAGCATTTGCTGCCACTCATCTACCGACTTGTTCTCAACGGCAAAATCAAAAGCTGCTTTTGCGTATGGACGAGCAATGGTATTTAATTCAGCCATAACTCAAGTCCTCATCAAATTTCAGCGACAAGTTTCTCAACTATGTCGTTGTGTGCAGCTTCGTCAATCGAACGTTCAAGGATCTTCTCTGCGCCGGTTACAGCGAGAGTAGCTAGTTGCTTACGCAACTCCTCTTTGACACGATTACGTTCAGCTTCAATTTCTGCTTGGCCTTGCGCGATAATTTTAGCGCGCTCAGCGTCCGCTTCGGTTTTTGCTTCGTCTACTATCTGAGCTTTGCGTTTGTTCGCTTGCTCGATAATTTCACCCGCTTGAACCTTAGCTTCTTTAAGTTGCTCAGTCGCTTTCTGCTGAGCCAACTCTAGGTCCTTGGCTGCACGTTCTGCATCAGACAGACCGTCAGCAATCCTTTTTTGGCGTTCTTCAATAGAAGCCAGTAATGGTGGCCACACAAACTTCATGCAGAACCATACGAAAAGGACAAAAGCTATCGTCTGACCGAGTAAGGTTGCTCCGATATTCACACAGCACCTCCTATGTTAGGTTAAGACAGCAGCGTTTATTAAAGCATTGCACCAAGAGGGTTGGTAAATAGCATGTATAGTGCAATACCAACACCGATCATAGTTACAGCATCCAATAGACCCGCAACAATGAACATTTTAACCTGTAGCATAGGAGCCATTTCAGGTTGACGAGCAGCGCCTTCTAGGAATTTACCACCTAGTAAGCCGAAACCGATTGCAGTACCCAACGCACCCATACCAATTAGAAGAGCAACAGCAATTGCAGTAAAGCCCAGTACAGTTTCCATCAGTATCTCCAGTATCTAAATCTTTGTTTGTTGATGATTTAGTAATTAAACAATAAAAAATCTTCTAGCAATCCTTAATGATCTTCGTGAGCCAGACTTAAATAAACGATAGTCAGCATCATGAAGATAAACGCTTGCAACGTAATTACCAAAATATGGAAGATTGCCCAACCTAAGTGCAAAGTTACACCTAGAGCTGCAATCGCATAGTTGGCAGAATACATCAGCGCAATAAGGATGAAGATCAATTCACCTGCATACATATTACCGAAAAGACGAAGTGCCAAAGAAATTGGCTTCGCAATTAAAGTAACAGTCTCCAGAATGAAGTTAACAGGAATCATTGCCCAGTGGTTAAACGGCTGCAATGTCAATTCCTTAGTAAATCCGCCAATACCCTTGACTTTAATGCTGTAATAAACAATCAGCACAAACACACCTAGCGCTAAGCTGAAGGTGATGTTCAAGTCGGTGCTTGGCACAATTTTAAGATATGGTACGCCCATGGCCATTGCCAATTCTGGCAAATAGTCAACCGGTATCAAATCCATCAGGTTCATTAGGAAAATCCAAACAAACACTGTTAGTGCAAGCGGAGCAATTAGCGCATTTTTACCGTGAAACGATTCTTTCACGCTGCTATCGACAAATTCGACGATCATTTCGACAAAACATTGAAGTTTGCCAGGAACGCCGGTGGTCGCTTTTTTAGCAACAGAATAGAAAAGCCACAGGAATAAAACACCTAAGCCAACCGAAAAGAGCAATGAATCAATGTGCCACGTCCAAAATCCTTCACCAACCTTAAGGTTAGTCAAGTGATGTTCGATGTAGTACTGCGGTGTTAGTTCACCATTTGCAGCCATGATTCATCCCACTTACTTTTGCTTGAAGTATAAAGGAGCTGTCCAGTGCACAAGTAAGCCGCAAACATAACACACAAATAAAGGCATAAACCCTATGGATTTGAATGTGATAAATGCAGTGCTAAACAGTGCCATAGTCAGCATTAGCTTCAACGCTTCCCCCCAGTAAAACGTCTTAACAACTTTACTGGCCGAACTTGCACCCGCATGGGCGAAAGCTAAGGTCGCGAATATAAAATTAGGAACTACTGCAATTATCCCGCCCCAAAAGGCCGAAATACCTGCATCAACTCCCATTAATACGAAAAAACCGACACTGACAATCGCGACTGCTATAGTTTGGATAAAAACCAGCTTATATGCTGATTTTCGGCCTCTTTCAGCCAATTTGTTTGTCAAAATCCACTTCTCCGAAATCGTACTTTTTAGTCTTTAAAAATATTGTCGTTTTGTTTCAAAGACACAGCTAAAAAGCATGCGAAAGTATACCTGTTCAGCCCTTTTATGCAACTTTAGCAGGGTGAAAAAATCATATATAGGTCAATATTTGTAGAGAATAGTTGGATTAAGGTCACACATTGTTGGGTGTAACCTTTTAACTGGATCTAATAATCCTGAAATTAAGAGAGTTTAGACAGAATACCGTCAAGATGGGCGAGATCAGCATAGTCTATAACCAACTTGCCTTTACCGCGCTTTGTGTGCTTTATTTGCACTTTTGCTCCAAATTGCTCGGAAAGCTTAGTTTGTAGGTTCAAAATATCTGGATCCGCTTCCGCTTTGGCCGATTTAACCGACGGGCTTTGAATCATGTGAACCAATCGTTCTGTCTCTCGAACATTCAAATCTTTCGCAACCACTTGCCTAGCGGCATCTTCCTGCTCAACTCCAGTTAACGCGAGTAGCGCGCGAGCATGCCCCATTTCAATATCGCCATGCTCCAGCATTACTTTTACATTACTTTCTAACGCATTTAGGCGTAATAAATTTGAAACTGTCGAACGAGACTTACCAACTGCTTCAGCCACTTGCTGGTGCGTCATTGAAAATTCATCCATTAAGCGTTGCAATGCTATGGCTTCTTCCATCGCATTTAAGTCTTCTCGTTGAATATTCTCTATTAAGGCAATGGCTACAGCGGCTTCGTCTTCCACCGCTTTAACGATGGTCGGTACTGAACTGAGCTTGGCCGCTTGCGCGGCGCGCCAACGTCGTTCACCCGCAATAATTTCGTAGCTTTGATCGCCTATTTGGCGCACAACAATAGGCTGAATAATACCTTGCGCTTTAATCGATTCGGTCAATTCATCAAGCGCTTCTGCTGACATATCTTTGCGCGGTTGATATTTACCGGGGCGCAGTTGTTCAATGTCTAAATTTATTAAAACTTCCGCTGAGTTTTGCCTTTCAGAGTTAGAGAGTTCAACTTGTTTTTTATGAGCAGCATGACTAGTACTTAGCAGTGCTTCTAGTCCTTTTCCTAAGCCTCTTTTCTTAACTGTCATAATTATTTACTCAGCTTCTGTGGATTCAAATTTTTGCTCAGAACGGCGCAACATTTCACCCGCTAGAGCGAGATAAGCTTTAGCTCCCGCACTGGATTTTTCATAATACATAGCAGGAGCTCCAAAACTCGGTGCTTCAGCTAAACGTACGTTTCTGGGAATCACGGTACGATATACTTTATCACCAAAATGCCCTTTTAACTGATCGGAAACGTCATTCGCCAATCGATTTCTGGGATCATACATGGTGCGAAGTATTCCCTCTATCTCTAACCCAGGATTCACTACACTCGCCAACTTTCCTATGGTATCGAGCAAAGCTGTTATGCCCTCAAGAGCATAATATTCACATTGCATAGGTACCAGCACGGAATCAGCGGCGGACATCGCGTTAACAGTCAACATATTCAATGATGGTGGGCAATCGATGAAAATAAAATCGTAGTAATCACGCACAGGCGCTAGCGCATTTCGCAACCGAACCTCGCGCGCAAAACATTCCATTAATTTAATTTCTGCCGCGGTTACATCTCCATTGGCAGCAATTAAATCATATTTACCGGAAGTTTCTTTGATAACGACGTCGTGGATCGGTTTTTCATCGATCAATAATTCATAGGCTGTTGTCGGGGTTTGATATTTATCCACACCACTGCCCATGGTGGCATTACCTTGAGGATCCAGATCAATAACTAACACTTTACGACGCGTAGCCGCAAGCGATGCCGCCAAATTCACGCATGTCGTGGTTTTACCTACGCCGCCTTTTTGATTGGCAACTGCTATGACTTTTCCCACTTAATCATCCTTCTAAGGATTGTGCCGAGCTTCGGCTTATGGATACTAAATGCCTTGGCTCATCAAGATAAGGTACTTGTAAAGGAATGACTTCCCTTACTTTGAATTCCTCTTGAATTGCAGTTAATTCTTGTTCTTCTATGTTGGCTTTCAAGGCCAAAAAGCACCCTTGTTCATTAGGTAAATGTTGACACCACTCAAGCATGTCTTTCAGAGAAGCAAATGCTCGACTTAATACCATATCAAACCCCAAGTTACTCTGGTATTGCTCCACTCTTGAATTTATTGGCTCAACATTGTTCAATTTTAATTCGTGTATTACTTGTTTTTGAAAGCGAACCCGTTTGCCGAGGCTATCTAGCAACACAAATTGTTTTTCTGGATTAACGATGGCTAATGGGATCCCAGGTAGACCAGGACCAGTGCCTACATCAATAAAGCGTTCGCCTTGTAAATGCTTTGAAACGGCTAAACTGTCGAGAATATGGCGAATCATCATTTGTTTCGGCTGGCGCACCGAGGTTAGATTGTAGGCTTTATTCCATTTATCCAACAATGCAACGAAATCCATCAGTTGCTGTTGTTGGTTCCCTGAAAGCGTTATAGAAAGCTCTGATAAGCCAGTTTTTAAAATATTTTCCAAAGCAACGACACTCAATTGATTTAAGCTAACATAATATTATGACCTTGAGCGTCGCCGAAAGAAAGCGCAAAACAGTAAGGTTTGCGCTAGCTCGCTTTCTTCAATAAACCCATTTTTTTCAAATGAACCAGCAAAATAGAAATTGCAGCCGGAGTAACTCCCGATATTCGGCTTGCTTGACCTATGGTTTCCGGTTTATGTTCATTAAGTTTTGCTATCACTTCATTTGATAACCCAGGCACAGCTTGAAAATCGAGATCCAGTGGAAGTCCAGTGTGTTCATTACGCATGGCTTTGTCGACTTCGTCTTGCTGACGTTGTATATAACCCGCATACTTCACTTGAATTTCTACTTGTTCGGCCACCTTATCGTCTTCAACCCCAGGTCCAAACCCTTCAATTGCCATCAATTGTTGATAATCTAAATCAGGACGCCTTAACAGCTCTTCAAAACTGGCTTCTCTCGATATTTTATTTGTTAGGTGAGGATTTAAAGGCTCAACCAAAGGTGAATTAGGATGAACGTAGTGAGCTCTCAGACGTTGTAATTCGAGTTCTATTTGCTCTTGTTTTTCGCTGAATTTAGCCCAACGATGATCGTCAACAAGACCTAATTTACGACCAATTTCAGTTAATCGTAAATCAGCATTGTCTTCCCGAAGTAGTAATCTATATTCGGCTCGGCTGGTAAACATTCGATAAGGCTCTTTAGTCCCGAGTGTCGATAAATCGTCGATTAAAACGCCCAAGTAGCCTTCATCACGACGAGGGCTCCAACTGTCTTTATCTTGAGCTTGTAAGCTCGCATTGAGTCCAGCAAGCAGTCCTTGTGCACCGGCTTCTTCATAACCGGTGGTACCATTGATTTGTCCAGCAAAGAATAGCCCCTTGATGGACTTAGTTTCCATAGTATTTTTCAGATCCCTTGGATCAAAAAAATCATACTCAATGGCGTAACCTGGACGAGTTATATTGGCCTGTTCGAAACCTTTAATTGAACGAACTAAGTTTAACTGCACGTCAAATGGCAGACTTGTAGATATTCCATTTGGATAAATTTCGCAGGTAGTTAACCCTTCGGGTTCAACAAAAATTTGATGGGAATTGCGCTCTGAAAAACGCATTATTTTGTCTTCTATGGAAGGGCAATAACGCGGTCCAACGCCTTCAATCACACCAGAATACATAGGGCTTCTGTCTAAGCCAGAGCGGATAATATCGTGAGTTTGTTCGTTCGTATGGGTAATGAAACAGCTGATTTGTCGAGGCTGTTGTGATCGATTACCTATAAAAGAAAATACAGGTGTAGGATTATCGCCAGGTTGTTCCTGCATCACAGAGAAATCAATGGACTTGCTATCAATTCTTGGAGGAGTCCCTGTTTTTAAACGGCCAACTCTAATTGGCAATTCCCGTAATCGGGCCGCGAGTCCAATTGAAGCGGGATCACCCGCACGACCGCCTTGATAATTTTCCAGGCCAATATGAATTTGTCCGGCTAAAAAAGTACCGGCAGTTAGAACAACCGTGGTAGCAGAGAACGCGAGCCCCATTTGAGTTACAACACCACTGACGCGATCGCCATCCAGTGTTATGTCTTCAACTGTTTGCTGAAAAATCCTAAGATTTTCCTGTTGTTGGAGCAGATCTTGAATTGCCTGTCGGTACAAAGCGCGATCGGCTTGAGCACGGGTGGCTCTAACGGCTGGTCCTTTCGATGAATTAAGCGTTCTAAATTGGATCCCTGCGTGATCGATTGCGGTAGCCATCGCCCCGCCAAGCGCATCAATTTCTTTGACCAAATGTCCTTTACCAATACCACCAATGGCGGGGTTACAAGACATTTGTCCTAACGTGTCTATATTTTGAGTTAACAATAAAGTTTTTGATCCCATGCGAGATGCGGCAAGTGCAGCTTCTGTACCAGCATGCCCTCCACCTACAACGATCACATCAAAATGCTCATGAAACTGCATAAGATCCTCAATAAAAAACACAACAATAAAATAAGGGAGCTATTCTAGCACTTAACCTCATCGGGGTGCACGATCTTCTGATCGCAGAATAAGATCTTGAGATCAAAGCCGGATCAGCTAATAGATCTTAAGATCTTTATATAGATCTTTTTGTTATTATTCCTATTAAGGAGGTGTTTTTCTGTTAGTAACTTAAAAAAATCAATACATACATTAAGTTACAGAGAATTTATGCTGTGGATAAGCTTGGATCAAAGTGCCTTAAACTTGGGATCAAAAAGCACTTTTATGCACAGGCAAAATTTGAAGAGGATCTATCCACAGATCTATTCAACTGATAGGTGAGAGTTAAATTTTTTTATTCACAGGAAATGATCGCTAATAACGTTATTTGGGGGTAAATTGAGTTAATGTTGTGAATAATTAATAAATTATGCTCATTTTATTGGTTGGGGATCCACTGAGAAGCCCATGATGTCGCGATATCCTCAGGGGTCGGATGTACTTGTACATCTATTTCGATCTTATCCACAATGGGTTTAGCACCAAGATCGAGAAGCAAACCTTCCATTTTCTTACCAGCGTAGCAAAAGGTATCGTAACTGGAATCACCTATCGCAATAACTGCAAATTTAAGCTTGCTTAAACACGGTTTTGATTGAGTTAAATGGTCAAAAAAGGGCTGCAAATTATCGGGTAAATCGCCTGCTCCATGGGTAGATGTTATAACCAACCAAGGTGTATCAAGTGACAGTTCTGAAAGGTTCGGACTCGTGTGAACTTCATTATAAATGTCATATTGACTACACAAATCACTAATTTCATCCGCGATAAACTCGGCGTTACCTAGGGTACTGCCTACAATAATTTCCATAAATTAAACTTCCTATTTCCCAATGCAAAACGAGGTAAAAATACGGCCAAGTAAATCGTCAGATGTAAATTCACCCGTTATCTCACTAAGCGCTTGTTGAGTCATACGAAGTTCTTCGGCAAGTAGCTCACCGGCTTGGTATATCTCGAGTTGTTGTTTTCCTAGTTGTAGGTGCTCTTCGGCTTCGTTTAACGCATCAATATGACGGCGTCGAGCGCTGAAGCCGCCTTCGGTTGAGCCTTGATATCCCATACAGTCTTTTAAATGCTGTCGTAAGCTTTGCAGACCGAGTCCTGTTTTAACCGACAATTTATAAACCGGGTGGCCATGGTCTGTTACAACCCCCAATTCTTCTCCTGTAATGTCTGCTTTATTCCTTATGACGGTTAACCCAATATTGTTGGGAAGTTTCGCTATAAATTCAGGCCAAACTTTCACGGGATCTAATTCATCGGTGGTTGTGCCATCAACCATAAATAGAACGCGATCGGCTTGTTCTATTTCTTCCCAAGCTTTTTCGATTCCTATGCGTTCTACCGCATCGCGCGCATCTCGCAAACCAGCGGTATCAATAATATGTAAGGGCATTCCATCTAAGTGAATTTGTTCTCTTAGTACGTCACGGGTAGTCCCTGCAATATCGGTTACAATAGCCGATTCTTTACCCGCTAACGCATTGAGTAAGCTCGATTTACCGGCGTTAGGGCGACCGGCAATCACTACTTTCATTCCTTCTCTGATTAGCGCTCCCTGACTGGCTTGTTGCTGCACTTCAGACAACCTGCTAATTATTGCGTTTAGATCTGACGATATTTTGCCATCTGAGAGAAAGTCGACTTCTTCTTCAGGGAAATCAATGGCCGCCTCTACATAGATACGAAGCAAAGTAACTTGTTCAACCAACTGATTTACTTGCTTGGAAAACTCCCCTTGCAACGAATTAAGCGCACTTTTTGCCGCTTGTTCAGAGGTCGCATCAATGAGATCGGCTATTGCCTCAGCTTGAGCCAAATCTAACTTGTCGTTTAGAAAGGCACGCTCACTAAATTCGCCAGGTTTAGCCGGTCGGACATTGGCAGTTGCTAGCGCAGCTTGGATTAATAGGTCCATAACCACTTGTCCACCATGGCCTTGTAGCTCAAGCACATCTTCGCCGGTAAAGGAATTTGGTCCTTTAAAGAATAGAGCGATGCCTTGGTCTATCAGTTGCTGGTGACTGTCTTTGAATGGCAAATATTCAGCCATTCTCGGTTTTGGGCATAATCCGAGTATATTGGTGGCGACCGTGGTCGCTTGTGGGCCAGAAACTCGAACGATACCAACGCCACCACGTCCTGGTGCGGTGGCTTGAGCAACGATTGTATCCTGCTGATTTGGGGTCATATGCTGTCTCAAAAATACAATTAAAAAAGGCGACCGTTTGGTCGCCTTTTTGGTGATTATTTAAGGCCTTTTTTCTCTAGGCCTCGGTAGATAATCAATTGTTGGGCGATTGCTACCAAGTTACCAACTAGCCAGTAGAGTACCAGACCTGCCGGGAACCATATAAAGAATACGACAAATATCATGGGCATCCATTGCATCATTTTTTGTTGCATAGGGTCCATCGTTGCTGGTGTCGGCTGTAGTTTCTGCATTACATACATGGAAATACCCATCAATGCAGGCATTATGAAGTAAGGATCCATTACCGAGAGATCTTCAAGCCATAGGAATTCTGCATGGCGAAGATCGACACTTTCAAGAAGCACCCAATAAAGAGCAATGAAAATTGGCATTTGTAATAAGATAGGAAAGCAACCTCCCATTGGGTTTACTTTTTCTTTCTTATACAACTCCATCATGACTTGACCCATCTTTTGACGATCTTCGCCATAACGCTCTTTAAGTTCTTGCAACTTAGGCTGTAGTTGGCGCATTTTCGCCATAGAGGTGTATTGCGCTTTGGTCAACGGGTATAAAAGACCGCGTACCGTAAGCGTAACCAAAATGATTGCAAGGCCCCAGTTGATAACAATACTTTGGAAGAACATCAGTACTTTGTTGATAGGCACTGCAAGCCACCAAAGAAAGCCATAATCAACGGTTAGGTTTAACGTTTCTGACAGAGCAGAAAGCGCTTTTTGATCTTTAGGTCCAATAAACAGATCAGCACTTATGGTTGCTTGGCTATTTGGAGCTACATCTACCAAGCTGCCGCGATAGCCGATATTAGACAAACCACCTGATACAACGCTGGTAAAAAGTTTATTCTGCTCGTTTGCTGGCGGCACCCACGCTGAAACGAAGTAGTGTTGCAACATAGCAACCCAACCGCCTAACGTTTGCTTATCTAGATTAGCTTTCGCCATATCTTCAAAGGTATATTTTTCGTAGCGAGTATCGGTGGTTGAGAAAGCACTGCCACGGTAAGTAGGCATCATCAAATTTTTACTTTCTGATGAAATCGATTGCTTTAGCTGACCGTACATTTGCATCTGCAATGATTTATCGGTGGTGTTGTTGATAATATAGCTAACCTTAATGTCGTGTTGTCCACGAGTTAAGGAGAATCGTTTGATGTAAGAAGCACCATTAGCTGCTTGGTAAGTAAGATCTACGTCCAGAGTATCTTGGCCATCAACAAGTTGATATTGAGTCTTTTCAGAAGCAAAAACGGCACGGCCATTAACACTTGAGTCGATACCATCTCGACCAATCAAACCGCTTTGTGCTGTGTAGGTAAAACCATCCGTTTGTTCAAGCAATACAAATGGGTCTTCACCATCAAGTTCTTGTTTATGCGTTAGTAACGCGGCGTAAACAATATCACCACCAGTGGGATCGATATGGAGTTCAAACTGGTCAGTAACAACGGTAATGATTTCTTTGCTAACGGTTTGTGTGTCGGCAATCGACGAATCAGCCATTGGTACATCTGAACTTGCTGAATCAATACCTGATTGTTGTTCTACTGAAGCAGTTTGGGCGGGTTGAGGGTTTTGCTCAACGGACCATTGCTGCCAAAGGAAAAAACTGACAAGCAACAAACCTATCAGCAATAAATTGCGTTGTGATTCCATAGCCTATTTATTACACCTATTGTGTTTGTCTGGGACAGGGTCTTCTCCGCCCGGATGTAAAGGATGACATTTTAATATGCGTTTAATGCTTAACCAACTACCAATTAATGTTCCATGCACTTTTATTGCTTGAATTGCGTAGTGCGAACAGGTCGGGTTAAAGCGACAACGAGGACCTATCATTGGACTGATTACCAATTGATATCCTCGAATAAACTTAATAATTAGCCATTGCAGCGGCGACCAAGTTTGCGCCATAGCTTTCTTACCAATTTATGTATTGCTTCGTTATCCATGTGTTGTAGATCTTTCTTGCATATGGCAACGATATCGACTGCCGGCAGTTCGTGCTGATGTTGCCGGAAACTTTCTCGCATAATTCTTTTAATGCGATTGCGTCTGCATGCGAGTTTAACTTGTTTTTTAGCTACAGTCAGTCCCAGGCGTGGATGTTCCTGTTCATTTGTGATCGCTAAAAGGGTTATTTCTGGAGTAGAAGCCCGTACAGGCTTGGAGAAAACTTTTTGAAAATTTTTGGGAGTTAACAGACGTAACTCCCTAGGAAAGGTGTAATGATCCACCTTTTATACCTGACTCGGCTTAAACAGCTAAGCTAGCACGACCTTTAGCACGGCGACGAGCCAATACTTTGCGGCCATTTTTAGTTGCCATACGAGCGCGGAAGCCGTGAGTACGCTTGCGCTTCAGGTTCGTTGGTTGAAAAGTACGTTTACTCATTGGAGGCAATCCGTCTTTGGTTAGTTAAGTTCACACCAAAACCTAATAAAAGTTAGTCTTGGCAAAAAAAGAGGGCGAATTGTAATCACTTTATTTAGGCACGTCAATACAAACGAGCTCAGATCCGCTAATAAATCGAGATTAATGGGTTCGGTCACGATTTTTTGAATAAAACTTGTGGATAAGTTTGTGGATCAACACAAGATGTAGTGGTTCTTTGTGAAACGCTTGCGATCTGACTCGTTATCAATGAGATCGATCACAACTCAAGCCTACCCTGTATTTGCGAATAATTATAGCTTACGTTCGCGGTTGCGATCCGTGTCGATCGCAGGGATCACAGAGTTGGATCAAGTTGGGGATAAATGCAGTGATCCTATGGTGATTTACGCCCGCTCAAGATAGAATATCCACATTAATAAGATCCTATTGGGGATAAAATAGTGACCGTGTCGCTTTGGCAGCAATGCTGCGAGCAACTTCAGGATGAATTGCCTGCTCAGCAATACAATATGTGGATACGTCCACTTCAAGCAGAACTAGAAAAAGACAGTTTAGTTCTTTATGCACCTAATCGATTTGTATTGGACTGGGTACGAGACAAATACCTTAATACCATCAACCAGTTTCTTACTGCCAATTTGGGTGGCGATGCGCCATTACTTAAATTTGAAGTTGGTAGTAGACCCGTTCCGGTTAAACCGGCAACAACGCCGATGCCAAGTCGTCGAGTTGCGCCTGTTGTTCAAAAACAAAAACAACCTGAAGACGCTTCCAGTAAAGTAGAAAGACCATCTCATAGAAGCAATATTAACCCTACTTATCATTTTGATAATTTTGTAGAGGGTAAGTCGAATCAGTTAGGCCGAGCAGCGGCTATGCAAGTGTCGGAAAATCCTGGCGGAGCCTACAATCCATTGTTCTTGTATGGTGGTACAGGACTCGGTAAAACGCATTTACTGCATGCTGTCGGTAACGGCATTATGGAAGCAAAGCCCGATGCTAAAGTTGTTTATATGCACTCAGAGCGTTTTGTTCAAGACATGGTAAAGGCGCTCCAAACCAATGCCATTGAGGAATTTAAACGGTATTACCGCAGTGTTGATGCCTTGCTCATCGATGATATCCAATTTTTTGCTAAGAAAGACCGGACACAAGAAGAGTTTTTTCATACCTTCAATGCCTTGTTAGAAGGTAATCATCAGATTATTTTGACGTCCGACCGATACCCTAAAGAGATTGAAGGGGTTGAAGATAGATTAAAATCGCGCTTCGGTTGGGGATTAACGGTCGCTATTGAGCCGCCAGAACTTGAAACTAGAGTCGCTATTTTGATGCGAAAAGCGGAAGAAAGTGGCATTCATTTGCCCGATGAAGTGGCTTTTTTTATTGCGAAAAGATTGCGCTCTAACGTTCGAGAGCTCGAAGGGGCGCTCAATAGGGTGATTGCGAATGCTAATTTTACCGGACGCCCAATTACTATCGACTTTGTGCGTGAAGCTCTAAGAGATTTATTAGCCTTACAAGAAAAATTAGTTACCATAGATAATATTCAGAAAACCGTAGCCGAGTACTATAAGATCAAAGTGGCTGATTTACTGTCTAAGCGTCGTTCCCGTAGCGTTGCACGTCCAAGACAGGTAGCAATGGCGCTGGCTAAAGAGTTGACCACCCGCAGCTTACCTGAAATTGGTGATGCATTTGGTGGGCGAGACCATACAACGGTTTTACATGCTTGTCGCAAGATTGAACAGCTTCGCGAAGAAAGTCATGATATAAAAGAAGATTACGCAAACTTAATTCGTACTTTGTCGTCATAACGTAAATAGGGAATGGGTAAACCATGAAATTTACAATTAATAGGGACAGTTTATTAAAACCGATTCAGCTTGTTTCGGGAGCCGTTGAACGACGCCATAACCTTCCCATTTTATCTAACATCCTGGTAGAAGTAAGTACTAACCAACTTAGGCTCACCGGGACCGACCTTGAAGTAGAGCTTGTAGGGCAAACGCCATTAGAAGGTGCATTAGTAGAAGGGAAAACTACGGTACCAGCGAAAAAGTTTTTAGATATCGTTCGCTCGCTGCCCGATCAGTCAGAGGTTAAGGTTGAGCAGCAGGAAAACCGATTGCTCATACGTTGTGGCCGCAGTCGTTTTTCATTGGCAACCTTACCAGCGGAAGAATATCCAAATGTTGATGATTGGAACCCAGAAGTAGAGTTTGATTTAACTCAAGGGACCTTGAAGTCCTTGATCGACTCAACCCAATTCTCTATGGCTAACCAAGACGTTCGCTATTACCTAAACGGGCTATTATTTGAGACCGAAGGTAATACATTACGAGCGGTTGCTACCGATGGTCATCGCTTGGCGTTGAGCTACAGAATGATTGAAGCGTCGTTGCCAGAAAAGCAAGTTATTGTGCCGCGCAAAGGGGTTATCGAGCTAAGTCGTTTGTTTGAGTCTGATGACGCGTTAATCCACATTGCTATTGGCGAAAACAGTATTCGTGCTGTAACAGAAAAGGCAACACTCACCAGTAAGTTGGTTGATGGCCGATTCCCCGATTATCGGCGGGTTTTACCCAAAGGGGGTGACAAAGTTGTGGTCGCGGATAGAGAGTGGTTGCGACAATGTTTGTTGCGCGCCTCAATTTTATCTAATGAAAAATTCCGAGGGGTTCGAGTTCAACTAGAAACCGACCTTCTTAAAATAACCGCAAATAATCCAGAGCAGGAAGAAGCCGAAGAGATTATGGATGTGGACTATCAAAACACTCAGTTAGAAATTGGCTTTAATGTCAGCTATCTGTTGGATGTTATGAACAGTCTTCCCTCAAAAGACGTTCGAATTACACTGATAGATGGTAATTCCAGCGCATTGATTGAAAACCATGATCAAGACGACTCTATGTACGTGGTTATGCCGATGCGCTTGTAGCCTTTTAATCAATGAGCCTAAGCCAGCTTTCGCTGCATAACTTCCGCAATATAACATCAGCCCGTCTGACTTTGTCCGATGGGTTGAATCTTATTTATGGTGATAATGGATCGGGGAAAACCTCTCTCCTCGAGGCCATATATTATTTGGGACTAGGCCGCTCATTCAGGTCTCATCTTAGTCAACGCCTCATTCAACATGACCATTTAAAAACGGTTGTTTTCGGGCAGGTTCAAGCACAAGACAAAAGCTTGAAAAGTATTGGAATTCAGAGAGATAACAAAGGTAATACCGAAATAAAAATCGATGGTGTTAAAGAGGCAAAACTGTCTAGACTGGCAGAGTCATTGCCGATACAGGTGATAACGCCCGAAAGTTTTTCGTTATTGTTTGAAGGCCCTAAATCAAGACGCCAGTTTATTGATTGGGGCGTGTTCCACAGCAACTCGGAATTTCACAAAGTTTGGGTAGCAACTCGTCGAGCTATCGCTCAACGCAATGTGCTCTTAAAACGGCGAGTAGATAGGCAGCAGCTTGTTATTTGGGACAAAGAGCTGATTAGATTTGGCGAGCAAGTAAGTTTGTTTAGAAATGCATATGTAGCCTCGTTAAATGACGTTTTAAAAGGTATAATAAGTCAGTTTTTACCCGATGCAGATATTCGTATTTCTTTTTATCAAGGCTGGGATAAAAATAAGTCACTGTCAGAAGTATTAACCGATAGTTATCAAAGAGATATTGATCTAGGGTATACGGTGACCGGGCCGCATAAGGCCGACCTTCGTTTGCGAGTTGGTAGTTTGCCTGCCCATGATACGTTGTCGAGAGGACAGTTAAAGTTATTGGTGTGCGCATTACGAATCGCCCAAGGACTTTTGTTAACGCAACAAACGAAGAAAAATAGTATTTATTTAGTCGATGATCTTCCATCGGAACTCGATAGGCAGCATCGCAGTTTACTTTTAAAACAGTTGCAAGATACCGGCGCTCAGCTTTTAGTGACCGCTATCGATCCAAAAGCAATCATTGACTCACTCGATGAAGTGCCGATAAAAATGTTTCACGTGAAACGCGGCATTGTCGAAGAAGTAGAATCAACAAATGAGAGATGAATATGTCTGAGAATAGTTACGACTCGTCCAGTATTAAGGTACTAAAGGGGTTAGATGCAGTACGCAAACGTCCCGGAATGTACATTGGTGATACCGATGACGGTACCGGTCTACATCACATGGTTTTTGAGGTAGTAGACAACTCTATTGACGAGGCGCTAGCCGGACATTGTGAAGATATTATTGTGACAATTCACAGTGATGGCTCCGTTTCGGTCAAAGACGATGGTCGCGGTGTTCCTACCGATATTCACGAAGAAGAAGGTGTCTCTGCCGCAGAAGTTATCATGACAGTACTGCATGCAGGCGGGAAGTTTGATGATAACTCTTATAAAGTGTCTGGCGGCCTACATGGCGTAGGTGTTTCGGTAGTAAATGCACTTTCCGACAAATTAGTGCTGACAATTGGCCGAGCGGGTAAAGTACATCAACAAACCTACAAGCTAGGTGTTCCAGAGGCTCCATTGGGGGTAATCGGTGATTCCGAAAAGACCGGCACTGAGCTAAGATTTTGGCCAAGTCCAACCGTATTTAGCGATGTCGAGTTTCACTACGAAATTCTCGCGAAGCGTTTGCGGGAACTGTCATTTTTGAATTCCGGCGTTTCGATTCGTCTCCACGATGAACGCGATGGCAAATCGGATCATTTCATGTACGAAGGCGGTATTAGCGCTTTTGTCGACTACCTAAATCGCAATAAAACAGCCGTTAACAAATCGGTATTTCATTTTACTCAAGAGCGTGAAGACGGTATTACGGTCGAAGTGGCCATGCAATGGAATGATGGCTTCCAGGAAAACATTTTCTGCTTTACCAACAACATTCCACAGCGCGACGGCGGTACCCACTTAGCCGGTTTCAGAAGTGCACTGACTCGTAATCTAAACTCTTATATAGAGAGAGAAGGCTTAAACAAGAAAAATAAGCAGTCGGGGAACGCGACAGGCGACGATGCCCGAGAAGGCTTGACTGCTGTAATATCCGTTAAAGTTCCAGATCCTAAATTTAGCTCCCAAACCAAGGATAAGTTGGTTTCTAGCGAGGTAAAAGGCGCTGTTGAGCAGACCATGAGCGAAAAGCTTAATGACTTTCTATTGGAAAATCCTGTCGACGCAAAGATCATTGTCGGCAAGATAATGGATGCAGCCAGAGCGAGGGAGGCCGCGCGGAAAGCTCGAGAAATGACTCGACGTAAAGGAGCGCTAGATCTCGCTGGGTTACCCGGCAAACTGGCAGACTGCCAGGAGAAAGACCCGGCTTTATCTGAACTGTATATTGTGGAGGGTGACTCGGCAGGCGGCTCAGCGAAACAAGGACGAAACCGTAAGAACCAGGCTATTTTGCCGCTGAAAGGTAAGATTCTTAACGTAGAAAAAGCGCGTTTCGACAAAATGCTGTCGTCTCAAGAGGTCGCTACTCTAATTACCGCAATGGGTTGTGGTATTGGTCGTGATGAATACGACCCTGAAAAAACCCGTTATCACAACATCATCATCATGACCGATGCGGATGTTGATGGAAGCCATATTCGCACCTTGTTGTTGACCTTCTTCTTCCGTCAAATGCCGGAGATGATTGAGCGTGGATATATTTACATCGCTCAACCGCCTTTGTACAAAGTGAAAAAAGGTAAACAAGAGCAGTACTTGAAAGACGATCCGGCGTTAACACAATACCTCACAACTTTGGCACTGGATAATGCCGGTATACACCCTAATAACGACTCTCCAGCAATTTCTGGAGCACCATTAGAGCAACTGGTAGGTCAATACCGAGAGGTTGAATCGATTATCAATCGATTGGATCGCAGATTCCCAGCCAAGGTAATGGATAGAATTATCTACCAAAACCGTATGAGTGAGTCGGATCTGACCGATATAAGCTCTGTACAAACTTGGGTGGATACCCTAGTTAACGACCTTAAGGAGCGCGAAGTCGATGGGGCCCTTTATCGCGGAGAGGTTATTTCCTCTGAAACCGGTGGTTTTGCTCCACAAATAACGATTCGTTTGCACGGCATCGATCGCAATTATTTATTCAACCAAGACTTCTTCCTCTCCGGCGATTATAGCCGCATAGCAAGCCTAGGAGAGGCAATCGTAGGCTTAATAGAAAAAGACGGCTTTGTGCGCCGTGGAGAGCGTTCTAAGCCTGTTGATAACTTTGTGGAAGCTCTTGATTGGTTGATGAATGAATCTAAACGAGGACTGTACATTCAGCGATACAAAGGACTAGGAGAAATGAATCCGGATCAGCTTTGGGAAACCACAATGGATCCTGAAGCCCGTAGAATGTTACAAGTTACCGTAGAAGACGCTATTGCTGCGGATCAGCTGTTCTCTTGCTTAATGGGAGATCAGGTTGAACCCCGTAGAGACTTTATTGAATCTAATGCTCTAAATGTTGCTAATTTAGACGTTTAATAAGCAAAGTATTAGCCACTAAAAAGCCACTCTATAGAGTGGCTTTTTTTTGTGGATAAGTTTGTTGATTACGATCGAACCGGATCCGAGTTAATTACTGTAAAACAGAGATATCGGCTACCAATAGAAATTGATTTCTGAGCTGATTAAGTAAGGCTAATCGGTTCTGTTTTAAAGCCGGGTCGTCGGCCATAACCATAACGTTATCGAAGAACGCATCGATGTTTGCTCGCAATTCAGCAAGACTAGTGAGCACTTGCTGATATTCGCCTTTAGCTGCTAGCACATCGAGTCCCTTACTAACTTGTTGCAGCTGCTCAGCTAACGCTATTTCTGCAGGCTCTTGCAGTAAGCTAGCAGTTAACTCAGCGCCTAATTCGCTGCTATTTTTAGCCAGAATATTGCCAACCCGCTTGTTCGCTGCTGCGAGGGCTTCTGCCTGCTCCAATCCGCGGAAGTGGTTCACTGCTTTAACACGGTGATCAAAGTCGGTAGGTGAAGTAGGGCGTCTCGCTAATACTGCTTGAATAACGTCAACACTAATTCCCTGTTCTTGATACCAACTTCTAAAGCGACCAAGCAAAAAATCGATAACCTCATTTGCGGTATTTTCATTACTCAAGTTCGATTGATGCTGCGCCACCGAATACTTAATTAAGGGCTGTAGATCCAACTTAAGTTGATTGTCTACGATAATTCTGAGGGTACCAATGGCGGCGCGACGAAGTGCAAAGGGGTCTTTATCGCCCTTAGGTGGTTGATTAATGCCAAAAATTCCAGTGAGCGTGTCTAGTTTTTCTGCCAAAGCTACCGCTATTGAAACTGGGTGGCTCGGAACTCGGTCACCAGAAAATTTAGGTAAGTATTGTTCACTGATAGCAACCGCAACGGCTTCGCTTTCGCCATCTAGGCGAGCATAGTGCATACCCATTACGCCTTGGGTATCGGTAAATTCCATTACCATTTCGGTCATTAAATCGGTCTTTGACAGTAGGCCAGCACGCTGAGCATCGGCTACGTTCGCACCCAATAACTCGGCAACTTGCCCGGCTATCGCGGAAATGCGTTCAGATCGCGCTTTCAAGCTTCCTAATTGCTTCTGAAAGGTGACACCTGAAAGGCTTTCAAGGCGCGATTGCAATGAATGTTTACGGTCGGTTTTAAAGAAAAACTCAGCATCTGCAAGTCGTGGGCGCACAACTTTTTCATTTCCATCGATAACCTGATTAGGATCTTTCGACTCGATATTTGAAACGAAAATAAATTTAGGCAGTAACTCTCCGGCTTCATCGTATACTGGGAAGTACTTTTGGTCGCCTTTCATGGTGTAGACCAGTGCTTCGCTAGGTACAGTAAGAAATTCCGGATCGAAGCTTGCTATTAAAATAACAGGCCACTCTACTAACGAAGTTACTTCTTCGACCAAAGCGTCGTCTAAATCGGCCTTGCCACCAACAGCGTTTGCCGCTTGAGTAACTCCGTTTAGAATAAATGCTTTGCGAGATTCGTAGTCGGCTATCACTTTGCCTTGTTTCTCTAGGCTAGTTAGATAGTCATCAGCATGCGTTAAGGTTAACTCTTGGTCTCCCATAAATCGATGGCCGCGAATGACTCTACCGCTCTCGATATCCAAAACTTTGGCAGGAATTAGTTGGTCACCGTAAAGCATTGTTAAGGTGTGGACAGGTCGAATAAATTGAGTACGACTGCTTCCCCAGCGCATTGGCTTTGGAATTGGCAGTTTAGAAACGGCCGTATTGACGATTTCTGGAAGCAGTTGAGCAACGGTTTTTCCTTGGACCTCTGCTTTAAAAAGCAACCATTCGCCTTTGTCTGTGGCTACCCGTTCAGCTTCTTCAACCGTTATGCCATTGGAGCGAGCCCAACCCTGTGCTGCTTTTGTTGGGTTACCATCACTGTCGAATGCCGCTTTTACTGAAGGCCCCTTTTTTTCAACGACCTTGTCAGGTTGCGTATTGGCTAGCTGAGTAACGGTAACGGCCAAGCGTCGGGGGGCCGCGTGCCATGTTATCGTCTCAAAAGAAAGTTCTGCAGCGTCCAATTGCGTTTCAATATTGTCACTTAGGCTTTGTGCAAGTTGGCGAAGTGACTTTGGCGGTAGCTCTTCGGTACCGAGTTCTAATAGGAAGTTCTGCATCTTATTTCTCTTCCTTTGAGTTCATAGGAAAACCAAGTGCTTCACGAGCATTATAATAGGCTTGTGCTACACCTTTGGACATAGCTCGGACACGCAAAATATAGCGTTGGCGTTCGGTCACTGATATTGCGTGGCGTGCATCTAGCAAATTAAAGGCGTGGCTTGCTTTCATTACTTGCTCATACGCAGGTAGGGGTAAAGCTGGCTCAAGCGCTAGCAACTTATTACACGCCTGCTCGCATTGATCAAACGTCGCAAACAAAACCTCGACATCAGCGTGTTCAAAATTATACGTCGATTGCTCTACTTCGTTTTGATGGAATACATCACCATAGGTAATTTTACCCATAGGACCATCTGTCCAAACTAAGTCGTACACGGAATCTACACCCTGGATGTACATGGCTAATCGCTCAAGACCGTAGGTTATCTCGCCGGTTACGGGTGCACACTCAAGTCCACCCACCTGCTGGAAATAGGTGAATTGGGTTACTTCCATGCCATTTAACCAAACTTCCCAACCTAAACCCCAGGCGCCTAATGTTGGACTTTCCCAGTTATCTTCTACGAAGCGAATGTCGTGAATTTCTGGATCCACACCTAACGCTTTCAAAGAACCTAAATACAGCTCCTGAATATTGGATGGTGAGGGCTTTAGAACGACTTGGAACTGATAGTAGTGCTGCATACGGTTTGGGTTTTCCCCGTAGCGACCATCGGTTGGGCGACGGCACGGTTGTACGTATGCACTGCTCATGGGTTCAGGCCCAATAGCTCGTAAAAATGTTTGTGGATGAAAGGTTCCAGCCCCAACTTCCATATCTAGAGGTTGTACTATTGCACATCCTTGTTCGGCCCAATAATCTTGAAGCGTCAAGATAAAACCTTGGAAAGTCTTTATATCGTATTTCGGCATGATGGCTCTGCTAATTCTAGACTGACAATTTCTGAATGTATGATCCGACAAAGTATACCTTGTCAACCGGCCTGAATGTAGGTTAATTTTTAAGTCACAGCATTATTTTCAAAAGGTTGGATATGTGTCGTTGTAGTTGGGTTACCAAAGAGCCTATTTATATTGAATATCATGACAAGGTATGGGGTAGAGCGGTCTTCGACGAATACGAGCTTTTCGAAAAACTCTGCTTGGACGGTCAGCAAGCAGGCCTGTCTTGGTTAACGGTGTTGAAAAAACAAGAAAGTTATCGTCTGGCCTACGATAACTTCGACCCTTACAAAATAGCCCTATACGATCAAGAGAAAGTAGAACGGTTGCTAAATGATAAAGGCATTATAAGAAACCGCTTGAAAATTGAGTCCATCATTCGAAATGCTAAAGGTTTTATCGCGATAAAAGAGCAAGGATTAGATTTTTCGGAGTTTCTGTGGGGATTTGTAGATGGCAAACAAATCGTTAATCAGTGGAGTAGAGAAGAGCAATTACCTACTGAAACTGAGGCATCAAGGAACATGTCGAAGGCACTGAAAAAGCTAGGGTTTAACTTCGTAGGGCCCACGATTTGTTATGCGTTTATGCAGGCAGTGGGCATGGTGAACGATCATAGAGTTGACTGTTTGGCCTATCAGGCATCGATTTTGAAAAAAGACTAATAATGTTTCACGTGGAACATTAAAAAAGGGAAGCTCTAAAGCTTCCCTTTTTTAATCAGCTCAATCTATTATTCGAAATAGAAAGGCTTACGCTTTTGCTTATCGCCGTTCAATTCATTCATAGACTCAGCATCAAATAAGCGTCCATTCACCATAGTATGGGTAACTCGGTCGCTTTGGCGAATGTCCTTAAGCGGGTCGCCATCGATTACAATAATGTCAGCCAACTTACCAGGGGTTAAACTACCCAGTTGATGATCCATTGCGAAATGTATTGCTGGGTTTATGGTTGCAGTTTTTAGCGCCTCTAAAGGAGACATACCACCTTGTTCGAACATCCAAATTTCCCAATGCGCACCTAAACTTTCACGCTGCCCATGAGCACCTATGGCACTGACCACGCCAACCTTGCGAAGCTGTTCAGCAACGCGAGCAACATTAAAGTGATTGTAATGTTCATCAGGCGCAGTGGTTCGCCTCATGCTGCGAGCGTTGAGGATTTCATTAGGGACGTACTTAGATAAGCGAGGGTGAGTCCACACATCGGTTTTGTCGTACCAATAGTGTTCACCACTAATGCCACCGTATGCGACTACTAAGGTTGGCGTATAACCGGTTTTCGATTGATTCCAGAATTGTTCGATATCACTGTAAACGGCCGCCACGGGTAGTGAATGTTCTATGGTTGTGTGTCCATCACTTATCATAGATAAGTTGTGCTGTAACAAACTACCGCCTTCAGGAACCACCATCATTTCTAATTCTCGAGCCGCTTCAATCACTTGTTGTCGTTGATTTCGACGAGGCTGGTTATAGCTTTTAACACTAAAAGCACCGACTTTTTGTAAACGCTCTAGGTGGAACTTAGCATCTTCTAAACTATCAACATGGGAGGTATAACCTGCGCCATGCGCACCATACAAAATGGTTCCAGTAGAGAATATGCGCGGCCCAACAATCTTACCGGCTTTTTGGCGTTCTGAGGCGGCGAAAATTTCAGTGGTGTCATTAGATGGGTCATGGATACTGGTTACACCTAACGCCAAACCTGCATAGTTAATCCAGTTTTGTTGAGGGATGATCTCGTTTCGACCTTGACCACCGTGCGCATGTGCATCAAACAGTCCAGGCATCACGGTTTTACCGGTAATATCGATGATAGTTGCATCGGCTGGTATACGAGTATTTGTTTCATCACCAACCGCTACAATCTTATTATCCTGAACTACAACCGTTCCCTTAGCGTAAACTTTATCACCGTCCATGGTGATAACTTGGCCTCCGGTAAACGCTATTGTTCCACGTGGAACATAGCTCTTTTCGCTATAGCCAATGTTTACTATCTTTGGCTGTTGCGACGATTCCGATTGCTCGCTTGCATAGTTCAAATCAACTTTAGCACTGTATAACTCAGGGCCTAATGTCCAATGCAGGCTACTGTTGTCTCCGCCCCAACTGATGCTTTCCCCAGCTCGGGTAGACAGCTGACGTACGGGTAAATTATTAGCGCCAGGACCTATGGATATGGTTTCTCCATGCTTTGCAAATGGCGTGACGAATACTTTAAATCGTTCTGCAAAAGCGAGGTGTTTACCATCGGGAGAAACTCTAAACTCTGTCGCAAGTGCACTTTTGTAATGAGTTCGTGGTTCATAGCCATCAAGGCCGATAGAGCTTAATTTTTGCTCCTTTCCGCCTTCCATAAAATAGACTCGGTCGTTATCGGCACCAAATTGCGGTTGAAAACCTGAGTTGCTGATACGTTGAGGATTTCCCTTTTTAACGGCAACTTTGTATAAGCCTGGGTCTTGAGACCAAGACTTTGGCAGCAAATAGCCACCTCGAGCTTTCCGGTATACAACGGTATTACCGTCGGGAGAGAAGGTTGGCTCTACGTATTTACCGGGTTCTTTGGTTAGTGTACTGGTACGACCATTGCGAACTGTAGCAATGCGGATTGCGCCTTGTTCTTGATCATTCCAACTGGCGAATACAATCGACTTACTGTCTCTAGACCACTGCGGCCAAAGTTCGTCGTAGTTATCATCCAACTTGGTTAAGCGCTTTGCTTTGCCATTGGGTAGGTCTTTGATCCAAAGCTTACCTAAGGATTCAAAAACTACCTGTTTGCCGTTAGGGCTTACTTGTGCTTGACGGAGCATTTTTACGTCAAACACATCTTTGTCGATATTCTGTTTGAACTTCACAGCCGGTTGAATTTTTTTCTCAACACTCACGTGAAATGGAACTTGCTCTACATTGCCTTTATCGACAATAACTTTTTGTATTTTACCTTGTCCCCAAAATAGGATTTCTTTGTTATCGGGTGTCCAGGCCATTGTTGGATATACACCGTGAATGGCCCAGGTTTCCTGCATATCTCGGTCTAATTTGTCGGTAACTTTCTTATGATTACCAGAAGCTAGATCCATTACGTAAAGCGTTGATTGGAAGCCGTCTCTTTTAATGTAGGCTAGACGCTTACCATCGGGACTTGGGGTCGGACGAATAGCGCCACCAGTTCCTTCAATTAACACTTCTATTTCGCCGGTTTGACGATCATAGCGCTTAATTTTATAAATGCCCTTTACGGAGTCTTTCGAATAGTGGAATGTTTTTCCAGGTGTCGCATCTTGACTGAAATATACGTATCGGCCATCGGGCGAGAAGGCCGGTTCACCCAAGTCTTTTTGCTCATTAGGGCGCTCAGTTAAGCGAACGCCACTGCCACCTTGTACGTGATACATCCAAACTTCACCAGCGCCGAGGCTGCGAGTTCCTGTAAAGTGTTTACGAGCGATCAAATACTGAGAATCAGGGCTCCATGCTGGGCTGTTTAACAATCTGAAGGTTTCATCCGTAACCGCTCGGACGTCACTTCCGTCAGCATTCATGACCCAAATGTTGTCACCGCCGCCTTGATCGGAAGTGAAGGCAATTGACTTACCATCAGGGCTAAAGACAGGTTGCATATGCCACGCAATTCCTTTTAGCAAAGGCTTTGCCTCGCCACCTTTTGCAGGCATTGAATAGATGTCGCCTAACAGGTCAAACACAATGGTTTTGCCATCAGGGCTCAATGACACGTTCATCCAAGTTCCGGCTTTAGTGTCAATAGAAATGGTTTCTAGAGGTGCATTCTTCGGGTTATTGACATCCCATGCTGATTCTTCGGCTGCTTGCAGCGCAGTAGCGGGCAAGCACAGAGCAGCAGCTATGCATAAGCTCGTAAGTGTTTTCTTCATTGTGATCTCTATTTTTGTTATGTGTTGTAGCAGCGCTACAGTTATCGCATATATTTCGGCGAATTAATATTCGCAATACGTAACAAAATTAAACCAGAATGAAATATCTGACGCTGTTTCAAGCGCCTTTTTTTATGAGGTATTGAAAAGGAGATGTATCGACTTGCTTTGCCACCAAGGTATGATCCATGAATTGACAAAAGCTGGGTATGTCTCTGGTGGTGGAGGGGTCATCGGCAACGACCAATAGCGTCTCACCCAAAGCCATTTTGCGAACCGTTTTTCGCACCATCATGACAGGTTCTGGACAGCGCAGGCCGAGAGCGTCTAATTGGTGTTGAGCATTATCGAATTCGCAAGACATAATTGATACGGATGAGAAATTAATGCTGCAATTTTACTCACTGGTATCACAAGATCAATCTTTGAGATGTAAAGGGTGACTTGGTGAACAGTTTCGATGGGGTAGCCAATAAAAAAGGCGGTCGTGCCGCCTTTTAATTATTTTCTACAAACTGTCGACTTAAGCCCGTTCAAACACGGTTGCTATGCCTTGTCCAAGACCAATACACATGGTCGCAACCCCAAGAGAAACGTCCTTTGCTTCCATCAAATTTATTAAGGTTGTTGATATTCGAGCGCCGGAACAGCCAAGAGGGTGGCCTAATGCAATAGCGCCGCCGTTAAGGTTAACCTTGTGGTCGAGATCATCCAGTAAACCCAGTTCTTTAACGCATGGTAGAGATTGCGCGGCAAACGCCTCGTTGAGCTCCCATAGTTCAATATCGTTTACGCCAAGTCCCGCACGCTTTAGGGCCTTTTGCGTCGCAGGAACAGGACCGTATCCCATAATGGCAGCATCGCAACCTGCCACAGCCATGGAGCGAACCCGAGCTCTAATTGGCAAACCAAGTGCTTTGGCTTTACTTTCTTCCATAACAAGCATGGCGGCGGCACCATCGGATAAAGCCGACGAACTGCCCGCCGTTACAGTACCGTTAACAGGGTCAAATACCGGTCTTAATGCGCTTAACGCTTCAACCGTTGTTTCAGGTCGAATGACCTCGTCATGTTTAACCTTAATCAGGCCGCCTTGGCTATCATGACCTTCAATGGCATGAATTTCGTTTGCAAAGGCTCCGGATAAGGTTGCAGCATGAGCCCGTTGGTGAGAGCGTGCTGCAAACTCATCTTGCTGCTGTCTCGAAATGCCGTGCATTTTACCCAGCATTTCGGCGGTAAGGCCCATCATGCCAGATGCTTTCGCTACGTTTTTAGCCAAGCCTGGATGAAAGTCTACGCCATGATTCATAGGCACATGACCCATATGTTCGACGCCACCAATGATAAAGGCATCGCCATCACCTACCATAATGGCACGGCTTGCTTGGTGTAACGCTTCCATTGAACTGCCACACAGGCGATTAATAGTCACCGCTCCGACTTGCTTTGGAATGCCAGCTAACAAGGCGGCATTACGAGCGATATTAAAGCCTTGCTCTAGGGTTTGCTGAACGCACCCCCAATAAATATCTTCCACTTCGCCAGCATCTAAGGCAGGGTTGCGTTCGAGCAGAGCGCGCATTAGTTGAGCCGAGAGTGCTTCAGCGCGAACGTTTCGAAAGACACCCGCTTTAGAGCGTCCCATAGGGGTTCGAATGCAATCAACAATTACTGCTTGTTTCATCTTTAAATTCCTTTCCTGTTAGCCGGCTTTAGTAATAACGGCTGTTTGAAGCGGCCATTTCGCGCATTTTTGGCGTTACCTGATACAAAGGGCCTAAGTCGGCAAATTGGTCTGCAGTTTCCACTATGGTTGCGATTCCAACGGTGTCTATATATCGGAATACGCCGCCTCTGAATGCTGGAAAACCTAGGCCATAAAGCAACGCCATATCAGCCTCTGCAGGGCTTGCTACAATACCTTCCTCAAGGCAGCGCACGGTTTCAATAATCATAGGAATGATGCAGCGTGCCATGATTGTTTCGGCGTCGAATTCTTTCGCCGGCCCTCTAACGCTTTCGATCATGGATAGTGCATCCTCATCAAGGATTTTTTTATTGCGTCCTTTTTTGTCCAGTTCGTAGCGATAAAAGCCCAAGTTGTTTTTCTGGCCATAACGGTTGGCTTCAAACATGGCTTTTACTAAGTCTTTTGACGGTTGTTGCATGCGTTCAGGGAAACCTTCCGCCATAACCCCTTGGCAATGATGAGCAGTGTCGATACCTACCACATCTAACAGGTAAGCGGGGCCCATGGGCCAACCAAACTGCTTTTCCATAACCTTATCGACCTGAGTAATATCGGCTCCGTCAGCAACGAGGTTATTGAAGCCGCCAATGTAAGGAAACAAAACTCGGTTCACAAAGAAGCCAGGACAATCGTTTACTACGATGGCGGTTTTGCCCATTTGAGTGGCGTACCCAACAACTTTGTTAATGGTTTCTTCGCTACTGTGCTTACTTCTTATTACCTCGACGAGTGGCATTTTGTGGACAGGGTTAAAAAAGTGCATGCCACAGAACTTGTCTGGCCGTTGTAGGTTTTCTGCAAGGCTATCGATGGATATTGTCGAAGTGTTGGAAGTTAGAATGGCGTCTTCTGAAACGTGTGATTCTGTTTCCTTCAGGACTGCAGCCTTAACGTTTTCATTTTCTACCACAGCTTCTACAATCACCTCCGCGCTGCTAATGGCGGAGTAATCCAGCGAAGGTACGATACTGTTAAGTACTTTAGCCATTTTTGCTGGTGTGCTGCGACCACGTTCCACCAGCTTTGCGCTAATTTTGCTGGCTTCTGATAGACCTAAATCTAATGCCGGCTGGGCAATATCTTTCATTACAATTGGGACGCCTTTATAAGCGCTTTGATAAGCGATACCGCCTCCCATGATACCGGCTCCTAAAACGGCAGCATTGTTAACTTTGCTGGAAGCCTTTGCCATTTTTTTGGCTTTGCCTTTTACCGCTTGATCATTTAGAAATAAGCCAATCAAAGCGGATGCAGCGTCGGTTCGAGCCAGCGTTAGGAAGCCTTGCTTTTCTGCCTCTAAAGCTTGGGTGCGATCACCGCTTACCGCTTGTTCAACAACGGTCACGGCCATCATTGGGGCCGGATAATGTTTACCCGCAATTTTGGCAACCATACCTTTGGCGGTCGTGAACGCCATGAGCGCCTCTATTTTAGAGAGGCTCAATGGCGATAGCTTAGCCTGACGTCGAGTTTGCCAATCGATTTCTTCACTAATTGCTCGTTCAAGCGTCAATGTTGCTTGTTCGAATAAGGTGTCATCTTCGACAATAGAATCTACCGCACCAACGCTAAGAGCCGCTGCAGGCTTTTGATGTTTACCGCTTGTCATCCATTCCAACGCATTGTCGACGCCAATGACACGAGGTAAACGACAAGTTCCACCAAAGCCTGGAATTAGGCCTAGTTTACTTTCGGGTAAGCCAACTTGTGCCGACTTCGCCATGACTCGAATGTCGCAGGCTAGTGCGGCTTCGAAGCCGCCACCTAATGCAAAGCCGTTAATGGCACAGACCGTCGGTACCGGTAAGTCCTCTAAGCGGTTAAAGATGGCATTGGTTTGCTCAATCCAACTGATGATGGTGGCATCGTCTTGGGCAAACATGTCGGTAAACTCAGTAATGTCGGCGCCAACAATGAATACCGATTTAGCGCTGGTAACCACAACTCCTCGTGGTGTTGATTTTTCGATGGCTTCCAGAGCACCATTAAATGCTTGTAAGGTTTCTTGGTCAAACTTGTTAACCGAGCCAGGAGCATTGAAGCGCAGCTCAGCAATTTGGTTTTCGTGCATTATTACCTGCACAGTTGGGCTTTGGTAAATCATGACTTCTTTCCTTCTTAGGGCCAAAGCAAATGGAATAGGGTTGGCCTAATTCTTATTATTTCGGATGTTGCTTCGGCTCACAGTTTGCGGTGTTGTGTGACAAATTTCAACAGTCATTTTAAACAGTTGTTTAACATTGAACTTGCGATGGTTTTAGTTCAAAGCAACTAAGGCGATGTGCTAGCATACAAGAAAACAACAAATACCTGAGACAGAAGCATGAATTCTAAAGAAAAACTATTTCAGCAACATATTGAAGAGTTGCAACTGCGCACCCGTAAAGCCTGTGAATTAGCTGGGGTGCAAGGCGTTATTATTCATGCTGGAAAGCCACATCGTATCTTTGGCGACGATATGGATTATCCGTTTAAAGTCAGTCCTCACTTCAAACAATGGCTGCCGATCACCAAAACTCCTAATTGTTATTTACAGGTAAACGGTCACGACAAGCCGACTTTGATTTTTTATCAGCCGGTGGATTTTTGGCATAAAGTTGCCGATGTCCCGAACGAGTTTTGGATTGACAGCTTTAACGTAAAAGTAATTACTGAGCCTTCGCAGGCACTAACGCTATTTGGCAGTCATTTAAACGACTGGGCGTACATCGGAGAGCACGAAAATCTTGCAAGAGAGGCGGGCTTCAAACACACAAACCCACAAGAGTACATCGACTACTGTCATTATCATCGCAGCTTCAAAACCCTTTGGGAGCAAAACTGCATGGAGCAAGCGAATCAGACGGCGGCTTTGGGTCATGTGGCTGCAAAAAACGCTTTTTATGCTGGTGCCAGTGAGTTTGCTATTAATCAAGCGTTCATCAAGGCAACTTCGCAGGGGGAAAACGAAGCGCCTTATGGAGCCATTGTCGCGCTCAATCAGAACGCGTCTATCCTTCATTATACGCAACTGGAAACACGCGCGCCTGAACAACTGAATTCATTCTTGATTGATGCTGGAGCCAGTTGTAACGGCTATGCCTCAGATATCACTCGTACGTATGCTTTCTCTTCTGGGTTATTTGCCGACATGATTGAGCAAATGGACCAACACTTAATAGCAATCATTGCTCAGATAAAGCCGGGTGTCCCATACGTTGACTTACATCAGCACATGCATGGCTTAATCGCCGACATGCTGTTGCAGTTTGGGATAGCGAATGGGGATAGTGAGAGCTTGATCGAGCAGGGCATTACTAAGGCGTTTTTCCCTCATGGGTTAGGGCACATGCTTGGACTGCAGGTTCATGATGTCGCAGGATTTATGCAAACAGAATCGGGTGAACACCTCAACGCACCAGCACAACACCCGTTCTTGCGATGCACTAGAGCCTTGGCCGAGTCGCAGGTACTCACCGTGGAGCCTGGTTTGTACATTATTGACACCCTCTTAAACAACCTGAGCGCAGATGCTAAGTTGAAGGTTAACTGGAACGTGGTTGATGTGTTAAGACCATTCGGTGGAATCAGAATTGAAGACAACGTTTTGGTAACTCGCGAAGGGTCTATTAACTTTACGCGCAATCAGGGATTGTAATAGTGTTACTGCCAGCTAGGGTTATTCAAGGTTTAGGAGACGTTAAAGACGCTGTTGAAAGCGAAGTTCGTCGATTAAATACAGGCCAAAAGCTCTACTTGACGGCGTTATTGTTGTTGCTAGTTGCCTTGTTTTCAAAATCTGAAAACAGCGAAACTTGGATACACCTTGCTTCGCTGTTTGGTATCGCAGCGGTACTGATCGATGTTTGGCCCATGATCGTCAGGTTATGGGACCACCTCCTTGGTAAAGGAGTTATCCTGCTCTTTAACGCCGGTATTGCGCATCTAGCCATTGGCTTTGCGGGGCAAGAAATCAATGCCATTGTCGGAGTCGAACCAAACTATTTGTTTCACGTGTTAGTGATAACGACATTGGTTATGGCGCCAACATGGATATTATTGTTTACCTCGTTAGCCATGACCATTTATCTTTTTGCGCTAAATTGCCTGCTGTTGTTACTGGCCGGTTTACGTTTATTAAGGATAAGGATTCATCATTTTGAAAAAAGAGAAGCGTACCCCATTTTAACCACAGTTACGCGAATCATCGTGGTTCCCGCCATGCTCTATAGCATCGTTATGGCGCTAGTCACCTACGGAGTAAATATATCGGTTGGCAGTTCAGACGACGATTTTCACGTAAGTTACTCAAAAGATTGGCGCCCGGCTGTTGTTGCCGATGCAGCAGGCTCAGCT
This sequence comes from Paraferrimonas haliotis, assembly GCF_002282895.1. Lineage (GTDB taxonomy): Bacteria > Pseudomonadota > Gammaproteobacteria > Enterobacterales > Shewanellaceae > Paraferrimonas > Paraferrimonas haliotis. The sequence goes on from NZ_NRRB01000008.1 coordinate 64,063, forward strand.
GATGCATTGCCGTTAAAGAAAGAGCCGTCGTTACCTGCCCAAACAACGGATGTGCCGAAAAAGCCTCCTCTTTTACATCATGTAATTGCGTTTTTAACGTATGAGCTAGAAACCTATGCAAACAGCCACTGCAAACATGACAGCGGAGAGCGCATTCGTTTTGTAGGAATTAACGAGATTTTGGTCGCTAAGAAAGATAAGCAGCAACCGTTAGGCTATGATTTTTCGGTTAGACTGTGTGAATTTGTTGAAACCAATGTTGCTCCTAAATCATGAATGAGTATCCGGTAGCTTGTGGTCGAGCGCAAGTCGAAGAAGTCATTTCTAAAAGTCGTTTTATAACCGTCGTGACCCCGTTTTCTGAGCCAGAACAGCTCAAACAAGCCCTTGCTCAAGTAAAGCAGGAGTTTCCAAATGCGAGCCACTATTGTTGGGCATACCTAGCCGATGCGCCTACAGACACTGTAAAAGCAGGGTGCTCTGACGATGGAGAGCCTTCGGGCACTGCCGGCAGGCCGATGCTTAATGCTTTGCAAGGTTTCGGGTGTGGACAAGTGTTGGCGGTCGTGGTGCGTTATTACGGCGGTGTTAAGTTGGGTACTGGCGGATTGGCAAGGGCCTACGTCAGTGGCTTAAAGCATGCTTTAAAGCAATTGCCTACAAAGACAAAGCGCTTGTTGAAGATCTCTCGCTTTACCATTGACTACCAACACGCAGAGCCTATTCAACGGTTATTACGCGGCTGCAACGGCGAATTGCTTAGTCAAAATTATGATGACCGGGTTACCTTTGAGGTTGGCTTACCAAAGAATCAAATAGACAAGTTTACCTTAGGGGTGAATAATCTAACTAACGGGCGCGTAACCGTATCTTTTCAAAACAAAAGTTGAGTGACACAAACTAATGCAGTATCGAACCATTACCCGAATTATTGGGTTGCTGATAGCTTTGTTTTCCATTGCAATGCTGCCTCCCGCAGCAGTGTCGCTTATCTACGCAGGCGATGGCACAAGCGGTGGCGGTGGCTTAGCTTTTTTACAGTCTTTCTTTATTTGTTTGTTTGTCGGGCTTGCCTTGTGGTACCCGAATCGACATCAAAGACAAGAGCTCAGAAATCGCTCTGGCTTTTTAATCGTTGTTCTGTTTTGGGTGGTGTTAGGTTCAATTGGGGCGCTACCTTTCTTACTGATTAAAGAAGGGCCAATGCCCGCTGGGTATCAAGAGCAACAGCGAGCTCAGAGTATACAGCTGAGTCAGGTGGAGCTTAATCGCGATCTTAATAAGCTGCATCAACTCTCGGAACGGGTACAACGGCTGTCAAAGGAAGCCAGTCAAGCAAATAGCGGTATTAACTTAGCTGGGCCCAAAAGCGATGCAACTCGAGTGGGTGCCCTTAAGGAAATGTCAGAACTCGCGCGTTCAATTATAAACAACGAAATTATTATTCATTGGTTGAAACAGCACCCCGATCCATTGCGCAGAAGTGAAGTAACAAATGAGCTGATTACACCCATGGCTGATTTACTGTCGCAAATTGACGTGGATGCTCACGATGGGCCTCTTGCGCTTAGCGATCAGCACCACCGATTTTCTTTCGAGCAATTTAATGAATTTATTCGTCTGATAGAAAGTGCCCGTTACGAAGCTCAATTAAAACTGGTAAATACCCAAGAGTTGGGCCTTGCTAATAGTTTCTTTGAATCGTTTTCGGCATTGACAACGACTGGGGCTACCGTGATGACTAACCTCGAAGGTTGGCCAAAGTCGATTCTATTTTACCGTCACCAACTGCAGTGGTTGGGCGGTATGGGTATCATTGTCCTAGCGGTTGCAATATTACCACTACTGGGTGTCGGGGGAATGCAGTTATATCGAGCAGAAACCCCTGGTCCGGTTAAAGACAACAAAATGACCCCTCGAATTGCCGAAACCGCTAAAGCGCTTTGGTACATTTATCTGACACTGACCGTATTGTGTGCCATTGCTTATTGGCTAGCAGGTATGTCAGTTTTTGATGCCATCGGACATTCGTTTTCAACCATCGCCATTGGTGGGTTTAGTAGTTACGACGCCTCTATTGGCCATTTTAATAGCACAGCAATTAATATGGTCTGCGTGGTATTTTTACTGATTTCAGCCATTAACTTCAGTCTTCATTTTGCTGCATTTTCCTCAAAAGGAGTGAATCTAAAAGCGTATTTACGAGATACCGAATTAAGGTTTTTTGTACTCATTCAAGTCGTGCTTGTTCTCGTGTGTTTCATCGTCCTATATAACACCGCCATTTACCCGACCCCTGAAGACACCCTAGAGCACGCACTGTTTCAAGCCGTCAGTGTTTCAACCACCGCGGGATTCGGAACCCAGAGTTTTTCGGCGTGGCCGTTGTTTTTACCTATGCTGCTAATTTTCAGTAGCTTTATTGGTGGTTGTGCAGGCTCTACCGGTGGTGGCATGAAAGTCATTCGGGTGGTGTTACTGTTTCTTCAAGGCAGTCGAGAAATGAAGCGATTAGTGCACCCGAAAGCGATGTACTCGATTCGATTAGGCAATAAAGCGCTGTCGGATCGTGTGATTGACGCAGTTTGGGGATTTTTCTCGGCCTACGCTTTAGTTTTTGTGATCTGTATGGTGGCACTCATGGCGACAGGTCTGGATGATATTACCGCTTTTAGCGCCACTGCTGCCTGCCTGAACAATTTGGGGCCTGGGTTAGGAGAAGTGGCGGCAAATTATCAAAACATCTCCGATACCGCTAAGTGGATTTTATCCATCGCAATGGTTTGCGGGCGACTGGAGGTGTTTACTTTGTTGGTACTATTTACCCCTACATTTTGGAAAACATAATAAGTTTATGAGCCGGATAGTCATTCTTTATTCCAGTACAGATGGCCACACTAAGACCATTTCCGAATCGATAGCTTTGGAACAGCAACAGCTAGGACACCGGGTTGAGATTCATGCTTTAACCGCGGCGCCAAAGCTTGATGAGTTTGATTGCATCCTCATTGGAGCGTCGATTAGATATGGTAAGTTCCAACCAAGTTTGTTTGAATTTATTCGCGCTAACCAAGCGTTATTAGAGCAAAAAAACAGTGGCTTCTTTGGTGTCAATGTGGTGGCTAGAAAGCCGTTAAAAAACCGCGCCGATACCAACCCTTATATGATAAAGCTATTCGAACAAATCGATTGGCAACCGGCCTATAAAGACGTTTTCGCCGGTCGAATTGATTATCCAAGCTATTCCGTATTTGATAGGGTGATGATTCGTTTTATTATGTGGATCACCAAAGGCCCAACCGATACCACACAAACCTATGAATTTACCGATTGGCAACGGGTGCGAGAATTTGCGCTACGATTTGTTGAATCGAAAGGATCTACAGATGAGTAAACAGCTAATTTTGTACTACTCCCAAGGCGGCCATACGGCGCACATTTGTCGAACCATGATGGAGCACATTCGTGCCCTGGGGCATGATTGCGATATGATGCACCTGCAAGAAGCGGCTTCAGCTGGCGTGAATTGGGACACTTACGATGCAGTGGCTCTTGGTTCGTGCGTTCTATATGGCAGTTATCATCAATCGGTTTTCGATTTTGTAGAAGCCAATAAATCGCAGTTAGAAGCAAAACCCAACAGCTTCTTTAGTGTTAATGTTGTGGCGAGAAACCCTGAAAAGCGTGTTCCTGATAACAACAAGTATTTGCAAAAATTTATCACCTTGTCTTCTTGGCAACCTCAAAACGTCAAAGTTATTGCGGGCAAGGTTAATTACCCAGCATGGAAATGGTATGACCGGATGATGATCCAGTTGATTATGAAGATGACGAATGGCCCCACAGACCCAAGCAGCGTTATCGATTATACCGATTATGATGATGTCAAAGCATACGCTGAAAGTTTGGTAAAAATGGCGCCATAGGCGCCATTTCTTTTGCTACTCAGAAAAACAGTGCGCTGGGTTGGAACAGCTTTTCTACATCGGTAATGTATTCTTTTTTCACCAGGAACATAACCACGTGATCCCCAGCTTCAATGACCGTTTTATCATGGGCTATCAATACTTCTTCATCACGAACAATAGCGCCAATAGTTGTTTGAGGGGGTAGCTTCAATTCCGATATTTGTTTACCCACAACTTTAGATGTGTTCTCATCGCCGTGAGCAATGGCCTCAATGGCTTCCGCGGCGCCCCTGCGTAACGAGTAAACGTTACAAATATCGCCCTGTCGGATATGAGTTAGCAGCGCTGAAATGGTTGCTTGTTGGGGGCTTATCGCGATGTCTATATTGGCATCTTGAGCAAGGTCAACGTAAGCTTCTCGCTGAATAAGGACCATGACTTTGCGAGCGCCTAAACGCTTAGCGAGCAGCGCAGCCATAATGTTAGCTTCATCATCGTTAGTGACCGCAACGAATACATCGGTTTGATCAATTTGTTCTTCTTTTAACAATTCTTGATCGGACGCGTCGCCACAGAATACAGTGGCCTCAGTGAGTCGTTCAGACAATACCGTCGCGCGATCTGTGTTGCGCTCTATGAGCTTAACCGAATGGCGTTCCTCCAGCTTTTTAGCCAAGCCATAACCAATATTACCGCCCCCCGCGATCATAACTTTTCGATAACTGTTATCCAGTTTCTGCATTTCGCTCATCACCGCTCGCACATGCCGGCTGTCAGCAACAAAGAACACTTCGTCGTCAGCTTCAATGATGGTGGTGCCACGGGGCATAATGGCTTTGCCTTGGCGGAAAATGGCAGCGACGCGAGTGTCTATGCTCGGCATGTGCTCTCGTAGTGTCGACAGTGCATTCCCAACCAGAGGCCCACCATAATAGGCGCGCACTGCGACTAAACTGACTTTTCCTTCAGCAAATTCTACAACTTGAAGGGCGCCAGGGTACTCGATAAGACGACTGATGTAGTTGGTTACTAACTGCTCGGGAGCAATCAGTTCGTCGATCATGAATCCACCGCGAACGCCTTTATCAGCTTGCTTAGACTCACTGTCGTGAAACAGCTCATCTCGGCAGCGAATGTAGTTTTCGGAACGAATTCGCGCGATTTTAGTGGGAGTGCCGAACATGGTATAAGCGGTTTGGCACGCCGCCATGTTGCATTCATCACTGTTGGTAACCGCAATGAGCATATCGGCATCTTCAGCACCGGCTTCACGAAGTACAGAAGGGTGGGCACCATGCCCAAAAACGACACGCAAGTCGTACTTGTCTTTGATCTCTTGTAGCTTGGTTGAGTTATTATCCACCAAGGTAATGTCGTTGTTCTCGCCAACAAGATTTTCCGCTAAAGTACCGCCGACTTGGCCTGCACCAAGGATGATGATTTTCATTAGGTTGAGTTCCTAAGCGCTTTCCGCTTTGATAAGGCGAGCGTAGTAAAAGCCGTCCATTGCTTGCTCTCCTGGCAATATTTGCCAGCCAAGGGTATCGGAATCTGGATTGATATTGTCAATCCTAGCATCGTCGAATTTCTCTGAAAAGCCTTTGATTTGCAGCTCATTTTCTTCGGGCAACAAAGAGCAAGTTGCATAAATCAAGGTTCCACCGGGTTTTAGCCATTGCCACAAATGTTCCAAAATCCTAGCTTGCAGCGCCACTAATTCAGCAATGTCACTATCTCGACGCAACCATTTAATGTCGGGGTGACGTCGAATTACTCCGGTAGCGGAGCAGGGAGCATCTAATAAAATTCGATCGAATAGAGGTCCTTGCCAAACCTTATCTAATTGGCTTGCATCGCCTTGTTTTACTTCCGCACTGAGCCCCAATCTTTGCAAGTTTTCGTGCACACGAGTCAAGCGCTTGCCGTCGAAATCCACAGCAAGTAGATGTGCAAGTTGCGGTTGTTGCTCGAGTAAATGGCAGGTTTTACCGCCAGGCGCGGCACAAGCGTCAAGCACATAGTCTCCAGGTTGAGGTGCCGTTAATTGTGCGGCCCATTGAGCCGCTCCATCCTGAACAGATACACAGCCATCTGAAAAACCTGGTAATTGCGATACATCGGTGGCGGTGTCTAGCAAGATTGCATCGTTGGAGCTTCCCTCACGGGCGTCAATGCCAGCGAACTGTAATTGCTCAATGTAACTGACGCGCGATTGGCGTTGTGCGTTGTTTCTTAGCCACATTGGAGGTCTTTGGTTATTAGCTTCCAGTATGTGCTGCCAGTGATCTGGGTAGGCTTGCTGAATCCTTTTTATTAGCCAGCTTGGGTGACAGTATTTGAGAGGAGGGGCTTTTTTACTTAATTCAGGCCGTTGCCTATCGACATTGCGAAGTACTCCATTGACCAGTTTGGTCAGGGAGGGAGACTTAAGTGCCCGGCAACCTTCTACGGTTTCAGATAATGCCGCATGGCTTGGTATGCGTGTAAAGTAAAGTTGGTAAGCGCCCACTAACAAGAGGTGGTGGATCGGTCGTTGCTTGCCGGTTAAAGGTTTGGCAATAAAGTCACTAATCAAGTTTTCTAATTGAGGCAAGCGTCGAATTACACCATAACAAAGCTCAGCGAGTAGGGCTTTATCTTTTCCATTTTGGAGTCGGCTTTGCTGTTTCGGTAGGGCTTGTGATAACGACACCCCTTGCTCGACGACATTAAAACAGACTGTTGCCGCTAGCGCTCTTAAATTTACTCGGCTCAAACCTCGCCCCCTAACACCGTATCAATGGCGAACCACTGTTGCCGCGCATTAATAACGTCTGCGGCTGGCAGAGATTTCTTTCCAGGCAATTGCATTTCTAACAGACGAAGTACGCCATTTGCAGTCGCCACATCAAGGCCTTCTTTACTCGAGTTAACGATGGTCCCAGGGGCCGCATCGGTCGATATTTGCAAAGGAAGAGCTTGGCGAACTTTAATGGATTGTTGCTGATGTTCAAAATAGCTAATTGGCCAAGGATTAAAAGCGCGCACCTCTCGCCATAGCGTTAATGCGGGTTTATTCCAGTCGATTTTGGCTTCGGTCTTAGAGAGTTTATCAGCATAGGTCGCTAGATTGTCGTCTTGCTTTTGCGGCGTAAGCTTGCCTTCTGACAGTCCTTCTAAGGTATCCACCAAAGCATTAGGCCCTAATTCAGCAAGTTTGTCGTATAGAGAGGCACTTGAGTCACTGTGGTCAATTGCGCATTCAACCTTTAAAAGCATATCACCGGTGTCTAACCCTTTGTCCATTTGCATGATGGTAATGCCGGTAACCTCGTCGCCGGCCCATATTGAACGTTGAATAGGCGCTGCACCTCGCCATAACGGCAGCAAAGAACCGTGAACATTAATACAACCGAGTTTGGGAATATCCAGAACAGCTTGAGGTAAAATTAAGCCGTATGCGACCACGACCATAATGTCAGCCTCGTAGCTTGCCAGCACTTTTTGTGCTTGTTCATCTCTCAAACTAATAGGAGTTTGAACTTCGATGTTATGAGACAAAGCCAAGGTTTTTACCGCCGATGCTTGCAGCTTTTTGCCTCGCCCTGCCGGTCGGTCTGGCTGGCTGTATACCGCCACTACTTGGTGCTCACTGTCGATAAGCGCCTGCAAGTGTTTGGCTGCAAAATCAGGAGTGCCTGCAAAGACTACCTTTAACGCTTGAGTCATTAATTAGCTCCGGCTCGAGCAGCATGGCGCGCCGCTTTTTCTAATTTTTGGCGAATGCGCTGGCGCTTTAGAGGCGACAAGTAGTCAACGAAGAGAACGCCATTGAGATGATCGACCTCATGCTGAATGCAAATGGCCAGCAGTTCATCGGCATCTTTTTCAAATTCGTTGCCATCGGCATCATAAGCATGAATGGTTACCTTCGCTGCCCGTTCTACTTTGGCGTAGATACCCGGCACCGATAAACACCCTTCTTCATTAATAAAGTGATCTTCGCTGGCCTTGAAGGTCGGATTAATGAATACCATCGGTTCGTTTTGGTCCTCACTGTGGTCCATCACGACGACTTGCTTATGAACATTGACTTGGGTTGCGGCCAATCCAATACCGTTTTCTTGGTACATGGTTTCCAACATATCCGCTACCAATTTTTTGACATCTGCATTGAATTCCGTCACTGCAGCGGCTTTTGTACGTAGCCGATCGTCTGGATATTTTAAAACTTCTAGAATTGCCATAGTTAACTCTTGTTAAACCTACTAAAATAAATTTTTGACGATTATACTGGTGCTCAATTGATTAATTTTAATCCTTAGTGGCCCTCAATAATAGCCATAGATAATAAAAGGCGCTCTCATCATGGATGTGAAACCAAAAAGTTTACTTATTGCCGCGTGTTTTGGCCTGACATCAATGTTCGCTTTGGCAGACAGTTTAACACTTAAAGCGGACCATCCCGAAGCCTATGAAGTCGTGAAAGGTGACACGCTATGGGATATTTCGGCAAAATTTTTAGATGACCCATGGCGTTGGCCCGCTTTGTGGGGGGTAAACCCGCAGGTATCTAACCCTCATTTAATTTACCCTGGGGACAAACTGACATTAGTTTTTATTGACGGTGAGCCAAGGATTGTTAAGAAGAGCTTTATAAAAAGCTCTCCTCAAGGGCGTGTCCAGTCAAAGAATGGTCCAATTCCTCCAGTACAACTTTCGTTGATTCAGGCTTATCTCAACAAAAACCGAGTAGTAGAAAGCGATTGGTTGCTGCAACAGCCCATGTTGTTGAGTGGTGAAAGTGACGCAAGCTATCACATTAAAGGTGAAGTGGTTTATGTTCAGGGCGAGTTTGAAAAGGGTCAGCAGGTCGGTATATATCAACCGGGTCGGCAATTTTCGAAAGTAGACGAGCAAGGAGATAAACAAGACTTAGGTCAAGAGATCATCATGACGTCAACGGGCATTGTCATCGAAACCGGTCCGATCAATAAGATAGAGCTATTGTCAGATTTCAGAGGCTCGCAAGCGGGAGATCGGGTCATCGGAATCGATGAAGAAAGTTTGCTCCCTGCTTATTTCCTGCCGCGAGCGGCTGACTCGGTAACAGGCCGTGTTCTTGCAACTAACGACGGAATTCGCGAAGTGGGCGCTTTGCAAGTGGTATACCTCGACGTGGGCAAAGCGCAAGGTGTAGAGCCCGGACACGTATTCAGTAGCTTTAGAGACGGTAAAAAAATTGTGTTCGATCGCGATGGCAAACCTTTGCAGCCCGACGAGCGCTCTTCTTACCATAAATTAAAAGCGAAGTTCTCTGACGATAACGCGCTCACCATGCCGGATACTTATCGTGGTGATCTAATGGTATTCAAAACATTTGAACAGGTCGCTTTAGCATTAGTGGTAAAGGCCGACAAAACCATTCGAGTACAAGATAAACTGCAAACCCCTTTATCGGTAACTGAAGACACTTATTCCGCTAAGCGAGGTGAGTAATACAGCTAGACACGGTTGATTGGTTAACACTGCGTGCAGCACCTGGTTTAGGACCTGCCAGGACTCGTAAGTGGCTTCAACGGTTATCACCGTTAGAGCTTTTAGAGCGGCTTAAGTATGAGCCGCACTCCATTGCGGCAAAGCCATTAACCCAAAAGTCCTATTCATTTATAGAAAAAGCCATTGAGTGGCAACATAGTAACCCCAATCATCACGTCATCAGTCTTTATGATGAGCGCTACCCCAAAATTCTTAAACAGCTAAACGATGCGCCTGTCGTATTGTTTGTAAAAGGTAATGCTGCTCTGCTGAGCAAGGAGTCCATAGCATTGGTTGGTGCTCGCCAATGTACACCGGGTGGAGCTATGGCGGCAGCGGAGTTCGCTGCAGGGGTTGCTGATGTTGGTTTGGTGGTGTGCAGTGGGCTTGCGTTAGGGGTAGATACTCATGCCCACAAAGGCGCTTTAAGTGCTAATGGTGACACGGTGGCTGTTCTAGGCAGTGGTGTCGAGCGAATTTACCCGAAACAAAATATAGCGTTAGCACATCAAGTGGCTGAAAGAGGGGCATTGGTTAGCGAATGTTGGCCAACCGAGCCCCCTACTGCTCATAACTTTCCCAAGCGAAATCGAATTATCAGTGGTTTATCTTTAGGAACCATTGTGGTTGAAGCCGCTATCGCCAGCGGTTCTTTGATCACGGCTCGTTTAGCGGCGGAGCAAAATAGAGAAGTGTTCGCGGTGCCGGGCTCTATTTTCAGTGAACAAAGTCGTGGTTGCCATGCCCTCATTCAACAGGGGGCTAAATTGGTGGCTAACATAAACGATGTTTTAGAGGAATTGCCGACAATTCAAAGAGGTAGAGTAAACCAGATTCAGCAAGGGGATAAAGGAGAGCAAACTTTGTTGCCATTTAAGCGGGTTCTGGATAGTGTAGGATTTGAGACCACAGATATAGACAGCATTATTAATCGAAGTGGTTTTGAAATGGCAGTAGTGCTAGAACAATTATTAACCTTAGAGCTACAAAATTGGATTCGAGCGGTACCGGGTGGCTATGTGCGCATAAAAAGGAGCTAATAATGTTTGATATTCTCATGTATTTATTCGAAAACGTTATTCATAGCGATGTTGAATTGATGGTGGATCAAGAAGAGTTAACCGATGAGCTAACTCGAGCAGGATTTCACAAGGCCGATATATTAAAAGCGCTCAATTGGCTGGAGAATTTAGCCGAGCTACAAGAAAGTGATACCAAGCCCTATCTATTAAAAAGCGGAATTGGGGCAACTCGTATTTTCACTGCAGAAGAAATGACTAAAATCGATACGGAATGTCGCGGTTTTATTATGTTTCTTGAACAGGCCGGTGTCATTACACCTGACGTTCGTGAAATGGTAATCGATAGGCTAATGGCGCTTGAAGGGCGAGCCTTAGAGTTAGAAGATCTTAAGTGGGTGGTATTAATGGTGCTCTTTAATGTCCCCAACAGTGAGAAAGCATACGCTCATATGGAAGATCTACTTTTCGAGCAGCCAGAACCCGACAAATTGCAATAACTCGTGACCTAGCCACTCTTTTGAGTGGCTTGTTCGTCTCTGGCTGGTGGAAAGTGGTAAACTAATTCAGTTTTTTGCACGATGAGAACCCTCATGGCCAGTCCATCCGACAGTCTTTTTTCTTTGCACGAACACGCGTTAGAGCGAGAGCTGGAAACGTGTCCAAAGTGTCAATCTAAATTGCAGATACGCAGCAGTAAATCTGGCCCATTTTTAGGCTGTAGCGGCTATCCAAAATGCGATTACTCACGGCCACTTGTGCAACATCAAAATATTGATACTCAAGTCATCGACGACTCAAGCTGTCCAGACTGTGGCAAACCTCTGGCGGTAAAATCAGGTCGATACGGCATCTTTATAGGTTGTACCGGCTATCCACAGTGCTCCTTCCATGAAAACCCTAATGCTGCCCCAGAGCCCAATGAAGTAACCTGCCCGCAATGCCGTAAAGGAGAGTTGGCCGCAAGAACCAATAAGTACGGAAAAAGCTTTTATGGTTGCAGCAATTATCCAAAATGTAAGTACGTTCTAAACTATAAGCCCGTTGCCCAAGCATGCGCTCAGTGCGGTTGGCCTGTGCTGGTAGAGAGAAAGATGGCAGCGGGGTTAAGCTTGGTTTGTCCTCAAAAAACGTGTCGCTTTAAAATGCTTAAACCAAGCCAGTAGTTGCTGTTTTGTTTTCATGCTGACAATAAAGACGGTGTGACTTAGTTCAACTATTTGTATAATGCGCTCACTGATTTGTTGTTTGGAAAACCGTATCGATGGAGCTGATTTCCGCAAAAACTGGCGCCGAGTTGCTGGTCCAGGGAGAGGTGATTGCTTATCCAACCGAGGCCGTTTATGGATTAGGCTGCGATCCAAGTAATGAGCAGGCGTTACAAACGCTGCTTTGTCTTAAAAACCGACCTTGGGAAAAAGGGTTGATTCTCGTTGCCTCCACATTGGAGCAATTGAGTTCATTCATTGATATTGAGCGTATCCCGAAAGACAGCCTACGGATGATGCACGAGAGCTGGCCTGGGCATCAAACTTGGATTGTTCCGGCAAAAAAAAGCGTATCTAAACTATTATCAGGAGATTCGAGCAACCTGGCGGTTCGGGTCACAGCCCATCCTATCTGCATTGAGCTTTGTAATGCTTTTGCTGGAGCTATTGTATCTACGAGCGCGAACCCGGCGGGAGACGAGCCCGCCCGTTCTATTAGCGAGTTACAGCGCATTTTTGAGCAAGCACCGGCAACCGTCGGTGGTGATTTAGGTAACGCCAACGCCCCTTCAAGAATTTGTGATGCCCTTACAGGCAAAGTACTAAGAGAATAATAAAGGAATACTGATATGACTGCGCCAAGTGTTGATCAAGTAAAGCAATTTTTGTTGCAACTGCAACAGGACATTTGTGATGGGCTGCAATCGTTTGAACCCGATGTCACCTTCTTCGAAGATGAATGGCAAAGAGAACAAGGCGGTGGTGGGCGCACTCGGGTGTTGTCTGGTGGGCAAGTCTTCGAGCAAGCGGGCGTTAATTTCTCACACGTTCATGGTCAGCAAATGCCGGCATCGGCCACTGCACACCGGCCTGAGCTAGCAGGTCGTAGTTTTGAAGCGATGGGGGTATCTTTAGTTATTCACCCGAACAATCCAAACGTACCTACTTCTCATGCGAATGTGCGCTTTTTTATCGCTCATAAGAATGGTGAAGATCCGGTTTGGTGGTTTGGGGGGGGCTTTGATTTAACCCCGTACTATCCGGTAGAGGAAGATGTTATTCATTGGCATCGAACTTGTTTCGATTTGTGCGCGCCATTTGGTGATGATATTTACCCCAAATATAAACGTTGGTGTGATGACTATTTCTATCTAAAGCATCGCAACGAGACCCGAGGTGTTGGCGGGTTGTTCTTCGATGATCTTAACGCTGAGTCTTTTGAGCACAGCTTTACCTTTATGAAAGCGGTTGGCAATGGATTTACTGAGGCCTACTTGCCAATCGTCAGAAAACGAAAAGACGTGCCATTTAGTGAAAAACAAAGACAATTTCAGCTGTATCGCCGCGGTCGCTATGTAGAATTTAATTTGGTGTTTGATAGAGGCACCTTATTTGGCTTGCAAAGCGGTGGACGTACGGAATCAATCTTAATGTCATTACCGCCTTTGGTACGTTGGCAATATGCCTATGAACCGGAACCAGGGTCAGCCGAAGCCCTATTGTATGAGCGTTACCTAAAGCCTCAAGACTGGCTTAGTTTGGAGCCGAAACATGGATAGTTACGCTGTAATTGGTAATCCTATTGGACACAGCCAATCGCCACAGATTCATGCCGCATTTGCTCGACAACTCGGTCACTCGATTGATTACTCAAGGTTGCTGGCGCCAATTGATGGATTCGAAGCAAGCGTTGAGCGCTTTATTGAGGCTGGTGGGCGCGGGATGAGCGTTACGGTACCGTTTAAAGAAATTGCCTATGAACGGTGCAACCAACTCTCTAGTTATGCGCAATCGGCACAAGCCGTTAATGCCTTAAAATTTGAGCAAGGCCGATGGGTTGGGCATAACACTGATGGGTTGGGACTTGTGGCTGATTTGATAGCTCAAGGGATTAAATTGAGCGGGATAAACGTCTTAATCTTAGGTGCTGGTGGCGCTGCAAAAGGGATTTTACTGCCTTTGTTAGAATCTGGCATTGGTGGTATCGATATTTGCAATCGTACTCACGATAAAGCGGTGCAGCTGTCAAACAGCACGCCACCTAATTATTTGGTGCGCGCAGTGTCTATGACCGAACTAACAGAAAGTTATGACCTAATCATAAACTCAACATCAGCGAGCTTACAGGGCATCAACTTACCCATACCAAGCTCGGTCGTGTCACCCTCAAGTTGTTGTTACGATTTAATGTATAGCAGCGAGGAAACGCCGTTTAATCAATGGGCAAGAGAGTTAGGAGTTACCAAGCGATTTGATGGGTTGGGGATGTTAGTGCATCAGGCTGCCTTCGCCTATGAATTTTGGCGCGGCGTAAAACCTGATGCTCTTTCTGTTATGGAAAAACTGCGCAGTTAACCAGAGGCCTTGGTTGTTGCCTCTAAGTATTCCTGTTTTAGGGTAACGTAGTTGCGAGCCGATTGTGGCAAAAAGTCTTTTTCTTGCTGGGTTAACGGTCGTACTTGCTTAGCGGGAGAGCCCACGTATAAAAAGCCAGACTCTAGGCGCTTATTAGGGGGAACCAAAGCCCCCGCCCCTAAAATGACATCGTCACCAATGATGGCGCCATCGAGCACAATGGCCCCCATTCCAATGAGTACTCTGTTTCCAATCGTGCAACCATGAAGCATTGCTTTATGGCCAACGGTTACGTCATCACCAATAAACAAAGGAAACCCTTCAGGGTTGCTTTCCGAACGGCGAGTCACATGCAACACGCTACCATCTTGAACGTTGGAGCGCTTCCCGATACGAATAAAGTTTACATCTCCCCGTGCGGCAACTAGAGGCCAAATACTTGCGTGCTCCTTCAATTCAATCTCGCCGACCAATACAGCGGACTCATCGACATAGACGTGGTTACAAAGTTTAGGAAACTTCCCTTTATAGGCTCTAAGATGATTTGACATAAATGGCTCCTTTTTACGAATGGACTAATATAACAAGCTTTGTTGTCTAATTAGCAGTTAAAGGTGAGTTATTACTGATAAAGAGCAGGTTTGCTGCAATAACGATTGAAATTACATTATCTAGCACGCTTTTAAAGATGAATGAGCCAGCACGCCTATTGATTTTAAAGGAAAGGAATTCAGCTAGAGCAGTCGCAAGGCATAGAAAACGTGAGCAAACGCGCACAAGAGCTTTCAAATTGTGGGCGACCTTCAAAAGATTGTGTTTGTCTTAAAATTTTTGGTCTGACGCCTTGACTTTCATTTGGGAGGGAGTAAGATGGCCGTCCTGCTTGAGACAGACATCAAGCAGCGCTCTTTAACAATTTAATCAAGCAATCTGTGTGGGCACTCCGTACAAGGTTTTAAGTATCCAAAACGATATTTAAC
>NZ_NRRB01000009.1 GCF_002282895.1 Paraferrimonas haliotis
GGGTCGTTAGCTCAGTTGGTAGAGCAGTTGGCTTTTAACCAATTGGTCGAAGGTTCGAATCCTTCACGACCCACCACCTTCTAAAGCACCTTAAATATCCCCTTAATACCGAGTAAAACCGCTTTCGACGTAAAAGCCCTAGCTTTTGTGTGACATTGCTCACCCTTTGGGGTGTATTGAGTGTTTCTTCTCTATTCTGCGCTATAACATGAGCTTAACCTTGTTGTTACCAGTGGTCTTAATAGACTTTTCGCTAATGTAACAACTGGTGGCGATAGTCCATTATGGACGAGGGAGAATAATAATGAGGAACTACTCATGAGTAACAAAACGGTTTTATCACTATCAGCACTCGCACTGGCGATGGCATCAACATCGGCATCGGCCTTGACCATTAATGATCTGCAAGACACTAAGTTCACCTTTGGTGGTTACGTGAAAGCAGACCTTATGTTTAGTAACTACGGCAACGGTGCACCCGACTCCGGCAATTTGTCTCGTAACTTCTACGTTCCGGGCACAATTTATGGTGTAGATGGAAACGCTAAAGAAGCCATTGATATGAACGTTCGTGAAAGCCGCTTTAACTTTGGTACATCTACCAACGTTGACGGCCATGAAATCAAGACTCTAGTAGAAATGGACTTTTTAACCACGTCCGACGGTAATGAGCGGGTTTCAAACAGCTACGCACCACGTTTACGCCATATGTTTGTGAGCGTTGACAATTGGTTAGTGGGTCAAACTTGGTCTACCTTCCAAAATCCAGGCGCATTGCCAGAAGCGTTAGATTTCGTTGGTGCCGCTGAGGGTACGCCGTTTGTACGCCAAACCCAAATTCGCTACACCAATGGTGGTTTCCAATTCGCAGTCGAAAACCCAGAAGCAACCATTACCGCTCAAGATGGCAGTCGTAAAGTCAGTGGTACCGGCAGCTACATGCCAGACTTTGTTGCTCGTTATAACCTAGAAGCTGGTATTACCAAGTTTACCTTTGCCGGTTTGGCTCGCCAGCTAAGCTACAAAACCAGCACCATGGACGAAAGCGTATTCGGTTATGCGGTATCGGCTACCGGTGTGATTCAAATTCGTAATGATACTCTTAAATTTGGTGTTAACTACGGTGACGGTGCAGGACGTTATATTGCGCTTAACTACGCAAACGGCGCGTATCAAACCACTGACGGTAAGCTTAAGAGCATTAAATCGGTGTCAGAATTTGTTAGCTATCGTCACATGTGGAACGAGCAGTGGCGTTCTAATATTACTCTTTCAGCCTTCGAAGCCGATGATACCGGCATTGCTAATGCCAACAAGAAATCCATGAGTGGTAACGTTAACTTGTTGTATTCGCCAATTAAGCCTTTGACTGTCGGGGCGGAATTGTTTTATGCGAAGAACGAAAGAGAGAACGGTACTGATGGCGATTTAACGCGCGTTATCTTCTCGGTGAAGTACGCCATCTAAGGTTCGATTGTTAGCGAGCACAAAAAAGGAGACTCACGGTCTCCTTTTTTATTGACTTAATGGCGTACATTAAGCGCTGAGTAGATTGTGCTCTTTAACGTAGGCGTCGAATTCGGTAAAGCCACCAATGTGGGTTTGATCCACAAAAATTTGCGGAACCGTCTCAACTGGCTTACCAACGGTTTTCTCTAGATCGGCTTTGCTAATGCCTTCCGCATGAATGTCTACGTAACGGTACTTAAAACCTTCTAGGTTTTCTTGAAGTTGTTCAGCTACTTGCTTCGCACGTACACAATATGGACAAGCTGGGCGACCGAAAATTACAACGAACATAGTTTTTCCTCAAATTAATATTGCCCGAATATATATCACAGCTATGGGCTAAAGACTAGCTTTGAAGCAATAATGGCGAGCACGCTAACTGGCGTCATCGGCCACGCTAAATCGGCCTTGATAATCAAACAGGCTGCGAATGATTTTCCAACCGTATTTTTCTTTTTTTAGAATCAATAATTTCGGGTGTCTTAGCCGATGAGCTTGCGACACGATTGATTGAGCATCTTTGAACTCAAATTGACTGCCAGGGGCCTTTTGGTGCGGGCGAATAAACTTATGCAAACAGGCTAATCGCTGCGCTTTAGTTGTCAGTACAAACTGATGTTGATAGTCATTTGCCATGTCGTCGCGATAGGTGATTTGTAGCGCAGGTCGGCCTTTACTGTCGGTGATGGCATCAAGGGTTATGGAGGTGCAACGAAAGATGTGGTGATGCTTAAGCTTCAGCACTTGCGACAAGTGTTTGTCAGGATCCACCAGAATGCTCGTACATTGCTGACATTGGCGCGCGGCAATATCGTTTTCGCTGCCACAATCTGGGCAAATTCGGCTTCTAAAGCGAAACGAGCATTGTTGTATGGGGTTATCGCTTATGAGTGACTGGCAGCGGCGACCATAATGCTCAACAATGTCTCCATCGCTGTCGGTTTTGCCCCAGAATAAGTTGTTATAACCACACTCTGGGCAAGGTACTTGTACCGGTGTTGTATTGGGGTTAGGGCGTGGCTCACCAATTTCGGGTAGAAACAAATCGAAACCATTAGCCGCGTAGTCCACCACTAAACAGTCGTTCTTATTGGCGGAGAGCCGCAAGCCTCGACCGACCATTTGTTGGTATAAACTGATGGATGCGGTTGGCCGTAAAATAGCGATCAAATCGACATGGGGAGCGTCAAAGCCGGTGGTTAACACCGAAACATTAACCAAATATTTGATCTGCTTGTGTTTGAATTGATGAATAATGCTATTACGATTTGTCACCGGGGTTTCTGCGGTAATTAATGCGCAGTCATCGATTGGCAATAATCGGGTGATTTCTTTAGCGTGACGCACATTAGCGGCAAAAATAAGGACCCCTTGGCGATCACGGCTAAGGGCAATCACTTGCTCTATAATTTGGGTCGTAGCCCGAGAACTTTGCTTAAGTATCCGTTCGATTTGTTCCGTTGAATAATCGGCCGTCGTTGTCGCGACTAAGTCATCAAAGTCGTATTGAATGGTAACACCGTCGTACAGCTTGGGTTCGGTTAGAAACCCTTGTTTAATTAACTGACGCATTGGCAATTCAAAAATGCAGGGACCAAACGGTTTTTGATTAAGGCTGCGAACCATGCCATGGTAGTGACGCTGATAAATCCAACCAGAATCGAGACGGTAGGGCGTAGCGGTTAATCCCAATATGCACAGGTTAGGGTTATGGTGTTTCAGATGAGCGATTAAGCGTTGGTATTGAGATTGCTCATCGTCGCTGATTCGATGACATTCATCCACGATTATCAGGGAAAACTCAAGGGCAAAGTCTTCTAGGTTTCTTGCGGCGGATTGGATGCCCGCCACGATAACTGGCTGGTGAGTTTGTTTTACGTTAAGTCCTGCTGAATAAACGCCGGTTTCAATATCGAAAAGGCGAATTTTTTCCGCATTTTGCTCAACCAATTCTTTAACGTGAGTGACCACCAAAATTTTTTTGCGAGCCAAGCGTGCCAGTTCAGCAATTACAATGCTCTTGCCCGCACCAGTTGGAAGCACGACAACTGCGGGTTCCTTACTGCCTCTAAAGTGCTGAATGACGGCGTCTACCGACTGCTGTTGATACGGTCTTAACTTCACAAAATCTCCTTGATAAGCCGCCATAATTATACGGAGGTGGCTGTAAAAATCATCTGTTTAACAATTGCTCTGTAACTGACTTGTAAAGTTTGACAAAGCTGTTACAAACGCCTATTTTAAACAGGCGTTTTAATTGCAGTATTCAGGATCAACAATAAAGGATTGCCGATGTTAGCGAAGGCAGATACGAAAAACAAAATCCTAGACGCAGCAGAACGTTTATTTGCGGAGCGAGGCTTCGCGGAAACGTCATTGCGCGCTATAACTACTAAGGCTGATGTTAATCTGGCATCGGTCAATTACCATTACGGTTCTAAAAAAGAGCTCATTCGAGCGGTAATCGCTCGTTACCTTGATGAATTTATTCCTCGGGTTATTAGCTCATTAGAACAACTTCACCGTGATTTTGAACACCCCAGCTTACAGCAAGTGTTTTTTGCTTTAGTCGAGCCCTTGTTGGAGCTTGAACAGCTGAAAACAGGCGGAACACGTAACTTTTTACAACTGCTTAGTCGTGGTTTCATTGAAAATCAGGGCCATCTTCGCTGGTTTATCACCAACAATTACAGCCACGGACTGGACGCATTCGTTAAGAGCGTAGCGATCGCCGAACCCAGTATCCCACGAGATGAAATGTTTTGGAGACTGCACTTCACGCTAGGGACCGTGGTGTTCACCATGGCCTCATCGGAGGCTTTGATCAGCATTGCTGAAAATGATTTTAATGAGGACATCTCCATTGAAGATGTCATTTTACGGGTTATTCCTTACGTTGCCGCTGGAGTAGCGCAACAACCTTTTCTTTCTTCCCAAGGACAATAAGTTATGTGGTCTGTTTTACTAATAATCGTAGTATTGATTGCGCTGGTTTTATTCGTGAAAAGCCTGCGAATAAAGTTGATAAGTGCTCCGGCCTATAAATTCATCAAAAAAGCCTTGCCACCGTTATCGCAAACCGAGCGGGAAGCAATGGAAGCTGGCGATATTTGGTGGGAAGGGGAATTGTTCCGAGGTAAACCCAATTGGTCGACCTTACATGGTTACCATGCCGGGCAACTGACAGAAGAAGAGCAAAGCTTTGTCGACGTGCAGGTAAACCACGTTTTAAGTTTAATTGATGATTATGACATCACGGTTAATCGCAAAGATCTGCCGCCGGAGATTTGGGCGTATTTGAAGAAAGAAGGATTCTTCAGTCTGATCATTCCAAAGCAATACGGTGGGCGCGAGTTTTCTGCTTACGCAAACTCCACCATTGTCAGCAAAATCGCAAGCCGCAGTATTTCCACGGCGGTGACGGTAATGGTGCCCAACTCTTTGGGGCCAGGTGAATTACTCAGTCACTACGGAACTCAAGAGCAAAAAGACAAATGGTTGCCAGCGCTCGCAAAAGGCGAAGAGATTCCATGTTTCGCTCTAACCGGTCCAGAGGCGGGCTCTGATGCTGGCGCTATTCCTGATTTAGGCATTGTGTGTCGCCAAGAGTTTGAAGGCGAAGAAGTGTTGGGTATCAGTTTAACTTGGAATAAACGTTATATTACTTTAGCGCCTGTGGCGACGGTATTAGGCTTGGCATTCCAACTGCGTGACCCTGAAGGCCTGTTAGGGGGCAGTGAAGATCTTGGCATCACTTGTGCCTTAATCCCTGGCAGTCATCCAGGTGTAAACTTGGGCAATCGTCACAACCCATTGGGAATGGCGTTTATGAACGGCACAACCACAGGTAAAGACGTGTTCATTCCTATGGATTGGATCATCGGTGGGGCGGATTATGCCGGTCGAGGCTGGCGTATGTTGGTGGAGTGCTTATCTGCTGGTCGTGGTATTTCATTGCCAGCGCTGGCGACAGCAACTGGCCATATGGCCACGCGCACCACCACTGCCTATGGTTTCATTCGCAAACAATTTGGTTTGAGCATTAGCCAGTTTGAAGGAGTTCAAGAGGCCTTGGCTCGAATCGTAGCTAATACCTACCAGCTGGAAGCGGCAAGAAAGCTCACCACCACTGGCATCGATATGAAGGTTAAACCGTCGGTGGTAACAGCGATTGCAAAGTATCACATGACCGAGTTGGGTCGAGAAGTGATTAACGATGCAATGGACATTCAATCGGGTAAGGGCATTCAGCTGGGGCCGAAAAACTATCTGGCCAGCGCTTACATCGCCAACCCCATTTCCATTACCGTGGAAGGGGCTAACATTTTGACTCGCAGCTTGATGATTTTTGGTCAAGGGGCAACGCGTTGTCACCCTTATGTGTTGGCAGAAATGGAAGCGGCGGCACACGAAGATGAGAAGGTTGGCCTGAGTCGTTTCGATGGCTTGTTGGTCTCCCACATGGCTTACGCTTTCTATAACGCCTTTACCTCCTTTACATCAGCGTTAACCGGCAGTCGTTTTAACGACTCGCCAATTGCAGGTGAGGTTGCGGGTTATTACAAAGATATGCAACGCCTGTCGTCGGCGTTATCTTTTATGACCGATTTGTCCATGCTGACCTTAGGCGGCGACCTGAAGCGCAAAGAAATGCTGTCGGCTCGACTAGGTGATGCGTTAAGTGAATTGTATTTGGCCTCAGCAACCTTGAAATTGTTTGCAGATAACGGTCATCAACATGATGAACTGCCGATTGTACATTTCACCATGCAAACCCGTTTGCATCGCTGTGCTAAAGCTTTGCAAGGCGCACAGGATAACTTCCCAGCCACCGCGATGCGTTGGCTAATGAAGTTGGTGGTGTTTCCCCTTGGCAATCGCTTTAAGCTGCCAAGTGACCAACTGGCTATTGATGTGTGTAAAACGGTAAGCCGCCCAGGCGGCGTGCGCGAGCGAATCACCCACTTGTGCCCTATTTTGCAAGACGATCAATCGGGCATCGCAGAAGTCGAGCATGCTTATCTTGCTGCATGGGATTGCCAAAAGCTGGAAGCTAAGATCAAGCAGGCGATTAAAGCCGGCAAAATCGCGGCTAAGCTGCCGATTGCAATTCGAATCGGTCAGGCTTTGAAGCAAGAAATCATCACTAAAGAAGAAGCAGACGCGCTATTACACGCTGACAAGCTTCGCAGTGAAGCGATTCAGGTGAACGAGTTCACCGCTCTTTAAAAAAAGGGGGCCAGAAAAAGGGGCCAGGCCCCCTTTTTTTAGCTTTTAGAAAAAGGGGCCTGGCCCCCTTTTTTTGGTGGCGATTACGCGACTTTTACGATTTTCATGGTATTGGTTCCGCCAATGGTTTCCATGGCATCCCCCTTAGTCATGATCACGGTATCACCGCTTTTCAAATAGCCGGATTCTTTTAAGGTTTGCGAGGCTACTTTGGCAAGTTCATCAGCGGCAATGATGGTGGTGTCAAAATGCATTGGTTTAACACCACGGTACAAGGCCATTTTCTTCAAGGTCTTTTGATGACGAGATAACGCAAAAATAGGCAGTTTCGAGGTAATTCTCGACATTAACAATGCGGTACTACCAGATTCGGTCAGTGCCACGATGGCTTTGACCTCAGGCATGTGGTTTGCCGCGTACATGGTCGAAAATGCGATGGTTTCTTCTACCGTCTTAAACATCTCGGTCATGCGATGCTTCGACACTTGAACCGTTGGGTGGCGCTCAGCTCCTCGACATACTTGAGACATAGAGGCGACGGTTTCTACCGGGTACTTACCAGCGGCTGTTTCAGCAGAAAGCATAACGGCATCGGTGCCATCGAGTACGGCGTTGGCCACATCCATGACCTCCGCTCTAGTTGGCATCGGGCTATCAATCATGCTTTCCATCATTTGCGTAGCAGTGATCACCGGGCGGTCTAACTGTCGGCAACGGCTGATAAGTTTTTTCTGGACACCAATCAACTCTGGGTCACCGATTTCTACGCCTAAATCGCCCCGGGCAACCATTACCGCGTCTGACGCGAGAATAATATCGTCCATGGTATCAAGGTTGGTGACGGTTTCTGCTCGCTCAACTTTAGATACCACCATGGCGTCTAATCCCGCCTGAAGCGCTAAATCGCGGGCATAGCGTAAGTCATCACCATTGCGAGGGAAGGATACTGCCAAAAAATCCACTTGGATTTCTGCAGCGGTCAAAATGTCGTTCTTGTCTTTGTCGGTCAGTGCCGGTGCTGATAAGCCTCCGCCACGTTTATTGATGCCTTTGTTGTTTGACAATGGCCCGGCCACTTTCACTTTGGTATGAATGCGATGCTCTTCAACTCTAATGACTTCAAGCTGTACGCGTCCGTCATCAAGCATTAACCAGTCTCCGCTTACTAAGTCTTGCGGCAATTGCTTGTAATCGATGCCAACCTGCTCATTGTCGCCTAAGCCAGCACCAAGCTGTGCATCCAATATAAAATCCTGCTCAGGAACTAAGGTGACTTTACCTTCTTTAAAAGTCGATACTCGGATTTTTGGCCCTTGAAGGTCGCCTAAAATGGCAACATGGAGCTTTAGCTTGTGAGCGATTTCTCGCACCGAGTTAGCGCGCGCGATGTGATCTTGAGGCTGTCCATGAGAGAAGTTTAAACGAACAACGTTAACGCCCGCGCTGAGCAGTTGTTCTAACACCGCAGGATCATCGGTAGCCGGTCCTAAAGTTGAAACGATTTTGGTTCTACGAAACATGCGGTTCTCCATGTAGATGAGTATGAGTGAAGCCGGTTCTCATTATTTTGTAGGAATATTACGATCAAATTACCCTTATGTAAATTTTTCACAGCGGATAAAATTAATCAGCGTATGACGCTTGATTGACCTAAAAATGTGATCAACCCCCATTAAATTGCACTTCAACAAGGCCGGGCGGCTTTTCTTAGCCTTTTTCTGTGCCATTAAAAAAGGTCGTAACTTTCAGTTTTGAAAGCGTACGACCTTAACGAAATGAAAATCGATTAGGCTTCTTTATTAATTCGAGATTCTTTCAGTACCTCTTTCACTCGTTTCAGATTATCGCGAAAACGAGGGCCTCGACGTAAAGTAAAGCCCGTTGCCAAGACGTCAATTACGACCAGTTGCGCCAAGCGAGAAGCCATTGGCAAGTACATGTCGGTATCTTCTGGGACTTCCATGGTGACGGCTAAGGTGCATTCTTGACTAAGGGGTGAATTACGAGCGGTTAGAGCGAGCACTGCAGCACCATTTTCTCGGGCTAGGCGAGCAATATCGATCATGGACTTTGTTCGCCCTGTATGACTTATAAGAACCACTACCGTTCCTTCATCGCAATTGATGCAGCTCATTTTTTGCATCAAAACATCGTCAAAACAGCTGACAGGAACGTTAAATCTAAAAAACTTATTTTGGGCATCATGAGCGACGGCAGCACTGGCCCCTAGACCAAAAAAGCTGATGGTTTTTGCTTGAGTGAGAATGTCCACTGCTTTGTTGATGGCATTGGTATCTAAGCTTTGACGAGCAGTGTCTAGAGACGCCATGGACGATTCGAAAATCTTGGTGGTGTAAGAATCAGAGTTGTCGTCCTCTTCTACGTGACGAGAAACGTAAGGCGTGCCGTTTGCCAAACTCTGGGCCAAATGCAATTTAAAATCTGGAAAGCCTTTGGTATCGAGACGGCGGCAAAAGCGATTCACCGTTGGCTCACTGACGTCTGCAATTTTAGCCAAAGACGCTATGCTTGAATGAATGGCTGTTTGCGGTGAGGCTAAAATGGCTTCCGCTACTTTTCGTTCCGACTTACTGAATTGAGTTAAGTTGTTTTGGATTTTTTCTAACGTATTCATTCATATCATCCATATAATGGCGTGCACATTTTGCAGCGAAATCGCCATAGATTTATTTTATATTTTTTCATTACAGTTATTAAACTACCGAAATATGTTATGAATCAAGGCTTACACTGCAAGTTAACGGCTGAATTCTGTTGAATTCCTCTCATAAAAACAGTGATTTTTGAAAATTGTGTTGTTATATTACAACACAACCGGCTCAATCATAGTTAAATAGCAATAACAACATAATGGATGGAGATGCCAAAAATGGGCAATAGCGTAGCCGTCACTCAGGCGTGTGATTTTATCTTATTCGGAACCAAGGGCGACCTTGCGCGTCGTAAACTGTTGCCGTCTCTTTACCAACTGGATAAGTCCGGTCTGCTTAACAGCGACAGTCGCATTATAGGAGTCGCTCGAAATCCTCTTTCTCGTGAGGAGTTCCAAACACTTGTAGAAAACGCACTTAATGAGTTCGTAAAAGAAGATCTTTGCCAAGAAACGTTAGCCCGTTTTTTCGAACGATGTGACTATGTGCAGGTGGGGTTAACCGAAGTGGGCGACTACGCTCGTTTTAAAGGCGTACTTTCGGATGAGCGCATTACCGTCAATTACTTCTCAACGCCTCCAGCCCTGTTTGGCGATATTTGCGAAGGCTTAGCCAGTAACGGTCTTATAACAGAGACCACCCGTGTGGTGCTCGAAAAACCCATTGGATTTGATTTGCTCAGCTCGAAAGTCATTAACGATGTTGTTGCTAAGTTTTTCAATGAGAATCAAATCTATCGCATTGACCATTACTTAGGTAAGGAAACGGTTCAAAACCTAGTCGCTCTGCGATTCGCTAACTCGCTATTTGCATCAAAGTGGGACAACCGAACCATTGACCATGTCCAAATTTCGGTTGCCGAAGAAGTGGGGATTGAAGGGCGTTGGGGCTATTTCGATAAAGCCGGTCAAATGCGAGATATGATTCAAAACCACTTGTTACAAGTGTTGACGTTAGTGGCCATGGATCCACCGGTCAACCTTGATGCTGACTCTATTCGTGATGAGAAGGTAAAAGTACTTAAGTCGTTGCGCCGCATCAACGAAAACAACATTCACGACAAAACCGTTCGCGGACAATACACCAAGGGGTTCTTGCAAGGGAACGAAGTGCCCGGTTACCTAGAGGAAGAGGGTGCTAATCAGGCCAGTAATAGCGAAACCTTTGTCGCTTTACGGGTTGACATAGACAATTGGCGCTGGGCAGGCGTGCCGTTCTATTTGCGTTCAGGCAAGCGAATGCCAGCAAAGAGTTCGGAGATTGTCGTTCACTTCAAGAACCCGCCCCATAACTTATACCGCGAAAGCTATCGCGATTTGCCGCCAAACAAGCTCACCATACGCTTACAGCCTCATGAAGGCGTTGATATTCAAATGATGAATAAGGTTCCAGGGTTGGGGCAAAGTACACGTTTGCAAACCACAAAGCTTGACTTGAGCTTCTCTGATACCTTTAAAGATCAGCGCATTGCAGACGCCTATGAGCGTTTATTGTACGAAGCCATGCTGGGTAATCAGGCCTTGTTTGTGCGCAGAGACGAAGTCGAAGAAGCTTGGAAATGGTGCGATGGCATCATCAACGCATGGAACGAAAGTGATGAACGCCCTAAACCTTACCCTGCAGGCAGTTGGGGCCCGGTAGCTTCAATAGCCTTGATTACCAAAGACGGCCGCAGTTGGGACGAGTAGGAGAACACAATGGTTAACGTACCGGTATTTAAATCGTTTGATGAGCGGCAACAGTTAGCAAAGGCGCTTGCCCATAAAATCGCTAATCAACTGCAGTCATCGATTGACACGAGCGGCAAAGCCTCGCTGTTGGTTTCGGGGGGAAGCACTCCCTTAGCTCTGTTTGCTGCCTTGAGTGAAGAAGCGATTGAATGGCGTAAAGTGGCGGTAAGCTTAGTAGACGAGCGCTGGGTTAGCCCAACTCACCCCGATAGCAATGAGCGCTTGGTTCGCAAATATCTATTGAAAAACCGGGCAGCCTCAGCCAATTTTCACGGCCTTAAAAACATGTATGAGACACCGGAAGAAGGGGTTGCGATGGCCATTGAAGCCATCGCTCACATGCAACAACCGTTTGACGTTGTGATTCTGGGCATGGGTAATGACGGCCATACCGCCAGCTGGTTTCCATGTTCGAAAGAAATTGAAAGCGCTCTGTCGAGCGACAAGCTGTTACTGGCTGTGAATCCCACTTCGGCACCGAATGCCAGAATAAGTTTTAGTGGTAACGCCATTGCCAGCGCAAAGCAGGTCTATTTGCATTTACACGGTGACGACAAGCTTGAAACCTTGAATAAAGCGCTTGCAGGGGACGACGTTTATAGCATGCCAATTCGTTACATACTGCAAAATAAAGCACTGGCCTACGACGTATATTGGAGCAAGTAATATGAATCCGGCAGTATCACGGGTAACCGAACGAATCATTAAGCGCAGTCAAGATTCAAGACGCGATTATTTAAAGGCAATCGAAGCGGCTGCGCAATCAGGGGTTTCTAGAAAGACGCTTTCTTGCGGTAACCTAGCCCATGGTTTTGCCGCCTGTGGCCAAACCGACAAACAAGCGTTAAGCGCGTTTAACAAGTCCAATATCGGCATTGTCACGGCTTATAACGATATGTTGTCTGCCCACCAACCGTATCAAAGCTATCCTGATGTGATAAAAGCGGCCTGTAATGCTGTAGGCAGTGTCGCCCAAGTCGCCGCCGGAGTGCCGGCCATGTGTGATGGCGTGACTCAAGGCCAACCCGGTATGGAACTAAGCTTATTAAGCCGAGAAGTCATTGCCATGTCGACGGCAATTGGCTTGAGCCACAATATGTTCGATGGCGCCTTATTGCTCGGAGTGTGCGACAAAATTGTACCGGGACTCTTGATAGGCGCGCTGAGCTTTGGTCACCTTCCTATTATGTTTGTTCCTGCTGGACCTATGGCGTCCGGTATTCCAAACAAACAAAAAGCACGCGTACGCCAGTTATTCGCTCAAGGGAAAGTAGGGCGTGACGAGTTACTTGAAGCGGAATCTGCCAGCTACCATTCTGCCGGGACCTGTACCTTTTATGGCACCGCGAATTCTAATCAGTTGGTGATGGAAATGATGGGGCTGCAGTTGCCGGGCTCTTCTTTTGTGCACCCACACGATCCGCTGCGAACGGCGCTTACTGAAAAAGCAGCGCAACAAGTGTGTCGGCAAACCACGAATTCGGGTCAGTATAACCCCATCGGTCGCATTGTCGACGAGAAAGCCGTTGTTAACGGCATTGTTGGTTTGCTGGCGACGGGGGGATCTACCAATTTGACTATGCACATTGTTGCCATCGCAAGAGCCGCAGGCATTATTGTTGATTGGGACGATTTCTCTGAACTCTCTAAAGAAGTTCCGTTATTAGCCCGGGTTTACCCAAACGGAGAGGCTGATATTAATCATTTTCACGCGGCCGGTGGCATGGCGGCTTTGGTTAATCAATTGCTGGAATTGGACTTGCTGCACAAAGACGTTAACACCGTCGCTGGTGTCGGGATTGAAAAGTACACCCTGGAGCCAAGATTAATTAATGGTGAGCTGCAGTTTGTTGATGGTCCTAAACGCTCGCTGGATGAAAACGTGTTGGCCAATGCGTCGTCGCCGTTTCAAAAAAATGGCGGTTTGTCTTTGTTAAAAGGCAACCTAGGGCGAGGCGTTATTAAAGTGTCTGCAGTGGCGGAGGCGTTTCGAGTGGTCGAGGCGCCTGCGGTCGTCCTAACCGATCAAAATCAACTAAAACCCTTATTTGATGCCGGTGAACTGAACAAAGATTGCGTTGTGGTGGTGCAGGGGCAAGGACCGAAATCCAATGGCATGCCCGAATTGCACAAGCTTACACCGTATTTGGGCACGTTACAGGATAAAGGCTACAAGGTGGCATTAGTGACCGATGGCCGTATGTCTGGGGCCTCTGGCAAAGTGCCCGCGGCGATTCACGTGTATCCGGAAGCGGCGCACGGTGGTGTCATAGGTAAAGTACAAAGTGGCGATATGGTCCGTCTCGATGCGAGTCAAGGTACTTTAGAAGTATTGGTGGATGAGCAAACATTGGCGCAAAGACCTGCTTTTAAAGCCAAAGATAACGCCCATCAATACGGTATGGGTCGCGAAATGTTTTACGCGTTACGGGGGGCTTTAGGCCACCCAGAAGCTGGCGCAGGTAGCACTTTGGCATTAGACCAAGGCTACAATACAGGTAATTAGGAGCCATAATGACGATGACAACACAATGGAAGTTGCAGCCAACGGATGTATTTCAGTCCAGTAAACTGGTTCCGGTGATGGTAATTGAAAACATTCAGGATGCCGTACCATTAGCCAAGGCACTGGTTGCCGGTGGTATTAAGGTTTTAGAGGTCACTTTGCGCACCGATTGTGCACTTGAGGCCATCGCTGCCATCGCTCGGGAGGTGCCAGAGGCGCTTGTCGGTGCGGGTACGGTCATGAATCGCAAACAACTGGCGGAAGTGGAAGCGGCAGGTGCTAAGTTTGCCATCAGCCCAGGTGCTTCTCGGGATTTGCTCATTGCCGGCAAAGAGTCAAGCATTCCGCTCATTCCGGGAGTTGCCAGCATTTCTGAGGTAATGAAAGGCTTAGAATTGGGCTACACAGAGTTTAAGTTCTTTCCAGCAGAAGCGTCTGGCGGTGTAGCTGCTTTAAAAGCGTTTTCTGGGCCGTTAAATGGCGTGGTGTTCTGTCCAACCGGTGGTATCGGCGTCCATAACTATAAAGACTATTTGGCGCTTAAAAACGTAGCCTGTGTTGGTGGCAGTTGGATGGCACCTGCGGATTTGGTTAATCAAGGACAATGGCAACAAATTACCGATATTTGTCAGCAAACATTAGCCTAATAGGTTACGGCTTTTAAGCAAACAAAAAACGGCAATGCATTGATGCGTTGCCGTTTTTTGTTTGATGTGGCATCGCTTTATCGTAAAGTAAAGGTATTCACTCTACAGGAGAGTCACATGGGTGTGCGTGTTGCCATTGGTTTGATGATTGTATTTTTACTGAGCGCTTGCTCGAGTTTTAATCAGCTCAGATCGAATTTGGATGAACTGGAAAACACATATCAAACGGTAGACATACAAGTAGAGCCTTCTGATAACGAAGCACCATTGCTATTAGTGGCCTTAAACGACGCTAACGGTAAAGAAATTAGCAATCTTTGGTTGGTGGATAAACACAATGCTAACCGGATGTTGATTGCAAAATCGACTCAGTATTTGTTGGCCTTCTTTGATGACAACGGTGACTTTAAAAGACAACAAGATGAGCCTTATCAGCTCATACCATTCAAGGCCACCAGTACGATAACGATAGCGCCGTCAAAATTTAACCGAACTCAAGTGCTTAGCGGTTTAAATGGGCGCGATCTCACCTTGAGTGACGACCCCATCATGCGTCAGTTTCGTATTGGCGCTTTAGCCAGCATCGATGACGTACGGTTTGATTTATCTCAAGCCGACTTAGGGCTTTGGCAACCCATGGAGCAGGTAAAAAGTGGCATTACCGGCCTTTATTTTGTTGATGAATATAACGCTCATAAACCCATGGTGTTGTTTGTGCATGGTATGAAAGGCTCCCCACGGAACTTCCAATCCATTATTCGTAAGGTGCAAGCCGAAGGTTACCAAGTATTGGTGTATTACTACCCAAGCGGTCTGTCGTTGGACACCATTTCCGATGGATTATTTGAAAGCTTAGCGGTGGCTCAACACAAATACGCGGTAAAACGAATACATTTGGTTGCCCATAGTATGGGCGGCTTAATAAGCAAAGCCTTTTTAAATCGGTGTGAAGTGGCTCCAAATTGCATCGAAGTTACCAGTTTTACGAGCGTTTCGACCCCATTTCAGGGGGTGAAAAGTGCCGAGGCGGGCGTCGCCTATGCGCCGGTTGTCGTCCCTGCTTGGCAGGATCTGCAGCCGAGCAGCGAATTTATTAAGCAGCTTTATTCTGTTACTTCAAAAACGCCGCATCTGTTGGTGTTTAGTTACCAATTAACGGGCATCATCAACAGCGAGAGCAGTGATGGTGTAATCGCGCTTTCAAGTCAGTTAGACAGCAGAGCTCAATTACTGGCCACTCGCATGTTAGGGTTGCCATTGGGGCATGTGAACGTGCTTGATAGTGAAATGTTGTATGAACAAATGTTGACGTTTTGGAGAGATAATGAACCCGATTAGCCGAACTGAAGAGCTGGAGTATGCGGGCTTTTGGATACGAGTAGCCGCTTCCTTAATTGATACTATTTTATTAGCCTTCTTAGTGCTGCCATTGTTATATGCGTTTTTTGGTCCACAGTATTTTTCACTGACCAGCCAAGGCAGTTACGGAATGCTCGACACGCTCATAAACTACGCGTTGCCTGCCATGGTCATTGTGTTGTTTTGGCTATATCGCAGCGCAACCCCAGGTAAAATCTGGTTAGGGCTCATTATTGTTGATGCGTACTCTGGAGAGCGACCGTCGCCTACACAGTTGTTTATCCGTTATCTGGGGTACTATGTGTCAATGCTGCCTTTGTTTGCAGGACTTATTTGGGTTGGGCTTGACCAACGTAAGCAAGGCTTTCACGACAAACTGGCCAGTACTCTCGTCGTACGTACCCACAAAAAAAGACCGGTTAATCAAGATTAACCGGCCTGCATATTCGCAGTTTTAAAATCGGTGTGATGGGAAGGAGACCAATTCACACCGTTAAGGCAAAGGGTTAGGCGTTCATCATAGCAACCGCGTTATCGAGCATACGATTACTAAAACCCCACTCGTTGTCGTACCATGACATCACTTTAACTAAGCGTCCTTTTACTCGAGTTTGAGTGGCATCAAAACTGGAAGAGTAGGGGCTGTGGTTGAAGTCGATGGATACCAGCGGTGCTTCGTTTACTTCTAACACTTGATTCAAAGGCGCTTGGTTACAGGCGTTTTTGATAAGCTCATTAACTTCTTCGGCAGTGGTGTCTCGACTGGCTACAAAGTTCAAATCCACCAATGATACGTTGGCGGTGGGAACACGCACTGCCATTCCATCGAATTTTCCTTGTAATTCAGGAACAACTAATCCAACCGCTGCGGCAGCTCCAGTGCGAGTAGGGATCATCGACAGCGCAGCCGCTCGAGCGCGGCGTAAATCCGTGTGGTATACATCGGATAGGCGTTGGTCATTGGTATACGCATGAATGGTGGTCATAAGGCCAGACTCAATACCAATGGCATCATTTAAAATTTTCGCTACCGGAGCCAGGCAATTGGTGGTGCAAGAGGCATTAGAAACCACAGTCATATCGGCGCTAAGCTCGTCTTGGTTAACCCCATACACTACGGTTGCATCAACGTTTTTACCTGGGGCTGAGATTAAGACTTTCTTAGCTCCTGCATCAAGGTGAGGTTGTACCGCTTCTTTACTGGTGAACATACCGGTGCACTCCATGACGATGTCGACGTCAAGTTCGTGCCAAGGTAGTTTCGCAGGATCCATTTGACTGTAGGTGTTAATTTTGTCGCCGTTAACAAAAATGGCAGAGTCCGCTTGTTCAACACTGGCGCCAAAGCGACCGTGTACTGAATCAAACTTAAGCAGGTGAGCATTAATTGCGGTATCACCAAGGTCGTTAATCGCAACCACTTTGATGGGATAATTTTGATCGCTTTCGTACAAAGCTCTAAGAATATTGCGGCCGATGCGCCCAAAACCGTTGATCGCTACCTTGATTGTCATTTTATATACCTTTTATTGCACGATTCTTTCTAGTTTGTTGTAAATTTACAATATAGAGGGGATATGTCAAGAGTAAAACCGCGATCACTCGCTGATTGGTTGTAAAGTTTTGAAATAAACTTTCAAGTGCAACGGTTTGTAAAATTGTAACGGGGTTGGGAGGCGTTGTTGCTGTTCACTGTTGTTGTTCACAATTACTGCAACTTTTTATCCTAAATAATTCGTTAGTTTATTCCAGTTAAGTGAGCTCATTCCCACCATCGATGCGGCGAAATACCAAGAATCTCGTAATTAAAGCAAAATACCAAGCATTTGCTAGCTAGAATGGGCTGAAACTGTTGCTATTGTTACATCTCTCGCTTTTTTTGGTCGCTGGAGTCGAGCTGATATTTTCATTACAATGTCGCCGAATTTTGCTGGGTCACTCATGCGTACTCTGGAGTTATAGCGAGTCGTTTGACCTGGTACCACATGCATCCTCATGAAAGATAGGACACTCTACATGACCGCTGATAAGCACTTACAAAGTTGGCAAGAACGTTTCGAATTGGCAGAAGCCATGCAGCCCATTATTGGTAAACTGTACCGCAATCAAAGCGTTGAGCTAAGTGTATTTGGCCGTGCACTATTAAACGCCTCTACCATCGACATCATTAAATCTCACCGCTTGGTTCGTCGTCATACTGGTGAAAAACTAAGATTGCGCGAGTCGTTCCCTTTCATTGAGGCGTTAAGTCGCTTAGAAGTTCGTAACGCTCGCATTGATATTGGTAAAGTGGCCCATGCATTTTGGACCAGTGGTCGTGATGCCAGCGAAATCGAAAGCTACTTAAAGCAAGAGCTTGCGTCGTGCATTTCAGAGCAAGATGAAACTGAAGCTCGCGATGTTGTGCTGTATGGTTTCGGCCGTATCGGTCGCTTATTAGCGCGTTTGCTTATTGAGCGCACCGGCTCGAACAACAAAATGCGTTTGAAAGCGATTGTGGTACGTGGTGGTCGTGAAGGCGATCTAGAAAAGCGTGCAAGCTTACTGCGCCGTGATTCAATTCATGGCCCATTTAACGGCTCAGTGTACTTGGACGAAGAAAACAACGCGATTGTCGCCAACGGTCAATTCATTCAAGTTATCTATGCCAACTCACCCGATGAAATTGATTACACCGAGTACGGGATCAACAACGCATTGATTGTCGATAACACGGGTATCTGGAAAGACGAAGCCGGTCTGGGATTGCACCTAAAATCCAAAGGCGTTTCTAAAGTACTACTAACCGCACCGGCTGGCGGTGATATTAAGAACGTTGTATACGGTGTTAACCACAACGACATTCTTGATGAAGACAAAATCATGTCGGCGGCAAGCTGCACGACCAACGCCATTACGCCGGTATTAAAAGCGGTTCATGATGAGTACGGCATTAGCAGCGGTCACGTTGAAACGGTTCACTCTTATACCAACGATCAAAACTTGATCGACAACTATCATAAAGCCGATCGTCGTGGTCGTAGCGCACCATTAAACATGGTTATTACCTCGACAGGTGCTGCTAAAGCAGTAGCTAAAGCCTTCCCAGAGCTTAAAGGCAAGCTTACTGGTAACGCAATTCGCGTGCCGACACCAAACGTGTCGATGGCTATCATGAATCTAAACTTAGACAAAGCGGTTGATCGCGATACCCTCAATGATTACTTACGCAACACGTCTCTATACTCGGATTTACGCAATCAAATCGATTACACCGAATCAACAGAGATTGTATCGACCGACCTTGTAGGTTCACGTTACGCGGGTATTGTTGATTCTCAAGCGACCATTGCCGATGACAACCGCTGTGTATTGTACGTATGGTACGACAACGAGTTTGGATACAGCTGTCAGGTGATTAGCGTCATGCGTCGCATGCTTAATGTAGAGCTTAGCTACTTCCCTAAGTAATTGACTGGAATGTCGTTAACGCGACAGTAAGTCAATAAGCCCAAGGGCTATCGATGCCGCTCCTTATTAGAGAGCGGCATTTTTTTTGGCGAACCAAGGAGGGACTGGTGCTGGCGTCTATTGTGCAACCAAAGCGGTTTCTATAAACTCAAACGCACTATGGACTATGCACTTTATACTTAAGCAATAACGAGCAAAAATGGAGCCTTCTTTATGAGTGATTCAGTCACTATCAATAGTCAATTTGACGGCGGTAACATCGAGGTTATCGACAGCAGCGATCGCAACAACATACAACTGGCGATTCGGCCCGACGAAGGTGGCGAATTCTTTCAATGGTTCAATTTTAAACTGTCCGGTGAACCGGGAGCGTTGCACCAACTGCGTATTACCAATGCCGCTAAAGCGTCATACGTTGACGGTTGGCACGACTACCAAGCGGTTGCCAGTTACGATAGGCAGGAGTGGTTTCGTCTTCCTACCCGCTACCACAATGGCGAGCTGTTGATTGATTTGGATCTGCAAGCGCCGCAAATTCAAATCGCTTATTTCGCGCCGTATTCTTTGGAGCGCCATTTTGATTTGTTAGCCGAATGTCAAAGCCATCCATACGTTACCTTAGAGACTTTAGGACAAACTCTGGACGGTCGAGACTTTTCTTTAATGAAAATTAGCAGCGATGACAAAGTCACCAATAAGACCAAGGTTTGGGTAACCGCGCGCCAACATCCAGGTGAAACCATGGCACAGTGGTGGGTTGAAGGCTTCCTGCAAAAACTGCTGGATCCTGACTGCGCTCGTTCTCGTCAGTTGCTTGAGCGCGCCGACGTCTACCTAGTGGCAAACATGAACCCAGATGGCAGTCATAGAGGCCATTTAAGAACCAACGCCAAAGGGGTTAATTTGAACCGCGAATGGCAAACGCCGTCCATGGCTTTAAGCCCTGAGGTGTTTTTAACCATAGAGAAAATGAAGCAGGTTGGGGTTGATTTCTACTTGGATGTCCACGGCGATGAAGGTCTGCCTTACGTCTTTATTGCCGGTGGTGAAGGCATACCGGCTTGGAACAATGACATGGCAAAAGAGCAGGCCTGCTTCCTTGATATGCTGTCGCTGTCCAGTGGTGAGTTTCAAACCAAAGAAGGCTACCCAAAAGACAAACCTGGTGAAGCCAACCTAACCGTAGCATCGAACTGGGTGGGTAATCATTTCAATTGTTTGGCCAACACCTTAGAAATGCCATTTAAGGATAACGCCAATTTGCCTGACTCGGCGAGCGGCTGGTCTTTAGAGCGTTCGCAACAACTTGGCGAAGATTGCGCCAATGCCATTAGTCTGTTTTTGCAAGCAAAATCATAACGACGGCAGACGGCTCAGGTTAACTCAATCTGAGCCATAAAATGTTAAAGAAAGGTTATTAATGTGATAACCTAAGCCATTGTTTAGGCTTTCGCTCATTTCGCAAAAGCCTAGGGTGAGCGTTTATTAAATAATAATAACCAACAAGGATTCTCTTCGTGGAAATGATCAATCATTTGTTGCTGACTCTCGATGGCTTTTTAGGCTCGGCGGCATACTTCCCATTTGTATTGTTAGGCGTCGGCCTATTTTTCACCATCTATCTTCGATTTCCTCAAATTCGCTTTTTCAAGCACGCTTGGCGAGTGGTCACTGGTAAGTTTAAAAAGCCAGGTGTCGAGGGCGATACCAGTCATTTTCAAGCGCTAAGTACCGCGTTATCAGGTACCGTTGGCACGGGGAATATTGGTGGGGTTGCCTTTGCTATTTTCCTAGGCGGACCGGCGGCGCTTTTTTGGATGTGGATGACGGCGTTTTTGGGGATGACCACCAAATTTGTCGAAGTAACCTTGTCTCACAAATACCGTGAAAAAACAGCAGATGGCACCATGGCGGGTGGCCCAATGTATTTCATGGACAAAGGCTTGAACATGAAGTGGCTTGGGGTGTTGTTTGCCATAGCAACTGTTGCTTCTGCCTTTGGTACAGGCAGCATGCCGCAATCCAATAACATTGCCGTGGGCCTTGAAGACACCTTTGGAATCGATCCTTTCATTACCGGCGGGGTACTCTCCATTTTGTTGGCTTTGGTGGTGTTAGGCGGTATTAAGCGCATTGCCAAAGTAACTTCCGCTTTAGTCCCAACCATGTCGGTGATCTATGTGATTGGCGCGTTGGGGGTGATTTTATATAACATTGATAACCTAGTCCCGGCGTTTTTAAGCGTTTGGCAAGATGCCTTCACCGGCTCTGCGGCGGCTGGCGGTTTCTTAGGGGCAACCTTTGCTTACGCCTTTAACCGAGGTGTGAATCGCGGCTTATTTTCAAACGAAGCGGGGCAGGGTTCGGCACCCATAGCTCACGCATCGGCAAAAACCGATGAGCCGGTAGCAGAAGGTATGGTATCCATTCTTGAACCTTTCATTGATACCATCATTATTTGTACGTTAACCGGCATGGTGATCCTGTCATCAGGGGTATGGACTCAAAAACACGAAAACGTATTCCAACGGGCTGACATGCAGTTTATTCAGGGCATCTACAGTGACGACAATGATGCTGATCGCGAGCAACTGTTCAAGCACTTAACGCTGCAAAAAAGCCAGGTAACGCCCTACAGCGGTATGGTTGAATTGGTCGACGGTGTCGCTCAATCTCCTGAGTTCACCTTAATCGCGGCGCGCTCTATTGCTGAAGACATTCGTTTTTCGATTAACGATCATCCTTATACGGGCGTGATTAATATTCGTGAAGGTAAGCTCACCGATCCTCGAATTATGGTGGACGGCAAGAGTCTAATCCACTCTACAAAATTAACGACGGAAGCATTTACTCACGGCTTCTTCGGTGAAAGTGGTAAGTACATTGTGTCCATTGGTTTGTTGTTATTTGCGTTCTCAACAGCCATTGCTTGGTGTTATTATGGCGACCGTGCCATGATTTATCTTGTCGGTATTAGGGGAGTAATGCCGTTTCGAGTATTTTATGTCGCAGGATTCTTTACCGCTGCCATCTCAGATACCACCATGGTGTGGAACTTAGCGGCGGTGGCGATTGTAATTATGACTTTACCCAACTTATTTGGATTACTCATGCTGTCAAAGGAAATGAAGCAAGAGGTGAATAAGTACTGGGAAAAAATGAAGGACAAATAATGGCACTGATTCATTGTCCTATTTGCGATAAACGCAATTCAGACAAAGCCAAAGCCTGTCAACACTGCAACACGCCTTTTGATGGCGATCAAGAGGCGTTAGCGAGACAAAAACGCATCGCGAAAATTAAAAAACAAGCGAGCCTAACCACCCACAGCTTCGCAGCGCTTACTATG
The DNA here is from genome assembly GCF_002282895.1 of Paraferrimonas haliotis. Classification (GTDB taxonomy): domain Bacteria; phylum Pseudomonadota; class Gammaproteobacteria; order Enterobacterales; family Shewanellaceae; genus Paraferrimonas; species Paraferrimonas haliotis. The sequence continues at coordinate 22,452 of NZ_NRRB01000009.1, forward strand.
GTGGTCGCTGCGATAACCGTTTATTTTTGGGGGCTTGAAACCCCGAGCCCAGAGCGGCAAATGACCGCCTACAGCCTAGGGTTTGTCGGAAGCGTCTGGTATGTGGTCTCCAGAGTTCGTTTGTTTTTAAGTAAGCGAGGTGGCGCGTGAGCGAACTGAATAAAGTCATTGAGAACATGCCCCATGAGGTGTACCTCAATCTTAAGCAAGCGGTAGAACTGGGTAAGTGGCCAGATGGAAGCCTGTTAACCGAGGCTCAGAAAGAATCGAGCATGCAAGCCATCATTTTGTACCAAGCCACCCGCTTGCAACAAACCGACCACCTTATGGTCGGCAAAGACGGACAGCTTAATCACAAATCTAAGGCGCAACTGAAGGAGCAATTTAGCCCCGACAGCATCGCTAATTTTCAAGAAAAAGATTTGTAAGTTGATTAGGGCGTTAATTCACCGCGCAAACTGCGCTGCATTTGCGCTCTAATACTTGCCACAGGCAAGTCTTTGGAGAGCAAATAATGCAATTTAGCCAACGCCGCTTCTGTGGTCATGTCAAAGCCACTGAGCACTCCGGCAGCGGCTAAGGCATTGCCGGTAGCGTAACCTTCCATATTAACTTTACCTTGCAGACATTGCGTCAGGTTTATGATGACAATGCCGCGCTCACAGGCTTGTTTTAACAGGCTCAATAAGTTTTTATCTTGTGGCGCATTACCAACGCCATAGCTTTGTAATATCAAGGCTTTAACTGGTTGTTGTAGTATATTGTCGATGACTTGAGCCGATATTCCAGGATACAGAGTAACCACGCCAATGGGTTGCGGTTTGATGGTTTGCACTGTCAGTTGATTGTCTTGGGATTGCTGGCTTAATTCGCCGGCCTTTAGCTGAATTTGAATACCCGCCTCCAGCAGTTCCGGATAATTCGGGCTGCCAAAAGCGTTAAAGCCATCAGCATGCACTTTGGTGGTGCGATTCCCTCGAAACAACTTGTTGTTGAAGAATAAGCAGGTTTCAGCAATGGGATACTGTGCCGCAATATAAAGCGCATTCAGTAGATTGGTTTGACCGTCAGAACGAAGTTGAGCCAGCGGTATTTGAGAGCCGGTCACAATCACGGGCTTAGTTAATCCTTCCAACATAAAAGATAACGCCGAGGCAGTGAAGGCCATTGTGTCGGTACCGTGAAGAATCACAAACCCGTCGTAGTGGTCATAATTGGCTTTTATATCGTCGGCAATGCGCTGCCAGTCTTGTGGCGACATATCCGACGAGTCAATCAATGGCGCATACTCAGAAATGGTAAAACTGGGCATATCTGGATGATAGAACTCTGGCATGTCTTTGATGCACTGAGTCAAAAAACCAGCCACGGGCGCGTAGCCTTGAGGGGTTTTCTGCATGCCTATCGTACCACCGGTGTAAGCGACGTAAATGGATGCTTGAGTCATAAAGGTTTGATACTAAAAAGCCGAGTAGATGTGTGAATTATACTGACAAATACTCGGCTTAGCGATACGAGATTAACGATAGATTAATCGTTGATACAAGCCTCGCATAGAACGTATGCATGGCTTGGATCATCAAACTGCTGCAGGCGTTCAAATTGCTGTTCAACTTGCGCTAACATTTTCTTAGCTACGCTTTGCGACGGCTGTGTTTGAGGCAAGTATGCTTGCGCGCCGGCGAAAAATTGCTGTACCAGCTTTTGCTCTTTGGTGAGCTCTTTTTCAATCAGCTTAGTGTCATACTGTTCCAAGTCAGCCAAAGACGCCGCTTTGGCTAGGGCTTGGTCAATATCACCGAGCTCGTCGACTAAGCCTAACTCCAAGGCTTTGCTGCCGGTCCACACGCGCCCTTGAGCAATTTTATCCACCTCCACCGGAGTCATATTTCGCCCTTCGGCTACGATTTCTAAGAAGTTGCGATACCCTTTTTCAATTTGAATTTGAATGTTGGTTTTCATGGCATCACTTAAGCCGGTAGCGGGGCCTGAACCGACAAAGTCAGTGGTACCAACGCCGTCGGTATGTACACCAATGTGTGTCAAAGAATCTTCAAAGGTGGGGATGAACCCAAAAATGCCAATGGATCCGGTAATGGTTGTTGGGTTCGCGAATATATAATCTGAGCTTGCTGAAATCCAATAACCACCAGATGCTGCTACAGAGCTCATGCTCGCAACCACCGGCTTACCGGCGGCTTTAAGAGCCAGTACTTCTTGGCGAATGACTTCCGAGGCGAAGGCGCTGCCACCAGGGCTATCTACCCGCAGCACTACCGCTTTAATGTTATCGTCAAAGCGGGCTTTGCGAAGCAGGGCTGCGGTGCTCTCGCCACCAATTTGTCCTGCAGGTTTCTTGCCATTTTGAATGGTACCTTTGGCAACCACTAAGCCAATTTCATCAACGTTGCTGACCGGGTTTTCAGTCGGTTTTACCAGATCATAATAGGCCTGAAACCCAACCCGTTCATAAGAGTGGTCATCATCTTCACCAACAAGCTCAATCATTTTATCTCTAAATTGCTGAGTCACCATCAGTTCGTCGACCCAACCTAGGTTCTTTGCCATGAGCGCTGTGTCGCCGCCGGCTTCGTTGAGTGCTTTAAGCAGCTCAGGCTCGGCAGTAGGAAATGCGCTTACCTCTACTGAGCGATTAGCTGCAACCGTATCTAAATAATGTCCCCAAAGCTCGTCTAACCATTGTTGGTTAGCTTCTCTTGCTGGTTCGGACATGTCGTTGCGAATGTAGGGTTCGATGGCCGATTTATAGGTTCCGACACGGAATACATGCGCATTTACTTTGAGCTTTTCTAGGGCTTCTTTGTAGTACATGCGATAAACGCCAAAGCCTTCCAACCCAATGGCGCCCATTGGGTTTAAATATATTTCGTCGGCATAGGAGGCCAGATAATATTGAGCTTGGCTATACCACTTCGAAGCCGCAATTACCGGTTTGCCGCTTTCTTTGAAGGCTTCAATGGCTAAACCAACTTGATGGAGTTTACTTAATCCGGTGGAGTGCATCAAACCTGGTGCAATAACTAACGCGGTGATGCGATCGTCAACTGCGGCGTTGTTAATGGCGTAAACCAATTCACTGATCAATATTTCATTTTCTACGCCATCGCCATTGCTCTGTGCCAAAATTGCTTCAAATGGGTCTTGATAGCGCTTTTGTTCTACAAGGGAGCCATTAAGGTTTAACACCAAGGCTTGACTGTCTTTAAGTTGCAACTTGTCTTCACCTGAGCCAGCAGCAACTAATATGACAGCCAGTATGCCGAAAAATATGAGGTTTAAAATCAATTTTCGGGTGGTATTGATCAAGTTCCACAGAAACTTAAATACGTTAACGACCACAGAGGGTTTACGATCCATAAAGCAATGTCCAAATAAGGTTTTCCTTAGTTTATGGTACAAGAAACAAGAAAAAATGCTTATGAGAATTTGTAAGCACTTTTTAACGTTGTTCAATTGTTAATACTTGAGTGGTCAGACAAGTGTCGGTATGCTCACCTAATAATAAATAGAATTGGCAGAGGAAGTTATGGCCTTTGAGAAATTGTTAAGCCCGTTGGACTTAGGCCTTACTCAACTATCGAACCGAGTATTAATGGGCTCTATGCACACCGGTTTAGAAGAAGAGAAAAATGGCTTTGAGAAATTAGCGGCGTTTTATGAAGAACGGGCTAAAGGCGGTGTGGGTCTTATTGTAACCGGAGGCATTTCCCCAAACTTTCGTGGCCGATTGGCACCCAACGGTTGCCAACTCAGTTTTCCTTGGCAAGTAAAAAAGCACAAGCAAGTAACCGCGGCGGTGCATAAATACGACACCAAGATTTGCATGCAAATACTGCACGCCGGCCGCTACGGTTATCACCCGTTTAACCAAGCACCAAGTAAAATTAAAGCGCCAATAAACCCTTTCACACCGTCCGCTATGTCCGATCGTCAAGTTAAAGCGACCATTAAGGATTACGCTAACAGCTCGGCGCTATCGAAAAAAGCGGGCTATGATGGCGTTGAAATCATGGGCTCAGAAGGGTATTTAATTAATCAATTCATTTGTGCTCGCACCAATAACCGTGCGGATGCTTGGGGCGGGAACTTCGAGAAACGCTGTCAGTTCCCTTTGAGCATCGTTAAAGCCATTCGCGAAAAAGTGGGCAAAGATTTTATTATTATCTTTCGTTTATCAATGCTGGACTTGGTTGATAAAGGCTCGAACTGGGACGAAGTGGTGCAATTGGCCAAATGGCTTGAGGCGGCTGGTGTTACCATCATTAATACCGGTATTGGCTGGCACGAAGCTCGAATTCCCACCATCGCCACCTCTGTACCGAGAGCCGCGTTCAGTTGGGTAACCGAGCGCCTAAAAGGCGAGGTGTCGGTGCCGTTAGTGGCCACCAATCGCATTAATACGCCCGAGGTTGCAGAGCAAGTCATTGCCTCGGGGCAAGCGGACATGGTGTCCATGGCGCGACCGTTTCTCGCCGATCCTGAATTTGTGAACAAGGCCCAAGCTGATCAAAGCCAGCTGATTAATACCTGCATTGGTTGTAATCAGGCGTGTTTGGATCATGTCTTTTCGCAAAAGCGCAGCACTTGTCTTGTGAATCCGCGAGCGTGCTATGAAACTGAAATTAATTTTGTAAAAAGCGACACTCCGAAACGCTTAGCGGTTATGGGGGCGGGGCCTGCGGGCATGGCCTTTAGCTTATACGCCAGAGAGCGAGGCCATGAAGTGGTCTTGTTTGAAGCTAAAGCGGAAGTGGGAGGGCAGTTTAACCTCGCTCGAAAAATCCCTGGAAAAGAAGAGTTTGACGAAACTATTCGCTACTTTACCGAGCAAATTAAGGCTACTGGTGTTGAATTGCGACTCAATACAGCGCTCACGCCAGAGGTGCTGGCTCAGGAGACGTTTGACGAAATCATTATGGCGACCGGGGTGTTGCCTCGCAAAGTTGAGGTTGAGGGTTTTGATAGCGATAAAGTATATAGCTATCAACAAGTATTGCAGGGCGAGGCGGAGCTTGGTGATCGCATTGCGCTCATTGGTGCCGGTGGTATTGGGTTCGATATGGCTCATTTCTTGTGTGAACAAGGGCAGTCATCCTCGCTCAATCTAGAGCGGTGGCGCAAACAATGGGGCATAGACGCTACCATTAGCGAGCGTGGCGGGCTAATTGAGCCAGAGCCAGCACCCCACGGGCAAAGACAAGTTCACTTATTGCAACGTAAAACCAGCAAGCCGGGTAAAGGCTTAGGAAAAACCACAGGTTGGATTCATCGCAGTGTCGTAAAACAACATGGTGTTAAGGCGCACGTTGGGGTCAGCTACCATAAGTTTGACGATAACGGTTTGCATATATCCATCGACGGTACAGAGCAATTGCTAGAAGTCGACAATGTGGTGCTGTGTGCAGGTCAAGAGTCCAATCGAGACTTGCAACAGGCTATGGAACAAACGGGCCTACCCGTGCATTTAATTGGTGGGGTTGATGTGGCGGCAGAAGTGGATGCTAAGCGCGCTATCCGACAAGCTGCGACGCTTGCGATGACGATATAAATTAAAACTTAGTTACAAAGCCGTTTTGGCAAAACGAGCCTAGCTTGATTATGGTTAAGCTAGGCTTTTTTGTGGAGACGTTTGCATGGCACTTCCGATTGTTTGGTTAGGAGCTGGGTTGTTGGGAGCCGCGTTCGTAGCAGATTCGCAAGCTCAACGGCGACAGCTTGAACAACGACGCCGTTGGGATGAAAATCTTGATCGCAAGCAAACCGCGTTGACGTTGCCGTCAGAGTGGCATTCGGGACTGAGTCAGGTAGCGCCTGAGCCAGGCAGTTTGGTGGCTTGTCATGTCTATGGTGTGGTGGAGCATACCGGAATTTGGCTCGGAGAAGGGCATATTGCCGAGTTACACGGCAGTGGCCTCATTCGAGGCGTTAGCGAACAGCGCTTTTTAAGTCAACGCAGCGGTAAGCGCATTTTTGTGTGCTGTAATCGCTATCATCAACCCATCCGACTGAGCGAGGATACGGTAACAAGAGCCAGTAGCACGCTGTATCAGGTGAAAGACTATCACTTGTTTGAAAATAACTGTCATCGTTACGTTTACTGGGCTTTAACCGGCGAAAACAGAAAAGTACGAGATTTTAGCCAGCTCAACTGCCTGGTCAGTGCCAAAGCGAAACAACCGCTGTTTTGGGACCTATGCCAGCGCCCATAAAAAATGCCGCGAACAAGTCGCGGCATGGGTAGTTTAATGGCTACTTGGCCTCATCCGGCAAAGGATTAAGCTTGTAGTAATGAGCTACTGCCTTTTCAATCAATTCTAACGGCGTTTGCTCACAGGGTGACAACTGTGCGTCCGACTCGGCGATCGGTGTTACTCTATCGCCCCATTTAATCACGGTAGCCGCTGAGGTTAATCCAGCACCAAAGGCACAGCTGAGCACATTTTGCCCGGGCTTGATGCGGCCTTGTTCCAGTGCGTCGCATATCGCGATAGGAATGGTGGCAGCCGACGTATTACCGTAGTTAGCAATGTTTTTAAACGCCTTGCTTGGATCCACTTTCATTTTACCGATTAACGTATCAATGATGCGCTCATTGGCTTGATGAGGAATGACGAGGTCGATGTCATCTTGCGATAAGCCGAGTTTGGTCATGACCTGATGGCTTAAGCCGCCCATGCCGGCAATGGCTCGCTTGAAAATCTCTCGACCTTCAAACTGTAGATGGAAATTTAACGATTCGGTGTCCATTTTGTCGATACCGGCACCGAAACTGGCTTTGAGAATTTCTCGCCCTGCGGGATCGTTATTTAATGCATAGGCTTGCACACCGGCATCGCTATCAGTGGCTTCAAATAGTGCCGCTCCAGCACCATCACCAAACAGTACGGCGGTTTCACGACGGGACCAATCAATATAGAAACTTAGCTTTTCAGCACCAATAACCAATACGTTTTTACATTGCCCGTTTTCGATTTGAGCGGTGGCCATGCCTAACCCAAACAAAAAGCCAGAGCAGGCCGCATTAATGTCAAAGGCCGGGCAATTGGCACCCACTTCCGCTTGCACAGTAGCGGCAATGTTTGGAATTAAGGTATCTGGAGAGCAGGTGGCTAGAATTATCATGTCTAAGTCAGCACCGCTCTTACCCGCGGCAGCTAACGCTTTTTTGGCCGCAACAACGGCCATCTCTGAGGTAGGTAAATGCGAGATGTGTCGTTGCTTGATGCCGGTACGAGAAAAAATCCACTCGTCGCTGGTAGGCATAAATGTGGCTAAGTCATCGTTGGTTAGCACAGAAGGTGGTACACACTTGCCCCAGCCAGTGATCATTGCATTCGGCATAATAAAAATTCTCTACAGGTTCGCCTTAAGACGTCACGAATTGGTCTTCTTTTAGAGTAGACCATGGCGTCAGATAATTGATCCTCGTAGCGTACCGCTAATTGCCCCATAAGAAAAGGGTTGAGTAAATACTCAACCCTCTAAAGTTCACAGCTTTGTAATAAAACTGTGCTAGTTAACCCAGTTGACTACAAAACACCGCGACGTTGTTGATCCAGCTCGATGCTCTCAAACAGTGCCTGGAAGTTACCTTCACCGAATCCGAGATTATTTTTACGTTGGATAATTTCGATAAAAATAGGACCGAACAAATTACGTGTGAAAATTTGTAATAAATAACCGGAATCATCGCCATCCACTAACACCTGATGGTGTTTGATGCGTTTTGGATCTTCAGTGATACCAGGAACCCGATCGAACACTTCTTCGTAATAGCTGTCAATAATGTCTAAGGTTTTAATGGCTGTGCCTTCCATTGCATCAAGCGAATCCAAAATATCGCGGGATCGGAAAGCCAGGTGTTGCACACCGGGCCCTTTATATTCTTGTAAATACTCGTCAATCTGATTTTTATCGTCGTCTTTGCCTTCGTTAATTGGGATGCAAAAACTGCCATCCGGTGAACGCAGTGCGTAAGACTGAAGGCCGGTTTTAGCGCCATTAATGTCGAAATAACGCACTTCAGTGAAACCAAAGATGTTCTTATAAAAATCAGCCCAATGTGCCATGGTGCCTTTGTAGACGTTATTGGTAAGGTGATCCACTTCCATGAATCCTTTTTCTTGAACTAACAAAGGTTCCGCTAAGGCGTCAAACTCATTTTTCAGCATTTGCGTGCTTGGCTCAATAAAGTAAATCAGGCTATCACCAATGCCGTAAATGGCTGGGTAGGGCAGATCCGTTTGGGTTGGATCAGCGGCTTTTGCACCGCGACGTACCGCTTCGTTAAAGGCGAATTCGGCATTCTCAACGCGCCAACCCATGGAGCAAATGCTTGGACCGTGGTCTTTTGCAAACTGCAATCCAAAGCCATCGTGCTTGCGGTTTAAGAGAAAGTGAATGTCGTTTTGGTTGTAATAAAAGATGTCACTGCCTTTGGCTTTGTGAGTCATTGAAAAACCAAAATCGATAAAGGTTTGGTGCATAAAATCGGAATCTGGGCTGGCAAATTCGGTGAATTCGATTCCAAGTAAACCAACGGGGTTTTGAGCATCTGCCATGGGTTATATCCTACATGTTTGTATAATTATTTGATCTGGATCTAATTTAGGATGGCTTTCGAACAAATTAAAGAATAAACTTTAGCTCATCTTAATCGAATATTTAGATGGTGTTATGCGTCTCGATCTGGAAGCCTTTGTCGTATTACAGGTATTAGTAGAAGAAGGGAGCTTTGCTAAAGCGGCGGAACGTCTGCATAAGGCGCAGTCTGCGGTAAGCTACCAAGTTAAAAAACTGGAGAGCCAGCTCAATCTAGTGTTGTTTGATCGCAGCCATTACCGGGCGGTGCTGACTGAGCAAGGGCAGGCGGTTCTTGCGGAGGGGCAACGGTTATTGCAACAAGCCAAGCACATTGAAGAAATGGCGTTTCGCTTTAGCCAAGGTTGGGAAGCTAATTTAGAGGTTATTATTGACGGTGCGCTGCCTACAGCTCCAGTAATGAGGGCCATTAAAGTACTTTCAGAGCAACAGTTAACCACTCGTGTTCAACTAAAAATGGAGTTTTTGTCAGGAGTTCAGCAACGTTTTGAACAAGCGAATGCTGATCTTATGTTGGTGTTGGATTATCAACCACACCCAGATTATCAAACTTTATCGTTACCCGAAATTACCAGCCTATTAGTGGCCAGTCGTCAGCACCCGTTGGCCAACCAATCCAACTTAACATTAAGCGACTTACAACGTCACCTTGAGCTCACTATTCTCGACAGTGCCAAGGGCGGTGACGCCAGAGTAGACCCTCTCCAGTTTGACTCAGAACGGGTGTTTTACTTGTCTGGGTTTGACGACAAAAAGCGAGCACTGGTAATGGGGCTCGGCTATGGCTGGCTGCCCTTATATTTGATTGAGGACGAATTAGCAGACGGCAGTTTAGTAAAGTTAGATTATGCCAGCAGGTCAAGTTATGCATTTACTCCCAAATTGGTTCAAAACCCAAACAAACCGCTAGGGAAAGCCGGTCAATTGTTGCGACAATTGTTGTTAGATGAATTTACTGCGAGCTTGAGTTAACGCCTTCATTTGCTATGGTTTGACGGCGTTTAATGGAGGCAAAACACCAAAGTAACACCACTAAGTTAATGATGGCCGTCATGCCTAAAAGAACCGGGGTCGCCAAGCCTAATACCCCCAGTACAACCATTGCAATGACGGCGGACATCACCATAAACAAGGCATTAAAGACGTTATTACAGCCAATAATTTGAGCGCGTAAATGCACGGGCGAGTGATGTTGCAGCATGGCTTGCAGCGGCACCACAAACAAGCCCGCAAAAAATGCTAACGCGGTTAAATCGATAATTAGGTTGAGTTGCGGCCATTGGCTTAAGGTGTCGAGCATAGATAAGGTTGGTGACTTTGCAAGCGCAGGCATAGTGGAGAGTACTCTTACGGCATCCATAAGGATGATGCTAATGGCCACGCCGCTTGGCAACACCAGTTTTGGTGTAATCGCACCGTTTAGCAACCAATGACAACACAGCGAGCCTAACGCTATGCCCACTACAAAGCTTGCCAGCAATACGCTGACCCACTGAGGATGCTCGCTCACGTACTGCTGCGAAATGACGGGAATTTGGGTCAATATCGTTGCGCCGATAAACCAAAACCAACTGATGGCAATGATGGCCAAGGTAATGGACGGGTTCGTTTTGGCTAGGGCTATGTTGGTTTTAAAGGCTCGAATAGGATGAAATTGCAACCTGTGCTGAGGGTGGTCTGCTTGAGCATAAGGTATAAAAAAGCTGGCCATAAGCCCAAACAATGCAAACACCACTAACGATAGGCTGATCCAAAAAACAACCTGATTTGCACCAAAGATGATGGCCGCTAAAATCGTGCCCCCCAAAATAGCGACAAAGGTACCCATTTCTACCAGCGCATTTCCAGCGAGTAATTCACTGGGCTTAAGTTGTTGGGGCAGTATCGAGAATTTAACCGGACCAAAAAACGCTGATTGACTGCCCATCAGAAATAACAACAGCAATAACGCCCAAAGGTTTTGCTGGTGAAACGCCCAGCAGGCTGCGATTGCGATGACCAATTCGGTTACTTTTAACAATTGAATTAGACGATGCTTTGGGTATTTGTCGGCCACTTGACCGGCCAAGGCCGAGAAAAAGAAAAAGGGCAGGATAAACAAACCCGCTGCGAGGTTGTTAAGCAGCGCCGATTTTTGAGGGTTGTTGGCCAAGGTAAAGGCTATAAATAGCAACAGCGCATTCTTAAATATATTGTCGTTGAATGCGCCTAAAGCTTGAGTGACAAAAAAAGGCAGAAAGCGTTGCTGCTTTAGCAAAGAAAATTGGTTGTTCACGCCAGCCCTTAACCTTTATGCTCGTAACGAGCGTTCACCCCGACATAGCCCTACAATACCACTTCTAGAGACTTCTACAACATCGCAAACACCGGTTATCGCTTGAATAAAAGCGTCGAGCTTACGGGTTCTGCCGGCCAATTGAACCGTATATAGCTGGGTGGTGGTATCTACTATTTGTCCGCGATAAATATCGGTTAAGCGTTGTACTTCATCTTTTAAACTGGCGGTGTTCGCTTTCACTTTAATTAAGGCAATTTCCCGCTCAATGTGTTCGGTCTCGGTAATGTCCATCACTTTGAGAACGTCAATGAGCTTGTTCAGCTGCTTATCAATTTGCTCCAACGCTTGTTCGTCGACGTTCGTGGTAATGTTTAGGCGCGATAGGGTTGGATCTTCAGTGGCACTCACGCTCAAGGATTCAATATTGTAGCCCCGTTGCGAGAACAAGCCGATAACCCGAGATAGCGCGCCGGGTTGGTTTTCCATTAATAGTGAGACAATTCGTTTCATTAGGTACGCTCCGTTTTACTTAACCACATGTCGTTCATGGAACCACCACGGATTTGCATAGGGTAGACGTGTTCCGACTCGTCAACGCTGATGTCAACAAACACGAGTTTGTCTTTTATGGCGAGCGCCTTGGTCAAACCGGCTTCTAATTCGTCTGGTGTATTAATGTTGATACCAACATGGCCGTATGCTTCAGCAATTTTGACAAAGTTAGGCACCGAATCCATGTAACTTTGGCTGTGTCTTCCTTGATAAATCATGTCTTGCCATTGCTTCACCATACCAAGGAAGCGATTATTCAAATTGATAATGACCACCGGGGTGTCGTATTGCAAAGCGGTGGACAACTCTTGAATATTCATTTGAATGGAGCCGTCACCGGTTACGCACACCACGGTTTCATCTGGGAAGGCCATCTTTACTCCCATCGCCGCCGGCAAGCCAAACCCCATGGTGCCAAGACCACCGGAGTTAATCCAACGTCTGGGTTTGTCAAACGGATAATAAAGCGCCGCAAACATTTGGTGTTGCCCCACATCAGAAGCAACATAAGCATCCCCGTTAGTCAGTTTGTGCAGTTGCTGAATAACCGCCTGCGGTTTGATGCGATCGCCACTGCTGTCATACGCGAGGCTGTCGCGTTTACGCCATTGCTCGATCTTACTCCACCATTGCGTTATGGCTTGTTCATCGTTGCTGCCGCCATTTTCAATGAGCTGCTCTAGCATGCTTGAAAGTACGTTTCGGGCACAGCCAACAATTGGAATATCCGCGTTGACGGTTTTCGATATGGAAGAGGGATCAACGTCGATGTGCAAAATGGTGGCATTAGGGCAATACTTTTCAAGGTTATTGGTGGTCCGGTCATCGAAACGAACGCCAATACCAAAGATTAAATCCGCGTTGTGCATGGCCAAGTTTGCTTCATAGGTGCCGTGCATGCCTAGCATGCCCAAGTTTTGTTGGTGTGTGCCGGGAAAAGCGCCCAACCCCATTAAGGTGTTGACCACCGGCACATTCAACAGCTCTGCGAGTTTAATTAGCGGCTCTGAAGCTTCGCCCATAATAGCGCCGCCGCCCACGTAAAGTACCGGTTGCTTGGCGTCCAGCAAGGCTGAGAGACCCCGTTTAATTTGGCCCTTATGGCCTTGCAAGGTGGGGTTGTAGCTGCGCAGTTTTATCGATTGTGGGTATTCATAGTTAAAACGATTGGCTGGATTGAGCATGTCTTTTGGCAAATCCACCACCACAGGGCCCGGGCGACCGGAGCTGGCCAAGTAAAATGCTTTTTTTAGAATCTGAGGAATTTGTTCAGAGTCTTTTACCAAAAAACTGTGTTTGACAACGGGGCGACTGATGCCCACCATATCGCATTCTTGAAAAGCGTCATTTCCAATGAGGTTCGATGGAACCTGCCCTGATAACACCACTAACGGAATGGAATCCATGTAAGCGGTGGCAATGCCTGTTATGGCATTGGTGGCGCCGGGGCCCGAGGTTACCAAAACAACACCCACTTCGCCGGTAGCTCTAGCGTAGCCATCGGCCATGTGCACCGCCGCTTGTTCGTGGCGCACCAGAATATGGTCAATCTCACTTTTTTGATGCAGAGCATCGTAAATATCCAGCACAGAGCCGCCGGGATAACCAAATAGGGTTTTCACCCCTTCATCAATGAGTGAGCGTACTACCATTTCGGCACCGGAAAGTTGTTCCATGGTCTGCTACCTTCTACTGCTTGCTTTTATTGGATAAGTGAGTCGATGTTATTTTTAGCTCTTGTTTCATCATAAGGAAAAAACAACATTTATCGAGCATATTTTCGACTAAGTTGAAGATTTTTAGTTATAAAAGAAAGGCTTTTGATATAAGCGAGCGTGAAAAGGACTTAACACAGCACTTTGTCTTTGAATAAAGGGGGTGTTAGCCGACGGCCAACCATACACCAACAACCATCATTAAACTGCCTGCGATTCGATTCATTAAGCGCACATTAGCACTTTGGCTTAAAAACAATCTCAGCCCTTTGCCGCCGCTGGCGTACATTAACATACAGCTTAATTCGGTCATCATGATAATGCTTAGTAGCACCATCATTTGGCCGCTGATTGGGCGGCTGGGATCAAGAAAAGGAGGCAACAAAGAAATCATAAATGCCCAACCTTTAGGGTTGGCCACTGCAGTTACAAAGCCCTGCAACATGAGTTGCCGGCCAGTGACTTGGGGTTGTTTAGGGTCGTCACTAATGGCCATGCGCCCACGAGAGCGCCACATTTGTATGCCCAAGTACAGTAGGTAGGCACCGCCAGCGTATTTGAAGACACTAAAGAGTTGCGGGAATTGCAACATCATGGTGGCAATGCCGGCTACCGCTGCAATGGCGACCAGGGCCACGCCCGCCAGCTCGCCGATCATCATCCATAAGGTTCGTTTAACACCTATGGTCATGCCGAGCGTCATGGCTAGGGTCATGCACATGCCAGGGGTGGCGGATACAAACAAAAAGGTTGGAATAAAAATCGCTAAAACGGAGGCTTCAACCCACACTTTGATTACTCTGTAGTGACAAAACGCAGCCAGAATAACCAGCTCTTTTTCAGAAGTCACTCAATTTGCTTAACAGGCGATAAAAAAAGTGAGAGCTTGCCCACGTAATTGACTCATTCAATTAAACTATTTGGTCATAGGCGTATCATAGCAGGAAGAAGATTACCGTACCTAGGAAGCCTCTATGTTTAGAATCCTTGTTAGCGCTTTGGTGTTAGTCACAAGCCTTATCAGCTTGCCCTCCCAAGCGTTCGAAAATCCAAACCATACCTGGTATCAAACCGACGCCAAAACCGAACAAACTCAAGTCAATTTGTATTTCTTTTGGTCGCCAACCTGTCCTCATTGTAAAGAAGCCCATCCGTTTATTGATGATCTTCCGAATCAATATCCTTGGGTTAATCTAAAATCCTATTCTATTGCTGACCAAGGCACTCGCGAAAAGCTCATGGAAGTGGGTGGCATGACCAACATGCAACCGCGCTCGGTGCCTTATTTTGCGGTATGCGGAGAAGCGGTAGCTGGCTACAACAGCCATGAAGTGACTGGACAATACATCGTTGACCGCTTGAAAGCTTGTTACAAAGCGCTGGGCGGCAACCCAGAACAAGGTGCGGCGAAAGCGCCTGCGGATACAAGTGCTGATAACGCTGGCCAAGACGCTGGACTGTTTGCCACCTGCAGCTCTGAAACGGAAGAAAGCGGTGGCGCAGGCTGTGGTCTTGATTTGGACGAACATACTGACGTTGCGTTAACGCCCAGCGTGCAACCAGTAGATATTCCACTGATTGGTGCGGTGCATCCAGAAAAAATGTCATTGCCAGTATTAACTTTGGTTCTAGCTGGGGTTGATGCCTTTAACCCATGTGCATTTTTCGTATTGTTGTTTTTACTGAGTATTATGGTGAATGCAGGCAGTCGTGGACGGATGTTACTGGTAGGGGGAATCTTTGTTTTCTTCTCGGGCTTCATTTACTTCATTTTCATGACGGCATGGCTGAACTTGTTCATGTTCCTTGGCGATGACAATGGCGGCTGGATCATCACCGCCGCCGGTTTACTGGCGCTGGTTGCGGCGGCGATTAACATAAAAGATTTCTTTTATGGTCGGGGGGATGTGAGTTTATCCATGTCGGTGGAAAACCGGGGTGGATTAATTAAACGCATGGGTAAGCTCTCTAAGGCCAGTTCACTGGCCACTATGATAGTCGGTACCACGGTCTTGGCGATTTTGGCGAACGCTTACGAGCTGTTGTGTACGGCTGGATTCCCAATGATCTTTACCTCAGTGTTATCCATGTCGAACCTTGACGTTGCCGAGCGTTATATGTACTTGATTGCTTATAACGTTATTTACGTGATTCCATTGGCGGCAATTGTCATTGTCTTCTCAGCCACACTGGGTAAACGTAAACTAACCGAGAAAGAAGGTGAAGTATTGAAACTCATGTCGGGCATTATGATGCTTGGCTTAGGCTCAATGCTGGTGTTTGATCCAAACGCTTTGCAAAATGTGGTGTTCTCGGTGGGACTAATCTTATTCTCGATTATTGCCACCTTTGTGATCACTAAGATTAAGCGCTCTGTGCAAAGCAAGTAGCCAACCGCAAGCTTGCTTAAAAAAGGCGCCTTAGGCGCCTTTTTTGTGGCTAATGCCCGTTGCTAAAGCCGCGACGTTGATTACAATGGTAATCCGCAATTTTAGCTTTAGAGTAACGCTATGAATCACGCTGATAAAACCGGAGCCAGCGCCAATTACCGTCGCATGGAAAGCGAATATCGAGATCAAGCACTGAAGCTGTACCCTTGGGTTTGTGGTCGTTGTGCCCGAGAATTTGTGTACAGCAATATACGCGAACTTACGGTGCATCATATTGACCATGACCACACCAATAACCCCAGTGATGGCAGTAATTGGGAGTTGTTATGCCTTTATTGCCATGATCACGAGCATTCTAAATACACAGACCATCAAGCCTATGGCAGTGAAGTGAAAGCAGGGGACACCAATCAAACCCAGGCCACTCACAACCCCTTTGCCAACTTAAAAGACTTGTTGAAGTAACCGTAGCGGCACAGGGCTATTAATCAGCCTGATGGGATGATGTTAACGGCAGCACCAGGGTTACTATCACACCGTCTTGGCTGGCTTGATTTTGGATGCTAATTCGACCGTTGTGATAGTGGGCTATTAACTTAGCAATATAGAGCCCTAAGCCTAAATGGGGCTTATCGCTTTTCTTAGTTCTAAGGGACACCATGGAGTCAAACACTTGCTCTTTCATTTCTTCGGGGAGCAGCGGCCCTTTGTTGGCCAAGGTGATGGTGGCTTGCTGTTTTTGATGACTCAGAGTTATTTTGATTGGTTCATTGGGCTCACTAAAATCAACGGCGTTGCCCACCAGTTTATCCAGTAGTTGCCCTAAATATTCAGGAACACCCTCTAGCGTCGCCGGTTGCTCATCCATGCTCAGTGTAAAGCGGTGGTTGGGATATATGAGCGCGTAACTCTGGTGATAACCGTCGAGCAATTCCTGCAAAACAATCGGCTCTAGTTCCATACTTTTAAGACTTTGCTCAATGCGGCTGGCTTCTGTCATGGAATTGAGAATGAGATTGAGACGATTAATGCCTTCTTGAGCGCGGGCAAAGGCTTTTTGCTGGTGTGGGCTAAGCGGGGCATCGTCGCTCATGTTTTCTAACGATGAGCGAACCACAGCCACCGGCGTTCTTAGTTCATGGGATAAGCGCGAGCTGAGCTTCTCTAAATATTGGTTGTAGCCGGCTAAGCGCTCAAGGACTAATGAGAAACTGCGGGATAGATCGCCAATTTCATCCCGCCGAGTAGAGGGTTCAATGAGGTGATTTACCTTGCCTTTGTCATCAATGGCGGATTCGGTTTGGTTTCGAAGCCCTCTAATGCGCCAAGAAATCCCCGCGGTAAAGGCCAGCAATAACACCACTACTGCAGCAATGATTAACGACAATGTTTGAAACAAGGTTTGCATGGCGGTATTTCTGAGGCTGCGAATGCCATTGGTGGTTTGCTCGGCTACTACCGCACCCATGACTTTTCCGTCAACAAAAATGGGGCTTGCAGCGGAGAGAATCACTGCTTTTTGATCACTGGTAAAGCGCCAATGGGTTTGAGATGCTCCCAAAAGGGCTTTTTCAATGTAATCGCTGTTGAGCTGTGTTGAGTCGTTTAGGGTGTCAACGAAATCATTACTAGGGCGGTTTAGCCAAGCATCTAAAAGGGGAGCGATACGGGCATAATAAAGGGTATTCCACCAGCCTTCCTGATGTTCAACGGTTTTGTCATTTTGATTCCACAGGCCACCGGAGCTGTGAATGTCGCCTGAGCGAGCTAATACTCGCTGGTGTCTATCCACAACCCAAATGCGTGAAGGGTTGTGTTGCATGCCTTTAATGATGCGCTCAATTTCAGGTGAGGGTACCAGTACGCTGCCCATTTTGTCACTTTGTCGGTACGGTGCGGTAGCGACAACGGCATCGACTCGACGGGACCCTGTGTTATTGACGTCTTGAAAAGCAAAAGAGAGCTTGCTGCCGAGCATGTCTAAGGGCAGGCGTAACTCGATGTCATAGCCTTTCGATGTGGTGCGCCAATGACCTTGAATGCTTGGCTCTACTTCTATCCCTGACACCGCTGACAGGCTTACTGGAACGGTAAACGCATTAAACCAACCGTCTCGAGTAACCGCTACGCCATAGCGTTTATACTCGCCTTCGGGTGTTTCTAAGGCCATTATCAACATGTCATTTTGATCGATTCTCAAAGCGTTGGTAGCGCGTTTTATTGGATTGGGATCCGTCACTGAAAACATGGCATATAAGTAGTTGCCGTGTTTCCCCACCATGTTGCTAAAACTCAAAGCGACTTTTTGATTAGGGTTGCGCTGGTAAAGCACCTTGTTTTCGCCATAGTGCAAAAAGCGATGTTTGTATTGCTGCCAATCATCCAAAAAGCCATCGAGGTTAATGGCGTCGTCGAGGGGATAAGCGTATAAATCACGGCCTTTTTTAACTTGCTTTAAGAAACTGGCATGCTGATTAAACAGCGCGGGTCGCTCGTGCAGCGCGGTGGCTAACGCCTGCGTGGTGCCGATTAAGGTGTTTTCTTGGCCAGTTTGAAGGTAGTGCTCCATTTCATCAATGAATTGATAGCCCAACCAGGGCAATAATAACAAACTGCTGGATAACAACAGAATCTTGGGAATAAGGCCGACCCTAGGTAACCGCATTTATTCAGTAACCACCCAGCGATAGCCCATACCATGAACCGTTTTCAGTGAATCAAAATCACTGTCTATGCCACTGAATTTCTTGCGAATTCGTTTAATGTGGGAGTTAATGCTATTGGGGTCGACAGTTAAATTAGCCGCCTCCATAAGTTGATCTCTTGATTTCACTTGGCCGGGTCTTCTAACCAACGCTAACACAATCCAAAACTCAGTCAGTGTCAGATCTATTTCTTGGCTGTTATAAGTCACCAGTTTCTGACCTTCTTTGATGGAAACCAATCCAGCCTCAATGGCTTGCTCAGTGACGTCCGGTTGTTGATTAGCTTGAGCTAGTGAAATAAGCGATTGAATACGCAGCCTTAATTGGTGAAACGGAGCGCTTTTGGAAAGATAGTCGTTGCCCCCTTTAGCAAACCCTGTAGTTAAGTCGAACTCGTCATCTCGGGCGGTTAAGAAAATAATAGGGAGTTTATCGCTCTTAGCTCTAAGCCATTGACATAAATCAAAGCCGCCGTCGATTTCGTCCTCTAAACCGATATCAATAATAGCTAAGTCGGGCAATTGCACGGAAAAGGCTTCCTCTGCGGAGCGGCGGTTGCTGTAACTGCTGACTTGGTAGCCTAACTTGGTTAATTTTTCTGCATAATTTTCACGAAGGGCGTCTTCATCTTCAACGATGGCGATTCGAGTCATTAATCCGCTCCACTAGAGTCTAACAGGTTGCTTCAGTGGCTCTATCATACCGAAATTTTTCATAAAAAAAGCGACCTAAGAGCGATTGCCATAATTTCGCCACATTTGGCCACAACATTGCCCTAAACCTGCCTCAAGAATGCCCATTCTGCTTGTTGTAATGAGTCCCAACAACACAGTTCTACAAACATGACACATTATCTAAGGGATAACATTATGAAAAAGCAACTTATCGCGCTAACCGTCGGTTTAGCATTAACGCAACCTGCCTTTGCTAACAACAGCCAAGAGGTGGATACCAAGCCTGAATTAGTGGGCGTTGGCTCTGGTATGGTTCTAGGCGGTTTAGTGGGTGGCCCTGTGGGCATTTTTATTGGCGCACTTACCGGTGGAATGATAGGGAAAAGCATCGCCCATGAAGAGTTCATTGAAACTCAGAATGAAACCATTACCCAGTTAAATCGCGACAACGAGCAGTTAATGGAAACGGCCCAACGCTATAACGCCAGCGAGCTAAAAATTGCCAAGCTCAATGCCGAGTTGAATCAAATGAAGGCGTTATCGCTGGCCATGAACATTCAGTTTAGAAGTGGCTCTTCTAAAATTGAGCCGCATTTTCAGCAACAACTCATGGAATTGGCTGAACTAATGCACCAAATTCCAGAGTTGAAACTCAATCTTGCTGGTTATTCCGATCCCACTGGAGCGCAAGAGTTCAACATGGCGTTATCACACAAACGAGCGGACTCAGTAAAAGCGTTTTTATTGGCACAAGGTATCAGTGAGGGGCGGCTACATAGCCAGGGCTATGGCGCGAACTTGCCACTGGTGGACAACCCAAATTACGAGTCCAATAACTTCGAACGTCGGGTTGCGATTTCAACTGTAATTTCTAACACCGCTACTGCCAACCTACGCTAAGGAAAGACTGATGACGTCATTTTATAAGAAACTGGCGTCACTTGCGGTGCTGGTTTACCTACTAGGGCTTATTATGGCTGGCTGGATCCCGTCAGCCTTTGCAAGCCCCAGCTCCTCAAGTGATGTAAAAACGGGCTTATGGCTCAGTGGATACCAGCAAGGCAGCGCTGTTGCCTCTGCGCAAGCATTAACCTTGACGACCGATGTCAACATGACCGTGAGCGGCATGATTAACCGAGTTAAGGTTACCCAACGCTTTAAAAATGACAGCGATGAGTGGGTGCACGGTAACTATTTGTTCCCACTGCCAGAAAACAGCGCGGTGGATAGCATGACATTGCAAATAGGTCAGCGCCGCATTGTTGGAGAGATTCAAGAAAAGCAACAAGCCAAGGCCAACTTTGAACGAGCTAAAGCACAGGGAAAAAGTGCCAGCTTGGTGAGCCAGCATCGTGCTAATGTCTTTGAAACACAGGTGGCTCACATTGCGCCTGGGGAAGTGGTTAGTATCACCATTGAGTACCAAGAGCTGGCTCGGTTCGACTCTGGGCACTTTGAACTGCGCCTACCAACCGTGGTGGCTCCCCGTTATCAAAATCCGGCTGGACCACTTAATGGCAGTGAATTGAGAATGAGTGATATCGCTAAACCGTCCTCGCGCCATCCCGTTAACACGCCAAAATTGCCCATTAACCTCACCATCGACCTGGCACCAGGATTTGAACTGGCCAGCTTGACCAGCTTGTATCACAGGATTGATACCAAAATGGGTAGTGACGGTCGTTACCACATTGGTTTAGCGGAGCAAGTGTGGGCTAATAAGGACTTTGTTTTGCAGTGGCAACCAAAACTGGGTGCCTTGCCCCAAGCCAGTGTGCTAAAGCAAACCACAGCGAATGGCGATTTTGGGTTAATGATGTTGCTGCCCAGTGATGATAAGCACGCCTCTCATGAGCGCCTCGATCGGGAAATGGTTTTTATCATTGATGTATCGGGCTCTATGCAAGGAAGTAGTATGGTGCAGGCAAAACAAGCCCTTAACTATGGTCTTACCCGACTTCAGCCACAGGACAGCTTTACCATTATTGCTTTTAGTACCGGTGTAAAGTTGTTTAGCGATCGGGCACTGCCAGCCACAGCTAACAACCTATGGCGCGCTCGTACCTTTGTTAATAACCTGCAAGCTGGGGGCGGCACCAACATGCACTTGGCGCTGGATGCGGCCATGCACATGAGCGCCCAACCCAACAAACTGCGTCAATTAATGTTCTTAACCGATGGCTCTGTATCCTATGAAGACAAGCTGCTAAAGAAGATTGAGCAAGGGTTAGGCAGTTCTCGGTTGTTTACGGTTGGCATTGGCTCAGCACCTAACGGTTATTTCATGAGCAAAGCCGCGCAATTGGGCCGAGGCAGCTACAGCTATATCGGTGATATTAACGAAGTTAACGAGCGCATGCGTGAGTTGTTCGACAAGTTGGCGAACCCGGCATTGCGCGATATTCGTCTGCAATGGGCCGACGGCACCCCCATGGATTATTGGCCGAATCCACTGCCGGATCTGTATCAAGGTCAACCTCTGTTGGTGAGCTTTAAATTCCATGGGAAAACGCCCCAGTTACAAATTGATGGCAAACGGGCCAATAAACGTTGGCAAACCCTAATTACCCTGGATCACAGTCAACAAAGTAATGCCGGACTGGATAAGCTTTGGGCCGCTCAACAAATCCGGAGTATAGAGCTTAGAGACGATTTTAGTGCCACAGAAAAGCAATCCAGCATTGTAAAACTGGCTTTGGATTACCAGTTGGTAAGTCGCTATACCAGTTTAATTGCGGTGGACAAAACCCCGCGTAATGTCGCTCAAGCGCTTGAACAACAAATTGCGCTCAATATGCCAGAGGGATGGGACATGGGGCGTATGCCACAAACCGGCACAGCCAGCCAACTTCTGATGACCTTAGGAAGCATATTGTTGCTTATGTCGCTACTTGGATTATGGTCACAGCGTCGTCGTCAAGGAGAGCAGCATGCGCCAGTTCATTAAAGTCTCGTTCATTAGCCTTGGTTTGTTAGGGGCTGGGCTGTTGAGTCAAGGTGGCTACATTCAAGCCAAAGCTCAACTTGCTCAAGTGTTGATTGAACACGCTTGGCAGCAGCAACTTGATACGGGAAAGCCAGTAAAACCGTGGCCTTGGGCCGACACCCATCCGCTCGCAAAATTAACGCTAGCGAACAATGATAAGCCGATTATGGTGTTGCAAGGCGCAGACATGAGCACCTTAGCCTTTGGTCCGGGAATGGTTTCCAGTGAGCGTCAATACCCAGTGCCTAATAAGGTGATATTCGGTCACAAAGATACTCATTTTGCCGCGCTTAAAAACTTGAAATTAGGCGATGACATTCGCTTGGTAACGGCGGACAAGCAAGTGTTGGACTACCAAGTAACCGAACGCAAAGTTGTGAGTGAAGACGATACCCATTTGTTGGTTAATCCCAATCAGGAGGTGTTAAGCCTGGTCACATGCTATCCGTTTAACAGTCAAATTATAGGAGGAGATAAGCGCTATCTGGTGCAAGCAACTCGCGTCTACCCAGCGGTTGCGAGCATTGATTTGGCCGAGCTGAAACGGCCATCCATTCGATTCTAACCTTTTGTTGTGTCAGCGGTCGGTCCATGTCTTTTACCGACCGCTTTTTTAATACACACTCCTTTGCACTTTTTATCCCACAGAAGCTCAAAAGCGAGTGCATTTTTTACCTTGTTTTGCCAAACTGTTGCCCAAATAACGAAAAGCACAACAAGGAATCAACATGAGCAGATTGTCTTGCCTGTATTTAGGTCTGAGTTTAGCGCTATCGGGAACCGCCGTAGCCGCTGAGTTGGATTACAGTAAAATGCAGCAACTTGGACCGGTGACCGCAACCAGCGCCATGCCACTTTCAGCAAGCCCAAAAGCCGACGCTTTACGCAATAATATTGCCCGCCATTTAAACGACAGTGCGCTGGACTCTAAAGTGGCGATGTTTGGCCAAGATTATCGTTGGCAAAAGGTTAGCAAAAACAATCCAGATGGCGCGTGGTTAGCACTACAAACTCAAGTCACCACGCAACGTTTCACTCAAGGTAAGTTAACCATCGCAGGACTGGAAAATCCACAACTGTACATTGCCGGAGAACGGGTGGGTTCGGGTGATGAAATAGCCATTACGTTGCGAAACGGCGATTACAACTTATTGATTCTGGCTGATGGTCAATCAAAAGACGAAGCCTTATCGATAGATTGGCAGGGTGATGCTGATGTAGATACGCTGACACTGAGCAAACCAGCTAACAAACGGGTAAGTGCCGAGCTGTTATTTGACTCAGAAGTCGTCAATCAGTTGTCGTTGTCGCCAGATGGCGATTATATGCTGCAAACCAAAACACACTACGATGCCAGCAAAGGCGATAGCGCCATTCGAGTGACCGAATTGGTAAAACGCGACAATCAACAACTGCTTTACCGTTGGAGCGATAAGCGTCCAAGTTCGGTAACTTGGTCAGCCAACAGTAAACAGTTGGCCTTTGTTTATGATGGAAAAATTCAAACGCTGACGCTTGCCGATCTTTCTTTAACCACGCTCGCCGATGACATGAAAAATGTTTCAGGCTTAACCTGGGTAAATGACAGCCTTATTTTCAGTTGGGAAAAGCCTTTCAAGGCCGATGAGAAAGCCACCAACAAACGTTTTCAGGCACTGCAAGATCGCTGGAGCTATTGGCGCAACAATGCTCAAATCTACCAAATTGACAGTAACAGTGGCTTTATCCGCCAGCTTACCGAGAACGCCATAAGCAGTAACTTAATTGATGTGAGCGAGAACGGCGAAACTATACTGCTTAGCCGTCACCCTGTGGATTATAAAGAGCCTGCCCACGGCATTAGCCATCTGATTGAGCTTAACTTGGCCGATCTCAAAGAAACTGAAATTGGAAGCTACCGCACTTTCGCCAGTGCACTGTATGCCGAGGGTGGCATGTACATGCTAGCCGGACCGAACTTCATGAACGGACTTGGCAAGCAAAAAAGCGATTTAATCGTGAACGACTATGATACCCAGCTTTATTGGCGCGATGCTAACGGTAAGGTAACCGCACTGTCTAAAGACTTTGACCCATCCATTGGTAATGCTAAGAAACTGCCTAATGGTGATTTGATTTTGCAGGTTGGCGAGCAAGATCGCACTAACCTGTATTGGTACGATAAAAGCAAAGCCAAGTTTAATCGACTCAACACCGGCCTAGACGTCACCAATGTATTCAGCGTAGCCAGCGGCAAGTCCAATACCACCCTTGTTTATGCGGGTACCTCAGCCACCGAACCGCAACAAGCGTATTCAATGAATCTAAAGTCGCAAAAGAAGTCGTTGTTTGATAGCCGTAACCGCTCATACAGTGACCGTAAACTTGGCAAAATAGAAGACTTTGACTTTACCAACAAACACGGCCACAACATTGACGGGCGCGTTTACTTACCGACGGATTTTGATAGCAATAAAAAGTATCCGGCGCTGGTGTATTACTACGGTGGCACTTCACCCGTAGGGCGTAACTTTACCGGACGTTGGCCGTTTAACCTGTGGGCGGCTCAAGGCTATGTTGTGTATGTGCTTCAACCTAATGGCGCTACCGGTTACGGGCAAGAATTTAGTGGCCGTCACGTTAATGCCTGGGGTGAGTTCAGCGCCGATGACATCATCGAAGGTACGCAAAAGTTCTTACAAGCTCATGATTATGTAGATCCTGAACGAGTGGGTAACATGGGTGCCTCCTACGGCGGCTTTATGACCATGTATTTATCCACTAAAACGGATATTTTTGCTGCGTCTATGTCCCATGCGGGTATCAGTAATTTGTCTGCCTATTGGGGCCATGGCTGGTGGGGTTATGGTTATTCGGGTGTGGCCAGTCGCGGCAGTTTCCCTTGGAACAACAAGCAGCTATACGTCGAGCACAGTCCTATGTACCACGCTGACAAAGTAACCAAGCCGTTGTTGTTATTGCATGGCAATGCCGACACCAATGTACCGGTTGGCGAAAGCCACTACATGTATACAGCGCTTAAGTTACTGGGCAAGCCGGTTGAGCTGATTGAGTTTAATGGTCAAGATCACCACATTAATGGGCGTCAAGCGCGTTTCGACTGGTGGGATGCAACGCTTGCATGGTTTGATATGCATTTAAAAGATGAGCCTCAGTGGTGGAACTACCTCTATCCAGAGACTAAAGCGGAGCAAGCGAAAGACCAATAACCCGGTTTCCCTTTGGTTACACCTTGTAAAGGCACCTATGGCGGTGCCTTTTTTCGTTTTAATTGTCTTAATAGTGTGAGAAAGGGCAGTTAAATGAGGCTGAAGGTCTGTCTGGTTTGGCGTATTATGTTGTAATAATAAGTTAAGACTAATTATTAATTTTCTGCAGGTTAGCGAGGTTTAAGGGGCGTTTGTGATAGAGCTAATAAAAGCGGATAGATATCATTTAGACATTAAAGTGCGTCTGCCTAAGCAAGCGCGCCGGTTTGATATTAAAACCCACTTTTTATTTCCAGAGAAACTCACTCAAAGCGATCCGTCGGCGGTGACAGATGTTTTTTATGGCAACCTCTTGCAAAAGCAATTAGTCGAACGGCCGCCACATCGGACAACCGATAGCGTCAAACGGCGTTGGGCCAGCATGCGTTACAGTGCTTATGCCAATGCCCATAAAACATCGGAGCGTTATCGTCGCGTTTTAGCGGATTTCGTGAACGAATTTTTATTGGCGCTTGAACACGAGATCATCGACTTTGGTAAGCTCAAAAACCGCTTAGATTGGTTTCATTGGGTACACGAATATCACGATGAATTGACCCAAGGACGCTTGTATCGATTAGCGGACCACGTGCTCTTATACAGCTTAAACCAAGCGGTTTTAGCCAATACAACCAAGCAAACCCCAGAGCTTAAAAAAATTCATGAGCAGCTTGAGTCCTATGCAAAGCAGTACAAATACCGTTTAACCCATAAAAATGAAGCTGGGCGAGAGAAACTGCTGGCCAGAATATTGTTAGCTAAGCGGTTAATAAATCGGCCATATCGCCTTAATCGTTCCTTAATAACGGACGGCAAGTTGGCTGAACAAGTTATCTTTGGCGGCGCTGCGGCGTTAGCAATGGCCTTTGCTACTGGGGTAGCCTTTGCTACTCAGCGCGCGTTTGGAAATTTCACCACCCCCTTCTTCATTTCCTTGGTGCTTTCTTACATCTTTAAAGATCGCATTAAAGAGCTTGGGCGAAACTTTCTGATGAAACGATACTTTAAACGCTTTTTTAAGTATCACTATCGACTTGAGCACCACGCCAGTAAACAGCCTGTCGGTGAAATAAAGTCCACCATTTATCGAGCAAAACCAGAGCAACTAAGCACTAAAGCCAATAAACTGGCGAGCCATTTGCTCAATCAAGACAGTCGTATCGATTCCAATGCGTTTGTATTAGATAGACAGTTTCATTTAAATGCCACCGACGTCATCGCCAAAGATTGTTACATCTTAGACATTCTAACGGTCAATTTTAGTCGTCGATTGCGTCTTCTGCCTCAACTCAACCAAAGCCACTGGCACCAAGTGGATGGCAACATACAACGCTCTCAGGTGCATCATGTTTATCCGGTGCATCTTATCTTTGAAATAAAAACGGATGACGATGAGGTCATGTTATTAAGATACCGGCTTATTACCAGCCGAAAAGGCATTCACCGTATTGAGAAAATGGACTAGTGGACGAAACATCATTTGCACTGGTTGTTAAAGTGACGTTCAGCGTTATGGGGAGTTGGCTGTCGTACATTCTTGTTAAAAGCTACGCAGTGCATGTGTGGCAAAAAACGATCAAGGGCAAGTTGCGTTATGGGCTCTCGTCCATGGTACTGGCATTCATCTGCTTTGCTGCAACGTTTACGATAGTTAACGCAGTCAGTTTTGAGCAATATGACTATCCAACCATAAGCATACTCGCACTGGCGGTGTGCATTGGTTTAGCAGGCCTGTTACTTATTCTCGATTACTTCGGTACAAAAGGGGAGTTTGACGAACGCGGGCTTTATTTTCAAAGCATCTGGCATGGTCGTCGATATTATCGCTGGGAAGACTTAATCGATGTTACTCACAATTCTTGTTTCGATCATTATGTGTTGAGCTTCTACGGTAAGAAGTCGGTTCGCGTATCAGCGTATATGCAAGGGTATCGCGAGTTGTTAGAGCATATCGATAGTATGTGGCGTGACCATGAAGACCCTTCATAGGGGGAGATGGTCAAGTTGGGCAATAAAGAAGGTTGAGTTGCGGGCTTGCTGGTTTAAGCCTACATTGAAAGCTACCCATTTCTCAGCAAACGGACATTAATGGTTTTGAAAACAACTGATGCAATTAGACAATCCTTCATTTGGCACGGGCTGCAAATCATAGTGTTTGCAACCCTATTAGCTAACAATGAAGCGTTTCCCAACAGCGCTCGCTATCTTTTCCTCATCGTAATTATTGGGTTAGTGGTTCACTTTTACCGCAAACTCAAACGCTTTGAAAAGCCAATTAACTAGCGATTGAAGCCCTTAAAAATATTTGATCCAAGCGCTTTTCGAACTGTGCTTGTAGCGAGCAAAAGCTCGGGTCGGAAAGTACAATCCCACCGCTAATAAAACGGTCACCAGCCATACATATCCCATGTTGGTAAATCCAAAGAGGTCGCCATAATTCGGCCCGAACAACCACAAAGCACCGTGATACATAAACAGTAAAACGTACAAGTGTAAGATATAAAAAAACATAGGTGCTGAGCCAAAGGTAGACAATAGGGCACCGTACCTTGGGTTTAACGATTCAAGGGCTCTTAGGCCAACCAACATACCGGAAAGGGTAATGAGCAAAAAAGCCAGCGAAGGCGGGTATTTGGTTACGTTTAGTAGCGACATAAGACTGAGGGTAAACGATTGCTGTACCTGCCAGTCGAGGGTTTCGCCATAAATGTTAAAACCACGCAAAACCGCAAAGGTTAGAAAGGCGGCAACCCCTAACCAAAGTAAAACGCTTTGGCGTTTACAAGCCTTGTAAGACGAGGCGTAAACGGGGCCGAGACAATAGCCGAGCAAAATCACTCCAACCCAGGGAAGCACTGGATAGCTGGCTCTAATGGTTACCAAATCATTAGGCAGAATGTAGCCTCTGTCGTGTAAAATAGCCCACAAGGTATAGCCCCATTGACCTTGTTCAAACTCGATAGGGGTTAATAAATTATGACCAAAGACTATGATTAACCCAATGCTCAGTAGCCAATACTTAGGTAATTTGAGCAGCAGAGCTAGTGCCAACATGCTAACGCCTATGGCCCAAATTACTTGTAACCAAATGGTGTTGTAATTGCCCATCCATTGGAAGGTAATCAAAGTGCATTCAAGCGCAATCAGAAATAGGCCACGTTTTAGCAAAAATTCCTGGGCTGATCGGTTTTGGCCATTGGCGGGATGACAGTATAACCACGCGGAAACGCCGGTGAGAAAAACAAAAATAGGCGCACAAAAATGCGCCGCAAAACGACTGAAGAACAGCTCAGGGCTAGTGGATTCTATGACCATGGGATCAGACACTTGCTGATGGTAATAAAATCGTTCACGGACGTGGTCGAGCAGCATAATAAGCATCACGATGCCGCGCATGATGTCGATGCTTTGTATTCGTTTAGCTATCAACTCAACCCCTCTTAGCGACGGCGTTTCTTTTTATATTGCTCAGCTCTTAATTCGTCTTTTATGCGTTTTTCTTCACGCTGTTGCTCAACCAGAACTTCTTCTTCGGCTATCATGTCGGGAGTTTCTAACGTTACCAACCCCAGTTTACCACCACGAATTTCGTGCAGTAATACTTCTGAAGCTTTGTGTAAGTCGATGCGTCCACCGCCTCTTAATGCACCTCGACGCCTGCCAATTTCTTCTAGCATTTCGATGGGTTGCGATGGCATGTCGGTGATGTCGTAACGCTCTGCAAGTCGCTGCGGATAAGCTTGCATCATGTATTCTACGGCATACATGGCAACGTCTTCGTATTCCATGGCCGTATCGCGAATGGCCCCGGTAACCGCCAATCGGTATCCCGAATGTTCGTTTTCCACTTTGGGCCACAAAATTCCTGGAGTGTCCGACAAGACAATGCCGTTTTTCAAGCTAATGCGCTGTTGTCGTTTGGTCACAGCCGGCTCGTTTCCAGTTTTGGCGATAATGCGCCCAGCCAACGCATTAATGAGCGTTGATTTCCCGACATTGGGAATACCCATTATCATGGTTCGAATCGCTTTGTCCGGTTGGTCGCGATGGGGGCTTAGTTTACGGCATAACTCAGGGATCTTGTTTACCTGTGACATATCCGAGGTGGTAATGGCCATGGCCTTAACCCCTTGCTGCGCATCAAGGTGCTCAAGCCACAGTTGAGTGATGTCGGGATCCGCTAAATCTGCTTTGTTAAGCAATTTTATACAAGGCGTATCACCTCGCAGAGAGCCTACCATTGGGTTTTCGCTTGAATAAGGAATTCGGGCATCAAGCACCTCGATGACCAGGTCTACTTGAGGCATGACCTCTTCGATCTGCTTGCGGGCTTTGTGCATGTGCCCTGGATACCATTGAATTGCCATAGTTGTCTCGTTGCTAAAATCAGGTTCAGTGGGGCGCTATTCTAACGGATAGCGGCCGGTTATATCACCCCTAATTCTTTCAATCTTTCTTGTAAGTAGCTGTAAGCAGTATGTCGACTGGATAACACCACTTCAGGGTTAGGGTGCAAAAACAAGGGTAAGGATATTCGGGATTGAAAACGAGCAGGGCCGCTTGGATTGATGACTCGGTGAGTGGTGGACGGATAGTAACCGTTTGACGCTTCTTGTAGCATGTCACCAATGTTGATGATCAGGTTGCCAAAATCGCAGGGCACGTCGATCCATTGGTTATCTTTACTCAACACCTGCAAACCGGTTTCGGTAGCGGCGGGTAAAATGGTAATTAGATTAATGTCCTCATGGGCGGCGGCTCTTACCGCTCCAGCAGGCTCATTGCCGGTTAAGGGCGGGTAATGCAGCACTCGCAACAGGGTTTGCTGGCTATCACGTATCATATCCGCAAGCGGGATGGAAAAATGCTCCGCGACTTCCGTTGGCGTGTGCGCTTCAATCCAACTTAACAGTTGTGCAGCAAAGTCGCTGGTGGCCTTATAGTAAGCTAATATTTCATCCGCCAACTCTTTAGGAATCTGCCCCCAAGGGTAGATGTGGTAGTACTCTTTTAAATCTTTTTGGCTAAAACCTTTAGCCGTCTCGGCCACGTCGGCACCAAAAAAGCCATCTTGAGTGTCGCTGTTGTAACGGTAATTGTATTTATCGTTCCCATCGAAAAACTGCTGCCAATGTTGGTATATGGCCTGTAAGGTTTCCGCCTTAATGGGATGGTTTTTAAGAACACCGAAGCCGGTATCTCGTAGGGACTGGGTGAAGCGCTGTGGTGCGTCGCTGGCTTGAAAATCTATGGTTTCTAATTGCATGCCTTAACCCTAACTTGTTTTTATTGATTATTGATCGATGTTAACTTGCAAAGAGTTTAATAAGCTAAACTTAATCGAGCAAGTTCAGAGGAAACGATATGCCCTATAAAAAGCTTACAGAGGCACAGCGGCACATCATTGAAGACAAAGGTACTGAGCCTCCGTTTAGTGGCGAATATGACGATTTTTATCAGGCGGGTCGTTATCACTGTGGTCGATGTGATGCACCGCTGTATCTAGGCCAAGATAAGTTTAACGCCGGTTGCGGTTGGCCGGCCTTTGACGATGAAATTCCTGGGCAGGTTAAGCGACTTAGGGACGCCGATGGTCGTCGTACCGAGATTGTGTGCAATCAATGCGATGCGCATCTTGGGCATGTGTTCGAAGGTGAACGCCTCACCGACAAAAATACCCGCCATTGCGTCAATTCGCTGTCTTTGGATTTCAAACCGATTGAATCTGCCGTGCTAGGGGGGGGATGCTTTTGGTGTATCGAAGCTACCTTGCAACAGGCCAAAGGCGTGTTAAGCGTGACGCCTGGCTACGCTGGTGGCGAAAGTGACAACCCGAGTTACCAGCAGGTATGCGGCGGACAGACCGGTCACGCTGAAGTGGTCATGGTGGAATTTGATCCGTCGATCATCAGTTATCAAACCTTATTGAGATTATTTTTTGCAAGCCATGATCCCACCACGCTTAACCGTCAAGGTAACGATGTTGGTAGCCAGTACCGTTCCATTATATTAACCCAGTCGGACCAACAAGCCGCAACCGCATTAAGCGTTATTACCAACATTCAGGATTGGTTTGATTCTCCAGTTGTAACCGATATTGAGCCTTTGAGTCGGTTCTACCCAGCCGAGTCAAAACACAAAGACTATTTTCGGCGCAACAGTGAACAAGCATACTGCCAAGTCGTGATAGCACCAAAGCTGGCTAAGTTTCGACAGCAGATGGCGCAGTATTTAGTGAGCGACGATTCGTGCTAGTCTAACCTTCTTAATTCGTTTCATTTCAAGGATGAATAGGTGAGCCAACCATTACACGTTACTACGCCACTGCTGTTTAGCAGCGCTTTATCAGAACAGTTAGGGGTTCAAGTATGGCTTAAAATGGAGGCCCTACAACCCAGCGGCTCTTTTAAGAATCGAGGTGTGGGTTATGCCTGTCAACATTACGTGGATAACGGGGCTGAGCACCTGTTGGCCTCAAGTGGCGGCAACGCCGGTTTAGCGGTCGCTTATGCCGGCAGGCAATTGCGGGTTCCGGTGACCGTGGTGGTTCCAAAGACGACTAAGCCTCAAGCCATTAAGCTCATTGAACAGCAACAGGCGAGCGTGATAATACACGGCGATAATTGGGATCAGGCTCACCGCCAAGCGCTGTCGCTTAAAACCGCTCGATGCGCGTATGTACACCCATTTGACGACCCCCTGCTTTGGCAAGGACATGCCAGCTTAATCGACGAAGTAATCGCAGACGGACTCACACCCGAGGTGGTGGTGCTCTCTGTTGGTGGTGGCGGCTTGCTGTGTGGTGTGGCGCAAGGGTTATTGCAACATGGTTTAAACCGCTGCTCAATTCTTGCCGCGGAAACCCAAGGTGCGGCATCTTTTTGTCGTGCCATCGAGGCAAATCAGGCGCTCACTATAGACGCGATTGATACCATTGCCACTTCTCTAGGAGCCAAACAAGTATCTCAACAAGCGCTCGCCTACAGCAAACAGCTGCCGATTCGACCAGTTACTGTATCCGATGAAGCGGCGCTGAGGGGGTGCTTTGACTTGCTCGAGATGAATCGGGTTGTCACCGAGCCCGCATGCGGTGCCAGCGTCGCCGCGTTAGTCGCCAGTGCAAAAACGCTGCCCCCTGAAAGCAACGTTTTGTTGGTGGTGTGTGGTGGCGTGGGGGCAAATATTGAGCAGTTGTGGCGCTGGCGCCAACAGTTTACTGAAAAATAATGCATTTACATGAAGTTGGTAACATTGTACTCCGGCAATGCCCCTTGCTTTCTGATATAGTTAGTGGTTATCGATCGTGTTTTTAATCGCCTGACTGAAGGTCTAATGTCTGTAAATTTAAAGTTCGTCAATAAGCCGGTTTTTATAACCTCTGCTGTGCTAATCGTGGCCATAGTGCTGCTCACTGTATTAAACCCAGAGATCGCTAACAGCGTGTTCTCATCGACTCAGCACAGCATAGTAACCAATGCCAGTTGGTTTTATGTGTTGACGGTGACCATCATTTTGTCGTTCGTGGTGTATCTAAGCCTGTCTCGTTTTAGTGAAATCAAGCTGGGGCCGGATCACGCCAAACCGGACTATACCCTTGGCACCTGGTTGTCGATGCTGTTTGCAGCAGGTATGGGAATTGGGCTGATGTTCTTTGGGGTTGCAGAGCCAGTCATGCATTACCTCAACCCGCCGACAGCCGATCCGCAAACTCTAGAAGCGGCAAAAGAGGCCATGAAAATCACCTTTTTCCATTGGGGTTTGCATGCCTGGGCCATATACGCGGTCGTGGCGTTGATATTGGCTTATTTCTGTTACCGACATAAATTGCCGCTGACACTACGCTCGGCGCTGTTTCCTATTATTGGTGACAAAATATACGGTTGGCGCGGCCATGCCATCGACATTTTTGCGGTCATTAGTACCGTATTTGGTGTAGCAACCTCGCTCGGTTTGGGGGCTGCTCAAGTGAACTCAGGACTTAACTACCTGTTTGACTTCGACGTGTCGACGGTTAACCAAATTTGGATCATGATAGCAATTACTGTGTTGGCCTCAATATCGGTAGCTACCGGTTTGGATAAGGGCATTAAGATTCTGTCTCAAACCAACATGCTGTTAGCCATAATGCTGTTATTGCTTATTTTTGTATTAGGGCCGAGCGTCTTCTTATTGCAAGCCTACGTGCAAAACGTTGGTACCTACCTGTCGGACATCGTGCGCATCACCTTCAACCTTTTTGCCTACGAGAAGAAAGATTGGATTGGCGGTTGGACCATTTTCTATTGGGGCTGGTGGCTGGCTTGGTCACCGTTCGTTGGTTTGTTTATCGCTCGAATTTCACGCGGACGAACCATTAGAGAATTCGTATTAGGGGTCATGTTAGTTCCTACCGCGTTTACCTTGTTGTGGATGACCATCTTTGGCAACAGCGCCATTTCACTTATCGTTGAAAATGGCGCCGAAAACATTGCCCAAATGGTTTCTGAAAACTCATCGGTGGCGTTATTCGTATTCCTATCGAACTTCCCGTGGCAAGAAGTACTTACCGGTCTTGCGGTCATTATGATCGTGATTTTCTTTGTGACGTCTTGTGACTCTGGTGCTATGGTCATTGATATGCTGTGCTCCAATGGCAATAACGAAACGCCGTTGTGGCAGCGCTTATTTTGGGCTAGTAGTGTTGGTGTGGTGGCGGCGAGCTTGTCGTTAGCCGGTGGCTTGAGTGCTTTGCAAACCATGACTATCGCCGCTGCGCTTCCGTTTGCGATTGTGTTGTTGATTTCTATGTATGGCTTAATGCAAGCCTTGCGAGTGGAAGCCGCTAAAGCGGAAAGCTTGGTGATGACTAACGCACATACTAACTACGACAACGCTGAAGATTGGCGCGAAAAGCTCGACAACACCATTTCCCACCCGGATAAGAAAAACGTAAACCGATTCATTCGATTGCGAGTGGGGCCGGCGTTTAAAAAATTAGCGACTCAGTTTGAAGATAATAATATTGAGACTGAGATCCGCAAATCGGAGCAAGGGATCACCTTAATGGTGTTTCATGGTAATGAGCAAGACTTCAGCTACGGTGTTCGCAAAGAGCAGTTACAGCAGCCAGAGTTCATTCAAGAAGAGAGTAGCAGTAACGACGACAGTTACTACCGCGCTCAGGTTCACCTCAACGAAGGCGGTCAAGACTATGACGTTATGGGTTGGTCGGAACTGGCGATTATCAATGATGTGGTGGATCAGTATAAAAAGCACATGCACTTTTTACACTTGATACGATCGGAATAGTTCTTAAGCGTATAAACAGCGCATTGAATGCGTGAAAAGTAACGGCAACTCTGTATCTTAGATACGCTGGAGTTGCCGTTTTTATTGACTAGGCCAGCCTGTCGGTGGCGACTTTGTAGCTTGGATCTTCGATGAGGTTGACTTCCACTAAATCGCCGGCTTTGGTGAGTAGCTTGCGGCACTCGGGGCTGAGGTGGCGCAAGTGCAATTGTTTGCCTTCTTTTAGGTAGCGCTCGGCAAGGGTGTCAATCGCTTCAAGTGCTGAGTGATCAGCGACTCGAGAATTTTCAAAGTCGATGACAACATGCTCAGGATCGTCTGCGGCATTAAACAGTTCTAGGAAGTTAGCGACTGATCCAAAGAAAAGTGGTCCGTGTAAACGGTACAACTTCCAACCTTCTTCGGTTTTGTCTGTGGTGATTGCAATGTGCTTTGCATGCTCCCAGGCAAACACGACAGCGCTTACAATAACACCCACTAACACGGCAATGGCAAGATCCGTAAATACGGTTACTACGGTAACCAAGACGATGACAAACATGTCTTGGCG
Organism: Paraferrimonas haliotis; assembly: GCF_002282895.1. Lineage (GTDB taxonomy): Bacteria > Pseudomonadota > Gammaproteobacteria > Enterobacterales > Shewanellaceae > Paraferrimonas > Paraferrimonas haliotis. Next base: position 57,460 of record NZ_NRRB01000009.1, read on the forward strand.
CGGCACTTTATTAATGATGCGAAAACTAGCCCACTCGAATGTACCCAACACCACCATAAACATAACGCCCACTAACGCCGCAAGCGGTATGAGCTCAATAAAGGGGGCTGCGAACAGAATAAAGGCGAGTAAGGCTAGGGCTGCGGTAATGCCAGACAAGCGGCCACGTCCACCGGAATTAATGTTGATCATGGATTGACCGATCATGGCACAGCCACCCATAGCCCCGAAGAATCCACAGGTCACGTTAGCCACACCTTGACCAACGCATTCTCGGTTGCCTCGACCTCGAGTATTGGTCATTTCGTCGATTACGGTGAGCGTTAGTAACGATTCGATGAGTCCAATGGCGGCTAAAATGGCGGAGTAGGGCAAAATAATGGATAGGGTTTCTAGGGTAAAGGGTACCGCTGGAATGCTAAAACTTGGCAAGGTGCCCGCAAGGGTTGCTTGTGGGTCGCCTGACATACTTCTCACAAAATCCACCACAGTTCGAGTATCTAACCCCATGTAAAAGGTCACAGCGGTGACGGTGAGTATCGCCACTAAGGTTGATGGGATTGCCGAGGTAAGCTTGGGTAAAAAGTGAATTATGGCCATGGTAATGGCTACTAAGGCTAGCATTAGATACAAGCTGTCACCGCTTAACCAGATAAGGTTTCCCTGACCGTCGTCTATCTTAAACTGGCCAAGTTGGGCGAGAAAAATAACGATGGCCAAACCGTTTACAAAGCCAATCATAACTGGGTAAGGAACGATGCGAATGAACTTCCCCAAACGGAAAATGCCGGCGGTGATTTGAAAAAGGCCGGCCAAGACGACGGCTGCGAATAAATATTGGACGCCGTGTTGCGCAACCAAAGCCACCATCACTACCGCCATAGCGCCTGTTGCACCGGAAATCATGCCAGGACGACCACCCATGGTTGCGGTAATGAGTCCCACCAAAAAGGCGGCGTATAAGCCGACCATTGGTTCAACTCCGGCTACAAAGGCAAAGGCAACCGCTTCTGGTACCAACGCAAGGGCGACCGTTATACCGGACAATACATCGGCTTTAACGCTTGCGCCTTTATGGCGAATTATTTCAAACATGACATCCTCGACTTATGAACACGTAAATTGTGTGACGCGGCGCACATTAGCGAGTTATGCTCTGAGATGCAATGAAGAAATTACACTTTATTAACTTTTCTTTACTTGCATGAAAGAGCTGCTGAAATTTTATGCGATTATCACCAGGTTGGCCGTGTTTGATATAAAAAAAGCCGCCTTAGTAGGCGGCTTTGTTACTGCGTTTACAGTGGGTACTATTCTGGGCGAGACATTTCAGAGTTGGCGCTGTTGGTTGGTTGGCGCTTCTCTTCTTTGTTGTCACTGTCTTTTTGTTCACCTTGATAGTCATGGCCTTTCGGCAAAGACTGCGCAGCCTTTGGCGCATTGGCTGTTGGAGCGGTCATGGTTTGACTGACCATGGTGCCATAGCGACTGGCTGGTTTAGTTGGCTCACTGGTTGCGGTATCAGTGGTCGACTGAGGGCTAGTCTCTGTTTTAGCTTCAGCTTCAACGGTAACTTCAGGGGCAGGCTCAGCTTTAACCTCTGTTGCTGACGGCGCTTTTGCTTCGGCGATCGCGTTGGTTTGCGCAGCAGTGGAGTTGGTCATTTGCGCGAAACGACTCGCTTGAGCAGGAGCACTCGCTGGCGCAGCGGACGTTGTTGCCAAAGCTTGCTCGTCAGTGGCAGTCGCTTCGTCGGTTAGCGAAGGTTCGCTATTAACAGGGGTTTTGTTTTCAACCGGCGCTTCAACCGCTGCCTTTGTTTCACTTTCGCTCGAGGCTTCTGGTTTTGCCGAAGCTTCGCTCTCTTGTGGTTTTTCATCAGCAGTAACGTTCTTAGCTTGCTCAGTTAACGGCTCTGGAGTTAACGCCGAAGCTACCGCTTGAGCTAATGGATTTTTATCCTGCTCATCGGACTTAGCTTCGGATTCAAACTTAATCACCAATTGTTCTTCTTGGTCATTATGAGACTCCTTTTCCGCTGCAGTTACGTTGTTTTCTGGGTAACGGGCAGTGACAACGTTTTCTTGAGCGTGTACTTCATCTACCTGAGCAATGTTATCGTCACCTTCACGACGACGTTTTTGACCGGCGGCTCTCAAATGGCGAGGGCTGCGACGATTACGACGGCTCGACTCTCTGCGTGGCTTTTCAGCCGTTGAGTTTGAGTCATTGGCGTCATCTTGCTTAGCCGGCGTAGCTTGTGTGTCCACATCGTGGTTTACAGTGGTTGCTTTGTCAGCTTTTGGTTGGCTGGCTTTTGGCTTCTCAGCTTGAGGCGTGCTAACCGCGGCACTTTCAACAACTGCGTCAATCGCTGTGTTGTTTTCAACGGTTTCTTTGGCTGTAGTCTGTGGTTGCTCTACTCGAACTTTGCGGCGCATATTGCGACGCTGGCGACGCTCTTTAACCACCTCATCTTTGCTGTCTTGGGCGTCACTTTTGCCTTCAGCATTCGATTTTGGTTTGCGACGGTCGTTATTGCGGCCGCGGTTCTTTTTGCTTTGCTCGTCTTTTTCACGAAGCATGCGCTCTTGAGCGGTTTCCGATTTCGTGCGACGAGCATCGTTACGATTGTCATTACGATTGTCGTTACGTGAGTTGTTGCGGTTGCGGCGATCATTGCGATTACGGTTACGACGATTGTCGTCACGTTTACCTTGATTGCGATTTCGTCCGCGCTTATCAGACTTTTTCGGAGTGGTTTCAGGCTCAGCAATAAACAGCGATTTAATGGCCGCGAACAGCTTAGATAGAATGCCCGGTTGTTCTGCACTCTTTTGCGGTTTGGCCGCTGCTTTTGCCTTAGTCGGTTGAACTTTCGCTTTTACTTCCTCAGGCGTAGGCGCGGTAAAGCCGGTTAGCATAGGCTTGTCCGCTTCGGTACGCTCTAACTTACGAGGCTCATAAAGTGTTTTCTCTGGGGCAGCACTGCGCTCGTAGCTCGCTTCGGCAATGGTTTCGTCTTTACGATGACGATTAACCTTATACTCTGGCGTTAGCATGTGCTTGTCAGGGATTACGTACACTTCCACATCGTGACGTTGTTCGGTAATGCGAATGGCTTTGCGCTTTTCGTTCAATAGGTAAGCGGCAACATCCACAGGAACTACAGCTTCAATTTGAGCGGTATTCTCTTTAATGGCTTCTTCTTCCATTAAACGCAGAATTGATAGCGCCAGCGACTCAGTGCCACGAATGGTGCCTTGACCGCTACAACGAGGGCATAGGTTTGCCGCAGACTCGCCAAGAGACGGACGCAAACGTTGGCGAGACATTTCCATTAAGCCGAAACGGGAAATTCGACCTAATTGCACACGAGCTCTATCAGGACGCACCGCATCACGCATGCGGTTTTCTACTTCACGCTGATGTCGAGAAGGACCCATGTCGATGAAGTCGATGACCACCAAGCCGCCTAAGTCACGAAGACGAAGTTGACGAGCAATTTCATCGGCGGCTTCTAGGTTCGTGTTCAGTGCCGTTTCCTCGATATCAGAGCCCTTAGTGGCTCGCGCCGAGTTAATATCGATGGAGGTTAGGGCCTCAGTTGGGTCGATAACAATCGAGCCACCGCTAGGTAAACGGACTTCGCGTTGGAAAGCCGATTCAATTTGGCTTTCGATTTGGTAGTGAGTAAACAGCGGTACTTCAGCATTGTAGCGTTTTACGCGTTCAACAAAATCAGGACGAACCAAACCGATGTGTTGTTTCGCTTCGTTATAAATGCGTTCGTGGTCGATGAGGATTTCACCCACGTCACGACGCAAGTAATCGCGAATGGCTCGAACGATAACATTACTTTCTTGATGAATTAAGAAGGGTGCAGGGCGGCTCTCAGCAGCTTCTTTAACCGCTGTCCAATGGTGTTGCAGTACGTGCAAATCCCAAGCTAATTCTTCAGCGGCTTTACCAACACCGGCGGTGCGAACAATGAGTCCCATACCTTTAGGTACGTCTAGCTGAGAAAGGGCGGCTTTCAGTTCGGTTCGTTCATCGCCTTCGATGCGGCGAGAAATGCCACCGGCGCGAGGGTTGTTTGGCATAAGCACCAAGTATGAACCGGCCAAGCTAATAAAGGTTGTGAGTGCAGCACCTTTGTTTCCGCGCTCTTCTTTATCAACCTGAACGATGACTTCTTGGCCTTCTTTGATGGCGTCCTTAATGTTTGGACGACCTTGGAAGGAGTAGCCTTCAGGGAAGTATTCACGAGCAATTTCTTTTAAGGGAAGAAAGCCATGGCGCTCAGCACCGTAGTCGACAAAAGCCGCTTCAAGGCTTGGCTCGACGCGGGTAATTTTGCCTTTGTAAATGTTGGCTTTTTTTTGTTCGTGGCCGGGACTTTCAATGTCCAAGTCGTATAAGCGCTGTCCGTCAACTAGGGCAACGCGCAACTCTTCTGATTGAGTTGCATTAATTAGCATCCGTTTCATGTGGACCAATATATCTCTATTGTGGTCACAATTCGGTTGCGCTGGGCGCTAGGGTTTAACTGATCAATAGAGTCTCACGACTCGGTTAAACTGGGTATTGCTCATTTCTGTAGGACGCTTCTCAGCGTGTCGCATACCATAACAACAGTGGGAACTCGTTTTGTAAGAACGCGTTCCAAAAAATCTCTGAGTTTCTCTAGCTGCTTCAAGGCAGCACCGAATTGCAACAGGTTTCTGTCAATTCTGTGTGTTCAGGCTCTGCACCAACGGTCGGTTGGGTTTGAAGATAAATGTGTTCTTGGTGGCAGCATCCCTTGATGACTGCAAATTTATCGGTTGTTTGTTCCAACAAGAGTCCGTTTTTCGGCGAAAATTTGGCCTGGTCGAGTGGGTTATTAACAACTTATCAGCGTTTTATCCCCAGCGACTGGCGTAATATAGCAATTATGACAAAGAACAGCAATGCAATGACGCATCATTACCTCAGTTGATGTACAATGGCGCCCATGACAAATGAGCAACCTAGACAAAAAGTCCAAATTGTTGAGATTGACGAAGAATATCAAGGTCAACGAATCGACAATTACCTACGGACTCGCCAAAAAGGCGTCCCCAAAAGTTTACTTTACCGAGTGATCCGTAAAGGTGAAGTGCGGGTGAATAAAAAACGCATTAAGCCAGAGTATAAATTGCAAGCTGGCGACTTGGTGCGCATACCGCCTATGCGCATCGCTGAGCGCAGCGACAACGCACTGCCGCCAGCCAGCCTTAATAAAGTCTCGCAATTGGAAGAGTGCATTTTATACGAAGATAATTACTTGATTGCCATTAACAAACCGGCCGGTATTGCGGTGCATGGCGGCAGCGGCGTGACCTTTGGTTTGATTGAAGGGCTTCGCAGCCTGCGTCCGCAACAGAAATTTCTTGAGTTGGTGCATCGTTTAGACAAAGAAACCTCCGGCGTATTACTGGTGGCAAAACGCCGCTCTACCTTAAAACATTTGCATGACCAGCTTAGAGCTAAAACCATGAACAAGCATTATTTAGCCTTGGTTCGTGGCGAGTGGCAATCACACGATAAACAAGTGGCGGCCCCCTTACTTAAGATTACGTTAAAATCCGGCGAGCGCATTGTGCGGGTGAATAGCGAAGGTAAGCCTAGTAAAACCCGCTTTGCCATTGAGCAAAAGTACGATGGAGCCACCTTGATTAAGGCGTCGCCTATTACCGGGCGAACCCACCAAATTCGGGTGCATTGCCAACACGCGGGTCATCCCATTGCTTGCGATGAAAAATACGGCGAGCAAAGATTTGATGAAAAGATGCGGCAACTAGGGCTTAAACGTCTGTTTTTGCATGCGGCTCAGCTGACTTTCTTTCATCCAAACCAAGAGGCCACTCAAACGGTGGATGCGCCCCTTGCTCCTCACCTAAAAGAGTGTTTAGCAAAATTGCGCAAGATCTAAACTCACTCAGCTCGTCTGATTTATCGCTTGAAAATGGGATCTGGTGCTAAGAATTATGCGGGTAAAGGTACGTATAATAGGTCATTCAAACGATTTAGGATGACAGAATGGAAGCAACATACGACCGACAGGCTGAACTATTAGGTGTTGCCCGAGAATTGATCCTCGAACAGGGGATTAATGGCTTTAAACTGATTGATATCGCTAAAAAAATTGATATTCCTCGTTCGCAACTGTACGCCCATTTTCGCAGTCGCGAAGATGTGTTGGTTTGTATTGTTATCGAAGATCTCAAAAGTGTGCGCGACATTGTCATTGAATTGGTTAACGATGACACGCTATCGCATCTAGAGCGATTGATGATTTTGCAGCTAGGTCCCATCTATAAAGCGTTGGAATCGAATGGTAAAGCGGGCACCCAATTCATTATGTCCAATCAGTCCATTTTAAATGCCGTCAGTCAGGAAACCCGAGACTCGGTAGCCATGGCGTTTAATAACCTCATGAACTCAGTTCACCAAATCTGGATGGGAGCGGTGTATGAGAACAAAATCTCCGCGTCTGAACACAAAATTTTAGAAGTAAAACGACTGCTGTCTATTTTCCAACGGGGTAGCGTTATCATGGCGTTACACAAAGCGCCCGAAACATTGATGTTGCCAGTAGAATTTGATTTCTGCTTTGACTACGTCAATAAGACCTTGATGGAATTAGGCTGGGAAGGCGAACCGAGTTGCCGTCAAAGTGTCATTGAAGCGCGCCTTAATCAGTTTTTTAAGCATCCGTTTTAAGTTACCTTTTTAACTGCTGCCTTTTTATATAAATCGAGGGTTCGTTCAGTTTACCTTCAGCACTGGCTTGTCTAGAATAGAGTTATCCTAAGTACGGGATTCTCAAGAAGGAAACGGAACTATGCTGAAACGCATTCTAATTACAGGGACGCTGCTGTCCTCATTCGTAGCGCAGGGTGTTATGGCGTCAGACAAACTCATTATTGGACCTACCGCGGTGTTAAGTGTTGCAGAATCCGGTATTAGCTATGACGCTCGTATCGATACTGGCGCGAAAGAGACCTCGATTCATGCGTATGGATTGAGCATTGATAACGAATCCCAAGACAAAAGCAAAAACGTTGGCAAAACCATTCATTTCACCAGTGAAAATGAAAAAGGTCAGCGGGTGAAAATGAAGGGAACCATTGTTAAAACGTCTTCGGTTCGAAACTCTCAAGGCACCGAAACGCGTTACATGATTGAGTTAAGCGTGGGTCGTAAAGGAGAAGAGCAAAAGATGTTGGTAAACCTACGCGACCGCACTCATATGTCGTACAAATTGCTGATTGGTCGCGATTGGTTACAAGGCCGTTACCTAGTTGACGTCGATCTTCCGGCTGAAAAACACTAAAGTACGCGACAGGCTAAACCATTCAAATAGTAGCCTTCAGGAAAGCCGCCCGCCACTACGTGATCGGCGGCTTGACTAAAGCGTTCAACAATTTGCAATTCTCTCTGAGCATCCAACGCTGCATCCGCCACAATTTTCTGAAACAAGTCCACTTCCATAAGCCCAGAGCAAGAATAGGTTAGCAATGTGCCTCCTGGCTTTAATAACTTAATGGCTTGCAGATTAATGTCTTTATAGCCTCTGGCTGCACCTTTTAGCTGAGCGCGGTTGTCGGCAAACTTTGGTGGATCCATGATGACCACATCAAAGCGCTTGTTTTGCTCTTGATAACTGCGTAACAGTTTAAAGACGTCGGCTTTGGTATGGATGACTTTAGTTGGGTCTAAACGATTTAAAGCGATGTTATTGGCGGCCAACTCCAGAGCGGATTGTGAAACGTCCACGTTTTCAACAAGGCTGGCACCGCCTTTTAAGCAATACAAGGCGAAGGTGCCTGTGTAACTGAAGCAATTAAGCACCGACTTGTCTTTGACGTAAGCCATCGCTTTGTAGCGGTTATCACGCTGATCGAGATAGAATCCGGTCTTATGCCCATCGGTCACGTCCACCGCGATGTTGACACCGTTTTCCTCGATGATGAGGGGCATTTGCGGAAGCTCACCACTAAGCAACCCTTGGGTTAACGCCAATCCTTCTTTTTTGCGACTGTCGACATCTGAGCGTTCGTAAATGGTACAACCGGGCATGAGCTGTTGCAGAGAACTGACCAGTGTTTCACGCCAATATTCAGCGCCAGCCGACAATAGCTGACACACAATCACTCCAGCGTAATAGTCAATGGTGATCCCTGGCAGACCGTCAGATTCCGCGGCTACTAATCTAAATCCAGTGAGTTGCTGACGCTCAATGAGCCCAGAACGTCCGGCAAAGGCTTGCTCAAGACGACGTTTAAAGAAGTCGGCATCGACCTGCTTGTCTTTACCAAAATCCCACATTCTTAGGCGAATTTGCGAATGAGGCGAGTAGGCGGCGACACCCAAAACTCGACCGTCGTGGGCCCGTACTTCGACCGTTTCACCTAACTGAGGATCGCCTTTAACTGAGCGAATCGCGCTGGCAAAAATCCAAGGGTGTCTGCGTAATACCGATTTTTCTCTGCCGGGAAGCAAATTAACGCGTTTTTTCATGGTGCTATGGTCACTCTTCGCTGGATAAATTACGGGAAATGCAAGCTTGCACTTGGCAGCCTTTGTTGAGCTCGCTGTTTATCATGAGTTCACCGTGGTGGCGAGCGAGCCAAGCGCGTAATAGTATCAAACTGGTGACGTTTTGGGAGTGATCCATTTCATTTAGCTGACTCAATTCTTTGGCGGGCATGCCAAAACCGTTGTCCGTTACAAGCAGGCAAGTCTGTTGAGCACTTTGCTGTATCTCAACGATGATCTTGGCGTTTTCGCTTATGGGGTTAAAGCCATGTTGGGTTGCATTTTGCAAAAGGCAGTGAAGCATTCGTAACCAGTGCAAAGGCGAAAAGTCACTGCTAATTGCATCGTCACATCGTAATTCGATGGCGACATTATTAAGGTGGTTCGATTGATTGAATATCTCAATGTAATGATGCAAATAGCTATTAATTTGTTTGTGGGCTAAAGGCTGAGACAGCGCTTGGAATAACAAATGTAAATGGTTGCTTTGGCTCATCAGGTACTCAACTGAGTCGAGTTGCTGCCAGTTAGCGTCGCTATCTGTGACGTGATCCGGTATGGCAGCGGTATATAAGCTGTTAAGTTGCTGCTTTAAAATAGCGGTGAAATTGGTCAGCAGCTGAATAATGCGTTGATCTTGCTGCTCAATAAAGGCTTCCGATAATTTCACCTGATCCAAATGTTGTTTCAGTTGCGTCTGCGCAGTTCGCTGGCTATCGATTAATTCGATGGACTGGTGTTGCTGCTGTTGAGTCTGTTGTAACTCTAGTTTTACTTGTTGCAACTGCTCGTCTAAGTTGCTTATTTGGTTTTTAAGTTTACTGCAATCAAGACCGATGTAACCAATAGCTATCCGTTCACCATCTTGGTCAAAAATAGGGAACAGTTTGGAGACGTAAAACCCTTGGGTTTGTTCAATGATGTAGGAGTCTTCAAAATACACATTTTTGTTAGTTTCAATAACTTGCTGCCAGCGACTTAGCGCTTTCTCGGCGATAGACTCTGGAAAGACTTCGGCGATGGTTTTTCCCACCAAATGATGCAACGTGCGCTGGGTCGCACTGCAATAACGGTCATTGGCGGTAATGAAGCGGCCTTGTAAATCACGAATGGTCATCAGTGCAGAGCTGGAGTTCATAAACTCCATAAAATAGCCTTGGGCGCCATTGTTGCGGGCATCGATTGTGGATTGGCTGGCCTGTTGCTTTGCTAACGCTAAATTGCTCGCTTCTAAATTTGATTGGCTGCTTCTAAGCGTTGCGTTAAGGTTGAGCATGCTAGAAGCGATGCGTGCCATATCCGGCTGTCGACAGTTGGCGAGGGCTTTTAGCAAGTTCGTTTGCTTTTGCTCTGAGGCGTCGGCCAGGTCTGTTAGCGGTGCAATTAAACTTTGGCGCACGTATAAATGGATTAGAAAAAAAACAAAACACAATACAAAACCCACCATTAATGCAACGGCCCAAGAGCTTTGATATCCCTCAGAGCCGCTGATCGTTGGTGACACTAAGAACAGTTTCCATCCACTTTCCCCGATATTAAACACCTTAAGGTTTACCGAAATCCCAAGGACTGGATCCTTGGCAATGGGCATTTGAAAGATTTCAGAGTTGCTGTTGGCGGCTTGAATAGACAACGTCAAGATAGGCGCTAAGTTGGGTTCTTCCTCAACCAATTCTTGCAACGATGGGAAACGGTCAGGCTTCTGTTCTATGTAATCATCTAAATGGGGGTGCGCTAACACTCTGTGATTGCGATCCGCAAGAAACAGATAGCCCGGCTGTTGCTCGCTAATGCGTCGCACTAGGTTATTGATTCCGTCCATGGCCATGTCTATGGTGACCACGCCTAAAAATCTATCTTTATCCCAAATGGGCGACGATACGGTTACCATGGTTTGCTTGGTGTAGGGATCGCGATAAGCGTCGGACCAATGGGTGCTGCCATCGGGCATGTTGGCAAGCGGTTTAAACCAAGGTTCGTCAACGTAACTTGGCTCGTTTGGATCATTATATTGGTCAAACTTGACCATGCCTTCATCGGCTTGTTGTCCCCAGAAATAGGCGAGTCGTTCTTTTGTTGGATCGAAGGCATAGGGTGCGCTCCAAACACCACCACCCACAATAAGCCGGGGCTGACTGTTGTCGTTTAATAACGCTGGAATGGTTTGCGTGAGTTGCTCCGGCGAGAGGTAAAGGCTTTGGCTAATGTGGGCAAACGAAACCGCACTGGCTTGTGCCTGTGCCATTCGCTGTTGTAGCGTTTTGGCGGCAATGATGCCGCGCTGTTTTTGGATAGCGTGGCTGTCTTGCAACAAGCGTTGATTCTCTGCGGTTGACAAGGTTGCCCAAATGGCTGCTCCGCTAAGGATAAGCAGCAGGACCATCAGCACGGTAAAGCGAAGATTGGTGCCAGAGCTAAACACCTTTGTAGAAAAGGTATTTTTGAAAAACGTAGCGAGCGCCATGAAACTCCAGAAAATATGTTAATTAATTGTATACTGTAACAGTTGGTTAGGCATGGGAAAACAGCCCTACAGTTTTTATGGCATTTATTTCACGTAAAAGCTGTGGGAAAATCTGGTTCTTATGTAACGAATTGCAACAAGCTTTTGCAACACACGAAGGTAACAGTCGTTGGCGGATACAAATTTTGACAGTCGATCTAAAAAATTCACTCAAAATATATACCAAACCACAAAAGGGCGTTTGCGCTTAGACGTATTGCAGCGAGAATTCTCAAGCCACATATTGCCGCAAATTAAAGCAGGAACCAAGGTGCTTGACGCCGGCGGTGGCCAAGGGCAAATGGCCATTTGGCTAGCTCAGCAAGGCCATTCCATTGACTTTTGTGATGTCTCGGAGAACATGTTGCAACAGGCAAAACAAAACGTCGCTGAGCAGGGTGTAGAGCAGCAGGTTCGCTTTTACCAACTTAAGGCCCAAGCCATTCACGATACGTTAGCCAAACACTATTCGTTAATATGCTTTCATGCGGTTTTAGAATGGCTAGCTGAGCCAAAGCAAGGGTTGTTGGCGTTGCTCGATTGCTTAGCCGACGATGGGGTAATGTCGCTGATGTTTTATAATTATTACGGACTGGAAATGCACCATGCCGTTAATGGCAATTATCAGTACTTAGAAGCGGGTATGCCACTTAAACACAATAACACCATTATTCCGCAGGGGCGTTTTAAACCGGATGACGTTAAACAATGGCTCGAGCAAGCGGGCTATAAGGTTGAACGACGCATTGGGGTTCGGGTTTTACACGATTACGTGAAAGACAAATCACTACAACAAAGCGACTACGATAGACTACTAGAGCTTGAATGGCAGCGATGCGCCCATCCCGTTTTTCGTGATTTAGGGCGCTACAGTCACTTTATTGTCAGTCGCTCGTCTTCTCTTTAAATTCACACAAATCTTCGATAATGCAAGCGCCACAACGGGGTTTGCGGGCAACACAGGTATAGCGACCGTGTAGAATAAGCCAATGATGGACATCTTGCTTAAATGCTTTTGGCACTACCTTAAGCAGTTTCTGCTCCACCAAATCCACGTTTTTTCCCATGGCCAACTTAGTTCGGTTGGATACACGAAAAATATGAGTATCCACTGCGATGGTCGGCCAGCCAAAGGCGGTGTTAAGCACTACATTGGCGGTCTTTCGGCCAACACCAGGCAGGGCTTCTAAAGCTTCTCTCGATTCAGGAATTTCTCCTTGGTCTAAGTCTAGCTGCGGGTATTGCTCTAACAAAATGGCGCAGGCTTTGTGAACGTTTTGCGCCTTAGAATTAAATAAACCAATGGTTTTGATGTAATCCTTAAGACCGTCAACGCCAAGATCGAAGATTTTTTTGGGGGTATTGGCCACTGGAAACAGTTTGTCGGTTGCTTTATTAACCCCCACATCGGTGGCTTGCGCCGACAAGGTCACCGCCACCAACAGCTCAAACGGTGTTGAGAAATTAAGCTCAGTGGTGGGGTTTGGGTTATCGTCCCTTAAGCGTGTCAGTATCTCGATTCTTTTATTCTTATTCATAGTATGGGTCTATCGCTAACCTTAGGTTTGATTGATACGGGCGCGACTCACCGGCTCTGGGGCTGTTTTAGGGGCTTTATGAGCATAATGGTGATCGATGGCATTTTTGGCCGCAATAATAAGCCCCATGGTTAAAAAGGCGCCCGGTGGCAGCAAAGCCAGTAAGAATTGGGTATCAAAATCGATAAGCTTAATGGTTAGCACGGCGGCCCAATCACCCAGTAATAAATCGGCACCCGCAAACAGCGTACCTTGACCCAAAATTTCTCTAATGGCGCCTAATAGGGCCAACACTATGGTAAAACCCAATCCCATCATAAGCCCGTCGAAGGCAGACTTTAAAACGGGTTGTCTCGAAGCAAAGGCTTCTGCACGTCCAATAATCACGCAGTTTGTTACGATCAATGGTAGAAAAATACCGAGCGACAAATACAAGCCATAGGCATACGCGTTGATCAACAGTTGTACGCAGGTTACCAATGCAGCAATGATCATTACAAAGACAGCGATGCGAATTTCTTTAGGCACCCAACGGCGGATGAGAGAAACGCATACGTTCGAGCCAACCAACACCAACAAGGTGGCGATGCCGAGACCCAGGGCATTGGTAAGGGTTGAGGTAACCGCCAACAGCGGGCATAACCCCAAGAGTTGCACGATGCCTGGATTGTTCTTCCATAAGCCTTGCCACGCTATTTCTTTATACTCGCTCATTACTGACCTTCACAACTGATTTGGCTTGCGGCTATTTCATCAAAATGATACTGGAAATAGATTAGGGTATTTTTAACCGCTTTTACATAGGCTCTTGGGGTGATAGTTGCGCCGGTAAACTGATCGAAACTGCCACCGTCTTTCTTAACCGCCCAGCGGGGATCTTTCTGGCCACTTAATACTCGACCTTTAAACGACTCGACCCAGTCTGATTTACGCAGTTCAATATGATCACCAAGCCCCGGTGTTTCCTGATGGCTTAAGGTGCGAACCCCTAACACCTTGCCTTGTTTGTCAATGCCAACAATCAAATGAATGTCACCACTGTATCCATCCGGCGCGGTTGTCTCAATGGCCATGGCGACAGGCTCATTGTTTTTACTGGCAATAAACGCGCGTTGGGTTGAAGCGGTTCCTAAAAACTGCTCCGAAGATACCTGCACACAATGTTGATATAAGGGGCTATCGTAATTGTCGTCGGGAATGATTTGCGACAACACTTTTACCAGCTCTTGCTGCTGTTGTTGGGCAATTTTGGCTTTGGTTCCTTGAAAGGTAAGGCTTACAACAAAGGTGGTTACCAGCGCAAAGCCTGCCAATATGAGTCCGTTTTTGGTCATGCTGGTTTTCATGATTTGTCCTTAGCGTGGCCGTAGGTAACCGGTCGCACGTAGTAATCAATCAAAGGAACGGTAAGGTTAGCGAGCAATACCGCAAAGGCGACCGCATCGGGGTAGCCACCGAAAGTGCGAATGAGGTATACGATGGCGCCAATCAGTACCCCATAAATAAAGCGGCCTTTAGGGCTGGTTGCAGCCGAAACCGGATCGGTTGCTATGAAGAAGGCCGCTAACATGGTTGCGCCACTAAAGGCGTGAAACCACGGTGTTCCCGAAACATCAGGCAATAGTATGTAGCCTATGGATGCGCTTACCCAAAGACCCACCAACACCCCAAATGGAATGTGCCAACGGATCACTTTAAGTCGCAGCATAATCAGGCCACCAATGAGGTAACCCAGATTTACCCATTCCCAACCTACACCGGCAACGCTTCCAAAAATGGGGGATTGCATGGATTCACTGCTGGTATTCCCTAGGGTTAGGCCGGTCTTTAAAGTATCTAACGGCGTTGCCATGGTGGTGCCATCCACCGCGATTCGAGCCGTGTCAACCAAAGGCTTGTTTTCTAGGAAGATGGATTGAAGTGCTTGACTTACAGAGAGGGGGGCTTGTAACAGTTCAACAGGCGCAGCCCATGTGGTCATTTGCACAGGAAAGGCAATTAATAACAACACGTAACCAGCCATTGCTGGATTGAGTAAATTATGCCCCAATCCGCCGTACAACTGCTTCACCATAACGATGGCAAATAGGCTGCCGATTAACGCTATCCACCACGGCGCGTAAGGGGGCAGAGCAAGCCCTAACAATAACCCGGTCAATGCGGCGGAATAATCGCTGATGGCATAGCGCCACGAGCGCTTTCGAATGGCCACAAAAACCGCCTCTGCCGCTACGCAAATGAGCATGCACAGAGCCACTTGAATGAGGGTGCCAACGCCAAAGAACCAAGTTTGCGCGGCAATGCCAAGTAAGGCGCAAAGCATCACTTTCTTCATCATGGACGCGGTTAAGCCACCTTGGCTTATGTGAGGGGATGCTTTTAGCTTAAACGCCATCAGAGTCACCTTTTGTGGATTGTGCTTTCGCTGCGGCTTCGCGTTTGGCTTTCGCTTTGGCTACGGCGCGAGCAATGGCGGCTTTTTTAGGATCGCTATTGGTTGCATCAGGTGCGGCACCGGCCTCGGCATTTGGCGCTGCACTCGGTTCAGGCGCAGGTTCAGGCGTTGCCATTGGCTCTGACTTAGTTGCCGCTGAAACGCCGCCGTTTTGCTGCTGGGCCGCTCTCTTAGCTTTGGCTTTGGCAACCGCTTTGGCGATGGCCGCTTTCTTGGGATCCACCGTTGTTGTGCTCGCGGTTACTTGCTGGGAAGCATCTTTGCTTGCGAGCGTTTCGTCAGCAGCCTTGGCAGGCTCTGGGGTGGCAAATTGTTGAGCGGCTCGCTTTGCTTTGGCACGGGCTAAAGCCTTAGCTACCGCTGCAGATTTAGCATCACCGCTGGACTGTGGCTCAGCCTGTTGCGCTTTTTTGGCTTTAACGCGGGCCAACGCAGCGGCAACCAGATCCTTTTGCTCGCCAGACATATTGGCTTGGCGGCTTTGTGCCGAGCGTTTTTGCTTGTTGGCTCGGGCTTGCTTCTCTTGCTCTAACCGCTCGACCCGGGCTTCAAAGCGCAGTTTGGCCCGTTGCGAATGTTCGGCCTGCAGTTGTTGTGTGCGAATGGCCGCTTTCTCGATTCGATAGGCTTCCACCAAAGGAATGTTGGACGGGCAAACGAAGGCACAACAACCGCATTCAATGCAGTCGAATAGATTATAGTGTTGAGACTTTTCATGCTCTGCGGCTTTAGCGTGCCAATAAAGTTGTTGCGGTTGCAACTTAGCTGGACAAACAACGGCACATTCACCACAGCGAATACAAGAACGCTCGCTGTTGTCGGTATCAATCTCATTGCTGTCGGCGGCTAGCAAGCAGTTGCAGGCTTTGGTGACGCCGGCGTTAATCGACGGCAGCATAAAGCCCATCATGGGGCCACCAAGAATGACACCAAGCTGAGGTTGTGCAACGTAGCCTGCATGGGCTAATAAATCTGCTATCACGGTGCCAATGGGCACCCAAAAATTGCTGGGTTTTGCGACCGCGTTGCCGGTAACCGTAACCACCCGCTCAAGCATTGGCTCGTCATCGAATACCGCTTTTTTTATGGCGTAAGCGGTACCTACGTTTTGCATAACAATGCCAAGCGCTGCTGGAATGGTACCGGAATCAACTTCGCGTCCGGTGAGCAGTTGAATGAGTTGCTTCTCACCACCGGAAGGGTACTTAGTTGGAACGATTTTTAGCGAAAAAGAAGCCTGCTGAAATCCATGCTGCTCAGCGGCAGCTTTAATCGCTTTAGCCGCTTCTGGTTTGTCATCCTCTATCGCAAATACGATGTGTTTGGGTTGCACCAAATGTTCGATTACGCCTATGCCTTTGAAGATGTCGCTGGCATATTCACGCATAAGCCTATCGTCGGAACTTATGTAAGGTTCGCACTCAACGCCATTAATGATGACGACGTCTAACTGATCATTAGCCAGTTTGCGGTGGGTTGGAAAGGTTGCACCGCCAAGGCCAGCAATTCCGGCGTCTTGAATGCATTTAAGCAATGCTTCTTTTGACACGCCTTCGTAGGCGCTGCGTGCCGCTCTTGGTCGCCACTGGTCGTTACCATCGGCGGTTACCGTGATAACGGTTTGGGGAAGCCCGGAAGGGTGCGCGGCCACTTGCTCGCTGATTGCACTAATCACGCCCGAGGTTGGGGCATGTACTGGCAGTTGTTGCAGCGTGTGCGCTTCAGTGAGAGGCTGCCCTTTTAGTACTTTATCGCCCACTTTCACAATGATGCGACCGGCTTCTCCAACGTGCTGAGTAATGGGCACCTGATAGTGTTGCATCAAGGGCAAAGAGGCAATGGTTTGCTGGTTTGCCCGTGCTTTTAAGCCCGGTGGATGGATGCCGCCGTGAAAGCGCCAAAGTTTATCGGATTGAATTTGCTCAAGTAAGTTCATCATATCAGTTACCCACCTGTTGTGTGTTAGGTAAGGTAACGGTTGGAATCTGATTCAATTTCCAATCCCAGGTTTGTGTCGTTTGGGCTTTAGGCAGCATCTTAATGCAGTCAACCGGACAAGGCTCGACACACAAATCGCAACCGGTGCATTCGTTGGCTATAACGGTGTGCATAAGTTTACCCGCCCCAACAATGGCATCCACAGGGCAGGCTTGAATGCATTTAGTGCACCCAATGCAATCTTGTTCCACAATAAATGCAACCCGAGGAACCGAGGCTTCATGCTCCGCAACAGGCTCTGGCTCCACGCCCATCAAATCCGCGATCTTTTCGACCGCAGCACTGCCACCTGGTGGGCACTTATTGATTTTTTCGCCGTTTGCTATGGCTTCTGCGTAGGGTTTGCAACCAGGGTAACCGCACTGGCCGCATTGGGTTTGAGGTAATATGGCGTCCAGCTGATCCACCAACGGATTGCCTTCCACTTTGAACTTTATGGCAGCAAACCCTAGCAGCGCGCCAAACATCAGGGCAAAAACCGCAAGAACGGCAACAGCAAGTATGACTTCTACCATGTTACTTCACCAACCCCGTGAAGCCCATAAAGGCTAACGACATCAATCCGGCGGTGATCATACCAATGGCAGCGCCTTGAAACGGTTGAGGAACATCGGCAGCGGCTAATCGCTCTCGCATGGCGGAAAACAAAATTAACACGAGGGAGAAACCGGCAGCGGCGCCAAAGCCATACAGTACCGATTGCACTAAGTTATGTTGTTCGTTGACGTTCAGCAATGCCACACCCAACACCGCACAGTTGGTGGTGATCAATGGCAGGTATATACCTAGGGTTCGGTACAACTGAGCGCTCATTTTTTGAACCACCAGTTCGGTAAACTGGACCACCACTGCAATTACGAGAATAAAAGCCATGGTGCGCAAATAGGTAAGTTCAAGCGGAGCTAACACGTAAGCGTTAACCAAGTAACTGGTGGTTGAGGCAAGGGTTAATACAAATGTGGTGGCCATGGACATACCAATTGCCGACTCTAGTTTGCTGGATACCCCCATAAAGGGGCATAACCCAAGAAACTTCACTAACACAAAGTTATTAACCAGTACTGTGCTAATGAGTAAAAGAATGTACTCGCTCATGAACTACCGTAAATCATTCGTCATTGGCCGTTATTATCGGTCTTATCCTAATGAGAAACAACATATAAGCAGTAAGGTTTATAGCATTTCAGTAAAAAATTGTTTTTAGTGTGCCGACCATAGGCTACTCTATGGCGCCTAAAAGCGGCGCTAACCTTTTACTTCGAGAACAAACCCATGCGCATTAAGCCCGATCCCAGACTTGCCTTATTAATCGCTACCTTGCTGTGGGCTTCGAGTTTTATCGCCTTAAAATTTGCCTTTCAAGTCTATCCTCCAAACTGGGTGATTGCCGGTCGAATGCTGGTGGCACTGTTGTGCTTTAGCCTCTTTTATAAGCAAATTTTGAAGTTCCAATATCGAAGTGGCGATTGGAAGTTGCTATTGCTGATGTCGTTTTGTGAGCCTTGTTTGTATTTTGTATTGGAAAGCCAAGCGCTCTTGTATACCTCAGCCTCGCAAGCCGGCATGATGACGGCGATGGCGCCGATATTAACGGCCATTGTTGCCTACGTGTTTATCAAAGAGCGCTTAAATCGACGCGGTATGTTAGGTTTTTTGCTGGCGATGGTTGGCGTTATTTGGCTGAGCCTTGCCGGCGAGAGTGATGAGCACGCGCCCAACCCTTTGCTCGGTAACCTACTGGAACTGGCCGCTATGTTAGCTGCAGCTATCTATGCGGTTTGCTTGAAGTTGCTTTGCCAGCGCTATTCAGCTCTGACGTTGACCGCATTACAAGCCCTGGTTGGCAGCCTGTTTTTTGTGCCGTTAGCGCTTTATTCTGGTGGAGAGTGGCAGCTTCATAGAGACGGCTTGTTGGCTATTTTATACCTAGGTGCTTTTGTAACCTTAGGCGCATACCTTCTGTATAACTACGCCATTAGCCAAATACCGCTGACCCAAGCGGTGGTTTACATTAACCTCATTCCTGTCTTTACTTTGGTGTTGGCGTTTGTATTGCTGGGAGAGCGTTTGACCCCTTGGCAGATGCTAGGGGCCGGGTTGGTGTTAATTGGAGTGGTGATTGCTCAACCTAAGAAGTCTACACAACAACCCGAACATTAGCTGTTTTGCAACTCTTTGTTAGCGGTGAAGATGGGCTCCGGCTTGGCAATGTAATAGCCTTGTTGACCGTCGACTAAAAGCTTTTCTAACTGCAACTTTTCTTGTTGACGTTCAACTGAAGTAGCGAACACTCGAATGCTCATGCGTCGAGCAATATCGACCACCATGCGAACGAAAAAGGCATTGTCGCTATTAGTATCAATGCTATGGCTGTATTCTCCCGCAAGCTTAATGAAATCCGGACGAATCTCTCTAAAGAATTTAAATGAGCTAAAGCCCAATCCAAAGCGTTCGACGCACACGCGAGCGCCGGCTTTATGAAGCTCTGAAACAAAGACCTGACTGGCATTGAGATTGGTTTGCATACCCGCTTCGCTGACTTCGAATATGAGACGACTGGCTAACGCTTTGTTGCGACTGCACAAGTCTTTTAACCAGGCTAAGAAATCTTTGTTGTGAGACGAGGTTGCACTCACGTTGATGCCATAAGTATGGGTGTTAGACGGATCTTTTATGAGTCGTTTTAACACTTCTACGATGATCATCTTGTCCAATTGAACCGCTAAGCCATAGCGCTCTGCCATGGCGATCACGGTTGCGGTTGGCAGTGGCTCGTTGCTTTCGTTGACAAAGCGGGCCAATAACTCTTTATAGCCTTTAACTTCTTTGCGACAGGGGTGAATGGTCTGTTGAAGAAAGACCACCCGTTTACTGCTGATCACTTGTCGCACAACGTTTTGCCATTGATGATCGGAAATAACGTTACTCACCTGATCAAAGGCATAAATGGAGTAATGATTAGGCCCTAAGGTTTGCGCTAAATTAACTGCGGTATCGCCCATGCTCATAATCTCTAAAGCATTCATACCGCTGCTGTAAGAAACCGCGCCGGTATAGGCTGTAGTGGGTAGGCTTAGGGTTACCTGTAAGTCGTCATAGCTGGCTTTAAATCGTTTACACAGCTTTTCTACGTCTTCTTTCGAGCAATTGGGGATTATGGCTGCAAAATCAGCATTACCGATGCGAAACGCTTCGGCTCTCGGGTAACTCTTAATCACCTGCGATAATACCTTAGCAACTGCCGACAAGTAATTATCACCACCTCGCATGCCTTGGGTTTGGTTAACCAAGCCCAGCTCACTGGCTCGAATGTTGACCAACAGACCACTTTGATTAACTTCATTGAGTTTCGCTTCTATTTGTTCAACAAAGCGCAATCGAGTGGCTAAGCCGGTTACAGCATCCACATTACTTGAGCGTGCTAATTGCTCTTGTTTTTGGTTGTAATCGTCAATTTTTATTTTAAGTTCGCTGCGACACTCTTGCAGTGCTTTAGCCAGCGGTTTGCATTCGTTACTGAGGCGGTTAACCTGCACCGACTCAAACTCTAGCAGGGGCATGCGTTCAATGTAATTTGACGCATAACGGATTTGCTGTCGCATTTTTGTGAATGCCGATACAAACGAAAAACCAATGAGCAAAAGGGCACTCAGTATGATTATCCAGCTGATCAACAATTGTTTTTCGAGAATGAGCGAAATACTGGAAGCGTCCACGCGGTAATTAACCGTGCCCCGGGCTAAAAACAAGCGTTGGGTTTGGTTGGCGCCATAATAGTTGAGCAGGTTATTAACAACATCGTGTTGCTGCTCTATATCGCCATAGGTGAAATTTCGAGAAAAATCTTCCCGCGCACTGTATTGATAAAAGGATAGGTTGTGGCGATCGGACAGTTCGAGGTATAAAGCAGCACCGGTTTGTTGGGAGTCATCCATGCGAGTGATCTCGGCGGCAACTTCATTATTAAGCAGTTGTATTCGCTCTTTACTTACGAGCACAAACATGTGGGTTTGAATGGCACCTACGCAACAAAGCACCAGTATCAGCATGGATAAGAAGGTTTTAGAAAATCCCATTGCTTAGCTTCCCTTTGTTGAACACGAACAGTAATCAATGGTTGTTTATTCGATGGTCGTTATCGCTGAAAATACCATAAATATGGTGATTAAGTAACCATCAATTAACTTTTTTGTAACAGCATGAGGGGAGGGATGCAATGACGGGTATAAAAAAAGCCGCTTCGTGAGCGACTTTAATTAAATTGGCTCCCCCTGCTGGACTTGAACCAGCGACATACGGATTAACAGTCCGCCGTTCTACCAACTGAACTAAGGGGGAA